>NZ_CP195092.1:1702500-4147955 GCF_051175575.1 Pseudodesulfovibrio sp. lm2024
TTATCCGGTGTGGAGACAGTGTCTGGTGGGTAGTTTGACTGGGGCGGTCGCCTCCTAAAATGTAACGGAGGCTTGCAAAGGTTCCCTCAGGCTGATTGGAAACCAGCCGTTGAGTGCAAAGGCATAAGGGAGCTTGACTGTGAGAGAGACATCTCGAGCAGGAACGAAAGTTGGTCTTAGTGATCCGGTGGTTCCGAATGGAAGGGCCATCGCTCATAGGATAAAAGGTACGCCGGGGATAACAGGCTGATCGCGTCCAAGAGTTCACATCGACGACGCGGTTTGGCACCTCGATGTCGGCTCATCACATCCTGGGGCTGAAGCAGGTCCCAAGGGTACGGCTGTTCGCCGTTTAAAGTGGTACGCGAGCTGGGTTTAAAACGTCGTGAGACAGTTTGGTCCCTATCCTCCGTGGGCGTAGGAGAATTGAAGAGGGTCTGCCCCTAGTACGAGAGGACCGGGGTGGACGAACCTATGGTGTTCCTGTTGTCACGCCAGTGGCACTGCAGGGTAGCTAAGTTCGGAACGGATAACCGCTGAAAGCATCTAAGCGGGAAGCCAGCCTTAAGATTAGTTCTCCCTGGACTATATGTCCCTGAAGATCCCTTGAAGACTACAAGGTTGATAGGCTGGAGGTGTAAGCAACGTGAGTTGTTCAGCTGACCAGTACTAATAGATCGTGCGGCTTATTTAACAATTAATGGAATTCTCTCTTCCCCTATTTACTAATATATTCCGAACTCCGGTTCGCCAAAATTTTCTTGGTGGCCAAGGAGGAGGGGGTACACCCGGTCCCATTCCGAACCCGGTAGTTAAGCCCTCCATCGCCGATGATACTGCATGGTAGCGTGTGGGAAAGTAGGTCGCCGCCAAGGAATATTTCAAAAGCCCTCAGTCATAACGACTGAGGGCTTTTTGCGTTTGGGGTGGACGTTCTTTCCGAGGTTGCGGCGAGTGCAGGAGTTCGGGCGCGTTAACTCAATCGATGCCAATTTCCATGTAGTCTACGCCCGGCATATCCAGGTCGCGTACGCATTTATCCCTGGCTGAGGGGCTGGATTCCAGGAGAATGAAATTGCTGTTCCAGACGGTGCAGCGGCTCGTAGGTGGCTCCCCTGCGTGGTCGACCGCCGAGGCGATATCTTCGGCCTGGCCTATGTGTAGTGGATTCACCCGCCAGCCCGCCATGTGTCCTCGCGGACGGGTGTATGCCTGAATGTAGACGCCTGCGGATCGAGGCAGTCCATCGCTCTTGGGACGGATGGAGAAAATGTATGTTGTTCCGGAGGATCCGGTGAAAGACCATTCCTTTTGCCTGAACATGGTCGGCCGCCTTTGAGGTGAGAGTGGATTTGAACGCCGACGAAGTGACATCGTCCAACAAAGCCATGTCTTGCGCCATTCGAACATATTTTCGGTCACAGTCCAAGCGAACGCATGGGGCAGCCGTCATGCAGCTCTTCCTGTTGATGTACCGAAAAACCATGGGGTTCGTTACCTGGTAACTGTGCGGCGCTATATTCTAAAAAGAAGAACAGTCCGGTCGGTGGCTCCCTGGTGAACGGATGTGGAAATATCCTTGCCGGGGCGCCAAGTGTCTGAGATACTGTTTGTAGCCGGATTTTTTTAGCTTAAGGAGGGGTTATGGCGACTTTGAAGGCCGTTCCCAAGGTCATACCCATCCGGAACAAGGAAATTACCAAGGAGAAGCTGGTCAAGGCCGTGGGCAAGGTGCTCGCCAAGGTCGGGTTCCAGCGCTTGGGTGTCAATATGATCGCCCGTGAGGCCGGTGTGGATAAGAAGTTGATCTACCGGTATTACCAGGGATTGGAAGGGCTTGTGGCCGAGTATGGCAGGACCGTGGAGTTTTGGCCCACAGCCGAGGAATTGCTCGGAGAGGACGCCGAACGCATCCGGGCGATGTCCCCGGCCGAGCTGATGTCCCAGTTCTTCAGGCGGTACATGCGGGCCATCCTGCGCAGACCGCAGACCCTCGAGATATTGGCCTGGGAAGGCGTGGTGCGCAACGATCTGACCCGCGCCCTGGAAGAGGTCCGGGTCAAGACCGCTCTGGAGTTCTTCGAGTTGATGCAGACCGATCCGCCCGAAGAGGTGGACCTGACCGCGCTGGTCATGATCCTGGCTGCGTCGGTCAACTTCCTGGCCGTGCGCTCGCGCATGCACCGCAGCCTAGGCGGGATCGACCTGCAGTCCGAAGCCGGTTGGAAGCGGATTGAAGACACTCTGGATTTGATGCTTACTCGAACGCTCAAGCAGTAAAAAAGGCCCGGTTGTATCCTGGCTTTTTTGCTTTTATTAACGTGTAATAATTAAAATCCAGCCATTCGGTGACTGGTCTGCCAGCCCACAATAGCCGTCCACCTTGGTCGGCTTCGGCGAGGTCTGTACCGCCTGCAAGATCAATAGCCTTTGATGCGGGCCGCCGCGTTCATCTCGGGAGGGCCTGGTGTTGATGGCTTGCAGTCTGTTCGCGGCTGACACGCGCATTGCATGAGCCGTTGCGCTGTATCACATAAACAAGGGAGCAGCGGTGTAAGCCGCTACTCCCTTGCATCAATCCGGGATAGAGTGGAATGCTCTACTTTTTCTTGGCGGATGTTCTCTTGGTCCAGAGCTGCATCTCTTTCATCTTCTTGCGACGCTCCCGCTGCAGGGATTTGCAGACCAGGGGAAGTTTCTTCTTATATCCGTACTGCTCCCGGTATTCTTCCGGGGTCATGCCGTGGGTGGCCAGATGCTTCTTGGTCAGCACCTTGAAGGACTTGCCGCAGGCACAGCAGAGAATGGACTTTTCGCGGATGGCCTTCTGAGGATCGACGGCCGCGGGGGCACCGCTCTCGACCACGTCCCCTTCGGCGATGGCTTTGATGCCGGCGGCCAGTTTCTGTACCATGGAGGTGATTTCTTCCTCAGTCATGGTCCGCACACTTGCCTGCGCCTTCACGATCTCCAGTGCCTCTTGCAAGTAATCTTCCATAAGAGTCTCCTTGTTACTCGGACTTTTCGCGATACAGTTCCGAAGCAACTGCATCGGGTCCAATGTTGTAATGCTTAAGTGTCACCGCAGCTAAATCATATTCAACATACGGCGTCGTGTGTCAAGAAAATTGCAGATTGTTGAGTGAAAGAATAACGAATCTGGAGCGTATGGAACCTCAAAAAGGAAAGATCGGTCCTTGAACGTTGCTCACCCTTGATTCCTTTTGCAGGGTGAAGTATATGCTAAAACGTTGAGGCGGTAGTATCCAGTAAAGCACAATCAATGGAGAGTTAAATGGGTTCTGACGGACATAAAATCCATAAATTGGAGGCGGTTCACGTGGATAAACAGACCAACGCAGAGACCGCGCAGCAGGCTGCGCCAGCAGCGGCCGCCAGCGCCACCAGCCGGGACATGAGCAAGGTCGCTGTCATCGTCTCCCTGCTCGTGGTCGTGTTGCTGGTCATCTTCTTTTTCGGCATGAACAGGAACATCGCCGGGCTCACCGAAGAGGTGAAGAGCCTGGGCGCGCTACGTCAGGATGTCTCCCAACTCGACGACCGCATGGTCAAGATGGAGGAGGGCCTTCCGCTCCAGATGAAGCGGCTGCTCGCCTTGGACATGGTCAACGAGATGGCCATGAAGTCCGCCTATCTCGGCAACACCCTCGAGGACCAGGCTCTGCGCGAAAAGATGCAGGGCATTCTGCAGTCCCTCAAGGAAGTTCGCGGCGAACTGGAAAAGTAGCGGATCGCCACCGATTTCGATGCACCAAAGGTGCGGCGCTCAGTGCGCCGCACCTTTTTTCTGTTCACTGTGTTGATCAGTGTTGTTCGGTGTTGTTCGAAAATAGGTTGACATGGCGTTATATCGCCTATAATGTTCAATGAAATGATTAATGATCAACAGGGGCTGACGGGATGAGCAGGAAATTTATCAGTTTGCGCGAAGTGGGGCGGCGGTTGGATATACCGCCTTCTACTATCGTGTATTATAAGGATAAATTTGAAAGGTTCATCCCCTCCGAGGGCGGCGCCGGACGCCGGACGCGGTATCCAGTAGAGGTCTTGGAAATCTTCAGGAGGATTCGAAAGATGTTCAACGACAATTGGTCAACTGAACAAATTGAACAAGAATTAGCATTGAAATTTGGCATGTTAATGAATGATCAACAGTCTGATCAGGCATTTGAACAGCCTGTGTCCCTTGGCGCCATGCAGGACCTGGCGGGCGTGCTGTCGCGGATGTCCGACGTGTTGGACAACCAGTCCCTGTTCCGCAGCGAGATCCGTTCCCTGCGGGACGAAGTGGCCGCGCTGCGAGCCGAGCGCGAGGCCGAGTCGGCCAGGCAGGAGGAGGTCGTCCGCACCCTGCGGGATGAGGTCGCCTCGCTCAAACGCAGGTTGTCGGCAGGGCAGGGCGGCGGCTCAAGCATCGACTTCCCGCCCGCCGAGTTCCTGGCCAGCCCGCTGGTTATCGCCTCCGGGGGCGAGTTCCTCGGCGTGCAGGGCAAGGGCAAGCATTTTTCCCTCAAGGATTTCGTGCAGCTCATCGAGCGCAAGGAGTCGGCCACCGTGGCGGTGGAGACCTCTTGGAAGCGGCAGGACGGGCATTGGGTGCTCGTGGTACGCACCCGGGACGGCGAGGACGGGCGCGAGCAGAACATCGTCCTGGTGGCTAAGAAGACGGTCACGCCCAGCCGGAATACAGTCACGGAGATTATCCGCCTGAACATCGACGGCAACGACGCGCCCGACGCGCTCCTGCTCACTTTGTTCCGCCAATTAAGGACTGTTTTCAACGGGTAACGGCCGTAATTGTTTTAATGTTCTTCTAGAAAAACTCTTGATTGATTTGGCCGTTTCCTTTATATAGCTACTGCCAAATATACTATCAGGTACTAAGTTTCGCCGGTTCATTTGGAGGAGACGGTATGCCCCAGGTCGCTGCTAGAATTACCCATGATCAGGAAAAGTGGCTCAAGGACTATTTCAAGACCAAGAGTGCCGGAGCCGAGTTCATCCTGCCCTGGGCCGTTGACGTCTTTTTCAAATCCATCCGCAACGTGTCGAGCGATTTTTCCGTTGCCGAGCTCAAGACCATCCTCGAATCCCATAAGGAAGTGAAGCTGCTGCCCAACCAGTCCAAGCAGGCGTATCTGCTGCTTCGGGTGGAAGAGGCGTGCGACGAGCACAGCGTCCACATCCAGCATGGCGCGAGCAAGAGCAACCTTGAGGTGAAGCTGCGCCGTCTGACCGACCTGCAGGCCACCGCCCTGATGATCTGGGCCACGGCCTACTGGGTCAGCAAGGCCTGGAACGGCGTCTCCGTCGAAGACTACGTCAAGTTGTCCTGCGGTTGATCGGCGGCCGTGCGGCCGTCTTTGTTTTTCCCTCTGCGATTGTCGGATGCGGGTGTTGCCAGCCTCCGGCGATCGTTGTTTTTTGGCGGTGAGCGTTTTTCTGGAGGAGAACAATGGATAGAAATCCCTGCGTCCTGACCATCGCCGGGTCCGACTCCGGCGGCGGGGCGGGCATCCAGGCCGATCTCAAGACAATAACCATGCTCGGCGGGTACGGGGCCAGCGTCATCACCGCCCTGACCGCCCAGAACACCGCCGCCGTGACCGGCATCCACGCCCCGTCGGCCAAGTTCGTGGCCCTGCAGCTCAAGACCGTGCTCGACGACATCAAGGTCGACGCGGCCAAGACCGGCATGCTTTTTTCCGCCCCGATCATCGAGGCCCTGGCCGCGCTGCTGGAGAAGAAGACCTTCCCCCTGGTGGTCGATCCGGTCTGCGTGGCCACGTCCGGCGGCAAACTGCTGCAGGACGACGCGGTGGAGGCCATGGTGGACCGGATGTTCCCACTGGCCGACCTGCTGACCCCGAACCTGCCCGAGGCCGAGCTGTTCACCGGCATGAGGATCAAGAGCCGGGAGGACGTCTTCCTGGCCGGGAAGCTGCTCCTCAAGATGGGCCCCAAGGCGGTGCTCATCAAGGGCGGGCACACCGACTCCCTGGCCGTGACCGACTGGTACATGACGCCCGGCGCGGACCCGATCCCGTTCATGCAGCGGCGGGTCGACACGGACTGCACCCACGGCACCGGCTGTACCCTGTCCTCGGCCATCGCCACCGGGCTGGCCCGGGGGCTCGACATGGGCGCGGCCATCCTGCGCGGCCAGGAGTACCTGAACCTGGCCCTGCGCGCCGGATACCGGCTCGGGGAGGGGGGCGGCCCGGTCAACCACCTCGCGCCGTGGACCAGGGAACGCGCCCGGGGCGACGTGCTGGCCTCGGTGGACGATTTCGGCAGGCGGCTGGCCGCCAGGCCCGGACTCCAGGACATGCTGCCGCGCGGCCGGGCCAACGTGGCCGTGGCCGTGCCCTTCGCGGAGTCCGTTAAAGACGTGGCCGGATTTTCCGGCGGATTCATCACCACGGTCCGGGGCATGGTCGACGTGGTCGGCTACCCCGAGTTCGGGGCGTCGGTGCGCGCGGCCTCGCTGTTGCTGGCCGCCCGTCGGGTCCGGCCGGAACTGCACTGCGCCATGACCCTGGCCGGGGGCGAACCCGTGCTCCGGGCGCTCTCGGCTCTCAATATGGAAATAGCCTGGATGGATTGGGAAGGGCGGCCTGAATACGTCACCGATGAGGACGGCCGCTTCGAGGAGTGGGGCGGCCTGGAGGTTCTCAAGGCGCATGCGGACCCGGAAACGGTCCGCGCCCTGGGCGATCCAGGCGGCATGGGCCGGGAACCGGCCGTGTACGTGCTGGCCCCGGACATGGGAGAATTGACCGCCATTTTGCGCGGGATAGCCGACGAAATGACGGAAAACCCCGACGATGTGTAGATTTCCGCACCGGCAAGGCCCCTACAGGTTGACATATGCGCGAGAGCTTGCTTAAACAGCACGTTCTTTTTGCGGGCGTGGCGGAATTGGTAAACGCGCCAGATTTAGGATCTGGTACCTCACGGTTTGGGGGTTCGAGTCCCTCCGCCCGCACCACAAAATGCCATATTTACGCGCCTGCCCAGGCGTTTGAGGAGGATACGTCTCATGGAATACAATGTTGAAGAACTCTCCCCGGTGAAACGCAAGATCACCGTTGAGGTCCCCACAGAAGAGGTCAATGCCGCTCTCTCCGCCACCATCGCCCTGTATCGCATGCAGGCCGATGTCAAGGGCTTCCGCAAGGGCAAGGTGCCGTCTTCCATCATCGAGTCGAAGTACCACAAGCAGGTCTACGGCGAAGCGACCACCGATCTGATCAACTACCAGATCAACGAGATCATGAGCGGCTTGTCCATGCAGCCCATGTCGCGCATCGACGTGGATGCCGAGGAACTGGTCCGCGACGAGGACTTCAAGTACTCCATCGAATTCGAGGTTGCGCCCAAGCTCGATCTGCCCGAGTACAAGGGGCTGAAGGTCGAGGAAGTGGACGTGGTCGTCACCGACGAGGAGATCGCCGAGGTCGAGGGACGCATCCTCGAAAACAACGCCGAGGTCAAGGTCATCGAGGACGTCCGTCCGCCCAAGGACGGCGAGGTCGCCTCCGTGAGCTTCGGCGCCTACCGCGACGGCCAGATCGTCGAGGGCATCCAGGCCGAGAACTTCGACCTGGTCCTGGGCCAGAACCAGGCCCTGCCCGAGTTCGAGGACATGATCAAGACCCTGACCTCCGGCGAGTCCGGCGAGACCGACATCACCTTCCCGGCCGACTTCATCAACGAGAACCTGGCCGGCCAGACCGTGACCATGAAGGCCAAGCTGCACGCGGTCAAGGAGCGCATCAAGCCCGAGATGACCGACGCCGTGGCCCAGAAGGCCGGTTTCAAGGACGTCGAGACCATGCGCACCGGCATCCGCGAGTCCTACGCCTCCCAGCGCAAGCAGATGAACAAGGCGGCGGCCCAGAGCGAGCTGCTGAACTCCATCATCGGCAGCATTACGGAATTTCCGCTGCCTCCGGCCATGGTCGAGGATCGCATCGACCGTCTGCTCAAGGACCTGGAGTACCGTCTGGACCGCCAGGGCAAGGGCTTCCAGTCCCTGGGCAAGACCCCGGAGGAACTGCGTGAGGGCTTCCGCCCCGAGGCCGAGGCTTCAGTCAAGTCCGAAATCTTCCTGCTGGCCGTGGCCGCTCAGGAAGGGCTGGAAATCTCCCCCGAGGAGATCGAGGCCACCCTGTCCCAGCTGGCCATGCAGTCCCGCCAGCCCCTGCACGAGCTGAAGAAGTACTACGAGGACAACAACCTCATCGTGCCTCTGAAGGACCGTCTGCTGTGCGACAAGGCGTCCGAGATGATCTACGACGCCGCCGAGGTCAAGCTGATCCCGGCCCCCACCGCTGGCGAGGCCGCCAAGAAGGCTCCGGCCGAGAAGGCCGAGGCCAAGTCCGGCGGAATCCAGTTCAAGGACAAGGCCGAGGCCGTGGAATGGGCCGTGGCCAACCTGGGCCTCAAGGAGACCACCGCCAAGGGATACTCCCTGGCCAAGCTCCAGGAGCGCGCCGACAAGTTCGAGGCTGAACAGGCCTAGCTCTTCGCATCGATTCAAGACAAACGGCGGTCCGGGAGCTTCCGGGCCGCCGTTTTTTTGCACGCGCCCTTGACCTTGCCCCGCGGATGCCTATTTGGTTCCGGCAGCGGGAGAAGTTTCCCTTGTCCTCACAGGGGAAATATCTCATAATGAATGACGTAAAACTGAGTGGATACGGGTGTTGTGCGCCCGATCAAGGGTGCGTGGGGGCTAACGTTTTTCCTCCGGACATCCGATAACCCGCCCAAGAGCCTTCAAGGAGACATATATGGTCGCCATTCCGATGGTCATCGAAACTACCGGTCGTACGGAGCGAGCGTACGACATCTATTCCCGGCTTCTCAAAGACCGGATCATCCTGCTCGGCACCGCCATCGACGATCACGTGGCCAGCCTGATCTGCGCCCAGCTCCTGTTCCTGGAGTCCGAGGACCCGGAAAAGGAAATCTACATGTACATCAACTCGCCCGGCGGCGTAGTCACCGCAGGCATGGCCATCTACGACACCATGCAGTACATCT
This sequence comes from Pseudodesulfovibrio sp. lm2024, assembly GCF_051175575.1. Taxonomy (NCBI): domain Bacteria; kingdom Pseudomonadati; phylum Thermodesulfobacteriota; class Desulfovibrionia; order Desulfovibrionales; family Desulfovibrionaceae; genus Pseudodesulfovibrio; species Pseudodesulfovibrio sp. lm2024. Next base: position 1,711,570 of record NZ_CP195092.1, read on the forward strand.
CCGCGCCGGTGGCGACCCTGTGCATGGGCCAGGCGGCCAGCATGGCCTCCCTGTTGCTCTGCGCGGGCGAGAAGGGCATGCGCTACGCTTTGCCTCACAGCCGTATCCTGATCCACCAGCCGCTGGGCGGCGCGCAGGGCCAGGCCTCGGACATCTCCATCCATGCCAGGGAAATCCTGCGCATGAAGGACGAGCTCAACGGGATCATGTCCCACCACACGGGCCAGTCCATCGAAAAGATCACCGCGGATACCGACCGCGATTATTTCATGTCGTCCGAGGAAGCCCTCGAGTACGGACTCATCGACAAGGTCATGAAGTCGAGAGCGGACGTGGACGAAAGCATCAAGGGTTCATAGCCATGACGACCGACAAGAAGAACAATTCACCCGACCTGTGCTGCTCGTTCTGCAGCAAGACCCAGGCGGAGGTGCAACGGCTCATAGCCGGGCCGGACGTATACATCTGCGATGAATGCGTTGCCCTGTGCAACGACATCATGGCCCAGGAGACCATCAGCGAGGAATTCGAGGATGGCCGCCTGCTCCCTCCGCAGGAGATCAAGGAGCTGCTGGACCAGTACGTCATCGGCCAGGAACAGGCCAAGAAGATCCTGTCCGTGGCCGTGCACAACCACTACAAGCGCGTTTTCTACGCCGCCGCCAACGCGGGCGCGGACGATGTCGAGATCGACAAGTCCAACATCCTGCTCATCGGCCCCACCGGCTCGGGCAAGACGCTCCTGGCCCAGACCCTGGCCCGGGTGCTCAAGGTGCCGTTCGCCATCGCGGACGCCACCACCCTGACCGAGGCCGGCTACGTGGGCGAGGACGTCGAGAACATCCTGGTGCAGCTGCTCCAGAACGCCGACTACGACATCGACGCGGCCTCGCGCGGCATCATCTACATCGACGAGATCGACAAGGTGGCCCGCAAGGGCGATTCGCCGTCCATCACCCGCGACGTGTCCGGCGAGGGCGTGCAGCAGGCCCTGCTCAAGATCATCGAAGGCACCGAGGCCAACATCCCGCCCAAGGGCGGGCGCAAGCACCCCCAGCAGGAGTTCATCCGCATGGATACCTCGAACATCCTGTTCATCCTGGGCGGCGCCTTCATCGGCCTGGACAAGATCGTGCAGCAGCGCAAGCAGGGCTCCGGCATGGGCTTCGGCGCCAAGGTCGAAGCCAAGCGGGAAATGGACCTGGGCGAGTTGTTCGCTTTGTCCGAGCCCATGGACCTGATCAAGTTCGGCCTGATCCCCGAGTTCGTCGGCCGCATCCCGGTGCAGACCGCCCTGGAAGAGCTGACCGAGGACGACTTGGTGCGCATCCTGACCGAGCCCAAGAACGCGCTGATCAAGCAGTACCGCAAGCTTTTCGAGCTGGACAAGGTGGAGCTGACCTTCACCGAGAACGCGCTGCGGGCCATCGCCAAGAAGGCCATCGAGCGCAAGACCGGCGCGCGCGGCCTGCGCAACGTGCTGGAAACCACCATGCTCGAGATCATGTACAAGCTCCCTGCCATGCCCGACGTACGCGAATGCGTGATCAACGCGGCCGTGGTCGAGAAGGACATGGACCCGCTCCTGATGTACCATCAGGAAGTAAAGTCCGCTTAGGGAACTTCTAATTGACATTCCGCCCGCGGGCCTTACTTGTTGTGCATCGGCGGTGTCCATTCCCCCCGCATGGGGGGACCGCCTTATTTTAACCCCCGGAGGAATCAATGCCGACCTTCAGCTTTGACGGCAAGAAATCCCCTGATTCCATGACCCTCCCGATGATGTCGTTGAGGGAAGTGGTCATGTTCCCGAAATCCATCGTCCCGCTCTTCGTGGGACGCGAGGCCTCCATCAAGGCCATAGAAACCGCGGTCGCCGACTACGGCAAGCAGATATTCCTGGTCACCCAGAAGAGCCCGGAGAAAGAGCATCCCGAAGCGGATGATCTCTACCGCATCGGTACGGTCAGCAAGATCCTGCAGATGCTGCGTCTTCCCGACGGCACCATCAAGGTGCTGTTCGAGGGCGTTTCCCGCGCCGCCTGGGACCCGGAAACGGACATGATCCCCTATGCCGACGAGGAGGGGGATTATCCCAAGGCCCGGTTCTCCGTCCTGGACGAGTCCGGCGACGAGACCGCCGAGGGCAAGGCCCTCATCCGCGCGGTCCAGGATTCGCTCGAGGAGTTCGGCAAGGTCAACAAGAAGGTGGCCCCCGAGGCCATCCTGGCCATGTCCACCATCAAGGACGCGGGCCAGCTAGCCGACCAGATCATGCCGCACCTCAAGATCGACTTCTCCCGCAAGCAGGAGATTCTCGAAGAGCTCGATCCCAACCGCCGTCTCGAACGCGTCTACGAGCTGCTGCTCGGCGAGATCGAGATCGTCTCCATCGAGAAGCGCGTCAAGGGGCGCGTCAAGGACCAGATGGAGAAGAACCAGCGGGAGTACTATCTCAACGAGCAGGTCAAGGCCATCAACAAGGAGATGGGCCGCGACGACGACCCGCAGGCCGAGGCGCAGGAGCTGGAGGCCCAGCTGGACGCCAAGCCCATGTCCGAAGAGAATCGCGAGCGTGTCCGCAAGGAAATCAAGAAGATGCGGACCATGCAGTCGTCCAGTGCGGAGTACACCGTGGTCCGCAACTACATCGACTGGGTGCTCGACCTGCCCTGGGACAACATCAAGGACGACAAGGACGTGGACATCGCCAATGCCCGCGCCATTCTCGACGAGGACCACTACGGCCTGGAAAAGCCCAAGGAACGCATCCTCGAATATCTGGCCGTGCAGACCCTGGTGGAGACCATGAAGGGTCCCATCCTCTGCTTCGTCGGCCCTCCGGGCGTGGGCAAGACGTCCATCGCCCGTTCCATCGCCCGTTCCATGGACCGCGAGTTCATCCGGCTGTCCCTGGGCGGCGTGCGCGACGAGGCCGAGATTCGCGGCCACCGGCGAACCTACGTGGGGGCCATGCCCGGCAAGATCATCCAGTCGCTCAAGCGCGTGAAGTTCAACAATCCGGTCATCTGCCTGGACGAGGTGGACAAGATGTCCGCCGACTTCCGTGGCGACCCGTCCGCGGCCCTGCTCGAAGTGCTGGACCCGGAGCAGAACTACGCCTTCAACGACCACTACCTGGACCTGGATTACGACCTGTCCAAGGTGTTCTTCATCACCACGGCCAACAACCTGGAAGGCATTCCGCTGCCGCTGCAGGACCGCATGGAGATCATCCGGCTGCCCGGCTACCTGGAGACCGAAAAGGTGGAGATCGCCAAGGGATTCCTGCTGCCCAAGCAGATCAAGCAGCACGGGCTCAAGCCCGATAACCTGAAGGTCTCGGACAACGCCATCCTGGACGTGGTCCGCTACTACACCAAGGAAGCGGGCGTGCGTAACCTGGAGCGCGAGATCGCCTCCATCTGCCGCAAGTCCGCCATGAAGATCGTGGAGGACCACGACCGCGACAAGTCCATCCAGATATCCAAGCAGAGCCTGCAGAAGATCCTGGGCGTGACCAAGTTCACCTACGGCGAACGTGAGGAAGAGGCCCAGGTGGGCGTGTGCAACGGGTTGGCCTGGACCCAGCTCGGCGGCGAGATGCTGCTGGTCGAAGTGGTCCTCATGCCCGGCAAGGGCAAGGTGGAGATCACCGGCAAGCTCGGCGACGTCATGCAGGAATCCGCGCGGGCGGCCGTGTCCTACATCCGCTCCCGGTCCGACCTGCTGGGCCTCAAGCCCGACTTCTACAAGCTCGTGGACATCCACATCCACGTGCCGGACGGGGCCACTCCCAAGGACGGCCCGTCCGCCGGCGTCACCCTGACCACGGCGCTCATCTCCGCGCTGCTGAACATCCCGGTGCGCAACGACTTGGCCATGACCGGCGAGATCACCCTGCGCGGCCGCGTGCTGCCCATCGGCGGGCTGCGCGAAAAGCTGCTGGCCGCCCATCGCGGGCTGATCAAGACCGTGCTCATCCCGGCCGACAACGAGAAGAACCTGCAGGACGTTCCCAAGGACATCCTCAAGGACCTCGAAGTCATCCCGGTCAAGACCATGGACCAGGTCATCGACAAGGCGCTGGAGGGCAATTCCAGGAACATCTGGGTGCGCAACCACGGCGAGGCCCCTGTGGCCGCCTGCCTCCTCAAGGAAGAGTTCCAGCGGCCCGCCCGCCAGTAGAACCCTGCATACGAATCGGAAACAAAGCCGGACGGTAATCTTGCCGTCCGGCTTTTTTCGTGTACTCTTGAGGGAACCTGGAGGTCACTCATGAGCGAACTGACGAGAAAGGAACGCGCCATGGGCGCGATAGTCGGCATGTACATCGGCGACGCCCTGGGGTTGGGCCCGCACTGGTATTACGACTTGAACGAGCTGCGCGCCGACTACGGCGACTGGATCACGGACTACCGGCCTCCCAAGCCCGGCCGCTACCACGACGGCTGTCAGGCCGGGGACGTGTCCCAGACCGGGCAGGTGTCCATGCTCCTGCTCGGGTCCCTGGCGGAGAAGGGCGGGTACGACGAGGGCGACTTCACGGCCCGGCTGGACGAATTCCTCAAGACCATCGACGGCACGCCGCAGGGTGGGCGGTATACGGACATCGCCATGCGCGAGGTCTGGCAGGCGCGTAAGGACGGCAAGCCCTGGTCCGAAGCCGCCGGGCTGTCCGATTCGGGCGAGGCCGCCGTGCGCGGGGTCATGCTGGCCGCGCGCTACGCCGACGATCCGCGCGGTTTGGCCGCCCACGCCATGGTCAACATCCATCTGACCCACGCCGAGCCGTTCGTGGCCGCGCAGTCCCTGGCCTTCATCCTGGCCGTGTGCCGCCTGATCCGGGGCAAGACCCTGGAGAAGTCCGGCAAGTCGCTCATGGGTTGGGCCCAGAAGGAAGTGGACCGGGCGCTCATCGACGTCTTCCTGCAGCCCGGCCTGGTGCATGAGGCGGCGGTCGACGCGGACATCCTGGTGGACCCGCCGGAGCGCATCGCCCAGATCTACGGCCTGGCCTGCCAGCTCGGCTTCATGGTCCCGGCGGCCTACTGGCTGTCCAGCCGGTATGCCGACTTCGAGACCGCCGTGCTCACGGCGATCAACGGCGGGGGAAACAACATGGCCCGCGCGTGCCTGACCGGGGCCCTTTCCGGGGCGCGGGTCGGCCTGCGGGGCATCCCCAAGCGGTTCGTGGACGGGTTGCGCGACCGGGACGAGATACTGGAGGGCGCGGAAAAGGTGGCTTCGGCCCTGGACTAGAGGCCCATCGTCGAGAGGGTGGAGGACAGGGCCTCGGTGCCGATTGCCGTGAGCAGGGCGTTTTGGCGGAGCATCTTCATGCCCGGATTGTCGCCCTTGCCCGTCAGCGGCTTGTTGTTGTGCACCGCCTCTTCGGGGTCCATGCCCCGGAGCTGGTACTTCTGCTCCCGTTCCTTTTCCTCTTCCTCGTCGGTCTTGCCGGGCATCTTGGCCGTCATCTTCGAGATGCGGGAGCGCATCTTGACGCCGGTGATCTTTTCCAGCTCGTTCTCGATGTCGCGGATGCGCGTCTTCTGTTCGTCCGTGGGATTGCCTTCGGCCATGGCCATGGTCTGGGCCAGGAGGTTCTGCAGGAATTGCACCCGCTGCTCCTCCTCGGGCGAGAGTTCCTTTCGGAAGGAGAAGGGCGAGCCCTCGATGGCGTTCTCTTCGGCCTCCACGGTTTCCTCGTCTACGGGCGAGATGTTCCGTGACCGGCTGAGCAGCCGGGTGGTCGCGGTGGAATCGGGCCAGGTGGTCGGATCGGTGGATATGTTCATGTCTTCTCCCGGGGGAAAGGATTGCCGCCCCCGGTAGCCATGCAGGAATCGGTCCGGAAAAAAGGTGCCCGAAAACGAAGCGGCCCGCTTGAGGCGGGCCGCTTTCTTCTCGGTATTACTGGATTTTCGAGGTGATGTTGTGCTTGATCCAGGTCCCGTCCCACCATTCGATAGGCTGGGTGGGCACGCCGCCCACGGTGATGCCGTAGTGCAGGTGGTCGCCGCCCGCCAGGCCGGTGGCCCCGGTGTGGGCGATGATCTGGCCCTTCTGGACCATGTCGCCGGGGTGCACGGCTATGGACGACAGGTGGGCGTAGAGGGATTGCAGCCCCAGGCCATGGTCCAGGACGACCACGTTGCCGTAGATGCCCAGGAAGTCGGCGAAGACCACCCGGCCGTCGTTGCCCGCCGGGACCGGCGCGTGCTGGATGCTGGCCAGGTCAAGTCCGAGGTGGGTCTGGTGGTCCACCTTCTTGCCTTGGTACATGTAGTCGCGGGCATCGGCGAAGCGGGCGCGGTTGGCCGCGTTGGGCAGACGCACGAACGTGCCGGACCAGAGCATGGTCGGGCTGGTCTGGCGGCTGAACTCCACCAGTTTGGCCCGGTTCTCCTTGCGGATGGTGTTGTTGATGTACAGGTACTGGTCAAGCGGCGAGCCCTGGTTGGGGACCAGCCCCTGGAATTCGGGGATGGTCTGCTCCATGAAGCTGTCGGACAGGTTGATCCTGTCCTGGCGGAAGGCGCGCGGGTTGGTGTGGTAGTTGAAGGACCGCTTGGCGCTGTTCCCGGCGGCGTCCGAGGCCACGATGAACGGCTGGAAGTCCTTGACCGGCACGTCCCACGGATGGGCGAACAGGCAGTAGTAGAGGAACTTGCCCCCGTTGCCGGGCTGCAGGTAGGCCGGGAAGAACCGCTCGCCGACCTGGATGCCGGTTTTGGCCGCCTCTTCGCTCAGGGCGTAGATCATCAGCCCCGCGCCGCCCTGGTTCAGGTTGTTGACCGGGGACTCCACATAGATGCGCGGCGGGGTCAGGTCCAGGGAATAGGTCTTTTCGGCCTTGCTCGTGCCCGCCTGGCCAAAGGGGTAGAGGGAGGCGTCACGGGCCGTGACCTCGATGGTGAACCGGCCCTCCTGCAAGGTTCCGGAGTCCAGGGGGATGTCCTCCTGGACCTGGAGGATGCCGCCCGGGTAGGTCTTGGCGGCCAGGGGGATGCGCTTGTCGCCCTGGACGGCGTAGATCTCCAGGGACTTCAGGCCGCTGCCCGGATCGTCCACCTTGACGGACAGGGTGGACCCCTTGCCCAGCTGGTCCGAGTCCGGGCCGATGGACACCACCGGGGGCGTGGTGTCGCGGAAAATCATGAAGGCCCCGGCGCAGAGGGCCAGGAGAACGATGATGGCCAGAAGGCCGCCCAGGGGCAGCTTGCCGCCGCTTTTCTTTTTAGTCAGGCTTGTGTCTTTGCTCATGGTACTTCCTGTGTGATTAAATCTAGACTATTTCTATAATACTCCCGGATAGGACACAAGAGAAGAAGGGGAAAAGTCCGCGCCCATGCCGTCGGGGCGGGGCAGGGGGAGCGAGAATCCCTGAAAAAAAAGCCGCATCACGAGGATGCGGCTTCGGTTTCGGGTTTGGCTCTCAGGGTCAGCTTTCCTGTTCCAGGCCGTCCATCAGGTTGATGGTCAGACGCAGGAAGTCGGCCTCGGTGACGATGCCGACCAGGCTGCCCCCCTCGACCACGGGCAGGCACCCGTACTTGTTGTTCAACAGGAACCGGGCCGCGTCCCTGAGGGAGGTCTCCGGCGTGACCGACGTGATGTCCGCGCGCATGATCTCGTGGATGGGGATGCCGGAATCGATCTCCTTCTGCGTCTCGGGGTCGAGATCGGCCAGTTTGGAGATGGTCGCGGCCAGGATGTCCCGGTGGGTGATGAGCCCGGTGAAGACATTGTCCACGGTGACGATGGGGATGTGCCGGATGCGTTGCAGGTCCATGAGCTCCCGGGCGCTGTGCAGAGAATCGTTCTCCCTGAGGGAGAAGACGGGGGACGACATGAGGTCTTTCACCTTCAGCATAACTCCTCCTAGGTCTACCTCCACAATCCGCCAACAGGGGAATTGTGTCAAGATTTCTGCTCCCTTTCCGCTTATTTCTTGGTCCCCGAGTTGACTTGGAGGGTAAAATCTGTTCAGCATCCCGCAGGTGTTTTCGTTCATGGAACGCCGTATCCCCAGGAGAGACGATGGTTGACCCGGTAAGGCTCAGGGAGCGCATGGTGCGCGACCAGATTCAGGCGCGCGGCGTGACCGACGAGCGCGTGCTTGCGGCCATGCGCGAACTGCCGCGCCATGTTTTCGTTGAGGAGGCCCTGGCCTACAAGGCCTACAGCGACGGGCCCCTGCCCATAGGCGAGGGGCAGACCATCTCCCAGCCCTACATCGTGGCGCTGATGTCCGAACTGCTCCAGGTGGAGCCGGGCATGAAGGTGCTGGAGATCGGCACCGGGTCCGGCTACCAGGCGGCGGTCCTGGCGCACATGGGGGCCGAGGTCTACACCGTGGAGCGCATCAAGAAACTGTTCCACGCGGCGCGCAAGCGGTTTCTGGACATGCGCATGTTCTCGGTCAAGCTCAAGCTCGACGACGGGACCATGGGCTGGCCCGACGAAGCCCCGTTCGACCGGATCATCGTCACGGCGGGCGGCCCCGAGGTTCCGGCACCGCTGGTGGACCAGCTGGCCGATCCCGGCCGCATGCTCATTCCGGTGGGCGGCTCCCGGCGCAGCCAGAGCCTGATCCTGGTGGAGAAGAAGGACGGCCAGGTCACCCGTGAGGACAAGGGCGGCGTAGCCTTCGTGGACCTCGTGGGCAGCCATGGCTGGTAGCGCGGGAGGCGGCATGGACGGCGACAGGATGAATTTCAGGGCGGCTTTCATGGCCAGCCCCGGTCCGCGGACCGCTCGCGAGGCCGCCATGCTCTGGCTCAAGGGGTTGTGCATGGGCGGGGCGGACATCATCCCCGGCGTATCCGGCGGCACCATCGCCTTCATCACCGGCATCTACTTCCAGCTGGTGGACGCCATCCGCTCCTTTGACGCGCGCTTCGTCAGCAGGCTGCTGCGTCTGGACCTGAAGGGCGCCCTGGCCGGGGTGCACGCCCGCTTCCTGGCCTGCCTGCTCTTCGGCATCCTGACCGCCGTGGTGACCATGGCCGGGGTCATGAATTTCATGCTCAACAACCACCCGGTGGAGATATGGTCGCTGTTCTTCGGGCTCATCGCAGCCTCCATCTTCGTGGTCGGGCGGGAGATCAAGCCGCTGAACTGGGTGAACGCGGGCTTCGTCCTGCTCGGGGCCGTGGGCAGCTATCTTTTGGTGGGCATGATCCCCGTGTCCACCCCCGAGTCCTCGGCCTTCATCTTCCTGTGCGGCTCCATCGCCATCTGCGCCATGATCCTGCCGGGCATCAGCGGGGCGTTCCTCCTGCTCATGCTGGGCAAGTACGAATACGTGACCAGAACCCTCAAGAACCCGTTCTTGTGGGATAATTTCGTGGTCATCGCGACCTTTGCCGCCGGGGCGGCGGTGGGCATCGTCCTGTTCTCCAGGGTGTTGCACTATCTGCTCAGCCGGTGGCACGCGGCCACGGTCAGCGTGTTGACCGGATTCATGATCGGGGCGCTGCGAAAAGTCTGGCCCTGGAAAGAAGTCTTGGAATCGGCGGTCATTCGTGGGAAGATGCATGTGCTGCGAACGCAGAACGTCCTGCCCGACGGCTTCACCGGGGAAGTGGCCCTGGCCGTGGGGCTGTTCGCCGTGGGCGTGCTCGTGGTGGTCGTGTTGGAGCGGTTGTCCAACCGCGTGAAATGAACGGAATCTCCCCCGGCGGGAGAGACAGATAAAGAGAGAATGCGGATATGAGTCAGTGCAGTTCGGGCTCCTGCGGAAGCGGGAGCGGCGGTAAGCCAAGCGCCAAGATGAAGATCCAGGACGAGATGATCAAGTCCACCCTGGAAAAGATCAAGTACAAGCTGTTCATCATGAGCGGCAAGGGCGGGGTGGGCAAAAGCTCGGTCTCGGTCAACGTGGCTGCGGCCCTGGCCGCCAAGGGGTACAAGGTCGGCCTGCTCGACGTGGACATCCACGGCCCTTCGGTGCCGACCCTGCTGGGCATCTCCGGCACCCTGGATATCGATCGCGGGTCGCTGATCATGCCCAAGGAATACAACGAGAATCTCCACGTAGTCTCCATGGAGTCCCTGCTCAAGGACCCGGATCAGGCCGTGCTCTGGCGCGGCCCCATGAAGACCTCGGCCATCCGCCAGTTCATCTCCGACGTGCAGTGGGGCGAACTGGATTTCCTGGTGGTCGATTCCCCTCCGGGCACCGGCGACGAGCCCATGACCGTGCTCAAGACCATCCCGGACGCCCTGTCCGTGGTGGTCACCACGCCCCAGGAAGTGTCCTTGTCCGACGTGCGTAAATCCATCAACTTCCTGCAGTACGCCAAGGCCCCGATCCTCGGGGTGGTGGAGAACATGAGCGGGCTGGTCTGTCCGCACTGCCACCAGGCCATCGACCTGTTCAAGAAGGGCGGCGGCAAGGAGCTGGCCGAGAAGTACGGCCTGGATTTCCTCGGGGCCATCCCCCTGGACCCGGCCACGGTGGTGGCGGGGGACCTGGGCGTCCCGGTGGTCCTGCTGGAAGAGGAATCCTTTGCGAAACGCGCGTTCACCGAGTTGGCGGGCACCATTGCGGCGGCCGCCCAGAGCAGTCTTGAGGCGGCCTCGACCACAAACACGTAAGGCGGGAACGATGGACAAGAAGAAAGTTTTCAATCTTCCCAACTGCCTGACCATGGCTCGGATTCTGGCGGCGCCCTTCATCGTGCTGCTGCTCTATTTCGAGATGTGGTTCCAGTTCAGATTCGGTTCCTATTTCGCCTTCGGCCTGTATTTCCTGGCCTGCATGACCGACTACTTCGACGGCAAGATCGCCCGCGGGCAGAACACCATCACCAACCTGGGCAAGTTTCTCGACCCCCTGGCCGACAAGCTGCTCATAGGCTCGGCCCTGATCATGCTGGTCCGGCTCGGACCGGGGTGGGGCGTGCCCGCCTGGGTGGTGATCATCATCATCTGCCGCGAGCTGGCCGTGACCGGCATGCGCGCCATTGCCGCCGAGATGGGCGAAGTGGTGGCTGCGGACCGTCTGGGTAAGCTCAAGACCCTGACCCAGTCCCTGTCTTTGGGCTTTCTGATCTTCCACTACCCGTTGTTCGGCTGGGACCCGCGCCCCACAGGCATCGTTCTGCTGTACATCGCGCTCGTCCTGACCGTGGTCTCGGGCGGCCACTACCTGTACAACTTCTACAAGAAGTGGATCGGCACCCCCAAGGAGGGCTGATCCGGCGGGCGGCCCCGCCCCTTAAGCGGGGCGAATCGCTCCGGGCGAGTCTAGAAAAAATCGAGACCCGCCCGGCCACAGCTGCCGGAGAGCCGTCGCAACCGTTTGTCTCCGCTGAGGAATTTCAGGGATGACAGGGGGATGCATACATGGTAGTTTTGTGTGCAGCATAACTGTACAAGATCTCGAAAAAAGGGTTAATAAGCGAAGAGAGACAAACATTTCTGAGAGATACCTATGTCGGATTCCAGCTCGGTCAAACATCTTGTCCGCATAACCAACTGCCTCCAGACCATCCTCGATCTCGAGTCACAGCTGGAGCAGTTGGAAAACGGCCACTCCCTTTTGGACGAATTCGCGGTCCTCAAGTCATTCCTCGAAAAGATCGATGAGGTCGAGTTGAGCGAATCGGACGTGGAGCGCATAGAGACGGCGACGTCGAACTTCCTTCGGGAGCTGCAGGGGCCGCTGGCCCGCCGCAAGTCCCGGACGAGGGCGGAGCGCAGGCTTCAGTAACCATGCGTGGCAGATTGATATTCGTGGCGCTGCTCGTCTGCATCAACCTCTTTTTGTTGACTAGGTTGATATGGAGCGACCAGGGCGTGTTCGCCTATCTGGAGCTGAAGAACCGGTACGAGGTCCTGCGCCGGAAGATCGAGACCGTGGACGCCAGGAGCCTGGACCTGAGCCAGGAAATCCGCAAGCTCAAGTCGGACAAGGCGTACCAGGAGAAGGTCATTCGAGAGAAGATGAATTTTGTCAAGAAGGACGAATTGTTATACATATTCCCGGATGAGAAGGACCAACCTCGCGGAGACACCGTCGATGTGCAAGAAAATTGAATGGTATCAGGAAGTTCTCTCCCTGGAACCCGGCTCCCGGGTTTTCTTCCCCCTGGCCAAGCTGTTCGTCGAGAACGGGCAGCCCGAGGACGCGGTCAAGACGCTGCGCCAGGGGCTGGACAGGCATCCCGATTACCTTGAGGCGCGCATGCTCCTGGTGGAGCTGCTGACCGAGCTCGACCGCGAGGCTGAGGTCCACGAGCAGCTGGAGCGGGTCATCAATCCCCTGCGCGACTATCCCGCCTTCTGGCGCGGCTGGGCCCGGAGCCTGCCGCCCGAGCAGCGCGATCTGGCCGTCTTCCTGATGCTGGTGGCCTCCAACCTTTCCGGCGACACCATCAAGTGGACCGACGTGGTCTTCGAGGGCATCGGCACCCTGGCCGGCCGGCTGGTGGGCGCGCCCCTGCCGCCGCCGGTGGATTGCCCGCCTCCCTTCAAGCTGCCCGAGCGCGAGCGGCCCCGTTTCGACGAGGAGGGCGGACGGCCGGACTTCCGGCCCGGCACCGGCTCCTTCCGGACCAAGACCATGGCCGACCTGCTGGCCTCCCAGGGCGACGTGGAGGGCGCACTTGAAATCTACCGGGATTTGTTGCAATCAACCGTGTCCGACGAACGGCGCGCCGAGCTCCAGGACCGGATCGTGCATCTGGAGCGCAACCGCGACGGCAACGGGCCGGACGCGGAAGCGGACGCCTTCAGCGTGCACGCCAAGAACCGGTTGATCAGCACGCTCGAGACCCTGGCCGCGCGATTCGAAGCCCGGGTCCAGGGCTAGCAAAACTGTAAGGGACGGCTCCGCATTGGGGCGCGTCCATGCATGAAAGCGGGAATATGCGATATCTATATTTGATCATCCTGGCCGCCGCCGCGTTGCTCGGCGGCTGCAGCGTGTGGGATTCCACCGCAGACTATACCAAAGAGACCTGGAAGAGCACGCGTGATTTCGTGGATCCGCCGCCGGTCATTGACACCGACAGCTACCAGTTCACCAATCCTAACCAGGAAAAACTGGCCAAGCTCATCTCCCCGGTGGACGGCCCGCTGACCTCCCTGATCCGATTTGTGGACGACACGGACACCATGCCCGGCATCGACTGGCTCGACCTGCTCATGGCCCGCTTCCCGTGGGTCGACCGGGTCCTGGTCACGGACGAGGAGGGGACCATCATCTTCATGCAGCCCGAGCTGCCGGTGAAGCGCATCAGCAAGCCCCTGGTCTTCGAAGGGGTCTGGCGGCAGGTCAGCCTGCTGACCGTGGTGGACTACTCCGATCTCGGCCCGGAGATGTACATCGGGCGGCCGTATTTCGACGACGTCCGTTTCGGCGGGCTCATCGGCGTGGGGTTCGATCCCCGCTCGCTCATGCGTCTGTGCCCGGACCCCAAGGCCCTGATCATCATCCATCCCGGACACAACGTCTGGACCCTGGGCGCGGACGTGGACAAGGACGCCCTGCTGGCCCTGGACTGGGAGGACATCCTCAAGAGCGAGGTCCAGGGGCAGGTCAAGGCTGGCAACCGGTACTACACCTGGTTGACCCGGTACGTTGGAAAGGATCAGTATATTTACGCTACGGAAAGCGTGGACCCCAACGCAGAGGGAAGCTGGTGGCCATTCTAGGGGCGCAAAACAAACGAGGGGGCAGGCAAATGTCGCAACAGGTAACCGTAACCGAGCATATTCTTCTGCATCAGAAGATGGTGCCTGGCGCAACCGGCCAGTTCACGCGACTTTTCAACGAACTCGTCCTCTCCGCCAAGATCATCGGCCGCGCCGTGAACAAGGCGGGGCTGGTCGACATCCTCGGCTTCACGGGCGACGTCAACGTCCAGGGCGAGGAGGTCAAGAAGCTCGACGAGTACGCCAACCGCATCCTCATCCACCGGCTGGCCAGGTCCGGCGTGCTCTGCGCCATGGCCAGCGAGGAGAACGCGGACATCATCGAGGTGCCGGAGTCTTTGCCGCGCGGCGAATACATCATCATTTTCGACCCTCTGGACGGTTCGTCCAACATCGACGTCAACGTCAACATCGGGACCATTTTTTCGATCTTCAAGCGCAAGAGCGACCCGGACGCGGCCCTCATGTCCAGCGACGTGCTGCAGAGGGGCAGCGAGCAAGTGGCCGCGGGCTACGTGCTCTACGGCTCCTCGACCATGCTGGTCTTCACCTGCGGCGACGGCGTGCACGGTTTCACCCTGGACCCGAGCGTGGGCGAATTTCTGCTCTCTCACCCGAACATCCGCATCCCGGAGCAGGGCAAGATCTACTCGGTCAACGAGGGGTACGAGCGGTACTGGGACCGCCACACCAAGAAGGCCCTGGCCTATTTCAAATCGCCCAAGAACGCCCTGCGCAAGCCGTATTCCGGCCGGTACATCGGCTCCCTGGTGGCGGATTTCCACCGCAACCTGCTCTATGGGGGCATCTTCATGTATCCCGCCGACCTGCGCGACCCCAAGAAACCCACGGGCAAGCTGCGGCTGACCTGCGAGTGCAACCCCATGGCCTTCCTCGCCGAACAGGCGGGCGGCATGGCCGTGGACGGCGTCAACCGGGTCATGGACATTGAGCCCGACCACCTGCACCAGCGCATTCCCTTCTTCTGCGGTTCGCGCAACGACGTCCAGGTTGTCCAGGAGATCTTCGAATCCGAGTCCCGGAGAAAGAAGAACCGCTGATGCTCATCCTCGGTATCGAGACCTCCTGCGACGAGACCGCCGTGGCGCTGGTCCGCGACGGCCGCCTGCTGGGTCAGGAACTGGCCACCCAGGTGGACACGCACGCCCTGTTCGGCGGCGTGGTTCCGGAGATCGCGTCCAGGGAGCATCTGCGCGTCCTGCCCCGGCTCTATCGGGAACTCATGCGCAAGACCGGTGTGAGCGCCGACGACCTGGACGGCGTGGCCGTGGCCCGTGGCCCGGGCCTGCTCGGCAGCCTGCTGGTGGGCGTGAGCTTCGCCAAGGGGCTGAGCCTGGCGTGCGATGTGCCGCTGATCGGGGTCAACCACCTCTGGGCGCATCTGCTCGCGCCCGGCCTGGAAGGGGAGCTCAGGTTCCCGGCCCTGGGGGTGCTCGTCTCGGGCGGGCACACCCACACCTACCTGATACAGTCGCCCACGGAGTTCGAGCTGCTCGGGCGCACCCTGGACGACGCGGCTGGTGAGGCGTTTGACAAAACCGCGAAGATGTTGAATTTCCCCTACCCGGGCGGGCGCTATATCGATGAGCTCGCCCAGGAGGCCGAACCGGACACGGGGTTGTTTCCCCGGCCGTACATCGACAACCCGACCCTGGATTTCAGCTTCAGCGGGCTCAAAACCGCCGTGGCCAACTTTGTCGCCGACCATCCGGAGCTGGTCTTCGAGACCATGGCCGATCCGCAGGCCGTGGCCGACCTGCCCGCAGAACGGCGGGAAGCCCTGGCAAGGGTCTGCGCCTCCTTCAACTGGAGCGTGGCCGACACCCTGCGCATAAAGGTGGAGCGCGCCCTGAAGCAGGCGGGCAAGGTCGAGAGTTTGATCGTGGCCGGGGGCGTGGCCGCCAACACGGGCGTACGCCGGGCCATGCGCGGCGTGGCCGAGGCGGGCGGGCTTGAGCTGACCCTGCCGGGCCTGTCCCTGTGCACGGACAACGGGGCCATGATCGCCCATGCCGGTTGGCTGCTGGCCAAAGCGGGCTGTCGGCACGGCCTCGATCTCGAAGCCATACCCCGGGGGCGTATCGTCCCGCTGGACTGGGAGCGGGCGCCTGTAGAGGCGTGACGGGAGTGAAAATTCCCGGCACTCCTTGACAGTAGGGTACATGCGGACCTATTTTAAATAAATTGCGAAAACAATTGCGGCATAGCGTCGCGCCGGCCTCGCCGGACCAAGAGAATACAAAGGCCGTTGGCCGAGCAAAAAAAGGAGAACTTCATGGCGAACCAGATCACCGACGGTAGTTTTGAACAGGACGTTCTGCAGAGCGACATTCCGGTCCTTATTGATTTCTGGGCCCCCTGGTGCGGTCCGTGTCGTGCCATGGGTCCCGTCATCGACGAGCTGGCCGAGGAATTCGACGGCCAGGTCAAGATCGTCAAAATGAACGTTGACGAGAACTCCGCCACCCCCGGAAAATACGGTATTCGCGCCATCCCGACCCTGATCCTGTTCAAGGACGGCGAAGTCGTCGACCAGTCCACCGGTGCCGTTTCCAAAAGCAGCATCAAGGAAATGATCACGAAAAAGGCGCTGTAATCGATGAAATCTTATGACGCCGTAGTCATAGGGGGCGGCCCGGCAGGAATGACGGCTGCCCTTTATCTTTTACGGGCCGGTGTGAAGACCGCCATGGTCGAGAAGCTGGCCCCCGGCGGGCAGGTTCTGATGACCTCGGAGATCGAGAACTACCCCGGTTTTCCCAAGGGTCTCCAGGGGTGGGAGCTGGCGGACAAGTTCGCCAACCATCTCGAGGACTACGACCTTCACCGGATCAACGACGAGGTTCGCGGCATCAAGGTCGGATCCCCCTGGCACACCATCGTGGTGGGCGAAGAGGAGATCCAGGCCAAGACCGTGGTACTGGCCACCGGGTCGCGCTACCGCAAGCTCGGGGTGCCCGGCGAGGACCGTCTGCTCGGGCGGGGCGTGTCCTATTGCGCCCTGTGCGACGGCAACTTCTTCCGTGGCCGCGACGTGGCCGTCATCGGGGGCGGCAATTCCGCCCTCGAGGAGGCCTTGTACCTGGCCCGGCTGGTGAACAAGGTCTACCTCATTCACCGGCGCGAGGACTTCCGCGGCCACCTCTGCTACCAGAACAAGTGCTTCACCCACGAGAAGATCGAGGTCATCCGCAGCAAGGTGGTCGAGGAGATCGTGGGCGACAGCGACGTGGAGGCCCTGGCCCTGCGCGATGCCGGCAACGGCGAGCAGTCCCGGCTCGAGATCGACGGGGTGTTCGTCTTCATCGGGTTCGAGCCGATCATCGACTTCGTCCCCGAGGACATCGAAATGGTCCCCAACGGCGTCGTGACCGACGTGGAGATGCGCACCAACGTGCCCGGCATCTTCGCGGCGGGCGACATCCGGGCCAAGCAGTGCCGCCAGGTGGCTTCCGCCGTGGGCGATGGGGCGACCGCCGCCACCGCCGCCTTTTCCTATCTTGAGACATTGGACTAGGAGTCCCCATGCGTCGAATACTGGCCCCCGTCCTTGTCGTCGTCCTCTTGTCCCTTTCGGGGTGCATCTGGATCGACAGCTATTTCCTGCCTCCGCCCGAGGATACGGCTCAGGAGCTGTACGAAGCGGGCATGGCGGCCATGGATGAGAAGGACTACGGGGACGCCCAGGATTACTTCTCGAAGCTCAAGGACCGCTTCCCGTTCAGTCCGTATTCCCTCAAGGGCGAACTGGCCCTGGGCGACGCGTACTTCCTGGACGAGGATTACATACACGCCCTGGATTCCTACAAGGAATTCGAGGCCCTGCATCCCAGCAACGAGAACATTCCCTACGTGCTCTACCAGATCGCCAACACCAATGTGTCCATGTTCAAGACCATTGACAGGCGGCAGGAGAACGTCAAGGAGGGGCTGGAATACCTCTACCGTTTGGTGGAGACCTATCCCAAGTCCCAGTACGCCGAGGCGGCCAAGGAGATGATTCTCAAGAGCCGCCGCATCCTGGCCGAGCACGAGATATTCGTGGCCGACTTCTTCTGGCGAACGGAGCAGTACGGCCCGGCCTGGCACCGTTACCAATACGTGGTGGAGAACTTTTCGGATATCCCGGAGCTGCGCGACTACGCCGTCAAACGGGCCGAATACTCCTATTTCGAGTACCAGAAGACCTTGTCCGAGGAAGAGCGCGAGCGCATCCAGGGGAGCTGGAAGCGCTGGATCAAGCAGTGGCTTTAGGCCCTGTCCAACCCTTCAACCTCCGGCCGTTCCCATGCCCGATCCCGTATTGCCTTTGTCCGATATGATTGGCGAGTCCCTGGTGGACGACGCCCTGTTCGCGGCGGCCTACGAGGAGTCCTCGGACCGGGAACGCGCCCTGATGAAGACCTGCATCGCCCGGCTGTACGACTGGTACGGCCCGCGCAAGGACACGGCCCGCGAGGTCGCCACGCGCTGGCGCGGCGGCTTTGCTTCGGTGGCCCGGTCCGCGCCCGTGGACTTCGCCCTGGTTCTATTCGGTGACTCCCTCGTCTCTCCGGCCCGGCTGCTGGCCGGGCTGGTGCCCGCAGTGGCCTGCGGCGTGCGCAACGTCCTGGCCATCCGGGTGGACGCTCCGGGAGACTGGGCGCGACCGTTGCTCACGGCCATGGAACTGGCCGGGCAGGAACTGGTGGCCGACCTGACCGGGGAGGGCGTGTCCGCGCTGCTCGACGACCTGGCGCAAGCCGGGGCCAGCGGGGCGGTCGTGGACCTGACCGGACGGCCCGGCCTGTGCGCCGGACGGAGCGGGCTGAGCGTGCATACCCCGTCCTTTGACCGGACGGCCGCGCTTTTCCTGGACGGTCCGGAGACCTTCGACCTCGAAGCCCTGGCCTTCATCCATCCCGACACCGCGTTCACCGCGTTCGGGGCCGACGTCCCTCTGGCCGGCGGATTCGTCCGGGGCGGGGAGGATTTCCGGGCCTTTCTGGACGCGGTTCATGACGTGGCTTTCGTTCCCGCCGACCGGATCGGCGACGCCCTGAATCGCGCCCGGCTCGTCTTCGGGCCCGGCCAGGAAGGGTGCTGGGTCTGGCCGGAGCTGCATCCCGAGTTTTTCCTTCATCACCGCACCGCCTGGACCATCGGAGACTGATCGTGAGCAAGAGCAACGCCCCTTCGGCGAAGGTTCTCGGCAACCTCCGCAATATCGGCATCATCGCGCACATCGATGCCGGAAAGACCACGTTGACCGAGAGAATTCTCTATTATTCCGGAAGGATTCACCGCATCGGCGAGGTTCATGAGGGCACGGCCACCATGGATTACATGCCCGAGGAACAGGAGCGCGGTATCACCATCACCTCGGCCGTGACCTCCTGCCAGTGGGACCCGTGCATGATCAACATCATCGACACGCCGGGCCACGTGGACTTCACCATCGAGGTGGAGCGCTCCCTGCGCGTGCTCGACGGGGCCGTGGGCGTGTTCTGCGCGGTCAGCGGCGTGGAGCCGCAGTCCGAGACCGTCTGGCGGCAGTCCGAGTCCTACCATGTGCCCAAGCTGGCCTTTGTCAACAAGATGGACCGGTTGGGCGCGGACTTCGAGGGCGTGCTCGACGACATGGTCCGCAAGCTGCGGGCCAATCCCGTGGCCGTGCAGTACCCCGACGGCGAGGGGCAGGAATTTTCCGGCGTGTTCGACCTCGCGACCATGGAGCGGCTCGAATTCGACCAGGGGACCAGCGGCGCGAATTACACCCGCACCCCGGTCAGCGAGGATCAGGCCGCCATGCTTTCGCCCTGGCGCGAGAAGCTCATCGAGGCCGCAGCCGATGAGGACGAGGAGATTCTCGACCTGTATCTGTCCGGCGAGGACGTGCCCGCGGCCAAGATTCACGCGGCCCTGCGCAAGGCCACCCTGGCGCGCAAAATCGTGCCCGTGCTGGTCGGCTCCGCGCTCAAGAACATCGGCGTGCAGCCGGTGCTTGACGCGGTCTGCCGCTACCTGCCCAGCCCGCTCGAGGTCCCGCCCGCCACCGGCGTGGACCCGGTTTCGCACAAGAAGAAGCATTTCGAGGTCTCCTCCAAGGAGCCCCTGTCCGCCCTGGTCTTCAAGGTGGCCATGGACTCCGGCCGCAAGCTGGCCATGATGCGCATCTATTCCGGGCGCATCGAGGCGGGCGGTGTCGTGTACAACGTCACCCAGGACCAGGACGAGCGCGTGGCCCGGCTGTTCCGGCTGCACGCGGGCCGCAAGGAGAAGATCGACACGGCGTTCGCGGGCGACATGGTGGCCGCGGCGGGCATGAAGTTCGCCCGCACCGGCGACACCCTGTGCGACAGGGAGTCGCCCGTCATTCTGGAGCAGATCGCGGATTACAAGCCGGTCATTTCCCTGGCCATCGAGCCGCGCAACACCGAGGAGGGCGAAAAGCTCGACGAGGTCCTGGACAAGTACCTCATGGAGGACCCGACCCTGGAGCTGACGCACGACGAGGATACGGGCCAGATCATCCTGTCCGGCATGGGCGAGCTGCATCTGGAGGTCGTCCTGGAGCGCCTCAGCCGCGAGTACAAGCTCGAGCCCCGCGCGGGTAAGCCCCAGGTGGTCTACCAGGAGACCATCGGCGCCAAGGCCAGGGGCAAGGGCGTGTTCAGCCGCGAACTGGGCGAGGTCATGCATTTCGGCGCGGTGGAGCTCTCGGTGGAGCCGCTCGAGCGGGACAAGGAGCGGACCATCTCGTTCGAGGTGGACTCCGAGGCCTGGCCCGCCGCCTGGCTGGAAGCGGTGGAGGACGGCATTACCGACGGGTTGCAGAGCGGCGTGATCCGGGGCTACCCGGTGCAGAACGTCCGCGTCCGGGTCCTCGGCCTGGAGCGGCGCGACGGCGAGTCGAGCCCCGTGGGCTACCGCATGGCCTCTGCCATGGCCCTGAAAGAGGCGCTGGCGCTGGCCGATCCCAAGCTCATGGAGCCGATCATGTGGGTGGAGATTTCCGTGCCCGAGGAGTTCGTCGGCGACGTGGTCGGCCTGCTCGGCTCCAAGGGAGCCAAGATCGAGAACATGATCGACCGGGCCGGGCTCAAGATCGTCCAGGGGCTGGCCCCGCTGGGCAAGCTGTTCGGCTTTTCCACGGACCTGCGTTCGGCCACCCAGGGCCGCGCCGGGTTCCTGATGAAATTCTCACGCTTTGACGTCTTGGAGTAAGTCTTGACCGAAAGGACTCCTCGCAGGTCGCCTTCGGACAAGCCGTCCGGAAGGTCCTTCCGGGATTGGTGGATGGGCAGCAAGCGCTGGATGCGGTACTGGTACCTGCGCCTCATGCGCCAAAACTCGTCGCCCAAGAACCTGGCCGCCGCCTGCGCGCTGGGCATGTTCATCGGCGCGCTGCCGATCATTCCGTTTCAGTCCGTGGTGGTCATCGCCCTGGCCTTTGTCCTGCGGGTCAATAAGCTGGCGGCCTGGCTGGCCACCTGCTACTCCAACGCGGTCACCATGGTCCCGTTCTACTACTTCCTCTTCCAGGTGGGCCAGGCGGTCACCCCCTTTCGGAACGTGGCCTTCGACCCCGACAAGCTGCGCATGGTCGACATGATCCATGCGGGCTGGCAGGTCTTCGGGGTCATGTTCGCGGGCGGCCTGGCCTTCGGCATCCCGGCCACCGTCGTCACCTATTTCATCTCCCTGTTCGCCATTCGCGGCTACCGCAGGAGGCGGGCCGTCCGCATCCTGCGCAAAAGGGAGCAGTAGCCTGCGGTCCGCCCCCTTTCCATTCCCGGCTGGAGGAGACGGACTTTTTCGGCCTATAATTGCCAATACCCCCAAAGAGGGGTAATGGTGGCCCGGTATATGTTTTTCAATTCGCCGTCCACTGCATCGCACGGGAGCCAGATGAATGCCGGTACGTCCAATGGTTAGAATGGTCTTGACGGGATTGGCGATCTGCGCTCTGTTCGCAGCCGCAACCCTCCGGGAAGGTTGGCTGTATTACGGTCTGGCGGCCGGTTGCGCCATGCTCGTCTGCATCGCTGTCGGCTTGCGCGGGGAACGTTCCGAGGCCCGGTTGAAGGCGGCCCTCAAACGGCTGGCCCAAGGCGGGGAGTTGCAGGAAGGGGACGGGAAACCGCTCGGCGGCGCGCTGGGTGCCCTGGCCCGGGACCTGGACGCTCGGCAGGAGGAGGCCGCATATTTTGAACGGGCCCTGCGGGCATTGGGCAGCCCGGCGCTTGTCTGCGACGCCACGGGGCGCGTCCGTCTGGTCACGGAGTCTCTGCTCAAGCTGCTGCGCAAGTCCGAGAAACAGGTGGTCGGCCAGACCGTCGGCCAGGCCCTCTATGACCGGGACCAGGGATCGGAGTCCGAGAAGGCCCTGCGGACCCTGAAGCCCGTGGCCGAGACCCTGGACCTCGAGCTGTGGGACGGACGCACCATTCCGGTCCAGCTTTACGTGAATATCATCTATGACGGCTCGGGCGCGCCCATCGGCGCGGCGGCCTCCTTTCTCGACCTGTCCGAACAGGCGGCCCGCCAGTTGGAGATCAAGGAGCAGCGTGAGCGCATGAAGCAGGCGGGCGAACGCGTCAGCGCCCTGGCCGAACACGTGGCCTCGGCCACGGAGCTGCTGTCCGCTTCGGCCGACGAGCAGGCCCAGGGCGCGCAGAAACAGCGCCGCCAGACCGCCTCGGTGGCCGCCTCCATGGAGGAGATGACCGGCACGGTGCTGGAGGTTGCCCGCAACGCCTCGGTGACCTCTGAGGCCGCGGGCGAGGCCAACACCTCGGCCTCCGAGGGCGTGGCCATGGTCAACGACGCGGTCTCGGCCATCAACCAGGTGGCCGAATCGGCCCGCCAGCTGGGCCATGAGATCGGCGAGCTGGACTCCCAGGCCGGGGCCATCGGCCAGATCATCAACGTCATCAACGACATCGCGGACCAGACCAATCTGCTGGCCCTGAATGCGGCCATCGAGGCCGCCCGGGCCGGAGAGGCGGGGCGCGGTTTTGCGGTGGTGGCCGACGAGGTGCGCAAGCTGGCTGAAAAGACCATGGACGCCACCAAGGAAGTCGAGAACGCCATCATCGCCATCCAGGCGCGCTCCAAGGAGGCCACAAGCTCCATGCAGGCCACCGCCGCCAAGGTGGACGAGAGCACGGCCCTGTCCAACCGCGCGGGCGAGGCCCTGCAGCGGATCATGGACAACATCGGCGACATGGTGAAGCGCGTGGCCCAGATCGCCACCGCAGCCGAGGAGCAGTCCTCGGCCGCCGAGGGCATCATGCGCAGCGTGGAGGACATCGCCGCCATCGCCGAGGACGCGGACGAGGCCGCAGGGCAGGCCGCCGGGGCCACCCGCGAGATGGCCGATCTGGCCCGGGAGCTGCTCGGCGTGTCCCGCGAGTTCGGCAGCGGCAAGGTCGGGGCGGTCGACAGACTGCGCCACTCCGAAGGACGGATGAAGGGCGTCTTGCCCAAGCTGGCCCAAGAATACGTGCACGAGACTTTCGGCGACAAGGTCTACGAAGCCATGCAGGCGGAGATGGGCGATCCGGTCTTTCTGTCCGGCGACAGCTATCCGGACCAGGCCCTGCGTCAGATGGCCGAGTTCGCGGCCGACAAGGCGGGGCAGACGGTCCGTGAATTTTTCATCGGACTGGGCCGGTATACGGTGGTCCGTTTCAACGAGCTCTATCCCGGCTATTTCAAGAAGGACTCGCTCAAGGAGTTCTATCTGCGCATGAACGAAGTCCACGCCCAGCTGACCAAGGCGCAGCCCGGCATCAAGCCGCCCAGATTCGCCTATGAGGACAAGGGCGACGTGCTGTTCATGAACTACCGTTCCAGCCGGGGATTGTTCGAGTATTTCGAGGGAATTTTGCTCGGTGCGGCGGATTTCAAGGGCGAACGGGTGGAGATCGCCGTGAAGCCTTTTGACGAGCAGTCGGCGCGGGCCGAGATCAAATTCCTCGGGCACAAGTAATCGCCGCCGTTTTGGAAAAGATTATAATGGTCTATTCCGCTCTTTCGAGGTGATATACTGTCAGTACGCCGCAAGTGGCCAACCTAATCGATTCATGCTGTCGAATGTTTGTGAATCCGACGTGAGGAGAGTGGCGGAATGTCAGGAGACGACCTGAACAGACAGATATTCAAGGAGGAGGCCTACGACCTCCTTATAGAACTCGAGGGAGCCCTGCTCGAACTCGAGGAAGCTCCGGACGACATGGATCTGGTCAACCAGATCTTCCGGGCCCTGCACACCATCAAGGGATCCGGCTCCATGTTCGGGTTCGAGGAGATAGCCGCGTTCACCCATGAGGTGGAGACGGTCTTCGACATGGTGCGCAACGGCGACGTGCGGGCCACCCCGGTCCTGTGCAGCCTGGCCCTGCGTTCCCGCGACCAGATCCGGGCCATGCTCGACGCCGAGGACGATGAACCCGTGTCCCCGGAGTCCATGCAGGACATCCTCGAGGGCTTGCGGGCCTTTGTCGAGGGGACCAACGAGGCGGCCGGGACCGGTGCCGCACAGGCCGGTCCGGACGAAGAGCCCTTGATCGATCTCGATATGGAAGCCGAACTCGAGCCGGAACCCGAGGCCGAACCCGTTGCCGAACCTGAAGCAGAGCCCGAAGCAGAGCTCGAATCCGCGCTCGACGCGGACCTCCATCAATATGCCATCACCCTCCGGCCTCTGGGCGCTCCCGTCGACGCGGACGCCGTGGAGGCGTTCTTCGAGGAGCTGGAACGGCTCGGCACCCTCCGCATCGAGTCGGGCCATCGCGACACCGGCCAGGGCTGGGAACTGTCCCTGGAGACCGAGGCCGTGCAGGAGAACTTCCAGGACGTGTTCTTTTTCCTGGACGCGGACCTCAAGGTCAATATCGAGGAAAAGGGCGCATCCGCCGTCCCTGCGGCGGTCGAGGAAAAGCCCGCACCGGTCGAGCCCGCACAGGCCGCAGAGACTCCCGAGGAGCGCAAGCCGGCCTCACCGGAGTCCAGCCCTCTGGACGATGACGAAGAGTCCGTGCACATCCCCAAGATCGGCGAGATGCTCGTGGAGAGCGGTGACGCGACCTACGCGGACGTGGCCGAAGCCCTGACCTCCCAGAAGGGCGGCGTGAACAAGCCGCTGGGGCAGATCCTGTCCGAATCGGGCAAGGTTCCGGCGACCAAGATCAACAATGCCGTCAAGCGGCAGGGCGAGGCGCGGGAAAAGGTGGTCCACAAGAAGCGCGAGGAGGCCCTGAGCAGCATCCGCGTGGCCGCCGACAAGCTGGACTACCTGGTGGACCTGGTGGGCGAGCTGGTTATTGTCCAGGCCCAGATCACCCAGGTGGTCAGCGAGAAGCACGATTCGGCGCTGACCCTGCTGGCCGAGGAACTGGAGCGTCTCAGCGACGAGCTGCGCGATTCCACGCTCGGCATCCGCATGCTGCCCATCGGCACCTCCTTCAGCAAGTTCCGCCGACTGGTGCGCGATCTTTCGGCCGACCTGGGCAAGCAGATCACCCTGTCCACCAGCGGCGCCGAGACCGAACTGGACAAGACGGTCATTGAGCGGCTGGGCGACCCCCTGGTCCACCTGTTGCGCAACTCCATAGACCACGGCATCGAGCAGCCCCAGGAGCGCCAGGCCAAGGGCAAGCCGCCGCAGGGCAACATCATGCTGTCCGCCGAGCATTCGGGCGGCGAAGTGCTCATCCGCATCACCGACGACGGCAAGGGCATGAGCAGCGAGATGATCCGCGAGAAGGGCATCGAACGAGGCCTGATCTCCAAGGACGCCGAACTGACCGAGAAGGAGCTGCTCAAGCTCATCTTCGAGCCTGGTTTCTCCACCGCCAAGGCCGTGACCAGCGTGTCCGGCCGGGGCGTGGGCATGGATGTGGTGAAGAGGGCCATCGACTCCCTGCGCGGGACCATCGACATCGACTCCAAGCCGAACGTGGGCACGACCATCACCATCCGCCTGCCCCTGACCCTGGCCATCATCGATGGGCTGCAGGTCCGGGTGGAGGACGAATACTACGTCATTCCGCTGTCCCTGGTGGAGGAGTGCGTGGAGCTGTCCCGCAGCGAGGTGGAGGAGGCCGGGTCCGAACAGCGCATCCTGCATCTGCGCGGCGAGATCGTCCCGTACATCCACATTCGGGAATGGTTCGACATCGAAGGCGAGAATCCGCCCATCGAGCAGATCGTCATCACCGGCGTGGAGGGAAGCCGCGTCGGCATCGTGGTGGACACGGTCATCGGCGAGCATCAGACCGTCATCAAGAGCCTCGGTCGCGTCTACAAGGACGTGGAGGGCATATCGGGAGCGACCATCAAGGGAGACGGTTCCATTGCGCTCATCCTGGACGTACCCAGCCTGGTGCGCCGGGTCGTTGCAGAATCCAGATAGCATTTCAAGAGGTTGCAGATGCGCAAGATTCGAGTTCTCATAGTCGACGATTCGGCCGTTGTGAGGCAGACGCTCGAGGACATCCTGTCATCCGATCCCCAGATCGAGGTCATGGGTACCGCCGTGGACCCTTACGTGGCCGCAGAAAGGCTCAAGAAGGAAGTCCCGGACGTCATCACCCTGGACATCGAAATGCCGCGCATGGACGGACTGACCTTCCTGCGCAAGATCATGAAGCAGCGGCCCATCCCGGTTGTCATCTGTTCGTCCGTGGCCGGGGAGGGCACCAACACGGCGCTCAAGGCCCTGGAATACGGCGCGGTGGAGATCATCACCAAGCCCAAGGTGGGCACCAAGAAGTTTCTCGAAGAGTCGAAGATCCGGCTCATCGACAAGGTTAAGGCCGCGGCCATGGCCGGGACCAGGCGCATCCGCCCCTCGGCTCCGCCCATGCAGGTCAAGCCCAAGCTCAGCGCGGACGCGGTCATCCCCATGGGCAAGCCCACAGCCATGTCTCCAACCGAAAAAATCTGTCTGGTGGGTGCGTCCACCGGCGGCACCGAGGCGCTGCGCGTCTTTCTCGAGGCCCAGCCCGTGAACTGCCCGCCCATCGCCATCGTTCAGCACATGCCCGAACACTTCACGGCGGCGTTCGCCAACCGGCTCAACGGCATCTGCCGGATCAACGTCCGGGAGGCCAAGGACGGCGACGCCCTGATGCGCGGGCTGGCCCTGGTTGCGCCGGGCGACAAGCACATGCTCCTCAAGCGCACGGGGAACAGGTATTACGTGGAGGTCAAGGACGGCCCTCTGGTCTCCCGGCACCGTCCCTCGGTGGACGTGCTGTTCCGCTCCGGGGCGCGCTATGGCGGGCCCAACGTGGTGGCCGCCATCATGACCGGCATGGGCGACGACGGCGCCAAGGGCATGAAGGAGCTCAAGGATACCGGGGCATACACCATCGCCCAGGACGAGGCGAGCTGCGTGGTCTTCGGCATGCCCCAGGAGGCCATCAAGCAGGGCGGCGTGGACAAGGTGCTGTCCCTGGAAAAGATCGCGCCGGAAATTGTCAGGGCCTGCGGCTGAGCCCGCGGTAAGGGATAGGTCCAACGGACGCGCCCCCGGGGAATCTCCTCGGGGGCGCTTTGGTTTGTGTCCGGAAACTCTTGGTTCGGACGCCGGATTGCCGGTGTGTAGGGCCGCCCGCTGCCTAGCTGTGGCGGTAGGCGATGACGTCCACCGGCTCCCGGGTGACCATGCCTTCGTTGAGCATGGCGTCGAGCTTGTCGAGCAGGGGCTTCAGTTTGTCCGGGTGGTCCACGATCTCCACGACCACGGGCAGGTCCTCGGACAGGCGCAGGATTTTGGTGGTGTGGATCAGGCTGTTGGCCCCGAAGCCCATGAGGCCCCGATAGACCGTGGCCCCGGCCAGGTTCATTCCGCGCGCGGCGTGCACGATGGCGTCGGCCAGGGGCTGGCCCTCGAACTTGTCGTCCTCGCCGATGTAGATTCTGATTCGCTCCGCTTTTTCGAGCAGTTTCATGGCGTGCTCCCGATTGGTTGGTTAGATCAGGCGGCCCAGGGCGATGCCCGCCAGGACCAGGATCAGCCCGACCACGGACTGTCCGACGACGTTGGCCATGGCCATGGCCATCTGCCCGGACTTGACCAATGTGGCGGTCTCGAACATGTAGGTGGAGAAGGTGGTGAACGCGCCCATGAACCCGGTCAGGATCAGGAGCCGGGCCCCGCTGCCGGGCAGCAGGCGGTTCTCGAAGAACCCCCAGACCGCGCCGAAGAGCAGGCAGCCGGCCATGTTCACGATAAAGGTGCCCGCAGGGAATTCCCCGCCCGCGATGCGTTGGGCCACGCCGGACAGATAGTATCGGCCCAGCGCTCCGGCGGCGCCGCCCAGGGAGATATAGAGAATTTTGGTCAGCATTTTGATATCCTTGGGCAAGGTATATCAACACAAGGAGAGAAAGCCAATGGCGCTGGAATGCGAATTGAAATATCTGGAGGCCGACCTGGCCGATCTGGCCGACCGGCTGCGTCTGGCCGGGGCAAAGACTTCGGGCCGCTACTTCGAGGCCAACACGGTCTTCGACCGGCCCGACCGCTCCCTGAAGCGCGACGGCATCCTTCTGCGGCTGCGCGAGAAGCAGGGCAGGGCGGTGCTCACGGTCAAGCGTCCGCCCGAGGCCCCGACGCCGTCCGCGCTCAAAATCTTCGAGGAGATCGAGACCGGGGTGGACGACGGCGCGGCGATGGCCGGGGCCCTCGAAACCTTGGGGTTCGCTCCCGCCTTCCGCTACGAGAAGGTCCGGGAGAAATGGCGGTACATGGACTGTTTTATCTGCCTGGATCGCCTGCCCTTCGGGGATTTCGTGGAAATCGAAGGGGATGAGCCGCAGGTTCTGGCTTGCGCCGCAAAACTGGGCCTG
Source organism: Pseudodesulfovibrio sp. lm2024 (assembly GCF_051175575.1). Classification (NCBI taxonomy): domain Bacteria; kingdom Pseudomonadati; phylum Thermodesulfobacteriota; class Desulfovibrionia; order Desulfovibrionales; family Desulfovibrionaceae; genus Pseudodesulfovibrio; species Pseudodesulfovibrio sp. lm2024. Next base: position 1,740,106 of record NZ_CP195092.1, read on the forward strand.
AACGCGGCCTGCACCACCAAGGCCACCTACCACGGCCTGAATATCGAATACCGCGTGGCGAAGGGGCTGGAACCGGACGAGAATTTCGTGTTCGAGCCCGGGGAAAGGGCGGCCCTGCTTGACGAACTTGAGAAACTTTGACCGTCGGCCCTCGACAGCCGGGTAAAAGGAATTTATATTGTCAGCTAGGAAATACAAAGGATTGGTGGAGTCAAACCGATATGAGCGACCCTTTTACCGGGGACCGTTTCGATTCGGAACTCCTTGGCCAGCATGAGGTCAAGGAACCGAAAAAGTATAAGGTCCTGTTGCATAATGACGATTACACGACCATGGACTTCGTGGTCGAGGTCCTGGTGCGCGTCTTCCGCCGGACAGAGGCGCAGGCGACGGCCATCATGCTCTCCGTGCACAACGAAGGGTACGGGGTGTGCGGCGTGTACACCGCCGAGGTGGCCGAAACCAAGGTGGACCTGGTGCACCGGCTGGCCAAAAGCGCGGGCTTCCCGCTCAAGTGCAGCATGGAAGGTGAATAGAATATGACGATGCTGAGCAAGGAACTGGAAAGTGCGTTGACCTCTGCGGTCAATGAGGTGAAGCGTCGGAACCACGAGTTCCTGACGCTCGAACACCTGCTGTACGCCATCTCCATAGGCGAACAGGGCGAGGAGATCCTCGAGGCCTGCGGCGCGGAGATGGAACGGCTCAGGGACCAGCTCGGGCGGTTTTTCGTGGAGAACATGGAGGCCCTGCCCGAGGGAACCGAATCCGAGGTCATCCAGACGCTCGGCGTGCGCCGCGTGTTGCAGCGCGCCGTGTGGCAGAAAAAGGCCTCGGGCAAGAACACGGTGGAGGTGGGCGACGTACTGGCCGCCATGTTCGACGAGGAGGATTCCTACGCGGTCTACTTCCTGCGCACCCACGACGTCTCACGGCTCGACATCCTGGAGTTCATCTCGCACGGCATGTCCATGAGCGAGGACTGGAACGATCTGGGCGACGACCAGCCGTCCAAGGCCGATCCTCTGGAGGGGCGGCCCGGCGAGAAGAAGAGCCCGCTCAAGGAGTTCACGGTCAACCTGACCGACCGTGCGGCCCACGGGCTCATCGACCCGCTCATCGGCCGGACTCCGGAACTGGACCGGACCATCCAGGTGCTCTCGCGGCGGCGCAAGAACAACCCCATCTTCGTGGGCGACCCGGGCGTGGGCAAGACCGCCATGGCCGAGGGACTGGCCCTGATGATCGTCGAGGGCAGGGTACCCAAGGAATTCCTCAACGCCGAGGTCTACAGCCTGGACATGGGCTCGCTGTTGGCGGGCACCAAGTACCGGGGCGATTTCGAGGCGCGGCTCAAGGGGGTCCTGGCCGAGCTCAAGCAGAACCGCGACGCCATCCTGTTCGTGGACGAGATCCACACCATAGTGGGCGCGGGGTCCGTCTCGGGCGGGTCCATGGACGCCTCCAACATCCTCAAGCCCCTGTTGCAGTCCGGCGAGATCCGCTGCATCGGCTCGACCACCTTCGAGGAGTACAAGAACCATTTCGAAAAGGACCGCGCCCTGTCGCGCCGGTTCCAGAAGATCGAGATCAACGAGCCCACGGTGGAGGAGACCATCGCCATCCTTAAGGGGCTCAAGCCGCATTACGAGCAGTTCCACGGGGTCAACTACACCCACTTCGCCCTCAAGGCGGCGGCCGAACTGTCCGAGCGGCACATCACCGACCGGTTTCTGCCGGACAAGGCCATCGACGTCATGGACGAGGTCGGGGCGCTGTACAAGCTCTCCGGCCGGCCGCGCAAGGGCGACCGCATCAAGGTGGCCGACGTGGAGAAGGTCGTGGCCCGCATGGCCCGCATTCCGGCCCGCAGACTGACCATGTCCGACCGCGAGCGGCTCAAGAGCCTGGAAAGCGACCTCAAGTCCGTGGTCTTCGGCCAGGACGAGGCCGTGGCGGCCCTGTCCAAGTCCATCAAGCGCTCCCGCGCGGGCATGCGCCAGGTGGGACGTCCCGTGGGCAGCTTCCTGTTGACCGGTCCCACCGGCGTGGGCAAGACCGAACTGGCCCGCCAGCTGGCCAAGGTGCTCGGTATCGGCTTTTTGCGCTTCGACATGTCCGAGTACATGGAAAAGCACGCCGTGGCCCGGCTCATCGGCGCGCCTCCGGGCTACGTGGGCTTCGACCAGGGCGGGTTGCTGACCGAGGGCGTGCGCAAGAAGCCGCACTGCGTGGTCCTGTTCGACGAGATCGAGAAGGCCCACCCCGACGTCTTCAACATCCTGCTCCAGGTCATGGACTACGCCACCCTGACCGACAACAACGGGCGCAAGGCGGACTTCCGGCACGTCATCCTGCTGATGACCTCCAATGCGGGCGCCCGCGAGATGTCCAAGGGGGCCATCGGCTTCAAGCGTGACGGGAACTCCGACCGCAAGGGCGAGGCCATGAAGGCCCTGGAGAACCTCTTCAGCCCCGAGTTCCGCAACCGGCTGGACGCCACCGTGACCTTCCGCTCCCTGGAGCAGCCGGTCATGGAGCGCATTGTGGACAAGTTCATCAAGGAGCTCAACGACCAGCTGCAGGACCGCCGCGTGGTGGTCGCCCTGACCGACGCGGCCCGGGCGCGGCTGGCCGAGCTCGGCCACGACACCGCCATGGGCGCACGGCCCATGGGCCGGGTCATCCAGACCGAGATCAAGGACGTCATCGCGGACGAATTGCTCTTCGGTTCCCTGACCAAGGGCGGGGTGGTCACCGTGGACGTGGCCGGAAAGAAAAAGAAGTCCAAGAAGATTCCGGTGGTCGGCGAGTCAGGGGAATTCGCGTTCTCCTTCGACGCCATCGGAGCCACGCAATAATCAATACACGGAGGGCGGCGCGGGCCGCCCTCCCTTTTGTCGCCCATGACCATCTACCGTCTGTTCGAAGAACCCGTGTTCCCCGATCCGGAAGAGGCCGATCCGGACGGGCTGCTCGCCGTGGGCGGCGATCTCTCCCCGCAGCGGCTGCTCAACGCCTACGCCAACGGCATCTTTCCCTGGTACGCGGAGAATTCTCCCATCCTGTGGTGGTCCACCAGCCCCAGGCTGGCGCTCATCCCGGACGAGCTGCACGTGCCGCGCAGCCTACGCAGGGTGCTCAACAAGGGGACCTTCTCCTTCACCCTGGACACCCGGTTCGAGGCGGTTATCCGCCGTTGCGCCTGCTGCCCCAGGCCCGAGCAGGAGGGCACCTGGATCGTAAACGAGATGGTCGAGGCCTACACCGCGTTGCACCGGCTGGGCTACGCCCACAGCGTGGAGGCGTGGCAGGGGGCCGACCTGGTGGGCGGGCTGTACGGCGTGTCGCTGGGCTCGGTCTTTTTCGGGGAGTCCATGTTCTACAACGTGCCGGACGCCTCCAAAGCGGCCTTCGTCGTGTTCGTGCGGCAGTTGCGGAAGTGGGGATTCACCCTTATCGACTGCCAGCAGACCACCCGGCATCTCCTGCGTTTCGGAGCGCGGGAGTTCCAGCGGTTCCGCTTCCTGTCCATGCTCCGCGAGGGGCTGAACGCGCCCACCCTGGAGGGGATGTGGCGGTTCGACGGCCAGGCGTGAGCCCGGCTCAGTCCTCGTCCGCCAGGGGCAGGTGGCGGCTTAGGTCGAAGTACCCCCTGAGGGGGAAGTCCAGGGGATAACTCGGGATTTTTTCGAACTCGATGAACCCGGCGTCCTTGCCCGGCTGGACCTCGGTGAATCCGGCCAGCCCGGCCGGGACCGGGAAGGCCAGCGGGTTGGACGTGATGGCCGTAAGCCTTGTGGAGTACTGTTCTTTCAGGTAATTGACGATGAGATCGCGCTCGCCCGCGGTAAATGATTCGAGGATGACCTTCCGGCCTTGCGGCAGGACGGTTTCCGGGGCCGAGGCGTCCTGTTCGATCAGTCCGGTGTAATCCGACTCCGCTTCCTCGGTTCTTTTCCAGCGGGAGCGGAACAGGTGCACCTCGACGTCGCGTCGTCCCTTGAAGCTCCTGATGACCATGGACAGGGAGTAGGCTCGCTCGCAGGGCAGGGGGCAGGATGGGGTGTTGATGGAGATATCCATAGCGCTGACTCCGGATCGCGGTTACAGGTTTTTTATAGTTACTTACGTGTTTTGGCGGGCCAGCTCAAGCCCGGGTGCGGAAGAATGCCGAATTTCAAACTAGTCAGCGAATATACCCTCAAGGGCGACCAGCCCCAGGCCGTGGCCGAGCTCATCAACGGGCTGAACTCCGGCGTGCGCGACCAGGTCCTGCTCGGCGCCACGGGCACGGGCAAGACCTTCACCATGGCCAACGTGGTGGCCCAGCTCAACCGCCCGGCCCTGATCCTGGCTCCGAACAAGACCCTGGCCGCCCAGCTCTATACCGAGTTCAAGGGGCTGTTCCCGGACAATGCGGTCGAATACTTCGTTAGTTATTACGACTACTACCAGCCCGAAGCGTACATGCCGCACTCGGACGTGTACATCGAGAAGGACTCGTCCATCAACGACGACATCGACAAGATGCGCCACTCGGCCACCCACGCGCTGTTGACGCGTCGGGACGTGCTCCTGGTGGCCTCGGTGTCGTGCATCTACGGGTTGGGCTCCCCGGATTTCTACGCCAAGATGGTCATTCCCGTGGAAGAGGGGCAGACCATGGCCATGGACTCCCTGCTGGCGCGCCTGGTGGAGATCCACTACGAGCGCAACGACTACGACTTCCACCGCAGCAGCTTCCGGGTGCGCGGCGACGTGGTCGAGATCATTCCGGCCTACAACCGCGAGAAGGCGCTGCGCATCGAGTTCTTCGGCGACGAGATCGACTCCATCACCGAAACCGACCCGCTCACCGGCGAGGTCAAGGACCACCTGCGCAAGACGGTCATCTACCCCGGCTCGCACTTCGTGTCCGACCGCGACAACGTGGACCGGGCCATCAACGACATCCGCGACGAGCTCCAGTCCCGGCTGGCGTACCTCAAGCGCAACAACAAGCTGGTCGAGGCGCAACGGTTGGAGCAGCGGACCATGTACGACCTCGAAACCATCGAGGAGCTGGGCTACTGCAACGGCATCGAGAACTACTCGCGCCACCTGGACGGGCGGTTCGAGGGCCAGCCGCCCGCGACCCTGATCGACTATTTCCCGGACGATTTCATCCTCTTCGTGGACGAGTCGCATATCGCCCTGCCGCAGGTGGGCGGCATGTACCGGGGCGACCGTTCGCGCAAGACCACCCTGGTGGACTTCGGCTTCCGGTTGCCCTCGGCCCTGGACAACCGGCCGCTCAACTACGAGGAGTTCCAGGAGCGCATCCACCAGGCCGTGTACGTCTCGGCCACGCCCGGCCCGCTGGAGCTGGACCTGGCCCAGGGCGTGGTGGTGGAGCAGATCATCCGGCCCACCGGGTTGCTGGACCCGGAGATCGAGGTCCGCAAAACGCAGGGACAGATTGACGATTTGCTGGCGGAGTGTAAGAAAAGGCAGGCGAAGGACGAGCGGGTTCTGGTGACCACGCTGACCAAGCGCATGGCCGAGGACCTGAACGACTATCTGAACCAGATGGGCGTCCAGGCCAAATACCTGCATTCGGACATCGACACCCTGGAGCGCATGGCCATCATCAAGGCGCTTCGGGAAGGCGAGTTTTTCGTTCTGGTGGGCATCAATCTCCTGCGCGAGGGGCTGGACATCCCCGAGGTGTCCCTGGTGGCCATCCTGGATGGCGACAAGGAAGGGTTCCTGCGCTCCACGCGCTCACTCATCCAGACCTTCGGCCGGGCCGCGCGCAACGCGGGCGGACGGGTCATCCTGTACGCGGACAAGGTCACGGACTCCATGGCCGCGGCCATGGAGGAGACCGAGCGCAGGCGGGAGAAACAGCAGGAGTACAACCGGGTCAACGGCATCACGCCGACCACCATCCGCAAGAAGGTGGACAACCTCTTCGGAGAACTTGCGGGCCATGGCGAGAAGGAATCCTCCATGGCCCTGGCCGCCGAGGACGGGGTGGACTACGGCGCGGACCAGAAGACGCTGAACAGGACGGTCAAGCGGCTGGAGCGCGAGATGCGCGAGGCCGCCAAGGAACTGGAATTCGAGCGGGCGGCGGAACTCAGGGACCGCATCGCCCGGATCCGCGAGCGGATGCTGGAGCTGGGGTAAGGGATGAAGGGTACTTTTCATCGACGGATGCTGCGCATGCGCGCCAGGCTGGGCTCCTTCTGGAGCATCGTCCTCGGCGTCATCTATCTCGTCTTGATCTTCCTGCTCGGCATCGGCTTCTACATGATCTACGAGCACTGGGACCTGGCCAGCTCCTTCTACATGGTGGTCATCACCCTCTCCACCGTGGGGTTCATGGAGGTCAACCAGCTCTCTCCGGAAGGACGCATCTTCACGGCCTTTCTGATCATGCTCGGGGTGGGCGGCTTCGTGTACATCGCGGGCGCGTTTGCCCAGGTGCTCATGGACGGGCGACTGCAAATCTTGTGGGGTAAGCACAGAATGATGAAGATGATCAGCAAGTTGAGGAACCATTTTATCGTCTGCGGCCACGGCCGCATCGGCAGCATCGTGGTCCAGGAGATCATGAAGGACGGCCACGACGTGGTGGTCATCGAGAACGATCCCGCCCTCATCGACAAGATGGAGCAGGAGGGCATCCTGTGTCTTGAGGGCGACGCCACCAGCGACGCCGTGCTCCTCAGCGCCGGGCTTCCCTACGCCAAATCCCTGATCTCGGCCGTGACCAGCGAGGCGGCAAACGTCTACGTCACCCTGACCGCCCGCCAGCTCAATCCGACCATCACCATCGTGGCCCGGGCAGGGGACAGGTCGCACATCTCCCGGCTGGAACTGGCCGGGGCGGACCGGGTGGTCCTGCCGCACTTCATCGGCGGCCTGCGCATGGCCCAGAGCGTGCTCCGGCCCACGGTGACCAACTTCATCGACCTGGCCGTGCGCGGCGGCATAGACCTCCAGATGGAGGAGTTGACCGTGTCGACCGGGTCCGAACTGGTGGGCAAGGACCTCATCGAGTCCAAGATCAGGCCTAACTTCAACCTGATTGTCATCGCCATCAAGAAGGAGTCCGGGGAGATGGTCTTCAACCCCGGCCCCAAGGAAGTCATCCAGGCCAACGACACGCTGCTGGCCGTGGGCAAGAAGACCAATCTGGCTGAACTAAGACATATTTTGTAATAATATCCAGGTAGAAAGAATACATGGTTCCTGAAAGCGTCGCCCGACGCGCGGCCGAGCTGCGCGAAAAAATCGAATATCACAACCACCGCTATTACGTTCTGGACGCCCCCGAAATCTCGGACCAGGAGTTCGACGAGCTGTTTCGCGAGCTGGCCGCCATCGAGGCCGAGCATCCCGAGCTCGACGATCCCAATTCCCCGACCAAGCGGGTGGGCGGCGAGCCCGCCGAGGGGTTCACGCCCTACGAGCACGCCCTGCGGTTGTATTCCCTGGACAACGCCATGGACCTGGACGCCTGGTACGCCTTCCACGAACGCGTGGCCAAGGGCGTGGGCACCTCGTCCGTGGCCTACTGGGCCGACCCCAAGATGGACGGCCTGGCCCTGGAGGTCATCTACGAGAACGGGCGGTACGTGCGCGCGGCCACGCGCGGCGACGGGCTGGTGGGCGAGGATGTGACCGGCAACATGCGCACGGTCATGAACCTGCCCATGACCCTGCACGGCGACGATGTTCCCGAGCTTATCGAGGTGCGCGGCGAAGTGATCATGTCCAACAAGGATTTTGCGGCCCTCAATGAACGCCAGCGGGAGAAGGGCGACAAGGTCTTCGCCAACCCGCGCAACGCGGCGGCCGGGACCATCCGCCAGCTCGACCCCAAGGTGGCCGCTTCCCGTCCCCTGCGCTTCATGGCCTACGGCGTGGGGCGCGTACAGTGGGCGGGCCGTGATTCGGATTGGGCCACCCAACAGGAACTCATGGAAGGGCTGCGCGAGCTCGGCTTCGCCATTCCGCCCGAGGTCAAGCTCTGCGCTTCGGCCAAGGAAGTGGCCGATTATTTCCTGGAACTCATGGCCGCGCGCGACACGTTGCCGTTCGAGATCGACGGCATGGTCGCCAAGGTCAACGAACGCGAGATGCAGGACGCGCTGGGCTACACCTCCCGCGCCCCGCGCTGGGCCCTGGCCCTCAAGTTCCCGGCGCACCAGACCAAGACCCGGCTTAACGCCATCCGCATCCAGGTGGGGCGCACCGGCGTGCTCACCCCGGTGGCCGAGCTCGAGCCCGTGGAACTGGCGGGCGTGGTGGTCTCCAACGCCACCCTGCACAACAAGGGATACATCGAGGAACGCGACCTGCGCGTGGGCGACACGGTGCTCATCCAGCGGGCGGGCGACGTCATTCCGCAGGTCCTGTCCGCCGATCTCGATCAGCGGCCCGACAACGCCGAGCCGTTCGAATTTCCCATGGTCTGCCCGGTTTGCGAGAGCCCGGCGGTGGAGGACGGCGAGCGGGTCATCTGTACCAACCCGGCCTGCCCGGCCAAGACCGTGCAGCGGCTCATCCATTTCGTGTCCAAGGCGGGCATGGACATGGAGGGCGTGGGCAAGCAGTGGGTCCGCAAGCTGGCCGAGGACGGCGTTCTGACCACCCCGGCCGACCTCTTCGCCCTGAAGAAGACCGACCTGCTCAAGTACGAGCGCATGGGTGACAAGTCCGCGGAAAATTTCATCAAGGCCATTGAAAAGGCCAAGGAAGAGGCCCCGCTCTGGCGGCTCATCGCCGGACTCGGCATCCGCCATATCGGCGAGCAGGCCGCGCGCACCCTGGCCGCTCGGTTCCGGAATCTTGGAGAGATGTTCGAGGCCTCCATCGACGAACTGACCAAGCTGGACGGGATCGGGGACAAGATGGCCGAGTCCGTCCTGGACTTCCGCGTGGATGCGGCCAACCGCGATATGATCGACCGGTTCCGCGATTTGGGCGTCTGGCCCGAAGGCGGGACCGTGGTCGAGGAGTCGTCCGACGAATTTCCGCTGGCGGGCAAGGTCTTCCTGTTCACCGGAACCCTGCCCGTGACGCGCGACGAGGCCCACGCCATGGTCGAGGCGCACGGCGGCGTGCCGGTCAAGTCCGTCTCCAAGAAGGTGGACTACCTGGTGGCGGGCGAAAAGGCCGGGTCCAAGGTCGCCAAGGCCGAGAAGCTCGGGATCGTAGTCATTGACTTCGACGCCTTCCAGGCATTACTCCAAGGTAAGACCGCAGCTAGGCAAAAGTCTCTTCTGGACTTTTAAGCATACGTTTTTTCAACACGAGACAAGGAGAGATACCATGACTGTCGACATCGTCATCCTGGGAGCCAAGGGCCGGATGGGCAAGACCCTTATCGATATGACCCTGGCCGACGACAAATTGAATCTGGTGGGCGCGTGCGAGCGCAAGGGCCATGCCGACGGCCTGAGCTACGAATGCGCCGTCTCCGACTGCCTCGAAGAGCTGCTGCCCAACGTGCCCGGCGCGGTGGTCATCGATTTCACCGCCCCCGAAGCCTCGGTGGCCATGTCCAAGATCGCCGCCAAATACGGCAATCCCGCGGTCATCGGCACCACCGGCCTGAACCCCGAACAGCAGGCCGAACTGGCCGAGTCCGCCAAGAAAACCCCGATCTTCTGGGCACCGAACATGTCCGTGGGCGTCAACGTGCTGCTCAAGTTCCTGCCCCAGCTCGTCCAGGCCTTGGGCGAGGATTACGATATGGAAATGGTCGAGACCCATCACAAGATGAAGAAGGACTCCCCGAGCGGTACCGCCCTCAAGCTGGCCCAGGTCCTGGCCGAGGCGCGCGGCTGGGATTACGACGAGGTCAAGCAGCACTGCCGTGACGGCATCATCGGCGAACGCCCCAAGAAGCAGATCGGCGTCCAGACCCTGCGCGGCGGCGACGTGGTCGGCGATCACACCATGTACTTCTTCGGGCCCGGCGAACGCATCGAGATCACCCACCGCGCCCACTCCCGCGAAACCTTTGCCGCCGGTGCCCTGCGCGCCGCCAAATGGCTGGCCCGGCAGAAACCCGGTAAGCTCTACGCCATGGCTGACATCTTCTAGGTCCTGGTCTTTACGGAATGTCCAAGGGAGTCTCTCGCGAGGCTCCCTTTTTTTGCGCGTGTGCCTCCGGCGGGCCCTCGCCGGGCGGGCGTCTTCGACGGCCAGGGAACCCTTTGGGAAAAGGGTTCCCTGGACCCTCCCAAACCTTTTGTGTCGCCTGCGGCGAAGAGCGGGGGCGAGGGGGCGGGGGATTTCGCTGAGAGAAGGGCATAGCTCGGCAGTGCGGTGTCCCGAAGAGTTCGCGCCGAACGTCTGCGGTACGCGGGAAGCCGCCCGGCGCGAACTCTTCGGGACGGTTGCCCACCCCGCCAGGAAGGACGAGGGGTAAGAATGGTCGAGAAGGCGGCGTTTTGAACTTTGCTGGAAAGGAACAGACTCATCGCGCTGCCGCCACCCGCGAAGCGGCATAAAAAGTTTAGTAGGGGAGATGGGGATGGGGGGCCGGGGGCGTCTTCCTCCCCTACAAAATGGGCGACAGCAGGCGGGCGAAGCGGATGATGGTTTGGTGGAGGATGTTTTTATCGTCGTATTCGTTGGGTCCGGTTTCGACGCAGTGGTTGAAGTCATCGAGGAACATGGCTTCGACTTCTTCGCAGAAGCCGGGATTTTCGATGAGCATGGTGATCTCGAAGTTGAGGCGGAAGGATCGGTTGTCGAGGTTGGCGGTGCCCACCCCGGCCAGGGTGTTGTCGGCCAGGAAGACCTTTTGGTGCAGGAAGCCGTCCACGTAGCGGAAGACGCGGATGCCGGGCTGGCCGAGTTCCTTGAGGCAGGCGAATCCGGCCAGGTAGACCATCAGGTGGTCGGGCTTCTTGGGCAGCATGATGCGCACGTCCACGCCGCGCATGGCGGCCATCTGCAGCGCCTTCATGACCGAGCTGTCGGGCACGAAGTAGGGGCTGGCGATCCAGAACCGCTTCTTGGCCGAGGCGATGGCCTGGATGAACATGAGCGAACAGTTCTCCAGGGCGTCCACCGGCCCGGTGGGCAGGGCCAGGACCTCGGCATCGCCCTGTTGGGCGGGCATGGACAGGTCCAGGGCCGGGACCTCGCTGGTGGCCCAGTACCAGTCCTTGCCGAAGCAGACCTGGATGGGCAGCACGGCCGGGCCGGAGATCCGGGCGTGGGTGTCGCGCCAGCCGCCGTAGCCGTTGTCCTTGCCGCCGAGGTATTCGGTGCCCACGTTATGGCCGCCGACAAAGGCGGTGTGGCCGTCCACGATCACGATCTTGCGGTGGTTGCGGAAATTGAGCTGGAAGCGGTTGCCCGGCCCGCGCGTGGTATGGAAGGGGTGGGCCTCGACCCCGGCGGCGCGCAGGGCCTCCCAGTAGGCTGTCGGGGTCTTGTAGCTGCCCAGTTCGTCGTAGAGGAAGCGGATGCGCACGCCTTGGCGGGCCTTGCGGACGAGCAGTTCCCCGAGCTCCTTGCCCAGGGCGTCGTCGCGCACGATGTAGAACTGGATGAGCACGTATTTTTCGGCTTTTTCGATGGCGGCGGAGATGCCCTCGAAGGTGGCGGTGCCGTTGATCAGCAGCTGGAGGTCGTTGCCGCCGAGAAAGGGCGATTCGGCCAGGGTCTCGAAGACCGTGCGCGGCAGGTGGGGCGCCTTGCGCTCGGACAGCGGAGGCACGGGCGGCACGTCGTGGCGGTCGCCGATGAGCCGCTGGAACTCTTCCCGGCCGGTGCGCATGGCGTCGACGTAGCCGTGGAACTTGGACCGGCCGAAGATCCAGTACAGGGGCAGGGAGACGATCGGGAAGGTGACCAGGGAGATGGCCCAGGCCACGGCGCCCTGCGGGGTGCGGGTTTCGCGGATGGCGATGAGCGCGGTGAAGATGCCGGTGATCTCCATGGCGGTATAGAACAGGCTGGCGAGGCCGAGCAGAAAGGACATTTCCCAGGATTCCATGGGAGTTATTGGTAACAGAAAACCACTGAAAAGGGAAAGCTTTGCTTGTCTTCGCCAAGGGGATGTGTTCAGGCTTATCCGGCAGGAGATACCACGGTGCAGGACAATCCCAAGCAACCGCCTCAGCGGCACCCCTTTCAGGACCGGCCCAACCGGACGCTGATCCGCATGGCTTTGCCCGTTCTCTTTTCCCTGGTGGCCGAGCCGCTGACCGGGCTGGCCGACACCGCCTTTGTGGCGCGCATTCCGGGCTCCGAGCCCGTGGCCGCCCTGGGTGTGGGCACCATGGCCTTTTCGGCCATATTCTGGGCCTTCACCTTCCTGGGCGTCGCCACCCAGACCGAGGTGGCGCACGGCGTGGGCAGGGGCGAGGAAGTTTCATGGGCGCGGACGACCGGGACAAGGCCCGTGACGTGGCCCGGCTGGTCTGCTGGTGGAGCTTCGGCACGGGCATGGTCCTGTGCGTGGCCATGCTGCTGGGCAGCGACCTGGTGGCCTGGCTACTGGTGCCCCCGGCGGCCTATGCCGTATTCGGACCGGGCTGGATCGTGGTCTCCCTGTCCCAGCCCATAGGCTCCCTGTCGTTCGCCACGGACGGCATCCACTGGGGCACCGGCGACTTCGCCTACCTGCGCAACAGCATGCTGGCCGCCTCTGCCGTGGGCGGGGCGTGCGTGCTGGCCGTGGAGTTCCTCAAGCCGCCGCAGGTGCTGGTTTACATCTGGCTGGCCTCGGCCCTGTGGACCTTCATCCGGGCGGGTTTCGGCCTGGTGCGCATCTGGCCCGGCGTGGGCGACGCCCCGCTCAAGGGGTAGGCGGCCGCAGAGCGCAAAAAAGACCCGGCGGCGGTGCCGACGGGCCATGCATGGTCGCTGTCGCGGGCCGGGTCAGTGCTCGGCCAGATAATTGAACATGAACTCGTAGGCGTTGCGCATCTCCTCTTCGAGATTGTCCATGAGCGTCATGGCCTTGTCCAGTTCGCCCGTCTTGCAGGCGTTTTCCAGCTGAAGGCAGCACTCGCGCACCCGCTCCACGCCGATGGTCGCGGCCCCGCCCTTGAGGGAGTGGGCCAGATGGCGCAGCTTCTCCACGTCCCCGGAGGACAGGGCGTCCTTGATGCTCTGGATTCTCTTGGGCTCCTGGGAGATGAACACGGTAAACATCCGCTTCATGAACGGACGACGATCCGCCATTGATTCCAAGAACTTGCTATCGACTATTTCCTTTCCCACCTAGTCCACCGCCTTTGTACGTACACCGATTTCACCGATCGGATTCTATCTGTATACTTTGATGGTCCGTTTTCGGCAACTGCTTTGCGTACAAAATGGAGAAGTCGATCAGCCGGGGGTGTAGAAGAACCGCCCGAGGCCGACGGTGAAGACGATGCTGATTATCATGTTTTCAACAGATTTTTGCAAAAAGACTTCCTTGTTCGCACAGCCTGTGGAAATACTGTGGAAACAATATAAATCTTCCTCAATGCGGGTTTATCCGCATCTATCTTTCGGATAAGGGTCATCTTCCGCATACAGATATCGACGTACCGGCGTAGGAGGTTCGGTTGTTCACAGTGATCCATAAGCGGCCTTTGGCGGCGGTTGTGTTGCTGGTCCTGGCATGGGCGTGCCTTGCGCGTCCGGTCGCGGCCGGTGATTCGGTCACCTTCGCCCTGTTCACCAGGGGGTGGCCGCCGTTCGAGATGGTCGTGGACGGCCAGGCCCGGGGAGCGGCCCTGGACATCTTCCGCGCCTCCATGCCCAAGGGCGTCGAGACCTTCGTGCTGATGCTGCCGGCCTCGCGCAGCGCGCTCAGGGCCGGGGAGGACACGGTCTACACGCGCCTCGAATGCAGGGACTGGATGGACAACGCCGATCTCTATTTATGGAGCGACCCCGTGCTGCGGCTGCGCACGGTGCTCGTAAGCAGGCGTACAAGCCCCCTGGAGTACCGGGGTGAGTCCAGCCTGTACGGACTGACCGTCGGCTGCATCAAGTCCTACAGCTATCCCAGTGTGGAGCCGCTGTTCGAGAGCGGCAAGGCGTACCGCTATGACGTGAACAGCGATGTGGTCCTGTTGCGCATGCTCAAGGCGGGCAGGGTGGACGTGGCCCTGTTCGACGAATACACGGCCCGCTGGATCATGCGCACCTCCAAGGAGATGAGCGAGGGCGATTTCCATGTCGCCAAACACGAACTGGGCAGCTCGGAGCTTCGTTTCGCGTTCAATCGGCACCCGGTCTGGGAGGCTCGCCTGCCCGAGGTCAACGAGCGCATCCGGGCCAACCTGGAGACCGGTGTCTATGACAGGATCATGGCCCGCTACTGACATCTTTTGGACCTCGGGCCGAAAAAAAGGGTGAGGGCATGACGCCTTCACCCTTTTTTTGCGCGGTTGCCGGAGCGCTACATGGCGTAGAGCTTGTCACCGGGGATGATGTTGATGTTGTTCTTGCTGAGCAGCTCGATGCCCTGGTCCGTGCGGTCGAAGCGGAAGATGAGGACCGCGGAGTCGCCGGACTGCTGGACGAAGGCGTACATGTACTCCACGTTGATGCCCGCGTCCTGGAGCATGGTCAGGATGCTGTTCAGGCCGCCGGGCTGGTCGTTGACCTCCACGGCCACCACCGAGGTGCGGCCCACGGTGAAGCCCGCATCCTTCAGCTTGGCCTTGGCCTTATCGAAGTCGGACACGATCAGGCGCAGGATGCCGAAGTCCGAGGTATCGGCCAGGGACAGGGCGCGGATGTTCACCTCGGCCTCGGAGAGGATGCGGGTGACTTCGGCCAGGCGTCCGGCCCGGTTTTCCAGAAATATGGAGAGTTGATCGACTTTCATGGTGTTCTCCTTGGCTTATTGACTGGTTAGTCCTTGTGGCGGTTGTCGATGATGCGCTTGGCCTTGCCCAGGGAACGCTCGATGCTCTTGGGCTCGACCAGTTTGACCTTGGCGGTGACGCCGAGGAATTCCTTAATGTTCTTCATTACCTTTGATTCCACACGCTGTAAACTCTTGATCTCGTCGGAGAACAGGGACTCGTTGACCTCCACCTGGACTTCCAGGGTGTCGAGGTTGCCCTGGCGTTCGATGATCAGCTGGTAGTGCGGGGTCAGCCCCTCGGTGTCGATGAGGATGGACTCGATCTGGGACGGGAACACGTTGACGCCCCGGATGATGAGCATGTCGTCGGAGCGGCCGGTGACGCGCTTCATGCGCACGGTGGTGCGGCCGCACTTGCACGGCGTGTAGTTCAGGGTGGTCAGGTCGCGGGTGCGGTAGCGGATGAGCGGGATGCCTTCCTTGGTCAGGGTGGTGAAGACCAGCTCGCCTTCCTCGCCCGGGCCCACGGGTTCGCCGCTGACCGGGTCGATGGTCTCGGCCAGGAAGTGGTCCTCCTGGATGTGCAGGCCGTCCTGGGCGTCGGCGCATTCGATGGCCACGCCCGGGCCCATGATCTCGGACAGGCCGTAGATGTCGATGGCTATGATGCCGAGCTTCTTCTCGATGTCGGCGCGCATCTCGTTGGTCCAGGGCTCGGCCCCGAAGATGCCGATGCGCAGGGGCAGCTCGCGGATGTCGATGCCCATTTCCAGGGCGGTCTCGGCCAGGAACAGGGCGTAGGACGGGGTGCAGCAGATGACGTCCGGGGCGAAGTCCTTGAGCAGGGTGACCTGCCTGCGGGTGGAGCCGCCGGACATGGGCACCACGGTGGCGCCCAGGGCCTCGGCCCCGTAGTGCGCGCCCAGCCCGCCGGTGAACAGGCCGTAGCCGTAGGCGTTATGGACCGTGTCAGCGGCGGACGCCCCGGCGGCCATCATGCACCGGGCCACCAGTTCGCCCCAGTTCTCGATATCGCGCTTGGTGTAGCCGACCACGGTGGCCGTGCCGGTGGTGCCGGAGGAGGAGTGGATGCGGACGATCTGGTCCTTGGGCACGGCGAACATGCCGAAGGGGTACTGGTCGCGGAGGTCCTGCTTGACCGTGAACGGCAGCAGGGAGATGTCCTTCAGGGTCTTGATGTCCTGGGGCTTGACGCCTTTCTCGTCAAATTTCTTTTTGTAGAACGGCACGTTGGCGTAAACCCGTTCGCACAGCGATTTGAGCCTGCGCAATTGGAGCGCTTCCATCTCCTCCCTGGGCAGGGTCTCGTTCTTCACGTCGTAGATCATCCCTTCATCCTCCTTGGGCGGCCTTTGATCGGCCAAGCTGTCCATATGAAAAAACCACGGTCTGATACAGCCCGTGGTCCGCTTGAGCGCCTTTCCCGCGCCGTTCCAAAAGCCACGAGCCT
Source organism: Pseudodesulfovibrio sp. lm2024 (assembly GCF_051175575.1). NCBI lineage: Bacteria > Pseudomonadati > Thermodesulfobacteriota > Desulfovibrionia > Desulfovibrionales > Desulfovibrionaceae > Pseudodesulfovibrio > Pseudodesulfovibrio sp. lm2024. The sequence goes on from NZ_CP195092.1 coordinate 1,756,410, forward strand.
CCTAAAGGGAGCCCGTAAACCAGAAAAAGCGCGCAAATAGGTATTTTTGCATAGGCGAAACACTGCCCAATGTTCGAGTTTGCGTCAAGGGGTTTGTGGGCTTGAGGCCGGTCCGCGGGCGTTTGCCGGGCCGGGCGCGATTGTTGCGGACTGGCCCAAAGTGCATTACACAATCGGAGGTTAACAATCGACATCGGAGTTACTATGACATTCAGGGAATTGATGGAACGCAACCGGTCGCGGCGCAAGTTCGACGAGTCCCGGCCTGTGAGCGCGGACGAGCTGGTCGAACTGGTGGACCTGGTCCGGTTCATGCCCTCGGGCAGGAACCTGCAGCCGCTCAAATACATCGTCACCGCCGATCCGGCGCAGTGCGCCGAGATATTTCCGCTTCTGGGCTGGGCCGGCTACCTCGCCGACTGGAAGGGCCCGGCGGAGGGCGAGCGGCCCACGGGGTACATCATCATGCTTCTGGACAAGGACCTGGCCGACACGCCCCATTGCGACCACGGCATCGCCTGCCAGAGCCTCATGCTCGGGGCGGTGGACAAGGGGTACGGCGGGTGCATCATCGCCACGGTCAACCGCAGGAAACTGGCCGCGCTTTTCGACATCCCGGACCGCTATGAGATTCTCATGGTCCTGGCCCTGGGCGTCCCGGCCCAGGAAGTGGTCCTGGAATCGCTTCCCTCGGACGGCAGTATAAAGTATTGGACCGGCGAGGACGGCAAGCACCACGTGCCCAAGCGCGGGCTCGACGAGATCCTGGTGGGACGGTTCCCCAAGGATTGAGAGTGGTTCACGGTAAACATAAGGACATACATTGCTTAACAAAGACAAGAAATTCGCCGAAATGGCGAGCATCGACAAGGCCCGCGACGTGGCCAAATGGCTCGACGACAAGCAGGGCGAGCGGATATCCATCATCGACGTGTCGGGCCTGAGTTCGGTCACGGACATGATCCTGGTGGTCTCGGCCCGTGGCGTGAAGCACGCCCAGGCCCTGGCCTCCCACATCCTGGACAGGGCCGCCGAGGAGAACCTGGAGTTCCTGAGCATGGAGGGCCACAAGACCGGCGAGTGGGTCCTGATCGACCTGAACGACGTGCTCGTGCACGTCTTCCTGGACGAGCTCAGAGAGTTCTACAACATCGAAGGCATGTGGACCGAGGCTCCCCGCGTGGAGTTCGAGGCCTAACGGACTTATGGACATGGCCGAACCAAAGAAGACTCTGCTGCTGATACTGGACGGCTGGGGCATCGCCCCGGAAAGCGCGGGCAACTGCGTGCGCAACGCCGCCACCCCGCATCTCGACCGGCTCCTGGCCGAGTTTCCCTCTACCCGCCTGACCTGTTCGGGCCGCGCCGTGGGGCTGCCCGACGGCTTCATGGGCAACTCCGAGGTGGGCCACATGAACATCGGCGGGGGCCGCGTCATCTACCAGGACATGACCCGCATCGACATGGCCATCGAGGACGGTTCCCTGTTCGGGAACCCCACCCTCAAGGCGCTCATGGACAAGACCAAGGCCGGTTCCGGGCGGCTGCACCTCATGGGGCTGCTCTCGGACGGCGGTGTCCATTCACACCTGCGCCACCTGTTCGCCCTGCTGGACATGGCCAAGGGCGAGGGGGTCCCCGAGGTCCTCATCCACGTCTTCATGGACGGCCGCGACACGGCCCAGAAGGGCGGGCTCGGCTATCTGCGCACCCTGCGGGCCAAGCTCGACGAGCTCGGCCTGGGCACGATCGCCACCGTGTCGGGCCGGTTCTGGGCCATGGACCGCGACAAGCGGTTCGAGCGCGTGGAAAAGGCGTACCGGGCCCTGGTGGACGGCCAGGGCGTGTCCATCGACGATCCCATCGCGGCCGTGGAGGCGCGTTACGCCGAAGGCGAGTTCGACGAGTTCGTCAAGCCGAGCGTGGTGGCGGGCGTGGACGGGCGTATCCAGGACGGCGACGGCCTGTTTTTCTTCAACTTCCGCGCGGACCGCGCCCGGGAGATCAGCCGGGCCATCTTCGAAAAGGATTTCAAGGAGTTTGAACGTCCCCACGTGCCGGACCTGGCCATGTTCGCGACCATGACCCGGTACGAGTCTACCTTCCCCATGGACACGGCCTTCCCGCCCGAGGGCTACGAGGGCACTCTGGGCGAGTTCGCCTCGACCCATGGCATGAAACAGCTGCGCATCGCCGAGACCGAAAAGTACGCCCATGTGACCTATTTCCTCAACTGCGGGCGCGAGGAGCCGTTCCCGGGCGAGGACCGGATCATGATCCCGTCTCCGCGCGAGGTGGCCACCTACGATCTCAAGCCGCAGATGAGCGCCGACGAGGTGGCCGACACCCTGATTTCCAAGTGGGGCGAGTACGACCTGTGCGTCTGCAACCTGGCCAACCTGGACATGGTCGGGCATACCGGCGTCATGGAGGCCGCCCAAAAGGCGTGCGTGGCCGTGGACGGCTGCGTGGGCCGCATCGTGGACACGGTGCTGGCCAGCGGCGGCCGGGTACTGATGACCGCCGACCACGGCAACGCGGAGCAGATGCTTGACGCAAGCGGCGCGCCGCACACGGCCCATTCCACCAATCCGGTGCCCCTGGTCCTCATCGAGGAGGGACGCGAGGACGCGGTCCTGGAAGAGGGCATCCTCGGCGACATCGCAACCACCGTCATCGGCCTGTGGGGCATGGAGCCGCCCGCCGGAATGACCGGCAAGAACCTGGTACACAAGGGATAACAATGGCTGAAAGCAAGAAACCCCTGACCCCGGTAAAACCGGCGGCCATGGAAATGATCTTCCTCTACCCCTGTCCGCACTGCGGCCGGGAGGTCCCGCTCATCGCGCCGTCACGGCCCGCCATGGCCCAGTGCGACGCCTGCCGCGAGAACTTCCCCATCGTGCCGGTGGACGACCGGACCATCCGCTACCTCAAGCTCATACTGGCAGGGGGCAAGGCGGGCATCGACCCGGATTTCCTGTAGCGGGGCAAGCCCCCCAACGTGGAAACCGGGCGAATCGAATGCAACACAATCCCCTATGGCGTAGAGTCGTAGGGGATTTTTATTGCGGCCCCGAACGGGGCGGGCCGCATGGGAGGATGCAGGGATGTATGACGATTTTATGACAAGTGGCCGGATTCTGCGGGGTCGCGGGCAACGGACGTGCGGGTGGTTGTTTATGCTGACCGTCTTGGTCGTGTTCGGAACCCCGGTCTTTTCTTGCGCGGGAGATGTGGCCGCTGATGCGGACCGCTCCTTTACCATGGCCTTTCCGGCCGATTTCACGGTCTCCACCGATCCGAGCCGGTTGGCCGCTAAAAGCTATTTTCCCATGGACGACGGCTCCATGCGCCTGGGCGGCTGCTATGCGGGCGAGGCATACGCGGGCACGAATTTCGGCAGCGCCTGCATCGCGGTCTTTGTCTCGCCGGACGATGGACGGAATAGGGATTGCGCCCGGTTCGACGGGGATACCCTGTGCGGGGAAGAGGACGGGGTCAACGAGGCGGTCGTCAACGGCCTGCGCTTCAAGCGGGCCGACATGGCGGACGCGGCGGTGGGCCACCGCCTGGAGGCGCGGGACTACTGGATCGTCCGCGACGGGCGGCGGTACGACATCCGGCTTTCCGTGAGCTATACGGCCATCGAGATGTACACGCCCGGCGAAAAGCGGGAGTTCTCCCCGGAGGATTGCTGGTCGCGGCTGACCGGCATCCTGAACACCTTCTCCTTCCGGTAGGCGACCATCGACTCGCGGGTCAATTTGTGGCCCGCCTTTTGCTTGGATTCACCATCGTCTTTTATAGTCCGTATTGGGGAAGAAGAGGGATAATGCAGAAAAAAAGTATGTACTTGGCGGTGTTGGTGTGTTTGACAACGGTCTTCGGCTTGGTGTCCGGATCGGAATCCGCCTGGGCGTCGGACGGCGAGGTTACAATTCTGTCAGGGGTTATCGGGGGGGCGACCTGGGGGCTGGTGGTCCCCGGCGTGCTCGCCGTGGCCGCGTGCGCGGTCTGCGTCCTGCTGACCGACAAAGTTATTCACAACAAATATAGCGTGTTGGAAAAAGTTTCCGATCGCATGGCCAAAGGGCTCTCTCCTGTGGAGGTGCCCGAGGGCGGCAGTGACAATTTTGGCAGGATGGCCACGAATCTGAAACAGATCGTGAATTACATCGACGAGTTGGAAGCCAGAGCCGAAAAGAGCGAAAATGTAGCCAAGGAAGCCGAGGCCCGCGTGAAAGAGGCAATGGCCCAGGCGGCCCAGGCGCGCAAGCAGGGCGAGGCCGCCCGCTGCGAGGGGCTGCTGTCCGCCGCCGGGACCCTGGAGCATTCCGTCCAGGCCATCCGCGACCATTCGGCCACCCTCGGGGTGTCCACGGGCAAGGCGCGCGAAGGCGCGGCCGAGCAGCAGCGGCTCATCTCCGAGGCCGCCTCGGCCATGGAGCAGATGAACGCCGCCGTGGGCGAGACCGCGGTCAGCGCGGGAGCGGCCGCCGAGGACGCGGACAAGGTCATGGAGCGGGCCGAATCCGGTTCCGCCGTGGTCACGCGGACCATCGGCTCCATCAGCGCGGTTTCGCAGAATTCCCAGTCCCTGGTCGAGAGCGTGGCCGGACTCGGCTCCCAGGCCGAGGGGGTCGGCGCGATCATGGGCGTGATCTCCGACATCGCGGACCAGACCAACCTTTTGGCACTCAACGCCGCCATTGAGGCCGCCAGGGCGGGCGACGCCGGGCGCGGGTTCGCTGTGGTGGCCGACGAGGTGCGCAAGCTGGCCGAAAAGACCATGGACGCCACCCGCGACGTGGGCGTGGCCATCGAGGGCATTCAGGACCAGGTGGCCCGGACCATCGAAGGGGTCAAGGCCATGTCCGGCCTGGCCGACGAGGCCGCCGGGCTGGCCCGCGAATCCGGGTCCGCCCTGGAGCAGATCGTATCCCACTCCGGGACCAGCGCCGAGCGCATTGGGGCCATTGCAGCGGCCTCCAGCCAGCAGTCAATAGCCAGCGAGGCGGTCACCCGGACCATCACGGCGGTGCACGACATCTCCTCGGATACGGACGAGGGCATGGCCGATGCCGCCCGGGCTGTGGACGAGCTCAGCCGCCGCGTGGAGGAGCTGGCCGTCATGACCGGCGTGTTCCGGCTGGTGGGCAGCGGTCGGGTCCAGGAGATCATCGGCGTCCTGGCCGAATCCGAGGCGGTCCGTTCCGGGCGGCGCGAGCGGCTGGAGCAGGCCATGCGCGACGCCCTCAAGCGCAACGACTTTCTGGAGCTGTTGTACATCACCGACGCCGACGGCAGACAGCTGGTCAGCAACATGGGGGGCAAGGTCTCCGGCTTTGCCGAGGACGCCTCGGCCTTCGGCTCCAACTGGGCCGACCGGCCCTGGTTCAAGGGCGTGGCCGAGACCGGCACCTTCCACATCTCCGACGTTTACACTTCCTCGGCCTCGGGCCAGGAGTGCATCACCGTGTCCGGCCCGTTCTTCGGCCGGGACGGCCGGATGCTCGGCGTGATCGCGGCCGACGTGAGCGTGTCCGCCTAGGTCGGCGTCCGCTTTCCGCCAATATCTCGCTCCGGTTCCGGGAGCGGTGAATAATCGCCCCGGACGCGCGTCGTGTCCGGGGCGTTGCATTGTGCCCCTGACGGCACTATGGTCTGCCTACCGGCGCACGCGCCGACCGGATCAATCGATTGCAAAAACGAGGTACGACAATGATCACGACGAAGAGCAAACAAGACGATTATCTGACGGAATTCACGGACGGCGAACACGCGGGGCAGTGCGACGCCCCGGTGGGCAAGGGCGGCCAGGACGCGGCCTTCACACCGTTCGCCCTGATGGAGGCCTCCCTGGCCGGATGTCTGAATATCACCCTGCGCGCCTTTGCCAAGTCGCACGACATCGACCTGGGCTCCGCCACCGTGGAGACCTCGGTCACCCTGGTGCCGGGCGAGACCGGCTCCACCTTCGAATACAGCGTCAAACTGCCCGACGGACTGAGCGAAAAGGACACCAAGCGGCTGCTCGCGGCCCTGAAGGGCTGCCCCATCCACGGCCTGCTGAGCAAGCCCGTGGCTTTCGAACTCAAGGCGTAACAACCGGCAAGCCCGCGCGTTTCGGCGATCGCCGAAGCGGACGGGGATTATTAACTGCAAAAGGCACGCGATTAGATCGCGTGCCTTTTTTATTTTCGGACGGAGGGACGGCGTCAGGCGCGTTTTTTGGGGGAGTACTGCATCAGGGCGTTGCCCGCGATGATGAAGGCCAGGCCGACCACCGTGGCCGGATGGATGGTTTCGCCCACCAGGAAGTGGATGAAGACCAGGGAGAGGAACGGCGACAGGAAGATCAGGTTGGCCACCCGGGCGGTGCCCCCACCCTCGGGCCGGGCCGCGTATTTCATGGCCGTCAGCCACAGGGCGAAGGTGATGCCCATCTCGAACAGCCCCACGTAGGCGGCGGCCGAAAGCGGTCCGGCGGCGAGGGGCGGTAGCTCGGAGAAGAGCAGGGTGGCCGCCAGGATGAAGGGGAACCCTGTCAAAAAACTCAGGAGCAGTCCAGCCATGGGGTTGGCTTTGCTCCGGGTGTTGAAGATCCAGTACAGGGCCCAGATGACCGTGCTGCCCAGGGCCAGGGCCACACCCGTCAGGCTGGAGAAGCGCATGCCGAGCAGGTCGCCGTGGGTGGAGATGACCACCACCCCGAGATAGCTGAGCAGGATGGCAATAAGCGCCCTGGCCGAGAGCTTCTGGCCGAGCAGGGGCACGGACAGCAGCGACAGGGTCACGGCCCAGGTGTAGTTGATGGGCTGGGCCTCCTGGGCGGGTAACAGGTCATAGGCCTTGAACAGGATGGAGTAGTAGAGGAACGGGTTGAGCAGCCCGAGCAGGGCGCAGCGCAGCGTCTCCTTGCGGCCCATCCTGGTCAACTCGCCGAGCTTGCCTTGGAATAGCAGGATGGCCGCCAGGACCGCGATGGATACGGCGCAGGCGCAGAGCAGTAACTGCAACGGGTCGAGGCCGCGCAGGGCGATCTTGAAGGCCGAGGCCACGGTGGACCAGATGGACACCGTGGCCAGGCCGTAGAGTATGGCTTTCCTGCTGTCGATCACGGCGAGCTACACGATGACGTGCTTGCGGATGTAGCTGACCACCTCGTCCACGTCGTCGGTGACCTTGAACAATTCGAGGTCGCTTTCCTTACAGAAGCCGTTGGGGACCATCTGGTTCTTGAACCATTCGATGAGCCCGGACCAGAACTCGGTGCCGAAGAGGACGATGGGGAACGGCTTGATGCGGTGGGTCTGGATGAGCACCAGCGCCTCGGACAGCTCGTCCAGGGTGCCGTAGCCGCCGGGCAGGGCGACGTAGGCCAGGGCGTACTTGATGAACATGAGCTTGCGGATGAAGAAGTAGCGGAACTCGCTCTTTACATTCAGGAATTCGTTGTGCATCTGCTCCATGGGCAGGTGGATGTGCAGGCCGATGGATTCGCCGCCGTTTTCGAACGCGCCCTTGTTGCCCGCCTCCATAAGGCCGGGGCCGCCGCCGGTGATGACCGAAAATCCCGCCTCGGACAATGCCTTGGACAGCTCCACGGTCTTCTGGTAGAGCGGTTCGTCCTGCTGGACCCGGGCCGATCCGAACACGGACACGGCCGGTCCGATCTCGGACAGGTTCTCGAAACCGTCGACGATTTCGGACATGATCTTGAAGAGCCTCCAGGACTCGTGGATGGACAGATCGTCGATGAGATATTGCTTGGAACGATGAATCATTGCTTCTCCTGTGCGCACTCGGCAGAGGTTGCCTGGACACGGTTTATGGGGCATGTAGTCGGGGCGGCGGATGCAGGATCCCGCCGACTGCTTCATTACACTGATTTTGTTCCGTTCGGAAGGGGATTATATCCCGGCTTTCCACCGGAACCGCAACGCGAGGACAACGTATGAAAGTCACCTTCATGGGGGCGGCCCGCACCGTCAGCGGCTCCTGTTATATACTGGAATGCGGCGGGAAACGGTTCGCCGTGGACTGCGGCATGCACCAGGGCAACCGGGAGATCGAAAAGCGCAACTGGAACATCGACGCCTACGCCCCCAAGAAGCTGGATTTCATCCTGATCACCCACGCCCACATGGACCACACCGGGCTGCTGCCTGCCCTGGTGGCCAAGGGATACCGCAACCCCATCTACTGCACCGCGCCCACCCGCGACCTGCTGGAGATCATGCTCCTGGACTCGGCGCACATCCAGGAGATGGAGGCCGAGTGGGGCAACCGCAAGCAGCGCCGCACCGGCGGCGACATGATCAAGCCGCTGTACACCCTTGCCGACGCCGAGCGGACCTCGCCGCTGTTCGCGACCATCGAGTACTCCAAGACCTTCGAGCCCGTGCCGGGCCTCAAGGTGACCTACAAGGACGCCGGGCACATCCTCGGGTCGGCCTTCATCGAGATCGACTACGAGGAGGACGGCAAGCGGACCAAGGTGGTCTTCTCCGGCGACCTGGGCAGGCCCGAACAGCTCATCGTCAACGACCCCTCGGACATGGAGTGCGCGGACTACCTGTTCATGGAGTCCACCTACGGCAACCGCAACCACGTGGACGAGAAGGGCAGCCTGGACGAATTGGCCGAGGCCATCGCCTACAGCTACGGCAACCGCGAGAAAGTGGTCATCCCGGCCTTTGCGGTGGAGCGTTCGCAGCAGATCATCTATTCCCTGTTCCTGCTCAAGAAACAGGGCAAGCTGCCCGCCGACATGCCCATCTATCTGGACAGCCCGCTGGCCATCCGGGCCACGGAGATTTTCCGCAAGCACCCTGAATATTACGACAGTGAGACGCGGGAGTACATCCGCAACGGGGAGAATCCGCTGGATCTGCCCAATCTCCATTTCACCCAGACGCGCGAGCAGTCCCAGGCCATCAACGAGACCGAGGGCCCGGCCATCGTCATCTCGGCCAGCGGCATGGCCAACGCGGGCAGGGTCAAGCACCATCTCAAGCACAACCTGTGGCGTCCCGGGGCCAGCGTGGTCTTCGTGGGCTGGCAGGGCGTGGGCACGCCGGGCCGCAAGATCGTCAACGGGGCCGACAAGATCACCATTTTCGGCGAGGAGGTCCTGGTCAAGGCCAAGGTCTTCACCATCAACGGATTCTCCGGCCATGCCGGGCGCGACGAGCTCCTGGACTGGCTCGGGACCATGCAGGGCAAGCCGATCAAAATCATGCTCGTACACGGCGAGGCCGAGGTCCAGACAGAGTTCGCCAAGCTGATCACCGAGCGGTTCGGCTTCGAGGTGCATATCCCCGAGTACATGGAAGTCCTGGAGCTCGAACCGGGCAAGGAACTCACGCCCGTGGTGGACCTCGATGTGGCCCGGCCGCGCGTGGACTGGGAGTTCCTTCTGGCCGACTCCGAGACCCTGTACCAGGAGCTGCGCAACCGCATCCGGGACGTGGAGAAGCGCCCGTGGGTGGACCAGGCCGAGCTGCGCGACAAGCTGCTTGACATCAACCGCACCATTGTGGAGCTCGTCTCCGAGATGTAGCCGTGCGCATTGTCGGAGGCCAATACAAGGGGCGCAGGATACTGACCTGCGAAGGCCCCGGATACCGTCCAGCGACCATGAAGGTGCGCGAGTCCGTCTTCTCCATGCTCACGGCGCGGGGCGTGGATTTCCATGACGCGCGGGTTATCGACATGTTCGCGGGAAGCGGCTCGCTGGCCCTGGAGTGCCTCAGTCGGGGCGCGCCCACGGCCTGGTTCGTGGAGAAGAGCCCCAAGGCCGCCGCGCTCATCCGCCGCAATCTGACCGACCTGAAAGTGGATAAGTCCCGATACAGGGTGGTCTGCAAGGACCTTTTTAGTGTATTGTCCAAGGGCCCGGAAAGACCGTTCGACCTGGTCTTCATCGATCCGCCCTACGGCCGCGACCTGCTGGTCCCGGCCCTGACCAAGGCGCTTGAGAACGGCTGGATCGCGCGAGGCGCGCTGGTCCTGGCCGAGGTGGAGAGCGCGGTCGCCCCCCCGCAGGACGGGCCCGTGGGGGATATGGAATTGCTAACTGACCGGGAATACGGTCAAACCAGGATTTTACTATGGCGAAATTGAACCCCAGGCTGGCCGTTTACCCCGGCACGTTCGATCCTCTGACCATGGGCCATGTGAGTCTGACCCGCCGGGGGCTGAAGGTCTTTGACAACATCATCCTGGCCGTGGCCGAGAGCACGCCCAAGAAGACCCTGTTCACCGTGGGCGAGCGGGTGGCCCTGGCCCGGGACGTGTTCCGCGACGAGCCCAGGGTCACGGTGGCCTCCTTCGACTGCCTGCTCATCGACTACGTGGAGAGTCGGGGAGCCGGGGCGATCATGCGCGGCCTGCGCGCGGTCTCGGACTTCGAGTACGAGTTTCAGATGGCGCTCATGAACCGCAAGCTCAAGTGGGAGATCGAGACCGTCTTCATGATGACCGACTTCAAATGGATGTACTTGAGCTCCACCATCGTCAAGGAAGTGGCCCAGTACGGCGGCGACATCCGGGGGCTGGTCCCCGGTCCGGTGGCCACGGCCCTGTCCGTCAAGTACGGCGTCAAGCCCCAGGACTGGGGACACAACCACTACATCTGATGATTTCGCGGCCTCCCATAGTCTGCCTGCTCGGCCCGACCGGCACGGGCAAGACCGCGGCGGCCATCGCCATCGCGGGCCGCCTGCCCGCCAGCGTGATCAATTTCGACTCCCGCCAGGTCTACCGCGACTTCCCGGTCATCACGGCCCAGCCCGACGCCCAAGAGCGCGCCGCCTGCCCGCATCATCTCTACGGGTTCCTGCCCACGGAAGAGAAGATGACCGCGGCCCGGTTCGTGGAGCTGGCCGTGGACAAGATCGAGGAGGTGCGCGGGCAAGGACGGCTGCCCATCCTGGTGGGCGGCACCGGGCTCTATCTCCGCTCGCTGCTGTCCGGCATCGCCCCCATTCCCGAGATCCCCGAGGACGTCCGCAACAAGGTCCTGGAGCGTGTGGCAAAGGAAGGGCCCCAATCCCTGCACGCCGAGCTGGCGCAAACCGATCCGGACTACGCGGCCAAGATCCACCCCAACGATACCCAGCGCAACGCCCGTGCCGCCGAGGTCTACATGGCCACGGGCCGGACCATGACCTGGTGGCACACCGAGAGTGAGCACGCCCCGGCGCCGTACGACGCCCTCAAGGTGGGCATGCGCATCCGTCTGGCCGACCTTGAGCCGCACCTGGCCGCGCGCATCGACGTCATGCTCGAGCGCGGGGCCCTGGACGAGGCCCAGGCCGCCTTCAATCGCTGCCCGGACCCGGACGCGCCCGGCTGGACCGGCATCGGCTGCGCAGAGCTGCTCGGTTTCCTGCGCGGCGAGTTGACCATGGTAGAGGCCCGCGAGAAGTGGGTGAAGAACACCAGGGCGTACGCCAAGCGCCAGATCACCTGGTTCAACAAGGAAGAGGACATCCACTGGTTCGCGCCCGGCGAGAACGGGCCCATAGCGGACCTGACCGAAGGATGGCTCTCGGAGCGGGGCTGATCAGCTTCCGGCCAGAACGGCCAGTTGCGCCGGGGTCATGGACCAGTTCAGGGTCCCGGCGGGCTCGCCGGGTTCCAGGCTCAACTGCATGAGACCGCCGTTTTCCACGCGGACGTCCACCCCTTTTTTCGGCGACAGGATGGTCGAGGCCAGCAGGGCCAGGGAGGGCAGGTGACCGGTGATGAGGATGGAATCCAGCCCCACGTATTCGTTGATGAATCCGAGCGTTTCCGCAGTCGGGGTCATGGCCTTGACCGCATCCGTGATCACGATGCGCTCCACGGGGTAGCCGGTCGTCTCGGCCATGATTTCGGCGGTCTGGACGGAGCGGACCTTGGAGCTGGCAGCCACCAGTTCAAAGCGCAGGCCGAGGATGGCGGCGGCCCGGGCGGTTTTCTCCACCTGTTCGCGGCCCACCGGGCTCAGGGGCTGGTTCGGATTGACTTCCTTGGGCAGGCATGCGCCGTGCTGCATCAGATGGATAAGCATGTTTCGCTCCGGGGTTGTTGGCCGTATCCCGCTAGGCTACCACCGGACCCGCCGGGCGGCAAGCGGCTTGCGGAAATCCTTCAACCACGCTACATGGGTGAGGCCTTGGCCATCCCGGCCGTGCGAGGCCTTGAACACTTCAGGACAGTTATCAGATGTCGCTTCGAATATTTGTTCCCATCATATTGTCGCTTCTCGTTTTTTCTTCGCCCGCACAGGCCTTTGACGGGCTCGTGCAGACCCTCGGGAATGGCGGGACCATCGCCTGGGGCTCCGGCGAGCTGGCCGTGGTCCGGTCCATAGAGGGCGCGGCCACGGACGAATCCGACGCGGCCCTGTCGCCGCTGGCCGTTCGCAAGGCCGTGGTCCAGGCGCGCAAGCAGCTCCTGGACATGGTCCTGTCCGTGCGCATCGACGGCCATCAGACCGTGGGCGCGTTTCTTTCCGGGGACAGCGACCTTGCCGCCCAGGTGCGCGGGCTCATCCAGAACTCCCTGTACCGGGGGCCGGGCCTCTACGAGGAGGCGGGTACGGTCCGGGTGTCCGAGAAGCTTCGCGGGCAGCTGGCCGAGCTCATCCTGCCCAACACCATCCAGTTCCAGAGCACCATCCCGCCCAGGCTCTCCACGGCCACGGGGCAGGGTGTGGACATGCCGGACAACGCTCCCGAGGAAGTGGGCAGCGGCACGCGCGGCTATACCGGCGTCGTCATCGACGCGCGCGGCCTCAAGCTGACTCCGGCCCTGGCTCCGGTGATCTACGGGCAGGACGGATTCGGCGCATACGGGTATTTCCAGGTCGGCCGGACCAACGTGGCCGACAAGGGCATGGTCGCCTACGCCGTCAGCGACAACCCCAAGGTGCTGGCCGAACGGGTCGGCAACCGGCCGCTCATGGTCAAGGCCCTGAGCGCCTACGGCTCCTGGCGGACCGATGTGGTCATCGCCGCCTCCGACGCCCGGCTGGTCCGGGCCGTGGTCAAGACCGGTTCCATTGCGGACGGATGCCGGGTCGTCATCCTGGTGGATGCGCCGGAAAAGTCGCCCGAGAGCGCGGGCGCGGCCGTGAAGGCCGAGGGAGAGAGCGATGCGTAAGTATATATTTCTGCTGACCATTACCTGCTGCCTGCTGGCCGCATTGCCCGCCCTGGCCGGTCAGGTCCAGGTCTTCGAGCCCATGGCCGAAGGCATGTCCCAGCGCGACCTGCGCGACAAGGCGCGCGCCCAGGGATTCGCCCAGGCCGTGCTCGACGAGGCCCGGACCATGCTCGCGGACAAGCTCCCCGAGGCGCGCACCGCGCTGCTCAAGGAGTACCTCCTCGGCCATGCCGAGCCGTTCATCCAGGGCTACAAGGTCGTCTCCTTCCAGGACTTCCCCGAGGGAATGAGCCTGACCATGGACGTTCGGGTGGACCGCAGAACCCTGCGCGACAGCCTTACCGGCATGGGGCTCTTTGCCACCCTGGCCCAGGCCCAGCCCGCCACCGTGGTCTGGCCCGGCGATCTCACCGACGAGGAACTGCAGGCCCTGCATCATCTCATCAACCTGACCGGCATCGCGCCCACCGAGGGCGGTTCCCCGGTCTTCACCCTGGAGCGCGGCAGCGACAAGGGCACCTGGAAGTGCCACCTGTCCTACGACGGCCAGGAGTGGCTGGCCATCAACGGTGACATGGCCACGGCCTGGTTCACCCTCTGGCCGAGGTATTTCGACCGGCCCACGGCCCAGGCCGCCCAGACCGGCGGCGAGTCCCTGACCGTGACCGGCTGGTTCTCGCCCGACGGGGTGCTGGAGTTCGATCGCGTGCTGCACGGCTGGGACGGCGCGGTCCAGAACGCCCAACTGGTGTCCATGGACATGCAGCCCACCGGGACCGGAGCCACCTGGACCGTGTCCGTGATCAACCGCGCCCGGCTGGAGATGCTGCTCAACGCCTTCCTGCCCCAGCGCGGCCTGAGCTTCCATCTGGCCGCCGAGAACAGGGACTAAACCGGCGGGGAGGGGACCGTGTCGCGCGACGCCATATGGACCGTTCCCAATATCCTGACCATTGTCCGCATCCTGCTGACGCCGCTCTTTGTCGTGGCCTACGTGGGCGAGAACTTCAATCTCGCCTGGATACTCTTTCTCGTGGCCGGACTGACCGACGCCTTTGACGGCTTCCTGGCCCGGGTCTGGGACCAGCGCACCCAGCTCGGGGCCGTGCTCGATCCCCTGGCCGACAAGGCTCTGTTGGTCACGTCCTTCATCTGTCTGGCCGCCAAGGGCTGGATCCCGTTCTGGTTCGCCGTGCTCGTGGTCAGCCGCGACCTGATCATCGTCGGCGGCCTGGCCGTGCTCAACTTCCTCGGCGTGGACGTCAAGAACCGCATCCGGCCCATCTGGATCAGCAAGTTCAACACCGCCGCCCAGATCGTCCTCGTGGTCGCGGTCATGATCCACCGCACCTTCGCCCTGGATTACGGCTACCTGCTCGGCACCCTGGTCGCCATAACCGCCCTGTCCACCATCCTGTCCGGCATTGCCTACGTTCGCAGAGGCTTTGAGCTCTTCTCCGAAGAAGTCGAAGGGTAGGGGAGAAGAATGCCTCTCTCCTTCCCCCCTGGACCCCCCAACCCCTCTCTCTCTCTCCCAAACTTTTTGTTTGCGCTTTCGCGCGGTTGGAGGGGGAAGGCAGGGCAGCCACTTTTGAGGAGTGGGGATTGTGGAGGTAGATTGTTAAAGTGGAAGATGAAGAATCAGGGTGAGCGCAATGACCGCGAAGCGGCGCTAAAAAGTTTTGGAGATTCTTAAGAACCTTTCTCAAAAAGGTTCTTAAGCGGGTCCAGGGCAGCGCCCTGGCCGCCGGAGGCGCACACACAAAAAAGACCCGGTCGCAGTGGCAACCGGGTCTGAAGGGTCTCTGGATTGGAAGGCTGGCGGTTAGCTGTCCTTTTTCTCGTCGTCGGAGGGGGAGGATTTGGGGGTCACGTCGATTTCGTCAGGCTCGCTGGTGGCCTTCTTGAAATTGCTGATGGCCTTGCCGATGCCGCCGCCGATTTCCGGGAGCTTTTTAGCGCCGAAAATGACCAATACAATCAAGAGAATGATCAAGAGTTCCCAAACGCCGAATCCGCCAAACATATATAGCCTCCAATTGCGTGAATGACTTCACGATTATTTGTGTTAGAGGCTATACACCCGCCACCATGCCCAGTCAAGGACGGGGGATCATTTGCGTGGAGCGGCCCCGGTCCGAATCCGGCCCGGAAAAGGGCGGTTTGACTTTACAATTGAATGTTCGGGCCTTACATCTGTCCCATCGGCACTGGACGATCGGCCGGAGGAGGTTCGGTCGTTCCGCACGCAATGAACAAAAGGTAGGAATGGGTAAAATTTCCCGGTTGCCCGGCACGGACTGCAGGCACCATATCAACGGCCGCTGCCTGTACGAGGAGTGGCTCAATCCCGGATACACGAAGTCATGGCGCTGCCAGGTCACGGCCCGGTGGGAGTCTTCCTTTGACGACTTTTTGCGCCGCGCCGAGTATTTCGGCGTGGCGGAGGACGCGGTCCCGGACCTCTGGGGCCGCCAGTTCCAGCGTATGGCCCGGGACACGTTCCACTGCGGGATGTATACGTACAGGCAGGGCGCGTCCGCACCCGGCTGCGGCCACCATCTGGACGGGGTCTGCGTCATGGGGCTGCCCCGATGCCACGGGCGTTGCCGCCATTTCGGCCCGGCTACCGACGAATAGAACAAGGAGACCGAGCATGCTGCTGGCTTTTCCCTACATGCACCCCGAGCTGTGGTCCGGCGAGGACCTGGACGGACTGACCTTTTTCGATCCCGGCCTGGCCGTCGAGCCGGACCCGCACGCCTTTCGTCCCGAAGGGCTGCCGCTCGATCCGAAGACGGCCGGGGCGTTGATCAACGACTGCATCCGCTTCGGCGAGCAGTTCAAGGACCCGGGCGAGATGGCCTATTTCGGGGCCGTTACCGCCGACGATTTCTACGAGGGATCGTCCATGTCCATCCAGGCCCAGCTGTCGCGCCAGTTCGACGACGGCCAGGGGACCAAGCAGGAGCGCGAGACCCGCGAGGCCGCGTCCAAGGCGCAGTTCGTGCTGCTTCTGGCCTGGGCCTTCGAGGAGCGCATCCTGGAGCTGGCCGGTCTGGAAGAGGGCATCCGCGACGGCTGGGACGCCATGGACCGGACCATCGGCGTGGACGAGGAGGACAGCCTGGGCGAGCGCGAGACCGCCTTGGGCGAGACCCTCAGCCACACCGGGGGCACGTCCGACGGCCAGGAGGTTCAGCTGCCCTGGCAGCGCGTCATCGAGGCCCTGCCTGCGTTTGTGCCCGAGGACACGGTCCTGGTCTGCGCCGAGCCCGAGATATTCGAGGTCTGGGAAGAGTTCGGCATCGCCTTCGAGGAAGGGGAGGACGGCCTTTTGCGCGCCACGGCCCCGGCCTGGAAGTTCGGCTGCCGCCGCCGGGAGCCCCAGGGCATGCCCGCGGCCCTGAAACGACTGACCGTCGCAATTCTGAAGTAACCCCCGGAGAGGATACATGGCGATCGCCAACCCGTTGATGAATCCCCGTCTTGTCGAGGGCCTCAAGACCATCGTTTTCGACAACGACGGGGTACTGATCGATTCCTACGAGGCCAACATGGTCTATTACGGCACCATCCGCGAGAAGCTGGGCATGCCGCCCATGAACGACGCGGAGCGCTATTTCGTGCACTCGCGCACCCATGACGAGGCCGTGCGCCATATCGTGCCCGAGGACAGGCTGAAAGAGGCCTTCGCCATAGGCTCGACCATGAGCCAGGCGGACCTGGCGCCGTACTTCAAGCGTTCGGACGGCATCCGCGAGTTTCTGTGGTGGCTGCGCGGGGCCGGGTTCAACCTGGCCGTGAACACCAGCCGGGGCGAGTCCATGAGCCTGGTGCTCAAGCTCACGGACCTGGAGGGATTCTTCCACCCGATCGTCACCTCCCGCGTGGTCAGCCAGCCCAAGCCGCACCCCGAGGGGCTGTACCGGATCATGCGCACCCACGGCGTGCGCCCGGACGAGGTGGCCTACATCGGGGATTCCATCGTGGACCAGCGCGCGGCGCGGGCCGCCGGAGTGCGTTTCTGGGCCTATCGCGACCCCGCTCTGGAGTCCGATCTGTTCATCGAGGATTTCTGGGACATCCGGGCGGCCATGCAGCGCTGCTACAAAGGGTGTGCTCCAGCGTTTTAGGACTTGATTCTTGCATTCCTGTATGCGAAATTACCAACATTGATACTAATCTCCAGTGTAATGCACTGGGCTTTTTGGAGGTTTTATGGAATTTTTGGGCTCGTTAGTCCATGCGGCGGCCTTCGTCATCAGCGCCGTTCTTGAAATATATTTTTGGATTGTCATTGTTTCCGCATTACTTTCTTGGGTAAATCCAGACCCTTATAACCCCATTGTCCGTTTCTTGCGCGGCGTCACGGAGCCTGTCTTCTACAAGATCCGTAGCTGGATTCCTTTCGCCGTGGTCGGCGGTTTCGATTTGTCGCCGATCGTTGTCCTGCTCGCTATTCAGGTTTGCAAAATCGTAGTGGTCGCGAATTTAGAGAGATTGGCATTCTCCATGTCTACAGGCATGCCCATGTAGCCCTTTGACCAAGGAGGACCGAGGTGACCGTTTCCAAGATCGATTTGCTCAACAAGCAGTTTTCGCGCGGCCTGCTCGGCTACTCGCGCATGGAGGTCGACCAGTTCATGCTCGAACTGGCCGAAGTTCTGGGCGACGCGGCCGATGTGCAGAAGGGCATGCGCAAGAAGATCAAGCGGTTGGAGAGCGCCCTCAAGGAGTACCGTCGGCGCGACGAGACCCTGCGGGACACCCTCATGTCCACCCAGAAGATGGTCGACGACCTCAAGGTCGCGGCCGGGCGCGAGGCGCAGCTCATCCTGGACGAGGCGCGGGCCAAGGCGGACGACACCGTGCGCAAGGGCCACAACCGGCTCGCCCAGATCCATGAGGAGATCGAATCCCTGAAGCGGTCCCGCACCCAGTTCGAGGTCCAGCTCAAGGGCATGCTCAACGCGCATCTGGAGATGCTCGAACGCAGCGACCCCGAGCGGGAGAAGGTCGAGGAGATCGAGTCCAAGCTCAAGTACCTCAAGAAGGTCGAGTAGGGGGCGCGTATTTCACGGCCGGTGTTCGTCTCAAAGCGGGAGTCGGGGTGGTCCCTCGACGTCTGGGCCCAGCCGGGCGCCAGGAAGGACGAAGTCGCCGGCGAGTACCAGGGGTGTCTGAAGGTTCGCCTCAGGGCACCGGCGGTGGACAACAAGGCCAACAAGGGGTTGGTCGCGTACATCGCCCGGTTGTTGCGGTTGAAAAAAAGCCAGGTGGAAATCACCTCCGGACATACCAGCCGGAAGAAGAACCTGGCACTTAATACAGCGGGAGAGCCGGACTGGGGAAGTCTTCTTTCAGGCATGTCACCGCGTTAACCTGTAAAAAGGAGAAGCACATGGAAGCCAAGGACCTTGAACTCATCGAGAAGTACGGGGCCGAAGATACGCAACTCAAGGCTCTGTGGGATCAACATATCAATTACGAGAAAATGCTGGATAAGCTCGAGTCCAAGTCCTACCTTTCTCCCACGGAGATGCAGGAGATGAAGGAACTCAAGAAGAAGAAGCTGGCGGGGAAGACGACCCTGTCTTCGCTGCTCGAAAAATACCGCCAATTGGAGGCATAGCAAATGAAGTTGACCGGGGCCCAGATTCTGCTCAAGTGTCTGGAAGAGGAAGGTGTTGATGTCATGTTCGGTTTCCCCGGGGGAGCCGTGATTGACATATATGACGAGATACCCAAGTCGTCCGTGGAGCATATCCTGGTGCGCCACGAACAGGGCGCCATTCATGCCGCCGACGGTTATGCCCGGGCCACTGGCCGGGTAGGGGTATGCCTAGTCACCTCCGGCCCCGGTGCCACCAATACCGTAACCGGGATCGCCACGGCCTACGCCGACTCCATTCCGGTCGTCATTTTCACCGGTCAGGTACCCCGGGCCCTGATCGGCAATGACGCCTTCCAGGAAGTGGACATCGTCGGGATCACCCGGCCCTGCACCAAGCACAACTACCTGGTCCAGGACATCAACGACCTGGCCAAGACGGTCAAGCAGGCCTTCTACCTGGCCCGTTCCGGGCGTCCCGGCCCGGTCCTGGTGGACCTGCCCAAGGACATCCAGCAGCAGGTGGCCGAGTTCAGTTATCCCGAAGAAGTGTCCATGCGCAGCTACAAGCCGACCAAGAAGCCGCACATCGGCCAGATCCGCAAGGTGGTCAAGCTCCTCAAGAAGGCCAAGCGGCCGCTGATCTACTCCGGCGGCGGGGTGATCACCTCCGGTTCCCACGAGGAGTTGACCTGGCTCGGGCAGAAGCTGCACATCCCGGTGACCTCCACCCTCATGGGGCTGGGCGCGTTTCCGGGCGACGACGAGCTGTTCCTGGGCATGCTCGGCATGCACGGCACCTACGCCGCCAACATGGCGGTGAACAACTGCGACCTGCTCCTGGCCGTGGGTGCGCGGTTCGACGACCGCGTGACCGGCAAGGTGGACACCTTCGCCCCCAACGCGACCATCGTGCACATCGACGTGGACCCGACCTCCATCCAGAAGAACGTTTCGGTCCAGGTGCCCCTGGTGGCTGACTGCAAGCCCGCCCTGGCCGCGCTCAAGGCCGAGACCGAGTCCACGCTGGGCGAATACGACTGGGGAGCCGACCACAAGGAGTGGGTGGACAAGGTCCAGGGCTGGGCCAAGGAGCATCCGCTGACCTACAAGGACGACTCCGAGGGCATCAAGCCGCAGTACGTGGTCGAGAAGATTTACGAGATCACCAAGGGCGACGCGATCATCGCCACCGAGGTCGGCCAGAACCAGATGTGGGCCGCCCAGTTCTACAAGTACAAACGGCCGAACACGCTGCTGACCTCCGGGGGGTTGGGCACCATGGGCTACGGCTTCCCGGCCGCCATGGGCGCGCAGCGCGCCTTCCCGGACAAGCTGGTCATCGACATCGCGGGCGACGGCTCCATCCAGATGTGCATCCAGGAGATGATGACCGTGGTCTGCAACAAGCTGCCGGTCAAGATCGTCATCCTGAACAACGGCTATCTCGGCATGGTCCGGCAGTGGCAGGAGCTCTTCTACGAGAAGAACTACTGCGCCACCTGCATGGACGCCCAGCCCGACTTCGTCAAACTGGCCGAGGCCTACGGGGCCGCCGGTTTCCGGGTGACCGAGAAGAAGGACGTTGAGAAGACCCTGCGCGAAGCCTTCAAGGTGGACAAGCCGGTCATCGTCGACATTCGCGTGGAAAAGGAAGAAAACGTCTATCCCATGGTCCCGGCCGGAGCGTCGCTGACCGAGATGCTGTTGGTTTAGGAGGCCGTGATGAGCAAGCACACTCTTTCCGTGATGGTTGAAAACGAACCGGGCGTCCTGTCCCGCGTGGCCGGGCTCTTCTCCGGCCGCGGCTTCAACATCTATTCGCTGAACGTGGCCCCGACCCTGGAGAAGGGCGTCTCCCTCATGACCATCGTGGCCGAGGGCGACGACGCCATCGTCGAGCAGATCGTCAAGCAGCTGCGCAAGCTGGTACCCACCATTAAGGTCAAGGATCTCACCGAACTGAAGTCCGTTGAACGCGAAATGGTCCTGCTCAAGGTCAATGCCGAGGATTCAAAACGCGCGGAGATCCTGCGTATTGTTGACATCTTCAGGTGCAAGGTTGTAGACGTGAGCGTCGACGAGCTGACCATTGAGGTTACAGGCGACCAGGGCAAGATCGGCGCCATCGTCAATCTGCTCACCCGCTTCGGCATCAAGGAAGTCGCACGCACCGGCAACGTGGCCATGCGCCGCTCCATGCAGATCGACCTATAATTTGCAATCAGGCGACTCACCGGGCCAGGAGTTTTCTCCTCGCCCGGCTTTTTCGCATGTTTATATAATTCAAGCCGTTGTGTCCCAAGTGGGGCAAACAATATCGAGGAGAAACTCCCATGAAAGTGTATTACGAGAAAGATGCGGACCTGAGCCTTTTGAAGGACAAGACCGTGGCCGTGGTCGGCTACGGCAGCCAGGGCCATGCCCATGCGCAGAACCTGCGTGATTCGGGCGTCAACGTCATCGTGGCCCAGCGCCCCGGTGGCCCCAACTACGACCTGGCCAAGGAGCACGGCTTCGAGCCCATGTCCGTCGCCGATGCCGCCAAGCAGGCCGACATGATCATGATCCTGCTGCCCGACCAGTACCAGGCCGCAGTCTTCAAGAACGAAATTCTCCCGTACCTCGAAGAAGGCAACATCATCGCCTTCGGTCACGGCTTCAACGTCCATTTCCAGCAGATCACCCCGCCCGCGGGCGTGGACTGCGTCATGATCGCCCCCAAGGGCCCCGGTCATCTGGTGCGCCGCACCTTCACCGAGGGCGGCGGCGTGCCCTGCCTGGTGGCCGTGGCCGCCGATGCTTCCGGCAAGGCCACCGACATCGCCCTGGCCTATGCCAAGGGTATCGGCGGCGCTCGCTCCGGCGTGATCAAGACCACCTTCCGGGAAGAGACCGAGACCGACCTGTTCGGTGAGCAGGCCGTGCTCTGCGGCGGCCTGACCGCCCTGTGCAAGGCCGGTTTCGACACCCTGGTCGAGGCCGGTTACCAGCCCGAGATGGCCTACTTCGAGTGCCTGCACGAGCTCAAGCTGATCATCGACCTCATGTACGAGGGCGGCATGTCCATGATGCGCTACTCCATCTCCGAGACCGCCGAGTACGGCGACTACGTCACCGGCCCCCGCATCATCACCGATGAGACCCGCGAGGAAATGCGCCGTGTGCTCAAGGAGATCCAGGACGGCACCTTCGCCCGCAACTTCATCCTGGACAACCAGGCCGGGCAGGTCGGTCTGAAGACCATGCGCCGCATCGGCGCCGAGGCGCAGATCGAGGAAGTCGGCGCTCGCCTGCGCAAGATGATGAGCTGGCTCCAGAAGTAAGCTCGTCTCCCAATGGCTATTCAAAGGCGGTCCCGATCGGGGCCGCCTTTTTTGTGGTTTTTCATAGAAGAAGGGGGATGCCGCTTCGCGGCGGATTACAGGTGATTTCGCCTCCGGCGGGCAAGGGTTCGCACCCTTGCATCCCATGTTGCGCCTGCGGCGCGGCTTTATATGTATTTCCGGGCCGTTGGCGTGTTGGAGGAGATGGGGTGTTCGAGGGGCATTTACATACGTTTTTGTAGGTCGAAAACCGAGGGTGAAATTGTCACATTTTTACCCTCTTTTTTCTCTTGACCCATGGGTCAAAGATGAATAGTCCTCGCTCTCCAAAATCGAATTCGAGGGTGAGATAATGACTTTGGATGTCCTATTTCTCGGCTTGGCCATCTATTTCTTGGAGGTGATGGCCCTGACCATCGGCACTGTGCGGACCATCGTGACCATGCTCGGCGAGTCTCGCGCGGCCTTTCTTCTCGGCTGCCTGGAGATGACTCTGTGGGTTTTCGGGACCTCGGCGGTCATGACCAAGGTGGGCGACGCGCCCGTGCTCGGCCTGTTCTACGCCGTGGGCTTCGCCACGGGCAACGTGGTCGGTATCCTGGCCGAGAAGAAGCTGGCCCTGGGCAACGTGGTGGTGCGCATCATCAGCGCCTGGAAGGGCGGCGAGATCGCCGACGCCGTGCGCCGTGCCGGGTTCATGATCACCACCGTGGCCGGAGAGGGCTCCGAGGGCGCGGTCACGGTTCAGTTCGTGGTCTGCAAGCGCAAGGACATGAAGCTCGTACTGAGCGAGGCCCGGCGGGTCGATCCCGACCTGTTCTACACCTTCGAGACTGCGGGCGGCGCCAGCGAGGTGCCCAGCCCGTCCGAAAGCCGCATGGACAAGGTCCTGCGGCCCATCAGGCGGCTCGTCCCGCAAATCTGATCGTATTTTCCTGTCGGTTGCAGGGACTAGCGGGCGTTGGCCATGTCGCCGTGATGGCGGTGCAGGGCCGCGCCCAGCGCGCCCATGTGGTCGGGGTTGTCCGGGACCAGGATGTCCCGGCCGATCTCTCCGCCCACGCTCTTGGCCAGCAGGTCGAGCACGCACGGGTTGTTGGCCACGCCGCCGGTGAAGACCAGGGGGAAGTTCAGCCCCACCCGGCGGAGCATGTTGGCCGTGCGCTTGACGATGGCCTTGTGCAGCCCCAGCGCTATGGCCTCGGGCCGCTCGCCGCGCGCCATGAGCGAGGTGGCCTCGGTCTCGGCGAAGACCGTGCAGATGGAGCTGATCTCGGGCGGGTTTTCGCCCTTCATGGCGTAGGGCCCGAAGTCCTCAACCGGGATTTGGAAGACCCCGGCCGTGTATTCCAGGAATTTGCCCGTCCCGGCCGCACAGCGGTCGTTCATCTCGAATTTCAGGACCCGTCCGCCCGCCAGGGACATGGCCTTGGTGTCCTGTCCGCCGATATCGAGCACCGTGCGCGCCTCGGGGAAGAGGTGCGCAGCGCCCAATGCGTGGGCCTTGATCTCGGTGATGGTCGAGCACTCGCAGTCCAGGCCAAGCCGCTGGATGAGATTGCGCCCGTAGCCGGTCCCGACCAAGGAGGCGGGGCGCAATCCATCCAGCAGTTTGAAACACTGGGAAACGGGATCGAAGGTGGTGGGGAGCTTTTTCGCCTCCGCCACCACGCCGTCGATCAGGGTGACCAGCTCGATGGAGCGGGACCCTATGTCCAGGCCCGCGATCATGCAAGGGTCTCCACAAAGGCCTCGATGCGCGTCTTGAGCTGCTCCACGTCCTCCATGGAGTAGTCGGTCTCGATGGACAGCATGGGGATGCCTTCCACCTGCAGCGCCTTGTCCACCTTCATGGACTCATGGGTGTACGGCTGGCAGAAGAGCAGGCTGTAGTGGATCACGCCGTCGGCCTTGAGGTCCTTGGCCAGGCTGGTGATGTTGTCCAGCCGCTCCTGGTTGGGGGTGAAGCAGGCGCAGTCGATCTTCATGTAGCGGTCGGCGATGGCGTCGATCATCGCTTCCAGGGTATCGCCCGATTCATCCACCAGATCCCGCGAGTTGCGGGTGCCGATACACGATTCCTCGCCCACGATGACCGCGCCGGAGCTCTCCACCACGTAGGGCAGCTTCCAGTTGGGCACGGCCATGGGACAGCCAGAGAGCATCAGCCGGGGGGTGTTCGCCGGAGCCACGCCGTCGCCCTTGTCGATGCGCGCTTCCAGTTCGTCGCACAACTCGTTGATCTTGGCCGTGAACCGGACCGGGTCGTCGTAGAAGCTGATCTGGTTGACCAGCAGGGCGTCGCGGCCGGAAATGGGAGCCGGGGAGGCGGCTCGCAGGCGGGTCAGCCGCTGCAGGGCGCGGCGCTTGCCGTTGATGATCTTGATGCCTTCCTTCAGCTTCTCGGCGGTGATGGTCACGCCGGTCAGCTCCTCCACGGCCTTCATGTAGCGCATGACCTCGGACTTCCACAGGTCGCGGGCGGCCTCGGACTTGGTCTGGGGCACTTCCATGACGTAGGTGGGCGCGATCTCGTTGAACGCTTCGTAGGCCTTCTTCTTGCCGTCGCAGGTCGTCTCGCCCACGATCATGTCCGAGGACTCGATGTACGGGCAGAGCTTGGCCATCTTGAAACCGATGAAGGACTTGATCAGGGCGCAGGTGTTGCGCGGCACGAGCTGTTCGGCCAGCTCGCTGCCCGCCTCGGCCCCGGCGCACAGCCCGACGTGGATGGCGTCGGCGGCCAGGGTGATCTCCTCGGGCACGAATACGCAGAAGGTGCCCACGACCTTGCGGCCCTGGGCCTTGGCGTCCTGCAGCTCCTTGATGCGCAGGCCGTGCACTTCGGACAGAACGAAGTCGAGGTATTCAGCGCCCTTGAGCCGGTTCTCCTGGGACAGGTAGATGTCCCCGTAAAATTTGCCGAGCACCTCGAGCAGGCCGTCGTGCGCCTCGAGGTCCATATTCAGTTTTTCCCACATTTCATGATGCGTGCTTTCGGACATTCCGTTCTCCCCAGGATAGGACGTTTTGATTGGATCAGCTTTGATATCGATTTGAGCAATAACAATCCAGTCCGTTTTTCTATTTTTAAAACCCTGGCCGCGACAGGAAAACGCACTCTTCAACGATTCGACACTTTTTTTCATTGAAGGAAATATGGAGCGCGGAGACATAACTTCCTGTTTTGGTGTACCAAATTTGGATGACATAAATGTAGGCAAATCATCCGGGCGGGGCTTGGAAAACATATTGTGACGATATTTTGATGGGTTGAGACTGGTTTGGTGTCAAATCATGGTGTTGTTGTGAAAGTGTTGTGGCCCGTCCGGGAGTCCCCTAGGAGATATTTATGTCTATGTGAGCATAATAGAGCGAGGATGACCGAGACCGTTTGTTCGTTTGATTCCGTGCAGCCCGGATACGCTCCTTGCGGAGACGTGCCGGGTGCCGTTCCCCGGCCCGGAGGCGGTCCACGGCCGGCGGGCGGACAAGGTTGAGACCCGCCGCGCTCACGGGGAGGTAGACCATGCTGGATGCGAGATCGACAAAGAACGCCTGCGCCAAGCGACGCAACCCCACCATGCGGATGCACCTGTGGTTCGAGACCGAGGAGGGCGTTCTGTTCGGCCTGGGTCGTTTGCAGTTGCTGAAATCCGTGGAGGAGCATGGTTCGCTCAAGGCGGCGGCCGAGGCCTTGGGCATGTCCTACCGGGGCGCCTGGGGCAAGATCAAGACCACCGAGGAACTTATCGGCCGCAAGCTCATCGAGCGGGCTTCCAACCGGCGCGCCGGGTACCATTTGACCGCCTTCGGTAAATCCATCGCCCAGTGCTACGACAAGTGGTATCAGGAGGTCGAGGCCTTCGCACTCTCCAAGAGCCAAGAATTCTTACCTTTTTCACTTGACCAATATAAATGAGCGGAATCCTGCGCCTTCCAATGTGCTAATAATAACACATTGAATTAATTGAATTAAATGCTATCGTTGCTGGGCCTGGGCATTTCGCCCGGGACAGCAACAGCCGGGCCATGGCCATGGTCCGGCACATAGCAAGGAGGCCATTGGTATGAAACTCGACCGCCGAAGCTTCATGAAGCTCGCAGGCTCCGGAGCGGCGTGTCTCACCCTCGGGCAACTCGGAGTCAGTCTGACTCCGATCAAGGCCTACGCGGCGGAGCTCAAGATCTCCGGCGCCAAAGAGGTTGTGACGGTCTGTCCGTTCTGCTCGGTGAGCTGCCACATCATCGGGTACGTCAAGGACGGCAAGCTCGTGAACACCGAGGGCGACCCGGACTACCCCATCAACGAAGGCTCGCTGTGCGCCAAGGGCGCGGCCATGTTTACCATGACCACCAGCCATCACCGGCTGCAGAAGCCCATGTACCGCGCTCCCTACAGCGACAAGTGGGAAGAGAAGAGCTGGGACTGGATGCTGGACCGCATCGCGCGGCGCATCAAGGACACCCGCGACAAGGACATCATCCTCAAGGATGACAAGGGGAAAACCGTCAACCGTCTCGAATCCATGTTCCTGCTGGGCACCTCCCACGCGGGCAACGAGGAATGTGCCATCGCCCATCAGGCGATGCGCGGCCTGGGTGTCGTCCACATGGACCACCAGGCGCGTATCTGACACAGCGCCACAGTTGCGGCTCTGGGAGAGTCGTTCGGACGCGGTGCGATGACCAACCACTGGGTCGACATTAAGAATGCCGACTCCATCCTTATCATGGGCAGCAATGCTGCCGAACATCATCCGATTTCGTTCAAATGGGTGTTGCAGGCCAAGGACAAGGGAGCCACGGTAATGCACGTGGACCCGAAGTTCTCGCGCACCTCGGCGCGCTCGGATTTCCATGTCCCCCTGCGGTCCGGCACGGACATCGCCTTCCTGGGAGGCATGATCAAGTACATCGTCGACAATGAGAAGTACTTCCACGAATACGTGGCCCAGTACACCAACGCCGCGCTCGTCGTGGGCAAGGATTACGGCTTCAAGGACGGTATCTTCACCGGCTACGACGCCAAGACCCGCTCCTACGACAAGAGCAAGTGGGGCTTCGAGATGGATGCGAACGGCGTTCCCGTGCGCGATCCCAGCCTGAAGAACCCCCGTTGCGTGTTCCAGCTTCTCAAGGAGCACTATTCCCGCTACGACCTGGACACCGTTTCGACCACGACCGGCGTGTCCAAGGAAAACCTGCTCAAGGTGTACGAGACCTTCGCGGCCACGGGCAGGGCGGACAAGGCCGGGACCGTCATGTACGCGCTCGGCTGGACCCAGCACACCGTGGGCGTGCAGAACATCCGTTCCGCGGCCATCATCCAGCTGTTGCTGGGCAACATCGGCGTGGCCGGCGGCGGCATCAACGCCCTGCGCGGCGAGCCCAACGTCCAGGGGTCCACGGACCACACCCTGCTGTACCACATCATCCCTGGTTACATGGCCATGCCGCACAACGGCTGGCAGACCTACGACGAGTACATCAAGGCCAACACCCCGGTCAGCAACGACCCTATGTCCGCCAACTGGTGGCAGCACAAGCCCAAGTACTTCGCCAGCCTGCTCAAGGCCTGGTACGGCGATCACGCCACCAGGGAAAACGGCTTCTGCTACGAACTGCTTCCGAAGATCGAAAAGGGCGAGGACTATTCCTACATGTTCCTCTTCGACCGGATGTACCAGGGCAAGATACGGGGCGGCATCATCATCGGCCTGAACCCTATGAACTCCGTGCCCAACTCCAACAAGGTCCGCAAGGCCCTGGACAATCTGGAGTGGCTGGTCACGTCCGAGCTGCATCACTCGGAGACCACCGACAACTGGCACCGGCCCGGCGTTGATCCCAAAAAGATCAAGACCGAGGTCTTCCTCCTGCCTTCGGCCCACCGGCTGGAGAAGGAGGGCTCGGTGACCAACTCCGGTCGCTGGCTGCTCTGGCACTACAAGGCCGTGGAGCCCGCCTTCGAGGCGCGTCCCTTCGGCGACATGTTCTGCGGGTTCATGAAGCGCGTCCAGGCCCTGTACGCAAAGGAGGGCGGCAAGCTGCCCGAGGCGGTCACCTGGCTTGACTACCCCGATGCCTATGACCCGGACGACCTGTGCGCCCGCATCAACGGCCGCTTCACCAGGGACACCCAGGTCAAGGACAAGCTGTACAAGAAGGGCCAGCAGGTGCCTTCCTTCACCGCGCTCAAGGATGACGGCTCGACCATGAGCCTGAACTGGCTCTACGCGGGCAGCTACACCGAAGAGGACGGCAACAAATGCAAGCGCCGGTCCACCAAGCAGACCGAGATGCAGGCCAACATCGGCCTGTTCCCGAACTGGTCCTGGTGCTGGCCGGTCAACCGCCGCATCCTCTACAACCGCGCCTCGGTCGACCTGAACGGCAAGCCGTACAATCCGGCCAAGGCCGTCATCGAGTGGAAGGACGGCAAGTGGATCGGCGACGTGCCCGACGGCGGCTGGCCGCCCATGGCCACCGGCAAGGGCAAGTACCCGTTCATCATGTCCAAGCACGGTTTCGGCCAGATATTCGGCCCCGGCCGACAGGACGGCCCGTTCTCCGAACACTACGAGCCGGTGGAAACCCCGGTGGATTCGAACAAGTTCTCCAAGCAGCTCAACAGCCCGGTGTACAAGTTCGTATCCTCCAACATGGACAAACTGGCCAAGCCCGCCGATCCCAAGTATCCGATCGTGCTGACCACCTACAGCCTGACCGAACACTGGTGCGGCGGCGGCGAGACCCGGAACATCCCGAACCTGCTCGAGGCCGAGCCTCAGCAGTACGTCGAGATGAGCCCGGAACTGGCTCAGGAGAAGGGCATCAAGAACGGGGACGGCGTGATCATCGAATCCGCCCGCGGCAGGGTCGAGGCGATCGCCATGGTCACGGTCCGCATGCGCCCGCTCAAGGTGCACGGACGCATCATCCATGAAATCGGCATGCCGTTCTGCTTCGGCTGGACGACTCCGGGAACCGGCGACGCCACCAACAGGCTGACGCCTTCGGTGGGCGACCCGAACACCACCATTCCCGAGTACAAAGCCTGTTGCGTGAACGTTCGCAAGGCCGACAAGCTCACCGAGCTGGCAACCTAAGGAGATGCGACATGCCTAAGTCATTCTTGATAGACACCTCCCGCTGCACCGCGTGCCGCGGCTGTCAGATAGCCTGCAAGGAGTGGCATGAACTGCCCGCCAACAAGACGACCCAGTACCAATGGGGCAGCCATCAGAATCCGCAGGACCTGAATCCCAACAACTACAAACTCGTTCGCTTCAGCGAACATCTCGAGGACGGCGTGGTCCGCTGGAACTTCTTCCCGGACCAATGCCGCCACTGCGCAGTCCCCCCGTGCAAGGAACTGGGTGACGTGTACGTCGAGGAGGCCATCGTCCAGGACAACAAGACCGGTGCGGTCATCTTCACCGAGAAGACCACGAAATTCTCCAAGGAAGAGGCCGAAGAGGTCCGCGAGGCGTGCCCGTACAATATCCCGCGGCGCAACGACCAGACCGGACTGATGAGCAAATGCACCATGTGCAACGACCGCGTGCACGCGGGCATGCTGCCCGCCTGCGTCAAGGTCTGTCCTACCGGGACCATGAACTTCGGCGAGCGCGAGGATATGCTGGCCCTGGCCGAAAAGCGCCTCGCCGTCCTGAAGAAGAAGTGGCCCAAGGCCATGCTGGCCGACCCCGACGACGTCAACGTCATCTATCTGCTCATCGATGAGCCCGCGAACTACACCGACAACGCGGTGGCCGAGGCCAATGTCGGCCCCATGTCGAAGAAGCAGTTCCTTGCCACACTGGCAAGACCATTCAAGGCCATGAAGGCATAACCTGAACTGTCTCCGCAGAGGCCGGGGCGCTCCCAAGGGGCGCTCCGGCCCGAAGCGGGGAACCGGAGAACACCATGAAATCGGCTTTTGACCGGAAAACAGTAGTCTCGACCCTCGACGCCATCAAGAAACGCGTTCCTGCCTACGCCGAACTGGCCGAAAAGTTCGGTCCCCTGTTCGAGGAAAAGGCGCGGTTGAGCGACGAATTTGCGGCCAGCGGGCTGGACCTGCCGGACATCGACGCGGCCCGCGCGAACCAGGGCGTGCCCGTCCTGGTGGACACGGACCTCGCTCCCTGGGCCGAGCATCTGAAGACGTCGGCGGTGGCCATGCTGCCCCTGCTTTCGGACGTGCTCGGAATAGACAAGGACGCATGGCGAAAGCTTGAAGCATTCATGGCCGACTCCGACAGCATTGCGGGGCTTGCCCAGGCCCGGATCGAAGGCAACTGGAAACACTTTGAGAACACCTCCGTACAGCTGGGCATCACACCGTACACCACGCTGCTGTATATTTCGGAGACCGTTTTCTCGCCTGTCCTGCGCGTCATGGCCGCAGGCCTGGGCGAGCCTCTCTCCAAGATCGGCTGGGACGAGGGGTATTGCCCGGTGTGCGGGGCCACGCCCTCCATCGCCCAGCTTTCCCCCAAGGAAGTGACCGACCTGGACCAGCTGGTCGGCGGCGGCGGAAAGAAGTTTCTGCACTGTTCCCTGTGCGGACACGACTGGCGTTACAAGCGCAACGCCTGCCCGTCCTGCGGCAACGACGAGAACGATTCACGCGAGGTGTTCTTCCAGGAGAACGCCCGGTATGAGCGCATCGAGGCGTGCCACAAGTGTGGCAAGTACTGTCTGAGCATCGACATGCGGGAGTGCGAGCCGCTGCCGGACCTGGATGTCGCCCAGATCGGGCTGATCCATCTGGACATCTTCGCCCGCGAGCACGATCTCAACCCCATCTCCCCGACCCTCTGGAACAGCCTGGAGTAGGGTATGGCTCCCTCATCGCATCTCAGGGCCGTGGGCGGCCAGACGGAATCCAAGCGGACGGAACGGCAGGCCGAGGTCCGGCCCATGCAACTGGCCTGCCCGGTGACCATCCAGCGCTACTCGGACGGCGAGTTGTCCTTCAAGGACGATCAGATCGCCGAGGAAGCGGACATCCGTCTGACCGTCAACGGCAGGGCCGAGGCCGTCCTGGCCCGGACGCCGGGCGACGACCTGAACCTGGTGGCGGGCTACCTGTTCGCCCAGTCCAGGGTCATGTGCCCGGACGATATCGTCAACATGGCCTTTTCCTACCACGGCCCGTCTCGCGTGGACGTGGACCTCAAGACCCCGGTGGCGGTGCGGCGCATCTATCCCTCGCCCCGGCCGGTGCATATCGCGCCGGAGCTGCTCTTCGACTTGAAGGCGGTCTTCGAGAGGCGGCAGTCGCTGTTCAAGAACACCGGGTCCACCCATGCGGCGGCCCTGTTCTCTGCAAAAGGGGAGTTGATCTCCTACGGGGAGGATGTAGGAAGGCACAACGCCTTTGACAAGGCCGTGGGCCGCGCCCTGCTCGAAGGGACCCTGGAATCGGTGACCATCGCCATGCTCTCGTCGCGCCTTGCCCTGGAACTGGCCACCAAGGCGACCACGGCCAACATCCCGGTCCTGTGCGGGTTCTCGGCCGCGACCAGTTCGGCCATCACCTATGCCGAGCGCAACAACCTGAGCCTGGTCGGGCGTATCAAGGACAATTCCTTCAACGTTTACGCGAACGGCTGGAGGTTCCGGTAGGGGCTTTTTCAGGAAGAAAATCAGGAGTGGAAGCCGCTTCGCGGCGAGTTTAAATGATTTCGCCTCCGGCGGGCAGCACGAACTCTTAGGCGAGTCACCGAGCCTTAGAGATAGCGACAGCAGCGATAGGGGTCGCACCCTTGCATCCCATTTCCGCCTTCGGCGTGGGGCTAGTCGCCCAGGATTTGTTGCTTGAATGTCTTGCCCGGGCCCGGTTTGGGACCGATCCAGGTGGCCAGGATGGCGTCGGCGAAGTCCTTGCCCGGAATGCCGCCCTTGGGCTGACCGGCGACCATGACGTCCGTGCCGGTGGCCGGATCGTAGGTGAAGCCCATCTCCTGCCCGTCCTTGATGTCGGCCATCATGTCGTTGAGCTGGTCGAACTTGTCCCGCAGTTCCGGGGTGATGTTCTCGACGTTGGCCTCGAGCCCGTCGATCCACGCCTCCCGGATGGCCTTGGCGTCCACGTCGCGGACAAAGCGCATGACCATCATGCGCGGCGTTTCTTTTCGCAGGATCACTTCGGGATCGCTGGACTTTTCCGTCAGATACAAGCCCGCCACATAGACGTCGATGATGAATTTTTCGCGCAGGGCGATGCCGTTGAGGGCCAGCTTTTGCGCGCCCACCTCCACGGAGTCGGGCAGGGTCACGCCCGCCAGCTCGGCCGCGCGGGCCGGGGGCAGGCAGAGCAGGGTCAACAGCAGGGCGGCGCAGACAATCCGTTTCACGGCAGCCTCCTCAGGCGTCCAGGGTCTCCAGGAAGCCGGACACGGTCCGGTTGAACTCTTCGGGTTGTTCATAAAACGGCATATGGCCGCTTTTGTCCAGGATGACGAAGCGCGCGTCGGGCAGGGTGGCGGCCACGAACCGGCCGGTGGACGGACCGAAGCACATGTGCAGGGAGCGGCCGTAGACCGCCAGGCAAGGCAGGCCGACCGAGGGCAGCGCCGGCGTGTAGTCGCGCCGGGCGTAGTCTTCGTAGATGGCGGCGGCCGTGTCCGGTTCGGCCTTGAGCTGCTCGGCCACCATCCATTTCAGGGCGTGCTCCGGGGCGTGGCCCGACAGGTACATGGCGTTGACGAACCGCTGGGCGAATCCCCGGCGGTCCGCCTTCATGGCGGCCAGGTCCTTGCGCATGGCCTCCTCGTTGTGGCCGTGGCACTTGTGCACGTTCCACGGGGCCGAGGACATGGGATACGGGCCGGTCTCCACCAGCCCGAGTCCGGCCAGCCGGTCCGCGCCGAACCGTTGCCAGTATTCCAGGACCACGGAGCCGCCCATGGACCAGCCCAGGAGCAGGGCGCGGGTCAACCCCAGCGCGGTGATCACCTCGCGCACATCCAGGGCGTAGCGCGGGACGTTGTGGCCGCGCGGCGTGGTCTGGGAGCGGCCGTGGCCGCGAAAGTCGAAGGTCACCACCTGGCAGGTCTCGGCCAGCTGTGCCTGTCGGCGCCAGAACAGGGAGCTCATGGTCCAACCGTGGAGCAGGATCACGGGCGTGCCCGTGCCGCGAATCTCCACCCACAGACGTACGCCGTCCGTGGTCTGCACCCATCCGCCCACCTGGCTCTCGCCGGAGGTCTCCACGGCTTCGAAGCGGTCCATCCCTACTTTCCCCGAGGCTTGGGCTTGATGTCGATGACCGGGGTGCCGTCGATGGCCTCCAGGGGCTCGACCACCAGGGTCAGGGGTTCCTCCATGGCCACCAGGGTGACGCGGTGCAGGCCGATGGGGTTGGGCCGGGCCGGGGAGCGTGTGGAAAACACGCCGCGAACGGGATTGCTCTTGTTGCCACGTGGGTGGACCTTGAGAACCGTGCGGTCGGACTTGTGGAACCATGTGAAGAGTTCGAGCTTCGCGCCCGGCTCAAGGCCGTCCAGGGCCTCGGCATAGGCCGGGTCCATGACGATGCGGGCGCGCACGGCCCCGGCCTCGTCCTCCATCTTGGGGGCCGAGTCGAGGTCCCTGATCTCCGATTGTATGGTCCCGATGATGACCAGTTCCTTGTCCATGGTCCCTCCCTTTATTGGCTGAAGTGGTCGAATCCGGGGTTGTCGAACGGTTTGCCGTTGAGGATGATGCCGGGCTCCCTGGTGACCGTGCCGATCTCCGTGAAGCCGGGCACGGACCGCGCCTTGCCCGCGTCGAACGGCGAAACCGCGCCGAGCAGGGCGTAGTCCTCGCCGCCGAGCACGGCGAATTCCAGCGGATCGAGGCCCGCCGCCTTGCACCACGTGTGCACGTCGCCGTGCAGGGATTCGGGGTCGATGGTCAGGTTCGCGCCCAGGTCCGGGCCCGTGAAGCGGGGCAGGTCGCGGGCCAGTCCATCGGACAGGTCCATGAGCCCCTTGACGCCGGCGGTGTTGAGCAGCGTGCCGATCATGACCTTGGGCTTGGGCCGAAGGTGGGCCATGACCGCGGCGGGCATGGTTTCGCGCGCCTTGATGCCCTCGGCCTCCAGGGCCATGAGCCCGGTCCGCGCCAGCCCGATGTCGCCCACGGTGAACAGGATGTCGCCGTAGGCGCAGTTGCCGCGACGCAGGAATCCGGTGGAGCCGGGCGCGCCAAAGGCGGAGATGGACACGCCCAGCCGCTTGGAGCGGCTCAGGTCGCCGCCGGCCAGGACCATGTCGTTCTGCCGGGCCAGCCCGGCCATGGACTTGAGAAATTCGTCCCAGAACTCGTCCGGGAGGTCGGTCGGGACCATCAGGTCCATGGTAAAGGCCACGGGCTTGGCTCCCATGGCCGCGATATCGCTGATGTTCACGGCCAGGGCCTTGTAGCCGATGTCGGCCGCCGAGAAATAGTCGCGCCGGAAGTGCTCGTCCTCGAGAAAGAGGTCCGAGGTCACGCAGTAGTCGGTTCCGCCCCGCAGCACGGCGCAGTCGTCGCCCCGGCCGAGGGCCAGGAAGTCGTGCTCGCGGGAAAAGTGGCTGTCGATCAGTTCCAGAAAGTGTGCTTCGCTACGCATACGTATCCATACTCCATCAGAGAAATTCAAGGTAGTCCCCGATGATGACCTTGAGGCCGAAGCCGGGGAAGTTGACCCTGTACTTGTTCGGTTCCAGTTGGGCGACGATCTTGCCCTTGCCGAAAATCTTGTGTTTGCAGAACCCGAGCTTGGAAGGATCGACCTTGGGGCGAGCGGGGGCGGAGCCGTCCGCTTTCTCGTCGTCCGCGAGAGGCACGGCCGGTTCGGGCAGGGTGTACACGGACCGCCGCCGGGTCTCCAGGTTGCCGCCGTAGGACTCGTTCAGCCGCTCGAAGACCGTGTCCGGCAGCTCCAGCACGAACGGGCTGGGCAGGGTCGGGTCGGACATGCCGCTGGCCCGGTTGTAGACCGAGCCGGGCACGAACAGCTTGAGCTCCTCCTTGGCCCGGGTGCAGGCCACGTACATCAGTCGGCGCTCCTCCTCCAGGTCCTCGGCCCGCTGCATGGCCTTGCGCGACGGGAAGCGGTCCTCCACCAGGTCGATGATGATCACCGCCGTCCATTCGAGCCCCTTGGCCGAGTGGACCGTGGACAGCACCACCGCGTTCTCCTTGCGCTTCTCCTCGTCGGGGTCGCCGTCCAGGGACAGGTCGCCGATGAACTGCTCCATGTCCTGGTAGCCCGCCGCGATCTGGCTGAGCTGCTCCAGCCCGGCCTGCCGCTTGGGATAATCGTCCGGGTATTTCTCGATGAGGATGGGCTGGTAGAAGGCGAGCACGGCCTCGAGGATGGTCGACGGCTTCATGGGGCCGGAGCGCAGCCGGTCCAGTTCGGTCAGCAGTTCCTTCAACGGCTCGTGCTTCTTGACCATCTTGGTCATGTACTTCTTGTCGCCCGAGTGCATGGCCTGGTAGATCTTGGCCACGGTCTTGGGGCCCACGCCCTTGATGTGTTCCATGGCCCGCTGCCAGGCGAGCAGGTCGTGGGGATTGAGGATCAGCCGGATGTAGGACAGCACGTCCTTGATGTGGGCGGCCTCGTGGAAGCGGATGCCGCCGAACTTCTGGTAGTCGATGCCGATGCGCGTCAGCGCCACTTCCAGCGGGAAGGACTGGTAGCCCGCGCGGAAGAGCACGGCCACGTCGTGCAGCATGTGCTTGCGGCCCAGCTCCAGAATCTGATCCACCACCAGCCTCGCCTGGGTCTGGTCGCTCAGCGGGTGGACCACCTGGGGCAGCCTGTCGCTCTTGAGGTCCGAATACAGGTGCTTGTCGAACTTGGTGGTCGCGCCTTTCAGGATCTCGTTGGTCAAATCCAGGATGGGCTGCACCGAACGGTAGTTCTTCTCCAGCCGGATGACCTTGGCGCCTTCGAAAAAACTCGGAAATTCCAAAATGTTGGCCACGTTTGCCCCGCGAAAGGCGTAGATGGATTGGGCGTCGTCGCCCACGGCCATGACGTTGCCCTTGGTCCCGGCCAGGTGCTTGACGATGCGCGCCTGGACCAGGTTGGTGTCCTGGTACTCGTCGACCATGATGTAGCGGTAGCGGGCCTGCAATTGATTGCGCAGCGGCTCGTTGCCCGCCAGCAGTTCGTCCAGGAGGAAGAGCAGATCGTCATAGTCCACCAGGGCGTGCTCGCGCTTGAATTTGGCGTAGCCGTCGCTGATGCGCTGGATGTCCTCGAGGTAGGGGCTCAGGTGGTACGCCTCGCGTTCCATGACCGCCTCGATGGTCAGCTCCTTGTTGCGGGACTTGGTGATCATGTCCAGCAGGGTGGCCTTCTTCGGGTAGGAGCGGTCCCCCTTGCCGAGCTTGAGGGTGTCCCGGACCTCCTTGCAGATGTTCTCGCTGTCCGCCCGGTCCATGAGGGTGAAGCCGGAGTCGAAGCCGATGTCCGTGGCGTTGCGCCGCAGGGTGGCGTAGGCGAACGAGTGGAAGGTGCCGCCCGAGGTCCCGTGCAGGGAGCGGCCGAGGATGGTCTCGGCCCGGGCGAGCATCTCCTGGGCGGCCTTGCGGGTGAAGGTCAGCAACAGGATCTGGGCCGGGTCCACGCCTTGGTTCACCAGGTGGGCCAGCCGGTAGACGATGGTCCGGGTCTTGCCCGATCCGGCCCCGGCGATGACCAGCACCGGCCCTTCGGTGGTGGTCACGGCCTCGCGTTGCGCCTCATTCAGTTCGTTCTCGAAGTCGATGCTCATTTATTCCGTGATGTCGAAGTGTTGTAGTATGATGCGCCCGACGTCCCGCATCCGTTCGGGTCGCGCGCCGTCTGAATCGGCGAAAATGGCTCCGTCCACCGTATGTGTCCCGGTGCGTCCATGCAAACCAAAAATTTTCGGGCGGTCGAATTTGGCCTTGAGGTCGAAGCCGGGCCGGGCCTCGACGATCAGGTCCGGGCACTGGTCCGAGGCCGCGTCCGGATAGAGGTCCGCGCCCCGGTGCACGGCCTTCAGGACCGGTTCGCCCTCGTATTCCAGCCCCATGAGCCCGTCCGCGATACGCGAGAGCAGTCCTTCGCGCTCCACCGGCTCCACCTGTCCGCGCGCGAACCGTCCCCGTTCGTGGAGATAGATGCGGCCGGGGTCCAGGGCGAATGCCTTGGACTCCGGGGTGATCCTGGAAGCGTCCCATTCGTCCTGGGGCGGTCCGGACAGGGAGAGCAGCCCGGCCCGCATGAGCCAGGTGTTCAGGCTGACCTCGGTCTTCAGCTCGGTGAAGCCGTGGTCGGCCAGGACCATGAGCCGTTTGGGGCCGGGCAACGCGTCGTACCGGGCCAGGAACCGGCCCAGGGCGTGGTCCCAGTCGGCCAGGAAGCGCATGCAGGCTAGGTGGTCCGGGTGGTCGGCGTGGAGCACCGCGTCCATGTGGAAATGGAAGAGCCGGTCGGTCTCGGTGAAAACGTGTACGAACAGATCCCAGGCCAGATCGGGCCAGAGCATGTCCAGGGCGAGGAGGCGGGACTTGAGCGTGGCGCGCAACTCGCTCAGCAGATAGTCCAGGTCGGCGCGGCCCCGGCTGGTGTCGGCTTCGAGCTTGTAGCCCGCCTCATGGAGCTTGTCGGCCAGAAACGGCGGGTAGGCCGCGCCTTTGAGTTCCGGGGCCACGAATCCGGCTATGATCATGCCGCGCAGGGGGCGGGTCGGGTAGGTGTTGGGCAGGTTGATCACCCGCGAGACCAGGCCGCGCTCGCCGAGCCGGTCGAAGACGGTCGGACAGGAGACGTCCGAGGCCGAGGTGACGCGCAGGGCGTAGGTCCGCGGGTCCAGGTGCGAGAAGCCGAACACGCCGTGCGCCTCCGGGCCTTCCCCGGTGTAAAAGGAGGTCCAGTTCACCGGGGAGAGCTCGGGCATTTCGGCCCGGACCGTGGCCGCGCCGTCGGTCAGCCTGCGCAGGTTGGGCAGGCTGTCGCCCAGGGTGCGGGCGAGGTCGAGCGGCAGGCCGTCCAGGCCGAGGACAACCAGTCTCGGGCGTGGCGCGGAGGGCAGGAGCAGGGACATGGGCTAGAGCAGTTCCGCCTCGAATTTCTTGAGGAAGAATGTGGGGTTGTACGACAGCTTGGCCTTGCGCAGCCCCTCGTCGCCGAGGTCCTGCTCGCGGTTGACGTTGGTGTATTCCGCGCCGTCGTTCTCCAGGAACATCTGGTTGATGGCCTGGTACACGCCCTTGTAGCGGATGTCGCCCTTTTCGAAGTGGATGACCAGGGAGTCCTCGCAAAGCGGCTCGGCCACGGTGTAGGCGATGACCTTGCCGTCCACCCGGATGGTCGCGCCCATCAACCCCTTGATCTGGTCGATGTGCTGGAGCACGCGGGTGATGGCGTGGTTCTCGGCCTTGAGCGCTTCGGAAGGGTTGTTCTCCTCGTACCACTTGTACCATTCGTCCTGCATCTCCAGGACCTCTTCCACGCACTCGGGGGCCATGGATTCGTAGCTGTACAGGTAGTTCTTCTTGAACTGGTTGAGCAGGTTCTTTTTCTTGTGGAAGGCCTTGCCCTTGAGGGCGATGAGCTCCTCCACCGAATAGACGTAGTCCCAGTGCGCACGGCTCTCGGTGATGGTCATCTTGTTGCCGTAGGCGATGGACCACAGCCGGGTCAGGGCCTCGGGCACGCGAACGAACTTTTTGCCTTCGGTCATTGCCCGGCAACCGGCCCAGTCATAGGCTTCCCACGGTCCCACCGGGGCCCAGCAGACCGTTTCGGGCTTGGTCTGGCGGATGAAGCACAGGCCGCTGTGGAAGGCCCATTCCAGGCCGTAGTGGTCCGCCCAGCCGAAGACGTTGGCAAAGGAGAAGTCGCTGGTCAGAAGTTGGGGACAGCCGGTCAGGGCTTCGTGGTATTCGTCCTGCCGGTCCAGCGAAATGGGTTCGAACTTGAGGGTCATGGAGAATCCTTATCCTTTTTGGCCGTTTCGATGTTTGATCATGGCGAAACGCTGCCAGTTTTTGAAAGTGAAGAAATAGAACAGCACGGACGACTGGACCACCTGCGAACAGAACATGGCGATCCAGATGCCCTCGGCCCCGTCCATGACTTCGTGACCCAGGAAGTAGGCCAGGGGCAGTCTCAGGGCCCAGGTGGCGCCGCCCATGATGAGCATGTTGTACAGGGTGGCTCCGGCCCCGTTGAACGCCCCGGCCAGGATCATGCTGGTCAGGGTGAAGGGGATGGCCAGCATGTTCCACTTAAGGTAGCTGACCGCCTGGGCGGCCACGGCCAAATCGCGGGTGAGCAGAGAGACCCACGGATTGATGAACTGCCAGACCACCAGGGCGAACAGGGATATGGACACCAGCCCCAGAGCCAGGATGCGGAAGCCGAACCGTTTGGCTTCCAGGGGCTGCCGCGCCCCGAGGTAGTGGCCGATGAGGATGCTCGCGGTCATGTTGAAAGCCATGGCGGGCATGAACAGCAGGGACTCGATGCGCAGTCCGATGGACATGCCGGCCAGGGCGTTGACCGCGCCGCCGGGCAGGCTGGCGGTGATGGCGTAGAGGACCAGATAGCCGGACTGCCAGACCACTTGCATGAGGCCCGAGGGCCAGGCCACCTTGAACAGGTAGGGCGTGGCCCGCTTCATCCAGCGCCAGGGCGCGAAACATGCGGGATTGAGCTGCCCCTGCCGGGCCAGCAGCGCCAGGTTGAAGAACGCGCCGCAGGTGACCGAGCCGAAGGTGGCCCAGGCCAGCCCCTTGTAGCCGATTTCCGGCAGGCCGAACCAGCCGAGCCCCAGGCCGAGGTCGAGCACGGTGTTCAGGCCGGTGACGATCATCATGCAGTAGAGCGGGTAGAAGACCTGCTTGCGCGCCCGGAAGATGGCGTTGGTTATCAGCAACATGTAGTAGGGCGGCAGCAGGAGCAGGAACACGGTCAGGAAATATTGGGTCACCGGCCGCATGGACTCCGGAACCTGCAGGGCGGCGAGGAGCAGGTTCTTGAGCGGCAGGCCCACCACCAGGAACACGGCTCCGAGCAGGCAGGCCAGGATGAGGCACAGCCCCACGTAGCGCATGGCCCGTTTCTCCAGCCCGGCCCCGATGGACTGGCTGATGGCCGCCACCGCGCCATTGGCCACGGCCATGGCCACCACGAGCAGGAAAAACAGCGACTGGGTGATGATGCCCAGCGACGCCTGGACTTCGCGGGAGATGTATCCGGCCACCCATACGTCCGTCATGCCGATGAGCACGTGGAACATGGTCATGATCAACTGGGGCC
This sequence comes from Pseudodesulfovibrio sp. lm2024, assembly GCF_051175575.1. Taxonomy (NCBI): domain Bacteria; kingdom Pseudomonadati; phylum Thermodesulfobacteriota; class Desulfovibrionia; order Desulfovibrionales; family Desulfovibrionaceae; genus Pseudodesulfovibrio; species Pseudodesulfovibrio sp. lm2024. The sequence goes on from NZ_CP195092.1 coordinate 1,796,803, forward strand.
ATGCCAGCTTCCAGATGGTCCGGGTGGGAGAGTGCGACATCTGCGCGGTGAGATCGTTGTTCGGCATGGTGCGGGGGTTCGTTTCAGGTTGACCGGATTCGGCGGGGTGTGGCTTCATAATAGGTTCTTATTTCAGAATGCCAAGGGTCCTGGCTTTATTTTTTTCCCCCCCCCCGATTATAATCGGGTTGTTGCGTAAACCGAATCACTGTAGGGTGAAATTTCAATTTCAAAGAGGGGGGAGGCGCGCTTTGCGGGGCGGGCCATATTCAATGGGGACGATGCAGCTGAACATGAATATGCGGATTCTGGTGGTGGACGATTCCAGCACCATGCAGCGGATTATAAAGAACGACTTGAAGGAGTTGGGCTTTACGAACGTGATCACGGCCGATGACGGGAAGTCGGCCTTGGAGGTCATCCGGCGGGACGCCATCGAACTGGTCCTGTCCGATCACAGAATGCCCGGCATGACCGGTCTGGAGTTGCTCTCCCTCGTTCGCAATCATCCGGATTACAAGTGCCTGCCTTTCATCATGATCACGGCCGAGGCCTTCCGCGAAAACGTCTTGGAGGCCATCAAGCTCGGGGTCTCCAACTACGTGGTCAAACCCTTCAGCGTCGAGCAGCTTCGCGAAAAGATCGAGAAGGTCTGCGGCGCGGTCTGCTGATCTTGCCTCAATGCTGATGGGGCACGTCCCCTTCCTCGTGCACATGGACATGGCTGTGCGGCTTGAGCTCGCCGGGCTGGATGCGGCCGTCGCGCATGGCCAGCAGCCGGTCGGTTGTCGCGGCCAGGAAGTCCGGGTCGTGGGAGACAACCAGCCGGGCCATGTCCAGCCGCTTCAGGATGTTCACCAACCGGTCCTTGGCCTCGGGCGACAGGCCGGTGGTCGGCTCGTCCAGGACCAGGATCTCCGGGCGCATGGAAAGGATGGTGGCCAGGGCGACCAGCTTCTTCTCGCCGCCTGAGAGGCGGTGCGGCACGCGGTCTTCGAATCCGGCCAGCCCGACGGTCTCGAGCGCCTCGCGGGCGCGTTCCGAAGCCTCCTCGCGGCTCAGTCCCTGGTTGAGCGGACCGAAGGCCACGTCGTCCATGACCGTGGGGCAGAACAGCTGGTCGTCGGAGTGCTGGAACAGAAAGCCTATCTTGAGCCGGGCGGCCTCGAACGCCTTGGGGTCGGACATGGGCGCGCCGAACAGGGTGACCTCGCCCTTGTCCGGGGTGAGCAGCCCCATGAGGATGTGCAGCATGGTGGACTTGCCCGCGCCGTTGGGCCCGAACAGGCCCAGCTTTTCTCCAGGGTGCAGGTGGAAGGTCAGCCCCTTGAGGGTCTCCCTGCGCCCTGGAAAGGCATAGGAGATATTGGACAATTCGATGACGGCGTGGCTCAAAGCGGTCTCCCTTGGATGAAGCCCATGTAGACCAGGTATACGCTCAGCGCGGCGCTGGCCAGCAGGAACAGGTAGTCGGCGGGCCGGGTCCGAAAAGAAGTCAGACTGTAGAAGCGCCCCCTGAATCCCCGGCAGAGCATGGCCCCGTGGACCCGTTCCGCGCGGTCCCAGCTCTTGACCAGGAGCATGCCCACCAGCCAGGCGAAGGCGCGGTATGTGTGCCTGTCCGTGCGCGGCTTGAATCCGCGCGCCCGCATGGCTTGGCGCATGGTCGTGTACTCCTGGTGGATGGAAAAGATGTAGCGGTGGGTGAAGAGCAGGATGTGGCACAGCTTGTCGGGCACGCCGAGCTGTTGCAGGGCCGGGCCCAGGTTCTGGATGGAGATGGTCCCGAGCAGGGCCATCAGGCTGATCACGATGGCGTTGGATTTGACCGTGATGAGCAGGGCGCGGTCCATGCCCTGGGCCGTGGCGTGCAGCGGCCCGAGGTCGAAGACCGGCTCGCCCGGCACGGAAAAGGGCAGGAACAGCCACAAGAAGGCGATGAACAGGTTGACCACCAGGAGCCGGTTGAGCACGACGAGCAGGTTCAGCCGGGCCATCTTGACCAGGATTAGCCCGGCGGCCAGGGCAAGCCAGGCGGGCCTGAGCGCGGGCAGCAGGGCCACGGGCACGGTCAGGACCAGCGCCGCCAGAAGCCGGATGCGCGGGTCCATGCCGTGCAGAAAGGAATCGCCCGAGGCGAACGGCTCGGTCAGTGAGGCCACGCAAACTCCTGTTTCGGATACAGTTCAGGGAAGGTCAATCCGGCTCTCGGGCCGGGTCACAGGAGTAATACAAAACCGGTGGCCGTGCAACCGGGGCTAGCTCGCGGCCAGCCCCACTTCGGCGGCGATGCCGGACACCGAGTCGATGGCGATCTGCAGGAATTCGCCCAGCTCCAGGCCGATCCTGTCGCACTCGCGGATGCAGTCGCGGTTGACCGAGGCTGCGAACGCCTTGTCCTTCATCTTTTTCTTGAGGCTTTTGGGCTGCATGCCCTCTATCTTGGTCGGCCGCACCAATGCGCCCGCATGGACCATGCCGGTGACGGTCTCGCCGCAGCGCAGGGCGAAGTCGAAATCGGTCTGCGGGGCTTCGGCCCCGTTCATCTCGCTCGCATGGCGACGGATGGCGTCCAGGGCCTCGCCGGGCAGCTGGCCTTCGAGCAGTTCCGCGGTGTTCAGGCCGTGGCGTGCCTCGTCCTGCTTGGTCACGGCGTAGTCCAGGTCGTGCAGCAGGCCGGTGAGGCCCCACAGTTCCTCGTCCTTGCCCAGCTTGCGGGCCAGGCCGCGCATGACGGCCTCGGATTCCAGGGCGTGGTGGATCAGGTTGGTTTCGCTGTTGTGTTTCCTGAGCAGGGCAAAGGCTTCGTCTCGGGCTATCATGTTCGCTCCTCGATGTTTTGGTTGAAGGGGGATAATGCCCCAACAGCGCGGCGCGGTCCAGATACAGATGGCGGGCGGGAAGGGCGGTACAGTTATTCCCCGCCGTATAGCCAGCAGGCGGTGAGCATGCCGTCGGGCTGCTCCATGAGCTCGGGACGGCCGTTTCGGCATTTGTCGAAGGCCTCGGGGCAGCGGGGGTGGAAGGGGCAGCCCGCCGGCGGGTTCATGGGGCTGGGCAGGTCGCCGGTCAGGGCGATGCGCTCGGGCCGGTCCGTCGGGTCGGGGCGAAGCACGGCGGACAGCAGGGCCTTGGTGTATGGGTGCTTCGGGTCGGTGAACAGGGTTTTGCTCTCGCCGATCTCCATGATCCGGCCGAGGTACATGACCGCCACCCGGTCGCAGATATGGCTGACCACGGACAGGTCGTGGGAGATGAACACGTAGGTCAGGTTCAGCCTTTTCTGCAGGTCCTTGAGCAGGCCGAGGACCTGGGCCTGGACCGAAACGTCCAGGGCGGAAACCGGCTCGTCGCAGACCACCAGCTTGGGGTCCAGCGCCAGGGACCGGGCCACGGCCACGCGCTGACGCTGGCCGCCGGAAAATTCGTGGGGATAGCGGTTGCCGTGCTCGGGCCGCAGGCCGACCAGCTTGAGCAGGTGCTGGACCTTTTCGCGCCGTTCTTCCCGGGTGCCGATGTTGTGGATGTCCAGCCCTTCGCGGATGATGGACCCGATCTTCTGGCGTGGATTCAGGGAGGAGTAAGGGTCCTGGAAGATCATCTGTATCTTGGAGCGCAGTTTCTTCTCGTCCCAGGCGTTGATGGACCGGTTGCCGAAGATGACCTCGCCGGAGGTGACCGGCAAAAGCCCCATGATGCATTTGGCCAGGGTGGACTTGCCGCATCCGGATTCGCCCACCAGGCCCAGGGTCTGGCCGCGCTCCACGCTCAAGGTCACGCCGTCCACGGCGCGCACCGTGCCGGTGATCAGCCCCAGCAGCCCGCCGGAGACCTTGAAGTGTTTGGTCACGTTGATCAGTTCGAGCAGGGCCATGGCTAGTCCTCGTAGAGCCAGCATCGGACCTTGCGGCCCGGTTCCGGTTCGTACAGCGGGGGGAGCATGAGGGAGCACTTCTTGTACGCCTTGGGGCAGCGCGGATGGAAGCGGCACCCCTGGGGCAGATCGAAGATGGACGGCACGATGCCGGGGATCGGGTTGAGCTCCCGGGTCTCGCCCAAGGACGGCATGGAGGCGAGCAGCCCTTTGGTGTAGGGGGGCAGCGGCTCGGCGTAGAGCTCGTTGGCCCCGGCCAGTTCGACGATCTTGCCCGAGTACATGACCGCCACGCGCTGGGCCATGCGGGCGACAACGCCGAGGTCGTGGGTGATGAGCATGAGCGAGCCGTTCATGCGCTGCTTGAGTTCGTCCATGAGATCGAGAATCTGGGCCTGGATGGTCACGTCGAGCGCGGTGGTCGGCTCGTCCGCGATGAGGATGTCCGGGTTGCAGGCCAGGGCCATGGCGATCATGACCCGCTGACGCATGCCGCCGGACAGTTCGTGCGGATAGGATTTGGCGATCTTGGCCGGGTTGGGGATGCCCACCAGCTTGAGGGCGTCCACGGCCTTGTCCAATGCCTCGTGTCTGCCGAACCCCTGGTGCAGCCTGAGCGGCTCGGCTATCTGGTCGTCGATGCGGAAGACCGGGTTGAGCGCGGTCATGGGCTCCTGGAAGATCATGGAGATGGCGTTGCCCCGGATGTGCATGAGCTCGTTCTCGGACATGTCCAGGAGGTCCTTGTCCCGGTACAGGATGGTCCCGTCCGTGACGCGGCCCGGCGGATCGGGTATGAGCCCGAGGATGGACAGGGCGAGCACGGTCTTGCCGCAGCCGGACTCGCCGACGATGGCCAGGGTTTCTCCTTGCATAAAGGAAAGGCTGACGTTATCCACCGCCTTGGCAATGCCCTGGGCCGAGGAAAAGCAGGTGGTCAGCTCGCGTATATCCAGTAGTGGTTTTGTCATAAGAAATTCCGCAGGTTCGCCATCACGCCACCTATACGGCATATTGCGGCGGACGTAAACGATATCCGGGAGGGGAAATGGCGGATGTAGTGATCGTGGGCGGCGGCCTGGCCGGGTGCGACTGCGCCTGGCAGCTGGCCAACGCCGGGGTGTCGGTGACCCTCTATGAAATGAAGCCGGAAAAGCGCAGCGAGGCGCACACCGAGGACGGGTTGGCCGAGCTGGTCTGCTCCAACTCCTTTCGGGCCACGGGCCCTGCGGCGGCCATCGGGCTGCTCAAGGAGGAAATGGAGAGACTGGGCAGCTTGGTCATGGAGGCGGCCTTCGCCACCCGCGTTCCGGCGGGCGGCGCCCTGGCCGTGGACCGCACCCTGTTCTCCGAATACATTACCCAAAAGATCGAAGATCACGAATTGATCACCGTGATCCGCCGGGAGATAATCTCCCTGGACGACGACGCGCTCAAAGGGTGCGACGCGGTCATCATAGCCGCCGGTCCCCTGGCCAGCCCGGAGCTGACCGAGAGCCTGATGGCTGCTGTGGGTGACGAGCGGCTGTATTTCTACGACGCCATCGCGCCCATCGTGTCCCGCGACTCGGTCGATTTCGACAAGGCGTTCTGGGGCTCGCGCTGGAAGCCCGAGGACGACGATTACCTGAACTGCCCCATGAGCGAGGACGAGTACAAGGCGTTCGTGGCCGCGCTCCTGGCGGGCGAGAAGGTCAAGCCGCGCGAGTTCGAGAAGGAGGTCCACTTCGAGGCCTGCCTGCCCGTGGAGGCCATGGCCGAGCGCGGGGAGATGACCCTCGCCTTCGGCCCGCTCAAGCCCGTGGGGTTCACGGACCCGCGTACCGGCGAGCGGCCCTTCGCCATCGTCCAGCTGCGCACCGAGAACGCGGACAAGACCGCCTTCAACATGGTGGGTTTCCAGACCAAGCTCAAGTATCCGGAGCAAAAGCGCATATTTCGCATGATCCCGGGGTTGGAGAACGCCGAATTCCTGCGTCTGGGGTCCATCCACCGCAACACCTACGTCAACGCGCCCGAGGTCCTGGACGGGACACTGCAGTTGAAGAACCGGCCCGGCGTGTACCTGGCCGGGCAGATCACCGGGGTGGAAGGGTACCTCGAGTCCGCGGCCTGCGGGCTGTGGCTCGGATTGTCCATGGGCCGCAGGCTGCGCGGCGAGACGCTGGCCGAGCCGCCCGTTGAGACGGCCCTGGGCGCGCTCATGAACCACCTGCGGACCAAGCCGGACAAGCGGTTCCAGCCGTCCAACGTCAATTTCGGGCTTATGCCCGGCCTCGAGGGCAGGATCAAGAAAAAGCTCAGAAAGGAAGCGTACGGCAAGCGCGCCCAGGCGGCGTTCGCGGCCTGGCTCGAACAAACTGGCCTGAAGGACTGATCCCCGTTCCACTCTGCTCCGTATCCGGAACGGGGACCTTTCGCTGACCCGCATGTGGGCGAAAGGTAAAACGTTTGTCCGTAGCTTCCGCAAGCCGTGCCGGACAATCGCTTCTGTCCGGAATAACGGCAAGACCAGTTCCATCCCCCGGCGCTTATGGCGCTGATAATGAATCGCTATATGTCGCCCCCTTGCCAAGCCGGGGGTGAAGGCGCATTTTACGGGTCAAACGGGCGTGTTTTTCGCCCTGATCCAGGAGAGAGAATATGCAAGACAATAATTACGGACCCCAGACAGTGGCCCTGCACGCGGGACACACCCCGGACGAGACCGGTGCCCGCGCCGTGCCCATATACCAGACCACCGCCTATCTGTTCCGCGATACCGGGCACGCAGCCAACCTGTTCGCCCTCAAGGAGCCGGGCTACATCTACACCCGGCTGAACAACCCGACCACGGACGTGCTCGAAAAACGGCTGGCCGCCCTGCATGGCGGGGCCGGAGCCGTCGCCACGGCCAGCGGTATGGCCGCCATCTTTTACGCGGTCACGACCATCGCGTCCGCCGGGCAGAACCTCGTTTGCGGCTCCAACCTCTACGGCGGGACCCAGACCCTGTTCGAGCACACCCTGAAGCGGTTCGGCATCGAGGCGCGTTTCGTGGATTCGAGCGACCCGGCCAACTTCGAGGCGGCCATCGACGAGAACACGCGGCTGGTCTATTCCGAGGCCATCGGCAATCCGCGCTGCAATGTGGACGACCTGCTCGGCATCGCCAAGGTGGCCCACGCCCACGGCCTGCCGTTCATCCTGGACGCCACCGTGGCCCCGCCGCCTATCTTCAATCCCTTCGACTTCGGCTGCGACCTCGCGGTCTACTCCCTGACCAAGATCGTGGGCGGCCACGGAACGGCCATGGGTGGGGCCATCGTGGAGAAGGGCGACTTCGACTGGGCGGCCGGGGGCAGGTTCCCGGAACTGACTGAACCGGACCCGACCTACAACAACCTGAACCTGTGGGAGGCTCTGAGCGGCCCCTCGGGCCAGCCGTGCCCCGTGTTCACCACCAAGGTGCGCATCGGCATGCTGCGCGACACGGGCGCGACCATCGCCCCGCAGAACAGCTTCCTGATCCTGCAGGGTATGGAGACGCTGCCCCTGCGCGCCCGCCAGCACTGCGAGAACGCCCGCAAGGTGGCCGAGTTCCTGGAAGGACACTACGCCGTGGAGTGGGTCAACTACGCCGGGCTGCCGAGCCATGCCGATTTCGACAGGGCCAAGAACACCTTTCCCCTCGGACCGGGCGCGGTCTTCGGCTTCGGGGTCAAGGGGGGCCTGGAGGCGGGCCGCAAGTTCATCGAGTCCGTGCAACTCTGCTCGCACCTGGCCAACATTCTGGACGCCAAGACCCTGGTCATCCACCCGGCGTCCACCACCCACGGCCAGTCCACCCCCGAGGAGCAGGCCGCTGCTGGCGTACCCCTGGATCTGGTGCGCATCTCCGTGGGGTTGGAGGACGCCGACGACATCATCGACGACCTGGATCGGGCGCTGACGCTGTCGCAGCGGTAGAGCAAACAACCTTCAGATATCGAAAGCCCTGTCTTTAACAGGGCTTTTTTTTTGCCGAAATACAGATTTTGACAGCCGATATGTTGCGCTTGGTATTGAATTGTCGTATGCCCGAGGAGCCGATGGCGCATGAAATCGGGAGTTGTGCGAGTGCTGTTTTCGGCAGTTATCGAGGTTGACAAGTAGTGAGGTCTGCATGCGCGGTGTTTTTAGTGTCTCTGTTCTGTTGGTCTGTTTCTGTCTTCTCCTTTCTTCCTGCAACGCCAAAATGGGGGGCTCCTCGGCGAGTTCCGACGATTCCCCCGCAGCCAAGGTGACCACGCTCCTCGATCAGGGGCAGGTCGACCAGGCCGCCAAGGTCGTGGTGGACAACGAAGCGTATTTTACCGGGGCCATGGGCGACGCCGACGTCGCTACGGCCATGGACCGCCTGGCCAAGGGGCTGGAGTTCAAATACTCGCCGCAGATAGCCGAACTCGCGGCCGGGGCCGAGGCCGTCAGGTGGCCGGTGGACCGCAGTCGCTGGAGCGAGGTCAAGGCGGAGATGGCGGCCCTGGACGAGCGCGAGCGGTCTTTGACGGGCATGGCCATCTTCAAATATCCCAGTTTCCGGCCCGCCGGATACGATCAGGCCGTCAAGGGGGCGGCCGCCAGGCGGGAAGCCATCCGGGCGGATGCGCCGGGCAATTTCGCCACCTTCCCCCTGGGCGGTGAACGCGATTTCTTCGAGGACTATCCTGTGGAACTCGACAAAGCGGTCTTTCTCGAGGTCAACCAGGACGTCTGGAGCAAGGCCCTGGGCTCCATGACCCTGGCGCAGTCCTCGGCATTTCTGAACCATTACGGTGACTCGCTGCCGTCGTCCGCCAGGGACCGGCTGGCGCAGGAGTATTTCAAGACCCTGTGCCCCAATCCGGCCACGGCGGACCTGAAGGTCATCGTCGCGGCCTATGACAAGTGCCGGAAGGCCGGGCTGGACCTCAAGACCATCCCCGGGGTCAAGATCGCCTTCCTGCAGGTGACCAGCCCGGACCTGATCAGGGACAAGGCCATCGATTTCGGTCTGGACATCAAGCTCGACATGCCGTTCGAGGCCGCCAAGGGCTCCATGCGCACGGCCTTTCAGAGCGAGGCCGTGCAGAAGGCGGACATCCTCGTCCTGGTCTCCATCGCCGTGGCCAAGGCCAGGCGGGTCGTGGAGCGGGAGGAGACCGTCCAGTCCACCTACGTGGCCTCCTTCGTGCGCGAGGACAATCCGGACTACGAAATAGCCAAGGCGGAGATGGAGGCGGCCACCAGGGAACAGCAGGCCGCGGCCAACAAGGAGACCACCCACTGGCTGGTGGACCCGATCCTGCACTACATCGACGAGAACAAGAAGGATGACCTCGTGGCCGACACGGGCAAGCGGCTCCAGGCCGCCAGGGAGAAGCTCAAGGCCACGCCCAAGTACATCCAGGTGGCCGATTACCAGCCCTATCCCGTGACCAAGGCGCACATGGACATCTACAAGGCCGGTACGGTCAACTACTACGTGGTCGACAAGCGCAAGAAGCGCCTCTTCCGGGACACCTTCGACATCAGCGAGAAATCCTTCTTCACCGTGTGCTACGCCCTGAAGGACAGCGACCCCCAGCGGACCAGGTTCCTGCAGGAGTCCGTGCTCGAGGATGACGTGGTCCGCTACGAGCTGGAACCGGCGGTGGTCAATCTGTCGGACCTGCTCGACCAGTACGCCAGCCGTTCCTCGGAGGCAAAGAAGTACAACAACATGGGGGAGGTGCAGCGGGTCTTTACGGCCGATCGCAGCGCCACCCAGCTCAAGCGCAAGAACGAGACCTACGGGTACGACAAGTACTCGGACAAGCGGTTCGACTCCGTGGTGGTCGTGCGCAACACCGGAACCGGCATCGGCACCGGATTCTACGTGACCGACGACATGGTCATCACCAACTACCACGTGGTCGAGGAGTCCAACTACGTCCAGCTCAAGCGGTTCGACGAGCGCGAGACCATGGGCCGGGTCATCGCCCGCGACGCGCGTCTCGACCTGGCCCTGATCCAGGCCGACGTGCGCGGCAAGCCGGTCTGCTTCTACGACAGGCGGAAGCTGCCCCTGGGCGAGACCCTGGAGATCATCGGCCACCCGCAGGGGCTGGAATTCTCCATCACCCGTGGCGTCATCAGCGCCATCCGAAAGATCCCGCCCATCAACTTCATGGAATCCACCAACAGCAAGGTCATGTACATCCAGACGGACGCCTCCTCCAACGGCGGCAATTCCGGCGGGCCGGTCTTCTACGGTAATTACGTGGTCGGCGTGCACGACTGGGGCATCAAGAAGACCGGGTCGAACGCGCCTGCTCAGGGGCTCAATTTTTCCATCCATTACAAGGAAGTTTTCGATTTTCTGGACCATAACGGAATACGCGTCTGCAAGGGGGGCAAGTGATGTTGAAGACGATGAAGAGAGCGGCGGTGTTGGCCGGGGTGTTGTTCCTGCTGGCCTCCTGCGTGGAGCGCCAACAGAACGCGCACCGGCTGGTCAAGGACGAGGCCACCGGCTATTCCTACGGGGCTGCCAAGAGCGGCGAATTCGTGGCCGATCCGGCCATGTTCCGGAACAGCAGGCTCAAGCTCAGGATCCGCAACACCACGGGCGACCCGGCCCTGGACCTCTACGCCTTCCGCGACCAGCTGGAGGCGTCCTATGAGAGCGTCGGCTACACCGTCACCCACGGCGACGACTTCGGCATCCTGCTCGACATCAACATCCGCTATTTCGGCCAGGCCACGGAGATGCTGCCCGCAGAATACACCTTCCTCGGCGCGGCCGCAGGCGGTGTGGCCGGAGCCGCGCCCGGCATCCAGAACGGGCGCGGGGCGGACGCCGTGACCGGGGCCGCCGCGGGCACGGTGATCGGCGCGGCCTTGAGCGAAATCCTGCGCAACTACGCCACCGAGGAGACGTTCATCATCATTTCCTCGGTGACCATGGCCACGGTCATGCCCGAGCACGTGGAGGACGAGAAGACCATCTCCTTCGTGACCGGCAAGAAGATCAGGGAGAAGAAGACCAACTTCAAGGGATTCCGGTCCAGGGAGACCGTGGAGCTGGCGGTCTACGCGGGCGGGTTCCGTGCGGACAAGTCGGACATCATCAACGAGGTCCGGGCCCGCCACCTGCGCATCCTCAAGGACATCATCTAACGCAACGAAAAAGGCCCGCGTGAAGCGGGCCTTTTCCTTTCCTCGGGCAGGAACCTAGAAGAGAATCTTTTCGGGCGGCCTGCGTTCGGGAACCACCTGCTTTTCGATGGTCCCGTCGTTGAACTCCTTGCTGACGTACAGGGCGCAGAAGCAGGCGCCGTATTCCTTGACGTCCTCCTCGCGGTAGACGCAGGGGCACAGGATGTCCTTGTCCGCCTCATAGTCGCCGTTGGCCAGCCTGCAGGGGCAGGCCATGTAGCCGAACCGTTCCTTGTTGGTCAGCAGGCTCTCCAGCAGGGGCATGGTCATGTCCATGTCCGCGTTGAAGTAGTAGCCCTTGGGTTCCTGGACCTTCTTCAGCATTTCGTACAGCTGCTTGGCGTCCATGGGCTAGTCCTCCTTGAGGGCCTTGTCGATCTGGTCCTTGTGGAAGCCGACGATGACCTTGTCCTTGATGACGATGGTCGGGAAGGAGACAGCGGGATTGCGTTCCTTGACTTCCTTGACGATCTGCTTGCGCTCGTCGCCGGTCAACTCGTCCACGTGGACACATTCGTACTTCACGCCGCATTCATCCAGATATTTCTTGGCATTCCTGCAATGGATGCAGGTAGAAAGGGCATAGACTTTGATATCGTTCATGTGAAACGCCTCCATGTCGAACTGTTTGGCGGGTGCATCGGTTTCGGGCATTCCGTCAGGGGTTTTTACAAAAATTTTCTTCAACGATTTGAACATATCACATCACCTGCTCAGCGTCAGTTCCAGTTTACGTACTATCAGGGAGCACAAGAACGTGAGCGCGAAATACATGGCCAGGACCAGAATCCAGATCTCGAAGCTCCGATATGTGGTGGTCATGAGTTGCTGGGCCTGAAACGTCAACTCTTCGATGGAGATGACGGAGACGATTGCCGAGTCCTTGATGATAGATATAAACTGTCCGGCCAGGGCTGGCAACATGCGTTGCAGGGCCTGGGGCAGGATGACGTGGAGCAGGGTCCGGAAACGGGTCATGCCCGTGGACGCCGAGGCCTCCCACTGGCCGGGCTCCACGGAGTCGATGCCCGCGCGGACGATCTCCGCTATGTAGGCGGCCTCGAACAGGGCCAGGGTGATCAGCGCGGACAGGAACCGGGGAAACCGGTTCATGGGCCCGAAGAACCAGCCGAGGACCTCCCGGGCTCCGTCGGACAGGCCGTAGATGAAATGCTCCACGCCGAGCAGCGACATGATCTGGTCGCCGATGAAAAAATAGAAGACGAAGATGAGCACCAGCGGCGGGGTGTTGCGGATGAGCCCCACGTAGATCGCGCCCACCTGGCGCTTGAACAGGCTCGGGCTGACCCGGAACAGGCCGATGAAGATGCCCAGGATGATGGCCATGACGCCGGACCAGACGGACAGGCGGATGGTCGTGAACAACCCCTTGGTCAGCAGGCCGGGCACCCACGATCCGCTTTTCTCGTCGAAGCGCAAGAGGAACTGGGGCAGGACCTCCCAGTTCCAGTGGTAGTTGAGCCCGGTGGCGGCCTTGAAAACGATGTAGCCGAAGGCCCCTGCCAGAGCCGCCAGGATGGCGGCGTCCAGCAGGGTGATCTTCAGGCGCTTTTCGGTGGTTGAAGGCAAGAAGTCGGCTCGGCTACTGGATCTGGTTTTCCCACTCGTTGGTGAAGAACCAGTACTCGTAGCGGTTCTGCAGCCAGCCCTTGCTCATGGTCACGCGGACCCAGTTGTTCAGCCAGTTCAGGAAGTCGGGGTCGCCTTTCTTGACGGCAAAGGCGATGGGCTCCCGGGTGAAGTCGTCCTTGAGCGGCAGGTAGAGCTGGTCCGCGTACTCCTTGGACAGGTTCAGCGGCAGCGGGTTGGAGGCGACCACGGCGTGGACGCGCTCGTTGAGCAGTTCCTGGATGGTCTGGGATTCCTCGTCAAAGAAGAGGATCTTGGCCTTGGGCAGGAAGTTCTTGGCCGCCTCGGCCGCAGTGGTGCCCAACCGCACGGCGATGGTCGTGGCCGGGTTGTTGAAGTCCTGGATGGAGGTGCGTCCCTCGGCGATCTTCCTGCTGGCCACGATGGACATGCCCGAGTACTCGTAGGGCAGGGAGAAGTTCACCTTGAGGTTGCGCTGGGGCGTGACGGACATGCCGCCGATGATGATGTCGAACTTGCCGGTCAGCAGGGCCGGGATGATGCCGGACCACTTGGTGGGCACGAACTCGACCTTGACGCCCATGTCCTCGGCGATCTTGCGGGCGACCTCGATTTCAAAGCCGATATATTCGCCGTTCTTGTCTTTCATGGCCCAGGGCTTGAAGGTGTCGAAACCGACCCGGATGGTGCCGCGCTTGAGGATGGCGTCGAGCTGGCTGCCGGATTCCGGTGCCGCTGCGGTCGCCGCCGGTGCGTTCTTGTCGGTTTTTTTCTGGATGGGTTCCTGGCTGCACCCGAAAGCGGATGCGAGCAGGATGAAAAGTGAGGCGATGGCCAGGATGCGGATGCGTTTCATAGGGCTTCTCCTTGGTCGGCGGCCGGGGCCGGTTCAGAGGGTTATTTACAGGATTCCTGGGCAAAGGTGACGTGCGATACGCCGAGAATGGCGATCATGATCACGCCGCCGATCTTCGTAGCTCTCCAGATGGTCATGCGAGCTCCTTTGCTGTTTAGGCCTTCAGGCCGTTGAATCGTCGCTCCAGCAGCCAGACCACCCAGGACAGGGCCAGGGTGACCACGAGGTAGATGGCGGCGACGGTGAACCATATTTCAAAAGTCAGAAATGTTTCCGCATCGATCATCCGGCCGCGCTGGGTCAGGTCCAGGATGGCGATGGTCGAGACCAGGGCGGAGTCCTTGACCAGGGACACTGCCTGGCTGGTCAGGGGCGGCAGGACGCGGCGCACGGCCTGGGGCAGGATGATGTGCCGGTACATGGCGTACGGCCCCATGCCGAGGCTCTTGGCGGCCTCCCACTGGCCCTTGTCGATGGAGGTGATGCCCGCCCGGAATATCTCCGAGGCGTAGGCGCCCTCGAACAGGCTGAGCGCGACGATCGCCGAGCGGAAGGCGGAGATGTCCAGGATGGGGGCGATGACGAAATAGATGAAGAATATCTGGATGAGCAGGGGGGTGTTGCGGATCAGCTCCATGTACCCCCGGGCCACGCCCTGGGCCGCCCAGGAGCTCGACATGCGCATAAGCGCGGTGGTCATGCCGATGACCAGCATGAGGACCAGGCTGATGCCCGTGATCCGGAAGGTCACCCCGAGCCCCTCCATGAGCGGCCCCCAGGTGAACCCCTGGTCCGTTAACGTCCAGAGATATTGCGGGATGCGGTACCACTGCCAGTTGTAGCCCAGCCGCTGGGAGCCCAGGACGAGCAGCCAGACGACGCCGGTCAGGAGCAGCAGGGTCTTGGCCGTGTCCATCAGGGCGGTGAGGGACAGGGGGCCTTTTTTGTGTAGGAATTCAGCCGACATGCGGTTCCGGTGTTTGGTTGGCGGAAGGGGACCCGCCGCCTTTCTGATTGCACCATAGCACAAAGCCCGGAAGTTTCCAGGAACTATTGTGCAAAAAGAGCCGGATGCGGATCAGGCCGCGTCGGTCCCGCAGGCCTCGATCACGGCCTTGATCTGGGCGAAGACCTCGTCGGGAGTGCCCGAGGCGTTGACCACGCGCATGCGCTCCCGATTGAAGGCGGCCCAGGTCAGGTAGCCCTCCCGGATGCGGTTGTGGAAGGAGAGGTGCTCGGCCTCGAACCGTCCCTCCTCCTTGGCCTTGCCGTCCTCAATGTTGCGCAGGGTGGCCCGCTTCAGGCCGACCTCGGGGTCGATGTCCAGGACGATGGTCAGGTCGGGCCAGAGGCCGTCCACGGCCACTTCATTGAGCTCCCGGAGCATGACGGTGTCCAGGCCGCGCCCGTATCCCTGGTAGACGATGGTCGAGTCCGCGAACCGGTCGCAGAGTACGACCTTGCCCGCCTCGAGTTCGGGCCGGATGACCTGGCCCACGTGCTGGGCGCGGTCGGCCAGGTACAGGAACAGCTCGGTGATGGGCGTGATCTCCTTGTTGTCCACGTGCAGGAGCATCTTGCGCAGGTCCCGGCCGATGCGGCTGCCGCCCGGCTCCAGGGTCTGGAAAACCTCCCGGCCCTTGGCTTCGAAATATTCCCGGACCCTGGCGATCTGGGTGGATTTGCCGGTCCCCTCTATGCCTTCAAAGGTAATAAACATTGATTCTCCGCTTTCCCGTTCTGTTTCTTGGCGTTGTCGGGGGTGGGCTCGGGCCGGAACACGTTGCGTTCCAGGAAGCGCATGTAGGGCGACCAGTCGGCCCCTGTCTTGTCCATGTCGGCGTAGGCCTGGTCGATGATATTCAGCTTGGCGTCCATGTTGTCCGCGAAGTGCAGGACGAACGCCTCCGGGGTCTTGGGCCGTATGGGGGACCCGAATTCGTGCTCGCCGTGGTGGCTGGTGATCAGGTGCTTGAGGTGCATCTTGAGGCCCGCTTCCAGGCGCGGGCTGCGGGCCAGAAACGGCTCCAGCTTCTCCATGCCGATCTGGATGTGGCCGAAGAGCCGCCCCTCGTCCGTGTATTCGTTGGCCAGGCCGCCGGACAGCTCCCACGCCTTGCCCAGGTCGTGGAAGATGGCCCCGGCCAGCAGGGTCTGGCGGTCCAGGTTCGGATAGACGTCGCACAGGGCCATGCACGCCCGGGCCACGCCCAGGGTGTGCTCGAGCAGGCCGCCCACGTAGGCGTGGTGCACGGTCTTGGCGCCGGGCGCGGTCAGCAGCCGGGCGCGGATGTCCTCGTGGGTCAGCACCTTGCGGCAGAACGTCTTCCACGGCTTGTGGCGCATGTGCTCGGTGACCATGTCCTCCAGGGCCTCCATCAGATCCTCGGGCGGGGTCTGGGAGGCGGGCATGAAGTCCGACAGGTCTATGCCCGGCGCCGAGGCATCGAGCAGGTCCATGTGGTCGACCTTGAGCTGGTTCTTGTCGCGGTAGCTCTCCACGAACCCACGGACGCGGACCATGCTGCCCGGCTCCAGGGTAGGGTATTCCAGGCTCTTCGGGCTCCATATCTTGCCGTCGATGGACCCGGTTGCGTCCTGG
Source organism: Pseudodesulfovibrio sp. lm2024 (assembly GCF_051175575.1). Lineage (NCBI taxonomy): Bacteria > Pseudomonadati > Thermodesulfobacteriota > Desulfovibrionia > Desulfovibrionales > Desulfovibrionaceae > Pseudodesulfovibrio > Pseudodesulfovibrio sp. lm2024. Next base: position 1,812,943 of record NZ_CP195092.1, read on the forward strand.
AACGAGAGGTTCCAGTAAGGTCCGTTCTTGGATTGGGCCTGGTTGGCCCCGGCCAGGAGAAAGAGGTCGTCCACGGTTTGGCCCGGAGACAGAGACTGGATATATTGCGACTTTTTGCCCACTGATCTTGCCATTGGTGAGATGTTGAGGTACCTCGCCCATACGCGTATCACTACGGTATGTGCGGAAAACGGACCGGCGCGGATGTCGCTCGGCCCGCTCAGGGTTATGAACCTGATTTCACACGTATTGTCAAATCCTAGCTTGCAGCCGGAGACGCAATGAACATTCTGCTCGCCAACGACGACGGTATCCAGGCCATCGGCCTTCGCGCACTGTATTTCGCCCTCAAGGAGGCCGGCCACGACGTGCACGTGGTCGCCCCGGTCACGGAACAGTCGGCCGTGGGGCACGCCGTGACCCTGGCTCTGCCCCTCCGGGTCAAGGAGTTCAGGGAGAACGGCTTCGTGGGGCAGGGCGTCTACGGCACGCCGGTGGACTGCGTCAAGCTCGGCCTGTCCACGCTGCTCGACGAAACGCCCGACCTGGTCCTGTCCGGGATCAACGCGGGGGCCAACGTGGGCGTGGACATTCTCTATTCCGGCACCGTGTCCGCGGCCACCGAGGGCGCGCTCATGGAGATTCCTTCCATGGCCGTGTCCATGGACAATTTCAACCCCGTGGACCTGAGCGGCCAGGCCCGCTTCTGCACCGAGCTGCTGCCCAAAATTCCCTGGGCCGAGTTGCCGCGCAAGCGCGTGCTCAACCTCAATTTCCCGGATTGCCCCATCGAAGAGGCCAAGGAGATGGTCCTTTGCCCGCACACCCGGGCGTCGTACGACGACGTCTACGACACCCGGCAGGACCCGCGCGGCAGGCCGTATTACTGGCTCAGCGGAGCCATTCCGCCCAGCCGCATCAGCGCGGACCGCGACCGCGCGCTGCTGACCCGGGGGCACATCACCCTGACCCCGCTGCATTTCGATTTCACGGACCGTGAGACGCTGGACACGCTCAAGCATACGATTTCGTGAACCCCGTTGACGTAAAATCATCGTCACAGTATGGTTGTTGCCCTATAAACACGCATGAGAGAATAATCGCATACCCACAGGAGGACCCGGCATGGCGACGAAAATAGGTTTGAACGGATTTGGACGCATCGGCCGTTATCTGGCCCGGCTGCTGGCGGAGGAGACCGACCTGGAACTGGTGGCCGTCAACGCGCGCGCCTCCAACGAAGACCTCGCCCACCTGCTGAAATACGACTCCGTGCACGGCCGGTTCCCGGACGTGCAGCCCACCGAGGACGGTTTCGTCATGGCCGGAAAGCCGGTCAAGGTGACCCGCAACGCGCCCGGCGAATGGACCTGGGGCGAGCTGGGCTGCGACCTGGTGGTCGAGTCCACCGGCAAATTCACCGACCGCGAGAGCTGCGAGAAGCACCTGGCCTGCGGGGCCAAGAAGGTGATCATCTCCGCGCCCGGCAAGAACGCGGACGTGACCGTGGTCGTGGGCGTCAACGACGGCGAGCTCAAGCCCGAGCACAAGATCATTTCCAACGCCTCCTGCACCACCAACTGCCTGGCCCCGGTGGCCAAGGTCATCAACGACACCTTCGGCATCAAGCACGGCATCATGACCACCGTGCACTCCTACACCATGAGCCAGCGCATCCTGGACGGCTCCCACAAGGACATGCGCCGGGCCCGCGCCTGCGCCGTGAACATGGTGCCCACCACCACCGGCGCGGCCAAGGCCGTGGGCCTGGTCATCCCGGAGCTGAACGGCATCCTGGACGGCATGGCCATCCGCGTGCCCACGCCCAACGTCTCCCTGGTGGACCTGGTCTGCGAACTGAAGAAGGAGACCACCCCCGAGGAAGTCAACGCGGCCCTCAAGGCGGCGGCCGACGAGTCCATGGGCTACACCGAGGAACCGCTGGTGTCCGTGGACTTCATGGGTTCCACCTTCGGCGGCGTGGTCGACAGCTCCCTGACCCGCGTCATGGGCGGCACTCAGCTCAAGGTCATCGTCTGGTACGACAACGAGGCTGGATTTACGAATCAGCTCCTGCGCCTGATTAAGAAGGCTGCGGCGATGTAGTGCGGCTTCCGATAGCGGCGCATCTGCACATTTTTTCCAGGGGGCTTTCGTCCTCATGTAGGCCCACTACACTGCGGCGAAAGCCCCCAGGAAGAAAATGCACAGCTACACCACTCTCGAAAGCCTATCCCGAGAACATTAGGGCGGCAGAAGAGTTAAGCCGCTGTTGGCTGGCTGCCCCTACAGAATCGTTCCCCAAAAAATGAAAAAGCCCTCGGCTCAGTTTGAGCCGGGGGCTTTATCTTGCACTGTTGCCCGCGAAGCGGATATAAAAAGCTTTGGAAAAGGATGGGGATGGGGGGGCCGGGGGAAGGGGAAGGAAAGAACCTTTCTCGAAAGATTTTTCCTTCCCCTTCCCCCGGCCGCCGGAGGCCGCCTTACTTGGCGCCTTCCGTCATTTCATCCTTGAAGAGCTTGTAGTTGATGCCATCGACCACGGCCTGCCAGGAGGCTTCGATGATGTTGTGGGACACGCCCATGGTGGTCCAGTGGTCGGTTCCGTCGCCGGATTCGATCAGGACGCGGACAAAGGAGGCGGTGCCGCCGGTATCGCGTACAGCGCCGGACAGGACGCGGACTTTGAAGTCGAGCAGGCGGATTTCGCCCAGGCGGGGATAGAACCGCTCCAACCCCTTGCGCAAGGCCCTGTCCAGGGCGTTGACCGGGCCCATGCCGGTGGCCGCGGTGTGTTCCTGCTGGCCCTTGACGTCCACGATGACCGTGGCCTCAGACATGGGTTCCGCGTCTTCCTCGCGCTTGGCGTCCACCACGAAGAAGTGGCGAAAGTGGAAGTAGTCGAGCGGCTTGCCCAGGGCCTCGCGGAGCATGAGTTCGAAGGAGGCGTCGGCCACGGAGTATTCATAGCCCATGGACTCCTTGATCTTGAGCTCCTTGAGCAGACGGTCCACGGTCGGGTCGTCCTTGGCCAGCTCGTAGCCCAGTTCGCGGGCCTTGAACAGGATGTTGGACTTGCCCGCCTGGTCGGAGAGGAGCACGCGCCGTTCGTTGCCCACGGTTTCGGGCGGGATGTGCTCGTAGGTGCGCGCGTCCTTGAGGATGGCGCTGACGTGGATGCCGCCCTTGTGCGCGAAGGCCGACGCGCCCACGAAGGGCTGGCGCATGAACGGACGCAGATTGGCGATTTCGCTGACGAAGTTGGATACGGGCTGGAGCCGGGCCAGGTTGTCCCTGCCGATGACCTCGAAGCCCATCTTGAGTTCCAGGTTGGGGATGACCGAGCAGAGGTTGGCGTTGCCGCAGCGCTCGCCGTAGCCGTTGATCGTGCCCTGGACCTGGACCGCGCCGAGGCGGACCGCTTCCAGGGAGTTGGCCACGGCCAGCTCGGAGTCGTTGTGGGCGTGGATGCCCAGGCTCGCCTCGGGCAGTTTCTCGCGGACAGCGGATACGGCCTCGCCGATCTCGCTGGTCAGGGAGCCGCCGTTGGTGTCGCAGAGGACGAGGCGGTCGGCCCCGGCCTCGAAGGCGGCGGTCAATGCCTGGATGGCGTACTCGGAGTTGTGCTTGAACCCGTCGAAGAAGTGTTCGGCGTCGAAGATGACCTCGTCCACCCGCGCCTTGAGATAGGCCACGGAGTTGGCGATGAGTTCGAGGTTGCGCTCGAGCGGCACGCCCAGGGCCACGGTGGCGTGGATGTCCCAGGTTTTGCCGAAGATGGTCACCACCGGGGTCCGGGCCTCGAGCAGCCCGGCCAGGTTCGGGTCCTTTTCGGGCGTGAATTTGGCCATGTGCGTGGACCCGAAGGCGGCCAGCTTGGCGTTTTTGAAGGTGCAGGACCTTATCTCGTCGAAAAATCTCCTGTCGGTGGGATTGGAGCCGGGCCAGCCGCCCTCGATGTAGTGGATGCCCAGGTCGTCCAGCTTCTGCGCTATGCGGACCTTGTCCTGGGTGGTCAGGTTCAGTTCTTCGGCTTGGGCTCCGTCTCTTAACGTCGTGTCATATATCGTGATTTTATGCATCGGCTACTCGATGTGTTTGCCTTCCTCCAAGTTGAAGGCTTTGTGGAGTGTGCGTACGGCCAGTTCGGTGTACTTGTCGTCGATCAAGCAGGTGATCTTGATCTCCGAGGTGCTGATCATCAGGATGTTCACGTTCTCATCGGCAAGCGCCCGGAAGGCCTTGGAGGCCACGCCGGAATGGTTACGCATGCCGACGCCGATAATCGACACCTTGGCGACGTTGAGATTGCTGGATAGCTCTTCGTAGCCGATTTCGTATTTGAGCTCTTCCAGGGTCTTGATGGTCTGTTTCACGTCGGCGCGGGGCACGGTGAAGGTCATGTCGGTCAGGCCGTCCTTGGACGGGTTCTGGACGATCATGTCCACGAGAATTTTCTTTTCAGCCAGGGGGGAGAAAATCTGGGCGGATACGCCGGGGTTGTCCTTGACGTGTATCAGCGTGATGCGAGCCTGATCCTTGTCGTAAGCGATACCCGAGACCATGACGGCTTCCATGTTTTCATCCTCCTGCGTGACTATGGTGCCCGGCTCGTCGGAAAAAGTGGAGCGGACATGAACGGTTACATTATATTTCTTGGCGAACTCGACGCTGCGGATCTGGAGCACCTTGGCTCCCATGCTGGCCATTTCCAGCATCTCGTCATAGGAGATGCGGTCGATCTTGCGGGCGTCGGTGCAGAGGTTCGGGTCCGTGGTGAACACGCCCGTAACGTCGGTGTAGATTTCGCAGACGTCGGCCTTGAGGGCCGCGGCCAGGGCCACGGCCGAGGTGTCGGAGCCGCCGCGCCCCAGCGTGGTGATGCGGCCGCTGTCGTCGCACCCCTGGAATCCGGCCACCACGAGGATGTCGTACTCTTGGAGCATGCTCTTGAGCCGGGACTCGTCGATGGCGGTGATGCGGGCCTTGCCGTAGCAACAGTCGGTCTTGACCGGGGCCTGGAAGCCGAGCACGGAGCGGCATTTGACGCCCTGCTGCTTGAGCAGCATGGCGAAGAGGGCGCAGGAAATCTGTTCACCGGTGGAGACCAGGGAATCCACTTCGGCGGGGTCGGGGTTGTCCGACCACTCCTCGGCTAGTCCCAATAGTCGGTTGGTCTCGCCGGACATGGCCGACAGGACCACGATGACCTTGTTGCCCTCACGGTAGGGGCGCAGGACTTTCTGCATGACCTGGCGTTGGCATTCCAGGTTGCGGACCGATGTGCCTCCGAACTTTTGTACGACGATGTTCATTTTTTCGATTCTGCTCTCTAGAAACGGTTGTCATTCGGGCCGCAGGGCGTCGACGACGTCTTGGGCCGCACCTCCCATCGCATGCAATACGAGGCTTCGTCCAGTGTCCGATGGGGTCCATTCCAGAAAAAGGGCCTGATCCGGCCACATTTCCCTGGGCAGGAACTGTATCCATTCCACCACGGTGATCGTGTCCGGGTCCTCAAGCGAATCGAACAGGGCGTCGTCCGGGGGCATGCCTTCGAGCCGGTAGAGGTCGAAGTGCGCCACGCCGGGCGTGGTCGGATACAGGTTGCAGATGTTGAAGCTCGGGCTCGATACCTCCGCCGCCTCCGCGCCGGGCAGGGATTCCACGAAACCCCTGACCAACGTGGTTTTGCCCGATCCGAGGTCGCCTTGCAAGAGCAAAGCCGGGGGGGCGTCCATTCGGGACAGGATTGAGGCCAGGGCGCGGCCCAGGGCCACGGTGGCGGCGCTGTCGGGAAGGTGTAGTGTCAGGCTCACGTTCGGGGACCGGCAATTAGCCCTGGAGCAGGGTCTTGAGCACGTCTTCCTTGCCGATCACGCCGACCAGCTTGCCGCTCTCGACCACGGGCAGGGTGTAGAGTTTTTCATTGGCCATCATGGTGGCCACGTCCTCGATGGTGGTGTCCGGGTGGACGAAGGTCGGGGCCGGGGTCATGGCGTCGCCGACCTTGAGGGCCGTGATCTTGGTCATCTCGCGCTCCAGCTGGTCGTGGGAGGAGAGGGGGAAGACCCCGTCCAGCAGGGTGAAGAAGGACGGCAGGGTGACCTTCTTCTGCTGGGCCACCAGGTCGGACTGGCAGAGCACGCCGACCACCTGGTCGCCGTCCAGCACGGGTGCGCCGTTGATCTTCTTGTCCAGAAGAAGGGCGGCCGCGGCGGTGATGTCGGTGTCCGGGGTCAGGGTGATGCAGTCGGTGGTCATGATGTCTTTGGCTGTCAGCATGATTCAAGCTCCTTGGTGAAGGATGCCGCCGCGTGGGGCAGCATGTTGGCGATTTCGGACGCGAGGTTGCCGCGTGCGGGAAATTCATCGTTCAGGGCGCGCCCGGCCAGTCCGTGCCAGAAGACTCCGGCGCAGGCCGAATGCAGGGGAGTGAGCCCCGAGGCCAGAAGGGTGCCGATGACGCCGGACAGGACATCGCCCGAGCCGCCCACGGACAGATTGGGCTCGGCGAACGGGGACACGCAGACCGCGTCCGGGTCGGCCACCAAGGTGGCCGCGCCCTTGAGGACCAGGGTTGTGTCGCAGGCCGCCAGGAAACGGTCCGCCGCGTCCAGCCGGTCGGCCTGGATGTCGGCGATGGACACGCCGAGCAGCCGGGCCATCTCGCCCGGATGGGGCGTGAGTACGGTCTTTTCAGGCAATTCCTTGAGATGTTCGGGGAAGGCGGCCAGGGCGAAGAGGGCGTCCGCGTCCAGGACCATGGGCAGATCACAGGAAGCGAGCAGCTCCAGGGCGAAGGCCATGGCCTCGGGCGCGCGGCCCAGGCCGGGACCGAGGACCACGGCGTCGAAGCGGTCGAGGTCGGCCTTGAGTTCGGCGGCCATGTCCTCTGTCCATTCCGTGCCCGAGCCGAGCGGCAGGGTCATGATGTCCGGGGAGCCCGCCTTGACCGCGTTGGCCAGCCCGGCGGGGCAGGCCACGGTGGCCAGTCCGGCTCCGCTGCGCAGCGCGGCCAGCGCGGCCAGATGCGGCGCGCCGGTCAGGCCGAAGCTGCCGCCGACCACCAGGACGTGCCCGGCAATGCCCTTGTGCATGTCGCGGGCAGGTGCGGGCAGGGTGTCCATGACCGCGCCGGTGATGAGATGGTGCCGGACCGGGTTGTCCGTCTGGACCTTCAGCGGGATGCCGATGGGGCAGACGTGCAGCGTGCCGGTGTACTCCATGGCCTCGGGCATGACCAGGCCGAGCTTGGGCGACTGGAAGGTGGCCGTGGCGTCGGCCTCGACCGCCTCGGGCTGGGCGAGGCCGGTCAGTCCGTTCAGCCCGGAGGGGATGTCCACGGCCAGGACGAAGGCGCGTTCGCCCAGCCGGTTGACGGTCCGAACTAAATGCAAAATATCTTCGCGCAGGGTCCCCTGGAAGCCGGTGCCGAGCAAACCGTCCACGACGATGTCGGGCTGGGGCAGGCCTTCGAGGTTGACCCCGGCCAGGTGGACGAGGGGAATGCCGAGCTTCTGCGCCCACAGGAGATTGGTCCGGGTCTCGCCCCGGTACCCCTTCTTGGGGCGGGTGTGGAAGACCGTGACCTCGGCCCCGAGGTCGGCCAGTGACCGGGCCATGGCGAAGGCGTCGCCGCCGTTGTTGCCGGACCCGGCGAAGCAGTAGATGACCGCGCCGTCCACGTCGCCGTACTCATCGAGCAGGACGTTGACGGCCTCGCGGGAGGCGGATTCCATGAGGGTGACGCCGGGGATGCCGATGGTGTGGATGGTTTCCCTGTCCCACACGGACATTTCGGCGGGGGTCGGAAGGGGCAGCAGCATGAGCTCTCCTGGACTGGGGTTTCGTCTATCCTTCCAATATCACGGTGGCGGCGGCGGTGTCACGGGAATGGGTCATGGACACGTGCGCCGCGGTCACGCCCATGCGCTCGCAACGGGCGAGCCCGGCGTCGAGAAAGGCGATTTCCGGCTTGCCGTCCGCGTTGTGCAGGACCTCGACGCACTTGAAGTGCACCCCCTTGGCGAATCCGGTGCCGAGCGCCTTGACCGCCGCCTCCTTGCAGGCGAACAGGGCGGCCAGACGCGGCACGGGGTTGCGCTTCGGCAGCTGGGCGAACTCACGCTCGGTCAGGATCTTGCGGGCGAACCTGTCCCCGAACCGGTCCCAGAGGGCCTGGATGCGGTCCAGTTCCGCCAGGTCGATGCCCGTTCCCTTGATCATGCAGGCTAGTCCGCGAAGGTCCGGATCAGTTCGGCCATGTCCCGGACCGCCCGGTCCAGGCCCACGTAGATGGCCCGGGCCATGATGGCGTGTCCGATGGAGTATTCGCTGACGCCGGGCACGTCCTTGAAGTTCAGGATGTTGCGGTAGTTCAGCCCGTGGCCGAGGTTGACCTTGAGGCCGATGTCCCTGGCCAGGGAGATGGACTTGAGGATCTTTTCCAACTCCGCCCGGCGCTGCTTGTACGCCTTGGCGTCGGCGTAGTGCCCGGTGTGGATTTCAATGAATTCGGTGCCCGTGGCGATGGCCGCCTCGATCTGCTTGGGGTCGGCGTCGATGAACAGGCTGGAGCGGATGCCCTTTTCGTGGATCGGGGTCAGGAAGTCCTTGAGTTCGGCCTCGCGGCCGATGCAGTTCAGGCCGCCCTCGGTGGTCAGTTCCTGCCGTTTCTCCGGCACCAGACATACCATCTCGGGCTCGATGTCCAGGGCGATGGACTGCATCTCGTTCGTGGCGGCCATTTCCAGGTGCAGCCTGGTGTTGCAGGTCTGCTTGATCAGCTCCACGTCCCGGTCCTGGATGTGGCGGCGGTCTTCGCGCAGATGGACGATGATGCCCGTGGCCCCGGCCATTTCCGCCATGTAGGCGGCGGTCACGGGTTCGGGTTCGATGCCCATTCTGGCCTGGCGCAGGGTGGCCACATGATCGACGTTGACAACGAGTACCGGCATTGTATCTTCCTCCGAATGCGTAATTGCGTAATATCCTCATTGATTAAGATACCTGGGGCGGAATGGCAATAGCTGCGGCCCCAGGGGGGGCGTTTTGCATTCGTGTTGACGCGCATGCGCGTACAAGGTATCCGCTTGTCCTGTTAAGGATATAGACACTCAACCCGGAGCAACGAGTTATGAACGTGTGCATTGTCGGCACCGGCTACGTGGGACTGGTTTCCGCGGCCTGTTTTGCCGAAATGGGGAACGATATTTATTGCGTGGACGTCAATCCCAAGGTCGTGAAGACCCTGGAGAGCGGCAAGGTCCACATCTACGAGCCCGGCCTGGAAGACCTGGTCAAGCGCAACACCGAGCAGGGCCGCCTGAACTTCACCACCGACTTGGGCGAGGGGTTGAAGAACGCCGATGTGGTCTTCATCACCGTGGGCACCCCGCAGCGCGAGGACGGCTCCTGCGACCTCAAGTACGTGGACGCCGTGGCCGCCGAGATCGGCCGGAAGATGACCAGCCCCAAGATCGTGGTGGACAAGTCCACCGTGCCCGTGGGCACCGCCGACCGGGTGCGCGGGATCATTGCGGCCGAGCTTGAGAAGCGCGGCGAGTCCATCTACTTCGACGTGGTCTCCAACCCCGAGTTTCTCAAGGAAGGCGACGCGCTCAACGACTTCATGAAGCCGGACCGGGTTATCGTGGGCACCAGCGACGAGAACTCGGCCACGACCATCAAGTCCCTGTACGCGCCGTTCGCCCGCAGCCGCGAGAAGCTCATCGTCATGGGCGTGCGCTCGGCCGAGATGACCAAGTACGCGGCCAACTGCATGCTGGCCACCAAGATTTCCTTCATCAACGAAGTGGCCAACATCTGCGAGCGGGTCGGGGCGGACGTCTCCGAGGTCCGCGCGGGCATCGGTTCGGATTCGCGCATCGGCTATTCCTTCATCTACCCCGGCGTGGGCTACGGCGGGTCCTGCTTCCCCAAGGACGTCAAGGCGCTCATCGACACGGCCGCCGAGTACGGCTATGACGCCAAGCTCATCCGCTCCGTGGACGAGGTCAACAACACCCAGAAGCTGGTCCTGGCCGAGAAGATCAAGGCCTACTTCGAGCCGCAGGGCGGCGTGGCGGGCCGGACCCTGGCCCTGTGGGGGATCGCCTTCAAGGCCAACACCGACGACATCCGCGAGGCCTCGGCCATCCAGGTCATCAAGGCGTTGACCTCTCTGGGCATGAAGATCAGGGCCTTCGACCCGGTGGCCAACACCCGCGCCCGAGAGGAGATCGGCCACATCGAGAACCTCGAGATTTTGGACAGCCAGTACGACGTGCTGGAAGGGGCGGACGCCCTGGCCGTGGTCACGGACTGGAACCAGTTCCGCAACCCGGATTTCGAGCGCATCAAGCAGGCCCTGACCGCGCCGCTGGTCTTTGACGGCCGCAACCTGTACCTGCCCGAGCGCATGGGCAAGGCCGGGTTCGCCTACTTCTCCATCGGCCGCACCCCGGTGGAGTAGGGCTGGAGCAAGGCATGAAAAAAACTCCCCGTCTCGGCAGAGACGGGGAGTTTTTCGTTGGCGTTGCAAGCGGTCAGATGCGACCCTTGAAGCAGGTCCGGTATTGCAGTTCCTGGAGGATGACCCGCTCGTATTCCGGGTTGTACTCAAGGTCGGTCTGTTCGGCCTGGTCCAGCATTCTGGCAAGTTGTTGCGTTTCTTCCCAGAAATCTAGGAGTTCGTCGTCGGCCAGGCTTTTGACCTGAGCCTCCAAGGTGTCGTGGTCATGGAAATTGGCGTACTGACCCATGCGAAGTGGCCTGCCCTTTTTTCAAAAGGTGATAAAAATCAAACATATAGAAACGAAGTGGGACCTACGTTAGCCCTTTATCTCATGAGCGTCAACCACACTTTGCCAACAGAATATGAGGAAAATCGACAACAAGGTATTTTTATTGGCGAAAAAGTGGGGATAGGCCGGGCAGAGGCTTTTGAGGACGAAACGGGCCGGTTCTTTTCAACGATTTCGAGCGGCTGGATATTCTCATTGACAAAAATGGGCTGGGTTGACAGATTCGGACCTTGTAAAACCGGGCGCGCTGTCGGTCGCATCCGGGCATCCTAGACGGGGTAGCCATGAGAACGGAAGTTGAAGACATCATCGACGACGAAGCGGGCGAAGTCGATCAGGAATTGACCCAGCTGGTCACGTTCAGCATCGGCGACGAGGAATTCGGGGTCAATATCCTCCAGGTCCAGGAGATCATCCGGACCATGGAGATCACCCACGTGCCCCGCGCGCCGGAGTTTGTCGAGGGCGTCATCAACCTGCGCGGCAAGGTCATTCCCATCGTGGACATGCGCCGCCGCTTCGGCCTCCGCTCCAAGGAGCACGACAAGTACACACGGATCATCGTCATCGAGATCGACATGATCATCGTCGGGTTCGTAGTGGACTCCGTGTCCGAGGTCCTGCGTATCCCGGCCAACTCCGTGCAGCCGCCGCCGCCCGTGGTGGCCGGCATGGACTCCGACTACATCGATGGCGTGGGCAAGCTCGACGACCGCCTGCTGATCCTGCTCGACCTGGATTCGCTTCTGGACAACGAGGAAAAGGAAGCCCTGGGCACTGTTTAGGTCCGACAGATTCTTGGTGACAAGCCGTCCTGGTCCCGCTAGGGAAGAGGCGGCTTTTCCGTTTTCAATCATGCGAGGCCGAGAAAACCTTTTCACAGCGAATCCATGCCAGCCATCTATCCCAAGGACATAGCCGATTTCATGACGGGGGCCGTTGATTCGGTCCGCGTATTCAAGAGCGGGCCGGGCTCCCAGGCCCTGCTGGCTGGCTCCCTGCTGGCCGGCGGCAGCGACGTGGTCCTGGTGGTCCCAGGCGTGGCCGAATTCAAGGAAATGCAGGCCCTGCTGACCCTGCTGTCGCGCGGCAAGCCCGGCGGCCTGGAACAGCCCGCCTGGGAGCGGGAGTGGGTCTTCCTGCCGCCGTACCATTCGCGCACGCCCGAGCCGCAAGGGTGGAGCGACCGCTGGGCCGCACTGTACGGGCTGGTCTACCGGGACGGTCCGCGCGGCGTGCTCATGACCGCCGACAACCTTTTGCCGCACTGGCCGGACGAGTCGGTCCTGCGCGAGAACTGGGCCACCCTGACCAAGGGCGAGGAGATGTCCCCGGACATCCTCCTGGAACAGCTCGTCTCCTGGGGGTATGTACGCCGCAAGCTGGTGTCCGACCCCGGAGACATGGCCATGCGCGGCGACATCCTGGACATCCACGCGCCCGGCTACGAACTGCCGTTGCGTCTGGAATTTTTCGGCGACGTGCTCGAGGAGATTCGGTTGTTCGACCCGGCTTCCCAGCGGTCCAAGGCGGACCTGGACGAGGCCGTGCTCATGCCCGTGGCCCCGGGCATCACCACCCCGGACCGGGGCTTCCGCGCCCGCGACCAGTGGGAGAAGCTGCGCAAGACCGGCGAGATCACGGCCGCCCAGGAGCAGGCGCTGTCCGAACGGCTGGACGCCAACGACGGGTTCGTCTGGCCCGGCCTGTACTACGACGCGCCCGTGGGGCTCGAGGACTACCTGCCTAAGAACGCGGCCTGGCTGCTCTCCTCGGGCGGCACCCTGCGGGCCCGGCTGGAGGACCGCGAACAGGCGTGGCGCGACTATTTGAAGGATGAGGAGCGCGACAAGGGGATCAGCCTGCCCCGGCGATTCATCATCCGCTCCCATGATGTGGCCCGCAAGGCGTGGAGTTCCGCCCGCCAGCTGGTCTTCGAGGAGCTGACCATCGGCCGGGAAAAGACCGGCATCGACCTGCCCGAGACCCCGTACAGCGATTTCACCGACATCTTCTGGCGGCCCGAGGCCACCAGGCGTCCGTGGGCGGCCCTCATGGCCGGGATCAAGGAATGGCAGAGCGCGGGGGAAACCACCATCCTGAGTTTCCGCACCCAGCGTTCGCGGACCAAGTTCCTGAACCTGGCCGAGCAGGAGAGTCTGCCCATCACCCTGGAATACGTACCGGACCGCCAAGGGCTCTATGCCCTGGTCTCGCCCCTGCGCAAGGGCATGGACATCGGCTGGAACCGGACCCGCATCCTGGGCGAGGAGGTCATCCAGCCACAGGCGGCCAGGGTCCAGGCCGGGCGCGACAAGGCGTTCAAGGGGCTTGAGCGGTACGACGACCTGTCCGAGGGCGACCTGCTGGTCCACCGGGACTACGGGTTGTCCCAGTTCGGCGGTCTGCACCACATGTCCATCGGCGAGGGGGCCAACGACTACCTGCTCCTGTATTTTTCCGGCGAGGACAAGCTCTACCTGCCCGTGGACCGGCTCAATCTGGTCCAGCGGTTCAAGGGGCCCGAGGGGGCCAAGCAGCCGTCCCTGGACAAGCTCGGCGGTTCGCGCTGGGCCAAGACCACGGCCAAGGTCCGCAAGGCCATCGAGAAGATCGCCCACGAACTGGTGGAGATGTACGCCTTCCGCCGGGTGGCCAAGGGATACGGCTACGGCCCGCTGGACGAGATATACGCCGAGTTCGAGGCCACCTTCGGGTTCGAGGAGACCCCGGACCAGGAAAAGGCCGTGAACGACGTGTTCCGCGACATGGAGAAGCCCGAGCCCATGGACCGGCTGGTCTGCGGCGACGTGGGCTTCGGCAAGACCGAGGTGGCCCTGCGCGCCGCCTTCCGCGCCGCGCTCGATGGCCGCCAGACGGCGCTGCTGTGTCCGACCACGGTCCTGGCCGAACAGCACTACCAGACCTTCACCAAGCGCATGGAAGGGTTCCCGGTGCGCGTGGGGCTGCTCAGCCGGTTCGTCACGGCCAAGCGGCAGAAGACCGTGCTCGAGGCCGCGGCCCGGGGCGAGATCGATATCCTCATCGGTACGCACCGTATCCTCTCCAAGGACGTGGAGCTGCCCAATCTCGGCCTGCTCGTCCTGGACGAGGAGCAGCGGTTCGGGGTCAAGCACAAGGAAAAGCTCAAGCATTTCAGACAGAATATCGACGTCCTGACCCTGACGGCCACGCCCATTCCCCGGACCTTGCAGCTGTCCCTCTCGGGCATCCGCGGCCTGTCGGTCATCGAGACCCCGCCCGTGGACCGCAAGCCCGTGGAGACGGGCATCATGGAGCGCGAGGAACTGGAGCTCAAGGCGGTCCTGCGCCGGGAGCTGGACCGGGGCGGCCAGGTGTACTGGGTCTACAACCGGGTCAACGGCCTGGAGCGGGTGGTCGAGTACGTGCGCGGCCTGGTCCCGGACGCCAAGGTGGGCATGGCCCACGGGCGGATGAGCGAGAAGGGGCTGGAGGACGCCATGCGCGACTTCTGGCACGGGGAGATGGACGTGCTCGTCTGCACCTCCATCGTCGAGTCCGGCCTGGACTTCCCCAACGCCAACACCCTGATCGTGGACCAGGCCCAGCTTTTCGGCCTGGGGCAGCTCTACCAGCTGCGGGGCAGGGTGGGGCGCAGCGAGCGGCAGGCCTATGCGTATTTCGTGGTCCCGTCCATCAAGGATATTTCCGAAATCGTCCGCAAACGCTTGCGCATCATTCTGGACATGGATTATCTGGGGGCTGGATTCAAAGTGGCCATGGAGGACTTGCGCCTTCGCGGCGCGGGCAATATCCTGGGCGAGGCCCAGTCCGGGCAGATCGCCAAGATCGGCTTGGAGCTCTTCCTCGAAATGCTCGAGGAGGAGGTCGCCAGGCTGCGCGGCGAGGAGCACGCCGGGGCGTCGGATACGGAGCTCAACTTCGTGTTCGAGGCGCACATTCCCGGCGGGTACATCCCGGATTCGCGGGAGCGGCTGCGCTACTACCGGGCCCTGTCCTCAGCCGTCACGGACATGGAGCTGCGCGAGTACGAGGCCGAGATCCGCGATCGCTTCGGGCCGCTGCCCGAACCGCTGGACGCCTTCTTCGGCGTGCTGCGCATCAAGCGGACCCTGTCCCGGCTCCAGGCGGCCAGGGCCGAGCTCTATCCGGGCCGGATGGTCATCTCCTGGAAGGACAACGCCATCGCGGTCAACCCCGAGAAGCTGATCCGCTGGGTCAATGATCGGGGGGAGGGGACCCGGCTCATCCCTCCGGCCAAGCTGGAAATCCGTTACGACGGCGCGCCCTCCATGCGGGAGGCGCTGGAATCCACCGCCGCAGACCTGGAAGGCATGCTCGATGCGCAAACCGTGCCGCCGGGCGGCCAATAAAGAGCGAATATGAAACGTCACATAGCGATACTCATTGTTTTGGCGGCCCTGCTGGCCGGGTGCACCGGGGACACGGACGACATCGGCATCGTGGCCCGGGTCAACGGCTCGCCCATCTACCTGAGCCAGCTGGAATTCCAGCACGACCAGTTCCAGGAGGACAGCGTCGGCGCGTACGTCCCCAGCGTGGCCAAGCTGCGCAAGGAGTACGGCGAGATCCTGTCCGATCTCATCGTCCAGGAGCTGGTGGTGCAGGAACTGGCCCGCCGCGACCTGTCCGTGACCGACGAGGAACTGCACAAGGCCGAGAACACGGTGCGCGCCGACTACCCCGAGGGGGCCTTCGAACAGGTCCTGGTCGAGGAATACATCGACCTCAAGTCCTGGCGTCGGCAGCTGCGCTACTACCTGGCCCAGAAGAAATTCTATCAGCAGGTCCTCAGGCCGCAGATCAAGATCGACTACAAGGAAGCCGAGAAATACTACCGCGACCACATCTCCGATTTCTACCTGCCCGAGAGCATGCGCATCCTGGTGGTGCGCGGCCCGAGCCGGGAGCTGGTGGTCAAGGCGGTGGAGAAATATCTCAAGGATCACGACCAGATGAATCTGGCCACCGCGTTCGGCGAGGTCGAGACGCGCGAGGTCGTGGTCCGCGAAGGGCGGCTGTCCGCGCCCTGGCGCAACGCCCTGACCGGGCTCAAGCCGGGCCAGGCCAGCGACGTGCTCACCGACCGATTCGGCTTCGAGGCCCTGGTCCTGCTCGAACGCAGCGAGGCCAAGGTCCTGCCACCGGCCCAGGCCTACCCCCTGGTGGAGGAGGCCCTGCTCGAGAAGAAGATGCAGGACGCCTTTGAGAAGTGGCTCTCCGCGGATCTGGCCAAGGTGGACATCAAGGTCAGCGAGCATCTGCTGGAATCCGCCGCCAAGCCCGGTGACGGCGACGCGGCCGGACCGGCCGTCATCACGGAACCCGAGGAACCGGCGGCGGAAGAAACCATGGAACCGGCCCCGGTCGAGGACGACATGAACGGCCAGGAATCGGCCGACGAGGCCATCCCCTTGGACCAGATCGGCACGGATACGGGCATCTGACCGGTCCGTTCGTTGCATAGTCCGCACAAAACGACTAGAATCCGACAACAATTCGGGAGGCAAAGGGTAATCCGTCTCCCGATCAAGGAGTGAATGCGTGGTAAAAGTCTTTTCCGTGCTCATGGGAGCCATGCTCTTGCTATATCCTCTGACGGCGCAGGCCAAGGATGTGGTCGTGGACCGCATCCTGGTCAAGGTCAACGACTCGATCATAACCCAGTACGATCTGGATCAGGAGATGAAGCCCGTCTACGACCAGATTAAGGACCGCACGCTCTCCGCCCGGGAAAAGGCCCAGGTGGCTCAACTGCGCAAGCAGGCCCTGGACAAGCTCGTCAACGACATCCTCATCCAGCAGGAGGTCAAGCGCTTCTCCATCGATGTCTCCGATGAGAACATGGACAAGGAAATCGAGCGGGTCCGCAACGAGCGCGGTCTGACCTTGGAGGAATTCGAGAAGGTGGTGGCCAAGGACGGCCTGAACATGGACGAGTTCCGCGAACGGCTCAAGAAACTGCTCGAAAAGCAGGAGCTCATCGGCCACATGGTCAACAGCAAGGTCGTGGTCACGGATTCGGAGATCCAGCAGGAATACGAATCCCGGAAGGACGATTATTCCATGGGCAAGATGATCGAGCTGGCCATCATTCTTCTGCCGTCGGACGTCTCCCCGGTTGAGGTCCGCGAAATGATCACCAGCGGCGAGATGACCTTTGCCGACGCTGTGGCCAAGTACAGCGTCGGGCCGGGCAAGGAATCCGGCGGTTCCATCGGCGAACTGAACTGGGTGGACCTGGCCGACGACTGGAAGACCGCCCTCGACGGTGTAGACCAGGGCGGCGTGAGCACGCCGCTGACCATCCAGGGGCACGAGGCGCTGCTTTCGCCCATCAAGATCAATGAAGACCGCATGGTCCCGCTCGAAGACGTCCGGGACGACATCTACAAGGAATTGATGCAGAAGAAGCGGGAAACGGTGTTTACGGACTATTTTGATAAATTGAAGCGGAGCGCGGTCATCATCTACATGGATGATTCGCTCAAGCCCGATAATGGAGTATCCCAATGACGTTTCAGGAACTCGGCGAAATTCTGAAAAATGAACGCGAAGCCAAGGGGTTGACCGTCAAGGCGGTCATGGAGGCCACCAAGATCAGCCGCGTCATCATCCTCGCCCTGGAGAGCGGCGACCGCTCGGCCCTGCCGCATCCCGTGTACACCAAGGGGTTCGTCAAGAGCTACGCTCGTCTGCTCGGGCTGGACCCGGACGAGCTGTCCATGGTCGTGGACCGCGAATACCAGATGGAGCCGCCCGAAGCCGGGGATGTCTCTTACGACGTGGCTCCCAACGCGGAAAAGGCTTTCCAGGACAACGACATGAGCGCGGGACGCCGCAAGCGGTCTGTGTGGCCCACCATCCTTATCGTTCTGGCATTGGCCTGCGCGGCAGTGATCCTGGCGCTCAACCTGAATAAGGCCAAGCTGCCGGACGGCTCCGCGCCTACGTCCGCTCCGGCCGAACAGTCGGCGCAGCCCGCCGAGCCCGGCCCGGCGGCTCCCGAGGCCGTGGCCCCCGAGACCATGCCCGCAGACGAGCAGGCCGCTCCCGCCGAAGGGCAGGGTGGTGCGGAGGAGACGGGCCAGGCCCCTGCGGACGAGCCCGCTCCTGCAGCGCCCGTGGAAACCGAATCCGAGGAGCGGGCCGTTGCGCCCGCTCCGGCCCCGGCGGAAAGGATCGATGAGGAGGCCGCCATCACCCAGGAGGGCGCGCCCGACGAGCCCAACTACGACCACGTGCTGATCATCCGCGCCACCACGGACAAGGGGTGCTGGATCGGCGTCTGGCGCGGCGAGGAAACCAAGATGGCCCGCGACTTCGTCCTGCGCAAGGGCGAACCCCTGCGGCTGATGTTCAACAGCCCGCGCCGCATCCGCATCGGCAACGTAGCGGGCGTGACCGTGACCTACAACGGCCAGCCCTACGCCCTGGACGACGCCAAGGGCAACATCCAGACCCTCACCTTCGGCATGTAGCCGGGGCTTTACGGCCCGCGCGCGAACGGACACCATGAGCGCCACCGAGAAAGCCCTCGTACTCAAGACCGGGCGTTTCCGGGAGGCCGACGTCTGGGTCCGGCTGCTGACCCCGACCCGCGGGGTGTTCAACGGGTTCGCCTTCGGCGGCAGCCGCTCCCGCCGCCGCTTCGTGGGTTGCCTCGACCCTCTGAGCCACGTCCTCTTCACCATCGGCACCAACAAGACCGGCACCTACACCGTCCTCGAAGAGGGCAGTCTGCTGCACAATTTTCCCGAGGTCCGCAAGGACCCGGCCAAGACCGGTCTGGCCGTCAACTGCGTCAAGTTCGTGGAGGCGGTGGAGGTAGACCCGGCCGACGCCAGGCCCGCCTACGAGCTGCTCCTGGAGACCCTGTACATGCTCGACGAGAGCGGGGGCCACAGCGACTTCACGCCATGGCTCTTCCGGGCCAAGCTGGCCTTCGAGATGGGCTTCACCCCCGACTTTCTGGCCTGTGGGGTATGCGGCCGTCCGTTGTCCTGCGAATGCGGCCACCGCTTCGGCGTGGAGCGGGGCCAAGTGGCCTGCCGGACTTGTCTTTCGGACGGGAAACCGTTAGAGGGACTTGCTCGGCCGATTTCCGCAGGAGTACTGCGCGCCCTGGACTGGATCCAGCATAGCAGGCCGTCCGATTGGGCCACCGTGACCATGGACGGCGAAGTCCGCCGACAGGTCAGTCAATTGATCGAACTTTTCGTCGCCTACCACCTGGGTCTGTCCTGGGAGGGGGGCATGTATAAAAAGGTATGAGTTGGAGCCAACAATGAATTTTCAGGAAGTCATACTGAAATTGCAGAATTTCTGGGCGGATTACGGGTGCGCCGTGGATCAGGCCATGGACATCGAGTGCGGGGCGGGGACCTTCAATCCCTCCACCTTTTTCCGGGTTATCGGTCCCGAGCCGTGGAAGACCGCCTACGTGGAGCCTTCCCGCCGCCCGACCGACGGCCGCTACGGCGAGAATCCGAACCGTCTGCAGCACTATTTCCAGTTCCAGGTCATTCTGAAGCCTTCCCCGGACAACGTCCAGGAGTTGTATCTCCAGAGTCTGAAGGAGATCGGCATCGACGCGGCCGCCCACGACATCCGATTCGTGGAGGACGACTGGGAATCCCCGACCCTGGGCGCCTGGGGGTTGGGCTGGGAGGTCTGGCTCAACGGCATGGAGGTCACCCAGTTCACCTACTTCCAGCAGGTCGGCGGCATCGACCTGAAGCCCGTGTCCGTGGAGATCACCTACGGCCTCGAACGGCTGTGCATGTATCTGCAGGAGAAGGAATCGGTCTACGATCTCATGTGGAACAACGAGATCACCTACGGCGACATCTACCACCAGAACGAGGTGGAGATGTCCAAGTACAATTTCGAGCTGTCCGACGCGGACATGCTTTTCGACCTGTTCAACAAGTTCGAGGCCGAATGCCTGAAGCTGTGCGAGGAAGGGTTGCCGTGGCCCGCCTACGACTACTGCCTGAAATGCTCTCATTCCTTCAACCTGCTGGACGCCAGAGGGGCCATCTCCATCACCGAGCGCGCCACCTACATCGGCCGCGTGCGCAATGTGGCCTCGAAAGTGGCCAGACTTTACGCGGATCAGCGGGAAGAGATGGGTTACCCCTTGCTCAAGAAATAAGCGACGCCTTCGTCACGCAATAGATTACACAAGAGAAGAACAATGGCCGAATTCATTCTGGAAATCGGAACCGAGGAAATGCCCGCCCGCTTCGTCCCCAAGCTGGCGGCCGAGCTCGAAGAGACCTTTTCCAAGGCGCTCAAAGAGTCCATGGTCGAGAACGAGGGGGTCAAATGTTACGCCACACCGCGCCGCATCACCGCCCACGTGCCGTCCCTGGCCCTGACCCAGCTGCAGGAGGAGGAGACCGTCACCGGGCCTCCGGTGCGCATCGCCTATGACGACGACGGCAACCTGACCAAGGCGGGCCAAGGCTTCGCCAAGACCCAGGGCGTTCCCGAGGACGCGCTGTTTCGGATGGAGACCGGCAAGGGCGAGTACCTGGCCGCCAAGAAGGTGGTCGGCGGCGGCAAGACCGCGGATATTCTGCCCGGCATCTGCATCAAGTGCATCGAGTCCCTGTCCTTCCCCAAGAAGATGCACTGGGGCGACTACGATTTCACCTTCGGCCGTCCCGTGCGCTGGCTTCTGGCCCTGCTCGACGAGGACGTGATCGAATTCACAGTGGAGAACCTGACCTCCGGGCGCGAGACGCGCGGCCATCGGGTCATGGGTCCCGGCCCGTTCTCCGTGGCATCCACGGCCGACTATTTTTCCGTTGTCCGCGACCAGTGCAAGGTGGTCATCGACCCGGTTGAGCGCCGCGAGACCGTCGTGGCCGAAGGCAACCGGCTGGCCGAAGCGCTCGGCGGCAGCATCGTCTGGAGCGACGGGTTGCTGGACGAGGTGGCCAACCTTGTGGAATATCCCAAGCCGATCATCGGCGACATCGACCCGCTGTACCTGGAACTGCCGCGCGAGGTCCTGCTGACCTCCATGCAGTCCCACCAGAAGTCCTTTGGCGTGGAAGGGGCCGACGGCAAGCTGCTGCCCCATTTCCTGACCACCCTGAACCTGGAGCCCCTGGACGTGGCCCTGGTCAAGAAGGGGTGGGAGCGGGTGCTCAAGGCCCGTCTCGAGGATGCCCGCTTCTTCTGGGAGGCGGACTGCAAGGTGGAGTTCGACACCTGGCTCGCGAAGCTGGACAACGTGGTCTTTCTCGGGCCGCTCGGTTCGGTGGGCGACAAGTCCCGGCGTATCGAGATCCTCTGCCGCAAGCTGGCCGAGACCCTGGACCAGTCCAAGTCCATCCTGCCCGGCGAGATCGGGCAGTACGCCCAGGCGGGGCGGCTGGCCAAGGCGGACCTGGTGTCCGAGATGGTCATCGAGTTCGATTCGTTGCAGGGCAAAATGGGCGGCATCTACGCCGAACGCGCCGGCCTGGGCGAGATCGTCTCCAAGGGCATCTACGAACAATACCTGCCCGCCGGTCCCGACACTCCGGTGCCGTCCTCCCTGTCCGGTGCGCTGGTCTCCATGGCCGACAAGGCCGACACCATGGCCGGTTGTTTCGGGCTGGGCAAGGTGCCCACCGGGGCCAATGATCCGTATGCCCTGCGCCGCTGCGCCCTGGGCATCTGCCGGATCATCATGGAGCACGAGCTGGACGTGGACCTGGAAACCTTCCTCAGGGACGCCCAGGAGGCTTACTCCGGCGTGAAGTGGAAGGTGGAGCAGGGCGAGGCCCTGGACAAGCTTATGGATTTCTTCGGCCAGCGGCTGCGCGCCCTGTTCACCGGCCAGGGTTTCGACACCCGCGTGGTGGACGCCGCGCTGGGCGCGGGGTTCAAGGATATCCGCACCTTCAAGGCGCGTCTCGAGGCGTTGGCCGAATTCAGCCGCGAGGGTGACTTCGAGCAGAGCGTCCTGACCTTCAAGCGCGCCGCCAACATCATCCGCAAGCAGGGTGACGAGGCGGGCGAGCCCTTGACCGGCAACTACGACAGCGATCTGTTCGAGGACGAGCACGAGACCGCCTTCGGCGCCAAACTTGACGAGATGGCCCCGCGCTTCGAGGACCTCTGGGAGAGCGGCGATTTCGGCGGTCTGTTCGGTCTGCTCGGGGAGTTGCGCCCGGCCGTGGACGGCTTCTTCGACAACGTCATGGTCATGTGCGATGCCAAGGATGTCCGCCTGAACCGGCTGAATCTGCTCAAGGGGCTGGTGGACCGGCTGGGACGTCTGGCCGACTTCAACGCCCTGCAGGTGTAACGGCAGTTGAGAAAAGTCTTGACATCAGACGGGGAGTCCATATAAAAGGCACTCCCTTCGGGATGAATAGCAAAACAAACGCTTTTTAATGCGATAATAAATCGATCAGGAGAAATTACCTTGGCCAATCACAAATCCGCCCTGAAGAGGCACCGTCAGAGCTTGAAGCGTCGCGCCCGCAACCGCATTTCCAAGACCCGCATCAAGAACACCGTCAAGGCCGTTCGCATCGCCGTCGAGGAAAAGGACACCACCAAGGCCCAGGAGGCCCTGAAGGAAGCCAGCTCCGTGCTGGACCGCGCCGCCCGCAAGAACGTGATCCACGCTCGCCAGGCCCAGCGCCGCATCGCCCGGCTCCAGGCCGCCGTGAACAAGATCGCGGAATAGTCTTTTTTCGCACTGTTTTCTTCAGCCCGCCGCACTCATGTGCGGCGGGCTTTTTGCGTTGGGCGGAGCATTGTTGTCGACAATAGGTCATTATGTCTTGATATACATAATCAATAGTGATAGTCTCGGTCACATTTTACCATACCCAAGGAGTTGATTATGAAGAGATTATTGCTGGCGACCATGATGTCCCTGCTGCTTGTCGGCGGTGCGTACGCCGGGGACGCTCCGTGCAAACAGACCTATGGCGACGGGGGCACGGTCTACAAGCTGGCCACGGGTTCGCCGGGCGAGCTCGGCTTGCTTGAGGTCCTGGCCAACGCCTTCAACGCCAAGCACGGCACGACCATGTGCTGGGTCAAGGCCGGTTCCGGCAAATCCCTGAGCCTGCTCAAGGCCGGTGACGTGGACGCCTGCATGGTCCATGCGCCCGCTGCCGAGAAGCAGGCCGTGGCCGACGGGTGGGCCGTGGACCGCACCCTGATCGGTTCCAACGAATTTTACATCGTCGGTCCGGCGAATGATCCGGCGGGGATCGCCGGAGCCAAGGACGCGGCCGACGCCTACGCCCGCATCGCCAAGGCCGGAGCGCTCTTTCTGTCGCGCGGCGACAACTCCGGGACCCACAAGAAGGAACTGGCCATCTGGAAGAAGGCGGGCATTCAGCCCCAGGGCAAGTGGTACGTGGTCACCAAGGACTTCATGATGGCCACCCTGAAGCGGGCCAACGCCGAGGGCGGGTATTTCATGACCGACAGCTCCACCTGGATCATGGGCAAGAAGGACATGGGCCGCATCAAGGTTCTGTTCCGTGGCGATCCCATGCTCATCAACACCTACCACGCCCTGGCTTCGGCCGAGGGCGCGCCCAACCACGAGCTGGCAGTGGAGTTCATCAAGTTCCTGGGTTCGCCCGAAGGGCAGTCCATCATCGCGGACTACGGCCGCAAGGAATACGGGGAAGGGATGTACAACGACGCGGAATACGCCAAGCAGTATGACCACTAAGGCCTGTCTATAGGATAAAAGGGAAGGGGAGCCGGTTGGCTCCCTTTTTTTGCGTCTAACGCCCTTCGTCGGCCACTTCGCGCAGCCGGTCCATGTCGAGGATGGTGATCTCCCGGCCCTTGATGTCGATCAGCCCTTCGTCCGTGAACCGCTTGAAGATGCGCGACAGGGTCTCCTGGATGGTCCCGAGGTACAGCGCGATCTGGCCCTTGGGCAGGTCCAGGCGGAAGGTGTCTGCGTCGGTGGTCGAGCGCAGGAGCAGGAGATGGGCGGCCACCCGGGCCGGGGTTTCCTTGAGGCTCAGGTCGTCGATCTTGTTGACCAGGATGCGCAGCCTCTGCGAGAGCATGGCCATCATCTTCATGGCCAGGTCCGGGTCGTCGCGCAGGATGTCGCGGAACCCGCTGCGCGGAAAGAACAGGGCCTCGCACGGCTCCACGGCCTCGCACTGGGCCGGGAAGTTTCCGCCCTCGAAGACCGGGACCTCGCCCACGGCCTCGCCCGGGCCGAACACGTGCAGGATCTGCTCCTTGCCCGCCGGGGAGGTCCTGAAGACTTTGACCCGGCCTGTGACCGGCGAATAGAACCCGTCGGCCGGGACATCGGCCAGGAACAGGGTCTCGCCCTTGTCGTACCGCTTGACCACGGCGAGGTCGGCCAGTTTGGCCAGTTGGTCATCGGGCAATCCCCGGAAAAAAGTCGCGTCCCGCACGGCGGCCAGTTTGTCCATACCGTCATTTCTCCCATTTTTTAGTCAGTGCTGCGGATAATTTGATCTAAGTCATGGCCGAGGTCAAAAGGATTGTCCATAGTGGGGCCATGGAAAACGGAACCAAGAAGCCATACCGCCTGATTCTGCCCGTCGCGGCGCTGCTCCTGCTCGGGGCGCACGGCCTGCGCCAGGGCGACTTCGGTCTGGCCGTCTCCATGGCGGCCCTGGCCGGGCTGCTCTGCGCCGGGCGGGCCTGGGCGCGCCCCGTGGCCGTGGCCGCGCTGCTGTGGGGCGGGTTCGTCTGGGCTCGGACCACGGTGGACTTCATCGCCTTCCGCCAGGCCTTCGAGTTGCCGTGGCTGCGGCTGGCCTGGATCATGGGCGGGGTCATCCTCCTGGACGGACTGGCCTTGATGACCTTGTTCGGCCGGGGGCTCGACGGCTGGTTCGACCGCGGCCGGGAATGGGCCGTCCCCCGTGCGGCCATGTTCCTGCTCACCGTCTTCGGCCTGGCCATGGCCCGCGCCAAGGTGGGCTTCCCCATCCTGCTGGCGGACCGCTACCTGCCCGGCTGGGGCTGGCTCGAAATCTTCCTGCTCGGCTGCTACGCCCAGTGGATCGGCTCGATGATGCGCACCCCCAAGGGGCACAGGACGGTCCGTCCGCGCATCTGGGGGTTGTTCTCGGCCGTGTTCTTCCTGCAGCTCGCCCTGGGGCTTCTGGGCATGGACCGCATGCTCATGACCGGGACCCTGCACCTCCCGGTCCCGGCCATGATCGTTGCCGGACCGGTCTTTCGCGGGGGAGGGTATTTCATGCTCGTACTGTTCGGCGTGACCCTGCTTCTGGTCGGCCCGGCATGGTGCAGCCATCTGTGCTACATTGGAGCCTGGGACGACGCCATGAGCCGTCTGGGCCCGAGGCCCGCACCGTCCAACCCCCTGCGCGCACTGAGCCTCTGGGGCCGGGGATTCACCCTGGTCCTGGCCGTGGGCGCGGCCTGGGTATTGCGCATCCTCGGCGTGCCGGGTGCGAGCGCCGTGCTCTTCGGGGCCGCCTTCGGACTCATAGGCGTGGGCGTGATGCTGTTTTTCTCCCGCAGGCGGGGCATGATGGTCCACTGCACCGCCTTTTGCCCCATGGGGCTCGTGGGCAACGTTTTCGGGCGCATCTCGCCCTGGCGCATGCGTATCGACGCCGATTGCACCGGTTGCGGGGCATGCTTCACCCGTTGCCGTTACAATGCCCTGGATGAGGACAGGGTGGCCCTGGGCCGTCCGGCCCTGTCCTGCACCCTGTGCGGTGACTGCGTGTCGGCCTGCGCGCACAAGCGGATCGGCTACGTTTTTCCCGGTCTTTCCCGTGAAACCGCCCGGGCCGCGTTCATTGTCCTGGCGGTCAGTCTCCAGGCCGTGTTTCTCGGTGTGGCCAGAATATAAAATTATATGAAAAAAAAGAGAGGATAGAGAAATGATACACCAGCGCAAGATGATCACCATCAACGAGGAACTGTGCAACGGCTGTGGCCAGTGCGTGCCCGCCTGTGCCGAAGGGGCCCTGGCCATCGTCGACGGCAAGGCCAAGCTGGTCAAGGAAATCTACTGCGACGGCCTGGGCGCGTGCCTGGGAGACTGCCCCACGGGCGCGCTCAAGGTGGAGGTCCGCGAGGCCGCCGACTTCGATCCCGAGGCCGTGACCGAGCACCTCAAGGCCCAGGGGCGCGAGGTCCCGGACCACATGCCCGATCCCGAGTCTTTGCGGATGAACTCGCCGAAGCCCCCGGCGGGCGGTTGCCCCGGCGCGGCGCTCAAGACCATGACCCCGTGCGGCCAGGCCAACATTCCCTCGGCCCAGTCCGGCGGCTCGGCCCTGTCCCACTGGCCCGTGCAACTGCGTCTGGTGCCGCCCAACGCGCCGTTCCTCAGGAACGCGGACCTGCTCCTGACCGCGGACTGCGTGCCCGTGGCCATGCCGAGCTACCACGGCGAGTACGTCCCCAACCGGGTGGTTCTCATGGGCTGCCCCAAGTTCGACAACCAGATGGAGTACGTGGAGAAGTTGGCCGGGATCATTGCGGAAAATGACCTCAATTCCATCACCGTCATGGAGATGGAGGTGCCGTGCTGCTCGTCCATGAGCGTCATCCTGAACGAGGCGATTAAGCGCGCGGGCAAGTCCGTGCCCACCGAGCGCGTGACCGTGAGCCGCTCCGGTTCCGTGCTGCGGACCGTCACCTTGGAATTCGATATTTAAGGAGCCGTCTATGAAGAAGATTGAGTTGCTCGAAGTTCATGGGTTCAAGGATTTGACCTTCTCGAACTATCTGGTACACGAGTCCGAGTTCATGAAGGTGATCAATTTCAACTTCCGCGCCGGGCAGAAGCTGCCCGTGCATTCCCATGACCTGGAAGGGGAGTTGACCTTGACCATCCTCGAAGGCGAGGGCGAGTTCCTGGGCGCGGACGGCGCGTCCATGCCCGCCCGTCCCGGCGACGTGCTGGTCTCCGAGATCGCCGAACCCCACGGCGTGAAGGCGATTACCGACATGCGGGTCCTTGTAACCATAGCCCCCCCGATCTGATATGGATATTAAAGAGTACATCGAATCGCTTCCCATGAAGGCCGTCCGCCCCCGGGCGGACGGCACCTATACTGTTCTCCCGCGCATGCGCCACGGCAAACTGGATGCCGACCGGCTGGCCCTCGTCAGCCAGGTGGTGGCGGCCAACAACCTGCCCGGCATACGGATCACCGCCGGACAGCAGGTGCTGATCGACGGCGTGCCCGAAGATCGGCTCAAGGCCGTGGTCGAGGCGCTGGGGGAAGTCGGCCCCGCCTACAAGCACAACGCTCAGGGGTGCCTGGGCACCGACGGGTGCAAGCTCGGCCAGCAGAATTCCAGAGCAGCGGCCGTGCGGCTGTCCGAACTGCTCGAAACCTTCACCATGCCGTGCAAGGTCAAGGCCGGGGTTTCGGGCTGCCCCATGTGCTGCGCCGAATCCATGGCCCGCGACGTGGGCCTTTTCGGCAAGAAGGGCGGCTGGACCGTAACCTTTGGCGGCAACGCGGGCAAGCGCGTGCGCTGCGGGGACATCCTGGCCGAGAACGTGTCCGAGGACGAGGCATTTGCCATCGTCGCCAAGGCCCTGACCTTCTACGCCGAGAACGCCAAGAAAAAGGAGCGGACCGCACGGTTCGTGGAGCGGATCGGCCTCGACGCGGTCAAGGCGGCCGTCCTCCGATAGCGCCAATCCTGACGAAAGGGCGGGCGGCTGCGGTATATCGCGGTCGTCCGCCCTTTGTTAACGGCCGGATATCATTGAGCCAGCCTGCCGCTGCGGTGTTGCGCTGGCGTAAAAACATGGGTAGATATAAAACGATTTCACTCAAGGAAGGAGCGTCATTTGCGGGTCATCATCATAGGCGCCGGTGAGGTCGGCTATCATCTCGCGCAGCGGCTGGCGGTGGAGAACAAGGAAGTCGTGGTCGTGGACACCAGCGACGAAGCCCTGCGTAAGGTGGCGGAGAGCTCGGACGTCCAGACCATCAAGGGCTCGGGGTCCAGCCCCAAAATCCTTGAAGAGGCAGGCATTGCCGAGGCGGACATCTTCCTGGCCGTGACCGACTCCGACGAGATCAACCTCATCAGCTGCTACTACGCCAACATGCTCAGCGAAGGCGTGACCAAGCTCGCCCGTATCCGCAGCGAAATGTATACGGATTACGGGCACCTGCTTACCGAGCGCGGGGCCAACATCACCAAGATCATCAATCCCGACGAGGAGGTGGTCAACTCGGTGCTGCGGCTCATGAGCGTGCCCGGGGCGGTGGAGATCAACGAGTTCGCGGGCGGCAAGATCCGGCTCATCGGCATCCATCTGCCGGACCAAAGCCCGATCATGGGCAGCCAGCTCATCCATCTGCGCGACAAGATCGGCGACGACCTGGGGCTGGTCATCGCGGCCATCGTGCGCAACGACAAGCTGATCATCCCCAGCGGCCTGGACGTGCTCAAGAAGGGCGATCTGGTCTATTTCGTCTGCGACATCCGCGACCAGGAGGAGATCATGGCCCGCCTGGGCGTGGCCGACGACCCGGTACGCAAGGTCCTGATCATCGGCGGCGGCAACATCGGCTTCCGCCTGGCCAAGGCCCTGGACAACAAATACTACCACACCCGGCTGTTGGAGAACCGCCAGAAGCGGTGCGAGTATCTTTCCGAGCACTTGGACCGGCCCATCGTGCTCATGGGCGATTCTACGGACCAGGAGATTCTGCGCGAGGAGAACATCCAGGACATGGACATGGTCATCGCCGTGACCGGCGACGAGGAGACCAATATCCTGTCCTGCCTGCTGGCCAAGTCCCTCGGAGCCAGACGCACGGTGACGCGCGTCAACAATTTCGGGTACATGCCGCTTATCGAGCCCATCGGCATCGACTACGTGGTCTGTCCCAGGCTGTCGGCCATCAATTCCCTGTTGCATTACATAAGACGGGGCAAGATCATCTCCTCGGTGTCCATCAAGGGCGAGGAGGCCGAGGCGCTCGAGGCCGTGGCCCAGGAGGATTCCCCCATCGTGGGCAAGGCGGTCAAGGATCTCGGGTTTCCCCGGGGGAGCCTGGTTCTCTGCTTCCAGCGAGGCGACGAGGTCGTCATCCCGCGCGGCGATTCCGTGGTCCGGCCCAACGACCGGCTGATCATCATTTCCACCCGCCAGAACATCCCCAAGGTGGAGCGTGTCCTGACCACCAAGGTGGAGCTCTTCTAGATGCGCTGGCGCTATGTCCTGCACGTCATCGGGGCGTTGGTGGCCTGTGTCGGCCTGACCATGATCCTGCCCCTGGCCTGGGGGCTCTATTACCAGGACGGTACGGCCCGGCCGCTGGCCCTGTCCCTGGCCATCACCGTGCTGGTGGGCGGGAGCGCCTTTTTCATCTTCCGTGACCGTTCGCACAAAGCCTCGATCATGACCCACCGCGAGGGTATGGCCATCGTGGCGCTGGGCTGGTTCGCGGCCGGAGCCTTCGGCGGCCTGCCGTTCTGGCTGGGCGGGACCTTCGGGTCCGTGGTGGACTGCGTGTTCGAGTCCCTGTCCGGGTTCAGCACCACCGGGTCGTCGGTGCTGGCCGACATCGAGGCCGTGCCGCGCGGGCTGCTCTTCTGGCGCAGCCTGACCCACTGGTTGGGCGGCATGGGCATCATCGTCCTGTCCCTGGCCATCCTGCCGTTTCTCGGCGTGGGCGGCATGCAGCTGTACAAGGCCGAGGTGCCCGGGCCGTCCCCGGACAAGCTCAAGCCGCGCATCAAGGATACGGCCATGACCCTGTGGAAGGTCTATGTTCTGTTCAGCGCGCTCGAAACCGTGTTGCTCATGTTCGGCGGCATGGACCTGTTCGACGCCCTGTGCCACACCTTCGGGACCATGGCCACGGGCGGCTTCTCCACCAAAAACGCCTCGGTGGCCGGGTTCGATTCCGCCTACATCGACTACGTCATCACCGTGTTCATGCTCATCGCGGGCGTGAACTTCTCCCTGCACTACCTGGTCCTCAAGTGGAAGCCTTCGGCCATGCTCAAGGACCCGGAATTCAGGGTCTTCGCCTGCATGGTCCTGGTCTTCGTGGTCATCCTGACCGCCACCGTCCTGATCTCCGGCAACTACGACAATCCGGCGGACGCGGTGCGCTACACCTCGTTCCAGGTGGCCTCCATCCTGACCACCACCGGGTTCGCCACGGCGGACTACGAGCTGTGGCCCGGCCTGGCCCAGGCCATCCTCCTGTTCTGCATGTTCGTGGGCGGGTGCGCCGGGTCCACGGGCGGCGGCATGAAGGTCATGCGCATCATGCTGCTCTTCAAGCAGTCGTACCAGGAGCTCTTCCGGCTCATCCACCCGCGCTCCGTCAGCCATGTGAAGATGGGCCGCACCGTGGTCAAGGACGACGTCATCAGCGGCGTCTGGGGTTTCGCCTTCCTGTGGGTGGGGCTGCTCGTTCTGGCCGCCTTCGTGGTCGCGGCCACCGGCGTGGACGTGGTCACCTCGTTCGCCGCCTCCCTGGCCTGCATCGGCAATATCGGCCCCGGCATCGGCGGGGTGGGGCCCACGGACAACTTCGCCTGGATGCCGGATGCGGCCAAGTGGGTCCTGACCTTCTGCATGGTCCTGGGACGGCTGGAGATCTACACCGTCATCATTCTCTTTGTGCCCGAGTTCTGGCGCAAATAGACCGGCAAAGACCGCCTCTACCTGCTCTGATTGGCCTCCGTGAAGTCTAGACTTTATCTAGATTTTATCCAGACATGTTGCCGCACAAGGATTTGCGGGTGACAGGCACCTTTTGCCCCTGAGCCGTGTCCAGCATCGCCGTCGAGGCCGGAGCTCACGCCATAGGGCGGAGCAAGGTGACGATAAAAGGGATGAAAGGGCGTGGTAAAGGGTAGTTGAAAGGCCGGGAAGGGAATGCTCTCTATGGTCCGAGGCAGGGGTTGGGATGGATAAAGAGAAACGGCCCGCGCCGTCCATTTCGGACGGCGCGGGCCGTTTTGATTTTGCTGGAAGCCGAGGCTAGTCGATGCGGAAGTGGCACCCCTTGGTCTCTTTGTTGCGCAGGGCGGCCACGGTGATGATGTAGGCCGTCTGGGAGCCGTGGAAGAGATCGATGATGGACTTGCTCAGCGCGGTCTCGCGGTAGAAGTCCTGGAGGTTCTTGGTCAGCTTGCGCAGGTCCACGAAGGCGCGGTTAAGGCGGTTGCCCGATCGGGACACGCCCACGTAGTTCCACATGGTGTTGCGGATGTTGGCCCAGTCCTGGGAGATGAGCGCCGGGTCCTCGTCGCGGATGCCGTGGGGCACCCAGTCCGGGATGGAGTCCAGGAGCTTGCGGGAAAGGCCGGACGTCCGGTTCAGGCGCATGGCCATGTCGTGGCCCGCCGAATGACCCCAGAGCATGCCTTCGAGCAGCGAGGTGCTGGCCAGGCGGTTGGCGCCGTGCACGCCCGTACAGCTGCATTCCCCGGCCGCGTAGAGCTGTTCCAGGGTGGTCCGGCCCCGGTTGTCCACCAGGATGCCGCCGCAGAAATAGTGCGCGGCCGGAACCACGGGGATCGGGTCGCTGGCCATGTTCAGGCCCATCTTGCGGCAGCGGTCGGAGATGGTCGGGAACCGTTTGTCCACGTCCTGCTTGATGCCGGAGCAATCCAGGAACACGGAGTCGTCGCCCGAAGTCAGCATCTCGTCCATGATGGCCCGGGTGACGATGTCGCGGGGCGCGAGGTCGGCGCGCGGGTCATGGCGGGGCATGAAGCGCTCGCCGCGCGAGTTGACCAGGACGGCGCCCTCGCCGCGCACGGCCTCGGAAACCAGGAAACGGCGTTCGCCGCGCTTGTTGCCGCCGAACAGGGCCGTGGGGTGGAACTGCACGTATTCGCAGTTCATCAGTCGGGTGCCCGCGCGGTGGGCCATGGCCAGGCCCGAGCCGATGGAGCCTCGGGTGTTGGTGGTATGCAGGTAGATCTGGCCGATGCCGCCGGTGGCCAGCATGGTGAACTTGGACAAAATGGTCTCGACCTTGCCCACCTGGTCGTTGAAGACGTAGGCCCCCACGCACTGGTTGGACAGGTTGTACTTGAAGTCCAGGTGCCGGGCGTGGTGCTGGGTGGTCAGCAGGTCGATGGCTGTGCGCTGGGTCAGCACGCGGATGTTCGGGTGCTTGTCCACGGCCTCGGCCAGCACCTCCATGATGTTCCGGCCGGTGTGGTCGTCGCAGTAGAGGATGCGGGCCATGGAATGGCCGCCTTCGCGGGTCAGGTACCAGTCGCCGGGTTTGCGCTGGTTGAAGGGAATCTTGTACTTTTCAAGGAAAAGTTCCTTCAGTACTTCCGGTCCCTTGCGGGCGATATGACGGACGGCGCGGGAGTAGTTGTGCTTCCAGCCCGCGGTCATGATGTCCTTTTCCAGGATCTTGGGGTCGTCCTGCTCGTTGCGGTAGACGATGCCCCCCTGGGCAAGGGATGTGTTGCCGGCTTTGAGGTCGGCCCCGGCGGTTATGAGGATGACGTCGCGCCCCTGGTCGGCCAGGGTGAGGGCGGCTACGGAACCGGCGATGCCGGAACCAATGATTAACGCATCGGATTGCAGGCGAAAGTGATTCATGGCCATTGGTGTAGCACCATGTCCGGCTAGGAGCAAACGGCGAGCATGCGTTCCAGGGCCAGCTTGGCGGGTTCCTTCACGGCGTTGCTCACCGTGACGGGCGCGGCGGAGTCGAGGGTTTCAAGGGTGCGGGCGAGGTTCTCCAGGGTGGTCTTGCCCATGTCCTCGCACATGACGCCGAGCAGGGGCTTGATGGTCTTGCAGCCCGCGTACTGGGCGGCCAGGCGGTTGACCAGGTTTTCCTCGGTGCCGATGTACACGGTGGACCCGGCAGGGGCCTCTTCCGCGTATTTGATCAGGAAGGTGGTGGAACCGTTACCGTCGGCCTCGCGCACGATGGCCGGGTCGCACTCGGGATGGACCACGATCTTGGCATCGGGCTCGGTCTCACGGATGCGGCGCACGGCGTCCAGGGTGAATTCCGCGTGGATGGGGCAGTAGCCGGGCCAGAGGATGAGCTTCTTGCCCTCGGCCTCGTCCGGGTTGACGGCCAGGGCCGGGTCGCCGTGGATGACGTCGCGGGGCAGCAGCAGGCGTTCGTCGTCGGGGATACCGAGCACGTCGGCGGTGTTGTTGCCCAGGTGCTGGTCGGGCAGGAACAGAACGGCGTCGCCCTGGGTCAGCGCCCAGTCGAGCATGACCTTGGCGTTGGCCGAGGTGCACACCGAGCCGCCGTGTTCGCCGACCACGCCTTTGACCGCGGCCGAGGAGTTGACGTAGGTCAGGGGCACGATCCTGCGCCCGCCTTCCTCCAGGATGGCCAGGGTCTTGCGCACGCGGCCCGCTTCGGCCATGTCGGCCATGGGGCAGGTGGCGGTGGTGTCCGGGATGTGGATCTTCTGGCCGGGCCGGCTCAGGATGGCGGCGGACTCGGCCATGAAGTAGACCCCGCAGAAGACCACGTGTTCGGCCTCAAGGCCGTTGATCTTGCGGGCCAGCTCCAGGGAGTCGCCGCGGATGTCCGTGCAGTCGATGACCGCGTCGGACTGGTAGTGATGGCCGAGAACGGCCAGGGAGTCGCCCCGTTCGTCCTTTATCCGAAAGATGGTTTCCTTGGCGTTTTCCACAGTGTTCCTCTTTATCGCAACGGCACGAATTGCATGCTGAAATCGGAGCTGGGCGCGGAGTGGGTCAGTTTGCCCACGGAGATGAAGTCCGGCCCGATTTCGGCGATGCCGCGGATGGTGTCCAGGGAGACGTTGCCGCTGATTTCCGTCTCGATGGCGTCGGGGATCATGGACAGGGCGGTCTTGGCCGTCTCGGCGTCCATATTGTCGAGCATGATCCTTTTTATGTCGCACTTGCAAGCCTCTTCGACCTCTTCAAGCGTCCTGCACTCCACCTCGATGGGCGGGCAGGGCGAGTGTACGGTCTGAAGCTGGCGCACGGCCTCGGTGATGGACCCGGCCCGGTCGATGTGGTTGTCCTTGAGCATGAGCATCTCGGACAGGGTCAGCCGGTGGTTTTTGCCGCCCCCGGCCAGGACCGCGTATTTCTCGGGGAAACGCAGGCCGGGCAGGGTCTTGCGCGTGTCGAGCAGGGTGGTCTTGGTGCCTTCAAGCGCCTTGACGTACTGCGCGGTCATGTTCGCGATGCCGGACAGGTGGCAGAGGAAATTGAGCATGACCCGTTCGGCCTTGAGCAGCTGACTGGCCGGGCCCTGTATGGCCGCGACCATGGTCCCCTCGGACACGGTGTCGCCGTCGTCCACGTTGAGGTGCACCTGGCTCTCCTGGCCGCCGAACTCGAGCACGAGCGGGATGATCGGCAGGCCGGCCACCACGGTTTCCTGTTTGGCCACGATCATGGCCTGGGCCATGTCCGAGTCGGTGAACAGCCCCTGGCTGGTCAGGTCCGAGCCGTCCTCGGCCAGGGCGATGCGGATGGTGGCCAGCAGGAACATTCTGGCCTCTGCCTGGAAAAAGTCGTCGAAAAGGTTGGTGGGCATGGTTTCTTCCATATATTTTCAGGGTGAAGTTCGCAAGTAAGACACGGACGGTTTTTCGTCAAGGGGTGCACGGGTTGATGAAATATTTCACATTAATATCACCTTGTCGAAGTCCGATTTCTTTGACCTGAGGCTCGATTTGAGCTAGGTATCCAGCCCATGAGCGTGAAAGAGGAATACACCCCTCGCATCGACGAGGACATTGACGGCCTGACGCCGGTGGACTTCGAACAGCAGCATCCCGCGGATGCCGCCGAGACGATCGAAGGGCTGGACATTGCCGATCAGGTCAAGTTCATCAAGCAGCTGCCCATCAAGGACGCGGCCGAATCCATCGCGGAGATGGACGACCTCGACCAGAAAGCGCTCATCAGCAGTCTGAACCGTGGCCTGGCCGCCCGCATCGTCGAGGAGATGGCCCCGGACGACGCCACCGACCTCCTGGACGGCCTGAGCGACGACCTGCAGAAGGCGCTGCTCAGCCGTGTGGCGGCCGAGGATCGCGCCGAGCTGAAGACGCTGCTGACCTTCGACCCGGACACCGCGGGCGGCGTCATGAACACCGAGGTGGTCATCCTCGACCAGGATCTGTCGGCCGACGAGGCCGTGGCCAAGATCCGCGAGGAGGTCGAGGACAAGGAGATTCCGTACTACGCCTACCTGGTGGACAAGAAGGATCGGCTGGTGGGCGTGCTCTCCCTGCGCGACCTGCTGCTGGCGCGGCGCGGGGCGCAGCTCAAAGACCTGGTCAAGACCCAGAATCTGATCACCGTGGGCTACAACGTGGACAAGGAAGAGGTGGCCCATCTCATCGCCCACTACAATTTTCTGGCCCTGCCCGTGGTCGACTTCGGCAACCGGCTGCTCGGCGTGGTCACGGTCGACGACGTCATCGACATCATCCACGAAGAGGCGTCCGAGGACATGCAGGCCATGGTCGGCGCGGGCGCGGACGAGACCACGGATTCCCCGTGGCTCTATTCCGTGCGCGTTCGTCTGCCCTGGCTGATCCTGAACGTGATTTTCTCCGCCGTGTCGGCCTGGGTGGTCCATCTTTTCGAAGGCAACATCACCCAGATGGCGGTACTGGCCGTGCTCATGCCGGTCGTCGCCAACCAGGCGGGCAACACCGGGCAGCAGGCCCTGGCGGTCATGATCCGCCAGCTGGCCATGGAGCGTTTCGACCGCAAGCGGGCGTGGCTCGCCGTGCTCCGCGAGCTGCGCGTCGGCTTCCTCAACGGGGTGATCATCTCGAGCCTGGTCTTCTGCGTGGTCTTTGCGGGCACGCACAAGATACTGCTCGCCGTGGTCATGGGCTCGGCCCTCTGGCTGGACATGCTCCTCGGAGCCCTGGCCGGTGCGTCCATCCCCTTGCTACTCAAGGAATTGGGGCGCGACCCGGCCCAGGCGTCGAGCATCTTCCTGACGACCATCACGGACTCCATGGGTTTCCTCATCCTGCTCGGCCTGGCCGGACTGGTTCTGCTCCACTGATCTGAAAAGGTTCGTTCCGGTTCGTCGGCAGACATTATTCCCGGAATAGTGTCCCCATGGAGGCTTGCGTGCATAGGTTCTTCTGGATTCTGGCAATCCCTCTGCTTTTCGTTTGTACGGCCCGGGCTCAGGAAACGCCGCCCCCGTACTCGGTCGGCGTGAGCCGGTTTTCGGTGTCTTACGAGCCCACCGGCAGCGAGATACCCGGAGTGGTCTGGTATCCGACGGACGAGAAGGCCACCGAAACCGAGTGGGGCCCGTTTCGGATGCGGGTGGCCCGGGACTCCAGGATCATTCCGGGCAGACATCCCCTGATAGTCATTTCCCACGGTTCCGGCGGCAGCCACATGGCGCACCGGGATACGGCGATGTTTCTGGCCGCGCGCGGATATGTGGTTGTGGCGCTTCTGCACCCGAGGAACAATTTCATGGATGACGCGGACGGGCGGAGCCGGGCCAATTGGATCAATCGTCCGCGCCATGTTTCCGTCGTGTTGGACTGGCTCCTGAAGCAGTCGGCCTACGCTTCCTTTATCGATTCAAACCGGATCGGCGTCATTGGCCATTCCGCAGGCGGGTATACGGCCTTGGCGTTGGCCGGAGGCATCCCCGATCTCGGGGCCATCGGCCGGTACTGCGCCGAGCACAACGATGTGGCCTTCTGCGGTCCCGGAAGCGGTACCGTATCCAGGCTGAGAGGGGTTTTTGCCTCTGACGGGGAATATGACGCACTAGTTGGAGACTTGCGGGACCCCAGAGTGCGGGCCGTGGTCCTGTTGGCCCCCATGGGGGTGATCTTCAATGGAGCGGATTCGCTTTCAGCGGTCACGATACCGGTGATGCTCTTCAGGGCCGGGAAGGACGATGTCCTTCGGTATCCGTATAATGCGGAGGCCGTCAGGGAAAAACTGCCGTCCCCGCCGCAGTACGTCGTCGTTCCCGACGCGGGACATTTTTCCTTTATCGCCGCGTTCCCCGAGGACCGGAGGGCGGCGGTCGGCCCCCCGGCAAAGGACCCCGAAGGCTTTGATCGGGGCCGCTTTCACGAACGGATGAACGCGGCCATAGCGGTTTTCTTCGCCAATGCCCTGGCTTCGGACGAATAGCGGCGGGGGGCCGAACTGCAAAAAAAGGGTGCCCCGGTTGACCGGGGCACCCTTTTATCGTCTGTAGCAGTAAAGCTAGTCCAGGCCGAGGGAGGCGAGCAGGTCGTCCACGTCGCCCTGGTTGGTCCCTTCGGTCGGGCCCTGGAGCTTGGAGGTGGCCTCGTTGCGGGCCTCCTGGGACAGGGCCTCGAAGTCCTTTTCCGGTTCGACCTCGCGCTGGCGGATCATCAGGCCGGTGGAGAGCATGACCTCGCGGACGATCTTCTCGATCTGGCGGATGGAGTTGATGATCTTCTTGATGCGCTGCCCGGTCAAATCCTGGAAGCTCAGGGAGACCATGATGTTGGACAGATCGGTGCCGAGCGTATTGTTGATGTCCTTGAGGCGTTCGCGGTCTTCCTTGGTCACGCCGCCGGACTCGAATCCCTTGACGATGGTGGACACGGACCCCTGGAGGTCCTGGAGTTTCTCGACGATGTCGATGATCTCCACGGCGGCCTTTTCCGTAGTCTTGAGCACGGCGTCCAGCTGGTCCGAGGTCTCGGAGAAGAGTTCCTCGGGGTCGATGTCGGCGGTGATGCACTTGATCTCGGTCCCGCCCCGGGCGGCCTTGACCTCCTGGTAGATCTTCTTGAGCCCGCCCTGCAAATCCTCGTTGACCCTGCGGTAGAACTCGCCTTCCAGCAGCGCCTTGGACAGGTTCCGGGCGATCTCCTTTTCCACGGCGGCCGCGATGCTCCCCTTGAGGGTGCCTACGAGCTCGTCGGAGACCTTTTCCATCAGTTCCTTTACCAATTCTTCGTTGCTGGTCATGCGTGTTCTCCGGGAGGGGCTACATTTTGGAATTGCGGATCTGTTCCCGCTGTTCCTTGAAGACGAATTGCACGATGGCCTCCATGTCCGAACCGCGCAGATCCACGAATTCGAAGCGGTACAGGCCCGTGTCCGGTTCCTGGTCGAGAATGCGCCCCTTGCTGCCTGCCAGGCGCAGGGGAGTCTGGCTGAGATAGATGATCAGTTCCAGGGCGTCGCCTGGCTCGAATTGTTTTGTGGAGCGGAACTTGACCCCGGCCGCAGAGATCTCCATGACCTCCACGGGCAGGGAAAAGTCCATCTTGAAGTTGTCCTGCCCGAGCATGGAGATGATCTGGTCGAGTTTGCGGTCCATCTCCACCAGAAAGCCGGTCACTTCCTCGGGCAGTTTGCTTTTCTTGACGAAGTCCTCGCGAGTGACCGGCTGGGGCATGGAATCGCCGGTGAAGAGCTGGGGGGAGTCCAGGGACTCCATGGCCCGGGCCTGGGCCTTCAGCCTGACCTGTATCCGTGAAAACGAACGTTTCTCTTCACTCATGGGATTCCCTCGGGGTTTTAGGGCCTGCCGTTTTCATCCAGGTCGAGCGTCATGCACTTGACCGGGCAGACGCGTGTGCACATGCCGCAGGCCGAACACTTGTCCACGTCGAAGACGATCATGAGGGTTTCGGTGTCCAGCCGCAGGGCGTCCGTGGGGCACATGGCCGTGCACACGCCGCAGTGGACGCAGGACTCGTCGTCACGGAAGATCTTGTGCGCCACCGGGGTGATGCGCACGCCGTTCTCCTTGAGATAGCCGATGCCCTTGTGGAACTCGTCCTCGCGGCCGGAGACCTCAAGGGTCATGGTTCCTTCGTGACGCGGCGAGATGTCCGCCTTGAGGATGTTGAAGCTCAGGTCGAACTTGCGCAACAGGTTGCAGACCACGGGCCTACCGGAGACCTCGGGCGGGAAGGAGAGGTAGACGATTTTCCTGAAACCATTCTTGACTTCGTTCATGGGGTTTTCCTGAATGCCTTATGGCACGAGCGGCGCGGCGGCCGCAATTATTTCATTTTGTCCAAGGACCGTTTGGCCTGGGTGGCCTCCACGGACTTGGGGAATTTCTTGATGATCTCCTCGAAGCGCATCTTGGCCAGCTCGGGCTTGCCCAGGTGCTCCCAGGAGTAGCCGGAGCGCAGCAGGGCGGCCTTGTACTTGGAGCTCTTCTGGTACTTTTCAATGACGTCTTCGTAGAGGATGACGGCACGGGCGTAGTCCTTGAGCATGTAGTAGCACTGGCCCTGCCAGAACACGGCGCTGGGCGTGAAGGCGTGGCCCTTGAAGGTGTCGGTGAACTCGGCCCAGTAGGACCGGGCGCGCTCGAAGTTGTTTTCCTTGTACAGGGCATAGGCCTTGTCGTAGAGCGCCTTGGCCGGGTCGGTGTCCGCCTGGGGCGCGGCCTGGTTGGTCGCGGCCGCTCCGGGCTTGCCGACCTCGACCGTGCTGGCCGGGGCGGCCGCGTCTTCCTCGGGCGCATCGGCCGGTGCGGTGGCCGCGGTGGTTGCCGTGGCGGCGGAGCCCGCTGCAGCGGCGGACTTTTTGCCCGTTTCGGGCAAATCCACCTGGAGTTCGTTGACCATGGCGAATTCCACCTCGGCCAGACGCTTGGACAGATCCTCCACGGTCACGGCCGAGTCGGCGGTGCCCACCTGGCGATCCATGCGGATATTCAGGCCGTCCACTTCACCGCGCATCTTGGCGATCTCGGAGCGCAGGGACTGGATTTCGGCCCACATATCGGCGGACTTTTCACGCAGGGGATCATTGGATTTTTCGATTTCGGCCTTGAGCTGCTGTTTGGATTCGGCCAGTTCGGCCTCCAACTGGCGAATGCGGTGGAGATCCTGCTGCCGGTCGGACTGCATGGCTTCCACATCGGTTCGGGTGGCGCAGCCGGGCAGGGCCAGCATGCTGAGGAGTATCAAAAGAATGGCGAAAAGACTGGTATTTTTCATCTTCATTGTAAGCTCCCTCTTTTTCTACCGAGGAAAAGATACGTCAGAGCGCCGAGAATGGGAATAAAAATGCAGATCTGCATCCACAGGCTCTTTTCCGTCGGGGATTCGAAGTTCCGCTTCCAGACATCCAGGATCGACCAGGCGCTGAATCCGAAACAGACGCCTACGGCAATCAGCACGATGGCCCACTGCGTAGGGGTCAGGGCCGAGAAGTCTGCGAACATGTCACGTTCTCCTTAATAGGGTTTAAGCCCTTCGGGTGTCCTTGCGGTTGTTGAGTAGCGTGGACACGATGATACAGCCGGCGCCTACCGTCAAAGCGCTGTCGGCCACGTTGAACGCGGGCCAGTGGTAGCTGCCCGCGTAAAAATCCAGAAAATCGATGACCGAGCCGAGCCAGATGCGGTCGATGGCGTTGCCCACGGCGCCGCCCGCGATCATGCCGAGCCCGGCGATCATCCAGCGGTCCCCGTCCTTGGTCAGCCGAATCATGTAGGCGATGATCACCACGGCGGCCAGGGAGATGAGGATGAACAGCGGACGCTGCCAGTCGATGTTGTCGTCGTCCAGGAAGCCCCAGGCCGCGCCCTTGTTCAGGACGTGCACCAGGTTGAACAGGCCGGGAATGATCTCCCGGCCGGTCCACGGCTGCATGAGGTTGTGCACCGTCAGCTTGGTGATTTGGTCGAGCGCCAGCGTGCCCGCGGCCCAGAGTGCTGCCAGTTTGTACCGGTTCATGGGCGTCCTAGGTCAGGGTCTTCAGTACGGCGGTGCAGCGCGGGCAGGCGTCGGGGTATTCCGGGTCGGTGCCCAGGTCCTCGGCGATGCGCCAGCACCGTTCGCACTTCTCGCCGGGCGCGGCGTCCACGGCCACCTTGAGGTCGGCCAGGTCCTCGCCGACATAGGCGTCCGCCGGGGCGTTCTCCGGCTCGTCCAGGATCAGCTTGGAGATGATGAAGAACTCGCGCGGGTCGATGTCCTTTGTGGAGACCAGCTCGCGGATGTCCGCATCGGCATACAGGGTGACCTGGGCGTCCAGGGACTTGCCGATGACGCGGTCCTTGCGCTTGGGCTCGATGGCCTTGTTGACCTCGGCACGGACCAGGGCCAGCTTCTCCCAGCGGGCGCGCTCTTCCTTGGACAGCTCGGGCCGCTCGGGCGCAAAGCGCAAGGCGAAGACCGTGGTGTCCTGGGGCAGGGCGTTCCTGATCGCTTCGGGCAGGGCCTGGAAGGCCTCCTCGGCGGTGAAGGACAGGACCGGGGCCATGTCCTCCAGGAGCATGAGCAGGATCTGCCAGAGCACGGTCTGGGCGGAGCGGCGCTTGAGGCCGT
Source organism: Pseudodesulfovibrio sp. lm2024 (assembly GCF_051175575.1). NCBI lineage: Bacteria > Pseudomonadati > Thermodesulfobacteriota > Desulfovibrionia > Desulfovibrionales > Desulfovibrionaceae > Pseudodesulfovibrio > Pseudodesulfovibrio sp. lm2024. The sequence continues at coordinate 1,854,039 of NZ_CP195092.1, forward strand.
CTTCCTCCTCCACGTACAGGCGGTCCTTGATGATATCGAGGTAGAAGGCGGACAGGTCGACCACGCAGAGGTTGTGCAGGGTGTGGTAGACCTTGTGGAACTCGAAATTGCGGTACGCCTTGCGGATGGCGTCGTGCTGGCGCACGACCATGTCCAGGGCGTAGCGGTCCAGCGGCTGCATGTCGGCCACGTCCACCTTGTTCGCCGGGTCGAAGTCGTTCAGGTTCGACAACAGGTAGCGGCAGGTGTTGCGGATGCGGCGGTACGCGTCCACCAGACGGTTCAGGGTCTCGTCCGAGATGCGGATGTCTTCCTGGTAGTTGGAGGCCGAGACCCACATGCGCAGGATTTCCGCGCCGAACTTGTCGATGATCTCCTGGGGGGCGAGCACGTTGCCGATGGATTTGGACATTTTGCGCCCTTCGGCGTCGACCACGTAGCCGTGTGTCAGGACGGTCTTGTAGGGCGGCTCTTCGCGGGTGCCCACCGAGGCCAGCAGGGAAGAGTGGAACCAGCCGCGATGCTGGTCCGAGCCTTCCAGGTACAGGTCGGCCGGGAAGCGGGTCTCCTTGCGCTGCTCCACCACGGCGGCGTAGCTGGTGCCGGAGTCGAACCAGACGTCCAGGATGTCGGTCTCGCGTTTCCAGTGGGTGCCGCCGCATTTGGCGCAGGTCAGGCCCTCGGGCACGATCTCCTCGAGCGGGGCTTCGAACCAGTAGTCGCAGCCCGTCTCGTGGTTCGCGTACTTGTCGCAGATGTCATAGACCCACTGGGCGTCGAACCAGGTCTCGTCGCAGTCCTCGCAGATCAGCGCGGAGATGGGCACGCCCCAGTTGCGCTGGCGGGAGATGCACCAGTCGGGCCGGTTCTCGACCATGGAGTAGATGCGCTCCTCGCCCCAGGACGGGACCCACTGCACGTCGTTGCGGATTGCCGACAGGGCGCGCTTGCGCAGGTCGTTCTCGTCCATGCCGATGAACCACTGGGTGGTGGCCCGGAAGATGACCGGCTGCTTGCAGCGCCAGCAGTGCGGGTAGGAGTGGGTGATCTTCTCGGAGGCCATCAGGTTGCCGACCTCGGTCAGCTTTTCGATGACCTTGGGGTTGGCCTCCCAGACGTTCAGTCCTGCGAAATGCTCGACCTCGGGCAGGAACTGGCCCCGGTCGTTCATGGGCGAGTAGATCTCCAGCCCGTAGCGCAGGCCGGTCTCGAAGTCCTCGCGGCCGTGGCCCGGTGCGGTGTGCACGCAGCCCGTGCCGGTGTCGAAGGTCACGTAGTCGGCCAGGACCACCTGGGACTCGCGGTCGTAGATGGGGTGCTTGGCCTTCATGCCTTCGAGGTCCGCCCCACGGAAGGTGGCCAGTGTCTCGTAGGACTCCCAGCCGAACTTGGCGGCGCAGGACTCGAGCAGCCCCTGGGCCAGGACGTAGTAGGCGTCGCCGGCTTTGACCAGGACGTAATCAAAGTCCGGATGCACGGCCACGGCCATGTTGTCCGGGATGGTCCACGGGGTGGTGGTCCAGATGAGGATGTACAGTTTGGAGACGTCGATGTCCGCGATCTTCTTGAAATTCTCGTCGGCCATGGGGAAGCGGACGTAAATGGACGGGGAGGTGTGATCCTCGTATTCCACCTCGGCCTCGGCCAGGGCGGTGCGGCAGTCGCAACACCAGTAGATGGGCTTCTTGCCCCGGACCACGCCGTCGCGCTCCATGAACCGGCCCAGTTCGCGGGCGGTGGCCGCCTCGTACTCTGGCTTCATGGTCATGTACGGGTCGTCCCAGGTGCCGAACACGCCGAGGCGCTTGAACTCGCTGCGCTGGGTATCCAGCCACTTGGCGGCGTAGGAACGGCAGATCTTGCGGATGGTCAGGGTATCCAGTTCCTTGTTCTTCTTCTTCAGCTCCTGCTCGACCTTGTGCTCGATGGGCAGGCCGTGGCAGTCCCAGCCGGGAACGTACTCGGCCTTCTGGCCCTGGATGTTGCGGGACTTGACGACGATGTCCTTGAGGATCTTGTTTAGGGCCGTGCCCATGTGGATGTGGCCGTTGGCGTAGGGAGGACCGTCGTGCAGCACGTATCTGTCGTCGGCGTCTCCGGCCGCGACCATTTCGTCATAGGCCTTGATCTCCTCCCAGAATTTGAGCATTTCAGGCTCACGCTGTTTGAGATTGGCCTTCATGGGAAACGTCGTTTGGGGCAGGAGCAAGGTTTTTTTGTAATCGCTCATGGGTTTCAAGTCCTCCGGGAACCGTATATTTCTTTAGCTTAAAGTGTCCGTTTTTATGAGACGGCGTAGATTGGTATAAGCCGGGCCGGAAGTCAAGCCTTGCACGGACTGGGACGGGACTTGCACAATGTTTACAGGGCTTGCGAAACGTGCTTTTGTTACAGACGGACGACAAGGTCCGGTCATAAAAAAACAAGAATCAGGAGATATGATGGGAGTACATAAACGCGAGCGCGAGGCCGCCGAGGCCGAGGGCAAATACGTCAAAAAGAGTTCGGCCGTCATGCTGGCGGTCATCGGGGTCCTGCTGGGCGTCTTTATCGGCAATGCCGTGACCATGCTCTACGTGGGGCAGCGGGAGCAGCGCATGAACGTCTCCAGCCAGGCCACGCCCACCGAATCCCCGGTGCCGCATTCGGCCGATCCCGAGGCCCTGGCCAGCATGGAGAACGCCGCGGCCGCCGACCCGACCAACGCGGACCTGTGGATTCAGCTCGGCAACTTCTGCTTCGACCACAACCTGCCCGCACGGGCGGTCAACGCCTACGAGCGCGCCCTGGAACTCAAGCCCAACGAGGTCAACGTCTGGTCCGACCTGGGAGTCATGTACCGTCGCACCAAGCAGTTCGACAAGGCGGTGGACGCCTTCGGCCATGCCGCCTCCCTGGACAAGAGCCACATCACGTCGCGGTTCAACATGGGCATCGTCTACCTCCACGACCTGCACGACCCGGCGTCCGCGCTCAAGGTCTGGAAGGACGTCCTGGCCATCAATCCCGAGGCCAAATCGCCCACTGGCCAGCCCGTGGCGGACATGGTTCGGGAACTGGAAAAATAGTTAAAGTCTGACATGAAGAAAAGGGAGGCATGGTTTTCCATGTCTCCCTTTTTATTTGCCTTATTTGTGAGCGATTCCTGAAGGATCAGATGCCCGCTCCGTCCTCGAAGGACTGCTCCAGGGCCCTGGTCTGGACGATCTGCGCCCCGGCCGTGACGTCGCGCACGATCCAGACATTGCCGCCGACGACCGCTGCCCGGCCGATGGTGATCCGGCCCAGAATGGTCGCTCCTGCGTAGATGATCACGTCGTCCTCCACGATGGGGTGTCGGGGCAGCCCTTTGATGAGCATCTCGTCCTCCCCCTTGGGGAAGCTCTTGGCCCCCAGGGTCACGCCCTGGTACACGCGCACATTGTCGCCGATGATGCAGGTCTCGCCGATGACCGTGCCGGTGCCGTGGTCGATGAAGAAGGACTTGCCGATGGTCGCGCCCGGGTGGATGTCGATGCCCGTGTCGGAATGGGCCATCTCGCCGATGATCCGGGGGATGATGTCCACGCCGAGCTTGTACAGCTCGTGGGCGATGCGGTGGTTGGTCAGCGCCCGGATGGACGGATAGCAGAATATGGTCTCCCCGTGGGTCTTGGCCGCGGGGTCGCCGATGTAGGCCGCTTCCACGTCGGTGAGCAGGTATTCCCTGATCTCGGGCAGCTTGGTGATGAATTTCTTGGCTATGGTCTTGGCCCGCTGCTCGCAGTCGCTGCACCGCTCGGTGGTGGTGGCGTCGCAGACGAAACAGTAGCCCCGGTTGATCTGGTCCGCCAGCTTGCGTTCCAGCTGATCCAGGGTGGAGCCTATGTAGTAGGGCATGGTGTCCGGGGTGATCTCGGACGGGCCGAAATAGCCGGGGAACAGGACGCAACGCAGGTCTTCCACGATACCGCGCAGGATATCCACCGAGGGCATGGGCGCCTCGCCGGCCCTGCGGTGCGAGCGCGGGCCCTTGTCTCCGGACTCCACGAGGAGCGCGACCACATCCGCCAATGTGTAGTCTTCACTGGTCATGGAATTTCCTCTAGCTGAAGAGCGGGGTGCTCAGGTAGCGTTCGCCGGTGTCGCAGACGATGAACACGATCATCTTGCCCGCGTTTTCCTCGCGCCGGGCCAGTTCCAGGGCCGCGGCGCAGTTGGCTCCGGACGAGATGCCGCAGAGGATGCCTTCCTCGCGCATGAGCCGTTTTGCCGTCGCCATCGCGTCGTCGTTCTTGATGCGGATGATCTCGTCGATGATCTCCGTGTTCAGCGCGCCGGGCACGAAGCCCGCGCCGATGCCCTGGATGGCGTGCGGGCCGGGCTGGCCGCCGGACAGGACCGGGGAGGCGTCGGGCTCCACGGCCACGGCTTTGAGTCCCGGCTTTTTGGCCTTCAGGGTCTCGGCCACGCCGGTCAGGGTGCCGCCGGTGCCCACGCCTGCCACGAAGATGTCCACCTTGCCGTCCGTGTCCTCCCAGATCTCCGGACCCGTGGTCCTGCGATGGGCCTCGGGATTGGCCGGGTTTTCGAACTGCATGGGCATGAAGGCGTTGTCCGTCTCCTCGACGATCTTCTCGGCCCGCGCGATGGCCCCTTTCATGCCCTCGGCCGCCGGGGTCAGGACCAGCTCCGCGCCCAGGCCCTTGAGCAGCTTGCGTCGCTCCATGGACATGGACTCGGGCATGGTCAGGATCAGGCGCATGCCCTTGACCGCGCAGACGAAGGCCAGGCCGATGCCGGTGTTGCCCGAGGTCGGCTCCACCAGAACCGTGTTTTCATCGATGGTCCCGTCCGCCAGGGCGGTCTCGATCATGTTCGCGCCGATGCGGTCCTTGACCGAGCCGCACGGGTTGTAGAATTCCAGCTTGGCCACCACGTCGGCCTTGAGGCCGTCCGAGAGCCTGTTCAGGCGTACCAAGGGCGTCCGGCCGATGAGTTGCGTCATGTTGTCGGCTATTTTCATGGCTACTCCGAGAAGCTTTTGGTGCAGGCCGGTGCCTGCTTTTCCGCCGAAAACGGCGAGAGTTTGCGCAGGTTTTCTATGATGGGCGGCAGGGACTCGACCACGAAGTCGATCTCCTTTTCGGTGTTGAACCGGCTCAAGGAGAAGCGGATGGACCCGTGGGCGAAGGTGAAAGGCACGCCCATGGCGCGGAGCACGTGGGACGGCTCCAGGCTGCCCGAGGTGCAGGCCGAGCCGGAGCTGGCCGCGATGCCCAGCTGGTCCATCATCAGCAGGATGGCCTCGCCCTCGACATATCCGAAGGAGATGTTCGAGGTGTTGGGCAGGCGGTGTTCCGGATCGCCGTTGAGCTTGGTGTCCGGGACCGCCGCAAGCAGCCCGGTTTCCAGCTTGTCGCGCAGCCGCTTGACCTCGGTATTCTCCTCGGCCATGTGCTCGCGGGCCAGTTCGCACGCCTTGCCCAGGGCGATGATGCCCGTGGTGTTCTCGGTGCCCGCGCGGCGGCTGCGTTCCTGGTGCCCGCCGATGAGGAAGGGGCGGAAGGGCAACCGCTTGCGCACGAACAGGGCGCCCACGCCCTTGGGGGCGTGCAGCTTGTGGCCGGACAGGGAGAGCATGTCCACCGGGGCCTTGGACAGGTCGATGTCCACCTTGCCCACGGCCTGGACCGCGTCGGTGTGGAAGAATACGTCGTGCTCCTTGGCGATTCTGGCCATCTCCTCGATGGGATAGATGTTCCCGGTCTCGTTGTTGGCCCACATGACCGAGACGATGGCCGTGTCCGGGCGCAGCGCGGCCTCGTACTCTTCGAGGTCCAGGCGGCCGTACTTGTCGGTGCCGAGGTAGGTGACCTCGTAGCCGTCCTTTTTCTCGAGGTATTTGCACAGGCTCAGGATGGCCGGGTGCTCCACGGCGGTGGTGACGATGTGCCGCCGGTCGGGCCGGGCGTTCAGGGCAGAGCGGATGGCCGTGTTGTCGGACTCGGAGCCGCAGGAGGTGAAGATGATCTCCTCGGGCTCGCAGCCGAGCAGGCCGGCCACCGAGGCGCGGGCCTGTTTGAGCGTGGCCCCCACCTGTCCGCCGAAGCGGTGCATGGACGAGGGGTTGCCGTACAGTTCGGTGAAATAAGGCTTGATGGCCTCGAAGACAGCCGGGTCCACCCGGGTGGTGGCGTTGTTGTCCAGATAAATGGTGTCCATGGATCAGCCCTCCCGGACCTTCAGATTGGGATCGACCTTTTCCTTGAGGCTGGACTCGACCAGGTTGTTGAGGGTCGCCTGGCTGGACGGGCAGCCCGAGCACATGCCCAGGAAGCGGACCACCACGGTATCGCGGTCGATGTCCACCAGTTCGATGTTGCCGCCGTCCGCCTTGAGCCTGGGCCGGATGTCGTCGTCGATGACCGACTCGATGAGGTGCATGCGCTGGATGTTGGTCATGCCCTCGGCCGGGAAGGCGGGCTTGCTCGACGGGGTGGGGCAGACGCCTTGTCCGTGGGCCTCGGCCAGGAGGCGCTCCAGGTCCGGGATGCACTTGCCGCATCCGCCGCCCGCCTTGGTGAAGTTGGTCACGTCCTCCACGGTCTTGAGGTCGTTGGCCTTGATGGCCTCGAGGATCTCCTCGTCGAACACGCCGAAGCATTCGCAGATGAGCTCGCCTTCGTGGGAGTGCTCGGCCTTGGAAGGAGCCTCGCCGCGCATGTTCTTGATGGCCTGCTCCAGGGCCTCCTGGCCCATGACCGAGCAGTGCATCTTTTCCCGAGGCAGGCCGCCCAGGTATTCGGCGATGTCCTTGTTGGTGATCTTTTCCGCCTCTTCCACGGTCTTGCCGATGAGCAACTCGGTCAGGGCGGAACTGGAGGCGATGGCGCTGGCACAACCGAAGGTCTGGAACTTGGCGTCGCTGATTCTTCCTTCGTCGTCGACCTTGATGTACAGGGTCAGGGCGTCGCCGCAGGCCAGCGAGCCGACTTCCCCGATCCCGTCGGCGTCCTCCAGGGTGCCGGCGTTGCGCGGGTTCAGGAAGTGGTCCTTAACTTTGTCGGTATATTCCCACATATTCTCTCCGGGATGGCTGAAGATGTATGAACGGTTGTAACAAGTGTGATACGATCATATTCGTGTACAGTAAGTCCCGCTTCGCCGGCTGTAAAGTCTTGAAGGTGGATTACAGCGACATGATCCCCGGAATCAGGGCCGCTTTTTCGTAAACGGCCATGACCTCGTCCGCCGAACACATGGTCGAAGTCATTGTCACGCTGGTATATTTTCCGGTCCGGGACTGGCGGGTCTCGAGTTTCTCCGAGGCGAAAAGCTCCTGGAAGCGGTCAAGGCTCTCCGCCGGTACGATAAATTTGTAGATATACGGGCACGGCCATTGGTGATGTTCATCAAGAGCCTGCTTGAATTGTTTTGATTTGTCGGACATAAGATTCTCCTGTTTCGATTTTGACGAAACGGTCTATAGGGGGTTTGTTTCCGGCGTGTCAAACCAGTCGGTAGCATAGCTTAAAGAACCAACTATTCCAATAAAATGGTTTTTCCATCACGCAATTTATAACATCAATCAAGAACAAGCTGGGATATGGTCCAATATCGAGAAGGGGAGCGGTCGGCGCTCTGATTTGAACAAGGAAAGGAAATGAGTGATATAGTTGACGTTCTCGTCGTCGACGACGAACGGATCAATCTCAAGCTGGTGGAGGGCATCCTGCGGGGGCAGGACCTCAACCTGAAGATGGCCACGTCCGGAGCGGAGGCCCTGAAGATGATCCCGGACCACGACTTCGCCGTGGCCCTTCTCGACGTCATGATGCCCGGCATGGACGGCTTCGAGCTGGCCGAGAAAATACGCAGCTCGGAAGCCACCCGGAACATCCCCATCATTTTCATCACCGCCATCAGCAAGGAGCAACGGCACGTCTTCCACGGCTACGAGCTGGGCGCGGTGGACTACCTGTTCAAGCCGGTCGAGCCGGAAATTCTGCGCGGCAAGACCAATATTTTCGCCGACCTGCACCGGCACAAGCGGTCCCTGCTGGAGACTACCAAGCGGCTCGAGGCCACGGTGGATGAGCTCAAGGCGTCCCAGGAGGCCCTGGCCCGGTCCGAGCAGCGCTACCGCATGGTGGCCGACTACAACTACGACTGGGAGAGTTGGATCGGACCGGACAACAAGCCCCGGTACATTTCGCCATCCTGCGAGCGGATCAGCGGATATCCGCCCGAACGGTTTCTGGAGGAGCCCGAGCTGATGGAGCGGCTCGTCCACCAGGATGACCTGAGCCGGTGGATCCAGTTCATGCAAGACGACACCGTGGGCGACGAGGAGAGCCTCGACTTCCGCATCAGCGACATCAACGCCAAGACCAAATGGCTGAGCCTGGTCAGGCACTCCATCTTCGCGGACGACGGCGCGCCGCTGGGCATCCGACTGAGCATGCGCGACATCACCAACCGCAAGCTCATCGAGAGCAAGTTGAAGCACAGCGCCTTCCACGACACCCTGACCGGACTGCCCAACCGGGCTCTCTTCCTGGAGCGGCTCAGCCGGGCGGCGGAGCGGTGTTCACGCACGGGCGAACACTTCGCGGTCCTGTTCATCAACATGGACCGCTTCCAGGCGGTCAACGACCACTACGGGCACAGCGTGGGCGACAAGCTCATGGTCCGGCTCGGGGTCAAGCTCCAGCAGACGGTCCGGTCCGTGGACACCGTGGCCCGATTCGGCAGCGACGAGTTCGGCGTGCTCCTCGAGGACATCCCCAGGCGGAGCGAGGTCCGGACCCTTATCCGCAAGATTTTTGACTCGTTCAAGAAGCCGGTGGAGGTGGACGGCATCACCTTCACCCTGTCGGCCAGCATCGGCTACGACATCGGCTCCAGCGCGGACGTGGACTCCGAGGAGATCGTGCACAATGCCCAGGTGGCCATGAACGAGGCCAAGGAGGAGGGCAAGAACCGGATCACCGCCTACGACAAACGCATGCGCGAGGGCATGGTCAACGTCCTGGCCGTGGAAAACGAGCTCAAGCGGGCTTTGGAGGCTCGGGAGTTCACCGCCCATTTCCAGCCCATCGTCAACCTGGCTGACGGCAGCCTGTACGGATTCGAGGCCCTGGCCCGGTGGGATCACCCGGAGCGCGGCCTGGTCAGCCCCGGCGAATTCATCCCCGTGGCCGAGGAGACCGGCCAGATCGTGGACCTCGGCGCCCAGATCCTGGAAAAGGCGTGCACGGCCATGCAGGGGTGGACGAGGCTCTACCCGGCGGCGGAAAAGTTGACCATGGCCGTGAACATCTCGGCCAAGCAGTTCGCGGAAAGCACGCTCGCGGCCAATGTGGAGCGCATCCTGAAAAAATCGGGCCTGCGACCCGGCCGGCTGAAACTCGAGATCACCGAAACCGTGGTCATGCTCGACGCCATGAAATCGGTGAATCAACTGAAGTCACTGAAAAACCTCGGTGTTCTCCTTTCCATCGACGATTTCGGAACCGGGTATTCGTCCATGAGCTATCTGCAGAAATTTCCCACGGACCAGCTCAAGATTGACTTGAGCTTCGTTCAGCGCATGGAATCCACCCCGGAAAACATCGAGATCATCCGGGCCATAGTGAACATGGCCCATTCCCTGCGGCTGCGCGTGGTGGCCGAGGGCATCGAGACGGAGCGCCAAAGGGACTTGCTTTATTCCCTGCAATGCGATTACGGTCAGGGCTACTTGTATTCACGGCCGCTTCCGCAGGAGGAGGCCGAAGAGTTCGTCAAGGATTCCGAGTAGATTTACCGGCATTTCATCTCTCTCTCAATCACTGGAGCTTTTCCCCATGAATCTCAGCGCACCGCAACTGCTCACCTGGATCGTCGGCGTCATCATCGGCCTTCTCGGCATTCTCATACAGATCGACGTCATGTCCATTCCGGCCCTGGAAGACCTGATCCGGCCCTTTTGGCTCGTGTCCACCGGGTTCGTCATCCTGGCCGTCTCCAACCTATTCCGTAGCCTGTAAGGGAGCGGAATCTCGCCGTGCCGTGTCCGGGGCTTGACGAAAAATCGTCAAGCCCCTGTTTTTTTTCGTCCGGATGTTGTAAAGTCTACTGGTAATCAATACTGTTACAGGATCGCTTTGACGGTTGATTCGCAAAGGAGGGTTAGCGTCAATGGCAGATTTGAAACGATGGAGCCGCGACGAGATCTCGCGCATGCGCAGCGACGTGGACCGGCTCTTTGACGATCTGTGTGCCGACTTCAACCTGCCGACTATGTTCTGCCGCATGGCGGGCGATCTCTCCCTGGAGGAAGAGGGAGAGACCCTCGTGGTCAGGCTGGAACTGGGCACCATGGACCCGGACGACGTGCACGTCTCGGTGATGGACCGGCAGCTGTCCATCGTGGCCGAGACCCGCGAGTCCGGACCTGGCCACACCAGCACCCACAGCTTCCACAAGGATCTGCGCCTGCCGTGCCGCATCGACACCGCAGGCGTCAGGGCCGAGTTCACGGACGGCGTGCTCGTAGTCCGGTTGCCCAAATGCTCGCTCCAGTCGGGGCAAAAAATCGCAATTTCCCGGAAATAACCTACGGAGACGGATTATGGCCAAGAAAAGCACCGCATTCGAAGTTCCCGTCAAGAAGCTCAAGTGGACCCCGGGCCCTGATCAACTATCCATCAAGACGACCGATGACCTTGAACCCCAGAAGGACATCATCGGGCAGAAGCGCGGCGTGGAAGCCTTCCGTTTCGGCCTGGGCATGGTCAAGAAGGGGTACAACATCTTTGTCACGGGCCAGCCCGGCACCGGACGCCTGTCCACGGTGCGCAAGCTGCTGGGCGAGATGGGCGACGGACGCGCGACGCCCAGCGACATCTGCTACGTGAACAACTTCAAGCATCCCGAAGCGCCCATCCTGCTCCACTTCGAGCCGGGACAGGGCGACCGCTTCAAGAAGGACATGCAGAAGTTCCTGGAGAACATCAAGCGGGAGGTCCCGCAGCTCTTCGAGAGCGAGGAGTACATCGCCCGCAAGAACTCCATCGCCGAGGCCCATGAAAAAAAGGTCATGGGCTTCTACAAGGCCATTGAAGACCAGGTGAAGGACACCGGTCTGGTGGTGGTCCGCATGCAGATGGGTCCCATCCAGCGGCCCGACGTGGTCCCGCTGGTGGACGGCGAGCCCAAGCGTATGATCGAGCTGGAGGAGCTGGTCGAAAAGGGCCGCTTCCCGCGCGACGAATACGAGAAGCTGCGCGACAAACGGCTGGAACTCAAGGAGCAGATCGACCACATCGTCCAGGAGCTCAAGGAGCTCCAGAAGGAGGTCGGCGAGAAGCACCGCGAGGTGGACCGGCTCATGTTCCTGGCCCTTGCCCAGGAGTTCGTCAAGCCGGTACGCGAGGCGTACTCGGATGACAAGATATCGAAATACCTGGATTCCGTGCTCGACAACATGGTCGAGGACCTGGATTCCATCAAGGCCCTGGGGAGCGGCGGCCAGCCCGGCCCGATCCCCGGCATGATCATGCCCGGCCCCTCGGCTGAGATGGTCTTCCAGCCGTACCAGGTCAACCTGCTGGTGGACAACGCCGAGACGCAGGGGCCGCCGGTCATCGTGGAGTCCTACCCCACATACCGCAACCTGTTCGGCTCCATCGAACGGGTCATGGACCGTATGGGCGGATGGCACACGGACTACACCAAGATCAAGGCGGGCTCCTTCGTCAAGGCCAACGGCGGCTATCTCGTCATCAATCTGATGGACGCCATCATGGAGCCGGGCGTCTGGCAGACCCTGAAGCGCGCGCTCAAGACCGAGAAGATCGAGATCGAGACCTTTGATCCGTACTATTTCATCAGCGCCACCGGGCTCAAACCCGAGCCCATCGAGATGGCGGTCAAGGTCGTCGTGCTCGGCAGTCCGTACCTCTACGCCATACTGCGCAACTACGACGAGGACGTGCCCAAGATCTTCAAGGTCCGGGCCGACTACGAGTCGAGCATGGACGTGACCGACGAGTCGGTCCTTGAAGTGGCCCGGTTCGTCAAGGGCGAGGTGGACCGCAACGGCCTCAAGCCGTTCGACCAGTCCGGCGTGGCCGCCGTGCTGGAGGAGGGGGTCCGCTGGGCGGGTAGGCAGGAGAAGATCACCACCGCCTTCCCGGGGCTGGGCGACCTCCTGAGCGAGGCCGACTTCTTCGCGGGCCTCGCCGACTCCAAGACGGTCACGGGCGAACACGTCACCGAGGCCATCGAGGCCAAGGTCTACCGCTCCAACCAGGTGGAGGAGCGGATCCAGGAGATGATCGACCGGGGCAGCCTGTTCGTGGACACGGACGGCGAGGTCGCGGGCCAGGTCAACGGCCTGGCCGTGTATTCCCTAGGCGACTATATGTTCGGGAAACCTTCAAGGATCACGGCGGTTACCTCGCTGGGCAAGGAAGGGATCATCAACATCGAGCGCGAGGCCGATATGTCCGGGCCGACCCACAACAAGGGCATGCTCATCCTGTCCGGTTTCCTGCGCAGCCGGTTCGCCCAGGACAAGCCCATGTCGCTCGCGGCCAGCATCGCCTTCGAGCAGTCCTACGGCGGCATCGACGGCGACTCGGCCTCGTCGACCGAGCTCTACGCGCTGTTGTCCAGCCTGTCCGGGGTGCCCATCCGCCAGTATATCGCGGTCACCGGCTCGGTGAACCAGTACGGCGAGGTACAGCCCATCGGCGGGGTGAACCAGAAGATCGAAGGGTTCTTCCTGTGCTGCAAGCACGCCGGCCTGACCGGCAAGCAGGGCGTGATGATCCCGTATCCCAACATCAAGGATTTAATGCTCCGCGACGAGGTCATCGAGGCGGTCAAGGACGGCAAGTTCCACATATGGGCCGTGAAGACCATTGACGAGGGCATCGAGATACTGACCGGCATGAAGGCGGGCGTCCGCAAGGCGGACGGCACGTATCCCGCCAAGACCATTAATAAACTGGTGGATGACAAGCTGCGGGGACTCGCCGACAAGCTGGCCGCCTTCGGCAAGGACGAGAAGGACGAAAAGGACGAGAAAAAGTCCTCCAAGAAAACGACCAGGAGCAAGCCCGCCAAGAAGTAGGGCGGCGCGCTCAGTTGATCACAACAAAAGGGTTGCGATACGTCGCAACCCTTTTTCGAGGTTTACATGAATCTGTTGCGTTTGAATATCTGGAGAAAGTGCATCCTGGGCGGCTTTATCGCCGCCGTGGTGCTTATGTTCGCCATTGATTGGGGCTACCACTTCAACGTCGGCCACGTGGTCCGGCTGTTCGTCGGGGCCGTTGCCCTGTGGCTGGTCGTGGACCGGCTCTAGGTCGGGCCGATCAGGGGAGATCGCACGTCATGCGGCTGTTCCCGGCCATTCTGATCATGCCTCGGGCGGGAAGGTGTCGGCCACGATTTGGGCTGCTTCTTCCAGCCACCGGCACCGCTCGTCCAAGGTGGAGGTGCAGACGATCCGGAACATGCGCCGGGTGACGTCCGGTACCCCGCACAGGCCGAAGACGCAGTCCTTCCAGATCCGCTCCAACGGGTCGCCGAAGACCGCGTCCTCGCGTCCTCCCTCGGTGTTCGAGGTGTTGAAGACTATGGCCCTGTCCGCCTTGAGCAGTCCGACGGGCACGCCCTCGCCGCCGTCTTCGCCCACGAACTCGTAGGCCGTGCCGGGCCGCATGACCCGGTCCACCCATCCGGCCAGCACGGCCGGGGGCATGCCCCACCAGTTGGGGTGGACCACGATCAGGCCGTCGGCCGTGGCCGCCTCTTCGCAGTGACGGGCCACGTCCTCGGGCAGCTCCGCTCCGCGCGCGATCTCTCCGGCGGGCAGCAGGGGGTCGAATCCCTCGGCATGGAGGTCATGAAAAAGGACTTCGTGGCCGTTTCTCTCCAGGGTCTGTCGAGCTGCGCCCGCGATGGCGTGGTTGAAGCTGTTCGGGTCCGGGTGGGCCAGGATCAAAAGTATGCGCATTGATTTCTTCCTTTGATTTTGGGCTGAAATAGACCGGAGTGGGGCGAAATGGCAAGTTCTTTTGGGAAAGTACTTGACCTTTCGTTTGGGCCGGACTAATCGAATCGGTAAAGAGAAAAGGAACTTTCCCATGTTGCGTTTCGAAAACACCATTTCCATCATTCCCGCCAGCCTAGCCGTGGCCAGCGTATGCGTCGTCGTGGACGTAGTAGTAGGTGGTGTTCATAGGGACGCGCCATAGCGGGATTGTTGCAAGCGAATTTCATAAACCCCCGTCGGTGCGAACCGGTGGGGGTTTTTTCTTGATTCCTACCGGACACGGGGCAACAGGAGGCTCTCATGAAAATGTCAGGTGCGGAAATAACCATCAAATTGCTGGAACGGCAGGGTGTGCGGACCATTGCCGGCATCCCGGGAGGGGCGAATCTGCCGCTCTACGATGCCCTGGGGCAAAACGGCAATATCAAACACATCCTGACCCGGCACGAGCAGGGGGCCGGGTTCATCGCCCAGGGCATGGCCCGGGTCACGGGCAAGCCCGCGGTCTTTTTCGCCACCTCCGGGCCGGGCGCGACCAACACCCTGACGGCCATAGCCGACGCCAAGCTCGATTCCATCCCGATCATCTGCATCACCGGCCAGGTGCCCCTGTCCATGATCGGCACCGACGCCTTTCAGGAGGTGGACACCTACGGCCTGTCCGTGCCCATCACCAAGCACAATTTTCTGGTCCGGTCCGCCGAGGACCTGCTGCGGGTCATCCCCGAGGCCTTCCGCATCGCGGCCAGCGGCCGTCCCGGCCCGGTGGTCGTCGACGTGCCCAAGGACGTGCAGATGGCCGAGGTCGAATTTGACCAGTGGCCCGAGCCCGGCGTCCCGGACCGGACCCCGGAGTTGTTCAACGGCGAGATAGAGCACGCGGCGGCCATGATCAACCGGGCCGAAAAGCCCATTTTCTACCTGGGCGGCGGCGTGATCCAGTCCGACTCCGCGTCCAAGGCGCTGGCCGTGGCCGAGAAGGGGGCCATCTCGTCCGCCATGACCCTCATGGGGCTGGGGTCCATCCCCACAGGCCATCCGCTGAACCTCGGCATGCTCGGCATGCACGCGGCGCGCTACACCAATCTGGCCCTGGAGGAGTGCGACCTGCTCATCGCCGTGGGGGTGCGCTTCGACGACCGGGCCACGGGCAAGGTCTCTGAATTCTGTCCCAACGCCAAGATCGTCCATATGGACATCGATCCGAGCGAACTGGACAAGATCAAGACCGCCCACGCCTCGGTGCGCGGCGACGTGGCCGACGTGCTCGACGCGCTGCTGCCGCATATCGAGCGCCGGAACCGGACCGGGTGGAACAGCCGGATCGAGGCCCTCAAGACGGCCCATCCCATGATCGTTCCGGGCGCGGACGACCCGACTTCCCCCTACGGCGTCATCCTCAAGGCCGCCGAGCTGGCCGGGGATCAGGCCATTGTCTGCACCGACGTGGGCCAGCACCAGATGCGCACCGCACAGGTCTATCCCTTCACCCAGCCGCGCCACTGGCTGACCTCCGGCGGCCTCGGGACCATGGGGTTCGGCATGCCCGCCGCCCTGGGCGCGGCCCTGGCCGCCCCGGACAAGCCGGTCATCTGCTTCTCGGGTGACGGCTCCATCATGATGAACATCCAGGACCTGGCCACGGCCATGGAGTACGACATCCCGGTCAAGATCATCCTGACCAACAACAACGCCCTGGGGCTTGTCCGCCAGCAGCAAAACCTCTTCTACGGCAAGCGCTACGTCGCCTCCAATTATTGCAAGTGCGTCGATTTCATTAAGATCGCGGACGGCTTCGGGATCAGCACCTATGACCTGGGCTCCTGCGACGACCCCGAGGGCACCCTGGCCGAGGCCCTGGCCGCGCCCGGTCCGGCGTTGATCCACGTGCCCATCAGCCCGGACGAGCCGGTGTACCCCATGGTGGCCCCCGGAGCGGCCAATTCCCAAATGATCGGAGGTGAGAGCCATGTGTAAACAGACCGTCATCGAATTGTCCGTGAACAACCATCCCGGCGTCATGTCCCACATCTGCGGCCTGTTCGCGCGCCGAGCGTACAACGTCGAGGGCATCGCCTGCATGCCGGTCAACGGCGGTCATACCAGCAAGATATGGCTGCTGGTGGACGCGGACGACCGTCTGGACCAGATGATAAAGCAGGTGGACAAGCTCGAGGACGTGCTCATCGTCGAGCGCTACGACAGCGGCCATCCGGTCTTTGCCAAGATGGCCGAATTCGTCCAGTAAGCCTCTCTGCGGGACCGGTGGAAACGCCGGTCCCGTCTAGGATCGGGTCGCTTCCAGGGTGATTGTGGCGATCTGGTGGTAGAAAGCCCGCTGTTCCCGGTTCAGAGGCAGCTGGTCATCGGTCGCCAGGACGTTGTAGGCGTTGGCCATGCGGCGGCGCACCAGCTGCGGCTGTTGTTTCCGCCAGGTGGCCCCTTGGGCGAGCAGCTGTTCGGCACGCCGGATAATGTGCGCGGCCCGAATGGTCGAGGAGTGGCGAGCCAGCACCTCGCGCCGCCCCTTGGCCGCGACCGCTTCCGCGCTGCCGTCAACCAGGGCCCTGCGGGCCCTTTCCGCCGCCCCGGCCGCGTCGCCGCGCGGGTAGAGGAGCACGTTCTCGCCGTCGGCGAATAGGTCGTTCAGGCCGTTGTCCACCTCTTCCGTCAGCAGGGCCGCGCCGCAGGCCATGGCCTCGAACACCCGGAAATTGAGCTCCCCGGCGGCCGACTGGTTGAGCACGATCCGGCTGCGGTTGAAGATGGGCACGTAATTCCCCTGGGTGACAAACAAGGGGTGGCGTTTCCTGAAATCGTCGAGAAAGAGCTTGCGCCCCTTGTTGATGGATCCTTCCACCGTACCCACGAAGGAGACCGGCACGTCCCGCTCCAGCCCCGGGTCCTTGTCCCGCGCAGGATTGCAGAAAAGCGGGAACCATTCCAGCTCGTTGCCCAGCTGTTCCTGCTCGAAGAGCGGCAGGTAGTCCTTTTGGGCCACGAGCATAAGGTCGAAGGCGGCCGCAAAGGCCATGTGCCAGGGATTGCAGTACTGGTCGATGGAAAAGCCCACGGTCACGGCGGGCAGGGCTTCGATGCCGATGACCGAGGGCGGGCGGCAGATGTCGCTCCAGACCACCAGGTCCGGGGTAAAGGCCCGTTCCCTGAGCAGGTCCAGCAGGTCGGCCAGGGAGAGAACGGTCTCCAGGCGGACGTCGCAGTTGGGGTCGGGGCCGAGCCACAGCACCTCGTGTCCCATCTTCCTGAAGGGGGTGATGAAATAGTGGCCGTCGAGGTTGAGAATGCGCATGCCGTATCCTTGTCTTGGGTAGCCAGTCCGGACATATATATACGGATTTGTCCTGCCGGATCAAGTAAGGGGATATCGGCGGGATTCATTGCTCCGGGGTCTAAAGATATTGGCGCGGCGACCGATAAACCATCAGGATCGGTTTAATCTCCGGGAGACGGTATGGCCCTGACCGACATCGAAAAGAGCTTCCTCTACGACTACTCGTTGCAGCTGTTGCAGCAGGATATGCTGACGAATCAGTTGTTCGGGTCGTCCGCGGTGGGGCAGAACCTGCGCAGCCTGGTGCTGGGCGGGCCTGTTCGGGCGGCCACCTTCACCAACCCGTTCGAGGAGGCCATCAGCGGCCAGCTGCGCGGTGATGCTTCGGCCGTGCGCCAGGCCTCGCGCAACGTGGGCGAGGCCGCGTCCATGATGGGCGTGGCGCGCACCGAAATGGCCACGATCATGGACGCCCTGAACGACATGGAGGACATGATCGACAAGATCAACACCGGCGAACTGGACGGCACCAGCGCCGTGGTACAGAGCGACTTCGACGCGCTCCGCGACAAGATCACCGGGACCATCTCCGCCGCCGACTTCAACGGCATCGCGGTTCTCGATTCCTCCCAGTGGGGCACGGACCAGATCGACGCCAACGGCAATGTCTACATTCAGTCCAGCAAGGACGGCGGCTTCAATGTCACCTTCCATTCCGTGGACACCCCGTCCAGCGGCGTGGCCTGGTCCGACCTGGACGGCACGGCCCTGGGCGCGGCGGGCACCCGCGCCACCCAACTGGGGTACGTTCAATCCCTGCAGAGCGAGATGTCAGCCATCCTGGACGTCTACGAGGGCAAGGAGGACAGCCTCCAGTCCCAGCAGCTCAACCTGGAGAGCCAGGCCCAACTCCTGGACCAGGCCGCCCAGCTGCGCAAGCCTTCCGATCCGGACTATTCCCTGGAGCAGCTCCTGGCCGATCTCGTGGCCCGGACCACGGGCACGATCTTCGACAGCAACGGCTGACAACGTCTGGAAGACAGAAGGGAAACAGGCGTTGACGACTTAAACTGAGACACAAAAAGAAATCGCCTCTCGTGAGAGAGGCGATTTCTTTAATATATGTGGAGCTGCTGGGCGGGATTGAACCGCCTACCTCATCCTTACCAAGGATGCGCTCTACCGATTGAGCTACAGCAGCGTTCCGGCTATTTTCGAAGAAATGGCAGGCCGATTTTTCATCGGCCCGCCGGGGTATTTCTTCGTTTGGTCGGGATGAAAGGATTTGAACCTTCGACCCCTTGAACCCCATGACCGGAGTTGAATCTGTATGTTTTGAAATTATTAGATAAATTTTGAAGTGGATAACAGATTTTGGCTAAAAATGGGGATTTAGTGCTGGGGGAGGTATTCTGTCAGGGTATAGGTTATCTGTTGTTATTTTGTCATTTTGGCCAAATAGCAGGTGCTACAACGCCACGAATGCTTCCGCTGAATTGTCGTAACTTAGTGATTGGCGATAGAATAGTTACTTTAAGAGTGACAGTGTTTCCAGATAACGAATTTGGGATTTCCAGCGAAAAGAGGAGAACCTTACAGCCGTCTTGATTATAAACCACAATTGGACGTGAATTTTGCGGAGATATGGTTTCATGTTGGACTGATTTGCCATCAACTTCCAATGAATACTGGATTTTCCCATCTAAGTTTTGAAAAGGTTCGATAGCAGGGCTACTACACGGAAGGACTAAAAAGAAGGCATAGGGTACGTCGAATCTTTTTTTCAAATAGCCGCTGATGGTTGCTCCTTTTTGCAACACGTCGAAATCAGAAACAAAGATAGGTTGGTAAAATGTTCCTGTTCTGAAATTTGCTGCAAAGTAATCCGATCTCCAGATCGACCAACATCCAATAACAACAACCAAACATAGAATCAGTATTTTATTCTTCATTTTGTCATCGTCAGGCGGGGATGATTTCCCCGCCTGATGTGATTACAGGTTAGCGTTGCTTATCGCCTCGGTCCAGCAAGCCATATCGGTTACGCAACTTGTCAGCGTAGTCCTGGCAGTTGTTCGACTTGCTTGTACCTTTGATCAATTTGTATTTTCCGGGATTGATACTATCAATGGCGCGGTGCATTCGCTTGTCGTCGTAGTGTTTATCTTCAAGCCTGAACTTGTTGATATCCTCATTATTCCACGTAACGCCTTCTTTGTAAAATCCAACGTTATTGCCGGTGCCGTCTTCAAAGAAGCCATGTTCATGCTTCAGTTCATAGTTTCTTTGATCAGCAACGGAACCATCTGTGCCGATCCAATGGGCACCATCGGGTAAGAAATCTAGGGGTCTTTTTCCGAATCTAAATAACCCCAACGGGTCTACCCCATTCACCGGATCATCCAAACAATACCCATACCAATCAGGATCGCCACCGTTATCCCCTATGGGATCGGGTGCGGTCCATCTACCGGTATTTATGTCGTAATCCCGCCAGCCGAAGCGGACGAAGCCCAGGGCCCGGTCATGCAGCCCGCCCGCAAAGCCAATGGGTGCGCGGAATACCGGATGGGTGTCCTCGATGATGCCGCCGAATGGATCGTACAGGACCTCCTTTATCACGTCGCCGTGTGGGGCGGCAACAACGCGCAGGGAGCCGACCTGGTCGTAGTGCAGGGTGAACACGGCACCGTCTTCGCGGCGCATGGCTGAAGGTAATCTTTCGCCTTCAGCATATCCGAACTCGTAGCCCATTCGTCCGTCGTGGAAGGCTCCCAGGCGGATGAAGTCGAGCCATTGGTAAGCCTCGACAAGTTGGCCGTTCAGGTACTTGGCAGCCCGCCTGCCGTCCTCGTCATGGCGGAAGGTGTAGACGCGGTTTTGGTCTTCCACCTCCATTTTGAGCAGCCGGTAGTCCGGCGCATACTCGTAGAGATGGTACGTACCGCCGTTTGACCAGATAGACCGGAACCCGTTGTCGTCGTGGGTGTACGTGTTGTTGCCCGCGCGGAGCAGGCGGTTGTCCATGGTGTACTGGTAGTCGCGGTAGTGCGGCCCGGCGGTTGCGGGCAGGTAGTCCCGGATGCGGCGGCCTTGCCTGTCGTAGTGATACTGGCAGATCAGCCTGCCGTCCAGGTGCGCTTCGAAAAGACGGCCTTCCGTGTCATAGGCATATTCCCAGGTGACGGATTTTCCGGCCACGGTTTCCTGTTTTTCGATGATTCGACCATCCCGGTCGTGCCGCAATTGGTATGAATAGGGGGGCATTGTCACCTCGCTGGTTTCGTTCCCGGAGACCCTCTCCGGGAATCCGAATCAGCATACCTCCGGTTTTCGGCAAAGCCCGGTTTTGTGAACGAATGTATAGTAAAAACGGGCTATAGGATTAAATGAGTACTTGACATGCTTACGAAATCGACTGCTTTGGTCAGCGCTCAAGGGTGGCAGGGGAGGGGAGGCAAAAGAAAAAACCGCCGATCTTTCGATCAGCGGTTTTCAAATATATGGAGCTGCTGGGCGGGATTGAACCGCCTACCTCATCCTTACCAAGGATGCGCTCTACCGATTGAGCTACAGCAGCGTTCCGGCTGTTTTCGAAGAAATGGCAGGCCGATTTTTCATCGGCCCGCCGGGGTATTTCTTCGTTTGGTCGGGATGAAAGGATTTGAACCTTCGACCCCTTGAACCCCATTCAAGTGCGCTCCCAGACTGCGCTACATCCCGACGCGAAGTGAGTAACTAGCCGTGCGCGGGTTCGTTGTCAACGCTTTTTTAAGAAAAAAAGTCAACTTGGCGTTTTTTTTGAGGAATGTTTACGACCCGCGCGGCTTTTATCGTTGAGGGACATGGAATTTATAATGGCGTTTTTTCTTGGTCGTGTATAATAACAAGGCAGGAACGCTGGATAACCCCAGGAGGAGAGTCGCGCCGGATGGTGCGGCCGCTTCGGGTGAACCATCACATAATGTAAATTTAATCAGGGGGTTGGCATGGCTGATGAAGCTCTGAAAGACATCAATCAGTTTTTGACCTTCACGTTGGGCAAGGAGATCTTCGCCCTGGATATCGGAACGGTCCGCGAGGTCCTGGAGCTGACTTCCATCACCAAGATCCCGAGGACGCCCAAATTCATGCGCGGCGTCATCAACCTGCGCGGCCACGCCGTGCCCGTGGTGGACATGCGCCTCAAGCTGGGCATGTCCAAGGGCGAGGACACGGTGGACACCTGCATCATCATCGTGGAGATCGAGTACGAAGGCGAGTTTACGATCATGGGCGCGCTGGTCGATTCCGTGCGCGAGGTCTTCGAGATGACCCCGGACACCATCGAGCCCGCTCCCAAGATGGGCGCGGCCATCAACGCCGAGTACATCAAAGGCATGGGCCGCCAGAACGAGCAGTTCATCATCATCATCGACATCAACAAGATCTTCTCCGCCGAGGAACTGGCCATCGCCAAGGATATGGCCAGCCTGGGAGGCGCTGACCGCGCCCCGGCCCCGGAAGAGTCTGCCGCACCGGCGCAGGCCTAGAGTCGAAACAAAACCCCCCGTCCGGAAAGGGCGGGGGTATCTTTTTGCTTATTGGCCGTCGGACAGGGCGTCCGCCTTCACCTGAATGGCTCCCAGGTGATAGGCTGTGTGCGCCAGCACCCCGGCCGCGCCCCAGGCCGCCTCCATGTCCGAAGGGGCCTTGCGCTCGATGGCCTCCAGCAGTCTCTTTGCCTGATCGGCCATTCTTTGGAGGAGCGTCCGCCATTCCTGTTCATTCACCGTGGACACGGCCCAGCTGGAATTCCAATCGTATTCCCTGTCCCGTACCCCCTCGATCCAGTCCGTGAAGGCGTCCAGGCTGAAGGCCACGTGCAGGGCGTGGGTGGCGATGGACGCACCCGCGACCGGGGTCGACGCCTCTGTTGCGGACAATCCTTGCAGCAGGGCGAGCAGGCCGCCCTGGCCGGGTTCCAGAAAAGCGCCACGGTCCTCTGCGCCGTCGAAGCATTCCCGGACCACGCCGATAACGGTCCGGACCAATTCCTGTGCGGAGATGAAAGGCGATTGCATGGTTTCTCCTTTGACGAGAGGGCTATTCCTCCCAGTTCATCATTTTGTCCCAGCGGACCTTGCCTTCGGTTTTTCTCTGCTTGCGTAGCAGCACGTAAAGCGCTCCGGCCCCGCCGTGTTTGGGCTGGGCCGTGCAGAAGGCCAGGACCGCGCGTCTGAGCGGTTCCTTGGTCAGCCAACTCTCGGCCTCGGTGCGCAGGACGGGCTGGCCGCCGGGGGAGTTCCGGCCCCGTCCGGTGACCACCAGCACGCAGCGATGTCCCTGCAGATAGGACTCGCGGATGAAGAAAAGCAGGGAGTCGCGCGCCTGGTCCGAGGTCATGCCGTGCAGGTCCAGGTGGGCGGCCACGCTCAGGGAACCGGCCTTGAGCCGCTGGAAAATCTTGATGTCCAGGCCGCGCACGTAGCCGTACATGAACTCGTCGGTGTACTCGAGCTCGAACTCGATGTCGCCGCGCATGAAGCGGTCCAGGTCGTTGCCGGTCTCGTCCTCGAGGGGCAGGGGCGGCGCGGAAGCGACGGCCGGGGCGACCTTGCGGCCGCTCTTGCCATCCATTGGCCGCACGCCGTGCATGGCGGCCATGAAGATTTCCTCGGCTTGGGGGTCGCTCTCGGGGTTGACTTTTTCTTTTGGAGGCTCATTTTTCTGATACGGAAGCGAATAGATGTCCTCTTTTTCCTTCTTGAATTTGATCTGCTTGAGATCGCCAAGGTTGTTCATGCGTTTCTTGCCCATCATGTAACCTTCCTTTGGTCGAGCCGAGTATATCCGAAACCCTCGAGGGGGTGGTGGCTGGTGCCGCCCGGCGCAGCGAGCGCTGGACTTCCGCGACGTGCTTGAGTAATGAGCCTGTTGCACATCATTCAAAGCGAGGAATTACATGCTGACCATTGAAGACTTGCATGTCAATATCGGCGACAAAGAGGTCCTGCGAGGGATCGATCTACAGATAAACGACGGGGAGACCTTCATCCTGTTCGGACCCAACGGTTCGGGCAAGACCTCCCTGCTCATGACCCTGATGGGCTTCTCCGGCTATGAGGTGACCAAGGGCAGGATCGTCTTCAAGGGGGAGGACATCACCGACGCCCCCATGTACGAGCGCGCCCGCCTGGGCATGGGCATGTCCTTCCAGCGGCCGCCGACCATCCACGGCCTGCGCACCCGCCATCTGGTGCAGATGTGTTCGCGCAAGGGGCAGGTCAACACCGACCTGCTGGCCGAGACCGTGAACATGGGCGAATTCCTCGACCGCGACATCAACGCGGGATTCTCCGGCGGCGAGATCAAGCGCTCCGAACTGCTCCAGCTCATGGCCCAGCAGCCCGACCTGGTGCTCTTTGACGAGCCCGAGTCCGGCGTGGACATGGAGAACATGCAGCTGGTGGGCAAGGTGGCCCGCGACGTTCTGGACGGCAAGTTCAGCGTGGCCCCGGACCTGAGCCTCAAGGAGCGCAAGGAGCGGGTCAAGACCGCCGGCCTGATCATCACCCACACCGGGTACATCCTCGACTACGTGAACGCCGACCGGGGCCAGGTCCTGTACCAGGGCCATCTGTGCTGCGAAGGCCGCCCCAGAGACATTCTGGACCACATCCGGGAGCACGGCTACCAGGAATGTGTCCGCTGCATGAACTAGCCCGGCACGGGAGATATAGATATGAGTAAAGTCGATCTGAAGAATTTCAAGTTTGACGGCCTCAACCAGGAGGCCATCACCGATCTCAGCGCCCTGTCCGACGAGGACAAGGACCAGCTTCTCATGGCGGGCGTGGTCTCCGACCTGTCCACCCGGTCCGCCTCCTACCTGCAGATGGACCAGTCCGCGGTGCACTGTCAGTCCCGGGACGAGGGCGTGGAAATCATGGACATCAAGGACGCCCTGAAGAAGTACGACGGCCTCAAGGAGTACTTCTGGACCCTGGTGGACAAGGACAAGGACGAGTTCACCCGTTCCGCATACGACAACCTGCACGGCGGCTATTTCATCCGCGTCAAGGCCGGGGCCAAGATCAAGGACCCGATCCAGTCCTGTCTGATGCTCAAGTCCGAGAACGTGGGCCAGAACGTCCACAACCTCGTGATCATCGAGGAGGGGGCCGAGGCGCACATCATCACCGGCTGTTCCGTGGCCCACGGCACCAAGTCCGGCGCCCACCTGGGCATCTCCGAGTTTTTCGTCAAGAAGAACGCGTCGCTGACCTTCACCATGGTTCACAACTGGTCCGAATCCGTGGCCGTGCGGCCGCGTTCGGCGGGCGTGGTCGAGGAGGGCGGCAAGTTCCTGAACAACTACGTCCTGCTCAAGCCGGTCAAGGACCTGCAGATGTATCCCGCCATCACCTTGAACGGCAGGGATTCCCTGGCCCGCTTCAACTCCGTTGTGGTGGCCACCGAAGGCTCGCTCCTGGACATGGGCAACCGCGTGATCATGAACGCCCCGGAGACCCGGTGTGAGATCATCGCCCGGACCATTGCGGCGGGCGGGACCATCATCAACCGGGGCCACATCGCCGCCCACCACGTGCCGAGCAAGGGCCACCTGGAATGTCAGGGGCTGATCCTCGGCGGCGGGCGCATCTGGGCCATTCCCGAGCTGGACGGGACGGTGGAGGGCGTGGAGCTCTCCCACGAGGCTTCGGTGGGCAAGATCGCCCAGGAGGAGATCGAGTATCTCATGGCTCGGGGCATGGACGAGGACGAGGCCACCTCAACCATCGTGCGCGGCTTCCTGAACACCGATATCATGGGGTTGCCCGATCGGTTGCAGAAGGAAATCGACAAGCAGATCGAGGAGTTGCAGGCGTCCAACGCCATGTAGTCGACAACAATGCACATCACGGGGGCGGCGGCTTCGGCCACCGCCCCCTTTGTTTTGCCGCTCAGGGTTGAATTTGCCCTTGAACAAACCGTGTTGACGTACTAATCAATGGCATTCATTTTCAAGAAAAGCGTGTGACAGGGAGTGCCGAATGACGAAGAAGGAAGGGATCCTGCTGGCGGCCCAGGAACTGTTCGCCCGCTGCGGCTATGCGGGCACGACCATGAAGATGGTCGCCGAGCAGGCTGGGGTGGCTTCGGGTCTGGTCTTTCATTACTACGAGTCCAAGGAAAACCTGTTCATGGTGGCCGGGGCCGAGTTGATCAACGACATGGTCGCCCACCTTCGCAAGGCCACGGACGAGACGGCCACCGGCTGCGAGGCGCTGGGCACCTTTGTCAAAGCCTACCTGGACTTCACCATCGAGCATGAGAAGACCTTCCCCACGATCATCCGCTGTTCGCCGTTCAGCGACGACAACCCGGACCTGGACCGCGAGAAGATCGCGGCCAAGTTCCTGAACCTCATCCACCTCATCGAGGACATCCTGCGGCGCGGGATCGAGGACGGCTCCATGCGGGACCTGCCGGTTCCCCAGACTGCCTTCATGGTCTACGGCGTCATCGTCGGCGCGGTCCGTACCCGGTTCCTCACGCCCTACGACATCCCCGGCCTGTTCGCCGAGGCCAGGGAATTCGTCCTGCACAGCGTCTGCGCCTAGATTTTCGCACTGTTTTTTTTCATGCCTGATTACAGAGGACATCTGGCCGGAGGGCTCTTTTTCGGCGTCATGGGCCTGGTGGGCGCGATCCTGCTTGGCTGGATGGTCTTTGATCCGCTCATGGCCGCCGCGCTGCTCGGCTTCTGCCTGCTCGGGGCGCTGTTTCCGGACGTGGACACCAACTCCAAGGGACAGAACCTCTATTACGCGGTCTTCGTGCTCGTGGACCTGGGGCTGATCATCAAGGGATTGTACGTCTGGGCCGCCTGGTTCGGGCTTTTCTCCATGCTTCCGGCCGTGGGCTCGCACCGGGGCTGGACCCACACCTGGTGGGCCATGCTCCTGGTTCCGCTGCCTATCGTGGTCATTCCCCTGTTCATGCAGACGCAGGGGCTCGTCCTGCACTTTGCGCCGTTCTACGCCGCCTTTGTGCTGGGCTACTTCTCCCACCTCGTCCTGGACGGGGAATTCAGATAGATTCGGGGTACGGGGCGCGAAAGGCGCGCCCGGCAGGTCAGCCGCGAAGGCCCTTGTACAGGGCCATGTACCGGTCGGCCATCTTCACGTCCGTGTAGCCGGTGACGGATTCCGCACCGCCCTCGACCAGCCGGTCGCGGAGTTCCCGGTCGTTGACCAGGCGGACGATGCACGCGGCCAGGTCGGCGGCGTCGCGGTTCTTGAAGACCAGGCCGTCGCGTTCGTGGGTGACCAGCTCCAGGTTGGAGGGCAGATCCGAGGTGATCACCGGGGTTCGGGTGGCCCAGCCTTCCTTGATGACCGCGTTTGACCCCTCGCCGTCCACGGACGGGACGGTCAGGATGTTGATCTCGGGCAGGACCTCGCGGCTGTCACGGTAGCCCAAAAAGAGGATGGAATCCGCCAGTTTGAGCTTCTCGGCCTGCTTTTTGAGGTCCTGCGCAAGGGGGCCTTCGCCCGCGATCATGCACTGCCAGTCCGGCATGTCAGGGGACTTGCGCAAATGGGCCAGGGCCTCGATGAGGACCTCGAACCCTTTTTGCGAGCTGAGCGCGCCCACGGCGCCGAGTGTCAGCACCGGGTGCTGGCGCGATTCGGTGGAGTACATGGCCGGATCGATGCCGCTGTGGATGACCGTGGTCTTTTCCTCGGGCACGCCGCAATCCACCAGAACCTCCTGGATCTCGCGGCTGACGGCCACCATGACGTCGCCCAGCAGGTACTTGTTTTTGCTCCAGCCCGGCTTGAGCCGGTAGGACACGCGTCGGCTGTGGACCAGTCGGAAGGTGTTGCGCAGCTTTTTGGCCATGGCCCCCAGGGACGCCCCCTTGGCGTCGTTGGTGTGGACCACGTCCGGCTTGAAGGATTTGACGATCCCGAGCACCCGGAGGATGTTCATGGGGTTGTAGTCGGTGTGCCCCGGGAGCTCGGTGAAGGGGATGCCGTCGGCCGTGAGCAGGGGCTTGAGCGGCGAGTCTCCGGGTATGGCGACCAGGGGTTCGAACCGTTCGGCACGGTGCAGCGCCCGCGCCAGATAGTATACCTGGCGCTGTCCGCCACGCATGATCTTGCCCAGGTCGAGTAACAATACCTTCAACGTAAACCTCTTTTATTCCAAAGCCTTTTTCGTCGCCTCGGCAACGGCTTCCAGGCTGGGGCAGACCGCGAATCCGGCCTTGCCCATGGTTTCCAGTTTTTGCTGTATGCCGCCGCCTGCCTCCAGAATGGCTCCGGCGTGGCCCAGTCGTTTGCCCGCGGGGGCGGTCTGTCCGGCGATGAACGAGATGACCGGTTTGGCGAATCCCGTGCGGACGACGTATTCAGCCAGATTCTCTTCCGCCTGTCCACCGATTTCACCAAGGATGATCACGGCCCTGGTCTGGTCGTGATTCCGAATCATTTCGAACATATCAACAAAATCGACCCCGATGAACGGGTCGCCGCCGATGCCCACGCATATGGATTGACCGATTCCGGCCCGGGTCAGGCGGTCGGCCACCTCGTAGGTCAGGGTGCCGCTGCGGGAGAGCACGGCCACCGGTCCGGGCATGAACGGCATGGTCGGCATGATCCCGATCTTGGTCTTTCCCGGGACGATGATGCCCGGCGTGTTCGGGCCCACGATGCGGGTGCGCGACCCTTTGGCCCGTTCGAAGGCGGCCAGCATCTCGTGCTGGGTGATGCCCTCGGTGATGCACACGGTCCAGGGGATTTCGTTGCTCACGGCCTCGGATACCGCGTCGGCGGCCATGCGCGGCGGCACGAAGATGATGGACGCCCCGATGTCGTGGCGGCGTTTGGCCTGGGCTATGGAGTCGTAGACCGGGACGCCGAGGGTTTCCTGGCCGCCCTTGAACGGGGTCACGCCCGCCACCACGTTGGCTCCGTACTCCTGCATGAGCCGGGTGTGCAGCTGGCCCTCGCGGCCGGTGATGCCCTGGACCAGGATGGGGGTGTCCGCGTCGATGGCGAAGAGTGCGTTGCTGCGCCAGTCCGTGGGCGCGGGGCGCGGGCCGAGCGGGATGTCCAGGGGAGCGGGATGGTCCGTCGGCGTACCGTTCTCGGGCCGGATGGTGTCCAGTATGGCGATGGCCGCCTGCATGTCCCCGGCCATGTGCAGGTTGTCCACGTTCAGTTCGCGCAGGATTCTCAATCCGGATTCGGCGTCCTTGCCGGACATGCGGACCACGATGGGTTTTTGGGGGGATTTGCCCCCGAGGGCTCCCCGCATGGCCAGGGCGACCTTTTCGCAGGAGAGTATCCCGCCGAAGAGATTGATGAAGATCGCTTTGACCTGGTGGTCGCCGAAAAGCAGCTCCAGGGCGGTCTCCATGCGCTTCTGGTCGGCTGCGCCGCCCAGGTCCAGGAAGTTGCTGGCGGGCAGGCCGGAGAAATTGAGCAGGTCCATGGTGGCCATGGCCAACCCCGCGCCGTTGACCATCAGCCCGACCCAGCCGGGCAGGCGGACGAAGGACAGCCCGGCGTCGCGGGCCATGTTCTCTTCGGGCGCGGCGTGTTCGCGCTGGTAGTACGTCTCGGCCTCGGGGTGCAGGTCCGCGAAGTTGTCGTCCATCTCCACTTTGCCGTCCAGGGCCACCAGCCGATTGTCCGGGGTCAGGACCAGTGGGTTGATCTCGGTCAGAAGTAGGCCGTTGTCGAGCAGGCAGCGGAACAGAGTGTCCAGGAACAAAGCGAATTCCTTGAACAGTTCCTTGCCCAGGCCGAGGTGGAAGAAGGCCGCCCGGACCTGGTGCGGGGCCGGACCTTCGGGCAGGCGTATCTTCTGGACCAGGAGGTTGTCCTCGCCCTGTTTTTCGACCTCCACGCCTCCCTGGCGGCCGCAGGTCAAGAGAATGCAGCGTTGTTGCCGCGAGACGGACAGGGAGAGGTAGAACTCATGGGCGATGTCTTCGCCCGGCTCCACGCGGATGAACGGCACGGACTCGCCCTTGATTTCTCGGGCGAACAACTTGCGGGCCTTGGCCGGGAACTCGGCCGGGTCGTCGATGCGCAGGATGCCCCCGGCCTTGCCTCGGCCGCCGGACAGGACC
The DNA here is from genome assembly GCF_051175575.1 of Pseudodesulfovibrio sp. lm2024. Lineage (NCBI taxonomy): Bacteria > Pseudomonadati > Thermodesulfobacteriota > Desulfovibrionia > Desulfovibrionales > Desulfovibrionaceae > Pseudodesulfovibrio > Pseudodesulfovibrio sp. lm2024. Next base: position 1,883,496 of record NZ_CP195092.1, read on the forward strand.
TGGGCCTTCAGGAACCAGGGCAGGGGGAAGGCGGCGGCGAATGCGTCTTCCTCCCCGGGGAAGACCGCCACGCCTAGCGGGACGGGGATGGAGGCCGTTGCGAAGAGGAGTTTGCTATTGTGCTCATTGAGTAACATGAATGGCTCCTGGGCTTGGCTTATGGGACGCTGGAACCTTAGTGGGTTTGAGCGCTTGAATCAATGTAAATATATTGACCATGGCGTAGTTTGGGGAGAAAATGGGATCTTAGGGGCGATAAAAGCCCTGAAAGCGGAGGAATCGTGTCAGACATCAGTGATTTTGCCGACCAGCTGCAGGCGGATGTGATCTCGGACATGGCCGAGAGCTTCTTCGGCGACAGGAAGGAACTGGACAATGCGCTCGAGGCCTTCGCGCTCATGGTCAAGGAGTTCATGCCGGTCATCGAGACATTGTTCCGGGCGGCGGCGACCCTGCGGCTGCTGCTCCTGGACGAGACCACCGCCGACGCCTTCTGCAATGAGCTCGGCCTCGATTCGGGCCGCATCCCTCCGTCCGAAGGGGCTCCCATCCTGGTCCGCGAATCCCTGCCTTTCGCCCTGACCGCCAAAGGGCGGTACGTGGCCTGCGTGGAAGCGGCCTACCAGGGGCTCTTCGACGCCATCCGGGATTACCTTCACGGGCACAGCTACAACGACCCCAAGCGGCCCGGCCGCAAACGGATGACCATGCACTACAAGCGACTGGAAGAGATCGCCGGCATCATCAACGAGAAGATCCACAAGGCCAACAACGACCGGTCCGTGTCGTCCGTGCTTCGGGAAGTGAAGAACATGAACCCGGATCAGATGGAGCGCGAGGACCTGCTCGGCGACGTCAGCTACTGCAGGGGGGAAGGGCTCGACAGGGACATGTGCTTCATGCCCATCGATTTTGACGGCTACCGCTTCCCCGAGGTGGAGGAACTGCCTCCGGTGAACGAGATCAGACCCGCCATGAAGCGGTTTGCCAAGCGCGTCTATGGCCTGCGCCGGGACGAGGCGGTCAAGGCCGTGCGTGCGTTCGGGGGGCGATGATTTCCGCCGCTAGGCCTCGTTGATCCGGGCGAGGATCTTTTCCAGGGTCTCGGGCACTTCGGCCTCGGAGACCTGGCAGGTTCCCACGGCCCGGTGCCCGCCGCCGCCCAGGGCGAGCATCAGAGAGCCCACATCCACCTTGCTCGTTCGGTTGACGATGGAGTGGCCCACGGTCAGGACCACGTTCTGCTTCTTGAATCCCCAGATGACGCGCACGCTGATGGAGCACTCCGGGAACAGGGTGTAGACCATGAACCGGTTGCCGCAGTAGATGGTCTCCTGGCGGCGCAGGTCCATGACCACCGCATCGCCGTGGACCACGGCGTTGTCCCGCAGCATCTTGACGAAATCATCGCTGTCCCCGAAATACTTGTCCACGCGTTCCCTGACGTCGTTGATCTCGAGAATCTCCTGTGCCGTCATGGTCCGGCAGTATTCGATCATGTCGAGCATGAGCTGGTAGTTGCTGATGCGGTAATTCCGGTAGCGGCCGAGTCCGGTCCGGGGGTCCATGATGAAGCCGAGCAGGATCCAGCCGGTGGGGTTGGTGATCTCCTCGACGGTCAGGTTCGCGGAATCCACCTTGTCCACTGCCTTGACGAAATCGTGGCAGGCGGCCGGGAACTTGTCCGCGCCGTAGTATTCGTAGACCACCCGCGCGCAGCTGGGCAGCGGCTTGCTTTCGCCTTCGAACTCGATGTCGTCCAGCCTGTCTTTTTCACTGGTGTGGTGGTCGAACCACAGGCCGCAACCCTTCACATAGGGCACGTTGGCCAGAACGTCGTCGGGGCCCACCTCCACCCGGCCGTCCTGTAGGTCCTTGGGGTGGGCGAACAGGTAGTCGTCGATGATGCCGAGGTGTTTGAGCAGGGTGGCGCAGGCCAGGCCGTCGAAGTCGGATCGGGTCACGAGTCTCATGCGGATTCTCCATGTATCGCAGATGATTGCCGGTTGGCTTCGCCTGTCTTATGCAGGATGGCGCATTATTAGACGGTTGAGGAATAATTGTCAAAACCGTTGTCCGGCGGTCAGCCGTTGCGCAAGACCTGGGCCCGGAGCAAGCGCAGCTTTTCGCCGGACTCGGCCCCGTGGTTCATGTCCTGCGGAGCGAGCCGGACCGGCAGGATGGCCGCCAGTTCCGCCCGTGCGCGCTCGAAATGGTCCTCGCCGTGATCGGCCAGGACGAGCTTGAACAGGGGGGCGAGGGTGCCGGACAGGTGTAGGTCCATGAGCAGGTCAACCCGAGTGCCCGGGCGCAGGTGGCCGTAGCGTGCGGCGGTCATGTGCCAGCGCGCGGCCTTCATGCCCGCGCTCTTGTATTCGTTGGGCATGCGCAGGCGCAGGGCGGCGGCCTCGGCCAGGGGCACGCCCGACAGGTCGTGGCCGTAGTGGCGGGGCCACCGTTCACGGGGCGTCAGGGTCTTGCCCAGGTCGTGGGTCAACCCCATCCAGACGGCCACCGGGTCGCCCGCCAGGTCGTCCATGATCCGGCAGGTGTGGGTCAGCATGTCGCTGTTATGGTAGGGAAGGGGGCCCGCCGGGACGGTCCGGCCGGTCTCGAACTCCGGAAACCACGGCAGCAGGCAGTCCGCATCGGCCAGCAGCCGCAGGAAGTTGCCGGGCTTCGGGCTCTCCAGGGCCTTGCGCAGTTCAGGCACCACCCGGTCGGCGGAGATGTCCGCGAGGCGTCCCGAGGCGCCGATCGCGCGCATGGCCTCGATCAACTCGGCATGAGCCGTGAAATCCGGCAGCTGGGCGGAAAATCGGGCCGCGCGCAGGACGCGCAGGGGGTCGTCGGCCAGGGAATGGTCCGAGGCCGGGCGCAGGATACGCGCCGCCAGATCGTCGAATCCTTGCGGGTGGCAGACGAGCTCGCCGTCATCGTCGAGCAATTGCGCGTTGACAGTCAGGTCGCGGGATTTTAATTCTTCATCAAGGGAACCGGCCCTGGGAAAGGAAAACTCCAGGCTGTCCACCAGGAAGACCGGAAAGGTCCGGCCCACCTCGCGGGCGTTCGGAAAGGCCTGGCGGAACTCCTCGCGGGTGGCTCCCGTGACCAGGTAATCCCTGTCGTGCAGGGGCCTGCCGAGCAGGAGGTCGCGGACCGCGCCGCCAGCCAGATAAATTTTCATTGCCCACCTGTAGCACAAGGTAACCCATGCTTCCACAAGGAATTTTTCTCATGGACGGGGCGACGGCCCACGAGCCGCCGGTCCATCGGCTCTGGCAGGAAGATCTGCGCCAATACGGTCCCTGGGAACCGGCCCGCCCCGAAGGGGACGCGGTCCCGGCGGGCTGGCTCAGGGGCGGCGGGCTGGCGCACGGCACCGTGGTCGTGGCCCGGACATGCGCCAGCACCATGGAGCTGGCCTCGCGGCTGGCCGCCGACGGGCTGCTCGGCCCGTGGGGCGCGGTGATCTGCGCCCGGCAGACGCAGGGCAGGGGGCAGCTTCGGCGGCCGTGGGCGTCTTTTGCCGGAAACCTGCACGCCTCCATCGTGCTCCCGCCCGCACCCGCGAAAGGGGCGTGGGCCAAGGCGTTGTCCGATCTCCTGCCCCTGGTCGTCGGGCATGTGTTCTCCGAGGTCCTGGGCGGCCTGGGCGCGGATCTCAAGGTCAAGTGGCCGAACGATATTCTTCAGGAAGACCGCAAGGTTGGCGGAATGCTCATCGAAGAGCGAAATGGTACGTCCATCGTCGGTGTAGGGCTGAATCTCGCCGACTGTCCGGATGACTCGCAAATGCGCGAAGATCGTTCGGTGCCCGCGGCGAAAATCAGGCTTCCGTTCTTTTCTTCCGGCCCCGTGGCCCTCCTCGATCAGCTTGTAAACCATGGGAAAACCGTGTATGCAGTAATGCTCGACGAGATTCCACCCCCTCGATTCATCTCTATGTTCGAGAGCAACCTCGCCTGGTTCGGACGAACTATCTTGGTCAAGGAAGGAGACGATAGCTCCTATGAGGCTCTTTTGGCGGGCCTTTCCTTGGATGGTGGACTTGTTCTTCGTCGAGACGGGGGGGAGTCGGTGCTGTATTCGGGGTCGATATTTCCTCTCTAGTTCCCGCATGGGGCGGGACGGGCCGACAAGGGTTTTTTCAGTCATTTCTGTCGTAGGAGACCAGTGAGATTCATGCAGCCGAAGTCCTTTGAACAGGTACTTGAAGAGGTCAAGGGGAAGCGGATACTGGTGGCCAACCGGGGCATCCCGGCCAGGCGCATCTGCCGTTCCATAACCGAAATGTTCAACGCCAAGGCGATAATGACCGCCACCGACGTTGATAAAACCTCTCCGGCATCCTCCGGAGCCAACGAGCTGTTGATGCTCGGCTCCGACCCCCGGGCGTATCTGGATCAGGACAGAATCATCCACGAGGCCAAAGCCAACAACGTGGTCGCCATCCATCCCGGCTGGGGATTCTGTTCCGAAGATGACTCTTTCCCGGCCCGTTGCGCCAAGGAGGGGATCATCTTCATCGGTCCCGAACAGGAACCCATGCGCATCCTGGGCAACAAGGTAGCCGTGCGCAAGCTGGCCATCGAGCAGGGCGTGCCGGTCGTTCCCGGCTCCGAAGGGGCCGTTTCCATCCCCGAGGCGCGTCAGATCGCCCAGGAGATCGGCTTCCCGGTGATGCTCAAGGCCGAGGGCGGCGGAGGCGGCCGCGGCATCTACGAGGTCTACCAGGAAGAGGACCTGGAAAACGCCTTCTCCAAGGCTTCGGCCCTGGCCCAGGCCTCCTTCGGCAACCCGCGCCTGTACGTGGAGAAGCTGCTGACCTCGGTGCGCCACATAGAGATCCAGGTCATCGCCGACCAGTACGGCAACGTCTTCTGTCTGGATGAGCGCGACTGCACGGTCCAGCGCAACCACCAGAAGCTCATCGAGATCACCCCGTCCCCGTGGCCCAAGTTCACCCCCGAGCTGCGCGAACAGCTCAAGGACTACGCCAGACGGCTGGTCTCGGCCGTGGGCTATTATTCCCTGGCCACCGTCGAATTCCTGGTGGACGCCGACGGCGTGCCGTACCTCATCGAGGTCAATACCCGGCTCCAGGTGGAGCACGGCATCACCGAGTGCCGTTACGGCATCGATCTGGTCGAGGAGCAGATCGCCATCGCCTTCGGGGCCAAGCTGCGCCTGAACGAGGAGAACACCAAGCCGTTCCAGTGGGCCATGCAGTGCCGCATCAACTGCGAGGACCCGCAGAAGCATTTCGAACCCAATTCCGGGCGCATCACCCGGTACGTCTCGCCCGGCGGGCAGGGCATCCGCATCGACTCCTGCGTGGGCGACGGCTACCGCTTCCCGTCCAACTACGACTCGGCGGCCTCCCTGCTGATCGCCTACGGCAATTCCTGGAAAAAGGTCGTGGCCCTGATGACCCGGGCCCTGCGCGAGTACATGATCGGCGGAGTGAAGACGACCATTCCCTTCCACCGCAAGATCATCGACCATCAGATGTTCATCGACGCGGACTACGACACCAATTTCGTGCGCCAGAACTACGCCGAACTCATGGACTACTCCGACCGCGAGCCGGATTCCCTGCGCCTGACCCGGCTGGTGGCCGAGATTTCGGCCCAGGGTTACAACAAGTACGTCCAGCTCGGCGAATACCGTGGCCGCGAGGACAAGCGGGTGGGCCGGTTCCATCTGGCCGAGCCGCCCGAGGTTTCCTCCTGGTTCGAGCCGCGCTTTTCGCGCAAGATGGATCGCGACGCCATCCTGGACACCCTGCGCACGGACCGTGAGGCCGGGATCATTCACATGACGGACACCACGACCCGCGACATCACCCAGTCCAACAGCGGCAACCGGTTCCGTCTGGCCGAGGACCGCATCATCGGTCCCTCCCTCGACAAATGCGGCTTCTTCTCCCTGGAGAACGGCGGCGGGGCGCACTTCCACGTGGCCATGCTCGCCAACATGACCTATCCGTTCACCGAGGCGGCCGAGTGGAACAAGTTCGCGCCCAACACCCTCAAGCAGATTCTCATCCGGTCGACCAACATCCTGGGCTACAAACCGCAGCCCAAGAACGTCATGCGGCTGACCGGCGAGATGATCAACGAGCACTACGAAATCATCCGCTGTTTCGACTTCCTGAACCATGTCGATAACATGCGGCCGTTCGCCGAGGTGGCCATGAACTCGAAGAGGAACATCTTCGAGCCCGCCATCTCCCTGTCCTGGGCCAAGGGCTTCACGGTCGAGCGCTACATGACCGTGACCGATGAGATCATCCGCATGTGCTCCGAGGCGGCTGGCGTGACCCCCAAGCAGGCCGAGAAGATGATCATCCTCGGCCTCAAGGACATGGGCGGCGTGTGCCCCCCGAGGTTCATGCGCGAACTGATCAAGTCCATTACCGAAAAATATCCCGAACTGGTCATCCACAGCCACCGGCATTACACCGACGGCCTCTTCGTCCCGACCATGGGCGCGGCCGCCGAGGCCGGCGCGCACATCGTGGACGTGGCCATCGGCGCGAGCGTGCGCTGGTACGGCCAGGGCGAGGTCCTGTCCACTGCTTCCTATATTGAGGACGAGATCGGCCTGAAGACCCATCTCGACAAGGACATGATCCGGGCCACCAACTTCCGGCTCAAGCAGATCATGCCGTACTACGACCGCTACACGGCCCCGTATTTCCAGGGCATCGACCACGATGTGGTCCGCCACGGCATGCCCGGCGGCGCGACGTCCTCCTCCCAGGAGGGGGCGCTCAAGCAGGGCTACATCAAGCTGCTGCCGTACATGCTCAAGTTCCTGGAAGGGACCCGCAAGGTGGTCCGTTACCACGACGTCACCCCGGGCTCGCAGATCACCTGGAACACCGCCTTCCTGGCCGTGACCGGTGCTTACAAGCGCGGCGGCGAGCGCGAAGTGCGCCGCCTGCTGAACATGCTCGACGTGGTCACCCTGTGCCGCGAGGACGAACTGACCAATCTCGAGCGCGAGGCGCGCCTGGACCTGTACCGCGACTCCAACGACGCCTTCCGCAACCTGCTGCTGGGCAAGTTTGGCAAGCTGCCCCTGGGCTTCCCGGCTGACTGGGTCTACCAGTCCGCCTTCGGCTCCGGCTGGGAGACGGCCATCAAGGAACGCACCGAGGCCTCGCCGCTGACCACCCTCAAGGACGTGGATCTGGTGGCCGAGAAGAAAGCGCTCCAGTCCCGTCTGCATCGCCAGCCCACCGAGGAAGAGTTCATCATGTATCTCAACCATCCGGGCGACGCGATCAAGACCATCGAGTTCTGCGACAAGTTCGGCAACATCAACAACCTGCCCGTGGACATCTGGTTCGAGGGGCTGGAGAAGGGCGAGGTCCTGGACTTCCAGGGCAACTGCAAGAAGCCGCACCTCATGCGCATCCTCGACATCTCCGAGCCGGACGAAAACGGCATGGCCGTTGTCCGCTACGTGCTCGACTCCGAGATCATGAGCCACCAGGTCAAGGTGGCCGAGGCCGAAGCCGGCGGCAAGGACGCCACCGAGATGGCCGATCCGGCCAACATCTATCACGTGGGCTCGCCCAGCAACGGCGACCTGTGGGTCACCCATGTGCGCCCCGGCGACCGCGTCAAGGCGGGCGAGGAACTGTTCAACATCTCCATCATGAAACAGGAGAAGGCGGTCCTTGCCCCGGTCTCCGGCATGATTCGCCGGGTCATCAAGTCCGCCAACTACACCGAGGACAAGAAGATGATCCCGGTGGTGGAAGGGGAGCTGCTCATGGAGCTCGGCCCCGAGGCGGGCACCTGTCCCACCTGCAAGGTCGACGTGCCCACGGAGGATTGCAACTTCTGCCCCAACTGCGGCCAGAAGTTGTAAAAAAATAACACGACCGATCAAATTGGTCTGAATTGGCGTCCCGCTGACCACCGGCTGGAAGACTCTGAGAATACATTGGCCGACGCGTTCTAATAGCGCGTCGGCCTTTATTTTTCTTGCTAGGTTAAATCTATCGGCTAACAATTCCAGACGATTTTTGGAGTTTTTGTTACAGATAATTGGCATAGTGGTTGGACCAATTGTTTCGTTGACGAAGCGGTAAATAACCCTGTAAGCGAAAACTCGAACCTTGGATTTTGATTGTTCTTTTTTGATGATTCAAAATAGAAAGCGCCGTGATTACAGGGGCGGGACCAGATGAAAAATGGCCGCCCGGCACGGTTATACCAGGAGGAAGAGATGGCCAAAGCCAAAAATGACGCAACGGATAACGCACCGGCGGCCAAAGCCAAGAAGCCCGATGCCAAGGTGGAGAGTCTCAAGCAGAAGCTCGTCCTGAACGGCGCCGAAATCAAGAAGATCGGCGAGGACGCCGAACTGCTGGTCGGCGGCAAGAACTACAACACGGCCATCATCAGCCAGGTGCCGGGCATCCGCGCTCCGGAGTTCCGGGCCATTTCCTCCCACGCATTTCATATCCTCCTGGACGAGACCAAGGTGAACGCCGCCGTGGTCCGGGCCACGGTGGACAAGGAGTACAACAAGATCGACTGGTACTCCGACGCGGTCAACGAGGACTCCGACTACCTGCAGCACTTCGTCCGCGAGGTGGGCAAGAAGATCCGCGAGGAATCCAAGAAGCAGTCCGGCACGCCCATCCGCCTGCGCACCTTCATCAACAACGTGGTCGAGGGCTTCGCCACCTCCCCGGAGGGTATCGACCAGTTGCGCATGCGGTCGGTCCTGGTCCAGTCGGCCATCCTGTCCGTGGAGATGCCCGAAGGTGTCGGCAAGGAAGTGAAGGCCGCCTACCAGTCCATCTGCAAGGAAGCCGGCCTGGACGACGTGCCCGTGGCCGTGCGTTCCTCCGCGGCGGGCGAGGACAGCCGCAAGAAGGCCTTTGCCGGTCTGCAAGATACCTACCTTAATATAGTGGGCGAGGAAGAGTGCCTCGAGGCCTACCATTGGGACTGCGCCTCGGCCTACAACCTGCGTTCCATGACCTACCGCCGCGAGGCCATTCTCGACGCCATCACCCTGGCCGAGAAGACCGGCGACGACTCCATAGCCGAGACCGCCAAGAAGGAGTGGGCCATTGAGCACACCTCCCTGTCGGTCTGCATCATGCGGATGATCAACCCGGTCATCTCGGGCACGGCGTTCAGCGCGGACACGGCCACCGGCTGCCGGGGCACCGAGCGCAACGACCTCGTGTCCATCGACGCCAGCTACGGTCTGGGCGAGGCGGTCGTCGGCGGCATGGTCACTCCGGACAAGTTCTACGTCTTCCAGCGCGACGGCGGCCGCGAGGTGGTCATCCGTTACATGGGCTGCAAGGAGAAGAAGATTGTCTACAAGGAGGACGGCAGCGGCACCCACGTGGTCAAGGTCGCCGACAACGAGGTCTTCCGCTGGGCCCTGTCCATTGCCCAGGCCGAGACCGTGGCCCAGGGCGTGCGCAACATCTCCCGGGCCTACGGCGGCATGATCATGGACACCGAGTTCTGCATCGACAAGACCGACCGGTTGTGGTTCGTCCAGGCGCGCCCGGAGACCCGCTGGAACGAGGACTTCGAACTCCATCCGCACACCATTTTCATGCGCCGCCTCGAGGTGGACAAGAAGGCCATCGACTCGGCCGAAGTCATCCTCGAAGGCAACGGCGCATCCCGAGGCGCGGGCCAGGGCACGGTCAAGTACCTGCGCTCCGCCCTGGAACTGAACAAGATCAACAAGGGCGACATCCTGGCCGCCGAGCGCACCGACCCGGACATGGTTCCGGGCATGCGCATCGCCTCGGCCATCCTGGCCGACGTGGGCGGCGACACCAGCCACGCGGCCATCACCTCGCGCGAGCTGGGCATCCCGGCCATCATCGGTATCCAGCGCCTCGAGGCACTGCGCTCCATGGACGGCCAGCAGGTCACGGTCGACGGCTCCCGAGGCAAGGTCTACCGGGGTGAGCTGCCCCTGGTGGAGGTCGGTGGCGAGATCGACGTCGCCGGGCTGCCCGCCACCAAGACCAAGGTCGGCTTGATCCTGGCCGATGTGGGCCAGGCCCTGTTCCTGTCCCGCCTGCGCAACGTGCCCGACTTCGAGGTCGGCCTGCTGCGCGCCGAGTTCATGCTCGGCAACATCGGCGTCCATCCCATGGCGCTCGAGGCCTACGACAAGGATGTCCTTAACGATCTGGTGGAGGGCAAGCTCCAGGAGATGGACCACCACCTGACCAAGGTCATGAAGGAGCAGTTGGATTCCGGCCTGATCACCATGCCGCTGAAGCTGCGTGAGTACGTCGGCCTGATCACCGGCCTGACCCGCAAGATGGAGTCCCTGGCCGAGCAGGAGGGCGCACGCAGCACGGACGAGGTCCTGGCCATGCACCGCCGTCTGCGTGAGATGGACCACAAGCTCGACGAGCACATCTCCCACGCCACCGAGCGCCTGGACGTGCTCAAGACCTCCATCGACCCCGAGGCCCACGTGGCCGTGGTCCTGGGCTACCACGACATGCTCGAGCCGACCCCGTCGGTCCGCACCGAGGCGTGGAAGATCCGCCAGCAGCATGAGAAGGTCGTGTCCGAGTACGTGGCCCGTCTCCAGGAAGATCCCGATTTCGTGGCCCATCTGGACAAGATCACCCGCCTGCGCGAGGAAGTGGCCCTCAAGATGGGCCTCAAGTCCGAGATGGACGAAGTGGCGACCCTTCCCGATCGTATCCGCCGCCTGCTCGAATCGCGCGGCTACACCACCGGCAAGGAGAACTACATCCAGACCCTGTCCCAGGGGCTGGCCTTGTTCGCCATGGCCTTCTACGGCTCCAACATCGTCTACCGGACCACCGACTTCAAATCCAACGAATACCGCAACCTGCTGGGCGGCTCCCTGTTCGAGGCCCACGAGGACAACCCCATGATCGGCTACCGGGGCGTCTCGCGGAACATCCACGACTGGGAACTAGAGGCCTTCAAGCTGGCCCGGGGCATTTACGGCGGCCGGAACCTGTCCATCATGTTCCCGTTCGTGCGCACCCTGGAAGAGGCCCGCTCCATGAAGCGCTACCTCAAGCAGGTCCACAACTTGGAATCCGGCAAGGACGATCTCAAGGTCATCCTCATGGCCGAGATCCCGAGCAACGCCATCCTGTGCAAGGAATTCCTCAAGGAAGTGGACGGGTTCTCCATCGGTTCCAACGACATGACCCAGATGGTCCTGGCCACGGACCGCGACAACGCCAGCCTGCAGCACATCTACGACGAGGAGGACCCGGCCGTGGTCTGGGCCATCCTGTCCGCCATCTTCGCGGGCCAGAAGGTCGGCAAGAAGGTCGGCTTCTGCGGCCAGGGCGTGTCCAACTCCGTGATCCTGCGCGGCCTGGTGGCCATCGCGGGCATCGTGTCCGCCTCGGTGGTGCCCGACACCTACCACCAGACCAAGCTGGACATGGCTGAGATCGAGTCCGAGAACATCAAGACCAGCGAACTGGGCGCCTGGCTCAAGAAGCAGCACATGGTCAAGCTGCAGGAGCTGCTTGAGGCCAACAGCTACGGCCACATCCTCAAGAAGTACAAGTCCCCCGAGGACTTCATGGAATGGTACGAGGGCGAGCTCGACCGCTTCAGCGAACAGCTCCGCGACCATATGGAGACCCCCAAGGAGGAGTTCTACCGCCAGGAGATGGAGCAGTTCCGCGCCACCTTCCACAAGCCGGTCATCTACGCCAGCTGGGATTGGCACAACACCGTTGAGGACGCCATGCACCACGCCGGTTTCGCCACCTTCGAGGAGCAGGAAGCGGCCCTGGAAAAGCAGCGCAAGAAGCAGTGGTAGCCACTGCGCCAAGGCAATAAAAAAGGCCCCGACCGCTCAGGTCGGGGCCTTTTCCTTTGTGTGGTCAAAGGTCAGGCGATCTTGTCGGCGATGGTCCCGATGCCGGTCTCGGACGCCAACTGGTGCATGGTCTGCTGAATGTCGATGTCCGTGCCGGTGGAGGAGAAGTCCGTTCCCGTGCCGAGGTAGTCTTCGGTCCGGGAGGCCACCTCCAGCCCGGCCACGGTCTGTTCGCGGTTGTCCATGCCCCCCGTGGGGTTGATGCCCGAGCCGATCTCGTTGCTGTAGTCGCTGATGGACTCCGGGCCGAGCAGCTGGTTGTCCATGCTCATGCTCTGGATCGTGTCCATGGATATGCTGATGTCCGACATGGGCGCCTCCGTTGTTGGGCATTGTACCCATCAACTATGCCCGAGCCCGACCGGGTTGGCAACCCCGTGAGAAAAGGGGGCACCAGCGCCAAAAACGCCCCCGGCCGGAGGGCTGGGGCGCGGTCCATGGCTGCGTGCTGGTCGGCTCAGGACATCTTGTCCAGGAACCCCTGTCCGAGAGTCTTCAGGGACTTGGTTAACTTGAGCAGGTCGTCATCCGGAATCTTGCGGATGGTCTTCCCGTCGGAGTCGACGATTTCCACCTGAATCGTGTCGTTGTTTTCCAGGACATTGAACTTCAGCTTGATGTTCTTGGACTCGAGGTGTGCCTCTGCCTCGGCGATCAAGGTGTTCAGTTCATCCCGGGTGGGGGTGCCGGATTGCCTGTCCGACTGCGCCTCGTCCTGCGCCATGACAACGTCATCGCGCCGGATCGAGCCGTCCGATACGGGCGGCTTCTGCACGGCCTTGGCCGGAACAACGCTCTCCGAGCGCAGCTCTTGCTTCATGTCGATGTTCATCACGGGGATATTCATGGTCTCCCTCCCTGGTGTTGCACGAATCATCCCAACCAATATGCCTCTTACGTTCAATATCGGCGCAATCCACGTTTTCTTTAGGGGTAGGCGATATTCGATGGTCAGTATTACGGCGGATGCGTAACAGCCGATAACCATTGACGCAAAGTCGATAATTCACTACGATCCCATAGTATCGAATCAGGCTTGTAACAGGTCGGCATGTTTGAGTCTTCATGGCTGATCAATACGTCCTCGGGCGGCCGGCCTTCCCATCAAACCCTCCAGAGGGGCAATGCCTTTTTTCCTGAAACATTACTTCGACCCCGACTGGGACCCGGCCAAACTCAAACCGGAAGAGCAGGCGGACGGTAGCGTGAACCATCATGAACGCCAGTTCGTCGTGAACGTGACCGCCGGTGAGCTCATCGCGGAATGGATACCGGTGGAAGAGGCGGGCGCAGACCTGGACCAACGGTTCGTCTCCGAGGAGAAATCCTTTCCTGCGGGCAAGGGGACCGGCATCAAGCGGGATGCACCGGACAAGCTTTTTGCGGCGGTGGACGGGTACGTTTGTTACAAGGAAGGCAGGATTCTCGTTCGCAATCCGCTTACGGTGCACTCGGATATCGACTACCACACCGGCAACGTGGACTTCGTGGGCAACGTGGTGGTCGAGGGGTCGGTGCGCAGCGGTTTCACCATCGAGGCTACGGACGTGCGGGTCAACGACCAGGTGGAAGGGGCGACCATCAAGGCCCGGGGCAGCCTGGACTGCCGGGGCGGGGTCAAGGGCGGCAAGCAGGGGCTGCTCAAGACCGGAAAGGATATGAAGCTCGCTTTTTGCGAGTACGCGACCCTGCTGTCGGGCGGCGACATCATGGTCAAGGGCGCGCTGATGCACAGCGATGTCTATGCGGGCAAGCGGCTGGCCGTGGGCGGACGCCTCACCGGCGGAAACATCTGCGCCTACGGCTATGTCTACGTGGGCGAACAGCTGGGGGGCGGCATGGGTACCGACACCTCACTCGTTTTGGGATACAAGCCGTCGCTGCTTTTTGTCGACCAGCGGTACAACGTGCGGATCAAGGGGCTGCATGAGGACATCGCCTCTTTCGAGAAGGCCTTGAACAAGGGCGAGGAGTTCAGGGCGGAATACGAGCCCCGGCTCGAGTCGGCCCGTAAGGAGCTGGACCTGCTCAAGACCATGAAGGCCAAACTGTGGGACGGCATCTACGCCACCGAACGATTGGACGACTGCCGGGTTCTTGTACCGGGCGTGGTCAAGCCGGGCGTGGAAATATGCATCGGTTCGGCGTATTACAAGGTGGATGATTTTCTGGAAGATGTCTTTTTCTATTATGACAATGGTGAAGTGAAAATCGGCGCTTCAGCTGCAAAAAGCAAGAAATAACATATGGATATAGCAACTCTTATCGGTTTGGCCGGTGCCTTCGGCCTTGTCATCACGACCATCTTCATGGGTGGCAACGCGGCGGGGTTCATTGATATTCCCTCCGTGGTGGTGGTCATCGGCGGCACCTTCGCCGTCATCTTCGTCATGTTTCCCATGGGCGTGGTCATCAACGCCTTCAAGGTCGGCATGAAAACCCTTCTGTTCAAGTCCACCGACCCGCGGGAAATCATCAAGCTGATAACCTCCCTGTCCGACAAGGCCCGCAAGGAGAGCCTGGTCGCGCTGGAAAAGGTCAACATCGACGACCCGTTCCTGAAAAAGGGCGTGATGCTGGTGGTGGACGGTTCCAGCGAGGCGCTGGTCCGTTCGGTCATGGAGATCGAGCTGGAGTTCATGAAGCAACGCCACCGGCAGGGGCAGGCCGTTTTTAAGGGCATGGGCACCATGGCTCCGGCCTTCGGCATGATCGGCACCCTCATCGGCTTGGTCAACATGCTCTCCAACCTGTCCGACCCCTCGTCCATCGGCCCGGCCATGGCCGTGGCACTGCTGACCACCTTCTACGGGGCCATCATGGCCAACGTCATGTTCCTGCCCATGGCCACCAAGCTGGAGGAGCGGTCCGCCGAAGATGTCCTGTTCATGCAGATCATGATCGAGGGCGTCTCCTCCCTGCAGCGCGGCGACCACCCGTCGGTGGTCAAGGAAAAGCTGCAGGCCTTCCTGTCCCCGGCCCTGCGCGAAACGACTTAATTTTCTGTACGCGGAGAACCCATGGCCAAGGCCGAAGAAGTCATACGCAGGAAGCCGCCGGAAGACCCGCCGGGCGACGAGGGATTGCCGCCGTGGATGGCCACGTTTGCCGACATGGTCACGCTTTTGTTATGTTTTTTCGTGTTGCTGCTGTCCTTTGCCCAGCAGAGCGAGGAGAAGTTCCGCGACGCGCTGGGCTCGCTCAAGGGAGCCTTCGGCGTCAAGGAGGTTCGCGCGGTCTCCGAAGAAATGGCCCAGTTCAACACCAGCTCAGAGGCGATCGAGAAGATGGCCTCGTCCATCTCTCATGACCAGCGGCTGCTCCTGTCCGTGGTCATGCGCGTCAAGTCCATGCTCGAGGAGATGGACGTGAAGCTCAAGGAGGGGGCTGGGGTGAGCGCCGACCGCGACGGCGTGGTCTTCCGCGCCAGCTCGGCCGCGCTGTTTGAGCCCGATACCGCCCAATTGCGGCCCGAGGCCGGGAAGATGCTGGACGCGGTCATCAAGGTTCTGAAGGATTACAAGCTGAATCTCGTGGTACGGGGGCACACGGACGACCGGCCCATCCATACGGCCAAGTTTCCGTCCAACTGGGAGCTCTCTGCGGCGCGCGCCGCCGTGGCCCTGGATTACATCGTCAACAAGGGCGGCATCGAGATCAATCGGGCCAAGGCTGTTGGCTATGCGGACACCCGGCCCGAGGTGCCCAACGACACCGAGGCGGACCGGCTGAAGAACCAGCGGGTCGAATTCTACATGCACATGCCCCAGCGGGACGCCTGGTAGGGACAAGAAAAAATGGCTGAACAGGAAGCGATGGAACAGCAGGGCGGAGGACCCAAGTCCGACCCGCCCAAGCCCGAAGAGGGGATCCCGCCGTGGATGGCGACCTTTGCCGACATGGTCACCTTGCTGCTGTGCTTTTTCGTCCTGCTCCTGTCCTTCACCAACCAGGATATAACCAACTTCCGCAAGCTGATGGGCTCCATCCAGGAGGCCCTGGGCGTCCAGTACGAGGACAGCTCGGCCCTGTCCACGCCGTATGCGGACACGACCTTCAAGGAACGGCAGAGCGTCAAGGAAAACCGGCAGATAGTCGAACTCGGCGTGATCCTGAAAAAGGCCATCCGGGCCAAGGACCTGACCCACATGGCCAAGGTCAGCTCCGACAAGGCGGGCGTCATGCTCAGGATGAGCAGCCCGGTGCTTTTCGACAGGGGGTCGGTGGAACTGACCGCCGAGGCCAGGCAGGCATTGGAAATCGTCATTGAATCCATGAAGAAGACCGACTTCAACCTGGTCATCCGGGGGCATACCGACGGCGAGGCACCCGAGTCCCGGCAGTACGGCTCCAACTGGGCCCTGTCCGCCGCCCGCGCGGCCCGCTGCCTGCGCTACATCCTCGACCACTCGGACATCCCGGCCACCCGCATGAAGGCCGTGGGCTACGGCGGTTCCAAGCCGCTTCTGCCGAGCACCTCCGAGGAGAACCGCCAGGCCAACCGCCGCGTGGAATTCTTCTACCTCCCGCCCGGCCGCTCCAAGTGGTAGCCTCATGCTCGTGAAAACCAAAAAGGCCCCGCCGATGTCGGCAGGGCCTTTTTTCCTCGAGAAAATGGTGGAGGCGGGGAGAGTCGAACTCCCGTCCGAGAACGATCCGCGAAAGCGTCTACAGGTTTAGGTCCGGAATAAAGGTTCGCCCGTCGGATTGCTCCGGGCCAGACGGCCGGCGGGCTAGTTTCTGTTAAAGTTTCACATCCCAGGCAAGAAACCAGCTTGTGATGCTAGCCCTATGATTTTGACGATCCAGACCGCTTATAAGGCGTCGGCGGGTGAATCGTGACAAGCTGTGTTGTCAGGTGCAACTCTGCAATTAAGCAGCCATTGCGTAGTCGTAATTGTCGTTGGCAATTATCTTTGTGGTCGATTTTTACGAGGCCATCGACCAACCTCGACCTGCGGCTTCGGCTTCAACTATCCCCGTCGAAACCAGTGCGCCCCCATGTCAAAGAACCGTTCGGGACAAGACCTATATAAGTTCTTGGGGCCGTTTGGCAACCAAAACCGGTGTTTTTTCCGTATCTGGAATCGAACGGCGCACTTTAATAAAAAAGTCTATGTTATCAGGTAAATGTATTAAATCTAGAGAAAATCTAGTTTAAGTCTAGATAATAATATCCCGGAAAGTGCTTCGCTGTCAGCCGTAAAACGGATCGATAATGAGTCCAGCTGGTTGGAAAGTCTATTCTCGTGTCCCTGTTTCTAGACTCCGAGAAACACGGGGTTGGCCGGAGTGGCGAGCCATGCTTGACGGTTGCCGCGCAGTGGCTACTTCATGGGTATCCTGTCACTTGGGTTATTTCGCATGGGAACGGGATTGCGCAATTTTATCCAAGCCAGCCGAGTGGGGAGCGGGGTATCAAGGGCGGAACAGAGGGCAAGGGATGTCGACAGCCAAAGACAATACGTTTCAATTCGTCAACAGTGGGCGGGACCTGGGCGTGACCGTGCTCAATGCGGTCATGTCGGATTTCTCCTACGGCAGGCACGCCCACGAGGAAGTGGCCATGGGCGTGACCCTGGACGGCGTGCAGGAATTCTCCTGCAAGGGGGAGCGGTTCAGCAGCTCGCCCGGCGACATCATCCTGTTCAACCCTGACGACGCGCACAACGGCAATCCCGGAGACAAGACCGCCCTGAAGTACACGATGCTGTATCTCGATCCGGTCATGTTCAACGGGTTCGCCCGGAGCGCGGCCGATGGCGGCCGGACAGAGTATCGCGCCAGGGAGATCAACTTCTCGGACCCGGTCCTGCGCGGGCTCATCCTACGCGCGGCCCGGCTGGTGGAGGCCCCGAACCGCAGCGGGCTCGAGATCGAGTCCTGCCTGTACGGCCTGGCCCGGCGGCTGACGAGCCGGATGGGCGTGTACCGGCCGGACGGCTGGACCGACAGCAAGGATGCGCTCCTGCTCCGGGCCCGGGACTACATCCACGACAACATCGAGGCCGACGTCTCCATCGACGACCTGAGCCGCGCCGCCCATCTGTCCAAATTCCACTTCATCCGTTTGTTCCGAAGCCAGTTCGGGCTCACGCCGCACCAGTACGTCATCAACCACAGGATCAACAGGGTGCGGGAGGAGCTCGCCAAGGGCACGCCGTCCACGGACGTGGCCGCCCGGTTCGGCTTCTTCGACGTCAGCCACATGAACCGGCACTTCAAGCGCGCCTATGGCCTCACGCCCCGCCAGTACCAGATCCAATTCACCAAGTAGGTTCCCATGCTCGGCATCCTCCTGTTTTGTATCGGGGTCATGTACACCCCCGGTCCGGTCAATATCCTTAGCCTGAATTGCGGCATGCAGCGCAGGCCGTCCCGGCACCTCCCGTTCTGCCTCGGCGTGGGTACGGCCCTGGTCATCTATTTTTCCTTGGTGGGCTACGCCGGGTCCGCCGTGGTCAGCGGCGGGGTGCTTCCGGTCATCGCCGGGCTCGGCACCTGTTTCATCCTCTACCTCGGCTGGAAGGTCGTGTCTTCGAAGGTGGACCTGTCCGGTACCGAGGAGTCGGTGGCCGCCCTGGACTTCAAGGACGGACTGCTCATGCAGCTGCTCAATCCCAAGGCGTTCATGGTGGTCCTGCCCGTGACCACGATACAGTTCCCGGCCGCCGGGATCGAAGGAGCGGCCGTGGCGGTATGGGCCCTGGGTCTCGGCATTCTGAGCGTCGGTGCGCCTATGTTCTATGCTGTCGTCGGGGCCTTGATCTCCAGGCGAATTGAAAGCGCAAGGTATTTTAAATACATGAATTACATCATGGGGGGCATGCTCTTTCTCGTGGCTGGAGATATGGCCTACGAGCACGTCTATCTCGCGCTTGTCGGCTGACGGTGGCCCCGGGGGAGGGTGATCTTGCCCCAATAACCGCCGAACCTTCTTGCGGGTATGCTCGAGTCCTTGGAATCAGGAAGATTTCAAGGACTTTTTCACGGGGCGCCTGCTCTGGGATGGTCGGCTTGGGTTTGCGGCAAAACTGCGACAAGCCAATTCTGTCCTGAAAATTGATTGCATATCGGCTGGATGCTGCTAAGATGGCGACAATAATCATTTCCACATGGAGGCATCATGAGCAACAGACGTGTTTTCCTCAAATCGGCCCTGGCCCTGGCGGCCGGGCTTTCCCTTGGCGTTCACAAGGCTTCGGCCGAAACCGGGCCGTTTCCTTCGAACATCGTCTATACGGCCGACGATCCCGGCCAGTGGGCGAAAAAGGTCGGTCTCCATGCGCCCCAGGTGACCATGGCGGACGGCAAGGTGACCGTGCAGACCAAGCATCCCATGAGTTCGGCCCATTACATCGTCCGCCACACTTTGGTCAGTGCCGACGGCAAGGTCCTCGGCGCGCAGGTCTTCACGCCCGAGGACAAGCCCATTTCCACCTACGACCTGCCGACCAAGGGCGAATACTACGCCACGAGCTTCTGTAACCTGCATGATTTCTGGGTAACCAAGTTCACGGTCTAGCGAGGGATCAACGAAAAAGCCCGCACGGTTGTCCGTGCGGGCTTTTTTGCGGCCCAGGCTCCGTCCCAGGACGGGCCCGGTGGATGAAACCATCGACATCTGATCTGCCGGGGTGTGTTCGGGGGCATCCCACACGTTGGAAACGAAGAAAGCCCCTCGGTTGTGGAGCTTTGTTTTAATCGGAAGGAGAGGATTCCAACTTCCGTTGGAGTGCCTCTGCCATGCTTTGACCCCATCCCAACCTAATGAATAAGGCGTCTTCGTTTTTTTACCGAAAGGTTAGGCTCTCATCATCTTCAGGGCGGCGCGCATGCGGTCGGCGGTGCCTCCGTCGCCGCGGGAGAGCGCATCCTCAAGGCCTGCGCGAGCCATGGCTATGAAGTCGCACCGTTCCTTGTCCGTCTCGATGTTCACGGGCTGTCCCGTTTCATCGGAAATCTTCACGGTCAACGCCGCTAAAGGCTTGCTTTCATCCACCGTCATGTATCCGAGATGGATTTCGGTCCTGATCCAGTCGCGCAATTCCTTGCGGGTCAATTTCATGAAGTTGATCCCGCCGTGGACCTGCTTGTTCGGGGAATTGAAGTCGAGCTTGTCGGGTATTTGGAGATCGGGCACTTCCACCGGAAGCACCGAGGACCACGGCACCCCCGGGGATGGACCGTCGCCAGCCGAAGCCTCGAACGCAGAGGCCGCTTCGGGGGACATGGCCACGACAGAGCCGTCGTCTTCCCACTGGGAAACGTCCCGCTCCAGCAATGCTTGCGCATCAACTCGCTGCTCGATTCCGGCTTCGGTCTCAACTTCCGCCGAGGCGGTTGATTCACCGATGGCCATTACGAAGTCATTCTGGTCCTTGAGGCCTTCAAATAGGTGGCCGTACTTGACCATGGCGGCTTCGGGGTCCTGCCGGTAGAACGCGGCAAAGCCTTCATGTTCCCTGGCCGCATCCACATGGGACGAGAGTCCGGACACGGCCCGAAAGTCGTTGGTCAGTTCTGCATTATTCTCGAACAAGGCCTCGATCTCGTCCTTTTGCGAATGGTCGCCCAGGACGCGCACCTTGCCCGCGCCGTCGGTGGTCAGCTTGACCTCGGACGAAAGCGATACGCCTGTTTTCAGGAGCATGGATCGGACGTCGCCCTCCAGCTTGTCGCGTTTACGTCCCAGCGCGGCCTCGGCCTCGGCCACGGTGATCGCCCCACCTCCCGGTTTGCCGATGCCGAACCCGGAAAAGAAGGAGGACAGCAGCCGTCCGACATTGGACAAACTGACTTTGTCGCCTTGCGCGGAGGGCCTGGCCGCTTCCGGATTCGATGTCCTGGGGCAATTTCGAACCGCCTGTGCCTGATAACCGCTTTGCACTGACTCGATCATACGCACTCCCCGGAAAATAATTCCTTCCGTCCGGAGAGTGCAAAGACCGTTCCGTCGTCCGGCGATTCAATATAGCATGAACTCGCACACAGAATTGGAATTATTACAGGTCATTAAGCGGGAAGTCCCTTGCCTGGTCATCGATCGTATTATGTACGGAGTGGGGGGAGGAATTCGCGCCGGTTGAAAATATCCTTCAGATCGTCGGGCACGACCAAACGGAAATGATAGACAGAGCCTCTACGCAGAACGTTGGGAGGGAGGCCGTTTCAGGGCAAAATTCTTGAAATTAGCAGGGCAAAAGTTTGGTGATTTGTACCACCAGTTTGTACCAGTTCGCGAAGACTGATCCAAAACCCCGAAAAAAGGCAAAAAGAAAGCCCTTAAAAACCGTAATGGTTTTAAGGGCTTTCAATGTTAGTCGTGGTAGCGAGGAGAGGAGAGCGTCTCTCCGGGGTCTCGGAAGTCGATTCGCATTGATTTTTAGAGAACGATTTTAATGGGTTGCCGATGCCGCTCTCTCGGACAACATCTTTGAATTTGTAGCCCTAACTTGGACCAGAGGTCAAGGACGGAATCCAAATATCATCGAGATACAAAAGCATGCATGCGGCTACGACTATTCGACTATTGATAACAGTGTCTTGAGGTGCTACAAACAACTGTTTACAACTGCCAACTCGCAGAGGTTATTATGAAAAAAGTCCCTTTCCTACTTGTTGCGATCCTATTCCTCTCTATGCTGCAAGGCTGCGGAGCTATCGTCAGGCAGAAAAGATTAAGTGAGATTGGCAATTTAAGGCCGGGGATGGACTATGACTATGTTGTTGATATCATGCAAACAACAAATGTTGGTTATGAGGTGATGGAAGATGGTCACAAAATCCGACTGCTACCAACAGATGTCAACAATGAAGGCTCAACTTGGATTGGACTTTGCTTCGATGACAACAAATTGGTAAGTTGGAAGGATGATTTTTATGTGCCGGGCTTTATTTTGGGTGCGAGAGTTTCAAATCCCGGTGCCGCATGCCGTGGACATGTCGCAGGAGTAGAACAAAATGCTATATCCACAACTAAAAATATTGCCTCTGCTGAGGCTGTTGAATCAACAGAAAGCACCAAACCACCAGTGTGGTACTCTCCTGACGGCAAGCCAGAAATAATCTTTACGCACAATCCGAGCGACAACTATACATTTTATTTTGAATACTCTCCGGGGAGTTATAAAAATATCTCCAACTGGGGTAAGTACTCAATGATGCGTGGCTACTTTGTCAGTGAAATCCCAGTTGAAAAGAATCTACAAAATTACTATGAAGTCAAACTTCAATCTGGAGAGACTATTTTTTACAAGACAGATACAGATGAAGGGCTAGATCAGAATTTTTGGATTGCACACATAATGTGGTATAAAGACTACCTTAAAAAAGAAAACAGCAAGGGAGATCCAATAGTCGAAGGCTCTTCCGTAACGCTGACTTCATATGATAAGACATACGATAGATATGTGACAAGCACAGGGAAGGAGGTATACGCAACACACCTCGATAACATAAGAAATTTTGTATCAACGCTCTCAAAAAATAAAGTTGAAATTGCTGAACTGCTGATTGACTACAATATAGAATACAAAGATTTTGATAATAAATATTTCATCAACAACTATGATGGATACAAAACATCTGTCTCGATATACATTGGGAGAATCGATAAAGAGGTTTGGGGACGCTTTCAATTGACCTACCACGCTTCAGATTGGCTCTTTGCGTATAAATATGGTGTCGTTGCTGACGGATATCGCTATGAATCTCCTCAGCTAAAATTCGATCACGACAATTCAGACGTTATCTGGGAAATTTCCGATGAACGTCTTACGGACGCCCTCTACACGCTCGGAACCAAAATCAGCACCTCAAACAAGGCGATTGTCCGTTTTTATGGGAAGAGTGGGACGAGTGACTTCACGGTTCCTCAATCTCAAAAAAAGGAACTCGAAGACATCCTTAAGCTATACAAGCTCATTAAATCCTCTGTCTAAGCCCGTATTGATCTTAACAAAGAATGGCCCATTCCAAGATAAGTCGGAATGGGCCATTTCTAACTGTTGCGTTAACATTCTTGTTTGGTCGTTTATCTCTCAAGGAACCTGTGTGAATTGGTAGTCCGAACTTTGAGTTTGCATGAGGATGAAGGGCATGTCTTCAACAACAAGCAAGTATGTCTATTTGGGCTTCTGGTCATACCAGTCGGACACATTGAGCACATTGAAGATTGCTGCGAATAAAGTCCCAACCGTGTAGAATAATAGAAACATACCAATGAATGTCGTGATAATGTCTGATAGCCCAAGAGAACCACACACAATCGCCCAAAACAAGGTGACTGTTTGGACAACCAAGAAGTGGACGAAAGCTGCATTCATTTTCATATATGTGGAGGGGCCGTTGCCCGTCCGGCCACGTAACGCTTCAAGGAACTCCACATCCCCAAAGCCAACCATAAGAACATAGCCTCCAAGGGAAAAGCCTAAAAGGCTCGGCAAAATTGAGATAGCCACTTCATGCCATGAAAATTTCTCTGTCATGAATTTGGTACATACAAGTGCCACACACAGCGAACCCCAGAAGTAGCCTGATCGAAAGAGGGCAGACCATCCGCCATAGGCTTCCCAGTAAATTCTCAGTGGAACAATAGGCCAATCAAGCAAAGGGCGTTTTTTCTCTTTCATCGATTATTGACGGTTGATCGGGGCCGTTCGCTTTATCTTTTTCTTGGTGAATTTGTCTATGTTGCTCTTGGCAACTTCTAGTACGCAGGAGAGAGCACTTTTACCTTTTGAGTAAATGCCTTTTAGCTGAACTGGATGCTCGGATGTCTTTTTCTCGATCTTCTGTTCTTCCGCATCATAACCTTCCGCTTTCACGTACCCGTTTGAGAGGGATAGCTGCATGAAACCTTTAGTGTCAGCGTCAGGTTCAATCCCTTGGTCTTTGCTTCCAGTCCACACTGTGTGCATTTTCCTCGCATGCTGATCCTGCATTCTCTTCAAAGCTTCAGCTTTTTCACCGGAAAGCTCGTCAGGGTTCGGCAAATTCACATCCAGTATGAGTTTTGTCAAAGAAGGGATTCGTAGGATTTCTTCTATTGATTCTTCACTGCTTTCAACGGTTACAGTCACTTCCCCATATTTTTCACGGATTGACTCATGAGCAAAGAGGTTCATCAGTGCGTTGGCGATCAATGCCGATGAAAACGTAATCCTGATCCCTTTTTCCATGTGATTGGTAGGGAAAAAGAACCTGTGCCCACTAGGGAAAAAGACGTAGGGAGCAGTTCTACAATTCGGTTTCATTTCTTCAGGGATGCTGACAACAGGCTCACCGTCTTCAGATTCAACAGTTTCCAACTTGTCAAGGTTCATCCACGGTGCGCGTAGGTCAATTTCGGTGAATTTGTGAAAGAAGCCTGAGAGACCTTCTAAAGGCTTCTCCTTAGTGATGGCGATTGGCTTGTTGAGTATGAATTTTTCAACGCCTCGGTAATCCGTAGGGTGTTTCAACGCAAATGCATCATTTAACAAGTCCACATATCCCGTGGGAGAGTGAGGGTGTGTGACAATGTTAATAACCGCAACATCCATCTTCTTTTCGGTGCCCACTTGCAATCTCCTATTTCGCAATAACAGTATGTGTATTTAAGAACTCAATACGCAACTTGATATCGCTTTGCACTGAAAAAATATATAAATTCGATAATCGGCTAGGGTGCCTGGTTTTGGGTGGGGCCTGGGTTTTGGTTATTCCGAGTACTGAGCCAAGATATTAGCTCTAGGAGTTTACATCCTATGGCGAGGCTAGAACCCACAAGGAAAAGCCATAATCTTATTGAAACAAACCATGGGTACTGACCATTTTCCATGGCACTTCTTCTGTTTTGTGTTTCCTTGATGAGCCTTAACCGACTCTCTGAAATGAATGTGGTGAGTCTCTCCTTGCTAAGGGTTTTTTCGTTGGGGTTTTCAGCTGCTACTATCTCAGCAAGAATTGAAATCGCCTCTAACGTAGCATGGTCAGCCTCCCTATCGATAATAATCCCCCATTCAGTCAGTTGTGTCTCCCACCAATCTGTGGCGTATATCTGCCAGATTGAAGCCATAAGAATTATAACTAGACCTAGGATTTCGAGACCCATTAACACTTTCTTAAGCATGTGGAATTTACCTCAATACATCTTTCAAGGACTTCAGGGTTGAGGCCTGACTCAGACAATTTTTTATACCAATCAGCAACTTTGCTCAACCCAAACTAATCCATCTAGAGTATACCCCAAATGGACAAAACGGCCTGACGGCGAAATGCGACTTTGATTGTCAATCTAGAGCCTCATTATTTTTGTTTGACATATTGTCAAGCATGGTCTAAGGTGTTTTCTAGACAAACAAGGAGATCGCACCATGACCCCGCACTTTGGATATGTTCGTGTCAGCAGCTTCGACCAGAACGAAGAACGCCAGCTAGAAGGGCTGGAACTGTCCAAGGTCTTCACGGACAAGTGTTCCGGCAAGGATCGCAATCGCCCAGAGCTTCAACGCGCTCTTGAACACCTGCGAGAGGGCGACACGCTTCATATCCATTCCATTGACCGTCT
Source organism: Pseudodesulfovibrio sp. lm2024 (assembly GCF_051175575.1). NCBI lineage: Bacteria > Pseudomonadati > Thermodesulfobacteriota > Desulfovibrionia > Desulfovibrionales > Desulfovibrionaceae > Pseudodesulfovibrio > Pseudodesulfovibrio sp. lm2024. The sequence continues at coordinate 1,908,946 of NZ_CP195092.1, forward strand.
GGCCCGAAATCTGGTGGACCTCCAGCAGATCGTGGAAGACTTGAACTCGCGTGGTGTGGTCGTTGTCTTCCACAAGGAGAATTTGACCTTTTCCGGCGAATCAGACGCCATGCACAAGCTCATGTTCCAGATGATGGGCGCATTTGCCGAATTTGAACGCTCCATGATCCGTGAACGGCAGCGCGAGGGCATTGAAGCTGCCAAGCGCAAGGGCAAGTACAAAGGTAGGAAGGCCGCTTTGTCCTCGGAGCAGGTCGAGGAGATCAAGGAAAGAGTCGCCCAGCGTGAGAAGGTCACTGATTTGGCCCACGAATACGGCGTGTCCCGGCAAACGGTCTACACCGCTTTGAAGGGGTAAGGTTTCAACGGGCGAGAGTCTGAAAATTACAATACAAAATTTCTTTTAGCCCTAGAGCCGCAATGGTTCTAGGGCTTTTTGCTTTTGCGGTCCGTGAAAAAAAGTGGTTGCTCGTGCGTTATATACAGTAGGGGCGCGTTAATGCCTCCACCTCGATCAATGTCCGAAGCCGGTACTGTGATGAGGTCGAGCAAGGTGTGGATTGTGGGCTGAAATCGCGTCTCGAAAAAATAAATATGTCGTCTCAAAAGCCACGCCAGCACAGGGATAACTCCAATCGGCAAGAATTCTCCGTGAAAAAATCTGTCGCTCGATTGTATACGTATTATAGGCGCGATACTCCTTTTTCTCGATCGGGTGATTCGGGATTCCGGGTTGGAAGGGCGTAGTCCATTGAAGGCTGCGCCCTTCTTCATTTGGCCCACCATATTTAACCCATAAATACGCAAGGAGGTTCACATGACCAGTGAACACAAATCCAAGCCACGGACATACGTCCTCAGGCCAGACACGATTTCGTTTCTCGACGGTTTCTCGGAGACCTACGGCATCTCCCGATCCGCTCTCCTGAATCTGATCGTCATGGATTTTCAACACACGCTCGATTCCATCACACAGAGCGACCCGGCAAGAGGTGCCAAGGTCGCCTTAGCGTTCGGAATGAAAGCACAACAGATCAACCTCTAGGAGGAACAAAATGGCCATTCGCAATCCACACAAATCTGAATCCAAACATGTGTCTATGCCTCGTTGGATGTTTGTCCGTACCGGCAACATCGCAGAGCAGCTTGGTTGTACATTCTCCAAGCTCGTGCAAGCCGCTCTTCGCGAGAAACTGCCTCAGTGGGAAGAAGAGGTCGGTTCTTTCCAGATCGACCCGCTGATGGCGTTTGAAGAGGAATACTAGTCGCGCTGGTCGGGCTGGAGTTTGGTTGTCATCCCGCATGGTTCGCTCGACTGAGGAGCCTAGAGCCATCAGACAATCATACCTGACTCCCCCCTGTGGAATGAGGGCCATCAAGGAGCGGCATCGCTTGTCGCCAAAATATTTCGACCCCCTACCCCGGTAAAGCCACGATCCAGCGACAGGAGCAATATATGACTACGAAGAAAACGCGCTACAGGCCCGACCTGTCCACTTTGGACAACGTAGCGGCAGAGGTCGGGAAAATCTATCGCCTCATGCGAAACAGTGAAATCCCCGTGAACGATGGGAGCAAGTATTGCTACGTCCTGCGCGAGATGTTCTCGATGATGGAGAAGATCAAAAGCACCGCCGCAATCGAAAAACTGGAAGCTGACATTCAGGCTCTCAAGGAGGGACGCGTTGTCGGAGACGACACAGACGTTGAAGCGGCTGCAAAGGCAATTCACGGAGATTAACGAGAACCTCCGTCCCCCTCAATTCGTGTGGCAGGTAGTTCACAAAGAAAGTGACTTCTTCCAGAGCATCGATGATTTCGACCCCGTCGATATCCACCGCAACTCGCTGAAAGCCCACCTCCCAGACGATGAGGCAACCCTCATAACCCAAATCAACACCGGCAGAGTCCTTTTGCTGGGTGGAATCCTCAGATTGATACTCGTCCCCGATGAAATGGACCTCGGCAAAGTCGAGGCTCTCATGAATGCGCTCTTGCGCAAACACCCCGAAAACCGATCCGCCATGTACGAAGAGGCGGTCAAACTCATATTTAAGGAGTCGTAAATGGAAACTCAAATCGCCGAACTGAAGGCAATGATCACCAAACTCGCCGCCGAAGTCTCCAAGATCAAACTGGATGCAGCGGATATCCGGATTCATCTCAAATCAACCATGGGAGACGTGAACAGGCTCTCCGGTCAAATCCAGACCATTGATAAACTCATGGAGGCTGGACACCATAAGGCCCAAGCCAAAGAGCAAAAGGCCACGGTTGAGGCCGAGAACATGAACCTGACTCAATTGGGACAACTCTACAAACAAGACCCGGCCAAGGCCTTCGAAGTCATGCGCAAAAGGGGTATGAAGACCTCCAGCGCATTTGGAGGTATTAACCCGTGGATTGTGATCAATCCCACCGAACAGGAACGCATTGAACGTCTTGACCCTGAGCATGCCAAGCACCTCAAAGCTGAAGCTGCGAAAATCCGCAACGTTCCGACCAACTAACCAACTCCACAAGCCCCGGCATGTTACCCGGCGTGCCGGGGCTTTTCTCAAGGAATCCCCATGATCGACAATGTGAAACAACATTTCATGTTGGCAGTACAGCACAGCCTCGAAAAGGTATTTGACGCCGAAGAACTGGCCGAGGAGACCACGCTGGAAGCCAACGTTGGGCCTATCCATCGGGCCTTCATACTCGTGTACGACGAATCAGCCCAACCGACTCAGCCCTGTGTGCCTGTGCCGACCATCAAACTCCACGACGATGGAGAGGTGTACTTCGTGTATCTGCTGGCAGAAGTCGAAGCACGAGGCGGTGAAGTTGCCGGTGAGATTGTCTTGCAGCATCCCCTTGAAATTGCCCAGAATCGCCCTGTAGAGGCCTCGGCGCACTGGGATCAGTACGATCGGTGCCGAGACAATTTTCGAAGGCTTACAGGGGCAAAGAGGCTGACGGACTCGTTTCCGAATCCACTGCTGGGATATGCCGATGTGCTTGGTGGATGTAACCGTTCGTTCTACCCCGGAGACTTAGTCTCGGCTTACTGCGCGATCGCCAATTTCAACAAGATGTCTTCCCCGGCAAAAGCTGGCAAGGCCAGAGGGGCGCAACGGAAACGGGAAGTCGAACACGGCACGATCCCAGACATGGAACTGGCGATTGAATCCCTCCGAGAGGAAGGCAGGAAGCCGACACAGAAGGCAGTTGCCGAGCATTCTGGGTTTGGGATTGCCACAGTGAAACGGCACTGGAACCATGCTCGGATCGTGAAAGCAAGAACCTGCGATTAAGGTGCGTTAAAGAGGGTATCACAAGCGTCTATATAATAGTTATTTATAATACTAAAATAATATCTTGAATATAAAATGAAAAAGTAAATGAAAATGAAAAAGAAATTATAAGAAGAAAAAAAGACGCTTGTGATACCTTTTGGGAATGCTGGAGTGATTTTGTGAACGAAGGCAGATACTTGTCGGCACTTCGTGCCGACGGTGCTTCGCACCGTTCGTCTTCGACAGTTTTTCTTGGAATAGAAAACAGACAAGACCCAGCGCACAAAATGTCTTCCACACAAAAAGACAGATCATCCCAGCCACAGAATAAGTTGCTCCCAGAGAAGCACAACAGACCCAGATCAACATCCCAGTACAAAAATGGATTCAGTGCTGCCGCCAGCATGCTCGGAATTCGCTCAGAATTGCCCCGTAAACGATTCCGTAGCACGAAGACGATGAATCGTGCCACCAGGCTTCGAAAACGCCTTAGAATCGGAATCTGAGCGACAGGCGATCGCCCCGGCCATGCACATCTCACGAAGGCGCATCCGTGCGCATCGTCAACGTGAACGACGAGCCGTGGTTCGTGGCCAAGGATGTGTGCGAGATGCTGGGGATGAAGATGTCCAGCACCGGACCCATGCGCTACCTGCAAGGCTTGGATGCTTCGGAAAAACGGCTGGTTAAGCGCGCTGAAATCTCTAACCTCGAAGTCTCCGAGGCTAAGGGTGATGTGGTCACCCTTAGCATTCCCAACCGTGGCCTCACCATGATCTCCGAATCCGGCCTCTACAAGCTGGTCATGAAGTCCAACAAGCCCGACGCCAAGCCGTTTCAGGACTGGGTCACCAAGTCCGTTCTCCCGGCGATTCGCAAGGACGGCGTTTACGAAGGCACCGTCATCAAGGTGGACGGCGGCATGGTCAACATGACCAACATGTGGAGGGCGTGTGGTGGCGATGAAAACATGCGCCCCGTTCTTTGGCTTCGCAATCTGGAAGCCAAAAAGATCATGGTCGCGCTCGAAGAAAAGATGCTCAAAGGTGATGAAAAATCACCTTTGAGTGTGACCAAACTTGGCCGTTACGGCGGCACGTTCGCCCACCCGGTCATCGGCCTCGCCTACGCCCAGTACCTCAGCCCCGATTTCCACATCTGGTGCAACGAGCGGTTGCTGGAATCCGTATTCGTTTTGAACACGGACGGGGGAGCGGCGGTGATCCGCCACGAAGAGGTAGAGGTTTTCGGTTCCCCGATTCTGGTGGCTGTGCTGGAAAGCGAGGAGAAGTATGTGTCCCCTCGGCACATCAGCGAGGCAATCGGAATCAATACCCAGATGCAGCAGAAGCGGCTCAAGAAGGATGACTCCTTTTCCGACCTGCTCATTGATATCAATGTGCAGCACACAAGCGGAGCCAAAGCAACCATCATGCTCCCGCTCAACATGATGGCGAGTTGGCTCTCCATGATCAGCCCCAACCGCGTCAAGCCCGAAGTCAAACCGGCTCTCCTCAAGTACCGTGCCGAAGCCGCCGCCGTCCTTGACGCATGGTTCCGGCAGAACGCCCGTGCGGCCACCGACCCGAACGACATGAGCAAAACGAAGTCATATGACTCCCCCTCCGCAAATCGCTTCCATCTCACGCCACCTCCGCCCCGCATAAAAAATCAGAAACCCCGGTACCCACTATGAGGCACCGGGGCAACACTTCCAGCCAGAATCATGGCTAATTCTTCACAACAGAGCAAGTCTTCCCGTCTTCGTTCAGGGTGATCGTCTCGCCCAGAGAGGCCGAGTAATACACGTTCCGTTCGGGGTCGATCAGAGTGCAGTCAACAAGGCCAATGTACATTGCAGATTCAGTGCGAAATTCCAAGTGCATGAGATTTCATCCTTTGGTTGAAGAGTTGATTTATGTCCACGGCTAGTTACTTGCAATATTTTGATTTCTTGAGGTGTCCCAGATCAACGGGGAACTCCAGCTTGCTTGCAATGGCCTCGTAAAGCTCCTTCGCGTGGAACCGCTCCGCATAGTAATCGTAGGTCATGGAGAATTTGCCCGAAGAGTGACCGTGAAACTGTTCAGCCATGCGGTCTTCGATTCCCATATGTTTGCAGATGCTGGCGAGAGTGGCGCGGAAGGAGTGAAAGACCTTGCGGCGTTTGGAGTTTTCCGGCTTAAGTCCCCACTCATTTTTCCGGGCCGAAAACCAGTCACTGGCCTTCTTCCCGTATTTGAGCTGGTCGTCTCCATTGGGGTTCTTGATCGTGACCGGGGACAGGTCCGGGAATAGGCGTGTTTCTCCTTTTCTGCGGAGGCGTTCAACATACTCAGGGAAGTTCAATTCCTCTGTCACGAACGGCCACAGCGGAATAGGGCGGATGCTTGATTCCGTCTTTGCGTCTTGTCCTTCGCCTTCGTCAGTGATCATGATGTACCAGACGCCTTCGTGGAATTTCACATCATCCAGATTCAACTGGGCTAACTCCTCAATCCGTGCGCCGGTGGCGAGTCCGAGAATGGGCATCCAGAACTGATAGGGCTTGGGCCAACTGTCGTTAACATACTGGCGGCAATGGAAAATCGTGTGCAAGTCGTCAGGCGTAAACGGTTCTGTTGCGGCCCGTTTGGTCTTCGTGAGCTTGAACTTCCGTCTGGTGACGTTCGGAACCACTTCATATCCCTGATCTTCACACCAGTTGAAGAACGTCCCTGTGTTGACCATGTAGTTCTGGATCGTCCCATCTGTTACGAGGTCTTGCGAGGGAACGTCACAGGCAAGGCGTTGATCCCAACTCATTTTATTGTAAGGCTTTTTGTTGCGCTTCGGAAGAGTTCTCAATTTTGCAACATACGTCCTCATGGCCTCATGATCGACTTGAGACACAGGCATGTCTCCAAGGATCGCCGGGAGAAGCTCGGCAACCGTCTTATATTCCTTGTAGGACGTGGCTTTCCACTGGTTATTGCCCTCAAGGAATGCTGCCAGAGCTTCGGAGAGCAGGGGGCCAGTTGGACCAGTGGATGGAACAGGGACTTGCGGCGTTGTAAAATCGCGAAAGTAGTCCTTTTCGTACTGGTAATTCCCTTGGTCTCGCTGCTGGTAGATGCGCCACAATTCAATGTCTCGTTTCAGGACTTCCCGGAGAAGCTTATTGTAGTCGAAGGATTCCGGTTCAACGTCCAGTCCGGCCCACTCAATGAATTCATCCGTGCTGCCCTCAGAAATCGTGTATTCTCCTCGTGCGAGGCTTTTTTGCAGCTTGCCGATGATTTCATCATGATATTCTGGCGGGTAGTCGTGGCGATGCGTCGAGATTCTTGTTTTCTCCTCAATATCAAGCCGTTCCCGCATGCTTCCAATCAGAAGACGTTGTAATTCCTCGTCGGTCAAATGTCCCATGGTTCCAGACCTTACCTTGTTGAAGTATTCCCATGCGGTAGCGGCCAAGGACTGGGCCTTGGCCTTGGCGTCTCGCAGGTAGCATGTACGGAGGGAGTAGCGGAATTCGCGCCGGTTGAAAACGTCCCTCAGGTCATCGGGCACGACCAAACGGAAGTAGTAGACGGAGCCTCTACGCAGGACGTTTTGAGGGAGGCCGTTTCGGGGCAAAATTCTTGAACTCCGCAGGGCACAAGCTTGGCGATTTGTACCACCAATTTGTACCAGTTCGCGAAGACTGATCCAAAACCCCGAAAAAAGGCAAAAAGAAAGTCCTTAAAACCGTAATGATTTTAAGGACTTCCAAGAGTTACCGTGGTAGCGAGGAGAGGACTTGAACCTCCGACTCTGCGGATATGAGCCGCATGCTCTAACCAACTGAGCTACCTCGCCACGTTTGTTCCGTCGAAGCGGTCACAGTCTATAGACCGTCTTTTCGGGCTTGGCAAGTGTAAATTTCCCGTTAGGGCCAAAAAATGGAACATATTACAAAAACAGGAGAATCAGGGTGGCCAGGATGATGCGGTATACGGCGAAGGGGCGCAGGGTCAGGCGTCCCAGGAGGACGATGAAACCCTTTACGGCCAGCCAGGCCGCGATGAAGGAGACCACGAAGCCGATGAGCAGGAAGATCAGGTCGCCGCTCTCGAACAATTCGTAGTTCTTGAGGAAATCGTAGCCGGTGGCGGCGAACATGATGGGCACGGCCGCGATGAACGAGTATTCGGCGGCCACGGTGCGCTTGGCGCCCAGGAGCATGCCGCCCATGATGGTGGAGGCGGATCGGGAAAAGCCGGGCCACAGGGCCAGGCACTGGAACAGGCCGATACCCAGGGCCGTCTTCGGGGTGATCTCGTCCAGGGTCAGGGTGGTGCTGCGCTTGTCCATGCCCTCGACCACGAAGATGAGCACCGCGCCCACGGCCAGGGCCACGGCCACGGTGTAGGGCGAGAACAGGTATTCCTTGATGTAGTGGTGGGTCAGCAGGCCGAGTACCGATGCGGGCAGGGATGTCAGGAACAGGAGCCACAACCCGTAGACGCCCGAGAACTTGCGCGCCTTGTCCGGGAAAATCAGCCCCATGAAACGGTCCCAATACAGGACCACCACGGCCAGGATGGCCCCGAGCTGGATGACGATCTCGAAGGTCTCGGCCTTGGGGCCGGTGAAATCGAGGAGGTGCCCGGCGATGATCAGGTGGCCGGTGCTGGAGATGGGCAGGAATTCGGTCAGGCCTTCGACGATGCCGAGAATGATCGCAACATACCAGGGTGCCATGTGATCCTCATGAACGGAATAGGGTTGGGATGAACAATACGCTAGGGTCTAGCCCAGCTAATGCCGTCTTGCAACCCTGCGGAAGCTGGTGTATTTCCCTTCGCTGGAACCATGTTCAACAACAGGAGCGATCCATGACGACCATAATGCCGCAGAGCGAGTTGACCCGCAAAGCCGTGGCCTGGATCTGCGAGATGCGTGACAACGGCGACCAGAGGGCGCTCCCCGCGCTCATCGAAGAGGCCTGCGTGCGCTTCAACCTCGGTCCCAAGGACATGGAGTTCCTCCTGCGTTTCTTCAAGGAAAACAAGGGCTGATTCCACCCTGTGAAACTGCTTCAACGCCAGATTTTCTTCGAACTGCTCAAGCTCTTCGGCTTGACCGTGTCCTGCCTGCTGGGCCTCATCCTGGTGGGAAGGATGCTGCAGCTGCGTTCCCTGTTCCTGTCCCAGAACATCGGCGTGCTGAACATCCTGCAGCTCTTCTTCTTCCTGACCCCCTTTTTCCTGCTGCTGATCACGCCCATCGCCACCATGCTCAGCGTCTTCCTGACCTTCCTGCGCATGAGCACGGACAACGAGTTGGTGGCGCTCAAGGCCAGCGGGGTCAGCCTGTACCGCATGCTCCCCGCGCCCGTGCTCTTTTGCAGCCTGTGCACGCTGTTCGCCTTCTTCATTTCCTTCTGGGGGCTGGCCTGGGGCATGGACATGTTCAAGACCAAGCTCTATTACTTTGCCAAGACCAACTCGAAATTTGCCTTGCAACCTGGTGTATTTAATAAGGAATTTCCTGGTATCACCTTCTACGCCCATCAGGTGGACAACGAGAAGGGCGAGTTGAAGTTCGCCTTTGTCCGCGACGATTCCATCAAGGGGACCTCTGTGGTCGTGGTCGCCCCCGAGGCGGAGGTGGTCTCCAATCCGCGCCAGGCCGAAATCCACGTGGTCTTCCACAACGGACGCATCTTCCGCAAGAGCGGAGACGAGTTGAACATCCTCAAGTTCGGCACCTATTCCATCAAGCTCGACCTGGGCAAATTGCTGACCGGCTTCAACTTCGTGGAGCAGAAGGCCAAGGACATGCCGTTTTTCCGCCTCAGGGAAATCCGCAACGACCACAGCCTGATGCAGCACGAGAACGATCGTTTCTTCCGCAAGGTGGACACCGAATTCTACAAGCGCCTGACCCTGCCGCTGGGCTGCTTCATACTGGGCCTGTTCGCCATCCCCATCGCCTCGGTCTTCCGAGGGCTGAAGCAGCAGTACGGCCTGCTCCTGGCCATGGGGCTGTTCATGGTCTACTACACCATGTTCTCCGTCGGCGTGAGCATGGGTGAATCGGGAACCATCCCGCCGCAGTACGGCATGTGGGCCCCGAACATACTGTTTGTTTTCGTGGCCTTCTTCGGCATGCGCTACGCCAACCTGGAGCGCACGCCCACGGTGGTCCACTGGCTCATGAACATGCGCCTGCCCGGGCGCAAAGGGGAGGCCGGGGCATGAAGATCATCGGCGTCCTGAGCCGGTATCTGATCCGGCAGAATCTCTATCTCATGGCCATCTGCCTGACCGTGGGCACCAGCCTGTATCTGTTGTCGGACATCTTCGACCGGCTGGACGACTTCATCCGGGCCGAGTTGAGCGCGCAGACCATCCTATTCTATTTCATCGTCAAGATCCCGCTCATCGTCTCGCAGCTCATGCCGGCGGTCTTTCTTCTGGCCATGGTCGTCCAGCTCGGGGTGCTCAGCCGGTCACGGGAGATGCTCGCCCTGCGCGCCGGGGGCGTGTCCTTCGCGTGGTTCATCCGCTTTTTCATCGTCTACGCCCTGATCTGGAGCGCGGGACAGCTGGTGTTCTCCCAGTTTCTCGGGGTGTTCGGCGAGCAGGAGGCCAACCGCATCTGGAAGGAGGACGTCCGCAAGAGACAGCTGGACGAGTTGACCATCCGCGACCTGTGGTTCCGGGACGGACCGTTCATCGTCCTGGCCAAGGAGGCCCAGCCGAGCAAGAGCAGGGCGAGCGACATCACGGTCTACGAGTTCACCACGGACAACCAGGAGCTCATCCGCATCCTGAACGCCAAGAAGGCGCTCATCGACGATCACGGCTGGGGGCTTCTGGACGTGCACGAGCTGGACACCCGGACGTTCGTCACCGTGGACCGGCCGTCCCAGTTCCTGTCCGTGCGCCAGAACCTGAGCGCCTACGCCGCCGTGGAGCTCAAGGGCGACACCGCGCAGCTGCCGCTGTTCGAGCTGTCCAGGGCGATAAAAAGGCTTCAGGAATCGGGCTCAAACGTGGAGATATTGCAGACCGTCTGGCACAGCAAGCTGTCCTACGCCTTCTCCATCGTGGTCATGGCCCTGCTGGCCCTGACGCTGGTGACTTTTTCGGAGAACGTCTACGCCAACATCGGCCTGTCGCTCATCCTCATATTCATTCAGTACGGAGTCCATGTGGTCGGGGCGACCGCAGGGGAGAAGGGCGTGTTGCCGCCGATCATGGCGGCCTGGCTCGGCAACGGGATCATGGGGGCGCTGGCCTGCATGCGCCTGGCCTGGGTGGCCATGCCGGGATTCAAGGCCGCGATCCGGACCGCGGTCCATGGCCTGATTCCCGGCCGGGCGTGATCACAGCCCGGCGTATTCGCCGAGACGATCCCACAGCTTTTCCTCGCCCTTGCCGGTCTTGCTGGAAAAGAGCACCGGGGCGCGGTCCTGCTGCAGGATGTCCTGCCATTGTTTCTGGAGCTGGGCCAGTTCTCGCTGCTTGGGCTTGTCCGCCTTGGTCAGCACGGGGATGACCGGAATGCCCAGGCCGCGCACGTAGGCGGTCAGCTCCAGGTCGATCTTCTGCGGGGAGAGGCGTGAATCCAGGAGCACGGCCACGGCCTTGAGGCTCCGGTTGTCCTTCATGTAGGCCTCGATGAGCTTGGCCCATTTGAGCCGCTCCTGCTTGGAGCATTTGGCGTAGCCGTAGCCGGGCAGATCAACCAGAAAGTAGCCGTCCGGCTGGACGCGGTAGTAGTTGAGGCTGCGCGTCTTTCCCGGCTTGGAGCTGATTTTGGCCAGGGACTTGCGACCGGCCAGGCGGTTGACCAGCGAGGACTTGCCCACGTTGGACCGGCCCGCCAGGGCGATCTGCGGCTCGGCAAAGTCCTCAAGCTGCTTGATTTCGTATATTGTTTTGACTAACTCGATGGTTCGGTTCATAAAGAGGTACCGTTTCGGCAGTTGGTTTTCGAACGCCCCCAATGTTCTTTTTTTTGCGGGGCGCGTCAAGGAAAGCGGGGAATACACCATCCCGCCGCACAAGGGAAGACGCATGGACAAGCTCAAAATTCTAATCATGAACGGCCCCAATCTCGGCCACATAGGCACCCGCCAGCCCGAGATTTATGGATCACAAACCATGGACGACATGCCCGAGCTTCTTTCGCAGGTCATGGGCTCCAAGGGCGGAGAGGTCGCGCTGGAGCATTTTCAGTCCAACTCCGAGGGCGCGCTCATCGACCGGTTGGAGCAGGCCCGTGAACAGGGCGTGGACGGCGTGGTCTTCAACGCCGGGGCCTACACTCACTCCTCGCTCGCCCTGGCCGACTGCTTGGCCTGGATCGGCATCCCCTGTGTGGAGGTGCACATCAGCAACATCTGGGCGCGTACGGACCAGCCCCTGCGCCAGCAGTCCCTGATGGGCGAGAGGTGCGTCGGCGTGATTGCCGGATTCGGGATTCTGGGTTATGCCCTCGGTGTCCAGGCGCTGTACCAGCGGCTTAGGGGCTGATTCCAACGAAAAATACCCGGGGAATCCCGGAAACCATTTGGAGACAATATATGATTTCAACCAAGGATTTCAGGACCGGCCTGAAAATCGAGATTGACGGCAAGCCTTTCGAAATTATCGAGTTCCAGCACTTCAAGCCCGGCAAGGGCGGGGCAATGGTGCGCACCAAGCTGCGTCAGATGATGACCGGCCAGGTACTGGACAAGACCTTCCGCTCCGGCGAAAAGGTCGACAAGCCGGACATGTCCGTGACCGAGATGCAGTACATCTTCCGCGAAGGCGAGAATTTCGTGTTCATGGATCTCGAGACCTACGAGCAGATGCACGTGCCCGGCTCCAACGTGGGCCCGCAGGGCGGCTTCATCAAGGAAGGCGACACCGTCAAGGTCCTGCTGTACAATGGTGAACTCATCGGCGTGGACCTGCCCGCCAACGTCAGCCTGAAGGTGGCCCAGACCGATCCCGGCATCCAGGGCGACCGCGTTTCCAACGCCACCAAGCCCGCCACCATGGAGACGGGGTTGAAGGTCAACGTCCCGCTGTTCATCAACGAGGGCGACGTCATCAAGGTGGACACCCGAAGCGGAGAGTACCTTGGTCGCGAATAAAGCGGACTTGCAACACCTTGTGTAAATTGCGTAAAAAGGTCGTGGGCGGGTTGCCGTCCAGGACCTTTTTTATCAAGTGAGGCTCAATGGCGAGACGACGGAAAACCACGGTCAGGACGGAGAAGAGAAAAGGGCGCGGCAACGAGTTCATCGGGCTGTTCTTCCTTTTTCTCTCCGCTTTCCTTTTCTTAAGCATCCTATCCTTCAGCCCCGGCGACCCGAGCTTCAACCAGGCCGTCACCTCCGGGCGGAAGGTCCAGAACGTGGTTGGCTACGCGGGGTCCTATTGCGTCGGCTTCCTGGTGGAGATGTTCGGCATGGGGGCCGTGTTCTGGCCCCTGTACTTCCTCTACCTGGGCCTGATCCGGTTCGTGGCCCGGCTGAAACTCTCGCCCCTGCGCTGGCTGGGCATAGTCGGCCTGTTCGTGGCCTTCGAGGCCTGGGCCATGCATCCGTGGTTCTTCAGCGTGCCCGAGGACGCCTACGGGCTCATCGGCTCAGGGTTCTTCGGCCGGTCCATCATCACTAAATATACCATGCCGTACCTGCGGCCCGTGGGCACGTTCCTGCTCTGGCTGTTCGTGACCATCATCTCCCTGCAGGCCGTGGTCGGCTTCACCTGGGCCTCGGTCTGGGCGTTGGTTGTCCGCTGGTGGGGAGTCTTCCGCGAGCGGGCAGCCGTGCGGGCCGAAAATTGGGCCGAGAAGCGGGCCGAGCGCCGCGCCGCCAAGGAACTGGCCAAGGAACAGGAGCCGGAAGCCGAGGAAGAGAACATGGGCCTCCAGTTCGTGGATCTCGACGCCGGGGAAGAGGATCGGCCGGTCAAGGCGCCCAAACCGGCCAAGCCCGCCAAGCCCAAGCCCGCCCCGGCCAAACCGGCTGTGGCCAAGGCCCCGGCCGGACCGGGCGGCCTGCCCAGCACCGAGCTGCTCACCGCGCCGCCCGCCCAGAAGACCTCCCAGACTCCGGCCGTTTTGCAGCCCCTGGCCGACCGGCTGAAGGAATGCCTGAACGATTTCAATGTCCAGGGCGAGATGCAGCGGGTGGTCCCCGGCCCGGTGGTGACCATGTTCGAGTTCAAGCCCGCGCCCGGCATCAAGGTCTCCAAGATCGAGGGGCTGACCGACGACATCGCCCTGGCCCTGCGCGCCGAATCCGTGCGTATCGAGGCCCCCATCCCGGGCAAGGACAGCGTGGGCGTGGAGATTCCGAACATCGAGCGGGAGATGGTCTACCTGCGCGAGATCCTGGAATCCAAGGAATTCACCGGTTCCAAGTCGCCCCTGACCTTGGCGCTCGGCAAGGACATCCAGGGCGCCACCAAGGTGGCCGACCTGGCGCGCATGCCGCACCTGCTGGTGGCGGGCGCAACCGGCGCGGGCAAGTCCGTGGGCATCAACGGGTTCCTCCTCTCCCTGCTGTACAAGGCCGGGCCCGAGGACGTGAAGCTCCTGCTGGTGGACCCCAAACGCATCGAGCTGGCCCCGTACGCGGACCTGCCGCACTTGGTTCACCCCGTGGTCACGGACATGAATATGGCCAAGAGCGCGCTCGAATGGGCGGTCTTCGAGATGGACTGCCGGTACGAGAAAATGGCCCAGCTCGGTGTGCGCAACATCGAAGGATACAATAAGAAACTCGAGGAGTTCGGCGACAATGTGCCCGAGGAATTCGCGCACATGACGCACATGCCGTATCTGGTCATCATCATCGACGAACTCGCCGACCTGATGATGACCGCGGCCAAGGACGTGGAGCAGTGCATCGTGCGCCTGGCCCAGCTGGCCCGGGCCGCCGGCATCCACCTGATCCTGGCCACCCAGCGGCCCAGCGTGGACGTGGTCACCGGCCTGATCAAGGCCAACTTCCCCACGCGCATCTCTTTTTTCGTGACCTCCAAGTTCGACTCCCGGACCATCCTCGACGCCGTGGGCGCGGAGCGGCTGCTGGGCAAGGGCGACATGCTCTTCAAGCCGAGCGGCGGCAAGCTCCAGCGGATGCACGGCGCGTACGTGGACGAGACGGAAATTGCGCATGTGGTCGATTTCTGGAAGGACGCCGTGCCCCAGGAGTTCGATCTCGATTTCAGCGACTGGAGCCCCAACGCGGGCAATGACGCGGGTCCCGGCGGAGTCGGCAACTCGGGCGACCCGGTTTACGACGAAGCGGTACAGTTCGTGCTCTCCCAGGGCAAGGCGTCCATCTCCCTGTTGCAGCGCAGACTGCGCATCGGATTCAACCGCGCGGCCCGGTTCATCGAGCAGATGGAGATGGACGGCATTCTCGGTCCCCAGGAGGGGAGCAAGCCGCGCAAGGTCATCAAGCCGGAATAATTGGAGTAAATAATATGTCTAGAAAGTTCGTTGCTGTTTTCGTCATGGCTTCCCTGCTTCTACTCCCGGCTCTTGCCGGAGCGGCCGAAGCGGTCCCGGCGCAGGATTTGCCGGACCTGATTCAGAAACGATATGAGACCCTTAAAACTTTTCGAGCCGCCTTTTCCCAGGAGTTGACCAACGTGGCCAGCGGCGAAGTGGAGAAGCGCGAGGGTAAGATATGGTTCCGCCAACCCTCCCAAGTGCGCTGGGAGACCACGGCCCCGGAAAGGGAGTTGCTCGTTGTCGGGCCCAAGTTCGCCTGGGACTACATCCCGGACGAGGAACTGGCCATCAAGTACGGCGTCACCGCGCTGCTCGATTCCAAGACCATTCTGCGCTTCCTCTCGGGCCAGGCCAACATCAAGGAAGACTTTGTGGTCCGGACCGAATGGCCGGGCGCGGACGAGGTTCGGGCCCGTTGGGGCAAGGATCTGACCGTGTTGCAGCTGGTGCCCAAGGAGGCAGAACCGGGCATGGTCCTGGCCTTTGTCGGCGTGGAGCCCGCCACCGGCCTGCTCAGGCAGGTGATGATCGTGGATTTCTACGGCAACGGCAACGAGGTCAAGCTGACCAACGTGGAGACCGACGTGGACCTGGCCAAGGACATGTTCACCTTCACTCCGCCCGAGGGCACGCAGGTGGAGGACAACACCCAGGGATTCTAGAGGCCGACCTCTTTCTTCAGGGCCGCGGTTTCCTCAGCGGTCAGCTCACGCCATGCGCCGGGCTTGAGGTCGCCCAGGGCGACCGGGCCCTGTTGTACGCGCCTGAGGCGCAGGATGGTCAGCCCGAACTCGTCGCACATTCGGCGGATCTGCCGGTTCACTCCCTGAATCAGAGTGATTTCAAGCTGTTGTGTTCCGGCAATGGGCTTTTTCAATCGCACCTTGGCCGGGGCGAGCTTCTCGCCTTCCTTGAGGGTCATGCCGTTGCGCATGGCCTGGACCGCCTTTTGCGGCACCGAGCCCCGGATGGTCACGACATAGACCTTGGGCAGGTGGTATTTGGGGTGTGTCAGTCGGTAGCACAGATCGCCGTCCGTGGTCAGCAGGAGCAGCCCTTCTGAAAAGAAGTCCAGCCTGCCCACCGGGAAAGGGCGCTTCCTGCGGATTTCGAGCGGCAGGAGGTCGAGGACGGTCTTGCGGCCCTGGGGGTCGCTGGCCGTGGTCACGGTCTCCACCGGCTTGTGCAGCATGAGGGTCAGTTCGCCCGCGCTCGCCTTCAACCCGATGATCTTGCCGTCCACGGCCACCTTGTCGGCGGCCGGGTCGACCTGGAGCCCGGGTGAGTCTGCGGTCTCGCCGTTGACGGTCACCCGTCCGGCAAAGACCATGTCGTCGGCGCCGCGCCGGGACGCGACGCCGCATTGGGCGATGAATTTGTTCAGCCGTATGGTTTCGGAAGGGGCGTTGGACATGCCCCGTCTTCTAGACCTGAATGGACTTGGTGGCAAGCTGGAAGCTGGTGACCACGTCGAGCATGTTGGTCACGTCGCCCACGGCGCGCTGACTGGTCAGGCCGAAGAACTCCAGGCAGGTTCCGCAGACCAGGATGGACACGCCGCTCGCCTCGAGTTTCTGGAGCTCCTCCAGGCAGCGGCTGCCGGGCACGGCCAGCTTCACGCCGCCGTTGACCAGGATGATGCGCCACAGCTCGTCGCCCAGCTCCTTGAGGGTGACCATGAAATTGTACATCAGGTTGCCGCCCAGGGTGTCGTCGCCCGAGCCGATGACGTCCGTGGGCACGAAGACCAGGATCTTGTCCTTGTCCACGTTCTCCAGTTCGGCCTCGGTCATGACCGCGCATTCCTCGCATTCGGCCCCGTTCTCGCGCAGGCCGGTGACGATGAAATCCGGGCCGGACTGCTCGGTCCGCACGGCGTAGCCCTGCATGGTCAGGAAACGGGAGACGTTCTCCTTGGCCGGTTCGTTGTCGACGATGATCACCAGCTGGGCCGGGCCGTTCTTTTCCACGGCCTCCTTGCAACGGAGCACGGGCTGGGGGCAGGGGAGTCCTTTGCAATCGAGGGAAATGTCAGTCATATCTACTCCTTGATTTTGGAATGCTGCACAGAATGCGGCGGTTGGTCAAATCGATATGGTACATTAAGAATATATAACTCATAGACTATTTCACTACTTCTGGCCCCTTGCTCTTCGGGCCGCGAGCCGGTAGAGAAAGGAAAATCCGAAATCGAGTGACTCTGCATGAAAATACCGATTGATCCCGCCGCGTTCGCGCCCTTCATCGCCTGGCTGTTCAAGTTGTGGGTGCGGACTATCCGTTTCGAGCCGGCCGAAGGCAATACCGATTTCGTCGCCAGGAACGAACGCGGCGAGCCTACGATCCTCGCCTTGTGGCATGGTGAAATATTCCCGGTGACCGCTTTCGGCCATACCCTGACCTCGCAGGTGGTGACCTTCGTCAGCCAGTCCAAGGACGGCGAGGTGATCGCCCGGGTGTTGGAGCGTATCGGCCATACAACGGTGCGCGGCTCGAGCACTCGAGGCGGGGTACGGGCCCTGCTTCAGGCCAAGCGCGTCATGGACAAGGAAAACCGCATGGCCGTCTTTACCGTAGACGGGCCCAAGGGGCCCCGCCATAAGGCCAAGGACGGCATTATCTTTCTCGCCCAGCGGGCCGGTGCCAAGATCGTTCCCCTTCGGGCCTATCCCGTAAGCAAGAAGGTCTTTGAAAAGTCCTGGGACCATTTCGTCCTACCTCTCCCGTTCACCCGTTGTCCGGTCTATGTCGGCGAACCCATGGCCGTGACGACCGAGAAACTGACCAAAGAGGTTCTCGACCGCGAAACCGCCCGCCTCGAAGCCCGCATGCTCGCCCTCGGGCCGAAGTAGGGCAGATGCCTCCCGCGATTTCGCGGATTTTTAGCGCGAAAGAAAGCCCCCGGCTCGGTGAGCCGGGGGCTTGCGTTTTGTTGTTTGGGAGAGGGCGGTTATTCGGTCTTCACGCGGGCCGTGCCTTCCTTGTAGAAGGGCAGGGCCGTCTTTTTCGCTTCCAGCTCGGCGCGGGCGGTCTTGATGATGAAGGTGTCCTTGTCCGCGTCCTCGGCCCGCACGTAGGCCAGGGCGATGCAGTGGCCCAGGCTCGGGGCGAAGGAGCCGCTGGTGATGATGCCGGTCTTCTCGCCGCCGGGCAGGCAGACCTCGTCGTTGTGCCGGGCCGTGCGGCGGCCTTCGATGGTCAGGGGGATGAGGGTCTCGTCCACTCGGCCCAGGCCGGACTTGCCGATGTATTCGGACTCCTTCTTGAGGAAGAAGCCGGCACCGGCCTCCACCGGGGTGCGCTGCTCGTCCAGGTCCTGGCCGTACAGCGGATAGCCGATCTCCAGGCGCAGGGTGTCGCGCGCGCCCAGGCCGACCGGCTCCACGCGCTCGTCGGCCATGAGCTTTTCCCAGATCTCCAGGGCCTTGTCCGAGGGCAGGTAGAGCTCGTAGCCCAACTCGCCCGTGTACCCGGTGCGGCTGACTATCATCGGGAAACCGAGGGCTTCGGTCTGCTCGAAATTGAAATATTTCAGATGATTCCACTTGGAGCCAAAGAGGTCGTTGAGCACCTCCAGGCTTTCCGGGCCCTGCACGTCGATCTTGCCGGTTTCGTCGCTGATGTCCGTGAAGGTCAGTCCGCCGGGCAGGTTGGCCGCAATGTGGTCGAAATCCTTCTGGCGGCACGCGCCGTTGACCACGAGCATGTATTCGTCCTCGGCCAGGCAGTAGACGATCAGGTCGTCATTGATGCCGCCCGAGGCGTTGAGCAGGAATCCATAGCGGCACTTGCCCGGAGCCAGCGTGTCCAGGTCGTGGCTGACGATCTTGTTCAGCCCGTCCTTGGCGCCCTGGCCCGAAAGCCTGAACTCGCCCATGTGGCAGATGTCGAAGATGCCCGCCTTTTCGCGGGTATGCTTGTGTTCGATGATGATGCCCTTGTACTGCACCGGCATGTCGAACCCGGCGAACGGGGCCATCTTGGCGCCGTTTTCCCGGTGCCACTGGGTGAGCGGGGTGGTTTCCAGGTTTTCCAATGTATGCTCCTTGCGGTGTTGCTATTGTCCCGAACCGGCTTGGCTCGACACGCGGGACTTCCGGATGGACCGGAACTCGTCGAGCAGCATGACCAGCTGTTGGTACAGTTTCTTTATGTCCCGCCCGTAGGGCGAGAGGTCTTTGTCGTCCTGTTGAACGTACTTGCGCAGCAGGTAGGCGTCGGACACCACATCGTTGCCGATGATCAGGATTTTGACGACCAATTTGTCGAAATAGTTGACGATCTCGAACTTGAGATCATTCAGTATCTCGTTCATCAGTTCCAGCATGCGCCGGTACGATATGGCCTCGCCCTTGTACTTGCGATAGCGCAAATCTTCAAGCACCCGGATCTTCCTCGCCTGCTGGATCTGGCCGTATCGGGACCATACTTCCTGGTGCAGGTCGTGCAGTTCGTTGAAAATCTTGTAGTTGTCCGGGGCCAGGAGGTAGGCGTCCAGGACGCGGACCAACTGCGCGTAGTAGTCGTCCGAGTAGTCCACGATGCGATGCATGTGCTTGGAAAGCCAGACAAACAGCACCTTGAGGCGGTTCTCGTGGGTCTCGGTGTTCTCGATCAGTTCCTGGCGTTTGTAATTCACCGGGATACGGTACTCGCCGCGCACGATGTCGTTCAGCCGGAGGAGCATGTTGCGCACGTTCTGGATGATGTTCATGCCCTCGATGATCCGCCCGGTGACCGGGTGGATGATCTCCTGCCGGAGCACGGACAGGGCGCGGTCCTCGCGCACGTTGCGGGCGTTGTAGTCGTGCTGCTGGTAGGAAACCCGGAGGATGACCACGCGCTTCTTGCGGTCGATGAAGAATCCCTGGTCATCGAGGACCTCGCACAGCTCCTTCTGGTTCTCGTTGACCTGGATCAGGGCGATCTTCTCCACCTTGGGATATTTGATGGACCGCCTGGGCGTGCCCTTGGGCGGCGACATCAGGGTGGTGATGGTCCGGTCGCTCTGGCCGAGCACGCGGACGATGAACCGCTCGTGCTGGCGCAGCAGACGGATGGCGAACATGGCCGAGGAGGTGCGCCGCTCGGAAACGATGGGGAAGCCGTACAGCTCCATCATGAACTGGTACACGAACAGCCGGTTGCACTCGTAGAGCAGGTTGTTGCCCGGCTTGAATTTGCCGATCTTGAGCCCGAACTGCTTGAGCTCGCTGTCCAGGTTGGAGGGCAGGGAGGCGTACACCCCCTGCAGAGTGAACTCCCCGGCCGAGTTCAGGGCCAGGACGTGCGCCCGCTCCAGTTGCAGCAAAAAGGGCAACATCCGGTCGTAGTCCTGGATGGAGCAGATATCGCAGGAACCGAACTTGTTCAGGAATTCCGGATGATACCGCTTGGGAAGACGGCTTAAAAAGGTGCGGATATTGGTGCTTCGGGCATTGTCCTCCACCGCGCAGGCATCCTGCACCTGCATCTCCTCCCAGTCCGAAGGCGAGTGCAGGGCGTCGAACTGGAATATCTCCTGAAAGGAGTTGAGCAGCCGCTCGAAGACGACCATGGAGAAGCCGGGCAGGTTCTTGTGCTCGTAGAGATCGACCTCGAAGGAGGGGAGCAGCTCCCGGGCCTCCACCAGGGGGTAGTCCTGCTCCTCGAAATAGGGCCGCAGCAGGCAGTGCTTGATGTGCTCGTAGTCGATGAACTCCTTGAGCTCCTCAAGGGTTTCGAGTCTGATGCGGGATTTCTTCTTCCCTTTTCTCTTGTAGCCAGGAGCCTGGCTGAATGCTTTTTTCCACATTGAAAGCGGTTCCGGGTCGAGTCAGAGGAGGAGAGGGACAGGGCCTCATGTGATCATCGTATATGTCTATACCCATCCGCCATGAAATACAATGATTAGCGCATTATAATCACATCCAACAGCCTTTGGAGGCGCACGGCCTGATCAAAGCGTCACGAATCGCCGATTACGAAACAATGGGCCTGAATTATTGACTCTCTGCCCGCTGTTGGCTAATGTACGCAGGCTGTTGAGGCACAATCGAACCGTACGTTTCCGTGACCAGAGGGGTCGTCATGAAGAAGAAGGACCAATGCCCGCGATCGAAAATCAACGAGCAGTATTGTACCTGCACCTATAATTGCGACAAGCACGGCATCTGTTGCGAATGCCTGCATTATCACCGGCAGCGGGGCGAGCTGCCTGCCTGTTATTTCACCAAGGAAGAGGAAAAGACCTATAACAGGTCCGTGGAATTCTTCATCCAGCGCCGGGCCTGAGCCCGCGCGGCGGCACATTTTCAAGGGCGGTCGAGACCGCCCTTTTTTCTTTGAGGAGCAACGCATATGACCGGTGATTTCGACGCCACACGCGTCATGAAAGGGCTGGCCGCCATTGCGGACAAGGCCGGAGACATCGTTCGGGAAGGCGCGGCCCACGGGCGCACGATCCGCCACAAGGGACGCATCGACCTGGTCACCGAGACCGACCTGGCCGTGGAGGCCATGCTCAAGACCGAGCTGGCCACGCTCCTGCCGGGATCGGACTTCCTGGCCGAGGAGACGGCCAAGGACACGGAGCCCGGCGAGCTGACCTGGATCATCGACCCGGTGGACGGGACCACGAACTTCGCCCACGGCCTGCCTTTTGTGGCCAATTCCATCGCCCTGTGGCGTCGCGATCGGGTGGTGCTGGGCATGGTCAACATGCCGCTCACGGGCGAGCTGTTCTCCGCTGTCCTGGGGCAGGGGGCCTTTCTGAACGGCCTGCCCATTGCGGTGACCGGCGAGGCGGACCTGGAGCAGTGCGTGCTGGGTACGGGGTTTCCCTATGACATAGACACGCACTTGGAAGATATCCTCAAGAACCTGAAGACGTTGCTACCCATGACCCAGGGCATCCGTCGGGCGGGCGCGGCGGCCGTGGACCTGGCCTTCGTGGCCTGCGGGCGGCTGGACGGTTTCTATGAGCGCGCCCTGAATCCCTGGGACACGGCGGCCGGGCTGCTGCTCATCAACGAAGCGGGCGGCCGGGTGACCGAGTACGACGCGGACGTGCCGTACACCTTTGATTCAAGTTGCATCCTGGCCACCAACGGCCGGATTCACGGAGAGTTGAGCGGGCTGCTGACCCGGGATTAGGCCGGGACCAGGAAGCCGGATTCCCAGAGGATGACGAGGTTGGGCGTGAGCAACTCGCGGAATTCCTTGATCAGGCAGGTCAGCTCCTCGCGCGAGTAGTAGAATCCTTCGGAGACCGCGTCGGCGTTGGGAATCACGGGCAGGGTGTTCTTGGTCACTTCGAACAGGGAGACGTGTTCGAAGCCGGTTTCCGGCCCTGCGGGCAGTTCCCGGACGAGCTGGGGGTGGTCGATCTCCAGGTTCAGTTCTTCCCTGAGGGCGCGCACGGCCGCGTCAAAGGTGGATTCCCCGGCCCTGGGGTGGGTTCGGGCGGAGATGTCCCAACGTCCGGGAAAGAACAGCTTGTTGGGATTGCGTTTTTGCAGGAAGATCTTTTTTTCGGGATTGAAGACGAGCACCTGCACCGAGCGGTGCATCAGCAGCTGCCGGTGGACGCTGCGCTTGGAAAGCACGGCCAGCGGGCGGTTGTCCCGGTCGATGACTTCGACCAGGTGATCCGAGTCGCGTTCGAGGTTGTCTTGCTGAGAGGTCATAAGCGCAGGCTCTTTTTTTTGTCGTACGAATTCTGTATACACGCATTGTTTCAACATATCCAGCCCCATATGGCTGCGGAGGCGCGATGAGGGACGAGGTGGTCGAGTTGGGAGAACCGGATATCCGGGATCTCATGGAGCTCGAAGCGTTGTGTTTTGCCTACCACTGGACCAGGGAGCAGTTTCTGCTCGGACTGGAAGGGGAGGCGTTCAAAGTGATCGGCGTGCGCCGCGACGGCGTGCTCGCCGGGTACATGGCCTTTTCCCTCATTGCGGACGAGATGGAGATACTCAATCTGGCCGTGCACCCCGATTACCGCCGGCAGGGGCTGGGCGAGACGCTGCTGGCCAGGAGCCTCGAGATCAGCGAGGCCAACGGCACCACCAAGAGTTTTCTGGATGTAAAGGTTTCAAACGATCCGGCCTTGGCTTTGTACCGCAAGTTCGGATACAAGAAGATTGGCGTAAGGAAGAAATACTACCCGGACACCAAGGAAGACGCCCTGTTGCTCCGGTACGACTTTCCACAACACGAAGCATGAGGATTTGACGTATGCTGTTTATCGATCAGGTTGATATCGCTGGTAAAAAACTGCTGTTCAGGGTGGACTTCAACGTCCCCATCGAAGACGGCGTCATCACCGACGACAACCGCATCCGGGCGGCCCTGCCGACCATCCAGTACGCCCTGGACAAGGGGGCCTCGGTCATCCTCTGCGCGCATCTGGGCAAGCCCAAGGGCAAGGTCGTGCCCGAGCTTTCCTTGGGGCCGGTGGCCAACCGCACCGGCGAACTGCTCGGCAGGGGGGTGGCCCTGGTGCCGGGCCGCATCGGCGACCAGGCCGTGAAGATGGCCGCCGACCTTGCGCCGGGCCAGGTGATCATGCTCGACAACCTGCGCTTCAACCCCGAGGAGACCGGCAAGACCCCCAAAGAACGGGGCGATTTCGGCAAGCTGCTGGCTTCGCTGGCCGACGTCTACGTCAACGACGCCTTTGGGGTGGCCCATCGCGAGAACGCCTCGGTGGTGGACGTGCCCGGGCACGCCAAGGTCTGCTGCGCCGGATTTCTGCTCAAGCGGGAGTACGAGTACCTCGGTGAGGCCCTGAAGGACCCAAAACGGCCTTACGTCTGCGTATCGGGCGGCGCCAAAGTGTCCACCAAGCTGGGAATATTGAACAACCTGCTCGGCAAGGTGGACCACATCATCATCGGTGGGGCCATGGCCAACACCTTCCTGCTGGCCAAGGGGTACGACGTGGGCCAGTCCCTGGTGGAGCCGGACCTGGTGGACGCCGCGGCCGAGATCATGGCCAAGGCCGAGTCCATGGGCTCGGTCCTGCATCTGCCCGTGGACTTCCGCTACGCCAAGACGCCCAAGGCCAAGCAGGCCGAAGGGGAGTGCAGGGCGGACGCCATTCCGTCGGACGCTCTGGTCCTGGACATCGGGCCCGAGACCATCGCCGACTTCGTGTCCGTGCTGGAGCGGGCCAAGACCGTGGTCTGGAACGGTCCCATGGGCTTGTTTGAAACCACGGCGTTCGCCAAGGGCTCGCTGGCGGTCTGCAAGGCCATCGCCGGGCTGGAAGACGCCCTGACCATTGTCGGCGGCGGCGACACGGACGCGGTGGTGCACATGATGCAACTTGACGATAAATTTAGCTTTATTTCGACAGGCGGCGGTTCTTTCCTGGAATTCCTCGAAGGCAAGGAACTCCCGGCCTTCAGAGCTTTAAAGGAGTGCATGAACAAATGAAAAAGTTGATGGCAGCCAACTGGAAGATGTACAAGACCTGGGACGAAGCCCGGTCCACGGCGGAGGAACTGGTCGGCCTGGTGGCGGACAAGCTCCCGGCGGACCGCGAGGTGCTCGTGTTCCCGCCGTTCACCGCGCTCAAGGCCGTGGGCGATGTGTTCGGGCCTGCGGTCGGCTTCTCGGCCGGGGGCCAAGACTATTATATACAGGAAGAGGGCGCCTTCACCGGCGAGATCGCTCCGAAGATGCTCAAGGATGCGGGCGCGTCTTACGGGCTGACCGGCCACTCCGAGCGCAGGCACGTGCTGGGCGAGGACGACGAGTGCGTGGGCGCCAAGACCGCCTACGGGCTCAAGGAAGGCCTCAGCGTCATCCTGTGCATCGGCGAGCTCATCGAGGAGCGCAAGGCGGGCCGCGTCCACGAGGTGCTTGAGCGCCAACTGCGGGCCGGTCTCAAGGACGTTCCCAAGGACATTGATCCCGAGCGGTTGTCCGTGGCCTACGAGCCCGTCTGGGCTATCGGCACCGGCGAAGTGGCCGGACCGGCGGAAATTGTCGAGGCGCACGATTTCACCCGGAAAATTCTCGTTTCCATCTTCGGCGAAAAAGCCAATGAAATGAGGATATTGTATGGTGGAAGCGTCAAGCCGGGCAACTGCTCGGAAATTATTGCGCTTGACAATGTCGATGGAGTATTGGTAGGAGGCGCGAGCTTGCAGGGACAAAGCTTCAGCGAGATCGTACTGGCTTGATTTTGCAAGCGGAAAGAAGTTTTAAGAAAAGGGATTAATTGTGGAAAACATAGTCTTGGTCATCCATATTTTGGCTTGCATCTTTTTGATCGGCGCTGTAATGCTTCAGTCCGGTCACGAGGGGATGGGAGTCATCTTCGGCGGCGGTAGCAGCACGATGTTCGGCAGCACCGGCGCGGGCGGTCTCCTGGTAAAGGTAACCGCTGGACTTGCAACGGTTTTCCTGCTCACTTCCCTCGGATTCAACATCCTCAAGGGGAACAGGGTTTCCGCCGAGGACTCCATCATGCTGCAGCAGAACGCTCCTGCGGCGGAGACCGCGGCTCCGGCCGAACAGGCCAAGCCCGGTGTGACCTTCAAGGATACCGGAGACGACGCCAAGAACCAGTAGGTTCAACGCATATCGTGCCGAGGTGGTGGAATTGGTAGACACGCTGTCTTGAGGGGGCAGTGGAAGAAATTCCGTGGGGGTTCGAATCCCCCCCTCGGCACCACGATAATAAAAGGGTTGTAGCTAACAAGCTGCAACCCTTCCTCTTTTTGGGGAGAGGGGAGGAAAGGCCGTTTCATCGTGCTGACTCGGCACCGTTTGCCCAATACCTCCAAATTCTTAGTAGTCGGCATTGTCTTAGATTGACTCGACGAAAAAAGCGATCACCTTCATATTTCCATCTCCTTCTCCCTCTCCATCGCAACTAGTGCGGTACCCTCTTAGTTTCATTCGCATCAGTGGCCCTTTCGATGAGTGCGTCATAAGTACCGTCGTATTTCATGGCCCGCAATGTCTCCGCCAAGGGAGTGACAAGCTCTTTATGCTTACGGTTAAGGTAGGCATAAATCTTCAATGAAGCCAGGGGAGGTTCAATCTTTCGAATGTGGGTGATGTAATGCTGGCTTGAATTCAGAAGGTCGTCCATTCCAACTGAAGAGCCTATGCTTATGTCTGTCCTGTTCGCATCAAGAAATTGTAATAGTTGTTTGTGTGTGCTCAATTCCTGCACCTGTTTCGCATATTTGCTGGCCATTCTTGTGGCAAAGATAGACCCTCTGAGGACAGCCACTCGATATCTTTTTAGATCGCTCCACCCATTTGGAAGTTCGATGTTCCTGTTGGTATATGCACAGGTGTAAATAACCTGTTGAACTTCTGGAATTCGGATAAGGTTGTTGTAGGTCTGATCGATCCCTTCGATTCTATGCGCCTCTCCGTCGGTGAGCCCCTCGTTGGACATTTGAAGTGAACGTTTACCTGGGTAGGAATGCAATTGGAATTCGTAACCCAGCCTTTTGAACGCTTCGTGCAGAATCAGAAATGTGCGATCGAACATTGGACTTCCCTCTCTGACATGTGTCGAAAAGACCAGTACTTGCTCAGCGGCTTGGGCAGGCTGAGCAAGGAGGGAAAACGCCCACAAAACATAATAAATGTAATGTCTTATGCTGGACATGCCTGATAATAGCATACATTTTTCAAGCGGTACACCATGAACGGCTTGCCGAAAGGGGAAATCACTTACCTGTGGGCGAGACTCGTTTGGTGGTGCCTGCCTCTAGAACTTAAAGCCGTTAAGGTTCAATACCATACACAGAAGAAATTGGAAGCGCATGAGAAAAGGGCCGCACATTGAGCGGCCCTTTTCTTTATAAATCATAGCGGTACAAATGATTCGCCCATTTTCTTGTCGATGGCATCTTGCGGGCTTTAGCCGCCCCGCACGCTGTCCCCTGCGGTCTGCTCTCTTTTCCTATTCCTGGAGATGCAGGGGTCAGACCTTGCGCATCACATCCCGGCACCAGCCGAGGAGCAGTTCAAAGGCCTGTTGCTCCGAATGAATCTCCAGCCAGCCGGGGAAATCCATCCCTGCCTCGACGATCTCCCGTCTCGTTCCCTCCAGGCATTGAATCAGTTCCCCCTTGGTCGAACAGTATTGGCCGGAGTCCAGATAATGGACCACCTGCATGAGGAAGAAGGCGGATTTGAAGGCCTCCTTCAGGATGACAGGCCTGGCTTCCTTTTCGGCATAGAGATAGCTGTGGGTCAGCATGTGGAGGAGGGCGGATGCGCTAACGCGCGCCCCATAGTGGACGTCCTCGCGGCTCACGGGCGGCAGATAGTCGTCCAGTCTGCCGAAATGGTCGGTCGTGTCCTTGCCGAAGGCGAACAGTTCATGGGGCGGCCAGGCAGAGAACTCTTTGATGCCGCAAAAAAAACCGCATGCCTTGCGCCCCTCGGGCATGGCGTGGACAATGGCGCGGTAGGCGTCCAGGTCGGCCGTTTCAACAGTGTCCAACAGGACGACCAGGTCGATGTCGCTCGCTTCGGTGGCCTCCCCACGGCGATAGCTGCCCTGCAATCCGAGATAAAGCAATCGATCCCCGAACGTGTCCCGCAGGAAGGGAAGGACGTCAGACATCCAGGTCTTTGCTTCAATCATGTAGCACTCCTATGGGTAACATGTTGCGATGGTGTACCAAGAGTCGCTTTTTCGCGCCAGCCAAACATGTCTTGGCTCACGGAGATCATCACCTTTCCCGGCGCAGCACCCGCGAGGGGGATGCAGCCGTTTTTGGAAAGGATTTCATCAAGTTGCTGCCTTCAAGACTCTGTTTTGGAACATTTCCTGCTCATATTGACAAGCCATTCTCACAATGTGGCGTTTAACCATTTTTAATGATTGGTTAACTTGGCTAGAAGAAAAGGACGTCAACGGCTGTTCACTCCGGCTGAACCTGGTACACGTTGCAAAAGGCAACAGCGCCGTGATCCCTGACGACCGCGAGCACGCCGTAAACAACCGCCTGACGGGATCAGGCCCAAGCCACGGGTACACCATGACTGCCATTACAATTTTCAACGGATGTTTTTGCGATGCCCGGCCAGTGGTCGAGCGCGTGGTGGAAATCACCGGGTACCGCCTGGTTGAGGACCGGGAGATCATTGCCGATGCCGCCCGTCTTTCCGGGTTGAACAAGGCGATGTTCGCCGGGATGATCGGCGCGCGGAGGGATGATTTCGGCATGACCGGGTCGGAGCGAAACCAGGTTGTCAGTTGGTTGCGGTATGCCGTGGCCCGCAAACTGAAAGCTGAAAAAAATTTGGTGTTTTGGGGATTTACAGCATTGCTCACCCCCCGTGATTGCGCGAGCATTCTCCGCGTCTGCCTGGTCAACGAGACCAACGACCGGCTGTGGGCCGCCTGCCGGGACGGCGAGCGCAGCGAACCCGAGGCGCGTGAGTTCATGGACATGGACGACCGGGTTCGCGGGGAGTGGGTCGTGGGTGTTACGGATTGCAACGATCCGTGGTCCGAAGTCCTGTACGACATGATCGTTCCCGTGGGGGGACTCGGGGTCAGGCAGAGCGCGTACCTCATCGTCGAGCAGCTGGCCAACGTTGCGGTCCGGGATTCGGCGGCCAGTTGGGCGCGCGTGGAGGACTTCCGGCTGGCTGCCGAGGCGCAGGCGGAACTGGCGCGGTACGGGCACGACGTGGCCGTGTCCGCACGGGCCGGAGCTTTGACCCTGAGCCTGGAGAGCCATGACTCGACCCTCAAGAACGGCACCCGCTGCCTGTTCGACAAGGTATCCGAACTGAAAGGGGTCAGGGGCGTGGAGATCGGCACGGGCCAGCGCTACAACCCCAACGACGTCTTCCAGCGTGCCGCGCTTGTTCGTCCCTACTGCGTCGAGGAATCTTTGGAAGATGCATCGTGCCTGTCGGTCCACGACGAGGATGCCGCTTTGGCAGAGGCCATCCGCGCACAGCTTCCCTACGAGACATGGGGCGTGTCCGTGTTCGTCAGGGACGGCTTCGTCTCCCTGGCCGTCAACGACCACGGGAAGTTGCTGGACCGCATGGCCCGGCGCGTCTGCGGGCTGGTTGCGGATATCGACGGCGTTTTGAGCGTGGAGTTCGGCGTGGGCCGGGAATACCACCGGGGCGCGGCCTGCGCCCGAGTCCGCCTGGAGCGGTGCATGGCGCTGCTCGCGGACGACAAGCGCAAGTTCCTCCCAACCCTGTCCCCTCGTTTGCGGCGAGGCGACGAGCCGGGAGCCTTTGCCCTGTATGACGGGAGAAGCGCGTTTTATACCATGGATGAGCACGAGCCCGAGGTGGTCCTGCTCGATATGCCGGTTTCGGACGGGACCGACGTATTGCGGCAGTTCAAGCTGGATCACCCGGAGACCGAGGTCCTGGTCCTGTCCGACCGGGGAGCGGAGCAGGACCGTGAAGCCTGTCTGAGCCTGGGGGCTTTCGCCTGCCTGAATAAGCCGGTGAACACCGCCGCCCTGAGCGAGACCATCCGGGCCGCCTGTGAAAAGTCGCGGTCGATTTCCTTTCCGTAGTCCAGGCGGCTATTCCTGACACCACACGGAGATGTTCGGCTATCGAATCGGTAGAATACTGTCGCTCATGCTCGCCTCGTGATCAGGCTGTAAAAGTAAAGAAAAAGGGAACCGCGCTCGCGCGGTTCCCTTATGTTTGCAGCTGTGAAGAACGGCTACGCCTTGGAATCCAGATACGCTTTGAAGGCGGGCGCGCCGGGCTTGCCGTCCGTTGTGGTCACGTCGTCCAGCCACTTTTCGTATATCTCGGGGTGCGCCTTGAGCCAGGCAAGTCCAGCCTTGGTCAAGCCGATGGACGCGTCCTTGTGCACCAGGGTCATGATCTGGTTCATCATGGACACCGAGAAAGTCATGTTCTTGAACAGTTTCGCCACGTTGGGACGATCCTGCTCAAGCCCCTTGCGGATGTTGGTCCACACGGTGGCGGTGCCGTCGTTCGCCCCGAAGGTCGCATCGGTGCTGCCGGTCAGGTAGGTCATGTCGATACGCTCGTTCATGCTGTGCGGGGCCCAGCCGAGAAAGACGATCCATTTGTGGTTGGCGGCATCGGCCTGGACCTGGGAGAGCATGGCCACCTCGCTGGACGCGACAAGCTTGAACCGCCCCAACCCGAACATGTTCTTGTCGATCATGTCCTGGATGATCTGGTTGCCGTCGTTGCCCGGTTCGATACCGTAAATCTTCCAGTCCAGCTTGTCGCCGAACTTGGCGATATCGCTGAAATCCTTGAGCCCGGCCTGGGCGCAGAACGTGGGTACGGCCAGGGTGTACTTGGCCCCGGGCATGTTGACCGCGTATTGGATGACCTTGCCGCTCTTGAAGAATTTGTTGGCGATGGTGGCCATGGAGGGCATCCAGTTGCCGAAAAACACATCGGCGTCTCCGGTCGACAGGGCGGAGTAGCTGATGGGCACGGAAAAGACCTTGTTCTCGGCTCGATACCCCAGGCTCTTGAGAACAGCGACCGCGATTTCGGACTTGATGGTCACGCCGGTCCACGAGACGCTGGCCACGGTGATCTTGTCGGCGGCGCGCGCGGGGACGGTGGAGCAGAATATGGTTGCGATGACGAGAAAGGCGACGGCGAGCCGCCTGAAGACGGAAGACATGAAACCTCCTTGGTTGGGATTGCCGGGAGCGGGCGGCCTCTCGAGGCCGGTCCGTTCCCTGCGCCCGGAGCGGACGACTTGATTATTGGGCCTTCACGCCGAACCAATTGAGGGCTTGGGTGGCGTGGTTGCGGTATATGTGTTTGACCTCGGTGTATTCCTCAAGGCCGATGGCACCCAGTTCTCGGCCCAGGCCGGACTGCTTGTACCCGCCCCAGGGGGCCTGGACGAAATAGACGTTGAAGTCGTTGGCCCAGACAGTGCCGAAGCGAAGTCGCTTGGAGACCCGCTCGATGCGGTCGGGGTCACGGGTCCAGAATCCGGCGGACAGGCCGTAGATGGTGGAGTTGGCGCGTTCGACCGCTTCGTCTTCGGTGGTGAACCGCTCCACGGTGATGACCGGGCCGAAGACCTCCTCCTGGACGATGCGCATGTCGTTGGTGCAATCGGTGAACAGGGTGGGAAGGTAGAAGAAACCCTTTGCCAGCGCGGGATCGTCCGGCCGTGAACCGCCGAGCGCGAGGGTCGCGCCTTCCTTTTTGGCGATGTCCACGTACCCCTCGACCTTGGCCAGGTGTTCGGCGGAGATGAGCGGCCCCATCTGGGTTCCCTCGTCAAAGCCGTTGCCCACCGTGATGTTGGCCATGCGCTCGCTCAGGGCCTTGACGAACCGGTCATGTATGCCGTCCTGGACCATGACCCGCGCCCCGGCCGAGCAGATCTGCCCGGCATGGAAGAAGACCCCGTTCAGGGCGTAGTCCACGGCCAGTTCCAGGTCCGCGTCGTCGAAGATGATGTTCGGGTTTTTGCCGCCCAGTTCCAAGGCGACCTTTTTCACGTTCCCTGCGGCCGCGCGCATGATGGTCTTGCCCGTGGAGATGCCGCCGGTGAAGGAGATGAGGTCCACATCGTCGTTTTCGGACAGTTCCGCGCCCACTTCCGCGCCGGGACCGAGGACCGTGTTGACCACGCCGGGGGGGAACCCGGCTTCTTCAGCCAGTTCCGTGACCTTGAGGGTGGTCAGGGGGGTGATTTCGCTCGGCTTCATGACGATGGTGCATCCGGCGGCCAGAGCGGGGGCCATCTTCCATGAGGCCTGGAGCAGGGGGTAGTTCCACGGCGATATCTGCCCGCAGACCCCGACGGGTTCGCGGACCAGCGTGCTGGTGGAGTCGGGGTTGGGCGAGGCGATGACCTGGCCCGCGTCCTTGTCGGCCAGTCCAGCGAAATAGCGGAAGATGCCCGCGATATCGTCCATGTCCCAGCGGCTTTCCTCCACGGTCTTGCCCGTGTCCAGGCTCTCCAGGCGGGCCAGCTCTTCGCGGTCCCGCTCGATGAGGTCCGCCAGGCGAAAGAGCAGACGGCCTCGCTCGGCGGCGGGCGTCTGCGGCCAGCCGCCTTTGTCGAAGGCGGTCCGGGCGGCCTTGATGGCCGCCCTTGCGTCTTCGCGGGTCCCCTCGGGCACGGTGGCGATGATCGCGCCGTCAAAGGGGTTGATGATCTCGCGGGTCGCGTCCGCAACGCTTTTCACCCATTTGCCGTCTATATATAGCATGCTTTTTATCATTGTTAACCTACTGTGATTCCGAATGTTGATAAAACGGAGCGTGTTCCGGGGGCAGGGGCGTGTTGCCGAGGATGATGTCGGCTGCTTTTTCCGCGATCATCATGACCGGGGCGTATATGTTGCCGTTGGTTACGTAGGGCATGACCGAGGCGTCCACCACGCGCAGACCTTCCACGCCGTGGACTCTCAGCTCGGGGTCGGTCACGGCCATGTCGTGGGTGCCCATGGCGCAGGTGCAGCTCGGGTGGTAGGCGGATTCGCCCTCGCGAGCCACGAAATCAAGGATTTCCTCGTCGGTCTGGGCCTGGGCGCCGGGGGCGAGTTCCTTGCCGCGCAGTTCGTCGAATGCGGGCTGAGTCATGATCTCGCGGGTCTTGCGGATGGCCTCCACCCATTCCCTTTTCTCCTGTTCTGTGGACAGGTAGTTGAACAGGATGGACGGATAGTCGGCCGGATCGGAGGACTTGAGCTTCACGTGGCCGCGCACGTCGGTGTTCATGGGGCCGACATGGACCTGGTAGCCGTGGCCCTCGTTGGGGGCGGAGCCGTCGTAGCGGATGGCGATGGGCAGGAAGTGGTACTGGAGGTTGGGGTATTCCACTCGGTCGTTGCCCCGGATAAAGCCGCCCGCTTCGAAATGGTTGGTGGCCGCCTCGCCCGTGCCCCCGAAGAGCCATTTCATGCCGATCCACGGCTGGTTGTACCATTTCAGGCAGGGGAACATGGAGACCGGCTGCTTGCAGGCATACTGCACGTAAAGCTCCAGATGATCCTGGAGATTCTCGCCCACGCCTGGCAGATCGTTGACCACGTCGATGCCCAGGGCGGACAGCTCGCGGCCGTTGCCAATGCCGGAAAGTTGCAGCAATTGCGGTGAATTGATCGCACCGCCGCAGGAGATGATCTCGCCGCCGTAGGCCTTGAAGGTACGCTTGCCGCGGGTGTATTCCACACCCACTGCGCGCTTGCCTTCAAACAGAATGCGCGTGGTCATGGCCTTGCACTTGACGGTCAGATTGCGCCGGTTGCGCACCGGGTGGATATAGGCCCGGGCCGCGTTCCAGCGGCGGCCTTTATAGGTGTTGCGGTCGAACTTTCCGAATCCTTCCTGCTGATAGCCGTTGACATCCTTGGTCACCGGGTAGCCCGCCTGCTGCACGGCCTGGAAAAAGGCGTCGAAGAGCGGGTTGTCGCACTCGGGGGTGGTCAGGTAGAGGGGGCCGACTGCTCCCTGGTACTCGTCGGCACCGGCGGTGCGGCACTCGAAACGCTTGAAGTAGGGCAGGCAGTGCGCATAGTCCCAGTCCTCCAGGCCATCCTCTCTGGCCCATTTCTCATAATCCATGGCATTGCCGCGGATGTAGATCATGCCGTTGATACAGCTCGATCCGCCAAGGACCTTGCCCCTCGGCTGGTAGATGCGCCGGTTGTGCATGTGCGGCTCGGGTTCGGACTCGTACCACCAGTTGTAGGTCTTTCCTGCCAGGGGGTAGGTCAGGGCCGCGGGCATATGGATGCGGAAATCCAACTTGAAGTCGGGCAGCCCGGCCTCCAGAACCAGGACCTTGTTCTTGGGATTGGCGCTCAGGCGGTTGGCCAGGACAGAACCGGCGGAACCTCCGCCAACAATTATGTAATCGTAATGTTTCATG
This sequence comes from Pseudodesulfovibrio sp. lm2024, assembly GCF_051175575.1. Lineage (NCBI taxonomy): Bacteria > Pseudomonadati > Thermodesulfobacteriota > Desulfovibrionia > Desulfovibrionales > Desulfovibrionaceae > Pseudodesulfovibrio > Pseudodesulfovibrio sp. lm2024. The sequence goes on from NZ_CP195092.1 coordinate 1,942,573, forward strand.
TAATCTGAACTCGTTGAATTTAAGGTTGGTCTTCCTGCAGGAACTCGGCATCCTGCGGGGACATGCCGTTTTGGGCGATGCACTGCCGAAGCAGGATGTAGTGGTGGCTGATGAAGCCCAGGGCGCGCATGAGTTGCCCGTCGCGGAGGGCACGGGCCGTGTCGCTCCAGTTGGCCGCAGCCCGTTCACGGAATTCCGGGTTCTGGTAGAGGGCGTAGTCGTGAGAGCTGAAGCCCATCTGCAGGGCGTGCATGACCCACTCGAAGAGCGGGTTGCGGGCCATGCGGGCGAGCATGATGTTCAATTGGCGGTCAAGTTCGCTGGTCACCAGCAGGTCGGGCTCTTCCTCCCGGAGCAGGATTTCGAGGCGCATGGCCTCCTCGAGCAACTCCTCCTTTTCCTTCTGTGTGCCGTGGGCCAGGGCCAGCTTGGTGATGGTCCGGTCCATGGTCTCGCGGAACTCGATCAGCCTTTCCGTGTCGATCGGGTGCTGCTTCAGGAAAAGGGCTAGTGATTCTGAAACATTGGTGACATCCAGTTCTCGGACATAGGCCCCGCCCTTTGCGCCTTTGCGGACCTCGAGAAGCCCTTTCTGTTTAAGGATCTTGATGGCCTCTCGGACAACGCCTCGGCCCGTGCCGAACTGGGACTGCATTTCCCGTTCGCTGGGCAACCGTTCTCCGGATGGCAGCCTGCCGTCCACTATGGCCGCCTCGATCTGCAATGCGACTTCTTCACTCGCCCGTCCTGCCTGAACGGGCAAAAAAAGCGATGAGGTGTTCTTGGTAGTGCTCAATGGTCGTACCTAATTTGGTTTTTGTTGGATTTTGCAGCTGCAAAAGGGCATTTAATGCCGATTTGGTAGGACCATTGTAGGCGATCTTTTTTGATCTCGTCAAGGGTGAATCTGAAGCGGTGTGGGATGATTGTCGAAGAAATGAGGATAAAATGGCGAAACTGTGGGGCGCAATGGCCAATTGCGAACGGAAAGGAGGGGAGAGAGTAAGGAAGGCTGAGAGCTGCTGGAATCAGCGCAGTGCCATGTGGAGCAACGGGAAGGGGTTGCCCTGGCCATCCAAAGGAGAGCGGTCCACGATCTTGAAGCCAAAATGCTCGTAGAAGCCCAGAGCCTGCGGGTTTTGTTCGTTGACGTCCACCCGGTTTACGCCCAGCCGGTCTACTGCCAGGCGGCACAAGGCAGTGCCGACGCCCTGGCCTCTGCTGTCCGGCGCGACGAAAAGCATCTCCAGATTCCCTTCTGCAACGCCGCAGAATCCCTTTATCTTCCCGTCTGCATCTCGGGCGCACCAGAGTTCCACGGCTTCGAAATACTGATCCCGTATCAGTGGACGCAGAGACAGGATGTCTTCCTCGGTCAGAAAGTCGTGGGTCGCGCGGACAGAGGCTTCCCATACGGAGATCAGTTCGGGGTAATCCTCTTTACCGGCCTTTTCTATGCACATGCGTGCTTCCTCGCTGATTTGAATTTGATTCCGTAGGGGAGGGGGACTTTTTGGGCATGATCGTAATCATGGCAATCAATGCCTCTCTGAGGTAGAACAGTGGAAATATAGCAGGCTTTGTATCGTCATTAGCATTGCGTGATGTTTCATTTTCACGGCAAGAAGTGGTTTAGACGCGATAAAAATCCCAGTCAGGCCTGATCACAAGAAATGGCGCAGGACCGCCAGGGAGCCGACGCCCGCGACCAGGGACAGGGGCATGTTTCGGAAACGCAGGGCCACGAGCAGAGTAATGCCCGAGGCCACTGCCTCGGCCGTGCCCACGGCAAAGACCAGCGGGGCGAGCAGGGCGGTCAGAATGGAGCCCGGAAGGCGGGACAGGCACGCCTCCACCCGTTGATTTCCCTGGACCAAACGCACCAGCCACGGCCCGCTGATGCGGGTCAGATAGGTCACGGCGGCCATGCCGAGAATGGCGATCAGACTATCCATCCGCATGGTTACCCCACAGGCCGGTCAGGCTTCCGGCCAGGCCGCCTATCACAATATACCACTTGCCGGGCAAGAAATGGTTGACAACCAAGGCGGTTACGGCGGCCACAACCCAGGGCGGGATGTCCCCCCTGCCTTTCCATAGCCCGGCCAGCAAGGAGATGAACACGGCAGTGAAGGCGAAGTCCAGGCCGAACGCCTCAGGATCGGGTATGACCGCTCCGGCCAGCCTGCCGGTGATAGTCGCCGCCATCCAGGCGGCCCAGATAAGCAGCCCGCAGCCCAGGAGGAAACTCAGGTCGGATTTGCCACGGCTCACGGCTCCGTACGTCATGGCCCAACTCTCGTCCGACAGCAGGAAGAGCAGGGGGAGGGTGGATCTGGCGGGGAGCCCGCGCATCCAGGGCGTCAGGGAGGCGCTCATGAGCACATGGCGCAGGTTGACGATGAATGTAGTGAAAATCAGAGCGGTTACAGGCAGCGGGTGGAACCACATGTCCAGGGACACGAACTGGGATGATCCGGCAAAGATCAGGCCGCTGGACAGCACAGATTCGGCCATGGTCAGTCCGGCCTGGCGGGTGAGCAGACCATAGACCATGCCGTAGGCGAATACGCTGAAGGCCACCGGCAGGGCGCGCAGCGCGCCCTGCCGGACGGATTCCAATGTCAGTCGCCCGTTCACGGCTTAGAACGGGTAGACGAGCGTGCTCTTGTCCTCGTCCTTTTCGCCCATCTTTTTGTCGATGGCTTCGATGCGCGCCTGGGCGGCCACGCGCTGCTCCTTGCGGGAGGCGTTGCGCACCACGGTGCCGAGCAACCGCTTAGCGGTCTCGTATTTGCCGCGCTTTTCATAGATCAGCGAGGCGCGATACATGGCGGTCAGGCACCAGATGTTTTCCTGGGGGTACTGCCACGCCAGTTTAAGGTAATAATCCAACGCCTTGTCCGGGTTGCGCATGGCCTGTTCGCCCTCACCGAGCCAAAACAGGGTCTCGGCCTGCAGGGCCGTGGTCATGGTAGCCCTGGCATCCCACATGGCCAGCAGCTCCTTCTGCGCGGTCTCGTATTCCCGGCGCTGCTGGTAAAGCAGGGCCATGCGCAGCCGGGTCATCACCGGCACGGGTTCGCCGGTCTTGGCCATTTCCTGATAGGTTTCAAGCGCCTGTCCCTGATGTCCGGCATCGAGTTCCAGGCGGGTCTTGATGTCCAGCCAGGCCGTGCGCAGTTCGGGCGGCAGGGCGGGTTCGTCGATGCGGTTCAGGTAAAAGGCTCCGAGTTGCAGGTCTTTGGCTCTGACCGCGTCGTCGGCCAGGTAGATCAGGCTGCGGATGCCAAAGGAGGAGTCGTCGAACAGATAGGCCGCGCGTTTGGCCAGTTCCGCACTCGGCTTGGCCGCGAAGCGTTGCTGCCAGTAGGCCAGCAGTAGGAGGCGGTCCAGAGGGTTATCGGCGGACAGATTCTTCAGCTTGTCCGAGGGGGCGGCGGTCCAGAAGGGGGCCTCGGTCTCGGGATTGGCGTTCTCGCCGGCGGCCCCGGAAAGGGCGGCCAGAACCGGGTACAGGGCAAAGGCCTGGGCCGGTTTTTCGGGCAGGACGTTGTTCAAGCTCTCCTTGAAGGACAGCATGCCCGCCAACCGCAGACAGATAGGAAGCGTCTTCTTATCTATTGAATTCCAGGTGGTTGCAGAGACATGCTCATTGCCGCCCGAAAGAGACAGGGCCAGTTTGAAGTTGCGCAGCAGGGTCGCGGTCTGTTCGGAGATGAGCATGGAGCCGAGTTCGTTGTCGATGGCCTTTTCCGCTTCCTCCGGAGTCATGGTCAGGATGTTGTTGCGGAATTTGGTCCAGGCCGCCGAGTCCGGGTTGCCCAGGAACCATTCGCTGCGCGATTTGGAGTAGGGGGCCAGGACGTTGCCCGCCCAGAAGGCGTGCGCTTTGAGGTAGTTGCCGTTGATAAATACTTCAAGGTTTTCAGGAGTGTTGCCACTGCTAAGAAAGTCGAGGATCGAGGACCAGAATGTGCGTACCGTCTCGTTGGATATCTGGGTAACAAAACCGGCTGCCTCTTCGAATTTTTCCAGGGAAACTGAAGCCATGGCGTGGGCGATGAGCTGCGTGTCCGTGGGTTGCACCAGAGACGCAACGGGCGCGGTGGTATCGCCGGACTTCATGCCGGAAGGGTTCCCGGCAGACAACTGCTCGGGATTCATGATAAAATTGACCTTATTCCAAAATTCGTTGTCCCACACTTTGCGGCCCACGCCCAGAATCATGTCCAGGGCTTCCTTCTGAGAGTCCCGGGAAAGGGTGTGATTGGCCAGATAGGACCAGTACATCTTGAGCCAAACGTCGTGCCAGATGGATTCCAGGGCGGGTTCGCGTTTGAAACGGGCGCGGATTTCGCCGTCCGACAGGTACTTGGTGGCCTGGGTATACCAGAGAACGGCCTTGGTCAGGTCCCCGAGAGCCCGGTGGGCCTGGCCGCCCAGCCACAGGCGTTCGGCCTCGTTCTTTCCTTCAAAGGCTGGTGTCATCTCTATGATTTCAAGGGTTTTATCAGGGGAGTTGAGATTCAGGTAGACTTGAGCGCGTTTGAGCACGGCCTCGGGCGTGTCCGAGGCGGACTCGTGGGCATATTCCTTTTCCAGACGGTCCCAGGCCCGATAGTGCTCAAGCCATTCCTGAAAGGACTGTTTTTCCGCGGCAAGGGCAGGGTTCAGTCCGGCCAGGGCCATAAAAACGGTCAGAAGCGAAAACGCGATGCGTGATTTCATTTTTCCTCAAATCGGCCGTAACGGCCTTTTTGTCTGTTTGTGATGGGGCATCCTTACCAGCCGCGAAAAAAATGCTCAATGGGAAGCATGACCGTTTCATCCAAAGTTTGCGTTCTCAACGTCGAAATCCTCAAGCGGCGTGAAATCAGGAAGGGCAAAAAAACAACGGTGACGATTGGGCTGTTTTGGCTTCTCGTTGTTAAAAGTTTACATAATTTACATTATGAGACAAATATATAACATCTCAAAATAGTGAGATAAATTTCTTAAAGTCTTAAAAACTGAGCAATCCAATCGGCGCTTACGATGGCTTTCCGATGCCCCGTTTCGGCTTGGCCTGCGGTAAATCGCCTGTGCCGCGTTTCCGGGGTTTAATCGATGTGGAACTTCGTCTTTGGGCGCCAAACGGCCCACGTGCGAAATTTGGGCGAGAAAAAAGGCCCTGGTTCGGGCCTTTGAATTGGTCTTTGTGGCTGGAGCGCCTATTCTTCGTCGTTTTTGGGGATTGAAGCGCCGATCCGCTTCAGGTATTTGTCCCGGCATTCGTAGGAACAAAACACGTGGACCTTGTCCCCTTCCCGGACGCGGATGTCGCCGTCCTTGTCAACGTAGGTTCCGCACGACGGGTCCTTGACCATTTCGCCGGAGGCCACCTTCTGCTTGAAGGATTTGTCTTTTTGCATGTCCTTCTTGCGCTTGTCGCCCATGAAGAGCTTGTAGACCAGAAACAGTGCAGCGGCGATGACCAGGAATTTGAGCATGGGAGCCTCGTTGGTTTGTTTTATCAGGAGTCCTGCCAGAGCTTGCGCCCTTCCTGCCGGTAGTTGATGGCTGCCAGGGCCTCATCCACCGTGGTCCCGTCCGGGAACACATAGTCCGGGGCGATCTCCTTGAGCGGCACGAGCACGAACGCCCTTTCCTTGGCGCGCGGATGCGGCAGGGTCAGGAAATCCATGTCCATGACGGTGTCGCCCCAGGCGATGATGTCCATGTCCAAGGGCCTCGGGCCGCCGGGCACGGCCCGGGTCCGGCCCATCTTGGCCTCGATGGCCGTGCAGGTGGACAGGAAACCGGGCGGCGACCAGATTTCGGCGTCGATCTCGAGCTCGATGATCTGGTTGGTGAACCACGGCTGATCCTTGATCTCCCCCTGCGGTTCAGTCTCGTAGTAGTCCGAGACCTTTTTCAGGCGGATATCGTCGCCGTAGTCCTCAAGCAGGACCAGGGCCTCATGCAGGTTGTCTTCGGTGTCTCCCACGTTCGAGCCGAGGCTCACGTAGCAGATCACAGTTTCGAAATTCTGGATACGGCCTCCTCGAGCTTGTCGTTGTGCACGGTCAGGGAAATGCGGAAGTACCCTTCCCCGGGGGTGCCGAAGCCGTTGCCGGGAGTCAGAACCACGCCGGTCTTCATGAGCACGTTGGTCACGAAATCAGCGGACTTGTACCCTTCCGGCACGTTGCACCACAGGTAGAAGGAAGCACCCGGCACGCGGTGCTTGATGCCGATCTTGGTCAGGGCGGCGCTGACCACGTCGCGGCGCTCCTTGTAGATGGCCCGGAATCCCTCGGCAAAGGGCTCGCCCTGCCTCAGGGCGGCGATGCCGGCTTCCTGAACGGCCTGGAAAATGCCGGAGTCCACGTTTTCCTTGATCTTGCCAAGGCCCGCGATGAGGCTCTTGTTGCCCACGGCCATGCCGATGCGCCAACCGGTCATGTTGTAGGTCTTGGACAGGGAGTGGAACTCGATGCAGACGTCCTTGGCGCCCTCGCATTCCATGATGGAGAGGGGCTTGTTGTCCGGATCGTAGTAAATTTCGGTGTAGGCCGCGTCGGAGACGACGATTACGTTGAATTCCTTGGCCTTCTCGATGAGCTTCTCGTAGAAGGGCTTGGTCGCCGTGGCCGCGGTCGGGTTGTTCGGGTAGCAGACGAAGATCATCTTGGCCTTGGCCCAGGTCTCGTCGGAGATGGCGTCCAGGTCCACCAGGAAGTCGTTCTCCTCGAGCAGGGGCAGGTACTCCACCCTTCCGCCGGCGAACTCGGTGGCGATGCCGTAGACCGGATAGTTCGGAGTGGCCACCAGGACCGTGTCGCCGGGGTTGACGTAGGCCAGCGGGAAGTGGGCGATGCCCTCCTTGGAGCCGATCAGGCTGACGACCTCGGTCTCGGGATCCAGGTCCGCGTTGAAACGCTCCTTGTACCAGTCGGCCACGGCCTGCCGGTAGGCCAGCATGCCGACGTAATCCGGATAGCGGTGGTTTTTGGGCTTCCTGGCGCTCTCGTACAGCGCCTCGATGATGAACTCGGGGGTGGGCAGGTCGGGGTCGCCGATACCCAGGCTGATGATGTCCATGCCCTTCTTGGCGACTTCGGCCTTGGCCTTGTCGATGGCGGCGAAAAGATACGGAGGCAGCGCCGACAGGCGGTCGGCCAACTTGAATTCAGACATGTAAGGTCTCTCCTTGAATCCGATATTGAAGCACTTTCATAATGGGGGCATGACCCTGTGTCAATGCGAACCATTGCGCTTTGACCCTCACCTTGTTAGCAAGGATGGAGGCAGCCGTGCTCGGTTTCCATGCAGTGTGGCAGATACCTTTTTCCCGTGGATATTATCCAATACTTTAATAGTATCAAACCGGTCCGGCAGAGATCATGGCGCGCCCTGAAAAAGAAAAAAACATCAATGAGTACAGCCACCCGTGGGTGGACAGGTATCTTGAGCACCTGCTGATTGAGAAGGGGCTGTCCGAGAACAGCCTGACCGGCTACGCCAACGACCTGGGGTCCCTGCTCGCCTTTCTTGAGGACAAGTCCTTCGCCCTGAAGGATCTGACGGACAAGACCCTGTTCCTCTACCTGACCCATCTGCGGGCGCGCGGCCTGAAGAGCCGCTCACTGGCCCGGCACCTCTCCTCCCTGCGCGGGTTCTTCGCCTTCGCCGTGGGTGAGAAATGGTACAAGGAGGACCCCGGCCAGCTTCTGGAAAACCCCAAGCTGCCGCGCAAGCTGCCGGAATTCCTCAGCCGCGAGGAAATTTCCCGCGTCCTCGCCCTGCCCGACACCTCCACCCCGCTCGGCATGCGCGACAAGGTCATGCTGGAGCTGCTCTACGCGGCGGGGCTGCGGGTGTCCGAGCTCATCGGCATGAAGGTCCTGGACTACGACCCGCAGGTGGGCATGCTCAAGGTCTTCGGCAAAGGGTCCAAGGACCGGCTCATTCCTATCCATTACACGGCTCAGGATTATCTCAACCGTTACCTGGAGTTCACCCGCCCCGGCTTCAAGCCGCGCGAGGACTTCATGTTCCTGAACCGTTCGGGCAAGGGGCTGACCCGCCAGGGCGTGTGGAAACTAATCAAGAAATACGCCGAGGCCGCCGGCATAAAGCGGTCCATCTCGCCGCACACTTTCCGCCACTCCTTCGCCACCCACCTGCTGGAGGGTGGCGCGGACCTGCGCACCGTTCAGATACTGCTGGGACACGCGGACATCAGCGCCACCGAAATCTATACCCACGTCGAGGCCAACCGGCTCAAGACCCTGCACCGGAAATTCCATCCGCGATCAACCATGTGATCATCGCAACAACGCAGAATACAAAATGAAAAATAAGCAGGAAAAGATACATGCCCCGACCGTGATCACGGCGCACGCCAACGCGGATTTCGACGCCCTGGGGGCCATGGTCGCGGCCAGCAAGCTCTATCCCGAGGCCGTGCTCATCTTCCCGGGCAGCCAGGAGTCCAGCCTGCGCAACTTCTTCATCGAGAGCACCACTTATCTCTTTAATTTCAAGGCCTTCAAGGACATAGATCCCGGGTCCGTGGAACTGCTGGTGGTCGTGGACACCCGCCAGCGCTCGCGCATTCCCCATGTCCGGCCCGTGCTGGACAACGAGGGGCTGCGCATCCATCTCTACGACCACCACCCTGACAGCGAAGAGGACCTGCCCGCCGAAAAGAGCGTGGTCCGGGACTGGGGCTCCACCACGACTATCATCGTGCACGAGATCAGGGAGCGCGGCCTGACCCTGAACATCGAAGAGGCCACCCTGCTCGGTATAGGCATCTACGAGGACACCGGCTCCTTCGGCTTCAACACCACTACGCCACACGACTTCGAGGCCGCGGGCTGGCTCAAGTCCCAGGGCATGGACATCGAGGTCATCACCGAACTTCTGTCCCACGAGTTGTCCGCCGAGCAGGTCACCTATCTCGGTGAATTGTTCAAGAATGCCAAGACATACGACATCCACGGCGTGGACGTGGTCATCACCGAGATGTCCACGGACAAGTTCGTGCCCGACTTCGCCCTGCTGGTCCACAAACTCATGGACATGGAGAAGATCAAAGTTGTCTTCGCCCTGGGCCGCATGGCCGACCGTATCCATCTGGTGGCCCGGTCCAGGAACCCGGACGTCAACGTGGGCCGCATCTGCGCGTCCCTGGGCGGCGGCGGGCACGACGCGGCGGCCTCGGCCACGGTCAAGGACCGCACCCTGGCCGAAGTGCGCGACGACCTGTTCGCCCTGTTCTACTCCCAGATCAATCCGCAGATCGTGGTCGACTCCCTCATGTCCCGGCCGCCGGTGGTCATTGAGGGCGATAAGGCCATGGCCGACGCCCTGGAGCTGATGAGCCGCTACGGGCTCAAGGATGTGCCCGTGGTGGAAAAGGACAGCATGCGATGCATCGGCATCATCGGCCAGCAGATCGCGGACAAGGCCGTCTCCCATCACCTAGGCGGCGTGGCCCTGAGCGAATACATGACCCGGACGTTCGAGACCGTGGAGTCCAAGACAGATCTCTATCGGGTCATGGAGATCATTCTGAACAACCGCCAGCGCATGCTGCCCGTGGTCGAGAGCGGCGAGCTCATCGGGGTCATCACCCGCACGGACCTCATGAACATGCTTATCGAGGAGCCGGCGCGCATTCCCGACTCCCTGATGCCGGACCACCGCAGGGAGCGGAACATCGCCGCCCAGGTCAGGAACCGGCTGCCCCAGCGCATGCTCGACCTGCTCAAGGAGGCGGGCGAACTGGGCGCGGAGATAGGCTGGGAGGTCTATGCGGTGGGCGGTTTCGTGCGCGACATCCTGCTCGGGCGGCCCAACCTCGATCTGGACCTGGTGGTCGAGGGCGACGGCATCGCCTTTGCCAAGCGGTTCGCGGACCGGCTCGGCGGGCGGGTCAAGGCGCACTCCAAGTTCAAGACCGCCGTGGTCATCCTGGACGACGGCCAGCGGGTGGACGTGGCCACGGCCCGGCTTGAATACTACGAATATCCCGCCGCCCTGCCCACGGTGGAGCTATCTTCCATTAAAATGGACCTGTACCGCCGCGACTTCACGGTCAACGCCCTGGCCCTGCGCATCAATCCCGGCCGCTACGGTCAGCTGGTGGACTTTTTCGGGGCCGAGCGGGACATCCGCAACCGGACCATCCGCGTGCTCCATTCCCTGAGCTTCGTTGAGGACCCCACCCGTATCCTGCGGGCCATCCGCTTCGAGCGGCGCTTCGATTTCCAGATCGGCGGCCAGACCATGCGGCTGATCAAAAACGCGCTCAACCTCAAGCTGTTCAGCAAGCTCTCCGGGCCCCGGGTCATGCACGAGCTGCAGTTGATCATGGACGAGGAGGACCCCCTGGCCTGCCTGCTGCGCATGCAGGAACTGGGCATCATGGAGGCCATCCATCCCCTGCTTTCCCTGGATAAGGAGCGCATCCAGATCCTGACCGAGCTGGTCAAGGTCCACAACTGGTACAAGCTCCTCTACCTGGACCCGGAGGTGGTCCCGTGGAAGCTCTACATTCTGGGCATGACTGCGGGCATCAAGCGGGACAAGATCAGCCAGGTGACCCGGCGTCTTCATTTTACCCAGAAGGAGGAGCGGGACTTCTTCCACCTGCGGGACATGATCGGCGAGGCGCTGATGAAGCTCATGGGCTGGAAGGAAGGGCGTTCGCGCCTGAGCCGGTTGTACAGGATTCTCCATCCCATCCCGGTGGAGGGCATCCTGTTTCTTATGGCGCGCAGCCGAAAGGAGTACATCAGGAGAAATATTTCACAGTATCTCGCACGGTTGCAATATATTCAGATCGAGGTCAACGGTAAGGACCTCAAGAACATCGGCATCGAGCCCGGGCCCATCTACACGGCCATCCTGGACAGGCTGATGACCGCCAAGATCGACGGCCGCGCCGAAACCCGGCACGAGCAATTGAATCTGGCGAAAAAATTGAATAAGGAATTGTCGGCGAGCTTCGAGGGAGAGAACGGAGACTAGACGCTTTCCCCTCTTGCCCTCGGCTGGCAAGCCGTGTAGAAAATCAAGATGTTGGTTAGTGTGCGCGGCCATCCCGGCATTGGGCCGGGAGACTGCGACCGTCGTGAATCGAAAACGGAAGTGGATCATGGATGTTTTGTGGGCGCCCTGGCGTCTTGAATATATTCTCGGACCCAAGCCCGAGGAATGCGTCTTCTGCATTCCCGAGCACACGGACGAGGACGAGGAGCGGTGCATCCTCGCCCGTGGCGAGCATTGCTTTGTGGTCATGAACAAGTTCCCGTACAACAACGGGCACCTCATGGTCACCCCCTACCGTCACGTGAGCAACCTGACGGACCTGACTCTGGAAGAGTCCAACGACTGCATGTTATGGTTAAGGCGGAGCGTCCAGGTGCTGGAAGACGCCTTCACCCCCCACGGAATCAACATGGGACTCAATCTGGGCGAGGCGGCCGGTTCCGGCATCGCCCAGCACATGCATTTTCAGATTGTTCCCCGTTGGAACGGGGACGCTTCGTTTATGGCCGTCTTCGGCGAGACCACGGTCATCCCCGAACACCTGTCCTCAACCTACAGCCGCCTCAAGCCGCTGTTTGATGCAATCACCGCTTAAGGAGAACCGCATGCGTTTTATCAAGGTCCTGTTTCTGTTAGCACTTTTCGTCTTTTCCATCTTTTTCTTCAGCCAGAACAACGATGTCCTGCTGCAGGAACTGACGCTGATCCTCGATATTCCCTATGTGGCCACCCTGCACTCCATTCCCCTGCCCTTCGGCTTTTTGATCCTGCTCGCCTTTGTGGCCGGCTCGCTGCTGACCCTGATCTATTTCGCGGTGGACAAGTTCCGCGGCGCCTCCAAGCTCAAGGAATGCCGCACCCGCATGGCCAGCCTGGAGCAGGAGCTCAACTCCCTGCGCAACATGCCCATCAGCGAGGAGCCCTCCTACGCCTCCGCCAGCGAGACCAAGGAAGAGGACAGCCTCTAGGCAACGTCATGGGCTGGAACCTCTTCAACCGCAAGAAGGCGCAAAGCGCCCTCCTGGACCGGGTCCGCTTGTCGGGCAGCGGCGAATCTCCGCCGGTGCAGGACACCCGCGCGGCCATCGAGGAGCTCAGCAAGGTCGTCCAGAACGACCCCGAAGCGGTTGAAATCTACCTCGCGCTCGGCAGCCTGTACCGTTCACAGGGCGAGATCGAGCGCGCCATCCAGATCAGAAACAGCCTTATCGTCAGGCCGGGCCTGGACCGGGAGTTCAAGGCCCGCGCCTGGTTCGAACTGGGCCGTGATTTCCGGCGCGCCGGGTTCCTGGACCGCGCGGAAAAGGCCTTCCACGAGGCCCGCTCCCTGGGGCAGGACCCCATCTCCATCCATAGGGAGATGGCCCGGCTCACGGCCGAGCGCGGCGACTACGAAAAGGCCGCCGAGTCCTACGGCCAGCTCGATCTGCCCCTGCCCCAGGCCCACTTCCTGGTCCGCCTGGCCAAGGACCGTTTCACCGAGGGCAATGTCTCCCAGGGCAACCGCGCCCTGCGCCACGCCATCCGGGCCTATCCTGGCTCCGTGGAGGCGTGGCTTGAGCAGATGACCCAGGCCTACAAGGCGGGCAACGCGGGCAAGATCGGCGACGTCCTGGCCCAGGCCCTGGAACACCTGGCCCCCGAGCTGCGCTTCGTCCTGTTCGAAGGACTGCTGCTGGCCCTCGATCAGGCGGAAAAGGCCCGGGTCAACTCCTTCGGCGAGGAGACCGAGTGGTCCAAGGCGTGTCCGGACGAGAAGGTCGTCGAGGTGGTGGTGCCCATCATCGAGACCCAGGAGCCGGACGTCCTGCTGCTCTACTACGGGGCCATGCTCCTGCTGCGGGTCGAGGACACGGACAACGCCCGGTCCTGGTTCGAAAAGGCGCTCATGCTCAACGCCGATTTCTGGCAGGCCCGGTTGGAACTCTTCGATCTTTCCAGGGTCGACCAGACCCTGACGCCCTTCTTCAAGGAACAGCTTTCCTTTTTCCTCGGCCGGGCCCGTCGGGTCCGGCGATTCTTCTGCCGCCACTGCGGCCTGAAGCGCGACCAGATATTCTTCAACTGCCCGCGCTGCCACAGCTGGCATTCCATTGCCTTTCGAACCGACATCACCGAATAAAGACACCGCATCAAAGATCTCGTGGCACAAAGAAAACTGACTCCCATGCTCGAGCAGTACCTCCGTTTCAAGGAGGAGAATCCGGGCTGCCTTCTGTTCTTCCGCATGGGCGACTTCTACGAACTGTTTTTCGAGGACGCGGAGACCGTGTCCAGGGCGGTCCAGATCGCCCTGACCAGCCGCAATCCCAACGATGAGAACCCCATCCCCATGTGCGGCATGCCCCACCACTCGGTGGAGCCGTACCTGAGCCAGCTGCTCGACAAGGGATACAAAATCGCCATCTGCGATCAGATCGAAGATCCCAAGGAAGCCAAGGGGTTGGTCAAGCGCGACGTGACCCGCGTGCTCACGCCCGGCACCGTGGTCGAGGACTCCAACCTCAAGTCCAAGGCCAACAACTATCTGGGCGCGTTCTACTGGGACAGCGCCAAGGACGCGGGCGGCATCGCCTGGCTGGACTTCTCCACGGGCCAGTGGTCCGGGCTGTACAGCCGCAAGGAGCCGGAGCTGTGGCAGTGGATGGTCAAGATCAACCCGAGCGAACTGCTCCTGCCCCAGGGCGTCAAGGTCCCGCCCCAGTTCGGCGACCTGTCGGGCCAAGTCACGGGCGTGGCCCCCGGCACCTTCTTCGACCTGGCCGGGGCGCGCAACCGCATCCTGGAAGCCCAGCACGCGGTCGACCTGGACAGCCTCGGCCTGGCGGGCAAGAACGAGCTGGTCCGGGCGTGCGGTGCCCTGCTCACCTACCTGGACCAGACCCAGAAGGGCGAGTTCGGGCACCTGGGCGAGTTCAAGCCGCTCAACCTCGGCAAGCACCTCCTGCTGGACGAAGTCACCGAGCGCAATCTCGAAATTTTCCGGCGGCTTGACGGCAGGGCCGGGCTCGGCACCCTGTGGCAGGTCATGGACCGGACCATGACGCCCATGGGAGGCCGCCTGCTGGAGGCCCGTCTGCGCCAGCCGTGGCGCAACCTCGCGCCCATCGAGAAGACCCAGGAGTGCGTGGCATTTCTGTTCGAGCGCGACCGGTTGCGCGCCGACATCCGCCACGGCCTGGACTCGGTCTACGACCTGGAGCGGCTCTCCACCCGCATCTTCCTGGGCCGGGCCAATCCCAAAGATTTCATCGCCCTGCGCCGCAGCCTGTCCCAGCTTCCCCTGCTCCACACCCTGCTTAGCGGGGAGAACCTGGAGGCGGCCCCGGAACTCAAGCGCATAGCGGGCAAGTGGGACGCCATGGACGACCTGTGCTCCCTGCTCGACGCGGCTCTGGTGGACAGCCCCCCGCCCGTGATCACGGACGGCGGCCTGTTCCGCAAGGGGTACGACCCGGTGCTCGACGAACTCATCGAGCTCAACGAGCACGGCGAGGACCGGCTCAAGGCGCTGCACCAGGCAGAGTTGGCCAAGAACGACATCCCCAAGCTGAAGCTCGGCTTCAACAAGGTTTTCGGCTACTATTTCGAGGTCTCCAAGGCCTACAAGGGCCAGGTCCCGGAACACTTCATCCGCCGCCAGACCCTGGTCAACAGCGAGCGCTACATCACCCCGGAGCTCAAGGAGATGGAGGATCGGATCATCTCCGCATCCGAAGAGCGCAAGAGCCTGGAATACAAACTCTTCCAGGAGCTGCGCGAGTGCCTGGCCAAGGCCCGCGCCCGGTTCCTGTTCATGGCCGACGTGGTCGCCTCCCTGGACTACTGGCAGGGGCTGGCCGAGGCCGCCCGGGTCAACGAGTGGACCCGCCCCGCCCTGCACGAGGGGCTCGACATCGAGATCGAACAGGGACGCCATCCGGTGGTCGAGGCGGCCATGGGCGCGTCCAATTACATCCCCGGCGACCTGCGCATGGACGAGAGCCGCCGCATCCTGCTCATCACCGGCCCGAACATGGCCGGTAAGTCCACAGTGCTGCGCCAGGTGGCGATCATGACCATCATGGCCCAGATCGGCTCCTTCGTTCCGGCCACCAGCGCGCGCATCGGGCTGGCGGACCGCGTCTTTTCCCGCGTGGGGGCCTCGGACAATCTGGCCCAGGGCCACTCCACCTTCATGGTCGAGATGACCGAGACCGCGCGCATCCTCCGGCAGGCCACCAAACGGAGCCTGGTCATTCTGGACGAGATCGGGCGCGGCACCAGCACCTACGACGGCCTGTCCCTGGCCTGGGCCGTGGTCGAGGAACTGTCCACCCGGGCGGGCGGCTCGGTGCGCACCCTTTTCGCCACCCACTACCACGAACTGACCAGCCTGGAAGGCAAGATCGAGGGGCTGCGCAATCTGAACATCGCGGTCAAGGAGTGGAAAGGGGATATCGTGTTTTTACGCAGGCTTGTGCCCGGCCCGGCCGACCGCAGCTACGGCATCGAAGTGGCCAAGCTGGCCGGGGTGCCCCGGCCCGTGGTCGAGCGCGCCCGGGAAATCCTTGCGGAACTCGAAGAAAAATCGCAGGATAGCCAGGCTGGCGGGGCCGTGGACCGGGCGTCACAGACCCTGCTGCCCGGCTTTGGCGCGCCGCCCATCAAGGTGGACCGCGAGCTGTGCGAACACCCGATCATCACCCAGCTCACGGACCTGGACGTGGACGGCATGACCCCCATCCAGGCGCTGATGCTGCTCAATCAGTGGAAAGACATGATCAAGGACTGACCCATGCGTAAATCCGTAGCCGTCACCACCCTGCTCCTCTTCGCCTTGGCCGTGCTGGCTGGGTGCGCCCTGGGCCGCAAGCAGTGGCCCGAGGCCTCCAAGAGCGAGGACCGGTTCACCCTGAAGCTCATGGACGGCGAACGCATCGACGACTGCCTGGTCCTGCAGGTGGCCGTGTCCGGCGCGGTGGAACGTCTGTGGCGCGCCAGCGTGCTTTACGAACCCGTGGGCGACGAAGAGGGCCAGGGCTGCATCGGCTGCCCGTTCGTGCCTCGCGAGGCGAAGCATTTCACCCGCGAACAGGAAGGATTCGATCTGCAGGGCAATGTCCTGAGGCTGAGTATCTGCGGGCTCGAGCCCGGCGTGGAATACCGGTTCCGGGTGTCCGGCAAGAGCGAGATCCCGACCATGGCCATGCAGTACACCGACGTGTACATGGCCGAGCCGTGAGCCGGGCGTTCCGTTTTATATTACAAAAGTATTGGATGATATCGTTTCATAAGGCGTATTGATCCCCATACATCTTTATCAGGAGATCGAATCATATGCATCATTTCGAACATCGGGACGGCGTGCTGTTTGCCGAAGAGGTGAGCGTCACGGATCTGGCCAAGCAGTACGGCACCCCGCTCTATATCTACTCCGCAGCGACCTTCAAGCGCCATTTCAAGGCCTTTGATTCCGCCTTTGACGAACTGGACCACCTGACCTGCTTCTCGGTCAAGGCCAACTCCAACCTGTCCGTGCTCAAGATGCTGGCCCGGGAAGGCGCTGGCATGGACATCGTGTCCGGCGGCGAGCTCTATCGCGCCCTGCAGGCCGGGGTGGACGCCAGCCGTATCGTCTATTCCGGCGTGGGCAAACGCGACTCCGAGATCCGAGACGCCCTGGAGGCCCGCATTCTCATGTTCAACGTGGAATCCCTGGCCGAACTGGAGCGGATCAACCAGGTGGCCGGGGAAATGAACACCACCGCGCGCGTCAGCTTCCGCATCAACCCGGACGTGGACCCGCAGACCCATCCGTACATCTCCACCGGCATGCAGAAGAACAAGTTCGGCCTGGACATCGACCTGTCCATGGAGGCCTACAAGCGGGCCGCCGAGCTCGAAAACATCGAGCCCGTGGGCATGGACTGCCACATCGGCTCCCAGCTGACCTCCCTGGACCCGTTCCTGGAGGCCCTGGACAAGCTGCTGGCCTTCCACGCCCGGCTCAAGGATCTCGGCATCGAGATCAAGTACCTCGACCTGGGCGGCGGCCTGGGCATCCCCTACAACGAGGAGGAGCCGCCCCACCCCGCCGAGTTCGGCAAGGCGCTCAGCGACAAGCTCAAGGGGCTGCAGCTCAAGGTCATCCTGGAACCGGGCCGGGTCATCGCGGGCAACGCGGGCATCCTGGTCACCGAGGTGGTCTACACCAAGTCCAACCCGACCAAGAATTTCCTGATCGTGGACGCGGCCATGAACGACCTGATCCGCCCCAGCCTGTACGGCTCCTACCACCGCATCGAGGAGGTGGAGCAAAAGGGCCGCGATCCCAAGGTCTATGACGTGGTCGGCCCCATCTGCGAGTCCGGCGACTTCCTGGCCCGCGACCGCGAGCTGCCTGCGGTGGAACAGGGCGAGTGTCTGGTCTGCTACTCGGCCGGGGCCTACGGCTTCACCATGTCGTCCAACTACAACTCCAGGCCGCGCGCCTGCGAGCTCATCGTGGACGGCGACAAGGTCATTGTCGCCCGCAGACGAGAGACGTATGATGACCTCATAATGAACGAACTCTAGCTCAATCGGCCGGGGGTTCGCCCCCGGCCTTTTTTTCGGATCCGACCATGCCGCGACTGAACACCTTTTTTCTGCCCCCGGACCAGTGGCCCGCCCGCGCGGGCGATATGGTCCGTCTGAGCGGGCCCGAGGCCCGGCACATGGGCACCATCCTGCGCACCGAAAAGTCGCAGACGGTCCGGCTCTTCGACGGCCAAGGCCGCGACGGGCTGTTCACGGTGCGCGACATCGCCAAAAACCGGGCCGATCTCGAGGCCGTGGAACTGGCCGAGCACCCTGCTCCCAAGGGCGGCCTGACCCTGGCCATCGGCTGGGGCAAGTCCAAACGGCGTGACTATCTTCTGGAAAAAGTCGTTGAACTCCAGGGTAATGGCGTGATCTTCTGGCAGGCCGCACGCAGCCAGGGCGGGCTGCCCGACGATCCCAAGGCGACATGGAACGAGAAGTTCGTCCAGTCGGCCAAGCAGTGCGGGGCCGTGCGGCTGCCCGAACTCGATACCGTGTCCGGCGGCGTGGACGGGCTCCTGTCCATGGCCGGGGATTTCGACCATTGCTACCTGGCCTGGGAGGCCGAGGAGGCCACCACGCCCCTGTCGCCCGGCATGCTTTCCAAAGGGCGCACTCTTGTAGTAATCGGACCGGAAGGCGGCTTCGACCCGTCCGAGGCGGACAAGCTGATCAAGGCCGGATTCGGCCCGGTGACGCTCGGATCCTCGATCCTGCGCTGGGAGACCGCCGCCGTGTATTGCTTGAGCCTCGCCATGTTCGGCGCACAGGATAAGTCATGAAGCTGGAAATAGAAGAAAGCCAACCACTTGCCGACAGGATTCGTCCGGCAACCATGGACGATTTTGTGGGCCAGAGCCACATCCGCAACCGGATCGACGCCTTTGCCCAGTCCAAGCGCATGCCCAGCCTCCTGCTCTTCGGCCCGCCCGGATGCGGCAAGTCCACCCTGGCCCTGCTCCTGGCCCAGCTGACGGGCAAGAAATACCTGCGGGTCAGCGCGCCCGAGGCAGGGCTGACCGCCTTGCGCAAGATGCTGCCCGGACAGGAAATTCTTATCCTCGACGAGTTGCACCGTTTCTCCAAGGCCCAGCAGGACTTCTTTCTTCCCATCCTGGAGAGTGGCGAGATCACCTTGCTGGCCACCACCACCGAGAACCCCTCTTTCAGCGTCACCAGGCAGCTGCTCTCCCGGCTGCACGTCCTGCGCCTGCGCCAGCTCAGCCGCGAGGAGCTGATGGGCGTGTCCCACCGTGGGGCCCAGGAACTGGGCGTGGAACTCGAGGAGGAGAGCCACAAGATGCTCGCGGCCATGGCCGGTGGCGATGCGCGCACCTTGCTGAATTTGCTTGAATATACGGCGGAATTGCCCAAGGAAAGGCGCTGCCCCGAGTGTCTGCGGGAGTCCCTGCCCGAGATCGTGGTCCGGGGCGACCGTGACGGCGACTCGCACTACGAACTGGTCTCGGCCATGATCAAGTCCATCCGTGGCTCGGACCCGGACGCCGCCCTGTATTACCTGGCCTGTCTTTTGGAGAGCGGCGAGGACCCGCGGTTCGTCACCCGGCGGCTGATCATCTCGGCCACCGAGGACGTGGGACTGGGCGACCCGTTCGCCTTGAACCAGGCCGTGGCATGCCACCAGGCGGTGGAAGCCATCGGCATGCCCGAAGGGCTCATCCCCATGGCCCAGACCGCCGTGTATCTGGCCCTGGCTCCCAAGAGCAATTCCACCTACGCCGCCTACCGTACCGCCCAGAAAGAGGTCCGGGAGAACGGGCCCCTGGCCGTACCCCTGCACCTGCGCAACGCCACCAGCTCCCTGCAGCGGGAATGGGGCTACGGGCGCGGCTACCTCTACCCGCACAACTTCCCCAAGGGATGGGCGGACCAGGACTACCTGCCGAGCGAACTACTGGGCCGCAAGTTCTACCACCCCAAGGATCAGGGCGAGGAGCCCAGACTCGGGGCATGGCTGCGACAGTTCAAAAAGCAGCGATAATTTCCACAATGAAAAAGCCTGGTTGAAAACTCAACCAGGCTTTTTCTTCATGAACCGCTTTAAACTTTTTCAGGACTGTTTTTTGTACAGTTTCCGCCACTCGTCCAGGAAGAGGATGGCCGTATCCAGGTCGTCCAGCCTGCCCTGCTGCTGGCGGACCGCCCAGACCAGGTCTTCGAAGGCCACGTCCTCGGGCAGTCCCAGCCGGGCCAGGAGCGCGCGGATGTCCGCCTGCAATTCGGGCGGAAAGTCCTGGCCGAAGACCGGGGATCCGGCCCGCTGTTTGGGCCAATCCGGAATCCGCTCGGCCGTGAATTCGAGCAGGGTGCGCATGCGCTGCGCATAGGTATGGTCCTTGAGGGCCCGCGTCCGCGCCCGCTCGGCATAGGCCTGGCACTCTTCGGGTCGTGAGGAAAAATATTCAATTTTATCGATGAGCTCTTCAATGGACGAGAAGGTCGCCAACTCGTCTTCAGCGAACGCCTCGTCCATGAGGGTGCGTTTGTCCACCAGCTGGAACGCGCCGCAGGCGGCCAACTCGAAAGTGCGCGGGTTGACGAAGTCGCCGAAGGTGACCAGCTCGTCGGCCTGGATGGACGAATGGAGGTTCAGGTTGATGGCGGTGGCGTTGAAGATCTTCACGCATTCCTCGGGGGTTACGCGCGCGCCCTTGAGTTGGAGCAGCGGTTCGAGCACGTGGTCGCCATCCCACTCCGTGCCCCAGACCTTGAAGTCGAAATTGATCAGTTCGTGAAACGCCTTGCGCCGGTTGGGGTAGCCCGCGCCCATGAACGAGACCTCGGAGCCGAACTTGCGGCGCTCCACCGGGCCCAGCTCCATAGGTCGGTGGAAATCCGGCTGGGCGGCCAGGGGCAGGTACAGGGCGTTTTCCTGGCCTATGGCCGCAAGATCTTCGAAGAACTTGCCTTTCTGGATCACGGCAAAGACGTCGTACAGGGGCGCAAAGGACTTCCAGTAGGTGAACAGGTCGTGGTCTTCCACGAACCACATGGCCGTGGCCACCCCGTCTCGCCGAAGCCGTTTCAGGGCCTGCGGGTTGAGCGGGGCCTGGGCCATGGCCAGAACCAGGTCCGGCTCGAAGGTCTCGACCTTGGCCAGTACGGCCTGGCTGACCACGTTCAGGAAGGAATTCTGCAAGTAATCCAAACGGTCCGTTGTCACCTTGAGGTCGTTCATGGCGGTGTAGGCCGGGTAGAAATCCGGGGCCTCGAAGACCTCGGCCAGGTGCCCTTCCTGCTTCAAGGCCGAGGCCACGTACCGGCCGATGGGCAGGGAGCCGCCGTAGAGCGGCAGAACGACGAGAATACGCAACGTTTCCATAAGGTTATTCCTGTGCCCCTGCGGGCTTTTCAGCTGTCATCCAGTCCTTTTCCCGGTAGAGCTGCTGGGCGAAGGCGTGTTCCAGCCGGTCGAAGCGCGGCTCCGCCCCGGTCAGGTGGTGGAGAAGAAAATCGCGCAGCACGGCCCGCCTGGGCGCGTCCGCGTCGGTTCCGGCAAAGGGGGCGTAGGTTTGGCCCAGTCCGTCGAACCCGGAATGCAGGGCCAGAATCCCGTCCGGCGCGTGTTCGGCCTTACCCGTGACCAGGAAGCGGCGGAATCCGGGGGCCGCGAACCCGTTCAGGCATCTGACGTTTTCCCGGCAAGGCGCGCTCTCCAGGCACGGCAGACAGTCGGTCACCCCCTGGTAGACCGTATGCCCGAGCCCATACGGGCCGGTCTCGAAGCACCAGGCAGAGGACAGGAAAAAGGCGGCCACCGGCGTGCCCAGGTGGGCGGCCAGATGCATGGTCCCGGTGTCCGGGGTGATCAGCAGGTCCAGCCCGCCGACGATGTCCACGAGCTGGCTCCAGTCCGTCTTCCCGGCCAGATTCCCGGTCACGGATTGCAGGTTCGCGGGCAGATCCTTGGTCACGGCCTGCCCTGCCGCGCGTTCCGCCTTTCCGCCCAGGAGGACGATGCGCCCGGTCTTGCGCGAACCGGCCATGGCGGCCGTGATCTGCGCGAGCAGCGGCGCGGGCAGGGAGCGGCGGGACTCGCGCCCGGCCAGGACCACGCCGATGCCGCCGCCCTTGGGCGTGGCCTCGGGGTTGACCATGGGGGCGGGCAGCATGTCCGGACAGTACGCGCCCCAGAAATCCACCAGGTTCATGCCCAACCGGCGGAAGCCGGACCAGCGCATGGCCATGGCGGGCCACCGGCCGGTGATCTCCTGGCCGTTATGCCAGGCGTACCCTTCCACCTTTTGCGGATCGAACAGGGCGGCTAGGCGGAAGTTCAGGCCCGAGAAATTGAGGTTGTAGACGGTCTCGAAGTCCGTGGCCGCCAGCTCGGCGAACACCCGGCGGTTGTCCAGGAGCATCCTGAGCGAGGCCTCGCCGTCGCTCAATCCTGTGGCGTGGGCCGTGATCGGGTGCAGGACGGCGCCGGGATAGACCAGCCGGGCCAGGGGAGCCAGGGAAGCGTCCAGGCACAGGTGGACCGTGGCCTCGGGGCGTGCCGCAAGGGTCGCAAGCAGACGCTTGGTCTGGATCAGGTCACCGAACCGGGCGAGTTGTATGACGAGGTAATTCTTCATGTTGTATCGCGCGCGTCAAAACACTAGCCTAATTCCTGTGATTCTTGCAAGAACCGGGCAATTTCCCATTTTACATGATAGCGCGCATTGGTTATCAAGACGCATGCGATATTACCCCATCTTCGTGAACCTGGAAAACAAGGGCTGCCTGGTGGTCGGCGCGGGCGAGGTCGGCAAGCGCAAGATCCAGTCCCTGATCGATTCCGGGGCTGGTCACGTGACCATCATCGACACCCGCGAGCCGGGATCGGAGTTCGATTCGGTCACGGCCCTGCCCAACGTGGATTTCCATTGCCGCGAGTTCGCGGACGCGGACCTGGACGGCAAGTTCCTGGTTATCGCCTGCACCTCCTCCGAGGAGGTCAACTGGCGCATCAGCAATCTGTGCCGCGACAGGGGCATTCTGTGCAACATCGTGGACCAGCCCGAGAAGTGCAGCTTCATCGTCCCTGCGACGGTGAAGCGCGGGGATTTGACGGTGGCCATTTCCACTGCGGGCCGCAGCCCGGCCATGGCCAAGCGCATCCGTAAGGAATTGCAGGAGAGTTTTGGCGACGAGTACGCCAACCTGCTGACCGCCATGGGCCGCATCCGGCCGCTCATGCTCTCTCTGGGGCTGACCACGGCCGACAACACGGCGGTCTTCCGCTCCCTGGTCAATTCCACACTGCTCGACGCCATGAAGGGTCACGACCTTGACGCGGCCACGGAAATTCTTAAAGAATCGTTGCCCGACCCGTTGCACGACAACATCCCGGAGTTGCTTGATGGGCTTGTTTGAATCGCTCCATATCGTGATCATCGCGCTCTACGCGCTCGGCACAGTGCTGTTCCTGACCTCCCTGTTCACGGAGAACGACAGGCTCAAGCGCATCGCCATCTGGCTGGCCGTCCTCGGCTTTTCCTTCAATACCGTGGACCTGGCGCTGACCCTGAGCCGTGATCCGGCCGCCTTGAGCGGCGGCAATTTCTATTTCAACATCATCGGCTGGTGTGCGCTGGCCCTGTATTTCTTCCTCTGGTGGCGACTGCGCCTCGAATACCTGGCCATCACCGCCCTGCCGTTCGCCCTGCTGCTGTTCATCGCCTCCCTGGCCCTGGGCGGCATCCGGGTGGTCTGGCCGCCCAGGCTGACCGCCCTGTTCTTCGGACTGCACATCGGCTCCCTGGTGCTCACCCTCGGCGCGTTGATGATGGCCTTTGGCGCGGGCGTGGCCTTTCTCTATTACAACCACAAACTCAAGACCAAGGAAGGGCTGTCGGCCATGGGGAACGCGGTCCCCTCGCTGGACAAGTTCGACACCGTCAACCGCTGGGCCGTGCTGATCGGGTTTCCGCTCTACACCCTGGGCATTTTCTCCACCTTCAGCTGGTATCTGATCGCCCCGTTCAAGCCCTTTGCCTGGGATATCATGAAGATCGGCTCCCTGGCGGTCTGGTTCCTCTACGCATTTCTCTTCCATCAGCGCGTGGTGCTCGGCTGGCGCGGACGCAAGCCGGCCATCCTGGCCATCTGGGTCTTTGCCGGGATGTGCGTCTCTCTCATTCACCACGCCATCACCTTCAGGGCGGCACCATGAACAAGCAGATAATCCTCTTAGGCCTCAACCATCGCACAGCGGGCGTGGAAGTGCGCGAGAAATTCGCCCTGACCGACGTCGAGAATTTCGAACAGGGCCTCATGGCCCACTGTCCCGTGCAGGAATGTATGGCCCTGTCCACCTGCAACCGGGTGGAGATCGTGGCCGTGGTCAGGAAGGGGCCGGTGGCCGAGGCCATGGACGCCGTGATCCAGTACTGGGCCGGGATATGCAACGGATCGGCCGAATTGCTGCTGGAGAACATCTACCAGTACTCGGACCTGGAGGCGGTCAGGCACATCTTCACCGTGGCCTCGTCGCTGGACTCCATGGTCAT
This sequence comes from Pseudodesulfovibrio sp. lm2024, assembly GCF_051175575.1. Lineage (NCBI taxonomy): Bacteria > Pseudomonadati > Thermodesulfobacteriota > Desulfovibrionia > Desulfovibrionales > Desulfovibrionaceae > Pseudodesulfovibrio > Pseudodesulfovibrio sp. lm2024. The sequence continues at coordinate 1,966,698 of NZ_CP195092.1, forward strand.
GGGCGAGCCGCAGATCCTCGGCCAGCTCAAGGACGCCTACCGGTCCGCCGTGGACAAGGGAACGGCCAAGACCATCGTCAATCGGCTGCTGCACAAGTCCTTTTCCGTGGCCAAGCGCATCCGCACCGAGACGGCCATCGCCTCCAGCGCGGTGTCCATCAGTTATGCCGCCGTGGAGCTGGCGCGCAAGATCTTCGGCGATCTCAAGCCCACCAAAGCCATGCTGGTCGGCGCGGGCGAGATGGCCGAACTGGCCGCCATGCACCTGCTGCGCAACGGGGTCAGGGAGATCATCATCGCCAACCGTACCCTGTCCCGGGCCAAAACCCTGGCCGCGACCCTGGGCGGCGAGCCCATCCAGATCGAGACCATGCCGGACCGGCTGCACGAGGTGGACATCGTCATCTCCTCCACCGGCTCCCCGGTGTCCGTGATCAAGGCCAAGGACGTCAAGGCCGTGCTGCGCAAGCGCAAGAACAAGCCCATGTTCTTCATCGACATCGCGGTGCCGCGCGACATCGACCCGGACGTCAATACCCTGGACAACGTCTACCTCTACGACATCGACGACCTCAAGGAAGTGGTGGACGAGAACATGGCCCAGCGCCAGGAAGAGGCGGGCAAGGCCCGCGCCGTGGTGGATCTCGAGACCGAGACATTCGGCAACTGGCTCAACTCGCTGAACATCCAGCCCACCATCGTGGATCTGGTCGGCAATTCAGAGGAAGTGGCCATGCGCGAGCTGGCCAAGACGCTCAAGAAGATCGGCCCGGTGGACGACACGACCCGCAACGCCCTGGAGCGGCTGGTCCTGTCCATCGCCCACAAGTCCCTGCACGAACCCATCTGTTTCCTGAAGCGCCGCACCCAGGAAGAGGGTTCGGCCGAGCGGTTCATCGACCTGGCCCGGCGCATGTTCAACCTGGACGACGAGTCCGTGCCGGACAACGCCCACCTGGACCGCAAGTCGGCGTCCTGTGCCCCGGAAGACATCGAGCAGTACATCGAAATTTCGAAAAAGGAACAATAATGCGCACCTATCTCGTAGAAGACCTGAGCGACAAGGACTACCAGACCGTCACCAAAGCCTTTGATGAACTCGGTCTGCGCGGCTCCATCGACGGCATCTACTATCTGCCCCTGCCCGAAGGCCTGCTTCAGGGCGAACAGAAGGCGCATCTGGGCGAATGCGGCCCCTACTTCATGGCCCTGGAGGCCGTGGAATCCCCGGACCAGAACAGCCTCCGCCTGGAGCTGCTCGTCCGCGCCCGGAACAAGATCCGCTGTTCCTGCGTGTCCTACGCCGACTCGGCCCAGCGCAAGCACATGATCGAATACCTCGACCAGTTCATCGAGGAGCTGGAAGTCTCCGTGTAGCATGACCAGCGCGCCCGCCGACATCCCGCAGACCCTGCAGGACCTCCTGCCCAAGTGGGCGCATTTCTGCCTGTACGTGGGCCGTTTCGTCGAAGAGGAACTCGCCGTCGACCTGGAAGGACGCCGCGTCCTGGTCGGCCTGTCCGGCGGGGTGGACTCCACCGCCCTGCTCCTGGTCCTGCACTATCTTTCCAAGCGCGTCGGCTTCACGGTCGGCGCGGTCCATCTCGACCATCAACTGCGCCCGGAATCCGCCGGGGACGCCCAATTCGCCCGCTCCTTGTGCGAGAGCCTCGGTATCGGCTGCTCGGTCGAGTCGCGCGACGTAGCCCTGCTGGCCGAGGAACGCGGCGTGGGGCTCGAAGAGGCCGGGCGCGAGGCGCGTTACCGGCTCTACGCCGAGCTGCGCGAATCGGACGGCTACGACTATGTGGCCCTGGGCCACCAGCTGGACGACCTGAGCGAGGACGTGCTCATGCGTCTTATCCGGGGTACGGGCTGGCCTGGCCTCTCCGGCATGCCCGGCTTTGACCCCGAGCGCGCCCTGATCCGCCCCCTGTTGCTCATCCCCAAGTCCACGCTCAGGGCGTTCGTCACCCATGTGGGCGTCGGTTGGCGCGAGGACGCGACCAACGCCGACTCGTCCGTGACCCGCAACCGCGTACGCAACGAGATTCTGCCGCTCATCGAGAAGGAGAACCCGGCCTTCTGGCAGTCCGTGGCCCGGCTGTGGCGCATCGGCCGTGTGGAACAGGATTTCTGGGGCGGCCTCGAATCAGGGGCTTGTGAAAATCTGGATAATGCCCGCCTTAAATCCCTGCACAAGGCCGAACGGCTACACCTGTACAAGGCGTGTCTGGACCGTCTCGGACCGGGCCAGGCATTAGCCGACACTTTGTTCAAGCTGGACGAGGCCTGGCGGGAAAAACGCAATACCGCGGTCTTCCAGTTTCCCGGCGACAAGACCGCCACAATCACCGCGTCGGGCGTGGTTTTCTCCTCCAAGCATTGACTTCCGGGCTGGCCCGGTATAAGAGCATGTGATCTTTTGCACAATGTGTCGGAATGGCCAGTCGGCATTTCGCTTTTTTATCATCAGGAGGAATTATGAATATTCTGATTTTCGGCCCCAACGGCTCCGGTAAAGGCACCCAGGGCGACATCGCCAAGGATAAGTACAAACTGGACCACATCGAGTCCGGCGCCATCTTCCGCAAGCACATCGGCGGCGGCACCGAACTGGGCATGAAGGCCAAGGAGTACATCAACAAGGGCGAACTGGTTCCTGATGATATCACCATTCCCATGGTCCTGGACGTGCTCTCCAACTCCAAGAGCGGCTGGCTCCTGGACGGTTTCCCCCGCTCCCTGGTTCAGGGCGAAAAGCTCTGGGAAGCCCTGCAGAAGGACGGCGTGAAGCTGGACTACGTCATCGAGATCAAGCTGCCCCGCGAGATCGCCAAAGGCCGTATCATGGGCCGTCGTCTGTGTGAAAACAACCCGAACCACCCCAACAACGTCGGCATCCCGGCCATCGCCCCCGACGGCGACAAGTGCCGCGTCTGCGGTGGCGCCCTGACCGCCCGCCAGGACGACCAGGACGAAGGCGCCATCGACGTCCGCCACAACATCTACTACGATGAAGAGACCGGCACCATGGCCGCCTGCAACTACTTCAAGAATCTCAAGGATGCCGACTTCAAGTACATCGAACTCGACGGCGAAAAGTCCATCAACGAGATCAAGGAATACCTCATCAGCCAGCTCGACTAGCCGCTGATTGATCGCCTATAAAAAGCCCCTTCAGCTTGCTGGAGGGGCTTTTTTGTTGCCCCCGCCCCCCTCTTTCCCTTCACTTTCTGTATGCGCGTTCGCGCGTGTGGTGCGTGAAGACAGAGTGTGCTTCTGTGATAATAAACCAGTACCAACGCCCTACCCCGCGAAGCGGCCACAATAAGTTTTGGAGATTCTTAAGAACCTTTTCCAAAAGGTTCTTAAGCCGTCGGAGACGCCCGCCGACGAGGCGCAAAAAAGGGAGCGGCCTTTGGCCGCTCCCTTTTTTTATAGCATATGACGAGCCGGTTAGGCTTCGGCTTCCGTCTCCCGGACTTCGCTGGGGCCGAATCCGTAGAGGATGGGGCTGGCCACGAAGATGGAGGAGTACGTACCCACGGTGATGCCGATGAGCAGCGCCAGGGCGAAGTCGTGGATGACCGAGCCGCCCATGACGTACAGGCAGAGCACGACCAGGAGCGTGGTGCCCGAGGTCAGGATGGTGCGCGACAGGGTCTGGTTCACCGACAGGTTGATGATCTTGCCGAAGGACAGCTTGCCCTGCTTGGCGAGCGTGTTCTCGCGGATGCGGTCGAATACGATGATGGTATCGTTGAGCGAGTAACCGACGATGGTCAGCAGCGCCGCGATGATGGTCAGGTCGAACTCCTTGTTCATGATGGAGAACAGGCCGACCGTGATCATCACGTCGTGTATCAGGGCCACCACCGCGCCCAGGGCGTAGTTCAGCTTGAGGTACCAGCACAGGCCCAGGGTGATGACCAGGGCGGCCAGGATGAGCCAGGCCATGTCCAGGCCGAGCAGGCCTATGCCGTAGACGCCGCCGGCCAGGGCCGCCGCCATGACCGCGGCCGCGGTCCAGCGCTGCTCGAACCGGCCGGAGATGTACACGGCGATGAGCAGGACCGCGTAGAACAGGGCCTCAAGGGCCTGGGAACGGAGGTCCGCGCCGACCTTGGGGCCGACCATTTCGAGGCGTTGGATCTCGAAGCCCGCCTTGAGGTTGTCGGTCAGGGCCTGGTTGATCTTGGTCCGGACCTCTTCGGACGTGATGCTCGAGGAGGAGGTGCGGATCAGGTACTCGTGGTCGCCTTCCAGGCCGAGGGTCTGAACGACCAGGCCGGGCAGCTTGAGTTCATCGACCGCGTCCTTGACGTCGCCCACGCCGATGGCCTTGTCGATCTTCACCTGGACGATCATGCCGCCCGCGAAGTCGATGCCGTACTTGGGGCCGCCCTTGAGAGCCAGGGAGCCGAGACCGGCCAGGATGAGGACCGCCGAGATGATGAAGGCGATCTTCCTGATGCCGATGAAGTCGAGATTGGTATCGGGTTTGATTATTTGAAGTCCCATTATCGTTCCCCTAGATGCTCAGCTTCGCGTTGTCGGCGCGGTGTTTCAGGTACATATCGAACAGGATGCGCGACACGAAGATGGCCGTGAACATGGAGGTGATGATGCCGAGCGTCAGCGTGACGGCAAAACCGCGGATCGGGCCCGTACCGAACTGGTACAGGATGATGGCCGCGATGACCGTGGTCACGTTGGCGTCGAGGATGGTCAGGGTGGCCCTGCCGTATCCCTCTTCCACCGCCTGCCTGGAGGACAGGCCGCGCCGGAGTTCCTCGCGGATGCGTTCGTAGATGATGACGTTGGCGTCCACCGCCATACCGATGGTCAGGATGATACCCGCGATGCCCGGCAGGGTCAGGGTCGCGCCGAACGCGGCCAGGCCGCCCATGATGAGCATGATGTTCAGGACGAGCACGATGTCCGCGACCACGCCGCCGAAACCGTAGTAGATGACCATGAAGGCGAGGACCGCGGCCATGCCCACCATGGCGGACAAGATGCCGTTGTTGATGGATTCCTGGCCCAGGGACGGGCCCACGGCGCGCTGTTCGAGGATGGTCACGGGCGCGGGCAGGGAGCCGGCGCGGAGCACGACCGCCAGGTCGCGGGCCTCTTCACGGGTGAAGTTGCCGGTGATGGAGGCCTTGCCGCCGGAGATGCGCTCGCGGATGACCGGCGCGGAATAAACCTCGCCGTCTAGGACGATGGCCATGCGCTTGTTGACGTTGTCCGTGGTCAGGTCGGTGAAGATCTTGGCGCCGCGCGCGTTGAAGGTCAGCGAGACGTAGGCGTTGTTCCACTGATCCAGGCGGACCTGGGCGTCGGACACGTACTCACCGGTCAGGACAGCGTCCTTCTTGAGGACGATGGGCGACTTGGTGTAGCTGCCGTTGGGCTGGCGGTGCAGGAGCTCGGAGAGCTCGCGGCCCGGGGCCAGGATGCCCTGCTGCGCCTTTTTCACATCGGCCGCGTCGTCGACCATCTTGAATTCGAGGTGCGCGGTCTGCCCGATGATGTTGATGGCCCGCTCGGGGTCCTTCAGGCCGGGCAGCTGGACCTGGATGCGGTTGCCCTGCTCCTTGCGGATGTCCGGCTCGGCCACGCCGAACTGGTCGATCCTGTTGCGCATGGTCTTGATGGCCTGATCCATGGTCAGCTTTTCGATCTCGGCGCGATACTTGGCCGGAACGGACAGGACATACTTGACCTTGTCGCCGTCGAGCGGTGTGCTCTGTTCGATGGCGAACGGCGTATAATCCTTGATCACGCTCTCGAAGGCGTCCTTCTGTTCGGCCTTGATGAGCGTGACTTCGATTTCGGTTTCATTCAGGACGGTCGGGCGCAGGACGTAGACTTCCTGCTCGCGGGCGGACGCCTTGAGGTCGTCGCCGAGGCGGGCCAGGTTGTTGTCCATGGCCGTTTTCATGTCCACGCCGAGGGTCAGGTGGATGCCGCCCTTGAGGTCGAGGCCGAGGTTGATCCCGTTGCCCGGCAGAATCTTGCCGAGGGCGGAGTCCTTGACCCCGGGCAGGGACGGGAGCATGAAGGCCAGCCCCACGAATACGATCAAGAGAGCGAGGATGGCTCTCAAACGCAAACTTTGCATGAAATCTCCCTGTAATACAAACTGGTTGCTGCCTTCCTGAGGGTTCCGCCGACAAACGCAAGCGCGGACCGGGCCACGTTATGCGTGTGGTCCGATCCGCACGGAAGTCTCAGGTACGGGTGCAAGAACCTACTTCTTCTTTTTGTCCGTCGCGGGAGCGGCGCCGCCGTTCTTGTCGGCAACGAAACCGCGCTTGATGACGACGTCGACGCCCTTGGCGATCTCGATGGTTAGGTTGTCGCCATCGATGTCGGTGATGGTTCCGAGGATGCCGCCGTTGGTCCAGACCTTGTCGCCCTTGCGCAGGTCATCCAGCATGGCCTTGTGGGCCTTCTGCTTTTTCTGCTGGGGGCGGATGAGCAGGAAGTAGAAGATGGCGAACATCAGGATCAGCATGGGCAGCGGGCCGCCCAGGATGCCGCCGAGGCCGCCCGCCTCGCCGCCCCCGCCGCCAACAGGTGCGCCCAGGGCGTAGGCTACAGAATCGAAGAACATAGGTTCCTCCAAAAGAGTTAGTGGTGTATCTTCCCCGCCGTTTAGCAAGGGACGTATAGGTTACCGTACGGCCTGTGCGAAAACGGACGAATTTTCACGAAGTTCTCGCTTAAAATTGCCTTGCTGTCCAGCTTCAATTCCTTGGCGTATTCGTTGACCAACCCTTCGATGACCTCGAGGTCGTCGGAGTCCACGGGGGTGGCCGTCAGCCCGGGACCGAGCTGGTCTTCGGGAACGGAACCGCGGACGTAGATCACGCCGCCGTGCATGCCCGTTCCGAGACTCCGTCCCGCAATGGGCGCATCAGGCTTATCAGAAAACATACCCAAGAGCAAAATAATTCCACCGGCCATATACTCGCCGAGGAAGTCTCCGGCCTTGCCGCCGACCACGATCTTGGGCTGGTGCTCCAGGTACGCCTTCATGTGGATGCCGACGCGATAGCCCACGTCGCCCTTGATGAAGATCTCGCCGCCGCGCATGGCGTAGCCGATGACGTCGCCGGCCAGACCCTCGATGATGATCCGGCCGTTGTCCATGGTGTTGCCCACGCCGTCCTGGGCGTTGTTGTGCACGCGCACCTTGGGGCCGCGCATGAACGCGCCCAGGTCCTGTCCGGGGACGCCGTAGATATCGAAGTTCAGGTCGCCGTCGAGCGCGGTGGCCAGATAGCGCTGGCCGTTGCACTCCTTGATGATGAAATCGGTCACGCCGTCCGCGACCAGGGCGCGGATTTCCTCGTTGAACTGCTTGTAGTACGTCCGCCCTGCCCACAGGGTCTTCTGCTTTCTCTTGGCTGTCATCTAATCCTCCAGGTCCACGATGACGGGTTCGCCCGCCTTGGGCATCCAGACGCGGTCCAGTTCGGGACAGACGTCGCGCACGGCCGACTCCTCGCTCGACATGAAGACCATGTCGTCCTTTTCGGCCACCAGGAGGGGCCGCAGCTTGATGCGGTCGTTGAGGCCCATGAGCCGGGTGTTGTCCGTCACCAGGATGGCGAACGGGCCGTTGAGCATGGCCGGTCCGTAGGTGGCGCGCAAGGCGGTGTAGAGCTGCTTGTCGTCCTCGTCCATGCGCTCGATCTCGTCCCAGAAAGGCGGGGCGAAGACCTTGGCGGCCATCTCCCAGGACAGGCCGTGCTTGCGGATGAGCATGTCCAGCTCGTAGGCCACGACCTCGGTGTCGGTCATCATGGTGCAGAGGTAGTCGTGTTCGCACAGGTAGCGGCGGTTGATGCCGTAGGAGGATATCTCGCCGTTGTGCACGATGGACCAGTTCAGGATGGTGAACGGGTGCGCCCCGCCCCACCAGCCCGGAGTATTGGTCGGGAACCGGTTGTGGCCGGTCCAGATGTACGCCTTGTACTCCTCCAGGCGGAAGAAATCGGCGATGTCCTCGGGGAAACCCACGCCCTTGAAGGCGCCCATGTTCTTGCCCGAGGAGACCACGAAGGCCCCGCCCACAGTGGTGTTCAGCTTCATGACCACGGCCACCACGTAGTCCTCTTCCGGCAGTTCACGGAACTCGTTGGCCGGTTTTTCGGGCACGGTCACAAAGTAGCGGTTGAACTTGGGCGGATTGGGAATGGCCAGGGTCCGGCGGGTGGGGATGGGCTCGTAGAAGTGCAGGTCGAAGTATTGCTTGAGCATCTCTTCCGAGCCCTTGATGGCCGCGTCGTCGTCGCACATCATGTGGAAGCAGTACTTCTCGGCGTGCTCGGGGTAGATGCCGTAGGCAGCGAAGCCGCCGCCCAGGCCGTTGCCCCGGTCGTGCATGCAGGTCATGGCCTGGATGGGCATGTCCCCCGGAATCAGGCCCCGCTTCTTGTTGATCACGCCGAATATCCCGCAGCCGGAGATATCCTTCTGGAAATCATAATATCTTTCAGGTGCTTTCATGGCATTGTCCTTTAGTCGGGTTCGACGACGCCGGGGTTCCAGGTTTCCTTGAAGAACTCGTCCGGCCACATGAGCACGTCGGGCGCACCGGCCAGGATCTGTTTCTTGGCGTCCTCGGGAACGGCCATCTGGAACTTGACGAAGGCGGTGTACATGCCCGCCATGTCGATGTCGCCCACCAGCACGTAACCGACCAGCCGGTCGTTGTGGAAGACGAGCTTGCGGTAGCTTTTCTTCTTCTCGTCCAGGTACACGGCAATGTCGTAGGTCTCGTCGCCCTCGGGCGGGTTGACCGTACCCACTGAGATGGTCGGCAGCCCGTAGAAGGAAATGGAGTTCATGGACAGGGAGCCGGTGAAGGGAACGTCCTCGCCGGTCATGTTCTTGCCCGCGCAGAAGCCCTGATTGTAGGCGTTGGTCCAGATGGGGATGACCCGGTCGTCGCCGAACAGCAGGTCCTTGGCCTGGGCCACGTCGCCCGCCGCGAACACGTCCGGCGCGCTGGTGCGCATGTGGTCGTCCACCTTGATGCCCCGGTCCACCGCGATCCCGGCCTCCTTGGCCAGGTTGTAGTTGGGGACCACGCCGATGGCGATGACCACCACGTCGCACTGCAGAAAGTCGCCGTCGGTCAGGTGCACGCCCTTGAGGTTGCCGTCGTGGTCGCGCTGGATCTCCTTGGCGGACACCCCGCAGCGCACGTTCAGGCCGACCTCGGCCAGGCGGGTGCCGGCCAGGGCGGCCGCGTTTTCGTCAAAGGCCAGGCTCAGGATGCGCGGCGAAAGTTCCAGGATGGTCACGTCCACGCCCCGGTCGAACAGGGATTCGCCGGCCTTGAGGCCGATGAGTCCGCCGCCGATGACCACCGCCCTCTTTATTTCCTTGGCCTTGGAGATGAGCGTGTGGGCGTGGGCCAGGTTGGTGAAATTGTACACGTCCGCCCCGTCGGAGCCCGGAATGGGCGGGGTGAACGGGATGCCGCCGGTGGCGATGAGCAGGTTCTCGAACTCGACGCTCTCGCCCTTGTCCGTGGTCACGGTTCTGGCCTTGGCGTCGATGCCGGTGACCTTGGTGCCGAGCATCAGGGAGACGTTGCTCTTTTCGTAGAACTCCCGGGGCCGCAGGGCCAGCCGGTCCGGGCCGATCTTGCCCGCCAGCAGGTAGGAGATGAGCGGACGGCCGTAGGCCGGGGCGTCTTCGGCCCCGATGACCAGGATCTCGTTTTCGGTATCGACCTTGCGGATGCCCTCGATGGCGCCGATGGAGGCGATGCCGTTGCCGATGATGACGTATTTCATGGTCGCTCCCTACCTCTCCTCGTATTTCAGGGCCTGGTTCGGGCAGGCGGCCACGCAGGCCGGGCCTTCCTCGCGCCCCTCGCACAGGTCGCACTTGACGATCTTGTTCTCGTTCGGATGCCGCTTTATGGCCCCGTACGGGCAGGCCATCAGGCAGGACCAGCAGCCCACGCATTTCTCGCGGTCGTAAACCGTGCGGCCCGTCTCCGGGTCCTTGTGCAGACCGCCGGAGATGCAGGCGGCCACGCAGGACGGCTCGTCGCAGTGACGGCAGGAGATGGCCACGCAGATGTCGCCCTTCTCGAAGACCTTCTTGCAGGCGGTCAGCCCGTCCTTGCCCTGCTCCTCCCGGAAGGCGATGATCGCGTCCTTGGACTTGGAGTGGGCGGTGATGCAGGCCACTTCGCAGAGGTGGCAGCCGATGCAGTATTCCTTGTCCGGATAGACTCTCTTCATGATGTCCTCCGTTTAGCGACCGGCATGCTTGATGCCGAGGATGTCGAGTTCGGTGTCGGAAAGGCCGATGCCCCTGAGCTTGTCGCGGTTGCCGCGCAGGGATTCGATGGAGTTCAGGCCCATGCCGCCGAGCATCTCCTCGATCTCGTGGCCCCAGGCGTGGATCAGGTTGGAGAGCTTCTTGGCCGCGATGTCCGGGTTCTGGCGCTTGGACAGCTTCGGATCGTTGGTGGCGATGCCCCACGGGCACTTGCCGGTGTAGCAACGGCCGCAGATGGTGCAGCCCACCGCGATCAGCGTGGCCGTGCCGATGTACACGGCGTCCGCGCCCAGCGCGATGGCCTTGATCACATCTCCGGAGCAGCGGATGCCGCCGGCAGCCACGATGGACACGTTGTTGCGGATGCCCTCGTCGCGCAGCCGCTGGTCCACCTGGGCCAGGGCCAACTCGATGGGGATGCCCACGTTGTCGCGGATCATGGCCGGGGCCGCGCCCGTGCCGCCGCGCATGCCGTCCACGGTGATGATGTCCGCGCCCGCGCGGGCGATGCCCGAGGCGATGGCGGCCACGTTGTGCACGGCCGCGATCTTGACCGAGACGGGGGCCTTGTATTCCGAGGCCTCCTTCAGGGCGTAGATCAGCTGGAGCAGGTCCTCGATGGAGTAGATGTCGTGGTGCGGGGCCGGGGAGATGGCGTCGGAGCCGATGGGGACCATGCGGGTCTCGGACACCTTGTCGTTGATCTTCTCGCCGGGCAGGTGCCCGCCGATGCCGGGCTTGGCGCCCTGCCCCACCTTGATCTCGATGCCCGCACCCGCCCGCAGGTAGTCGCGGTGCACGCCGAAGCGGCCCGATGCCACCTGCACGATGGTGTGCTCGCCGTATTTATATAAGGACTTGTGCAGGCCGCCCTCGCCGGTGTTGTAATAGGTCCCGCATTCGGTGGCCGCGCGGGCCATGGCCCGGTGCAGATTGAAATTGATGGCCCCGAAGCTCATGGCCGCGAACATGATCGGCACGTCCAGGGTGAGCTGCGGGGTGAGCTTGGTCTTGAGCGATGTCTTGCCGGTCTTCTGGTCCGTCTTGAGTTCCAGCTTGCGCGGCTTGGCGCCCAGGAAGGTCTTCAGCTCCATGGGTTCGCGCAGCGGATCGATGGACGGGTTGGTCACCTGGCTGGCGTCGAGCAGCATGCGGTCCCAGTAGACCGGGATGTCCACCGGGGACCCCATGCCCGCCAGCAGCACCCCGCCGGTGTCGGCCTGCTTGTAAATGTTCTGCAGGAACACCGGGCGCCACAGGCTGTTCGTCCGGAAGTCCGAGCGCTTCTTGACGATGTTCAGGGCCGCGGTCGGGCAAAGGGCCTCGCAACGGTGGCAGCCGATGCACTTGGTGTTGTCGTGCATGACCTTTTGCCGGGCTTCATCCCAATAGTGAGCCTCGTACGAACACTGGCGGACGCAGACCTTGCAGTTGATGCACAGCTCCGGGTCCCGTTCGATACAGAACTCATGGTAATTCTTGTTGATGGGCTGAAAAAGCAAGACAGGTAACCTCTCTCGTTAGTTGCCAAAAAAGTCATCTTGCGGGCAAGATGATCGGAGCGGGCCTCCGCGACTTTCACAATTCGGGCAATAATACCGAACAGCAAAGGGGTGTCACCAAAACACATCATCCTATTATCTGTCAAGATAAGTTTCAACATATTGAATTTACAGGAAATGTATATATTTGCAAAGCGTCTCGAACGATAGGCTGAACGTATTGATCCGGCGAGACCGGTCCCGCCCCCTCTCTCCGCTCGTTGACTCCGGGTTCCCCTTGACTTTCGCAGGGTTCCCGGCTAATAAGTCCTCCATGCAAACGCACCAGAACCGCATCCGTTTCTTTTTCTTTTTTAGCTTTCGCTTTTTTAGAAGCGCCTGCGGTTTCGAGGTGTGCGTGTAGCTGACCAATAGTTTCATACACAACCAGGGCCGCAGGCGACAAGCTTGCGGCCCTTTTTATTTGCGGCCCAAGCGCTTGAGACCCGCAACCGAGGGGCAAAATCATGATGCTTGGATTGGGGAGTGTGGAGATCGCGCTGGCCTTCTGGCTGTCCGTGGGGGCCACGGTTCTGTGCGTCGTTTACGGAATTGTGAACTGGAACAACAAGGGCACCGACAAAACCGGAGGGGGCAAGTAATGACCGGTAAACTCATCGGCGTCCTCATCTACCTCGGGATTATTTTTTATCTCGGCTACCGGGCCTGGCTCAAAACCCGGGAGTCCACGGACTACATGCTCGCCGGACGCAGCATGAACCCGTTCGTCCTGGCCATGTCCTACGGGGCGACCTTCGTCTCCACCTCGGCCATCGTCGGTTTCGGCGGCGTCTCGGGCATGTTCGGCATGTCCCTGCTCTGGCTGACCTTCCTGACCATCTTCGTGGGCATCTTCGTGGCCATGGTTTTCTTCGGCAAGCGCACCCGGCGCATGGGGCTGGCGCTCGACTCCCACACCTTCCCCGAATTCCTGGGCAGGCGGTACGGCTCCAAGTTCATCCAGCAGTTTTCCGGCGTGGTCATCTTTGTGTTCATCCCGGTCTACGCGGCCGCCGTGCTCATCGGCATCTGCCGCATGCTCGAGGTGGCCTTCCCGGCCGTCACCTACGGCGTGTGGCTGCTCATCGTCACCGCCATCGTGGCCGTGTACGTGGTCACCGGCGGGCTCAAGGCCGTCATGTACACCGACGCGTTCCAGGGGACCATCATGGCTGTCATGATGCTCATCCTCATCGTCACCACCTATAGCTTGCTCGGCGGTGTGACCGAGGCCCACCAGGCCTTGACCGACATGGTGGGCATGATCCCGGCCAAGCTGGCCAAGGGCGGCCTGACCGGCTGGACCACCGGGCCGAACTTCCAGTCGCCCATCGGCCTGACCGTGTACACCACCATCATCTACGGCGTGGGCATCGGCGTGCTGGCCCAGCCGCAGCTGGCCATCCGCTACATGACCGTGCCCTCCGACCGCGAGCTCAACCGGGCCGTGGCCATCGGCGGCGTCTTCATCCTGCTCATGACCGGCGTGGCCTTTGTCACCGGCGCCCTGTCCAACGTGGTTTTCTTCCAGAAGTTCGGCAAGATCGCCATCACCATGGCCGGGGGCAACTTCGACTCCATCATCCCGCTGTACATAGACAAGATCATGCCCGGCTGGTTCTCCGGCCTGTTCCTGGTGGCCATGTTCGCGGCGGCCATGTCGACCATGAGCTCCCAGTACCACGTGGGCGGCACCTCGCTCTCCCGCGACTTCCTGGAGCAGTACGTGACCGTGGGCAACAACGGCTCGTCCATGAAGCTCAACCGGCTCGGCGTGACCGTGGCCATCATCGCCACCCTGGTCTGGGCCTGGCTGCTGCCCGGCGGGGTCATCGCCCGCGCCACGGCCTTCTTCTTCGGCCTGTGCGCGGCCTCGTTCCTGCCCATCTACGTGCTCGGCCTGTACTGGAAAGGCATGACCAAGACCGGGGCCAAGGTCTCCATGGTCGGCGGTTTCTGCTTCTCCATGTTCTGGCTGCTCTTCATCCATGTGAAGGAAGCGGGTTTCATCGGCCTGTGCCAGGCCATGTTCGGCAAGGCCACCCTGGTGGCCGACGCCGCGCCCGGCTCCTGGATGTGGCTCATGCAGTGGGTCGACCCCAACGTGGTCGCCCTGCCCGTCTCCCTCGTCCTGGCCGTGGGCGTCAGCCTGGCCACTCGACGAATCGAAGAGAAGCACCTGGAACTCTGCTGGGAAGGGCTCTGCTGATCCGTGGTTGAATGATGTGATCACAAGGCGCCGTTCCGGAAGGGACGGCGCTTTTTTTGTTACGAATTTTGGAAGAATTTTATTGGGAAAGCCGCTTCGCGGCGATGTCGGGTGACTTCGCCTCCGGCGGGCAGGGGCTCGCACCCCTGCACTCCTTTAGGCACCTTCGGTGCGGACTGAGGACCGTTTATTGACAGTTGCTTTTGAAGCGAACATAAACAACCATTCGTTCAACACAAGGATAGAGACGCACAATGAACAAGATCGACGTGAACGTGAAGTTCCTGCATGAGGTTTGGCAAGAAAATGAACTGGCCTACGCCACCGAACATTCGGCGGGCCTGGACCTGCGCGCCTGCATCGACGCCGACGAGATCGAGATCGGTCCCGGCGAAAAGGTCGCCATCCCGGCGGGCGTGGCCATCGAGGTCCGCGAACCCAGCGTGGCCGGATACGTGTTCTCCCGCTCCGGGCTGGGCACCAAGGAAGGGCTGACCGTCAGCCAGGGCGTCGGCGTCATCGATCCGGACTATCGCGGGGAGATCAAGGTCTCACTGCTCAATACCTCGGGCGAGGTGCGACGAATAAGGCGCGGACAGCGCATCGCACAACTGGTCTTCATGCCCGTATTCCAAGCGATAATCAGCCCGGTGGAGGAACTCGGACAGACCGCGCGCGGCGCGGGCGGGTTCGGCTCCACAGGGAAACACTAATAGCAGAGAGAACGAAAATGTCCGATACATTCGAAGCGATAAAAGAACGGGAATCCAACCTGTTATGCAATACCTACGGCCGCTATCCCCTGGCCGTTTCCAAGGCCAAGGACTGCCGGCTGTACGACCTGGACGGTAATGAGTACCACGACTTTCTGGCGGGCATCGCCGTGTGCTCCCTGGGCCACAGCCGCGAGGACCTGGCCGAGGTCATGGCCGAGCAGGCCCGCAGGATGGTCCACGTCTCCAACCTCTTCTACCAGGAGCCCCAGCTCGACCTGGCCGAGAAGCTGTTGTCCACCTGCGCGGCGGGCAAGGTCTTCTTCTGCAACTCCGGGGCCGAGGCCAACGAGGGGGCCATCAAGCTGGCCCGCAAGTACATGCACACCGTACGCAACGAGGACCGGCACGAGATCATCACCCTGGAGAAGTCCTTTCACGGCAGGACCCTGTCCACGCTGACCGCCACCGGCCAGTTCGGCCCCATCAAGGACGGCTTCAATCCGCTGCCCGAGGGATTCGTGACCGTGCCCTTCGGCAACGTCAACGCCCTGCGCGGAGCCATCAACGCCCACACCGCCGCGATCATGATCGAGATGGTTCAGGGCGAGGGCGGCGTGCGCCCCCTGCCCACGGACTACGTCAACGACATCGTGGCCCTGTGCAAGGAAAACGGCGTCCTGCTCATCGTGGACGAGGTCCAGACCGGCGTCTGCCGCACCGGCCGGTTCTGGGCGCACCAGCACTACGGCATCACCCCGGACATCTTCACCTCGGCCAAGGCGCTGGCCAACGGGTTGCCCATGGGCGCGGTCCTGTGCACCGACGAGGTGGCCAAGGGATTCACCCCCGGCTCCCACGCCACCACCTTCGGGGGCGGGGCCGTGGTCTCGGCCGTGGCCGCCAAGGTCGTGGACATTATGCTTGAAGAGAAGATGGCCGAGCGCGCCCTGAAGATGGGCGGGTTTATCGCCGAACAGGTCGCCAAGCTCAAGGAAAAGCACCCGGAGACCATTGCCGGGACGCGCGGCCTGGGCCTGCTCTTCGGCATCGAGTTGGCCAAGAACGGCCCGGAGGTCTGGAAAGGACTGCTCGAGCACAAGATGGTCTGCAACCTGGCCCAGGGCACGATCCTGCGCCTGGTGCCGCCCTTGACCGTCACAGAGGACGACGTTCTGGCCTTCATGGACGCCCTGGACGAGGTCCTCGCCTCGGTGGAGGCGTAGCCGGGAGGCGGTCGGCTTGACCGTCCGGAGGGGAAGGCGTATTCTTTGATTTGAGGTATCAAGTCATGAGCGGCGTCGCCCCCATAGGATCCACGCCCGAGTACCTGTTCCGGCGCGAACACGAACTGGAACAGCAAAAGGAGCTGGAAAAGGTCACCCGGACCGAGCAGCCCAAGGATGAGGTCAAATCCGTGCCCGAAGTTAAGTCGGACGCGGCGCGGCAGGCCGAGCAGGCTACCCTCTACGACTTCCGGTATACGGGCAAAGGCTCGTTCATCGACAAGGTATTCTAGTTTGGCTTATTGATGGCGCAACCATTCAAGGCCGGGGCATGTTCCCGGCCTTGTCATATTACAAGGAAAGGACCCGCTTCATGTCCACCCTGCTGAAAATCGAATTCACCATCCCCGAACAGACCGCCGACGAGGCCGGGGTCTTCATCGCCTCCAAGGTCCCCCACGGCTGGGAGGAAACCCCTGCGGGCGATGGCCGCAAGATCACCCTGTACCTGGAGGACCACCCCCTGGGCCACGAAATGGTCAAGGAGTTCCAGACCCGCTTTCCCGAGTCGGACGTGACCTGGTCCGAGCAGGAGTCCGAGGACTGGGCCATGGCCTGGAAGGACTTTTTCGTCCCCGTCAATTGCGGGGAATCCTTCCGCATCTATCCGCCATGGCTGGACGACGGGGACAGCGAGCACACCCACATCGTCATCGAGCCCAAGATGGCCTTCGGCACCGGTCATCACCCCACCACCTCGCTCTGCCTGGCGACCATCGGCAGGCTGGTTCAGTCCGGGACCATCGCCGGGGGACAGACCTTCCTGGACCTGGGCACCGGGTCCGGCATCCTCGGCATCGGCTTGTCCAAGCTCGGCCTGACCGGCATCGGTCTGGACATCGACCCGCAGGCCGTGGTCTGCGCCGTGGAGAACCTGGAGGCCAACGGCGTGTCCGACGCCATGAGCTTGGCCGTGGGCTCCATCGACTGCGTGGAGCAAGGACGGACCTTCGACCTGGTGGTGGCCAACATCCTGTCCGGGCCGCTCATCGAGATGGCCGGGGAGATCATCCCCCGGGTCAAGCCCGGCGGCTCCCTGGTCCTGTCCGGTATCCTGGCCGACAAGCAGTCGGACGCGGTGGCCGAGGCGTACGCCCGGCGCGGCCTGGGCGAGCCCCAGCGGTTCGTCGAGGGCGAGTGGATTTGCCTGGTCTGGGAAAAACTGGGGGATTAGCCCATGGGGCTGAACGGTATGCTCATGGGGATGTATGAGGCCATGCTGGCCGAACTCGGTCCGAGCAAGTGGTGGCCGGGCGAGACCCCCTTCGAGATCGCCATCGGGGCCATCCTGACCCAGAACACCAACTGGAAGAACGTGGAAAAGGCCCTGGACAATCTCAAGGACGCGGGCGTGCTCGAGGCCGAACCCCTGTACGAACTGTCCATCCCCAGGCTGGCCGAGCTGATCCGGCCCGCCGGGTACTACAACGTCAAGGCCAAACGGATTCACAACCTGCTGCAATTCCTCAAGGATGAAGCGGACTTCGACCTGCTTTCCCTGAAGGACCGGGAGCTCTCGGAGTTGCGTCCGCAGGTCCTGTCCATCAACGGCATCGGCCCCGAGACCGGGGACTGCATCCTACTCTACGCCCTGGATTTCCCGACCTTCGTGGTCGACGCCTACACGGCCCGGCTCATGAGCCGCCACGGCCTGGCCTGGGAGGACATAGACTACCATGGGCTGCAATCCATTTTCATGGACGCCCTGCCGGAAGATGTGGCACTGTACAACGAATATCACGCCCTCATCGTCCGCGTGGGGGCGAACTGGTGCCGGAGGAAAGCCGGTTTGTGCGACACCTGCCCCCTTCAACCTTTCCTTGAACAATAGGCTCGCATGCGAAAATTTCTCGTCCTGACAGTATGTTGCATCCTGCTGTTTCCGGTCCTGGCCCGTGCCCAGGCTCAGGACGAGGTCTTGAGCGAGTCGCTGCAGAAGGAACACCAGAAGGCGGACGAGAATGAACGCAAGGTCAGGGCTTTGACCGAAAAGGCCGGGCAGATTTCCACTCGGTTGTCGGACATCGAGGACGACGTCAAGCTGCTCAAACGGCGCGTCCGGGACCAGGAAGCGATCCTGACCGACATCCGTAAGAGCGAGCGCCAGGCCGAACAGGACCATTTCACCCTGGAAAAGGAGAAGGAGCGCATTACCCTGGAGTTGTCCGGGCTCATGCGCACCCTGTGGCCGGTGCATTTGCAGAATGTCCGTTCGCGCTTCGAGGGCGTGGAGGACTGGGCCATGTTCGACCGCCGCTTCAACTGGCTGGCGGACATCTATGAAGCCACCAACCGCAAGCTGGACGAGGCCAGGGCCAATTCCGAGAAGATCGCCCTGAACCTGGAGAACCAGCGCCAACTGGCCGAGGAGGCCGAAAGCCAGCTGGCCCAGGTGAACCAGAGCAAGGACCGCCTGCTCCGCAACCAGTACGCCCTGCGCAAGAATCTAAAGAAAATCAACAGACAGAAGGAGAATGCGGAGGAGGAGCTGACCGGGATCCTGGCCACCATCGAGGACCTCAAGTACCAGCTCCAGTCGCAGAAGACCAAGCGGTTCGCCCTGTACAAGCGTACTCTGCCCTGGCCGGTGCAAGGCCGGCTGGAGGCCGGGTTCAACCTCAAGGCCAAACCGCCGGTGCGCGGCCTGTCCATCGGGGCCGCGGACGGCAGCACGGTGCAATCTATATTTTGGGGCAAGGTCGTGCACAACGACACCCTGCGCGGATTCGGGCACGTGGTCATCATCTACCACGGTTATAATTACTACAGTCTTTACGCCTACTTATCCGATACGTTTGTACGCAACGGACAGGAGGTGGAGAAGAACGAACCCCTGGGCACAGTAGGCTATTTCCCCAAACTGGATGGGCCTGGCCTGTATTTTGAATTGCGTTTTCATCAAAAACCAATTAACCCAGAAACTTGGTTAACAGCCCTGAGATGAATTGTCGTTAACCCAACACATTAGGACTCCGTTATTCGGGAGGCATTCATGCGTGTAACGCTTTGGATAGTCACTTTTCTGCTTCTGTTCACCCTTACCGTCGCTCCGGTCCAGACCATAGCGGCCAAGGGGGACCAATTCGAAGCGCTCAAGACCTTCTCGCAGGTGCTCGACCTGGTTGAAAGCAACTACGTCAAGCCCGTAACCAAGAAGGATCTCATCGATAATTCCATCAAGGGCATGCTCGAAGAGCTCGACCCCCACTCCACCTATCTCTCTCCCGAGGACTTCAAGGACATGCAGGTGGACACCGCCGGCAAGTTCAGCGGCATCGGCATCGAGATCAGCATGGACCAGGGACGCATCATCGTCGTCTCGCCCATCGAGGACACCCCGGCCTACAAGGCGGGCCTGTTGGCGGGCGACATCATCATGGAGATCGACGGCGAATCCACCCAGGAAATGACCCTCATGGACGCGGTCAAGCTGATCCGGGGCGAAAAGGGAACCACCGTGTCCCTGCTCATCCTGCACAAGGATTCCAACAAGCCGGTTGAAGTGGCCATCGTTCGCGGGACCATTCCCGTCGTCAACGTCAAGACCCAGTCCCTCGAGGACGGCTACCTCTACCTGCGGCTGACCAAGTTCCAGGAGTCTTCCACCAAGAACCTGCGCGAGGCCATCACCGAGTACCAGAAGAAGCATCCCCTCAAGGGCATTGTCTTCGATCTGCGCAACAACCCCGGCGGCCTGCTGAACCAGGCGGTCTCCGTGTCCGACACCTTCCTGCAGGACGGCACCATCGTCTACATCCAGGGCAGGGACCCGGCCAACCGCAAGGACTTCTTTGCAACCAAGAGCCCGGACGACGTCAAGGTGCCCATGGTCACCCTGATCAACGCGGGTTCGGCTTCGGCCTCCGAGATCGTGGCCGGCGCCCTGCAGGACCGCAAGCGCTCCCTGATCGTGGGCGAACGCTCCTTCGGCAAGGGTTCCGTCCAGCAAATCATCCCCTTGTCCGACGGTTCCGGCATCAAGCTGACCACCGCGCTCTACTACACCCCCAGCGGCCGTTCCATCCAGGCCAAGGGCATCGATCCCGACCTGCGCATCCCCTTCGAGGCGCCCCGGGAAGATGAAAACGAAATGCGCGACCGCTTCACGGTGCGCGAAAAGGACCTGAGCGGCCATCTGGAAAACGGCCAGAAGACCGCCAAGCGCAAGAAGGACGAGGACGCGGAAAAGGCCAAGGACATGCTGGCCCGCGACAACCAGTTGCGTTTGGCCCTGGAGCTGGTCAAGAGCCTGCCCCGACTGAAGGAAATCCAGTAGGGAGGCCGGACCGCGCCCATGGACGATCGCGCTCCCGACAACAAGACGGAAGAAAAGACCGGGTTCGATGGATTCCTCAAGCGAATCTATCGGCCCGGTCCTCTCATTTGCCTGTTCACTCTCGCCTTCCTGGCCCTGGCCGGGTTCGGCTGGATGGCCCTGAACGCCAAGACCCCGCCGCCCCAGGTGATCGCGCCCGTGGCCGAGGAACGCAAGGCCGAGCCCGAGCCCGACAAAACCCCGGACAAGGTCTATGAAGAGGCCACCTCCGACATGGAAGACCTGGTCAAGCAGGCGGATCTGGCCCTCATCGAGACCATGCGCGACCTGGGCCTCAAGATGCGCGACCTCGACCTGGTGGACGTGGAGCTGCGCCAATACGAGGAACGCGGCTACCACTATCAGGTGCTCCAGTTTCCCAAGGTCACGGACCGGAACCGGTTCCTGGTCACCCTGCGCAAGCGGCTCTACGAGCGGCTCCCCGATGCTGTGCTGCTGGATAACGGCGACACCGAGGCGGCCATCGAGATCAACGGCATGCGCACCCACCGGCTGCTGCTCGAAGCCACGCCGCAGATCATCGCCCTGCCCGAGGCCAAAGGGCCCAAGCTGGTGGTGGTCATCGACGACGTGGGCGAGAACTACGGTGTGCTCAAGGGGCTGGCCGGGCTCGACCTGCCCCTGACCTTCGCGGTCTGGCCCCACGCCAGCCACACGCGGGAATGCGTGGGGCTGATCTCCGGCACCCATCACGACCTGCTCGTCCACTTTCCCATGGAGCCCATGGGCTACCCCAAGGTAAAACCCGGCGACGACGCCCTGTTCGTGTCCATGACCGGCGACCAGATCCGGCAGCGCATCGAGGCGAACCTTGAGCGTATCCCCGAGGCCATCGGCGTGAACAACCACATGGGGTCGCGCTTTACGGCCAACGGGCCGGGCATGGCGGTGGCCCTGGCCGAGTTCAAGCGCCACGGCCTGTTCTTCCTGGACAGCCTGACCTCGGGCAAGAGCGTGGGCCGGGCCACGGCCAAAAACGTGGGCATCCCCTTCTACGAGCGGGACACCTTTCTGGACAACGTCAAGGACGTGAACGCCATCCTGCTCCAGCTGCGCAAGACAGAACGGGTCGCCAAACGGCAGGGCCGGGCCATAGCCATCGGCCACCCCTACCGGCAAACATTGGCCGCCCTCAGGCAGTGGCAGGACAGCCGGGACAAGTCCATTCAGGTCATTCCCCTGTCGAAACTTTCCACTCAATAGCCCTCCGTCCAGGCGGTTTTCGGCTTTGATCGGCGGGATCGTTGCCCCCTGCCCATTGCGCTGTCTTGTTCCTGCCGCGTGAGCACCATATCGATCCGGCGGATTTTATCAGACTGAATTTGTTGAAATATTCGAACATGCTGATATTGATATTTGACTATTTCCAGCACTTGTTTAAACAATCTCACGTAAAATCGGGCGAAAAATCCGCCGAATCGTTGCCAGAGGCACCCATGGCACGGTATGTACCTGTATAAGGAATTTGGGAAATCGGCCGATAAAAAACAGACGGGACGGCCCGTTTTTTGCTAACTCTTTAGCGAAGTTCAATTTTCCGGCACCAGCCGGTCAAACGGGCCGTAAGATCGGCGAACAAGAGGCTTTGTCCAGATGAGCAAAATCCTCGAACAAGATGAAGTTGATGCCCTGCTCCGGGGCCTTTCCGGAGGGGATGTCGAGACAGAGACCGAGATACCGGAGGACGATACCGGGGTAGTCTCGTTTGACCTGGCCAATCAGGACAGGATCATTCGCGGCCGCATGCCCGTGCTCGAGATCGTCAACGACCGGTTCGCGCGGTTGTGCACCAATGCGCTGGCCAACACCATGCGCAAACGGGTGGACATCAACCCCATTTCCATCGACATGTCCAAGTTCGGCGACTTCATGCGCTCCCTGCCGGTGCCGACCTCCATATCCATCTTCAAGATGGACCCCCTGCGCGGCAATGCCCTGCTGGTGGTTGATTCCCGCCTGGTCTTCGCCCTGGTCGAGAACTTCTTCGGCGGCGCGGGCAGCCAGCCCAAGGTCGAAGGCCGCGACTTCACGCCCATCGAGCAGGCCATTGTCGAGCGCGTGGTCAAGATCGCCCTAGCCAACATGGAGGAGTCCTGGAAGCCGGTACACGAAGTCCACGTGGAGCTCGTCCGTACCGAGGTGAACCCCCAGTTCGCGGCCATCGTGCCACCGTCGGATGTCGTCATCGTGGTCACCTTCGAGGTGGAACTGGAGAATGCCATCGGCTCGCTCATCGTCTGTCTGCCCTACGCCACCATGGAGCCAATCCGCTCGAAACTGCACGCCTCTTTCCAGTCCGAACGTCTGGAAGTGGACCACGTCTGGATCAACCGTTTCAAGGAGCGGCTCATGGAGACGCCCGTGGAAATGGTCGTGCGGTTGGGCCGGACCACCATCTCCGGCCGCCAGCTGCTCTATCTCCAGGAGGGCGACATCATTCTGCTCGACACCGACGAGGACGAGCTCCTCGAGGCCGAGGTCGAAGGCGTGCGCAAGTTCCAGGGGCTGCCCGGCCGGGTCAAGGGCAACAAGTCCTTCAAGGTCATCAAGGAAGAGGAAATCCGTTTCTGATCCCGTCCGTTTCACACGCATTTCAAAGGGCCGCTTCGCGCGGCCCTTTTTATGAAAAGTGATTAAAATCAGATGATGACGCCGCTTTGCGGATTTTGTCGTGTGATTTCGCCTCCGGCGGGCAGCGGCAGCTCTTGGCGAGTCTTCGAGCCCTAGAGATGGCGACAGCAGCGATAGGGTTCGCACCCTTGCATCCCGTGTGTGCGCCTTTGGCGCGGGGGGAGTAATTCCTATTGTTGACCGTTCCCAAATCAAAATGCCTTGACGAAAAGTGTGCCGTGCGGTCAAAGTTCCCTTTTGAAAAGCACTTCGAGGAGGAGTTTTCCCATGAAAAAGATATTGTTGTTCCTGGCGGCCGCCCTGCTGGTCGCCTCCACCGCCTTTGCCGGCGAGAAGTACGTCGTTTCCGTGACCCAGATCGTGGAGCACCCGGCCCTGGACGCCATGCGCCAGGGCGTGGCCGACCGTCTCAAGGAAAAGGGCATTGATTTCGACTACAACGTACACATCGCCCAGGGCAACATGGCCACCAACACCCAGATCGTCGGCCAGATCATCGGTGAACGCCCGGATGTAATCCTGGGCATCGCCACCCCCGGGGCCCAGGCCTGCGCCCAGAAGATCCACGACACGCCTATCGTCTTCACCGGCGTGACCGATCCCGTCACCGCCGGGCTGGTCAAGGACCTCGCCAACACCAATGGCAAGAATATCACCGGCATGTCCGACTTCAGCCCCATGGACCGCCATGTGGCCCTGATCCGGGAGCTCGTGCCGAACGCCAAGACCATCGGCATCATCTACAACTCGGGCGAGCCCAACGCCGTGCCCATCCTGAAGGCCCTGAAGGCGGAGGCCGCCAAGGTCGGCATCAACGTGGAGGAAGCGACCATCGCCAACTCCAGCGGCGTGTACCAGGCGGCCAAGAGCCTGGTCGGCCGGTGCGATGCGGTCTATGTGGGCACCGACAACACCGTTGTCTCGGCCATCGAGTCCGCCGTGAAGGTCTGCGAGAACAACAAGCTGCCACTCATCGTCGGCGACGTGGACTCCGTGGCGCGCGGCGCCGTCGCGGCCGAGGCCGTGGATTATTACAAGATGGGGCTGCAGACCGGCGACATGATCGCCCGCATCCTGGTGGACGGCGCCAAGCCCGCCGACATGCCCGTGGAATTCCTGCATGATCTCAACCTGCACGTGAACATGAAGGCCGCCAAGGCCATGGGCGTGACCGTGCCCCAGTCCGTGCTCGACCGGGCCAACAAGGTCATCGAGTAAACACGAAACGCATTTGCCAATCGTGCCCATAAACGATACAAGGCGCGTTGCTTCATCAACGCGCCTTTTTCTTTTTTTTCGCCGGACCCGTCAGCCGCTGTCCGGCTCGGTAACCATTTAGGATTAGTACATGACTCTCTACGCATTTTTCGGCGCCATCGAGCAGGGGTTCGCCTACGGCCTCATGGTCATCGGCGTGTACCTGACCTTCCGGGTGCTCGATTTCCCGGACCTCACCGTGGACGGCAGCCTGCCGCTGGGCGCGGCCGTCTCGGCCGTGGCCATCACCTCGGGCTACTCCCCGCTGCTGGCCATCTTCATGGCCGCAGGAGCCGGGTTCCTGGCCGGGGCGGCCACAGGCATCCTGAACACCAAGTTCAAGATTCTCCACCTGCTCGCCTCCATCCTGACCATGATCGCGCTCTACTCCATCAACCTGCGCATCATGGGACGGCCCAACATGGCCCTGCTCGGGCAGGACACCGTGGTCGACTGGTTCGTGAATTTCACCAACATGCTGCCCCAGCACTCCACCCCGCTGCTCTTCGGCCTGATCTGCTTCGCCGTGGTCATCGTGCTCATCTGGTTCCTGCATACCGAGGTCGGCCTGGCCTTCCTGGCCACCGGCGACAACAAACAGATGATCACCAGCCAGGGCGTGAACACCGACAACGTCATCATCTTCGGCGTGGGACTATCCAACGCGCTGGTGGCCGCCTCCGGGGCGCTGGTGGCCCAGAACCAGGGCGCGGCAGACGTGAACATGGGCGTGGGCTCCATCGTCGCGGGCCTGGCCTCGGTCATCGTCGGCGAGACCGTGTTCGGGGACAAGACCATCACCCGCGCGCTCATCGCCGCCCTGCTCGGCTCGGTGCTCTACCGCGTGGCCATCGGTCTGGCGCTCGGCCTCAAACTCGGCTCGTTCGCCATCACCCCCAGCGACCTGAACCTGATCACCGCCATCCTGGTGGTCTTCGCCCTGGTCATGCCCAAGATGAAGCGCCAGTTCCTGGCCGGGAGGTCCAAATGATCTCCATCTCCAACATCACCAAGGCCTTCAACCGGGGGGACGTCAACGAGGTCACCGCGCTCAACGGCGTGAACCTCGAGGTCAAGGACGGCGACTTTATCACCATCATCGGGTCCAACGGCGCTGGCAAGTCCACCTTCCTCAACGCCCTTGCCGGTTCGTTCCCCGTGGACTCCGGCAAGATCGTCCTGGACGACCATGACATCACCAAGTGGCCGGAACACAAGCGCGCCTCCCTCATCGGCCGGGTCTTCCAGGACCCGCTGCTCGGCACCTGCGGCGGGGCCACCATCGAGCAGAACCTGGCCATGGCCAACAAGCGCGGCAAGTCCCGAGGGTTGTCCTGGGGCGTCAAGGGCCGCGACCGCGAGTTTTTCCGGGAAAAGCTGTCCATCCTCGGCCTCGGCCTCGAAGACCGGCTCAAGGCCCATACCGGCCTGCTCTCCGGCGGCCAGCGCCAGGCCCTGACCATGCTCATGGCCACCCTGGTCCGCCCCCGCCTGCTGCTGCTCGACGAGCATACCGCAGCCCTGGACCCCAAGACCGCAGGCATGGTCCTGGACCTGACCGACGAGATCGTCGGCTCGCTGAACCTGACCACCCTCATGGTCACTCACAACATGAAACAGGCCATCACCATGGGCAACCGGCTGATCATGTTCCATCGGGGACAGGTGGTCCTGGACATCGAAGGCGAGGAAAAGAAGAATCTCAAGGTTGAAGACCTCCTGGAGCGTTTCTCGCGCCTGCGCGGAGACGAGGGGGTCTCAGACCGGATGTTGTTGGGTTGAGGCCGGTGCGGGCCGATATCCATATGCTGGCAAATTGCTGCCGACACGTATAAGACAGTAACAGACAAACGGAGGCATCCATGGCAATCGAAAAGACCTTTTCCATCATCAAGCCCGACGCGGTCGAGCGCGGCCTCATCGCCGAGATCCTGAAAATGATCACCGACTCCGGCCTCAAGATCAAAGGCATGAAGATGATCCACATGGACCGCGCCAAGGCCGAAGGCTTCTACGCGGTGCACAAGGAACGCCCCTTCTTCGGCGAGCTGGTGGACTACATGATCTCCGGCCCGGTGGTGGTGTCCTGCCTCGAGGGCGAGAACGCCATCGAGAAGTACCGTGCCCTCATGGGCGCGACCAACCCGGCCGATGCCGCTCCCGGCACCATCCGCGCCGCCTATGGCCAGAACATCCAGAACAACTCCTGCCACGGTTCCGACGGTCCCGACACCGCCAAGACCGAGGTGGCCTACTTCTTCAACGACGACGAGTTGGTGGGATAATGACAAAGAAAATCGGGTTCATAGGCGTAGGCAACATGGGGTCGGCCATAGTCAAGGGGCTGGCCTCGCGTGACGACATCGAACTGCACGGGGCGGACTTCAACAAGGTCAACCTCGAACGGCTCAACAAGGAACACGGGCTCATCATCCACGAGAGCGCGACCGACCTGGCCAAGGCGTGCGATTACATCGTCCTGGCCGTCAAGCCGCAGCACGCCGAACCCGTGGTCAAGGAGTTGACGCCCCAGCTCGACATGAGCAAATGCCTGACCGCGATCTGCGCGGGCATCCCCCTGTCCACCTACGAGGAGTGGACCGAGGACCGCTGCCCCGTAGTGCGCATCATGCCCAACACCCCGGCCCTGGTCGGCCTGGGCGTGTCGGCCATCTGCCTGGACAACGAAAACCTGACCGATGAGATGAAGGCGTTCGTGCCCGAGCTCTTCGCCTCCATCGGCCAGACGCACGTGCTACCGGAAAAGCTCTTCGACGCCTTCACCGGCGTGATCGGCTCCGGCCCGGCCTATGTCTTCTACTTCATGGAAGCCATGATAGAGTCCGGCGTGGCCCTGGGCCTGACCCGGCCGCAGAGTGTGGAGATGGTCAAGGGCTTGTTCCTTGGCTCCGCCACCATGGCCGACCAGAGCGAACACTCCGTGTCCGAACTGCGCGAAATGGTCACCTCCCCCGGTGGGACCACCATCCGCGCGCTTATGCACTTCGATAGGCAGGCCCTCAAAGGCGACATCATCGACGGCGTCTTCGAGTCCTACTACCGCAGCATCGAACTCGGCGACCAATAGCGAATAATAATCGGGGGGAAGGGGGAGAAAACCCTTTGAAAAGGGTTCTTCTCCCCCTTCCCCCCGTACCCCCTAACCCCCTCTTTCCCAAACTTTTTGTGTGCCTTCGGCAAGGGCGTGCGTCAGCGGATGCGTGTCTTTTTTTGCGTATGGCTATGCAGAACGTACCGAGAAGCAGCACGTACATCGGCCTCGCTCCTCACCGCGCGTAGCGACACAAAAAGTTTGGGGCTGACATAGATAACTATGCCGCGTTGTGCCTTTTTATCCATTTTTTCAGGATAGATAACTGCTCTTTTGGGGAGCCGTAATTAAACCTGAATTCGCACTCTTTCAAATACAGCCAAAAATACTTGCGAGGAATACCGTTGTACTTCCTCAGATGGCGCTTACTTTGGTTCCAGAAGTTCTCAATGCCGTTGATATGGTTATGCCCATCAACATAGCGTTTGAGATGATTAATACGATAGTGTTTAAATTCAGACACATCGAGCACCTTGTAGGATGACAAACCATCCGTATACACCACGCTGTCAGGCTGAACCTGCAAGTCGATTATCCCTTTCAAGGTCTTGGTTTTAGTGTCGGGGATTATTTCAGCGTACACCATCCCATTGCGCTTAAGAATGCCAAATACTGGGACTTTACCAGCAGCCCCCCGCCCTCGAATGCCACGGCGATAGCCGCCAAAATAACTCTCATCAACTTCTACCTCTCCGGCAAACATCTCAACGGAAGGCATCTGCTCTGCGATAATCTTCCGTAATCTCTGATAAAAAGTGATCGCGGTGTTGCGGTTTACACCTACCAGTTCACTGGCTGTGCGGGCTGGGGTGCCAGCAACGAAATGCTCAATCAGACGACCGGATATATGAGCCGACAAACGCGATCTTTTTAGCCTCATAGTCCCCCCTAATACGACGAGAGATCTATGTCAGCCCCAAAAGTTTTGAAAAAGGGAGGGATGGGGGTTCGGGGGAAGGGAGGGGAAAACTTTCTCAAAAGTTTTCCCCTCCCTTCCCCCGATTCGCCGTCAGGCGAACAACAATCGGATCAACCCGAGCACGGGAATGAGTACCAAAGCAGCCAGGAGGCCGGTCCTCGCGGTCAGCCTGAACAGCTTGCGAAGCTTGGCGTGGTCCCATGCGGCACCTGCCGGGCCGAGCTCCGGCTTGTCCTTGATCTTTCCGAAATAGACCGTGGGACCCCCCATCTGCCCTTCGAGAAGCCAGGCCGTGGCGGCCATGGGGTAGCCAGCGTTGGGGCTCTCCATCTTGCGGGCGTCGTCGCGGTAGCGTCCACGGGCGGTGGCCGCCTTGAGGCCGAGCCGCTTGCCGGCCAGGAACAGGAAAAAGGCGGTCAGCCGGGCCGGGATCCAGGCCAGGATGTCGTCGGTCTTGGCCGCGCCCTGACCGAGCTGGATGTAGCGGTCCGTGCGGTAGCCCCACATGGAGTCCATGGTGGACACCGCCTTGTAGGCCCACAGTCCGCCCGGGCCGAAGAGCGCGAGGTAAAACAGGGGCGCGGTGAAGCCGTCGTTGAGGTTCTCGCTGACCGTCTCGGCCAGCGTGCGGCGCATGGCGGGCGCGTCGAGCGTTGCGGTTTCGCGGCTGACGAGCATGGACAGCGCCGTGCGTGCCGCGGGCAGGTCGCCGGAATCAATGAGTTCGGCCACCCGCCGGGCGTCCTTGAGCAGGCAGCCCAGAGCCAGGCCCGCGTAGGCGAAATAGAGGGCCAGGAGCGGACCGAGAGACGGGATGGCCGTGAGCCGAGTCACGAGGAACCAGGCTCCCCAGGCGAAGAGGAGCACGGTTCCCCACCCTGCCGCACGGAGATTGACGCCGGTACGGCGGGCGGCCGCCTCGAAGAGATCAAGCCCCTTGCCGATGAGACGGACCGGGTGCGGCCAGCTGGCCGGATCGCCCACGAGCCGATCCAGGATTACGGCCAGCGCGGGAATGAGAAAGACGGCGACAGGATGTTCCATTGGATAGAAAAAGGGCCGGGAAGAGAGTCTCTTCCCGGCCCTGATGGTCTTTAGTTCTCGAAGTAGGACCGAAGCAGCGCGCTGCGCACGGGATGGCGGAGCTTGCGAAGAGCCTTGGCCTCGATCTGGCGGATGCGTTCGCGGGTGACGTTGAAGAGCTTGCCCACTTCCTCGAGGGTGTGGTCGGACTTCTCGCCGATGCCGAAACGCTTGCGCAGGACCTGCTCCTCGCGCGGGGTCAGATCGGACAGGACCGAGGCGATCTGCTCGCTGAGCTTGGTGGAGACCACTTCCTCGGCAGGCGCGGTAGCCTTCTTGTCCTCGATGAAATCGCCCAGGCTGGAATCTTCCTCGTCACCGATGGGGGTCTCGAGGGAAATGGGTTCCTTGGCGATCTTGAGGACCTTCTTGACCTTCTCCAGCGGGTAGTCCATGCGCTCGGCGATCTCCTCCGGAGACGGGTCGCGGCCGAGCTCCTGTACCAGGTAGCGCGAGGTGCGGATGAGCTTGTTGATGGTCTCGATCATGTGCACCGGGATACGGATGGTCCGGGCCTGGTCCGCGATGGCGCGGGTGATGGCCTGGCGGATCCACCAGGTGGCGTAGGTCGAGAACTTGTAGCCGCGCTGGTATTCGAACTTGTCCACGGCCTTCATCAGGCCGATGTTGCCCTCCTGGATAAGGTCCAGGAACTGCAGACCGCGGTTGGTGTACTTCTTGGCGATGGACACGACCAGGCGCAGGTTGGCGCGGATGAGCTCCTGCTTGGCCTGCATGGCGGTCCGGTTGCCGGATTTGATGCGCCACAGGACTTCTTCGAGGTCGTGCACCGAGTGGCAACACTTGTCCTGCAGGCGGTGCATGATCTCCAGCTTGCCCGCGAGCATTTCCTTGAAGGAGAAGAACTCCTCCACGGTCATGCCCAACTCGGTGGACGCGGCCACCGGATTGATCTCGCGGTCGTCCACCTGCTTGAAGAGCTCCTCGATCTCAGCCTTAGTCTTGCCCACGGACAGGACGTAGGCGGACAGGTCGCGCTGGCAGTTGTGCATCTGGCGCACGTAGTCGTTGACCGTCTCGATGATCCGGTCGATGAGGGTCTTCTCCAGCTTGATGTCGCGCAGCCGGGTGACGATCTCCTCTTTATAGCTGAGGATTTCCTGCTGCACGCCGTACACGCGCTTGTCCAGGCAGGCGCAGTAATCGAGCTTCTCGTAGATCTTCTTTTTCTTGCCGTAGAGTTTCTTGACTTCGGCGAGGAGGAAGATGACCCGCTGGCGCTGGTTCATCTCGTCTTCGGAGGGGTCGTCCTCTTCGATGGTCTTGACCACGTCCTTGAGCTTGATGCGACCGTCTTCCAGGTCCTCGCCCACGGAAATGAGTTCCTCGACGGCCACAGGGACCTCCACCAGGGAGTAGAGGACATCCATCTCGCCGTTTTCGATCTTCTTGGCGATGACGACCTCGCCCTCGCGGTCCAGGAGCGGCACGGCGCCCATTTCGCGCAGATACATGCGCACGGGGTCGGTGCTACGCGAGGCGTACTCGGTGGAATCGTCTTCGTTATCGTCGAATTCCAATTCCTTGTCATCATCGTCGTCGACCAGCTTCTTGTCGGAATCTTCCGAATCGACAAGGGCGATATCCATCTGGTCGAAGATGGCGTGGATTTCCTCGAGCTGGTCGGGGCTGTTGTAGTCGGAAGGCAGGGCCTTGCTCAACTCTTCGTATGTCAGGAATCCCTTTTTCTTACCTTCGGCGATAAGAGCTTTGATCTGTTGGATTTCCTTAATGTTGCTCATTATCCCTCCTACGAGACTTCTTCAGGGCCAAGAGTTCCAGCGCGCGCTTGTTGTCGCCGCTTTCGTACGCTTGCCTGATAGACTCGTTGAGCTGGCGATTATCCAAATCTGTTAACCCGCGTTCAATCTGCTCGCAGATGTAAACCCACTCATTCAGCAATTCCCGGCCAGAAAGGACTTTCGTATGCAATTCCTCGCGGCACTGGATGTAAAAGCCCTTTTCCTGTTCGTTCAGCAGGCTCGTAACTTGGCCTTGCTGCGTTGATTCGAGCTTGTTCCACAGTGCCTGCGCCCATGGGGTGCGAAGAACCTGGGTCATTCCCCTTTTGGCCAGTTCCGGCACATATTCCGGGTACTGGATAGAAAACCGTAAAAAATACCGATCATCCGTAAAGTCCTTGCCCACGCCCATACCCGGCTGCTGCTGTTGCTCGACCCGTTGCGTCTGCCGAGGCTGATGCTTTGGATTGCGCTGTTGCGGAGTGCCCACAC
Organism: Pseudodesulfovibrio sp. lm2024; assembly: GCF_051175575.1. Lineage (NCBI taxonomy): Bacteria > Pseudomonadati > Thermodesulfobacteriota > Desulfovibrionia > Desulfovibrionales > Desulfovibrionaceae > Pseudodesulfovibrio > Pseudodesulfovibrio sp. lm2024. Next base: position 1,998,360 of record NZ_CP195092.1, read on the forward strand.
CCGCGTCGCGCCTGAAATCAGCCTCCGACAGTCCGAGCCCGCTCGCAATGCGAGGCAGGTAGAACGCCCGCAAGGACGCGTCGGACAATTCCGACAAAAAACTCTTGGCCCACGCCATGATGTCCCTGGGGGCGTACTCCTCCCGCAGGGTGTTCATGCAAAAAGTCAAACCGTCCGGGGCCTCGCTCATGCAGGCCTCGAATCCTTCCGCTCCCTTGGTCTGGAGCAGGCTGTCCACGTCCTCGCCGTCCGGCATGAGGACCACCTTGCAGGCCACGCCCTGGAGCAGGATCATCCTGCTGGACTTCATGGCCGCTTTGCGCCCCGCTCCGTCGCCGTCGAAGACCAGGTCGACGCGCGAGCAAAATCCGGCCAACCTCTTTACCTGATCCGCCGTCAGGGCCGTGCCCAGAACGCCGCAGGAGTCGGTGTAGCCGAACTGATGGAGCGATATCACATCCATGTATCCTTCGGTCAGGATGGCCCGCTTGGTGCGGGTCATGGTGGACCGGGCCAGACTGAGCCCATACAAGTGGTCGCCCTTCTTGTATATAGGCGTATCCGAGCTGTTCAGATACTTGGGTTCTCCATCTGTAATTATTCTGCCGCCAAAAGCAATAACCCGACCCGATAAATTTTGAATGGGAAAGATCAATCTTCCACGGAACCGGTCGTAAATATTACCTTTTTCATTTTTTGACAAGAGTCCGGCCTCAACCCCCAATTCCGGGTTGCGGCCCTTGCTCTTGAGAAAATTGTCCAATCCGTGCCAGTCGTCGGGCGAATAGCCCAGACCGAACTTGGTGATCATCTCCGGGGTCATCCCCCGGTTGGTCAGGTAGCCGCGGCAATGATCCCCGGAGGCCAGGGACAGATTGCGCTGGAAAAACTGGTTCGCCTCGTCGTGCATGTCGAGGAGAATCTGCTTCTTTGCCTTGCGCTCTGCCGCGTGCGGGTCGTGCGGCACGTGGCTCAGTTCCACCCCGCATTCGGCGGCCAGCTGTTCCAGGGACTCCCGGAATTCCAGCCCGTTGATGCGCCCATAGAAATCGATGACGTCGCCCGAGGCCTGGCAGCCGAAGCAATAGAAGAAGCCCTCATCGTCGTTCACGGACATGGAGGGCTTGGTTTCCTGATGGAACGGACACGCGCCCATCCACCGGCCCGAAACCGGTTTCAGGTCAACATACCGGCGCACTACGTCCGAGATATTGATCCGGGCCTTAACGGCCTCGATACCACTTCTGTCCACCAGACGCCTCCGGGCAAAGCCGTTACTTGAGCGTTACCTCGGTCATGCCGTCCCCGCCCCGGTCTTCAGGGGCCAGGGAAAAATTCTCCACAGCGGGATAGTACTTCAAAAATTCGTGCACCTCGCGACGCAGCGCGCCGGTTCCCCGGCCGTGCACGATCTCGAGCCTGCCCGCGCCCTTGCGCAGGGCCGCGTCCATGGCCCGTTCCAGTTCGCTGATGGCCTCGTCGGCCCGATGGCCGCGCAGGTCCACCTCGACCACAAGGTCGCTCGGAGCCGCGGCCTTGGTCCCCGTGGGCTGGGACATGGGGCGTGAAGCGGTGTCGGCCGGGCCGAGATGGTCGGCCTTGACCCACATGGCCACGCCGCCGATATCGACCTTGGCCTGCTTCTTTTTCTCGTTGATTTCCAGCACGGTACCCGACTTGTTCCATGCCAAATACGACACTTTTTTGCCCGGGACAATATCCGAGAAGGAAAACACGGGTTCTTTTTTGCGCTCGGGCGCGATGTCTTCGATGCGCAACCGCGCCTGGTGGAGCTTCTTGCGGGCCTCTTTCTGGCCGATGCGCTCGGTTTTCCACTGCTTGACCACGTCCTGAGCCTTGGACTGGACCTCTTTGAGGATTTTGGTGCGCTCCTTCTCGAATTTATGTTCGAGATTGGCCCGCTTCTTTTCGATGCGCACGCGCTCGTCTTCGATGGCGTCCAATTCCGCCTCTTTCTTCACGGCCATGGCGTTGAGGCGATCCAGCACGGCGGAGGTGTCGGAACCGTCCAGCAGGAGATATTTTTCGGCCCGCTCCAGGATGGCGGCGGGCAGGCCGTGCTCGCGGGCCACGTCCAGGGCGATGGACGCGCCCACCTGGTCATAGGCCAGCCGGAAAAGCGGTTTCTTGGTGGACGGGTCGAAGAGCACGCTGGCGGCACGCACGCCCTTGGTGGCCATGGCGTAGGCCTTGAGTGCCGGAAAATGGGTGGCCGTGAACGCGGTGGCCCGCTTTTCCAGCAGGGAGTCGATGACCGCCTGGGCCAGGGCCGCGCCCTGTGTGGGATCCGTGCCCGCACCGAACTCGTCGAGTATGAACAGGGAATGGTCGTCCACCTTGTCCCAGACCCGCTTCAGGTACTGGATCTGGGCGGTGAAGGTGGAGACGTTCTCCTCCAGGGATTGCTCGTCGCCCATGATGACGAAAATGTCGTCCCACAGGGGCAGGCTGCTGCCCTCGGCGGCCGGGACCGGCAGGCCGGAAAAGGCCATCAGGCCGATGAGGCCCACGGTCTTGAGGCAAACGGTCTTGCCGCCCGCGTTGCCGCCGCTGACGATCATGGCTTTTTGCCCGTCCAGCAGCTCGATGTTCACGGGGTGGACCGATTCGTCGGTCAGGGCCAGAAGCGGATGGCGGGCCTTGAGCAGCTTGGGAGCGCCCTCCTCCGTGACCTCGATGGTCCTGCCCGCGTAGGCGTCGGCCAGGCGGACCTTGGCCATGAGCACGTCCAGGGTGACCAGACCGTCATAGGCCTCGCGGACCTCGTCCTGCTCCTGGCGCACCAGGCCGGTGAGGTATTGCAGGACCTTGTATTCCTCGGCCCGCTCCTCGCGCTTGAGTTCCTGGAGCTTGTTGTTGGTCTCCACGAGGAAGAGGGGCTCGAAGTAGCAGGTCTCGCCGGTCTGCGAGTAATCGTGGATGATGCCCTTGGTCTTGTTCTTGAAATTCGCTTTGATGGGCAGCACGTAGCGGTCGGACGAGACGGTCATGAACTCGTCCTGCATGGCCGCGCCCAGATTTTCCTGGAGAATGAAGTCCTTGACGCGCTTGGTGCAGCGCTGATGAATGGCCCGGATTTCCTGGCGCACGGACATCAGGTTCGGGGAGCTCTCGTCCTTGATCTGCCCTTCGGCGTCCAGGCAGCGTCCTATGCCGGACACGGTCTTCTGCGGCCAGCCATAGTTGAAGAGTTCTCTTTCCAGCACGTCCCAGCCGCGCCCCTCGAAACCGGCCAGGGATTCGCGGGCGTCCTTGGCCAGGTCCAGGAGGACCTTGAGCGCAAACAGCGCGTCCTGGTCGAGCACGGCCAGTTCGCTGTCCAGGTGCGGGAAAATACCGCCCAACTCGGGGAAGGCGCGCATGCGGAACCCCGACTCGCCCACCCAGGACGCGCCCTGCTCGAACAGGGTTCCTGCCCGGCGGACGGACTCAAGGGTGTCATAGGGATGGATGGCAAGACACGCGGCGGCCCCGGGTTCGGATGTGGCGAAACCGGACAATGCCCCGAGAATCTTGGGGAACTCCAATACCTGGAAAGTTCTGGACTCCATGGATGAACCTTGGAGAGTTAGGAGAGCTTGGACCGGACCAGTGCGCTGGCCTTCTTGCCGTCCACTTGTCCCGTGTACGCGGCGAGCACGGCCTGCATGACCTTGCCCATGTCCGCCATGGAGGACGCCCCGAGATCGGCGATGGCCTTGTCGATGGCGGCGGAAAGCTCCTCGTCGGACAGCTGCTTGGGAAGATAGACTTCAAGAGCGGCGAGTTCGTCGGCTTCGACCTTGGCCAGGTCGTCCCTTCCCGCCTTGGTGTACTGATCGAAGGAGTCCTTGCGCTGCTTGACCTGCTTGGCGATGAGGTCGAGCACAACCTCGTCGGCCAGAGCATCGCTCTTGTCCTCGACCATACGGTTTTTAATGGCCGTCTTGAGATGTCTCAAGACGGCCACTTTTACCGTAGCTTTGGCCTTGTAGGCCTCTATGTAGTCTTTGTCTATTTGCTTTGACAGACTCATAATCTACATGGTGCGCATCTTGCGCATTTTTTTGGCGAGCCTTTTCTTGGCGGCAGCTTTCTTTTTCTTCTTCTGCACGCTGGGCTTCTCGTAGTGCTGGCGCTTCTTCAGTTCGGACAGGATTCCGGCCTTCTCCACCTGCTTCTTGAAGCGGCGCAGAGAAACGTCGAAATTGTCGTTGTCGTCAAAATACACTCCGGGCAATGAAAATCACCTCCTCGGTGAACCGCCCGCTCATATGGCGGGCCAGCGAAATAAGAGACACTACATATATACAAAAAAGAGAAAAGGCAACCATTAAATCCAGGCAAATCTCAAAAACGCGCCACGTAAAAAGGCCTGCCCGGCAGTACCCGGACAGGCCCTTCGATGCATTGTATTCAGAGACTAATGATCAGCCTTTTTCGCGTCGCGCAGAGACTGCAGGACCGTAACCGCCAGGGCGACACCGATGACGCCGAGGACGATGTACAGGACACCGAAAAAGACGAAATGGTCGGGCATCCACCAGGGAAGATCCATGGGCAGCGGACTGTGAACGGTTTCACCGTGAATCATCGCATTATCTCCAATTATTTAACAGCGTCCTTCAGGATCTTGCCGGGACGGAACTTGACAACCTTGGTCTCGGGGATCTTGAGTTCGAGACCCGTGCGGGGGTTGCGGCCGACGCGGGCTTTGCGGAGTTCCACGACGAAGGTGCCGAAACCGGTCAGGGTCAGCTTGCCTTCGGAAACCAGGGTGCTTTCCACGGTCTCCAGGAATGCGTTCAGGGCGCGTTCGGCGTTCGCCTTGGTCAAGTTGGCCTTTTCCGCGATTTTGACAACCAATTCTGCCTTTGTCATCAGTCCTTCCTCCTCGGTGAAATATTACCTGATGGTATTTGTTAAAGCGCAGCCAGAGCACAAAACGACTTACACTTTGTTTCCGTCATCAACTCACCCCTTGGCCTTTAAATGAACTTTCGTCCCGTGTCCAGCCCGAGTGCTGAAAAAAAACGAAAAAACCTACGCTATATGGCGCTTCCGGGACTTTTGCCCCCCTATTTTTTGGGGTGCGAAATGCGCTTTTCCAGTACTGGTGGTCAGGTATTTTATAGGTCTTTGTGAAAAAATGTACTAATATATTAAGGAAAGTGTACGAAATTGCGCCGGAGTGAGGCTCTCCGGGCGCGCCGAGGGGCTGACGCCCTCATCCTGGAACCACTGCTCCACTTCCGGGGTCATGCGTTTCTTGAGGATGGTGGAGATTTGCTTGCGCCGTTGCTGGAAGAGCATCTTGATCAGCCCGGCCAGCTTCTCCGGGGCGGCCGGCCGGTCCTCAATCGGCAGCGGGTCGAAGCGGACCACGGCCGAGTCGACCTTGGGGCGCGGCCGGAAGACGGTGGGCGGCACCTTGAACAGATAGCGCGTGTCGCAGAAGTTGCGGACCCAGGCGGTCAGTCCGCCGAAGGCCTTGGTGCCGGGCTCGGCGGTCAGCCGCAAGGCCACCTCGTGCTGGACCATGAAGACCGCCCTCTCCAGGGTCTCCACCCGGCTGACGATATCCCAGATCAACTTGGAACCCACGTTGTACGGGAGGTTCCCGATGATCTTGCACGGCCCGGTTCCGTTCAGGTCCGCCCAGGGGAACTTGAGGGCGTCGGTCCGGACCACGTCCAGTTCCGGCCAGCGGTCCTCGAGCCGCCCGGCGAGGTCGTCGTCCATCTCCAGCACGCGCAGACGGCGCGCCCCGACCTCGGTCAGGTGCTCGGTCAACGCCCCCTGCCCCGGACCTATCTCAATAATATAGTCCTCGGACGCGGGGTTGAGCGCGTCCACGATCTTGCGGCAGATGTTGGGGTCGGTCAAAAAATTCTGGCCCAGGCTCTTTTTGGCCCGGTGCTGTCCGTCTTGTTGCGCCATGTGCGTTCTCCGTCGTCAGGGGATAGCGGAACCCGGTGCGGCTGGCAACAGCATTGACACGATCTCCCGGGAAAACGTATGAATCCCCGGTATTCATTCAATGAGGAGGATTCATGAATCTGCGCCATTATGTCCGGGACATCCCGGATTATCCCAAGAAAGGGATTACCTTTTTCGACATTACGCCCATTTTGAGCACGCCCAAGGCCTTCCGCCACGTCATCGACCAGTTGTACGAGAAGTACAAGGACAGCGGCGCGGACAAGATCGTGGCCGCCGACGCCCGGGGCTTCATCTTCGGCGCGCCCCTGGCCCTCAAGATGGGCATCGGCTTCGTGCCCATCCGCAAACCCGGCAAGCTGCCCTACAAGAACCGCTGCGTGACCTACGACCTGGAGTACGGCTCCGACACCCTATGCATGCACGTGGACGCCATAGATGAGGGCGACAAGGTCCTGATGATCGACGACCTGCTGGCCACGGGCGGCACGGCCGAGGGCATGGTCAAGCTGATCCGCGAAGCGGGCGGCGAGATCGTGGGCGCGGGCTTCGTCATCCAGCTCTCCTTTCTGGACGGCGACGAGGTCATGCGCGCGGCCGGCGTGAAACATGATTTTCTCATTGAAATCGACTAACAGGGAACGACCATGAGCAAAATAGGAATCATCGGCGGCAGCGGCCTGGACAACCCGGACCTGTTGCAGGACGTCCGCGACGTGGAGATGGGCACGCCCTACGGCAAGCCGTCCGCCCTCCTGCAGGAAGGAACCATCGCGGGCCGGGAAGTGGTCCTCCTCGCCCGGCACGGCCGGGCGCACACCATCCCGCCCACCTTCGTCAATTACCGGGCCAACATCAAGGCCCTGAAGGACGCGGGCTGCACGCGCATCCTGGCCACCACGGCCTGCGGCTCCCTGCGCCAGGAGATCGAGCGGGGCCATCTGGTCATCCTGGACCAGTTCATCGACTTCACCCGGCGCAGGCAGGTCTCCTTTTTCGACGAGTTCGAGCCGCACTGCGCGGTGCACACGGCCATGGCCGATCCCTTTGACGCCGACATGCGCGGCAAACTGAACGCGGCCTGCGACCGGCTGGGCCTGGCCCACCACAAGAGCGGCACGGTCATTACCATCGAGGGGTCGCGTTTCTCCACCCGGGCCGAGTCCAACATGTTCCGCCTGTGGGGCGCGGACGTCATCAACATGAGCGTGGCCCCGGAGTGCATCCTGGCCAACGAGGCGGGCATTCCGTATGCCGCCGTGGCCATGAGCACGGACTACGACTGCTGGAAGACCGACGAAGCCCCGGTGACCTGGGAGGAAATCCTCGATGTCTTCAAGAGCAACGTGGAAAAGGTCACCTCCCTGCTCGTCGAAGTGATCAAGGACCTGGACTAAGCCATGGTATCCCCCGCTACCGCCGATTCCGCGCCCCGCGCCTGCGATCTGCTGGTCCGGGCCGACGCCCTGCTGACCCAGGACGACGCCCGGCGCGTCCTGACCGACGCCGCCGTGGCCATAGGCGACGGCCTGGTCCTCGAGGTCGGCGGCTACGCCGAACTCGACGCCCGATACGAGCCCGCCCAGCGGCTGGACATGTCGGGCAAGATGCTCATGCCCGGCCTGGTCAACGGCCACACCCATCTGCCCATGTCCCTGCTGCGCGGCTTTGCCGACGACCTGCCGCTCATGGAGTGGCTGGAGGGGCACATCTGGCCCGTGGAGGCGAAGCTGGACGAGGACCTGCTCGGCATCGGCGCGCGGCTCGGCTGCGCCGAGCTCATCCGCACCGGATGCACGGCCTTCCTGAATGGCTATTTCCATGAACAGGTCACCGGCGAGGCTGCCTCGAACTGCGGCCTGCGCGCGGTCCTGGGCGAAGGGTTCTTCGCCTTTCCTTCCCCGTTCTTCCCCACGGCCGAGGCCTGCTGGCAGGCCATCCGCACCCTGGAGGAGCGTTTTCGGGACGACCCGCTGGTGCGCACGGCGGTCACGCCGCACGCGGCCTTTACCGTGCCGCCGGAGATTCTGGCGGCCAGCTTCGAACTGGCCGAGTCCCTGGACATCCCCTGGCAGACGCACCTGGCCGAGTCTCCGACCGAAACGTCGGTCTGCCTGGGCAAGTACGGCATGCGCCCGGTGGAAATCCTGCGCCGGGAGGGGCTGCTCTCGCCGCGCGTGACCCTGCACCACTGCGTGGACGTGGAGGAAAAGGAGATCGCCCAGCTGGCCTCGTCCGGGGCCAACGTGGTCCACAATCCGGCGTCCAATCTGAAGCTCTGCTCCGGCATGTCTCCGGTGCAGGCCATGCTCGACGCCGGGGTCAACGTGGGGCTGGGCACGGACGGTGCGTCGAGCAACAATCAGTTGAACATGTTCCGCGACATGGGGCTGGCCGCACTCATGGGCAAGGTCCGCCACGGCGACGCATCGGCCGTGAACGCCCAGACCGCCCTGGACATGGCCACCCGCAATTCGGCCCGTTGCCTGGGCTGGCCCGAACTGGGCCGGATTCAGGCCGGACACCCGGCGGACATGATCGCCCTGGACCTTTTCTCCCCCAACCTCATGCCCGTGTTCAACCACGTGTCCCACGCGGTCTACGCGGCCACGGGCATGGAGGTGTGCATGACCATGGTGGCGGGCGAGGTATTGTACCTGTACGGCGAGTTCAGAACCCTCGACGTCAGCGGCCTGCGAAAGGAGGCCGTGCGCTGCGCGAAGTGGGTTCGGAACGCTTCCGGAAAATGAAAAATTAGAGCAAAGAACTTGACAACACCCGCCCTGGGTGCATATCGAAGTCTGCTCTTGCACCGAAATGAAATTACGTATGCCGCTGGCATCCTGTGAGCCGCATTATTTTTAGGAGGAAGGCACGACATGGCCAAGAAAAAAGGAATCGTTTCCCTGGAAGGCGCCGTCAAGACCGATGCCGGTCTGACCTACAAGGGCGTCGTCATGGAACCCATCGTTGAAAAGTGTGAAGGTTGCGAGCGTATCGTTCCCTTCGAGGGAGAGAACTACTGCCCGACCTACGCCCAGCCCGCCCGCAAGTGGGCCGGCGGCGTGTGCAACTTCGCCACCCACGTGCGTGCCGAAGTGGACAAGACCGGCAAGGTCAAGGTCAACCCGCTCAAGGCCTCCAAGCGCGCCGCGCGCGGTCGCTAGACCACAGCAAGCAGGAAAGGCGGGGCGTTGTCCCCGCCTTTTTTTGTTTGTGTGATCCGATTTTTGGGCTAGCTTCATCGAAAACGCAATCGGAGGTCCCATGGACGCGCTCTTTTCCGAACTGGACCGCCAGACAGAGGCGGTCGTCGAACTGCAGACCAAACTCACGGCCATTCCGGCCCTCGGTCCCCGCAACGGGGGCGAAGGCGAAAAGGCCAAGGCCGATTTTCTGATCGGCCATCTCAAAGCCATGGGCATCGAGGACATCCGCGAATACAACGCTCCGGATTCCGATGTGCCCTGCGGGTACAGGCCCAACATCGTGGCCGTCATCCCCGGCAAAAACACGGAAAAGACCCTGTGGGTCATCTCCCACATCGACGTGGTCCCTCCGGGCGACCTCGACCTGTGGAACTCCGATCCCTACGTGGTCCAGCGCGACGGCGACACCCTCATCGGGCGCGGCGTGGAGGACAACCAGCAGGGCATGGTCTCCTCGCTGCTGACCGCCCAGGCCCTGCTCGACCTGAAGATCACCCCGGAGATGAACTACGGCCTGATCCTCGTGTCCGACGAGGAGACCGGCTCCGGCTTCGGCTTGGACTACATAGTCCGCGAACACGCGGACCTGTTCCGCGAAGGCGACCTCTTCCTGGTCCCGGACTCGGGCGAGCCAGCCTCGGAAATGGTCGAGGTGGCCGAGAAGTCCATGTTCTGGATCAAGGTCACGGTCATCGGCAAGCAGTGCCACGCCTCCACCCCGGCTCAGGGCGTCAACACCATGTTCCCGTCCGCGGAGTTCATTCTGCGCGTCAAGGAGCTGGAGACCCTGTATCCGGCGGAGGACACCCTGTTCAACCCGCCCCGCTCCACCTTCCAGCCGACCATGCGCGAGGCCAACGTGGCCAACGTGAACACCCTCCCCGGACGGGACGTGTTCTACGTGGACTGCCGGGTCATGCCCGAGTACGACCTGAACGACGTGCTCGGCACCATCAAGGGCATGGGGGCCGAGATCGCCGCCAAATATGGCGTCACCGTCGAGTGCGAGCCGATCATGTGGGAACAGGCCGCTCCGGCCACCCCGGCGGACAGCGAGATCGCGGTCCGGACCATGGCCTCCGTGCGCAAGGTCTACGACAACAATCCCCGCACCGTGGGCGTGGGCGGCGGCACCGTGGCCGCGTTCCTGCGCCGCAAGGGCCACAACGCTGTGGTCTGGTCCACCCTGTTCCACAACGCGCACCAGCCCAACGAGTGGTCGTCCATCAAGAGCACCATCGGCGACGCCAAGGTCATCGCCGACATGCTCCTAACCAGGTAGCGCCGCAGTCCGTTCATGCAGAACAAGACCCCGTTTCCGGCCGAGTTCGACCTCATTGTGGTCGGCGCGGGCCATGCCGGCTGCGAAGCCGCCATGGCCTCGGCCCGGCTCGGCCTGAAGACCCTGCTGCTGACCATCAATGTGGACCGCATAGGGCACCTCTCCTGCAACCCGGCCATCGGCGGCCTGGCCAAGGGCCATATGGTCAAGGAGATCGACGCGTTGGGCGGCATGATGGGGCTGTGGGCCGACGCGGCGGGCATCCAGTTTCGCATCCTGAACACCCGCAAGGGCCCGGCGGTCCGGTCCAGCCGCGCCCAGATCGACCGAGCCCGGTACATGCAGGTGGTCCAGGCGTCCGTGTTCGCCCAGGAGAACCTGTGGGTCTTCCAGGACACGGGCTCGGCCGTGCTCACCGAGAACGGCCGGGTCAGCGGCCTGCGCAGCGAGCTGGGCGAGATATTCCCGGCCCGGGCCGTGCTCCTGACCACCGGCACCTTCCTGCGCGGGCTCATGCACATCGGGCTGGAGCATTTCAGCGGCGGGCGCATGGGCGACCCGGCGGCCAATTCGCTGTCGGCCAACCTGCGCGAGTTGGGCTTTACCCTAGGCCGTCTCAAGACAGGCACCACCCCGCGCCTTTTGCGCGACTCCATCGATTTCTCGGCCATGCAGGAGCAGCCCGGCGACGATCCGCCCGTGCCCTTCAGCTTCCGCAACAAGACCGTGCCCATGCCGCAGGTCTCCTGCTGGCTGACCTATACCAACGAGGCGGCCCACGAGGCCATCCGTTCCGGGTTCGACCGCTCGCCCATGTTCACCGGGATCATCGAGGGTACCGGGGCGCGCTACTGCCCGTCCATCGAGGACAAAGTGGCCCGGTTCCCGGAAAAGGACCGGCACCAGATTTTCGTCGAGCCCGAGGGGCTGGACAGCCCGGAGATGTACCCCAGCGGCATCCCCACCAGCCTGCCGTTCGACGTGCAGAAGAAGATGATCCGGGCCATCAAGGGCTTGGAAAACGCCCAGATCGTCCGGCCGGGCTACGCCATCGAATACGATTTCGTCCCGCCTACCCAGCTGCGTCCCACCCTGGAGACCAAGGCGGTGGAGGGGCTCTACTGCGCGGGCCAGATCAACGGCACCTCTGGCTACGAGGAGGCCGCCGCCCAGGGGCTATGGGCTGCGCTCAACGCGGCCTGCAAGCTGCTTGGCCGCGACCCGTTCCTGCTCTCACGCGATCAGGCGTACATGGCCGTGCTGGTGGACGACCTGGTGACCAAGGGGACCGAGGAGCCCTACCGCATGTTCACCTCCCGCGCCGAGCACCGGCTGCTGCTGCGCGAGGGCAACGCGGACGAGCGGCTGACCCCGATGGGCCGCGACCTGGGATTGGTGGACGACGCCCAGTGGGCGCTCTTTTCGGCCAAACAGGAAAAACTTCAAGCAACGCTTGAGGCCATGCACTCCATCAAGGTACGTCCCGACGCGCCCACCCGCGAACTGCTGGAATCCATCGGCGCGTCCGTGCCGGGCAAGGCCGTGGAACTGGCCGCCCTGCTGCGTCAGCCGCAGATGGATATCGAACGGCTGAACGTGTTTTATCCCGAACTCGTCGCGCTGGACCAGGAGGTCCTGCGCGAGGCCGAGGTGCAGGTGCGCTACGAGGGCTACCTGGTCAAGCAGGAGGAACTGGTGGCCAAGTTCAAGTCCCTGGAGGACAAGGTCCTGCCCGATGACCTGGACTATGCGGCGGTTTCCGGCCTGACCCGCGAGGTGGTCGAGAAGCTGACCAATATCCAGCCCCGGACCCTGGGCCAGGCCGGACGCATCTCCGGGGTCACGCCCGCGGCCCTGTCCTGCCTGGAGATCCACCTGAAAAAACTCGGCCTATCGTAACACTCCCCGCCGCTTCGTTTGTTGACAGGTTCTCCCAGTCTGTCTAAATACATGAATATTGACACAACGTTCGCACGGCAGCGGGCCTGCGCCCGCCCATCGTTTCTGCAACCGTTTCAAGGAGTCTGGTCTTGGACGAAGGATCCGACAGTCGATTTCGCAATATATTCAAGAAAATATTCGGCAATAACGACCATCAGATAGAGGAGCACATCCTCGAAGCTCGGGCCGACGGCGAGTTGGAGAGCCATGAGGTCTCCATGCTCCTGAACGTGCTCGGCCTGGACCAGAAGCTGGTCGAGGAGATCATGGTCCCGCGCACGGACATGGTCTGCGCAGACGCGTCCAGCACCGTCAAGGACGTGGCCGAACTCATCGTCAACCAGGGCGCTCACTCCCGCATCCCCATCTACCAGGACAACAAGGACCACATCTTCGGCCTGGTCCATGCCAAGGACCTGCTCGAGCCCCTGCTCAACGGCGAGGTGGACAAGTCCGTGCTGGACCTGCTGCGTCCCGCCTTTTTCGTGGCCGAGGACAAGCCCCTGGACGAGGTCCTGGCCTACTTCAAGAAGGAAAAGCTGCACATGGCCGTGGTCCAGGACGAGTACGGCGGGACCTCCGGCATGGTCACCATGGAGGACGTGCTCGAAGAGATCGTCGGCGAAATCTCGGACGAATACGACGACCAGCGCCCCGACGAGATCCAGGACTATTCGGACGGGACCTTCATCGTCTCCGGCCGCGCCCCGCTCGAGGACGTCAACCGCAAGTTCGCGCTGGACCTGGAGAGCGAGGAAGTGGACTCCATCGGCGGCTACTTGGCCGCCCTGGCCGGGCGCATCCCGCTGCAGGGCGAGCTGTACACCTTCTCCGGCTGGCGGTTCGCGGTCATGGAGGCCGACGAACGCCAGATCTGGACCATCAAGGTCGAACCGCTGGGGAAAGTGTAAATCGTGTATCAACTGGTTCTTCTCGCGACGTTGGGGGCCTGGATCGGGTTCGCCAACCCGCTCTTCCATTTTCCGCCGGCCGTGCTGGCCTTCCCACTGGGGCTGGCCTGGATCGGCCTGTGCGCCGTGTCCGGCCGCAAGGCCCTGCGCTTCGGCTGGCTGGCAGGGACCCTGGCGGCCACGGGCTGCTTCTACTGGATGGTCATCCCGGTGCAGATATACGGCGGCCTGCCGTGGTTCATCGCCCTGCCCTGCCCGGTGCTCCTGGCCGCGGTCATTGGCCTGTATTTCGGGCTGTTCGCCTACGGCATGCATCACGCGGCCAAGCTCATCGACGGCGTGCCCCTCTGCCTCCTGGCCGGGATCGCCTGGGCGAGCATGGAGACGCTCATGGGCACCCTGTTCTCCGGGTTTCCGTGGATGAACCTGTCCTCGGCCTTCGCGGCCTGGCCCTTTGCCGTGCAGGGAGCGTCCGTGGTCGGGGCGTTCGGCTTGTCCGGGGTGTTTGCCGCCCTGGCCGTGGCCGTGCTGCTCTGCTCCACCTATCGCGGAGCCCTGTTCCTGGCCGTGGGGCTGGGGGCGCTGATCGTCGGCTTCGGTTTTTACCGCGTGTCCACCTTTGACGTGGGCAACCAGGACTTCATGGTCACTCTGGTCCAGGGCAACGTGGACCAGGGGCTGAAATGGGACCCCGCCTATCAGGCCGGAACCATCAAGAAATACGCCAAGCTGACCGTCGAGGCCGAGGCCGTGCACCATCCCAAGGTGGTGGTCTGGCCCGAAACGGCCATGCCCTTCTATCTGCAGGACCAGACCCCGTACCGCAAGGCGCTGGAAACCCTGGCCCGCGAGACCGCCACCCCGATCATCACCGGCTCGCCGGCCTACCACGTGACCGACATGAAGACCCGGGCCTACGACCTGTTCAACCGGGCCTGGCTCATGGATTCCATGGGGCTGACCACCCAATACTATGACAAGGAGCACCTGGTGCCGTTCGGCGAGTACATGCCGTTCGCCAAGTGGGTGCCCTTCAAGCAGCTGGTCCAGGCCGCGGGCAACTTCAAGCCGGGCGTGGACAACAGGCCGCTCAAACTCAACGGCGTTGCGCTGGGCATGCTCATCTGCTATGAAGCGATCTTTCCGGACCTGGCCCAGCAGCAGGTGGAGCGCGGGGCCAACGTGCTGGTGAACATCAGCAACGACGCATGGTTCGGCAACACGTCCGCGCCGGGCCAACACCTCGACCTGGCCACCATGCGGGCCGTGGAACAAGGCCGCTGGCTGGCCCGCTGCACCAACACGGGCATCACCGCGTTCATCGATCCGGTGGGCCGCGAGGCCGCCGTGGGCAACCAGTTCCGGGCCGAGAGCCTGAGCATGAAAATCGCTGCCCTTACGGCCAAGACCGTGTATCATCGCATCCACGGCTGGTTGAATATCTTCATCTACGTGATGACCGTGGCCGCCTTCGGCTTCATCGCCTTTGCGGCCAGACGAAATAAAGGAATCATTGAATAATGTTGGAATACAACGAACTGAAAGCCGCCTCCTCGGACCTGATCGAACAATACGAATCCCTCTGGGGGCGTCTTTGACTACGCCGAGACCAAGACGCGTCTCGACGAGATAGAGACGGAACTCTCCAAGCCGGGAGCCTGGGACAATCCCGAGGCCCTGACCCCCATGCTCAAGGAAAAGAGCCAGCTCTCCACCAAGCTTGAAATGTACGACGGGCTGTCCGAAGCGCGCGACGACCTGGACGCCTGGCTCGAACTGGCCCACGAGGACCCCGAGGAGGAATCCCTGTCCGCCCTGAACGCCCAGGTGGCCCTGCTCCGCGAACGGCTGGCCGGGACCGAACTGGCGACCATGTTCGCCTTCGAGCACGACAAGGGCAACGCCATCCTCGAAATCCACCCCGGCGCGGGTGGCGTCGAGTCCCAGGACTGGGCGGAGATGCTCCTGCGCATGTACAACCGCTACGCGGAGCGCAAGGGATTCAAGGTCAGCCAGCTGGATTATCAGGCGGGCGACGAGGCCGGGCTCAAGTCCGTGACCCTCCAGATCGAGGGGCTCTTCGCCTACGGGCTGCTCAAGGGCGAGACCGGCGTGCACCGGCTGATCCGCATTTCCCCCTTCGACTCCTCGGGCAGGCGGCACACCTCGTTCGCCTCGGTGGACGTCTACCCGGATATGGACGACGACATCGAGATCGAGGTGAAGGACGAGGACCTGCGCATCGACACCTTCCGGTCCAGCGGGCCCGGCGGCCAGTCGGTGAACAAGACCAGTTCGGCCGTGCGCATCACCCACATACCCACGGGCATCGTGGCCCAGTGCCAGAACGAGAAGTCCCAGCACCGGAACAAGGCCACCGCCCTGCGCCTGGTCAAGGCCCGGCTGTACGAACAGGAATTGAAGAAGATTGAGGAAAGCCGCAGACAGGATTACCAGGCCAAGGACGCCATCGCCTGGGGAAGCCAGATACGGACATACACTCTGCAACCGTATCGTTTGGTCAAGGACCACCGATCCAACAGCGAAAGCGGCAACGTGGACGCCTTCCTGGACGGCGATCTGGACGAAATGATCCGAAACTACCTATTATTCATCCATGCCCACGGACAAAAAAATTAAGTTCCCCGAGAACGAGCTCGCCTCGGAACTCACCACGCTCCAAGAGGAGTTGTGCGAGTATTCCAAGGGGGTAGGTGAAAACCTGGACCAGGCGGTTTGGGTCTTTCGGCTCATCCAGGGAGTCAGCAACGAGGAATGGGAGTCCATCGCGGCCAGGCGCGACCTCGGCCAGTGGCTCTCCCTGCCCATCAACGGCGACGCCTACCCGCATCTGAGGCGGTTCCAGGAAACCCTGGAGCGGCTCGCCTACCAGACCGACCACGACCCGCTCACCGGGCTGGCCAACCGGCGGGCCTTCGACCGCATACTGGACATCGAAATCGAACGGTCCAAGCGCGCTCACACCCCGCTCTCCCTGGCCATCTTCGACCTGGACGACTTCAAGCGGGTCAACGACACCTACGGCCACCAGAAGGGCGACGAGGTCCTGAGCACCTTTGCCCGGCACCTCAAGGCGACCACCCGGCGTTACGACCTGGCGGCCCGCTTCGGCGGCGAGGAATTCGCCCTGATCATGGCCGGGTCCGGCCTGGTCAAGGCGCAACGCCTGTTGAGCCGCCTGCTCAACGAGTTCAAGCAGATCAAATTTACCACCCCGGACGGGGACGAAACCTTTCACGTCACCTGTTCCGTCGGGCTTACCTGCTACAAGGGAAGCGTGAACCTCACGGACAAGGAACTGATCGAACTGGCCGACGGCGCGCTCTACGAAGCCAAGGCCGCAGGCAAGGACCAGGTCAAGGTCTCCAGGCTCGCGTTCGCGGACAACGTCCCCAACGAGACCCTGGTGCACGCCAACGAAAAGCAGTTCCTGTTCGGCGGGAAATAACGGAGACGGACCATGAATCAGAACACGACACTCAGTCTCTCCATCATGAGCGGCAAGGGCGGGGTCGGCAAGACCAACATAGTGCTCAACCTGGGCTACGCCCTGCACGCAATGAACATAACGTCCATGCTCATGGACTGTGATCTCGGGCTGGCCAACCTCGACGTCCTGCTCGGCATATCCCCGGACCGTAACCTGCACGATCTGCTGCAGACCGGCGTGGACGCCGAGGACGTGCTCGTGCCCATTGAGGACGGCTTCGACATGCTCCCGGCCACCAGCGGCGTGCCCGAACTGGTGGAGATGGACGAGGACCTGCAGGACATCCTGTTCAAGAAGCTCATCCACATCGCGGGCGAATACGACTTCCTCATGCTCGACCTCGGCGCGGGCATCAGCCACACGGTCCTGTCCCTGGCCGCCCTGACCCAGCTGCGCGTGGTCGTGGTCACCCCGGAGCCCACCTCCCTGACCGACAGCTACGCCATGATCAAGGTTCTGGCCACCCAGCACGACATCAAGGACTTCCTGGTCCTGGTCAACCAAGCCACCAGCGCCAAGGAGGCCAACCAGACCTTTGACCGGCTCAATGCCGCGTGCATGAATTTCCTGAACATCGAACTGCGCAACCTGGGCTTCGTGCACCAGGACCGCACCCTGGTCGAGTCGGTCCGCCGCCAGACCCCGCTCATGAAATTCGCTCCGCAGGCCACGGCCAGCAAGGATATTGTCGGCATCGCCAAGAAGCTCATCCGGTACCGCGAGGACAACCGCGAGCGCATCGCCGGCCGCCCTATTCTGAAGGATTTTCCATCGGAATGAAATTCGAGAAATAATGGTTGACGAAAAGAGTTATTTTTCGGCATAGTTAGTGAGAATTTCGGGACTGATTCCTTTTTTGTTACCTCACAGGTCCAATATCGGAACCTGCGGGAAACATATGTTTCAGGGGGAACATCATGAATAAGAGCGAAATGATCAAGGCTCTGTCAGAACAGAAGAAAATGCACGTCGACGAGGCCACCAAGGTGGTCGGCGCCTTCGTGGACTCCGTCAAGGAAGCCCTGCTTCGGGGCGACCGCGTGGAGATTCGCGGTTTTGGCAGCTTCAAGATCAAGGACTACGAAGGGTACACCGGACGCAACCCCAAGACCGGAACCGTCGTCCAGGTCAAACCCAAGAAACTTCCTTTCTTCCGTCCTGGTAAAGAGTTGAAGGAATACATCAACCAGTAGGATGCGACGACTCACATATTGCCTGTTTCTGGCAACATTGATCCTTGTGTGCGGCGACGCCCGGGCGCAGGGGCCTGTTCTGACCATCCTTTACTCGGCAAATACGTATGGCACGGTGAAGCCATGCCCTACCTGAGGCGGCAAGACCCTCGGAGGGGTGGCCCGTCGGGCCACGTATTTTATGGACAATCAACATATCGACGCACCCAGGCTGCTGGTCTCCGGCGGCTGGGAGTTCTTTCGTCACAACGGCAACCCCGGGCTGGCCAAGACCATGGTCGCCCTGAGCAAGGCGTTCAACGCCATGCATTACGACGTGGGGCTGCTCACCGCCAGGGAAGCCGAGGCCATGGCCGAGGACAATGTCCCCCGCTGGCCGTGGCAGAAGACGGCCGAGGAAGAGCCGTTCACCGTGCTTGAGATGGCAGACGGGCGCAAGGTAGGCTTCCTGCGCTACCCTTCCCTGCCCCAAGACGCCGACGGGCCGTCCAAGACCGTGCTCGCCGGACTCTCCAAGGAGATCAAGGCGTACCGGGACAAGGTGGATCTGCTCATCGGGCTGTGCGACTGGGGCTGGGTGGCCGAAAGCGACTACCTCAAGTCGAACCCGGCTCAGGTCCCGGACATGCTCTTGGGCAGCGGCAGCGGCTCCGGCATCAACGGGCGCGTCCAGGCGGACGGCCGCTGCCTCTGGGTCAGGCCCTACGACAAGGGCCGCAGCCTGGCCGAAGTGAAGGTCCTGCAATGGCCCGAAAGAGAAAATTCATTTGCCTGGCAAGAAGCGAAGAATTATACATCGACTTCCATAGGCATGAACGACGAGATCGAGGATAATCCGGAGATAGATGCCCTTTTCCAATAAAACGGCAATTTTTTCGGATGGATATTATACTTCAGGAGGAGATGACGATGGAATTACGAGGAGCTTTCACCGCTCTCTCGACGCCCTTCAAGGATGGCGAGGTCGACGAATCGACCTATCGCGATTTCATTGAATGGCAGATCGAGCAGGGTATTGACGGCCTGGTGCCGTGCGGCACCACCGGCGAAGCGGCGACCATGTCCCACGAGGAACAGGGACGGGTCATCAAAATCTGCGTCGAGCAGACCAAAAGCCGTGTGCCGGTCATCGCCGGAGCCGGGTCCAACTCCACCAAGGAAGCCATCGAGCTGACCAAGATGGCCAAGGACGCCGGGGCCGACGCCACCCTGCAGATCACGCCCTACTACAACAAACCCACGCCCGGCGGCCTGGTGGCCCACTTCAAGGCCATAGCCGAAGCGGCCTCCCTGCCTATGGTCATCTACAACGTGCCCGGACGGACCGGCCTGAACTGCCTGCCGTCCACGCTCAAGATGATCAAGGACGCCGTGCCCGAGGCCATTGCGGTCAAGGAAGCCACCGGCAACCTGTGCCAGGGCGCCGAAGTTGTCGAACTCTGCGGCCGCGACTTCAAGCTGCTTTCCGGCGACGACTTCACCGCCCTGCCCCTGCTGGCCGTGGGCGGCGTGGGCGTCATCTCCGTCATTTCCAACATCATGCCCAAGGCCATGAGCGCCATGTGCAAGGCGTTCTTCGACAAGGACCATGAAAAGGCGCTCGAACTGAGCCTCAAGATGGCCCCGGTCAACCGGGCCATGTTCATGGAGACCAACCCGATCCCGGTCAAGACCTCCCTGGCTATGATGGGCATCTTCAAGGACGCCCAGTTCCGCCTGCCCATCGTCCCCCTGCAGGACGAGAACAAACCCAAACTGGAAGCCGTGCTGAAAACCGCCGGTCTTTTGTGATATCCAAGGCCTCGGCTCACAGCCGGGGCCTTTTTTCGTCATCTCCCGAAAAAGGGACGGCTCCTGGCCGTCCCTTTTTCAATTCCGTCTCCTTCCTGGCCCGCAGTCCGGCAATTCCCAAAAAGAGAGGCGTCCTTCGCGAAGGACGCCTCTCTCATTTGTACGGCTATCACTCTATCTTGCCGATCTTTTTCTTCCAACCGCCAGCAAACCGGCAATACCCACACCGAGCAGAAGGAACGTAGACGGCTCGGGAGTGGGAGTCGGTGCGTCGACCACGCCTACATTGTCCCATAACACCGTATATTCCTGAGCTTCGGACGTTTTGGTATTTAAAATGATCTCATCGATTATCGTGGGAAGGAAAAGGGAAGAGCTGTATACTAGAGAATTATTGATGTAGTAGTCGATGGAGCTGCCGGTGACGGCCATTCCCAGTGAATACCAGGCGTCCTGGACCGTATAATCCAGTCCGACCGCGACCCAATGATTCAGGTCCCATACATGGAATCCGTAGCTGTCGGTCAGATTGTGCCAACTGATGATCGGCCACCCGGTCGCACCGCCGCCGCTCGAGGTTCCCCATATGCCTGCACGCATATCATGCCAGCCGGCGTCAACGAACAGGTCGCCGATGATCATTTTCCCTATTGCGGGCGTATCGATGACTGTCTTTTGACCTTTGGTCTGATAAAATTCCTGGCTGGGTACGGGAGGCGCGATTCCGATGGCGAGACGGCCGTCCGGAGTAGTCTTGAACTCGTCGGGAGCGGTTCGGTCGGGGGACCATGCCGAGAGTTGGGAGTCATCATCAAAGGTAAAAACGCTGGCGTTGGCCATGTTGGGAATCAACAACATGCAGATGACAAGTGATAATAAAATTTTTTTCATAGGGGTCGCCTTTGGGTAAGAGTGACCAGGACCAAATGTCATTTGACAACGTATTCACAAAGCAAGGCATGTGCCAAATACAACCCCTATGTATTTCAATACATTGATTGACTCGAACTAATCAAATTGTCGGCAGGGCTTACACAATAACGCTGTTGTCGTTGGTAAATTTTACACTTCTTTGGCCAAGACTACGGAATTCAAAACGCAAAACAAGGAAAGCGGGCAGGAGGGTTGAGAGACGAAAAAACCGAGTCCAATCTGTCGTGTCATTCAACATTGATCGAAAAGGCAAAGCAAAGGCCCGCCAGCACAACGCTGGCGGGCCCGACTTTGCGCACTAAATCAGCTGTTACAGCTTAGCCTTCGAAGGCCTTGATGAAGTTGGGGGCGACCTGCTTCTTGCGGCTCATGACGCCGTCCAGCCAGACCGGCTCGCCCTTGGTGGCGATGCCGAAGGCCTTCTCGACGACGGAAGGATCGTCGGAGGCGATGAGCATCTCGGAGCCTTCCTTCATGATGTCGGTCAGGAGCAGGAAGACGGAGTGACGGCCGTCGGCCTTGACCTTCTCGATCTCAGCCTGCAGGGCGTCCTTGTGGGCGTCGAGCATGGACAGGTCCACGACTTCCAGCTGGCCGATGCCGACCTTGTTGCCGGACATGTCGAAGTCCTTGTAGTCGCGGAAGACCAGTTCGCTGGCCGGAGCGCCGTCAACGGCGGACTTGACCTTGAACATCTCCATGCCCAGAGCCATGACGTCGCTCACGCCGGCGATCTTGGCCAGGGCTTCGACGGCGGCCTTGTCGGCGTCGGTGCAGGTCACGGACTTGAACATGACGGTGTCGCTCAGGATGGCGCACAGCAGGATGCCGGCGATGTTGGCCGGGATCTCGACGTTGTAGAAGTCGTACATGGACTTCAGCACGGTGGCGGAACAGCCCACGGGCCAGACCCACATTTCCAGCGGACCGGCGGTGGTGATGTCACCCAGCTTGTGGTGGTCGACGACGGCAAGGAGCTCGCCCTTGTCCAGATTGTCGATGGTCTGGGAAATGTCGGTGTGGTCGACCAGGATGATCTGCTTGTCGGTGGCGTCGGTGACGATCTCGGGAGCGGCAAAGCCGAACTTCTCGAGTACGAAGGCGGTCTCCGGAGCGATCTCGCCCTGGGTCACGGCCTTGGCCTCCATACCACGTTTGCTGTACAGGTCGGCGGCACCGATCGCAGAAGCGACGGTGTCGGTATCGGGATTCTTGTGTCCAACAACCAAAATAGCCATATCAAGTCCTCCTAATTGAATTATCCTGTATAAGGAAATTAAGCATCGAAAACAGAATGTGACAGATATCACAAAGCATATCCGCTGCCAAGCTAAAAGCGCAGTCCGAACGAGAAAAGGATGAAAAGAATATCGCCCGTAGCCGGATCGCCATCAAACCGCCACAAGCCGCGTTTCCCAAGGGTTCCTGCGATTGCAGCCAAGCCGATTCGCCCCGGGCGGAGGCGCGTCGAGCGCGGCACGGCCGTTCGCGACAATGTGAAGATGATCCCAAGCCCCCTTCCCTGTCCGCGCGGCCACGTGGGATGTCGGCCCGCACCGGGCGAAAACGGCTTCTACAGGGTAGGCAGGAAACGGTACATGGCGAAGAGGACGACGCCGACCGCCAGAACGGCGTAGGCCCGCTTAAGGCGAAGGGCCATGAGGCCGCCGAGGGAGGCGGCCACCCAGAGGTGTGCCCAGGTGACGCCCAGGTTCGAGAAAATGGTTGGATGCGCGGAAAAGACGAGTTCGAACCCCTGCTTGAGGATGAGCACGGCGACCAGGAAGGAAGCCCAACTCATGACCAGCCCCCGGGCCATGGAGCGCAGGATGAGCGCCCCGGGCAGGTGTTTGGAGTCGGGATTGCGGGCCCAGTTGAGTAGCGCGTTGTAGCTCCCCTGTTCCCGTTCGCGCAGCCATCCTTCGACCTTTGTGCCGATCCAGGCCAGCGGCATGCTGGCGAAGAGCACGAACATGATCCGCGACGGTTGGTCCAGGCCGAACCAGGTGGTCAGGGTCAGGGCCGCGAAGGTGGCCGCCGTGAGCTGGGGCGGGATATAGGTCCCGGCCGGGATGAGGTCGAGCCAGAAAAGTTCGAAGAAAATGGCGATGTACAGGCTGGTGGTATACTCGCCGGTGGCCGCGCCCCAGAAGAAGCCGACCACCAGGGGGCGTTCAAGCAGGCCGATGCTCAGGGACGAGCGGAACTGGGAAAAGAGGGCAAAAAAAAAGCGACCATGGCGAACCAGGCGTAGGTGTGCTGAACGACCATAACCTAGAACCTCACCTGCACGGGGTCATTGGGCACGCACCGGAAGTCCAGCTCCACGCCCTTGCGGTTCAGGTGGCGCAGGCAGGTCTCATCCTCGTCGGACAGGGCCACGCTCGGGGAGACCTGGCGCTTGCCCGGGCTGTAATGGACGTTGCCGATGTTCAGGACGTGGAAATCGAACCCGGAGTCAAAGGCGCGGCGGGCGTCGGCGCAACTGGAAAAGAGGATGATGGAGTCGTGCTCGCCGGGTACGGAGAAGAGCCTGGACACGGTCGCCGAGACCTCTTCCACGGTGACAAACGAGCTCTTCACGGCCTGGGGAATGGCCAGGGACATGATCTCCTGCTGGAGGATGTCGTGGGCCAGTTCGTCGTTGGCCACCACAACGTTCTTGGCCCCGGTGTACGGCAGCCACGTCTCGATGATCTGGCCGTGAATCAAGCGGTTGTCGATACGAACGAGAGTCACGGCATCATACCTATTTCTTTGCTTTTTTGCGCAGCATCGCCCCGGCAACCTTGATCCCCTGCTGGCCCGCGTTCATGACCTTGTCGGCCAGTTCGGGCAGCGCCATGGACCGGGCCTGGAGGGCCGCCACGACCATGGGGAGGTTGACGCCGGTGATGACTTCAAGATTTTCCGACTTCATGAGGGAGAGGGACATGGTTGTGGGGGAACCGCCGAACAGGTCGGTCAGAGCCAGGACGCCCTTGCCCTGCTCCAGGGAATGGATGGCCTTGCGCACACCTTCCAGGGTTTCGTCCACCCCTCTGTTCACGTCCACGCCCACGGCCAGGCAGTTTTCCTGCGGGCCCATGACCGTTTCCGCGGCCTGGAGCAGGGTCTCCCCGAAGGTCCCGTGGGTGACCAGCACCACGCCGATCACGCCGTCCTTTTTGTCAGTCTTTGCAGCCATGTCTAACCGAGTTCCATGTGTCGATGTTCGATCGAGGCAGCATACCCTTTTTCCTTCAGGGTTGCCAGTACCGACTCGGCCACGGAAACCGAACGATGGCGGCCGCCGGTACAACCAAGGGCCAGGGTGATCCTGTAGCGCCCTTCGTCTGCGTAAAGCGGTAAAATATAGAGCAGAAAGTCATGAAACCGTTTGATGAACCCTTGGCCCGTGGGATTGCCCAGGACATAGTCGGCCACCGCCTTGTCCAGGCCGGACATGGGGCGCAGGGACTTGTCGAAATAGGGGTTGGGCAGAAAACGGAGGTCAAAGACCAGGTCGGCCTCGGACGGCACGCCGTACTTGAAGCCGAAGGTGATGATGTGCACCCGCATGCCCATGCTCACGTCTTCCAGGGACGACCACTTGGTCTGGATGACCCGGCGCAGGTCGTGGATGGAATAATCCGTGGTGTCCAGGACCAGGACCGCCCCGAGGCGCACCGGCTCCAGGAGCTTCTTTTCCATCTCCAAGGCCTGCTCCAGGCCGAGGTTGCGGCTCTCCAGCGGATGCGGACGGCGGGTGGTGGCGTAGCGCCGGACCAGCTCCGCCATCTTGGCCTCGAGAAACAGGACCTGCGGAGTGATGCCGAGTTGGGCGAATCCCTCCTGGGCCTTGCTCCAGCCGTCCACGAACTCGAACTGGCGCAGGTCCATGCCCAGTGCCAGGCCGCGGTATTTGGTGTCGAAGGAGAGGATGAGGTCGGCCAGCTTGGCCGACATCTCGGACGGGAGCCCGTCGATGCAGAAGAATCCGAGGTCTTCGAAGACCTTGAGCGCGGTGCTCTTGCCCGAGCCGGAGAGTCCGGTGACGATCACCACCGGGAAAGGGTTGGTCGAGGTCAACGGAATTCGTCCATTCGGTTACACGCTTTTGAGCAGGGTCCAGAGACCCTCGAGGTCATCGGCCGACAGGAACGCCTTGCGGAATTCCTCGTCCTTGAGGAGACGGGAAATCTGGGCCAGGACGCGCAGGTGCATGCCCGCCACCTGTTCCGGGGCGAGCACCAGAAAAAAGATGGTGCACGGGCTGTGGTCCAGCGCCTCGAACTCCACGCCTTTGCGGCTGCGGCCCACGACCACGATGACCTTTTCCAGGTCCTCGAGCTTGCCGTGGGGGATGGCGATGCCGTCCCCGATGCCGGTGGAGCCGAGCCGTTCACGATCGAGAAGGACACGGACCGCATGGTCCGTGTCCATCTCTGGATATTGTACGCCCAGGGGGGCGACGAGTTCATTCAATACGTCCGACTTGGTCTCGGACTCGAGTTCGGGAAGGATCAGTTCCTTCGCCAGGTAATCACTGAGTTTCATGCTTAGTTTCCGGGGTCGATGAGGCCGTAATCGCCGTTCTTTCTCTTGTATATCACGTTGACGCCGTCAGTCTCCGCGTTGAGGAAGACCAGGAATTCGTTGTCACGGGCATCCAGCTGCATGGCGGCCTCGTCCACGGACATGGGCTTGGGCTCGTATGCGTCGGTGCCGACGATGGTGGGCGCTGAACCGGGAGCGATGTCCTCGTAGGACAGGTAGTTCATCTGCACCATTTTATTGGGACGCGCCTGTCTGGGGCGGTTCTTCATCTTTTCGCGCATCTTGCGCAGCTGGGCTTCCAGCTTGTCCAGGACCATGTCGATGGTGGAGTACATGTCCTCCGAATCTTCATAGGCCGAGATATGTATGCGATCCGAGTTCAGGATCACGTCCGCCTTGTGACGGAACTTGTCGACCAGCAGGTTGACCTGGAGATCGGCCTCCGCATCGGAAACGTATTTCGCTACCTTTTCAAAACGCTTTTCCGCGTAACCCTTGAGGTGATCGGAAGGCTCGAAGTTCTTGAAAGTGAAGCTGATGTTCATACGCTGCCTCCTGGTTGAGAGTGCTTCAAGCAGACTTTAGAAGTACTGCTTTCGTTTTGAAGACGAAGGAATGCCCATGGCCGAGCGGTATTTGGCGACTGTACGCCGGGCGATGTTCACTTCCAGCTTCTCCTGGAGGATCTCGCCGATTCTCTCGTCGCTGAGCGGTTTCTTCGTGTCTTCGTCTGCGATCATTTGCTTGATGAGCGCCTTGACGCTCTCCGAACCCACCTGGGACCCGTCGTTCAGGTCCAGGGCCGAGTTGAAGAAGAACTTCAGCTCGAATATGCCGTGAGGCGTCGAAACATACTTGTTGGTCGTAATCCGGCTCACGGTGGATTCGTGCATCTCGATGTCTTCCGCCACCTCCTTGAGGATGAGGGGTTTGAGCTTTGTCACGCCCTCCTCGAAGAATGCCCGTTGGAAGCCGACAATGCTCTCAACTACTTTATACAAGGTTCGCTGCCGCTGGTACAGACTTTTCATCAACCATGCGGCGGAACGCATCTTTTCCTGAAAATATTCCTTCTCCTTGTCGGCCGCGCCCTTCATGGAATCCATGTAGAACGTGTTCATCTGCAGCCTCGGCATGCCGTCCTCGTTGAGGATGATGACGAAGTCTTCGCCGTACTTGTAGACGAACACGTCCGGGCTGACGTAGTGCGGCTCGGTGCTGGAGAAATTGGCGCCGGGCATGGGATCGAGCGTCTGCATCAGGTCGAGATACGACTTGAGCTCATCCATGGTGATCTTGAACTTGCGCGCCAGGGGCTTGTAGCGGTTCTTCTCCAGATCCTCCAGGTGATCGGTGACCAGGGAGACCAGGATAGGATCGTCGTACCCGAGGACCTCCATCTGGACCAGCAGACATTCCTGCGGGGTGCGGGCGCCCACGCCGACCGGGTCCAGGTGCTGGATACGGTGCAGGACGGACTCGATCTCCTCCTCGGAGGCCTGAACCATGGCGGCCAGCTCTTCCAGGGTGGCCTGCAGGTAGCCGTTGGCGTCGAGATTGCCGAGGATGACGTCGCCGATGGCCAGTTCGTGCTCGGTGAAGTTGGACAGGCGCATCTGCCAGTTCAGGTGCCCTTCCAGCGAAGGCTTGGAAGCCAGGCGGGCCTCGAAGGACATGCCCTCTTCGGGCATCTCCATGTCGCGGGACAAAGCCTGCTTGGAAGTGGAGGAAAACTCGCCCAGGTAGTTCTCCCAGTCTGCGTTGCGGACCAGTTCCTCTTCGGCCTGGGATTCGGTCAGGACTTCCGCCTTGTCCGGGACCTCGGTATCGGTCTCGGTCTCATCGAGGAAAGGATTCTCCAACAATTCCTGCTGCACCGTCTCCAGCAGTTCAAGCCGCGACAATTGCAGCAGCTTGATGGCCTGCTGCAACTGGGGCGTCATGACCAGTTGCTGTGAGAGCTTGAGCTGTTGCCGAAGTTCCAATCCCATGATTCACTGCCTGCTTGAGGTTGTGTTTATCGGTTGCCGGATACAGAAATTTTTTTTCGGCCACCTGACATTTTTTCCGATTCAATTATGCCACAGTGAATTAAAGGATGCAACACAATTGTGTTAACACCCTGTATCTATTGATAATTCTGCGTGCATATAATGATATGAAAAAAGTGTACCAACCTTTGGGTACGGTGTAAATCGGGAAAGAGGAAAAAAAGACGGGAACAGGGATTAAAGCCGGAAATCCTCGCCCAGGTAGATCTGCCGGGCGCGACTGGATTTGACTATCTCGGACGGGGCCCCTTCCAGGATGACCGTCCCCTCGTAGACCAGGTAGGCCCGGTCGCAGATATTGAGCGTCTCCCGGACATTGTGGTCCGAGATGAGGATGCCGATGTCCATGGACTTGAGCACGGAGATGATCTCCTGGATATCGATAACCGCGATGGGATCGATACCCGCGAACGGTTCGTCCAGGAGGATGAACTGCGGGTCGAGGATGAGCGCCCGGGCGATCTCCAGCCTGCGTCGCTCGCCGCCGGACAGGAACATGGACGCCTGGTCCGCCAGCTTGGTGATGGTGAACATCTCCATGAGTTCGTCCGCCCTGGCCCGTTGCTGCCGCGAGGTCATGGAGGTCTGCTCCAGGATGATCTCCAGGTTCTGGCGCACGGTCAGCTTCTTGAAGATGGAACTTTCCTGGGGCAGGTAGCTCACCCCCAGGCGGGCCCGCTCGTGCAGGGGCTTGTCCGTGAGCACCTGGCCGCCCAGGGAAACCACCCCGGTATTGGGCTGGACGATGCCCACAAGCATGTAGAACGTGGTCGTCTTGCCCGCGCCGTTGGGGCCGAGCAGGCCGACCACCTCGCGGGCGTCGAGCTTGATGTTGATACCGTGTACGACCTCTTTCTGGCCGTACCGCTTGGACAAATTGGTAGCGCGAAGACCCTCGGCCATCTATTGCACCTTCAGGTTGCCGGGGGTCATGAACACCGCCTTGACGCGCTGCTTGCCGCCGATGACCTCGGACCGGTCGTCCTTGATGTGGAAGTTGATGACCTCGCCGGTCAGGGAGTTGGGGCCGTCCTGGAGCTTGGGATCGCGCTCCATCTTGAGCAGCTGCGGACCCACCATGTAGGTCAGCAGGCCGCAGGTCCCCTCGGTGGTCCCCTTCTTGGCCCGCACGTTGCCCTCGGCCACGATGCGGTCTACGCTGTCGGCGGAGAATTTCTTGTCCGTGCTGGATGCGAGATAGGCCGAAAGCCTGTCGGCCCACAAGGTCAACTCGCCGTGGATGGCGACCACGTGGCCCACGAAGGAGATGACCTTGCCGGTCTCGTCATAGGTCATGCGGTCGGAGGTGATCTTCACCGGCAGACGGCTCGGGTCCACGCCCACCGGGATGGGCGCGGGCGGTACCGCTGCCACCGGGGCCTTGACCTCACCCTCGCCGGAATCCTTCTTGGGGGCCGGTGCGGGCACAGGCGCGGGAGCGTGCTCGGCCTTCTCGACCTTGACAACCTTGAGGTACTTGGCGTTGGCGTAACCCACGGCCTTGGCCTGGTCGCGGTCCTTCTCGCCCAGCTCGAAAACGGCCAGCCAGCCGTTCTGGGGGAAGTCGGTCCGCACCCGCTGCCCCTTGGTCAGGGTGACCACGTGCTCGGCCCCGGGCCTGGGCGCCTTGCGCACGTTCAGGTTGACCGTGGCCTCGCGTACTTCGCCCCAGTCCTGGGCCATGGCCCGGGCCGGAACCAGCAGCAGGGCCAGCATCAGCAGCATTCCCGTCAGGCGAACCGTTTTCAGCAACGTCTTATTCCTTGTTTTCATTCAAAGGACTCCTTCCCAGCCCTTCGGGGGCCAGCAGCGCTTCCACGCCACCGGCGGCCACCATCTGTCTCGTGACCAGGTCGATCTCCAGGGCCTTGGCCTGGACGGTCATGTCCGGACGGCGTACGGTGACGCCGCCTTTGAGATATACCTTACCTATTGCGCCGACATAATCAAGGTACTGTGCGTCCAGGGCCATGTCGCCGAACCGGCCGCTGACCCCGTCGTACAACGACAGGTTGTCGTTCGCCTGATCCACCTCGCCCCGGTCGGCCTGGACATAGACCTCCTGGCGGTCGTCGCCGAAGTAGGCGGTCAGCTGGGGAAAATCCACGGCGATGATGCCGAGCTCCTGGTTGTACTTGGCGCTCTTGGCCAGCAGCTTCCAGTTCATGCTGCCCTCCTTGCCCTGGACCAGTTCGATGTCCTCGGCCGAGACGTCGGCGTCGGCGAACATGTCCTTGCGGGAGACGGGCGCCTGCTCGGCGGTATCCTGGTCCTCCAGGATGGGGTCGGAGAAAAAGAGCGCGTTGACGCCCAGACCGAGAAGCAGCCCCAAGGCGAAAATGACGAACAGAACCAGAGCCGGGCGCCCTCTCATCTAGTCCACCCAACGGCTCAGGGCCTGTTCCTTGAGCCCACGAGCCTCGAGGATGAACGAAATGGCCTCGCGAACCGCGCCCTGCCCGCCATGGCGGGTGGACATCCAGTCTGCGGCCTCGATCACCTCGGGCACCGCGTTGGGCACGCACAGGGCCAGTCCGGCCCGGCCCATGACGGCCAGGTCGATCCAGTCGTCGCCCATGTAGGCGGCCTCTTCCGGGGCGACCCCGACATCTTCGCACATCTTCTCGAACAGGGGGAGCTTGCGGTGACGGCCCGCGTAGTAGTGCTTGATGCCCAACTCGCTGACGCGCTTCTCCACCGGCTTCTGGTCCAAGCCGGTGATGACCCCGATCTCCAGGCCCACGGCCTGGGCCAGCTTGATGCCGAGGCCGTCCTGCACGCTGAACCGCTTCATCAGGATACCGTCGTCACCGTAATACAGCCCGCCGTCGGTGAGCACGCCGTCCACGTCGAGCACCAGCAATTTGATATTCCGCGCCAGGGCGGTCGCGTCAGCCACGGTTGATCTCCCACAGGGCCAACAGCCTCTTCAGCAGGGTTTCGACCTCGGCCAGGGGCAGGGAATTGGGGCCGTCGCACAGCGCCTTGTCCGGGTCCGGATGGACCTCCATGAACACGCCGTCCGCGCCAGCGGCCACAGCGGCCGAGGCCAGCACCGGGACGTATTCGCGCTGCCCGCCCGAAGCGCCGCCCAGCCCGCCGGGCAGCTGCACCGAATGGGTGGCGTCCATGATCACCGGGACGCCGAAGGCCCGCATCTGCGGGATGGAGCGCATGTCCACCACCAGGTTGTTGTAGCCGTAGGTGGAACCGCGCTCGGTCAGCCAGACCTGGTCGTTGCCCGCCGCGCGGAGCTTGTCGACCACATTCCTCATGTCCCAGGGGGCCAGGAACTGCCCCTTCTTGACGTTGACCACCCTGCCCGTCTCGGCGGCGGCCACCAACAGATCGGTCTGGCGGCAGAGGAAGGCCGGAATCTGCAGGACGTCCGCCACCTCGGCCACGGGCGCGGCCTGTTCCGGGTGGTGGATGTCCGTGACCACGGGCAGCCCCGTGGTCCGCTTGACCTCGGCCAGGATATCGAGCCCTTCTTCCATGCCCGGGCCCCGAAAACTGGTCAGCGAGGTCCGGTTGGCCTTGTCGAAGGAGCTCTTGTAGACGATGGGGATGTCCAGCTTGGCGGCCAGCCCGGCGAGCACGTCGGCGGTCTGAAGCGCTATCTCCCTGGTCTCAATGGCACAGGGTCCGGCCAGAATGAACGGGCCGGACCGGCTGGCGGTATACAGGTCTGCCATAGGCTACTTCTTGGCCTTCTCGTCTTTGGATGCCTTGATGAATTCCCGGAACAGCGGATGCGGCTTCATGGGATTGGACTTGAATTCCGGGTGGAACTGGCAGCCCAGGAACCACGGATGATCGGGCAGTTCCACGATCTCCACCAGGGACTCGTCCGGGGCGGTGCCGGAAAGGACCATGCCGTTGGCCTCGAACTGCTCGATGTACTTGTTGTTGTACTCGAAGCGATGACGGTGCCGCTCGTCGATGTTCGCGGTCTTGTACGCTTCGAAGGCCTTGGTGTCCTTCTTGAGCTTGCACGGGTAGGAGCCCAGGCGCATGGTGCCGCCCTTCTCGGACTCCTCGCAGCGGGTCTCGGTCTTCTTGGTCCTGAAATCGAACCATTCCTTCATCAGGTAGATGATATTGTGCGGGGTGAGCTTGTCGAATTCCTCGGAGTTGGCCCCTTCCAGGCCGATGACATTGCGGGCGAACTCGATGCAGGCGCACTGCATGCCCAGACAGATGCCGAAGAAGGGAACCTTGTTCTCGCGGGCGTACTTGATGGACAGGATCTTGCCCTCGATGCCGCGCGAGCCGAAGCCGCCGGGCACCAGGATGCCGTCCAGGCCCTTGAGTTTCTTCTCCACGTTGGCCGGGGTGACCTTCTCGGAGTTGACGTACTCCAGCTCCACCTTGACGTCGTTGGCCACTCCGCCGTGGATCAGCGCCTCGTGCAGGCTCTTGTAGGCCTCGGTCAGGTCCACGTACTTGCCGACGATGCCGATCTTGACCGTCCCGGTGGGGTTGTCCAGGCTGTGCACGAGATTTTCCCAGGGGGCCAGCTCCGCGTTCTTGGCGGGCAGCTTCAGGAGGATGGCGATCTTCTGGTCGACACCCTCGTTGTAGAATTCGAGCGGAACCTTGTAGATGGAATCCACGTCCACGCCGGTGAACACGGCGTCCTGATCCACGTCGCAGAACAGGGCGATCTTCTTCTTGAGGTCCTCGGGCAGCTCCACCTCGGAGCGGGCAATGATGATGTCGGGCTGGATACCCACGGAGCGCAGTTCCTTAACCGAGTGCTGGGTGGGCTTGGTCTTCAGCTCGCCGGCGGCCTTGATGTACGGGACCAGGGTCAGGTGGATGAACAGGACGTTCTCCTTGCCCAGGTCGTTCTTGAGCTGGCGGATGGCCTCCAGGAAAGGCTGGCCCTCGATGTCGCCCACGGTGCCGCCGATCTCGATCAGGGCCACGTCCTCGCCGTTGGGCAGGTTGATGACCGCTTCCTTGATGGCGTCGGTGATGTGCGGGATGACCTGCACAGTGCCGCCCAGGTAGTCGCCGCGGCGTTCCTTCTGGATGACGGAGTTGTAGATGGAACCGGAGGTGTAGTTGTTCTGCTGGCTCAGGGCGGTGCCCAGGTAGCGCTCGTAGTGG
This sequence comes from Pseudodesulfovibrio sp. lm2024, assembly GCF_051175575.1. NCBI lineage: Bacteria > Pseudomonadati > Thermodesulfobacteriota > Desulfovibrionia > Desulfovibrionales > Desulfovibrionaceae > Pseudodesulfovibrio > Pseudodesulfovibrio sp. lm2024. Next base: position 2,030,776 of record NZ_CP195092.1, read on the forward strand.
CCGAGATCGAGGTCGGTCTCGGCGCCGTCGTCCGTGACGTACACCTCGCCGTGCTGGAACGGATTCATGGTGCCGGGGTCGACGTTGATGTAGGGGTCTAGCTTCTGAATGGTGGCTTTAAGGCCGCGAGCCTGGAGAAGTGCGCCGATGGATGCCGCGGCCAACCCCTTGCCCAGAGAGGAAAGAACACCACCGGTAATAAATATGAACTTGGTTTTCATACGTCAGAAAGCCCCTTGGTTATGCTTGAATTATAAGGATATATCATAGCCGATCTCATCCGCCGGCCATGTTGACTGTCGTGCGTCGGACACGTATGTTCCCGCCCAGCACGTCGTTGCTTCGCAAATTTTGCAGGGTAATGCGACAAAGTCAATATGAAGAGGAGATTTTCATGGCCCGCGTCAACGCACTCGTCATCACCGGATACGGCACCAACTGCGAAAAGGAATCCGCCTATGCCCTGCAGCAAGCAGGGGCGGATAATGCCGATATCGTTTACTTTTCCGATCTCGCAGCGGGCCATGTCCGCATGGACGACTACAACTACCTGCTCTGCCCGGGCGGATTTCTCGACGGCGACGACCTGGGCGCGGCCCAGGCCGCGGCCCTGCGCTGGCGGTGGTCGAACGACGCGGACGGCCAGCCCGTCCTGGATCAGCTGAAAAAGTTCTTCGAAAAGGGCGGCATCATCCTCGGCATCTGCAACGGCTTCCAGCTGCTGTGCAAGCTCGGCCTGCTGCCGGGCATCGGCGGCCGCTATTTCGAACGACAGGTCTCCCTGTCCTACAACGACTCCGGCCGGTTCGAGGACCGCTGGGTGCGCCTGAAGACCAACCCGGCCTCGCCCTGCGTGTTCACCAAGGGCATCGAATACCTGGACGTGCCCATCCGCCACGGCGAGGGCAAGATCATCCCCATGGACGACGCCACCTTCCAGGCCCTGCAGGACGAAAATCTCATCGCGGTCCAGTACGTCCACCCCGAGACCAACGAGGTGACCCTGGAATACCCGTACAATCCCAACGGCTCCCCGCTGGGCATCGCCGGGCTGACCGATCCCACCGGCCGTATCCTGGGCCTCATGCCCCATCCCGAGGCGTACAACCACAAGACCAACCATCCGTCCTGGACGCGTGGCACCGATCCGAACATCCCGCTCGGCCTGACCATGCTCGAAGCCGGGGTGCGCTACCTCAAGGAGCGGTAGCCCCGGCCATGGCCGCCCCCTCCGCGCCCCAACCGCCCGCCGGGACCACCTGGCGCGACCTCATGGACGTGGCCTTCGGCGAGGCGTGCAAGGCCGGAAAGGCGGGAGAGGCCCCCATCGGCGCGGCCCTGTTCACGCCCACGGGCACCCTGCTCGCCTCGGCCCACAACCGGCCCATCGCCACGCACGACCCCACGGGGCACGCGGAGATCCTCTGCCTGCGCGAGGCGGCCCGGGTCATGGGCAACTACCGGCTGCCGGACACGATCATGGCCGTGACGCTCGAACCGTGCCTGATGTGCACGGGCGCGCTCATCCACGCCCGGGTGGCCGGAGTGGTCTTCGCGGCCCGGGACGAACGCGCCGGGGCCCTGGTCTCCAACCTGGAGGGCTGCTCCCTGCCTTTTACCAACCATCGGCTGTGGACCGTGGAAGGCGTGATGGGCACCGAATGCTCCACCCTGCTCAAGCGGTTTTTCCTGGAACGGAGAAAATAGGACCGCCCCCTTTACAACCGGGCAATCCGCCTTATTTTCTCATATTCAGACCCATTCATCCATTCAGGAGAGACATATGATCATCGCACTGCCCACCCGCGAAGGACTTATCGACGACCATTTCGGCCACTGCGACCACTACACCCTGGTGACCGTTGAGGATAACCGGATCGTTTTCAGCGAACGCATGGATTCCCCCCAGGGATGCGGCTGCAAATCCGACATTGCCCCGGTCCTGGCCGGACGCGGCGTCAAGGTCATGCTCGCCGGCAACATGGGCGAGGGCGCGCTGAACATCCTCAGGAAGGCCGGCATCCAGGTGGTCCGGGGCTGCTCCGGCCCCATCGAGGACGTCCTCGACAAATGGCTGTCCGGCGAACTGAAGGACAACCAGATCACCTGCGACCACCACGACTGCGACCATCACGAGCACGAACCCAAGCCCGTGCTGACCAAGCTCAAGCCGCTCTAGGCCGCCCCTGACGAATTACTGTCCACACGAAAGCCCCTGAACGATCCCGCTCGGGGGCTTTTCGCATGCCTGGGCCGCGCCCTTCCGGCTCTCTCCGAGCAGAACCGCCCTCCTATCCGCCTGCAAATGCCAAAAGGTGCTTGCCACTTGCCGCGAGTCTGTTTATATACCCACTTCACATTGGCGCTAGCCACCCAAGGAGAGGTAGCGAAGTCCGGCCGTAACGCGCTCGACTCGAAATCGAGTTGGCGGTGAGTAACCGTCACGTGGGTTCGAATCCCACCCTCTCCGCCAGAACTCATAAGAGGTCAGCACACAAGCTGGCCTCTTTTTTTATTGCATTAGGGGTTACGTCTTATTGCTGCATAGATAAATGAACGTCCACACGGCGAATTACCAGGCAATTTTACCAGGTTGAATAATTGGGTTGTTCTGGTATAGTCTGCTCCGCTAAGGGAAGGATATAACCGAGAGAGCTCAGGGGTGGGCCAGATGCACGAGGATTCCGGTAGCGGATACGTTATTTCCCGATTGCGCAGGTTTGACGACAAGGCGGTTTTCGTCAGGGCATCGTCGCGGTCCAAGCCCGATATTCCCGCTGAGACCAAAGAGAAATGGCAGCGGCTGGTCAACCATGTGGCCACGGCCCTGCGCCAGCCGCATGCGCTCATCACCAGGCTGGACCAGGACACGCTGTACGTCTTCCTGCACAACGAGACCGAGGACACGACGTTCATCAAATACGACAAGTTCCCTTTGGGGCTCGGCGTGTATTGTGAAACCACGCTGAGCGGCAACAGCGTGAATTTCGTGCCCGATTCGCTCAGCGACGAAGGGTGGAAGGACAACCCCAGCGTGGAATTCTCCCTGATTTCCTACATCGGGGTCCCCATCCGCTGGCCGGACGGCGAACTGTTCGGTACCCTCTGCGCCCTGGGCGACAAACCCATGGCCGGTGATCAGGCCCTGCTCGAGAACATCGCCCTCTTCAAGTCCGTAGCCGAGACCGACCTGCAACTACAGTTGGAAAAGCAGGAGACGAGCAGCCACAAGCGGCAGTTCGACACGGCCATCAGCGAAGTGCACCACCGAGTGAAGAACCACCTGAACATCCTGTGTAGCCTGATCCAGCTGGACCTTGCGTGCGATCTCTCCAAGGAGGAATTCGTCGCCTACCAGAAAAAGCTGACCAGCCAGATCAGGGGCGTGGCCGAGCTGCACACCCAGCTCGCCTACAATGGCCACGAATCGGTGGAGCTCTCGGCCTACATCAGCAGGATGATGGACAACTGGGTCAAGGCCGCCCCGAACCGGAAGGTCAGGCTCAAGGCCTCGCTGGATGAGATGGAGATATCCGGCGACCGGGTCGTGTATTTCGGCATGCTGCTCAACGAACTCGTGACCAACTCCTTCACCCACGCCTTCGGCCCGGACCACCCCGACCCGGCCATCGCCCTGACTCTTGAGGACCTGGGCGAGACCTTCCGCTTCACCTACAGGGACAACGGACCGGGGTTCCAGGCCGAGCCCGGCATCTGCCAACCGCGATCCCTGGGCATCACCATGCTTTTCGAATTAACCGAAGACCTGGGCGGCAAGGTGACCCAGGAAGCAGGGCCCGGCACCTCGTTCGTTTTTGTCCTGCCCAAACACTTGTGATGGGCACCCGGTCCGACAAGATCCGACAAAGGTGATTCGAGGCCCATGGCCCCAGGCCTACTGGGACGCGACGTCCTCACCCCGCTGCCCAAAAACCAGACAGGCTCTATGACCAACAAAGAAGCCCCGAGTCATTCAACCCGGGGCTTTTTCATGTTCCCGTTGGAGGGAAACGGCAAAGCTTGCTGCATTAAGACCGCTGCTTTGCCTTGTACTCCTGCAGAGCGTGGCAGAACTGGTCCATGCAGGAGGTGGACTTGGAGCCGCAGGTGATGCCGCTGAACCGATCCAGGACGAAATCGACGTTCATGCCTTCGATCATGGCGGCGATGGCCTTGAGGTTGCCCTCGCAGCCGCCGCAGAAGTTGACGTAGTCAATGCTTCCGTTGTCCACGATAAAGTCGATTTCCTTGGTGCAGACATCGGCTTCGGGGACGAAGTGCTCTACTTGGGCGCGGCCGCGCGGAACGGATAGCATCGGGGCAGTCTGGTGATTGGCGTTATCCATTGTATTCAATCCATTTTTCTTTAAGATTCAGACCGGATCATCCGGCTACGGAACAACTCGTCTCTCCCTTCGGACAAAGACGATTCCTCAAGGCAATTGCGGGAACACGCTGCCAATCGACGCAAACGATCAAGCAAAACGGTCCGATACCATGGGCCCGAAACATTGGGCCTGACGCGTTCCCGTTGTGGAGAGGGGAGGTTTCGAACCTCCAGTAAAATACCCCCCCCAACACGGCCATCCTTAATTGTGATTTTTTTCCCAATCAGGACATAATTTTCATGCAAACAGGACAGACGCATGTTTTGGACTCTCTCCATCAAACGGCGTGGGGAGGGGGATTCCCCCGTTCACCGGGGAGTGACCTACAAAAACTCAAAACGCATGTCAAACCCCAATTGTGAAACATGGAACATTTATTCCTCCCAATTGGGCAGGTAATTGTCGCACACCCGACATTTCGCCCCCAAAATGGCTAGTAATAGCACAAATAATCAAGAGGTTATGTACTATTATGCAAATCCATAAAATTTTCGGATAATCGGCAAAAAAAGCCCACTGAAACGCGGGCCGCCCTCCCCTTCGCACAAAAAAACCGACCGAACTCAGCGTTCGGCCGGCTATTGCTTGTCATCACGATATGGGATAGGCGACTTGCGCCCCTGCGGTCATTCTACGGTATCGGGACGGAAGTTGAGCAGTCTGCCGTACCCCTCATCCCGCATGAAGTGTTCGATGGCCTTCTTGATGGCGTCGGGCGTCTTCTGGTCCGTCATGGCGATGTAGGCCTGGAAGGCCCGCCACACGGCGGTATCCATCCCCCTGACGCTGATGATCTGGGTATCCTTGTCGTTCATCCTTCCCCCTATTTCTCGGGCGGCCAATCTATGCCGCGTTCCTGTCCGTAGCGCTGGTTCAAATGATCGATGACTTCGGCCGGAATCCTGGAGAAGACATTGTCCATGTCCGCAACCATGTCTTCACGCCTGTTCTCGACCAACAGCCCATGCTGGTCGAGGAGCTGACTGTACAGGATGTAGAGCCATTCGCTCATCCTGCAGGCCGGTTCTTCCGGCTTTTCCCCAACGTTCTTGGGGAATTCGATGACCTTTCCCATCTATACGCCTCCAATGAGGTTTTTTGCCCCTCGCCGGAGCCGTCCCGCTGTCGAAAACCGGTTCGGGAGGTTGGAGGGAAAAGTTCTCCACATGAGAACATATTGGACTCATATATCTTTTTATTCTCTCATCGTCCACCGGTCAAGTTCTTTGACCGTTCGTAAAAAAGCGCAGGCCCGGTGCCGGGGCTTTGCTTTTGGAGCCGGATACGGTATCGGAAACTTGATCGCATGATGGCTGCTCGCTGTTTCAGGATCGATTCCCTTGGTGCGCCCGACAGGCACGCATTCGGGACAGGAACCGTCATGATCATTCCTCTCCTCTCCGGCTCCCCGTTTCCGAATCTGCCGTTGTCCCGCCCTGCCGGGGGATCGTATCGCGCCCCTTCAAGTTGAAGCGAGCGCGCCTCCTTCACCCAACACACAACGGAGACAACCATGGACCCGTATATCGCGGCGACCAATGGCGTGGTCATGCTCATCCTCTTGATTCTGTTGCTTGTTCTGCTCTTCTGCCTGATTTTCGCCCCGCTGTTCATCTGGAAATGGACCAAGGCCACCAAGAACGAAGTGAACCGGCTCAACGCCAACATCATCGTGCTCGTGACCATGCTCAAGCGGTGGGAAAACCGTTACCTTTTGGTGGACGGCGAGCAGAGCCCGGACCATAAGGAGGAACGGGTTCACAGGTAGACGGCGCTCCGGAACGGCCGCGAACGGAAGATTGCGTATCGCACATGGAATTAATACTTGTCCCATGGGCGCAGAGGTCTTAGGTTTTTCAGGTCACAGCAGTATCGCGCACACTGCCCTGCCCGAACGGCCTAAGCAAAAGGAGTCTTTTCGCATGGACTGGTTCATGGAACAGAACGCCGTTTTCCAGGCATTCCTGGCCACCTTGTTCACCTGGGGAGTGACCGCGTTGGGCGCGGCCCTCGTCTTCACGGCCAGGGACATCTCCAAGAGGACGCTCGACATCATGCTCGGCTTTGCCGGGGGAGTGATGATCGCCGCCAGTTACTGGTCGCTGCTGGCCCCGGCCATCGAGATGTCAGGCTATCTGGGCGACTTCGCCTTTGTCCCGGCGGCCGTGGGCTTCGTGCTCGGCGCGGCCTTCCTGCGCCTGGTGGACATGATCCTGCCTCACCTGCACCTGAACGCGCCCATGTCCGAGGCCGAAGGCATCAAGACCAGCTGGCGGCGCAGCACCCTGCTGGTCACGGCCATCACCCTGCACAACATCCCGGAAGGCCTGGCCGTGGGCGTGGCATTCGGAGCCGTGGCCGCCGGGCTCGACTCGGCCACCCTGGGCGGGGCCATCTCCCTGGCGCTGGGCATCGGCATCCAGAACTTCCCGGAGGGCACGGCCGTGTCCGTGCCCCTGCGGCGCGAAGGCATGTCACGCACCAAGTCCTTCATGTACGGTCAGGCCTCGGGTATGGTAGAACCCATAGCCGCCGTGCTCGGCGCGGCGGCCGTCCTCATGGCCCGTCCCCTTCTGCCCTACGCCCTGGCCTTTGCCGCCGGGGCCATGATCTTCGTGGTGGTGGAAGAGGTCATCCCCGAATCCCAATCCTCGGGCAACGGGGACCTGGCCACCATGGGCGTCATCTTCGGCTTCACCTTGATGATGATTCTGGATGTGGCCCTGGGGTAGGGAAAAGCCCGTATTCGTCAAAGGAATATACAGCTATTCCAATGAGATGTAAGCATATAGTTCTTATGGGAAAGAAATAGTTGAGTCCCGCAACAGTCGGGTGTAGCCTCCTGTAACTTGGGCGGGACACCTTCCCCCCGGCCCGTCATGAACGACTCCCGTTCTCTCCCGACGGACCCGTATACAACACATTCACTTTCAGGTTTGATGCGATGCAAGGATATCTTGTTACCTTTTTTACCCAGCAGAACCGCGTGCACAAAGACCAGCCCGTGGCTTCGTGGATCGTCGATGAGGCCCGGCGTCTGGGCGTACGTGGCGCGACCCTCTTTTCCGGCAGCGAAGGATTCGGCCACGACGGCCGCTTCCATTCGGACAACTTCTTCGACCTCGAGGACGCGCCGGTGCAGGTCGCCCTGGCCCTGACGCAGGATGAATGCGACAAGCTCATGGCCCGATTCACGGAAACCGGCCTGCGCGTCTTCTACACCAAATCAGAGATCGAATTCGGCTTCACCTCGGACAGTTGACCTCGCCAACCTTCCCCTCCTGATTCGGCCATGTTTCCGCCGCGTCGCACCCGACGCAGGGCGAACACCTGTTTTTCATTCTTTTTCACCGCAACCGGACGCCGACATAGCGCCCGGAGTAAGGATTTTTATATGATTGGTCCCTTGGTAAACGGAACGGCATTGGTCGTCGGCAGCATCGCCGGAGCGGTTCTCGGCCCTAAACTCAGCATGAATCTCCGGGTCAAGATGCCCATGGTTTTCGGCTGCGCCTCCATGGGGCTCGGCGTGGCCATGATCGTCAAGGTCAAGTTCCTGGCCCCGGTGGTGCTGGCCCTGGTGGTCGGCTCCGTGCTCGGCGAACTCATCCAGTTGGAATCGCTGATCCAGAAGGGCGCGGGCAAGACCCGGAAGCTCATCGACAAGATGGTCCGGCCCAGCGGCGACCTGAGCCAAGAGGAATATCTGGACAAGTTCGTGGCCCTGCTGGTCCTCTTCTGTTTGAGCGGCACCGGCGTGTACGGATCCATGAGCGAAGGCATGACCGGCGACCCCACCCTGCTCATCGTCAAGGCCATCCTCGACCTGTTCACGGCCCCGATCTTCGCCTCGACCATGGGGTTGTCCGTGGGTATCCTGGTCATCCCGCAGCTGGCCATCCAGGCCATGCTCTATTATGCCTCGGCCCTGATCATGCCCCTGACCACCCCGGACATGCTGGCCGACTTCTCGGCATGCGGCGGTCTGATCATGCTGGCCACGGGCTTCCGCATCTGCGGCATCAAGCAGTTCCCGGTGGCGAGCATGATCCCGGCCCTGCTCCTGGTCATGCCCCTGTCCTATCTCTGGGCGCGGCTGTTCTAGCCTCCCGCGCCTTGCCTTCGGGGCACCCGGCGGTTTATCAGGTCCCAATGGCTTCACCGTTCACCCAAAAAATCATCGAGACCATCCGGGCCATCCCCGAGGGGTGCGTGACCACCTACGGCCGCGTTGCCGCCCTTGCGGGCAACCGCAGGGGCGCGCGCCAGGTGGTCCGCGTGCTGCATACCAGCTCGCGCACGGAGAATCTCCCCTGGCACCGGGTCATCAACCGTGAAGGCCGGATATCCCTGGGCAAACTCCAGGGATACGACGAGCAGAAACGCCTTCTCCTGGCCGAGGGCGTACGCTTCGACGCGACGGACCGCATCGACCTCGACCGCTTCGGCTGGCCTCCCACGGAGGCGACGCCCCCGGACGCATAGCGATTGCCAAGCGGTCAGGGTTCGACTATTTATCCCGTTTATGCTCGGCAACCGTCCACTGGGGTTCCTTTTCGCTCTGCTCGCCGTGACCATCTGGTCCGGCAACTTCCTCATCGCCAGCGGATTCGTCAACGACATCCCGCCCGTGACCCTGGCCGCCCTGCGCTGGCTCACGGCCACGGCCGTCTTTCTGCCCTTTGCGGGAAAGGATTTGCGGCGCGACATGCAGGCCCTGCTCGACAACCGCCTCGAATTGACCGTCGCGGCCCTGACCGGCGTGACCCTGTTCAACACCCTGGTCTACGTCAGCGCACGGACCACGGACGCGGTGAACATGGCCCTGTTCGCCTCCACCACCCCGGTCTTTGTGGTCATCCTGGCCCGCATCTTCCTCAAGGAGCGCATCTCCCTGCTGCGCTGGGCCGGGCTGGCCGTGGCCATCGCCGGGATGCTGACCATCGCCACCCGGGGTAACCCGGACGTGCTCGTTAACCTGACCTTCCGCGCCGGCGACATCGTCATGCTCGTGGCCGGATTCCTGTGGGCCGTATATTCGATCCTGGTCAAACGCAAGTCCGCAACCATCAGCCGGAACGCCTACCTCGGGGCGACCTTCCTCATCGGCACCGTCCCGTTGGTCCCGGCTGCGCTCATCGAACAATGCTTCGCCCCGGCCTGGACCTTCACTCCGGCCGTGCTCGGCGCGGTCCTGTACATCGGCGTCCTGGCTTCGCTGGTCGCCTTCTTCCTCTGGAATTCCGCCATTATGCACATCGGCCCGGGCAACGCGGCCCTGTTTCAGTACTTCATGCCGGTGTTCAGCGGCATCGGGGCCTGGCTGCTGCTTGGCCAGCCCGTGACCGTGGTCCACGGCGTGGGCTTCGTGCTCATCTTTTCCGGCGTGGTCATGGCCACCCGCCCGCGCTGATCAAGGCCCGATTCCCCCCGGAAAATGGTTGCCTTTTTATCCGGTTTCACAATAGATTGAAGTCCATGAAACAGCTACTTGTGACCACCCTCATCGCCGTCTCCCTGGCCGCCTTCTCCGCCTGCTCCACCAAAGTCCCGGACCTGGGCATGGCAAACGGCAAATTCGCCATCTGCCCGGCCGGAGTCGACTGCGTTTCCTCGCAGGCCACCGACGCGGAGCATAAGATAGCCCCGATCAAGGCCACGGGCGATCCCGGCAAGGTCATGGTCGACCTGGGCAAGGCCGTGGAATCCGTTTTCGGCGGCAAGGTCCTTTTGTCCGAGGGCAACTACCTGCGCGCCGAGTTCAAGAGCAGTATCCTGCGCACCATGGATGACGCCGAATTCTACTACGACCAGCAGGCCGGTCTGATCCAGGTCCACGCCCTGTCCCGGGGCGAAGTCCTGGATTTCTCCGACAGCCGCGACCGCATCGAAGAGGTTCGGGTGTTTTTTTACGGCATGCAATAGCCGGTGCAAAAGCCGCAAAAAAAGGCCGCCAATATTGGCGGCCTTTTTTTGTGCCAGGTAATGCGCTACTTGGAGATAGCCTCATTGGGGCAGGTCTCGATGGCCTCGTCCACGCAATCAAGGGTGGAGTCCGGGGCGATGACAGTGGCCTTTTCTCCGTCAGCATCCATCTCGAACACTTCCGGACAGATTTCAACGCAAGACTCACAACCGATGCACTCATCCTGATCAATAACAATGGCCATAACTCAACCTCCTGAGATACTGGAATTAGTTAAACAGGGATTTCCATTTGTAGATACCTATACCCCGCGAGCCAATTTGGTGGCAACTGTTTTTACGGCCAAATTGAAGGGTTGCGAATCCATCGTTGGCAGCCGGAGGCAAATGCAGTAGTTATCCTGCCCATGCCCGAAACCATCGCCATCATATCCATCGTGCTCGCGGCCGCCTTCCTGCAGGGGCTGACCGGGTTCGGATTCGGGCTCATCGCCCTGCCCCTGCTGGGTTTCTTCCTGGATATCAAGACCAGCGTGCCCCTGATGATCCTCCTGGCGGTGATCATCAGCATCTACCTGAGCCTGCGCCTGCGCAAAAGCATCGATCTCAAAAACGCTTTCACACTGCTGGCGGCCAGCCTGGCCGGTATCCCGCTCGGGGTCTACGCCCTCAAGCAGATCCCCACCCGGGGGTTGTCCCTCTGCGTTGGCGTGATCATGGTTGTCTTCACCAGCTACCAGTTCCTGGCCCGTCCCGAGCCGAGAAGCTTCGGCAAACGACTGACCGTGCTGGCCGGGTTCTGCTCCGGCGTGCTCGGCGGCAGCCTGGGCGTGGGCGGTCCGCCGGTCATCGTCTACACCGCCCTCCAACCCTGGACCAAGGACCGGGCCAAGGCCACCCTGGCCTGCTTCTTCGCCCTGTCCGGGGTGGCCGTCATCGCCACCCAGGCCGTGTCCGGCATGATCACGGACGAGGTCCTGCACCTCTACGGCCTGTCCCTGCCCGCCCTGCTGGCCGGCATATTTCTCGGGACCAAGGCGTACGACCGCCTCTCGGACAACGGCTACCGGCAACTCGCCATGGCCCTGGTCTTTTTGCTCGGCTGCATGATGCTCTACCGCAATATCTAGCCTCCCCTGTGCTCCCAACCATACTGAATATCGTTCATTTTTCTCATCATAACCGTCCTTCGCGCCGCCCGCCGGACGATTTTATAACCGATGTCGCTCGTTTTCCTTTATATGCGAATGGTTATCTGCGATAATAAGGAACACGTACAATCAACCACGGTCGGAAGTCATGCTCGAGCTGTTGAAACGATTGTTCAAGAAGGACCAGCTGATACTCCTGGGGGCGGGGTTGTCAGTGACGGTCATCATGGTCGCGCTGTACATCAACCAGCCGAAGTTCCTGCATCTGCTCAATCTGAAGATCTACGACAACTATCTCCGCCAGTATCACCAGCCCGCCGCCACCCGGGTCCCGGTGATCATCGATCTGGACGAGAAGAGCCTGTCCGAATTGGGCCAGTGGCCCTGGCCGCGCTACCGGGTGGCCCTGCTGCTCAAATACCTGACCTCCTACGGAGCCGTGGCCGTGGCCTCGGACATCATCTTCAGCGAACCCGACCGGACCTCGCCCGCGATCATGAAGCAGGACGTCAAGCGGGAGCTCAACATCGACATGGACTTCAAGGGGTTGCCCAAGGACCTCATGGATTACGACCGGCTCCTGGCCTACAACCTCAAGGGCGGCCCCTACATCCTCGGCTTCGACTTCAGCCGCACCCCCGTGCCCGACCACGAATGCCGGGTGCGGCCCGCCAAGGTGGCCGTGCTCTCCCCGCCGGACGCGCCGCCCCCTGACAACTTCCTGCCACAAGCCAAGGGAATGATCTGCCCCATCCCGGTCCTTGCCGAAGCGGCTCCCGAGAGCGGCTTCATCACCATCACCCCGGACCTGGATTCCGTGTACCGCCGCGTGCCCCTGCTCTACAGTTTCGATGGGCAGTATTATCCCAGCCTGGCCCTGGCCACCCTGATGCAGGCCACGGAAAGAAAGAACATCGTCCTCAAGATGTCGCCCGTGGGCATAGAATCCATCCGCTTCAACAACATGGTCATCCCCACGGACGGCCAGGGCCAGATGCTCATCAACTACCGGGGCGGCATGCGGTCCTTCGAATACATCTCGGCCTCGGACGTGCTCAACCGCAAACTCCCCCCCGGCTACCTCCGCGGAAGGATCGCGTTTATCGGCACGTCGGCCTCGGGCCTGAAGGATATCCGGGCCACCCCCCTCGACCCCGGCTTCCCCGGCGTGGAGGCCCACGCCACGGTGGTGGACAACATCCTCTCCGACCAACTCCTCTCGGTCCCGGACTGGGCTCCGGGCCTGGAGTTCCTCGGCATGCTGGCGGGCGGGCTGGCGACCACCCTGCTGCTCATGTGGGCCCGCGCCTCCTGGATCATCCTCCCCGTGCTCTGCATGGGCGGGACCATGTGGTACGGCTCCGTGTTCTTCTACCAGGAACAGAAGTTCTTCATATCGCCCATGTACTCCTACCTCACCCTGGGCCTGACTTTCATCACCCTGACCCTGATCAAGTTCTGGCGCGAGGAGATCGCCAAGCGATACATCCACGGGGCCTTCGCCCACTATCTCGCCCCGTCGGTCATCTCCCAGATCATGGAAAACCCGGAGGCCCTGTCCCTGGAAGGCCAGGAAAAGGAGATCACCATCCAGTTCTCGGACGTGCGCAACTTCACCTCCCTGTCTGAAAAGCTTTCCCCCACCCAGGTCACCAACCTCCTCCACGACTACCTGACCCCCATGACCCGGATCATCACCGAGCACGAAGGCACCCTGGACAAGTTCATCGGCGACGCGGTCATGGCCTTCTGGAACGCCCCCCTGGACATAGAGAACCACCAGGAGAAGTCGCTGCAAGCCGCTCTGGCCCAGCAGCGCAGGCTCGAGGAACTCAACCAGGTCTTCCTCGAAGAATTCGGTTTCACCATCGCCGTGGGCATCGGCATCCACTCCGGCCCGGTGCGCGTGGGCAACATGGGGTCGGAAGACCTGTTCGACTACACCCTGATCGGCGACAACGTGAACCTGGCCTCGCGGCTGGAGGGGCTGACCAAGTACTACGGGCAGAAGCTGGTGGTCAGTCAGGCCATCAAGGACGCCTGCGGGGACGGCTACTACTTCCGCATCCTGGACAACGTCCGGGTCAAGGGCAAGAAGGAGCCTGTGACCATCTACACCGTGTACTCCAATGAAGAGGCGCAGGCCCGCAAAGCCGAGCTGGAACTGTATGCGCAAGCACACCAAGCATACGTGAACCGGGACTTCGCAAGCGCTGAAAGACTCTTCCGCGAACTGCGCGACACAGGGGCGGAACCGGTTCTCTACGATCTGTACATAGAACGGTGCGAACACCTGAAGGACGACCCGCCCGATTGCCACTGGGACTGTGTGTTCACGCACAAGACGAAATAGCGAGCCCCCGCCCCCTATCCCCTTCTTCTCCCAAATTTTTTGTACAATTTTGCGGAGACGGCCATCTTTTTCCGGAGACAAAAAAAGACCGCCCACCAGGGCGGCCTTTTGCCATTCGTATGGATACCCCGTTAGGGGTTGTTCATCATGGCCTCGATAAAGCTGTCGGGCCACAGCGCCGGGGAGGGATCGCCCTCCATGAGCCGCTCCTTGCCCTCGGCGTCGAGTTCGAAGGCGTTCTTGATGAAGCTGGTGTAGAACCCGGCCGCGTCGATGTCCCCGATGAGGATGCACCCGGCCAGAACGTTGCCCTTGAAGATCAGCTTGCGGTAGACCGATTTCTCGCGGTCCAGGTACACGGCGGTCTCGAACCGGTCGTCGTCGGCCAGGTTGGTCTCGCCCACCGAGATGGTCGGCAGCCCGTAATACGTGATGGAGTTCATGGACAGGCCGCCGGAGTACAGGGTCTTGGCCCCGGCCATGTTCCGGCCGGCGTTGAGGCCCTGAGAGTAGGCGTTGGGCCAGATGGGACGGACCGTGTACTCGCCGGTCAGCAGGTCCTTGGCCTCGGCCACGTCGCCCGCGGCAAAGACGTCCGGGTCCGAGGTGGCCATGTAGTCGTCCACGCGGATGCCCTGCTCCGTGGCCAGCCCGGCCTGAATGGCCAGCCCCATGTTCGGGCGCACGCCCGCGGCCACGATGACCACGTCCGCCGGGACCATGCCCTGGTCGGTCTCCACGCCTTTGATGGTGCCGTCCTCGTAGCGGACGATCTCCTTGGTGGCCGTTCCCTGCATGAAACGGATACCGTTCTTCTCCAGGTGGCCGACGATGAGCTCCCCGGCGGTCTCGTCGAAGTAGGTGCGCATGATCCGGGAGCGGACCACGATGGTCACGTCCACGCCCTTCTCGGCAAACCCCTCGGCGGCCTTGAGCGCGATGAGCCCCGCGCCGATGACCACGACCTTCTTGACTTTGTCGACCAGCTCCTTGAGGGTCTCGGCGTGGGCCACGGTGGTGAAGTTGTGCACGCCCGGACCTTCGATGCCCGGCAGGGCAGGCTTGACCGGGGTGCCGCCCGTGGCCAGCAGCAATTTGTCGTATTTGACCTTGTCGCCGCAGTCGAGAACCAGGACCTTCTCCTTGGCGTCCACGGACAGGACGCGGGAGCCGAGGCGCATGGTCACCTGGTTGCGCTCGTAGAATTCCTCGGGGCGGAACGGCAGGGTATCGAACTTGATCTTGTCGGACAGGTAGTAGGAGATGAGCGGACGGCCGTAGGTCGGCACGGCTTCGTCGCTGATGATCGTGATCGAACCGGTCTGGTCGTGCTGGCGAATGCCCTCGATGGCGCCGATGGCTGAAACGCCGTTTCCTACAATAACGTAATCCATACGGAATTCCTCCTGGTCCGATTCTCAACGCGTTGACAATTCTGACAAACAGAGGCCGTCAAAAGTTGCCGGACCGATTTTCTACACATTTTTTAGTAAAAAATCCATACATAATAATTTAAACGGTTGTTTCATGATAACAATTTGATTTTATTTGTAAAACACCATTTTAAAAGATTTGCAAGATAGAGGAAGAAACGCTATTTAGGGCACCGCTAAAACCACACCAGAAAACGAGAATATCAAACGTGAGCATAGACGGACACAAGATACTCATCGCCAACAGGGGCGAGATCGCCGTACGGATCATGGAGGCATGTTCCGATCTCGGCCTGCCCTTCGTGGCCCTGTATACCGAAGAGGACTCCCAGTCCGGCCACCTGGACGTGGCCCGCAGGCTGGGCGGAGAAAAATCCCTGTACCGCATCCACAACTATCTCGACGCCGGGGACATCCTGTCCGTGGCCGACGAGGCGGAGGCCACGGCCATCCATCCCGGATACGGATTCTTTTCCGAGAACTACCGGTTCGCCCGGCGCGTGGTCCAGCGGGACCGCCCCATGACCTTCATCGGCCCCTCCTGGGAGGTCATCCGGGATCTGGGCGACAAGATCAACACCAAGCGCATCGCCCGCACCCTGGGCGTGCCCACCGTGCCCGGCTCGGACCGGGCCATATATGATGAATTGGAAGCCGAGGCCATCGCCGAGAGCCTCTTCGAGTTCCAGGCCAAGATGGGCATTAAGCGGCCCGTGGTCCTGGTCAAGGCATCGGCGGGCGGCGGCGGCATGGGCATCGACGAGTGCGAGGACATGGCCCGTTTCCGCCAGACCTACCGGCGCATCCGCAACTACTCCCTGCGCACCTTCAACGACGAAGGCGTGCTCATCGAGCAGCGCGTGTTCAATTTCAACCACCTGGAAGTGCAGATCGTGTCCGACCGGTCCGGGACCAACCCGGTCCACTTCGGCACCCGCAACTGCTCGGTCCAGTCGCCCGGCCTGCAGAAACGCATCGAGGTGGCCCCCGGCTTCTGGCCCCGGGGACTCTCCTACACCTTCGACGCCGGGAAGCTTCTGGACGACATCACCGGCTACTCCCTGTCCATCGCCAAGGAGATCAAGTACGACAACGTGGGCACCTGGGAGTGGATCGTCACCCCCAACGGCGAACCGTTCCTCATGGAGGTGAACACCCGCATCCAGGTGGAAAACGGGGTGTCGGCCCGCATCAGCTCGGTCAAGGGCGACCGCGACGTGAACCTGGTCCGCGAGCAGATCCGCATCGGCCTGGGCGACCCTCTGGGCTACACCCAAAACGACGTCTCCTTTGACGGCGTGGGCATCGAATACCGGCTCATCGCCGAGGACACCGCGAGCGGCTTCGCCCCCTGGGTGGGCAAAATCGAGGAACTCAATTGGCCCCGGCAGGACTGGGTGAAAATGCACACCCACGTGCCCACCGAGCGGACCTACCAGATCCCCACCGAGTACGACCCCAACCTGGCCCTGGCCATCATCTGGGGTAAGGACCTGGAGGAAGCCAAGGCGCGCGGACTCCAGTTCCTGAACGAGCTCAAGCTGAACGGCTCGGACTCCGCCGGCGGGGGCATGAAGTCGAACATCCCCTTCCTCATCGAAAAAACCGCCAACCTGCTCGAATTCTAAGCCTATGAATATAGAAAAAACCCTGCAGGCCCTACTGGGCCGGGTCAATTACGCCCGTGACATCCTGGGCAACAAGTCCCGCCCCGAGCTGGACGCGTTCGCCACGGAGATCGGTGGATTCCTGGAAAAGAACGCCGACCTTTCCGAGGAGCAGGCCCTCCGGGCCGTGGAGTCCCTGGAAAAACGGCTGTCCGCCATGGAGGCGGCCATCGACACCCAGCTGACCGCCATGGACAAGGTGCGCATCGTCCGCCACCCCCAGCGGGCCAGCCTCAAGGACATCCTCGAGAACGTCTACGACAACTACACCGAGATGGGTGGCCAGGACGAGCACTCCATCGACCCCGGGATGCTCATCGCCCGTGCCTACATCACCCGTCGGCGCGGCAAGAAGATCATCAACCAGCCGGTCATGGTCGTGGGCCAGGAAAAGGGCCACGGCGAGGAGTTCCGCAACGGCGGCTCCATCAAGCCGTGGGGCAACTCCAAGGCGCTCAAGTACATGAAGGTCGCGGCCAGGGAACAGATTCCCATCCACGCCTACGTGAACACGCCGGGCTCCTACCCCATCGAGGACTTCCCGGGCGCGGCCCAGCAGATCGCCGAGAACATTTACGAAATGGCCGGGCTCGACGTGCCCATCGTGGCCATCTTCTCCGAGGGCGGCTCGGGCGGCGCCGAGGCCATCGGCATGGCCGACAAGCGCCTCATGCTCTCCCACGGCTACTATTCGGTCATCTCGCCCGAGGGCGCGGCCGCCATCGAGGGCCGCATCCGGGGTTCCGAGCGCGCCCCTGCCGAGCTCATCGAGTCCTGCGCCATGGCCCAGCGGATCACCGCCCAGGACAACCTGGCGAACGGCTACATCGACGAGATCATCCAGGAACCGCCCCTGGGCGCGCGGGCCGACCACTTCGACTTCTTCAAGCAAGTCCGCGAGCAGGTCATCCGCGCCACGGACGAGGTCGCCCTGAACGTGCGCGGCGTGCGCCTGTTCCGCGCCGTGGCCCTGCGCCACTTCAAGAAGAACACCGACGTCATCGTGCGCTGGTCCCTCAACGAGAAGGCCCGCGAACGCCTGGTCGCCAAACGGTTCCGCAAGTACCGCCGCCTGGCCCAGCACGCATACAAGGACAACCGCTCCCTGCTGGACAAGCTCAGCGCCACCAGTTCCGGGCTGGTCTCCAACACGGCCAGCCTGATCCTGTACGGGCTGATCAAGCCGTTCAAGCACCGCGTTGAGCGCATCGTGGAGGAGGCATCGGACGAGATCCACGTGATCACGGCCAAGTTCGACTCCGTGTTCCGCAGCCTGCTCAAGAAGGTCGGCGTGAAGCCGGGCATGGACAAGCAGAAGGAAATGGAGCTGACAGGACTGTCCCAGGCCGAGCCCGAAGCGCCCGCCCTGGTCAACGACAGCGACTACGTCAGTCCCCAGGCCTTGCAGGACCGCGAGATATCCTGCCCCCACGCGAGCAAGCGCGGCTGCCTGGATATCTGGGCGCGGGACCTGTTCACCGACTATGCCGGGGTCTGCCCCAACTGCGGGTACAACTTCCCCATGGAATACCAGTGGTATCTCCACAACGTCTTCGACCGGGGCTCGGTGCGCGAGTTCAACCACGATATCGCCTCGGGCAACCCGACCAACTTCCCCAACTTCGAAGCCCGGGTCGAGGCGGCCAAGAAGAAGACCGGCCTGGAATCCAGCTGCCTGACCTTCAACGCCAGCCTCGAGGGGCTGCGCGTCACCTGCGCCACCCTGGTGGCCAACTTCCGGGGCGGCTCCGTGGGCGCGGCCGAGGGCGAAAAATTCATCCGTGCCCTGGAACTGGCCCAGACCAAGCACCAGCCGTTCCTGGCCTACATCCACGGCACCGCGGGCATCCGCATCCAGGAAGGCGTCAACGGGCTGATTCAGATGCCCAGGGTGACCATGGCCGTGCGCCGCTACATCGAGGAAGGCGGCCTGTACATCGTCCTGTACGATACCAACTCCTACGCAGGCCCGCTGGCCTCGTTCCTGGGCTGCTCGCCCTACCAGTACGCGGTGCGCTCCTCGCGCATCGGCTTCGCCGGTCCCGGCGTCATCAAGGAGACCACCGGCCTGGAGATTCCGCCCAACTACCACAACTGCTACAAGGCCCTGTCCAGGGGCCACATCCAGGGCGTGTGGAGCCGCAAGGACATCCGCAAGAACCTGCATCAGGCCTTCCTGACCATTGGCGGGCGGAACCTGTACTATCGCTAACTCCTTCCCACGGTTCGACAAAACGAGGCAGCCCCCGAGGCTGCCTTTTTTTGTGCCCTGAAACAAAAGATTCGGGAACATGTCACGAACCGGTAACAACCGAACCCGAAACGCATGTAACAGATTTCAAGCGCATGTCACCTGGCGGTGCCTGCATAGCCGATCATACGGCGAACGGTGATGACATTCCATCCATGCAACCTCGTCAACCTACTCGATCCGCCCTCGCAGCCACAGGGGAACGACGATGCACAAGGGACTTACTGCAGATATGCTGACCAATCTTCCCACAGGGGCCCTGTTGACCAGGACCCTCGTATTGATCACCATCCGGGACTACGCCAAGCTCAGGGAGATGTACGGACAGAGCTTCGTCGACCTCCTGGAAAAGGAGCTCGGCGACTCCCTGGCGTCCACGGCGGCCGGGAACAACGTCCGCAAGCTGCGCATCATCCGCCCGGCCTCGGGCAAGGCCGCGTTCATCGTTCCCCAGGACACGAACCCTGCGGACATCGCCTACGAATACAAGACCCAGGCCCAGAAGGACCTGGAACCGACCATGCTCCGCCATACCGGCCTGGGCATCGACCTCGGCATGGGCTTCGCCCCGGTCTCCTGCACCGAGGACGACTGCCAGTGGGATGCGGCCCTGAGCAAGGCCCTGGCCACCGCCCGGCGCATGGAGAGCCGCCCCCTGGACATGAACGAGCTGTCCATCACCGGCCGGTTCAACACCATCCTGGTCCAGGGCTGGGTCTCGGCCCACTACCAGCCCATCCTCGATTTCCGCACGGACACCATCCTGGGCTGGGAAGCCCTGGCGCGCGGCCCGGAAGGGTCCGCCTTCCGCTCCCCGGTCATGCTCTTTCAGACCGCCGAGGAGCTCGGCCGACTGTTCGCCCTGGAAAAGCTCTGCCGCGAGGCGGCTATCCGCAATGTGGGCGAGCTCAAGGACGGCCAGAAACTCTTCCTGAACATACACCCCAAGACCATGGCCGACCCGGCTTTTTCTCCCGGCCAGACCCTGGAACTCATGGAAAAGTACGGGCTGACCCCGGACAACGTGGTCTTCGAGATCACCGAGCAGCACTCGGTCCAGGACTTCGATCTCTTCTACCGGACCCTGGCCCACTACCGCAGCCAGGGATTCCAGATCGCGGTGGACGACGCGGGCGCGGGCTACGCCGGCCTGACTCTCATCGCCGAACTCCAACCAGACTACATCAAGCTCGACAAGTCGCTCATCGACGACATCCACAAGGACCCGGTCAAGCGCGCCTTGGTCGAAACCACGGCCGTGTTCGCGGACAAGATCGGCTCGCGGATCATCGGCGAAGGCATCGAGAGCCGCGACCAGGCGGTCTGTCTCAAGGACATCGGCGTGCACTGCGGCCAAGGCTATTTCCTGGCCCGCCCGGCCGCGCCCAAGCCGGACGTCAACGAGGAATGCCGCCATCTCAAGACCGTGGGCGACATCGCCAACAACATCATCTGCTCCCCGCCCGTGGGCGACCTGGCCAAGGCCCCCCACGCCGTGGAGCTCTCCTGCTTGGTCTCCACGGCCCACGATTTCTTCCGCAAAAACGACACCTTCACCAATATCGTGGTGGTCCGCGACAACGTGCCCAAGGGGCTGGTCATGGAGTACCACCTCAACCGCCAGCTCTCCTCCCAGTTCGGCATCGCCCTGTACCACAAGCGATCCATCGACGCGGTCATGGACAAGAGCCCGCTCATCGTGGACGTGGACATGCCCGTGGAGCAGGTCGCGCGAACGGCCATGAAACGTGAGCACATCAAGGCCTACGACGACGTCATCGTGACCAAGAAGGGGCTGCTCTACGGCGTGGTCACGGTCCAGGACATGCTCAACGTCCTGGCCAAAATCCAGGTGGAAATGGCCAAGGGCACCAATCCCCTGACCGGCCTGCCCGGCAACGTGGCCATCGAACAGGAGGTGGAGTCGCGCATCAAACAGAAGCGCCCCTTCTCGATCATCTACGGCGACCTGGACCACTTCAAGGTGTACAACGACACCTACGGGTTCAAGAACGGCGACCGGATCATCAAGCTGGCCGCGGACATCATGTCCTGGGCCACGCGCAAGCACGGGCCCAGCGACGCCCGCCTGTGCCACATCGGCGGCGACGATTTCGTGCTCATCACCCCGCCCCACGCGGTACACCGGCTGTGCAAGTCCATCACCCGCTGCTTCGGCCGCCTGGTCAAGAACTGCTACTGCCTCGAAGACCAGCAGCGCGGCTGGATTCAGGCCAAAGGCCGTGACGACAAGGAACGCAAATACCCCCTGGTGACCATCTCGCTCGGGGTCATCGAAATCGACGGCCCCTGCTCCCTCATGGAGATCGGTGAACGCGCCGCACACATCAAGAAATACGCGAAATCCATTCCCGGAAACTCCGTGGCCATCGACCGCAGGCCCGCCATCGGCAAGGTCGACCCGGCCGTGTGCAAATGATTTTTTATTAAAGCAGGACTTGAAGACCGCTACGCGGTAATAACTGAAAGAGTTCGCCTCCGGCGGCCGGGGCGCTGCCCCGAACCCCGCTTAAGAACCTCTTGAAAGAGGTTCTTAAGAATCTCCAGAACTTTTTGGCGCTCGCTTCGCTCGAAGCCGTGCGAACGAGGTATCCAGCCGTATCCTTTTCTTACCAGCAGACAACCACCCAATAACCAAAATCCTCGCCCCCTACCTCGCGAAGCGGCACCAAAAAGTTTCGGAAGGGAGAGAGGATGGGCGGTCGGGGGAAGGGGAGAGGGAAACCCTTTCCTCAAAGGGTTTCCCTCTCCCCTTCCCCCGGCCGCCGGAGGCATAAACCCAAAAAGGGGCCGGTTAAACCGGCCCCTTTTTGGGTTAACTATCGAGTGAGTTTACGGAACTTCAACCGATGCGGCTGGTCGGCGTCCGCGCCGAGACGTTTCTTGCGGTCCGCGTCGTAGTCGGAGTAGTTGCCTTCGATCATGACCACCTTGGCATCGCCTTCGAAGGCGATGATGTGCGTGGCGATGCGGTCGAGGAACCAGCGGTCGTGGCTGATGACCAGGACGCAGCCCGCGAAGTTTTCCAGGCCGTCTTCCAGGGCGCGCATGGTGTTGACGTCCAGGTCGTTGGTCGGTTCGTCGAGCAGGAGCACGTTGGCCCCGGATTTGAGCATCTGGGCCATGTGCACGCGGTTGCGTTCACCGCCGGACAGGACGTCGACCTTTTTCTGCTGGTCCTGGCCCGCGAAGTTGAAGCGCGAGCAGTAGGCCCGGGCATTGACCTCGCGGTCGCCGAGCTTGATGAACTCCGCCCCGCCGCTGATGATCTCGTACACGGTCTTGCCGGGCGTCAGGGAATCGCGGTTCTGGTCGGCATAGGCCAGCTTGACCGTGGCGCCGAGGGTCAGGGTTCCGGAATCGGGCTGTTCCTGGCCCACGATCATCTTGCACAGGGTGGACTTACCCGCGCCGTTGGGGCCGATGATGCCGACGATGGCGTTGGGCGGCAGGATGAAGCTGACATCCTCCATGAGCAGCTTGTCGCCCATGGACTTGGTCACGTTCTCGGCCACGACCACCTGCTTGCCGAGATGCGGTCCCGGCGGGATGTAAATCTGGAGATCGTCGGCCAGACGCTCGGCCTCGTGGGAGAGCATGGACTCGTAGGCGTTGATGCGCGCCTTGGACTTGGCGCGGCGGCCCTTGGGGGACATGCGGATCCACTCCAGCTCGCGCTCCAGGGTCTTCTGGCGGTCGGCCTCCTGCTTGCCCTCCTGGGCCAGCCGGTTCTGCTTCTGGTCCAGCCAGGACGAATAGTTGCCCTTCCAGGGGATGCCCCGTCCCCGGTCGAGTTCGAGGATCCAGCCCGCCACGTTGTCCAGGAAGTAGCGGTCGTGGGTCACGGCGATGACGGTGCCGGGGAAGGAGGACAGGAACCGTTCCAGCCAGGCCACGGAATCCGCGTCCAGGTGGTTGGTGGGCTCGTCCAGGAGCAGGATGTCCGGGGCCTGGAGCAGCAGGCGGCACAGGGCCACGCGGCGGCGCTCACCGCCGGAGATGACCGACACCGGGGCGTCGCCCGGGGGGCAGCGCAGGGAGTCCATGGCCATTTCGAGCTTGGAGTCGATGTCCCACGCGCCCTTGGCGTCCATGAGTTCCTGGACCTTGCCCTGCTTTTCGATCAGGGCGTCCATCTCCTCGGGCTCCATGGGCTCGGCGAACTTCTCGTTGATGGCGTTGTATTCGTGGACGATGTCCATGATCTCGGAAACGCCCTCCTCGACCACCTCGCGCACGGTACGCGTATCGTCGACCAGGGGTTCCTGTTCGAGATAGCCGATGGTGTAGCCGTCCTTGACCTGGATTTCGCCCTCGAACTGATTGTCCACTCCGGCCAGGATCTTGAGCAACGACGACTTGCCCGAGCCGTTCAGGCCGAGCACGCCGATCTTGGCGCCGTAGAAATAGGACAGGGAGACGTTCTTGAGAACCTCCTTCTGCCCGTGACGCTTGGTCACCTTGTACATGGAGTAGATGATCTTTTCCGCTTCGTTGCTCATGGATGGACCTCGTTGAAAGTGGATTTCGTAAGCAGCCGCTTTAGGTATACGACTGCAAGACCGCTTTCAAGTCGTTTTTGTCGTAGCCGTGCTCGGCCAGACGGCCGCCGTGACCGAAGACCGGCTTGTCCTCGCGGTAGATGACGCCCAGCGGGATGCGGTCGCCGAACTCCTCGCTCAGAGTCATGGCCGCCGTCCAGTCCGTGGGATCGTGATCCTTGAGGATATAGGTGCGCTCCTTGTACCAGGCAAAGGTGTTGACCTTGTTGAAGGAGACGCAGGGCTGGAGGATATCCACCAGAGAGAAGCCCTTGTGGGCCATGGCCTCCTTGATGATCGCGACCAGGTGCTCGGGCTCGCCGGAAAAGGCGCGGGCCACGAAGCTGGCGTGCATGGCCACGGAGGTGGCCACGGGGTTGAACCCGTCGGACCGGTTGCCCTCGGGCTGGGCCTTGGTCACATGGCCGCGCGCCGAGGTCGGGCTGGCCTGGCCCTTGGTCAGGCCGTAGATCTGATTGTCGTGCACGAGCACGGTCAGGTCCATGTTGCGCCGCAGCGCGGCCAGGAAGTGGTTGCCGCCCTCGCCGTAGCTGCAACCGTCGCCGGAGGTGACGATGACCGGGATTTCCGGGTTGGCCATCTTGATGCCCTGGGCCACAGGCAGGGATCGCCCGTGCAACCCGTTGAACATGTTGCATTTCATGTAGTGCGGCAGCTTGGCCGCCTGGCCGATGCCGGAGGATATGATGATGTCGTGGGGGGCGAGGTCCTGTTCGGCCAGGGCCTGCTTGAGGCATTTTATGATGGAAAAGTTGCCGCAGCCCGGACACCACGCGGTCTCGAATTCGCCGTAATCTTCGATGGAAACCATTGTCTGCTCCCTGGTCTAGAGGATGTCGGAGAGGCCCTTGAGGACGTATTCCCAGGTCATGGCCCGGCCGTCGTATCGCAGGATGCGGTCGGACATCATGAAGCCGGTCTCGCGGGCGATGAGCTGGGCGAACTGGGCCGTGGCGTTGCCTTCCACGGCGATGACCCGGCCCGCGCCTTCGAGGAAGTCCATGAACTGCTCCTCGCGCAGGGGGTAGACCTGCTTGAAGTGCAGCACGGCCAGGGACTGGTCGCCCTCGTAGCGGTCAAGGGCCTCCAGGCAGGCGCCCAGGTTGGCCCCCCAGCAGACCAGCAGCGCGTCCGGCTTGTCCGCGCCGTAGTAGTCCGGGCCGATGACCTCCTCGAACAGGCCGGATTCCTTGCGCAGCCTCTTGGAGTTCATGGCCACGCGGACCGCCTTGTCCTCGGATATCTTGGAGTTCTCGTCATGGGTGTGGGAGTCGGCCCGGACCAGGGCCTTGGAGAAACCGGGAATGAGGCGCGGGGAGATGCCGTCGTCGGTGACGACGTACCGCTTGTACTCGCCCTCATTCCATTCCAGCAGCGGCGCGGCGACCTCGGGGAGATCGTCCAAGTCGAACGGTTCCACGTCGCGGAAGCAGTCGGCCAGGTATTGCTCGGACAGGACGAAGATCGGGGTCTGGTAGGTCTCGGCCAGGTCGAAGGCCCGGTGGGTCAGATAGAAGCAGTCCTCGGGCGTGGCCGGAGCCAGGATGGCCCGGGGGAACTCACCATGGCCCGAATAGAGAACCAGATTGAGGTCCGCCTGCTCAGTACGGGTGGGCAGTCCCGTGGCCGGGCCGGGACGCTGAACCACCACGCAGACCAGCGGGGTCTCAGACACGCCGGCCAGGCTGATGGCCTCTTCCATGAGGGCGAATCCGCCGCCGGAAGTGGTCACCAATGCTTTGGCCCCGGCGTAGGAAGCGCCCAGCGCCATGTTCATGGCCGCGATTTCGTCCTCCACCTGCTCATACTGAAGCCCCAGAGGCGCGCCCTTGGCGATCAGGGTCATGGCCACCCCGGTAGAGGGAGTCATGGGATAGAAGGAGACGAAGTTGCAGCCCGCGGCCAGGGCGCCGAGGCCGATGGCCTCGTTGCCATTGAGCATCATCCGGCCTTTGGGGCCGCCGGGCTTGATGTCGCAGAAGAAATCGTGGTCCTGGTCCGAGACCCAATGGTAGGCCTTGCGCAGGACGTCGAGGTTGGCCGCGACCACCTCGTCGCCCTTCTTTCCGAAGGTCTGCTTGAGCAGCTCTTCGAGGATGTCGAGATCGAGGTTCACGGCGCGCCCGAGCACGCCGAGCATGGCCGTGTTGTTGAAAAGCGGTTTGGGGGAGAGTTCCTTGTAGGGAATGCGCAGCGCATTGAGCCCCTCGGTGTCGAGGTCGGCCCCGGCCACGACCAGGCCGCCCTTCCCCACGTCGTCCAGATGCTTTTCCAGGGTCTCCGCGTTGAGGGCGGCCAGGATGTCGATATTCTCGGTTCCCCCGAGAATATCCTCTTCGCCCATGCGGATGGCGTAGGTGTTGTGGCCGCCGCGCACCCTGGACATGTAGCGCTGGGTCACCAGAAGATGAAGTCCCGCCCTGGTGATGGCCTTGGAAAGCAGCTGGCCGATGGTGACCAGCCCCTGACCGGCCGCGCCGCCGATAACGATGTTTATGCTTTTTTCAGGCATGTCGTCCCCTGGTTGTGGGTGAAAAAAAGGCCGGAGGGAACGGTTGGCGCCCTCCGGCCGGACATGTTCGGCTGATTATGCGTTGGTCGGCGGGGTGAACACCCTGGTGCCGAGATCGCGGTCGAGCATGAACAGCCCGCCGCCATCGCCCACAAGCTTGAGCTTGCCGACCACATCGCTGACGGTGTCCTCTTCCTCGACCTGCTCGGAGATGAACCACTGCAGGAAGATGCCCACGGCGTGGTTGCGCTCGTCCACGGCCAGGTTGGCGATGTCGTTGATGCGCGCGGTCACGCCCTTCTCGTGCTCCAGGGCCTCCTCGAAAGCGGCCAGCGGAGATTCCCAATCATGCTGCGGAGCGTCGATGTTCCCGAGCTTGGCATGGCCGCCCGCCTCGTTGATGTAGTTGAAGAAGCGCATGGCGTGGAACATCTCTTCCTGGTACTGGGCGTACATCCAGGCGGAGAACCCGGCCAATCCCTCGTTGGAGAAGTGGGAGGCCATGGAAAGGTAAATATGTGCGGAATAGATTTCCCAGTTCATCTGCGCGTTGAGCGCGTCTTCCAGTTTCTCGCTGAGCATAACGGACATCTCCTTGACTTAGGTGTTCTCATATGGGTGGACAAGGCGTGCTCGCGCCATTGCCCCGATTGAAGACAATAATCATCATAAGCGAAAAGACCAGAGTATGTTACACCATTTTTTAGGAGGTTTTGCAACCACCCTGCGGTGTCGGCAAGATGCCCTTCCGGTCGGAGGGAGGGGCGGCGCGGCGGCTAGTAGAGCCGGTTTTCGTCGAAGATGGCCCGCAACCGGTAGGCGAGATGGGTGTTGCGGTTGCCCGAGGTGGCGTTGTTCAGGCCGATCCTAAAGGCCCGGTCCGAGCCGATGAGCACGGCCAGTTCGCGGGCGCGGGTCAGGCCGGTGTAGAGCAGGTTGCGCTGCAGCAGCAGGAAGTGCTGGGTGACGATGGGCATGACCACGGCCGGGTACTCGCTGCCCTGCGACTTGTGCACGCTGACCGCATAGGCCAGGCCGAGCTCGTCCAGGTCCGAGGATTCGAAGTGGACGTGGTTGCCGTCGAATTCGACCATGAGTTCGTGGCTGTCGGTATCGACCTCCACGATCCATCCCAGGTCGCCGTTGAACACTTCCTTGTCGTAATTGTTCTTGAGCTGGATGACCCGATCGCCCTCGCGGAAGGTGGCGAACTTGCGCTTGAGCTCGCGCACGCCCGGCCCTTTCGGATTGAGCCGCGCCTGCAGGGCCGTGTTCAGGGCCTGGGTGCCCACGTCGCCCTTGTGCATGGGAGTGAGCACCTGGATGTCGCGCAGCGGGTCGAGCCCGTAGCGCTCGGGGATGCGCTCGCAGACCGAGTCCAGGATGAGCTTCTGGACCTTGATCGGGTCCTCCTGCGGAATCCAGTAGAAATCGGCCTCGGGGGGCGGGCACGGGTGCTGGCGCGGGAATTGGCCCTCGTTGATGCGGTGGGCGTTGACCACGATGAAGCTCTCCTGGGCCTGGCGGAAGATGTGCGTCAGCACGGCGCACGGCACTTTCCGGGAGTCGATCAGATCGCCCAGCACGTTGCCCGGCCCCACGCTGGGCAGCTGGTTGACGTCGCCCACCAGGATCAGGCGGCAGGTGTGCGGCAGGGCCCGCAGGATGGAGACGAAAAGCTGGGCGTCGACCATGGAGGCCTCGTCCACCACCAGGACGTCGGCCTTGAGCTTCTGATCCTCGCAGTAGTGGAACCCGCCCTCGGGCTGGAACTGGAGCATGCGGTGCACGGTCTTGGCCGGATGCCCGGTGGCCTCGGCCATGCGCTTGGCTGCCCGCCCGGTGGGCGCGGCCTGCATGATCTTGAGGCCCAGTTCCTTGAGGGTCAGCAGGATCGCCTTGGTGATGGTCGTCTTACCCGTGCCCGGTCCGCCGGTGATGATGAAAACCTTGTTGGAGCACGCCTCGAAGACCGCCTCGCGCTGCTCGTCGGACAGGTTGAAGCCGAGCTTGTCCTCGACCTTGGGCAGGGTCTTGTCGATCTTCTTGCGCGAAATGGGCGTGGGATGGCTGATGAGCTGGTACAGCCGCTGGGTGGTCTCGTTCTCGTAGTGGAAGAAGTACATGAGATAGACCGCCTCGGAGATGCCCTGCTCTGACAAATTCTCGATGCGGATGCGCTTCTTCTCCTCCAGCCCGAACAGGGCCAGCTCCAGCTTGTCGTAGTCCGTGGTGTCGAGCATGCGGGCCACATCCTCGAGCAGCTTGGGCTTGGGGATGAACAGGTGCCCGTTACGCTCGCAGGAGGTCAGCATGGTGTAGGCGATGGCCGCCTCCAACCGCTGCGCGCAGTCCGGGGCGAAGCCGAGCTTCATGGCCATGTGGTCGGCGGTCTTGAAACCCACGCCCCGGATTTCGTAGGCCAGGTCGTAGGGGTTCTCCCGCAGCTTGGCTTCGGCCTGGGCCCCGTAGAGATGAAATATCTTGCCCGCGAAGGTGGTCGGCACCTGATGGGACTGGAGAAAGACCAGCAGGTTCTTGATCTCCCGCTGGCGGCCCCAGGACTCGATGATGTCCTTGAGCTTGTTCTTGGAGATGCCCTTGATCTTGAGGAGCTGGTCCGGGTCGTCGTCCAGCAGGTCCAGGACGCCGATGCCGAATTCCTCCACGATGAGGGTGGCGGTCTTCTCCCCCACACCCTTGATGGACGACTGCAGAAAGCGGATGACCCCGTTCTCGGTGGCGGGCCGGGCCTGCTCGAAGGTGGACACCTCGAACTGGCGGCCGAACTTGGGATGCACGATCCACCGCCCGGCGAGGTTCAGGGTCGCGCCACCGGCCAGTTCGCCCAGGGTGCCGACGATGGTGAGCTGGCCCGGCTCGTCCTTGGCCCGGACCCGGACGATGGCGTAGCCGTTCTCTTTGTTGTGATAGATGGTGCTGACGACTTCGACGTCGTTCAACTGGCTGAGATTTTCGTCGCTCATGGGATTCCCGGTTACATCTTCTGCCGATGAACCAGGGACTGCTTGAGGGTCTCCTTGTCCATGAACTTGACTTCGGCCCCGATGGGAATGCCCTGGGCCAGACGGGTCACCGAGACGCCGGGGAACTCGGACTCCACCAGATTCTTGACGTAGGAGGCCGTGGCCTCGGCGTCCAGGGTCGCCCCCAGGGCCAGGATCATCTCATCAAAATCGCCGGTGGCCAGCCTGCGCCGCAAACGGTCGATTTCCAGCTGACCCGGGTCAATGCCGTCCAGCGGGGACAAGAGACCGCCCAAGACCAGATACTTGCCCCGGTAGATGCCCATCTCCTCCATGGCCAGGAGCGCGTCCCATTCGGGCACCAGGCAGATCTGCCCGGTGTCGCGGGAGGTGTCGGCGCAGATGGCGCACGGGCTGGATTCGGCCAGGCAGGCGCAGTCCTCGCAAAGACAAAGCCGCTCGCGCAACTCGATGATGGACTGCCCCACCCCGGAGGCCCGTTCGCGGGGCATCTTGAGCAGGGTCAGGGCGATGCGCAGGGCGGATTTGGGGCCGATGCCGGGCAGGCTCGACAGTTGATCGACCACTTCCTTGAGCGGTCCGGGAAGATTCTGCAATGCGACTCCTTGAAGAAAAGCGGCCGTCCAAGGGCGAACGGGCGGCGCGGACGGACATCCGGGCCGCCACAATACGCCGGACAGCGGGCGAAAACTAGAACATGCCGGGGATGGACAGGCCGCCGGTCACGCCCTTCATGGCCTCTTCCATCATATCCTTGGACTTCTTGAGGGCCTCGTTGGCCGCGGTCATGACCAGGTCCTGGAGCATCTCCACATCCCCCGCCTCCATGACGGACGGCTCGATGCGCACCTCGGTCACCTCCTGGGAGCCGGTGACTTTGACGGTGACCATGCCGCCGCCGCTGGACGCCTCGACCTCCTTGGCCTTGAGCGCGTCCTGGGCCTCGGTCATCTTGCGCTGCATGATCTGGGCCTGACGGAGCATTTCGTTCATGCCTTTCATTATATTCTCCTCGAGTCGTATACTTATTGTTTTCTGTGACTTACCGAAAGCATCTGGGCGTTGAAGGCCTCCATGACCCTGATCACGCCGGGATGATTTTCCGCCTCTTCCATGAGTTGCCTGTCCGATTTGGGCTCGGCAATATCGCCTGTTTCCACGCGAACCTCAACCGTTGGGCCAAAAAATTCCCTGGTCAGCCCGTCCAGGGCCTCCAGCGTGGATTTCTCCTTGAGCTGCGCGCACATGGTCCGGGTCCGGCAGACGATCTTGAGCCCGTCCTTCTCCCGCTCTCCCTTAGTCAGGTGGAGCATGGACACCTTGACTCCGGCTTCGCCGTTGCGCGCCTCCACGAACTTGAGGAAGCCGTCCCAGTCCCGGGGGCCGGGAATGGACGCGGCCGTGACGCGCTGCGTCGCGGACTCGGACAGGGGCGTGGCGTCGGACGGACCTACAGGCTCGGGTTCCGGCTCGGGCCGGGCCGGGGGCGCGGACTGCGCCCTGGGCGGCGCGAAGCCGGATCCGCCGGGCTCGCGCGCCTCGTAGTGCGGCGGCTGGCCCGAGCGCGTGGGCGGCGCGGTCTGCGGCTGCATGGGTTTCGGTGGCGCCGATTGCCTGGGCGCGGCCTGGGGCGGCGCGAATTGCCTGCCGCCCGGGGGCATGCCCCCCTGCCCGCCCGTCATGCCCGGACCGCCCTGTACCGGGCCTCCCCGGGTCGGGCCGGATTGCCCGCCGCCCCCCATGGGGGGCTTGGACGCACCGCCGGTGCGCGGTCCCATGGACTCCAGGTTGATCAGGTCCGGCAGGCTGGTCAGGTTGAGCAACAGCAGTTCCAGCGCCAGGGCCGGTTCCAGGCTGGTCATGACCTTGCGCTGGCCGTCCAGGGTCATCTGCCAGCAGGCGTGGATGTGGGCGGCCTCGAACTTGTTCGCCCAGTCCAGCCAGTTGGCGGCCTCCTCGCCGGACAGGCCGAGCAGAGGCAGCGCCTCCTCGCCCGCCTGGCGGAGCAAAAACATATTGCGCCAGCAGTTGGTCAGCTCGCGCAGGAAGAAGCCGAGGTCGAGCCCCTGGTCCAGAACCTGGCGCAGGACGTGGCCCACGGCCACCAGGTCGCGGGCGTGCATGGACTCCATGAGCCCGAAGAAGACGTCCTGGCCCGCCAGACCGAGGAAGCCGCGCACGTCGGCCTCTTTCAGCACGTCCTCGCCCATGGCCAGGGCCTGGCCGAGCAGGGACATGGAGTCGCGGACCGAACCCGCGCCGCGCTTGGCGATGATGGACAGCGCGCCGGGCTCGTACTTAAGCTCCTCGAGATTCATGATCTTTTCGAGGTGGGCCACCAGTTCGGCCTGGGGCAGCATCTTGAAGGTATAATGCTGGCAGCGGCTGACGATGGTGGCCGGAAACTTGTGGTGCTCGGTGGTGGCCATGATGAAGGTCGCGCGCGGCGGCGGTTCCTCCAGCGTCTTGAGCAGCGCGTTGAAGGCCTCCTTGGTGAGCATGTGCGCCTCGTCGATGATGAACACCTTGTAGCGGCCGTCGATGGGCGCGTAGCCGATGTCCTCCTTGAGGCGGCGGGCGTCGTCGATGCCCCGGTTGGACGCGCCGTCGATCTCGATGACGTCCGGGGCCACGCCCGCGGTGATCTGGCGGCAGTGGTCGCACTCGTTGCACGGCTCGCCCGTGGGCGCGTTCACGCAGTTCAGCGCCTTGGCGAAGATGCGGGCGATGGTCGTCTTGCCCACGCCTCGGGTGCCGGAAAAGAGATAGGCGGGCGCGATCTTGTCCTGGGCGGCCGCCCGGGAGAGGATGGATTTGACCGCCTGCTGCCCCGCCACTTCCTCGAAGGTCTGGGGACGATACTTGGCCGTGAGGTTCGATGTGCTCATGGGTGTGCCTGGGGCTGTGGCGCGGAATCGACAATTGCCCGGAATAGTGGATGAAAAAGGGGGAAACCCGACAATCCGCGCCGGATTTCCCCTTACTTACCAGATGATGGACCGGTTTTCTAGACTTTCTATTAAACCTGGTAGCGGTGCAGCCAGTGCTCGTAGTCCGGGTTCTCGCCCTTGACGATCTTGAAGAACTCGGTCTGGAGCAGCTTGGCCACCGGTCCGGCCGCGCCGTTGCCGATGGTCCGGCGGTCCACCGAGCTGATCGGGGTGAGTTCGGCGGCGGTGCCGGAGAAGAAGACCTCGTCGGCGGTGTAGATCATGTCGCGGGTGATGGGCTCCTCGCGGACCTCATAGCCCAGATCCCCGGCCAGGGCGATGATCGAATCGCGGGTCAGGCCGCCGAGCACGCCGTCGGTGTGCGGGGTGTAGATGACGTCGTTGAGGACCATGAAAATATTCTCGCCCGAGCCTTCGGACACGTGGCCCGTGGTGTCGAGCATGATGGCCTCGTCATAGCCGTCGGCCACGGCCTCGGTCTTGGCCAGCACGGAGTTGACGTAGTTGCCCGCGGACTTGGACTTGGTCATCATGACGTTGACGTGGTGGCGGGAGAAGGAGCTGACCTTGACCTTGATGCCCTTTTCCAGCGCGTCCTCGCCCAGGTATGCGCCCCAGGGCCAGCAGGCGATGATCGTCTTGATCGGGTTGTTGCCGGGATGAACGCCCATGGCGCCGTCGCCCACGAAGACCAGGGGCCGGACATAGGCGCCGGCGAGCTTGTTGCGCTTGAGGGTCTCGATGGTGGCCTCGCTCAACTCCTCGGCGGGATACGGCAAGTCCAGGCCGAGAATCTTCGCGGAATTGACCAGGCGGACCATGTGCTCTTCCAGGCGGAAGACTTCAGAGGAGCCGTCGCCGCACTCGTAGGCGCGGATGCCCTCGAAAACGGCGGTGCCGTAGTGCAGGGCGTGGGTCAGGACGTGGACATTGGCCTCGTCCCAGGGAACCTGTTTGCCGTCGAACCAGATGGTTTCGGATTTCTGAACCATGAAAAATCTCCTTATGTATTTCGGCCTTCGGCCGGATATATTCCTGATGAAAGATGGACGCTAAAAAAAACCGGCAGTGAGGTCAAGACACAACCGCCGGGTCAGTGGTTGCACCCCTTTCCGCAGCCGACAATATCG
The DNA here is from genome assembly GCF_051175575.1 of Pseudodesulfovibrio sp. lm2024. Classification (NCBI taxonomy): domain Bacteria; kingdom Pseudomonadati; phylum Thermodesulfobacteriota; class Desulfovibrionia; order Desulfovibrionales; family Desulfovibrionaceae; genus Pseudodesulfovibrio; species Pseudodesulfovibrio sp. lm2024. The sequence continues at coordinate 2,064,128 of NZ_CP195092.1, forward strand.
GTCATTTTCATTTTGACAGTGCACACCGCGCAGAGTAAGAAAATTCCCTTGTACTAATACATTTTGAGGAGTTTTTCGCCATGTCCAAGTTTGCGAGAGTCGATCGACTGCCCCCCTATGTGTTCGCCCAGGTCAACGAGCTGAAGATGAAGCTGCGCCATGCAGGCGCGGACATCATCGACCTGGGCATGGGCAACCCCGATGTGCCCACCCCCAAGCCCATTCTCGACAAGCTGGCAGAGGCTGCATACAAGCCCGGCAACTCCAAGTATTCGGCATCCAAGGGAATCAAGGGCCTGCGCAGGGCCGTTCAGGACTGGTACTACCGCCGCTTTGATGTCACGCTCGACCGCGACAACGAGATCTGCGTGACCATGGGCGCCAAGGAAGGGCTGGCTCACCTGGCCCTGGCCATGCTCTCCCCCGGCGACGTCGTCCTGGCTCCGGATCCGGCCTACCCCATCCATCCGTACGCCTCGATCATCGCGGGTGCGGACGTGCGCCGTGTGCCCATCGGGCCGGGCCAGGATTTCTTCGAGAACCTGGAGACGGCCATCCGGCACACCTGGCCCAAGCCCAAGGTGCTGATCATCAATTTCCCGCACAACCCGACCACCCAGTGCGTGGAGCTGCCCTTCTTCCAGCGCATCGTCGACTTCGCCAAGGAAAACGGGCTGTACGTCATCCACGACCTGGCCTACGCGGACTTCGTCTTCGACGGCTACGTGGCCCCGAGCATCATGCAGGCCGACGGCGCCAAGGACGTGGCCGTGGAGTTCTTCTCCATGACCAAGAGCTATTCCATGGCCGGCATGCGCGTGGGCTACTGCGTGGGCAACCCGGAAATGGTCAACGCCCTGACCCGGATAAAGAGCTACCTCGATTACGGCATCTACCAGCCCATCCAGATCGCGGCCGCCTGCGCCCTGAACGGCGACCTCGACGACTGCCCCAAGTTCACCCGCGAGGAGATGGACCAGGCGGTCAAGGAGATCATGGCCGTGTACCAGGACCGGCGCGACGCCCTGTGCGAGGGCCTCAACCGCATCGGCTGGTGCGTCACCCCGCCCAAGGCGACTATGTTCCTGTGGGCGCAGATTCCGGAGGAGTTCCGGCCCATGGGGTCCGTGGAGTTCTCCAAAATGCTCCTGCAGGAAGCTGAGGTGGCCGTCTCTCCCGGCCTCGGTTTCGGACAATACGGCGACGACCACGTGCGTTTCAGCTTCGTGGAAAACCGCCACCGGACGAACCAGGCTGTGCGCAACTTGCGCAAATTCTTCTCAAAGGGGTAATCATGGATGTAATCAGACTCGGTCTCGGCGGATTCGGAACGGTCGGCTCGGGCCTGGCGAAAATACTGGATATGAATGCCGGACGCATTGAAAAGCGGCTCGGCAAGAAAATAGTGATCTCCAAGATCCTGGTCAGGGACCTGGCCAAGAAGCGGGCCTTCGATCCGGGCCCGGACGTGGTCTTCACCGACGACCCGGACGCCCTGGTCAACGACCCGTCCGTGGACATCGTGGTGGAGCTCATGGGCGGCCTGGACACGGCCAGGGACCTCATGCTCAAGGCGTTTGCCGCGGGCAAGCACGTGGTCACGGCCAACAAGCACCTGCTCGCCGAGCACGGCCTGGAACTCTTCCAGGCCGCGGCCGACAACGCGGTCGGGCTGCTGTTCGAGGCCAGCTGCGCGGGCGGGATTCCCATTGTCCAGACCCTCAAGGAGAGCCTGGCGGGCGACGAGATCGTCAAGATGCTCGGGATCATGAACGGCACGGCCAACTACATCCTGTCCGAAATGACCACGCGGGGCATGGACTTTTCGACCGCCCTGGCCGACGCCCAGGACCTGGGCTACGCCGAAGCGGACCCGACCTTCGACATCGAGGGGTTCGACACCGCCCACAAACTGTGCGTGCTCATCCGCATGGCCTACGGCGTGGACTACCCGCTCTCCGAGCTGTCCGTGCAGGGCATCACCAGCGTGACGCCCATGGACATCGAGTTCGCCCGCGAGTTCGGCTACCGCATCAAGCTGCTGGCCCACGTCATGGACGTAAACGGCCGCCTGGAGGCGGGCGTGCACCCCGCGCTGGTGCCCTACACTTACCTGCTGGCCCGGGTGGGCGGCAACTACAACGCCGTGCGCCTGGAAGGCAACGCGGTGGGACCGATCATGCTCCACGGCCAGGGCGCGGGCGACCTGCCCACGGGCTCGGCCGTGCTGGCGGACATCATGAACCTGGTGCGCAAGATCAGCGACGGCTGCACCGGCCCGGACAACACCGGCTTCCACAACCAGGCGATCCCCAAGGCGAAGATCCTGCCGCCCGAGGAATCCGAGTCCAAGTACTACTTCCGCTTCACCGTGGCCGACCGCACCGGCGTCATGGCCGCCATCACCCGGTCCATGGCCGACCACAACGTGTCCATCGCCCAGGCGGTGCAGAAAGGCGAATCCGGGGCCGAGGGCATCCCGCTGGTGATCATCACCCACGAGACCTCGGCGCGCGACGCGGACGCGGTCCTGGCCGAGATCGACGCCATGGACTTCACGGTGGAGCCCTGCGTCAAATTCCGAATCCTGTAAACGGACCATACATGAAACTTCTCTATCTCATCGCGGACGGCATGGGCGGCTGGCCCCTGGACGAACTGGGCGGCAAGACCACCATGGAGGCCGCCGTCACGCCGAACATGGACGAACTGGCCGCCACCGGCTCTGTCGGCCTGGCCCAGACCGTGCCCGAGGGCATGGCCCCGGGCTCGGACGTGGCCAACATGGCCCTGCTCGGCTTCGACCCGGCCACCTACCACACCGGACGCGGCCCCATCGAGGCCGCCGCGCAGGGGCTCGAGCTCGGGCCGGACGACCTGGTCTGGCGGCTCAACCTGGTCACGGTCTCCAAGCTGACCATCGACGGGATCATGCGCGACTACTCGTCGGGACACATCGCCTCGGAGGTTTCCCGACCCCTGGTGGAGAAACTCCAGGAAAAGCTCGGCAACGAGACCTATACCTTTTATCCCGGCATCCAGTACCGCCACCTGCTGGTCCAGAAGGACGGGGCCCTGACCGACGACGCCAAGCTATTCATCAACCCGCCTCACGACATCACGGACAAGCCGGTCAAGTTCGACCTGCGCGCCTTTTCGCGCAGCCCGGACCTGTGGGACCTGCTCTTCGAGGCTCACGACCTGCTGGCCGACCGGACCGTGAACCGCTCCGCGGCCAACTCCATCTGGCCGTGGGGCCAGGGCCGTCCGCTGAACCTGCCGGATTTCAAGCAGACCTTCGGACTCGACGGCGCGGTCATCTCGGCCGTGGACCTGATCAAGGGGCTCGGCTTCGCCTCCAATATGGCGGTGGTCGACGTGCCCGGCGCCACCGGCCTGCTCGACACCAACTACGAGGGCAAGGTGGAGGCGGCGCTGAACTTTCTCAAGGACCACGACTTCGTCTTCGTGCACCTGGAAGGCCCGGACGAGTGCGGCCACGGCGGCAGCGCCAAGGACAAGGTGGAGGCCATCTCCCGGTTCGACGCCCGCATCGTCGCTCCCCTGCGCGAAGCCCTCAAGGACGAGGAGACCGCCTGGATCGTGACCTGCGATCACTTCACGCCCATAGCGGAGAAGACCCACACTACGGACCCGGTGCCCTTCATCCTCAACGGGCCTGGCTGCGCGCCGTCGGGCGTGGACGGCTTCAGCGAAAAGACCGCCGCCTCGGGCCTGAAACTGGACAAGGGGCACGAACTGCTGGCCCACGCCCTCAAGACCTTCGGGATGAAGTGATGACGCCCAAACCGTTTCCCGAACGCGACGGCTGGTACACGCACTACGTGTCCTACGGCGAGACCGACGCCATGGCCGTGGTCTATCACGCGGAGTACCTGCACCTGTTCGAACGCGCGCGCAGCGCGTTCATGCGCGAGACCGGCATCAGCTACCGGGTGGCCGAGGAGCGCGGGGTCATGCTTCCGGTGCGCGAAGCCAACTGCCGCTACCGCACCCCCATCCGCTACGACGAACGCATCCACGTGCGCTGCGGCATCTCCAAATGGGGCCGTGCCTCGGTGGAGTTCGCTTACGAGATCTGGAACGACGACAAGGCCGTGCTCCACGCCACGGGCATGACCGGCCACGCCTGCGTCAACCTCAAGGGCAAGCCTGTGGCCATCCCGGAATGGTTGAAGGCATTATTTCAATAACCACTTCGGATCGTAACATATTTTTTTGTTTTTTGATTCAAACAACCGTTTACACCCCCGGACCTCTCCGGGTAGGCTCTCGCCATGCGAATAGACATACACACCCACGCCTTCCACAATAAGATCGCTGAGAAGGCGGTGGACCACCTGGAGGACCACTACGGCATCACCCCGGTGGGAACGGGCCGGGCCGACGACCTCATCGCTCGCCTGGACCGGGCCGGTCTGGACAAGGCCGTGGTCCTGGCCGCCGCAACCTCACCCCGACAGGTGATCCCGGCCAACAACTGGGCCATCGAATTGCAGAAGACCGCGCCCAGGCTGATCCCCTTCGGCACCCTGCATCCCGGCTACGACCGCAACGCCGAAGAGTTGGAACGGCTGGCTAAGAACGGCATCCGAGGCCTCAAATTTCACCCCGATTTCCAGGGGTTCCGCATGGACGACCCCGCGTTCTACGATCTCATGGAGCTGGTGGACGAACGGTTCATCTGCATGTTCCACGTGGGCGACGACCTGCCGCCCGACCTGAACCCGTCCTGCCCCAGGAAGATGGCCGCCCTGCGCAGGGCATTCCCCAAGCCGGTCATGATCGCGGCCCACATGGGCGGCCTCAAGCAGTGGGAATACGCCATGGAACATCTGGCGGGCCTGGACGTGTACGTGGACTGCTCCAGCGTGATGGATTTCGTGGACGACGACCTGCTGAAGCGGCTGGTGGCCGCCTTCACCCCGGACCGCATCCTCTTCGGCAGCGACTATCCCTTGTACGACGCCGGGGACGAAATCAAGCGCATCACCGAGCGTCTGCACCTGTCCGAAGAGCGTCTCGACGCTTTTTTGAACCGCGCGGGCAACCTTTTCAGCTAGAAAAAGCCATTTTTCCCATTTTGGCGTTGATAAACGAGCCGATTCAGGGCTAGGATAACCGCATTGCTTCACCAACGTTTTCCGGAGTTCAGCATGTCCGCACTGTCGAGACTGCTCGCCGCCTGCATCCTGGTACTCGGCCTGGCGGCCTGCATGACCACTAGCTACAAGATCACCACCACGAGCGGGCAGATTTACATCGCCCAAGACCATCCCGTTTACGACGTGAACACGGACACTTACGTCTTCACTGACGAGAACGGGCAAGAGGTGAAACTCGGCAAGCAGGAGATTCAGCTCATCAAGGAGCAGTAAGCCTTGAAGCAAAAAGCCCCGGTTGAAAACCGGGGCTTTTTGCGTCCTAGGTGAACAGGCACGGGTCGCATTCTCCGGCGTACTTGATGAACTCCTCGGCGGTCCAGACCTCCACTCCTTCCACAAAGTCCTCCTGCTTGAGCTTCATCATGGACATGGTCATGTGGCAGGCCACGAACCTGACCCCTTCGATCTGGGCCATCTCGAACATCTCGGCCACGTCCGGAATGTTGGCCTCGTTCATCCACTTCTTCATCATGCTGGTGGCCAGATGCGGCATTCCGGGAATGGCTCCCATGGTCCCTTCCGGGTAGTACTTCAACTTCTCGATACCGCCGTGCTTGAGCACGTCCATGCCCATGAAGGTGTAGAAAATGGTCGCGCCGTTGCCGAGCCTGACCGAGTTGAGCGCCATGACCAATGCGGGCATGGCCCCGTCCAGGGTGCCTCGGGAGGTGATGAAGGCGTGCTTCTGCTTCATCCCGCCGGTTTTGGCTTCTTCGGACATGACATCCTCCTAATTGTTAATGACATTAACTATTCCCTCAAAAAAATCAGTCCATCATATCTTTGGCCGACTTCATGTGCCGGGACAGCAGGGACAGGGCCTGGAGCAACGCACCGCGCTGCTCTTCGCTGAACGCCTCCAGCACGGTTTCATGCACCTCGAAGCGGAACAGCGCGATCCTCGCCAACAGCCGCGCTCCTTCCGGGGTTACGGACAGAAGCTTGACGCGCGAGTCCGCCGGGTCCGTCATGGAAGCCAGCAGTCCCCGTTCCACAAGGGACGAGACGAGCTTGGTCACCCTGCTCTTGGCCACGTTCATCCGGTAGGCCAAGGTCTTGGCCGTCAGGTAGCGCTCTCCCTCGAAGAGCATGAGGCAGCGCAACTCGGCATCGGGCAGTCCGAACCGTTCGCTCTGGTATTGCAGCCGCTCCTGGCAGCACTGGAAGATGTCCGCCACCAGGTGCTGGAATTCGGCCACGTCGCGCTTGGGTATGCTGGTATCGCTTCTATTGTTCATGGTATTAACCATATTCATTCCCTCCAAATTGTCAATCTCCGTGACCACAGACCATGAAAAAGCCCCTCCTCGCCGAAGCGCGGAGGGGCTTTCAAGGGCTCCGTACAAAGGGGGGTTATCCCAGGTCCGGGACGGCCCCCTTGTCCTCTCGCGCCCCGCTGCCTGCGGACAGCTTGCGTTCCAGGATGTTGAACAGGCGCGAAAAGCCGAAGGTCAGCGTCAGATAGATGCAGCCCACGCCCACCAGGAACGGCACATAGGTGTAGTACCGTGCGCCAAGGACCTTGGCGGTGAACATCAGTTCGGCCACGCCGATGGTCGAGATGAGCGACGAGTCCTTGAGCAGAACGATGAGCTCGTTGCCCAGCGGCGGAATCATCCGTTTGAGGGCCTGGGGCAGGATGACGTGGAACATGGACTGGGTGTGGGACAGCCCGGTGCCGCGCGCGGCTTCCATCTGGCCCTTGTTGATGGACTGGATGCCCGCGCGGATGATCTCGGCGTTGTACGCCCCGCTGTTGATGCCCAGCGCCACGATGCCGGTGATCAGCGGGTCCGGGGTGAACCCGTCGCCGGTGGCCAGCATGTAGAGCTGCGGAAAACCGAGGTAGAAGAAGAAAATCTGGAGCAGCATGGGGGTGCCCCGGATGACCTGGATGTAGGCGTCGGCGAGCACCCGTATCTGGACGCGGCGGCTGATGCGTCCGGTCCCGGCCAGGATACCCAGGACGAGCCCCAGTGCCAGGGCCCCGAAGGTCACCTGCAGGGTGATCCAGGCCCCGTTCAGGAGCATGTCCTGGTGTTTGAATAGGAGGGAAAAATCCATCGCCTTAACTCCTGGAGAAAAAAGGGCCGGGGACGCACGCCCCCGGCCCGGTTGCTGCTAGACTAGAGATTCCACTTCTTGACGATGGCGGCGTAGGTGCCATCCGCCTTGACTTCCTCCAGCGCCTTGTTCAGGGCCTGCAGCAGGTCGTCGTTGCCCTTGCGGGTGATCATGGCGAATTCCTCGTAGGACAGCGGCTCGCCGCCACGCTTGAACTTGCCCTGCTTGACGAACTCGTCGGCCACGGAGATGTCGGCGATGACCGCGTCCGCGACTTTGTTGTTCAGCATCATGAAGGCGATGTTGTAGCTCTCGGGCTTGACCACTTCCGCCCCCTCGATCTTGTCGGCCTCCTGCTCGCCGGTGGTGCCCAGCTGGACCGCGATCTTCTTGCCCTTGAGGTCGGCAGCGGATTTGATATCGGAGTCGTTGCGGACCACGATGACCTGACCGCTGGCGATGTAAGGGGCGGAGAAGCTGACCTGTTCGGCGCGCTCGGGAGAGATGGAGAAGCCGGACATGCCCATGTCCACCTGGCCGCTCTGGGTGGCGGTGACGATGGCCGCGAAGTCCATGGTCACCCACTTGACCTTGATGCCCATCTTGGCGGCGATGGCGTTCAGAAGGTCCACATCGAAGCCGACGCGCTCACCGCTGTCGCCGATGGCCTCAAACGGGGGGTAGTCCGGGGAGTTGCCCACAGTGATGACACCCGCTTCCTTGACCTTTTCCAGGGTGGTTGCGGCCTGGGCGAAGGTAGACAGCGTGAACAGCGAAATGATCGCGACGAACGCGAGCATCATGCGCATTTTGTTGAACTTCATATCTTTCTCCTTGCTGAACGGTTAATGGGATCAATTCGGTCGGGAAACCGGGAAATTCATTTTCTTTCGCGGAAGGCCGGGCTAGTCGACGATACCGGCCATGAGCGGGCCGACCTTGCGGGCGACGTCCTTGTCCGAGTTGTCCAGGACGCCCAGGATCTTGCCCCGGTAGATGACCGCCACGCGGTCGGCCAGTTGCAGTGCCTCGTTAAGATCGCCGGTGACCAGGAGCACCCCGGCCATGGACCGGGTCTCGAGCAACCGCTTCCAGACCTCCTCGGTTGCGGACACGTCCAGCCCCTGGGTGGGCTGTTCGGCCACGATGAGCTTGGGCTCGCGGTAGAGCTCGCGGGCCAAGACGGCCTTCTGCAGGTTGCCGCCGGACAGCTGCCAGGCCAGGGCGTGGATGCGGCCGGGCCGGATGTCGAACTTCTCGATGAGTCGGGTCGTGTGCTTGGCGGCCTTCTTCTTGTCCAGCCACAAACCCTTGGCGAACCCCTTGCGGGTGGTCAAAAGCAGGTTGTCCACCAGGTTCTGGTTGGGCAGCGTGGCCAGGCCGAGCCGGTCCTCGGGGATGTAGCACATGGACCGGTTCCAGGTGGATTCGGCGAAGAACTTGCGCCACGGCTTGCCCATGATGAAGACCGTGTCCAGGGGCGGTTTGGTCAGGCCGGTGACAGCCTCGACCAGCGCCTTCTGGCCGTTGCCCGCCACGCCCACGAGGGCCACGATCTCGCCCCGGCGCACATCCAAATCCACCTCGGTCAGACCGAGCCCGGTCAGGTTCTTGACCTCCAGGACCTTGTCGCCGATCTCGGCGGGCTGGCGGTCCACCTCGAGCAGGACCTCCTTGCCGACCATGCGCGAGGCCAGATCCGCCTTGGACTCGATGGATTCCGGGTCCAATTCGCCCTCGATGCGGCCGCGCCGCAGGATGGCGATCTCATCGGCCAGGGCGATGACCTCCTCCAGCTTGTGCGAGATGAAGATGATCGCCTTGCCCTGCTCGGTCATACGCCACAACGCCTCGAAAAGATTGCGGGTCTCCTCCGGGGTGAGGACCGCCGTGGGCTCGTCGAAGATGAGGATGCGGCTCTCGCGGTACAAAAGCTTGAGGATCTCCACCAGCTGGCGCTCGCCCATGGACAGCTCGCAGATGCGCGCGCCCGGGTCGATTTTCAGCCCGTAGCGCTCGGCCAGATCGCTGACGCGCCGCTCCATCTCGTGCGGGGAGACGAAGAAGCCCCCTTCCTGGCCGAGCAGGACGTTCTCGGCCACGGTCATGGAGTCCACGAGCATAAAGTGCTGGTAGACCATGCCGATGCCCGCCCGGATGGCGTCCTTGGAGGAGGTGAAGCGCACGGGCTCGCCGTCCACTTCGATGTACCCCTCGTCCGGCTTGTAGCGGCCGGCAAGCATGGACATCATGGTCGACTTGCCCGCGCCGTTCTCGCCGAGCAGCGCCTTGATGCGGCCCGGGTAGACGTCCAGGGTGATGGCGTCGTTGGCCAGGACCTTGCCGAACCGCTTGGTCAGCCCTTTGAGGCCGACCAGAGGCCGCGTGCCCTCTGGGATGGGTCGGGTGCGCACCGGCCGGACGAACATCTGGTCTGTCATCGCCCTACCCCTCCGGCTCGATGTTGGTGCCCAGTGCGGCGGGCGCGTCGATGCGGCGGCCCCGCCAGGCGGACAAGATCAGGACCAGGATGGTCAGCAGATACGGCAGCATGAGCAGCAGGGAGGACGGCAGGTGCGTGCCTGCGGCCTGAAGCCGCAACTGGAAGGCCATGACCCCGCCGAAAAGGTACGCGCCGACCACGGCCCGGCCCGGACGCCAGAAGGCGAAGATGACCAGGGCCACCGCGATCCAGCCGCGTCCGCCGGACAAGCCGTTGGTCCACAGGTGGGTGTAGGCGAGCGACAGATACGCCCCGCCGAGGCCGACCAGGAACCCGCCCGCGATGACCGCGAAATAGCGCAGCCGGATGGGCTTCAGCCCCGCTGCGGCGGCTGCGGCGGGCATCTCGCCCGTGGCAGCTACGTGCAGGCCGAGGCTGGTCCGTTTGAAGAAGAACCAGAACACGACCGGAATCACGAAGGAGACGTAGACCAGCATGTCGTGCTTGAAGAAAATTTCGCCCAGGACCGGAATCTGCGAGAGCAGCGGAAAATCAAACGGGTCGAAGCCGGGCGCGGCCAGGCCGACGTACGGTACGCCGAGGAAATGGGTCAGCCCGCCGCCCAGGATGGTCAGGGCCAGGCCGGAGACCACCTGGTTGCCCAGGCAGGAGACGCAGACAAAGGCGTGCAGGGAAGCCATGACCATCCCGGCGAAGCCGCCCGCCAGGAAGCCGAGCCACGGCGAGCCGGTCATGAAGCTGACCCAGAAAGCGGCCAGGGCGGACACGGCCATCATACCTTCAACGCCGAGATTGAGCACCCCGCCCTTCTCGGTCATCATCTCGCCCAGGGTGGCGTACAGGATGGGGGTGCCGGACTGCACCGTGGCCGCGAACAGCGGTATGAGGAAATCCCACATGGCCTACTCCTGCCTCGGCTTGCGGACCAGTTTGTAGGTCAGGAAAAACTGCCCGGCCAGCACGGTGAGCAGGATGATGCCCTCCATGATCGTCCCGAAGGCCGCCGGGATCTGCAATTTGAGCTGCATGTTCTCCACCCCGACCCGTAGCGCGGCCAGGAGGAAGGAAGCGAAGGCGATGTTCAGCGGCTCCAGCCGGGCCAGCCAGGCGACCACGATGGCGGTGTAGCCGTAGCCGACCATGAGGGAGGGCTGCAGCCGGTTGAGCACGGCCGAGGTCTCCACGCATCCGGCCCAGCCGGCGAACCCGCCGGAAAGGCCCATGACCAGCAGGACGAGCATGCCGTAGCGGATCTTGGCGTAGCGGGCCACGCGCGCGCCCTCGCCGCTGGCTTTCAGCTCGAAGCCGATCCGGGTGAAACGCATGAAGCCCCACAACCCGATGCCCACGACCACGCAGAAGACTATGCCCCAGTGCACGCGGCTGCCCGCGATGCCCGGGATGATCGCCCCTTGCGTGAACTCGGGGGTCATGGGGAAGCCGAAGCTCGCCGGATCCTTCCATACGCCGAAGACCAGATAGTCCAGGAGCAGGATGGCGATGTAGTTGAGCATCAATGTCGAAATGATCTCGTTGACCCGCAGCTTCAGCCGGAGCACGGCCGGGATCAGCGCCCAGATGCCGCCCAGGATGAAGGCCATGATGAACATGAGCGGCAGGAGCGCGTACCGGGGCAGGTCGGGAAAGGCCAGGGCCATCCAGGTGGCTCCGATGGCCCCCAGGGCGAACTGCCCTTCGGCTCCGATGTTCCATATCTGCATGCGGAAGGCCACGGCCACGCCCAGCGAGCAGAGGAACAGCGGGATGGCCTTGAGGAGCACGTCCTCGATGGACCAGACATTGCCGAAACTTCCCTGCCACAGCACGGTCATGCCGTACAGGGCGTCCTTGCCCTGGCCCTTGAGCAACAGGGCGCTGAGCACAAGGGAAAAGAGCAGGGCGCCCAGGAAAACAACCAGGGCGCCCCACTTCCAGGGTTCATCTCTTTTTCTGATCTTCAGCACGGTACCCGATCTAGTTGGTGGTGCCGACCACGCCTTCCACGAACCAGTCCATGCCGAGCAGCGCGCCGTCATCCGGGGTGGTGCCCTCGGCGATGACCACTTCACCGGCCTGGTTCTTCAGCGGACCGGTGAACACGGTGTCGTTGCCTGCCATGAGCTCGGCCTTCTTGGCGTTGACCATGGACTTGACATCGTCCGGGACCATGGAGCCCATGGGCGCGATGTCGACCACGCCGTCCTGCATGGACCACCACATGGACTGGTCGCCCTTCCAGGTGCCGTTGCGGACTTCCTCGATGGTCTTCACGTACATGGGGCCCCAGTTCCAGATGGCGGAGGTCAGGTTGGCCTTGGGCGCGAAGGAGGCCATGTCGGAATTGTAACCGATGGCGTAGGCCCCTGCTTCCTGGGCCGCCTCCTGGGCCGCCGGGGAGTCCTGATGCTGGGTGATGACGTCGCAACCGGCGTCCAGCAGGGACTTGGCGGCGTCCTTTTCCAGCGCCGGGTCATACCAGGTCTTGGTCCAGACCACGTGAACCTTGACATCCGGGTTCGCCTGGCGGGCGCCGATGGTGAAGGCGTTGATGCCGCGAATGACCTCGGGGATGGGGAAGGCGGCCACGTAGCCGAGCTTGTTGCTCTTGGTCATGGAACCGGCGATCAGGCCGGTCAGATAACGGGCCTGGTAGATGCGGCCGAAGTAGTTGCTGACGTTGGCGCCCTTCTTGAAACCGGAGCAGTGCATGAACTTGGTGTCCGGAAATTCCTTGGCAACCTTCATGACCGGGTCCATGTAGCCGAAGCTGGTGGCGAAAATGACGTCCATTCCCTCGCGGGCCATGTTCCGCAGCACGCGTTCGGAGTCCGCGCCTTCGGGCACCGACTCGGCGAACTTGGTGGTCACGTCGGGCAGCGCGGCCACGGCCTGGCGGCCGAGATCGTGAGCGTAGGAGTAACCGGCGTCGCCCACCGGGGAGACGTAGATGAAACCGGCCTTGAGGACCTTGGGCTCTTCGGCGGGCGCGGTGGCCTGGGCCTCTTCAGTCTTGGCGGGCTCCTCGGCCTTTTTCTCTTCCTGCGGGGCTTCACCGCAGGCGAAAAGGGACAGCGCCAGCAGCAGGGCCGCGGGCAAACCAATCAGTTTCAGCAGTTTCTTCATGAGGACCTCTCCGTTAGCGGTTAAATATCAAAAACGCATATCTCAGCTACCAGTATCGGGCAAGACCCAATTTCGCTGAGGCGGCGCTAGCGACCTGCAATATAACGTTATTTATTTTGCCCGAAAACCTATTCCGAGACCTGGACGATAGGTTCCACGAACTGGGTGCCGGCGTCCCAGGGAAAGAGTATCCAGGTGTCCTGGCTGACCTCGGTTATGAAGGTGTCCACCGTGGGGCGTCCGGCGGGCTTGGCGTAGACCGTGGCGAAGTGAGCCTTGGGGACCATGTCGCGAGCGATCTTTGCGGTTTTGCCCGTGTCCACGAGGTCGTCGATGAGCAGCCAGCCCTCGCCTTCGCAGTCCACGCCCTTGAGGATGCTGGCCTCGCCCTGGTCCTTCCAGTTGTACGAGGACAGGCAGATGGTGTCGATGAGGTGGATGTCCAGCTCCCGGGCGATGATGGCCGCGGGGACCAGCCCGCCCCGGGTGATGGCCAGGATGCCCTTCCACGGGCCCCTTTCCACCAGCCGCCAGGACAATGCGCGGCAGTCGCGGTGCAATTGTTCCCAGGAAACCGGAAACATCTTCTGGTATCGGCTCTTGTCTACCATGGGGGAATTCTCCTTGCGCGATGTCGGAACGTCGGGCTTCGTACCCGTGTCCGGACAATTAATCAAGGGTGCAGGCCCTGCCTTTGTAATCAAAGAGGAAAGAGAGCGCCTTGCGGACCCTTGGCGAGAACAGTTTGGCGGACAGGACGCGCCCCGCCACGCGCTTGTTGATTTCGGCCAGGGTGGGATACGGCATGACCGTGGAGGCCAGGGCGGACAGCTTCACCCCGCCGCCCAGGGCGGTGGTCCACTGCCCGGCCAACTCGCCCGCATGGAGTCCGACGACCTGCGCGCCCAGCGGCTTCTCCCTGTGGTCGAGGATGAGCTTGACCTTGCCGTCGATCCGCCCTTCGGCCCGGGCTCGGTCGTTGTCCGCAAAGGGCTCCTCCCAGACCCTGTACTCCACGCCCGCGGCCGCTGCGCGCTTCTCGTTCATGCCCACGCTGGCCAACTCCGGGTCGGTGTAGGTGCACCAGGGAAGCTTTGAATAGTCCGCCTTGCGCGGCAGCCGAAAGACCGCGTTGGACAGGACGATGGAGCCCTCGTATCCGGCGGCATGGGTGAACAGGTAGCGCCCGAGCACGTCGCCGCAGGCGAAAATGTGTTTTTGCGTGGTGCGCAGGCGCGCGTCCACCTTGACCCCGCGCCCGGCCAACTCCACTCCGCAGTTCTCCAGCCCGAGGCCCTCCACGCGCGGCATGCGCCCGGCGGCCACGAGCAGCTTTTCGGCCCGGACCGTATGCGGCCTGCCGTTGCGGGTGAAGACGATTTCCACCTCGCCGTTGACCCGGCGCACCCCGGAGGTGGCCGCGCACAGCTCCACGGTCACGCCCTCGGCCTCGAGCGCGCCCCGAACCACCTCGGCCATGTCCTCGTCTTCCAACGGCAGCAGCTGGCAGTTGCGCTGTACGATGGTCACCCTGGTCCCGAGACGGGCGAAGGCCTGGGCCATCTCACAGCCGATGGGGCCGCCGCCGATGACGGCCAGGGAACCGGGCAGCCTGTCCAGGCTGAAGAGGTCCTCGTTGGTCAGGTAGTCCACGTCCTCAAGCCCGTCGATGGGCGGCGCGGCCGGGCTGGAGCCCGTGGCCAGGACCCAGAACCGGGCGGACAGCCGCTCGCCCGAACAGTCGACCACATGCTCGTCCTCGAAACGCGCCTCGCCGAAAAGGACCTTGACGCCCAGCCCGCAGAACCGCTCCTCGGAATCGTGCTTCTGGATGGCCGCAATGACTTCCTGGATGCGGCGGTTGACCGACCCCATGTCCACGGGCGGCAAATCCACCTCGGGCAGGCCGTAGCGCGCCGCGCGGCGCATGTCGTGATAGACCGCCGCCGTGCGGATAAGGGTCTTGCTCGGTACGCAGCCGGTATGCAGGCAGTCACCACCGAGCGAGGGCCTGCGCTCGATGAGCACGGTCTTCACGCCGAGTTGGGCGGCCCCGGAGGCCACGGTCAGCCCGGCCGCCCCACCGCCGATCACGCCGATGTCATAGTCGTATTCAGCCATTGTTCCTCCGCTTCCGGTACCAGCCGAGCGCCTTCTTCACCGCCAGCGGGAAAAGCCCCAACGCGGCGAAGGACAGGATCAGGCTCGGGGAAAGCAGCCCGGACAGGGAATCGAGCCGCCCGAGCTCCTTGCCCGCGTTGACGTAGACCACCGTGGCCGGCAGCATGCCCACCTGGGAGACCCAGGCGTAGGAAAGCAGGCGCATGGGCGTAAGCCCCATGAGCGCGTTGACCACGAAAAAGGGAAAGATCGGGATGAGCCGCAGGGTGAAGAGGTAGAAGATCCCCTCCTCCTCCACGCCCCGGTCGATGCGCGAAAGCTTGTCGCCGAACCTGCGCCGGACCGAATCCCGCAGCACGTAGCGCGACACCAGAAAGGCCAGGCACGCCCCCAGGGTGCTGGCCAGCGAGACCACGACCACGCCGACCCACAAGCCGAACAGCGCCCCGCCCGCCAGGGTGACCACGGTCGCGGCGGGCAGCCCCAAGGCGGCCACGGTCACATATATGAGGAAATACGCGCCGAGTACCAGGAAGGTGTGGACCTCGTAGAGGTTCCGGAATTGTTCGCGCGACTGCTTGAGGTAGTCCAGGGAGAAGAAACGGCCGAGATCGAACAGGAAATAGGCGGCCACGAGCCCGGCCAGACAGGCCGCGACAAGTATCTTTCTGGCCGCCCCCCGGCTCATGCGCCCTCGCTGTGACCGGCCAGCATCTGCGCGCCGAAAAAGGCCGCGCCGAACAGTCCGCTCGCCTCGTTGGCGTTGAGTTTGACCGGAACGGTATGCAGGAAATCCTGGTACACGTGCGAGTTGTGGAACTCCTCCATGAACTCGGGAATCCGCACCAGCATGGGATTCTTGGCCGCCACCCCGCCCGCTATGAACAGGCCGCCGGTGGTCATCAGCCCGATGGCCCAGTTGCGGCACGCTCTGGCGTAGAACCGGGCATACCACCGGGCGGTCTCGCTGTCCGGGCTCAGCTTGGCGGAAATCTCCTTGGGGGTGAGGTTCTCGCCGGTCAGGAAGCGGTGCACCAGTTGCAACCCCAGCCCGGTAACCACGGAGTCGCCCTCCGGCCAGTTGCGTCCGCTCTCCATACGGTTGAACTCCGAGTATTCGGCCTCCTTGAGCCCGACAAAGGGAAAGGCCATGTGCCCACCCTCGGACGGCAGGGCCGTCCACGTGCCGCCGGTCTTGAGCAGCGCGGAATAGCCCAGCCCGGTTCCGGCCCCGATGACGCCGATGGTCTCGCTCTCAACCGACTCTCCGGCCTGGATGACCAGGGCGTCGTCCACGGCCGAGGTGCGGCAGGCATAGGCCTGGGCCGAAAAATCGTTGATCAGGCGCACGGCGGGCGTGCCGAAGTCCACCTCGCGCAGGTCGATGCCCCACGGCGCGTTGGGCAGATGCGGACAGGTGACACCGTGGTACACGGCCCCGGCCGGGGCCAGGACGGCGGCGCTGAACGAGCCCGGCCGCACCGGGAAATCGCTGTCCCAAAGCTGCTCGACGAGCTCGGGAAACGTCCGCGCTCCGTGGGTTTCCAGCCAAATGGAATCCAGCATTTCGAGGCCCTTGCCCCGCGCCTCGAACAAAGCGAACCGACTGTTGGTGCCGCCGATGTCGGCGGCCAGAATCTTGGCCATGCGCCCTTCTCCTCCGTGGAACGCACCCTATCACAAACGGCCGAAAAAAAAAGGAGCCCGAAGGCCCCTTTCCCAGCTGAATCGACCGCTTCAGCGGCCCGTTTCTATCAGGCCGCCTCGCTGGCCTTTTCCATGCCGTCCTGGCCGGACGTTCCGGCCGATTCCGCCATGTCGGCAAGTTCCACGGGCTGGTGCTTGCGCTGCACGTACTTGCGGGTGATGCGGCGCAGGGTCTCGGTCTTGCCCTCGCGCTCGGCGGGCGACAGGAACGAGGCCAGCTTGCGCTCGAGCTTGTAGGAGTTCTGCTCCTTGCTGATGGCCACGATGCCCTCCATGACCAGTTTCTGATTGAGCAGCTCGGCCCTGGTGGAATAATTGATGTTCTCCGCAATGGGCGAGAACACCAGGTGGGACAGGATCAGACCGTACAGGGTGGAAATGAAGGCCACCGGGATATTCTTGAGGATCACGGCGGTGTCGTTGATGCCCATGAGCAGGCCGATGAGCCCGATGACCGAACCGGCCACGCCAAAGGCCGGGGCCGTGCGGGCCAGGGTCTGGAAAAAACGCTCGCTCTGCTGGCGGCGCAGATTGAAGAAGGCCATCTCCGCATTCAGGCACTCGCGGATCTCGTCCTCCTTGTAGTTGTCCACCAGCAGGCAAAGGCCGCTCTTCAGGAACGAGCTGGTCGCCTTGTTGGCCGAACGTTCCAGGGAGAGCACGCCGTCCACCTTGGACTTGACCGACAGGTCGAGCAGGGTGTTGACGATCTCCTCGGCCGTGGTCCGGCCGTTGGCGTAGACGTTCCTGGCCACGGCAAAGGCGTTTTTGACGTGCCCCACCGGGTAGCTGATGAGCATGGCCGCTGTCAGGCCGGAAATGACGACCAGAAAGGCCGCCAGATTGAAATACGCCCCGGCCGCTCCGGTGAGCAGGAAGCTGCCCGCGAAAATGGTCAGGCTCAGGCCGATGCCGATGAAATTTTTTCTACCCATGAATGCCTCCGATCGATCAGCTGTTGTTGGAAATGACGATTTCGACCCGCCGGTTCAGGGTCTGGTTGGCCGCCGAGGTGTCCGGCAGCTCGGGCTGGTACGCTCCCCGGCCGGTAACCACCAGCCGCTTGGGTTCGATGCCGATGCGGTTGATAAGCTGGTCGGCCACCCCCGTCGCGCGTTCGGACGACAGGGTGAAGCTCTGCGCCCCCTGCGCCTCGCTCTGGTCCGCGAATCCGATGACGTGGACCAGCCCCACGCTCAGCCGGACCAGGTCCCCGATCTCGTCGAGGTAGGCGGCGGACTCGGGCTTGAGTTGCCCGGAATTGCCGTCGAAGAACAGGTCGCCGCGCAGGGTCACGCGCACCCTCCCCCGAGCCTCGCGGACCACGGTGATGCCGTTGGTCCGTGAGCGGTACAGGACCTCGTTCTCGGCCATGCGGACCACGTCCTGGGACCCGCCGGTTGCGGTCCGGCTGGCGATCTGCCCGATGAGCCCGATAAGCGGATCGAGCGCGTTGGCCGACTGGGCCTTCTCCGCCGTCTGCCTGCTGAACAATATTTTCACGTCCTGCCGGGTGCTGGCGTAGATGAACAGCACGGCGAAGAGCACGAACATAACCATCATCAGGTCGGACCAGGGCACGGCCCAGTCGTTCGCCCCACGGGCCGGGTCCTCCCCTTCCATCTGGTGGAACGAGGTGAATCCCGAGTCTATTTTCGTATCCGTCTTCTGCATTGTCGCTCCCGCGTTCTCGCACGCACGGTCTGTAATTCCCGCGCGCACGGTATGAAGCAAAAAACCTGCCACGAAGACAATCGCCCGGAATAACCGGAGAAGTTACAACGAGCGTCGGTTCGTGAACGCTCCTTTCGGAGAGGAACCCGCTCCGCCGTCAAGAGTCCGTCGTTGACGCGGGCCGGGATATGGGGAACATTCCGGGCATGCAAAAAGGCCCCTTCCACAACCGCTCCCCCCTTGTCCTGGCCTCGGGTTCACCCCGCAGGCGCGAACTTCTGTCCGACCTCGGGCTGACCTTCGACGTGCGCCCGAGCCCGCTCGAGGAGCCCCTGCCCGAACCGGGGGAGCCGCCCGCCCACTACGTCCTGCGCATGGCCGAGCTCAAGACACTGGATGTAGCCGCCCACTTCCGGGGCGCGACGATCCTCGGCGCGGACACCGCCGTGGTCCTGGGTGACCGGATCATGGGCAAGCCGCAGTCCAAGCTCGACGCCCTGGAGATGCTGACCACCCTGTCCGGCGCGACCCACCAGGTGGTCAGCGGATTCTGCGTGGTCCTGCCCGACGGCCAGACCGTGTCCGAGGCCGTGAGCACGGACGTGGACATGCGGCAGTCCTCCGAAGCCGAACTGATGAGCTACATCGAGACCGGCGAGCCCATGGACAAGGCCGGGGCCTACGCCATCCAGGGCGTGGGCACCTTCCTGGTCACGGCCATACGCGGTTCCTACACCAACGTGGTCGGCCTGCCCATGGCCCGCGTACTGGAAGTCTTGTTATCTTGGGGAATTGTCGTTCCAAGGTAAGGCTGAAAAGTCGTAGCCGAGCGATATTATCCAACCTATTCCCACCGGGGAAGGTGGAAACCCCACACAAACGCTGGAACATCACCATGTTTTCCCTATCTGGGATAAACCAGTCCAACGAGGTGTGCGTCCATTGGACCAAGGCTTTGAAGTGGATTCCGGACCGTCGTCGCGCTTGATACGTGTCGGCTGCGTGCGATTCAGGGTGGTCTTTACAAGAACGCCCCCTGTTCCCGCGTAATTCTCCATCCGCCTGACCTGGCTTTCTTACCACGCCGCCTCGTCGAACTCCGTCAGGAGTTCGGACCTACGGCAACCAAAAGGCATCGCCCATAAAGCCATGGACCACGCTTAGTTTGGTCGGACCGCCCTTCTTGTCGCTTCCCCCCCTTTCGACAGCGCGGAACGGAATTTGGCGTTCACCATAGCGCACCCAGTTTGCACCGATTTTTTAAACTCTCATGCGGAGTTAAGCCTGATTGACAGTCTTTGGCCCGTATATAACCCGGCCGGAAGATGCACGAGATACCGCCTGAACATCGCGCGGAGGATTTAGACTCTGGTTCAGTGGGGCGGAGCCAAGGGGAGGGGGCAGAAAATCATGTCGAGTTTATTGCTCCAAGTAATTTACTATGTTAAAAATGATTTAAAGCGAAAAAAAGCTAACATGCTTCTGAAACGCTTCTTACCATCAAAAGACAATAAGCATTAACAACCGAACCTGCTCAAGTCTAATACCAGGAAACGAAAAAGCGGGTTATCGGTTCCACCTCGCTACGATGAAACTTAATCGAAAGGGTGAAAAAAGAATGAGCTGTCAATGGAAGATGAAATCGTTCAAGATTTTACTAATCATCCTATTACTTGGTTTTACGACAACCGCGACAGCTCATAAACTGACTATCTTTGTCGACAACTGGCCTCCATATAATTTCAGTAAAGATGGCAAGATCGTTGGAATCAGTACCGAATTGATAGAGCTTGCATTGCAGAATGCCGACATTCAATACGAGCTGGTAATATATCCTTTCAAAAGAGCTTTTCTTACTGTGCAGAAAACACCTGACACTATGCTCTATACCGTAGCGAAAATTCCGCAACGCGAAGATTTGTTTGCATGGATTGGCCCCCTACATCCAAGAAAAGTATATCTTTATAAGCTGAGACATCGAACCGACATACAAATTAACAATGTAGAAGATATTAAGAAGTATCGTACCGGAGTCCTTTCGGGGGGGTCCGTTGAACAGTTCTTTATCTCCCATGGCTTTGCGACCGAGAGCTATGATTTGGTCAGCAAATCTATACAATTATTGAAAATGTTGATTGCGGAACGAATCGACCTTATCCCAGGAGACCCCTTGGATCTGGCATATCAATTGAAGGAATTGGGATATGACTCTTCAATGATTGAAACCTCATTTTTTCTCGCTGACGAGGGTGGTTACTACATGATAGCAAACAAGAATACTTCAAAGGCAACTCTCGCGAAGATACAGAAATCATTGGAAGCGCTCATGGCTACGGGCATCAGAGATGAAATTATAAATAAATATGTGAAGTAAGGTAAACCTCAACATGGGAAGTGCCGTTTCCTGCCGAGAACACAGCTTCCGCCAGCCTTGCGAACCCCACCACCTGCACAACACTAATATAAATTACTACGGATAGTTATAGAGCAATGCAGCCCTCGCCCTGGCGGCAAAAATCCAAAGCCGGTAACGGGGATTCTCCGATTGTCCCCCGTCTTCCGGCCTGACGATTCAGCCGCCTCTGTCGCGAGTGGCCCTTGGAGAGGAACCAACAGGGCATAGACCCGTTAACCGCAACGTTTATAAGCGGAAAAATTCAAATGCCGTATCCCCAAGAGTATCAAATCGCGACAATGGTCTTTACCGATTTTCTGGGTGAGGTGAAGACGAATGCGTCTTTCCAGACAAGGCATATGGCCTACACGGCGGCGCAAGGTGTATTCAACGTTTTCAGGAGAAGACTGAGCCTTGGGGATGCGATCCGCTTCTCCAATCTCCTGCCAGCGGGAATCAGGGCTCTTTTCGTGGCCGACTGGGATCCGGATGAAGAGCGGAAAGAGTTTCAAGAGCGGGAGAAAATGCTTGCGGAGGTCAGCCGGTTGCGTCCCGAACATAATTTTTCCTTCCTGACTGAAGACGCGATACGGGATGTCGCCCGAGCTCTCCGCAACCATGTTGATTGCGAAAAGCTCGATACCATGTTGCATACATTTCCAAGAGGCGCGGTTGCGTTCTGGGAAGCCGATTGATCTTTTCCGGCGACTTCCCCGATGAGTCGGACCAAGGATTCAGGAATATTGATAGCGCAACTCGAGATTATTGATCGCTTCTCGCGGCCAAAAGGGTTGCAGTTCCGGTCTGTTCGGATATCATCCTACCGGGCACGCACTGATGCCGGAGCCGCGAGCGCCGTGGCCCCAAATGTTCCACATAATGACTCAAAGGAATACGGAAGCCGCCATGAACGATACCTCGGAACAGACCGTCAAAACCATTCTCCAAGCCCTCGAAGGGTCGATGACCATCTTCCCGAATTTGCTCCGGTCCATCCCGGCCGAGTCCCTGGACAGCAAACGCAGGGAGGGATTCTGGTCCCTACGCGAACACGCCGCCCACCTGGCCGAGGTCCAGCCCATGGCGTTGGAACGGATGCGGCGCATCCTGACCGAGGACGTGCCCGAGTTCGTGCCGTTCATCCCGGATCAGGAGGAGAAGGCCGATAAGCCGCCCCTGCCTCCGGTGGAAGAGATCATCACCAGATTCAAGGCCGGGCGTAAGCAACAGCTCGATATGCTGAAGAACGTCTCCCCCGAGGACTGGCAACGGACCGCCGTCCATCCCGAATACGAGCAGTACGGCCTGTTCATCTTCGCCCGCCACGTCCTCATGCACGACCATTGGCACATGTACCGGATGGAGGAACTGTGGCTGACCAGGGACGAATACCTGTCCCGGCTTGAAGGATAATAAGACCACGAACAATGCCGCCAGCCGCTCTTTGCCGGGCATGACGGATAACCAAGGAAGATAAATGGATTTACGTTTTGAAAGCACCTGTGCGGGCGTGGACTGGCAGGTCGTCGCCGATATCCTGAAAGAGGTCGGCATGGCTCACCACGCGCCCGAGGTGCACGCCAAGGCATTTAACGCGAGCCACACCACGGTGTTCGTCTATGACGGCGACAGGCTGATCGGCTTCGGCCGGGCCCTATCGGACGGCGCGTATCAGGCGGCGGTCTACGACTGCGCGGTACTCCCGGAATATCAGGGCCACAGGCTCGGGACCAGGATCATGGACGCCGTGCTGGAGGGCGTGGGCGACTGCAACGTCATCCTGTACGCCGCACCCGGCAAGGAAGGCTTCTACGAAAAGCAGGGTTTCAGCCGGATGAAGACCGGCATGGCGCGGTTCGCCAACCCAATGATCATGCGCGAGAAGGGCTTCATCGATTAGCCGCCCTTCCCGGCCGCGCACTACTTCTTGATATAGCGCGCGAGGTAGGTGAATTCGCCCAGATCGACCAGCGCGTCGCGGACGAATCCGTGGGGCGCGGTCAGCCGATCGGCGTCCTCCGGGCCGATGCGCTTGTCCGGGTCCGACGGGCCCGGCCCCTGGGCGAACTTCTTGAACTCGATGAGCGCGAAGACGCCGCCGGGCACCAGCACCCGGCAGACCTCCTCCATGAGCCCGGGCCGGGTCGCCTCGGGCAGGTCGTGCAGCACGGTCGCCATGAACGCCGAGTCCACCGAGCCGGTGGGCAGATTAAGTGGCTTGGAGAGGTCGGCCACCTTGGGCTCGACATTGCCCAGCCCTTCCTCGCGCGCGCTCTCGGCCAGGGCGGCGATGCCGTCCTCCCACAGGTCCAGGGCATAGACAAGGGAGCCCGCGCCCAGCCTACGGGCCAGGGCCAGGGTGTAGTTCCCAGCGCCGCAGCCGAGATCGAGGTACGTGGCCCTCGATCCGACCATGATGTTGTCGAAGGCGAGATCCTGATCGATGTGGTCGATGCTGCTCTTTCCGGCAGCCTTGGGCTTCACGTCCATGGGTGCTCCCTCTCAAGCGGTCGATTTCGGCCCAGGATACGCTTTGAGGCGGACGGCGTCAAAAGACCGGCTTACGGATTGACGTGTTTGCCCAGGATGGACAGGCTGTAGCGATTGCCGTCCATCTCGGCGATGTCCGGCAGCTCGCCCCAGGTCTCGAAACCGAAGGAACGAAACAGCCGCATGGACCCTTCATTGTGGGAAAAGATATAGGCCACCACGGACCGGATGCCCAACTCCGGGGTCATGGCCAGGGACTCCTTGAGCAGCCGCTTACCCAGCCCCTGCCGCCGGTATTCCGGCCCGATGTAGATGCTGATCTCGGCGGTACGGTCATAGGCCGGACGTCCGTAAAAGGACTCGAAACTGACCCAGGCCGCCACCTCGCCGTCGATGCGCTCGACCATGATGGGCCGCTTGCCGGGCACGTGATTATTGAACCAGGCCCGCTTGGATTCCACGCTGACCGGCTCGATATCGGCCGTTGCCAGGCGCGTTGGCACCGTGGAGTTGTATATGTCGACGATTTTCGGAAGGTCTTTGTCGGTGGCGGGCTGCATGCACATACTCCTTGGTTTCCCGGCCGTGGCCGGTGGTGATCGGCGAGAAAGATAATAGCCATTCACCCGACACGCAAGGATTGATGAGCCCCCTCCCGATATCAGCCTTGAAACCCGTTCTCCTCGTGCGAGCCGTCGCACAGCGGCTTCTTTTTCGACCCCCCGCAGCGGCACAGGACATAGTGATCGGCCATGGGCAGCAGTTTGTCCGAAAGCTGGTCGTCGATCAGATCCACGCCGCCCCGGGTGTGGACCGGTCCGTTCCTCTCGATGACGATCTCCGGCTTGTCGAAGAAATTCGTATAATGCACACCCTCGATCATGTAGGTCAACGCGCCTGACGGGCACTTGCGGATGGTGGCGACGATTTCCTCCACAGACGCGCCGTCCGGCTCGTAGATGGGCGCTTCATGGGTTCCGAACACGGTTTCGAGCTCTCCGCAAAATCCGGCTCCCATGCACATGTAACGGTCGTAGACGATGGTGATTTCCTCGCCCTCGTAGTATTCCAACGGCCCCTTGGCCGAGTCCTCGCGCGTGCCCGCGAAACCGACTTTAGCGTGGGAGCCGTCGCACATGGGCTTGGCCCCGGACTCGCCGCAACGGCACAGAGAATAGACCCGGGGGACCTCCACCGCCCCGCCTTGCGCATCGGTCAGCGGCATATCCACGGACATTAGCGGGCTGTATTGGCTCAGGACGATCTGGCTTCGCTTCTTCATGGGGCCTCCGTGGGTTTACGGCATCATTGCCAGCCCATTCCTACCACATGGAATGCGGTTTGCGCACGTCCCGATGCGAAAAACGTGTGGATGTCGCCCCGCCGTCACCCGCTGCCCGCAAAAAAGGAGCGGACCTCCCGGCCCGCTCCTTGATTCAAACTCCGTTCGCGATCACTCCCCGGCGGTCACGAGGAAAGCCGGATCGGAACAAATAGCCCCTTGGGGCTCCCGTCCGTCAAAGGAGACGGCCAGGACATACTCCTGCGGCACGCCTTCCATTATGAGCCCCGGCCGCCCGCGGAAGCCGAACCGCCCGTAAAAGGCCGGGTCCCCGACCAGGACCACGCCGTACACGCTCCGATTCCGCATGATGTCCAGGGCTTCCCGAACCAGGGCGGACCCGACTCCCCGCCCCTGCCGGTCGGGCGAAACGCCCACCGGGCCGAGCATGTACCAGCCCGTCCCGTCCCGGCCCACGGAGGCCGGGGACAGGGCCACATGGCCCGCCACTTCACCACGGTATCCGGCCACCAGCGACAGACTCAAACGGCCCGATCCGCGCAGAGCGTCGACGATCAGGTGTTCGGTGGGTTCGGCTCCGGGAGCGTGCTGGGGATGGTTGCGGAAGGCCGCGTATTCGACCTCGCGGATGGCGGCGATGTCGCCAACTGTTTCCAAGCGTATATGCATCTTCATTTCCTGTTGTTGTAGTCCATGAGATAAGACCCGCGCCCCGTGCGGACGCGTCCCTCAATCGATTCCGCCCGGCCGGAATCGGCCCCGTGGGCGGGGATGGAGCTAACGAACAAGATCCGAAAGCGATAGCTTCAAACAGTCTCCTGCGGTGGTTGGGCGGCCGCCGGAATGGTGCCGCCGGGACATCGGACCGATACCCCCACCTCATGCGCCCGTCAAGACCATTGCCTGCGGCCGCTTTTCCGATTATCAAGGCCCTAAACCGCAGCCCGGAGTCCTTTCATGTCCGCATCCAATCCACTCGACAAGCTGGCCCTCGCCGTGGCCACCCTTGGTCCTGTCGGCCATTTCCCCAAGGCCCCCGGCACCTGGGGCTCCCTGGCCGCCACTGTGGCCGCGCCCTCACTCTTTCTGACCCTTTCCCTGCCCTGGCGCGCCGCTGTGCTCATCGGCGTCTTCCTCGTCGGCACCTGGGCCTGCGGCCGGGCCGAGACCATCATGGGCAAAAAAGACCCCGGCTGCGTTGTCGTGGACGAACTCTTCGGCCAGTGGCTCGCCCTGTTCTTCTTCCAGGCCATGCCCCTCTGGTACCTGGCCGCCGCCTTCGCCCTGTTCCGCGTCTTCGACATCCTCAAGCCCTGGCCCGTCCGATGGGCCGAAACAGCCTTCCCCGGCGGCTTCGGCGTCATGATCGACGACGGCGTGGCCGGACTCTACGCCATGGGCTGCCTGCATCTGCTCGCCTATCTTGTTTCCATGATCGGGTAGGGGGAATGCCTCCGGCGGCCGGGGCTCTGCCCCGGACCCCGCCAGAGAACCTTTTAGAAAAGGTTCTCTGGACTCTCCAAAACTTTTGGGGCTGACATAGATAACTATGCCGCGTTGTGCCTTTTTATCCATTTTTTCAGGATAGATAACTGCTCTTTTGGGGAGCCGTAATTAAACCTGAATTCGCACTCTTTCAAATACAGCCAAAAATACTTGCGAGGAATACCGTTGTACTTCCTCAGATGGCGCTTACTTTGGTTCCAGAAGTTCTCAATGCCGTTGATATGGTTATGCCCATCAACATAGCGTTTGAGATGATTAATACGATAGTGTTTAAATTCAGACACATCGAGCACCTTGTAGGATGACAAACCATCCGTATACACCACGCTGTCAGGCTGAACCTGCAAGTCGATTATCCCTTTCAAGGTCTTGGTTTTAGTGTCGGGGATTATTTCAGCGTACACCATCCCATTGCGCTTAAGAATGCCAAATACTGGGACTTTACCAGCAGCCCCCCGCCCTCGAATGCCACGGCGATAGCCGCCAAAATAACTCTCATCAACTTCTACCTCTCCGGCAAACATCTCAACGGAAGGCATCTGCTCTGCGATAATCTTCCGTAATCTCTGATAAAAAATGATCGCGGTGTTGCGGTTTACACCTACCAGTTCACTGGCTGTGCGGGCTGGGGTGCCAGCAACGAAATGCTCAATCAGACGACCGGATATATGAGCCGACAAACGCGATCTTTTTAGTCTCATAGTCCCCCCTAATACGACGAGAGATCTATGTCAGCCTCAAACTTTTTATCGCTCGCTTCGCTCGAAGCCGTGCGAACGCATTGCCTGATCCCAATCCGCAGTCATCACCGTCCCCCCTTCCCCCGGCCGCCGGAGGCAAAAAAAAACGCCGCCCACATGGGCGGCGTTTTTTTACGTTGGCAATATTTTCGCCGGTCTATTTAACCACGAATTCGTCGCGGCGGTTCTTGGCCCAGGCAGTTTCGTTGTGGCCGGGATCCACGGGGTATTCTTCACCGAAGCTGACGATCTTCATGCGTTCGGGCTCCACGCCGAGGATGACCAGGTGTTCGTAGGCGGCGCGGGCACGGCGCTCGCCCAGGGCGAGGTTGTATTCCTCGGTGCCGCGTTCGTCGCAGTGGCCTTCAATGACCACGTTGACGCCATCGAACTTGCGCAGGATGGTGGCTTTCTGGGCCAGGATGGAGCGGGCCTCGTCACTGAGTTCGTAGGAATTGAAGGCGAAGTGGATGGTTACGCTGGTCAGTTCCTGGACAGCCTCGGCCTTGGCGCGGGCCTGAGCCTCGACGGCCAGGTTGCCTTCATCGATATCCGCCCCCTGCTGCTTGGGCGGAGTCCACTGGGTGTCGTCCTTCACTTCGACCTGACCTTGGGTCGGCTCAGTGGTTGTGGATTTCTTTGCGCAACCGGCAAAGAGAAGAAGGGACAAGGCCATAAGGGCCACAATACCGACATACCATTTGATTTTCATGCTCACTCCTTGATAGAGCCGTCGCTCGGCTTCATTTACAGTAACCCGAGAGCGCTCGGTTTTCGCACATTTTACGGTGTACCTTTTCCCAGACAAAAATCAACCCAGAATATATTACAATCACCACTGCAGAGAGGTGTCCCAGGCGGGCGCGAAAGCGGCTCCCTTACCAGTGGATATCTTGCGCGGCGCGTCTCCGTGCCGGGTGGACAGATACAGTTGATACTGACCGGTCCGGCTGGAGGCGAAGGCCACGAAATAACCGTCCGGGCCAAACGCCGGATACTCGTCGTTGCCAGGGCCGAAGGTCAGCTGCTTTTCCCGCCCGGTCTCGAGATCGTGCAGGAAGATGCGGTGTCCATCGGAAGTCTGATGGGTGTAGGCCACGTACCGGCCGTCCGGGCTCAGGCACGGATGGGTGTTGTACTTGCCGGTGGTGGTCACGCGCCGGACCTGGCCTGACTTCATGTCCAGCAGGTAGATATGCGGATTGCCCGCCCTGCCCGAGGTGAAGACCATCTTGGACCCGGTGCGGTCGAAGCTCGGCGAGACGTCGATGTACGGGCTGGCGGCCAGTCGCTTGCCGACCTTCAGGGACTTGCCCAACTCGTAGATATTGGTCGTCCCGTTCAGATTCAGCGAGGCGTAGAGCACGTCGTTCGGGCCGTAGACCGGGCTGATGACCGTGTCGCCCAGCCCTTTGGCGATGCGGCGGATCTTCTGCGTCTTGTTGTCGTAGATGCACAGCTCATGGCGTTCGTTGCCGATATGGGTGAAGGCCAGCTGGTCGCCGTTGGCGGACCAGGCCGGGCTGAGGTTGAACCCGCCCAGATCGGTGATCTGCGTAAGCCCCCTGCCCTGCGGCAGGACGGTGAAGATCTCCTTGGTCTTGCCCATTTGCTTGACGAAGGCGATGGGCGAATCGAAGAACCCCTTCTTGCCGGTCAGGGCCTCCAGAAAGGCGGAACAGAACCGGTCGGCCACCATGGGCAGTTTGTCGTCCACATCGCGGTACGCCTTGCCCACGACCCGGCGACCGCTGAAGGTCTCGTACACGCGGGCCTCAAGATACTGGCCGTTCCAGCCGGTGGTCAGGCACAGGTCCACGCGGGCCAGCTGGAAGGGCTTGAAATCAATGTCCTGGGAGGTCACCCCGCGGCTCGGGTCGCCGCCGAGCAGCGAGCTCGCCGGGACCAGCTTGAGGAACGGGATGTAGGCCAGGTCGTTGGACACCAGCTCCGCGAACGCCTTGGCTGCGGCCTGAGGCACGGGCTGCCCGTCGAGCCCCTTGGGCGGGAGCAGGGTTAAATTGACCATCCGCTGGCCCGGGCCGTGGATGTCCACGGTTCTTGTTCCTTGGGCCGACGCGAACACGGCCATGAAACAAATGAGAACAAATGAGGCAAAAAATGTAGTTATCTGTTTCATACTATCTACTCTGATGTTTCCTGGCTGTTGAATATAATACGTAAACGCCGGTAGCGCTCATTTATCGGCTTCGCGACAAACTCGGTTTTCCGGATGGCGTGAAGGACGGAATAGTCGAAGAGAGAATTATCAGAAGAGTTCAAGAGCTTCGAGGAAAGAATCTTGCCATCTTCCGCAATGGTAATCTCGACGGTAGCCTTTATATTGGGATCTTCTGGGAATACTGGATACTGCCAATGCCTTCTGATGGCGTTCGCAACGACAAGGGCATAGAACGCTGAAATATCCCTGTCGGAAGAATGGGTGTCCTCCGCAATGGGGGCCTGGGCAAACGACGGCACAGCCATAAGGCAACTGAAGAGAATTAATGAAGAAACAGTCGTTATCCACTTCATGCCGTTTACTCAAATAGTTCCTGACTGTTAAAATTGATTCTGAATCGCCGATCTCGTTCGGTAGGCGGTTTCGTCACGTATTCGGTTTTCTTGATCGCTTGAAGAGTCGAAGTGTCGAAAATGGGATTATGTGAGGATTCCACAATTTCCGAAGATAAGATCTTGCCATCTTCCGCAATAGTTATCTCAACGACCGTCAACAGGTTATCATCCCTTGTCACGGCATAATTCCAATTTTTCTTAATGGCCAAACTGACTTGCAGATCATAAACTTCAGTCAAACCGGACCCTATGCCTCCCACCGTGCCGCCTTCCCGGCCGCCGGGCTGCCCGCCGTGAGCATAGACGTCGCTACCCTCCTGCTTCTTCAGGGCGGCCAGTTCGCTGGCCAGAGCGCTCTGCTTGGCCGCTTCCTCGCGCTTGGCCTGGGCCTTGGCTGCGGCCATCCCCTCAGCCAGCAACTGCTGGGCCGTCTTCTCGGGCTTGGGTTTCGGCTTGGGCGTGGGCTTCGGTTTGGGTTCCGGTTTGGGTTCAGGCTTCGGCTTAGGCTTGGGCTCTTCCTTCTTCTTGACCACGGTCTTTTTCTCGACCTTCTTGGGGCTGATGTCCTTGACCTCGGGCTCAGGCTCCGGTTTGGGCTCAGGCTTGGCTTCCACCACAGGCACGGGCTTGGCTTCGGCCTGTTCCGGCTGGGCCTCCACCACAGGTACGTCCGGGGCCTTGGCCGGGGTCTCGGCCTTGGCCTGCACCTTGACGGGCGGGCCGGACGGAGGCGGCGCCAGGGAGATCAGGTCCACGTTGTACACGGGCCGGTCCGTGTTCACACGCGTGGCCGTATAGTTCACGCCGTAAAGCGCGAAGACCAATATGCCCGCGTGAAACAAAAGGGAAAAGAGAAAACCGAGGCCCTGCCGCATGTCTATATCAACTCTGGAGATTTACTTGTTTTTGTCTTGCTTGGGCTGTTCGGCCACAATGCCGAGCCTGTCGACGCCCGCAGCCTTGATCTCGCCCATGACCTGGACCACGGTGCCGTAGGGAACCTCTTTGTCCGCGCGCAGGAAAAGCTGCTTTTTCTGCTTGGTCACCAGCCGCTGGATGTATGTCTGCAGCTCGTCCAGGGCCACCTGGTACTCGTCCAGGAAGATCGCACCGTCCTTGCGCACGGTCAGGACCAGGTGCTCGGAGTCCTGGGGCAGGTTGCGGACCGTGCGCGTGGTCGGCAGGTCCACCTCCACCCCCTGGGTCATGAGCGGGGCCGTGACCATGAAGATGATCAGCAACACCAGCATCACGTCCACGAAGGGCGTGACGTTGATCTCGTTGAGGAAGCCGCCGCCGGTCTTGATCGCCATGGCCCGCTCCTAGGCCCGCTCAGGCTTATCGGCCCAGGCGATCTCGCGCTCGGCGCGGTTCAGGAAGGCCCCGGCGAAGTCGACCATGCCGGACTCGACCTCGTTCAGTTTACCCAGGAAATAGTTGTAGAAAATGGTCGCCGGGATAGCCACAAGCAGCCCGATGGCCGTGGCGATGAGCGCCTCCGAGATGCCGGGCGCCACCGTGGCCAGGGCCGCGGACTGGGCCAGACCGATGGAGTGGAACGAGTGCATGATGCCCCAGACCGTGCCGAACAGGCCGATGAACGGGGCCGCGTTGGCGCAGGTGGCCAGAAACGGCAGGTTGCGGGTCAGGCCGCGCATCTCCTTGGAGATGCCCTGTTTGAGCACGCGCCGCAGGGTGTCCTTGACCAGCAGCCGTTTGCGCTCGCGGTTGACGTCGGCCTTTTCCAGCAGCCGGAATTCCTTCACGGCCAGGGACGAGACCCGGGCCAGGGGCGAGTCGTCCTTGTCGCCCAACCCCTTGATTCCCTTGGATAGATCCCCTGCAGCCACAAAAGCGTCGTAGCCCTGGATGACCTTTTTGCGGGCCGTGCCGATGGAAAAGAACTTGAAGAAGATGATGGTCCAGCTCCACAGGGACATGCACCCCAGGAAGATCATGACCAGCTTGACCGCCAGGGTCGCCCCGGCCAGCAGGGACAGGATGGAGTTGTCGGGCAGAAAGTTCATGGTTGCACCTTTTCGGGTCTATGGGCCGTCGGGCCCGCTTCATGCGAAGAAAGCCGGGCCTCGAGCTCGCCTCGGCTTTCCTGTATTCCTTTACGTGCCTACGCTTTCCTGGGCACGGATGTGCGACAAAACGGCAAAATCATTTCATGCACCGCTGCACGATCTCCCACGCGTTGGCCTCGGTCTGCCGGTATTCGTCCACCGTCAGGCCCGCGCCCAGAGCGATGGTCCTGCGCAGGTCTTCGCCCACCAGGTCGCGCGGGGCGTGGGCATCGTTGTTGACCACGAGCTTGGCCCCGTGCTTACGGGCCATGGCGGCCACGTGGCCGTTTGTGTAGCTGTGCCCGCCGCGCGTGGTGATCTCAAGCGCGACGCCTTTTTCCACGGCGAGCTTGACCTCCTCGTCGGTGATCAGGCCGGGATGGGCCAGGATGTCCACGCCCGCCTCGATGGCCGCCAAGTTGGTGCCAAGGGCCACGGGCTCCACCGGGGTCTCGCCGTGCATGACCACCAACTGCGCCCCGGCGTCGCGCGCACTCTTGACCATCTCGGCGATGAGCGCGGGCGGCACGTGGGTCAGCTCGACCCCGGCCAGGACGTTGATGTCGAAGAAGTGCCCATGTTTCTTTACGAAACGCAGCACGTTTTCGAGGATGTGGTAGGTGGTCGCCTCGTCCGCGTGGTCGGTCATGCAAAGGGCCTTGTAGCCCAGCACTTCGGCCCGGCGGACGAGTTCGGCGGGGATCAGTTCCCCGTCGCTGAAAATGGTATGGGTATGCAGATCGATCATGCGGTGCCTACATCTTGTATTTGATGTCGTCTTCGGAGAGTTTATCCAACTCTTCCTGCCACTTGTCGGCGTTCTCTGTCTTAATGACCGTTTCGGGATGGTCCGGGAACGCGCCCCCGGCCTCCTTGAGGACCGTCTCGCCCGCAAAGATGGGGCATTCCGCGCGCACGGCCAGGGCGATGGCGTCCGACGGGCGGCTGTCCAGCCGCAGGGTCTCCTCCCCGGCCGAGACCACGACCTCGGCGAAGAAGGTCCCGTTCTCGATGTCGGTGATCTCCACGCGATTGACCGTGCCGCCCATGGAGCGGATGGTGTTGAGCAGCAGGTCGTGGGTCATGGGCCGGGGGAACGGCACCTTGTTGATGGCCATGGAAATGGCCATGGCCTCCATGGCCCCGATCCAGATGGGCAGGACCCTGGTCTCTTCCTCGTCCTTGAGGACGATGATCGGGGACTTGCCCGCCTCGTCCACCGCCAGTCCGAATATCTCGACCTTTACCACGGCTCGCCCGTCCTCTCTCCCACCAGGGAGTGTTTCTTGGCTTCCACTATCTTCACCGGGACCATCATGCCGGTCAATCCGGCGGTCTCCGCCATGGAGACGTTGACGATCCGCCCGGCCGGGTCGCGCCCCTTCCAGGACACGGCGTCCCCGTCCTGCATGCGGCTCAACCCTTCAATGAACGCGTCGGTCCGCGCGCCCACAAGATTCTTTAGACATTTTCTAGTAATATTATTTTGCAGAGTCTGCAAGCGCAGCAACCGCTCGGAAGCCTCTTCGGCCGGGACCTTGGGCTCCATGTTCACGGCCGCCACGCCGGGCCTGTCGGAATACTTAAAGGAAAAACTCGACTCAAAACCGACCCGCTCGACCATGTCCAGTGTCCGCTGGAAATCCTCCTCGGTCTCGCCGGGAAAGCCCACGATGAGGTCGGTGGTCAGGCTGATGTCCGGCCTGGCCGCGCGCAACCCGTCCACGATGGAGAGGTAACGCTTGATGTCGTACTTGCGGCGCATGGCCTTGAGCACCCGGTCCGAACCGGCCTGCATGGGCAGGTGGAGCGAGGGGCACAGGTTCGGCAACTCGCCGAAGGCGCGGATGACCTCCTCGGCGATGTCCTTGGGGTGGGAGGTGGTGAAGCGCAGCCGGTCCAGGCCGGGAATGGCGGCCACGGAACGCAGAAGCTCGGCGAAGCTGACGCCCACCCCGCCCTTGTCCAGGCCGAAGCTGTTGACGTTTTGTCCGAGCAGGGTGATCTCGCGCACGCCGCTCTCCACCAGCGAGCGGCACTCATCCAGGACGGCGTCCGGGGTGCGGGATTTCTGGCGGCCCCGGGTATAGGGCACGATACAGTAGGCGCAGAAGTTGTCGCACCCCTGCATGATGTTGACGAAGGCCTGGCGGGATTCATCGACGGCCACAGGCGCGTCGGGCTGCTCGCGCTCCTCGTACAGGGTCACGAAATCGAGCAGGGCCGCGCGATCCTCCTTGCCCGCCGCGATGCGCTCCAACGCGTTGGGCGCGCCCGCGATGCCGTCCGAACCGAAGACCAGCTTGACGAAGGGGAAGCGCTCGAAAAAGCCGCGCCCGACCTGCTGGGCCACGCAGCCGCCCACGGCCGCGAAGACGTTCTCGTCTCGCGCAAGGTGCGCGGCCACCCGGCCGAGTTCGCTGTAGACCTTCTGCTCGGGCTTGTCGCGCACGCTGCAGGTGTTCAGGATGTAGACCTGGGCGTCCTCGTCGCCGGCCTCCTCCCACCCCCTGCTTTCCAGGGCGCGGGCAAGCCACTGCGAGTCGTGGACGTTCATCTGGCACCCGAAGGTGGTGATGTGAAATTTCATATCTGTTCACCCGGCCACAAGGCGGCCGGTCCTTTTCGTTTCAGGCCGATATTTCGGCACGGTTAAGGGGGCAATTAAACACTGGCGAGCCAGGTGTCTACAAAGTGCAAGGTTTTTCTCAACGTCTTTTCCCTGGTCAGTTCGGTGTTGTCGACGACGAACTCGGCCAGGGGGTCCCGCTCAAAGGGGACATCCACCCCGACAACATCACCCAACCCATCGAAATCACGCCCTGTTTCCTTGCGCACAAGGGCCTTGCGATAGAGGTCCGCCATGACCTTTCCGGCGGGCCGGGCAGCCTCCCGCGCCATGGCCGTTTCCAGGTCGCATGCAACGAAGATTTCGGCGAACCGAAATATTTTTTTTCGGGCGACGCGGCGCATGGCCACCCGGTGGGCCGAGCCGTCCATGATCACGTTGCACCCCTCGCGGACCAGCCCGGCGGCCTCCTCGACAAACATCCGGTAGGCCGCCTCGCGCTCCTCGGGAGTGTACTCGGGTTGCGGGAAATAGGCCTTGCGCCGCTCGTCCATCTGCAACAGGACCGCGTCCACGCCGCGGCTTCGCAGCGCGTCGCGCAGGCCGCGCGCCAGGGTGGACTTGCCGCTGCCGGGCAGACCGACCACCCAGATCGCCCAGCCTTCCCCGCTCCGGTCGGCCATGGCTACTCCAGGTACCGGTTGACGTGTTCCCAGTCGAAGACCTGGTCTTCGAGGACATTGGACACGAAGTTGAACAAACGGCGACGCACCGGATCGGGGTGGTCGGGATACCACTCGGGCGAGGCGATGACCAGGCCGCGAAAGACGCAGAACGGGGCCAGGACCTCCAGGACTTCGGTGTCGCCGGTGCGCTCCAGGTACTCCCCGAAATAGGCCGTGTACAGTTCCTTGAAGGGGCCGTCGAGCTTCTCGTGATCGTACAGGGACCAGAGCAGGTAGTTGACGGCCATGGAGGCCAGGTCGCCGCCCGGCTCGCCCCACTCGCCCCGGCTGCGGTCGAGCACGGAGAAATCCCCGTCGTCGGTGACCAGCACGTTCCACGGATGGAAGTCCCCGTGCACCGCGCTCAGCCGGTGGGCATATCCCTTCAGCTTCCAGCGCCAGTCGATGAGCCGCCTCTCCAGGGCCTGAAAACGGTCCGGGCCGAAAAACGGGTAGTCCCGGGGAAAGGCCTCGTCCACCAGCCCGAGGATGCATTCGCTGGCCCCGAGCAGGTTGCGGATGCGTCGGGAATACAGGGGCGGGTCGTCGAGCTTCTCGGCGTGCACCCCGGCCAGCCAGCGGGCGAACTCGCGGGCCGTGTCCAGGTCCCGGTCGAGCAGGCCGTTTTCGCGGATGCGCTCCAGGTCCAGGAAGTAGTCGTGCCCTTGAAGCTTCTCGTTGACGATGAAGAACTCCTTGGGGTCGTTCACCGGAATGAGCGCGTCCGAGCCGTCCACATAGCCCAAGCCGAGGGGATGGACGTGGCGGGCCATGCGGGCCGAGGTCTCGTACTGGAACATGAGGATGGCCGCCCGGTCCCAGTAGAACTGGTGGCCGTACTTGTCGCCTTTCATGACCGAGAACACGGCCTCCCGGATCGCCCCGCCTGCCTGAAAACGGACAAGAAGGGGCTTGCCGTAGCCGAACCCCTTCATGCCCTGGGCGTCGAGGCTGCCGATGTCGCCCGCGCCCAGAAGCCGGACGTCGTCGCCGTACACGCGCCGCAGATACGTTTCGATGGCCTGGACCTTGAGTTCGATCATGTCGCCCTCCCCGGCCCTGTCGGGCCGTAAGCTAGGTCAGTGATCCGAAAACCGATTCGTAACGCTCGGTGAATTCCTCCAGGGTGAAGGAGTGCTCCTGGGTGCCCTTGAACTCCACCGCATAGGTGGCGCAGGTGGCGCCCAGCTTGCAGGAATCGGCCACGCTCTTGCCCAGGCACAGCCCCTTGAGCAGTCCGGCGCGGAAGGCGTCTCCGGCCCCGGTGGGGTCGAGCACTTCCTTTGCCGGAACCACGCCGATGGTGGTGTCGCCGTCCTTGCAGCTGACCATGGAGCCCTGTTCGCCCAGGGTGGTGATCAGGTAGCCCACCTGGCCGACGATGTCCTCCTTGGACAGGCCCGTGGACTTCATGACCATCTCCAGTTCGTAGTCGTTGACGATCAGGATCTCGGCGCCGTTGATGGCCGCCTTGAGGTTGTCGCCGCCCAGGGCCGGAATCTGCTGGCCCGGATCGAAGATGTAGGGGATGCCGTTCTCCCGGTAGTATTTCGGATGATCGACCATGTCGCTGATGTTGCCAGGAGCGATCAGGCCCATGGCGTCGGACGGGTCGATGCGGCTCATGTCGTACTGACTGGGATATTTCATGGCCCCGGGGTTGAACCCGTTGATCTGGTTGTCGGACATGTCCGTGGTGATGTAGCACCCGGCGGTGAATTCCTGCTCGATGGTCCGGATGCCGTCCAAGGCGATGCCGTACTGCTGCAGCCGCTCGTCGTATGGGCCGAAGTCCTTGCCCACCTGGCTCAGGATGGTGGATTTCTCGCCGAGCAGGGAGAGGTTGTAGGCGATGTTGCCGGCCGTGCCGCCGAAGCGCTCGACCAGTCCGTCCACCAGGAAGGAGACATTGAGAATATGTATCTTGTCCGGCAAGATGTGATTGGAAAACTTGTCGGGGAAAGTCATGATGCGGTCGAAGGCCAGGGACCCGGAAATGTAGATCTGCATGAATACTCCTTGAAACAGATTCGGTTGACCGGAACCTACGTGCATGCCCGTCACCCTGTCAACGGGGGCCCTTATTCCTTAACCGCTCCGGCCGTTTCGGTTCTGATCCAGTCAAGGAAATCCGGGTTGCCGCCGGTGATCGCCAGGGAGACCACGCACGGGACCTCGTAGCCATGGGCAGCCTTGACCGCCTCGGTCAGCGGCTCCACCAGTTCGTCGCGGGTCTTGGCGATGAGCACCGTTTCCGCGCCACGCTCCACCTTGCCCCGCCACCAGTAGATCGAGCGCATGCCGGGCAGGATGTTCACGCAGGCGGCCAGACGGTTCTCCACGAGCATGGTCCCGATGGTTTCGGCTTCGGCCTCGTCCGCGCAGGTTATGTAGATGAACGACTTGGACATGGGTCCCTCCATTTGTATGGATGATACATGGTTCGCCAGAGGACGCAACCGGGGGGCGGAAAGTTTGGCGCTTGAGCCGAGCGGCCGCAGGTGCTAACAAGCCTCCGACACGGAGTACATATGAACAAAAAAGAACGCGCAGCCGAGATTTTCGACCGTCTCTCGAAACGGTACCCTGCCCCCAAACCGGCCCTGGACTACACCACGGCCTGGGAACTGCTCGTGGCCACGGCCCTGTCCGCCCAGTGCACGGACGAACGGGTGAACAAGGTCACCCCGGTCTTCTTCGAGCGCTGGCCGACGATCAAGGACGCGGCCGAGGCCGATGTGGCCGAGATCGAGGACGTGGTCCGCTCCACCGGATTCTTCCGCAACAAGGCCAAGAACATCAAGGCCGCGGCGAAGCGGATCATGAGCGAATACAACGGCGAGGTGCCCCGGACCATGGCCGAATTGATCACGCTCGGCGGCGTGGCCCGCAAGACCGCGTCCATCGTGCTGGCCAACGCGTTCGGCGTGAACGAGGGCATCGCCGTGGACACCCACGTCAAGCGGCTGGCGTTCCGCATGGGGCTAACCTCCAAGACCGACCCGATCCCCATCGAAAAGGACCTCATGCCCCTCTTCCCGCAGGAGACCTGGGGCGACGTCAACCACCTCCTGGTCTTCTTCGGCCGCGAGGTCTGCCCGGCACGCAAGCCCCAATGCGCCCTCTGCGAACTTTCCGACATCTGCCCGAAAAAGGGAGTCAAATAATGACCAAGCCCGGCGATTTCACCATCCACGCCACGGACAACCTGGCCCGGCGCGCCACCCTGAGCACAGCCCACGGCGACATCCAGACGCCCATCTTCATGCCGGTCGGCACCCAGGGCACGGTCAAGAGCCTGACCCCGCTCGACCTGGAGGAGATGGAGGCCCAGATCATCCTGGGCAACACCTACCACCTGTACCTGCGCCCCGGCGACGAGCTGGTGGCCCGACGCGGCGGCCTGCACAAGTTCGCCAACTGGAAGCGGCCCATCCTGACCGACTCCGGCGGGTTCCAGGTCTTCAGCCTGGAGGGTATCCGCAAGCTGTCCGAGGAAGGCGTGGAGTTCCGCTCCTACATCGACGGCTCCAAACATTTCTTCTCCCCGGAAAAGGCCATCGACATCCAGATGAACCTCGGCTCGGACATCATGATGGTGCTCGACGAGTGCGTAGGCTACGGCAACGACCGGGCCTACACCGAGAAGTCCCTGGAGATGACCACCCGCTGGGCCAAGCGGTGCCGCGCCCACTATCCCAAGGGCAGCGGAGGCCAGATCATGTTCGGCATCGTTCAGGGCGGTTTTTACAAGGACCTGCGCGACCGCAGCCTGGAACAGCTGCGCGAGATCGACTTCGAAGGGTTCGCCATCGGCGGCCTGTCCGTGGGCGAGTCCACGGAGGAGATGTACGACATCCTGCACCATATCGCGCCCAAGCTGCCCCATGAAAAGCCACGCTATCTCATGGGCGTGGGCACCCCGCTGGACATCCTGGAAGGGGTCTCGGCGGGCGTGGACATGTTCGACTGCGTCCTGCCCTCGCGCAACGCCCGCAACGGCACCCTGTTCACATCAACGGGCAAGGTCAACATCAAGCGGGCGGAATACGCCGAGGACGACTCGCCGCTGGACCCGAACTGCGGCTGCTATACCTGCCGCAACTTCACCAAGGCGTACCTGCGGCACCTGTACATGGCCAAGGAGCTGCTCTCCTACCGGCTGAACACCTACCACAACCTCTACTTCTACCTGGACCTGATGAAGCAGATCAGAAAGGCCATCGAGGAAGGCACCTTCCGCGAGCTCAAGGCGAAATACGAAGCGGCCTACGGCCAGCGGTAGGAAGCTCGGTCAGGAGCGCTGCGGGCAGCGGCCCGCCTCGTCCTCCGGGACGATGTTGAAGACCGCTCCCGGATATTCCTCGGCGCACTGCAGCAGGGTCATGTTGGCCTCGCTGTTGGCCGTGGCTTCGCCCAGGCCACCCAGTATGCGGTCCAGGAAGCCGTACTTCTGGTCGAACTCGGCGAATACCCGCTGCTCCCCCTCCATGTTCACGGCCCGGATGACGTCGAGCACGCGCACGTCCGTCAGCTCTCGGGCCGGGGCATAGACCTCGCACCCCGGCACCTCGGCCGGGACGGTGTAGCCCGCCTGCTGCAACACGTGGAACAGATCGGAGACCAGTGTGGCCGGAGCCATGAGGCCGTCGGAAATCTCCTCCACGGACGGCAGCGGGCTGCCCTCGTGGAACCGTTTGGCCAGCACGACCATCATCAGCACCGCGATCTTCTGCCGCTCGTAGGGCGTGGCCGAACCGAAATAGCGCTGTCTGACGAAGGAATTGATGTTCTGCCAGGCATGGCTGACCTGGGCCCCGAGCAGCACGATGACCCAGCTGAGATAGATCCAGACCAACAGCAGCGGCAACTGGGCGAAACTGCCGTAGATGGCGTTGTACTTGACCGCCCCGATCTGCCAGTTGATGTACAACCATTGGGCCATCTGCCACAGCACCCCGCCGACCGCGCCGCCGATGAGCGCGGCCCGGACGCGCACGCGGGTGTTGGGGATAAAGGCGTACATCATGGAAAACGCCATGATGATCAGCAGGTAGGGAACGGCCTTGAGGAAAACGGACTCCAGGTAGCCGATCGCCTGGAGGCTCATCAGCCTGGAGATGAAATCCTGGTTCTGCAAGCTGAAGTTGAAGCTCGAGGCGATGAACAGAAATATCGGACCGAAGAGGATGATCGGGAAGAAGTCCGTGATCCTGCGCCAGGCGGACCGCCCCTTGTCCACGCTCCAGATGACGTTGAAGGCCTTCTCGATGGTCCCGACCAGGGAGAGTACAGTGAGGAGGAGCGTGATCACGCCGACCCATCCCAAGGCCTGGACGTTGGTCCGGTCGATGTATTCGATGATCTTGTCCGCCACCTCGGGCTGGCCCGTGGTCAGGTGCAGGATCAGGTCGCGCATCTTGCCGGTGTTCTGGAAGCCGAACCCCTTGGAGATGGAAAAGGCCACGGCCAGGAACGGGACGATGGACAGGATGGTGGTGAAGGTCAAAGCCGCCGCGCGGATGATGGTTTGGTCCTTCACGAAGCTGAGGAACACGAGATAGAGCAGGCGGCAGGAGCCCCGCCAGGTGCGCACCAGGTACGAGGTTTCCGGGGTGTTGCGCTCCCATATGCTCTCCACCAATTGCCTCTTCAGCTGTATCGCCTTCCTCGCCAGACTCATTGACCGCTCCACCTTGGAATGAAGTTCCACACAGGTTGTCGTTTACACCCGCCCCATGCGCGCAGGCAAGCCCGCCGCCAAATCAAAACAGATCACGTAAAAACTCAAAGGATTTCTTGGGCAGGCTCAGGATGTTCAGCACCGTGTCGTTGACGATCCTGCCCGTGGGCACCGACACCTTAGGGTCGGTCAGCTTGCCGGTCAGGCGCAGGGTCACGCTCGGTACGGCCACGAAGTCGTTGCGGATGGACAGGTCGATGGAGTTGGCGGGCAGGCTGAAGCCGCCCTCTCCGTAAGCCTGCAACACGGGCGGCGCCTCGAGCCGGAAATTCTCGAGGGTGAACACGCCCTGCTTCACCACGGCATCGGAGGAGGCCCTGCGAAAGACCGTGCGCCCGTCGGTCTTGCGCTGCACGTCCGCGCCGATCTGGTTGGACCGGTTCGGTTTGGCCTGGACAAGCTGGTGTTCCCAGCCGGTGAACTTGAACGAGCCGTTGGTGATCCGCAGCGAGGCCGTGCCGTTCAGGTTGGCCAGGATGTCGTCGTCGGTCCGTCCCACGCTGCGCAGGTCCGCCTTGATGTCCGTCTCACCGCGCAGGTACTCGCGCTCGGCCATGTCCTTCATGAACGGGCCCGCCTGCATGTTCTCCACGTTCAGGAGCAGGTGCAGATCCAGGGCGTTTTCGTCCGCCTTGCCTTGCAGGTCCGCCGCAAGCTTGCCACCGTGGAGCCTGCCGCGCACATCGGTCAGATGGATGGCCCCTTGGTTGGCGCGGACAAAACCCTCCAGCGATTCGCTGCGGATGCGGGCCAGGGTGAACTCCTGGAAATGGACCTTGCCGTTGAGCTTGAGGTAACGGAGAAATTCCAGAGGCAGATTCGTGGGCGTGGATTCGGGCTCCCGGCCCTCGCGGATCTCGCTCAGAGTGGGGGCCGGCGCGGGCGCAAGATACCGGTCCAGGTTGAAGGCCCCGGCGGCCAGGGAAAAGGCGAACAGGGGATGCCCGTAGCCGGTGGCGACCACATGGCCCTTGACCGGAGTGCCGTCCAGTTCACCGCTCAGGTCGCTCAGGGTGAACCCTTCGCCGTCCGCCTTGAACTGCGCCTTCGCGGACGCGTTTCGCAAAGCATCGGCGTCCTTGGTGCGGATGTTCTCGCCGGTCAGCAGATAGATGATCCGTTTGGGGTCGGCCTTGTCCACGGACAGGCTGCCCTCCACCCGGCGGTCCTTGGCCCTTCCGGCCAGCCGCGCGTTGCCCGTCAGCGTGGTTTCCAGGGTCTGGACCACACCATCGGCCAGCGACACGCTGCCCTTGCCCGAGTTGAAGGCCACGGTGGTGGCGAAGTTCAGCCGCCTGGCCGCCTTGGGCAACAGGGGCGAATTCAGATAGCCGTTGACGGCCATGCCCGGGCTCCTGGCGCCGAGTTCGTCGACGGTGGTGGAGAACGGCCCCTCGGCCGTGGCGTTGAGATTCTCCAGGTCTCCGGCACCGCGCAGCTTCACGCCCACCGACAATATGGAATTCCAGACACCCTTGGCCCCCCTCCCGTCGGGGCGGACCTTCACTTCCAGGTCGGCCTTGGAATACTCCAGGGAGAGCGGTTCGCCCCTTTCCCGTTTGACCTCCGCCCTGCCCCGCCCCATGGAGAGCCGGACAAGGCTGGTGAGGTGCTGCAGGATGTAGATGGAACGGACCTCGGGCGGGCAGGACATGGACGGGACCGAAAATTCCAGATGGGCCGTGGCCGGTCCGTCGAAACGCACCGGGGTGCGGTGCAGGAACTCGAAACCGCGCCGCTGGGACTCGGCATCGAGCACGCCTTTCAGGGCCATGGTCGGCTCGCCCTTCCCGCCCTTGCCCAGGACCACGGTCAAGCTCCCGCCCAGTGAGGCCATGCCCTCGCGGATAGCCCCGGCGTCAAAGGCGATGCCCTTGTCCGTGGCGGCCACATTCAGGCGGATGTCCGAGACCAGGGTGTCCAGGACGTCGAAGCCGTCCGCCCGGATCGTGCCGCTTCCCCGGAAAGCCCGGAAGAACGGCAGGCTGAAGTCGTCCCAGACGAACGGGGTGCCGGTGGCGAACAGGGGTAGATAGTGGTCCAGGTCGATAGTGTTGGCTCGCAGGGCGAAATCGAAGACCGGACGGGTCCAATCCTTGAAGCCGCATCGGCCGCGCACGGTGATGTCGTCCAGGGTCAGGATGAGGTTGTCGAAGCTCGCCCCGTCCTCGGTGACGTGCACGTTGGCGGCCACTGCGCTGCTGTTCAGTCCGTCCACGTCCTTGATCGGCAGGTCCGGGGCGTAGCGGGCGATGAGTCGGCGCGGCACGAAGGGATGCACGGTGACGTGCCCGCTGAAATCCACCCCCTGACTCAGGTCGCCGGAGGTCACGTCGCCCTCGGCGCGCAGGCCGAACAGGCTGGCCTTGAAATCATCGAAGGTCACGGTCCGCTTGTCCCAGTCCAGGTCCACCTTGGCGATGAATTCGCCGGGCTCGGCCTTCGCGGGCAGAAAATCGCCGTACACCTTGGCCTGGACGCTGGCCTGGGAAAAGACCGGCGGTGTGCCGTCGTCCATGACCCGGACCATGCCCTTGAGGACCAGGTCGGCTTTGATCCCCTGGTCGGCCCAGGAGAAGTCGCTCTGTACCAGAAACGGCACGTCCTCGCCTAGGGAGACGGTCCCGGTGTGTATGTCGATGCCGGAAAGCCGGTACTCGGTGCCCGCCATCTCGTCGCGGAACAGGATCTCGGCGTCCGCGATCTCCACGCTTTCCACGGCAAAGGTCCATTCCTGTTCCGAACCCGCGCCGGATGCGCCGCGTCCGGTCCGCTCCACCAGGGACTGCCAGTTGAATACGCCCGCCTTGTTGCGGACCACGACCCCATCCAGCCCGAGGAACTCCAGGGAATCCACCTCGATATCCCGGGACAGGAGCGGAATGACCCGCACGCTGATGGCGATTTCCTCGAACCGGGCGGCGGAGCCGCCGCCGAAGTCCGGGTCCTCGCCGATGGTCAGGTCCTCCACGGTCAGGGCCAGCCGGGGCCAGACCGCGATGTCCAGGTCCCCGCCAAGGGTCACGGGTCGGGCCAGAACGCTCTCCAGCGTCTGGGTGAACCGGGCGCGGAATTCGCCGGTATCGATATAGTAGGATGCCCACAGCAGTACGGCGGTGCAGACCAGAACGAGAGCCACCAGGCACTCGACCAGGATGCGCGGCAGCCTTTTAAGCATGCTCTTCCCCGTCCCCGTTGTCCCGGCGTTCGCGGACGCTCATGCACAGGGCGCTGGCCCCGAACTCGAGCCCGGTCTTGCGGGCGATACGCGGGCACTTGACCTTGAAGGCGCAGAACACG
This sequence comes from Pseudodesulfovibrio sp. lm2024, assembly GCF_051175575.1. Taxonomy (NCBI): domain Bacteria; kingdom Pseudomonadati; phylum Thermodesulfobacteriota; class Desulfovibrionia; order Desulfovibrionales; family Desulfovibrionaceae; genus Pseudodesulfovibrio; species Pseudodesulfovibrio sp. lm2024. Next base: position 2,107,884 of record NZ_CP195092.1, read on the forward strand.
CCGGGCCAGAGTCCGTGCAGGGCCTCGAAATTGCCCTGTCCCTTGCTCAGGATGACGTCGCTTCGGCGCATGCGCTCGATGAATTCCTCGGTACATCGGCTCAGGACCGTACCGGGCGTGTCCACGCCGGACTCCACCACGTCGCACAGCTCGGTCATGCCCACGGTCTTCGCGTCGGCCATGGTGGCGTCGTTGAGCACAGGCCTGGAGCGGACCGCGTAGGTCACCTCGCAGCCGAGCCGGTTCAATTCGCGGACCAGCAGGGTGTCCAGGACGATCTCGCCGGTGTTGTCGCCCAGGATGAGCACAGACGCACCCCGGACCAACCGTCCGCGCAGCTTTCCCAGCACATCCGGGGACACGGATTCGGCCACTTCGGCCAATTCCTTTTCCAGATCGAAATCCAGCTCCACGCCCCGGTCAATGTAGTTGCCGATGATGGCCAGCTCCAGGGCCAAGCCAAGGGGATCGCCTCCGTTACGCTGGGCTTCCACCCTCTTTCGAAGGGACGGCAGTAGCCCGAGGACGAAGTCGTTGGCCTCCCGCTTGTCCTGCGCGTACAGGTCGGTGCATCCGGAAACTTCGCGAACCAGTTCGGCCAGGCGGCGGGCGATGGCCGGCGGCGGCTCATCCATGTCCAGCCGTGGCAGGAGCGCCTCCCACCGGGTCACGATCTCTTCACGAAGCGCGGGGTCGTCGGGGCAGGCGATTAACGCCTCCCTGACCGCCATTTTCCTGAAGCAGGGCATGCATTCGAGGGCAGTATCCATGGGGCAATCCGTCTTTGAAAAGGCAATTAAGGAGCCGTGGCGATTATGGCCACCCATAACACCATGACTTCAAAGAGTAATCGCACAACGCCCCGCCATTGGCAAGACGACTTGAGGAAACATAAGGAAGATGTCAGGAAGATTCGGAAAAGGAATCCGGGGTCAGGCCGACCACGGTGATGCCCGCCTTGTCGGCGAACTCGATGGCCGATTCGCGGTCGAAGAACAGGCTCTTGCCCGCCTCCACGCCCAGGCAGGTGGCCTTGCCTTCCGCCATGATCTTGAGGGTGTCCAGGCCGAGGCTCGGCAGGTCCACTTCCTTCTGCTGGCCGGGCTTGAAGACCTTGACCACCGTGCACTCCGGGCCGCCGTAGGAAAATCCCCGGCGCAGGGTTTCGTCCGTGCCCTCCAGGGCCTCAACGGCGGCCACGATGCCCTCGCGGACCACCACGCACTGGCCCACATCAAGGCGGCCAAGCTCCTTGGCGATGTTCCAGGCGAACTTGAGATCGCCCCACTCCCGTTCGTTGGGCTGGCGGCGGGTCATGACCCCTTCGGGCGAGAGCAGGTCCGGCATGTATTCGTGGGCCGGAACCACGGTCATGCCCTCCTTCTCGAACTCGCCGGCGATGACGCCGAGCAGCGCCGAGTCGCCCTTGTCCTTGCGGCCGAGAATGAGCTTGATGGCCCGCATGTCCAGATGACGGATATCCATGACCTTGGGCTTCTCGATGGTCCCGGCCATGATGACCTTGTCCACCTTCTCGCCCTTGAGGTAGTTGATCAGCTGGTTGAGCTTGCCGAGCTTGAGTTCCCGGAAGACGTCGGCCAGGGGAACGACGTCCATATTGGTGTGGCCCGTGAATCCGGCGACCACGAGCCGGTGGCCCCTGGCTTTGACGCCACGGGCCACCAGGACGGGAAACTGTTTGCCTCCGGCTATGAGGCCGATGGTGCTGACAGGCTCGGTCATGCCGCTCCGCAAGAGGTTAGTGGCCGTTGGAGCAGCGCTGCTTGTGATCGGGCACCACGCCGTTCTTGCTCTCGCGGATGAAGGAGACGAGGCGGTCCACCTGGGGGATGCCCTTGATCTCCTCTTCCACCTGAGCCAGGCTCTGTTCCTTGGTCAGGCCGGAGCGGAAGATGATCTTGTACGCCTTCTTGAGAGCCTTGCAGGCTGCGGAGTCGAAGCCGTTGCGCTTGAGCCCGATGAGGTTGGGACCGAAGAGCATGCCCCGGACGCCGTGGGCCAGCATGAACGGAGGCACGTCGAGCTTATAGCCGCTGGCTCCGCCGAGGAAGGAGTATTCCCCGATGCGGATGAACTGCTGCACGGCGGACATGCCGGAGATGATCACGTTGCGCCCCACCTCGACGTGGCCCGCCAGCTGTACGGCGTTGGCCAGGATGACGTGGTCGCCGATCTTGCAGTCATGGGCGACGTGCGAATAGGCCATGAACATGCAGCCGGAACCGATGACGGTCTCCTGCACGCCCTGCACCGTGCCCCGGTGGATGGTCACGCACTCACGGATGATGTTGTTGTCGCCGATGCGGGTAAAGGTCTTCTCGCCCTTGAACGCCGCATGCTGCGGTTCGCCGCCGATGACGGCGTGGGGATGGATATGGTTGTTCTTTCCGATTTCGGTATTGGCCTGGATGACGCAATGGGCCTCCAGGAAGGTGCCGTCGCCGATCTTGGTGTCGGCTCCCACAACGACGTACGGGTCGATGCGGACATCGGCTCCCAGTTCCGCCGAAGGATCGATAACGGCGCTGGGATGGATCTGACTGGACATTACATGTCCCCCTTGTTGGCGATGGCGGCCGAGAATTCGCCCTGGCAAGTCACCTGACCGTCCACTTCGGCGATGCCGCGCATCTTCCATATGTTCATTTTTTGTTTCTCGAAATGCACATTCAGGATCAGCTGATCGCCCGGAACCACCGGCCTGCGGAACTTGACCTTGTTCAGCCCGGTGAACAGGAAGACCTTGTCCCCCAGGGGCTCGTCAAAGGAGTGCATGACGAAGACCGCGCCGGTCTGGGCCAGGGCCTCCAGCTGCAACACGCCGGGCATCACGGGCAGCCCGGGGAAGTGCCCCTGGAAGAACTCCTCGTTCATGGTCACGTTCTTCATGGCCTTGAGGCGGACGCCCGGCTCGTATTCGAGCACCCGGTCCACCAGCAGGAAGGGATAGCGATGCGGGAGCATCTCCATGATCTTGCGTATATCGAGTGGGAATTGATTACTCATCACTCACTCCGGCGGCCGCTTTCAGGGCGGCCAGTTCTTTCTCCATTTTCTTCACCCGCTTGAAGAGATCGGGCAGCTTGGGCATGCACACGCCCATGGCCTTGAAATAGCTCTTGGCCGAGATGGCCGGGCTGCCGGCCATCTTCGCGCCGGGCTCAACGTCGCCGAGGATGCCGCTCTGGGCGGCGACCATGGCCCCGTCGCCGATGCTGACGTTGTCCGGCACGCCGGTCTGGCCCGCCAGGACCACGCCGTTGCCGACCACGGTGGAGCCGCCGATTCCGGTCTGCCCGATGATCAGGCAGTGCTCGCCGATCTCCACGTTGTGGCCGATCTGGACCAGGTTGTCGATCTTGGTGCCCCGGCGGATGCGGGTGGTGTCCAGTGCGGCCCGGTCGATGGCCGTGTTGGAGCCGATCTCCACGTCGTTCTCGATGGCCACGGTCCCGATCTGGGGGATCTTCATGTGCCCCATCGGGGTCTGGGCGTAGCCGTAGCCGTCGCCGCCGAGCACCGCGCCGGGCTGGAGAATGACGTTGTCGCCCAGCGTCAAACCGCCCATGACCACGCAGTTGGGGTAGAGAATGCACCCCTTGCCGATGACGGTCCCCTCGCCCACATAGGCTCCGGCAAAGATGACGGTGTCCGGGCCGACGACGGCCCCCTCGCCCACGAAGGCGAAGGGATAGACCGTAGCGGACTCGGCCACGTTGGCGTCCGGATGGACAAAGGCTAGCTCATGCACGCCCGCAAGGCACCCCTGGGGACGCGCGAACACGTTCACCACCCGGGCCAGGTCCATGTACACGTTCTCGCTGACGAGCGCGCTCGGGACCCTGTCGGCATAAGAGCCGGATGTGAGGACACATCCGGCCTTGGTGCTTTCCAGCTGGTGCAGATACTTGGGATTTACCAGGAACGACAGATCGTCTGGCCCGGCTTTTTCCAGGGTGTTCACCCCGGCTATATCCCTATCCGCACCGGTGTACTCCAGGCCGATCTGCTCGGCCAGGGCGGACAGCTTGATGGACATTAACTACTTTCCGGCTTTTTTGGACTTGTCCAGTTCCTTGACAAGCGCATCCGAGATGTCCAAGCCGTCGGCCATGTAGGCCAGGCCGGGGGTCTGCTTGTCGAAGGCGATGGTGTAGCCGTGAGACTTGCAGTAGTCCAGAACAACCTTTTCAAGCATCTTCAGGACCGGCTTGCCCAGCTCGTTCTGCTCGGCCTGGATGGCCTTCTGGTAGACGGAAAAATCCTCGTTCCAGTCACGGCCGCGACGACGCAGTTCGGTGACCTTGTCCTGCAGGACCTTGCCCTGGAAGGCGTTGCTGTCGATCTGCATCTTGAGCTTCTCGAGGTCCTCGCGCTCCTTCTTGAGCTGCTCGCCGCGGGCGGTGAACTTGGCGTCGAGCTTGTCACGCACTTCCTGGCCGTAGGCGGATTTCTGCATGACCTCCTTGGTGCTGAAGACCGCGATCTTGGTTTCGGCGAAGGCCGCGGCCTGAAGCAGGAAGACGAAGCAAATGGTGAACAGACAGATCTTTTTCATTGTATGACTCCTTAACTGATTACTAGCGATGTCAGGTTAAAACTGTTTGCCCATGATCAGCTCGATGGTGTGCACCTTCGAGTCGACCAGGTCATCCAGGGCATAGGCGTAGATCACGCCCACGGGCCCGATGGGGGAATACCAGTTGATGCCGGCGCCGACGCTCTTGTACAGGCCCAGCGAGGGTTCGGTCACGCCGCCGCGTTTCACGGATTCGAACCACTGCTCCCCTTCCTTCCAGGAGTTACCGGCATCGAAGAAGCCCAGGGCCGTAATGCCGAGCTCCTTGCTGATGGGACGCTTGAGCTCCAGGTTCGTGTAGAAGGCCTTGTCGCCACCCAGGGCCGCGTCGGAATTGGGGCCTTCGGTAGGCGTGATCAAGTAGTTGGAATAACCACGGACCGTGTACGCGCCGCCGAGCTCGAACCGCTGCGCGGTGGGCACGTCGTCCCCGCCGAAGTTCTTGTGCAGGTAACCGGCCCAGAACTTGGAGTGGAAGACAACCTCTGCGAGGACAGGCTGCCACCAGTCGAACGAACCGGTCAGCTTGATGAAGTCGTCGGTGCCGCCGAGGGGGCCGCCGCCGAAGCGCAAGCTCATCTTGGTCGTGGTGCCCGAGGTCGTGTTCTGGAAGTTGTCGCGGGTGTCGCGCGTGATCTGGCCGCCGACGACCGAAGCCAGATGCGAACCTTCGTCGCCCTTGATTTTCCTGGAAGCGCGGGACTTAACGTCTTTGATATCGTAGGACTCCAGGTTGTAGTCCCACTTGAGCTTGGTATATTCGCCGACGGGGTAGAAAAAGTTCACCGTGCCGCCGGTGCCGTCGATGGAGTACTGCGAGTAGTCGGTCGACCGGTTGTAGAGCTTGACGCCGAAACCGAGGTCGGTGTCATTGATGTGCGGGTTGGTGAAGTGCAGGACGTACTCGGTGCTGGAACCGCCGATCTGGCCGTTGAAGCCCACGTCGTAGCCCCTGCCGAAAAGGTTCTTTTCAGATATCTCGCCGCCGAAGAAAACGCCGTTATAGGTGGAGTAGCCCACGCCGCCGCTAACCTTGCCGGTGGCCTTGTCCTTGACCTTGACCACCAGGTCCATCTCCTCGGGGTTGCCCGTAGGCACCGGGGCGATGTCGACCTTCTCGAAGAAATCGAGGTTGGTCAGGCGCTGGCTGGAGCGTTTGAGCTTCTCGCCGCTGAACTGGTCGCCATCGGCCAGGCGCATCTCGCGCAGGATGACGTTGTCGCGGGTGACCGTGTTGCCTTCGATGAGCACGCGGCGGATATGCACACGCTGGTGCTTGCTGATATTGTAGACGACGTTGACAATCTTGGTCTCGGGGTCGTCGTCGAGCTTCACGCCCACGTCGGCGTAGGCGTAGCCGTAATCATTGTAGTAGGCGGTCAGGGCCGAGATGTCCTTCTGCAGGACAAGCCGGTCGAAATATTCGTCCTCGGCCTTGAGTTCGTCGATCTTGGTCACCTGGAGGAGTTTGTCCGGCTCGTCCAGCAGGTCGCCGGTGAAGGAGGTATTACCCATCTTGTAACGGTCGCCTTCCCAGACCTTGTAGATGACGTCGATGCCGTCGTCCTTGATATCCACCTCGGGCTGGCCGACCTTGGCGGTCAGAAAGCCCTTGGACTGGTAGTAGGCCATGATGGCGGCGGCGTCGCGGTCGAGGAGCTCCTCCTTGAGCACGCCGGAGTCGTCGATCCAGGAAAGCCAGCCACGTTCCTTGAGGGCCAGGACGTCCTTGATGTCGTCCGGATCGAGCTGCTTGGCGCCGTCGATGATGACATGCTCGATATAGAGCTGCGGGCCCTCGTCGATGACGAAGGTCAAACGGGCGATGCCGGTGCCCGCATCCTCGATCTCCTGGGTGACGTTGGCCTTGTAGTATCCTTCCTTGCGGTACATCTCGCGGATGACGCGGATATCGTCGGACAGGACCTTGGGGTTGATGACGCTGCCCTTCTTGGTGGACACTGCCTCGAGAATGTCCTCGGAATCGATCTCCTTGGCCCCGCGCACGCCGATGGCCTGGATGCGCGGTTTCTCCTTGACCACGAAGACGACCTTCTTGCCGTCCTCGACATCGTCGACTTTGACGCTAACATCATCAAAGTAGCCGAGATCATAGATGTTCTTCAGTGCAGTGTTGATGGACTTGGCGGTGATCATGTCACCTTTCTGCATGGTCATGCGCATCAGGACCACGTCCTTGTCCAGGACTTTGGTGCCCTCCACGTCGATCTCGGACACGATGTCCAGGCGCAGGAGGTCCATGCGCATGCGGTCCACCAGGGCGTCCACCGCAGGCAGCAGATTGATCAGCCCCTGCTTGGTCACGGAAAGCTTCTTGCCCGGGTCCTTGGCGTAGGCGTCGACCAGGCGGGCGTCGATGGTCAGATTCTCCCCGATCTGGTTCAGGGAGCCGTAGACGGAAAACTGCGCCCCGGCCAACAGGGCGATCTCGCGCGCCTTGTCCGGGTCGAATTGGGCGTATCCCTTGTCGGTCACGATCCGGCCGACCTCTTCGGGAGCGATGACCTTGAACCCGGCCTCCTTCAGCCGGTCGTTCAGCAGCTCTGGCAGGCTGTCCTTGAGATAGCTCAAGTCGTCGCCCGCATTGACCTCGAAGGGCAGCACGGCGACGGAAACATCCTGGTTGAGCTTTTCGGCGGCATGGCCCGTTCCTGCGGTCAGGACAATGAAGACGACGAACATCCCCATCGCCAGGCCGCGAGCGAGATTACTGAGCATAGAGTTCTCCTGAACGCAGTTCGAAGCGCCGATGCATCATCGCTGCGAGTTCCGGATTATGTGTAACGACAATAAAGGTCATACCCAATTCATTATTCAGTGAGGTCAACAGCTGGCCGATCCTGGCGCCGTTTTCCTCGTCGAGATTGCCCGTGGGCTCGTCGGCAAGAAGGACCTTGGGACGAAGAAGAATGGCTCGGGCGATGGCCGCCCGCTGCCGCTCACCGCCTGACAGGGTCGTTACCTTGTGTTCGAGCCTGTGCGCAAGTCCTACCATATCGAGGGCCTCTTTCGCCATGCGCAACCCCTGGCTGCGCCCCTTCCCGGCGATGAAGGCGGGCATCGCCACGTTCTCCAGCGTGGAGAATTCGGGCAGAAGGTGGTGGAACTGGAACACGAAACCGATTTCCTTGTTCCGCAACTCCGCCCTGTCCCGATCGCCCAGGGTGCCGAGATCGACACCGTTCAAATAAATCTTCCCGTCGGTCACGGTGTCCAACGTTCCGAGCATGTGCAGCAACGTGGTCTTGCCGGACCCCGACGCCCCCAGGATGGCCAGGGACTCGCCCCGGGAGATTTCCAGGTCGACACCACGGAGTACGCGGACCACTTCGGACGGCCCGTCGAATTCCTTACTGACGTCAATCAGTTGGTATATCGCCTCCCTACTCATAACGCAAGGCCTCCGACGGGCTCAGGCCCGCCGCCCGCCGGGCGGGATAAATGGTGGCCACGAAACAGAGCAGGAACGCCGCTGCGCCGATGGTGAACAGGTCGAGCGCCTCCAGTCGGACCGGCAGGTAGTCCACGGGGTAGACATTGCTCGGCAGCTTGATGAACTGGTACTCCTTGAGCAGCAGGCTGAGCGGCACCCCGATGAGGAAACCTATGAGCGTCCCGGCCAGGCCGATGAACGTGCCTTGGAACATGAAGATGTTGCGGATGGTCTTCTTGTCCGCGCCCAGGGACATGAGCACGGCGATGTCCTTGGTCTTCTGGATGACCAGCATGACCAGGGTGGTGACAATGGAAAAGGAGCCGACCAGCACGATCATGGCCAGGATGATGAACATGGCCGTCTTCTCGAGTTCCAACGCAGCGAAAAGATTGGCGTTCATTTCCTGCCAGTTGCGCACGTAGACCGTGAACGAGGAAATCTTGTCGCGCAGATCGCGCGAAATCGCCTTCACGTTGTAGACGTCGTCGACGCTGATCTCGAGCCCGGAGACGAGGTCGCCCTTGAAGCCGAGCAGCTGGCGCGCGGCCGGGATGCTGACGTAGCCCATGGAGGAGTCGTATTCGAACATGCCGGTGCGGAAGATGCCGGCCACGGTGAAACGGCGCACCTTGGGCGTGAACCCGGCCGAACTGGACCGCCCCGAGGGCGACAGCAGATTGACCAGGGACCCTTCGGTCAAACCAAGCCGCTTGGCCAGCTCCGAACCGATGATGATCCCGGGAAAGTCCCCTTCCTCGCCGAGGCGGGAAACGCTGCCGCTGACCATGTCCTTGGAAAGAGACAGGACCGAGGACGAGGTGGCCGGGTCGATGCCGCGCAGAACCACGCCCTTGACCCCGGTGCGGGTGGAGAGCATGACCTCGGAATAGACGAAGGGCGTCACACCCGTGACGCCCGGAACCTGTTTCGCCTCGTCGGCCAGTTCCTGGTAGTCGCTGATCCCGCCGCGCATGGACGTGACCAGTATGTGCGCGTTGACGCCGAGGATCTTGTCCCTCAGGTCGGTCGAAAACCCGTTCATCACCCCGATGACCACGATGAGCGCGCCCACGCCGATGGCCACGCCGCAGACGGCGAACAGCGATATGACGGAAATGAACGACTGCTTCCGCAGGGCGAACAGGTATCTCAGTGCGATAAAGGTCTCAAACCGCATAGACCCTACCCGGCCTCCGGCCTGAGCAACGGGAAGAGGATGACCTCGCGTATGGAGGCGGAGTCGGTCAGCAGCATGACCAGCCGGTCGATGCCGATGCCCTGCCCGGCCGCAGGGGGCATGCCGTATTCCAGGGCGCGGACGTAATCCTCATCCATGAAGTGGGCCTCTTCGTCGCCGGCCTCCTTCTCCTGAACCTGGACCTCGAAGCGGCCCCGCTGGTCCACGGGATCGTTCAGCTCGGAAAAGGCGTTGGCCAGCTCGCGGCCGGTCATGAATAGCTCGAAACGGTCGGTTATGTCGGGGTTGTCCTCGTTTCTGCGGGACAACGGCGATATGTCGGTCGGGTAATGATAGATGAAGTGGGGCTGGACCAGCTTGGGCTCGACCAGGATGTCGAAGAGCTTGGCCTGGAGCTTGCCGAGCTTCTCGCCGTCGACAACCTTCTCGCCCTTCTCCTTCACCATGGCCGCGCATTTGTCGTAGTCGGCATAGACCTCGGGGGAAACCCCGCCGATCTTCTCCAGCGACTCGTGGAACGGCATGCGGGTCCAGGCGCCCACGGACAGGTCGATCATCTCGCCCTGGTACGGGACCACGGTCGAGCCGGTGACCTTCTGGGCCACGCGCGAGATCATCTCCTCGGTCAGGTCCATGAGGTCCTCGAACGTGGCGTAGGCCCAGTAGAACTCGAGCATGGTGAACTCGGGGTTGTGCCGGACCGAGATGCCCTCGTTGCGGAAGTTGCGGTTGATCTCGTAGACCCGCTCGAAACCGCCCACCAGCAGACGCTTGAGGTAGAGCTCAGGCGCGATGCGCATGTAGAGCTTCATGTCCAGGGCGTTGTGGTGGGTCTCGAAAGGCTTGGCCGTGGCGCCGCCGGGGATGGCCTGCATCATCGGCGTCTCCACTTCCATGAACCCCTTCTCGTCCAGGATATTCCGCAACTCGCGGATGATCGCGGTGCGGGCCTGGAAGATCTCCTTGGTCCGGGGGGTGACGATGAGGTCAACGTACCGCTGGCGGTAGCGCGTCTCCACGTCCTTGAGCCCGTGGTATTTCTCGGGCAGCGGCCGCATGGACTTGGTCACCAGCTGGAAATGCCTGGTCTTGACGGTCAGCTCGCCGGTCTTGGTCCGGAACAGGGAGCCGGTCACGCCGACGATGTCGCCGATGTCCGTCTTCTTGAAGAGCTGGTACTCGTCGGAACCCAGTTCGTCGCGTGCGGCGTACACCTGGATGCTGGCGCTGGTGTCCTGGATATGGAAGAAGGTCACCTTGCCGAAGGAGCGGTACGAGACCACCCGCCCGGCAATGGTGAACTCCAGATCCGTGTTCTCAAGGACCTCGCCGTCGGTTTCCCCATACTCATTCCAGATGGACTGGATCTCCGTATCGCGACGGAAATTGTTGGGGTACAGGGCGATGCCGCTATCCATGAGCAAACACGCTTTTTCCACGCGCGTCTTGATGACGGAATTGAGTTCGTCCTTGGCCTGAAGGGCCTCGAGCATGGGCATGAACCGGTCCGCGAAAGGCGACTTGGTTGCCAGCTTAATTTTCTTTGCTTTCTTAGTATCTTGTCCCAAAATTTGCTTCCCTGTCTCTCCAAAAATCTAGAAAAATGCGAGAGACGTTGATTCCGTAAGCCATATAACGGATGCCGTCAAGAAAATGGGAACCTTAGCCCCCGGCAAAACCTTATTTGCTTTTTCCTGAAAAAGTCTACGATTTTTGCTTGACCCCCCGAAACGATTTGTTTAAACACTCTCTCGCTTCGACGGAAAAATGTTCCCCAGTAGCTCAATCGGCAGAGCGGGTGACTGTTAATCACTAGGTTCGCGGTTCAAGTCCGTGCTGGGGAGCCAAGAAAATCAAGGGCTGGTAAGGTGCAACACCTTACCAGCCCTTTTCTCGTTTCCGACAAATCGGGACGAATCGGACATTTTTGGACGGTGCTACCGTCCAAAAACCGTCCGAAATCTGAGGGGGCTTCTTCCTACTCGGGCCACGCCACCGTCAGCGGAAATCCCTCTTGCTGCGGCACATCGCGCCACGCCTGCCGCTTCGTTGCCCACACCGCTTTTTCCTCGTCGGTCAAGGGAGCATCAACCAACTGGGTCCAGTCGCTGTCGGCCAGCAGCCGGTCGCGCTCGTTCCTGACTGTTACCGCCGCCGCCTCGTCACGGGCCGCCCCGTCCACCACGGCGCTGACCGCGACCTCGCGGTAAACCAGGTCCTCGCCCTTGGTCCATTCTGTCTCATAGACGGTGAACGGATCACGCTTTAGAGGCATGGCCTCGTTATAACCCAGCTCGTCCCGTTCGGCCCTGGTCAGGTCCGCAAAGTCACGGATGTACCCGGCGTATTCCACGCGGGCCGGGGGATTTTGGCGATAGGTTCCGTCAGGGTATTTCCACATGGTTCTTCTCCTTAGAAAGCATTGTTGTATTTTGAATTTCCCTTGACGACGAGGCCTGTGTGGGCCGCGCCGTCCTGATTCACGTATGCGGATGTCGTAATCAGCTTGATACCCCGGCTGGTGAACACAAAATTCCCGGTGGAGTACCATGCTGACGACTCGGTGGTCGTCCACCATAGGTCCACCGGATTTTCCGCATTGGCGGTGGGGGTAGCCACCTCCCAATATGCGGTTGAGGCCGTGTTGCGGACGCCGAACATGGTTAGAATCTGGCAGCCCACGTCGCAATACGGCCCGTCTGCGCTCCCGTTGCCTACGTATTCGGCCAGGGCGTACAGCCACGACTCAGCAAACAGGTAGGCTACGAAGGTTGCACCTGCATGATTTACGGAGGTATATGTACCCAGCGTGATCTCCGTATCTGTCGGTTCGGTGTTGTTCCATGCAGTGGCGTTTGTCGCTGCTGCCGCCGGGCCGTCGATGTACATGAACTTGGTAGCCGTCGTGGTTTCCGTATACGTTATCCAGCTGTGGCTGACGCTTCGGCTTCTACAGACGAACCAAATAGGCTTGGCCGCAAGGTCATGGGCAACCGTTCTTCCGGCCACGCCGTCGCCGGTGTACAGTTGGATATCGAAACCGGACTCCGGCGAGGCCCGGAACACGAAGATCTGGTACGTCGTCCCATCCAGTAACATGCTGTCCGGTATGGATATTGTGGATCCGGATACGGTAATGGGGTCCGTTGCCGTGTATTCAGACAGTGTTCCAGGGCACAATGAGTATTTGTTAAGTCCACGTTTGGTGTCTAACCACTTGGACGCCTCCCTTCCGTTTGCCCGCAGGATAATGAGCCAATCCGTATTTTCCGCGTCCCAATCGACGGTGACGGTATTGTCTTCGCCTGTCCCGGCAACGATCAGGGACTCATGGAAGTATTCAGACGGATTGCAATCCACCGGCTCGGGCCTGGACGCGTCGCACACGGGTTGAAACCCTCCGGGTGCGCCATGCAGCCACGTTGTTTCGGGGAAGTAGAAGTGAATAGGGCAGGTTGTGCCCCCACGCCCCCCGGCGATGAAGTACACCCTTCCATCCGGCGTCCACGTGCCCGCCGCGTGTGTGGTGTCACCGGCAATGATTTCGGCGTCCGTTGCCCCGTTCTCCCAGGTATCGTTTTTGCCGAACCACACCGCGCCAATATCCATATCAAGGGCAATGCGGACCCTGTCGGCATTGGTGTACCCGGTGCCCCACGTCGTTGACGTGTTATTCGTTTGCAGAAACGAACCAAGGCTTGACGAGTGCCAGCCGTATTCGTCGGCAAAGTATCCCGGATAGTATTGCCTGTCCGCATGCTTGGACACGCCGAGTACAATTTGCGAGGCGTCCACGTCCTTGGAGAACTCTGCATACCACTTGCCGGAAGACACCCCAATAGTGGCCTTTGCCCCGCCGTTTGAGTAAGTGCCGTTCCAGGTCGTGTTGCCGTCCGAATACGCGCCGGGATAGACCCCGAGACTGTTCAGAGTCGCGTGATTGTTCGTCGGCGTGTCCACGGATTGCACAGCCGTACCTGCGGCCAGAATGTGGTCGTTGCCATTACCGGAGGAGTCCTCACCAATCACAGCGGCGTTAGAGAATGACAACCGGCAACCATAGGTTCCGTAGCCAGCCGGGGCAACTGCGGTCGGAACCCACAGGCCGGGGACCTTCGAGGAGAACTCCCCGGACTCCAGAGACGTATAGCCGTCGAGCAGTATGAACTCGGCAATGTACCCCGAAAAGGGATAGGTACCGGCGTGGAAGCCACCAACGTGGTGGTAGGCGTTCTCGTAGTTTACAACGCAGGTGCGATCAAGCTCGTAGTACGTCTCCACGGCAAAGGCCGATACGTCCTCGCCGTTTACCCGCAGCTTTATCCTATCGGAGGCCGTGGGCAATGTGGTGTCCACCACTACTTGCACATGATACCAGTTCGTACAGTCCACGTAGGCGGCGTGTGTAATCACGTTACAGCGTAGACTACCTGCATACTCCTGAAAGTTAAGGTACCCAGCGGAATCAAGAAACAGCGATGTATAAATGTTCGTAGCAGTCGAGGCCGTGAACAGCATTTCCTGTGCTCCGAGACGCCCGCGCTTGAACCACATGTCTATGAGGTACTGCTTGTTGTTCGACGTTGCCGCGTTCTGTCTGTATAGGTTGGCACCCTCGAATACAGCGGAGTAGTCGATGCCTACACCGTAGACACCGACAACACTCCTCACTTCTTTGGGGGTTAGTCCCATAGTTATACCTCCACGTTCTGCAAGGACACGATGGTTTTGCGCGCGTTGTACTGTTCCACGGCGATGCGGATCTCCCCGGCGTCCGGGCGCGGGGACGGCAGGGAACCGTCGCTCTTGTAGCTCGCGGCCAGGGACAGGGCGTTGCCGCCGGGGTAGATGTGGAAGACGTAGGTCCCGTCATAGGGCAGGGATACGTCGCTGAACAGACTCGCGCCGGTCAGGGTCCAGGCCACGTGGTTGCGGGCCACGTCCAGCCCGGACAAGTCCGGTCCCGAGTGGATCTGGACATCGTCGCCGTAGGCGGCACGCAGCAGGCCGGGCCGATCCGCCTTGAGCAGGGCCGCGTCCGCGGGCTCGGCTCCCAGCGCCTCCAGCGCTTCCTCAGGCGTTTCCGCCCCGGTCCCGCCCTGCCCGATGGACAGCGGCAGGACCACCATGCCGAAATCCGTCAGGTCGCGGTTCCCCAGCTCGTCGGTGCTGACCCAGTAGAGCACCTTGCCCGCCTCGGGCTCGGGTACCATCAGATCGGCCAGGGCCGACGTGTCCGCCAGCTTGAAGCACTTGGACAGCGCCCGCCGGTGCTGCTGGTCGATCATGATCCCCAGGTTGATGTCCGTCTCGAACACCTCGGCGGGCAGCCGGTCGTCGTCGATGTACCGGCTCAACTGGGTCAGCGGCACCACGCGCTGCATGAGGATCTTGCTCCCGGCGGCGCGCCCGGCGTTGAAGACAACCTTGCCCGTCCTGGCCTCGTCGTCCGTGTGCTCCAGCGTCCAGTCCGAGCCCTCCTCCTTGACCGTCCAGGCAATGGCCCCGTCCGGCCCGGCCACCCCCTCGTAAACAGTCATGTGCGAGGCCATGTAGACGGGAAAGTCGAACACGAACTCCGTCTGGCCCTCGGTGGCCGTGTACCGGATCTCGCTCTTGTCGTCGGTGATTTGCATTATCGCCATCCTCCTCCGCGTTTGATGTGCGTTGACGGCGGGGAAATCATTTCCTGGCCGTTTTCCTTTTTCAGCCGCCGTTCCATGCGCCGCAGGTATCCGGGCGTGACCATCTCCTGCAGGTGGTAGAGAATCAGGTAGTCGAGCGGCAGCCGCGTGTACCATAGATTGATGAACGGCGTGTTGTTCTTGGCGAAATGGAATGCCCGGGCCATGGACGGCGGGTCCCCGTGCACGGTCTGCATGACCATCTTCACCAGGTCGTCCGCCGTGTTCGGGAAAGGCCCCTCCAGCGTCTTGAGCGGGCTCGATCCGAACCGGTCGAACTTGTTCAGCAGGAAGTCGCCGTAAATGCCCGCGCCGCCGCCCTGCATGAAGGCCGCGCCCCATGTGCCCACGTCTGTGATATCGCGCGGCTCACGCCCTTTGGCGATATCCTTCATGGTCATGGCCAGGTAGCCGAGCACCGTGCTCGACGCGATCAGGTGCGCCAGCCCGCCCACGTCCAGCTTGCCGCCCGGCGCGCCGCGTAGGTGGGCCATGAGCTGACGCTGGGTGAAGGCAATGGGAAAGGACTTGAACTGCATCATGAACCGGGCGGCCTCGCCCCACACCGTGCCCGGCTGCATCCCGGCGGTCTGCCAACGCCGGGTACGCTCGTCCGGCACGATGACTCCGTAGTTGGTCTCGTCCAGGAAGTACGCGCCCAGCTTGTCCTCGATCTCGGCCCGGGCCTGTTCGCGCATGGCCTTGCGGCGGCCGTGGATGTTCATCTCGATGTGCTGCCGGTAGGCCGGATCGTTGGCGGGCGTGTCGCCGCCCCGGCCGTTGTTCTTCTTCAGCCACTGGTCCTGCAGGTACGCCTCGTATTCTGCCAGCCTCGGCGCAATGTAGGCGTCCACCGCGTCGTCGGAAAGCAGCTTGGCCGCCTCGGGCGTCAGGTACTTGCGCCCGTCCACGTCCGCCTGCTCCAGGGCGCGCACCGCGTTCCAGGTCCGCTCATCTATGCCGTGCTGCAGCAGATTGGCCTTGAACCGCTCGGACAGCCCGTTCCATCCCTCTTTGGTGCGCATGGCCATGTGCGCCGAACTCATCATGGCGAACGTCGTCCGGTTCCGCTCGGTCCAGTCGGTCAGCCCGGACAGCTTAAAGAATATCTGCTGCGCCCGGCTGAACTTGCCGCGCACCTGATCCTCGGCCATGAACCGCGAATGGATGTCACCCAGCATTCCGTCGAACCCCACGCCAAGCAGGTAGGCGATCTCCTTTTTCTCATGGTCCAGCTTGCCCTCGAACAGTCCGCTGACCATGCCCGCGTACCCCTCAAACAGCGGCACGCCCTGCACGCGCAGCCGGGCGGCAGACGTGGACAGATCGGTCACCGAGGACATGACCGCCATGCCCAACTTGGCTAGCGAGGTCCAAGTGCGGAAGGCCGAACCGGCTTTGGCCCCGATATGGTTGTGCGGCCGGTCCGCCCGCCCGGTCACCAGGTTGAACCCCATGGCGATGGGGCTGTTCACCTGGTCCAGGCTGCGCGGCAGCTTGCCGGACTGCTTTTTCTTCTGCTGGTCGGTCAGATTCGGATCGTCCCAAATCTTCTTGTCCAGATGCTGTATGTACCGCTCCATGAACGCTTGTGGATTCGGCCCCATGAACTCCATGGCCGCCGCGTTGGTCGCGTTCTCGCGCAAATGGTACATTATGGAATCAAACACGTTGCCCGTGCCGAACGCCTCGGCGTACTCCATCCACTTGGCCGCGTCCTTGAAGAACAGCGCCCGGTGCTGGTTGGCGAGCTGCCGGGCCAGGTTGGCCGGGCCGCTCAGAGCCATGTTCCGCCAGTCGGTCATGGTCGCCACGTCCACGCCGCGCACGATCTTGTTGTAGATGGTCTCCAACGCCTCGTTCACCTGTGCCGGGGAGAGCTTGCCGAAGGTCCTCTCCATGTCCAGCAGGTCGTTCTTGACCAGGAAATTCCGCCACTCGTCCAGGCCCGCCCCCATGACCTTGGCCGCGTCGTGCCGCTGCGGCACCCAGTTGCGCAGCCGCTTCACGTCGGCCCCGGCGTTCTGCACCCGTCTCCGGGACAAATCGGCCACGTCGGACAGCACCTGAGCCAGCCACTGCGCGTCCTTGTTCCCGGTGACCAGCTCGCCCTCGTCGATGTGGAACATCTCCGTGGTCACGTCGTTCAAAAACTGCTTGTCGCCCCGGATGAGTTTGAGCACGTGCGGCCGCTCGCCTTCGATCATGGACAGGATCTTGCCCGCCCAGCGCTGCTCCAGGTCGGCGCGGCGCGCGGACACCGACGCCCGGCTGCCCTCGAAATTCGCGTGATGCCCGAGCAGCACCGCGTCCAGGGCCTGGGCATAGGTCAACCCGCCGTTGCGCCGCAGCCCCTCCACCTGGGCGTCGAACTTTTCTCGGGCAATGATGTTCTTGAGCAGTTGCCGATGGTCGCGAATGGCCGATTCATGGGCCGCCTCGCCAAACCCCTGGGCGATATGCTCCAGCTCCACGTCGGCCCGGTCCACGCCCAGCTCGGCCTTTAGCCGCTCCCGCTGGTCCAGCATGGACTGCATGATGTCCATGGCCGTGTTGTCGTCCACACCGGCGCGCGCCATGATGTCGGCCACGCAGTTGTCCACCTGATATCTGGGCATTACATGCCTCCTTGAATGATACACCGCACGGCCGCGCGGAATGCCTCGGAAAGCCTGCCCGCCTCTTCCACGCCGCGTTCAGCGGTCTTGATCCCGGCCAGGTCCTCGTCGGTCAGCCGACCGGCTTCGGCCAGGGCCTGCACGTCCTCCATATCCAGGGCCATGGCCTCGTCCGCCTCCATGGCGTCCATGGGGTCCACCGCCTCGCGCTCGGGCCGCTCCACCCGCCAGTCCAGCCGCTCGGCCGGGGGATGCTCCCCGAACCGCTCGGCCAGGATGCGCGACAGCCCTTCCCCGGCCTCGGCCAGGTCCGCCCCGTCGAACAGGCGCACCAGCGCCCGCCCGTCCGGCAGAAACTCCACGGCCCCGTTGCTTTGCCCATTCACCGAAAACCGCTGCGGCCCGGATCGGGTCACGGACGGCGGCCCGTCCATGGTCCAGCGCACCGCGTCCTTGACGATCCGGGCGATGTCCTCGTCGGTCATGGCCACGTCCACGCCCCGGGTGCGCAAGAATTCCGCGAACCATTCCTTGATCCGTTCCCACATGGACTTTTCGAGCCCGTTCAATTCGCCGCCCACCGCGACCTTTTCACCGATGCGGGCCAGCATCTCCTCGGCCGCCTCGCGGCGGTGGGCCACGCGTTCGAAGTCCAGCCCGTACTGCTGGCGGATGCCGTCCAACTCATCCGGCCCGAAGTGCTCGAACACGCCGTCCAGCAGGGCATTGAACCGCGCGTCGTCGCCCACCAGCCCGCGCAGCCCGTGGTGCACCCCCTGCTCGTGCATCCACAGGGCCACGGCATGGGCCTCGGACTCCAGCGCGTCGGCCACGAGATACACGGTCTTGCCGTCCGAAACGCCGCTCACCCCGCCGGTCATCCGCCGTTCCCGGTACCGGGCCCGGATGTGCTCGGGCAGGTCGCGGAAGGTATCCACCACCACAAGCGGCAGGGCATTGGCCGCACGGCTCTGCAACCGCTCCACGGCCTCGCGCGCCGCAACGGAATCCGGGTTGCCTTTTCCGTGCCCATCGCTTATATTGAGTTTGTGATCTTGGTGGGTGGGAGCGCTCCCCGTATCCCCGCCCGGATCGGTAGACTGGGACGCTTCAGGTTCAACCCCCTTCTTTTCCATATCAATCCATCGCGCCCATTCGCTCTTACCCTTCCTCTCCTTGTTTGGAATCTTGGTCTGCAATTCCAACGGTTCAAGAAAGGTCTTCTTGTAGGCTATGACCGTATCCCAGATATCCTTGCCCAGTTCTTCATCGACATATCGCTTGAAGAAGTAGAACTTTTCCCCATCGGTCTGGGAAATCACAACTTTAAGATCTTTATTATGAATTGTTTCAGGCAGTGTTCCGACATATTTTTGCCGCTTGGACTGTTTCGTGAAATGCTCATAATCAACTCCACTCCAATCCTTGGTCGGCGACAGCAGAATTCCTTCCGGGAAAAGCTGATCAGCAATTCCCTTTACAACCTCTATATATTGATTCGGATCATCATATTTTAATCGTATGATCTTTTCCGGCTTCAACGTATCAAAATACGCTTTCATGACCTCCCGGTCTTTCAGACTGAAATCGGTCCCCGTGTCCTCGTACTCCACCCGGATCTTCCCGGTGTCGTCATAGAGCACCTTCTTTGCGAACCGTATGCCCTCCCCGTCGGTCCCGCCCACCTCGATGTCCGCGATATGCCGCCGCAGCCACCCATCGGCGTCCATTCCCTGCGCGGCGGCCAGCCCGTCCAGGTGCGCCAGGAACGTCTCGGCCCGGTCCGCGCCCAAGCCCGCCCCGGCCAGCCGTTTCCGAGCCGCGTCCCGGTTGAACTGCCCGGCCTCGACCACGTCCTTGAGAATCGGCCCCACGTCCACCGGCCCGCCGTCGCCGATGTCCAACGCCCCCTTTTGCAGGGCCCGCAGCACCGCGTCCTTGGTCTCGCCCCGGAAATGCTTCCACGCCCCGTGCGTCCCGCCGAAGAGCATGCCCACGCCCGTGCCCAGCATGGTGTCCACGGCGTAGTCGGCCATAGTGATGTCCTCGCCGCGCCTTTTCAGGTCCGCGCCGATGACCGGATTGAACACCAGGTTCCCGGCCCCGGCCTCGATGCCGGACGCCAGCATCCGCCCGCCCACGGACCCGAACCGGGCGAGCATCTTGAGCTTGGCCGCCTGTCCCAGGAACGGGATGAAATTCACCGGATCGGTGAGTCCCACGCCCATCTGCACGCCGAACCCGGCCACCTTCTGGGCCGTGGTCTGCTTGGCCAGGATCTTGTCCCGCTCCCGCCGTTCGTCGAACTGCTCGGCCAGTATCTTCGCGCGGACAGGGTTCATGCCGTCATCCCACTCGATGCCCTCTCGATAGAGATCGGATGCCTTCCAATCCTCTTCGGACATGGGGTCCACGTGTCGGCTGTCTCTCCACCACGTCTTGCCGGAGGCGTCGGTGTGCCACCCGGCCCGGTCTCCGTATTCCCTTGCTTCCGCCCACTGCACTTCCAGGGCTTGCTGCGCCCGCCCGAGCACGTTCCAGTCCCAGGCCGCGCCGATGTTCGCGTTGACGGCCTCGGACCACGTCGGATCGCTGGCCGCCAGGCTCAGGGCCATGTCGCGCTCGCTGGCCGGTTTGTCTTTCGGTGTCATGAACGGCATGGCTACTGCACCGTCCTGCCCATATCGAGCGCGGCGCCGTAAACGGTGTCCGCAGCCGCCGACGCGGGCAGGGCCGCGATACCGCTCAGCTCGTCATAGGTCACGACCCGGATCGGCGTGTTCAGGGTCCCGTCCACGGTCATGGCCCGGCCGCCGTGGGGCAGCACCAGCACGAACCCGTCGCCGTCCTCGGAGTTCTTCCAGATACCGTGGCGGAAGGCTTGCATCTGCGGCGGCAACGCGGCGCGTACGGCCCGCAGCCTGCCCGCCACATCGTCGGCGTCCACATCCTTGGGCGTGTGGATCATCATGTCCTCGTCAACGGCCACGTTGAATCGCTTGTTCCATGCCGCGTCCATGGCCTCTGCCGGGTTGCCCGACGCCAGGGCCATCTTTTTTGTCACCTCGAAAAGCTCCTTGTTCAGGTCGTTCCACTTCGGGTCGCCGGTCACGTTGTAGAGTTGTCCGAACAGATTGCCAGGCCCCGCGTAGTACGCCTCGGAAACGTCCTTCCTGATGTCCTTGGCCCGGGCCGGGTCCACGGCGATGTCCGATTCCTTGACCGAGGCGATATCCAGCGCCTTGCGCCCCAGCACCGGGTCGTCCAGGTACATCTCGGCCAGGAACGTCTGCCCCAACCCCAGCCCGGCCTCGCGCAACGCCCGGCGCGAATACTCGCCGTACCCTTCCAGTTGCTGGAGCAAGGCCGCCTTGCCGTCGCCGTCCGACCGCTCGAATTGGTCCTTGATCCCCTTGGCCTGGGCCACGGTCAGCACCTTGGGGTCCGGGTTGCCCAGTTCCCGCTGCCGGTCCAGGGACGCCTCAATGATCAACGGCTCCAGGTCCTCGTCGGTCATCCAGGAGTCCCCCGCCGTCCGGGCCCGGCGCTCGGCGTCACCGCGCACGAACCCGGCCGGGTCCGCCTGGAACGCCTTGGCCTTCTGGGTCACTATCCCGGCGGCACGCTGATAGGTTTCCATGCCGATCCGGTACCCCTCGCTGCCCGGCTCGGGCCGCATCGCCTGCACCGCCGCCATCTGCGCGGCGAAAGGCTGGTCCTTGACCGCATCCAGCACGTTCCACACCGTGGCCGCCCCGGAAAACTGCGCCCGGTATTGCGCGGCCGCCGCCGCGCCCCGCTCGCCCAGCCCGGACAGCTCGGCCAGCATGTCCTCGGTGCCGTCCATGGGCACGCCCTCGGTCATGGCCGAGGCCAGCGAATCCTCCAGCCTCGGGGCCAGGGCCTGCATCCTGTAGGACTGGTGTTCGGCCACCGCCCGCGCCCGCTCCCGAGCCACGGCGTAATGCCGGGCCTCAAGCTGGCTGACCTGCTCCGGGCTCAGGTCCATATACGGCTGCGGATCGAACGCCCCTTCTCCGGTCGTCGCGTTCCACGCGCGCCGGAACTTCACGCGGTCCGCCGCCCCCTCGCGGATACGCGAGAACTCGCCCACGGACATGAACGGCCGGATCGCCTCCAGCCGACCTTCCCAGAGCGCCTTCGCCTTCTGAAAGTCGTCATCCGTCTTGGCCTGAATCATGTGGTTCAGATATTCGTCCGCGTCCTCGTTGAACTGCGCCACCCGGTTGGCCGAGTCGCGTTTGGTCACGACGGCCTTCCACTTGGCCGCGTCCGTCTCCCCGGCCAGGTCGAACCGCTCGCGCAGCCGCTTCTGTACACGGTTCGATTTGCCTTCCAGGGTCCGCTCGGACAGGTCCCGGACCCTTTCCGCGCGCCGCTGCGACAGCGTGGCCAGGTCCTGGTCCTCCTCGAATTCGGCGTCCAGCCCGTTGAGCCCCTTGGCAAACGCCAGCACCCCGGAATGGTAGTCGTCCTCGTCCTGGCGCGCGGCCATGCCTTTGGCCAGTTCGCGCAGGCCGTCGCCCAGGTCGGTCGCGCCCGAGGCCGGGGCGCCGGCGGATCTGGGCGTCTCCGACGGGCTGAAACCCTTGGCGTTGAACGGTTTGATCTCCACGGCTCCCTCCTTTAAAACAGGCCCAGCATGTCGGCTGCGCTCTTGAGCAGCGACCCGCTGGCCTTGAGGTATTTCTGGCGGCTCGTCGCCGCGCCGACCCGGCCGTAGTCCGCGGCCTGGCTGCGCAGGCCTTCGGCCTTCCGGCGGGTCGTCCGCTGCCGGTTGCCGCGCTCCAGTTCCATCTGGGCCAGGGTGTCGGCCATGATGTCCATGGCCGACCCGCTCAGGGCCGTGTTGCTCCCGGCGATGGCCGACAGGTTCGCCCCGGTGCGTTGCCGCGCCTCCCTGTCGAACTGCCGGATGTCCATGGCCCCGGCCTCCTCGGTTTCCTTGGCGTCGTCCAGCGCGGCCCGCCGGTTTTGGGAAGCCGTCCGCCACGCCGACTGGGCGTCGGACACGTTCCCGAACAGGTCCAGAGCGGTGGCCCCGCCGAAAAGCGCCTTGGCAAAATTGTTGCTCATCTAGTTGTCCTCCACGGTGAAAAACCTGTCGATCCGCAGCACCTCGCACGGGGTGGGCGAATCGTGATAAATGTACATGTCCGGGCAAACGGTGGAGAACGCCCCCTTGAGCGGTTTGGTGATCTCCCCGGTGTAGAGCGGCGTCGGCTTGCCCAGGACGCGGTTGGACTTGCCCAGGGACGCCCGGTCGAGGTCGTCCAGGGACGGCCCGTAATGCACGTCCATGGACTCGTGCACGAGCAGGTTCATCTTCTCCAGCCGCTTCCGCTTGCCGTGGCTCGAGCCGCTCCTGACCTCGAACTCGCGCCGCGCCGGGGCCATGTACCCATGGTAGCCCAGCCCGACGGATACCTTGGAAGCCGGATACTGCAAGGTGACGCTCCCGCCGCTGACCACCTGCTCGGGGTGCACGGCCCCGTCGGCCAGGATGCGCACGGTCTCGCCCTCCAGGTGGCCCAGGCCGGACAGGGTGTCCGTTGGCTCCCCGTCGTAGGTCAGGCCGCAGTCCACGAAAAAACACGCCTTCTGCCGCTCCAGCACGTCGGCCTCGTCGAGCCCGCCCTGGTACTGCCGATAGCCGATGGTCAGCCGCTCGATGGACCGGAACACGGCCCCGTTGATGGTCCGCTTGACGCGCATGTACAGGTGGTCGCGGTCGTCGCTGCCGGGGATGACGCAGATGGACTCGACAAAGGCGTTTCCGGCCGCGCCCCCGGCGATGGCCACCGGGTAGCACCCGGTCACGTTCTCGGCCGCGTCGTGCAGCATGCACACCAATGTACCGTCCTTGAGCAGGAACCACAGGTAGGGCGTCGGCTCCTCCTGCAGGGCCATCTCCTTGACCCCGGCCTCGAACAGGGTCCCGCCCAGCCGCGACAGCAGCTGCTCGGTCAGGGCGTCGTTCTCGAAGCGGTACTGGAGCCGGTAGACCTTCTTGCCGTTCTTCTGCACGAACACGGTGATGGGGCCGATGCGCACCGGATCGATGTCGGCGGCCTTGACCCCGCAGTCCAGCCGGAAGGTGCCGTTGCTCGGCGTGATCGGCTCGTCCGAGGTGGTCACCAGCCGCCACACCCCGCCGCCGGTGAACAGCACCAGGTACTGGGACCAGGCAAAGGAGAAGATGGGGTTGATCTGGTCCGAGCCGCCGATGGTCTTGGAAAACCCGAGTTCGTCCGTGACCTCGGCCAGTTCGTTGGTGGGGCCGAAGTTGTAGATGTTGATGTCGTTGCTCTTGTAGACCGTCTGCGGTTCGGTGGGCGTGGCCGCCGCCGCGAAGGCCTGGTTGATGAAGCCCACGTTGGACGGGTAGCCGGTGGTCTCGGACCAGGCCCCGAGCCACCACACTTCGGTGGCCCCGGCCGCGCCGAAATCCTGCTTGATGTCCACGGTCACGTGCGTGGAATCGGTCACGGCCGTGATCACGCCCCAGCCCACGGTGAATCCATCCACGGCCGTGCCGTGGCGCATCCGGATATGCCGCCCCACGTCGGTGGACGCGAACGGCTCGTTGCCCGTCCCGCTGGCCGTGACCGTGGCCGTGCCCGTGGTCCTCGAAGGCGTCAGCTTGTGGTCGTCCTCGGTGTTGACCGTCTGGTACGGGCCGTCCTCGGCCTCGAAGTCGGCCCGCCGCCACTCGTCGTGGTCCAGGCGGGAAAGGGTCTGGATGGGGTGCGCCCCGTCGGCCAGAAAGGCCACGTCAGCGGACTGGGTACGGTTCAGGGCGGCCACGTTGTCCGCCGAATAGTCGTTGGAAATCTCGTAGGCCGCGCCAGCGGCCCAGGCCGTCCAATACTCCTGCCAGTCGGCGGCCGCGCCCGGCTCGTGGTCCGTGTCGTGGGCTTTGACGCAGCGGTAGAGCGCCTCGTTGCGGGTCCGGTAGTCGTCCACGGCGTAGGATTTGCCGGAGGCCCAGGCCTCGGCCCCAGCCACGTCCTTCACGATCATCCCGTCCCCGTAGACGAAACGGATGGCCCCGGGGTCCACGTCCAGGACGTATGCCTGGTCCGAGTTGAACACGAACGGCAGCAGCCGCCCCTCTTTCTCGTGGTCGCGCACCGGGGCGATGAACCGTGTTCCGCCCCGGAAATAGGCCGGACCCTCGACCCGGGCCAGGAAATTCAACCCGGCCTGCAAGGCGCGGGTGCGCGGCTCGATCTGGTTCTGCCCGTCCAGGGACGGCGACACGACCCCGGCGTTGAAGGATTCCTGAATGACCGGATACTGCATGGCTACCCCCTGAACCCGGCCACCCAGCCGGACACGTCGCGCACGGGCGGGGCGGCCTCGTCCGCGTCAATGGCCCGGCCGCTGCGCAGGGTGGAGGTGTAGAAGGCCAGCATGTTGTCCTGCATGCCGCCCTCGCCCACGCCGGGCGCTATCTGCGCGGCCAGCCGGTAACTCAGGGCGTTGACGAACAGCGGGTCGAACCGTTTGGCGTCCTCGACCAGCTGCACGCCGGTGATGTAGACGGGGCCCGGCTCGTCGGTCAGGATGCAGCCGCCCTCCTTTTCCCAGCTGCCCGCCTCGCGCAGCTCTGTGCCGTCCGCCCCGAACACGCCGACCACGCGCAGACAGTCCTGGGGCAGCTTGTAGGCGTACCCCCAGCCGAACACCGGGTCGTCCGTGTCCGACGGCCCGCCCAGGTTCCAGCGTTTGAGGGCGAACCGCCACGGGTAGGCCCGCAGCACCTCCTTGAGCACCGGCGTCCAGTGCATGCGGCACTGCAACGCCTCGGTGGAGCTTTCGGTCAGCACGTTGGCGATGGGGTCGGTGATCTTGAGCAGCGACAGGGCCAGGTTGCATATCTGCGTATCGGGCTGCATGGCAGGCTCCAAAAGGCGGGGACCCTCGGCCCCCGCCGGTTGTTCATTGCTTTCGGCTAGGAGCCGTTGACCACGGTGGCCGGGTTGACGCCGCTGACCAACAGGAGATCGACGGCCGCGTTGCCGCCGGTCTTGGCCAGGATGATGTCGCCGACGGCCAGGCCGTAGTCGGTCTCGGCAGCGCCGAAGTAATCCGAAGCGACGACCGTGGCGACGGCGTCGGGCGTGGTGTAGGTGTACAGGTTGTCGCCGGGATACCCGCCGACAAGCCGCAGTTTGGTCTTATCGTAAGCCATGGCTTATCTCCTTCCGGCAAAAGCCGGGAATGGGTTACTTGGCGGCCTTGTCCAGGGATTCCTTGAGCGCATGGATGCGCTCAAGGCCGGGAACGCGGCGGCCTTCGTCCTTGACCTTGCCGAAGTACTGGTCCAGAAAATCGACGATCTCCTTGACCGGATCGCCCAACGTGACGGGCGTTTCCTTGGTTTTGGCCTTCTTCTCGCTCATATTCGCTCTCCTTGGGGTTTGGCCTCGGGGGCGGCCGCGACTAGGCCAGGCCGCCGTTGTCGAGGCACTGGATCTTGACCACGCCCTCGGAGTCGATCAGCACGCCGCCCAAGCTCATCTTGTTGTTGACGAACCAGGAGTCGCGCTCCTCCTCGTACTTGGTCTTGAGGACGATGTCGGAAACCTCGCCCAGGCCCACGGCCCGCTTGTGCCACATGAAGCAGGAGCGGACGGTGCCGGACAGGGGCAGGCCGGTGTGGTGAATCCAGGTCATGCCGCGCCAGGTCTTGGCCTCGGTGTTCTGGAGCCACGGCTTTTTGTCGCCCACGTATTCGGCCTTGGCAAAGGCGTCGATGCCCATGAGCTCCTCCCACTGGACGGAGCCGACGGCCGCGAAACGGTCCACGTTGGGCACGGTCTTGTCGTTGAGCCTGATCAGGCCGTTCTGGACCAGCGACAGGCCGAACGCGGTGGTGCCGTCGCCGACGATGTTGTCGGTCAGGGCCATCTGGTTAAGGACGAGTTCATCGACCTTGCGGCCGCAGGCGGCGGCACCGGCCTCGGCCAGGGCCGTGCGGTCGTCGATGTTGGTCATCATCAGGTCGAAGTCGTCGACCCAATCCGGGGCGTACCAGTTTTCCATGGCCGCCGTGACGCGGGTGTGCTCGACGTTCATGGCCGGGATGATGCCGTGGCGGGTCTTCTGCACGGCCTTGCCCTTGCCGATCTTGGGGAACTTCACGGTGTCGCCCTTCACACCGGTCTTGAGGAAAACGGTTTTGCGCAGCAGGGCCGCACCCTGCTGGTACGCATGCTTCAGGTCAGCGGAATACTCCGTGACGAACACATTGCTGATGGTATCGGACATGGTGTCCTCCAGGTTTATTCGTTAAACAAAACGCCTCGGAACGATTCCGGGTGTCCCGTTCGATGAAACCGTGGAGGGTGTCCGCGCGGGCGGGCCTCCGGTCCCTTCGGGGCCGGGCGGCAGGATAACGCCCCTGCCGCAGGGCGGTTGATGCTAGTTGTTTTCCCGCTGATGCTCGGTCAGCCGCTTGGCGTACTCGTGCACCTGCTGGACGTAGTTGTCGTCGCGCATGTCGGGGTCCCTGTAGCGGGGGTCGCCCTTCATGGCGACGAGCGTGTTCATGTTGGGGATATCGGTCCCTGTGCCGATCTTGGGCACCTGCGCCAGGTCCCCCTCGGCCAGATACTTGGCGCCCAGGTTGTACAGGTCGCGCACCAGCGGGGCCTGCTCGGTCCACCGGGCGTCCTCAAGCATCTGCAAGGTCTCCTTGGACAGCTCGGAGGCGAATCGCTCGGCCACGTTCTTCCTGTAGTCGAACTCGTCGCCCCACTCGCCTTCCAGGGCGTCCATGTTCTTTTTGACCTCGGCATCCCAGGCCTTGTAGGCGGCCTCCTCCTCGGCGGCGAGTTGCTGGCCCAGCCCGGAGATCAGCCCCTGCAACGCCTGGGGCGGGACCTTCTGGCCGTATGCCATCTCGACGAACTTGGGCATCATCGCGCCCTCGCCCAGTTCGGGCAGGTTCAGGGCGGCCACGTACTCGTCCAGCGAGCCGGGCACGCCGGACAACTCGGCCAGGCCCGCCCGGAAGGCGGCCACCTCGTCCTCGCTCGCCCCTTCGCCCGGGGGCACCAGGCCCTGCGGCCGCTGCCCGGCCATCCTGGACAGATTGTCCATGCCCTTGAAAAATTCGTCCTGGCTCTTGTACTTGGTCACGAACCCGGCGTCCCGGTAGGACTCGGGCACGGAGTCCAGCCAGTCTCCGCCACCGCCGCCGTCAGCGGGGGGCGTGTCCTGTACAGGGGCCTCGGGGGTGGGGATATCGGCATCAGCCATGGGTGTACTCCTTGGGTAAATCGTTGGGGTCGAGGTTTATGAGGTCGAGGATTTCGAGCGCCACCTGGCGCTTGCCCTCGTTGATCATCATCTGCCGGTCGGAAATTCCCTCGCCGCACAGCGGGCGGGTCAGGCAATACCGCTCGGCCATGTCGGCCAGCACGCGGCGGCCCTCGTCGCTGTTGAAGACCCGGCGGTACGCCTCCTGGGCCGCCTTCCGGCTACTGTATCTGCGCAGGGCCCACATTGCCGCCTCCCATCTTCGCCGCCATGTCCACGCCCTGCTCGGCCAAAGCCATTTGCTCCATGGCCTGCTGTCGCGCGGCCCGCTCCTCGCGCCGGTCGTCCACGGCCTGGCGGTCCCGCAGCAGCTTGGCGGGCGGGTTCCACTGCTTGACACCGGCCAGCAGCGCCTCGTCGTCGTCCAGGAAGTCGAACACCGGGGACTCCCCGAAGCTCATGCGCTTCTCGGCGAGGAACCCGGCCAGCTCGTACACGCCCTGGATGGCCTCGGTGTCCGCCCCGTGCTGGAGCAGCAGGAACAGGGGCGAGCGCATGCCGATCTTGAGCTTGGTCAGCCCCTCGGGCGGCTCGGGCAGGTCGCCGCGCCGGACCAGGATGAACAGCCCCCGGATCATCACCGGGCGGATGAACTCCTGGAAGAACCGGCGCAGCAGCGGCGCGATCTGCTTGACCTTCTCCAGCTTGCGCATCTGCCGCTCGCCCAAAGTCACGTCGCTCTTGATCTCCTCCATCTCGAAGGCCCGCACCGCGAAATACCGGCGCAGCTCCTCTTCCTTGATCTGGATCTCCGCGCGCCCCCAGCTCGGGTCGCCGCCGCCCGGCACCTCGGCGATGGGCGGCGCGCCGCCGGTGTTGAACAGATTGCTGTAGCTGATGGTCCCGGGCTTGAAGGTCACCGACCCGGACCACCCGCTGTCGGCCGCGATCAGCGCCGGGTTGACCCGCTTCTCGCCCGAGGTCAGGGTGGACACCTCCATGACCTGCAAGGCGTGGCCCGTGCCCAGCGCCTTCATGGCCTGAGACCGCCCGGCCAGTTCGCCGAAACTCTTGGACCCGCGCGGGACCATGAACGGAAACTCGTAGTAGCCCTTTTCCTGGGCCACGTGCCTCTCCTCGGCCAGGATCCAGTACTCGGCCCACGGCGCGTTGAGCACCCCGCCCTTGCCCGCCGACAGGTCCTCGCGCGGGATGACCACGTGCAGATAGGCGAACTTGTGGTCCGGCTCCTTGCGCCCGAGTGCCTCCAGCACCGGCTTGCCCGCGTTTTGGCCGAACTTCTGCCGGGCCTGGCGGGCGGTCAGTTCCACGCGGCCCATGGCCGTGTCCACCTCGCCCTCCTCGTTCTCGAAATAGACGTACTCGAACGGGCTGCGCGTGGAGAAATGGAACGGGGCCCTGCGCCCCTCGCGCATGAAGGTGTTGGAGATCCCGGCATAGAGCAGGTCCACGATGGCCTCGTGGGACTGGATGTCGAAGTTCGACTCGTTCAGCCCGGCCATGACCGCCTTGGTGGCCGTCTGGCACCACGCCTTGTTCGCGCTGTCCTCGGCCTCGTATTCGTCGTCGGGGAGAAACTCGGCCCACGGCGCGTCCGGGGGCATGGTCTCGGAGTGGATGCCTGCGGCGGCCACGTCCAGGGCGTCCTCGGGCGTGCCGTTCCAAACCGACTTGTGCCGCTTGTCGCCCTCCACCCCGCGCATCTCCATTCTGGCCTTGCGCGGCTTGAATATCTCGGCGCACTCCTTTGCATGCGACCGCCACGCGGCGGCGTCGCTCCGGGCCTTGGCCTCGCGGTCGATCAGCTCCTGAATCCTTTCTTCGCTCAACGCCATGTCATGCTCCGTATAGTTTGCGGAAAATCCTGTCCGGCCCGTCGGTCAGCCCCATGGGGCCGGTCAACAACAGCGACTGCCGCGTCCGCCGCGCCACCGGCTTGGCCGTCCGGGCCGAGGGCGCGGGCCGGGCCTTCTTGCCCGGCTGGGCCTTGCCCACCCCGAACAGGGCCGAACGCTGCTTCGTGTCGCTCCCCAGCATCCCGGACACCGGATTGCCGTCCACCCGCCCGGCCACCGCCGCCTGCCCCCGGGAGTTCACGGACGGCTTATCTTTCCCGTACAGGCTGTCGGTGATCTCGGTATTCGTCTTGAGATTGTCCAGATCGTTTAGAAATCCGACACCCCCCAACGCCGTAGGCCCGGTAAGCGCCATGGAGAGTAGGGAGGCAACAGGGGCTGCGATATCGAGGGCTGTTCCGAGTTTGTCTTTTACGGCATAACCATTCTCATCGACCTCGGTATTACCTGTAGAAAGGCTTTTCGCCCGATTACTCCACTTCCCCTTTTCCACATCCTTCTCCGCCTCCTTCATGGAGTAGGTCCGGTTCTTCCCGGTGACCGCATCGAGCAGGCTCCCCTTGATGCCCCTGTTCGTGTGGAACTCCAGCGTGTTCCAACTCAGGGACTTGGACCCCTTCGGCTGCTGAAACGTTCCCAGGTGCGGATCGACCCGCTGCGCCTCCAGCATGTTTCTCCCGGTTTCCATAACCTTCCCGTATTTGAGCCCGGTGTTGAACGCATGGGTATACTGCGCCGCGTTCACGGCCTTATCCTTGTCGATGTCCTCCTGCATTGCGGCAAACGAGGCCACAGGCGAGATCTTCCCGGCCCACATTCCCGGAGCAACCGTGGGGGCCTTGTTCTCAGGCGCCGTTACAGGCTTGTTCTGCACGTTGGCCTCGGGCGCGCCCATGGTCCCCTTCCCGCCTTTTCCACCGGAGCCTCCAGCGTAGTTGGAAATATTGCTGCCCGCGCTGATGGCGCCCCGGTTGGCGTCGCGCCCCTGGCTCGCGACACTCCCCTTGCCGTGCCCGAAGCTGTACCCGCCGAAATCACTGGATGCGGAATTCTTTCCGCCCGACTTGTTGCCGCCGATGCCGCCGCCTCCACACATGCTAGTTCCCTCCGAACAATGTTTTCAGCGAGACCGACGCCGGGGACCCGAGCCCGGTCGCGCCGGTCAACCCGGTGGCCCGCTGCCTGGTCTTGGCCGCCATGGCCCGCTGCCGCTTCTCGGCCGCTGCCGCGTCCGCCGCCGTGTCGTCCACGGCACGGGGCGCGCTCGACACCTTGGGTTCCTTCCGCATCAGCCCGGACGCCGCCGTGGCCACGCTCCCGGCCGCGGACAGCCCGCCCAAAATCTTATCGAAAAAGCCCATGTCATCGGGCAGGAAACTGCTACCACCGCCGCCGCACATGGCAATCCTCCAGAGATTGATATCCAAAACACACGACCTCGAACCCCATCAGCCCGACCATCTTCGGAAAATTCACGTCCGCCGGGTCACTGCTGGCCACCTTGGCCACCACGGCCCCGCGCTCCCGGCAGTATCGCCGCAGGGCGGGCACGTCCCTGCGCCGCAGCTCGCGCAGCGCGGGCACGGAAAAGCCCGTGATCCGCCAGTACAGCCACGCCTCCCGGTTGCCGTCCCGAAAGGCCACGCCGCCCACGGCGTACACGGCCCCGTCCGGCCCGACCATCTCGAACCAGCGGTACGCCTCGTCGCAGTACTCGTGCCCGGCCAACTGTTCCGGCTGTTCTTCCACCCACCTGATCATGCATACCGCTCCGGCAGTTTGACGTTGGACGGCGGGCGGAACCCCACCGCAGAGTAGCGGAACGAGTCCGCGCCGTTGGACGACCAGTCGTGCAGCGGCTTGTTCTTGAAGCAGCTGTTGATCTCGTCCCACTCCCGCTGGTAGGCCCACAGCGCCTTGAGCCCGCGCTCGCAGTGCTCGGAGTCGAACCAGCTTGCGTGGATGGCGTTGCGGGCCGCCTCGATGCCGTCCGCCACCGGGATGTTCGGGCAGATGTCGAACCGGATGCCCAGCTTGAGGGCCGTGTCCCAGCGGCTCGAACCGCTGCCGCCCCACTCGCGCACCTTGATGTCGTGCGGCCCGATGTGCTGGCCGTAGTTGTACCCCTTCTGCTGGAGCACCTGCGCGTAGTGCGGCAGCCCCTCGCCGCTCGACTCGTAATAGTCGATGTACCGCCGCTCCCCGGCGGGCCCGGCGCGGTGGTACTGGAAAAACCAGATGGCCGTGGAGTCGTGCACCCCGAGGTCCCAGGAGGTATGGACCAACAGGGCCGGATCGTACGGCACCCGCGTGACCCGACCGGCCGCCTTGGCCTTGTCGAGCAGCTTGCCGTAGTACGAGCCCTTGGACATCAGCACGGGCTCGCCGAGCCAGACGTGGCGGTACTCGTCCTCGTCCTTGGCCCGGCACGCCTCCATCTCCTCGCGCAGCACGTCCGGGAACCACGGGTTGTCGCAGTAGTTCACCTGGACCACCAGCGAGCGGAACGGCGGGTCGTTGGCGATGAACTCCTGGTAGATCACGCCCATGATGGACTCGGGGTTGAACGACAGCCAGATTTCCGACCCGTCCTTGCGAAGGGTCGGCTTGAGGATGCGCCACGACCGTTCGGACACGGCCTCGGCCTCCTCGATCCAGCAGATGTCCACGCCCTCGAAGGACTTGATCTGCTCCGGGTTCAAGCGCAGGCCGGAAAAGATGAACAGGCTGCCGTTCACGCCGCGTATCTCGCTCTCGGTGGACACGAACAGGTGGCGCATGCCCATGCGCCCTATCTCGTCGTCCAGCAGCCGCTTGACCGAATCCTTGATGGACTTCTGGATCTCGCGGGCGCACAGGACGCGCAGCGGCTTCTCGGCCGCCTTGAAAATCAGGGCGCGGGCAAAGCTGCGGGACTTGGCCCCGCCGCGCCCGCCATGAAACACCTTGTAGCGATAGGGGCGGAACAGCCCCTGGAACTTACTCGGTATCTGCAATTTCACCTGTCTCGGTTCCATCTTCCGCATCCACGAATTCAACTTTGTACACAGACTGCACCGGGCCGCCGTCCGCCCCGGTCAGTTCGATATTCTTCACATTCGGCCACCGCTCCGGCGCCCTGCTCTGCAAGTAGGTGGTGATCGCCTTCACGTTGGGCGGCACCTGCTTGGTCCGCTCCTCGGTCAGGACCATTTCCCAACCGACAATTTTGCCGTCGTCATCGACCACCGGGTCCCGCTCGTACTTCTTCTCCCGGTAGCGGAACCCTTTGATCAGCTTGACCAGGCACCGCTCCGCCTCCTTCACCGTGTACAGGTCCTGCCCTTCCTGGATGGCCCGCTCGAACTCCGGGTGGGCCTTCATCCAGTCGGTCACGGTCCCCTTGCCGACCCCGAAAATCTTGGCCAGCTTGGCCTGGCTGAACCCGCCCCAGCGGATCATCTCCCGGGCCTGCTCGCAGAATGCGGCCCTGTACTTCGTCGGCCTGCCGCCTTTATCCCTGCCGCTCATCGCTTCGCGTAGTAGACGACGGCGGCGACCACCCCCAGGACCAGCACGTTGACCAGCACACGGATGGTGGTTTTCTTCGCCGTGTCGAAACTTTCACAGAGATCATTGATGAATTCGTGGTGCCGGACGTGGGTCGGGCCGTCGATGATGTTCGCGGCCCGCAGCTCCTCGCGCACGGCCTCGCGCACGGCATCCTTGATTTCCTCGTTCATTTCACCGCCTTGGCCCGGCCGAACGCGGGCACCGTCCACTCGGCGCTGCGCCCGATGAAATAATAGCCGTAGACGAAGTTCGCCATGTCCACGAGGGACTTGAACTTCGTCGAATCAACGCCGGGCACGTACAGCCCGAAGACGATGGCGCAGGTCAGCACCAGCAGGCACAGGGGGCGGACGTTCTTGGACAGCCGCGAATCGGACTTCATGTCCGCCTCGTGGCGCCGGGTCAGTTGCTCCTGAATCCCCTGCTCAAAGCTGGCCCACGCGGCCTGGAACTTGAGTTGATAGTCCTGCTCGGCCTTGAGCCGCTCCAGGGCCGTGGCCGGGTCGGCCTCGCCGGTGATGGACTGGGCGATGGACACCGCCTTGTCCGCCACGTCGCCCGCCTTGTCGCCGCCTATCCAGCGCACGATGGACGGCACGACCGTGGCCAGCCCGGTGATGATGCTGATGGGGTCCAATCCCTACCCCCGAAATCCTTCGGACCGGCCCCTGACGGCCCTCTTGCCCGGCAATGCTCCCATGACGCCCTCCTTGCTGTTTCCCCCGGTTCCGGCCCGGCCGCCGACAACGGCGACCGAACCGGCAGGGAATGGGGTAGACACATGCGGCCCAAGCATAACCCCGCAAAAAGGCCCAAAACAGAATCCGACAGTTTTGGGCCTCATATAGACAGTTTTCGGGCAACATTAGCTATTGACAGGTTTTTCAACCTCCGCTCGTTCCCGCGTTTGAGGGGGAAACAAGATGTTTATTCTTGGTCCTTGTTTCCCTCCATTCCGGGGGAAGATGTTTGTCAGCCTGGAGAATACACCACAAAGCGAGATCGTCAGGCCGGGCATGCCATGGGCCTTTGCCGTCGATCTTGAAGGCCGGGAGCCCGTCCTCCCTGACGAGAGCAGGTATATCCGCACGAGTTTTTCCTATTGCGGAGGCAATCTTGGACCCGCCGCAGATCAAGTAAGAGAGACTCATGCCGCGCACCCTCCGGGCAGCTTGCCGAACTGCCCCGTGTTCGCGGCCTTGGCCGCCAGTTGCGGGCGGATCCTGAAGCTCAGGTACCGCTGGCAGGCGTCCACGGACTTCCACCCCCCGGCCCTGGCCGTCTCCAGCAGCGCGTCGGCGTGGATGCCGTCCCGCGCGGCGGCCTCCAGGATGGCCTCGAACGTGTTGTTGGCGAATGTCTTACGCATGGAGTGGGTCCCGATCTTGCCGTCCATGCCCAGGTGCCGGGCCGTGGCCCGCAGTATCTGCCACGCCCGCTCCCGGCTGATGGCCTTGTTCCGGCCCTGTCTGGACCGAAACAGCATGGTCCCGGGATGGTAGTACCCGGCGCTGCGCAGGGCCATGACCTGCGCCCTGATGGCCAGCCGGTCGTCGTCGCCCATGACCACCTGCCGCGTGTCCCCGGTCTTGGGCTGGACCACGATCAGCCAGCCCGGCACCTTGCCCCCGCGCCACACGTCCCGGACCCGCAGCCCGAGCATCTCGGAGATGCGGAACCCGCAGCTCACGCCGAGCACGAACAGACATATCTCCCGGAAGTTCTCCGCCCTGGAAAACGTCTCGGTGATCGAGCGCACCTCCGCGCCGCTCAACGGGCGGCAACCCTGCATCGGGTTGGTTGACAACATCCTGCTACCTCGTTGTTTTTTCCGTTTGCACGACCGTTCGGAAACCCCTGCCGCCGACTCCATGGCCACCGGCCCGGATTTTCAGCCTTTGCGCCAGGCCGCCGATCCAGACCGTGCGGACGCTCAGTGCCAGTTGACTACGCCTTGAGTTTCATTATTGGTCAGAATGTGAAACTAGGCCGCCCGGACCAGCCGCGCAGCTTCCACGATCCCCAGCCGGAACTCGGTCAGCCCGGAGCACGCCGCCAGGAACCGGCCAAACGTCGCGCCCGAGTTGAGCACCGCCCGGTTCCCGTGCAGCTTGCCCTCGCGCTCGCCGAGCAGGATGCACCCGGCCGTGTCCTCGATCACGTTCCCGGCGTGGAACAGGATGTGGTCCCGGCCCGGCACGTCCAGGACCTCGAAGGTCCGCCCGAAACGGGGCGAGTCCACGATGGAGCACAGGTATTCCCCGGCCGGGATGCGGCTCACGTTCCGGGCGTTGCCCCGGTCCATGGGCTCCAGGGTCGAGGCGAACGGCCGCCCGTCCACCAGCAGGACCCCGAAAGTCCCGTCCCGGTCCTCGTCGTATCGAATCAGCGTCGCTTGCATCAGCGCCCTCCATTGTGCTTCGGCGGCCACCAGGTCGTGGAACGGCGCGCCGAGTTGAAAAAGTTTCAACGGGTGTCTAGTTCCGGCAGCCACGGCAGTTCTCCACGGCCGCCTTGAGCGCCCGCAATCCCGAGTAGCCCAGCTCCACCTGCCTGCGGATTTCACGCCCCAGAGGCCCCTCGCCCTCGTACCGCCTGGGCGCGAACGACTCCTGGTCCTCGCCCTGCCGCTGCTTCCAGGTCGCGTGGATGCCCTTGATCGCCTTGGCCCAGTTCCTGGGCGGCTTGTCCATGTCCCGGAACTGCTCCAGCACGTAATCCCAGGCCTCCACCGGCAGGTACTGGCACTGCCTCCACACGTCGTCCTTGAAGTCCTTGCCCGGCACGTCCTTGACGAACGCCCGCCACATGGCCGGCCACACCTCGGAAAACTTGTCCCAGCGCTTCTTGATCTCGGCCGCTTCGTTCATGGGGTCACCTCAGTTCGGGCGGCAGGTCGTCTTCCCGGCCGCGTTGCTTGATTTCGTCCTCCCACCCCGCGCCGTTCAGCCACGTGGCCGGATGCGGGATGAAGTCCTTGCCGTCGCTCCCCCGCCAGTGGTCCGCGGCTATCTGGGCCCGCAGCGCTTCGATGATCACCGCCGCGTTCACGCCCTTGATCCGCTTCCACGCGGCCCAGGCCCGTTTCTTGTGCCGCTTGACCGGGTAGACCTCCCAAAATTTCTCAAAGGCCCCGGTGTATCCGCCGCCCCCCTCGGGGGGCTTTGGGGGGGTCTCTTTTTCCTGCTCCTGTTCCTGCTCCTGTTCCTGCTCCTGATAAGGCATACTCTTGCGGAAGACCTCGGGTAAGGCTTTCCGGAAGGCTTCGGGCATGGTTGCCGCATACTCTTTAACATGTTGGAGCAATTGGAAAAACATCTCGCATTCCGGGAGCAGTTCCAGGGCCTTTTCCCACGCCTTGACCACGTTCGGGGACTCGGGCGGGTTGTGCTTCAGGAAGTTCGGCAACCACAAAAAACTGTGCTCCTCGGTGTGCTTGACCATGCCCCTGGAACAAGCCTCCTGAAAGGCTTCCCGAAAGGCTTTCGGAGTCCATCCGAGTTCGCAGCACAACCCCGCCGGATTGGCGCGCATGGCGCCCAGCGCGGTCATGTGCGGATGCGTCAGCAGAAAGAAGAAAACCAGCTTGCCGTTGTCGCTGAGTTCGTGGAACTTCTTGTCGTTCCAGATGAATGGGGAGACTTTACGGTATTTCGCCACGTCACTTCCCCGTCAGCTTCCGCCACAATCCCCTGAAGATCGCCCGCCAGTAGCCGCCGCCCTTGGCCGCCTCGGCCGCCCGCGCGTCGGTCGCGTCCGGGCGCGCGGGCTCGGGCGGGCCAAAGCGCACCCCTTCCCCGGCCGCCCGGCTCTCGGCGTACTCCCGGGCATAGATCAGCTGAAAGTCCAGGCAGAGCTGATAGAGGTATTCCACGTGCGCGGCCACCAGCTCGGGCGGCTTGTTCTCCACCCCGGCCTGGATCGCGTCCGACACGGCCCGCATGAGCCGCTGCGAGGCCAAGCTGGCCGACCACGGCCCCGGCTCCCGCGCATCCCGCGCCACCCGCACCCCCAGCCCCTGCTGGGAAAGCCGCACCGTGATGATCCGCGCCGCGTCCAGGGCCAGCTCCCGCCCGGCCGCGCCCTCACGCATCAGCTTGTCGCACACGTTGAGCACGTGCTGTAGCGGCCCGTTCTGCGCCTCGGCCGTCTCCGGCCTCCGGGCCCACCGGTACGCCTGGTTCCGGGTCTTTTTCCCGCACACCTCGCCCACCAGGTTGGCCCCCAGCAGGTCGTTCGCTCCCCTCTGCCACTCGTGCGGCCAGGCCGCCACAGTGATTCCATGCATGTGTGTCCCCTCACGGTCTCGAAGATTTAGAGTTAGGATGGGTCAGGCCGCGTTGCCCCGGCTCTCGTCGGAAACCAGCAGCAACGCCAGCCTGTGCGTGGGCCCGGGGAACTCCCCCCGCTTCAATGCCTCCCGCCGGGCACGGCGGTAGCCGCTGGAATGCTTGTATCCCAACATGCATCCGGCGTTGGTGTGGTTTCCGTATTTCGCCTTCAATCGATCGATGATTTGAGCAACGGGCATATTGTCTTTCATACGCATACAATAGATCAATCCGATCTACTGGGTCAAGACAGATATGATAATTAATAAATAGATCCAAAAGAGCTATTTACTGAATGATGAAAATAGACTTGTCACAAGCGTTTGAACGCGCCCTGGTGGACCTCGTTTGCCAATTGGCGGAAGATCAAGGGCTGAACTACGCCCAGTTCGCCAAAAAGGCTTATGGCGACACCTATGACGAACAAAGCGCCGTGGTGAAGTGGCGCCGGCAACGGAGAGAGGACAACCCGCAATCCGTGTCCATCGCCAACGCCTACCTGCTGGCCCAGGGCCTGGGCATGGAGTTGCCCGACCTCATCTTCAGAACCCAGGCAAAACTCAGAATGACAGAATAAGGACCCCCGTCATGCGCACCCCGCTCACCTACCGCCCCCTCATCCCCCTGCTCTTCGCCTTCTTATTCCTCCCGGCCTGCGCGTCCAAAACCCCGCAGGCCGGCGCGCTCAAGACTCCACAGACGCAACAGGAGTGGACCGACGCCACCAACGCGCTCATAATCAAATGCGTGTGTGACAACGACGATGACGCCTGCAAAGACTTCAGGCGGCTGAGAGCCCAATATGAAGAAGCCCACCCATGCCCCTACACCGCCGTACCGAAAGCGTGGATGGAAGAGTTTGAGCGACACCTGCCGAGCACCCCCAACGAGGATTTCCCGGAAGCGGACCAGTGGATTGCGGAAGCTCAAAGAAACAATTACGGAGATTGCCGTACACGGAGTAGCACGGCCACGTACATCCGACTCGTAAAAGCGACCGCCTTGTACCTGAGAAAAGACTATCAAGAGTCTGCGCAGGAGTTCAAAAGAGCCCTGTCCGAACACGGCCCAGACAACAACGTACCTGACGGCCCGCCCATCAGCTTCCTTGCCTTTTACCCTTCCGCACTGATTAAAGGCGGCGACACGGAACAGGCAAAGGAAGTCCTGCAAACCCCTCTGTACACCCCAGTCAAGGCCATGCTCAAAGGCCGTCAGACATCGCTCCTTTCTTTCACAGGAATTGCAGGCTCAATTCTTAAAATTCCCGAACTGGAAAATTACAGCCTACCGGTACTGGCGCTTGCTGCAATCATCAAAGACACACCCGGCATCCGCTCCAACCCAAACGGAATCCCCTTTATTGACGCCCTACAAACCATCGCCCCGTACACCCCGGTGCCCGACTTGGGCTTGGAGTAAAGAAAGCATCCCCCCAAAACGCCCGCCCAACCAGCGGGCTTTTTTATCCCTTTCCCCCAAACGATAACGCAGACCGCCGCCCCTGAGACACCGCCGGCATGAAACTTCCTGGTCCGGCGGCCTGCATATCCGTTGTATCAGCGGTCGTTTCGATCAAATTGCTGTTCCACCCCGGAATCGGCAATGTCGTCCAGCGCCACCGCAGCGCTCCAGAGTTCCCGCTTCGCCAACGCCGCCGCGGCTCCCGCCTTGTCGTCATCAGTCCCGCTCACAATCAGGTCCAGTACCAGTACCAGTTCGAATAGAGTATCCACAACAGCTTGAATTTCCATTTCCGTCTCCAATCGTTGAATAAGCCGACAGGCCGTCAAAAAGAATGGAAGCCGTCAGCTTTATTCAATCTTTTTGCCAGAATACAATTTTGATTCGATTTTGGAACAGCACGTAGATCATTTTGATCTATTTTTTTCTTGAAAACAAGATCAGATTGATCTAGCATTCTCTTCAACAGGTCGAGGAAACCACCCGCGCGGCAAGACGCCCGCAAACGGTTCCACCCATCCGGCCCCGGCTGGAGCGCACGCGCAGCGGCGTCACGAAGAAAAGGGAAGAGGAGGAAAGAACATGCTGAAGAGAAGACTGGCAAAAGCCCTGGAAAGAATGCCCCGGCTGTTCGAGCGCTGGACGGAATACCGGGTCGGCGTCAAGGGTCGCGGGATAATGTGGCGACAGCGGATGCACTGCCTGGAGGACTTCAAGACCTCGGACCGGGGATTTGAACTCGCCGCGCAAACGCTCTCAGTCCCCATGGAAGAACTGAAATTCATAATGATCCCGCTCTTCCCAAGGTTCACCCCGTGGGAAAACCTGAAAAAACGCTGGGCCTGAGAAGGCTAACCTAGTTCTTTGACATATCGGAGTTCTCGTCGAACTCCCTAAATATGCGATAGGGAACCTCGTGTCCTACTTTAACGCAAAAAGCCATCCACTTTTTGTACTCGCTGTAATCAATCGAGTAATCATACGGGGGGAAATTAATCATAATCGGTGAAAGGCCGGAATGTGTCGTCTGTTCGCTTTGCTCGTCCTCTTCCTCCCATTCGCCCTGCTCATCAAAGCAGTGCAATCCCTCTTCGTCCTCCCAGTAAACGAATCTGTCTTCCAACTGGACGGGAACATCCAGCTCAAGGGGATTGAGAGACACGGGCGCGGCATGGAAAGGATTGGGGCTGCTGCGGTCGGGCGGCCTAGAATGAGGGAAAGGTTTGTCGGAACCAGGAAAGGAACGGTTGCTTTGTCTGTTTGTACTTCTTTTCTTTTTTTTCGGAAGAAAAGGGAGTCCAAGAAAAACCCAGCAAAGAGCGATAATGCATAAAAAGCCGAATAGTCCGGCTTCCCCTTTCATTTCACCGTCCCGTCCTCATTGTAGAACTGCAGATACATCTCATTGTACGCCTTGATCAGTTCTTCATCACCCGGATTGGCGTCAATGGCATGGCGGCAATAGTCGAGAATTAAGTTCACGTCGTCCATGCTCGGTTCTTCATTATCAATGAAAATTTGCTTTGAACCTAAACATGTATTCCGCAGCTGCTGCCGACTCGCACACCCCGCCATCATCAACGCCAGCACCAATACCAACACGAATTTCCACATCATGCGCCTCGGAAATCAAATGGTTGAAACAGTTTCACTCGCTCTTTGACATAGGGAAGTTACTTGGGTGTCCCGTCCTCATTGTAGAACCGCAGATACATCTCATTGTACGCCTTGATCAGCTCTTCATCACCCGGATTCGCGGCAATGGCATGGCGGCAGTAGTTGAGGATGTCGTTCACGTCGTCCATTTTTGGATTCGGTATATCTACATAGAGGTCCTTCAAGATTATACAGTTTTCCTTGAGCTCCTGCCGACTCGCACACCCGGCCAACATCAAAACAGCTATCAAGATCAAAATGAATTTCCACATCGTAATCCTCCTGGTTACAGAGGGACTTACCAGAGGACCGATGGACAATCAACATTCTCGCAACACCTCGCGGGAGAACCGGACCGGCCGGGACCGGGCCAACGCGCCCGGCCCCGGCAAAAGGGGTGAACATGGCAAAGGCGATACTCTACGCGGCGACCCTGGCCGCCTGGTTGGCAACCGTTTTGTACGGGCTCGCGTACCTGCGGGTCCTGGGGGGGGTGATCCATGCCCACATGCAAGTTCAAGCCGTGCGCCGTGCTCCCCAAGTTCAAGGGGAATGCGGGCACGCCCAAGATATCCATATACCCCGCCGAACTCTGGGAAGACGACGGCGGCAGGCCCGGCCTGTACCGCGTCATGCAGGGCGAGGCGTGGCGCACCCGCGAGGGCGAGCCGGTCAGCTTCTTCACCATCGAAGGCATTTCCCGGATCATCCTCCTCCACCTCAGCCAGGGGCTGGGCGCCGGGCTTCACACCCCCGGCGTCCCGCCCGAAACCCCGCAGGGCACGGCCGTGCGCTTCTGGCCCCACGGCCAGACCCAGCCGACCGACACATACACGCGCACGGCCCCGTTCGTTGACGCCCACGGAGAATGGCGCGTCTGGATATTCTTTCGCGACAACGCGGTGCTCCTGGCCGACCTGGAACGCCGCCCGGACCCGAGAGCGGCGGCCTGACGCCGGGAGGAACACACCCAATGACCAGAAGACAACGCAGCCAATATCTCACGCTCCACGCGGTCCGCGAACTCGTCCAGGGCATGGCCGAACAGACCGGCCTCGAGCCCAAAACCCGCGCCTCCCTGGCCCGCATCCGGGCCAAGGCCACGGCGATGCTCCGCGCCTGCGGCGAGATCACCGAGGCCGACGCCCGGTACTTCCGCGAGTGCGTGGACAAGCTCCTGGCCGC
Source organism: Pseudodesulfovibrio sp. lm2024 (assembly GCF_051175575.1). NCBI lineage: Bacteria > Pseudomonadati > Thermodesulfobacteriota > Desulfovibrionia > Desulfovibrionales > Desulfovibrionaceae > Pseudodesulfovibrio > Pseudodesulfovibrio sp. lm2024. The sequence continues at coordinate 2,149,796 of NZ_CP195092.1, forward strand.
ATGGAGCGGCGACGGCAACACCCGGCACACCCCGGCGGCCTTTGTGGCCATCGGCCTGACCCTGGTCGCGGACCAGGTCGCGGCCATCCCGACCAAGGCGGCCAAGGTGCGCGCCGACTTCCAGTCCCTGGAAGGCATGCTCGCCACCCTCTACAGCCACTTCGACCCGGACCTCAAAGACCTGGCCGCCAGCAAGGAAGGGGAATCCATAGCCAACGACTACCAAGCCCTGGTGGCCGCGTAAAACAGAGCGCAGGAACGGCCCGGGAGTGAGATCTTTTCAGCTTGAAGATCAAAGAGCTTTAATCAACACACTTAGCTCATCCGTAGACAAGTTACGCACCTGCTCAGGAGTCCAGTGATGCTTTTCAGCAAAGAGATAATACAAGGCTTCGAGGCCATCAGTGAAGTCGACACCACGATCTTTGGCTATCGCAATCGCGTGCTCATAAATAGCGAACCTGAGTTTTGCGTCTCCAACTAGATAATCGAGCGTAGCTTTTTGCAGTTCAGCAGACATTTGGTCCTCCTTCCGGTTGGACGTTTACGTTGGTTGAACACGTGAACAGATACCAGAGGGAGGGCCGCCAAGGGAAGCGACTCATCGCAGGAAAAGGACAAACGGAGGAATTATGCTTTTCGACGAAAAACAACTTGGGCCCAGCCGGGTTATCGCATTCAAGGACAGACCGAAGTTTGACGAGATTTGCGACCAGATTGCCAAGTTGATGCCGGGCGCAACCGTGTCCAGGCTCACGATGCAGCGCTTCACGTCCTCGCCGTCAATCGATGAACCTCTCGCCCCCCTGGAAACATACTCGACGAATAAGAACACCTACGTCGTCAAGGTGGATGGCGTTGAGGTATTCCGCGCGCCGAGCCAAAAGGGGCTTTTGCGCTTGGTCCTCAAACAGGCGGAGAAATGGATCAAGGAAACGGATTTTATCACGCTCGACGAGGAGCGCGAAGCAATCGACCTAGCGATCTAGGTCTTAACATCAGGTGACAGGAAATGAAGAAAGACGGCAACCAAGAAGTGTTCGACAGCCTCGAAGGGGCCAAATTCGACACCGGCAAGCTACGCATGGATCTCATCCCGCCCGAGGCTATCGAGGGGCTGGCCGAAGTCCTGACCATGGGAGCCGAGAAGTACGCCGCCAGGAATTGGGAGAAGGGGTTCGATTGGGGCCGCAGCGTAGCCGCGCTGAAAAGACACCTCACCGCATGGGAAAGGCGGGAGGACTTGGACCCCGAATCCGGCCTGAACCACATGAAGCACGTGCTGTGCAACGCCGTTTTCCTGGTCACGTTTATTGAACGCGAAGTTGGACGGGACACGCGGACATGGGGGCGAATGGAAGTTCCTGATCAGCACGACGAGAACTAGCCGAGATGCAGCAGGAACCTCCGCCGAGCAAGAATACCCAAAAAAGAGACAACCCGATGGACAAGACAATAACCGAACTCGAAGCCAGGAAGAAGCACCACAGCGAACAGGCGAGGTTGTGCGATGAAACCATCCGCAAGCTGCAAGCCCTCTGCGATCACCCGTCATGGGAAGACGACGGGCACGACTCCCACTACAGCTATAAACGCTGCTCGAGATGCGGCAAACGAGCGCAGCGGTAAAATTTCCCCTTCCCTGTACCGGCGTCCCGCCCGGCGCCACGGAAGTTCTCCGGGCGGGACGCAACGAGGACGAAAAAAATGCAACGGCAATGGCTCACCCCGGCCCAAGCGGCCACCCAATACAGCGTACACCCCAAGTCCCTGGCCCGATGGGCGGACGACGGGGTGGTCGAGGTGCGCAAAACGCCGGGTGGCCATCGCCGTTATTCCGTTGAATCGCTGGAAACAGCCCTCGGCATCGAGCAGGTCCAGGCCCATGTGGACCGGGCCGCCATCCGAGCGGCCTTGCGTGGTGCGCAATGATTGGCTATTCAGAGAGCATGAAGTTATCCAGGCGACCCGACACCGGGGCCTACGTCATATGGATAAATGGCAAGCGCCACAGCCTGAAAAAATTCTGTGGCCGGACCATCACGGACGGCGGAGAGGCCAAACGCATTTTCACGGCCGTTCGCCAGGAATGGCTGGCCGGGAAGCTGGCCTACATCAAAGGTGAAACGCACGTCACCATCGGGCAGTTCAAGGAGGAATATCTGGCCTGGGCCCGGGAGGTGCAGAACAGGCACACCTATGCGGGCAACCGCAAGGCCCTGGACAAGCTTGTGGAGTACGGTGGAAAGACTGCCCGCCTGGACCGCATAGGGAAAAAGGTCATCGACGACATGACCCGGGATCTCCTGTCCAAGGGTCGGAAGCCGTCCACGATCAACTGCTATATCCGCCACGCCAAGACGGTGATGAACAAGGCCGTGGAATGGGAATACCTGCGCGCCAACCCGCTCAAGGGCGTGAAGCAGATCGGCGGCGGCGACACCGAGCCCGGCTTCCTCGACGCGGCCCAGGCCGCCGACTACATCCGTAAGATCAAGGATATTGAAGTCCGCCGCATGGCCGTGGCCTACATCCATTCAGGGCTGCGCCGGACGGAATTGCTTGCTTTGGAGTATCCACGGGACATCGACTTCGACCGATCCCTGATCCGCGTCGAGCGCAAGAAAAAACGCCGCCTCGTGGTAGAATGGGTCCCCATGCACCCCATGTTCAAGGCCGTACTGAACTCCATGGACCTGGAAGAGGGAAAGCGCATCTTCCGCCGCTGGGCGCACCCGGATACCATCACCCACAAGATCAAGGACAGCCTCAAGGCGGCAGGATACGGCCACCTCCACCTCCACTCCCTGCGCCACACAACCGGCGCCCTCCTGGCCATGGGCGGCTACGGAGCCAAAACGATAGCCGACCTCCTCGGCCACGCCCAAACCCACACCGCCGACATCTACACCCACGTCACCAAAGAGCACGTTGCAACCGCTCTCCAGGCCGTCAACCTCGGCCCCATAGACCTCGGCAAACCGTCCGATATCCGTCCAGACACCCCGGAAACAAAGGAATAGCAACACCCATCAAATTTCTGTTAATCACTAGGTTCGCGGTTCAAGTCCGTGCTGGGGAGCCAAAGAGAACAAGGCCCTTACGAGAAATCGTAAGGGCTTTTTCTTTTATTGCGCCCTGCCCCGTCCTCCGAGCCCCAGTGTCGGGCGTCGGACGGCGGCCATTCCACTGGACGCAAGGACAAAAAGTATTCTTTTTCCACCGTTAAGACGCTTCACTTTGCGCAAATGGTCGCGTAATAGATGATCCGGTAAACGCGAACCGGAAGCCGGACGGTATGGCCGCCGCACGGGACGCGTACCGGTCTCGACCATAGGATAACAACGGCAAATGGCATTGTTCCGGCGCGTTGCGCCTATCCTTCTGCTCCTCTTCATCTTCTCTCCGATCCCGAGCACGGCGGAAGACGGCGTACTGCGCGTGGCGCTGGACCCTTTTCCTCCGTGGAAATACCTAAACAGCATCGGCGAGCCGTGCGGCATGGACGTGAATCTGATCGACCTGATCGCCGAGCGCATGGGGTTGGAGGTCGAGTATTCCATGTATCCCTTCAGCCGCGCCCTCTACCTGCTGGAGTACGGCGACGCCGACATGATGTCCGGGGTGCTGCGGCGCAAGGAGCGCGAGGCCTACCTCCACTACCTGGAGCCGCCGTACAAGGACCACAGCGACAAGGCCTTTTACATGCTCCGCGGGCGCGAACGCCTGCTGCGGGCCTACGAGGACCTGCACTCACTGAGGGTCGGTACGCAGATCGGCACGAAGTATTTTCCGGAGTTCGACCACGACCCGAAGATCGATAAGACCGCGGCCCGCTCGTTCGAGCTCAATCTGCGCATGCTCCTGGCCAACCGCGTGGATGTCGTGGTCAACACAGAGGTCGCGGGCGACTACGAAATCCGCCAGCTCGGCCTGCAGGGCGCGCTGGTCAAGGCGCCCTATCTCTATAGGAAGAAACAGGAAGTCTACATGGTCCTGTCCAAAAAATCCCCCCTGGCAGCCCGACTCGACGAGTTCAACTCGGTCCTGGCCGATCTCATTCGCGAAGGGGCCTTCCGGGACATCGTGGACCGGTACACCCACAAGGCGCAGAAGCACTAGTGGGCTCCCCTTCCCTTTTGCGCCCCAACCGGGCGGAATGCCCCGGAGAACCGACGCCCAAGGGTGGACTTTTGCATTGACCTGTGCTGATATCCTGCAACTTTTACGGCGCGCGGCCCCGAGCCGCGTGAATCCGCATCCAGAGGATGAGACCGGGGCTTTGGGGGGCCAGGCGTTCCGGAATCTCTTCGAGGTATTTTCAAGGGAGAGCCCTGCCGACGGGATAACGCATATCCTTCCGGCATTCTCCGCAGCAATGCGACGTTGATCGACATCGCCTTAGGTCCTTGCGGCAAGCCGGGATCGGACACGATGCGGGAATCCCTTGTTCACATATAGCTTTTGTTGGAACGCGCCCGTTCCCGGCCGTCAGAATCGCGCCGACGCATGCGCCTCCGGCATTCATTTTTTGCTGTGGAGAGTTTGGTAATGTTCAATTTCAAACTGACTAAACAGTCGGTCGTGTTCGCGGCCGTGTTCGTTCTCATGGCGGCCATCACCGCCAACGCCGGATTCAAGAAAGAATACAAGATGCAGGTGACGGTCGGCCCGAAGCTCTACTGGGGCATGGGCGCCACCAAATTCGCCGAGTTGGTCAAGGAGAAGACCAACGGCCAGATCAACGTCAAACCCTACTTCGGTTCCGCCCTGCTCAAGGGCGCTCAGCTGAAGAGCTCGCAGATGGTCGCCAAAGGCGTCATCGACTGCGCCATCGATTCGACCATCAACATCAGCCCGGTCATTCCCGAGGCCAATATTTTCCATCTTCCGTTCTTTCTGAACGACTTCGAAACTCTGGACAAGGTGAAGTTCGGCCAGGCCGGCGAGGCCGTGTTCACGGCCATGCGCGCCAAGCGCATCGAACCGCTCGGCTGGGCCGAGAACGGCTTCCGCCAGCTGACCAACTCCAAGGTCGCGGTCAAGACCCCGGCCGACATGAAGGGATTGCGCATCCGTGTGGTCGGCAACCCTCTGTTCATCGACACCTTCCGCGCGCTGGGCGCGGACCCCGTGAACATGAACTGGGGCGATGCTGTCGCCGGTTTCCAGCAGGGCGTTGTGGACGGCCAGGAAAACCCGGTCGGCGTCCTCATCCCCATCCAGATTTACCAGTACCACAAGTACGCGACCATGTGGAACTACCTGGTCGACCCCCTGATCATCTACTGGAACCAGAAGGAATGGAACGCATTCCCCAAGGATATCCAGGAAGCCATCCTCGAGGCCGCCAAGGAAGCGGGCCGGTTCGAAACCGCCCTGAGCCGCGCGGGCCTGGACGGCGAGAAGTCCCACAACATTCTGAAGAACGAATTCAACTACACCATGGAAGTTCCGGACCCCATTGCCTTCATGGAGAGCAAGGGTATGGAAATCCACATGCTTACCGACGAAGAACGGGAAGCCTTCGCCCAGGCCACGCGACCTGTCTACGACAAGTGGATTCAGGAGATCGGGCCCGAGGTCTACGAGAAGGCCAAGGCCGACATCGCCCGATAACCCGCCCCTTCGTGACGAACGTGTCCTGCCCCGGAAAGCCGCTTTCCGGGGCAGGTTCTATCATTGGATTCCGCCTGCGGGATCCGAATCGTGGAGTAAGTGTGTGAAAAAGTTATTATTCGGATTTCCTCTCGGTCACTGGCTGGTGGCCATCTGCATGGCCGCCATGGTCGTGATCGCCTTCCTCAACATCCTGAGCCGGTACATCTTCCACTTTTCGCTGGCCGCGACCGAGGAAATCACCATCAATCTTTTCGTCTGGATGACCGTCATCGGCATCGGCATCGCCTTTGAGCGCGGCGGCCACATGGGCATGGTCACCTTCTTCAACATGTTCCCCCGCGCCCTGCAGAAGACGTGGATCGTCATCTATTCCGTGCTGGCGGTCGGCCTCTTCGTGGTCCTGGACTATTATATGATTCAGGCCATCTACGACGAGATCACCCTGTTCCAGGCCCGCTCCGCCGCCCTGGATATCCCGGTGTGGATCTACTACCTGGGGCTGCCGGTCCTGTCCGTCTTCATCTTCAAGGGCATCTACACGGACGCCATGACCAAACTGGCTGAACGGAAGGAGGATTAGCGCCATGGAATTTTTGCTCATCCTCGCCCTGTTCCTGATCCTGATGTTCATCGGTGCGCCCATCGGCACGTCCCTGGGCGTGTCGGCCGTGGCCACCATCATGTACTTCGACCTCGGCGCGGAGATGCTCGGGGTCAACTTCGCCTCGGGCATCGCCTCGTTCCCGCTGCTGGCCATCCCCTTCTTCGTCCTGGCCGGTGTCATCCTCCAGCGGGCGGGCATCGCCGCGCACATCGCCAGCTTCTTCGAGCTGCTCGTGGGGCGCGCCACCGGCGGCCTGTCCATCGTGGCCGTGCTGACCTGCATGTTCTGGGGAGCCATGTCCGGCTCCGGGCCCGCGACCACCGCCGCCGTGGGCATGATCCTGCTCACCCCCATGCTCAACAACGGCTACGGAAAGGCCTTTTCCGGGGCGACCATCGCCAACGCCTCGGACCTGTCCATCATCATCCCGCCGTCCATCGCGTTCATCATCTACGGCAACATCACCTCGGTGTCGGTGTCCGCCTTGTTCGTGGCCGGAATCATCCCCGGCCTGCTGACCGGCGTGGCCACCATGCTCGTGGCCTGGTACATCTCCTACCGGCGCGGCTATCGCGGCCTGGTCTGCCGGGGCTGCATGGCCGACCTTCTCAAGGCCCTGCGCCAGTCGTTCTGGGCGCTCATGGCCCCGGTGGTCATCCTGGGCGGCATCTACACCGGCATCTTCACGCCCACCGAGGCGGCCGTGGTGGCTGTGTTTTATAGCCTGTTCGTGGCCGTGGTCATCTACCGCTCCATCGGCTGGCGCGACCTGATCGAAATCCTGGTGGAGTCGGCGGTGACCAGCTCCGTAATCATGTTCATCGTGGCCTTTGCGGGCATCTTCACCTGGGCTGCCTCGGTCACCGGCGTCATCGACACCCTGGCGGATTTCATCATCCAGATCTCGCCCAACGCCGTGGTCATGATCGTCCTGGTCAACGTCCTGCTGTTCGCCCTGGGCATGATCCTCGACGCCATCTCCATCTCGTACCTGCTCATGCCGATCCTCATCCCGGTCCTGTCGGCCTTCCACGTGGACCCGGTCTTCTACGGGGTCATCTTCATCTCGGCCCTGGCCATCGGACAGGCCACGCCGCCCGTGGGCGTCAACCTGTTCACCGCGGCCAACCTGGTCGGCTGCGAAGTGGACGAGATCGCCAAGGAGGCCATCCCCTACGTGATCATGGACTTCGTGGTCCTGATCGTCATCTCTCTGATCCCGGCGCTGTCGCTGTTCCTGCCCGAGTGGGCCGGACTCTACACGCCATAACGCCCGGACCGAAACGGAACGCCCCCGCTTCCCGGAAACAAAAAAGAGCCCTTGCGATTCTTCGCAGGGGCTCTTTCATATTGTGCCGTATGGCTAAAACAACCTGCACGGCATTACGGCCAATCAAAGAAATAACACACTTCAACTTTCTCTACGAGTCGTAGTGGTAGCAAAATGCTATTTCATCCATAACAGCCAAATAAATGAATCTATACATGTCAAAACTGTCATGATACCCCTTGCATATTACAGACTCTTTGCCAAATAAGGACACCCGTCATGCACACCCCGCTCACCGCTCGCCCGCTCCTCCCCCTGCTCCTCGCCCTCCTGCTCCTCCCGGCCTGCGCGCCCAAGACCCCGCAGACGCAACAGGAATGGACCGACCTTGCCAATGAACAGGTCATGCAATGCCTGAACGGCAACCGACGCGCCTGCAAAAAGCTCGATGAGCTGAAAAACGGCTACGACAAAGCTTACCCATGCCCTTATACCGCCATGCCGCAATCGACTGAAAACAAACTCCAGGATCTTACTCTGGGCATATTCAGAGGGAACGTGGCCGCACTGGACACGGCGATTGAGGAAGCCCGGAAAAACAACTACGGAGACTGCCTGGCACGGGCCAGCCTGGCCACCTCTCTCCGGTTCTTGAAAGCCTTTGGCTTATACATGGCAAAGAATTACCCGGAGTCCGCCCGGACATTCAAAGTCGCCCTGTCGGAAATCGGCCCTGACAATGGCATGGATGACGAGATGACCCCCCTCACCCTCGCATTCTACCCTGCCGCGCTGATCAAATCAGGAAAGATCGAGCAGGCGAAAGAAGTCCTGGGGACCCCCCTCTACACCCCGATCCAGGCCGTACTCAAAGAGCACAAAGTACCCTTCACCCCCTTCGTAAAGTACACTGGGGAGCTTCTGCTGATTCCTGAACCGCAAAACTACAGCTTGCCGACACTGGCACTTGCCGGATTCATCAAGGACAGAAGTCAAGGTCAGTCCAGCTTGAACCCCACGGCACTTGCCTTTATTGATGCCCTCCAGACCATCGCCCCGCACACCCCGGTCCCGGATTTCATCCTGGATTACCCCCAGTCCGCCCCCAAGGAATAAGAACAACGCAGCCCACCGGACCTGGACATGAAACTGCCCGACCGCATCTTCAGGACCCAGGCAAAACTCAGAATGAAAGAATAAGGACACCCGTCATGCGCACCCCGCTCACCGCCCCCATCGCCCCCACTTGACCGCCTCTCAAACCTGTACTATAAATTGTACAGAAAGGAGGAAGACCATGCCCGAAGCAATCACCTACACCGATGCCCGCCAGAACCTGGCAACCAAGATGGCCGAGGTCTGCGACACCCACGAGCCCGTCATCATCACACGCCGCAAGGCGGAAGCCGTGGTCATGATGTCGTTGCGGGACTACAACAGCATTGCGGAAACCGCCTACCTGCTCAAGAGCCCGGCCAACGCCGCCCGCCTCCGCGAAAGCGTCCGGGCCGCTGAATCCGGCCAGACAACAGCGCACCCCCTCGCCAAAGACTGATGTCCCTGCTCACATGGACGCCGCAGGCCTGGGAAGACTATCTGTACTGGCAAAAAACGGACAAGAAGATGCTGAAGCGCATCAACGCCCTTGTCCGCGATGCCCTGCGCACCCCTTTTGACGGCCTGGGCAAACCCGAACCGCTCCGCTTCGACCTCACCGGCTACTGGTCCCGCCGCATGGACCAGGAACACCGTCTGGTGTATAAATTTGACGGAAATGGCGACGCGCTGATCATCATCCAGTGCCGCTACCACTACTAGAAGCATCCCCCAAGACGCCCGCCCCACCAGCGGACTTTCTACCCCTTTCCCCCAAACAATACCGCAGGCCGCCGCCCCTGAGACACCGCCGGCATGAAACTTCCTAGCCCGGCGGACTGCATATCCGTTGTATCAGCGGTTGTGCCGATCAAATCGCATGACCATGAGATAGATGAAGGTCGCAAGGTCACCGAGGAGATAAAGGGGAATAAGCGCTTTCATTTCGAAGTACCGTCCTCATTGCAATACAGTCTGAATTGCAACATCTCACCACGCGTTTTGAAGTCTTCACAGATGGAAGAGGTTGATTCTGTCTCAGATTTATTTGTGGGTGGGCCGTCATACCCGGAAATAGCCTCAACGCCGGATGCGCCCACCCATATAGCCCCGATAACCCCGGTGGGATCGAATAAGGCAGGTATATCCGTTAACTGTTCAACATTACGTGCAACTATGCGGGTATTGCTCTTTGCCTCCTGCCGACTCGCACACCCCGTCATCATCAGGGCCAGAACCAATACCAACACGAATTTCCACATCATGCGCCTCGGAAATCAAATGGTTGAAACAGTTTCACTCGCTCTTTGACATAGGGAAGTTACTTGGGTGTCCCGTCCTCATTGTAGAACCGCAGATACATCTCATTGTACGCCTTGATCAGTTCCGGGTCGTCGGGGTTGGCGTCAATGGCATGGCGGCAGTAGTTGAGAGTACTGTTTACATCGTCCATTTTTGGATTCGGTATATCTACATCAAGGTGCTTCAAGATTATACAGTTTTCCTTGAGTTCCTGCCGACTCGCACACCCCGCCATCATCAGAGCCAGCACCAATACCAACACGAATTTCCACATCGTAATCCTCCTGGTTACAGAGGGACTTACCAGAGGACCAATGGGCAATCAATGCTTCCGCGACGTTACTTAGCTCTGCATCTCCGCAGGCGCCCCCCTTATTCCTTCACTTTTGACAATCTCCAAACAATGGATTCGTTCGCTTGGGTTATCAACTTGCTTTCTTACTACCGCCTAGTGACGTTCCTGCTCGAATGGGCCGGACTCTACACGCCATAGGAACCAGACCCAAAACGGAACGCCCCCGCTTCCCGGAAACAAAAAAGAGCCCTTGCAATTAATCGCAAGGGCTCTTTCCTTTGGCCGTCCCGTTCGTGAAACCGGCTTCCCGATCAGACCTTTTTGACCACCGAGGTCTTGAGGTACATGAAGCCGAATCCCGGTATCTTGCAGGCGATGTCGTGGACGCCGTCCTCCGGCTCGATCAGCCGGATGTTCTTGACCTTGGTCCCCTTCTTGAGCGGCGAGGCGCCCTTGACCTTCAGGTCCTGCGTGATGATGACGTCGTCCCCGTCCACAAGGACATTGCCGTTGGCGTCCTTGTAGACTTTCTCCTGAGCGTCGTCCGCTTGAAATTCATGTCCGCACTCGGGGCAAACGAGGACGGTGCCGTCGGAATACACATACTCGCACCGGCACTTCGGGCAATCAGGTAAATTTTCCATGACTCTCCAATTCGGGTTGTTGTTCCTGCCTCAAGGCCAAACCGGTTTGGGCAATACATAATAGCCGCCGGTGAATCAATAAAAACGGACTGAGAAATGCCCGTTTCGTTCCTCCTTCGGTCCTCATCAGCCATATTTCCCCGCCTCTGCGGACGGTTCTTACATTCCACCGAGTAGACACCGCACCAGATCGCCTGCCAGAAGGCCGACCCGGTCGAGACCGCCCGTATCCGGGCAATTCAACTTTCTCCAGCCCGTTATTTGCGAACTCCACTGCACAACGATTTGGCACAAGCAAAAAAGCTCATTATTTTGATGTGTTGAAAATAACGAATTGGATTTATAAATACCTGTCATTTACGATATCTATATTTAATAAGCCTTCTTCACTGCAACGATTTGACACCAAAAATGCTTGCAAATCCTGGCCTTGCTCAAATGAACATAATGAAATCATGGATTTTTTTGTGATATTTACAAAATCGCTCAACACACTCTTCTCTCTAATGACCGTGCGGTGAGCGGTACGGCAAAACTCAAGGAGGCATCCTCATGAAACTGGATCGCCGAAACTTTCTCAAACTCGCAGGTACGGGAGCTGCGTGTATGACGCTGGGCCAGCTGGGTTTCGACCTTGCTCCCGTACAGGCGTACGCCGCGCAACTCAAGATCAGCGGCGCCAAGGAAATCCTGACCGTCTGCCCGTTCTGCTCCGTGAGCTGCAACGTCATCGGCTACGTCAAGGACGGCAAGCTGGTCAGTTCCGAGGGCGACCCCGACTATCCTGTCAATGAAGGCTCGCTGTGCGCCAAGGGCGCGGCCATGCTGTCCATGACCACCGAGCACAACCGGCTGCAGACCCCCATGTACCGGGCCCCGTTCTCCGACAAATGGGAAGAAAAGAGCTGGGATTGGATCCTCAACCGCATCGCCAAACGGGTGAAGGAAACCCGCGACAAGGACTTCATCCTGCGCAACCAGGACGGCAAGGCCGTCAACCGCATCGAGTCCATGTTCCTGCTCGGCACCTCCCACGCCTCCAACGAGGAATGCGCCCTTACCCACCAGTTCGCCCGTGCGCTGGGCATCGTCTACATGGACCACCAGGCCCGTGTTTGCCACAGCTCCACCGTGTCCGCCCTGGGCGAGTCCTTCGGGCGCGGGGCCATGACCAACCACTGGACCGACATCGCCAATGCCGACTCCATCCTGATCATGGGCAGCAACGCGGCCGAGCACCATCCCATTTCCTTCAAGTTCGTGCTGCGCGCCAAGGACAAAGGCGCCACCGTCATGCATGTGGACCCGAAGTTCTCCCGGACCTCGGCCCGGTCCGACTTCCACGTGCCCCTGCGCTCGGGCACGGACATCGCCTTCCTGGGCGGCATGATCAAATACATCATCGAGAACAAACGCTTCTTCCACGAATACGTGACCGAATACACCAACGCCTCCCTGCTGGTGGACCCGAAGTTCGGCTTCAAGGACGGCCTGTTCACCGGCTACGACCCCATGACACGATCCTACGATAAGTCCACCTGGAACTACCAGATGGACGAGCACGGCGTGCCCAAGAAGGACAAGGGGCTGAAGGATCCGAACTGTGTCTTCCAGCTGCTGAAGAAGCACTACTCCCGCTACGACATCGACACGGTCTCCAAGACCACGGGCGTGGCCCCCAAGATCCTGGAAAAGGTCTACAAGACCTTCTCTGCCACCGGCCGCCCGGACAAGGCGGGCACGGTCATGTACGCGCTCGGCTGGACCCAGCACACCGTGGGCGTGCAGAACATCCGCACCTCGGGCATCATCCAGCTGCTGCTCGGCAACATCGGCGTGGCCGGCGGCGGCATCAACGCCCTGCGCGGCGAGCCCAACGTCCAGGGCTCCACGGACCACGCCATGCTCTACCACATCCTGCCCGGTTACATGGCCATGCCAGCGGCGCCGTGGCAGACGCTTGAACAGTACAACGACGCCAACACCCCGGTCAGCCACGACCCCGAGTCGGCCAACTGGTGGCAGCACAAGCCCGAGTACATGACCAGCCTGCTCAAGGCGTGGTACGGCGACAACGCCACTGCGGAAAACGATTACTGTTACAACCTCCTGCCCAAGATTGAAAAGGGACACGACTACTCGTACCTGTTCCTGTTCGACCGCATGTACAAGGGCGAGATCAAGGGCGGCTTCTTCATGGGCCTCAACCCCATGAACTCGGTGCCCAACACGCACAAGATCCGCAAGGCCATGGACAACCTCGACTGGTGTGTCTGCGCCGAGCTGCACAACTCCGAGACCACGGAGAACTGGCACCGCCCGGACGTCGATCCCAAGACGGTCAAGACCGAGATGTTCCTGCTGCCGTCGGCCCACCGCATGGAAAAGGGCGGCTCGGTGACCAACTCCGGCCGCTGGGTCCTGTGGCACCACAAGTGCGTGGAACCGCAATTCAAGACCCGGCCCTTCGGCGAGATGTACGTGCCGCTGTTCAACATCATCCGCGACATGTACCGCAACGAGGGCGGCACCTTCGCCGCGCCCGTGCTCAACCAGGACTGGCCCGAGAAGTTCGACCCCGAGGACCTCTGCCAGCGCATCAACGGCCGCTTCCATCGCGACACCGAGGTCAAGGGAAAGCTGTACAAGAAGGGCCAGCAGGTGCCCTCCTTCACCGCCCTGACCAACGACGGCGCCACGTCCAGCCTGAACTGGCTGTACTGCGGCAGCTGGACCGAGGAGGACGGCAACAAGTCCCTGCGCCGCTCGCCGGTGCAGACCGAGATGCAGGCCAAGATCGCCCTGTACCCCAACTGGTCCTGGTCCTGGCCGGTCAACCGCCGCATCCTCTACAACCGCGCCTCGGTGGACCTCAACGGCAAGCCGTACAACAAGGACAAGGCGGTCATCGAGTGGAAGGACGGCAAGTGGATCGGCGATGTGCCCGACGGCGGATGGCCGCCCCTGTCCACGGGCAAGGGCAAGCTGCCGTTCATCATGCAGACCCACGGCCTGGGCCACCTGTTCGGCCCCGGGCGCATGGACGGCCCGTTCCCCGAGCACTACGAGCCCGCAGAGACCCCGGTGAACAAGAACCTGTTCTCCAAGCAGCTCTCGAGCCCGGTCTACAAGTTCACCACCAGCGCGCCCGACGTACTGGCCAAACCTGCCGATCCCAACTACCCGATCGTGCTGACCACCTACAGCCTGACCGAGCACTGGTGCGGCGGCGGCGAGACCCGCAACGTGCCCAACCTGCTCGAGGCAGAGCCGCAGCTCTACGTCGAGATGAGCCCGGAACTGGCCAAGGAAAAGGGCATCAAGAACGGTGACGGCGTGGTCATCGAGTCCATTCGTGGCAAGGTCCAGGCCATCGCCATGGTCACGGTGCGCATGCGCCCGCTCAAGGTGCACGGTCGGATCATCCATGAGATCGGCATGCCCTACTGCTTCGGCTGGACCACGCCCGGCAGCGGCGACTCCACCAACCGGCTGACGCCTTCGGTGGGCGACCCGAACACAACCATTCCGGAATACAAAGCGTGCTGCGTGAACATCCGCAAGGCGGACAAGATCACCGAACTGGCACGGTAGAGGAGACAGTCATGCCTAAAACGTTCCTGATAGACACCTCCCGCTGCACCGCGTGCCGCGGTTGCCAACTGGCCTGCAAGGAGTGGCACGGACTTCCCGCCAACAAGACCCTGCAATGGGGAAGCCACCAGAATCCGCCGGACCTGAACCCCAACAACTACAAGCTGGTCCGCTTCCACGACTACATGGACGCGACCGGGACCATCCGCTGGAACTTCTTCCCGGACCAGTGTCGTCACTGCGATGTCCCGCCCTGCAAGGAAGTGGGCGACGTGTACATAGACGGCGCCATCCTCAAGGACGAGAAGACCGGCGCGGTGCTCTACACCGAGAAGACCGCGCGGTTCACCCCGGAACAGGCCGAAGAGGTGCGCGAGGCGTGTCCGTACAACATCCCCCGACGCAACGCGCAGACCGGGCTGCTGTCCAAGTGTACCATGTGCAACGACCGCATCACCAACGGTCTGCCCCCGTCCTGCGTCCGGGCCTGTCCCACCGGGACCATGAACTTCGGCGAACGCGCCGACATGCTCAAGCTGGCCGAGGAGCGGCTCGCGCTCCTGAAGAAAAAATGGCCCAAGGCGTCCCTGGCCGACCCCGAGGAGGTCAACGTCATCTACCTGATGACCGACACGCCCGACACCTACCACAAATACGCGGTGGCCGAGGCCAAGCAGGTCGGCCCCATGACCAAGAAGCAGTTGTTCGCCAAACTGGCGAGCCCGATCAAGGCGATGAAGGCCTAAACCGTCCAGCCTCCGGACCGGGCCGGAGCGTCCCAGCGGCGCTCCGGCCCCCCGAGGCCTGCGGCGATTACCCGGCGCGACAGCAAACCGACAAGGACAGCCGATGCCCTCCACACAGCACTCCCTGCTCATCTCCCCCCTGCCCTCCAGCGAAGCGGCCTCCTGCCCTCTCGGCCCGGCCAAAGCCCCCGAGCTGGTACGCGGGACCGCCCTGGAGCACTATTGCGCGGGCGCCATGCAGGGCCGCACGGCCATGGTGGTCGTGGAGGAGCCGCTGCGCATCACCGTGCCGGGCCGCGAGGACATCATCCTGGCGCGCACGCCGGGCGAGGACGAGCACCTCATCGCCGGACACCTGTTCTCCTGCGGGCTCATCCGGACCCATGCCGACATCCTCGACATCAGCCTACACGGCGACGGCCCGGCCCAGGCCGTGGTCAGGCTCCGGCAGATGCCCCTCCGGCGCACGCCCGGTCCCTTGTCCGGCGGCCCGAGCATAGAGCCCGAACGGATATTCCGGCTGCGCGACGTGTTCGAGCAGCGCCAGCGGCTCTACCACAGCACCCGGGCCACCCACGCGGCCGCCCTGTTCAGGGCGGACGGCGAACTGCTGGCCTACGGCGAGGACGTCAGCCGCCACTGCGCCTTTGACAAGGCCGTGGGCGCGGCCCTGAAAAGCCGCCTTCTGGCCGGTGTGGAAATCGCCATGCTGACCTCCCGCCTGGCCTCGGAGCTGGCGGCCAAGGCGGCCACGGCCCGCATTCCGGTGTTGTGCGGCTTCTCGGCGGCCACCAGTTCGGGCATGGAGCGGGCCGAAAGATCCGGCATCACCCTCATCGGACGCATGGGCGGGGACGGATTCACCGTCTACGCCAACAGCTGGCGAGTCCGCCCGTAAGCCCCGCCTTTCGCAGGCCGAAAAAGCGCGGCCCGGCCGATCTGATCCCTGTTCCGGAATTATAATCTTACAGTCGATATTTTTCTGCTAACATTCTATCCTCATGTTTTAATCAGACAAAATGTCGGCATATTGCCGGTATGCCGACACATGGAGGAGAGAATGAGTCTGCGAGTGAAGCTGTATTCCGCCATCGGGTTGCTGCTGGCCGTGGGCCTGGCCATGTTCGTGGCCACGGTGGTTATAACCGCCGCCCAGAACAAGGACGGACTGGTCATCAACCTGGCGGGCCGCCAACGGATGCTCAGCCAGAAGATGGCCAAAGAGGCCCTGCTCTATCTCGAGGAGCGCCGCGCGGGCAGGGATGGCGCAGAGATCGGCCGACAGGTCGAGACCACTTCCCGCCTGTTTCGCGAGACCCTGACCGCCCTGACGGACTCCGGCCCGGCCCCGATCACCGCGAACCCGGACGGCAAAAAGGGGGACCTGCCTTCCCCGTCCGAACCGGTCAGGGAGCAGCTGCTCAAGGTCCAGAAGCTTTGGGGGACCTACAACTCGGCCCTCAAGGACATCCTGGAACGCCAGACCCTGGGCAACGACTTCAACAAACAGAGCCTGGCGGTGCTGGTCAACATGAACCAGGCCGTGACCATGATGCAGGCCGAGTCCGAGCACCGCGTGGACTTCCTGCTCCTGTCGCAGGTCATCGGCATCGCCATCATGCTCCTGACCACGCTGGTCAGTTTCCTGGCCATCCAGCGCAAGCTGGTCCGTCCGCTGCACACCTTCAGCTCGGCCATGGACGTCATCTGCAAGGGGGACCTGACCCAGGCCTGCGTCAACGACCAGAACGACGAGATAGGTCTGGTGGCCCGCGCCCTGACCGCTATGGAGGAACGTCTCAAGGACGTGGTCAGCCAAGCCAAGGAATCCACCGTGACCATGGCCGAACGGAGCGCCGGGTTGAATGAGATGGCGGGCACCCTGGCCCAGAACGCCACGCGCCAAGCCGGGTCGGTCAGCGACATCGCCTCCCTGATGGAGGGCATGCGCTCCAACATCGCGACCACGGCCGACAACTCAAGACAGACCCACAAGCTGGCCATGAAGGCGGCGGAGGACGCCCGCCAGGGCGGGGAGTCCGTAGGCACCGCCCTGGAGGCCATCACCACCATCGCGGGCAAGATCACGATCATTGAGGAGATCGCCCGGCAGACCAACCTCCTGGCCCTGAACGCGGCCATCGAGGCGGCGCGTGCCGGGGAACACGGCAAGGGATTCGCCGTGGTCGCCTCCGAGGTGCGCAAGCTGGCCGAGCGGTCCGGCGAGGCGGCCAAGGAGATCGGCGAACTGTCCGCCGACACCGTGGGCATCTCCAACCAGGCGGGCGAACTGCTCAAACTGCTGGTGCCCGACATAGAGCAGACCGCCGCCATGATCGAGGAGATCAACGCCTCCAGCTCCGAGCAGCACCGCGACACCGAGATGGTCGGCCGGGCCGTCCAGGACCTGGACGCGGGCATCCAGGACACCGCGCGCATGGCCCGCGAGTTGTCCGACACCACCGAGGATCTTTCCGGCGAGGCGTCCGGCCTGCGCCAGGAGCTGCTCTTCTTCAGGACCGAAGACGACGGCCAGTGCCCGCCCCCGCCCCGCATTGTCAAACCGGGCAGTAAGTTACCGCCTGCGGTGGAGCCCGCGCCGAGGCCCGTCAGGTGGGCCGCCCCCAGGCCGGTCGCTCCCCCGCCGCCCAAACCGGCCGTCGCGGCCGCTCCCGAACCGGCCCGGCCGGTGCGCGGAGCCCCGGTGGAGCTCGGACAGACCAAGCCGCTCATCGTCTGGGATGACTCCATCGCCACGGGCATCGAACTCATCGACGACCAGCACAAGGAGCTGATCGCCCTGATCAACCGCCTCAACAGCGCCATGCAGCAGGGCAAGGGCAAGGCCGTGCTCGGCGAGATCCTGGACGAGGTGAACCGCTACGCCATCTTCCATTTCGGCCAGGAGGAGGCCCTGTTCGACAAATACGGCTACCCCGAGGTCGAGGACCACAAGGCCGTGCACCGGGATCTGCTGGGCCAGGCCGGGGATTTCATCGAGCGGTTCCAGTCGGGGCAGATCGGCATGAGCCACGACCTGTTCTTCTTCCTCAAGGACTGGCTGGTCAACCACATCAAGGGCGTGGACACCCGGTACGTGCCCTTCCTCAAGGAAGCCCTGGAAAACGACAGGTAGCCCATCCTGGGCCGAAGGCTCCGGGCCGCCCTTTGCGGTCCGGGGCCGACGGCCACTTCCCTGCCCGCAGGGCCGCCTCCCGGTCGTTGACGCGGCGAGGCATTCCCGCAAGACAGACTCGATGCGCTCCCTGTGGCCGGTCGCCGTTCTCAGCGCCTCCCCGGTGACCCCGCCGCCCCTTTGACCCGTGCCCGAGCCTTCCGCCCGCCGCTCCCAATGAGGCATTGCCCAAAACCGGCGCTCGGGGTAGCCTTGGGCTCGACGGTCCGGGTTGCCGCCGACACGGCATCGGCCCGCGCCGAAACGGACAACGAATACGATTGCAACACGAAGGTCAACCATCACCCCTGCCGGGAGGCAAGGTCATGAAACAGAATCGGACCGCCCTCATCCTCATCGCCTGCGCCGCGCTGCTCGCCGTCGGCGCCTTTCTCATCCTGAACCGGGGCAGCGAAGAGCCCTCCGCCGTGCGGTCCGAAGTGACCCCGCCCGCGCCCGAGCCCGCCAAGGCCCCGGACTGGGTGGACAAGGGCCAGGAGGCCAAGCCCGATTATTCGCCGTCCACCGCCGAGACCGAAACGGTCACCCCGCCGCCCGCCGCCGAGCCCGACAAGACCGAGGAACCCAAGACCATCGAGGTTTCCGAGGACAAAATGGTCACCTTCACCTTCGTGGAATCCCTGGCCGATTTCCTGCTGCACCGCTTCCAGCCGCGCGGTCCCAACGGCAAGCCCGAATCCCTGGCCACGGCCGTGTCCCTGAACCGCTACTACGGCCGCGAGATGGACGGTTTCGCCGTGAGCGGCGACGACATCCGCGCCTCGCGCAAGGCGGTCTACGACTACGCCTTCAATCCGGCCATGCTGAAAAACTTGTACGACATCTACGTCCCGGCCTTCATGGTCCACCTGGTGGACACGGCGGCCAACACCGAGCGTGAATACGTGGTCGGCGACGACAAGGAGACCCGGACCCTGACCACCGACGAGATCAAGGTCATGCTCCGGCTCAACGCCCGGCGCATCGAGCGCACCGCCGAGGTCTTCCACGCCTTTGCCGACGATCCCGCCATTGTCGAGATGGCCGGCAAGTACCGCCGCGCGGCCAAGGCCGTGGAGCGCGCCAACGGGCAATTGCAGGCCGCCATGGCCGAGAGCAAGGCCACGGGCGAGGCCAGCGACCGGCTCAAGCAGGCCATCCTGTTCCGCGAGCGGACCAGGGCCGAGATTGTCACCCATCTCAGGAAGGTCTGCCAGTCCTGCCCCGAATCCGAACTCTTCTACCTGTCCCAATGGGCCTACCGACGCACCCTCGGACAACCCCAGGAGAAGCTCAAGGCGTTCGGCACGGCCGCCGACCTGATGGACGACCTGGCCGGGCACTTCAGGGCCAAGGCGGACGAACTCAAATAGGTGCTCACATGTTGCATTGGGAGTTCTTTGTGTTATTCTCTCCGTAGCAAGACGAGGATTCACCAAGGAGCTCCCAATGTACTTCAAACAGATCACCACCCCCGGACTCGGTTGCTTTTCCTACGTCATCGGCTGCCCCGCGGCCGGTGAGATGGTCGTCGTGGACCCCAAGCGGGACGTGCAGGACTACCTGGACATCTCCCGCGAGGAAGGCATGAAGATCGTCCACGTCATCGATACCCACGTGCACGCGGACCACGTGTCCGGGGCGCAGGAGCTGAAATCCCAGACCGGCTGCGACATCATGGTCTACGAAACCTCGCCGGTGGACTACGAGTTCACTCCGCTGGTGGAAGGCCAGCAGCTGACCGTGGGCAACGCCAAACTCGAGGTGCTCTTCACCCCGGGGCACACCCCGGACGCCCTGTCCCTGCTGGTCACGGACACCACGCGCGGCGACGAGCCGTGGATGCTGCTGACCGGCGACGTGCTCTTTGTCGGCGACATCGGGCGGCCCGACCTGGTGGGCGGGGCCAAGCTCAACGAGCAGGTCGAAAACCTGTGGAATTCACTGTACGTCAAGTTCGCCAAGTTCCCCGACAGCCTTGAGGTCTTCCCGGCCCACGGCGCGGGGTCGCTGTGCGGGCGCGGCATGTCCTCCAAGCCGAGCTCCACCCTGGGCTTCGAACGCCGTCACAATCCCATGCTCGGCTTCGACAGCTTCGAGGAATTCCACCTGGCCATGAGCCAGAACTTCCCGGCCCGGCCCAAGTCCTTCACCCACATCATCTCCACCAACGCTTCAGGCGCGCCCCTGCTGGAGCGCTGCCCGCTCGACCTGGCCATGAACCCGTACAGGTTCGAGGAGAGGATGCAGGACGGCGCGGTGGTCATCGACGTGCGCGACGCCGCGGCCTATGCCGGGTACCACATCCCCGGCTCCCTGAACATCGGCTTCGAGCCGAGCCTGGCCAACTGGGTGGGCATGACCGTTGAGCCGGACGCGGACATCCTCCTGGTGGTGGACACCCGCGACGACTACGAGCGCATGCGCGTGGAACTGCACCGCATCGGCTACGACAACATCCTCGGGTACCTGTCCGGCGGCATCCAGGCCTGGGTGTACAGCGGACGCGCGGTGGATTCCCTGGCCATCGACTCGGCCCAGGTCCTGCAAAACATCCAGGAGGAGGGCAAGGAGATCAGCCTGATCGACGTGCGCACTCCCGTGGAATGGGAGAACGGCCACATCCCCGGTGCCAGGCACATCCCGCTCATCGACATCCTGGACGGCAAGTTCGACCTCGACGAGAATGCCCACCACCTGCTCTACTGCGCAGCGGGCTATCGAGCGAACATCGCCGCCTCCTACCTCCAGAAGCACGGTTACTGGGACGTTCGCAGCCTGGCGGGCGGCTACCTCGCCTGGAGCCGCGCCGGCTTCAAGACCGAAAAATAATCCCTGCGGAAACGATAAAGGCCCCGTTGCAACGGGGCCTTTTCCATGGCCTGCGGCAACCGCTGCGCGCCCCACGCTATGTGCCTGCAAAAACACCCGATCGCATGCGGACGATATCCGGCTGACAAGACTGAGAATTGTATCAAAAAACCGTTAAACGCCACTCGGCAGTCCGTAAAATTCGGTAAATGGCGTTGATTGATCGGGGAACGGAAGGCAAAGGACTTGACCCCGGAAGGATAAATCGCGAAACAACTATGATGGAACGTGTATCGTAATGCATGATCCGGTCCCAGCGGACCGCACGGACCCCGATAGTCGAGGCCCGCAATATGTCCCCAGGCTGATACAGGTCAAATCAAAACACTTGGAGAAGCAAATGCCCAAGAAGACCATGAAAACAATGGACGGCAACACCGCTGCCGCGCATGTGGCCTACGCCATGAGCGAGACGGCCGCCATCTACCCCATCACCCCGTCCACGCCCATGGGCGAGATCGCCGACGAATGGGCCGCCCATGGACGGAAAAACATTTTCGGCCAGACCGTGCAGATTCGCCAGATGCAGTCCGAAGCGGGCGCGGCGGGCGCGGTTCACGGCTCCCTGGCCGGGGGCGCGCTGACCACCACTTTCACCGCCTCCCAGGGTCTGCTTTTGATGATCCCGAACATGTACAAGATCTCCGGCGAACTGCTGCCCGGCGTCTTCCACGTGTCCGCCCGCGCCATTGCGGCCCACGCCCTGTCCATCTTCGGCGACCATCAGGACGTCATGGCCACCCGCCAGACCGGCTTCGCCATGCTCTTCTCCAACTCCGTCCAGGAGGTCATGGACCTCTCCCTGGTGGCCCACCTCGCCGCCGTCGAGGCGTCCGTCCCGTTCATGTCCGTGTTCGACGGCTTCCGCACATCCCATGAGATCCAGAAGATCGCGGTCATCGATTACGAGGACATGAAGCCCCTGCTGAACATGGACAAGGTGGCCGAGTTCCGCAAACGGGCCATGAACCCCGAGCACCCCGACACCCGGGGCACCGCCCAGAACCCGGACATCTACTTCCAGGGCCGCGAGGCGACCAATACCTATTACGAGGCCATCCCGGACATCGTCACCAACGCCATGAAGCAGGTCGGCAAGATCACCGGCCGCCGCTACAAGCTGTTCGACTACGTGGGCCATCCCAAGGCGGACCGCATCATCATCGCCATGGGCTCCGGCTGCGAGACCATCGAGGAAACCGTCAACTACCTCAACGCCAACGGCAAGAAAGTCGGCCTGGTCAAGGTCCGCCTGTTCCGGCCGTTCTCGGTCAAGCACCTGCTCGCCGCCATCCCCAAGACCGTGAAGAAGATCGCGGTGCTCGACCGCACCAAGGAGCCCGGCTCCCTGGGCGACCCCCTGTATCTCGACATCTGCGCCGCCTATGCGGGCAAGCGCAACGCCCCGGTCATCGTGGGCGGCCGCTACGGCCTGGGTTCCAAGGACTTCACCCCGGCCCAGGTCGAGTCGGTCTACAATTCCCTGGCCAAGCCCAAAAACGGCTTCACCGTGGGCATCCTGGACGACGTCACCCACACCTCGCTGTTCGACTGCGACTGCGTGGACACCACCCCCGAAGGCACGGTCCAGTGCAAGTTCTGGGGCCTTGGCTCCGACGGCACGGTGGGCGCGAACAAGCAGGCCATCAAAATCATCGGCGACAACACCAACCTCTACGCCCAGGGCTATTTCGCCTACGACTCCAAGAAGTCGGGCGGCATCACCATCTCGCACCTGCGCTTCGGCAAGAAGCCCATCCAGTCCACCTACCTGGTCCAGAACGCGGACTATATCGCCTGCCACAACCCGAGCTACGTAAACCTCTACGACGTGCTCGAAGGCATCAAGGACGGCGGCACCTTCGTGCTCAACTGTGCCTGGACCGCCGAGGAAATGGACAAGAAACTGCCCGCTGCCATGCGCCGGACCATCGCCGAGAAGGGGCTGAAGTTCTACACCGTGGACGCCGTCAAGATCGCGGGCGACGTGGGTCTCGGCGGCCGCATCAACATGGTCATGCAGACCGCCTTCTTCAAGCTGGCCGACGTCATCCCGTTCAAGAAGGCGGTGGCCCTGCTCAAGGACGGCATCGAAAAGGCCTACGGCAAGAAAGGCCCGAAGATCGTGGACATGAACTGCGCGGCCGTGGACGCGGCCACCGACGCCATCGTCGAGATCCCGGTCCCCGAATCCTGGAAGAAGCTCAAGGACGACAAGGCCCCCAACCGCCGCGAGCCGGACTACGTCAAGAACGTCATGCGCCCGGTCCTGGCCCAGAAGGGCGACTCCCTGCCCGTATCGGCCTTCTCCCACGACGGCACCATGCCCAACGCCACCTCCAAGTACGAGAAGCGCGGCGTGGCCATTCTGGTTCCCGAGTGGATCAAGGAAAACTGCATCCAGTGCAACCAGTGCGCCTTTGTCTGCCCGCACTCCGCCCTGCGCGCCGTGCTAGCCACCGACGCCGAGATGAAGCAGGCCCCGGCCACCTACGAGACCCTCGACGCCGTGGGCAAGGACGTCAAGGGCATGCACTTCCGCCTCCAGGTCAACACCCTGGACTGCCTGGGCTGCGGCAACTGCGCCGACATCTGCCCGGCCAAGGAAAAGGCCCTGGTCATGAAGCCCATCGCCACCCAGACCGAGGTCCAGGTACCCAACTTCGACTTCTCGGACACCGTCACCTACAAGGACGTCTTCGGCCGCGAAACGGTCAAGGGCTCCCAGTTCCGCAAGTCGCTGATGGAGTTCTCCGGGGCCTGCGCGGGCTGCGGCGAGACCCCGTACGTCAAGGTCATCACCCAGCTCTTCGGTGAACGCATGGTCATCGCCAACGCCACCGGCTGTTCGTCCATCTGGGGCGCTTCCGCTCCCACCGCGCCCTACTGCGTCACCCCCGACGGCCACGGCCCGGCCTGGGGCAACTCCCTGTTCGAGGACGCCGCCGAGTTCGGCTACGGCATCGAGATGGCCACGGACCAGCGCCGTACCCATCTGGCCGCCCTCTGCAAGGAGGCCGCCAAGGCCGAGACCGGCGCGCTCAAGACCAAGCTGAACAAATGGGCCAAGGTCATGAACGATCCCGAGGAGTCCAAGGCCGCGGGCGAGGCCCTCAAGAAGGCCCTCAAGGGCACGCGCAAGAAGGCCCTCAAGGAAATCCTGGACATGTCCGACCTGTTCACCAAACAGTCCATCTGGGTGTTCGGCGGCGACGGCTGGGCCTACGACATCGGCTACGGCGGACTGGACCACGTGCTCGCCTCCGGCAAGGACATCAATGTCCTGGTCCTGGACACCGAGGTCTACTCCAACACCGGCGGCCAGTCCTCCAAGGCCACCCCGCTCGGTTCCATCGCCAAGTTCGCAGCGGCAGGCAAGACGACCAACAAGAAGGACCTCGGCCGCATGGCCATGACCTACGGCTACGTCTACGTGGCCTCCGTGTCCATGGGCGCCAACAAGCAGCAGTTCCTCAAGGCCGTCAAGGAGGCCGAGGCCTACCCCGGCCCGTCCCTGATCATCGCCTACGCCCCGTGCATCAACCAGGGCATCAAGAAGGGCATGGGCAAGACTCAGCTGGAGCAGAAGCTGGCCGTGGATTCCGGCTACTGGCCGCTCTACCGCTACAACCCGCTGCTGGCCGACGAGGGCAAGAACCCGTTCATCCTGGAATCCAAGGCGCCCGACGGCACCCTCCAGGAATTCCTGTCCGGCGAAAACCGCTACGCCATG
The DNA here is from genome assembly GCF_051175575.1 of Pseudodesulfovibrio sp. lm2024. NCBI lineage: Bacteria > Pseudomonadati > Thermodesulfobacteriota > Desulfovibrionia > Desulfovibrionales > Desulfovibrionaceae > Pseudodesulfovibrio > Pseudodesulfovibrio sp. lm2024. The sequence continues at coordinate 2,174,747 of NZ_CP195092.1, forward strand.
TTGGAGCGGTTCTACCCCGAATTCTCCAAGGAATACCGGGCCGAAATCGAGAACACCTACAACAAGCGCTACGAAACCCTCAAGCACATGGCGGGCGAAGACTGCAAGGAATAGCCCCGCCATACTCACAATCAATAAAAAAGGCCGGAGCTCACGCTCCGGCCTTTTTTGCCTCCGGCGGCCGGGGGAAGGGGAAGGAAAACCCTTTGAAAAGAGCTTTTCCTTCCCCTCCCCCCGGCCCCCCATCCCCATCCTTTCCTAAACTTTTTAGGTGCCTTCCGGCAGGGGTGTGCGGGCGCGATGAGATGGAGCAACGAACGAAGAGAACGGCATTTTGAAGAGGATGAGCATTGACCTTGGAAGGGAATGGGTCAATCCTGCGTGCACCGGCCGCCCGGCGGCCTTGAACGAATACATTTACAAGGAAGGATACCATGAGCTGTGTAGCCACCTTCAGTCTGTTCCCCCTGGAGCGGCCCGACCAGGACTCGTTCGCGCCCTATGTGGCCCGGACCATAGAGATCGTCCGGGAGTCCGGCCTGCCCCATGAACTCGGTCCCATGGGCACGGTGCTCGAAGGCGATCTGGACGACATCATGCGGACCATAAAGCAGTGCCATGACGACATGCGCAAGGGATGCGGACGGGTCTACCTGACCCTGGCCGTGGATTCCCGGGAAGGCGAATCCGGACGCATGCGTGGCAAGGTGGACAGCGTCGGGGAGTTGCTGAAATGAGCGCTCCCGAAACGCTGATCCAAACGGTCTGGCAGGACATTCAGGCGGTCCGCGAAAAAGCGCCGCTCATCGTCAGCATCACCAACTACGTGGTCACCAACAACACGGCAAACTCCCTGCTCGCCCTGGGGGCATCGCCCGCCATGAGCCATGTGGCCGAGGACCTGCCCGGCCTGGTCGACCTGGCCGGAGCCCTGGTGGTCAACATCGGCACCCTGGCCGACGACTACGTGGTCGGCATGCACACGGCCATGGCCCAGGCCAACGCCATGGGCATGCCCATCGTGCTCGACCCGGTGGCCGCCGGGGTGAACGCTCTGCGCACGGACATCTCCCGTGAATTCCTGGAAAAGTACCGCCCCGCCATCCTCCGGGGGAACGCCTCGGAGATCATGGCCGTGGCGGGCGAAGACGGTAAGCCCAAGGGCGTGGACACCTTCATGGGCGTGGACGAGGCCCATGGCGCGGCCAAGGCCCTGAGCGAGCGCTACGGCTGCGTGGTCCTGGTCAGCGGCGAGACCGATCTGGTGGTCGGCGACGGCCGCGAGACGCGTCTGGCCGGAGGGTCGGCCATGATGCCGCGCGTGACCGGGCTCGGCTGCACCTGCACCGCCCTGGCCGGGGCGTTCGCCGCGGTCCAGCCCGACTTTTTTCAGGCCGCCGAGGACACCGCGGCGGTCATGAACATGGCCGGGGAACGGGCCGCCGAGCTCTCGCCCGGCCCGGGCAGCCTGCAGATGCACTTCCACGACGCGCTCTATCTCCTGGACGAGGACACGGTCCGCGCCCGGCTCAAGGTGGTGGCGTGATGAATACCCGGGATTTGCTCGTCTATCTCGTGACCGACCGCAGCCTCTGCCTGGGCCGGTCCCTGGAAGAGGTCGTGGCCCAGGCCGCCGAGGGCGGCTGCACCATGGTCCAGCTGCGCGAAAAGGAAGCCGACACCGGCGAGTTCGTCCAGCTTGCCCGCGCCCTGCACAAGCTGCTCAAGCCCCTGTCCATCCCCCTGCTCATCAACGATCGCGTGGACGTGGCCCTGGCCGCCGGGGTCGAGGGCGTGCACGTGGGCCAGTCCGACATGCTCGTCGAGGACGTCCGCCGGATAATGGGCCCGGACGCCATCGTCGGCCTGTCCGTGGAGACCGAGGCCGAACTCCTGGACGCCCAGAACCGCCCGGTGGACTACATAGGCATCGGGCCGGTCTACCCCACCCAGACCAAGAAGGACGTCAAGGGATCGCCGTGGGAGCCCGACGGACTCAAACGCGCGGTTGGGCTGTCGTCCATCCCGCTGGTGGCCATCGGCGGCGTGCAGCGCGACAACGCCCGTGCCGTGGCCGGATCTGGCGTGGCGGGCATCGCCGTAGTCTCGGCCATCTGCTCCGCGCCCTCGCCCGCCGAGGCCGCGCGTGAGTTGGTTTACGCCATGAAGGAAGGGGCGCGGTAACACCGCACCCCTTCGCCCGTGCCCCATTGTCCGGGGCGTATGCGCGGCCTCTCTCGAGGGGCCGCGTTATTTTTGTCCGGCCAGTTCCCGAGGCCCGTCGCCGCGCGGTTCGGGCGGCCGCTTGAAGGCCATGATGTGCAGCCTGCGCTGGATGTCCTCCAGGATCATATACAGGGCCGGGACAAGGATCAGGGTGATGACGGTGGCGAACAGGATGCCGAACCCCAGCGACAAGGCCATGGGGATGAGGAACCGGGCCTGCATGGAGGTCTCCAGGATCATCGGGGCCAGCCCGCTGAAGGTGGTCAGGGTGGTCAGCAGGATGGGCCGGAAGCGGGCCGTGCCCGCGTCGAGCACCGCGTCGTGGGCGCATTTGCCCGCCCTGGCGAACCCGTTTGCGCAGTCGATGAGCACCAGCGAGTCGTTGACCACCACGCCGGACAGGGCCACAATGCCGAGCAGGCTCATCAGGCTGATGGAATAGCCGAAGGCCATGTGCCCTAGGATCGCGCCCACCGCGCCGAACGGGATGCTGACCATGATGATCAGCGGCTGGACGTAGCTCTTGAACGGGATGGCCAGCAGGGCGTACACGGCGAGCATGGCCAGCAGCAGTCCCTCGAACAGGGTGTTGGTCGACTCGCTCAGGTCGGCCTGCTTGCCCTGCATGCGGCAGGACAGCCCCGGGTATTCAGCCTTGAGCTTCGGGATGACCTCGGCCAGGACCGACTGCATGACCTGGGTGGCCTGGTTGCGCGGGTCCACGTCCGCCGTGACCGAGAGCACCCGGCGGCCGTCCGTGCGGTTGATGGAGGTGTAGGCGCTGCCCCGCTTGACGTCGACCACGTCGCGCAACAGCACCTCCTTGCCGTCCGGCGTCTTGAGCATCAGCTCCTCCATGTCGTATTCCGAGACGCGCTCGCTCTCGGGCCTGCGGACCACCACCTTGACCTCGTTGCGGCCGCGCTGCTGGCGCAGGACCTCCTTGCCGTAGTAGGCGGCGCGCACCTGGGCGGCCACGCCCTGGGCGGTCAGCCCCAGCGCCCGCCCCGCCGGGGTCATGGTGAAGTCGAGCTGGTCCTTGCCGGGCGAGAATCCGTCGTCCACGTCCTTGACCCTGGGGTACTGCTCCAGGGCGTCGGCCAGGTCGCGGGCCGCCCGCTCCAGGACCTTGGTGTCCGAATGGCTGAGCTCGAATTCCAGGGCGTTGCCCGCGCCCGGGCCGCCCCGGTCCGAGGCGAACGACAGGACCTCGAGGCCGACGATGTCGCCGACCTCGGTCCGCCATTTGTCCACGAACTGCTGGGTGGTGATCGGCCGGACGTCCGCCCCGGCCAGGTAGACGTTGATCTTGACCACGTGCGGACCGGAGAGCTCGCGGCCCGCCCCGCCGATCTTGGAGTCCATGCCCACGACCAGCCGGTCCCCGCCGTTCTCCGCCGCCACCTTGCGGGCGGCGGCCAGAAGCCGGTCGCGGACCGCCTCGGTCTTTTCCACGGGTGAGCCGTAGGGCAGCTCGGCCGTGGCGTAGGCGAAGTCGGACTCCACCTTGGGCATGAGCGTAAAGCCGAGCCTGCCGCTCAAAACATAGGCCGTGCACAGGAGCAGCAGGGCCACGCCTGCGGCCACGGTGGCGTAGCGCCAGTGCAGGCACCAGTCCAGAAACGGGCGGTACACGCCCCGGATGAAGCGCAACAGCCCGTCGGCCGCCTTCTCCTGGTACCGGGTGATCCAGACCATGATCCGGCTCCGGTGGTCTCCCAGATGGGACAGATGAGCGGGCAGGACGAACAGGGATTCGATGAGCGAGATGGCGAATACCGAGATGACCACCACCGGGATGGACCAGAATATCTTGCCCATGACGCCGGGGATGAACAGCAGCGGCATGAAAGCCGCGATGTTGGTCAGCACGCTGAAGACCACGGGCATGCTGATGCTCCTGGCCCCGGCTATGGCCGCCTCAAGGGGCGACATGCCCTGCTGGCGCATGGTGAACACGTTCTCGCCGACCACGATGGCGTCGTCGACCACGATGCCCAGCGCTATGAGGAAGGCGAACATGGTGATCATATTGATGCTCACGCCGAACAGCGAGAGGATCAGAAAGCTGCCCATGAACGAGGTCGGGATGCCCATGGCCACCCAGAAGGCCAGCCTCGGCTCCAGGAACAGGGCCAGGAAGCCGAAGACCAGGGCGAGGCCCAGGTAGCCGTTGCCGAGCAGCAGATCCATGCGCTGGGCGTATACCTCGGACATGTCGTTGAGGATGTCCACGGACACGCCCGAAGGCAGCCGCTCCCTGAAGGCTTCAAGCGACGCCTTGACCGCGTCGGACACGGAGATGGGCGTCTGGTCGCCCACGCGGTACACGTCCACGCGCACGGCGGGCTTGCCGTTGTAGGTGGTGATGATGTCGTCGTCCGCGAACCCGTCGATGACCCGGCCCAGGTCCTCCACGCGCACCTGGGTGCCGTCGTTGCCGGTGACCACCGGGATGCGGGCGAAGTCCCGGCCGTAGTCGCGGCGGTCCTTCATGCGCACCAGGACCTCGCCGGACTCGGCCTTGATGGCCCCGCCGGGCAGGTCCACCGAGGCCTCGCCGATGCGCTGGGCCACCTCGCTCAGGGTCAGGTTGTGGGCCCGCAACCGGCTCTGCGGTATCTCAATGGAGATCTGCAGGTCGCTGACCTCGGCCAGCTCGGCCTGGGTGATGCCCCCGTTGGCGATAAGCTCCTCGCGCAGCTGTTCGGCCAATTCGCGCAGGGTGGTGTCCGGCTGATCGCCCGAGATCATCACCGACAGGACCTGGCGCTGGCGCGAGACCTCGGAGATGACCGGGTCCTCGGCCTCCTCCGGGAATGAGGTGATGCGGTCCACCTCGGTCTTGATGTCCTGGGTCAGCTTCTGCACGTCCGCCCCTTCCAGGGCCTCGACCACCACCATGCCGCTGCCCTCCGAGGACGTGGAAGTGACCTCCTTCACGCCGTCGAGCCCCTGCACGGCCTGCTCGATGGCCAGAACGCACCCCTGCTCCACCTCGGAAGGGCTGGCCCCGGGGTAGGCGATGGAAACCGTCACCGTGTCCAGAGAAAACTCGGGGAAGACCTCCTGCTTGATCTGCATGGCAAAAATCAGCCCGCCCACCAGGAACACGATCATGAGCAGGTTGGCGGCCACGGAATTGCCCGCCATCCAGGCGATGGGCCCCTTGCTACTTTCCTGCTGCGCGTTAGCCATTGCGCGCCTCCCCGGCCGCCGTTACGGTCGATTGCGGGGCCGTTTGCGGGTTGGCGGCTGGCGCACCGCCGCCGTCGTCCACGCCGTTCAGGAGCATGCCCTGCAACGGGGCAGCCAGATCGGACATGACGATCCGCTCGCCCGGCTTGAGCCCCTCCCTGATGACGATGCTGTCCTCGTCCTTCCAGACCGGGTCCACGGTGCGGATGTCCAGGGTGCCGTCATCGGCCAGCACCCAGACCCGGCTGTTGTCGCGAAACGCGGTCCTGGGAACGGCGAAAACGCCCGTGAGCTCGTTGCCTTCGATCTTGACCGAGACGTAGCTGCCGAGCAGCAGCGGCTTGACGCCCGGCCGACCTTCGATATTGAGCGGGTCCTTGATCGAGATGAGCACCCTGGCCATGCGCCCCTCGTCCTCGAGCGACGGCAGCAGCCGGACCACGCGCCCTTCACGAACGCTCTTATCCGCGCCGCTGCCGGAGACGATCCGGGCCTTTGAGCCCTCTGGCCGGATGGCGGACGGCAGGTTGATCCAGCCCAGCCGGTCCACAGGCACCGAGGCCTGTATCCAGAACTCGTCGGTGCCCACCAAGGTTGCCAAGGTACCCTGCTCGGCCACGGCCGCGCCCAGGTCCGTGTCCTTGGATTCGACCATGGCCGCGAACGGAGCGTCGACGCGGGTGCGCGAAAGATCGATGCGCGCCTGTTCCACCTTTGCCCTGGCCGCGCGCAGGTCGGCCTGGGCCTTGGCCAGATGCGGCTTGCGCAGGGCGAGGTCCGCCTCGGCCTGGGTGGACTTGCCCGCCTCCTGCAGCAGGTCCCACTCGCGGGCCGAGACCTTCTGGTACCCCTGCTCCACCTTGAGGTCGTATTCGGCCTCGGTGACCTGGGCCTCGACCTCCTGGACGGCCAGTTCGTAGTCCTTGGCGTCGATGTTCAGGATCGGCTCGCCCGCCCGGAAGAACCCGCCGGGCACGAAGTCCGGGCTGACCTTGACGACCTTGCCGGACACCTGGGACTTCAGGTCGATCTTGCGGGCCGCCGTGACCGTGCCCATGACGTCCACCACCACGCGGTGGTCGGTCAGGGCCGCCTGTCTGGTCTCCACGCTCTGGCGGATGACCTGGGGCGGCCGCATCTTGGCCTTGGGCGCGGAGACCAGGGTTAGATAGGAGCCCGCGCCGGCAGCCACGACAATGGCCAGAGGCACGAGCACCTTGAGCCGGAAAACAGCGCGCAATTTGTTAAAGCAAAGGTTCATGTTTACCCCCTGATTCCAGGATTTATGTCATGAGATTCAATAATTGCGTCATCGGCGGCCGCCTGGTCCGCCGCTGCGGTCGGGTCGGTCAGGGAGTCTGTCCAGGTCCCGCCCAGGGCGCGGTACAGGGCCACGCGGTAGAGCATCAGGTTGGTCCGCTCCGTGGCCATGGTCACCTCCAGGTCCTGCACGGACATCAGCGCGCTCAGGACCGGGAGATAGTCGTCCAGTCCCTGGGCGTAGCGGGACACGGCCTCGCGCAGGCTGACGCGGGAGGCCTCGAGCTGCGCCGAGAGCGCCTCAAGGTACCGCTTCTGCCACGTCTCCTCGGTCAGGGCGTCCTCCACTTCCTTGAAGGCGGTGTACACGGTGGACTTGTAGGCGGCGAGCCGCTCGTCGACCACGGCCCGGGCCTTGTCCACCTCGGCTTTACGGTAGCCGCCGTCGAAGATGGGCCCGGCCACGACTCCGGCCAGGGTCAGTATCCAGTTGTCGAACAGGGTGCCGAGCTGGGCGCCGGAGAACTGGCCGGTCCCGGCCATGGTCAGGGAAGGCAGCCGGTCGGCCCTGGCCGCGGCTACGCCCCAGTCCGCCGAAGACAGGGCCAGCCCGGCGGAGCGCACGTCGGGCCGATTGGCCAGTAGGTCGGCGGGCAGCCCCAGGCCGGGCAACGCCTCGGGCTCCGGCACCTCGGCGTCGGCCACGGTCACGGCCCCGGCGGGCTTGCCCATGAGCAGGGCCAGTTCGTTGAGCAGCAACTGTTCCTGCGACTTGACCGGCGGCAGCAACGCCTTGACCTTGGCCAGGTTCTGGCGCTGCTGGTAGACGTCCAGGGCCGTGGAGATGGAGTTGCGGAAACGCAGTTCGATGAGTTCCAGGTAGGTCTGGTTGGTCTTGATCTGCTCCTCTATGATCCGCTCCTTGCGCCGCTGGGACTGGATCTCCAGCCAGCGGGAGACCACCTCCCCGGCCACGGTCATGGCCGAGGCGCTCAGGTCCTCGCGTGAGGCCTGGTAGTCGAGCTGTCCGCCCTTGGCCTTGGCCTCGACTCGGCCCCACAGGTCGAGTTCGTACCCGGCCTCCAGCCCGATGGAATGGGTCTCGTCGGTGATCGTGCCGCCCCTGGCTCCCTTGGTATGGGACCGGGTGTGCTTGTAGTCGCCGGTGGCGTCCAGGGTCGGGTACTTGTCCGCCGAGGACTGGACGGCCACGGCCCCGGTCTGGCGCAGCCTGGCCCAGGCCTGTTCCAGATCGAAATTTGCGGCCAGGGCGGTCTCCACCATGTGGTTCAGCTCGTCGTTGCCCAGGCTCTCCCACCACTTGCCGGTCTCGGCGGGCTGGTCGGAATAGAGGGTGTACGCCGCGGGCAGCGGGGCCGCGTCGTCAACGCGGGCGTCCGGCCTGAAGGGGGAGCAGGCGGCCAGGAGCACTGCCAGGAGGGTGATCGCCGCCGGAGCGGCCGCCGTTATGAGTTTGCCTTTCACATTGTTCTCCATGGATGGTTTCACTGGACTCGAACCTACTGGAAAAACATGGGAGAAGTGTTGGGGGGATGATAAAAGTTGTTAAAGATTGTAAAAGGCGGCTTGGGAACCTTTTCATTTCGTTCGACATGCGGGTAAGGGGACATCATGAAGAACAACGGCCCGGTGCTGATCATCGACGACGACCAGAAGCTGCGCGAACTGGTGGTGGAATACCTGGAGGAATACGACTACTCCACGGCCACCCTGCCCTCGGGCGCGGGGGCGGCGGAGACCATCCGCTCACTCAACCCGAGCGTCATCATCCTGGACGTGATGATGCCGGGCAGGGACGGGCTCGAGGTCCTGCGCGACATCCGCGCCGAATTCGCCACCCCGGTGATCATGCTCACGGCCAAGGGAGAGGACACGGACCGCATCGTCGGGCTCGAACTCGGGGCCGACGACTACATGGCCAAGCCGTTCAATCCACGCGAGTTGCTGGCCCGGATCAAGGCCGTGCTCCGGCGGGTGGAGGCCTGCGGGGAACGCAAGGCGGGTGCCGAGACCGTGCGCGCGGGCGGGCTCGTCCTGAATCTCTCCCGGCAGGTCCTTACAGTCGACCGCGACGAACTCGAACTGTCCCCCACCGAATTCCGTCTGCTCAAGGCGCTGATGGCCCACGCGGACCACGCCCTGACCCGCGACGAACTCATGGACATGGTCTGGGACAAGGACTTCGCGGCCTACGACCGGTCCATCGACGTGCACATCTCCAAGCTGCGCTCCCAGCTCAAACCGTACCCGGACCACGCGAAAAGGATCAGGACGGTCTGGGGCACGGGCTACATGTTCGTGGGTGAATGATGAAAGTCAGCCGGTTGTACCTCAAGATTCTCGTGGCCTTCATCCTGGTCCAGGCCGTGGCCATCGCGGCCATCGGCGGTCTGCTCAAGATGGGCCACATGCGCCCGCCCTTCGCCCGGCACGCCCTGGACCGCAGCGAGGCGCTGCAACAGATCATCGGCATGGAGATCGACGGAGCGGACAGGCTCACCCCGGAGCTGCGCTCCCGCCTGGACCGCCTCCTCGACGTATACGCCAACGCCTTCAACGGCGAGGCGTGGATCACCAACGAGCGCGGCGAAACCGTGGCCCGGTCCTTCACCACCCCGCCCCTGACCGGCGAGGAGGAGCTGAGCCTCAAGCTGACCACGGCCAAGGGCGACCACATCTACTTCGTACGCAAGGGCGACCAGGGGTCCATCTACGGCTACGGGCCGCTAAAAACGCCCATGGGCACCCTGACCGTGCACCTGCTCAACGCGTGGATCACCCACAACGAAGAGGTCTGGTTCATGGAGGGGCTGGCGCTCATGGCCACGGTGGCCGCCCTGCTGCTCATACCGGTGTCCAGGCGCATCACCTGGCCGATGGTCCAGATGACCGAATCCGCGCAACAGCTCGCCCGGGGCGACTTCTCCCCCAGGGTGGAGGCCCGGCGCAAGGACGAGATGGGCACCCTGGCCCGGACCTTCAACCACATGGCCAGCAGTCTGGAGAAGATGGTCCGGGGCGGGCGCGAGCTGACCGCCAACCTGTCCCACGAGCTGCGCTCCCCCCTGGCGCGCATCCGCATCTCCCAGCAGATCGTCCGCGAACGGCTGGAGGCGGGCCGCACGGACGGCGTGGAAAAGCACGTCCACCGCATGGAAGAGGAAATCGACCACATGGACTCCCTCATCGACCAGATCATCAGGCTGTCCAAGTTCGACCTCCAGGAGCCCCCGCCGCGCGACGACGAGGTCGACATGGGCGAGATGCTCGAAGCGGCGGCCGACCGGGCCAGAACGCTCATCGGCGGGCGGAGCGTCCGGCTCCTTCCGCAGCTTGATCCCGTGCCGCCCTACAAATGCCGCAGGCAGGACATGCGCATCGTCCTGGACAACGTCCTGTCCAACGCGGTCAAGTACTCCCCGGACAACGGCCCGGTGGACATCCGTTGCGCCTTTGACGGCGAGGCCCTGACCATCACGGTGACCAACGCCTACCAGCCCCTGACCGAGACGGAGCTGGAGGCCGTGTTCTCGCCGTTCAGGCGGCTGGGCTACGACAAGGTGGAAGGCAACGGGCTCGGCCTGGCCTTTGCCCGCAAGATCGTCGAGGACCACAACGGGACCATACGGGCCGAAAGCGTGGCCGAGGGATTTCGCATCACCATCCGGCTGCCGCTGGCCTGATGATCCGCAAGACGCCGGCCCGGCCTCGCCGCGAGTATCCATCCCTTTTGCCATAGACATATCCTATGGTTTCCTTCAGGCACGGCTGTCGTTTACAATTCGTTTTTTGACACGCCCGCTGACAACACCTTGAATATCCAGAAAAAAAACACCTTGTGCAAATACGCGTTTCAAAATTGATATAACGATTGGCATCGCGTACTGTCTTTTTTCTTTGAAGCCCGGTACATGCTCTGGCCGGAAACAAATAAAAAAGCGAAGACGCATCAACAACCATGTCGAATATCACACGTTCGCCGAAGCGCGCGCTCCGGCGCATACTGCTCCTGCTCCCGGTCCTGGCCCTGCTCGTCCAGGCATTTCCGGGGACCTTGCACGCGGAACCCGCAAAGCCCGAAGAACCCGAGGGATTCACCCGCCAGGTGGTGGTGGACAAGGCCCGGCTATTGAGCCAGGCCCCGTTCAATCCGGCCCTGGGCGAGGTGCCCCAAGCCCTGCTCGACTTGAGCGATAACGCCTGGGGCGACATCACCTACCGTCCGGAAAAGACCCTGTGGGCAAAGGACAAGCTGCCCTTCCAGGTGCAGTTCTTCCACCCCGGCATGCTCTACGACCGGCTGGTGGCCATCAACATAGTGGACAAGGGCGCGGCCGTGCCGGTGCCCTTTGACCTGGCCATGTTCGACTACGGCAACAACCACACCCTGCCCGAGCAGATTCCGCCGCAATTCGGATTCGCCGGATTCCGCATCGACAGTCCCGGCGACGGGTCCAAGGGGTCCCGGGAGATCGCTTCCTTCCTGGGCGCGAGCTATTTCCAGGCCGTGGCCGACGGCCAGGCCTACGGCCTGTCGGCCCGAGGGCTGGCCGTGGACACGGCCCTGCCCGACGGCGAGGAGTTCCCCTATTTCAAGGAATTCTGGATCGAGAAACCGGCCAAGAAGAATCCGAGCCTGACCGTGCACGCCCTGCTGGACAGCAAGAGCCTGACCGGGGCGTACACCTTCGTCATCAAGGGCGGCAAGACCACCTCCATGGACGTCACCGCCACCCTGTTCCTGCGCGCGCCCGTGACCAAGATCGGCATCGCCCCGCTGACCAGCATGTTCCTGTTCGGCGAGAACACCGACGAGCGCAAGGTCCGCGACTTCCGGCCCGAGGTGCACGACTCCGACGGCCTGCTGATCAAGAACGACTCGGGCGAGTGGTTCTGGCGCCCCCTGGACAACCCCGAGAACCTGGACATCAACGCCTTCCAGGCGGACAACGTGCGCGGCTTCGGCCTTGTCCAGCGGGACAGGGAGTTCAACCACTACCAGGACCTGGAGGCGGCCTACGAACGCCGCCCGACCCTGTGGGTGGAGCCTGTCGGCGACTGGGGATTCGGCCATGTGGAACTGATCAACATCCCCACGGACAAGGAGATCCACGACAACATCGTGGCCTTCTGGAGCCCCAGGGACGATCTGCCCGTGGGCGTGCCCCAAACCTACGAGTACAAGCTGCAGTGGAACGACGGCGGGTTCACCCACCCGCCCCTGGGCTATGTGGAGGCCACCCGCGCCGGGGACGCCGGGAACGGCGGCCAGCGTTTCGTCATCGATTTCAAGAGCAAGGCCCTGAACCTGCTGCTGCCCCCCTCCAAGGTGGAGGGCGTGGTCACCTGCGGCAAGGGCGCGGTCGTGTCCGAGCAGCTGGTGGAAAAGAACGAGCACACCGGCGGCTGGCGGCTGTCCTTCGTGGTCCGGCCCGATCAGGCCCCCTCGGCCCTGGAAAAGGTCCTGCCCAAGCGCAAGCCGCCCGTCGACCTGCGCGCGTTCCTCAAAATCAACGACACCACCCTGACGGAAACCTGGAACTATGCCTATCGCCCCTGACCACAGCCGGGAAACGGACGCTTCGCGCGAGCGGACCGCCCGCTGCCTGCTCAGCTATGCGGAACAGCTCCCCCTGACCACGGAGGAGCGCCTTGAGCTGGTCCTCGCGGCCCTACGCAAGCTGCCCGCCGGGGCCACCCCGGAGCAGGGGCTGGACGCGCTGCTCACTCTGCTGCCTGCCCATGAACCGTCATCGTTTCCGCCGGACCATCCGCGCGTCGAGCGCAGCCACATGCCCGGCCAGTACCTGGGCCGCCCGCGCTCCGGCCTGAGCGGCTTCCTGGCCCAATGGGGCTGGCTGGCCGTGGTCGGCCTGCTGCTGGCCCTGACGCTTTTGCTGAACATCTCCCAGTGAGGCCCCTGATGCAACGCGATCCCCGCGACTCCCGCCTGCAGTTCTCCACCGGAAAACGGCGGCTGATCCTGACCCTGCTCATCCTGATCCCGTCGGCCCTGGCCAGCGCCTATGTGGGTTCCGTCCTGCCCGAAAAGGGGTCCACCCCGCTGGAGCTGGCCATCATCATCGTCTACTCCATCCTGTTCGCCTGGATATCCGTGGGCTTCTGGACCGCCATCATGGGCTGGTTCACGATCATGCGCCGCTATGACCGGTTCGCCACCAGCCACGCCCTGTCCGAACCGCTGGAGCCGGGCGAGAAGCCGCGCACGGCCGTGCTCTTCCCCATCTGCAACGAGGACACCCCCCGAGTCATGGCCGGGGTCAAGACCACCTATCTCTCCCTCAAGGAAACGCCGGGCGCGGACCAGTTCGACATCCACATCCTGAGCGACTCGGGCGGCGCTGACAAATGGATGGAGGAGGAGGCCGCCTGGGCCGCCCTGGTGGAGGAATTGGGCGCGCAGAACCGCATTTTCTACCGCAACCGCAAGGTCAATCTGAAACGCAAGAGCGGCAACGTGGCCGACTTCTGCCGCCGCCACGGCAAGGACTACAAATACATGGCCGTGTTCGACGCGGACAGCGTCATGCGCGGCGACACCCTGAACAAGATGGTCCACATCATGGAGCGGCGGCCCAAGATCGGCATATTGCAGACCGCGCCCGCCTGCTTCGGCCGGGACACCCTGCTCGGCAGGCTGCAACAGTTCGCCAACCGCGCCTACGGGCCCATGTTCGCGGCAGGCCTGCATTTCTGGCAGCTGGGCGACGCCCAGTACTGGGGCCACAACGCGCTCATCCGCGTGGAGCCGTTCATGCGCCATTGCGGCCTGCCCAGGCTTTCGGGCAAGCCGCCGCTGGGCGGCGATATCCTCAGCCACGATTTCGTGGAGGCCGCGCTCATGCGCCGCGCCGGATTCGAGGTCTGGCTGGCCTTCGACCTGACCGGCAGCTGGGAGGAATGCCCGCCCAACCTGCTCTCCGAACTCAAGCGCGACCGCCGCTGGTGCCAGGGCAACCTGCAGCACCTGCGCCTGCTGTTCACCGAAGGGCTCTTCCCGGCCCACCGGGTGCTCTTCCTCAACGGGGCCATGAGCTACGCCTCGGCCCTGCTGTGGTTCCTGTTCCTGATGCTCTCCTCGGTCGAGGCCGTGATCCAGGCCCTGGTCGGACCCAACTATTTCACGGCCACACGCTCCCTGTTCCCGGCCTGGCCCGTGTGGCAGCCCCTGTGGGCCCTGGTCCTGCTGGCCACCACGGGCGTGCTCCTGTTCTTCCCCAAGATCCTGAGCTACCTCCTGATCGTCTTCAAGACGCGCAACTCCAAACTATTCGGCGGCCCGCTGCGGCTGATGGGCAGCATCGTCCTGGAGGTCGCCTTCTCGGCCCTGCTGGCCCCCATCCGCATGCTCTTCCACAGCAAGTTCGTGTGCATCACCCTGCTCGGGCGCAAGATCGGCTGGGGCTCGCAACAGCGCGACGACCGGGCGACCACCTGGGGCGAGGCGCTGCGCTTCCACGGCACCGGTGTGCTGTTCGGCCTGATCTGGGGCGGCATCGTCCTGCTCTACGCCCCGCGCTTCTTCTGGTGGATCGCGCCCATCGTCCTGCCCATCGTCTTCTCCATGCCCCTGTCGGTCCTGACCAGCAGCGACGGGCCGGGCCGCTGGCTGCGCGAAAAGCGGCTGCTGCTCATCCCGGAGGAAACCTTCCCGGACCGGGAGATCCGGGACGTGGTCCGCTACACCGCCGAGATGGAGGCCACGCCCGTGCCGCTCGACCTGCCGCGCGAGTCGGGCTTCCTGCGCGCCCTGCTCGACCCGGGCGTCAACGGCCTGCGCCGCGCCCTGCTCATGCGCCACAAGCGCAACCCCGGCGAAGCCGCCCGCGCCCGCAACGAGCGCATCGTGGAAAAGCTGCTGGAACAAGGCCCCAAGTCGCTGTCCGCAGGCGAAAAGCAATGCCTGCTGCGCGCCCCGGACGCCCTCCTGGAGGTCCACACCCGCGCCTGGACCGCCGACGGCGACTCCGTGCGCAAGGCGTGGCTGAAACGGGCTTGACCGATTTTGGACCGGATATCCCCCGGTCCGTTCCTCAATCAAATATCATCTCATTGACCTGACGCCGGGGTGGGGTAAGATGGATCTGCGCAGGAAAGACCGTTCGCTCCCTTGGGCTGCGCGGGACCGGCAACGTTCAACCACCGATACAGCGACGAGAAATACGATGACCGCAACCGCCGCCTTTTCACCGACCAAAAACCAAAAACGAAAAACCCCGTCATTTCTGACGGGGTGTGTTTTTCGAGTGGTGGGTCACCAAGGAATCGAACCTTGAACCTCCGGATTAAGAGTCCGCTGCTCTGCCAATTGAGCTAGTGACCCACTCGGCCGTGGCGTTGTTCGTCACGACGGAGAGATAACTATAAGTCGGACCCGGAAAAGTCAACCACAAATTTTCACTTTTTTCACATAGGACCTAAATGCCCATAAACAAGCTGCTTTTCGCCCTGCTCCTGAGTGCCCTCCTGCTCCTGCCCGTACGGCCCGCAAACGCCTTGGTGCAGCTGTCTTCCCTGGCCATGAAGACTTCGGTGGCCCCCTTTGCCGTGGCTCCGGACGCCATGGGGCCGGGTACGCCCGGCGGCACGCTGCTGGCCCTGACCATGCACATCGACAAGGAATGGTACGCCTATTCCAACATCCCGGGCGAGACCGGCAAGCCCACGCGGCTGACCGCCACGGCCGCCGACGGGACCGCGTTGTCCGTGTTCTACCCTCGGGGCAAGGAAAAGCCGGACAGCTACGATCCGACCGTGACCATTTTCGCCTACCTGGACGGGACCAGCCTCTTCGTCCTGGTGCCCGACGGCCTGGACAAACCGTTCCCGGTGAGCCTGACCCTGGACCTGCTCCTGTGCCACCCGACCAAGTGCGTCCCGGCGCGGGTGGAGAGCGCCTTCGGCCAGGCCGGGCTGGACACGGCCGGGCTGCCACAGGCTACCGCGCAGCCTTGGTGGGACGGGTTTCTGGCCATGGCCCACGGCAAGGCGCACCCGCAGGCGGCGCTGAATGAGGCCGAGGCGGGCGAGGCCGTCGTGGACTGGCAGTTCACCCCCACCTATTTCCAGCCCGGGCTCGAGGTCGGCGGCCTGCTCTCGGCCATCCTCATGGGGCTGCTGGCCGGGCTCATCCTCAACGTCATGCCGTGCGTCCTGCCCGTGGTCAGCCTGAAACTCTCCTCCCTGCTCGGGGCCGGGGCCGAGCACGACCCCCACGAGCGCATCCGGGCCTTTCGGCAGCACAACGTCTTCTTCGTGCTCGGGGTGCTGACGTTCTTCCTGTTCCTGGCCGCGATCCTGGGGGCCACGGGCTCGGCCTGGGGCGCGCTCTTCCAGAACCGCTGGCTGGTCATCGCCATGGCCGTGGTCATGGGCGCGCTGGCCTTGAGCCTGTTCGGCCTGTTCCACCTGCCGGTCATCGACCTCAAGTTCGGGGCCGGGCACAAGGACCCGCGCAAGCAGGCGTTCTTCACCGGCATGCTGACCACCCTGCTGGCCACCCCGTGCAGCGGCCCGTTCCTGGGCGGCGTGCTCGGCTGGGCGCTCATCCAGGGGCCGGTGGTCATCGCCACAGTCTTCTTCTCCATCGGTCTGGGCATGGCCTCGCCTTATATATTGATGATCATCAGCCCCGGCCTGTCGCGCTTCCTGCCCCGGTCCGGGCCGTGGATCGGGTACGTGGAAAAGGGCATCGCCTTCTTTTTGCTCGGCACGGCCTTCTACCTGGCGGGCATCGCCCTGGGCGGCGCGAGCCTGCGCATCCTGGCCCCGCTGTGGGTCATCCTGTTCGGTGGCTGGCTGTGGGTCCGCTCGCGGACGGCGGGCCAGGGCGTCCAGCTCATCCTGCGCGTGTCCATGCTCGCGCTCCTGGCCGCCACCGTGTACTGGACCACGCCCATGCAGGCCGAGGCCGACCCGTGGGAGCAGTTCGACCCGGCCGTCCTGAATCGCGACCTGGGCAGCGAAAACATCCTTCTGGACTTCACCGCCGACTGGTGCCCCACCTGCAAGGTGCTCGAGGCCACGGTCCTGACAAAAGGAAATGTGACCGCCTGGAAGGAGCGCTACAACGTCCGCTTCATCAAGGTGGACATGACCAAGCGCGATCCCGAGACCGAGGCCCTGCTGGCCGCCCTGGGCAGCCGCAGCCTGCCCACCGCCGCGGTGTTCCGCATAAACGGCCGCGAGACCCCGGTGGTCATCCGCGATCTGTACACCGCCGACCAGCTTGAAAAGCTGCTGAAATCCCTATAGGTAACCGAAAAAAAAGAGGAGACGTTCCGTGCTCGATTTCCAATACTACATGCCCACCCGCATCATCTTCGGCCCCGACAGCCTCGACAAGCTGGGCGAGACCCCGCATCTGCCGCGCGGCGACAAGGCCATGATCGTCATCGGCAAGTCCGGCGTGATGATCGAACAGGGCTACCTGGCCCGAGTCCAGTCCCTGCTCTCCAAGCAGGACGTCCAGACCATCGTCTACGACCGCATCAAGCCCAACCCCGAATCCGACGCCGTGGACGAGGCGGCGGCCGTCTGCCGCAAGATGGGCGTCAAGTTCGTGGTCGGCCTGGGCGGCGGGTCCACCTTGGACTCGGCCAAGGCCATCGCCGCCATGGCCACCAACCCGGGCAAGTACTGGGACTACATGCAGGCCGGTTCGGGCGGCGGCCAGATCCCGGAGAACGAGCCCCTGCCCATCGTGGCCATCCCGACCACGGCGGGCACCGGCACCGAGGCCGACCCGTGGACGGTCATCACCAAGTCGGGCACGGATGCGCGCGAAAAGATCGGCTGGGGCTATGACGGGACCTTCCCGGCCCTGTCCATCGTGGACCCCAGACTGATGCTCTCCGTGCCGCCGAGGCAGACCGCCTACACCGGCATGGACGCTTTTTTCCACGCCACCGAGGCGTACCTGGCCACCTGCCGCCAGCCCGCCAGCGACGCGCTCGCCCTGGAGGCCGTACACCTCATCAGCCACACCCTGCCCCAGGCCGTGGCCGAGGGCGACAACCTGGAGGCGCGGACCGTCATGGCCTGGGCTTCCACCGCCGCCGGGCTGTGCGAAACCTACTCCTCGTGCATCTCCCAGCACTCCCTGGAGCACGCCCTGTCCGCCTTCCACCCCGACCTGCCCCACGGGGCCGGTCTGGTGCTCCTGTCCAAGGCGTATTTCGGCTTCCTGGCCGCACGCGGCGAGGAGCGGTTGGCCGATCTGGCCCTGGCCATGGGCGACACCCTGGCCGAGGACCTGGACGAGGATGTGGCCGGCGTGGCCTTCCTGGACGCCCTGGACACGCTCATCACCGAGGTCGGCCTGTCCGACGAGAAGCTGTCCGACTACGGCGTGACCCGCGAGGAGATTCCGGCCCTGGCCGAAAACGCCCTGGCCGTCATGGGCGAGCTCTTCGAGGTCACCCCGGTGGACATGGACGTGGACGACGTCATCGCCATTTTCGAGGCGGCCTACGAGTAGCCCGGCGACCTTCTGTTCAAACGGAAAAGGCTCCCTTTCGGGAGCCTTTTTTCATTCCTGCGTATGCGGTTCGCGGAGAAGCCACTCCTTGGCCTCCACCTGATTGCTAAAGCTCTTGTAGGAGGCGGAGCGGTTGACCAGGGCGGTTTCCACCATCCGGCTGTTCTCCGGGTTGTGCGGGTTGGACAGGACGGCCAGGCGCAGGCCGAGCTTGGCCGCGCCCTTCTCCTCCATGAAGTTGGCGAAGGTGATGATGTCCAGTGACGAGAGGTTAAGGCGGAAGGTCCGGTTGTCCACGAGCACCTTTGTCCGGCGCGCCTCGCGGGCCCTGGACAAGAGCTTCAGCCCCCACTCGATGAAGGTCTCGGCGTCCAAGACCTCGCCGTCGGTGATGCACAGGAGGTATTCGTCCGTGGACGTGAATATCTGCGAGTAGGCCATGTTCCCCTCTCAGGCTTCGGACCGTACCGGGTCTAATTCACACTCCTTAAGTATACTATATTTGAGGGGAACCGTCCATCGGGGCGTCCGCTATTCCACGGGAACCATGTCGTATTCGTCGCCCGAAATGCAACGGCAGCCATCGGCCGTGATCTCGAAGGTGTTCTCCACGCCGACCATGGACACCCCGCGAATGCCCTGCTTGGGCTCCAGGGCGAGGACCATGCCCTGCTCCAGCGGCTGGGTGAATCCCTTGGCGATAGGCGGGAACTCGTCGATGGTCAGGCCGATGCCGTGGCCCACGAACGGAACCTGGTTCTCGTCCAGCCCCATGAAGCCCTCGGAGTAGCCCCGGCGTTCGGCCTCGTCCAGGCAGTGCAGATAGAGTTCCTCCGGGGACACGCCCGGCTTGGCCGTGGCACACAGCCAGTCCTGCAGTTCGATGCAGAAGTCGTGGGCCCGGCGGATGTCGTCGGGAATGGACGAATCCGGCCCGGCGAAGTAGGCCTGGGTCTTGTCCGTGTGGTAGCCTTCCAGCTGGAAGCCGATGTCGAGCATGAGCGGCTCGCCCGGCTCCCAGATCTTGTTCACGTTGCCCATCAGGGCCGAGGCCGGATGCTCGCCGCGCAGCCCGAGCGGGCCGTTGAACCCACTGGGGTAGTTGCCGGAATCACCGGCGGACACGTGGCCGAGGAAGGCCTCCTCGTCGTGGGCCTGCATGCGCAGGATGCCCATGTGCCCTTGGCTGAAAAAGGTCTCCCACGCCTTGTGGGCGATCTCGCGCTCGGTCATGCCGGGGCGGATCATGGTCGGCAGGATGTCGTGCAGGCAGCGGTGGTGCTTCTCGCCGCAGCGGCGCAGGATGTCCAGCTCGAACTCGGACTTGACCATCTTGGCCAGGGCCACGGCGTGGTCGCCGGGCACGATGGTAAAGTCCTTGAGCTTGGCGGCCAGCATGGTCCCGAGCTGCCAGGTCAGCCCGGCCATGACCGCAGCCAGGATCGGGGTGAAGGGACTGCCCGCGTCCGCGCACAGGACCGGAAGCTCCGAATAGGATTTGAACGGCAGGATGTGTTTGATCCCCGCCTCCAGCCGGGCGCGGTTGACGCCCTTGCGGATGAGCAGCACGGGCTCGCCGGAAAGCGGCAGCCAGAGCACGCCTTGGCCGTAGGTGCCGGTCAGGTAGTAGATATTCAGCCGGGAAAAGACCAGAATACCGCCCGCTTTCGGGGCGACGGACTGCAGATGGCGCCGGACCAAGTCCTGGCGGCGCTGGAGTTCCTCTTCGGGGACGCGGGCGATGGCTTCGAACATGGGGGCTCCTTCGGGGGATATATCGACTAGGCAACCGGAAGGCTTTGCTGTACAACGGCCTTCTCACTCAACGAGGTATCGAGCAATGCTGATCGACATGAAAGAGCTAGCCCCCCTGCTGCGCGAGGTCAAGACCATCGCCGTGGTCGGGGCGGTGGACAAGCCGGGCCGCCCCGTGGACATGGTCGGCCGGGCCCTCATCGACATGGGCTTCACCGTCATCCCGGTGCACCCCAAGCGCACCGACGTCTGGGGGCTGGACACCTGCCCGTCCCTGGGCGACATCCCGGTGGCCGTGGACTTGGTCGACGTGTTCCGGGCCCCGCAGTTCTGTCCGGACCACGCCCGCGAGGTCCTGGCCATGGACCCGCTGCCCAGGATTTTCTGGATGCAGTCCGGCATCACCAGCCCCGAGGCCCGCGAGATACTGGCCGACAGCGGGATCAAGGTGGTCGAGGATCGCTGCACCAAGGTCGAGATGCAGGCCATGGGGATCGGACGATGACCGAAACCGCTTTCGACTGCCGCATGTGCGGCCACTGTTGCCAGGGCGAGGGCGGCATCGTCATGACCGCCAAGGACCGCGAGCGACTGGCCGCGTTCCTTGAGATCGCCGTGGACGAACTGGTCGACCGCTACGCCCACACGCGCGGCGGCAAGATCCACCTCAACGTGGGCGAGGACCAGTTCTGCATATTCTACAAACAAGGGTGCGGCGTGCACCCCGGCCGCCCCGACATCTGCCGCGCCTGGCCCTATTTCCGGGGCAATCTCATCGACGAGACCAGCTGGGAGATGATCCAGGAATACTGTCCCGGCGTGAATCCGAAAGCCGGGCACGCGGAGTTCGTCCGCCAGGGCCGCGCCTATTTGCGTGAGCACGACCTTTTGCGCTATGATCCCGACTCGTCTCCCAACGCATTGATTTCCGACGAATAACCAAGGACGCTAGGCCATGAATCTCCAGGAGTGCCTCAGAGAGCTCAAGCTCGCCCCCGGGGCAACCCTGGACGAGGTCAAGTCCGCTTTCCGCAAACTGGCCTTCAAATACCACCCGGACCTGAACCCCGGCCCGCACGCGGCGGAAAGGTTCCGCGTGGTCAACGAGGCGTACGTCACGGCCAAGAAGCTCTTGGAGACGAGCGGCCCGGCCGCGTCGGCTTCCTCCGGCAGGGAGAACGAGGAACCCCGGGCGAGCCGCGAACAGGGGGCCAGGGCGTACGCCCGCCAGCAGCGCAAAGCGTCCCCCAAGCCCGAGAAAAAGCAGCGCGAACGCTCCACCAGGGCCAGGACCCAGAAATACTACTACAAGGAAGAAGAGGTCCTGCGGACCATCCTCAACGACCCGTTCGCCAAGAAGGTCTTCGAGGACATCTACTCGCAGATCCGCAAGGACAAGCCCGGCTACAAGGGGCCGCTGGAGCTCAAGAAGCGCAACCTGCAGCTGCATTGGGGCGAGCGGACCATCAACCTGGACTTCTCCAAGGGCATCAGGGGATGGCTCAAGAACCAGATGGACTTCGAGCAGACCGTGTACTACCCGGCCTCCCATCTCATGCCCGGCCGCAAGGTGCGCATCACCGTGGAACAGCCCTTTACCAAGGGCACCAAGACCATCGAGGTCACCCTGCCCAGGGACTTCGTGGTCGGCCGCCCCATCCGGCTCAAGGGGCTGGGCCGCAAGCTCGGTCCGTTCAAGGGCGACCTGCTGCTGCGCATCCTCGGGAAATAGCCGTTCCGGTCGCCCGGACGCCCTCCCTCAAGCCCCTGACTCAACGGGCATTTGCCAATCCTGGCATACATTTTTGCCGCAGAAATAAAAGCCTTGTTTTCCCCTGGTAATTTTACTAGTCGCTGTAGCATACCGAGATTTAAATGGAGGAACCCATGCTCGCCATTTTCGATTACAAGGCGGGAAACCAGACCAGTGTCCACAGGGCGCTGGAGCACCTGGGCATCCCCAATGAGATTACCAACGACCCCGCTAAACTGGACCAGGCCAAGGGAATCATCTTCCCCGGCGTCGGCGCCGCGGGCCAGGCCATGGAAGAGCTCGAATCCGGCGGCCTCGACGAGGTCATCAAAAAGCTTATCGCGCAGAGGAAGCCGGTGCTCGGCATCTGCGTGGGCTGCCAGATTCTCCTGGACTACTCCGAAGAGAACGACACCAAGGCCCTGGAAGTGATTCCCGGCGAATGCCGCCTGTTCAACCCCTCCTGGGTGGATTACGAGGACATCCAGATCCGCGTGCCGCACATGGGCTGGAACCAGGTGGAGCTGCTCAAGGAGTGCGAACTGTTCGAGGGCATCGATCCGGACGCGGACTTCTACTTCGTGCACAGCTACTACCCCGCTCCCAAGGAGGAGTTCATCATCGGCATCACGCGCTACGGCATCGACTTCTGCTCGGTGCACGGCCGCAGGGGCTTGTGGGCCGTCCAGTTCCACCCGGAAAAGAGCGGACGCCCCGGCCTGAAGATGCTTTCGAACTTCTACAAATTCTGCCAGGAGGCCAGTGATGCTGAGTAAGCGCGTCATCCCCTGCCTCGACGTGCGCAACGGCCGTCTGACCAAGGGCATCAAGTTCGAGGGCAACGTGGATATCGGCGATCCGGTCGAGTCCGCCAAGAGATATTACGAGGAAGGCGCGGACGAGATCGTCTTCTACGACATCACCGCCTCCCACGAGGCGCGCGGCATCTTCCTGGACGTGGTAGAAAAGGTCGCCTCCCAGATATTCATCCCGTTCTCCGTTGGCGGGGGCATCAACACCGTGGCCGACATGCGCGACGTCCTCGTGGCGGGCGCGGAAAAGGTCTCGGTCAACTCCGGCGCAGTCAAGAACCCGGACATCATCAGCGAAGGCGCGGCCCAGTTCGGCTCCCAGTGCGTGGTGCTCGGCATGGACGTCAAGCGCGTGCCCGTGAGCGAGGACATCCCCTCGGGCTTCGAGATCGTCATCCACGGCGGCCGCAAGTACATGGGCATGGACGCCATCGAGTGGGCCAAGACCGGCGAGGCGCTCGGCGCGGGCGAGATCTGCCTGAACTCCATCGACGCGGACGGCGTCAAGAACGGCTACGACCTGGAACTGACCCGGCTGGTGGCCGAGGCCGTGACCATCCCGGTCATCGCTTCCGGCGGCGCGGGCAACCCCCAGCACATGGTCGACGCGGTGACCGAGGGCAAGGCCACGGCAGCGCTCATCGCCTCCATCGTCCACTACGGCGAATACACCATCCCGGAAATCAAGAAATACATGTCCGAGCACGGCGTCCAGACAAGAATGGTCTGGTAACAACGCCAGCGACGCAATGCATAAAAAAAGCCCCGCCGGATAATCCGGCGGGGCTTTTTTAATTCATTGAACCCTTCTACTCAGCGGTAAAAGTACCGCTCTTGCCGCCCGATTTGAAGACCAAGCGGCAATTGTCGATGACGATGTCCTTCTGAACCGCCTTGCACATGTCGTAGATGGTCGCTGCCGCCACCTGGCAGCCGATCAGGGCCTCCATCTCCACGCCGGTCTTGTAGGTGGTGCGCACCTCGCATTCCAGCTCGATGGTCGAATCAACGTCGTGCACGGTGAAACGCACGTCCACGTAGCTGATGGGCAGAGGGTGGCACATGGGGATGAGGTCGCTGGTCCGCTTGGCGGCCTGGATGCCCGCGATCTTGGCCGTGGTCAACACGTCGCCCTTGGGCAGCGCGTCGGCCTTGAGCAGGCGCATGGTCTCGGCGGACAGACGGACCAGCCCGCGGACAATGGCCGTGCGGTTTGTGTCGTTCTTGGCGGAGACGTCCACCATGCGGGCGTTGCCGTCCTGGTCCATGTGCGAAAAGCCGTCTGCCATCGTCTACTCTCCCATGACCTTGTCCTTGGCCTTCTTGAAGAAGCCCTTGGCCCGGTTTTTGAGTTTTCCGGCCTCGATCTCTGCGAATTCCCTGAGGAGCTCCTCCTGGCGGCTGTTCAGCTTGGACGGCGTCTTCACGCGGATCTCCACGAGCAGGTCGCCGTTCTGGCTGGAGCCGAGATGGGGCAGGCCCAGGCCGCGCAGCCTGAAGACCTCGCCGGACTGGGTACCGCTGGGGATATCCAGGTTGACCGGCTCATCCAGGGTGGGCACCTCCAGGCGATGGCCCAGTGCGGCCTCGACCATGGAGATCTCCCGGCTGATGATCAGGTTCTGGCCCTGACGCTCGAAGGTGTCGTCCGGGGCGACCCGGATGACCACGTAGAGGTCGCCCGGAGGGCCGCCGTTGATGCCGGCCTCGCCCTCGCCGCGCAGCCGCAGCCGGGAGTTGTTGTCCACGCCCGCCGGGATGCGGACGTTGAGGTCCTTGTCCTTGATGACCGAACCGCGCCCCATGCAGGTGTCGCAGGGGTCTGTGATCAGCTTGCCTGCGCCCCGGCACTGGGGGCAGGTGGCGGAAATACGGAAAAAGCCCTGGGACTGCTGCACGGTGCCGGAGCCGCCGCACTGGGGGCAGGTCTCGGGCGTGGAGCCCGGAGCCGCCCCGCTGCCGCCGCAGGTCTCGCAGGAGGTCTCCACCGGAATCTTGATGCCCACCTCGGTGCCCTTGGCCGCATCCCTGAAGGATATCTCCAGGTTGTAGCGCAGGTCGGAACCGGCCCGGGGACGGTTGGACCGTCCGGCCGAGGAAAAGCCGAAGACCTCGCCGAAAATGTCGCTGAAGGCCCCGAAGATGTCCTCGTTGCTGGAGAAGCCGGAAAAGCCGTTGCCGTTCACGCCGTCGTGGCCGAACCGGTCGTAGGCCTGGCGCTTCTCTTCGTTGCCCAGGATCTCGTAGGCCTCGGCGGCCTCCTTGAACTTGGACTCGGCGTCGGGATCGTCCTGGTTCCGGTCCGGATGGTACTTGAAAGCCAGTTTCCGGTACGCCGTCTTGATCTCATCCTTGGTGGCGGTGCGTTCCACCTCCAGGATTTCGTAATAGTCGCGTTTGGACATGGTCGGCTACTAGGCTTCCTCGGTTGAGGCGGAGTGAAGGTGGAGGTCGTCGGAGGTGTCGGGGACAACCTTGCCGGCCGCGATCTCGCGCAGGGCATTGACCACTTCCTTGTTCTTGGTGTCGACCAGGGGATCGTACCCTTCGCGGTACTGCTTGACCCTCTTGATGGCCATCTGGGTGATGAGAAAACGATTGCTCACTTTCGCCAGACAATCTTCTACGGTAATCCTTGCCATGATATTCTCCTTGAGACTTCGTTTGAAGCGTCGTTATTTCGTCTTTGCCTGACCGCCGGGGAACATGCCCTGCAGGTCCTTGAGCAGCCGCGCGGAGACGGGGTAGTACATGCCGTCTCCGTTCTTCATCCAGCACTGGCCCGGCGGCAGCTTCGGGTCCGCATAGAAGGTCACGGCCTTCAATTCGTCCCCATTGCCGTCCAGCAGACGGCAGTGCATGAGCTTCACAGCAGTGGCGGCCAGGTTGTTCAGGGGCAACGCCTCAAACTGTAACTCAGTAAATCGCCAGAGCGCCATGTCAATGCCCGGGACGTTTTTTTCGCCCCCTTCCACGCGCCAGCCACTGTGCTCGCGCCGGACCACATAGCGCCGGTCACCGTTGATGATGACCAGGACGGCCACCTGGCCGATGTCCAGGGAGAACACGTTGCGCCCCTGGACGTCGAAGGCGCTCTTGACCAGCTGGTTGACGCTCTCCGCATCGAGCAGAAACGGCACCGTCAGCCAGGAAGAGCGGCCGAAATAATGTTTGGGGTCGTCCCCGATGGTGAAGAACTCCACCAAAGACGGCTCCTTGGCCTTCCCGGCCCAGACCTTGATGGTCAGGGCCGCCATGCCCCGTTCCGGCTCGGCTGGATGCAGCACCAGCCTGCCCGCCCGCAGCAGGGCCAGGGCGTGCAGGTAGAGCTTGAGCTCCGAGGCGGAAGCCGCCTTGTCCTTGAGGTAGCCGGGCAGGACAAAGGTATATCCGTTGCCCGCGCGCCTGACCAGCCAGCTTGAACCGAAGGGCTGGACGAGCTGCACCTGGCCGACCCGCTCCTCGTCAAACTGAAAAACCTTGGTATCAAGGAAATGGGCGGCGGGTTGGGCGAACTGCCCGTAGACCTCGCCCCCGAACTCGTAGGCCCGGTCCGGCGTCTCGGAATTCCAGCCGTAGGTCCTGCCGGATTCGTCGCGGGAGAACCGGATTTCCAGGGGCTGGACGCTTTCATCCCTGAACCGCACGAGGAGCTTCACCCCGGGGTCGTCCAAACCGTGACGTTTGCGCCCGCCGGTTCCGCCCTCGTCGAAGGAAAGCAGCGGGACCAGTTCGGACAGCCGGTTCAGGTAGTCCCGGACCCGGTTGTTCAGAGCCCGTGCCGAAACACTCGATGACTCGTCCGGAACGCGCGTCACCCAACCGTTTTCCCCGGCGACCAGGGTGTAGGCCTCCCCTTCGTCGAGGACGTTCACGGACTTGACCTTGTCCAGGGAATATGACAGCCAGCGAGTCGCCGCCACCTGCTCATCCATGGTGATTCGGTACCAATACGCGCCACCGGCCAGGACCGCCGCGAGCACGATGAGGACAAGGAACAAAATCCGTCTCAAAACAGGCAGCCTCCGGGGGGAACCTGGTTTCCGGCCGGGAACGGACGATTCCGACCATGACGCGAAAGCTTGTAAAGCTGCCCCAAAGGGGCTTGCAAGTCAAGCAGGAATAACCTATCTGCCTGACCTGGTCCGCCCTGCATACCAAATCAAACGGGAGAAAGACAGATGGCCTCATGGGGCAAACTCACCTTTGCGCAGAAAAAATGCGTCACCGCCACGGGCAAGCTCATGCAGCGCACCGACATGGTCTCCGGCGGAGCCCGCATCGGTCTTGCCATCTCCGGCGGCGTGGACAGCTTCCTCATGCTCAAGGTCATGACCATCCGGCAGGCGATCATGCCCTTCCCGGTAGAGCTCATGGCCCTGCACGTCAACCCCGGCTTCGACGCGTCCTCCCACGCGCCCCTGGTACGCTGGTGCGCCGACAACGGCGTGTCCGCGCACGTCGAGCTGACCGACTTCGGGCCGCGCGCCCACTCGGAAGAGAACCGCAAGAACTCGCCGTGCTTCTGGTGCGCCATGCAGCGCCGCAAGCGCCTCTTCGAACTGTGCCGCGACTACAAACTGACCCACCTCGCCTTCGGGCACAACGCCGACGACAACGTGGTCACCTTCTTCATGAACGTGGTCCAGAACGGGCGGGCCGACGGGTTGTCGGCCAACGAGCCGTTCTTCGGCGGCAAGCTCAAGGTCATCCGGCCGACCATGCTCCTGGACAAGAAAACGGTCATCAAGGCGGCCACTCAGTGGGAGTTGCCCATATGGGAAAACGTCTGTCCTTCAAACGGTTACACCAAACGGGATGAAATACACGAATGGCTTCGAACCATGTGGAAGACGGATAAACGCATAAAAAACAACATCTTCAACGCCATAACCCGGCAACAAGTCGACTTGACAAGCAAAAAAGTCTAGACTAAAAGTACTCAAAGCTCGCATCAGGCTGCTCTACGAACTTATAACATCCTGGAAAGGTAATGCTTTTCCGAAAATACCACATAGTTGTCTTCAAAGACAAACAGGGTTCGTGCAAGAAATTCCAGCTACGAGGCTGGTTTATCGTATTTCTGCTGCTCATGACCGTGTCCATGGCGGCGGGCAACGTCATCCTCTGGAAGAAGTACGCCGAGCACTCTCGCATCGAGCAGGGACTGAACATCGCGGAAAAGACCGTGCAGGAGCAGAAGACCCAGCTCCTGAGCCTCTCCCAGAAGATCACCTCCCTTCAGGGCAACCTGAACCGCATCCGTGATTTCGACTCCAAGCTGCGGGTCATGATCAACCTGGACCAGGACGGCAGCCAGGCGGCCGCGCCCAAAGGCGGCCCGGCCAACGAAAATTTCTCCAAGGGCTATCTGCCCCTCTACCGCCAGGAGCTGCTCGCCCGCAAGATGCATGAATTCCTGCGCCAGCTGAACGTGGAGGCGCGCCTCGAAGAGGTCCGCCAGCAGGAGATCATGCACACCCTGCGTTCCAACCAAAACATCCTTGAGGCCACCCCATCCATCTGGCCGACCTCCGGCTGGGTGACTTCCGGCTTCGCCTGGCGCACCTCGCCCTTCACCGGCAAGCGCGAGTTCCACAAGGGTCTCGACATTTCCGCCCCCAGGGGCACTCCGGTGTACGCCCCGGCCAGGGCTTCCGTGACCTTTGCCGGGCGCGACGGGTCCTACGGCCTGTCCATCCGGCTGAAGCACAACGCCAGCCTGTCCACCCGGTTCGCGCACCTCAACCGCATCGCCATCAAGAACGGCCAGGAGGTCACCCGGGGCGAGTTGATCGGCTACGTCGGCAACACGGGCCGCTCCACCGGTCCCCACCTCCATTACGAGGTCCGCCTGAACGGCGTGCCGGTGAACCCCAAGCGGTACATCCTCAACTAAACCGGCCCCGAATCGTGAATGCTCCAGGCCCTTTTGGAATGCGACGTTCCAGAAGGGCCTGTCCTTTTCGGCCCCGGCCTTATGACGCCCCCGTTGGTTCGGGTTTTGCAGTGAGCTGGTAATGGAGATATTCGGCTTCACCCCGAGCGACATGCTCAGCTACTTCCTGACGCTGTTCCGCCTCAGCGTCGTGCTCTTCCTGTTGCCCTTTTTCGGAGGACAATCCATCCCCAAGATGGTCAAGGCCGCGCTTGTCCTGGTTCTCTCCCTGGCGCTCTGGCCGCAGCTTTCCTTCCCGGCGTCCATGATGCCCACGGGCTGGAACATCGCCATCATGTTCATCGGCGAACTGCTCCTCGGCCTGATCCTCGGTATGCTCGTCAATTTTCTGTTCGCCGCAGTCCAGCTGGGCGGCCAAATCATCGGTTTCCAGATGGGGTTCGCCATGGTCAACGTGGTCGACCCGATCACCGGCACCAGCAACGCGGTCTCGGCCCATTTTCTGTACATGTGCACCATGCTGACCTTCCTGGTCCTCAACGGGCACCTTTACCTGCTCAAGGCCGTGGGCATGACCTTCGAATACATCCCCCCGGGCACCCTCCTGCTCCAGCCCGAACTGGCCAACGACATCTTCCATTTCTCCAACCTGATGTTCACCCTGGCCATCAAGATCGCGGCCCCGGTCATGGCCGCCCTGTTCCTGGTGGATCTCTCCCTGGCGCTGATTTCGCGGGCCGCGCCCCAGATGCACGTGCTCATCCTCGGCTTTCCCATCAAGATCACCGTGGGCTTCTTCTTCCTCGGCTTCATCTTTTCCATCATGGCCCTGTACGTGGGCGACTTCCTGGCCGGGTTGAATAACATGTTTGAAAACGTCATGAAATTCGGAACTTCCGTCATCCCGTAGGAGCTGCCATGATCGGCCAGGAAGATCCGAGTAAAACAGAAAGAGCCACCGACAAACGGCGCAACAAGCAACGCAAGGAGGGCAACGTCGCCAAGGGGCAGGAAATCCCCAAGGTCATGAGCCTGCTCTCCGGGGTCCTGGTCCTGCGCTTCATGATCGGCTTCTACAGCGACCAGTTCACCGAGATCTACCGCTGGACCTTTCTCGAGGCCATCAACTTCAACGTCGACAAGCCCATGGCCTACGCCCTGTTCACCTGGGGGGTCCAGAAGATGGCCCTGCTGGTGGTGCCGTTCATGCTGGTCATCGCCTTCGTGGCCTTCCTCACCATACGATTGCAGGTAGGCTCACTGTGGACCACCAAGCCGCTGAAGCCGAAATTCGGCAAGCTCTTCAACATCATGAGCGGCGTCAAGAAGCTCATGCTCAGCCCGGACGCTCTGCTCAAGCTGGCCAAGAGCTTACTCCAGGCCATGGCCGTGGCCATCGCCCCGTACATCGTCATCAGGCAGGAACTGCCCAACCTGCTCCCGCTCTTCCACACCAACGTCCAGGGCATCCTCTCCTTCATCCTCACCGTGGGCTACAAGATGGTCTGCTACGCGCTGATCCCCATGTTCATCATCGCCGTAGCCGACCTCGTGTACGAGCGCTGGAACTACGAGGAACAGATCAAAATGACCAAGGACGAGATCAAGGACGAGCGCAAGCAGGCAGAAGGCGACCCCAAAGTCAAGCAGCAACAGCGCCAGAAGATGATGCAGGTCATGGCCTCGCGCATGTTTCAGGACATCCCCAAGGCGGACGTGGTCATCACCAACCCGACCCACTACGCCATAGCTTTGCAGTACGACCCATTTCAGGCCCCGGCCCCCCTGGTCCTGGCCAAGGGCGTGAACAAGGTCGCCGAACGAATCAAGGAAGTTGCGCGGGAAAACTCCATCCCCATCGAAGAAAACAAACCCTTGGCACAGGCTTTGTATAAACAGGTTGAGATCGGAGAAACCATCCCGGAGGAACTGTTTCAGGCCGTGGCCGCAATCCTGGCAAAGCTGGAGAAATTCAAGCATCGCCGGTAGTTGTAAAGCCTGACGCCCTCCCTGGAATCCACAGCCCAACCGTCCGAGAGGTGTCAAAAACATGGCCCAGCCTTCAGCCAAGACCGTACTCCCGAAAATCGACTACAACAAGTTCGCCAAGCAGGGCGACATGCTCCTCGCGGGCGGCGTGGTGGTCATCCTCTTCGTGATGCTCATCCCCCTGCCCACTCCGTTCATCGACTTCATGCTCTCGGTCTCCATCTCCCTCGGGCTGGTCATCCTGGTCACGTCCATGTTCATGATCTCGCCGCTCGAATTTTCCATCTTCCCGTCCCTGCTGCTGGTCACCACCCTGCTCCGCCTGGCCCTGAACGTGGCCACCACACGCGCCATCCTGCTGCACGGCGACGAGGGCACCTCTGCCGCAGGATCGGTCATCCAGAGTTTCGGCGAGTTCGTTGTCGGCGGCAACTACGTCATCGGCATCGTCATCTTCATGATCCTGTTCATCCTGAACAAGACCGTCATCGTCACCGGTACCACCCGTATCGCCGAGGTTGCCGCCCGCTTCACCCTGGACGCCATGCCGGGCAAGCAGATGGCCATCGAGGCGGACCTCAACGCCGGGCTCATCGACGAGGAGGAGGCCACCAAGCAGCGCACCAACCTGCGCCGCGAGGCCGACTTCTACGGCGCCATGGACGGTGCGGGCAAGTTCGTTTCCGGAGACGTCAAGGCGGGCCTGATGATCACGGCCATCAACATCATCGGCGGCTTTCTCATCGGCGTGCTGCAAAAGGACATGCAGTGGATGGACGCGGCCCAGACCTACACCCTGCTGACCATCGGCGACGGTCTGGTGGCCACCATCCCCTCGCTGATCATCTCCACCTCCGCGGGTATCATCGTTTCCCGCGCGGCCGCCGAGGCCAAGATGGGCGAGGAATTCATCGGCCAGCTCTCCTTCCACCACCGGGCGCTCAAGCTCGTGTCCGGCATATTGGTCATCTTCGGCATCGTGCCGGGCATGCCGACCATCCCGTTTTTGACCCTGGCCGTCATCGTCTTCACCGTGGGCCAGATTTCCTCCAAGCAGCAGCACAGCCTGGCCCTTGAACAGGAGGAGAAGGAGCAGAGCCAGCCCTCCACCATGGACACCCCGGAGGAAGTCCAGGCACTGCTCCCGCTGGACCAGCTGGAATTGGAGGTGGGCTACGGGCTCATCCCCCTGGTGGACGAGGAGCAGAGCGGCAACCTGCTCTCGCGCATCCGGTCCATCCGCCGCCAGTTCGCTCTGGACATGGGTGTGGTCGTCCCGTCCCTGCACCTGCGCGACAACCTGCAGCTCAAGCCGGGCGAGTACCGCGTGCTCATCAAGGGCAACCCGGTGGCCAGCGCCGAGCTGCTCATAGACCACTACCTGGCCATGGACCCCGGCGACGCCAAACAGCGCATCGAAGGCGTGGAGACGGTGGAACCGGCCTTCAACCTCCCGGCCGTGTGGATTCCCGAAGCCCAGAAGGAAGAGGCCATGCTGGCGGGCTACACCGTGGTCGACCCGTCCACGGTCATCGCCACCCACCTGACCGAGGTCTTCCGACGCAACCTGCACGAATTCCTCGGCCGCCAGGAGACCCAGGAACTGCTCGACAACCTGTCCAAGCGCGCGCCCAAAGCCGTGGAATCCCTGGTGCCCGGCGTGCTCAGCATCGGCGGGGTACAGAAGGTCCTCCAGGGACTGGTCCAGGAGAGCGTGTCCATCCGCGACCTGCTGACCATCGTCGAGACCCTGGCCGACTACGGCGTGGCCACCCAGGACCCGACCCAACTCACGGAATACGTCCGCGCCCGCATGGGCCGGACCATCGTCAAGCCGTATATTGGGGACAACGGGGTGCTGCCCATCATCACCCTGAACCCGCAGATCGACGAGATCCTGAACGGTGCCATGCGCCCGGCCGAACAGGGAGGCTATCTGGCCCTGGAACCGGGTGTGGCCCAACAGATCATCCAGGCCATCAACCGCTCCACCGAGGACGCCATGGTGGCTGACGGCCAGCCCATCCTGCTGGTCACCCCGCAGCTTCGGTCGCAGTTGGCCCAGCTCCTGACCCGGTTCATTCCCACCCTGCCGGTCATCTCCCAGGCCGAGATTCCGGCGGACGTCAAAATTCAGTCGGTCGCAACCGTCGAACTCTAGGACCAGATTATGAGAATGAAGACTTATCGGGCCGCAACGTCCACGGCCGCCTTCGCCAAGGTCAAATCCGAACTCGGCGACGAGGCCGTGATCCTGTCCAACAAGACCGTCACCGAGAACGGCTGCAAGTGCTGCGAGATCGTGGCCGCGGTGGAGAACCAGCCCGTGGCGACGGCCCGCCCGGCGCACGACACCAAGGAAGGCGTGGTCGACGCCGCCCTGCGCGACTCGGTGGGCTGGCAGCGCGAATGGAGCCAGATCAAGGGACAGATCATGGCCCTGATGAAGCCCCAGATGGACCCTTCCCGACTCACCCCCAAGCAGCGTGTGGCCCTGGAATACCTGGAACGCGAGGAAGTGGATGAACGCGTCCTGACCCATGTCTACTGCACCATGCGCGAGACCGAGGACTGCCCGGTCATGACCGCCCTGGACCCGCTGCTCAAGGCCACCCCGTTCAAGGCGGAGACCTGGACAAACACCTTTCACGCCTTTGCCGGGCCCGGCGGCGCGGGCAAGACCTCGAGCCTGGTGCGCCTCGCCCTGCGCATGAAAAAGGAACAGCCCGGCATGCGGCTGTGCCTGGCCACGGCGGACGGCGGCCGGGGCAAGGGCCGCCTGGTGCTCAAGCACTACGCCGAGTTGAGCGGCCTGGCCTTCCGCGAGATCATCACCCGGGAGGACTTCGCCCTGCTCCGGGAAGAGGCCCGGCAGTTCGACATGATCCTCATCGACCTGCCCGGCCTGTCCGGCCGGACCACCCTTGAGGAGTGGGCCCAGCTCTATGGCCTGAACGAGTGCCCGGACCTGTCCATCCACCTGGTCATGAACCCCTATTACAGCAAAGGACAGTTCGAGCGGTTCATGGACAAATACAAAAGTGAACAACTAGCTAGCGTTATCTGGACGAAACTCGATGAAGCCTGTACATTCGGGGCAATATTGAACATGGCATACGCTGGCGGGCTGCCGGTGTCCGCACTTTCATACGGCCCCGGCCTGAAAAACAGCATCAGCCCGGCCACGGAAGAGATGATCTGGCGGGTCTTGTTCATGCGCAGGCTGCCCGACGGCAACACGCAACCCTAAGGAGCGCGACACACGTTATGAGTTCGAATCTCCCCCTGGTCCTCTCCGTCACCTCCGGCAAAGGAGGCGTCGGCAAGACCAACATGTCGGTCAACCTGGCCTATTCTCTGAGCGCCGCGGGCAAGAAGGTTGTCCTTCTCGACGCCGACCTCGGGCTGGCCAACGTGGACGTCATCCTCGGGCTTGCGCCCCAGCACAATCTCTTCCACCTGTTCCACGAGGAAATGACCCTGGACCGCATCCTGTTCGACACCCCCTACGGATTCCGCATCCTCCCTGCCTCGTCGGGCGTCAGCGACATGGTCAACCTGGACAAGGGCCAGAAGCTCGACCTCCTGGACGCCATGGACTCCCTGGAGGACAACGTTGACTACCTCATCGTGGACACGGGCGCGGGCATCAACGACAACGTCCTGTACTTCAACCTGGCCGTGCAGGAGAGGCTGCTGATCATCACCCCGGAGCCCACCTCCCTGACCGACGCCTACGCGCTGATCAAGGTCCTCAAGCTGCACCACGGAGTGGAGAAGTTCCGCGTGTTGGTCAACATGGTCAAGGACGTGAACATGGCCCGCGAGGTCTACCTCAAGCTCCTGAACGCCTGCGACCACTTCCTCGACGGCATTTCGCTCGACCTGGTCGGCTTCGTGCCCTATGACCAGAATGTGCGCAACGCGGTCATCGCGCAGACCCCGTTCTGCCACAAATTTCCCAAGACCCCGGCCAGCGTGGCTGTCCGGCAGACGGCCCAGAAGGTCAAAAACTGGCAGGTAACCCCCAACACCGATGGCAATATTAAATTCTTCTGGAAGAAACTCCTCTTCCAGGAACGATCCGTGGCTTGAGCTGGAGCAGGGCGTCAAGCGCTGGGACGATTTTTCGCCGAGGGATCGGGAAAACATCGTCCGATACTACGCGCCCAAAATCCGGATTCTGGCACTGCGGCTCAAGGCGAAGCTGCCCCAGAGCGTTGAGCTCAACGAGCTCATCAGCGCGGGCAGCCTCGGCCTTCTGGACGCCCTGGGCAAGTTCAACCCGGAGCTGGGGATCAAGTTCGACACCTACTCGGAGAACCGCATCAAGGGGGCCATGCTCGACGAGCTTCGCCGCATGGACTGGTTCTCCAGGGGACTCAGGCAGAAGGTCAAGGTGCTCGAGGACTCCATGCGCCAGATCGAGCACGAAACCGGCTCGCCGGCCACAACGGAGCAGCTCTGCGAACACACCGGCATGACCGACAAGGAGGTCCAGCAGGGACTCGAGGCCCTGAACAACCAGGTCTGCCTCAGCCTCGACACGTTTCAGGAAAATCTCATCGGCCAGAAGAAGATGACCGACAACGAACCTTTCCAATCGGCCGCCTTCCAGGAGATTGTTGACAAAGTAGCCAATCTCATTGAAGAATTGACGCCGAGAGAAAAATTGGTCATATCTCTGTATTACGGGGAGGAGCTGAACATGAAGGAGACGGCCGAGGTTATGGACATAACCGAGGGACGCGTCTCGCAACTCCACTCCCAAGCATTGAATAAATTAAGAAAAACGTTCAGAGCTCGTTACGAAAACGAGTAGCACTCATGTAAAGGAGACTTTCGATGGCTTACGATACCAACATGCGCGTCCTGGTTGTAGACGATTTCTCCACCATGCGTAAAATCATCAAAAACATCCTGCGCCAGCTGGGTTTCAACAACATCGTAGAGGCCGACGACGGCTCCACCGCGTGGGAAGTGCTCAACAAGGACAACATCGACTTCATCGTCTCCGACTGGAACATGCCCACCATGTCCGGCATCGAACTGCTCCGCAAGGTGCGCGCCAGCGAGGAATACGCGGACATCCCCTTCCTCATGGTCACCGCCGAGGCCCAGCAGGAGAACATCATCGAGGCTGTACAGGCCAAGGTGTCCAACTACATCGTCAAGCCGTTCACTCCCGAAACACTGGGCCAGAAGATCGACAAAATCTTCGCCTAAAGCACCTTTGCCGGTTAGGCGTTTGCCATGGTCCTGCTCGTTCCGGATGATGCCGAAGATGTAACCGACGCTCCCGCCGAGCGGAAAGCGGAGTTGGACGACGCCGCCGCGAGCAGGGCCACGCAGAAGGTCGATCTCGACCTCGACGACGCCCCGTTCCTCGAAGACGAGGACGAGGAAGAGGAGATCGAGGAGGTCGAGGCCGAGACGCCGTTCCTGACCGATGACGACTCCAAGTCCAAACCGGGCCTGGTCGCCCTGCTCAAGAACAAGTTCGTGATCGTGGGCATTGGCGTCATCCTGCTCCTGCTGGTCATCATCGTCATCCTCCTGCTGCGCGAACCAGAAGCGCCGCCCCCGCCGCCTCCGCCGCCCGTGGAAGAGGTCGCCCCGGAACCGGCCCCAGAGGAAGTGCCGGAGACGCCCCAGATCATCATCAAGCTCGACCCGTTCCTCATCGAACAGACCGACGCGGAGGGCAAAATCCGCTTCCTCGAGGTCAGCATCCTCCTGTCCACCGAGGACGACGGGCTGGCCCGGCAGTTCAAGCAGGAGACGTTTGCCGTGCGCAACGCCCTGTACTATTATCTCAAGAATAAGGATCTGCAGTTTTTGTCCGATAAGGAGAACAGCGAGAAGCTGAAAAAGGAACTGCTGGTCATCATCAACCAATACATGGGGTTTGGCCAGTTCGATACGTTGATGTTCGAACAATATCTTGTGAGGTGATCCATGAGCACCACGCCTTTGGACCTGCCCATACTCATTTCGCAGCTGCCCTTCGTGCAGAAGATCGCCCATGCGGAAAAGGCCACGCCCGAGATAAAACAGATGCTCTTCGGACCGCTGCTCCAGGAGCAGCTCCGCCAGCGCGAGGGCAAAGTCCAGCAGGTCCAGAAGAAGACCGCCACCGATCCCGTGGACCGCGACGGCCACAACGATCAGCGCCAAGAGGCCGCCCCGGAGCGAAAGAACCGCGAACCGGACGATGACGACCCCGATACCGGGGCCTCCAGCGGGTCCCCCTGGTCCGGCAACATAGTCAACGTCAAGATCTGACCCTGAAGGCAATCCGAATCATGTCCACTCTGCTTATCATGCTCTTCACCATCAGCGAGGTCGTCCTGCTCGGCGTCGTGATCCTCTTTTTCCTGCGCCTGCGCAAATCAGAAACCCTGCTCTCCGGCCTGCACGCCAAGCAGGAGGAATTCATCAAGCGGCTGCAGTTCAACACCCAGCTGGAGAACGAACTGGTATCCACCTTCGAGCAGCGCCAGCAGGAATTGGTCGCTTTGAACACCCAGCTGGAAAACAAGGCCGCCGAGCTCAGGAAGCTGGTCAAGCTCGCCAACGAGTATGCCAAGTCCCCACAATTCATGCGTGAAATCATCATCCAGGGGCACCGCTCCGGCAAGACCCCGATGCAGCTCGCCAAATCCACCGGCCTCGCCCTGGACGAAGTCGAACTGATCATCGACCAGGCCTAGGGGCACGCCGTGCGCGTCTCGGGTTCAGGCACGGGCGGCTCCTACAACGGGGGCGGCAGCCGGTCCGACCGGTTCCGCAGCCGCCATCGTCCCGGCCAGAAGGTCCGGGGCGTGCTCGTCAAAAACCTCCCGGACTCCATAGCCTGGGTGGACATCGACGGCGAGCGGCTCCTGGCGCAGCTCGAAACCGCCCGCCCCGAGGGCAGTCGACTCCTCTTCCTCGTCCAGCAGCTTGTCCCGCAGATCGTCCTCAAGGAACTGACCGGCGAAGCCCACGGCAATGCGGCCACCGCCCTCAGCCGGGTCAGCGATTTCGACTCGGCCCGCACGCTCTTCGAAAACAGGTTCCGCCCCGCGCTCAAGCAATCCGGCCGCTACGGGCACCCTCTGCCCTTGCCCGATTTCCTTACTTTGTTGGCCGGGAACCCTCCATTGCACGCGGCCTACCAGGACGCCGCCAACTGCGCCCTCCCCCTGTCCGAGGCCCTGCTGGAGGCGGACAAGGGCGTCCTCCGCTACCAACCCTGGCTCGCGCCCACCGGCCGGCGGCAAGCCTCTCTTGTCCGCTACGCCCGGGACGAGGCCCGACTGACCGAGATACTCATCGAATTCGACCATACGCGCATGGGCCTCACCCGCGTCCAGTTCCTGCGCAAGGACGAAACCCTGTCCGTCCGCGTACAGCTACAACATCCCGAACACGCAGCCGCCCTGTCGCGCTACCTCGATACCCGCAAACGCCCCGGCAGTCCTTTCCAGATCCAACACCTCGGCGTGGCCAAGCTCCCCCGCACCAGCCACAGCGGCATTCTCGCTGAGTTGCTGTTTCAGAGGTGAGGACGCCTCCGGCGGCCGGGGGAAGGGGAAAAGGGCTTCCCTTTCCCCCTTCCCCCGGACCCCCATCCCCCTTTCCCTCCTAAACTTTTTAAGCGCTTCGCGGGGGTGGCGGGAGACGGGAGAGTGGCTGATTTAGCGGGACGATGGAACGGACTGCAAAGAAGCTGGAAAAGCACGACTGGCTGTTGCGCACAAACCGCGAAGCGGCAACAAAAAGTTCTGGAGATTCTTAGGGTCTGTCGACATTCGACTGCGACCGTGCTACAACATTTTTCATGAAAGTAGCAGCGCAGAAACGTCATGCTTTACGCGATGATCAGTGGGACAAGATCAAGGATTCTCTTCCAGGAAAGAAGAGCGATAGTGGCAGAACCGCTCAAGATAACAGGCTGTTCGTTGATGCGGTTTTATGGATAGGGAAAACCGGTGCCCCTTGGCGAGACCTTCCGGCTTCCTACGGAAAATGGTCTTCCGTGCACAAAAGGTTCATCCGGTGGTCAAAGAAAGGCATTTGGCAAATGGTGTTCAACACCCTCGCAGTTGATGCCGACACAGAGTGGCTCATGATCGACAGCTCTATCGTCCGAGCCCACCAACATTCGGCGGGCGGAAAGGGGGCACCTCTGCCAGCAGATCGGGAGGTCTAGCGGTGGGTTCTCCAGCAAGGTTCATGCTAGCACAGACTCTCTCGGCTGTCCAACCAAATTCATTCTAACACCAGGTAATATTTCAGATTGTACACAAGCCATACCGTTGCTTTCCGGGCAAATTGCGGACTATGTTCTTGCTGACAAAGGATACGATTCCCAGCAGATTGTAGACACCATTTTAGCGATGCCAGCCCAGCCCGTAATCCCTTCACGATCTCTTAGAAAAGAACCTCGCGACTACGATCGCCATCTGTATAAACAGCGCAGCATGGTTGAATGTATGTTTGCGAAATTAAAACAATTTAGACGAATAGCAACGAGATACGACAAGCTCGCCTCTACCTACATGTCATTCTTACATGTTGCAGCGATTTGGATTTGGTTGAAATGAATGTCGACAGACCCTAAGAACCTCTTTCAAGAGGTTCTTAAGCGGGGTCCGGGGCAGCGCCCCGGCCGCCGGAGGCATTCTCAGGCCACAAAAAAGCCCGCCGAATGGCGGGCTTTTTTGTGGCCTGAGAGGCTGAATCCTAAGCCACGGCAGGGGTGGGCTGGAGCTGTTCGCGCGCCGGGGATTCCTTGACGACGGCAGCGCCCTGAACCTTTTCCTCGAGGTAGAGGTCGCGGTTCTCGTCCAGGTGCCGGAGGAAGGCGTTGTTCAGGGCGTGGCCCGAGGCGAAGACCTCGAAGTGGCCCTGCAAACGCGCGCCGAAGGTGGCGATGTCGCCGACG
The DNA here is from genome assembly GCF_051175575.1 of Pseudodesulfovibrio sp. lm2024. Classification (NCBI taxonomy): domain Bacteria; kingdom Pseudomonadati; phylum Thermodesulfobacteriota; class Desulfovibrionia; order Desulfovibrionales; family Desulfovibrionaceae; genus Pseudodesulfovibrio; species Pseudodesulfovibrio sp. lm2024. The sequence goes on from NZ_CP195092.1 coordinate 2,214,092, forward strand.
AAGTCGAGCATCTTATGGCGCACGAACTCGTCTTCGAAACGCAGCCCCTCGGCGTTGAGGATGTTGTATTCGTCCAGAACAACCGCGTTATCCAGGGAGCCGCCCAGGGCCAGGCCGTTGGCATGCAGGTAGTCGACTTCCTTGAGGAAACCGAAAGTGCGGGCCTTGGCGAGATGCTGGGAGAAATTCTCGGGGGTGATTTCCATGGCCATGTGCTGGCGGCCGATCAGCGGATGGGCGAACTCGATGGTGTAGTCCACGCACAGACCGTCGTAGGGGCGGGCCTTGATGTACTTGCCGTCCTGCTCGAACTCCACGGCCTTCTTGAAATTCAGGACCTTGCGGGGCTTGTTCAGGGTGCGCACGCCCGCCTGCTTGAGCAGGTAGACGAAGGAACCGGCGCTGCCGTCCATGATGGGCACTTCCTTGCCCGTGACTTCGATATGGATGTTGTCGATGCCCATGCCGTTGATGGTGGCGAGCAGATGTTCGACGGTGGCCACGGTCTCGCGGCCGTCTCCCAGCACCGTGGCCAGGCTGGTCTCAACGACCAGGGACGGGGCGGGGGTCATGAAGGTGGAACCGGTTCCGTCGCGTAGCGAAAACAGGATGCCGGTATCCTCAGCAGCGGGCCGGAGAACCAGATCCACCTGCTTGCCGCTGTGGAGCCCGATACCGGTGCAACGTACTGATCTATGTATGGTTGTCTGAGACATTATTCCTCCGGTTGATTAACCAGTCACTAAATAGCAAGAACAATGCCACGACAGGCGAATCGCCTAACCAGCTGTATTCTATTAAAATTCATTGATGCTGTCGGTCCAAACACGTGTTGCATTCCAGCAACTCTTTGTTTTTTTACAACAAGGGCGAGGGCGAATTGTTGCATTTCTGGGATTATTTTTTTCGCGCGAAGACCACACGGTCATGTCCGGAGAGGTCTTTTTGCACCCCAACCTCTTCGAATTCCGGGCAAACGTCAGCAACGATATCTATTATCATCTTTGCCTGATCGTAACCGATCTCCATGAAAAGGCGCCCTTCCTGCTTGAGCATGGCCGCCACGCCGGGAAGCATGGCCCGGATGTGGTCCAGCCCGTCCGGTCCGCTGACCAACGCGCCGGTCGGCTCGAACCCGGTGACCTCATGACTGGCGGCCACGAATTCGGATTCGCTGACGTAGGGAGGGTTGGAGACCACCAGGTCGAAATCCCCTTCCACGGTCTCGGCTGTGAAATCGGCTTGGACAAATTCCAGGCGGTCCGCAACGTTATGGGCTTGCGCGTTGGCCCGGGCCACGTCCAGGGCGTCGGGGCTGATGTCCACGGCCACGCCCCGGGCCTCGGGGAAAAGCGAGGCGATGGTCACGGCCAATATGCCGGAGCCGGTGCCGAGGTCGGCGAAGCGGAACGGTTGGCCCTTGGCAAAGGACGCCTCCACAGCCTCCACGATGTGTTCGGTCTCGGGACGGGGGATGAGCACGGCGGGCGAGACCGCGAAGTCCAGCCCGTAGAATTCCTTGGTGCCCAGGATGTAGGCCACGGGTTCGCCCGCCTCACGACGGGCCACCAGGGCGTCGAGGACGGCATATTCGCGGTCGCCAAGCACCCTGCCCCGTTCGAGGTTCAGGGACAGGCGCGAACAGCCGAGCACGTGCGCGGCCAGGAGTTCAGCGCTCAGACGGGGCGAGTCCACGCCGGACAGGCGGGACTCGCACTCCTTGAGCACGTCCTGGATATTGCGGGACACGGAGGTTCCTGAGCGGAAACGGCTAGTCGCCCTGCCGCTTGAGCGCTTCGGCCTGGAAATGGCTGATCAACGCCTCGGTCAACTCCTGCAACTCGCCCTCCATGATCTGGGGGAGCTTGTGCAGGGTCAGGTTGATGCGGTGATCGGACACGCGGCCCTGGGGATAGTTGTAGGTACGGATGCGCTCGGACCGGTCGCCGGTGCCCACCTGGCTGCGCCGGGCGGCTTCTTCCTCGGCCTTGGCCTTGTCCTGCTCCATCTGCAGCAGGCGGGAGCGCAGGACCTTCAGGGCCTTGGCCTTGTTCTTGTGCTGCGACTTCTCGTCCTGGCAGATGACCACCAGTCCGGAGGGGATGTGGGTCACGCGGATGGCCGAGTCCGTGGTGTTGACCGACTGGCCGCCGGGACCGGAGGACCGGAACACGTCCACACGCAGGTCTTCGGGGCGGAGGTCCACGTCCACCTCTTCGGCCTCGGGCATGATGGCCACGGTGACGGCCGAGGTGTGGATACGCCCCTGGGACTCGGTGGCCGGGACGCGCTGCACCCGGTGGGTGCCGGACTCGTACTTGAGCTTGCTGTAGACCTTGTCGCCGGAGATGGAGGCGATGACTTCCTTGTAGCCGCCTGAACCGGTGTGGTTGGCGCTCATCTCCTCGACCTTCCAGCGGTTGATCTCGGCGTAACGGGTGTACATGCGGTACAGGTCGGCCGCAAACAGGGCCGCCTCGTCGCCGCCGGTGCCCGCGCGGATTTCCAGGATGATGTTCTTCTCGTCCATCGGGTCCTTGGGCAGCAGCAGTACCTTGAGCTCGTCCTCGAGCTCGGGCAGCTGCTCCTCGATCTCCTCGATCTCGGCCTTGGCCATGTCGCGGATGTCCGGATCGGAGTCGTTCATCATCTCGCGGTTGTTTTCAAGCTCCTGCGCCAGGACCTTGTACTTGCGGAAAACTTCGACCACCTCGCCGAGATCGGCGTGGGCCTTGGAGACCTTCTTGTACCGTTCCTGGTCATTGAAAATATCGGGCTGGGCAAGCTCCTGCTCCAACTCAACGTATTTTTCCTCAATCTCTTCAAGCTTGCCAAACATGGTCAGCACTCCTCGGCGTTGACAGCGCACCGCAGGGCGGCGATGGCCACCTCAAGCTGGCTGTCGTCAGGTTCCTTGGTGGTCAGCATCTGCATCATCAGTCCCGGCCAGCACATCAGCTTGCACAGGCCGTTCTTGCTGTATTTACCGGCGAACTTGATCATCTCGTAGGCCACGCAACTGACCGGGATCATGAGAAGGAGTTTCATGCCGACGATGTACAGATGTTTGACGATGAAATGTTCCGGCGAATAGAACGTCAGCAGCCAGGGCACCAGCACGGCATAGAGCATGATGGACACCGCCAGGACGAACAGCAGAAATGCGGTGCCGCAGCGCGGGTGCAGGCGGCTGTAGAAGCGGCTCGACGCAGGGGAGAGCTCTTTGCCCTCCTCCCAGGTCCAGATGACCTTGTGCTCGGCCCCGTGGTACTGGAAGACCCGGCGGATGTCCGGGATGTAGGAGATGGCCAGGATGTAGCCCACAAAGACGATCATTTTGATCAGGCCGTCCCAGGCGTGGAAGCTCAGGGAATCCACGTCGCCGCCCAGGCCGAGCAGCTCCATACCCACGGACAGGAAGTGCGGCAGGACCACGAACAGGCCGAGCGCCGCTCCGAGCGCCAGGACCATGGTCAGGACGAGATGCCAGGTGGTCAGCTCGCCGCCTTCGTCGTCCTCGACGTCCTCGGCGGCCTGCATGGCGGAATAATTCAGCGCCTTGATGCCGTTGACCATGGTCTCCATGAGCACCGGAAAGCCGCGCAGGAAGGGTTTCTTGAGCAAGGGATGTTTGACCAGGGTGAACCACGGCCGGACATCGGTGACGATCTCTCCGTCCGCCTTGCGGATGGCGATGGCGAGTTTGTCCTTGGCGCGCATCATCACGCCTTCGATCACCGCCTGGCCACCCACGGCCTGGGGTACGGCCATCGTCAGAATTCCTCGCAATCTCAAGCAGATACCCTCCGGTAAAGGCTATATTCCCGGGCGGCAGACGCCATATCCCGCATGGGTGGAGAATCAGGGATTCCCCGCCGATTGTAAAGGCCGGATAAAACAATATGCCTCCGCAGGGTAGACGACCCCAACGAAGGCATATGGTCTCGGCTTGCGCCGAAAAAACGGAGCTACTTGGACTTGGCGGCCAGGCTGCTCAGATCGCCATACTTCTTGCGGAAGCGGTCGATGCGGCCTGCGGTGTCCACGAAGCGCTGCTTACCGGTGTAGAAGGGATGGCAGTTGGAGCAGATTTCCACTTCGAACTCCTCACCCTTGGTGGTCAGCAGCTCGGCCTCGTAGCCGCAGTGGCAGCGAACTTTGGCCTTGTAAGTCTTGGGATGAATATCGTTTTTCATGACTATCTCCTGTCATTCTTTTTGCGTGGAACTCGGTCTTATACGCACTGCCCCACCGCTTGGCAAGGAAAATTTTCCGGGAATCTCCAGGGTCTCGCCCCGCTCCCGCACCCGGCCCGCAAGGGCGTAAAAAAGGCGGGGGCCGAAGCTCCCGCCTTTGTCAGTCGAGTTCGGTCGAGAACTAGACGCAGCCGGTGGGCTTGGGCAGGCCGGCCATCTTACAGGCGCCTTTACCAGGTCCGGACGGGAACAGTTCGTAGATCTGCTTCAGCTTGAAGCCGGTGACCTTGGAGAGGATGCGCACCATGGGAGCGATACCGTTCTTCTTGTAGTAGTCCTGCAGGAAGTCGATGACTTTCTGATGGTCCTCGGAGATCTCCTTGATGCCCTCGGATTCCTTCACGTATTCGACCCAAACCGGGGTCCAATCTTCAAATTTCTGCAGGAAGCCGTCTTCGTCAACTTCGAAAGAAGAGCCCTGGAATTCAACAACAGCCATTGTATCCTCCTAAGTGGATGTTTGTCTTGCTGTAGCCCCGGGGGATTCCCGGAGCGACCTTATCCAAATAAACAGCGATCCGCTGCTTAGCTGCAAATGGTAGACTCGGTGTAAAACCGTGGAGGGACATTACGTCTCCTCCCCAACCTTGTCAAGTACTCGGCACATTTCAATACGACAAAAAGGATTCCCCCGAATTGCCTATAACGGGCTAGGATTCCTCAAGTTCGCGCAGGTGTTCCCGGGCGTATTCCAAGGTCGGGTCCATGTCGAGAGCCGCCTTGAGGTAATCCTCGGCCTCCTGCCGGTTGCCCATGAACTTGTGGCACAGACCGAGGTTGGCCAGATCATGGGGCGATCCGCTGTCGATGTCCAGGGACGCCCGGAAGTTGTCCGCAGCCTCGGCGTAGCGCCCCGCCTTGAAGTGGGCCACGCCGCGCAGGTTGAAAAACTCCCGGCACTCGTCGTCGAGCTCCACGGCCCGGTCGAGCAGGCCCAGGGCGTCCTCCCACTCCTCCACCTGGGACAGGGCGTAGGCCTGGTAGAAGACCGCCAGACCGCGCTCGGCGTCGGCGGGCTGCAGGTCCACGGACGCCTCGAACTGGGCGGCGGCATAGAGCGGGTCACCCATTCGCAGGGCCAGCAGCCCACGGAAGAACGGCAGGAAGTACGCGCCGGGATAGATCTCCTCGAGCACGTCCAACCCTTCCAGAGCCTCGTCGAAGTCGGTGTCCTCGGCCAGGATGCGGCCGACGAACAGGCCGATGGACCGGTGCGGGGTGCGCTCCCGGAAGTCGAAACCGGGCACGAAATTGTAGTTGGCCGTGACCATCAGCTCCGGGTGCCGGGTGTCCACCGCGTACAGGGTGTCGCCCTTCTCGGCGAGGCCCTCGGCCAGGGCCATCAATTCATTATATATATCCCCGTCCTCCACCGTGGGCAGGGAGTCGAGGGTGACCACTTCGCCCTGCCTCAGCCACTCAATCTGGTCGAGCTCGGTGAACTTGGGCAGGCCCGAGGCCTCGTACACCCGGCTGGTCTCGAAGTCGCCCGCCAACTGGGCCACCTCGGTCACGGCGCGGATGGCCGCCTTGACCGGAGAGGCTGCGGTCCCGGCGGTGAAGACGATTTCGCTTAAGCTTGGGAAGGTCTTGCGGTCCCAGGCCACGGCCGCCACCGTGGGCACGGGGTAGCCGAGCGAGAAATCCTTGAGAATGATGCTCACGCCGTTGCGCTCGAAGCAGTCGAGCAGACGGCGCAGGACCGGATCGGCGCAGCTGGCCGGGTCGATGGTCGGGGTGGTCTGCCGGGAGCGGTCGATGAGCGCGCAGACGTGGCGCTCCACCAGTTCGCACGCGCCCTGGGCGATGGACTCCTCGAAGGTGTTTCCGGCGGAGGATCCGTTGAATTCGTTGAGCTTCTTGAACCAGTCCAGGGGCACGTACTCGGTCTTCCCGGTGCGCACGTTCAGGGCCGGATGGAACCGCCAACGGATGAGGTCCATGAGCCGGACGGCCTTGCCCCGGTCGATCTCCTCGTTCACCGAGCGGATCACCTGGGCGATGTCCATGACCTGGCCGGGCCACTTTTCCTGCGCCTCGGACCAGGTCAGTTCCGTGAAGTTGTCCGGGTCGGCCCAGAAGCTGAAATAGGAGAAACGCTCGACCAGCTCCATCAGGGCCGAGGCCTCGGCCTGTTCCGGGGAAGCGCCCTTGCCCATCTGCTTGCGCGTGGGCATGACCTCGCGGGCCTCGGGGCCGCACTGGCTGACGAACACCGGGATGCCGAGCCTGCCGGTGTCCACCCGGTCCGTCTGGGCCAGGACGCCCTTGCACTTCTCGGCCAGGGCGGCCTTGACGCGATTCACGGTCTCCACCGGGGTGCACGCCTTGTCCTGGTCCGTGGTGAAGGATTTGAGGCAGTTCTTGAGTTCGATCACGCGCCCTTCCTCTTCATGCGGAACATGTTGATGACGTTCTCCTCGCCGGTCTCGTTGTCCTTGTACTTGGCCTCGGACTTCATCATGGCGAACAGCCCGTCGGCCTTGTCGAAGAACTTCCTGCCCTGCCGCTTCTTGTCCATGGCCATGAGAACCTCGGCGGACGGTGATTCGGCCAGATGGGCGTCCAGGAAGTCCACCAGCGGCTCGTACACGGCCTCCTCGTAGAGGACCTCGCAGCCGATGACGTAGTCGAAGCGTCTGCCCAGAGTGTCCCTGGTGAAGTCGGCCTTGGTGATGGTCACCCTGTCCTCCAGGCCGTTCTTGAGGATGTTGATGCGGCTGAACAGCAGGGCATTCGGTTCCACGTCGGTCACGGTCACGTCGTGGCCCATCGAGGCCATGACCATGCCGTTCACGGCGCAGCCCGCGCCCACCTCGAGGATGGAGCAGCCGGGCGCGAACGGGAACCGGGTCAGGGTGTAGCCGAGCACCAGACAGGACGGCCAGACCTTGGCCCACAGGGGCAGGGATATCTTCTTGCCCCCCCGGGTCCGGTCCACCAGCTTGTCGAGGTATTTCTGCATCTGCTTGACCTGGAGGACCTCCAGGTTCCGGTCGCCGATGGTCACGGTCTCGAAACCGACCTCGCCGAATTCCCTCACGGCGATGTCGATGAGCGCACCAATAGGCTGGTCCAGGTTGAAAACGGTATCCGCCATTTTTCCCTCCGGAAAACAGTAAGCCTTGCTAGGAGGCTTTTGATTTTACTGGTCTATTGAATTGATCTTTTCCAGGACCCACAGCCCGCCGGGCACGGAGTCTTCGCGGCCGAACTCCCACACGGTGCGAAGCTGGACCGGACGGCCCTCTTCGCCCACGCGCAGTTGCGCGTCGTAGTGGACCGAGGCCACGGTGCGGCCGGCGGCGGTGTTCAGCTCCGTGAGCAGGGCCGAAACCAGCATGACCTCGGTGTGCGGGCGTTCCCCTGCGGCCACCGCGTCGCTGTAGACCTCGTCGGACAGGAAGTCGCGCAGCGCGTCGAAGTCTTCCTTGTCGCGGGCCTGCTGGAAACGGGAGAAAAGGACCTTGGCCCCCTCCAGGAACTCGGCCTCGTCGAACCCGTTCGCGCGCTGTGGCGCGCCCGTGGGCGTGGTCGGCGCCGGGTTGTCACCGGGCTCCGAGCGGAGCATGTCCCAGGTCTGCCGGGCGGCCTCGTGCCGGTCCATGGGCTTGGCCGCGTCACGGGAACCGGCGTCGGGATCGGAACGGCCCTCTTCGCCGGGCTTGGTCGGGTAATCGGTCTTGGACCACTGTCCGGGCCGGGTCTTGTCGTTGCCGCCGCCGGACCGCCGCCTGAACATGCGGACCAGGAAATAGGCGATGAGCACCAGCAGGAGAATGTTCAGGACGGAGCCGGTGCGGCTGGGTGGGGCGGCCTGCGCCAGGGCCGGAGTGGCCGAGAGCAGGACCAGGGCAGGCGCGGACAGCCAAAGGGCCAGGCGGCCGGTCGAACGAACGGCCGAACCGGACGCGTTCACGTAGTTGTCGTTGTGCATGGATGCTTCGTAAAACAAACTGGGCGTACAGGCAATCAATCGATGAGGGCGAGATTGCGCAGGATGGCGTACAGGCTCTCCACCTCGATGGGTTTGGGCAGGTAGGCCGCGGCCCCGCCCTTGTAATAGGCCCGGACCACGGTCTTGGGATCGTTCAGGGCGGTGATCATGATGACCTTGGCCTCGTCGGCGGAAGAGACGCCCGCCTCCTGCTCCATGGCGCGGATGTCCTTCAGGGCCTGGTGGCCGTCCTTGTTGGGCATCATGATGTCCATACAGACCAGGTCATAGGGGCGGCCCTCGTCAAGGGCCTTACGGAAGGCGTCCACGCATTCCACTCCATCGGCGGCGGTATCGCACTCGCCGAAATCGGACAGGAGCGCGGTAAGCAGCTTGCGGCTGGTGAATTCGTCTTCTACTATAAGGATACGCATTGATTCTCCTTCTCAGAGCCGAAATACACCACTCCCGAAAGGATTTCAACGGTCCTGAGAGAAACCGTGCACAATCTATAATGCATTCACAGGCCGACCGCCCCGCCGGCCCGGGGCTTGCCCTGAAGTCGATTGCCACGTAGGAACATGGGCCACGGCGAAACACGCCGCTCCGGAGGAACAATCACATGGACTTTTCGCATATTCCCGCCCTTCTCGGAGGGTTCTTCGATTTCCTGGACAGCCCACAGTGGCGAGCCTGGCCGTTCAACTCCGGGTACGGGGAGCACATCCTGCCCGCCCTGGCCCGGCTGCTCTTCGTCACCATGATCATGGGCGTGATCCTGCTCTTCCTCCGGCTGCTCTTCGGCCCCGGCGGGCCCCTGCGGGACAAGGAGCTCGAAGAGGAGGCCCGCCAGGAGGCCGAACGGGAACGGGCCGAGCTCAAGGAACTGCTCGACGCGGGCGAGATCTCCGAAGCGGACTACAAGGTCAAGATGAAACGGCTCAAGGACTAGACCATGTTCCTGTCCGCCCACAAACAGCTGCTCAGGGAGTTCGCCGAGAGCCACCTCTCCGGCGATGCGACCAACGACTACCACATCCGCCTGAAACTCGACCACTCCATGCGGGTCCTGGACAACGGACTTGCGATCATCGGCGACGAGGGCATCACCGGACGCACCGGGGAGCTGGCGGCCATGGCCTGCCTGTACCACGACATCGGGCGGTTTCCGCAGTTCGCCCGCTGGGGCACCTTCAAGGACGCGGACTCGATCAACCACGGCCGCATGGGCGTGCTGACCCTGCGCCGACTCGACCTGCCCGGCGGGTTCACGGACCGTGAATGGCGCATTATCAAGGGAGCCGTGGGCCTGCACAACGCCAAGGAGGTCAATCCCGGCCTCAAGGGGGACCTGGCCACCATGGTCGGCGTGGTCCGCGACGCGGACAAGGTCGACATCTTCGCCGTGATCCTGGACCACCTGTCCAGCCCGCACACGCCGGACCAGGTGGTCATCCACCGGTTGGAGGAGCATCCCACGCGCTACACCCCGGCGGTCTATGATATGGTCATGTCCGGCGGCCCCTGCGACTACGGCCTGCTGAGGTACGACAAGGATTTCCTGCTGCTTCTGACCGGCTGGCTCTTCTCCCTGAACCACGGTACCTCGGCCCGGCTGCTGCGCGAGCGCGGCCTGGTGGCCCGGACCTTCGAGTTGCTGCCAGACACCGACGAGATCAAGGCCCTCGAGGAGAAGGTCTTCCGCCACCTGGAAACCAAGGAAGCGGAACGGCCCGAAAGGTAAACAGCCAAGGAGGCGCTGTGACCACGGAAACCCTGCTCCGACTCGGTTCGTTCCTGGCCGTCCTCGCGGCCATGGGCGCGGCGGAGACCGTCTGGCCCCGGCGCCGACTGTCCACGGGCAAGGGACGCCGCTGGTTCGCCAACCTGTCCGTGGCCGCCCTCGCCTCCCTCCTGACCCGCGCGCTCATCCCGCTGCTGCCCGCCGGGGTGGCCGCCTACTGCGCGGCCCGCGGCATCGGCCTGCTCAATCTTATCCCCCTGCCGCCGGTCCCCGCCTGGATTATTGCAGTGCTCGTCCTGGACATGGCCATCTACTGGCAGCACGTCCTCTTCCATCGCCAGAAGCTGCTCTGGCGGGTCCACCGCATGCACCACGCGGACCTGGACATCGACGCCTCCACCGGCATCCGCTTCCACCCCATCGAGATCGTCCTGTCCATGCTCATCAAGCTGGCCGTGGTCCTGGTCCTGGGCCCGCCCGCCGGGGCCGTGATCCTGTTCGAGATCCTGCTCAACGGCTGCGCCGTGTTCAACCATGCCAACGTGCGCATCCCGCTTCCCGTCGACCGTGTTCTGCGCCTCTTTCTGGTCACCCCGGACCAGCACCGGGTGCACCACTCCACGGACATGCGCGAGGCCAACATGAATTTCGGCTTCAACTTCCCCTGGTGGGACCGGATGTTTCGGACCTACAAGCCCCAGCCCGACCTGGGCCACGAAGGCATGCGCATCGGGCTGAACATCTTCCGCGACCGCGAGTTCGGCAGGCTGACCCGCATGCTGTCCATCCCGTTTCTCTAAGCCCGCTTTACTTCCTCCTGCGAATGCTTATCCTTTTCGTTAACGCATTCTCATCCGAACACAGGAGAACCTCATGTCCGATACACTCTACGACGTCGTCATACTCGGCTCCGGCCCCGGAGGCCTGCAGGCCGCCATCCACGCCTCGCGCAAGAAGGCCAAGACATTGATGCTCGGACGCATCGACGACTCCAGCCTATACTGGGCCCATGTCGAGAACTACTGCTGCCAGATCAAGATATCCGGCGAGGAAATCCTCAAGAAGGGCCGCGACCAGGCCGAGAGCTTCGGGGCCGAATTCCGGGACGAGGACGTCCTGGCCATCGAACCCGACGGCAAGCTCTTCAGCCTCAAGCTCGAATCCGGCGACGCGGTCCGGGCCAAGACCATCATCCTGGCCACCGGCTCCAGCCGCAACAAGTTGGGCGTGCCCGGTGAAAAGAAACTGCTCGGCAAGGGCGTGAGCTACTGCGTGGACTGCGACGCGGGTTTCTACCGCAACGAGGTGGTGGCCGTGGCCGGTTGCCGCAGCGCCGCCGCAGGCGGGGCCGTGGCCCTGACCAACTTCGCCAGCGAAGTGCACCTCTACTGCGAGGAGCTGGACGTGAACGAAGGGCTGCGCGGACAGCTCCAAGAGACCGGCGTGAAGGTCCACGAGGGCGTATCCATCCAGGAAATTCTGGGGGATAACGCGGTCTCCTCCGTACTCCTCTCCGACGGCTCCAGCCAGGACGTCAGCGGCGTGTTCATCGAACTGGGCGCCAAGGGCGTGCTGGAACTGACCGCCATGCTCGGCGTGCAGCTGGACGAAAACATGAAGTACATCGAAGCGGACAAGAAGCAGCGCACCAACGTCCCCGGCGTGTACGCAGCGGGCGACATCTGCGGCCCGCCCCTGCAGATGGCCAAGGCCGTGGGCGAGGGATGCGTGGCGGGCATCGAAGCGGCAACCTACGCCAAGAAGCTGGAGTCGGACGAATAAACCGAAGAGACTATAGCCCGGGGATGCGGCAGCAGACCTGGGCCTCGATGAAACCGGATATCCGCTTGCGGGCATCCGGTTCTTCGTTGTCGAACCGGAGCACCGCGTAGTGCACGTGGTCCTTCATGAAGGTCTTGAGCACGGTACAGCCCACGGAGATTCCGTCCCCATCCATGTCGAAGGGGTGGAAGGTCAGGCGCACGCTCCCGCCCGGCTCCAAGGGTAGCCCGTCCTCACCGTCGCCCATGAACCGGACGCGGGTGCAGCTGGCGGACATGTCCTCCAACACGCCCCTGGCGGCGGACTGTCCGTTGACCACGAAGGCGGGGAACGAACAGGAACAGCGAGGCTCGCTGCGCTCCTCGGCGTCGAATACCATCTTGGGCGCGGCCAGTTCGAGGATCGTGCCCGGGGCCTCCAGGGCGCTCAGGACCCGGGTGTTGAAGCCGAGCAGCTGGCCGTCGTAGGCGTAACGGACCAGGGCGGAGGCGTCGGTCCTCAGCCGCTGCACCGCCGCTTCGGGCAGGTCGGCAAAGACCATCAACCGGCCGTCGGGCTTGAGCCCGGCCACCATGCCGAGGAAGCGGTCCTCGAATGTGGAGACCTCCAGAATGATGCTGTCACCCACGGCGATGTCCATGCCACCCTCCCGTATTGTTTCATTAAACCATGGCGCATCGGGCCGCAATTATATATACGCTCCCTATGCTCAAAACGCTTGGAATACTCGCCTGGGGCGGATGTCTGCTGACCCTGGCCTGGCAGGGAGCGGCCTGGGCCGTCACCGGGGCCTGGCCCTCCATAACCCTCATGGACGTCTTCGGCAAACTGCTGGGCCTCGACCTGCTCACCCTTGCCCGCCAGCTGCCCCTGGATATCGCGGCCAAGGCCGCCTATGTGCTTTTCACCACGGAACTGACCCTTTTCCTGTGGTGGGCCGGAGTGGCCATGTTCGGTCTGATGTTCGCGCTCGGGCTGCTCGGCCGAAAATAAATTCGGCATAATCCGCTCTTGGCCGGACAACGGCCATCTCTACCCAAAATCTCCTCAGAGGTGTGGACTAAACCCCACGGTTTCAGCTACAAGTTTGTATTGCGCTCCAAATCGTGAGGTCGATCCATTGCAAAAACGGTATTTTCCCATCACCTTGGTGACCGGCATCCTCTTCCTCGTCGCCCTGGGCGGCTATCTGGCCCCGGCCGGATCGGAAGGACCGCCGGTCCGGGTACTTCTGGAGAACAAGGGCGGCAAGGTCATCCTGAACCACGCCCAGCACATCGGCGACATGGACGGCCGGTGCGAGGACTGCCACCACACCTCGGGCGACGATCCCAATCCGCCCGCCTGCTCCACCTGCCACGTGGCCAAATTCGGCAAGGATTTCGCCGCATCGCATCAGAAAACCATGGATGACAAACAGTGCGCTTCCTGCCACCACGCCGGGGCGACCATAGGCAAATTCGACCACGACGGGCACGCCGACGACTACGCCTCGGGCGACTGCCAAACCTGCCACCACGATACGGCCATCGAGCCCGAGCCGCAGGCCTGCTCGAACTGCCACACGGACGGGGCCGACGCCCGCCCGAGCCTGCGCGACGCGGCCCATGCCCGGTGCGCCGACTGCCACGACGACCTGTACAAGGAAGGGACCGTAGGCTGCACCCGCTGCCACGAACGCAAGGCAGAACCCGCGTCCGAAGCGGACTACCGGGCCTGCGCCGACTGCCACGCCGCGCCAGCGGACCAACTGATCCCCACGACCATGGCCGCCTATCACGCGCAGTGCCAGGGCTGCCATGAGGAGAACGGCTCCGGCCCGTTCGGCGACGACGCCTGCTATCAATGCCATATGAAATAAGAGGCCCCAGAACCATGAGCGATTTCAACTTCAGCCTGCTGTGCGGCGAAACCGGGCCCCTGACCACGGCCTCGCGGCCGGACAGGCTCCAGCTTTCCATGGACGGCATGACCCCGGTCCTGGCCGTGGGCGACCAGGTCCTGGGAGGCACCAAGGTGGCTGTGGGCAACGGTCCGGACAAGGGCGATCTGCACGCGCCCCTGGCCGGAACCATTCTCGAACTCGATCCCGATTCCATGCTCATCGAAGTGGACAACGGCGGCAAGGCCGAGCCGCGCACGCCCTGTTCCGAGGGCGGCGACAGGCTGCGGCAGTGGCTCAAATCCATGGGTGTGGACGTGGGCGCCCTGTACAAGGCCCCCACCCTGATCCTCAACGGCGTACCGCCCGAACCGGGCATCTCCGTGTTCGATCCCCTGCTGCGCGACTACCGCAAGACCCTGGAAATGGGGCTGGAGACGGTCCAGAAGGTGATTGAACCGGCCAAGATATTTCTGGTGGCGGCCAAGGGCAACCGGGCCAACGCATTCGCCAACTGCACCGTGGTCCACGTCAACCCGGTCTACCCCAACGGGCTGGACCCGCGGGTCTACAAGACGGTCCTCAAACAGGAGGTCCTGCCCGGCTCCCGGCCGGACAGCGCCACCATGCTGTCGGTCAAGGACCTGTACGCCATCGGCCGGGTCATGGAGACGGGCCGCCCCCTGACCGAGACGGTCATGACCATCGGCGGGCAGAACCAGCTGGTGCGCGTGGGCACGCCCGTGGGCTTTCTGGCCGCCGAGGCCGGGGCGCAGATACAGCCCGGCGACCGCGCCGTGCTGGGCGGCCCCCTGCGCGGCCTGGCCGCCGCCAACCTGGAGCAGGGCGTGGACAAGGACACCTACGGCCTGACCCTCATGCGCCGGGAAACGAGCCTGGAGACCACCGACAACTTCTGCCTCGGTTGCGGAAACTGCGAACGTCACTGTCCGGCCCGGATCATGCCCGGCATGATCAGCCGCTGCGCCGAGTTCAAGCATTTCACCCGGGCCGAGGCGTACCACATCCACTCCTGCATGGAGTGCGGGCTGTGCGGCTACTGGTGCACTGCCCGGCGTCCGCTGCTGCAGTACATCCGCCTGGCCAAGTACGAGCTGGCCCTGCTGGCCGGGGCCCACGAGCCCGCCGCGCCCACGGACGACCAAATCAAGGAGCAGACCGGAGACACGCCATGCTGAAGCCGCTCAACCCCATCCTGACCGTGTCCGTGCCGCCGCACGTGCACTGCGGCCGGTCCATCCCTCGCTACATGGTCGATACTCTGATCGCGCTCATGCCCGCCGCCATCATGGCCGTGGTCGTCTTCGGCCTGGAGGCGCTCCGGGTCATGGCCCTGTCCTGCGCCGTGGCCGTGGCAGCCGAGGTACTGCTCAACCGAATCATGAAGCGCGAACAGTCCGTCGACGATTACAGCGCCCTGGTCACCGGCCTGCTGTTCGCCTTCCTGCTCCCGGCGTCGAGCCCGTGGTGGCTGGTCGCCGTGGGCGCGTTCACCGCCATCGCCATGGGCAAGATGATCTTCGGCGGCCTGGGCGGCAGCCCGCTTTGTCCTCCCCTTGTGGGCTGGGCCGCATGCCGCATCTCCTGGGGGAGCTACATGGACACCAACGCGACCATGCTCTCCTCCCATCTGGCCGCCCCCCTGCAGCAGCTCAAGTATTTCGGCCTGGACGCCATCGGCTCCATCCCCCTGTCGGACCTGCTCCTGGGCGACCAGCTGGGCGGGCTGGGCGCCGTGCGCGTGGCCGCGCTCCTGGTGGGCGCCGCCTACCTGCTCCTGCGCGGGCACATCAAATGGGAGATCCCTGCCGGGTTCATAGGAGGCCTTCTGCTGGCCGCCTGGGTCTACCGGCTCATTGATCCCACGGTCTACGCACCGCCCCTGTTCCACCTGCTGGCGGGCGGCGCGGTCTTCGGGGCCTTTTTCCTGGCCACCGACCCGTCGTCCAGCCCCATCGGGCGGCTGCCCGCCGCGCTCTTCGGGCTCATGGCCGGAGCCATGGTCATCGTCATCCGGGTCTACGGCATGTACCCCGACGGCGTGCCCTTCGCCATTCTGCTGGCCAACCTGTTCACCCCGCTCCTGGACCGCATCCGGCCCAAACCGTTCGGCGGCCCCTACTCCTTCCTGAACGGAACGGAGGGCGCGTAAATGAAGGAAATGATCAAGATGGTCCTGGTCCTGTCGCTCTTCTGCGGCCTGTCCGGCCTGACCCTGGCCACGGTGCGCCAGGCCACGTCGGAGCGCATCGAGGAGCAGGTCATGACCTACGTGCAGGGCCCGGCCCTGAGCCAGATATTCTCCGGCTACGACAACAACCCGGTCAGGGACCGCAAGACCTTCGACCTGCCCGACGGCCCGGTGACCGTGTTCCCGGCCCTGAAGGACGGCAAGCTCATGGGCGTGGCCTTCGAGACCTTCGGCAAGGGGTACGGCGGCCCGGTGGGCATCATGGTCGGCTTCAACACCGACGGCTCCGGGTTGGCCGGTATCGGCACCACCACCCTCAAGGAGACGCCCGGCCTGGGCATGCGTCTGGTGGAGCCCGAGTACCGCGACCAGTTCCGTGGCCACACCACCAAGTCCGTGGCCCTGACCAAGAACGGCGGCGACATCGCGGCCATCGCTGGAGCGACCATATCGTCCACGGCCAGCGTGGCCGCGGTCAACCAGGCGATCCGCATCTTCCAACAGATCAAGGACAAGATCCACGCGACGTGGGCGTCATAGGACTATCGCCATGAGCACATTGTGGAAGGAATTTTCAAAGGGACTGTGGCACGACCTGCCGCCGTTCAAGCTGGTCCTGGGGCTCTGCCCCACCCTGGCCGTGACCAAGACCGCCTACAACGGCTTCGGCATGGGCATGGCCGTCATCTTCGTCCTGGCCCTGTCCAACATGCTGATCTCCATGCTGCGCAAGGTCATCCCGTCCAAGGTGCGCATCGCCTGCTTCATCGTGGTGGCCGCGTCCCTGGTGGTCTGCGTGGAGCTGCTCATGCAGGCCTACGCCTACCCGCTCTACCAACAGCTGGGCATCTTCGTGCCGCTGATCGTGGTCAACTGCATCATCCTGGGCCGGGCCGAAGCGTTCGCCTCCAAAAACCCGGTCCTGCTGTCCGTGGCCGACGGCCTGGGCATGGGCATGGGCTTCACCCTGTCCCTGACCTTTCTCGGCTCCCTGCGCGAGCTGTTCGGCTACGGCACATGGTTCGGCATGCACGTCATGGGGGCCTGGTTCAAGCCCTTCGGATTCATGATCGAGGCCCCGGGCGCGTTCGTCTGCCTGGGCGTGCTGCTCGCGGGCATGAACGCCCTGACCAACTGGCAGCGGAAATCCAAGGGGCTCGAGGCCGTGCAGGGCCCGGTCCACGACTGCAAAACCTGCGGCATGTGCGCCGGCAAGCCGAGGATGTAATCATGAAACGACTGCTCCCCATTGCCCTGGCCGCCGTCCTTCTTTTCGCGGCAGGCACTGCTCTCGCCGAAAAGCCGACGCCGGAATCCGTGGCCGAAGTCCTGAACAAAAGCGGCCAGCTCGATTTGCTGGATCGCCAGCTGAGCTTTGAAATCGAGAATCAATGCAACCTGTTCAGACAACGTTTTCCGGACCAGCCCGAACGCGTCTACGACATATACCGCGACCATATCACCAGCGAATTGCGCGTTGCGGCGCACCAATTGACGATGGACATACAGAACCGTTGGGTTCGGGATTTCAATCGCGACGATGTCGACTACGCGCTCACCGTTTATGATTCCGCTCCCTGGAAGAAATATATGGCCCTGATGCCCACCATAATGCGTCAGGTGCAAGTATTCACCGAGAAATGGGCCAAGGAAAAACTTCCCGTAAGGCTCGCCGAGATCATGGATGACCTGCAACGGCACAGGATCGAATCCGCCAAGGGAGAATTGCAATGACGACTCTGCGTATCACCCTTTGCTGCGTGATCCTTCTTTGCGCCCTGCCCGCTTCCGCGCAGCAGTTCAAAGAGCTGCCGAGCCATGAGGACATCATGACCATGTACCGCCAGTCTGGCGACCTCGATACCCTGAAGACCACCAGCGACATCCTGGCCAACTCCGTGCTGAGTCAGGTCAGCCATATCTATTCGAACAAGCTGGGCGGAGAAAAGATCCCGGACGAGGACGCGGCCTTCCTGAAAGAACGCCTGAACGCCCTGTTCGGGGAATTCTTCGCGGAGGTAATGCTGTTGCTGGAGGACTATACCCAGCAGAACTTCACCAAGGACGAGATCGTGCAGTTGAACGCCCTGTACTCCGATCCGACATGGCAGAAGCTGATCAAATCCAACAAGAAGTTGCAGACGGAAAGCGCAAGAAACGGCCAGATATTCGTTTCCCAGGCAGTCAAACGGGCCATGGAGAAAACCTTGATCCAATGCAAGGTCGAAGGCCTGCCCCTCCCGGCCAAGGAGCAATAATGGACTATTTCGTACTCGTCATCGCCGCCATCTTCGTCAACAACATCGTGTTGGCGCAGTATCTGGGCAACTGCCCGTTCATCGGCACGTCCAAGGAGTCGGGCGTGGCGCTGGGTATGGGGCTGGCCGTGGTCTTCGTGGCCACCCTGGCCGCGGTCATCACCTGGTGCGTCCAGAAGTTCCTGCTCGCGCCCAACGACCTCGGCTATCTCCAGACCATCGCTTTCATCCTGGTCATCGCCGCCCTGGTCCAGTTCGTGGAGATGTTCCTGAAAAAGGCCGTCCCGCCCCTGTACAAGTCCCTGGGCATCTTCCTGCCGCTGATCACCACCAACTGCGCGGTGCTGGGCATCGCCATCATCTGCCAGCGCGAGGAGTTCGGCCTGTTCGAGACCTTCCTCTTCTCCATGGCCTCGGGCGCGGGCTTCATGCTCGCCCTGGTGCTTCTGGCGGGCATCCGCGAGCGGCTGGACCTGTCCCGCGTGCCCATGGCCATGAAGGGTACCCCGCTCGGCCTGGTCATGGCCGGGCTCATGTCCCTGGCCTTCTTCGCCTTCAAGGGCATGGCATCCTAGGAGCGTTGAAAATGCCCGATTGCCGCGTTGCTCGAACATTTTGGACGCTCCCCGTGTAATCAGGAGACAGATGTAATGATCACCGCTTCCGTACTCATCCTCCTCGGCATAGGATTCACCGCCGCCGTCATTCTGGCGGTCGCCTCCAAGCTGCTGTACGTCTACGAGGACCCGCGCATCGCCCGGGTGGAGAGCGTACTGGCCGGGGCCAACTGCGGCGGATGCGGCTTTCCCGGTTGCGCGGGCGCGGCCCAAGGCGTGGTGGACGGCAAGGCCGGGGCCACGGTCTGTGTCATCGGCGGCGACGCCGTGGCGGAAAAGGTGGCCGCCATCATGGGGCTGGAATTCGCGTCCATGGAAAAGCAGATCGCCTTTGTGGACTGCACCGGCGGCGTCCGGGCCGAAGAGGTCTACCGGTACGCCGGGGTCAAGGACTGCCGGGCCCAGCACATGCTCTACGCCGGGGCCAAGATGTGCCCCGAGGGATGCCTGGGCTACGGCACCTGCGTCACGGCCTGCCAGTTCGGGGCCATCGAAATGGGCCCCAACGGCTACCCCGTGGTGGACCCGAACCTGTGCACCGCCTGCGGCGGCTGCGAACAGGTCTGTCCGCGCGGCGTGATCACGGTCTGGGGCATGACCGCGCGCATCACCCACCTGAACCTCGAAACCGACTGCCTGGCCCCCTGCCGCCAACGCTGCCCGGGCCAGATTAACATCCCCCGCTACATCGAGCAGGTCTCGCGCGGCGACTATGCCGGGGCCCTGGAGACCATCCGCGAGCGCATCCCCATGCCCCTGTCCATCGGCCGGGTCTGCCCCCACCCCTGCGAGGGCGTCTGCCGCCGTGGCCATGTGGACGAACCGGTGGGCATCAACATGATAAAAAGGTTCGCGGCCGACTGGGAGATGAACTCCGGGACCCGGCTGCCCATCTCCTGCGCCCCGGACACAGGCCGCAAGGTGGCCGTGGTCGGCGGCGGCCCTGCCGGACTGTCCTGCGCCTTCTTCCTGCGCCGCCTGGGCCACAGCCCGACCATCTTCGAGTCCATGCCCAAGCTGGGCGGCCAGCTGCGCTACGGCATCCCGGAATACCGGCTGCCCAAGGCGGTGCTGGACTGGGAGATCCAGGGCATCCTGGACCTGGGGATCGACGTGCGCCATGAACAATTTTTCGGCAAGGACTTCACCCTGAACACCCTGAAAGAGGAAGGATTCGAGGCCGTGTTCCTCGGCATCGGCGCGTGGATGAACCTGAACCTGCGCATCGACAACGAGAACGCCGAGGGCGTGTCCACGGGTACCGAGTTCCTGACCAAGGTGGGGTTGGGCATGAAAAGCGGCATCGGCCGGAAGGTCGTGGTCGTGGGCGGCGGCAACACCGCCATCGACACGGCCCGGACCAGCGTGCGCCTGGGCGCGGACGTGACGCTGATGTACCGCCGCACGCGCGACGAGATGCCCGCCAACATCGAGGAGATCGTCGGGGCCGAGGAGGAAGGCGTCAAATACCTCTTCCTGGCCGCGCCCACGCGCATCGTCAAGGACGAGGACGGCAAGGTGACCCACATCGAGCACATCAGGATGAAGCTCGGCGAGCCCGACCAGTCCGGCCGCCGCCGCCCCATCCCGGTGGAGGGGTCCGAGTCCCTGCTGGAAGCGGACACCGTGTACACGGCCATCGGCCAGAAGCCCGAGCTGTCCTGCCTGTACGAGAACGGCGTCTGCGATCTGGAGGAGACGCGCTGGCGCACCCTGGCCGCCGATCCCGACACCCTGCGGACGGCCCTGCCCCACGTCTTCACCGGCGGCGACATGCACACCGGCCCGGCCCTGGTCATCACCGCCCTGGGCGAAGGCCGCAAGGCGGCCCGGTCCATCCATCAGTACCTCAACGGCGAGACGCCTCACGTGGCCGAGCGCACCCAGCGCGACCTGCTGCCCTACACCATGTTCACCGACGTGCCGGACGTGGGGTTGCGCGAACGGTCCGTCATGCCCCACCTGATAGAGTGTGATGAGCGCACCTGCACCTTCGGCGAAATCGAAGGCGCGCTGGACGAGGCCCAGGCCAAACACGAGACCTGCCGCTGCCTGCGCTGCGGCCTGACCTGCTACAACCGCGATATGGCCGAAGGCCAGGAGTGCGCCAGCGGGGACTGTGTAAAAAATCAGTAAAAAAGGGTTGCAAAGCGCAAGGCTTGGCGATATACAGTTTCTCCCTTGAGGCGATGTCCTCAAGCAAGACCAAAGTGGGCGATTAACTCAGCTGGTCAGAGTGCCATCTTCACACGGTGGAAGTCACAGGTTCAAATCCCGTATCGCCCACCAGCTATTTCAAAGTGTTAAGAGTCGAATCGTGAGGTAGTATGCAACCTTACTCACCCTTTGACTCACCTTTTCAAAGCCTCCAGTTACTCGCTGGAGGCTTTTTTCATCTCCAGTATACGGCCGCCGAACGTCTGCTCCACGGCCTTGCGCGCGTCCTTCAGGCTATGAATGTAGCGCGCCGTTGTGGTCACCGACTTGTGCCGCAGGATCAGCTGGATCGTCGCCAGGGGCACGCCCGCCTTGTCGAGCATCGACGCGGTCAGGTGCCGTATGGCGTGAAAGCTGAACGCCTTCACCCCGGCCACGGCGCACATGTCGCGCACCATGTCGTTGCCGTAGGCATACGGCTCGTCGGTCTTGGGGTTGATGAACACATGCTCCCGGAACCCCGTCTCCAGCCGCTGCTCCTTGAGCGCGGCCGCCAGCTGCTCGGTCATGGGTATCCAGTCGCCCTCCAGGCCGCTCGTCCGCTTGCGCGTCCACAGCCGGATCCGCTGCCCGGCGAAGTCCACGTCCGACCATCTCAGGTCAAACACCTCGCCCCGGCGCGCCCCGGTGTGCAGATAGGCCAGCAGCATCCGCTTCCGGTGCGGCTGCGCCTCGGTCTCTCCGTTCAGCTTATGAAACGGCCTGCGCACCTGGTCGGCCATCTCGTAGACCTTCCAGAAGTCGGCCTCCGAAGGCACGTACTTGTCGCCCCGGTCGGCCTTGTACATCTCCACGTCCCAGGGGCACTCCCCCAGGACAATGCGCGACCGCTTGGCCCAGTTCCACAGCCGCACGATGTGCTTGCGAAACGTGTTCGCCCGGTGCCCGCTGCGCGTCTGGGCAATGTGGTCCAGGAACTCCCGGACCTTGTCGTGCTTCAGCTCGGCTACCGGCATGACGGGCGATACCCCCGGCCACGACAGCAGCTCGGCAAAGGCCAGCGTCTTGTCATCGTAGGTCCCTTGGGCCACGCCCTTTGCCTTGAGCGCCAGCAGATGCTTTGTAATGAGGGTGTGCAAGGAGACCGCAGGGGTCCCCTCCTCCGAGAAGGATTCGATCAACTTCTGCTTGATCAACACCTCCCAATCGATCGCCGCCCGCTTGCTTGGTTGTCGCTTTTCCTTGCGGCGCCCGTCGGGCAGCAACACCCTTCCGAACCATTCCTTTCTTCCCGTCTTTCGGTTCCGACGTTGTATCGGCATCCGATCCTCCATTGCTGGTGGGTCTGAGCGCTTCCACTATGCTGTTTTCATAGAACTGCCACCGCCCCCCGATCTTGACTCCGCCGAGGTCGGCAGCATGCTTGTAAACCGAATCCACGGACAGGTCCAACGCCTCGGCCACCTCCTGGGCGCTGCAGCGACGTCCGAGCCTGTCCTGAAGTATATCCCGCAAACCCATGGTTCTACCTCCCCCCATCCCCGTCACAAGCCACGCCCAGACAATAGCCGCCGTCCACCAACGGGCAATTCGGAAGCGACTCCCCTGCCGCAGGCGTCCACCCCATGACCTCGCCATGCTCACACGCCTCGATCTGCGCGGCACAATACGCCTTGCACTCGGGCCGATGGTCGCAATGCAAACAATCTCGCTTCATAGCTGCCTCTGCTGAGTGAGCTTATTTCGGCGGGAAATTGTGTTCTGGCTCATAGCTGGTTGTTGGGTACTTCACTTTTTCCCGCATTGTCGCGGCGCACTTCGTGCATTTATGGAGGTACTGAGGAGGCATAGAAGGTAGCACTTCGCCAGTCGCTATAAATTCCCCACCACAAGCACAAAACGCTTGGACTCTGAATACCCGCACTTGGGTCTTGATCACTTCCATACTCATCACCTCGTTCCCTATTCTGCGGCCTGGAGACGGTCGATCTCGGCGGCAATCAGCGCACCGGCAATCTCAAGCTGCCGGATGCGGCTGTGTTGGCCGCGTTTGTCCCATGCGTTGGACTCACTCCCGTCCGGAAACTTGACCTTCCACGGCCAGGGGTCCTTTGCTTTCATCGAAACGGACAATTCGCCGGGTATGTGGCCTGACGTTTCCACTAGGTATAAACGGCGCGGCGTGGCGTAGCAGGCGGCGGCCATTGCCAACGATTGGTCGGTGTGCTCGGCGTCGTGTTCGGGCGTCCAGCCTTCACCATCAATCTGCCGTTGCCGTTCGTCGGCTATACGTTCAACTCCGTTCTTCATGGTTCCTCCAAGAAAATTACAGATAGTCTTGGATTAGCAGCACTCGGCCAAAGGGCAGCCGCTACAGCCATCAAACAGCCACTTCGAGTATTCGTCGAGAAGTTGGGTTGCGGGACATTCGCAGCCGCCTTCGGGTTCGTCGGCCTCCATATAGGGGCATTCGTCCCAGCCCTTTTCTTCGATGAATGTTTGAGCCGCCCGTCGGATTGTCTCAGTGATGCAATCCTTGGCCTTGGAAAGTTCGGCCTTGGCGTCACCGCGTTGCCGCTTCAAAAGCTCAATCCTGGCGGCGAAGGCGTGCGCCGTAGGCTCCATGGCCTTGGGGATGATCGCCAGCGGGGTGTTGGGGTCTTCCTTGACCCACATTGCCAAATCGTGGAAACCCGTCATTGCCAGTTTCATTTTTCACCTCTTTGCGGATAGTGCGTTATTCGCCTCGCCACTTCTTGACGGCTTCTTTGAGTGCGCGGCTATTAACCATGTTCGGGTTAATTCCTTCGACAATTTCAGTGTATGAAAGAAGGCCCGCTATATGGTGTTCCACCTCGGCCCGCTTCGTGTCGTAACGTTCACAGTCGTATAGGCTCCACTGCACGATGGGCGCGACTTCGCTGTCGCTGTAGATGCGGACATTGATTGTCTCGCATCCGGGGTCGCACTCGTCACACATGCTGTCGAACTTGCCGATACAGCCGGTCGGCTTGTGGCGGATATGTTCATTTGCTTCAAACATTGGTCACCTCACTGCTGATAGTCTTCGTTTTACGCCGCCGCTTCCTCGGCCTTGCAGAAATCAAACAGGCTCGGCGCGGTCAGGTCCTGCTCGGCGGTCCGGCAGTACTTCGCCCCGTCGGCCCAATAGTCGGCGTTCAGCTCGATACCGTAGCCGCGGCGACCGAGCTTGATAGCCCGGTACGGCACGGTCATCAGGCCGCCGAAGGGGTCGAGCACCAGCTCGCCCTTGTTCGAGTAGCGTCGGATCATCCGGTCAACGATGTCGAACTGCAGCGGACAGACGTGCATGGCCAGGTTTCGACGGCGTTGCTCGCCGTTCAGGGTGCGCATGCGGTTCACGTCGTGCCAGACGCTCGGATCGTGGCTGCCTGGGGCGATGGCCATGAACGTGGCCGGAAGCGCGCCGCGCAGCTCCAGTGCCTCGCCCACGCGCACGTGCTCCTCGTAGTCGTACACGCCCTCCAGGCTCGCCTCGGTGAAGGTCCTGGCCAGGACGTCAGGGCCGAGCATGGCCAGCTCGTCAGGAGACATGAGCCGGTCGCCGGAGCTGCGCCAGAAAGCATGCGCATCAACCTGCCAGCGGGCGCGGCTGTACTCGTCCTTGGTCTTGGTCACCGGCGTGTCCGCGTACCCCTTGGTCCGGTCAGTCTGCGGCGCGCGGAAGAGCAGGATGTACTCCGGCGAGCCAACGCCCATCTTGGAGCCGTCCTTGCACTGCTCGGTCCAGCCCAACCGGTAGGTCTGATTGTTCTCGCGCACCACGTCGGTGACCACGGTGACCATGCCCATGTAGTCGAAGCCGTGCCGCTGCGCATGGAAGATGGCTTCGGCGTGGAACGGGCTGACCGTGGGCGCGCCCTTGCCGGTCACGTTGCCGAACAGGATCCTGTCCTTGACGTGGCATGCGTAGATGCGGCCAGGGGCCAGGATGCGCAGCAACTCGGGGGTCAGGTAGTCCATCTGCGCCCAGAAGTGCGCATTGTCGTCGGTATGGCCGAAATCGTTGTAGCTCGGGGTGTACTCGTAGTGGTTGGCAAAGGGGATCGAGGTAACGATCAGGTCCACCGACCCCTCGGCCATGGCCCGGGCCTCCTCCACGCAGTCGTTGTGTACGGCCGTGAACAGCCTGCCCTTCACCTCGATGCGCTCCACGCCGATGGACCGGCGCAGCTCGCTCTCCATGTCGGCATGGGAAAGCCCGTACTTGCGGATGATCTCGCTCATCTTCTCCACCATCTCCTCGTGTTGTCGCCATTTCCGCTTGAGCGTCTCCAGAACGCGCGCTTCCGTGTCCGCATAGATGATGTGGATGTGGCACTCCCGCTCTTGCAGGAACCGATAGATGCGGTGCACGGCTTGGATGAAATCGTTGAACTTGAAGCCGATGCCCAGGAAGATGGCCATGCGGCAATGGCGCTGAAAATTGCAGCCCGATCCCGAAAGCACCGGCTTGGTGGCGAAGCGGTGTATCCGCCCCTCGCTGAAGGCCTGCACGCGCGCCTCGCGCACCTCCAGGTCCTGGGAGCCGTAGATGTCCACCACCTCGGGCAGCGCCGCCTTGATGGCGTGGCGCTCGGCCTCCTGGTCGTGCCAGATGATGCAGTGCTCGTCCGGCTCGGCCTCGATCAACTCCGCCATCTTCCCGATGCGCGCGGGCAGGCTCGCCCGCTTCTCGCGGCTGGCCGCCACCATGGACAGCGCCGCGTCCGGCACCAGCCGCACCTGCCCGTCGCGCTCCACGGTCGGGCCGGTGCCCGACTCCACCTCGTGGTAGTGCACGTGCAGCGGCGGCAGCTCGTACCCCTCGTCCGAGTATCCCAGGTCCGAGGGGCGCTGCAGGAAGATGGCCCAGGAGTTCACCCACAGCCAAAACTCCCGCTCCTTGTGCGGATACAAGGTCAGGTTGTTCGCCTTGGTCGAGTCGCGCTGGAAGAACCGGGTCAGGGCCTGGCCGGTGTCCATGATGCCCAGGAACCCGGCGTAGTGGATCAGCTCCTTGTACCGGTTCGGGCTCGGCGTGGCCGTGGCCACGAACCGGTACCGCACGTCCTCGAACAGGCTCAGAAATGTCTGGTAGGTCTTGGACCCGAACGAACGCAGCACGCTCGCCTCGTCCAGGGACACGGCGTCGAACTGGTTGGGGTCCAGCCGCCCGTCCCGCACGGACTCGTAGTTGGTGATGAACAGCCCCTCGCCCCGGACCTCCGCGTCCCGCCGCACGAACCGGTCCATGAGCGACACCCCCAGCTTCTCCGCGTCGTTCCGGAACTCCCCGCGCACCCCCAGCGGGCAGATGATCAGCTGCCGCCCGCCCTCATGCTCCCGGATCTGCCGCATGATCTCGAGCTGCATCACCGTCTTCCCCAGCCCGAACGCCGCAAAGATGCCCCGGCACCCGCCGTCCAGGCACCAACGGACGATATCCCGCTGGTGCGGCTTGAGCATCGGATGGACAGCCTCGGCCGGAACCGAAAACCCGGACTTCCGGGCCGCACACATCTTACCCTCGAGGAACTCGCCATACTGTATCTGCGTGCTCATCCTACATACTCGATTCGGTATAAATATTGCTTAGACTCTAGAGATTGTCTAAAAAATGACAAAAGGAGTTTTTTACTATGGATTTGAGAGAGTTTGTGGCCGAGTCGCTGAAACAGATCATTGATGGAGTGAAGGAAGCTCAAAACCATGCCGGTCAAAACGGGGCAAAGGTCGCCCCAATGATGCACAGAAGGGGCAGTGCTGGAAATGCACAACGCATTGACTATGTGCCTGAAGGCGGAGGGAAGTGTCAGAACATCGTATTCGATGTTGCGGTTACCGCCCAAGAGACTAGCGAGCAAGAGGGGAAGGCTGGCATCCGCATCCCCTACTTCGACTTTGGTGGAAAAATGGCAGCCGGACAAGAAAACGGAACGGTGTCGCGCATCAAGTTTGATGTTCCCATAGTGCTTCCTACCCAGAAAATTGCGTAGCTCTTGCGGCGTGGGCACGTAACCCTCGAGGAACTCGCGGTAGCCGATCATGCTTACAACCGCCCCAGCCGTTCCCGGTGCTCCCTGGCCTCGGCCAGGGTCCCGGAGAGCCACGCGTCGCGCTCGGCCTCATCGGTGTAGTTGTCCGCGGCCTCGGGGTCGCGCCCCAGCGCCATGCGGATGCCCTCGGAAGCTCCGCCCCCACCGGCGAACAGGTCGACCACGATCTCGCCGGGCTTGTCGGCGGCCCCCATCAAATCAAACAGGTCTCGCATCCGTCCCCCTCATCACCACTTGATCAGCGTGCCCTCAAAAGGCACGCCGTGCGTTTTCTCGAAAAAGTCTTTCATCTCCTCGGACGTCTCGAACCCGTCGGCCCGGGCCAGGTCCTCCAGGGGCGGGCCGTAGACCTCGTGCCCGGCCACCACGACCACCCTGCGGTTGTCGGAGAACGTCCGGTCCATGAACACCGGCAGCGCCGCCACGCACGCCGGGTCCGGATCCACCAGCTTGCGGCAGTTCGGCCCCCGCTGCCCGGTGTACAGCTGCAGCGCCTCGCCCGGCCGGGCGTGCCGCCGCTTGCCATTGGCGCGGATCGTCTGCCGCTTCTCCCCGCTCTCCACCCTTTCCGCGAACTGGCTCTTGAAATTGTACGCGACCATGACGCTCTCCTATTCCCCCGCCCCGTTGCCCGGGCCGGACGGGCCACTGGTTTCCTGCCCGGCCCGGACGTATCGAGGTGGTATGGCGTTGCCAGTTATCAGGCACAAACGCGGCCCTTCCACCTCCACGTCCGTGCGGATGCCGAATCCCCGCAGCAGCGGATCAAGCTCCTTGACCCACAGGTAGGCCGAAAGGAATGCTTTAAGAAATTGCCGAGGCATGCCCTACTCCCCCTCTTCCAAGGTCACCGGGTCGATCCGCATGTGGCATTTCCTCGCCTTGGCGCGCCGCGTGCACAGCGGCAGCCACGTAAACCGCCCATCGCCCTTCCACTCCTCGGCCCGCGCACAATCGCCTTCCCACGCCGGGCAATCCTCATCCTGGCACCGCAGCCGGTCGGGCGCGAGGTCTCTGCTCTTGAGAGTCAAGCCCCCACCTCCCGGCAGCGGAAGTTCCCCACCGGTTCTGGGCGGCGACTACGCAGGGCCGCGAAATCCACGTGCAGCCCCTCGCCGGTGCGGGAGCCCACGAACATGGCGGCCGGGGTGTCCAGCCGCAGCCACGCCGTGGGGTGCGCACCCGGCACCACGTCCACGGTCATGCCCGGCACCCGCTGCACCCACCGGGCGAACGTCGTGTAGTTGAAAAACTTGGCCGCCACGTCCAGCCGCTCCATCTCGAAAAGCTCGGCCAGCCGGGTCATCTTCACCTCGGTCTCGCGCGACCGAAACAGCCGCAGCATCACCCTGGCCAGTACCCGCTCCCGCGCCGCCTGTTTCTCCTTCAGGGTCATGGCCGCATCCTCTCGTCGGTGGGCAGCTGCCGCCGCTTCATCCCGCGCCGGAACAACCACCAATCGACCACCGCCGCCCCGGCCCAGGCCAGAGCCACCCCCAGCACGGTGATCAAGCCCGGCAATATCTCGGCGTACCATGTCATGCTCTCCTCCTCTGCTCTCCCCCGGTTCGGGAGGGCGGCCAATCCGCCCTCCCTTGCCAAAGGAGCCGAGTGCCCCGCCGGTCTCAACACCCCGGCGGGAAATTCGTTACTGTCCGCTGCTGCTGAAAACCGAATCGCCCATGGGCTCGAACTCGGGCTGACCGCCGATGGTGATGACCACGTCCGGCAACTTGCCCCGCAGCCGCCGGATCAGTTCCCCGGCGTCGAGGTTGTCCACCTCGGCCCGCACCTCGGCCTCGATCCCGGCGCGGATCTCGGCCGCGTTGACCAGCTCCCCGGCCACGTCCGAGGCCACGGCGAACTTGTGGCCGCACCCGTCGCCGTCCAGAATCCAGGCCGGGGACACGCCCGTATCGTTCCATATCCTCAGCAGCCAGTCGGACGGGATCGACCCGCGCCGCTTGGCGTCGGAGATGGACGACTGCCGCACGCCGATCTTCTCGGCCAGCTGCACCTGGGTGCGCACGCCCAGCTCTTTCATGATGCGGCCCATGCGCTCCTCGAACAGGGCGCGGTCCGCTTCGGTTACGGTCTTCGTTCTCCTGGCCATAATCTTCCTTCCTCCTCGCTCCCGGTTCGGGAGGGCGGCCCATCCGCCCTCCCTTGCACGGGGTGTTCTCGCCGGTTGTCAGGCTTTCGCTCCGGCGGAAAATTCGCTACGCCCGGTCCCCGGCGGGCACGCTGTTGTCCATCCCGCCCCTGGGCACGGAGCCGGACCCGCGCCGGTCGCGCTTGCGGGTATCCTTGATCACGCCGTCCAGGAGCACCCCTGCCACCAGCACCCGCCCCACCTCGGGCAGGTGCACCCCGGTCCTGGGGTCGGCGGCGTCCGCCACCAGCATGTCGATGCGGGCCTTGATCTCCTCAAGTTGGGTAGTCGCGTCGGGCATGGGGAACCTCCTTGTGGTGGTTGTCGTTACCGGTCGTCACCGGCGCATCCGGCCATGGGCCGCACGCCGTTGATCAGGGCCACGCCCTTGGTGATCACATCCTGGACCTCGCGGATGATCCGCTTGGCCTCGGTCCGGTCGATGCGCCGCTCGCCGTCCGGGTCCGGCTCGATGTCCTCGCGCACCTCCTCGGCCACGTCGCCCAGCTCCTTCTCCAGGTCGGTCAACGTGAGCAGCAGGTCCTGCCAGTCCATGGCCGGATGCTCGAAGCGCACCCCGCCCGCCTCG
Source organism: Pseudodesulfovibrio sp. lm2024 (assembly GCF_051175575.1). Classification (NCBI taxonomy): domain Bacteria; kingdom Pseudomonadati; phylum Thermodesulfobacteriota; class Desulfovibrionia; order Desulfovibrionales; family Desulfovibrionaceae; genus Pseudodesulfovibrio; species Pseudodesulfovibrio sp. lm2024. The sequence continues at coordinate 2,243,758 of NZ_CP195092.1, forward strand.
GCCTGGCACGCCAGCCAGTCGATCAGCAGGCTCGACCCGCAGGCCACGCAAAACGCGGGCGCCATGGGCAGGCTCGGCCAATACTCCTCGGCCGGGTTGAAGATGCGGCTGGCCACGGAAGGCGACCACCCCACCTCGGCGGCGATCTCGGCGGCGGGCTTGCCCGAGCCGGACACCATCTGGCTGATCACGTGGGACAGGGACATCTCGGTCAGATCGATTGGCTTTCTCATGGTGTGAAACGACTCCGGTTCACAGGTTGTCAGGGCGTGAAAAATGCGAAATAGACTCTACAGATCGAGAACCTGACTATCCGGCCTCGGCCTGGGAACGCCGGGCCTCTTCCTTCCAGCCGATCTTCGGGCCGGGAGGAATGTCCTTACCCTGGGGGAGGCAGCTTACAGGGATATGCTTGCCGGTCTCGGTCTTGAACCCCGCAAGGCTTTCACGCAGATCAACAGGGACGGTATCGGCCCGCAGAGCAGAACAAATCCGGGAGGGACTCTTGCCGCAATGATCCGCCAGCGCGCGCACCGTGACGCAGTTGTCCCGGAGCCACTGAAACAGATTGTCTTGACGGGAATTTGTGTTTTCCATAGCGTGTATCAAGGTCAAAGTTTGTGATGGTTGTTCACCCAACCTTCGCCCTACCCTTAATTCACGATTCGTGAATTTGTCAACAACAAACGTGAATTTTGCGGACAACTCAATGAAAGACACCATCAGAGATGTGACAATCAAAACGTTTAACGTAAGATTACAAGATGTTATAACAAGTCTCGGTGTGTCGAAAAAAGAGTTTGCCCAGGCGGGCGGGGTAACCCCACAGGCCTTGAGTGGGTATCTGAATGGAAGCAGGAGGCCAGATCATGAAACAATCGCGAAGTGGATTCGCGCTTTCAACATTAACGCCAACTACCTGCTGATTTATCGCGGCACCATGTTCCGGTCTGCGGTCGAAAACGAGCACCCCATGGACCTGGAGGCCCCGGGCGAAGAGATGAACCCGCCCCGGGCAGCCGTTATCGGCACTACCCTTGGCCCCGTGGCCGAGCGCGTGGACGGCATCGAGCGGGCCTCCAAAGGGCTGGCACTGACTGACCTCCTGCCGTATGTGATCAAGATCCTGCGCACCTGGTATCAGGAAGAAGCCGAGAAAATGCCCGGCGACCAGGCCCTGGAGCCGGAAGGAGTGCGCTACGCCCAGGAAACCAACCAACCGAACGGCCCGCCAAGGCCTGCGGGAGACAAACACACCAGGGACTAGACGAGGCTGGAGGTGGAGTCCGGCCAGAATATGCTTACTGGGTGCAATAGAACTGACTATCTTTGACTTGTTTGGGATTATCCAATGCACTGACACAGCCGCAACCAGAGTGAACGGATGAGCAAAACCACGAACTGCCCCGCATGTGACGGCTTGGTGTCCACGGCAGCCCCGACGTGCCCGCACTGCGGACACCCCATGACGGAACCCGAGCAGGAAGTCCGCCAGAAACAGCCTGCGGAAAAGGTTGCCCCACCCAAAACGTCGACAAAATTCCTTTGGGTTTTGATCTTCATGGTGGTCGCCGCTGTTTGGATGGTCCGCCAAAGGGAGGAACCAATCACGCAGGCGAAGTCCAGACCTGCCGCAGTGGAGACGCAGAAATCAGCCGAGAAGCAACATGCCGAGCAGGAAGAACACCTTCAGGCACAGGTTGAATTCGCAGCGGTCAAAAAAGAGGTGATGGACACGCTGGTCAAACTCAGAAAATCCAAAGACTGGATTCAGGCCAAACGTATTGCCGCCAAATATTCAGACGTGGATGATGCCGATTTCAAAGGATTGGTAAACAAGATCCAGGCGGACGAGGATTACCTGTGGGTCAAGAAACTCCCAGCCAGCAAGATCGAGGCGAATTACAACGGCTACAAAGCACTGGTTGCCCTGGCCCCTGACAACGCGCTGTATAAACAGAAGATGGAGCACTACGGGAAAATGGTGCGCAAGCGAATGGCGTTCATCTCAACCTTGGGGCCGAAACCGACCGCGTCTGCTTGGGATGGACATTATTACGAAGTCGAGCGGTATCTCAAATCCCGGCTCAAAGACCCGGGCAGTCTCGAATGGAACGGCTGCACGGAGGTGTATACCAACAACCTTGGTTGGCTGGTAGGCTGCCAATACCGTGCGAAAAACAGTTTCGGCGGCTATGTCATCGAACAGTACTGGTTCACAATAAAAAATGGCCGCGTCGTCAAGATGGAACCGGCCTCAACGTATACATTCCAATGAACAAATCTACCCTCACCACGGCCATGCTCCTCCTGGTCCTGCTGCTTCCTGTCCCCGTCCGGGCGAACCAGCCCGCGCCTGCCGCGTCCATGGCTCCGGCCGTCGATGCCCGCGATGTCATCCAGGACTACCGCATGGACCAGCTCGAAAAGCGTATCGACACCCTGCACGATTCAAACCAGATTGATGTCGCGGCCGCCGAGCGATGGGTAGCCGCACAGCGCTTCTACCTGAATTCGGTCATCGCCCTTTTCACGGTCATCCTGACCATCTTTGCAATCGGCATCCCTGTGGTGCTGTATATCTATGACAAAAAAGTCAAGGAGCAGCAGGCCAAATCCAAGACTGAAATCAACGAGGTCATTGCACGGGCCAAGACAGAGTCTGAACAAGCCCTGAAAAATCTCAAATACATCGAAACCAAATGCAACACATACCTCACAGATATCGAAAAAAGCAGAGACACGGCCACCGCACACGTCCGCGAAACCGAGGCAATCCTTGCCGGTGCGGCTAAGGATGTCAGCTCGGGCAAAAAAATAACCGAGGAAACCCGCGAGAAAGTGGATTCTGTCAAACAGGACAAAAACGCCGCCCCCCTAAACCGCCTCAAGGCCGAAGCCATCGACGCCATGACAACCGAGAATTGGGATAAAGCCCTGGATATATGGCGGGCCATTGTTCAGCTGAATCCTTCTGTCGAGTCGCACTTCCAGGCGGCCTACTGCGCAACTCAAGCTGCCCGAGAATGCACAGACGACGCCGAAGAACGCAGACTGTTGGAAGAGGCGATCGAAAAGTACAAGCGGGCAACAGACATCGACCCGAAACTAGCACAGGCGTTCTCCAACTGGGGAACCGCTCTTTCCGACCTGACCAAACTCGCCCAGGACAACGCAGAACGGCGCGGACTGTTGGAAAAGGCGATCGAAAAGTACAAGCGGGCAACAGACATCGACCCGAAACTTGCAGGGGCGTTCTACAACTGGGGAACCGCTCTTGCCGACCTCGCTGAACTCGCCCAGGACGATGCCGAACGGCGCGGGCTGTGGGAAGAGGCGACCGAAAAGTGCAAGCGGGCAACAGACATCGACCCCAAACTTGCACAGGCGTTCTCCAACTGGGGAGCCGCTCTTGTCGCCCTGGCTAAACTCGTCCAGGACGACGCAGAACGGCGCGGACTGTTGGAAAAGGCGATCGAAAAGTACAAGCGGGCAACAGACATCGACCCGAATTATGCACAGGCGTTCTCCAACTGGGGAGCCGCTCTTGCCGACCTGGCTAAACTCGTCCAGGACGGCCCAGAACGGCGCGGACTGTTGGAAAAGGCGATCGAAAAGTACAAGCGGGCAACAGACATTGACCCGAATTATGCACAGGCGTTCTCCAACCGGGGAGCCGCTCTTGCCGCCCTGGCTAAACTCGCCCAGGACGACGCAGAACGGCGCGGGCTGTGGGAAGAGGCGATCGAAAAGTGCAAGCGGGCAACAGACATCGACCCGAATTATGCAGGGGCGTTCTCCAACTGGGGAGCCGCTCTTGCCGACCTGGCTAAACTCGTCCAGGACGACGCCGAACGGCGCGGACTGTTGGAAAAGGCGATCGAAAAGTACAAGCGGGCAACAGACATCGACCCGAATTATGCACAGGCGTTCTCCAACCGGGGAGCCGCTCTTGCCGACCTGGCTAAACTCGTCCAGGACGACCCAGAACGGCGCGGACTGTTGGAAGAGGCGATCGAAAAGTACAAGCGGGCAACAGACATCGACCCGAATTATGCACAGGCGTTCTCCAACCGGGGAGCCGCTCTTGCCGACCTGGCCAAACTCGCCCAGGACGACGCCGAACGGCGCGGGCTGTTGGAAGAGGCGATCGAAAAGTGCAAGCGGGCAACAGACATCGACCCGAATTATGCAGGGGCGTTCTCCAACTGGGGAACCGCTCTTTCCGACCTGGCCAAACTCGCCCAGGACGACGCCGAACGGCGCGGGCTGTTGGAAGAGGCGATCGAAAAGTGCAAGCGGGCAACAGACATCGACCCGAAACTTGCAGGGGCGTTCTCCAACTGGGGAACCGCTCTTGCCGACCTCGCTGAACTCGTCCAGGACGATGCCGAACGGCGCGGGCTGTGGGAAGAGGCGATCGAAAAGCACAAGCGGGCAACAGACATCAACCCGAAACTTGCACAGGCGTTCTCCAACTGGGGAGCCGCTCTTGCCGACTTGGCTAAACTCGTCCAGGACGACGCCGAACGGCGCGGGCTGTTGGAAGAGGCGATCGAAAAGCACAAGCGGGCAACAGACATCGACCCGAAACTTGCAGGGGCGTTCTCCAACTGGGGAACCGCTCTTGCCGACCTGGCCAAACTCGCCCAGGACGACGCCGAACGGCGCGGGCTGTTGGAAGAGGCGATCGAAAAGCACAAGCGGGCAACAGACATCGACCCGAAACTTGCAGGGGCGTTCTCCAACTGGGGAACCGCTCTTGCCGACCTCGCTGAACTCGTCCAGGACGATGCCGAACGGCGCGGGCTGTGGGAAGAGGCGATCGAAAAGCACAAGCGGGCAACAAACATCGACCCGAAACTTGCACAGGCGTTCTCCAACTGGGGAGCCGCTCGTGCCGACCTGGCTAAACTCGTCCAGGACGACGCAGAACGGCGCGGGCTGTGGGAAGAGGCGATCGAAAAGTACAAGCGGGCAACAGACATCGACCCGAAATTTGCAGAGGCGTTCTCCAACTGGGGAGTCGCCCTTTCCGCCCTGGCCGAACTCGTCCAGAACGACGCAGAACGGCGCGGGCTGTTGGAAGAGGCGATCGAAAAGTACAAGCGGGCAACAGACATCGACCCAAAGCTCGGCTATATATTGTTCAACTGGGCCTGCGCTCTGGTCCGGCTGGGTGACGAGGGCTGGGTGGAAAAGCTCCACACGGCCTTGCCTCTCCTCTCCCAGAGGGATCTCGCCTGGGCCTTGGACGATGACGATTTCGCCAGCGTCAAACATACCCCGGAATTCAAGAATCTTGTAGCCAAATATCGTAACCGATGAGAATCCGCACCCTCAACCAACAGAGCAAACCTATATTGCCATTAATGCCGGGAGCTCCTGGATAAACACCGTCGCTCCATCCAAAGAAGAGGAGAACAAGGACTTCGCATGAGCGCTGGCGGGATTGTCTGCTTCTGGAGGGAATGCCATCAAGCCTTTGAGTTACTTCAAGGAGCACTACAGATATGCCCACCCGTATCCTAGCCCTTATCCTCTTCCTCGCCCTGGCCCTGCCCGCCCTGGCCGGGGACGTCACCCTGCTCGAACCCGGCGACAGGATCGTCGCCCAGGTCCTGGCCGTGACCGACGGCGATTCGCTGGTGGTGGAGGTGCGCGGCCTGCGCATGGCCGTACGCCTGGCCGGGGTGGACTGCCCGGAGTGGAACGCCCCGGGCGGCAAGGCGGCCACGGCCTTCACCTCCGAGTGGGTTGACCGCGGCCGGACCGTGATCCTGGAGGCCGCCCAGGACTGCTACACCAAACGCCCGGACTGTTGGGACCGGTACGGCCGCCTCCTGGCGTTCGTCTGGCGAGACGGCCACCTCCTCCAGGAGGACCTGATCCACACCGGCCACGCCGAGATCAAATACATCAAGGAGCACGACAAACACTATGCGCGGTTGCAGACCGCAAAGGAGTGAAGCCATGGGATTAGGCCTTACAGTATTCAACAGGACCATTCTGGGCGAATCGTTTTCTGAAGACATCAAACGCGCTGTCTGGGCAAAAGGGGAATACGCCCCAGGCTGGGATTATGATCAATACAGGCTCGATGCCTGCGGGGCGCTGATTTGCTGGGATGATTATGGCATCACAGATGACAAGGGCAACGGATGGGAGATCGACCACATTCAACCGGTATCCCGTGGGGGGAGTGACGAACTGAGCAACCTTCAGCCCCTTCAATGGCAGAACAACAGACGGAAAGGGAATCAGTATCCGATATCCCCAAACAGCTACAAGGCCGTCTGGTACGAATAAGCGAACAAGAGAAAGCCCCCGTCGCCGGGGGCTTTTTTATGCTCATCACCAGCCGCGCCTGCGGCGAGTGGCCAGGTGCGCCTCGTGCCGCCGGTTGAACTCGGCGGCGGCCGCGTCAGCAAAGCGGCGGGCCATGCCCTGGATATCGGGGTCGGGCGGGAACACGGCCACGGTCCGGCCGGTCAGGTTGTCCCGGACCACGGCCCCGTCCGCGCCGTCGCGCCGGGCCTGGAATCGCTGCGGGCTGCTCATGCGGGCACTGTACCCGCAGCGGCGGGCGAGGTCTAGACCAGCACCGCTGAGCTGGGCCGGATCCTGACCATCAACCTCGACTCCTTGGTGGCCGGATCGATGATGTCCACGCCCGTGGGCAGATTGTTGACCGTGTCCTTGACCTTGCACTCGTGGTAGTATTCGCCCGCCAGGTCCGCCGTGTCCTCCGGGGACAGCTGGAAGCCGACCGTGTGGCCGCTGCTCACGGTCCCGGTCCTGGTCACCAGCGGGGGACCGCCCTCGCTGGCCGCTATCACGTAGACGAAAGCCGCGCCGGTCAGGTCCGAAGCCTCGCCGTCGGTGGTCACCTCCAGCTCGACGAAACACCCGGTCCCGGCCCGCAGATCGTAGGCGTATTCGATGACCATGGTCACCCCCTACGCGGGATCGTTGTTCAGATCGAGCGAGCCGGAGATACCGGTCACGGTAAAGTCGGCGGGGTCGGTCTTGGTGGAGCTGAGCGCGCCGTACGCCAGCATGTTCCCGGCGGTCGCGGCGTCGAACAGCGCCCAATGGGTGGCCTGATCGCCCCCGGCCACGGTCAGCTGGGGATTGTTCGACAGCGCCCGCGCGCCGTTGGCGGCCGCCGCGTAGGTCGCGGCCACGCGCGCCGCGCTCACCTCGATGCCGGTGTCCGCCGGGTCACCGTCGAACAGGGACGCATACAGGGACGTGTGGGCATTCAACATGGCGTTCTTCGCTACAGTGGTCCAGGGCATGATCAATCTCCTATGTTGCCGGTTAACGTGATGACCAGCCGCCGATCCCCGGCCAGCTGGAAATTGAGGCGACGGTCGCCCGCCAGACGGATGACCTCGCGGATCACGGCGGTGTCGCCCTCGATGTAAAGGGTTGCGCTGCCTCCGCCGGACACGGCCAGGGCCTCGAAGAATCCGACCACGGCCGTCAGCTCGGCCGCACCGCCGCCGGAGATGGACAGGACGTCCTTGAATCCGATCCGGGCCGTGAGCGATGCGCTCCCGCCGCCCGAGACGGCCAGCCCGGCCCGGACCCCGACCCGGTCCAACAGCTCCGCGCCGCCCCCGCCGGACGCGGCCAGGCTGTCCAGAAAGCCGACCTGCGCGGCCAGCTCGGCCGCTCCGCCTCCGGTCGCGGAAAGCGCGGCCAGATAGCCGAGCCGGGCCATGAGGGATGCGCTCCCGCCGCCGGACACGGACAGGCCTTCGTCGAAGTTGACGGGCGTGGATCCGCCGGACTCGATATCGGCGTACATCGAGAACCGATATCCCGCGACCTGGATATCGGCCCACGGATCGGCGTATGATCCCCGGAACGCTCCGTTGGTGTACGAGTCGTAAATCTGCATGACGGCCGTGTTGGTGCCCACGGCCATGAAATACTCATGCGCATCCGTCAGCGAAATGGACAGCCCGGTGGCCGACCGGAAAACGAACGAACTGTTGCCCGCGTAGACAGACTCGTTCGCCACCCGGGAATTGTCCGCCGCGTCGAACACGCCGACGTTGAGACTGCCGGACGAGTATGTCCGCAGCCCCATGTGGATGGCCGTGATCGTATCGCCGGAGGCGGCGGTGTACAAATCAGCCGCGAGGTTGGCGCGGTACGCGGAGGACGCGGCCAGGGCGGACGCGCCCATGGAACTGTAGCCGATGGTCGGGTCCAGCGTGACCGGATAGGCGGCGTTGTCCATCCACGCCGGGTCGATGCCGATGGTCATCTCCCCGTCAGAAATGTCGAGCGTGCCGTAAGTCGTATCGCCGTTGGCGTCCTGGAACTCCGGCCGATAGACGTGGGCGAACTTGCCGGTGCCGTAGCCGTTGTGCATGCGGTCCATGTAAATGGCGTAGGACCCGATCACGTCGTCGGGCCGCTCGTGCCCGGCCGCGATCTCAGCGGGGGTCAACGGCGGCTGCCGGTGGTAGCTGAGATTGCCGGAATCCTTGAGGCCGAACGCCCAGGCATACACGCCCGGATGTTCGACAAACTCGACGTCCCACTTGAGGCGGTCGCCGTAAATATGAAAGATATCCCCGCTCGGCGTGGCCAGCGTCTCGCCGTCGAACGTCTCGCCGGCGGCGGCCGTGGCATCGGTCCGGTTGATGTTCAGCCACGCGACCTCGATCCCGCCGACCTCCAGCGACAGGTTGGCGTTGGGCACCACCACCCCGGGCCAGCGCTCGTCGCTGCCGCCGATGACGGTACGCAGGTCGCGGTCAGGCGCGACCAGGATGTACTCGGAGGTGTTGCGCAGGGTCAGTCCGGTCATCACTACTCCTGGCTCTCCAGCGCGGCCAGCTCGGCCCGCAGCGTGGCGGCCTGGGATTCCAGCGCGACCAGCTTGTCGGTGTCGTCCGTGGTGGCCGTCCCGGCGGCCACGGCCCGCAACGGCCGCACAGCGGCCATGTCCAGCGCGGCCAATTCCGCCTTGACGTCATCAGCCGTCCGCGCCGGGATGGGTGCCGGGCCGAACGATTCGCCGTCCCAGGCCATGCCCGTTGTCACCGTCCCGTCGCACGGCACACAGGCGGCGACGAACCCATCGGCGTACAGCCCGGTCAGGTCCTCAACATCGATGATTTGAGCGACGACGCCATTTTTTACGTAGGCAAACATACTCCCTCCTATCCGAGCCAAATGATGGTCATGCGGCCGTCACTGCCGGGGCCGCCGTTGTACACATAGGGTGTATGGGTACCGCCTCCAGCTCCCCCACACCCATGACCGTTGGCTGCCGCTCCCGTATATTCAGTCCCTTTCGCGACAGTCCCTTCTTTCCACGGGGCAGCCCCATCGCCGCCTTTATAGTTGCCCGAGCCCTCACTCGTCACTCCAGCCCCAGGGGCGCTTTGAATGCCGGAGCTTAACTTATATCCATCCGTTCCGATCACAGGATCGCCGTTCACTCCTGCGGGGGAACCGGGGGTACATGTCCCGCCTTCGGCGGTGAGATACGATCCGAAGGAAGTGGCCCCCCCATTGTTGTTGGCCGCCCCGCCTACACCGATGGTACAGGTGATTTCGTCACCTGGAGTTAAATTGACAGCCAGGCCGAGCAGGTGCTCTCCACATCCACCCCCACCACCAGAATTCCAATAAGTGTAGCTGATGTATGCATTAGCACCGCCCGCACCCGCCCCCACCAAATCCACCAGCGCGGCCTTAGCCCCGGCGGGAACCGTCACGGTCTGAGAGGCCGTGAGTTCGGTGACGCCGATAACCCCAGCTCCACCGTCAACCCAGCCAGGAAGGCCCGACACCGCTCCGAGGATTTTGCCGTCGGCTCCGACGGGCAGCCTGGCGAGCACGCCGTCCTCACCACGGAAAAGCAGGTCTCCGGTGGCCTCGAACGGCAGCTGGACGCCGACCTCCTTCCACGTCGGCGTCACGGCCGTGAGCTGCCACAGGGACTTGTCGTCGAGCTGCAGGGCGAACTTGTACAGGTCGGTGGAAACATAGTCGCCGGAGGCCTCTCGCTGTGCCGCATTCGCGAACTCAAACGAATGCGGCACATGGACTTGCCTGCCTTTGAAACTGCGGTGGAGGGTCGATTCACTCATTAGGTCACCTCGTAGAAATTGCTTTCGGTTTCGCCGATGTATTCCGTGGCCGGCTGTTCCACGCCGTCGATGATCTCGGTGACCATCTCGTACACGCCGCTGATGTCGCCCAGGGTGTAGTCCACCTGGATGGCCTGGCCGCCGCCCGGGGTGTAGTCCGCGGACACGGCGAAATCGTAGATGAAGCCGACCTCCAGGTTGGAGACCGGGAAAGACGGATCGTGCGTCGTGCCGATCCTGGTCCAGGCGGTGACGCCCACGCGCCGCTGAAAGACCTGCCACTGGGTGGCATGGCCGCGCCACGACAGGGTGACGCGGGTCTTGTACAACCCGTCCTCGTGGGCCGGGTGCACCCTGGCCCGCAGCCCCCGGACCGGGTCCAGGTCCACCGGCGCGGCCGGGATGGTCGTGGGCGTGCCCCCGGCCCAAACCACCGCGTTGTATTCCAGGGCGTGGATGGTCCGCGTCCACTTGGTGTCGCGGGAGATGCTGAACACCCGGGCCAGCATCTTGCCCTGCTCCACGTCGTACACGTCGCACACGGCCGAGCGCATGGGCTGGTGGTCCCAGGGGTCGACCAAACTAATCTCGCGCGTGGTCACGGCCTCCTCGGCGGCGGGGTTCACGATGACCCCCTCGTCGATCTGCTCCAACCGCGTCTCGATGTTCATGATGTGCGTGTGCTTGACGATGATCTTGTAGCTGCGCCCGGGCTCGAAGGTGATGTCCCGGTTGATCAGCGCGCCCGACGGGGTGGCCGAGGCGATGCGCCCGCCCTGTCCCCACTTCATCTTGTCGTGGAAGGACTGGATCACGTCGCCCACTTTGCAGCCGATGGCCTCCACGCGCATCTTCTTGGTCAGGGTGCGGGTCAGCCAGCGGTTGCAGTTGAGCATCAGCCGGGCGAAGGACTCGGCCGCCTCGTAGGTCCCGCAGGCCCGCAGGGTGTACTTCTTGACGTTGGGCACCCGCCCGGTGATCTGGCCGTAGTGCGGGCCCAGGAACATGGCCACCTTGCGCACCCCGTCCGGAAAGTAGGTGATCTCGATGGCGTCCGCCTTGTCCTGCACCGGCAGGTACTCGATGCCGAAGGACCCCCGGACGATGTTCGACACCGTGGACACCAGGCTCTGCTCCGGCAGCTCCACAGGCATGTCCACGTTGCACCCCACCTGCGTGCCGTACTGCACCACGGTGAACCGGCCGAACAGGCCGATCTCCTCGAACGCGTTGCCCGAGGCCATCTCGGAGTCGAAGTAGATGTTGCACTCCTGCCCGAGGGTGTCGTTCCAGTCGGCGGCCCGCTTGAAGTCGGCGTAGCGGATGCGGGTGTGCGGCCAGCCCACCCCGTAGCGCGGGTGGCGGATCTGGTCGTACACGATCCACCCGGCGTTCTTGGCCGACTTCTTGGTCCAGGCCGCCAGGTCCTCGTCGTAGACGTCCAGCTCCAACCGGCGCGGGGTGCAGCTGACCACGAACCGGTTGCCGGACAGCTGGTCCGTGGCCATGGCCTCGATGGACAGCTGGGCCGTGAACGGCAACCGGAAATCGTCGCTCACGATCTCATGGTAATACTCCAGGTACATCTCGTTGTTGATCGTGTCGCTGGACTCCGGCTCCTCGGCAAAGGAGACCTGGATCTCGTACTGCCCGGACGGCAGCCCGGACTTGCGGAAATAGCGGTTGAGCTGGGAGCGCTGCGCCCCGGAAATCACCTCGTCGCCCCACAGCGTCCACTCGGTCTCGCCCACCAGGCGGTACTCCAGGCGCACGGTCACCGACGTGGTGGTCAGCTCGGTGGTGAACTTGGCCATGCCCGACCGGGCGCACAGCCCAACGCCCAGGGCGTCGAGGTTGCCGCCCTCGCAGGTGATGACGATGGGCGAGTCGAAGCTGATCTTGGACCCCACGGCGGTCTCGAAAATGGAATCGTTGAAGGCCGGGATGGGCGCCTGGTCCACGGTCCCGGGCCGCCAATCCCAGGTCACCTCCGAGAAGTTGGACAGCGGCTGGTCGTTGATCTTGAGGTCCTGCGGCTCCAGCTGCTCGCCCTCGCCCAGCAGGTACAGCAGGTTCAGGTACTGCTTGTCTCCGTCGGTGCGGATGTACCGGCTGGCCAGGAACGGCTTGATGTTCTTGGGCTCGCCGTAGACCACGGGCAGGACCCGGCCGTTCTGCGTCGGGTTGGTCTCCGCGTTCCACCCGTAGGTCGGGGACTCCTCCCATCCGGTCTTGCCCACGCCGATGGACGGCATGTCCGGACGGCCCCCGCCGAGCACGGCGTTGACCGCGTAGCCGCCGACCATGGTAATGCCGCCGGCGATGATGGCGGTCGTGGTCGGGTACGTTATGCCGGCTATCGTCGCGCCCAATGCCGTGGTGTTGGTGGTAAACAGCCCGGCGGTGATATACGGAGCATAGTACTGCCCGATCATCATGAAGCCCAGCGCTGCGATGGCGGCCAACGGATTCTTGCCCCCGCCCCCGCCGCCCAGGGGGATGACCTTGAACAGGATAAAGTCGTTCGGCTGGACCACGTAGGCCAGCTGCTCAAAGGGGCTCAGGAGGTTGCCGTTGACCGACACGGCCAGCTCGGTCTCCCGCATCAGCTCCACGGTGTGCGGCAGGTAGTCGCGCACCTTCCGGCCCGCGTGCCACCACTCGCGGCAGGTCGGTTCGCCGTGCGGGTCGATGATGTTGAGGATGGTCTTTACCGAGACGTACTGCCGTTCCACCGTCGATACTCCAGGATAAACCGTTTCCAGGGGCGCTCGTTCACCGCGTCGAGATTGACCCCGGCCTCGTCACGCATGTGCAGCATCTTGCCGCTTCCCACGTACACGCCGTAGTGGTTGCAGGCCTCGGGCGCGTCCGGGTGCGTGCGCATGACCACCAGGCACGGGGCGACCGGTTCGGCCAGCAGCTCCCAGCGCCCGCTGTTGCGCTCGTTCTCGTAGACCGCATGGTTGCCGCCCGCGTCCCAGCAGTCCCGGGCAAAGTCGGGCACGGCCACGCCGAACCGGTCGAACACGGCCATGACCAGCCCCCAGCAATCGAACTGGTGGTAGCCGCCGACCACCTGGCCCCGGCCGCCGTTGCGGAACTGCGCCGCCTGCAGGTCGAGCAGATCAGGCAACAAGGGTCGCCCCCCTCTCCACCATGGCGTAGCCGCCGAAGTTGATGGTGTTGCCCCAGGTCTCCCGGCAGGCGGTCAGGGTGTGGTTGCACTGGCTCACGTAGGGGCACTCGTAGTAGTCGCCCAGCCCGTTGGAGTCCCGGTACGGAATCCAGGTGCAGAAATCGCGGTAGATCTTGCGGCGCGGGAACGTCGCCTTGAAAATGTCCTGGGCCCCGGCCTTGAACAGGACCCAACGCATGGGCGGCGGGATGGAGATGCCCGCGTCCTCGAACCAGTACTCCACCTCCGGCTCGGTCTGGTGCAGCAGGTTGGAGTTCACGCCGATCAGCCGCGCGTCGCAGGGCTCGTGCCCGTGCTCCTTGCGCCAGGCGTCCAGCTCCTCCACGTGGCTTACCAGCGCGCCGGTGGCGTTGGAGTTGGACAGCCGGAAGGTGAACTTGCGGTTCTCGTGCTTGTTCGTCTCCTCGATGTCGTCGAACTCGAACTCCAGCCCATGCCACCAGACCCCGGACCCGGTGGGCCACTCGATATCCTCGGTGTTGCGGGCGATGCGGATGTCCTCGCCGCTGGGCAGCAGGACCTCCAGCAGCCAGATGTACGAGCTGGTCGAATACTGGACGTTGCGTTCCTGAATGGATTCCAGGCTTGGCATCAGACGTCCTCCCTTCTGATGGTCATGGTCACGCTGAACATGTCGGGGTACTTGCCGTTCTCGTCGTAGGGGATGCCCTTGCCGATGAAACGGTACTCGCGGGCCTCCTTCCAGGACGGATGGAGCAGGGTGAATTTTGCGGCGCGCACCGTCTTGCGGAAGGTGAGCAGCGCGTCCAGGTCGGCCCGGGGCAGCTTGCCCCAGGTCCAGACCTCGGGGTTCTCCCGGGGCGCGGTGAACTCCGGGCGGCCGCCGCCGTCGCCGGACTCGAACTCGTCCTCGAGGAAGGGATCGTAGGGACCGCCGTAGCTGATGCGGGACGGGGCCTTGATGGTCGGGAAGACGAACGCCATCAGAACTGCCCTCCCTGCAGCAGGGTCGCCACGCCTCGCCGGTTCTCCTCCAGCCCTTTGAGGAAGCAGTCGATGACCAGATCGGTCTCATCGAACCGCGCCGAGTAGCTGCCCATGTCCATGGGCTGGCCGCCCTGGTTGTAGATGTTGATCTTCACGTCGCGGATGCCGCCCTGCCCGCCGCCCAGGCCGGACACGGTGACCGGGATCGTGCGCCCGTCGGGCAGGGGCACGTGCGCCTCCACCGGGATGGCCCCCTCGGAGACCATGGCCAGCTGCGGGCCGTAGGAGATGCCGCCGGTGTCGAACCCGGCGATCTTCTTGAAGAACGATCCCCCGAAATCCATAATCCCATTCATCAACGGCTCGGAAATCCAGGTGTTCATGGCCTTGCGCTGGAGGCTGACCAGGAAGTTGCCGAAGTTGACCTCCTGCATCATCAGGGCGTCGGTGATGACGTTCGCCGCCTGCCGGGTGGAGGACTGCCAGACGTCCGCCGTTTTCTCGGCCACGGACTGGGAGGTCTCGCCCATCCGCTCCATGGCCAGCTCGAAGCCGTCGGCCATGGAATCGGAGGACTCGAGCATCCGGATGTGCGCCTCCTTGATGCCCCGGCTCATCTCCTCGGCGGTGCGGCGGGCGTCCTCGCGCTGGGCTTCGTTGATCTCCGCGATGCGGTCGGCCCGGCTCTGCTCGATGCCGACGGTCTCCCGCCCGGCCGCCTCGGCCCGCTTGACCAGATCGTCGTAGTACCGCTGGGCCTCGCGGCGCTGCGCCTCGTACCGCCCCAGCGTGGCCCGCTCGATCTCGGCGGTCAGGTCCCGCTGGGCCTGGGCCGCCTGCTCGGCCTTCTGTTGGTTCTGCTTGGCCTCCTCTTCGGCGATGGAGGCCAGGGACAACCGCCGCCGCTCCCCGGCCTGGGCGACCAGCTCCTCGCTCTTGCCCGCGATCTCCAGATCCTTCTGGTAGGTCCGCTCGGCCTCGGCCCGGGCAAAGGCGAACTGGTCCATGGTCAGCCGCTTGATCTCCCTGTTCAGGCTCTCCTGCAGCTTGAGCTGCTGGTCGGTCATGGGCGTGGCCGGGGCGGACGGCTCGTACCACGGCTGAGGATGCGCGCCGGAGTAATCCCTGTTCCTGAGATCGACGGACGCCTCGGGCGGTCTCGCCATGAGCAGCGACTTCGGTACACTCCCTTGCCTGGCCGCCTCGAGCACCGCCTTGTAGTCCTCGGTGATCTCGCCGGAGAAATTCCGCTTTCCGGACAGGACATCCGGCACAGTCCCCCACATGAACTCGCGGTAGGCCTTGTCGGCGCTTCCGCCGGGGAGCAAATCGCTGAACGACGACTTCTTGTATCCCTTGGGATCGGGCAACAGCAGCCCCATCCTCTTGGCCGCCGCCTCCATGCCCTTCTCCAGTTCGTCCGTGCCGCGCTTGATGACGTACAGAGCCGCGATGATCTTCCCCGGTCCGGCGCCGAACAGCCGGTATCCGATGTAGCCGAGCCCCGCGGTCTGAAGAAGACCGCCCTCTGCGGAACCCGCCACAATTCCGTTGAAACTCTTTACGTTTTCTATGATCTTCCGGACATAGCCGGGCACGTCCTGGGTGAGCAGCTCCCGGTTTGCCCGCACCCACTCGAAGGTGCTGTTGGCCAGTTCGATGATGTCGGGCGACAGCTCGGCCAGGGTGGACCTGAGGCGGGCCTGGAGCAGTATCTCCATCTTGGTGAGTTGGTCGTTCGCCTTCTCCGAACTGCGAACCAAGCGCTCATCGATAACCAGGCCCAGCTCGTGGGCCTCGCGCCGCATGCCCTTCAACCCCTCGGACCCGCCGCGCAGCATGTTGACCAGGGCCGCGCCCTCGGAGTCGAACAGCTTGAAGGCGATGCGCAGCGCCTCCTGGTCGGACTCGGCATTCTTGATCACCTCGGACCAGTCGCCCAGCAGATCGATGTTGGAGCGCATGGACCCGTCCGCGTTGCGCAGCTCCACGCCGTACTGCTTGGACGTCTTGAGCAGTTCGCCCTGGCCCTGGGACACCTCGCCCAGCCGCCGGGAGAACCGTTGCATGCCCATGTCCAGCTGGGCCTGGGCCACCCCGGCCAGGTTGGCCGCGTAGCGCAGCTCCTGGAGCTGGTCCGTGGTCAGGCCGACCTTGTCCGCCACCTTGCCGATCCGGTCCGTGGCCTCGATGGACTGCCGGACCATGGCCGCCATCCCGGCCACCGCCCCGCCCATCAGGGCGTTGCGCATGCTGAAAAGCTCGTTGGTCAGGTTGCGGCTGACCAAACCAATCCGGCGCATGGTGCCGGTGGCCATATCCTTGGCGGATACGATGATCTGGGTATTCACGCTCACGATCAGCTCGCTTATTGACTTTTGATATTCCTTGACCTATTTAAAAATTATGAAGCCCGTACGACCTGATGATGACTACCGACTCCAGCAGATGCGCGATCCGAGGCTGTACGAACCTCCAACAGCCAAGGACTTTCTCGGCGCGTCCCTTGATGCTGCCGGAAAGGGTGCCAAGGCCGGAGTCGGCGCAATCGAGCAGATCATCAAGTTCATCTTCTGGGCCGTCATCTTCCTGGCCGCTTTGAAGCTTCTGCTTTTCGCTTGATCTCCTCCTCTTCCATCCGCTCCCGCTGCCGTTCCAGCTCGGCCTGCTCCAGGGCCCGCATCTTGGCGAACGTGCGCGGGGTGTAGTCCACCGGGGGCAGCAGCATGGCGGCGGTCTCGCGGATCACCGAATAGTCCAGGCCGATGACCCCGAAGCCCGACGACCGCCACTGCGTGGACATCCCACGCCACAGCCGCCAGGCCCCGGCGTTCTCGGGCCACAGCGCCGGGCCCTGCGAGTTCTCGCACCCCTCGCACTCCGAGCCGGAACCGCCGCACGTCCGGCAGTAATCTATTCGGTCCGGGTCGGTTCGCCATCCCCAGACCTCATGAAGTTTTTTATTTCGCTCCCCAACGAGAAGGTGGAGGTGGTGATCATCGAGTACAGGGTGTTCACCTTGCGGTTGCACACCTTGAGCTGGTCGTAGACATCCGGGCCGTAGGCCGTCTCGATGACCCACTGCGCCAGCTCCATCCCCTTTTCCGGGTCGCTCGCGGTCTCGGCCTCGCGCCGCAGATATTCCTTGGCATCGTCCACGCCGAGAGTCCGGCAGTCATCCGGGGTCTTGGGCATTTCAAACTTTTTCACGGCCATGCTCTATTCCTCCCAGGTCTTGATCTCGTTCTGCAGGGTGACCACGATGGCCGATCCGGCCGCGCCGGTGTCGTAGAACGCGCGGTAGCCGAACTCCTCCTTGATCCCCTTGGGGCCGGAGATGCCGGGCGTCTTGCGCTCGATCTCGGTCTCTTCCATGGACACGGTCAGGCCGTAGCCGCCCTTGTACCAGCCGAACGCCAGGGGGGTGCGGACCTGGGACTCGGCCCGGTCCAGGAACCGGGTGGAGGTGAACAGGCCGGAGATGTTGCCGGACAGTTGCATGATGCCCTCGGGCAGGGCCACACGGCGGCCGCCGGAGCCGATGGTGTACTGGTCGTCGCCCGTGTCCAGGTCGGCGTTGATGCTCAGGGTCACGGAGGAGAACCGGTTGGTGATGGTCTCACCGTCATCCACCACCCGCGCGTCCCCCTGGCTGAAACGCACCAGCGGGAACTGCACGGGAATGTCGTTGTCGTGAGCATCAAACGCGGTGGAGCTTTTCTCCTCGTCCACTCCGGTCAGGGACAGGTTCACGCCCACCACGCCGGAGCCGCCCGCGGACAGCTCGGCGGACCCCACCTTGAGGCCGTAGGCGTGCAGGTACAGCGGCAGGTCCGGGAACCGCTTCTCGGCGGTCATGGACGGCATCTCGAAGCCCAGGGAATCGTCGATGGCGTAGACGTGCCGGTAAAACAGGCAGTCGGCGGTCTCGTCCCCGTTCAAGGTCTCGGCCGCGTAGGTCGCGGTGACCGCGATCACGCTCGCCGTAGAGCCCCGCTTGACCGTGTAGGTCGCGTCGTAGTTCGCGGTGCCGGCCACGGTGATCTCCGCGCCCACGGGCAGGCCGTGGCCCGCGCAGGGCAGCCCCACCAGCCCGCCGCCCAGGTCGGTGACCGGTGCCGCGTCGAGGGTAGCGCGCCGCGTCGGAGTCGCGGTGTCCGAGCTGGCCAGCAGCTCGCTCACGTAGGTGGCGCTGATGACCAGCTGATTGGCCGAGGTCTCCGGGGCCAGGACGTGGTACCCGTCGTAGTTGGTGGTGCCGGAGATGACCACCGGCGCGGACGGCTCCAGGCCGTGCGCGGTGGCGGGCAGCCCCACCTTGCCGCTGCCGAGGTCGACGGCGTTGTCATCGTCCAGGTTCACCGCCCCCACCGCCGTGGTGGTCGGCGCGCCGAACAGCGCCTTGAGCCACAGGCCGATGGCGTGGGCGTCCACCGGTACGGTGGCCGAGCCGGATTCGTCGATGTTGCCGCGCACCGGGGCCGTGGGGTTGCGGGTGCCGCGAATCAGCGGATCATCCTCCAGGGCCTGGCTGGCGCTCGGCTCGAAGTTGTTGAACGGGACCAGGTACGGTTTCCTGGACCCGGCCGCGTTGATCACGCCGAAGGCATCCTCGAAGCCGATCAGGGCCTTGCCCTTGAAGCCTTTAGCCTGTGTCATGGTGTCCTCCTACCGACCCAACGTGTTGGGTATGTTGACGGTGATGAAAATGTGTCTCTCGAAATATCCCTTGCCGGGGTTGGACTTCTCGGCCTGCCAGTCGGACAGGGGGTATTCCAACCCCGCCAGGTACCCGCGCACCTCGACCTCGAACTCCTTGAGCGTCTGGCCGCCCCGGTACCGGACCCCGCGCCCGCCCTCGTCGCGCTCCTTGGCCGCATCCTGGATGCCGAGCACCACCATGACCACGTGCGCGCCCACCTCGATCTCCTGGCCGTCCCGGTCCGAGATGGGGATGAACCCGATGAACGGCGTGTCCTGGCTGCCCTCCATGTCGCGTGGGTCGAAGTCCAGGAAGAGGTTCGGCTTGCGCCCGAACGTCGCCTCGCAAAAATCGTTCACCGGCACGGCCGAGAGCAGGGCTTCGTACCAGGTGGTCGCAATGGCTTGGCTGTCTATGGTGTCCATGTCGTCTCCCTATGCCGCCCGGCTATACCGGCGCTCGGACCGGCCCAGGT
This sequence comes from Pseudodesulfovibrio sp. lm2024, assembly GCF_051175575.1. Taxonomy (NCBI): domain Bacteria; kingdom Pseudomonadati; phylum Thermodesulfobacteriota; class Desulfovibrionia; order Desulfovibrionales; family Desulfovibrionaceae; genus Pseudodesulfovibrio; species Pseudodesulfovibrio sp. lm2024. The sequence continues at coordinate 2,263,203 of NZ_CP195092.1, forward strand.
ACTCGCTGATCTTGGTCTCGATACGCACGCCGATCTCCTTTTTGGACGCCTCGAACACCGGCTGGATCAAGGCGCGCCCTTCGGTCTCGATGGTCTCGCCCTTGGGGATGCCCAGCCCGGCCGCGGCGAAGAAGCGCCGCGTCTTGTCCGTGACCTTGGTGGAGAACCCGGCCTGGAGCCGGGCCGCCTTGGCCGCCGCATCCTGAGAGAGAAAGCCTACGCGCACCCGCATCAGGGCCTTGTCGCGCTTGTAGCCGACCGCCTTGACCAGAGCGCCGAAGGCGTGCGTGGCCGGGTCGCGCAGCTGCTTACCCAGCCGCTCGCGCTTGAGGTCGTCCAGGGTGCGCAGCCGCTGAATGTCGGACAACGCGGGCCAATGGGCGTGCGGCGGATTCTCCGAGTAGGCCGCCTCCTGGATACGCTTGCGCAGCCACCAGCCCACCGACCCCAGCGCCTTGGTGAATTCCTTGGGGAACGTCTTGGCCAGGTAGGCCATGAACGGCGTGACCCCGTCCTTGACGGTGACCATGGAGCCGTTCTTCGTGAAGAACTCATAGTTCCGCATGCGGATCTTGGTTTCCCCGTCCTTGTTCACCCACTGCGTGGGAAGAGTGACGTAACCGTCGAATCCGTAGGACTCTCTGCTCATCGGTACACCCCACCCTGCTGCGCGACACACAGGCACGACCACCAGGCCTGGTCGGACCCCCGACGGGGGAGCGGGCTCACGGCCCGGATCTCGTACTCGAGTTCGCCGCAGCGGAAGGCGTCCGCCTTGGTCGGCTCGCGCCCCACGTCCACGGGCCGCACCCGGATCTCGGCGTAGCGCCCGGTGCCCTCGAACACGGGCGGGCCGGGCCACCCGGCCGGGACGTCGCTCAAGCCGAAGTCCTCCACCATGGCGGTCATCGGCTTGGACATCTCGTCGTGCGGGTAGAACACGACCGGCTCACCGAACGCGTCGAGAAACACCTGGGCGGCTTCGGCAAACACTCCGGCCCCCTACTCCGCCATGGCCGCAACGGCCACGATGATGCAGACCACGGCCACAGCGCACGCGATGATGGTCACCTTGTGCCTGGCCCACAGCCCTTCAGCGGCGTCCTCGGCCTCCTTGTAGGCCTTGGCCGTCTCTTCCTTGAACTCGTTCACGGTATGCTCGGCCGCATCGGCGGCCTGCTGCTTGATCTTGTCGAGGTGCATGGTCTCTCCTTGGTTATCTCTTGCGGCTGAACAGGCCGGTCAGCCCGCTCAGTCCGCCCGTTTTCTCGCTGGAACGGCCCACGAAATAGTAACCGTAGACCCACTGGCTCATGTCGGTCAGGGCCGTGAACCGGGTGGCGCTAACCAAATTGTCGGGCAGCCACACCCCGACCATGATGGCGATGGTCAGCCCCATCAGGCACAGAGGCCGGACGTTCTTGGACATCCACGAATCCGACGCCATGTCGGCCTCGTGCCGCTTGGTCAGCTCCTTGGCGTAGGCCAGGTTGACCTCCTCGACCTTGGCCTCCAGCTGCATGACCAGCTCGGGATTCTTCGCCAGAATCGAGGCGGCGGAATTCGCATCACGAGTCCCGGTCACGGTCTCGACAGCGTCCAGCATCTTCTCGCCAATACCCTTGTCCTTGGCCTCGTCGCCGGTGAAGCATTTGACGATGGACGGAATCTGGGCAAGCAGGGGGATCAGTGCGGCAAGCATTACGCGTCCTCCTGGTAGTCTTCGTCGACGATCTCGAGCGGGAACTGCTCAACGCCGTACAGCTCGTCCATGAACTCGGCGTGGGCGGTCCGGCTGTTCCACACGGCGGGCACGGCGGGGTCGCGCGTGGTGCCGAGCAGGATGCAGCCCATGGTGTTGCCCACGTAGTTGCCCCAGTGGAACAGGATGTGCGTCCGGCCCTGGACGTCGGTCACCTCGAAGGTCTCGCCGTAGGTGGGCGAGACGGTGCGGCGGCAGATGTAGCGCCCGGCGGGGATGCACGAAATATTGGGTTTGTTGTCCAGCCACGGATTTTCGAGGGTGTAGAGCCACGCCTGCTCGACATCACCGTCGATCAGGTACAGCCGCCCCATGGTCACCCGGTCGTCGCGAACATCGCGTTGCAGTCTGATCTCAATCATGATCAATCCCCCTGTCGTTCAGAACTTTCTCCTTGTCTTCACCTGGTCTATCGCTCCAAAGAATCAGCGCGTTGACCTTCCGCTCCACGCTCGACAGCGTCCTACCGATCCCGTCATGCCGCTGGTCGCATTCCTTTTCACAGTCCTTGTGCCTGCGGTCGCAATCCTTTCGTGTCATGTACTTCCCGCCGCGCAGGGTGGGGACCAGAGCGCCGACGAGCAGAGCGGCATTCAAGGCAAGCAATCCGCCTTCGAGTCCTGTCAGTTCCATGGTGTCGGCGTCCCTCTGGTTGCGGTTGCCCCCTGTTCAGGGCGGCCCGGCCTGGTTGCGCAGCCGGGCCGCCCCTTCGAGGAGGTAGGGAAGTTACGCGTTCAGATCGATATGGACTTCGGCGTCATCGCTGGCCGCGGCGGCCCACGAGTGGCCCACCAGGGTGTTGTCCGTGGCCGTGGTGGTCAGCGCGCCGGAACCGGCCACGCCGTCCACCGGGTCGCCGTCCGCGTCGAAGTAGAGCGGCACGCCCTGGGCGATGGCGCCGGTGGCCTTGGGCAGATGGTGAATCTCCTTCATCATCAGCTCGCCGGTCTCGCCGTCCGGGATGTCCACGGTGGCGACGCCCAGGAGCGAACCGACCAGCACCATCTGACCGGACACGATGTCGGATCCGGTGGAGTTGGTGTAGGTCATGAATCTTCCGGGCTGAACATGGTTCAGAGCCATGGTGTTCTCCTTATGCTCGCCCCGGCGCTAGGCCGGGGCGGTTGTCGGTTAGGCAGCCTAGACGCCGGGGTTCTTGAGGAAGCCCTTGGTGTCCATCACGCCCGCGCCGAAGTCGAAACGGCACTTGATGCCCAGGGCATCGCGCTCGAACTCGACATGTTCCTCGATGTAGGGCTGTTCGTCGCCGTCCAGGTAGGCCACGTCGATGGTGTCCACCTGGCTCGGGTCGCCGACCAGGTACCAGGCCGTGACGCTGTGATCCGACAGGCGTCCCTCCGCAATGGGAGTCAGCTTGCCGTTCCAAGGGTTATGCACGCCGCTGGACATGTTTTCCGTGGGCAGGGCCATGGAACGCAACAGGACCTCGGAAGAGGTTTCCTGCTCGTTGGGAATCAGCAGGAAGGCCGGGACCATATCAAGGCGCTGGCCGTTGACGTCCTTCTGTGCCTTGAACTTGGTCCGGGCGGCGGACAGGGTGTCCGAACTGACCACGCCCTTGTCCGTGGACATCAGGTTGCGGTGAGCGGCCGAGAACAAGGCTTCGCCATCGGCCATTTTCGGGTTGGAAGTAATCAGCCCGTAGACGATGTCGGCCGACTTGCGCTTGGCCGCGGCACCGAAGGCGCGCGGGATCTTGCTGAAGGCCCGCAGGTCGTCGTTGATGATCATGGTGCGGGTCAGGTGGACGATGCGCCCGTAGGTCTTGACCCGAAAGGATTCCTGGGAGTCCTTGAACTCGCCGGTCTTGTACTCGCCGTTCTCACCGACCAGCAGCAGCTCGGGCGCGTCGGACAAGGCCATGCCGTACATGTCCTTGAAATCCGTGGCCGTGACGATGTTGACCCACGGCCGCCAGGTCTCGGGCGCGGCGTTGTATGCCTTGAGCATGCGCTTGTTGGCCACATCCATGAAGATGGCCCCGAAATCGCTGGAGCTGGTGCTGCCGGACAGGGTCAGAACCTGGGCGGCGAGCTGCTTCTTGACCAGCCCCCGGGTGTTGACCCCCGAGCGCTCCAGGCACATCCGGGCCAGATCGGACACGGACAGGCCCCGAAACTCCTCGAAGCCAGGAGCGGGTTTTTCTTCGCGCTGGCCCATGCGGAACAGCACGCCGTCCACGGCCGCCATGCGGAACTTGTCCGCTTCGTCAACTCCGGACTGGAGCCGCCCGACGCCGAACGCCGGATTCTTCTCGGCGGCGACCTCGTACAGTCGCAGCTTGGCCTTTTCCTCGCTGGTCTGGTCCTTGAGCGCGGCGGTGATCTCGTCCGTGGTCAGGCCCAAGGTACCGCCGAAAGAGGTCAGGTTGAGAGCCTGATCCACGGTCATCTTGACCTTGGTGGCCGGTGCCGGTTCGGGGTCGGTGGTCTTTTCCGGGGCGGGACCCTTCTCGGGTTTCCGCAGGTCCTCAGTCTTCAGCCCGGCCTCGTTCAGCTCCTCGTCCTCGACGTCCAGCTTCGCAAGAAAGGCCCAAGCCTCCTGTTCGGTCGCATCCTGTTTCAGACCGCGACGTTCCAGGAACATCCTCAAACGCTCGTCCATGGATTCCTCCTGTTGGTTTATCGCGGTAGCCGACATGGCGACCGCCGCAGTATCGTCATCCGCCCCGAAGGAGCAGAAACTCGTCTCGAAGACCGACGCCTTGCGCCAGATGTCGATGGGCCCGTCCACGGTCGTGCCGTTGACCTCGGCGGACTCGCCCTCCTTGAGCACTTCCACGCGCAGGGCCTGCACCCCGATGGACGCCTGCCACGGGTAGCCGTCGGCAGCGTCCCGGCGGACGCCCTGCGCAATGTCGTTGGAAAGAAAGTTGCCGGTGACCAGGAAGCCGCTGTCCGAGGCCGTGCCGCTGTCGATGCCGCCCACCCGCCATTCGCGGACGTGCTCCAGCAGCGCGGGCACCTTGTTCTTGGCCAGGGCCATGCCGCTCAGGTCGATGACAAAGGGGTCCATCCACCACCAGTCGATGACCTTGCCGGTGTAGGCCAGGATCGCGAACTCGCCGTTCTCGTTCCCGGCCTCCACGCTGCCCGGTTCGGACAGCAGGGTGACGGTGTCCTTGTCGGCAATGGCGCTCAGCGTGGCCTTGTTCCAGGCGGCGGCGCAGGCGGGCAGCTGATCCGTGTCGCCGCCCATGCACCGCTTCAGAAAGTCCTGCTTGCTCTCGCCCTGCTCGGGCTTGGCCGCCATCGCGGCTCTCTTGAGTCTGGCCTTTTTGCTAAGCAGCATGGGCCGCCTCCTTGGTTTGTTTTGCTTCACGCGCGTCCAGGGCCTGGGCCACTGCGCTGAGAATCATTTCCTTGGCCCTGCTCAAGGCCTCCTCGTCGCCGGACAGCCCGGCCGAGGCCAGCAGCTTCAACTCTTCCTGGCGCTCCTGGGTGATCTCCTCGAAGTCCAGGCCTCGGTCGGCGCACATCTTGGTCAGGGTGGTGATGCCCAGCTCGTACTCAATGCGGGCGGCCAGGGCGTCGTTGCGCGGGTCCACCCACGGCCAGCCGGGGCACAGCTGCTTGATGTCGACCTCGTACCCGGCCAGGTTCACGAACCCGGCCATGGCGGCGAACTCGACGAACCGCTCGTCGATGGGATCGTTATGCTTGCGGTTGAGGATGGCCTGTTGACGGCGGAAGGAGCGGCGCTCCACCAGGAGGCCCTGGCGGCCGCCCGAGTAGGTGGTCTCGGTCAGGTCCCCGGTGAAGGTCTCATAGCTCACGTTCATGCCCACGCCGCCGCCGCGCAGCTGCGACTTGACCCACGGCTCGTAGTTGGAGCCGGGCCGGTCGAATCCGGCGGCCGTGACCTTGGAGCCCGGAGCCACCGTGGCCACCTGGCCGGGCTGAATGAAGTCACCGGCCTTGAGCGTCTTTTCATCGGACGTAGGATCGACAGGCGCGCCGCCCAGCGGGTTCTCGACCTCGGGGAACGGCGTCTCCACAAAGAAGCCGAACGCGGACAGCAGCCGCATGGCCACCTGCTCCGAGTCCTGGTATTCCTCGAAGTTGCGCATCCACATGATGATCGAGGCCATCCAGGAGATGCCCCGGCTGGAGGAGATGCGCTTGCGCGCGAAGACGTGCTCGATGCTGGCCGCGTCCACACGCTTGGAGTCGGTCAGGGACATCCAGGTCATGTCGCCCGGATGCTCGGGGAAAAGATGGTAGGCCACCACGTTGCCGCTCGCGTCGTACTCGATGCCGCGCTTGGCGTAGTTGCCGTTGCTCAGGGTGCCGTCCACCGTGGCGTCCAGGTGGTCCGCCTCGAGCAGCTCGTAGTTCAGCGGGGGCAGCCCTTTCTTGAGCAGCGTGGTGTCGATGAAAAAGTGGATCAGGTACTCGCCGTCGGTCCACAGGTGGCGCAGTCCCAGCTCCTGTTTTTCGACCGCGCTCACGGCCTTGGCCCAGCGCTTGTGCAGCCGCTCCAGGTCTCGGGCCAGGTCCCGGTTCTGCTCGCCCCTCCGGGTCAGGATGAACTGCGGACGAATGCCGGTGAAGACCACGTTGTCGCAGATCTTCTCGATGGCCCCGGCCACGAACGGCGAGTTCTTGGCCAGGTCGCGGGCGCGGTACACGACGTCCCGCCACTGCTTGCGGATGTTGGCGTCCCCGGACTTCCGGTCCCCGCGCCAGGCGCGGTTCGCCCCATCCCGGCTGGCGGCCTTGTACGAAAGGTAACGCCGCCTGTCGGCCACGTAGGCCACGGCGGCGCGCGGATCGTTCAGGGCGATCATCCCGGCGCGAAGGCTGGTCCAGGAGTCGAAGAGGAAACGCCCGACGCCCACGGCTACCCCCTCCCCACAAACGTGGAGCGGGCGAACCCGCCGCGCCGCACATAGGCGATGCGGTTCTCCAGCTCGACGATCTTGTCCTCGAGCCGGAAGAAGGTCGCCCGGGTGAACTGGTCGCCGCCGACGCTGACCGTCTGGCCGCCGGACAGGATCGCATCCCGCGCCGACTTGTACTTCGCCAGTTCCGCTTTCAGTTCCGCTTCGGTCGCCATAAAAAAACTCCAGGGTGTGTTTCACAAAGAAACTACACCCTGGAGTTTTTTAAGATAAACCCAGTCGTTTACTGATCAGTAAATTTTACTGGGTATCAATGTCGATTTGTTCAATGGGGACAAGGGACTCGGAGAGATCAAGGTAGCGCTTGATAACATCAACCAGATGCTCCCCGGTACTTCTTTCATAATAATAAACATAGTTAGATATATCTATATCAGACGATATTTGCCCTCTGGTCACCGTATATACATTTCCCGTGATATAGTTCTTCTTCATCTTAGCAGGGATGCTTAACTTTGACGCTCCCAAGTGATTGATAATTTCTTCTCCATCCTTCGGACTCAAAGTACTAACAGGATGTCCTCTGATCATCTTATCAAACATTCTTTCGTTCAGCTCTCTAAGATATATAAAAGGAACAAACAATATTGGCACAATCTTATATTCTACTTCATCAAGTCCACGCAATAACACCGTCCCACGAAGAAATGCCTTCTCTATTAATCGCAGGGAATATGCGTCTCCAAGCCTAGCAAACTCTATGATGAATTTCTCCATTACATCTTGACTAACCGACTTAAAGGCTCGGTAGTCTTTTACCCCATACGTATTCACCAAACTACGGACAAATTCTTTTTTTTGTGGCTTAGGTATACGGTATTCCAAATCAATGAAGCGCCGCAAATACCCAACAGCATCAATACCGTCACCATACGCTGCCCGCACGGAATGGCAGAGTTGCTCCCGGTCCAGGGACAACACAAAGATGATACCATCAATATCGAATAGATGCTTTATTACTTCCAGCAATTCAATTGAGTATGTCGGCTTGCATCGGTCTAACTCATCCACGAAGAAGAACATGGGCGGCTTCTTCTCGCCCTTCGTCTGTGTTTTGACGAACTGCCTGACCGCTTTCTTGAAATCCGTCACGACCCGCTTGGTCGTCACCTGTTGAGTGAGCAATTCCTCCGCATAGGCGGCGCCGGTTGTCCCCAGCGCCCCGATCACCTGGTCCGCAAGTTCTCTGCCTTCCTTGTCCTTGGGGTCAATCAACCCGGAACAATCAATCGCCGTTCCCAAAAACAGGCGCGTACCAATCGATAAGGTCGGGACGGCCAATTTTTTCCCGAGATCCCAAATTTTTTCAAAATTCTTTTTAACCTTGCCGGGAGTGGATTGCATTTGAGCCAACTGCGAACCCATCTCCGAAATAAAAGAAAGAAATGGGTTATCGACATAATCGTTCTCCCATGCATTGAACAGGACACAAGGGTGGCCCAGGTATTCAAGGTACGCCTTCCACATCCTCAAAAACGTTGTCTTGCCGGTTCCCCATGGGGAACTGGTCGTCATGACAAATTTCCCCTCAGTGGTCAGCAAAAGATCGGTTATCGCACGGATGTGCTCCCCTCTGTTCAGCAAGTCCGCTTCGAACCACGGAAGGTCGGACGAATTCTGCTCGGCGAGCCTGGCTGCGGCGGCTTCCAGTTCATTCTTATTAAATTTCAGTTCCTGATTTCGTTTCAGCATGGCATCCTCCGAAGATTCAGATAGCCGATAAAGGCACCCTGCTCAACCGGTAATATCCTGCTGAACCGACTTGACCAGCACACCGGAGGACGCCAGCACGCACGCTTTATTCCGGCAGCGATGATACCGGACCTTGGTGTCACCCGACCATTTCGGGGAGCTGACCACAGGGCACCGCTTCCCGCACATCGGGCAGACGGCGCCTTCCTTCGGCGAATAGTCTACCCCCTCCCTGGCCCGGGCCATGGCGGCCACGATTACGGTTTCTGCTGTCATCACATTTCCTTTCCCGTGTAGGGGTTGAACTTCTTCTCGCCTTGAGACGCCCGCTGCGTCTTGGCCGCCGCCCTGGCCGCCATGTCCGCCGCCACCATCGCCTTGAGCGACGGGCTCCATTGCCAGTGCGCCATGGCCAGATGGCCGATCATGCAGTCGAGCCAGTGGTTCGCGCGGACCCGCTTCCAGATGTAGGTGCCCTTCTGCAGCACCTTCTTTTCCGAGCAGAGCTGGTAGAAATATTCGGGCGGCGTCTTGGCGTGGAAGTGGATCGGCTCCAGCCACCGCCCCTCCTTGTCCCTGGCCTCGTCGGACAGCCGCCAGAAGAACAGGTCCTTGAAGGCGTCCGTGTCGATGAAGTGCAGCCGCATGGGCCGCTTGAGCTTCCGGCCGTTGGGCAGTTGCTGCATGGGGTTGCCGAGCCGGACATGGTAGCCCGGCGTCTTCCGGGACATGCCCTTGGTGCCGAAGACCACGCCGGGCCGCTGGCGCAACAGCCACTCATAGGCCTGCATGGTCCTGGTCTCATCCTCCCACTCGTTCTTGCCGCCGCCGGTATCCAGGCCCGCGCGCCACACGCCGAGGAACTCGCTGCGCTTGCCGTCGCGCCGGAACCGGGACTGGAAGATCAGCTCGTGCAGTTCCTTGAAGGTCTCGATCTTTCCCTGGTCGATGATCCACTCCTCGGACCCGTCGTCCTGCCCGGTCGGGTCCACCCAATGGGCGCAGGTGGAATAGAAAAAGTGGTCCTTCTGCATGTCCGTGGACAGGGTGATGGCCTGGGCCTCGGGCGGCACCACCAGCGGCGGCAGCTCCGGCACCATGAACTGTTGCAGCCGCTCCTCGTTGGACTCCGAGGCAATCACGTTGGCCGGCTGCGCCGCGTATCCGTTCCACCACGACTTGAGCTTGTCCGGGTCGCCCTGGGCCGCGAACCAGTCCGCCATGACCGACGACAGGGACACCCAGCGCGAGTTCCACGACGGGATGTGCACCCCGATCTTGACGGGCCGGTCCACTTCCCTGTCGAACTCCAGCCGCCCGTCGCGCACGGCCCGGTTGCGGATCTGGTCGGTCCACCGCCATTCACAGTGGCAGCACTCGTACCACGCCGCCTTGTTCAGCCGGATCTCGGCCGGGTCGCGCACCCCTTCGGGCACCTTGATGTTCTCGAACTGCATGACCTGATAGGTCCCGCAGGCAGGACACCGCGCGGCCCAGCGCACCTTGACGTCGGCCCGGTTGAACTCGTCCCAGATGAAACTCTCGCCGTCGTAGCCGATGGGCTTGCCGATCCACAGCAGCTTGTACAGGGTGGAGAACGTGTTGAAGCGCTCCACGAAATCCTTGTGCGCCCCGGCCGGGAACATGTCCGGCTCGTCGCCCAGGCCGTCCAGGACGGACAGGGACGCGCGCTTGGACAGCGACCCCATCCACCGCCCGGTGAAGGTGGTCCCGTTTTTCAGCGATATCTCGGTCTTGACCACGGCGTTCCGCTCGTCCCCGATGTACCGCCGCAGCTTCGGACTGTTCTCGAACAAAGGGATCAGCTTCTTGTCGAACCAATCCTCGGTCAGGTCCTCGTCTGGCAGGGCGATCTGCCGGGGGCCCGGCCGCTCCACCCCGCGCCGGGCCAGGAACCCCTGGCCGAAGAGCGTCTTGCCGATCTGCGGCCCCGCTGCCACGGCCATCTCCCTGACCCACGCCTGCATGAACAGGTCCCACAGCGGAGGGAAATAGGGCGACAGCCGAGGATCGTAATGCGACCCCTTCATAGGGCCTTCCGGCACGACCACGTTTTCCTGCATCCACTCGCCGGTGGATTGGTCAAGGATGGTCGGCTCCATCACAGCGCACTCGCCGGGGGTGAACTCAAGCCTGAACATCGGCGTCCCCGATGGCTTCATCCAAATCCACCACGAACACCCGTTCGCGGGAAAAGGCCTGGAGCCACTGCTGTTTCTTGACCAGACAGACCTCGGACAGCTCCGGGACCTGCCGCTCGAAATAGGCCGCCAAGTCACGGACCTTGCCCGGATCACCGTCGACCAGGGCGATGATCTTCTCCACCCCGTCGAGGCGCTTGCCGACAAGGACGTCCACGGACGCCTCGGCCTGTTGCACCGCATACCCGTCCAGCTGCAGGGAGAAGAAGGCCATACGCGCGGCCAGGTCGTTCAGATGATCCTCCAACTCGATGATGCCGCCCTCCTCCCGCCGCTGCTTGATCCGCTCGCGTGCCGCCTTGGCCTCGAGCAGGTCCAGCTCGGCCCTGGACTTGGCGTCCATCCGCTCCTTCTCCTCGGCACTCACGGTCTTGCCGGACTCCTTCCGCTTGAGGCGCTGCCGGGCGTAGGCCAGCAGCGCGTCGGCCTCGAACTCGCCTTCCGCGTTCTCACCGATGTACCCGGCCCGGGCGTGCCGACTGAAGGTGGAGGAGTTCACCTTGAACCCTTCGCCGTCCAAGAACTCACGGGCAAGGGTCTGGCTCTTGAACGTTCTGGAATCCTTAACCACGCTGCACCTCCTGGAGCTTCTTGACGTTCACCGCCTTGCGCACTGCGTACCCGTAGACCTCCACGTACAAGGCCTTTTTCCCGTTGGTCAGAATGTGCTCGTAGGGCTCTCCCTTGCATACGACCTGCACCAGCTGCATCCGCCCGCCCACCTTGGTGGACAGGGAGAACCGCGCTCCTCTAAATATTCCTGTTTCACGAGGAACTTTCATATATTCGCTGGACAACGCGGCGTCCAAATCCCGCTCGCTCAGCGTGATGTCATCGCTCATTCCCGGACTCCAACGGTTTGAGAAAATTACGTATCGTCACTTCACATTCGCCGATCTCCCGCAGCCAGCGGGCGACAACCGGACGGTGGGCCAGCAGGGCGACGCGGTCATGGATCTCGGCCGGGCCGCGGCAGCCGAGCAGGTTGCCGTTTTCGCCGACGTGTATCTCCAGACGGTTGGTTGCCAGTAGCAGGCGCAGGGCCTCGACGTCATCCGGGATCTGGAGTTTCTTGTCTTTGGGCGGCGGCGCTGCGGTCACGTTGCCCCTGGGCGGCGGGGCCGTGACCCGTATGACCGGGGAGAGCTGCGACCTGATCCACGCGCCCAGGGCGGACAGCCCGTGCAGCTCCACAAACTCGCCGGGGTCCTTGCCCGCCGGAACCGGCGTGCGGCGGCACTGCGGATATCGCTGGTCCCACCAGAACCGGAACTTGTTCCCATACTGCTCCCCCTTGCCCTGCGGCTCGAAGTCCACGGCATTGAGGATGCCTGTCGCCGCGGCGAGCCAACCGGCCGCCTGCTGGTCCGGATACATGGACAAAGTACCCATGGCGCACATGCCCACCCCCGGCTGCCTGGTCGCCATGACGGCCAGTCCGCAAAGCCCCGCCTCGGTCACGACATAGGCCCGGGCGTTCGGGGTGATCATGATGACCTTCTGCTCCGACCCGGCCACCAGGATGTACTTGTCGTCGTTCTCCCCCAGGTCCTGGTTCGGCCGCCGGATACGCACAGCCGCCAGCTGACCGTCCCGCTCGTTGGGGATCACCAGGCCGCGCGGAATCCATATGGACTGAAGCCGCCCGGTCCTCTTGTTGATTCTCTTGTCGAGCCCCCACCCTTCCCGGTTCCTGTAGATGCACGGGGGCCCGTTCCTTTGCGGCTCCCCGGCGTGCCACCCGAGCTGGTATGCCTGCGCGATGTCCAACGGCACGCCCCGGTGCTCGAGCCACTGCAACAGGTGGGGGTTCGACTGGAGCCGGGCGGCGCACTCCTCGACGAACTTCCGGGCGTGCTCCTGCCACTTCAGCGGCGGGAACGTCACCGGGTTCAGCTGATCGAGCGTGCGGCCCGCCGGGTCACGCCTCTGCCTCTCCCTCTTCGCGCTCGCAGGCCCTGCCGCCTCGCCCTCTACGCTGAGAAAATCGAAAATTTTGGTCCAATCCCACCCCTCGACGTCCACCAACCACTGGACGTAGTCGCCGCTGAGGCCGCACTGACGACACCAGTACCCGCCGGACACCCCGGCCCGTTCGGCCACGTCCCCGCTCGGTGCCTGGTCCGGGAAGACCCGGAAGCGGTCGGTCCCGCCGCACACCGGGCACGGCCCCTGGTATTCGCCCCGGCCGCCGAGGGGACGGTCGAACCCACCGGGTACGCGCGCCCGCACCAGCTCGATCAGTTCAACGGGCATGACGTCCTCCGCCGGGCCTATCGTCCGTATGGTCCGCTATGGTCCGGCCAAAGGTCCAGGCCGGGAAGGCCCGGTGGGCAACGTTTCCCGAAGAGTTGGGACCATAGGGACTAAATCCTTTTCTCTTCATTTAGATACTTCCTTGTTCAAGATATTTATGAATAGGGAGTTTTACTCCCTATCATCCCGTGCACTAATCCATCCCCTGTCATTTCAAGGGCCTGCATGCCGGACCATTGCCCGGACCATAGGCGGACGATACGGACCTTTGCGCTACTCCTCCGGATGGAAACCGTCCTGATGCTCCATCTTGAGGTCGAGCCCGAGGTAGTGGATCGTGCCCGACTTCTGCCGTTCGAACCCCTTGTCGTTCATCCAGTTGCCGAACTTCTTCTGGGCCGGGGGGAACTTCCCGGCGCGTTTGTGGTACCACTCCTCGAAGACGCTATAGAGCTTGGAGCTGCCGACCCGCAGCCCGTCGCCGATCTCGCAGCACTCGAACAGGAACTCGCCCAGGGTGTCCTCGCCCTCGCGGTACTTGTCCGTCGCCTCGGTCACGACAGCCGGCGGACAGAGCCCGTAGGCCCTCCACGCCATGTGCCCCTCCACCAGCCAGGCCAGGACGCCGGGCAGGCAGGCGGCCAGCTTTGACTCGAGACTCTTGTCGATGGGGCGCTCGAAAACCTGGGTCGGCTCCCCATGCACGAACGAGATCCGGTGCGGGATGGCCAGCACGCGCTTCCAGAAGGCGTAGTCCGTGGCCGGGGCCGAGGGCAGGTTGTTGGTCAGCAGGAACATGAGGTGCGTCGGGTCGAACGTCGTGGGGTACTTGTCGTTCGGGTGGCGGCCGGTCAGCGGGTCGCCGCCGGTCAGCCACTTTACCCGCTCGATGGAGAACTTGCGGCCCTCCGCCGTCTCCGACGCCCAGGCCAGGCGCAACCCCTTGAGGGACATGATCGACGGCGTGGGCGAATCGGCGGACCGGCTCACGCCCTGGTCAAGCAGCAGCTCCGAAGGCAGCCCGCAGGCCAGGGGCCCGAGGGTCCAATACAGGGTGTTGAGGAACGTCGATTTACCGTTGCGCCCGCGCCCGGTCAGGATGGGCAGGATATGGTCCGGCGTCGCGCCCAACAGAGCGTACCCCGCAAGTCGCTGTATGAACGGGATCAAATCCGGCTCAGGCTCGCCGATCTCCGGGTTCGTGTACACGTCCCACAAGAACTTCTCCCACGCCGCCCGGTCAAAATCGGCCCCCCTCCACTCCACAGGCGCTGCGCGCACCATCCAGTCGTCCGGACGGCCGGGGCGGAAGTCCCCAGTCTCCAGGTCGATGATGCCGTTGGCCACGGGCAGCAGGTTGGGCCGGTTGTCCAGCCAGCTCGAGCGGCAGTTGAGCGGGAACCCCGCGATGGACCGGGCCTTGGTTATGACCGAAGATTCCCGCGTCGGGGCGCGCAGGGAGTATATCCGCTTGCTCACGCCCTTGGTTCTCTCGGCCAGTTGCTTCTCTAGCGAGTCGATGTCGCCGCGCAGGATCTTCTGATCAGCCTCCGCCGCGGTATGCAGCAGCTCGTTATGCTTGTCCTCGATGGCGGCCTTGAACTTGGAGACCGTGGTCACCTGGTGCGCATGCCAGTAGGCCATGGCCACGTTCTCCACCAGGGAGTAGGCGTACACGCCCGATTCGTCCATCCGCCAATGGTGCCCGGTGAACTCCAACGTCTCCGGAGTCTTCTTGTCTCCGCCAGTGGTGATGTTGATGGCCACTTTGTCCTTGTGCATGGCCGCGTACAGCTCGGCATCGCCGGTTACGTTCCGGCCCATGCACTCGAGGATGAACCCCGGATCCAGGGAGAGCCACGGCATGTCCAGCTCCGGCTCGGCCGGCGGCGCGGCCTGATCCCGAGGGACCGGCGGCGGGGACAACGATTCCTCCAACTGCCGCTTGAGGTCGGTCAATTCGGCCAGGTTCTTCTCGTTCGTCCAGTCGAACCCGTCCGGCACCACCACGTCCCAGCGCCCGGCGGCGTCCTTGCCGAGCGTGTACCCATCCGGCAGGTCGAGGAGGGGCGCGGCCTGAGACATCATGCGATCATCAGCCACGGCACCACCTCCCGGCGACCGACCTCGAACAGACCTCGATCAGCCCCGAAATTGTTTCACAGCCACCCGCCGATATTGCATTTTTCCCAAATTCCCACCCAACAAAAACCCCAAGCACGGCCGAGACCCGAGCTATACGCGACCCCTGTATCCAGGCCTTATAGGAGGACCCAGAGCGGGCTCTAAGGCCATTGGACCTTTGGCTTGCCTCCTCCTCGGAGGGGGGGATGGGGGAGCCGGAAATGCGGCGCCCTTGATGGAGGGGAAGAGCGGAGGCGACCGTCCCGGTCGCGATGATCGAACCATGCTGACCAAGCCCTACGGGGCAGGCAGCACTGCTCACCTTTAACTCACCTTTAAGGGGCAGGGTCAGTCGGTCAAGTCGGGGGAAGTGGCAGCCTATTTCATAGGCTTCCGTGCGATTGCAGGGCATAAAGCACCTTCACACGGTGGAAGTCACAGGTTCAAATCCCGTATCGCCCACCACTTTGATTGCAAAAACGGACGCTTGATACAAGCGTCCGTTTTTTGTTTTTCGGTTGGGATGCGCAACGCTCCCTGAATCCTCCAGCCATTTCCGGATAACGGCCGACTCAGCGGCTTGCCGAAAGGCCCGCAAGGACGGCCGAGACCACTCTTTGCAGCAAAAGCTCCCTGTCCTCATCCTTGTGTTCCAAAACCAGGACCGGATGGTGGAACGAGACGGTGGCCTCGAAGAGGACCTCCATGGCTCTCTCGGGCAACGCTATGTCCAGTTCACCGGAATCCGCCCCTCGCTCCAGCAACGACAGCAACTGATTGCGCATGGTATCCAAATGGCGACGCACGAAGGGCTTGTCCGCTTCCACCGCCATGTTGAATGACCGGTACAGTTCAGGGTCCCGCATGACCTTGTTTCGCTTGTGGCGGTGATACGCCATGAACCATTCAAGGATGGCCAACCGGGCGGGGCCGCCGGTCCGGGCCACCCGCTCCATCGCCTCATCCATCTCGTTCAGCCAGCGCTCCGAGATGGCGTCGAGGATAGCCTCCTTGTTCGGGAAGTGGTTGTACAGGGCCGCGTGCGTCACCCCCAATCCCTTGGCGACATCCACAAGCCGGAACCTGTCCAGACCGACCTGGCGGATGGTATCCCTAGCGATTTCGATGGTCCTCTCGACCATCTCCTCTGAGCTCAATCCGGTTTTCGGCATTCTTCCGCCTTTGGGCGTCCTTCGTGTTTCTTGGCCACGGCCCGTATTTTGGGGCGGTGCCGGGACATAAAAAATCGACCATATTACATTTTCAAAAAATGTAATTAACCCGGTACAGCTTGTCAAACGGCTCGGCTCAAGGAGTCCGCAAACATATGGCTCCTGGTTGACACAACTTTAATTACAACTTATATTAAAAGTAACTTGTAATGAAAGTAATATTTTTACAACGAATATTCAACTGCGGAGCAGAAACCAGCCTGTCGCCGCACAAAGGAGAAAGTCATGGACACTACAGCCAGGACAGCTATCGTCACGGGTGGTTCGCGCGGCATCGGAAAGGCGATTTCACTTCGTCTCGCAAGGGACGGATTCGCCGTGGCGCTGAATTATATCGGCAACAAGGAAGAGGCGGACAGGACGGTCGCCGACATCAAGGGCGCGGGTGGTCATGCCCTGGCCGTTCAAGGCGATGTCGGAAAGCCCGAGGATATGGAGCGCTTGTTCGATAGGGCCGGGGAAACCTTCGGCTCCGTGGACGTTGTCGTGAACAGCGCGGGGATCATGCCCATGCTGCCTATTCAGGAGGCGGACATGGACGTCTTCGACAAGGTCATCGCCGTCAATCTCCGGGGAGCGTTCATCGTTCTGGGGCTGGCGGCCAAGCGCCTTGAGCGAGGGGGACGGATCATCGCCCTTTCCTCCAGTGTCATCGCCCCCGCGTTTCCGGGATATGGCCCCTATATCGCCTCCAAGGCCGGAGTCGAGGGTTTGATCCGCGTTCTGGCCAACGAGATGCGCGGCCATGGCATCACCGTCAACGCCATTGCCCCCGGCCCCATCGGCACCGACCTGTTCCTGAAAGGAAAGACCGAAGAGCAAATCGCCCGCATCGGCGCCATGGCTCCTCTGGAGCCCCGGCTCGGCACGCCGGAGGAAATCGCCGCCGCAGTCGCCTTCCTGGCCGGTCCCGATGGAACCTGGGTTCATGGGCAGGTGCTGCGGGTGAACGGAGGATTCGCGTAAGCCTGGAGAGCACCCCCAAAGGCAGTGTTCCTCTGGCGAGGAACGCCCGCCCAAAAAAACGGACGCCTGCACAGGCGTCCGTTTTTTGGCTAGGCGGAAATCCAATCCAGGGCCTGGTCCAGTTTCTCCGGCGGGTAGAGCTTGACCTCGCAATCCATGAGCAGCTCGCCGAGCTTGACGCCCCATCGGACCCAGGCCGGGCCGCCGACCACGGCCAGTCTGCGGAACCCCTTGCGGTGGGCCATGCCGAACCTGGCGTCATCCCAAAGCGCCTTGGGCTCCCATCCCTTGAAGTCGGCGTCCATGTACAGCAGGGCGTCGGCCCTGCCGTTCTCGTCAATGATCTTTTCCAGCGCCGGGATCCAGGTGTCCCGGTAGTCCTGGTCCGAGAGTTTGCCCGAGGCGCGGACCGCCAACATCCTTGGTGTGGACTGCTCCATAACGGTGATCATGCGAAACCTCCTTGTTCGGATAGAACGCAACGCCGTGAGCATAGCCCATATGCGAGCCCGTGCCCAGCCCCGGACGCGGGATCGCCCGCACGATCCATCCGGCCCGTCAGGAGAAGGTCACCCGGACGGACACCGGGCCGCTCAGGGTGTCGAGCCGGGTGAGGAATTCGTCTGCTTCCAGCCCGTCCCCTTTGAGGAACAACCCCTTCTTCTCGCGCAGGAACCCGGCCAGCAGTCCGGCGTCCACCAGAATGCCTCGGGCCAGCAGCCCGCGCCCGCTCTCCACGGCCAGGGTGCTGAAGACCTTCATGGACAACCGGGCCGGGGCCGCCTCGCTGCGGGAGTGGTCCTTGACCGCGATGCCGCTGCGGAAGCTCTTGTAGAAATTGTCCCGGCCCATGACGATGCCGACCAGGCCGGGCATGGCGCTGCCCAAGGCCATGCGGTCCCCGTCCTTGATAAAGGTATCGTCCAGATCGTCCACCGGGCTGTTGTTCAGGAAGATGGTCCGGACCGTTGATTCGATGAAATCGTCGTCGAAACCCAGCGCCTCATGCAGAAATCGGCGCACGGATGTCCCGGAAACCCCGTCCAGAAAGAAACCTTTCTGGAGAACATAATTCCAGCTCCACGCCGCCTCGGCAACCATCGTAATTTCCATACAACCGTCCTTACTGATCAATTCCATTTCCGCCTTCCGATTGTGTTGTCCCGAAAATGAACATTATGCCGAAGTGAACACAATGTATTGTTTTTTTTGACATTAATTTTGAAAAGGAGGTATGAGGAGACAGTTAGTCCGTTTATCGACTTTGCGTCAAGAGCAACGCTCAATTTCAAAAAGACTGAGGGTGAATCAATGTCAAGAATCCTGAGAATCAACTGTAGAACCAAGGAATATTCCTTTGAGGACGATGGCCCCTATGCCGGTCTCGGCGGCCGTGCCCTGACTTCCAGGGTCATCAACAAGGAAGTCCCCGCAACCTGCCATCCCCTTTCCGGGGAGAACAAGCTGGTCATCGCCACCGGCCTGATGGGCGGCTCCACCGCCGCCAACTCCGGCCGCGTGTCCGTGGGCACCAAGTCCCCGCTGACCGGCGGCATCAAGGAATCCAACTCCGGCGGCCTGTTCGCCCACAAGATGCCCAAGATGGGCCTCAAGGCGATCATCCTCGAGGACAAGCCCGAGGAAGGCGCTCCCTTCTCCACCCTGTTCATCACTGAGGACAAGGTTGAATTTCGCGACGCTTCGGACATCGCCGGCATGGACACCTATCCCGGCCATGACAAGCTCCTGGCCCAGTACGGCGACAAGCTCTGCGCGGCCATGATCGGCCCCGCCGGCGAGACCCTGCGCAAGACCGCCACCATCCAGTTCACCGATCCGTACAAGCGCCCCGCCCGCTCCGCCGGTCGCGGCGGCACCGGCGCGGTCCTGGGCTCCAAGAAGATCAAGGCCATCGTTCTCGACCCCGAGGTCAACAACAAGGTCTCGGCCGCCGATGCGGACACCTTCAAGGAAGCCCGCACCACCTGGGTCAACATCCTCAAGGGCCATCCGGTCACCTCCCAGGGTCTGCCCGGCTTCGGCACCTCCGTGCTGGTCAACATCATCAACGAGGCCGGCGCGCTGCCCACCAAGAACTTCCGCTTTGGTCAGTGCGACCACGCCGCCGACATCTCCGGCGAGAAGATCGCCGACGTCATCAAGGAACGTGGCGGCAAGACCACCGAGGGTTGCCACACCGGCTGCATCATCCAGTGCTCCCAGCAGTACAACGACGCCGATGGCAACTACGTGACCTCCGGCTTCGAGTACGAGACCGTCTGGGCCCTGGGCGCCAACGCCCTGATCAAGGACATCGACGACATCGCCCGGATCGACCGCATCTGCGACGAAAAGGGCATGGACACCATCGAGATCGGCAACACCATCGCCGTGGCCATGGACGGCGGCATCATCCCCTGGGGTGACGGCAAGGCCGCCATCGAGCTGCTCGAAAAGGTCGGCTCCGGCGATCCCCTGGCCATGATCATCGGCAACGGCGTGGACTTCGCCGGCGGCGCGTTCGGCGTGGACCGCCTGCCCACCGTCAAGGGCCAGTCCATGCCCGCCTACGACCCGCGCGCGGTCAAGGGCGTCGGCGTGACCTACGCCACCACCGCCATGGGCGCAGACCACACCGCAGGCTACGGCGTCACCGCCAACGTCCTGGGCGTGGGCGGCTCCATCGACGGCCACAAGAAGGAAGGCAACGTCGAGTTGTCCAAGAACCTTCAGGTAGCCACCGCGGCCATCGACTCCATGGGCTTCTGCCTGTTCGTGGCCTTCGCGGTCCTGGATTCCGACAACGGCGTCCAGACCATGGCCGACCTGGTCCAGTCCTGGACCGGCAACGCCTTCTCCGTGGACGACCTGGTCGCCCTGGGTGCGGGCGCCATGCAGGACGAGCAGGACTTCAACGAGCGCGCGGGCTTCTCCAAGGTCGACGACCAGCTGCCCCGCTTCTTCGAGACCGATCCCCTGCCGCCCCACAACGTTGCCTGGGACTACACCGTGGAAGAACTCCAGGGCGCCAAGGTCTAAGCGACGCATCACGACGAAAGACGAGGGCCGGGGTTTTTCCCCGGCCCCTTTTTATGGTTGACCCCTGTACCCCAACCACCTAGGTTCGCACTATGGGAATTGAACTCAAATGCTTCGCCACGTTGAGGGACCACCTGCCGGAAAACGGCGACGACTACCCCGTCGAGCCGGGCGAGACCGTCCGCTCGCTGGTGGCCAGACTCGGCATTCCGGAAAAGGAAGTGACCATCGTGTTCATCAACGCCCTGCGCTCCGACCTGGACAGCGAGATCAAGGACGGGGACCGCGTGGGGCTGTTCCCCCCGGTGGGCGGAGGCTAGCCGCTTGAGCGCCTCCCTCGAAGACTCCATCCGGGGTCTCGCGCAATCCCTCGCCCTGCCCTGGGGCGGCTTGGGGCCGGTCCTGTACGTCCGCGACGTGGCCGACCTGGCCGAGAGCCACGGCCTGCCGGGCCACGAGATCGAAGCCCGGGCGCTGGAAATGGACGTCACCCCCGCTCGTTACCTGCGCAACCGCCAGTCCATGGGCCGGAAGGACCAGGTCCGCCTGCTGCGGGCGAGCGTCGCCCAGGTAGGGCTCGGCGGCCTGGGCGGCTCCCTGCTGGAGCAGTTCCTGCGCCTGGGCATCGGCCGTGTGCGCGCGGCGGACGGCGACCTTTTCGAACCCTCGAACCTGAACCGCCAGGCCCTGTCCACGCTGGACGGGCTGGGCCGGGAAAAGACCCGTGCGGCCATGCTGCGGGCCGAGGCGGTCAATCCCTCGATGACCCTGGAGACGCGCTCCGAATTTCTCACGGCCGACAGCCTGCCCGGATTCCTCGAAGGCTGTGAGCTGGCCGTGGACGCCCTGGGCGGCCTGACCATGCGCGGCCACCTGCAACAGGCCGCGTCCCGGGCCGCCATCCCCCTGGTGACCGGAGCCCTGGCCGGATGGACCGGCTATGTCGCGGTGGTCATGCCCGGTCAGATCGGCCCGGCCGACCTCATGGGCACGGACAACGGCGGCGAGGAAAAACTCGGCTGCCCGGCCCCGGCCGTAAACCTGGTGGCCTCGATCATGGCCTCGGAAGTCGTCAACGTCCTGACAGGCGCGCCCACCCTGGCGGGAAAGATGCTGGTCATGGATCTGCGTTCGCACGCATTCGAGACCATATCGCTCTGATTTGGTGCCAAGACCCGCCCTATTATGTTTTCATTGACGTAATTCCTAAAAATCGTCTATTTTCCTCACTTGGTAGAACACTTTTCACATCCGTTTTTTTGACCAGTGAACTCCGAGGTACTTCATGAATCAAAACCCCGAAACCATCCTGAGACTGCGCGTCTGGCTTGAACAAGAGGATCAAACCTACATCGGCATCGGCAGCACCCTGCTGCTGCAGCAGGTGGAAAAACTGGGATCCCTGCGCAAGGCTTCCGAAGCCCTGGGCATGTCCTACAGACGGGCATGGGGCAAATTGAAAAACGCCGAGGAGCGCATCGGCAAGCCCCTGGTGGAGAAGACCAAGGGCAAGGGCCAGCGCTTCAACCTCTCGCCCTACGGCAAGGAGGTCATGGAGAAATTCCTGCACTTCTATCTGGACGTGGAGGAATACGCCACCAAGCGCGCCTCGGAACTGCTCGAAATGGACGTCAAGAAATCGGGTGAATTCTACCGCGACGACATGGAATAGATCCTCATCTGGTTTGAGGACTGCGGATACAACTGTTCATCACTGGAGGAAAAAATGAAACGTTTACTTATCGCCGCCCTGTCCAGCCTCATCGTCATGGTCATGGCCCTGCCCGCGCTGGCCGGTCCGACCCTGATGATGGCCACCACCACCAGCACCGCCAACACCGGCCTGCTGGACGAACTGATCGTGCCCAAATTCATGAAGGACACCGGCATCGAGATCAAATTCATGGCCGTGGGCACCGGCAAGGCGCTCAAGATGGCCGAGAACTGCGACGTGGACGTGGTTCTGGTCCACGCCCCGGCCGCCGAGAAGGCCTACATGGACAAAGGCGTGCTCGTTGACCGCAAGGAACTCATGTACAACGACTTCGTCATCATCGGCCCGGCCTCCGATCCGGCGGGCGTCAAGGGCATGAAGGTGGCCGAGGCCCTGAAGACCATCGCCGAGAAGCAGGCCGTTTTCGCCAGCCGCGGCGACAACTCCGGCACCAACAAGAAGGAGCTCTCCCTGTGGAAGGCCGCAGGAATGGCCGTGCCCGAAAAGGACGCCTGGTACATCCAGACCGGCCAGGGCATGCTCCCGACCATCAACATCGCCAACGAGAAGAACGGCTACACCATGACCGACCGCGGCACCTACATCAAGTACGCGGACACCAAGGGCGGCAACCCGCCGCTGGTGGTCCTGGTCGAAGGCGACAAGGTCCTGTTCAACCAGTACAGCGCACTGGCCGTGAACACCGCCAAGTGCAAGGACGCCCAGTACGACCTGGCCACCAAGTTCATCAACTGGATGGCCTCCCCGGACACCCAGAAGGCCATCGGCGACTTCAAGCTGCTCGGCAAGAAGCTGTTCATCCCCAACGCCCAATAAGACCGCACGATTGACTCGACGGGGGAGGGAGGCGGCAACTCCCTCCCCCGTTTTCGCGAGATTACACGATGGATTATCTGCTTGAAGGCTTCCGCCAAGGTTTCCTGCTCCTCTTCTCGGGCGATCCCGAGGCCTATTCGGCCATTTGGGCCACGGTCTACGCCTCGACCCTGTCCATGATCTGCAGCATGGGCATCGGTGTGCCCCTGGGATTTTTGCTCGGCTACAAGAAATTTCCCGGAAAGAAGGTCGTCCGCACCATCGTGGACACCCTGCTTTCCTTCCCCACCGTGGTCATCGGGCTGGTGGTCTACGCCTTCCTGACCCGCAACGGCCCCCTGGGCGGCACCGGCCTGCTCTTCACCATCCCGGGCATGGCCATCGGCCAGACCCTGCTCGGCCTGCCCATCATCATCGCCATGACCGCCAACGCGGTGGAGTCCCTGGACAAGCGGCTGCCCATGACCCTGATCACTCTGGGCGCCAGCCCCGGCCAGATAATGTGGGCCACGGTCCTCGAGGCCCGCTACTCCATCATGCTCGCGGCCATGGCCGCCTACGGGCGCATCGTCTCCGAAGTGGGCATATCCATGATGGTCGGCGGCAACATCAAGTGGCACACCCGGACCATCACCACGGCCATCGCCCTGGAGACCGGCAAGGGCGAGTTTGCGGTGGGCATAGCGCTCGGCATGGTCCTGCTGACCGTGGCCCTGCTGGTCAACATCGGGGCCGCAGGCCTCAAGAAGCGAGCTGTTCAATGACCACCCCGCTGATCACCCTCGACAACATCCGGCAGCGCTACTCGGAGCGGACCGTCCTTGAAATCGAACACATGGAGTTCGAGGAGGGGACCATCACCGGCCTGGCCGGGCCCAACGGCTCGGGCAAGTCCACCCTGCTGCGCATGCTCGCCTTCCTGGAGCCCCCGGCAAAGGGGACCATCCATTTTCTCGGGCAACCCACCTCGGCCAAATCAGCCGTGAACCGGCAGGTCACCCTGCTGGTCCAGGAACCCTACCTGCTCAAGCGCACGGTCTTCGCCAACGTGGCCTACGGCCTGCGCATCCGCAACAAGAACGACATCCCGGCCAAGGTCTTCCGCGCCCTGGAGGTGGTCGGCCTCGATCCCGACGCCTTTGCCAAACGGCAGTGGTTCGAGCTGTCCGGCGGCGAGGTCCAGCGCGTGGCCTTGGCCGCCCGGCTGGTCCTCAAGCCCAAGCTGCTGCTCATGGACGAGCCCACGGCCAGCCTGGACGCCAAGAGCGCCAAGCTGATTCACCAGGCCGCCCTGTCCGCCCGCGACGAATACGGCGCGGCCCTGGTCATCGCGAGCCACGACATGGTCTGGCTCGAAGCGGTCACGGACCACATCCATTACCTCGAAAACGGCCGCCTGGTGCGGACCGTATAACCGTTCGGAGGACCCATGAAGGCTGTCTCCATCATCGGACCGAAAAATTCCGGCAAGACCACCCTGGGCGTGGAACTCGCCCGCCACTTCAAGGAGCGGGGGCTGACCGTGTCCGCCGCCAAGTTCAGCCACCACGGTTTTGACTGGAGCGACGCCGACACCACGGACTACGCCGCCGTGTGCGACACCGTGGCGGGACTGGCCCCCAAGGAGACCTTTGTCCACTGGACCGCCCACAAATTCCTGCCGGACCTGCTGCCGCTGCTGACCAACGACGTGCTCATCGTGGAAGGCGGCAAGGAGCTCGGGTTCCTGCCCCGCATCCTCTGCCTGCGCGGCGACCTGTCCGACGGCATCGACTGGCTCCACCCGGAGCTGGCCATCGCCAGCGTGGGCGATACGTCCGTAGACGGCGTGCCGGTGATCAACGATCTCCCCGCCCTGGCCGACGCGGTCCTGGAAAAGGGATTCTTCCTGCCGGGCATGGACTGCGAGACCTGCGGCCGCCCGGACTGCCGCACCCTGGCCTCGGAGATCGTGGCCGGGAAAACCACCACCCGCGCCTGCCTGGCCATGCACAATTCCATCCAGATGGACATCGACGGCGCGGTGGTCGGCATGAAGCCGTTTGTCGAGGACATCATCTCCGCCTCCATCCGCGAGATGATCCGCACCCTCAAGGGGTACGCGCCGGGCAAGGCGACCATCAAGCTGGACGTCTAGCCCATGCGCATCGTCCTCTTCGAGCCGGAGATTCCGCCCAACACCGGCAACATCGCCCGGCTGTGCGCGGCCACCAGAACCCCGCTGCACCTCATTGAGCCGCTCGGCTTCTCCATCAGCGACAAGCACCTCAAACGCGCCGGGCTGGACTACTGGCCGCACGTGGACGTGACCGTGCACCCAAATTTCGACCAGTTCCTGGAAATCGTGGCCCCACCGCGCCTGGTCATGGCCACCACCAAGGGGAGCACGGCGCACCACCGCTTCGCGTTCAGGCCCGACGACGCCATCGTGCTCGGCCCGGAAACGCGCGGCCTGCCCCCGGAACTCATGGAGGGCCACCCCAAGGTGCGCATCCCCATCTGGGGCGAGGTGCGCAGCCTGAACCTGTCCACGGCCACGGGCATCCTGCTCTTCGAGGCCCTGCGCCAGACCGACGGCATCGTGGAAACCATCCCGGCTTGAGTTTTCGCCGCCCCGGCGGTAGTATTCCAGCGTCAAAGAATTCCCGAACCCTTTCAACCGATAAAAGAACTCCATGAAACTTCTCGTCACCGGCGGCTGCGGCTTCATCGGCACCAACTTCATCCGGCTCATGCTCGCCTCGCACCCGGACTGGGCCATCCTCAACCTGGACAAGCTGACCTATGCGGGCAACCGGCTGAACCTCCTGGACCTGGAGGAGAACGAGCCGCGCTACGAATTCGTCCAGGGCGACATCTGCGACCGGGAGCTGGTCATGGACCTGCTCGGTGGCAAAGGGATAGACGCGGTGGTCAACTTCGCGGCCGAGTCCCACGTGGACCGCTCCATCAACGACCCGTCGCCGTTCGTGACCACCAACGTGGCCGGGGCCCAGAACCTCATGGAGTGCGCCCGCCAGTGCGGCACCGAGCGGTTCGTCCACGTGTCAACGGACGAGGTCTACGGCACCCTCGGCCCCACGGGCAAATTCACCGAGACCACTCCCCTGGCCCCCAACAGCCCGTACTCGGCCAGCAAGGCGGGCGCGGACCTCATGGCCCGGGCCTATTTCGAGACATACGGCTTTCCCGTGCTGATCACCCGCTGCTCCAACAACTACGGGCCGTACCAGTTCCCGGAAAAGCTCATCCCGCTCATGTACCTGAACGCCAAGGCGGACAAGAAGCTTCCGGTCTACGGCGACGGGCTCAACGTGCGCGACTGGATCTACGTGGACGACCACTGCCGGGGCGTGGAGCTGACCCTGACCAAGGGGCGCGAGGGCCAGGCGTACAATTTCGGCGGCAACGCCGAGGAGACCAACATTTCCGTGGTCAGGACCCTGCTGTCCATCGTGGGCAAGCCGGAATCGCTGATCACCCACGTCACGGACCGGCCGGGCCACGACAAGCGGTACGCCATGGACTTCTCCCTGGCGGCCGAGGAACTCGGCTTCGCCCCCACCCTGGCCTTTGACCAGGGGCTGGCCCGGACCATCGCCTGGTACGAGGCCAACACCGCCTGGCTCGAACAGGTCCAGAGCGGCGAATACAGGACGTTCATGGACTCCTGGTACGAGGAGCGCGCCTGATGCGTATCGCGGGCTCGCGCATAGCCATTCTCGGAGGTCGGACCGGGCTGCTCGGCCAGGCCCTGTCCAGGGCCTTCGACAACGCCGGAGCCGTTGCCTTTCCCCTGTCCAGGCAGGACTGCGATGTCCTGGACCCGATGTCCGTGGAGCTATGGCTGGACAAGAACGACCCGGACGTGCTCATCAACGCCACGGGCTACACCCAGGTGGATCTGGCCGAGGACGAGCCGGAGAAGGCGTTCGCCCTGAACGGCACGGTGCCCCCGCTACTGGCCACCCTGGCCGCGCGCCGGGCCATCCCCTTCGTGCACTACAGCACGGACTTCGTGTTCAACGGCCGCAAGCAGACCCCCTACACCGAGTACGACGAGCCCAACGCCTCCTCGGTCTACGGGATCAGCAAGGCGGACGGCGAACGCGGCCTGCTCAAGCTCGGCTACAAGCGCACCCTGATCATCCGCATCGCCTGGCTCTTCGGCCCCGGGCGGACGAATTTCGTGAAGAAGATATTGGGACTGGCCGACGCGCACAAGAAGCTGACCGTGGTCAACGACCAGATCGGCTCCCCGTCCTACACCCCGGATATTGCGGACAACACCGTCAAGCTGTTGGAAAAGGACGCCGCGGGGCTGTTCCACCTGGCCAACTCGGGCAAGACCTCCTGGCACGGGCTGGCCAACACCGCCGTGAACCTGGCGGGCATAAACTGCCTGGTCTCGCCGGTGCCCACCTCGGCATACCCCACCAAGGCCTACCGGCCGCCCTATTCGGTGCTCGACCTGGCCAAGTTCATCCGGACCACGGGCGTGACTCCGCGCCCCTGGGAAGAGGCGCTCAAACAGTACGTGTTGGGCGATCTCGGCCTGGGCGCCTAGAGCATCAGCTCACGGACCCTGGCATTGGAATCGACCAGCCGTTCGGACAGAAGATTGATCAGGAACCTGTTGATGGCCGTGACCAGCCTGGGCACGCGCGCCTCGATGGCGTCGAGCTTGCGCAGGGTCATGCGGTAGAGGACGCACTTCTCCGCCGCCCGGATGGTCGCCGACCTCGGGGACAGGGTGTAGATGCCCATCTCGCCGAAGACCGCGCCCGGTCCGACCTTCTTGAGCCGGATAATCCGCCCGTCGGGCATCTCCAACTCCACGTCCAGCCGGCCCGACTCCACGAAATACATGGCGTCCGAGCTGTCGCCCTGGCGGAAGACCGCCTCGCCCGCCTGGACCACCTCGCGCTTGAGGACCTTCATCAGCGCCGGAATGTACTTGGGCTCCGGGAAGATCGGCACGAGCAGCTCGGGCAGGGTCTTTTGCCGGATATCCAGCATGCCCTCCGCGTCCAGCACGCGGTTCTCGCACCACTCCAGGGCGTAATCCAGGTCGAAGAAAATCTTGAACTGCCCTTGCTCGTCGCCCGCGTACCCCAAGGAGACCAGGTGCGACTCCAACTCCAGCGGAGCGCTGGTGATGACCACCTGGACCCGGTTCTGCGCGGCCAGCTTGTACAGTTTGGCGAAGCCGAGACTGGAGGCCGAGGCGAATCCCCGGGTCAACCGGAAATCCAGGACCAGGTATTCCAGGGAGAGCTGGTTGGGGTCGTCCAGCCGCTTGCGGATGTCGCCGATGAGCCGCTCCATGGACCCCAGGAAGATGAATCCCTGGACGCGCATGATGTGGATGTGGTCGCCGAATTCCTTGAGCACGCGCTGCTGGGCCGAGGCCCGGTCCACGTTGCTGGTGTGCTGGGAACCGGAGAGCACGTTGCGCACCACCCCGCCACGCCCGGCGCGGCTGACCGTGACCATCAGGGCCAGGGCCACGCCGAAGCCGATGCCTTCGAGCAGGCCGAGGAGAACCGTGGCCGCAAAGGTCAGCCGGAGCAGCCAC
Source organism: Pseudodesulfovibrio sp. lm2024 (assembly GCF_051175575.1). Classification (NCBI taxonomy): domain Bacteria; kingdom Pseudomonadati; phylum Thermodesulfobacteriota; class Desulfovibrionia; order Desulfovibrionales; family Desulfovibrionaceae; genus Pseudodesulfovibrio; species Pseudodesulfovibrio sp. lm2024. The sequence continues at coordinate 2,291,549 of NZ_CP195092.1, forward strand.
AGCTCGGAACGGCTGGTGAAGGACGAGCGGGTGCGCAGCAACCAGTCGCGGATAAGGTCCAGCCCGGCGTAGACGAGCAGCCCCTCGGGCACGAACCTGGGGATCACGGGCAGAATGAAGTCCGCGTAGAACAGCCCGACCGCGCAAATCAGCCCGGCCACGATACCGGCCAGCGGCCCCCTGCCGCCCGCGGCGTAGCTGCCCGCGCTGCGGCCGAAGGACAGGGAGACCGGCATGCCGCAGCACAGGCCCGAGACCATGTTGGTCACGCCCAGCGCACTGTATTCGCGGCTCAGGTCGCTCTCGCGGCCACGGATCAGCTCCAGCCGGGTGATCCGGTACATGACCGTGAGCACGGCCAGGACGACCATGGCCCCGATGTACAGGCTGTGCGACTTGATCACCGCCCACTGGATGTCGCTGAAGAGCATGGGCGACTTGAGTACCTCCACCAGATGGACCAGCAGCGAGCCCTTGGGAAAGGGTACGGGCTCGGCCAGGTCGCGGACCGACGGGAGCGTGGCCCAGACGCCCGCCGCGTTGCCCGCACCCACGGCCGCCAGGATCAGGGCGAGCAGGAACAGGGAATTCTTGCTGCGGAACATGGCGAAAAACAGGATCAGGCCGAAGATCACGCTCGGCCCCATGGTGTACAGATCCCGATCGAGATGGAAATTGGTCGCCAGGGACAGCCCCAGGCTGTAGACATTGCTCCAGTCGGGGTTCATCCCGCCCATCCAGGAGACAGCTCCGATGAGCACGAACACGCCCACGCCGCCGATGACCCCGCCGATTATCTGCAGCGGAATGTAGCGGACGTATTCGCCGAGACGAAACTGGCCGAGGACCAGCAGGCCCACTCCGGTCAAGAGAGCCGCCAGGGCGATGCCCGCCAGGATGGTCGGCAGGATGAGCTCCGGGGCGAAGGTCTCGGCCATGAAGCGGTACATGCTGCCCATGAACAGGAAGAGCACGGCGGTCAGGACCGTCTCCGGCCCGACCAGGGCAAAGGGAATCCGGGACAGAAAAGAATAGAAGATGGACCCGACGATGACCCCGGCCAGGGCCGCGCCGAGCATGAACGGCAGATACTGGTGCATGCCCCCTTGGGACGCGGCCAGCAGGGACAGGGAATAGACAAAGAAAAGCGACAGCACGCCGGACACAATGCCCGCGTACAAATTCAGGGTCTTGCCGCCGCGCAGGAGTCGCCAGCTGTCCGGGTCCCGGTCCGCTTCGATGCTGGTCCCGTCCGGTCCGCCCTTGAAATCGGCTTCCCAGACCTGCGGTTCAAGGGGCTCGGCCAGGTCGCTGACGTCGATCTCGCTCTCGTCCACTTCGGGCAGTTCCTCAACGACCGCAAGCGGCGCGCCGCACTGGGAGCACTCGCCGCCGTGCACCGGATCCTGGACATGGCCGCATGCGGCGCAGATGACGTCCTCGGGCTCCAGGTCGACGGACAGCTCGTCCCCGTCCAGGTCGATGGGCCTGAGCGGATCGCCGTCCCCGCCCGCCGGATGGGGCTCGTCAACGGACTCGGCGGCCGCCACGCGCACGGCGCCGACAGGCTCCTCATGTTCCGCGACTGGGGGCGTATCCACCGGGACGCTCCCGGCCGCATCTTCGGCTTCGTTGGCGGGCACGTCCCCGGCCGCCACCCCGGCCGCAATGGTCACGCCCCGGCCGCAACCGGGGCACCGGGCCTTTTTGCCTGTCAGCCCGTCCGGGACTTCGCGCTCATAACCGCAGGATTCACACTTGAAAATCGCCACAATGTACCGCCGGATTCAAGAGGTGCTACTTCAGACCGGATACGACGGAACCGGTTTCCACATTGTTTCACGCAGTTAAGTACATACGTCAACCCAGGCCCACGCGCAAGCCGATGGGTCGACGCCTGTCGCATATCTTTTTTCCGAAAAAATACATCCATGGTCTAAAGTTTCCTATCTATGGGTCGATATATTTGGTGCGAGTAAGGTGAATTGTGTACACGGATCGTACCGGCCTTTCTCGGACAAAAACTCGTAATCCCATGGAAGGGCGACCATGCGCAAGCATACCGTTTCCATAATCGTTTCCGACCTGGAAACCCACCCGGGCCTGCCGCGGCTGCTGCAGTCCATCTCCCGACAGTCCGAAGGGCTGGACCGGGCCGAGATCGTGGTGGTTGGAAACGGCGGGCACGCTCCTTCCAACGAGACCCTGTGGCGGGCCATCACCGGCCTGGACGCCGTCCGGCTGGAGACCTTCGACCCGGACGTCACCCCCTCTAGGGCGCGCAACCTCGCGGCCGCCAAGGCCATCGGCGACCGGCTCGTGTTCCTGCGGCCCGACCACCGGCTGGACCCCAAGTACCTGACCACCGTGGACGCGGTCTTCGCGGACCACCCCGACACCGATATCATGTACGCGGACTACATCCGACTCGCGCCGGGCACGAACCGCGCCATGGGCCCGTCCATGATCCAGCTGCCGCCCTACCGCGACGGCCTTCTCCAGACGCGCGGCTTCCTCGGCCCCGGCGTGCTCATCACCCGCGAGGCATTCGGCTGGACCCAGGGATTCCGCGACAACACCTACTACCGCGACTGGGACCTGTGGGTGCAGGCCGCGCAGGCGGGTGCCGAGTTCTATCACGTCGGCTATCCGCTGACCTCCTGCGAACACCGCAAGGTCTCGTTCAAGGAACGGGCCGAAGACGGCCGGTGCAAGGCCGTCCTGGTCATCAACAACCAGCACTTCTTCCACGAGCACACCGTGCGCTGGGCGCTCTCCTACCTGCGCGGCGACGCCTGGGCCGAGGCCTTCGGCTTCATGACCATCCCCGGCCCCATGGACGTGACCCGCATGCTCCACGACCACGCCATGCGCACCATGGGCACCGACAGCCTTGCCGAAGAGGCTATACGGCAGTTCGACCGAGCGGTCATCAACTCCCATCTCCTATAAACCATTCGTTCAGTAAGATAATGGTTTGCGGAGTGCGGCAAAGAGAGCCGCTGCCGGGAGGCTTCGCCACCCGAATCGCTCCCATAAAAAAGGGCCTCCGACCTCATGAAATTCGGAGGCCCATATTTATGCGGCCCGCCCCGCGAAGCGGCGACAATAAGTTTCGGAAGGAAAGGGGGATGGGGGTCCGGGGGAAGGGGGAAAGGAAAGCCCTTTTCAAAGGGTTTCCTTTCCCCCTTCCCCCGGCCGCCGGAGGCGATAAAAGGGCCGCCCTCTGGGCGGCCCTTTTATATTGTATTTGGTGTCCGGCCTAGAGCAGGATGCCGGTGTCCTGGAGGTCCTTTTTGAGGAGCTCACGGATACGCGCGGCCACGGGGCCGGGTTTGACGTCGTGGATGGGTTTGCCGTTGAACCGGACCACGGGGATGGCGTCGCCGGTGGTCCCAACGATGATGACCTCGCGGGCCAGGAGGATTTCCTCTTCGCTGATACTGCGGAAGACGATGGGCACCTCGTCCTTGATCAGGTCCACCGCGCGCATGAGGGTGGTCCCTGCCAGGGCGTTGGTGAACTCCGGGATGACCAGCTTGCCGGTCTCGTCCACGATGCACACGTTTTCGGTGGCCCCTTCGGCCAGGAATCCGTTGCGGTCGAAGCAGAACGGGAAATCGTAGCCCTTTTCCTCGGCCTCGTGCTTCATGAGCACATTGGGCAGATAGTCGATGGACTTGATGGTCGCCAGATACGACTGCTTGGCCGGGATGGAGGTCTTGAAGGCGGTCACGCCCTTCTCATAGACCGACTCCGGCTTGGGATGCAGGTCGTAGGAGACCACGTAGAGGCTCGATTCAGGGCACTCGGACGGATAGATGCCGAAGCCGCCGGGGCCGCGCCCCAGGAGTACGCGGACCATGCCGCTGTCCCGGCCGCCCGCCCGGGCCACGTCGAGGATCAGTTTCCCGATCTCGTCCCAGGAGCACGGCGGAGTCATGTAGATGGCCTGGCAGGACCGCTGCATGCGGGCCATATGCGGCTCCAGCTGGTAGAGCTTCCGGTCCACGAACTTCATGGTCTCGAAGATGCCGTCCCCGCGATGGACCAGATGGTCGTCCCAGGGCATGACCATGAGCCTGGGGTCCGTGCAGATCATGCCCACACGGTGCTCGTAGAAGGCCTGGATCTCGCCCGCGCCGGGCCGTTCGACGGCCAGCATGGCGTCCAGATACGTCTTGGAATCCGCTACCTTGACCACGATGGACTCCTTAGGGCACGCGCACCAGGTCGCGCTCGATCAGGGTCTCGGCGATCTGGACGGTGTTCAGGGCCGCGCCCTTGCGGATGTTGTCGGAAACGACCCACATGTTGATGCCGTTCTCGATGGTCTCGTCCTCGCGGATGCGGCCGACGTAGGTGTCGTCCTCGCCCGAGGCGTTGATGGCCATAGGATAGATGAGCTTTTCCGGGTAGTCCTCGACGGTCACGCCCGGGGCCTTGGCCAGCAGGGCGCGGACATCGTCTGCGGTCAGCTTGAGCTCGGTCTCGATGTTCACGGACTCGGAGTGGCCGTAGAAGACCGGCACGCGCACGCAGGTGGCGGTGACCTTGATGGACGGGTCGCCCATGATCTTGACGGTCTCGTTGACCATCTTCATCTCTTCCTTGGTGTAGCCGTTGTCCATGAAGACGTCGATGTGCGGCAGGCAGTTGAAGGCGATCTGGTGCGGGTACACATCCGCCACAACGGGCTGGCCGGACATGAGGCGGCGCACCTGGTTCTCCAGCTCCTCGATGGCCTTGTGGCCGGTGCCGGACACGGCCTGGTAGGTGGACACGACCACGCGCTTGATCTTGGCCTCGTCATGGATGGGCTTGAGCGCGACCATCATCTGGATGGTGGAACAGTTGGGGTTGGCGATGATGCCCTTGTGCCAGTCCAGATCATGGGGGTTCACTTCGGGAACCACCAGGGGGCACTCGTCGTTCATGCGCCAGGCCGAGGAGTTGTCGACCACCACGCAGCCGGCCTTGGCCGCGATGGGAGCGAACTTCTCGCTGATGGAGCCGCCCGCGGAGAACAGGGCGATGTCCACGCCTTCAAAGGAATCTTCGGTCAGCTCCTGGACGGTCAGTTCCTCGCCCTTGCATTCGACCTTCTTGCCCACGCTGCGGGCCGAGGCCAGGGGAATGACCTTGCTGTAGGGGAAATCCCTCTGCTCCAGGACCTTCAACATCTCCTGGCCAACGGCACCCGTGGCGCCGCAGACCGCGACAACGAAATTCTTGCTCATTTTCCTTACCCCCAAAGACTATATATTGAGATTTTTTCCGATTTCAAGAACCGCCTCGGCGCGGTTGAGCGTGTACAGATGCACGCCCGGCGCGCCGCCGTCGATGAGTTCCTGGGCCTGTTTGGTGGCGTAGTCGATGCCCAGTGCGTACACGGCATCGTCACCGCCCTCCTCATGCGCCTTCTCGAGTGCGCTCAGGAACTTGCCCGGAATGGCCGCGCCACACAGGCTGAGAATGAATTTGGCCGACTTCAGGCTCAGAAGCGGCATGACGCCCGGAATGACCGGCACGTCCGCGCCCATCAGCTTGAGGCGCTCCACGTAGTCGAAATACATACGGTTGTCGAAGAACATCTGGGTGACCAGGAACTCCGCGCCCTTGCGCACCTTGAGATGGACCATGTCCAGGTCGGACTTGATGGACGGAGATTCGCAGTGGGGCTCGGGATAGGCCGCTCCGCCCACGCACAGGTTCGGGTACCGCGCGCAGATGTACTCGATCAGTTCCGAGGCGTGCCGGAACTCCTGGGAGCTGAAATCGAAATCCTCCACGCCCCGGGGCGGGTCGCCGCGCAGGGCCAGGACGTTGTCGATACCGGCCTTGACCAAGCTATCCAAAAAGCCGTCCAGCTTCTCGGCCGAGGCACCCACACTGGTCAGGTGGGTGATGGGCTCGATGCCGTGATCCCGTTTCATCCGGGTGGCGATCTCCAGGGTATTGTCCTGGGTGCCGCCGCCCGCGCCGTAGGTCACGGACGCGAACAGGGGATCGAGGACCTTGAGCCTGTCGACCACCTCGAAAAAGGCGGGCCAGGCTTCCCGCTCCTTGGGAGGAAAGAACTCCAAGGAGATGAACGGGGACTTCCCGTCGATCAGATCACAAACGCGCAATGCTTACTCCTTCAACAATCACTTCAGGTAAAACCCAATTCGGGCAAGTGAAGATACATACTCCTTCTCGGCTCAACCTTCAATGGAGAAATGGCGTAAATCCACGCACGGCGGGCATCGGAATCAGCTATGGAGGGCTTCGACGATGACGATGTCGGCGGGCAGGAAGTCGAGAGCAATGGGCCCCCTGGGGTCGGCCCAGGCCATATTCTGGCCTTCCAGGCTCTTCAACTCTCCTGAATATTTGGTGATGTGATAAAAATGCAGATGGACGGAGAACTCGTCGTACTCGTGGCGCAGGTCCCGCCAGTAGTCGAATTCCTCGGGCATGACGTCCAGCTCCTCGCGAAACTCGCGGACCAGGGCCCGCTCGCGCGTCTCGCCCTGCTCCACCTTGCCGCCCGGGAATTCCCACCAACCGGCCATGGGGCCGCCTTCGGGCCGCTGTACGGCCAGGTAGAGGCCGTCCCGCCAGACGATGCCCGCCACCACCTCCAGGACCGGCTTGCTCATTCCGCCCCCTGGTCGCCCGTGATGGCCTCCATGCGGGCTTCCAGCTCGGCCATCTGCTCCATCAGGGTTTCGGCCCACTCGGTGGCGTCCTTGTAGGCCGCGTTGAGCTTCAGGGCCTGCTCGGGCTTCTCATAGGTAGCGGGATCGTTCATCTTCTCTTCCAGCCCGGCCTGCTCGTCCAGAACCTTTTCCAGGTCCGCCTCAAGCTTGTCGTACTTCTTCTTGAGCGGCTGGAGCTCGCGGTACAGGCGGTTGCGCTCCTCGGCCTGGCGACGCTTCTCCTCCTTGGTCAGCTTGCGCTTTTCCAAGGCATCCTCCGATTCGCAGGCGGCCGGATTGTTGCGGCAGGCCTCCTCCCGCTTCTGCCGGGCGTGGTACTCTTCGAACCCGCCCACGTGCTGGGTCAGCCCGTTCCCGTCCAGGGACCAGACCTCCTCGGCCACCTCGTTCAGCAGGTAGCGGTCATGGGCCACGAAAAGCAGCGTGCCGTCATAGTCCTGCAACGCCCGGATGAGCCCCTCGCGGGTCTCGATATCCAGGTGGTTGGTGGGTTCGTCCAGGATGAGCAGGTTGGCCTTGGCCAGGAACAGCGTGGCCAGGAGCAGGCGGGACTTCTCGCCGCCGGACAACCCCTTGACCTTGCGCTCGAAATACGATTCGCCGAGCAGAAACAGGCCGAGCACGCTCATGACCTGCTCCTCGGTCAGCCCCGGGCTGGACAGCCGCCGGATCTCGCCGATGACCGAGTTGTCCAGGTTGAGAATCTCGTGCTGGTGCTGGCTGAAATAGCCCATTTCGGTGCCCGGGCCGATCTTGACGTGCCCGGCGGACGGCGTCAGCGACCCGGCCAAAAGCTTGAGCAGGGTCGACTTGCCCGCGCCGTTGGGCGCGACCACGGCCACCTTCTTGCCCCGGAAGAGCTGGAAATTGAGAGCGGGCCAGACCGAATGGCCGCCCTCGTAGTGAAATTCGAGGTCCACCACGGACACCGGGACCTTGTCGCCCCGCTTGGGCTCGGGCAGGCGGAAGTTCAGGCTCCGGCCCCGATGATGGGCGGCCTGAACCTGCTTGATCTGGTTGAGCTCCTGTTCGAGCTTCTCCACCTTCTTGAGTTTGCTCTGGGCCTGTGCCGCTTTGCGCGCCTTGACCCGAAATTTGTTAATGTACTTGTATTCGTTGTCGATACGGGCCGACAGCTTGTCCGCTTCCTTGCGCCGCTGCTCGCGGTTCTCCTCGTCCCAGGCCAGGAACTCGTCAAAGGAGCCCCTGCGCAGGAGCGGCTTGGCCCCGCCCAGGAAGAGCACGTGCGTGCCCACGCGGTTCAGGAAGATGCGGTCATGGACCACGAAGGCCAGCGTGCCCCGGAAGTTGAGCAGATAGTCCTCCAGCCACTCCACGGCCTCCAGGTCGAGGTGGTTGGTGGGCTCGTCGAGCAGAAGCACGTCCGCGCCCTGCAGCAGGACACGGCCGAGCTTGGCCCGCTCGCGCCAGCCGCCGGACAGCTCGCCGATGCGCTTAAGCAGGTCTTCCTCGGCAAAACCCAGGCCGGTCAGAATAGCCCGCGCCTTGTGATCCGGGTTGTAGCCGTAGCGCTGCTCGAACTCCGCCTGGCGATGGGACAACTGTTCGATGCGCGCGTTGTCCCCCTCGTGCACGGCCTTTTCCCACGCCTCCCAGAACTCGTTCCAGGAGGGCAGCGCGGACAGGACCCAGGCCAGGAGCTGCTGCTCCAGGACCTCGCCGGTCATCTCCTGGGCCACGTAGCCCACGCGGGCGCCCTTGGTCACCGTGACCTGGCCGCCGTCGGGCTCGACCTCACCGGCCAGGACCTTGAGCAGCGTACTCTTGCCGCAGCCGTTGGGACCGGTCAGGGCCAGACGCATGCCCGGCGAGACCTCGAAGGCCACGTCGGAAAAAATCGGCTCGCCGCCGTAGGATTTCTCGAGACTCTGTACTGTAATGCGCGACATATAATAATGGACCTTTAGCGTTTGCGGATGAGAGATATAATGCGTGAAGCGGATTGGCAACTGTTTTGACCGCGCACGGTCCGGCGGGTACACTGCCCCCATGCAGGCATGGTACGTCTATCTCCTCCGTTGCGCGGACAACAGCCTCTACTGCGGCATCACCAACGACCTGGACCGGCGGATCAGGGCGCACAATGCCGGGACCGCCTCCAAGTACACACGGGCCAGGCTCCCGGTGGCCCTGGCGGCCAGCGTGGAGGTGGACGGCAAGAGCGCGGCCCTGAAACTCGAACTGGCCATCAAGAAACTGCCCGCCGGGCGCAAGATCGAGCGGCTCATGAACCATTCGCGGACAGGACAAGCCACTACCGGGTGACAGGACGGAGAGAGTCGCCTCTCCTTGCCAGACGCCATATTTCCAAGTACCTTGCGCACAACCCGAGGCCCAGCCCGAACCCGACAACCCACAGACACCCAATGCTGGAAGTCAGTACCCTATATCTTCTCCTGGCCATGTTCGGGTTCGTACTCGTGGGGATCATCGTCATCCACCATCACAACAGCTCGGACCTGATCCGGCGCAAGCGAAACGAGGTCCGGCGGCTGACCGTGCATCTCGAAGCCAAGAACTCCATCCTCGAAGAGCAGATCGCCGAACTCAAGGGCAAGGTGAACGAGCTCGACGAACAAATCGGCATCCTGGAACATCGGACGCATACGAGATGACTTTCAGCATGCTCTTCGGCCTGTTTCTGGCCATCTTCTTCGTAGCCTTCCGGATGATCTCCAAATACCGGTACGCGACCATGAACAAACTCCAGAACCGGCAGAACGATCTGGAGACGCGTCACCATTCCCTGCGCGAACAAAAGCGCCTCCTGGATCGGGAGTTAGTCAACAAGGAGCAGGCCCTGGCCACCCTGCGCAGCACCCAGGGCGACATCCGGGGCATCACCGTTGCCGACCTGGAAGCGGCCGAAGCGAACGAGAACGAGAAGATCGGCCGCTACCTGCTCAACCAGGGTAAGATCACCCGCGAACAACATGAGCGGGCCCTGAAAAAGATGGAGATCCTCAAGATGGACTACATCGGCGTGTGCATGGCGCTCGGCTTCATCGACCTGGAAACCGGCAAACAGGCGGAAAAGGCGGGCAAACTCAGCACCAGCCTCTGATTTCTTCTCCCCCCCAAGCAAACAAAAGGGCCGCATCGTCAAGCGACGCGGCCCTTTCTCATTCTCTTGCGACCGGACTACATGTTCGCCAGCACGGCGTCGGCCATGGCGGTGCAGCCGACGGCCTTGCCGCCTTCCTGGACGATATCGCCGGTGCGGTAGCCCTGCTCCAGGGTCTTTTCCACGGCCTGCTCGATGCAGTCCGCCTCCTCGCCCATGTCAAAGGCGTGGCGCAGCATCATGGACACGGACAGGATGGTGGCCAGCGGGTTGGCCAGGTCCTTGCCCGCGATGTCCGGGGCCGAGCCGTGGATGGGCTCGAACAGGCCGGGGTTGGCCGCGCCCAGGGAAGCCGACGGCAGCATGCCGATGGAGCCGGTGATGGCGGCGGCCTCGTCCGACAGGATGTCGCCGAACAGGTTGCCGGTGACGATCACGTCGAACTGAGACGGATCGCGCACCAGCTGCATGGCCGCGTTGTCCACGTACAGGTGGGACAGCTCGATGTCCGGGTAGTTCTTGTGCTCGTCGATGACGATCTCGCGCCACACGCGGGACACGTCCAGCACGTTGGCCTTGTCCACGGAGCAGACGCGGCCGGAACGCTTGCGGGCGGCCTCGAAGGCCACCTTGGCGATGCGCCTGATCTCGTGCTCGAAATAGGTCATGGTGTTGAAGCCGAACCGCTCGCCGTCCTTCTCGCCGTCAAAGCGCGGCTCGCCGAAATAGATGCCGCCGGTCAACTCGCGCACGACCATGACGTCCAGGCCGCGGGCCACGATGTCCGGGCGCAGGTAGCAGGCGCCGGCCAGCTGCTGAAACAGCTTGGCCGGGCGCAGGTTGGCGAACAGCCCGAGCTCCTTGCGGATGCCGAGCAGCCCCTTCTCCGGGCGGATGGCCGGGTCGATGGTGTCCCACTTGGGACCGCCCACCGCGCCCAGCAGCACGGCGTCCGCCTCACGGCACTTGGCCACGGTGTCGGCGGGCAGAGGCACGCCCTCGGCGTCGATGGCGCAACCGCCGATCAACGCTTCGGTGGTCTCGAAGGTGCGGCCGTACTTGTCGGCCACCTTGTCCAGAACCCGCAAGGCCTGGGTCACGATCTCCGGGCCGATCCCGTCACCGGGCAAAACACAAATTTTCATTATTCTCTCCTGTTGTGATGCCTCCGGCGGGCCTACCGGCGGTCGCCTTCGGCGGGACCAGAGGACCTTTTGAAAAAGGTTCTCTGGACTCTCCAAAACTTTTTATCGCGCCTTCGGCGGGGCCGTACGCGCGCATGATCAATGCCATTAGCAAAATTTCGCCCCCCTACCCCACGAAGCGGCCCCAAAAAGTTTGGGAAAAGAAGGGGATGGGGGTCCGGGGGAAGGGGAGGAAAGAACCCTTTTCAAAGGGTTTTTTTCCCCTTCCCCCCGGCCGCCGGAGGCCTTCCTAGGCCAATTTTTTCTTGGCGTACTCGACCAGTCCGCCCGCGTTGAGGATTTCCTGCATGAACGGGGGAACCGGAGCGGCCTGGACGGTCGCGCCGGTGGTCAGGTTCTTGATGACGCCGGTGGCGGTGTCCACTTCGATGTCATCGGTATCGCTGAACTTGTCGATATCGTCGCCGATCTCGAGCAGGACCAGGCCCATGTTGAAGCCGTTGCGGTAGAAGATGCGCGCGAAGCTGTGGGCCAGGACCACGGGGATGCCCGCGCCCAGGATGGAGATGGGCGCGTGCTCGCGGGACGAGCCGCAGCCGAAGTTCACGCCGCCGACCATCACGTCGTTCTGTTTGACGCGCTTGACCCATCCGGCCTCCAGCCCTTCCATGCAGTTGGCGCCCAGTTCCTTGGCGTCGGTGGTCACCAGAAAGCGTGCCGGGATGATGGCGTCCGTATCGATATGGTCGCCCACTTTGTGAGCGGTTCCGTTAACTTTCATTATTGCACCCTCCTACAGCTTGGCGGGGTTGATGATCTCGCCTGCCACGGCGGAAGCGGCGGCCACGGCGGGGTTGGACAGGAAGACCTCGGACTCCAGGGAGCCCATGCGGCCCTTGAAATTCCGGTTGGTGGTGGAGATAGCGCGCTCGCCGCCCGCCAGGATGCCCATGTGGCCGCCCAGGCAGGGTCCGCAGGTGGGCGGACCCACGATGCAGCCCGCGTCCATGAAGATCTCCATCAGCCCTTCCTGCATACACGCCTTCCAGATGGACGGGGTGGCGGGCAGGATGATGCAGCGCACCTTGGGATCGACCTTGCGGCCCTTGAGCACTTCGGCGGCCTGGCGCATGTCCTCGATGCGGCCGTTGGTGCAGGAGCCGATGACGGCCTGGTGGATCTTGAGCCCGGCGGTCTCGTCCACGGGCTTGACGTTGTCGGGCAGGTGCGGACAGGCCACCTGAGGGGCCATGCCGGTAACGTCGATGTCGACCACGCGCTCGTACACGGCGTCGGCGTCCGCGGTCATCATCTCGCCGCCCTTGAACCCGGCGTTGGACGAATAGTCCAGGGTCTTTTGGTCCACCGGGAACAGGCCGACCTTGCCGCCCGCCTCGATGGCCATGTTGGCGATGGTCATGCGGCCCTCGATGGTCATGTTGTCGACCACCTCGCCGCCGTATTCCAACGCCTTGTACAGCGCGCCGGACACGCCGAGGATGCCGATCTGGTTGAGCACGAAGTCCTTGGGGCCGACGTACTTGCCGGGGGTGCCGGTCAGGTTCACGCGGATGGTCGGCGGAACCTTGAACCAGGTCTCGCCCAGCGCCATGCCCGCGCCGACGTCGGTGGAGCCCATGCCCGTGGCGAAAGCGCCCAGGCCGCCGTAGGTGCAGGTGTGGGAATCAGCGCCGATGACCACGTTGCCGGGGCCGACGATGCCCTTCTCGGGCAGCAGCGCATGCTCCACGCCGACCTCGCCGCATTCGTAGTAATGGGTCACGCCCATTTCCTCGGCAAAGTCGCGGACCACCTTCACCTGCTCGGCGGAGTCGATGTCCTTGTTCGGGGTGAAGTGGTCGCAGACCAGGGAGATCTTGTCCCGGTCAAAGACCTTCGTCGCGCCCATGGCCTTGAAGGACTTGATCGCCAGGGGAGCGGTGATGTCGTTGGCAAGGACCATGTCCACCTTGCACTGGACGATCTGCCCCGCGCCGGTGACCTGCTCGTCCGTATGGTTCTGCAGATTTTTTTCAGCTAAGGTCTGACCCATTTGTCTATTTCTCCTCTTTCGCTTTTTCCAAGCGGTTCAATGCGTTGACCATGGCCAAGGCGCTGGCCTTGACCACATCGCCGTCGTTGGCGCGACCCACGGCCTTGACGCCGTCGTGCTCGATGCGCACGGCGACACCGGCCAGGGCGTCGGAACCTTCGGTCACGGCGTTGACCGTATAGCTTTCGAGTTTCGGGGATACGCCCACCAATGAGTAGATGGACTGGAACACGGCGTCAATGGAACCTTCACCGAAATTGCTGGTGCGCTTGACCTCGGCATCGCCCTTGGCCCCGAACTCCATGACGGTCGCCGCGTGCGGCGGCACGTCGCCGGTGCCGGAGAAAACGGACATGTCCACCAACCGGAAGCGGTCCTTGCGGCGGTACACCGACTCCAGGATGAGCGCCTCCACGTCCTCGTCAAAGACCTGCTCCTTCTTGTCGGCCAGATCCTTGACCGCCTTGAAGAGTACGTTGACCTGGTTTTCGTCCAGGGTGTAGCCCAGCTCCTCGGCCTTCTTGCGCACGGCGTGGGAGCCGGAGTGCTTGCCGATGACGATCTCGTTGTTGGTCAGGCCGATGGAGGCCGGAGTCATGATCTCGTAGGTCAGCCGGTTCTTGAGTACGCCGTCCTGGTGCACGCCGGACTCGTGGGCAAAGGCGTTGGCCCCGACAATGGCCTTGTTCGGCGGGATGGGCATGCCGATGATCTGGGACAGGCGGCGGCAGGACGGGAAGATCTGCTCGGTGACGATGCCGGTCTCCACGCCGTACAGCTCCTTGCGGGTGTTCAGCGCCATGACCACGTCCTCGAGCGCCGCGTTGCCCGCGCGCTCGCCGATGCCGAGCACGGTGCACTCCACCTGGCGCGCCCCGGCCCTGATCGCGGCCAGGGAGTTGGCCACGGCCGACCCGAGGTCGTTGTGGCAATGGACCGAGATCATGGCCTTGTCGATGTTGCTCACGTTGTCCATGAGGTATTTGATCAGGTCGTAATATTCGAAGGGCTGGGTGTAGCCCACGGTATCCGGGATATTGATCACGCGAGCACCGGCCTCGATGGCGGTCTCGCAAACCTTGACCAGGAAATCCCAGTCCGAGCGCGAGGCGTCCTCGGCCGAGAACTCCACGTTGTCGGTGTACTGACAGGCGTGGCGCACGGCCTTGTCGATCATCACGATGACCTCGTCCGCGGTCTTGCCCAGCTTATGCTTCATGTGGATTTCGCTGGTGGCCAGAAAAACGTGGATGCGCGGGTGCTTGGCCTCCTTGATGGCCTCCCAGCAACGGTCGATGTCGCCGGTCACGGCGCGGCACAGCCCCGCGATCTGCGGTTTCTCGACGGCCGCCGCAATGGCCTGGACCGCCTCGAAATCGCCCTGGCTGGCGATGGGGAAGCCCGCCTCGATGATGTCCACGCCCAGGGTCTCCAATTGGCGGGCCATGCGGATCTTCTCGTCCAAATTCATGGTCGCGCCGGGAGACTGTTCGCCGTCACGCAAGGTGGTGTCGAATACGTACACTCTTTCTGCCATGGTATCCTCCGGGATAGCTCCCCTTGTGGGGGTATGTTCTAAATGTTTGACAACGGGTATGCAACCGCCAAACGCAAAACCCGCACGGGCAGCGTGGCGATCAAGGTCAGTACGACGTACTAATATGGGATGAGGAGAGCTAGCCTAGCTCTTTCTTGGAGCTGTCCCGTAGTAGTCGTTTGCTTCTGCGGGATAGTAGGAAAAGGGTGTAGAGCGGGCCGGAAATGAGGTAGCCCAGGAAGAAGACGAACCCGAGCACCTTGGGCCGGGACGCGATGAGAGAGAAGATCAGGATCGCGGTCACCATCCAGCTGAAGGGATGGGCCTTGAACGCGCTGATTTCCTTGAAGGAATAGAAACGGATGGTGCTGACCATGAAGAAGGACAGCACGTAGACCAGAACCAGGGTGCCCACCGAGATCACGGAGTGCAGGTACTCCTGCGGCACGTAGTCGGTGAACAACACCAGGGTGGCCAGGGTGCAGGCCGCAGCCGGAATGGGCAGGCCCACGAAATGCTTCTTGGAGGTGGTCGCCGCCTGGACGTTGAACCGGGCGAGGCGCAGGGCCCCGCAGGCCATGAACAGGAAGGCGGCCATCAGGCCGAGACGGCCGAAGTCGTGCAACAGCCAGAGATAGGACATGAGCGCCGGAACCACGCCGAAGGCGACCAGATCGGCCAAGGAGTCGAGCTGGACGCCGAATTCGCTCTGCGTGTTGGTGATCCGCGCCACCTTGCCGTCCAACCCGTCGAACACACAGCTTGCCAGGATGCACAGGGCGCAGGAGGCGATATCCCCCTGGATAGCCCAGGTCAGTCCCAGAAAGCCGATGAACAAGCTGGCCGTGGTCAGCAGGTTCGGCAGGAGGTAGACACTCTTATGGCGCGGCAACTTTTCCTCAACCATGGCAATCAGTTACTTTTATTCTCCGGATCAGGCGGCACGTTTCTCAGCCAGGACCGTCTCGCCGGCGACGGTCTTCTGACCGACGCTGACAGTTGGTACATAGCCATCCGGAATGTAAAGGTCAACTCTTGAACCGAACTTAATCAAACCATACCGCTCACCGCGCTTGAGTTTGTCGCCCGGTTCGGCCCAGCAGACGATGCGCCGGGCGATGAGTCCCGCGATCTGAACCATGGTGAACCGCTGGTTGCCCTTGCCGGTGACGACCACGATGTTGCGCTCGTTGTCCTCGCTGGCCTTGTCGAAGGAAGCGTTGAAAAACTTGCCCGGGATGTAGCGGATGGTCTCGACCTTGCCGCTGACCGGCATGCGGTTCACATGCACGTTGAAGACGTTCATGAAGATGGCGATGTACTGGCGGGAATCCCCGGACACGGGGTCCACGGCCCGGCCGACCTTGATGACCTTGCCGTCCGCCGGGGCGGAAACGGCTTCGGCGTCCTCCGGGCCGACCCGCTCGGGATCGCGGAAGAAATGCCCGATGAAGGCGGTGACGGCGAGGCCGAGCACGGCCACGGGCCAGCAGCCGATGATGGCGAAAATCAGGGTGGTGAATGCCGCGATGACTATGTAAGGCAGCCCTTCCAGGGCGACGCCGACAGACGGTTTCAACATGCGCGTCGAGCTCCTTTTCTGCTAAGTTTCCGCTCCTTACCCTTGGCTCCCCCAAACCGCAAGTTTGTTTTTTACAATATATTCGGCGCAAGGTATACCCCGAGGCATGGACCCGGTAACGCACCTCTCCTCGGGGATCATGGGCGGCCTGGCCGCGCGCAAGTGGTTTCCCGAAGCAAAATTCCTCGTGCCCGCCTGCATGCTCGCGGCCTGGATTCCCGACGTGGACATCTTCTTCGGCGACGGCCCGGAGTTCAACCTGCTCTACCACCGGGGCATCAGCACCTCGTTCTTCGGCACCCTCTTCCTGGCGCTCGCCTTGGCCGGACTCTACAAGCTCGTCTCCCGGCGCACCCCGTTCGTCAAGATCGCGGCTCTGTTCTACGCGCTCTCCCTGACCCACGTCTGGCTCGACCTGATCACCACCTACGGCACCCAGCTCCTGGCCCCATTCTCCAACCACCGCTTCGCCCTGGACGGGGCGTTCATCATCGATCCGATCCTGACCCTGACGGCCCTGGCCCTCATCCTTGCCGCCTGGCTGATCAGGCGACACCGCTACGCCATCGCCCTGGTCGGCATGGCCTGGTTCTTCGCCTACCCGCTGGCCAACATGGGCGCGGGCGCGATCCTCCAGGACGCCTACGCCCGCCGCCTGGACGCCCGGGGCATCGCCTACGACCACGTCCACGTCACCCCGGACGCCCTGTCGCCCCGATTCTGGAAAGTGGTCGTCACCGCCGGGCCGGACTACCTCCTGGACACCATGGACCTGTTCGGCGGCCGCGAACCCGCCGCCCCCCTGCGCGTCAAGCGGGCGGATAAAGCGTTCCTGCGCGCACTCGGCGAGCAAGAGTCCATGTTCGCCACCTACGCATGGTTCACCAAGTGGCCCTACGTGGAGGAGACCGATACGCCCGAGGGCCCGCTATACGTCTTCCACGACCTGCGCTTCACCTCCACCAACCCGGTCATGGCCTGGTATTACGGCGACCAGCAGCAGCCTTTCACCCTGACCGCGCAACTCGACAGGTCGGGCCGGATCACGGCCTGGTCGTACGAAGGCGGCGTCAGCTCCCGGGCCGACGCCGATGCACGGCTCCAATGACCTGGTTCGTCCTCTCTCTGGGGGCGGCCTTTTTCATGGCCTCCAACTCCGCCCTGATAAAGCGGTTCTTCTCCGATCTCACGCCCTGGGAGATGAGCCTCATCCCCTATTTCTACGCCCTGCCGCTCATGTTCCTGGCCCTGCCCTTTGTCGGCATCCCGCCCATCGGACCGCGCTTCCTCCCGGCCCTGGCCTGGGTCCTGCCCACTCTTATGGTCGCCATTGTCCTGCACTACCGGGCCATCCGCATGTCGCCCCTGTCCCTGACCCTGCCGTTTCTGAGCTTCACCCCGGTCTTCGTCCTTTTCACCGGCGGCTTCATCCTGGACGAAACCCTCACCCCGCAGGGCATCGCGGGCATGCTCCTGGTGGTCCTGGGCGGCTACGTGCTCAACCTCGACGCCGCCCGGTACGGTTTTCTCGGTCCCATCAAGGCCATCTGGAGGGAACCCGGCTCGGCCCTGATGCTCGTCGTGGCCTTCCTCTTCGGCCTGACCTCCGTGGGCGGCAAGGTCATGATCCTCGACTCGTCCCCCATGTTCACGGCCCTGGCCGTGTTCCTGCTCTACGGCATCATCCTGACCGCCATCCTGCTCAAGACCGGCAAGGCGACCCTCAAGAACCTGACCCGCAATCCCAAGCTCGGCGCCCTGGCCGGACTGATCGTCTTTGCCGAAATGATCTGCCACAACGTGGCCATGAACATGGTGGCCGCCGCCTACATGATCACCATCAAACGTACGACGGGCATCTTCTCGGTCATCTACGGTTGGCTCCTGTTCCACGAAACCGGCATCCGCTACCGGCTGCTCGGCACCGCCATCATGACCGCCGGCGCCGCCGTCATCGCTCTTTGGGGGTGAGGCGCCTCCGGCGGCCGGGGGAAGGGGGAAAGGAAACCCTTTGAAAAGGGCTTTCCTTTCCCCCTTCCCCCGGACCCCCATCCCCCTTTCCTTCCTAAACTTTTTATTTGCGCATTCGCGCGTGTGGAGGGTCGAGGCGGGCCGTGCTTCCTGGCATAGGTATGTGTGGATGAGGTAGGTTGGTCGTACAGAGACACGGATAAACGCAACCGCACGGCCCCCGCGAAGCGGCGACAAAAAGTTCTGGAGATTCTTAAGAACCTCTTTCAAGAGGTTCTTAAGCGGGGTCCGGGGCAGCGCCCCGGCCGTCGAAGACGCCCGCCCGGCGAGGGCTCGCCGGAGGCACAAAAAAGCCCGGATGCTCCGGGCTCTTTTTTCATACATTAATAAATAGGCCTAAGTCAGGTAGCGGTAGAAATCGCTGCCGAGGCGGTGCATGGGCAGGACCTTGCCTTCGAGGATGAGTCCCTGGGGGATGAACCGTTCGGTCAGGTATTCGGCCGGTGGCTGGAAGCCGTTTTCGCGAGCCAGGATGACCGAGGCGCGCGTGGCGGTGCTGTGGGCGATGAGTCCTTCCGGGAAGAACACGGCGTTGTCCAGGCTGTCGCCCACGGTATCGAGGAACATCCTGTACTTGTTGAAACAGTTGTCCGCGTCCAGGGACTGCTGGATGCCCGCGATGACCTCGTTGGCCACATAGTTGACCGCCCTGCCTCGGACCATGCCGAAGGCGTTGGGCCTCCCCGGATCGGCGAGCATGACCGAGCCCGCGCCGAGCGAATGGACCAGGTCGTGGGTCCGCTCCCCGGACACAGGGTCGCACTGGTAGCCCAGAGTCTGGATGTCGGAGAAGCCGCTGCGCCGGGCCAGGATCTGCAGGGCCAGGAGCATGATGCCGGTCCCGGCCCCTATGTCCACGCCCACGAACGGGCCGCTGCCAGGGCAGGTATCGGCATGGGCCAGGACCGCGCGCATGACGTGGGCCGCGCGCGGGGCGTCGGCCAGCACGCGCAACACCGGGGACCACATGCGCAGCCGGTTCATGATCTCGATGTCGTCGCCCGGCTCGTTCATGGACTGGTGGCGCGAGAACTGTTCGAACAGCCCGGCCAGTTCGCCGTAGGGCACGATGTCGCTGTGGGCGTCCTCGTGCACGTAGGCGAAGAAATATTTCACAGCCACGTTGAGCAGCCGGGTATCGGATACGGGCTCTCCGGGATCGCACAGCCGCTCCACGTCCGAGACCAGGGCGTCGGACGTGTAGAAATCCGGGGCGATGGCCGGGGCCGGAGTGCCGACCATGGTCGTGAAATTCCGGGCCTGCATGCCCGCAGAAGCCAGGGGCGAACCGACCATTGCGCCGGAAACGGGGCCGTACGCCGGGTCGATGATGTGGGGTATGCTCGTCTTGCTCATGGTTGTCCGAACGGTCGCGGTTTTGGGGAAATTGTTGCCGTCCAGCCCCGTATCTGCACGGACCATACCGGGCACGCCCAAAAAGCCGCACAAAAGTCATCTTTTATTCATAAAGGCATGATATCAAATAGATAGGAAATACGCGGGCACGAAAAAGGCCGATCCCTTCGGGACCGGCCTGATCGTTTCTGGAGCGGGAAACGGGATTTGAACCCGCGACTTCAACCTTGGCAAGGTTGCACTCTACCACTGAGTTATTCCCGCGTGTGTTCGGCGGCGTGGGCTCCCCTAAAAAAGCCGGTCTCTCGCGGAGACCGGCTTAATTAGCTGGAGCGGGAAACGGGATTTGAACCCGCGACTTCAACCTTGGCAAGGTTGCACTCTACCACTGAGTTATTCCCGCCGAGTGGAGGCGACATCCGGATTTGAACCGGAGAATGGAGGTTTTGCAGACCTCTGCCTTACCACTTGGCTATGTCGCCGTCGTTTTGGAGCGGGAAACGGGATTTGAACCCGCGACTTCAACCTTGGCAAGGTTGCACTCTACCACTGAGTTATTCCCGCCCTCAAAAGCGAACCACTGTTTACCCGTGACCCTGTTGGGTGTCAAGCGCATTTTAAAATTTTTCTAAATTATGAGTCATATGAACTCCCTGGAATTTTTGGCCTAATGGAAAGACTTTACTTTTTGAGCCATTTTGGTATACCAACGCGCTTTAATTCAGTAGAAAAGGGGTTACACCCTTAGCTCCTCAACAGACTGCTCACTCTCAGAGGGGGAGGTTCAAATGGAAGCGAATGATCTGAAGTACTTTAAGGAAACCCTGGACGGCATGCTCGATGACATCCTCAAGAAAAGTGAGGCCACCATTGAGGACATGACCGAATCGGGCGAGGTTTACGCCGACCCGGCCGACCGGGCCACGGCGGAAAGCGACCGTGCCTTCACGCTGCGTCTGCGCGACCGCGAGCGCAAGCTGATTAAGAAAATCCAGCAAGCCATCAACCGCATCGAAGACGGCGAGTTCGGCATCTGTCAGGAATGCGGCGACGATATCTCCATCGCCCGGCTCAAGGCGCGGCCCATGACCACCCTGTGCATCAACTGCAAAAGCAAGCAGGAAGAGGACGAGGCCGTCCGCGGCGACTAGCCGTACGGCTTCACCTGGACGGAGACGGCCATGGAAGCCAATTTCTTCCGCTTCCTGAGCGCGGAACTATCGTCTACCCTTGCCGGTCGCCGAATAGACAAGGTATTCGGTCCGGCTCCCGGCGTCTGGGTGCTTGCCATCCAGAACACGGGCGACCCCCTTCACCTGATCTTCAGGCCCGCCAAATCGGCGGGCCATTTATTTCTCTCCCCCGTCAAACCGGTCAACCCGCAAACCGCCCCGGCCATGGCCATGTGGTTCCGCAAGCGGTTGCGCAACCGTAAAATCCTGGCCGCGCACACCGACTGGCCCAACCTGCGCCTGGCGCTGGAGCTCACCCCGCGCACCGACCCGGACGGCAAAACCTTCCTCATCCTCGACTGCCGCACCGGCATGTCCCTGGCCGACGAACTGCCGTCTTCCTTTGCCCATGAGCCGGAATGGCCCGCCCTGGAAGACGTCCTGGAAGACCCGGAAGTCTGGCGCGAATACCCGCATATCTCCCCGCCCCTGCGCAAGGTCCTGACCGGGCTGCCCGAAGACGAAGCCCACGCCCTCTATTTCCAGGTGGCCACGGCCTCGGCCGACGTCTTCCACCTCGCCCGGTCCGGCGACACATGGTCACCGCCCACGGCCTGGCCGTCCGGCAAGGAAGACGAGACCTACGCCTCCCCCCTGGACGCAGCCCGCGCCTACGGCGAGCGCACGCTCTTCCCGCTGCTCGACATGGAGGAGGACAAGGTCCAGACCGTCCAGCTCAAGCGCGTGCGCAAGAAACTCAAACGCAACCTCGCCAGCCTGGACCAGGAACAGGCGCGGCTCGAACAGCTCGCGGCCGAACAGGTCAAGGCGGAGGCGCTCCAGGCCGAGCTCTACCGGTTCAAGGACGTCGAAGGCCTCGAATCCGTGGACGTCACCCACCCGGTGCACGGCCCCATGACCGTGCCCCTGAATCCATTTCTCTCGCCCACCGAGAACATGACGCGCTATTTCAAGCTGGCGGCCAAGGGACAACGCGGCTTCCCGCACGTGGAGCGCCGCCGCCGCGAGCTCCTCGCCCAGTTGTCCAAGGCCGAGGACGGCACCCTCGAGATCCACCCCGCAGTGACCGCGCAGGGAACCCCCGAGCCCGAAGGCCCGGCCGCCCTGCCCAAACGGTTCCGTGGGCTGGCCGTAAGCCTGTTCCGCACCACCGACGGGTTCACCGTCATCCGGGGCAAGAGCAAGACCGCCAATCACCACATGCTCAGCCAGGCGGCCTCCCCGTTCGACTACTGGTTCCATGTTGAGGACGGCCCGAGTTCGCACGTCATCCTCAAACGCGACCACCCCGGCCAGGACGTGCCCGAAACCTCCCTGACCCAGGCCGCCGTCCTCTGCGGACTCAAAAGCTACCGCAAAGACGACGGCAAGGCAGACATCATGTACGCCCTGGTCAAGGACGTGCGCAAAGTCAAAGGGTTCAACCTCGGCCAAGTCGCCGTGGACCGCAAACTCGGCACCCTGCGCGTCGACCTCGACCCGTCGCTCGAAGAGAGTTTAGGCTAGGAATGCCTCCGGCGGCTGGGGGAAGGGGAAGGAAAACCCTTTGAAAAGGGCTTTTCCTTCCCCTTCCCCCAGACCCCCATCCCCATCCTTTCCTAAACTTTTTAGCGCCGCTTCGCGGATGCGCGATAGCGTCTATCCCGCTTTCATCCGATACGATTTACCGCATCAGAGCAAACAACGGGAAGAGGCAGGACTTACCTCCGCCCACCACACGCGCGAAAGCGCATACAAAAAGTTTGGGAGGGAGAGAGGGGATTGGGGGGGCCAGGGGGGAAAGGGGAGAGAGGGAACCTTTTGAGAAAAAGGTTCCCTCTCTCCCCTTTCCCCCCTGGCCGCCGGAGGCAATCTTTCTAAACCATGCGGTTCACGGACATCTTTTCCAGCATGTTCAGGGCGAGTTGTTTTTCGGAATCCATGCGGTGGGCCACGCTTTTCTGGACGCGGGCGGTGGACGAGCCGAACTGGTTTTTGCGCGATTCGTACACGCCCTTGATGAGTTGGGTGTTGAAGTCGTCGTTTTGGCCCTTGTGCAGGAACCGGTCGATGACCTTGTTGAAGATATTGGCCGCTCCGGTCGGGCCGTGCTGGACAGAGGTGGACCAAAGGACCTCCTGGAGCGCGGGCGGCGCGTTGTTGAAATCCAGGCCGGTGCGGTCGAGGATCATGCTCCGCGCCGGGTCGTAGGTCTGGCGGGCGATGAAATCGTGCTGGACCTGTTCGAACCCGGCCGGGTCTTCGGCGGCAATGGCCTGCCAGACAGCGGGCATGCCGCCCTGTTTGGAGCCCGTATCGGCGGGCCCGGCATCGCGCAGCCTGTCGGCCCACTCGGGCCGGTTCTGGTCGAGATAAGACAGGAATTCGTCCATGGTGCCGGGCTTGGAGGCGATCTGATATTTGCCGTAGGAGGTCCCGCCCACGCGGTCGTAGCCGATGGCCGCCACGCCCGACTCGCCCGACTCGAACTGAGCCGCCAGCGTACCGGGGGTATGGGCGTTAGCTGTCGTCATGGATGCTTGCGCAGCGGGTTGAGCAGAGGCTTGAGGCCGGACGAGCGGTGCTTTGAGGCCCGCCTCGTCGCGCATGATGCGTGAGATAGCGGACAATGCCTCGAGCATCTGGGAGTCGTTGATGATGGAGACGTCGAAGCCCCCGCCCTCCTCGCTGGACTTGTCGGCCCCGCTGCCGAAAAGGGCCTGGGTCATGCTCATCTGGTTGTCGAAGGCGGTCTGCATAGCCAGCCGCTTGCCGTCGCGGGGCGCGGACGCGTTCCGCGCCGCGTTCAGGGCCTCGTACCCGCCGATCTTGCCAATGGACATAAGCTGCTCCTGCGCTGGAAACGTCAAAATACTGACCCCAAAAGGGGATGCGCAGGAAGAGAAGCAAGGGCTGTGCCTATGGATACAGCCCTTTGGATTCGTTGGAAA
Organism: Pseudodesulfovibrio sp. lm2024; assembly: GCF_051175575.1. Classification (NCBI taxonomy): domain Bacteria; kingdom Pseudomonadati; phylum Thermodesulfobacteriota; class Desulfovibrionia; order Desulfovibrionales; family Desulfovibrionaceae; genus Pseudodesulfovibrio; species Pseudodesulfovibrio sp. lm2024. Next base: position 2,315,165 of record NZ_CP195092.1, read on the forward strand.
TCAGGACTTGAAGAAATGGGCGAAGCGCATGTCGGCGAGCATGCGGTCCACCAGCTTGCGATGGCCCGAAGGCAGGGCGTAATCGGACAGCTCGGCGGGACGCACAAACCCGCCCTTGACCGCCTCACGGAAGACCGGTTCCGAGGGCTCGCCGTCGTAGCGGCACAGGAAGCAGTCCATGGTCACCCGATAGCGGGTATAGCTGTAACGGACCACGGTGATCTTCTCCACCGGCTCCACGGCCAGCTCCACTTCTTCCAGATACTCGCGCCTGAGGGCCTGCTCAGCGGTCTCGCCCGGCTCTACGCACCCGCCGGGGAACTCCCACAGGCCGGGCCAGACGTCGCCGGGTCTGCGCTTCTGGATGAGCACCCTGCCCTGGTGGACCAGAAAGCCAGTGGCCATGTCGATGCGGATGGCCTCCTTGGGCGCGGGCAGGACCGGCCGCAGCGGGACCGTGCCTTTTTCGAACGCCCGGCAATATTGGCGCACCGGGCACTGCTCGCAGCGCGGGTTCTTGCGGCAAATCAAGGCCCCGAACTCCATGACCGCCTGATTGAAGTCGCCCGGCCGGTCTTCGGGAATGAGCCGCCGGACCGCGTCCTCGACCATGTTGCGCCCCGCCCTATCCTTGACTGGAATGTCCATGTCGAGCAGCCGGGCGAAGACCCGCAGGACGTTGGCGTCCACGGCGGGCTCGCGCTGGCCGAGCGCGATGGAGGCCACGGCGCCGGCCGTGTACTCGCCCACGCCGGGCAGGGAGCGGATGTCCGCGAAATCGTCGGGAAACTCGCCGTCATATTGATCTTGGATCAACACGGCGGCGCGGTGCAGGTTGCGCGCGCGGGAGTAGTAGCCGAGCCCCTCCCAGAGGTTGAGAACCTCTTCCTCATGGGCTTCGGCCAGGGACTGGACGTCCGGGAAACGGTCCATCCACCGCTTGTAGTACTCCACCACCCGGTCCATCTGGGTCTGCTGGGCCATGATCTCGGAGACCCAGACCCGGTAAGGGGTCGGGTCGCGCCGCCAGGGCAGCTCCCTGTGTTCGGCGTCGTACCATTGAAGCAATGTGCGGGTGAATCCGGCCTGGTCCATGACCGCTGTTGTTTACCCCCCCTTGGCCTGGTTGGCAACCGCTTCGGCGGCCTTGGCGGCGGCCTCCTGGTCGCCCAGGTAGTAGTGCCGGATGGGGGTCAGGTCATCGTTGAGCTCGTAAACCAGGGGCAGCCCGGTGGGGATATTCAGCTTGGTGATGGCCTCGTCGGACATGTTGTCCAGGAATTTGACCAGCCCGCGCAGGGAGTTGCCGTGAGCCACGATGAGGACCTTCTGCCCGGCGCGCACCTGGGGGACGACGGTGTCGAACCAGTAGGGCATGGTCCGGTCGATGGTCAGCTTGAGACTCTCGCAGCGCGGCAGTTCTTCGGGCGTGAGGCCTGCGTAGCGCGGATCGTTACCCGGAAAACGCTCGTCGTCGGCCTCGAGCTCGGGCGGCGGCGTGTCGAAGCTGCGCCGCCAGACGAAGACCTGGTCGTCGCCGTATTTCTGGGCGGTCTCGGCCTTGTTCAGCCCTTGCAGCGCGCCGTAGTGGCGCTCGTTGAGCCGCCAGGTCTTGGAGACCGGCAGCCACATGAGGTCCAGTTCATCCTGGACCAGCCACAGGGTGCGGATGGCCCGCTTGAGCAGGGAGGTGTGGGCCACGTCAAAGGTGAATCCCTCCTCCCTGAGCAGCCGCGCGCCGTCCACGGCCTCGCGCACGCCCTGGCTCGTCAGGTCCACGTCGGTCCAGCCGGTAAACCGGTTTTCCAGGTTCCACTCGCTCTGCCCGTGCCGGATCAAAACCAATTTATGCATGACGCCTCCGCTTCTTGTTTCGGTTCATGAAACAGGAGCATAACCCGAGAACGGGATTCTTGGGAAGGGACGGCGCGAAAAGATCACTTCCGCTTGCGGGGCTTGCGCTTTTCCTTGCCGACCTGGTCGAACAGCTCGCGCTTGCGCTTGTCGAAGGTCACCGCGCTCTTCACGGCGGCCATGGCCACGCACAGGATGCTCAGGATAATGATCAATCCCTTGGATATCTCCCAGCGCTGGCTCGGGTCCTTGATGGTGTCGAGGATCATGTTGCCCTCGATACCCTGGGTGAAATAGATGAGCGACGGCACGGCGATGAGCAGCGCTCCCAGCCCGAGGAGCTCGAGCCAGATGAAGTTGCGCCCGAGCATGAGGATGAACAGGGTGGAGTCCCGGATGATGCGCAGGGTGACCAGCCGGCCCTGGAGGCTGTCGATGTGTTCCTCGACCTCCTCCACGAAACGCAGGGACTTGCGGAAATTATCCGCGTCCTGGAGCCGCTGGGTGCGGATCCAGTTGATCTTGTCCACGCAGTAGTTGAATTCCTTGTTGAACTCCAGGAGCAGCTTGGGAAACGGGAACCAGGCGGCCTCGCGATGGATGTCCCGCACCCGCTCCGCGAGGTATTCGATGTTGGCGTTGACCCGCTTGATCTCGCGCCGGACCTCGTCGTCCAGCGCGGCCTGGAACTTTTCCGCACCCTTGAGCAGCTGGTGGTAGGCCACGTAGTTGTTGATCCGGCCGAAGCTGCGCAGCCGGTCCAGTTCCTCGTTGGCCGTCTCGAAATAGGGGTGGTTCTCGTCGAACCGCCGGGAGATGTCGTCGGTCAGGTCCTCCACCTGGGTCCGGGTGGACTCCACCGTGGTCTTGGCTTCGTTCCACTTCTCCCACATGGCGCTCAACAGCTGCACCCTGCCCCGGTCGAGCTCGGGGTCCACCAGGATGCGGTTGAAGATGTTCGGATCGCGGGCCATCAGGTCGAACAGGGTGTCCATGGCCTGGCCGGTGAAGCCCATTTTGACCATGCAGACGGCCTGCCGGTAGACGGGCTGGAGCCAGGTGGGCGACAGGGAATTGACCCGCTTATAGGTGTTGATGGCGTCCTTGTAGTTGCCCTCCACCTCCATGAGCCGAGCCTGCAGAAAGGCCATGCACCCCTGCTGCATGGTCGTGTAGCTCATGCGCTCGGCCTCCTGCCAGTGGAACATGGCCTGGTTCAGGTCGCCGCTCTCCATGTGCCAGTAGCCCCACAGGGACTGAGGCTGGTAGCTCCTCGGGTATTTGGCCTGGGCCTCCTTGAGCAGCCTCTCCGCCTCTTCCATGTCCCCCTGCCCGAGGTTGTCCATGGCCTCCCAGATGTAGTCGCCCTCCTGGGGGGCGAGCTGCTTGAAGCCGTCCTCCCACTCCTTGCCCCGGCTGCGCCAGACGAGCTTCAGGGTACGCAGCTGGACCGGGGAGTTGATCTCGAAGACCGCACGGGCCAGCAGGCTCTCCAGGTCGTTTTTGGATTCCATTATCCGGAGGATGGAGGAGACGAAGTCCTCTTTGGAGATATCCTTGTCCAGGCCGGAAAAACCGTCGGAAAATTCGTTGACGTCCGCCTTGGCCAGCAGCCGCCAAACCTGGGGCTGCGGGGTGGCGATGTGTTTGCTCGGGCACTCGGACGGTTTGTGGTTCTTGAGCCCGCAGTAGAAGCACTCGTGCTCCCCGTCCGATTCCACCAGGGCGTTGGGCAGGGCCACCTGCATGGTCCCGTAGCCCACGCCGTCGTCGCCGTCCTTGAGGGCCAGGGTGCACCAGGAGTCCAGAGTCACCGAGCCCGCGCCATAGCGGGCCTCGTTCATGCGGAACCAGGGCGAGAGCAGAAAGCCGTCCATGAAGCGCATGTGGGGGTAGTCCGGGGTGAGCCGGTTCCAGTCCAACCCCACCTTGCGGGGCAGGTCGGCGGTGAAATGCAGGTCCCCCTGGGGCACGGCGGCCATGATCACCGGCCAGTATTTTTTGTCCGGGGCCTCCTTGTTGTGCCGAATGAGGTTCATCAACTCGGTGGTGAAACTCTTGAGCAGCCGGAAGTTCTCCAGCGGCAGCAAGAGCGCCCCCTCCTTGACGTCGGAGATGTACTTGAGCCCGAGACGCTGCAGCAGTTCAATGACATCGGTGGAAAAGTCGCGCCAGCCAAGGATGCTCTCCTTGTCCGACATGCGCCCCAGCGGCTTGATGATGAAGAACCAGCGCAGGGTGGACTCATAATCCAGCCCCTGGTCCGCGACCAGCCGCAGCCACTCCACGTTGGCCAACCCGTCCGTGCGCCCGGCCGCCTCGGTGGTCAGCCCTGCCACGGACTGGACCTGATCCTTGAGCTTGGGATGGACGACCACCTCGAAATCGTCGGTCGGGACCACGCTCTGGCGGTCCAGTTCCACGGACAGGGACACGGAGTATTCCATGTCGTAGCCCACCAGGAAAGTCAGGGGCACTATCTGGCAGAACACCGGCATGGGGTTGACCCTGGCCCAGACCTGGAGCCGGGCGATGGCCCGGAAGACCTCCACGGTATTGCAGTACCACAGGGCCTGGTCCACGTCCTTGGCCACGCACAGGGCGCCGTACTCCTGCAGGGTGCTGTCCACCGCGTTGTGCAGCTTGCCCTTCCAGGACACCCAGATACCGAAACCGGAAGCCACCAGCCGCGACTGGTTGATGACGGGAAGGGTATCCAGGATTTTGGCTATGGTCGGCACGGGTCCACCTCACGCCGGCTCACGGCGTCGTTGACAATGGGAAAAGCACGCTCCGCGGCCAGGAGCCGCCCCGCATGCGCTAACTCAACGTATTCAAGGGAATTTCTTTCCCGTCGCGGACCATGCAAAACAGGGTCCAAACGCGCTCGGCCTCATCCTTTTTGCCTCTCTTTTCGCACCCTTGCATATAAATTTCAACCTTGCGGCGCAGGGAGTCCAGGGCCAGCCGGTGCTGCTCTTCGTCAAGTTTTCGGCTTTGCAGGATTTTTACCAGCGCGCGGATGCGGTGCAGGTCGGCGCACGGCACGCACACGGACAGCTGGTCCGGCCTGCCGCCGTGCTTCAGGGTCAGGGGCTCGCGGACCAGCCCCACCGGGAAATGCAGGCAGGCGCGCAGCCACATGTCGTAGTCCTCGCAGGACGGCATGGCCGTATCGAACGGGCCCATGACCTCCCAGGCCGCGTGGGTGAACATGGTGCACGACGGGCTGATCAGGCACATCTCGAGCGCGGCTTCGAAGAACCACCCCTCGGGCTTGGCGTACCGGGCGGGCTGGTTGACCCGCTTGCCGCCCCGGTACCAGATCTCCTCGGTCTGGCAGATCTCGTAGCCGTGCTCGGCCATATAGGAAAGCTGCGTGGCGAGCTTGCCGGGCAGCCACTCGTCGTCGGAGTCGAGCAGGGCCACGACCTCGCCCCGGCACTCGGCCATGCCGTTGTTGCGCGCCCCGGACACGCCCTGGTTCTCCTGTCGGCGGTAGTGGATACGCGGGTCGTCGAACCGGGCCAGGACCGCCTCGGTGTCGTCGGTGGAGCCGTCGTCGATGATCCGGCACTCCCAGTTGGCGTAGGTCTGGGCCAGGACGGATTCGAGCGCCCTGCCGAGGTACTGCGCCCGGTTGTAGGTGGGCAGGATGATGGAGACCAGACTGTTTTTCATGTATGTGAGCCCTTGCCTTCGCCGTCGCGAACTGTCATGTTGTGTATCCAACAGTCCACCCAGGCGCAATCAATGAGAATATTTCAAGTCATAAATGTCCGCTGGTTCAACGCGACGGCGTGGTACGCCATCACCCTGAGCAAACTCCTGGCCGACGCGGGCCACGAGGTGCTGGTCCTGACCCAGGCCGGAACACAATCCGAGGCCGTGGCCCGGGAGGCCGGGCTGAAAACCGTGGCCGTGGACCTGAACTCCACCAATCCCGTACGCTTCGCCGGTGCCGCAAGGCATATCATACAACTGCTGCGGGCGCACCGTCCGGATATCGTCAACTGCCACCGGGGGGAAGGCTTTTTCCTGTGGGGGCTGCTCAAACTCTTCGGCTTCCACTACCGGCTGGTGCGCACCCGTGGCGACCAGCGCCCGCCGCGCTCGGACGCCCTCAACCGCTGGCTCCACGCGGGCGTGGCCGACGCCGTGGTGGTCACCAACCGGCGCATGGCCGACTATTTCCTGCACAGGATGCGCACGCCCGGCCATGGGCTGTGGCTCATCCACGGCGGCGTGGACACCGCGAAATTCCACTTCGACCGGGCCGGTCGGGACCGCGTCCGCGAAGAGTTCGGCTTCGGGCCGGACGACCTGGTGATCGGTCTGCTCGGCCGCTTCGACCGGGTCAAGGGGCACAAGGAGACCATCGAGGCCGTGGCCGCATTGCGCAAGCGCGGCATGGACAACATCCGCCTCTTCCTCATCGGCTTCGACACGGCCATGACCAGCGACCAGATCAAGGCGCACATCCGCGACGCCGGGGCCGAGGACATCACCCGCATCAGCGGCCGCCGCGACGACGTGGCCGCCTGCGTCAGCGCGCTGGACATCGGCGTGGTCGCCTCCTTGTGGTCCGAGGCCATCGCCCGCTCCGCCCTGGAGATCATGGCCGCCGACCGACCGCTGGTGTCCACCAACGTGGGCGTCATGCCGGATTTGGTGGACCCGGCCGTGCTGGTCGAAGCCGAGGACGCGGAAGCCCTGGCCAAGGCCATCGGCGCGGTGGCCGGCGACGCCGACCTGCGCGAACAGGTCCTGGCCGCCCAGAAGCGGACCATGTCCCAGCTCACCCTGGACGAATTCCTCAAACGGACCCTGAATCTCTACCAGAGCCTCGTGGACGGGGACTGATCGCGGTCAGCCGCCGAACAGCTCCCGAGTCTTGGCGATCCGGTCGGCCACGGCCAGAACGGTCATGGCGTAGCTCTCGGAGTGGTTGTAGCGGTAGATGACCTTGCGCTTCTGCGCCTCGGTCATGGAGTCCTTCCAGCCGTGCTCGGCCACGAAGTTGGCCATGGAGTAAAGGGCGTCCCTGATCTCGAACAAATCCACACGGCCGTCGCCCGAGCCGTCACGGCCGTAGTGTTCGGCGTTGGAGGGCATGAACTGGCACAACCCGATGGCCCCGTACACGGAGCTGCGGATGGTCAGCGGGTCCTGGCCGTTGGCCTGGGCGTAGCGAATCAGCGCCTTGAGCTCCTCGTAGGCCCAATCGCCCTTCTCCCGGGTCCTCTTTACCAGCCAGACCATGGTCTCGGCCGGAACGTCCCGACTGTCGACGCTGTCGCGGATAAGCTCGAAATCCCCGGCCAGGGCCATGGAGGCCAGTATGGTGAATCCGTTGTAATCGCCCACGGTCATGCCCAGGCGCGACTCGATGAGCATGAGCGCGGTCAGGATCTCGCCCGGCACCCCGTATCTCTCGTGGATCACGGTCAGCTCCGCCCGGTGCTCGCGGTAGAAGGCGTAGGCCCCGGCGATAAGCAGCGGATTGAGGTAGCGGTCCATGACCTGGGGTTCGGGCTGCGGCCCCGGCTTCTGACCGGACATTTTGGTGTGCAGCAGGACGTTCATCTTGCGGGCCATGATCTCGGGCTGGAACTCGAGGTCCGGGCTGGAAAAAAGGTAGGCGACCTTTCGCCGCTCCAGGCCGTCGGCGGACAGGCGATCCACCAACGGGTCCCACAGCCCCCCGGCCACGGCCGGTCCGGCCATAGTCAACAGGCCCAGGCAACAAAAGAAAACGGCGGCCAACGTTGTATCGATGGCCGCGCGTTTCATGCGCCTTTGTGGCTTTGCGTCAAATCCGGTCCATGGGGACAAAACCCATTTCCTCCTCGAAGTCTTCGTCCATTCTGGCGGAGAACTCCCTGAGATCATAGACCTTGCCGCAGGTTGGGCACTTCAGCGTGACCTCGCGGCATCCCCGGTAGGCGGTCAGGTCCTGACCGCACTTCTCGCACTCCATGCCCCTGGCGCGCCAGGTGCGCTTGCGGCCGGAAAACACGGTGCTACTTGACCTCTTTGAGGCCGAGGTTCTTCTCGCCCATGGCCACATAGAGGGCGGACACGGCGGTTCCGTAGTCGGCCAGGGCCTGCGAAAGCTGGGCCTCGGCCATGCTCAACCGCTCCTGGGCGTTGAGCACGTCGGTGTTGGTGCCCACCTGGGCCTGGTAGCGGGCCACGGCCATGCGGTAGGCCTCTTCGGCCGCCACCACCGACTTCTTGGCCACTGAGATGCGGTCGGCCGCCTCCTGCAGGTTCAGGATGGAGCTCTTGACCTCGAAGCCCGCGTTGAGCCGGGTGTTTTCCAGGTCGGCCTGCATCTGCTTGACCATTTCGTCGTACTGCTTGGATTCGTAGTAGTCGGAGCCCCACTGGAAGATGTCCATGGTGGCGTCCACGCCGGCGGTCCAGTATTCACCGGAGGACTCGGAGGTGTAGCCGGAACCGTTGACCGCGGCGTCGTCACCGCGGGTGACGTAATCCCAGTGGCCGTTGACCGAGGGGTAGAAGCTGCTCTCGGACATGGTCACGTCCTTCTGGGCCATCTCAACGCTCTTCTGGCCCATGATCAGGTCGGGCCGGTGGTCGTAGGCCCGGGTCAGGCACTCCTTGAGGGTCAGGCCGAAAGGGATGTACTTCAATTCGCCCACGTACTGGATCGGGGCTTCCAGGGGGATGTTCAACAGGGTGTTGAGTTGGGCCTCCTGGGTGGAAACATTGTTGCGCGCCCGGAGCAGTTCCTGCCGCGCGGTGGCCAGGTCGACCTCCGCGTCCAGGACCTCGGCCTTGGGCCGCAGGCCGACTTCGTAGAAGGCGCTGGTCACCTTGAGCTGGGATTCCAGGCGGGCCACGGAGTCCTCGGCGCTCTTCACGTCCATGCGCGCCTTGAGCAGGGAGAGGAAGTTGGTCTGGACGTTCTCGACCAGGGTCAATTCCACGTTGGTCAGCTGGGCCTCGGTGGACTCGCGGTTCAGCTTGGCCTTCTGCCAGTTGGCCAGAAGGTTGAAGCCCTGGAAGATGGGCTGGTCCAGGGACAGGGAAGCCACCCAGTCGCCGTCCTTCCCGCTGTATTGGTAATCACGGTTGTAATACTTATATCCGTAAGTGCCGCTCAGGGTCGGTCCGAACTTGCCGAGCGCAGAGCGCTGGCCGTGCTGGGCGCCACGCAGCTGAGCGCGAATGGCCTGCATGTTCGGGTTGTACTCGAGGGCCCGCTGCACGCATCTCTCCAGATCAAAGGGGCCGGAGATGTCCTCAGTTCCGCCTTTGTCCATGGCGGGATCGGCGTCCTGGGCGAAAGCGAGTCCGGCCGACGCCATCAGGGCCGAGAGGATAAGTGCCAAAAACAAAAACCGTGTGCGGTTCATATTGGGATTCCTGCCTGAAATTGCACGTTAAGTTGAACCATCAACAATCATCAATCCAACTATTTAACGACTTTTTCTAGAGGTCGCAAGACAAAACGTCAATCGTCACGCAATGCGGCGCAGTCCGACGGATCGCCCTGAAGCTTCTCCAGCGTGTGCCGGAAAGTCGGCAGCAGCGGCTCCAGGCATTCGGCCACGGCCTTGGGGCTGCCGGGCATGTTGACGATGAGCGCGTTGCCGAGCGTCCCGGCCACGGCCCGCGATATGGCCCCGTGCGGGGTCTTGGCCAGACTGGCCATGGTCATGGCCCGCTCGTAGCCGGGCAGCCGCTTCTCGATGACCGCCAGGGTCGCCTCCGGGGAGACGTCGCGCGGGGCCACGCCCGTGCCGCCCGTGGTCAGAATGAGGTCGACCCCCTGGTTCAGGGCCAGGTCGACTAAAAGTCCCTTGAGCTGGGAAGTCTCGTCCGGGATGACGAATCCCTGGACGTTGTTCAGTTCGAGGACCTCCCCCACCATCCTGCCGACCAGCGGGCCGGATTCGTCCACGCGCTCGCCGCGAGCCCCCTTGTCGCTCAGGGTGATCCAGGCCAGGGCGTAGCCGGTGCGCGAGACCTCGAAAGATCCGTCTCCCGGCCCCATGTCGTCCAGGGCTTCAAGCAGATACTGAGGTTGCGACGAACCGTCCGGTCCGGCGGGCAGCCAGGCCGCGGAGCGGACCTTGAACGCGCCGCCCTCCCCGGCCAGCCGGTCGCCCGCGCGCAGGCCGGGCCGGAACGTGTCCGTGGTCGCGGCCCCCGGCAGCGGATCGCCGGTGCCGCAGCAAAGATGGATGAGGCCGCCCTTGCCCACCGGGACGGCCAGACTGAGATTCAGGCTTTTGCAGGTCATGGTTTCTCCCTTGGTTATCAGGCCAGCAGGACCGACAAGATGCCCGCCACGAACACGCCGCCGAAGGTGCCCGGACCGCCGATGGAGACCATCTGCGTGCCCACCCGGTTGCGGAAGCGCGGCACCAGGAGCGGAATGACGTTGCCGCCGAGCACGGCGCCCATGGTTCCGGCCACGTAGGCGGCCACCGGACGGTACTCGGGGGGCACGAAAAAGTAGACGCACAGAAAGGTGATCAGGGCGGGCAGGACCAGCGGAATGCGCATGCCGGTGAACGGGTCGGGCTTGGACATGGCGTAACACCCGGCCGCGACCATGAGCAGGACGAATCCGATCCAGGGGTAGACCCCGCCCGCCTGAAAGATCATGTGCTGACGGATGATGAAGGTCACGCTCAACAGCAGGGGCATGACGAAGCCCCCCACGTTGAGGGCGAAGACCTGCTTTTTGAGTTCGCTCTCGGCCTCTTCCTCGATGCGCACCGGACGGCCGCCCTCGTCCATGCCGAAGCTTACGGACCGGGGCCGGGTGACCACCACCAGCCGTTCGCTGGTGTGCACCGGGATGTTGATCATCCGCCCGAGCAGAATGGCGATGAGCATGAGCACGCCCTGGGCCGGGGTCAGCCCCAGCTTGGAGAAGGCGTCGGCCACCAGGGACACCGGCAGGAACACGAACAGGAAGAAGAGCGCCACCAGCAGGAGCAGCGCGGGGATGATGCCGCCGGAATATTGAAAATAGGGATTCATTGATCGTACCTTTTGTCAGGACCCGCCCGGGCCGGTTGGTTTTGCTTTTATCCCGGCCCTATAGTAAGGCAATGTCCATGCAGTTGGGGTGTATCCTAACTTGAAATCGAAGTAAATCAAAGCACTCAGAGGCATACATGAAAGGCATCATCCTCGCGGGCGGCTCCGGCACCCGGCTCCATCCCCTGACCAGGGTGGTCAGCAAGCAACTGCTGCCCGTCTACGACAAGCCGATGATCTACTATCCCCTGTCCACCTTGATGCTGGCGGACATCCGGGACATCCTGATCATCTCCACCCCGCACGACCTGCCGAACTTCCAGAAGCTGCTGGGCGACGGGTCCCAGCTCGGCCTGAACCTGAGCTACCTGGTGCAGCCCCGGCCCGAGGGACTGGCCCAGGCCTTTCTCATCGGCGAGGATTTCATCGGCAACAGCAACGTCTGCCTGGTGCTCGGGGACAACATCTTCCACGGCCACGGACTGGGCTCCATCCTGCAGTCGGCGGGCCGCCTGCAAAGGGGCGGCCTGGTCTTCGCCTACCTGGTCAAGGACCCGGAACGCTACGGCGTGGTGGAGTTCGACCGCAATTTCAAGGCGCTGTCCATCGAGGAGAAGCCGGCCAAGCCCAAGTCCAAGTACGCGGTCACCGGCCTGTACTTCTACGACAACGACGTCATCGCCATGGCCAAATCCCTGAAGCCCTCGGAGCGCGGCGAGCTGGAGATCACGGACATCAACAAGCTCTACCTCGAGCGCGGCGACCTGGAGGTCCAGACCCTCGGCCGAGGCTACGCCTGGCTCGACATGGGCACCCACGAATCCCTGCACGGGGCGTCCGGCTTCGTGCGCGCGGTCCAGGCCCGGCAGGGGTACGTCATCTCCAGCCCCGAGGAGATCGCCTACCGCAGGGGGTTCATCGCCCGCGACCAGCTCATGTTCCTGGCCGCCGAGATGAGCAACAACGAATACGGCCAATATCTTCTGGAAGTGGCCAAGGAAGAACCCGGCATCTTTTAGGCTGATTGCGCCAAGGCCCGAAAACAACAAAGCCGCTTCCCCCGACACCGGGAAGCGGCTTCGCCGTAAAAGAGAAAACGCGGCCCGAAGACCGCGTCATTACACTCTAGTGATGGTCGCTGTGCATGGCCTCACGCACGCGGATGATACCGATGGTGAGAATCCAGGCCAGGTAGATGAAAATCAGGGAAACGCCGACAAAGCCGGGTCCGGAACTCTGAGCCATACCGTGAAGCAGTTCGCCAATCATGTTATTCCTCCTCGATCACCCTTTTAGCTTGAAAAGATGTACCTTATTGCCCCTCAAAACGGCTTGTTGTCAACCCCCGTTCCACCATTTCCCCGATCCCTTGCGCTCGGCGGAAAAGCCCTGGCTGGCACGGCCTCTCCAGCCCGGTACCGCCAACTCGCCGCGTCTCGCCCGATCGGCATGGCTTGTCACGGCCCCGGCTTTGCCATATTATTATTCCTCAAGCGTAAAAGACCCTACAACAAGCGGAAGACAATGGGCATTCTGAATTCTCTGGGCAAAATCTTCTCCCGGTCCGGCAAGGACGGCGCACCCACCAAGGGCAAGGCGGCCAAAACGGTCGCGAAATCCGGCAAGGACGTCGCTGTCGAGCTCGGAAAGGCGCCTAAGCCCGCGAACCATGACGAGGGCTTCCATGCGGGCCCGGTGGACGAGGAGGCGCTCGGCTTCAGCATCACCATCAAGGACGGCCGGATCACCAAGCGCAAGGCGTTCAGGGTCACCGTGGACGGGTTGACCGCGTTCATCCCCCGGCTGGGAAAGACTTTTCCGGTGACCGACATCAGCGCCTCGGGCCTGGGCTTCCGTTTTCAGAAGCCCCGGATCAAGTGCGGGGTGAAGATCAAGATGGATCTGCTTATCAACGGGGGGCGCGAGGTCGAGGCCGTGCTGTGCAAGGTCATGCGCCACGAGCGCGGCGTGGTCGGCTGCGCCTTCGTGGACCTGGACCGCAAGCAGGAAGACGCGGTCAGCCGGATCGTCCTGGAAGGCGAGAAGCAGCTGGCCTCCCGCAGGACCCTGGCCAGGAAACCAAAGCCCCAGTCCTAACTTTCGGCCCTCTCGCGCAATTCCTCTATATATGCGTCGAGGTCGTTGGGCTCACCCGGCTTGTGGTCCTCGGGGTAGAGCAGCGCGGTCATGAAGAAGACCGAGCCCAACCGCAGGGCCGTGCTGGCGCTCATGGAGAACTGCTCCAGCCGCCGGGCCACGCCATCCGCCTCATCGTTGGACAGACGCTCCACCAGCACCCACGAATTCTTGGCCAGCCCGGCCAGCAGCTTGGCCTTTTTCTCCAGGCAGGCCTGGAACGCGGTCTGCCCGCCTTCGGCCATGGCCGTTTCCCCGTCGGCCTCTATGCGCTTCACGTCGGCGCTTATGTTTTCCAGAAAGGTTATCAGTTCAGGCAAGGCGGTATCGGACATGGCGATCTCCTGTTTTTTTGCCGAAGCATAGCCGCGAAACTCCTTGAAAACAAGGTCGTGCGGAACCCGGAAGCGCGGGACGGACCGCTGAATCCGCTTTACACGGAGGCCAAGAGGTTTTACCTCATGGGGTCCCGGAACTCGAACATTCAAGGAGACTCGAATTGAGCCTACTCTCCTCCAGCCTCGGGCTGACACGATACCGCATCATCGAAGAGGTTCCCAAGGAACTGCTTCAACAGGTGCCTGAGAAACTGAAACAATTCTGCATGGTGGACATCGACGGCACGGCCGACGAGCGCTCCTTCGGCTGGACCAACTTCGACGACATGCTGGACACCAACTGGGTCGTGTCCCCGCCGGAAAAGGCCGACTACTTCGTCTTCTCCCTGCGCCTGGACACCCGGCGCATCCCGCCCTCCGTGCTCAAGAAGCACAACACCATCGCGGTGAACAAGGAGCTGGAGCACAACAAGGAGCAGGGCAAGAATTTCGTATCCCGCGACCGCAAGCGCGAGATCAAGGAGCAGGTCACGCTCAGGCTGCGCGCCCGCACCCTGCCCATCCCGGCGGTCTTCGACATCGTCTGGAACGCCTCGACCAACCGGATCTACCTGGACACCACCAACGCCAAGGTCCGCGCCCTGTTCGAGGACCACTTCGCCCTGACCTTCGACCTCCACCTGGAACCGCTGACCCCGTTCTTCATGGCCATGGACATTCTCGGCGAAGAAGCCGCGCCCAGGCTGGAAAACCTCGACCCGACCATCTTCGTCTAGGAGCAGACCATGGATCTTTCACTCGTAGAACGCGAAAACACCCTGCTCGGCCAGGATTTCCTGACCTGGCTCTGGTACAAGACCGACGAGGACGCCGTGCTCTTCAAGCTCGAGGACAACCGGACTTTCACCCTGCATATGGAGCAGAAGCTGTCCGTCCAGGGCGGCGAGGGCGAGACCAAGGCCACGGCCACGGTGTCCAGCCCGGCGGGCGAGATGTCCGAAGCCAGGGCGGGCCTGCGCACCGGCAAGAAGGTCCACAAGGCCCAGCTGATGTTCTCCATGGACCAGGATGAATGGCTGGTCACGGTCAGCGCCGCGGACTTCGGCCTGTCCGGCCTGAAGACCCCGAAGATCAACACCAAGGACGACGAGGGCGACGACCCGGACGCCAAGTTCCTGGAAAAGATATTCCTGGTGGATCGATGCCTGGAGATGTTCGACGTGGTCTTCACCCAATTCCTCAACCTGCGCATGAGCAAGGACTGGGCCGAGGAATCCGCCCGGGTCAAGCTCTGGATCAACGGCTAGCATCATGTCCGAACCCCTGCGTATCGCCTGCTTCGGCGACAGTCTTACCGAGGGCTACGGCTTGGCCCGGCAGGAAGCCCTTCCCGCCATCCTGCAGCGCGAACTGTATGAACGGGGCGTCCACGCCCACTGCCTCAACTTCGGCGTTTCCGGCGACACCTCCGAGGACGGCCTGGACCGGTTGGACGACGTCCTCGAAGCCGAGCCCGACCGCGTGGTCCTGGCCTTCGGGGCCAACGACTGTTTCCTGGAAGACCCGGTGGACGAGGTGGCGGCGAGGCTGTCCGCCCTGATCGAGGCGTTCCGCGACCGGGACATCCCGGTCCTGCTGGTGGGCGTCAACGCCGGGCTCACCCCGGACCCGGCCTACCGGGCGCGCTTCGAGGCGATCTTCCCGGCCCTGGCCGAGCGGTATGGAGTTCCCCTGTTCCCGGATCTCCTCGCCCCGTACCAGGGCGACCCTTCCCTGACCCTGCTGGACGGAATGCACCCCAACGAGGCCGGGGTGGAGGCCATGGTCCGCGCCCTGGTCCCCATGGCGGAGGCGCTGGCGCGCGGGGTCACGCCCTAGGCGGCTTTCTAGGCGGCTTTCCCTCCCCTTCACATTCGGCTTCTTCGTCGGCCTCGTCCTTGAGGAACGTCTTCTTCATCCGGTGAACTGTATAGGCCACCGCCACTCCGGCCACGCCCAAAGCCACGGCCGCGCCCACGGAAACGTGGCCGCGCACGCCCGACGAGAGCAGATGCCCGCCCGAGGCCAGAAAAAAGGTCTCGGGCAGCATGGCCAGCCAGGAGAGCAGCGCGTACGGCAGGCAGCGGACCTCGGTGATGCCGAGCAGATAGCTGGTCACCGGAAAGGGCAGGACCGGAATGATCCGGCTCAGGGAGATGAGATGCAGCGGGTGGACGCGGCTCAAGGAGAGCATGCGCCGGTACACGGCATGGTCCGCGAACCGGGCGCGCAGCCGTTCGCGCACGCCGTAGCGGGCCAACAGAAAGGCCATGGTCGCGCCGAGGGTCATGCCCGCCGAGGCGTAGACCGCCCCGAATTTCCAGCCGAAGAGCACCCCGGCCGCCACGGTGAAGAGCACCTGCGGCACCAAAAACATGGTCAGCAGCGCGTTGACCGCGATGAAGACCAGCGGGGCCAGCTCGCCCTGGTCGGCCACGAACTCGGTGACGCGGGACATGTACCGCTCCCCCCAGTGCTCCAGGGCCAGGGAGAGCAGGCCGAGCAGTCCCAGGACCACCGCGAACTTGATGATCATCGGCCAGGACAGGGGCGATTTCTTCCCGTTTCGTACCATGCGAAGCGTCCTCCGGGCGTGTGCGGCGGGGCCGGGTCTTGTGCTCGGGCGGGGAATGCCATAGCGTAACGCCGGATCTCGGCCTCCCCCCTTTTACGGGGTTATGGCCGGAAAATGAAGGCGGAATCGAAGAGGGAAACCAAAGGACGACAATGCGCTACAAATTGCAGATGATGGATACGGATTTCGGGGTGGGCATGTTCGCCGCCCTGCCGGACGTGAACCTGAGCCACAACGAGATGATGGACCACCTCCGCGCGCACCCCATGGACGACCACATGCACGAGTTCGTGCTCCAGGGATTCAAGGAGTTCCGCCCGCGCAAGCTGGAGAAGATGATCACCGAGGCCATGCGCGACCAAGGCAAGTCCGACCCCGTGGGCACTGCGGTCATGTACGAGGCGTGCATCTGCCACCAGCGGCTGAACCGGCTCCTGCCCCTGTTCGACGGCCTTGATCCCGAGGACCTCCTGGACTTCACCCCGGCCATCCACATCCGCTCGCACCTGCTTGCGGACCAGCCCCTGCACCATGAGTGGACACGCATCTTCGGCCGCAACATCTTTGCCATGGCCCCCCTGCCCGCACCGGCGGACGCGCCCGAACCGCTCTTCGGCGACGGGGAGCTGGCCGCACCCGAGCCGGTCGGCGCAGCAAGCGTGCGTGCCGAGCTCGACGGCGAACTGCCCCCGCCCCTGCCCCGCAGGCCCCTCAGGGAGACCATAGACACCGCCCTGCCCGTCCTGGACAAGGCCGACGCCTTCATGGGCCCGGCCATGGAGCACAAGGCTTCGCTGTCGCCCTGCGCCCGGCTGCGCCACTGGTCCGTGAAGACGCGCACGGTCAACGGGAACCTGTCCAACTCCCTGCAGGGGTTGCAGACCTGCTACGGCCGTGGGCTGACCATGGAACGGGCCGAGGCATCCTACGCCATGGAGCTGGCCGAGCGCTTTTCGTCCTACGCCAGCTTCGGCCCCAAGGGCGTGCTCGGCTACGCGCGCGAGTACCCGCTGACCTTTGCGGCATACGACGAACTGGACGTCCCGGCGGTGAACCCGGCGGACATCCGTCTCGAAGTCCCCTACGCGGGCCAGAAGCTCAACTGGCTGGAGGGCCATACCCCGGACGGCCGGGCGATCCTGGTCCCGGCCCAGTTCGTGTTCCTGTTCTGCAACCTGGACGAACCGTCCCTGTTCAGCGCGCTGGGCTCCACGGGCCTGGCCTCGGGCAACACCCTGTTCGAGGCCAAGGCGGCCGCCCTGACCGAGGTTATCGAGCGGGACTCGGACGCGACGCAGCTTTTCACCCTTGATA
This sequence comes from Pseudodesulfovibrio sp. lm2024, assembly GCF_051175575.1. Taxonomy (NCBI): domain Bacteria; kingdom Pseudomonadati; phylum Thermodesulfobacteriota; class Desulfovibrionia; order Desulfovibrionales; family Desulfovibrionaceae; genus Pseudodesulfovibrio; species Pseudodesulfovibrio sp. lm2024. The sequence goes on from NZ_CP195092.1 coordinate 2,332,445, forward strand.
AATGCTTCCGCGTGGAGAGCAGTGATCCCGAGATCGCCGGGCTGCTCGAAAAATACCGCGAGGACGGCATCGACGTCTGGTTCATGGACATGACCACCGAGTTGGGCGTGCCGTGCTATAAGTCCGTGGTGCTCGGCAGGCACGGCGACGTGAACAAGGGCGGCGGCTGTTCCCTGAGCGGCCCGTCCGCGCTGATCTCGGCCATGACCGAGACGGCCTATCCCTACCCCGGCCCCAAGAGCGGCCCGGCCCCGGAAGGGTTGCCGGTGCGCAGGCTCGAGGATCTGCCCGACCTGTCCACGGGCAGCGCCGAGGGCGACGTGATGGTGCTGGAAAGAACGCTTGAGGCCAACGGCTACCGGCCCGCCTACGTGGACCTGACCCGTCGGGACCTGAACATTCCGGTGGTCCGGGCCATGGTCCCGGGCCTGGAGCTGATCTCAGACTTCGACCAGTATTCGCGGGTCAGCCCGAGGCTGTACCGGAACTACCTCAAAGCGTGCGCGTAACCCTGGCCTGGCGGCGGCGCTTGCGCGGCCCCTTGGTGCCGATGGTCCGGTAGGCCACCTCCAGGACGCCCGCCCCGCCGAAGAGCGCGGCCAGCACCCAGGCCGTGGCCGGGTTGTCGCTCACGCTCTGCCAGACCATGGCGACAAAGGCCGCCGCGCAGGTCAGCACGCCCAGGGCCGACAGGACGCGCCCCGCGCCCCAATCCGCCTCATCCTTGAAATTGGCCGCGTTGACCACGGCGAATACGGATAAAAATCCTGCGCTGCCCAGGGTGGAGATGGCCGAGAGATCGGCCACGTTGGCCAGGATCAGGGCGAGCACGGCGGTGACCACCAGCCCCTCGGCGGGCGCGCCCCACATCTGCCGCTCCAGCTGGACGGGCAACTCCCCTTCCTTGGCGATGGTGTAGCACAGCCGCGAGGAACCATAGAGCGTGGCGTTGATGGCCGAAAAGGTGGACAGGAGCGCGGCCACGGCGATGAGCGTGAACCCGGCCTGGCCCAGAAACGGCTTGGCCGCCTCGGCCAGGGCGTAGTCGCGGGCGTCGGCGATGGCGGCAAGCGGCAGGTTGCCCACCACCACGACCGCGATGGCCACGTAGAGCAGGACCACGAACCCGACCGAGATGTAGAAGGCCAGCGGCAGGTTGCGCTCGGGCTTGCGGATGTCCGCCCCGGTGTTGGCGATGAGCTCGAACCCCTCGTAGGCCACGAAGATGATCATGCCCCCGGCCACCAGCGGGAGCAGCGGCACCCAGGTGTCCGTGGCCAGCCGCGCGGGCTCCACGCCCTTGAATCCCACGGCCAGGAAAAAGAGCAGAATGGCGATCTTGACGACCACAACATAGGTCTCGGCCTTGCCCACCACCTTGGCGCTGGCCAGGTTGAGCACGGCGGGCGCAATGATGGCCAGGGAGATGAGCCCGTGGAGCGTGAACCAGCCGCCTCCCGAAAAGAAGACCGCGCCGTAGGAACCGAAGGCGTGGGCGTACAGGGCGAGCATGACCACGTAGGAAAACCACAGCAGCACGTTGAGCGCGCCCACGTGCATGGAGTTGCCGAAAATCCGGTCCAGAAAGACCACGGTCCCGCCCGGCCCGGCGTAGCGCACGGACAGCCGCGCATAGGACGCGGCGGTGATCAGCGCCACCACCCCGGCCACGGCAAAGGCCACGGGCGTACCGCCCCCGGCCAGCTGCACGCTCAGCCCCAACACGGCGAAGATGCCGCCCCCGACCATGCCGCCCACCCCGATGGAGACGGCTCCCCACAAACCCATTTTATTATCGTTCAACGCCATGATTCGCCTTGTTCGCGGATTGAAGCCGAAACCCCGGCCCGCTATCAGCCGGGTATCCCGCCCGCCGAAACCCGACGGGTGCCGAAAAGATTAGCCCAATCCACGGGAAGAATAAAGCGAGCCGCATTTTTGCACATCCCGTCCCACCGCCAACCGGCCAAAACCATTGACTCCCCGCCGGATTGCACGATACTGAAACACACCCCAAGCCCGGGTGGCGGAACTGGTAGACGCAAGGGACTTAAAATCCCTCGGACATTTGTCTGTGTGGGTTCGATTCCCACCTCGGGTACCATTTTTTAAGCAAGTTGCCGAGTTGCAGCTTGCTTTTTTTTATAAAAATTTCATACGGTGCCGCAAACGGAGGGGGAAATGAGAAGTCAAAATCTAGCATTAAGCGGCAATCTCATCGCAATGGATAAAATCAGCCATTGGGATGCGGAAAATGAGATTTTCAACATAGAGACTCCATTCGCACTCTGCCAAATGGCGGGATATGCAAAATATAAATTATCAAAAGACGGGCCGGTGTTATTCAGAGGCCAAGGATCAAATTATGATCAAATGCGGCCTACGCTCTTCAGAAATGTCGATACTTCCAGTGGATGCACTGCAAGAGTAAAACAATCAAGAGATTTTATAAAATCCGAAGAATGCATATCCTCGTTTCTCAGAGGAACACCAAAAGAAGCATTCGAACCACTCCTTCAACATTATGGATTGGCAACACCATGGATCGACCTTGTTGACAATATTTGGAGCGCCCTGTGGTTCGCCACGCATTCTGCCAGCAGTATAAAAGAGGGCAGATATACGCACTATGAAAAGTCAAAAAAAGAATATTGTTATATTTACATGATGCAGTTTGGGACTAAGGACAAAATAATCACCAATGGCATCCACACAACCAACAAGAGAATGCTGCTCGCGGACTTACGAGTTGCCGCTCCGTCAAACTATTTAAGGCCTCACTCTCAGCACGGACTCCTGGCCATGCGAGGCAACCTAACGGAAGGGACCGGACCGGACTATAGTGATTGCGTTGTTCTGGTAATGAGGATTGCAACGCAGAACGCGCTCAACTGGTTGGGAGACTCTCTATTGACGAAGGGCTCATTTATGTTTCCGCCTCCGATGCACGATCCCGGCTACCAAGTTTTTCTGGACAACCCGTTCACACCGCCCGCAGTGATGGGCAATATATCCATCATAAGCGCATAACCCATTCCAGGTGAGGGAAATCGGCTCGCGGCCTTGCGGCGCGAGCCGATTGCTTTTTCCGGAGGTTATCGTCCTTCTACAACTGCACCGTATTCAACACCACGGACATGGCCTTGAACCAGAACTCGACCTGGTCGCCGGGTTTGAGGGCCAGGTCCTGGGCGCTGTGGGCGGAGATGAGGGCGCAGACGTCGGTGCCGTCCGGGAGGCGGCCCAGGACTTCGGCCAGGACCGGGGTTTCGGTGACCCGGAGGATTTCGGCCTCCAGCCGGTTGCGGGCGCTGCCGGAGATGCGTTCGGCCCGGCGCAGGACGTTCACCAGCGGGGCCTTGACCGTGGCCACCACCGGGCTGCCCACCTGGATCTTGAGGTTGCGCAGGGAGTCCATGGTGATGACCGCACTGATCTTTATGTTCGAGCGGGTCTCCAGGACCACCTGGGCCATGACCGGGTCCGTGTCCACGCGGATGACATGTCCCAAAAAGGAGTTTCGAGCCGAGGTGCGCTTGCGCATGGCCTCATAGGCGGTGCGCACGATGGACTGCACGTCGCCCGGCGAAAACTGCTGGAAGTTGGCGGTCAGGTCCAGGGACGACTGGCCCAGGACCTCCTTGACTATGGTGATGGGCACCCCGCTGCGGAGCATCTCCACGGCCCGGGTGTTGCGCAGGGACTTGGGACAGACCAGCTCCTTGGCCAGGCCGCACTCCTTGCCGCGCTCGTAGCAGATGCGCCGGAAATAACCGGGGTCCACCTGGAAGAGCTCACCGCGCAGGCCGTAGCCCATGGGGCTTTCCAGGAAGGCGGCCAGCTCGGAGTAGAACTCCTCGGGCAGCGGGACCTCGCGGGTGCGGTCCTCCCGGCCCAGGCGCACGAACGGGCCCTCCCCGTCGAACGCATCGGTGTCGTCCAGAGAGAGGATTTCGCCCAGCCGCGCCCCGGTGTGGCGGACAAGCTGAAAAAGCAGCCACAGACGGGTCCGGGCCCGGACGCTGTCCACGCGTCTGGCCGAATCCCTCCACGCGCGGAAGGCCTCTTCCAGGGCGCACATCTGTGACGGCTCAAGGTAGCTCACCTGATCCGAGACGCTGAAAAACTCCCGGGGACACATCTTGCCCGAAGGCTTGTTCTCTTGCATGAACGGCTCACCTGACGGGTTATCACGTTTTTATCCATTCGCGTGACTTGGTTGCGACATAAGAGCACAGAACATAGGGGATTTAATGACGGGACACAACCCGTTCGAAAAGCGCACACTTATCCGCGCCCCGGCGCAGAGACAAAAGGAGATTCCCCAATGCGTTTCATGCGAATCTGCACTCTCATGCTCAGTCTGATCCTCGCCCTCCCCGTGAGCGCCTGGGCCGACGGCGACGTGGTCCTGGCCGCCGGCGCCGGATACAAAAAGATGGTCAACGCCCTGAACGCCGCCTACCAGAAAAAGACCGGCCAGACCCTGGACCTGATCTACGGGAACATGGGCCGCGTGACTACCCTGGCCAAGGAGAGCGGCAAGGTGGACATCGTCCTGGGCGACCAGCAGTTCCTGCTCAAGCGCGCGGCCCTGGCCGTTACCGAAAAGACCGAGCTGGGCCGGGGCAAGCTGGTCCTGGCATTCGCCAAGGGATCCCAATTCTCCAAAGTGGCCGACCTGGACAACCCCGAAGCCGGACGCATCGCCATGCCGGACTCGAGCAAGGCCATCTACGGCAAGGCGGCCCGCGAATACCTGACCACGACCGGCAGGCTGCCGGGCATCAAACCCCGGCTGGTGGAAGTGGCCACCGTGCCCCAGGTCTTCTCCTACCTGGCCACCGGCGAGGTGGACATGGGCTTCATCAACCTGACCCACGCCCTGAACGTCAAGGACAAGCTGGGCGGTTACGAGGTCCTGGACGACAAGGACTACTCGCCCATCAGCATCATCGCGGCTGTGCTCGAGAGTTCCGCCAACAAGGACAAGGCGCAGTCGTTCATCGACTTCGTCAAGACCGACGAGGCCCAGGTCATCGTCAGGGCCAACGGCCTGTAGCACATGGACTTTGTCGGCATCCTGATCCAGCCGGAGACCATAAACCCACTCCGACTCACCCTGAAGGCGTTGGCCGTGTCCGGCGTTCTACACCTGATCGGCGGCGTGCTCATCGCCTACTACCTGACCTCGGGCAAGGGACCGGTGCGCTCGGCGGTGGATTTCTTCGTCACCCTGCCACTGGTCTTTCCGCCCATCGCCACCGGATTCATCCTGCTCATGCTCCTGGGCAGGGCCGGATGGCTCGGCAGGTTCGCGCCCCTGGACATCGTCTTCAACTTCCCCGGAGTCGTCCTGGCCTCATTCGTGTCCGGCCTGCCGCTCATGGTCAAACCGGTGGAGGCGGCGCTCAAGGGCGACGTCCGGCGGCTGGGGGAGATATCCCAGGTTCTGGGCAAGAGCGACTGGCAGACCTTCTGGCTGGTCCTGCTGCCCAACATCAGACGCAACGTGACCGCCGGCTGGTTCCTGGCCCTGGGCCGCTCCCTGGGCGAGGTCGGGGTAACCCTCATGCTCGGCGGCAACATCATCGGCAAGACCAACACCCTGTCACTGGAAATCTACAACGCGGTCTTCAGCGGCGAATTCGACCGGGCCATGGTCCTGGCAGTGATCATCGGCCTGTTCTCGCTGACCATCTTCATCGCGCTGAAAAAACTGTCCGCTGTCTAGGAGAGGCAATGAAAACCGTTTTTGAATCCGTATGCGAACGAGCCCTCGACCTCTGGACCAACGAGGGGCTTCTGGACGAGACCATCACCGTGACCGCCGCGCCCCTGAGCGTGAAGGAGGCCATAGGCACGCCCGAAGGCGACGACTTCCCCATCCAGAAGGGCAAGGAAAAGCTGATGGAGGCCAATTTCCACGGCGCGCGCGGCCAGGCCTTCACCGACCACTACGGCAACTACTCCGGCACCCTGCGCCAGATCGCCGCGCTGCCGCGCGACGACAACTACCACCGGGCCGTGTTCATCTCCACCATGAACGCCGTGAGCCGCTCCCTGGGCCAGACCGGCAACACGGTCCATTGCCGCGACACCGGACCCGCCGAATGCGCCAAGGGCGTGTTCCGCTACATAGACGATTATTACGGCAAGGGACGCGTGACCATCATCGGTTTCCAGCCCGCCCTGGCCCAGGCCGTGAGCAATGAAACCGATGTCCGCCTGGTGGACCTGGACCCGGATAACATCGGCCAGACCCGGCGGGGCGTGCTTGTGGAGGGCGGCGAGGCCACGGCCGACGCCATCGACTGGGCCGACCTGCTGCTGGTCACCGGCACCACCCTGGCCAACGCGTCCATCGATCTTTTTCTCACCGGCAAACCAGTGCTGTTCTACGGCACGACCATAGCCGGAGCGGCCAGCCTTATGGGTTGGAACCGCTACTGTCCGCAGAGCAGCTAGGGGGCCTCCTCCATCCCCCCCCGGCTGCGGGGAAAGGGTTCTCGCTTGCCGCGCGAGAGCCCTTTCCCAAGCGGCGGACCATCCGAAGGGCCTGCCAAACAACCCGGCCCACGCCCTCCCCTTTCCAGCACGCCAACATTACCCTTTACTCATCGCGCCCAACACCTTATTTGAGGGGGGCATCAGAGAACATCAATCCCCATGCGGGATGACGGGAGTTTTTTTTGGCTCGCAAAACCAGTCTGCACAGTTTTTCCAACCGCTATCTTCTCAAGCGTTCCATCAGCTACTTCGGGGCGTACAAGGGACGGGTGGCCCTGGCCGTGGTTTCCATGGTCCTTTTGAGCCCCATCTCTCCAGCCCTGGCCTGGATCGGCAAGTATGTTATGGACGACGTCCTGATCGCCAAGGACATGAACATGCTCAAGCTGTGCATCCTTCTTTTTATCGGATTATGGCTCTTGAGAGGGCTGCTCATGGTCGGCCAGGCATACACCATGCAAGCCACCGGCATGCTGGTTCTGCGCGATCTCCGAAACGAGATGTTCAAGAAAATCATCCGGCTGCCCATGCCCTATTTCGCAGAAAGCGAAATAGGCATGCTCATGAGCCGCATTGGAGCGGACGTCACTTCCGTTCGCGTCTGCCTGCCCAGCGTGCTTATGTTCATCCGGCAGATTTTTACTTTGATCGCCCTCATAGGCACGACCATCTACCTAGACCCCTACTTGTCTTTATGGGCGTTGCTGGTCATGCCCGCCGCCATCTATCCATTTATCTACTTCGGGAAAAAAATCCGCAAATATGGTCGCAAGACCCAGGCCGAACTGTCCGGGGTCAGCGTGGTCCTGCAGGAAAGCTTTTCCGGCATCAAGGTCATCAAGGCCTTTGCCAATGAGATACGGGAAGACTTTAAATTCACCAAAGAGAACAGCAGCCTAACCCGTCTCCTCGTGCGGAAAATACTCTACAACGAAGGGTCTTCGCGAGTTATGGACCTCGTCGGCTCCATTGCCGGAGCCTCGGTTTTGTGGTTCGGCGGCATGCGCGTCATCAACGGGGACATGACCCCCGGCGACCTGACGGCCTTCTCCTTGTGCGTGCTCCAGCTCTATGAACCGATAAAAAAACTGAACAACGCCAACAACGAAATCCAGGGAGGCCTGGCCGGCGCGGAGCGCGTCTTCGACATCCTCGACTCGCCCTCCATCCAGGTAGAGGATGAAGGCAAGATCGAATTCGACGGCAATCTGCGCAGGCTCGAATTCCGATCTGTCCGTTTCACCTACCCCGACTGCCAGGCTCCCGCCGTAAACGGAGTCGATCTGATCGTCGAAGCCGGACAACGCGTTGCCATCGTCGGGCCCAGTGGATCGGGCAAAACCACCCTGGTCAACCTGATACCCCGCTTCTACCAGGCCCAGGAAGGAGTCGTGGAACTGAACGGCGTCCCGCTCGAGGACTACACCCTGGCAAGTCTGCGCACGCACCTGGGCCTAGTCTCACAGGACACCTTCCTGTTCAACGTGTCCATAGCCGAGAACATCGCCTATGCCCATGACGACTACGACATGAACGACGTGCAGCGCGCCGCAGACGCGGCCTTTGCTCATGAATTCATCATCGAAATGCCCCATGGCTACGACACCGTAGTCGGCGAGGGCGGGGTCAAAATTTCCGGCGGTCAGAAGCAGCGGCTGACCATCGCCCGGGCGATCATGAAGAACCCGGCCCTGCTCATCCTGGACGAGGCCACCAGCGCGCTGGACACCGAATCCGAACGGGTGGTCCAGAAAGCCCTGGACAACCTCATGCAAGGCCGCACATCCATCGTCATCGCCCACCGCCTCTCGACCATCCTGACCGCCGACGTTATTGTGGTCATGCAATGCGGCAAGATTATCGCCCAAGGAAAGCACGCGGAACTGCTGGAAACCTGCCCCCTGTACAAGAAGCTGTACCAGATGCAGTTCGACGATTCGCAGGTGGACAGTACGATCTGCCCACAAGAACAAACGGATCATGCAAGGTCTTAAACAGAAGCTGCCCCCTAAGGCATCCGTGTAGCACACCTTGGTAGTACCATGACTAAAATACTCCACATAACCCCTCACCTCGGCGGCGGAGTCGGCCAAGTCGTCACCAACATAGCTCGCAGGTCAGACGCGACAGGCATGTTCGAGCACGAAATTCTTTGCCTCGACCGCCTGAGCGAGTACTCCCGAGACCTGTGCAGAGAAAAGGAGATTTCGGCGCACTCGGAGGTCCCCTACGACATCATCGCGGACAAGATGAATGATGCGGACATCGTCCAGTTGGAATGGTGGAATCACCCGCTCATCCACTTATTTCTGCACAGCGTGCCGTTTCCGAAAACCCGACTTTTGATTTTCTCCCATATTTCCGGGTTCAGCCCTCCTGCCGTCTTCACTCGCGATATTATCGAGCTGGCCGATGTCTTTTGTCTATCCACCCCATATTCGGAAGAACACCCGCTGATACAGACAGTGAATCGGGACAAAATCCGGACTATATTCATTGCGGGCGGAACCGTGGACCGGGTCGCGAGAGTCAGCCCCAAGGCACACCACGGTTTCAATGTGGGATACATTGGCACGCTTGATTTCTGTAAAATGCACCCCGATTTCATTTCCATGAGCGCGGGGGCGGATATCCCAGACATCCATTTCATTCTCTGCGGCGATGGCGACTCCCAACAACAACTTTTGGAAGAAGTGGCTGAGCGAAATGTGGCCTCCCGTTTTTCCTTTAACGGATTCGTCAAGGACATCGGTTCTGTTTTTGAAACCATGGATGTGTTCGGCTACCCGCTCAACCCTCGCCATTACGGCACTGGGGAACAGGCGCTGCTGGAGGCCATGGGCGCCGGGGTGACGCCGGTGGTCTTTGCCAACGGGTGCGAACGCTCCATCGTGCACCACGAGGAAACAGGTCTCATCGTCGAGTCCCCCAAGGAATACACGCGAGCCATCGAATATCTTTACAACAACCCCGACGTCCGGTTCAGGCTGGGGGCCAATGCCAGGCAGTACGCCCTGAAACATTTCACCCTCGCATCCACGGTGAGCAAGCTGCACGCCGTCTACGACGAGTTGATGGGACAGCCCAAGCATGAACGGAAAGCTCCCCTGTGTTCGGTGGCCCTGGGCGAGGCTGAACCGACGGGGCATGAACTGTTCCTGAGTTCCCAGGGCGACTCGGCCGGTGATTTCGCGGTCAGCGCCCATAGCCACGACGACGCGGCCCTCATGGTCGCCGACATGGCCATTGCTCGCAGTACGCCCGAGATGACCACCCCCACCAAGGGCAGCGTCATCCACTATGCCCGCACCTTCCCCGGCGACCCTGTTCTCGATTATTGGCGCGGACTCATCGCCCAAGGCAAGGGAGACCATGAGGACGCGGTCCGATTCTTCACCCAGTCCTGCGAGACTGGCCGCGACGATTGGCGCGTACACTGGTTCATGGCTCTGAGTCTCCGGGAGATGGGCAAGGGCGACGACGCCCGACTCCGGGTCCAACGGGTCCTGGAGTACAGGCCCAGCTTCGGCCCGGCCCGGCAAGCCCTTTCGGAACTCTCGCCGCAGCCGTGAGACGGTAAAGAGAATACGCCATGCAGTCATCCAGGATTATTGAGAAGATTCTCGCCACTCCCCTTCCCGAGCCGCCTCCTCTACGCCCCGTCTCCGCCGCCGGAGTAATTCTCTACGGCGCCGGGAAAATGGGCGAGATGGCCCTGGACTGCATGGAACGCACGGACCTGCATCCCGAATACTTCGTGGATGCCCATGGAGACGGCAGGACCATCCGGGGCATACCCGTCATCCACCCGGACGCCATCCCGGATGCGGACAAGGAATCCCTGACCTTCGTCGTCTGCATCGCCACCATACCCTACGAGCCGATCCGCACCGCCCTGCTTGAACGAGGGTGCCGCGACGTCAGACATTTCTATGATTACAGCGAGATCACCTTCCCTGAGATCATGCCCAACGGCTGGCTCGTCGACTCTCCCGACCAGGAACTGCTGACCCGGGTCCATGAGGCGCTGGCCCATGACGCCCTGTCGGCGGCGCATTTTGAGCAGTTTCTCTGGTGGCGGGTGGCCAGGCGCGAGGTCATCGCCCCCCATCACCCGGTCTTGACGGGCAGGAAATATTTCGGCGCGCCGTGCGTCCCTGCCCCCAAAGACAAGGAGTTTCTGGTAGACTGCGGCGTGCACGAGGGGCAATCCATCCGGGGGTTCCTCGACTATGCGGGCCAGGCCTTCGGCGGCGTGCTCGGCTTCGAGCCGGACCCCGGCATGTGCCAAATCGCCAGAGCCAAGTTCGACCACCCGGACATCACCATCCTGGACAAGGCTGTCTTCGCCCGATCCGGGACAATGGCCTTTCGCAGCAACATGGATTTTGCCTCCACCCTGGCCGACAACGGTGACCTGCATGTAGCCACCGCATGCCTGGACGACATGCCGGAAGTACCGGCCACCTTCCTCAAGCTGCATGTGGAGGGCGCGGAGCTCTCCGTGCTCAAGGGCAGTCGAGAATTTATCCAGCAACACCGGCCGGTGGTCATGGTCCTTGCCGACCACAACAGCGACGGCTTGCAGGGCATTCCCGAATTCCTGCTCGAACTGGAAAGGTACACGTTGTATTTCTACCTACACGACTACTGCGGGAATTCCGGAGTGTACTATGCGGTGCCGGAAGAACGGAAAACATACCGATGAAGGTTGCGACGAGGCTGGATGTAAATGGGAAGAGATACGCCCCGGTTTTTTCTAGGCTTATCAAGAATGATTTGACTAAGCGTGCCATGCCGGGCAAACTTTTTGCCTTCTGTTTTTATCAGGACAATCGAACAAACGTTGTGCGGCAACCGATGGGCACCGACCAAACCTATGGACTCTGAAATGACTAATAGATACTCCTCGCAATCAATAGACGCTCAGGTCGACACTCTGCGGCCTCTCGTCGATCAAATCGAACAGGCAGTATCGGACGGTGTCGTCATATATGGAGCCGGATTCATAGGGGAATGGTGCTGCTCTTATTTGCGGGACTCCGGCGTCCCAGTTCTGTATGGCCTAGACGGCAACGCTAATCTCCATGGCACGCAGATGGCGGGGGTGGACATATTCACCCCGACGAGACCGTTGATGGACGACGCTCCCGTCATTTTCATCACCGCTCGCCACGCAGTTCAACCAATCAAGAACGTTATCGGCAATCACCCACGAACGATCGCCTTTGATGCCTATTTCGTTGTGAAGAATTACGAACGGCTGAGTTCGGTTCGCGACCGCTTGGCGGACCCGCAGAGCGTTGAGGTCTTCAACGCCCTTCTTCAAGCGCTGCTCACCGGCTCCAATGAGCCGTGTCTCCACACCATGGAGAAGGACACCTACTTTGCCTTGCCCCAATTCAGCGGTTCCTTTGACGAAATCTTCGTCGACGCCGGGGCGTTCGTCGGGGATTCTGTGGAACGGTTCATCTGGGAAAATCTCGGGACCTTCAAACACATATACGCATTCGAACCAGGCAAACGGCAATTCCAGGCGATGGAAATCCGGATGGAACGCCTGACCCGGGAATGGGCTCTTAATCCGGAGACGATCACCCTTGTGCAGGCAGGCTTGGGCGGATCCAACCGCAAGGTAGCTGCTCCTTCGCATGCCCTGTTGATTCAAAGCTGCCTGGCAGATGCGGGTGAAGCCTCAAATGACGAGGAAAGCGTTCCCATCTATTCCCTTGACGACTTTCTCAAAGATCGTCCGGTGACACTCATCAAGTCGGACATAGAGGGAATGGAATTGGAACTGCTGGAAGGGGCCACGCATACGATCCAACAATATCGTCCGAAAATGGCCTTATCGATCTATCACTATCCGACCGACCTCTTCACCATCATAGAGCGGGTTCATTCGATTGTACCGGATTACCGCTTTTCCATGAGACTCCATGCCCCCATGTTGGTCGATTATATGTTGTATTGTTACTAGATCAATAAATAGAGGTACAGTATGAACGAGTTAAAGGAATTTTCGAAATCCGTTAAGAATAATATCCAGAAACTGGGTGAATCGAAGAAATGCAAGGAATTGTCCCAGCAGTGGCTGTCGGCGACCCTTGAATACAACTACTGCCACAACTTCCTGTGGATGGGAGTTCCTATCATCCAGGCGCCACAAGACATCGTTGCGATGCAGGAACTGATCTGGGAGGTTAAACCGGATCTGATCATAGAGACAGGCGTTGCCCGGGGAGGCTCCGTGGTGTTTTACGCCTCCATGATGGAGATGATGGGCATCGACGGCCATGTCCTCGGAATCGACATTGACATCCGGGACCACAACTACGGCGTGATTGTCCGCCACCCCATGTACCGCCGTATCACTCTGATCGAAGGCAGCTCGATTGCCGAACCGGTCACCAACAAGGTCAGGGAGTTCGCCCAGGGAAAAGAGAGGATCATGGTGGTGCTGGATTCGAACCACACGCATGACCACGTCCTCAGCGAACTGAACGCCTATGCCGACCTGGTTTCCGTGGGCAGCTATTGCGTGGTCTTTGATTCTGGAATCGAGGACTTGCCGAACAACCCCACCTGCAACGACCGCCCCTGGGGCAAGGGCAACAATCCCAAGACTGCGGTTCATGAGTACCTCAAAACCACCGACTCTTTTGAGGTCGCGAAGGAAATTGAGAACAAGCTTCTGATCACCGCCTGCTCCGACGGCTACCTCAGAAGAATCAAGTAACCAGACGAAGCAAACTCAACACACCTGGACACAGCATTATGGTAGTACTGGAAACGCGCATAAGTCAGAAAGATCGTACCCCCCTACAAAATGTCATCCCTCTTGAGACACCTTTTGTCCTTTTTCTCGATCCGTCCAGTTCTTGTAATTTCCGATGCAACTTTTGCCCGACAGGCAATGCAAAGCTCCTCAAGGACGCACGCAGAAAGAACACATTGTTGGACCTCGGGACGTTCAAGAAGATCATTGATGACCTTCAAGACTTCTCTAACCCGATAAAGGTGTTGAGGTTGTACAAGGATGGAGAGCCGTTCCTGAATCCCAATCTGGCTGAAATGGTTGCATACGCCAGACAAAGCGAAAAAATCTTATCCATCGACACAACGACCAATGGGTCATTGTTGACCCCGCAAAAGGCGATTCCTGTCGTCGAAGCGGGTATCGACCAGATCAACATTTCCCTGGACGGAATGAGCGACGAACAGTTCAAGAACTTTACCCACACAAAAGTCGATTTCAAGAAATTCCGCGAGAACCTGTCGGTGCTCTACGATAACCGGGGTGACTGCAAAATTCTTATCAAGACGGTGAAGGAAATACTCACGCCGGAACAGGAGAAGATGTTCTTCGATTATTTCGGACCAATCTCCGACAAAATTTACGTTGAACACGTGGCTCCCTGCTGGCCCGAGTTCGACGTGACCGAAAAGGTCGACGCCTCGCTTGAGACGGGTATTTACGGCCAGCCACTCGACGCGGTGGATACCTGTCCGTATGTCTTCTATTCGCTGTCGATCAATGCCGACGGCTTAGCCAGCATCTGCTTCCTGGACTGGAAGCAGGAGTACATCATTGGAGATGCCAATACCGAATCGGTCAAAAGCATCTGGAATTCGAAAAAGATGAATTCCTACCGAGTACAGTTCCTCAAGGGGGAAAGAAAGGATATGCCCTTTTGCAAGGATTGCATGCAACTGGCTTACGGCATGGCCGACAACATCGATCCCTACAGGGAAGAGCTTCTTCTCAAGGTTCAGCAATCATTGGATTAGGCATCCTTTCTCAAGGATTTCACAATCGGCTTGTGTAGTTCAATCGCCGTATAATGAATAGACGGATACAGGTAGAGCGTTGTCTCCCCGCGCGAAACGATTACGCCCGAGCGCATGGTGAACAGTTCCGCTGCGATCATACGGCACCTTCATTTCTGAGCCTCAAAATCGGCATCATAAGTCGACTGTTCTCTATCATCAACAGCAGATATTGTTTGTAAAATGACGGGCTTCTTGAGAAATTATTGTAGCTTTTACTTTTCATGTTTCACCCAAATGAAGTTCCGGCAAACGATTGATCCGGTGGTTTTAAAGGGGCTGTAGCCAAGCCTACAGAGCGGCCCTAAACCGAGCCATACAAGCAGCAACAGGACTACAGGAATGAAAAACGCGCTCAAGAAAATCCTTTTTGTCATACCGAGCTATAGCAATGAGGAAATCGACAAGCACACTAACACCGTGACTATTCCGTTCGGGGTCCTCTCCATCGCCTCATACCTCATGCACAATGTCGAAGGCGTGGAGTGCCAGGTCTTAGACATGAACACTGTTTCGGACTACAGCCGGACCAACGAAATCCTTTTGGAGAGCCTGAAGGACTTCTCCCCCGACATGGTGGGACTGTCCCTCATGTACAACTCCTGCCTCTCCTACGTAGCCTCGTTCTGTGATGTCATCCACTCCTTCGACAAGGATATCCTCATCACCGCGGGGGGGATCATGGCGACCAACCTGCCGGGTGACGTTTTTTCCACCAGCCCGCTGGTGGCCGCAATATGCCACGCCGAAGGCGAACTCCCCTTCGAAGCGCTGCTGACGAGCAACGATATGGTCCAAACGCTCAAGGAACATCCTTCCTGGATCACCCCTGAGGGATACCGAGCGGGCAAGAAGACCGCCCCGACCTTTGTCCGCGACCTGGATGATATCCCGCCGATCGAATACTCACTCGTTGATCTGACCCTCTACGGGTCCAGGATCAAGGAGAAAGACGGCGAGCAAAAACTCACGCTCCCCATCCACTCCACCCGAGGCTGTCCCTTCAACTGCGTCTTCTGCTGCTCCGGAGCCAACCACGGCAAGAAAATCCGGAAGATGTCGGCCCCTCGGTTTTTATCCGATGTCCAAGCGATGATTGAAAAGTACGGCATCAACAAACTGTCCATCGATGACGATCAATTCCTGTTTGACCGTCAACGAAGCATCGATATCCTCGAGGGACTGGCAAAGCTCGATATCGAAGTGGAAATGGCCAACGGCCTGTCCATCAAATTTATTGACGACCGCATCGCCAAATTGCTCAAAGAGGCGGGCTGCAAAATTGCGGTCATCGCCGTTGAGTCCGGATCTCCGAGAGTCCTTAAACACATCATGCGCAAGCCTTTGAAAATTGAGCAGATCAAGCCTGCCGTCGAAGCCCTGAAGAAACAGGGGTTGGCGGTACACACCTTTTTCGTCATCGGCCTGCCCGGAGAAACGGACGAAGACAGGATGCTCACTAGGCAACTCATTCTTGATTCCAAGTTCGATTGGAGCCTCATTTCCATTGCTACGCCGTTCAAAGGAAGCGATCTCTATGACATGTGCGAAAAAGAGGGTTACCTGCTTTCCAAGGATTTCACGGCGTACAATGTGTACAGCGGCCAGATCAACGCACCGGGCGTGGATGCCAGGACTATCGGCAAGACGGCGTACCTGATGAACCTGGATGTCAATTTCGTAAACAACAACAATTACCGAGAAGGCAATTACGAGGTGGCCCGAAGCTACCTACAGACGATTGTCGAACGCTATCCGTTCCATGCCTTTGCCCATTATTATCTGGCCAAGACATTGGAGAAATTGCCTCACCAGTCTCCAGAGACAATAAACATGCACTATGCGGAATTCAACAAACGCATCGCCACCGATGCTGAGTGGAAGGAGTACGCGGACCATTTCGGACTGACCACAGTGGAAACACAGTAACACCCTACTCATGCTTTACCGATTACAAAACCATGAGCAATCCTTACGATAAAATCACCATAGTCATCCCGACGTACCGCCGCCATCATCTCCTTGGCAGGCTGTTGCCTTATATTGCCGAAATTGGTTTCCAGGCCCTGGTCGTTGATTGTTCGGACACCCCTTATCAGGACTGCCAGGCGCATCCTACCATCGAGTACATCCACACGACCGAGGAAGACGGGGTATCCAGACTAAAGAAATACGCCCTCGACCGCATCAAGACCCCTTACATACTCCTGAATGCCGACGATATGTTTCCATCCCGAAGCTTTATCCTTAATGCAGTCGAAACCCTGGAGGCGATTCCGGGGAGTTCAGCTGTGATCGGAGATTGTCTCGGATATAAAGATGGCAGAATCCGTTTCCAACACTGCGAGGGCCATCACCACTATCCGACGGACTGTGATCGCCCGTCGGCGAGGTTGCTGCAACATTTCGCCCGGCATTGCCCCCTCACCTATTCCGTCATGCGGACAGATTGCTGGATCGAGACGCTCATGCGCGTCCCCAGGACGATCACGAACTACAATTTCCAAGAATTTTACGTATGCATGATCATTCTCATTTACGGAAAAGTGACCCGTATCCCGGGGGTTGCCCATATTGTAGACGACATTCCCTCCACTAACATCTCTTCAAAAAAACACCGTGGATCGACCAAGGACATGCGCTCTGACCCCATGTACTATCCTCAGTTGAACGCGCTAAAAGAGACTGTACAGACCTTCCTGAGCGAAAGGGAGCAGCTTCCGCCGGCAATAGCCATGCGCTATGTCGAAGCTGCCTTGGACATGTATTTTGCCCGGATTCTGCCGTCCAGAGAGTACTACTGGCTTCGAAACAAGCCGCCCAAAACCTTCAGAGATCGCTTGCAGCGGGAATGGGCGAACCTCATGGGCAAGCTGTTCCCCAAAGAACGAAGGGAGTCCGAACGGATTTCCCGTATGGCACGGGTTGCACGCGAGGATGCGGCGGCTGCCCAGAGTATTGTCGGACGGGAAGATGAATGCAGCCGTATAAGCGATATCCTTTCAGGCAAAGCCTCTCAGCCAAAAACATGAAGATACTAGTGACCGGAGCAACCGGCTTTATTGGCAACCACATTGTCAAAGCGCTGATCAGACGTAACTTAGACATCGTTGCGACCGGTCGGGACAACGATAAACTTGCCAGCGCCGAATGGGCTGCTGATGTTGAAACCGTACCGCTCGATATCACAGCCCCTCCGAAGGACCTTTTTAATAAACTCGGCTCTCCCACCCATTGCATCCATCTGGCTTGGGGAAGCCTTTCGAATTTTAAATCAGACGATCACGCAACTCTCCACCTGCCCGCGAACTTGGCTTTTTTGTCCCAGCTCATTGACGGCGGATTGAAGAATTTGCTGGTTTCTGGCACCTGTTTTGAATATGGCCTCCAAGAAGGGGAATTGACCGAACGGACGCCAGCGAAACCTCATGTAGCCTATGGTATAGCCAAAAACGCCCTCAGGGAAGAACTGGAAGCGCGCAGCAGGTCCTTCGCTTGCCGGCTTCAGTGGGCGCGACTGTTTTATCTCTATGGGCCAGGTCAAAATCAGCGCACCCTCTTTGCGCAACTCCAGAAGGCCATTGACGGGAAACGGGACTCCTTTGACATGTCCGGCGGCGAGCAGGTTCGCGACTACCTCCACGTGACCGAGGTGGCCGATGCGCTGGCCGACATCGCCCTACACCCGACCTTCTGCGGCATTGTCAACGTTTGCTCCGGAAGAAATTCGACGTTGCGCACTTTGGTAGAGGAGTATATTTCAGAACGGAACGTTTCCCTGCGCCTCAATCTGGGGGTCTATCCGTATCCGGACTGGGAACCTTTCCGTTTCTGGGGGGCTCCTGGCGTATTGGCGAGAATAAGGGAAGAGACGAGACAATAGCTCTCCCCCTCACACGGTTTACAAGAATTTAGACATCTAGGAAATTCAGATGGAAGTAGTCATTTTGTGCGGCGGGCTTGGTACTCGCCTTCGGGAAGAGACCGAGTTTCGCCCCAAGCCCATGGTTAACATCGGGGAACGTCCCATTTTATGGCATATCATGAAAGTGTACGCCCATTATGGGCACGACAACTTCATTCTTCCTCTGGGCTACAAGGGTGAAATGATCCGGGATTATTTCGTCAACTACCAGTGGATGAACAACGATGTGACCATCAATCTGGGCAACCCCGAAAGCCTCTGCCGCCACAATGACCACGACGAGTCGGATTGGACGATCACGCTTTGCAACACCGGCCAAAAGACTCTCAAAGGGGGCCGGATCAAGCGTATCCAGAAATACATCAAAGGCGACACGTTCATGTTGACCTACGGAGACGGGGTCGCGGATATCAATATTCCCGAGCTGATCGCCTTTCACAAATCCCACGGCAAAATGGCGACCATATCGGGAGTGAGCCCTTCCCAACAATTCGGCGAAGTCAGTACCGTAGGGGACCGGGTAACATCCTTTGCCGAAAAACCGGCTCACAGCAAACGGGGACGTATCAATGGTGGATTCTTCGTACTCAACCGAGAGGTCTTCGACATCCTCACCGAGGACGAAAATTGCGATTTCGAATACGGCCCCCTTGAAGAGATTACCCGGGCCGGGGAACTGATGCTTTATCAACACGACGGTTTTTGGGCCTGCATGGACACACTCCGGGACACGGAGCACCTGAACAGGCTATGGGACCAAGGCAAGGCAAAATGGAAGGTATGGTAGCGGGAGCCTAAGGTGTTCGATACTTTTTTTGCAGGCAAACGGGTATTCATGACCGGCCATACGGGCTTCAAAGGCAGTTGGCTGACCTTGTGGCTCTCCATGCTCGGGGCACAGGTATTCGGTTACTCCGACCTGCCCCCGTCCAATCCGTTCATGTTCAAGCTCATCAGCCTTGACGACGAATTCACCGGCACGCGCGGCGACATCGCCGATTTGGACCACCTTACCCAAGCCATGAACGCCTGCTCGCCCGATCTGGTCATCCACATGGCCGCCCAACCTCTGGTGCGCCGCTCCTACGTCGAACCGGTGCAAACATTCCGGACCAACGTCCTCGGCACCGTCAACGTCATGGAGGCTGTGCGCAGGACGCCGTCCGTTAAGGCATTGATCAACGTGACCAGCGACAAATGCTACGACAATCAGGAGACCGGTCGCGCTTTCAGGGAAACCGACCCCATGGGCGGATCGGACCCCTATTCGGCCAGCAAGGGGTGCGCCGAACTGGTGGCCCGGTCCTGGCAGTCGTCCTTCATGCAGGATGATGGCCCCATCCTGCTTTCGGTCAGGGCTGGCAACGTCATCGGTGGCGGCGACTTCGCTGAAGACCGGTTGGTGCCCGATATGGCCAGGGCTTTTTCCCGCGGCGACGCCGTGCGCATCCGTTCCCCCAAGGCCGTCAGGCCCTGGCAACTAGTGCTTGAACCTCTTTCCGGTTATCTGGCTCTGGCCGTCAAAGCCCTTAAAGGCGACAGATCCTTTGCCGGCGGCTGGAACTTTGGTCCAGTCAGTGAAGACACCAAAAGCGTGGGGTACGTGGTGGAAGGTTTTGCCCAACGATGGAGAGATGATGCAACAGTCCTTTTGGACTCAGCTCCACAGCCTCACGAGGCCACGCTCCTGCGCCTGGATTGCACCAAGGCCGAAGAGAAGCTGGGCTGGTGTCCCCGGACTGACTTCGACACGACTATGGACTGGACTGTCGAATGGTACAAGGCCTGGGCAGAGGGAACCGCCGACCTCCGCGCCCTGACGGAAGATCAGATACGGCGATTCGAAGCACTGAAATGAAATTCTGCCCACTGCCCCTCAAAGGCGTTTATATGATCGAAGCAGACTGCTTCGAGGATCACCGTGGTCGATTCGCTCGAATCTTTTGCACCTCGGAATTCTCCTCCATAGGACACACCAAGCCCTTAATCCAGGCAAACATCTCCGTCACCAAGAAGACGGGATGCGTGCGCGGCATGCACTTCCAGTATCCCCCTATGGCGGAATGCAAAGTAGTCCGGTGCGTTGAGGGGCGTATCTTCGACGTGATCGTTGACCTGCGGCCAGATTCCCCAACCTTCCTCAACTGGCACGGTGAGGAACTGACATCTGAACGCATGAACGCAATGTATGTGCCGGAAGGGTTCGCCCACGGTTTTCAGGCATTGGAGCCAAACACGCAAATCGTTTACATGATCACGGCCCCCTATTCCCCTGCCGACGAAGGGGGCATCCGCCCGGACGATCCAGCCATCGGTATAAACTGGCCGCTCCCCGTGTCGGACATCTCGGAGAAGGATCGCGGACATCCTCTTATCAATTCGGATTTTAAGGGAATAGCCCTAACCTGACCCGAAGCTCCATCCCAAATACATCCTCAGCTTGATGGTCGCGAAACAGGTACGCCTGTCCAGTTTCTGGTTATGCCCGGCCGTCCTTGCGCGGCGGCGCAGGAATGTTTATCTTTTCTAAATGGATAAATATTCTCATTTTCGCGTGATGCGATTCTTCCTGGCCGCACTCATTTGCATGGTCCTGTTCGTCTCGCCGGCCATGGCCGACGTGGTGCGCACGGTATCCACCGAATACTATATGGTGGACGGGACCAAACCGGCGAACATCGTCATGAACCTCAAGCACAACTCGCCGCTGAACGAGGGGGCCAAGACCTATCAGGCCAACACGCGCACGGACATACGGACCACCTACAACATCGAGCAGCGAGGCGACACCTGCCGGGTCACCAACGTCATCGTCTATCTCCACCTGACCTACCTCTACCCCAAGCTCAAGCACAGCGTGGACTTCGAGACCCGCAAGTGGTGGCGCAAGTTCTACCGCCAGCTCGAAAAGCACGAGCTTATCCACGGCGAGATATCCACCAAGGCGGCCCACAAACTGAGCGACACCCTGGAGAGCCTCAAGCCCGGCGACTGCTATAATTTCAAGAGCACGGTCAAGGTCAAGGCCCGCAAGATCATCGACCAGATGAAAAAGGACCAGGTGGCCTATGACGCACTCACCCAACACGGATTCAAACAACAGAGAAATATGGGGCGCTACCCTTAAGCGGCTTCCGATAGCGGGTCATCTGCTCATTTTTTCCGGCCGGGGCAACCGCAGCGTAGCCGTCTACGTAAGGATTGGCCCGGCCGGAAGAAAATGCACAGCTGACCCACTCTCGAAAGCCTTGTGCCAGCGCGATAAAGAGAGCCGCTGTCCGGTGCTGCGCACCTGAATTGCTCCAAAGAAAAGATAAGGCCTCCGCCTCAGAACTGAGTCGGAGGCCCTTTATTCTGCGCTTCAGCCCCGCGAAGCGGCGACAAGAAGTTTAGGAAAGGATGGGGATGGGGGTCCGGGGGAAGGGGAAGGAAAAGCCCTTTTCAAAGGGTTTTCCTTCCCCTTCCCCCGGCCGCCGGAGGCATAAAAAAGGGGCGACGGTTACACCGTCGCCCCTTTTTTATTTGTGTCGGATGCGCCCTATTCCATGGGGGCCGGGTTTTTCATATCCCAGATGCCGCAGGGGCAGGCGTCGGCGCAAAAGCCGCAGGCGATGCACTTGTCCGGGTCGACCACACGCTCAAAACCGCCGTCGGGCAGCTCATTGCGTTTGATGGCGTTTTGCGGACAGAGCGTGTCGCAGATGTAGCAGTCGCGGCAGGAACCGCAGCTGGAACATTCCGCGCCGCACTGGTTGGCGTCGCTGAACTCGATGACGCGCGGGTCGAAGTACTCCAGCGTCATGCGGGTGTAGTCGATCATGTCGCGGGTATCGCTTTGCGGACGACGGTTGTTGAAGATGTCGTCGATAACCTCGGCGGCGCGGCGGCCGTGGCCGATGGCGTGGGTCAGCAGACCGGGACGGACCGCGTCACCGATGGCGAAGACGCGGGAGTCCGTGGTCTGGTAGTCGTCGTTGACGACCACGTGGCCGCGATCCAGGGCGATGTTCTCGGGCAGGAAGTCCACGTCCGGCTGGTCGCCGATGGACATGATGGCCGTGTCCGCCTCGAGCAGTTCGCCGGATTGCAGCAGGACACCCTTGTCGGTGATCTCCTTGGTGAAGCAGGGCCACTTGAAGCGCGCGCCCACGGCCTCGGCCTCCTTGCGTTCCTTGCCGAAGGAGGCGGGTTCCTGGATGTCGATGAGGGTGATGTCCTCGGCGCCCACGGAGGCGGCCATGGTGGCCACGTCGCAACCCACGTTGCCCGCGCCGATGATGACCACCTTCTTGCCGATCTCGGCCGTACCCGCCTTGGCGTCCTTGAGGAAGGTCAGGGCCGGATAGATGCGCTCGTGGCCGGGCACCGGGATGATGCGCGGCTTCTGGGCGCCGATGGCCAGGACGACGAAGTCGTATTCCGTCAGGAGTTCCTCGAACTCCTTGGCCTTGAGCTGCTGCTGCAGATGCACGTGGGGGATGACCTTGGCGGCGCGCTCGACTTCCTTTTCCACCACTTCCTTGGGAACGCGGCTGTAGGGAATGGCCGAGGAAATCTTGCCGCCCAGGGTCTTGGCCATGTCGTAGACCACGGCCTCGTGGCCCTTCATGCGGATCTGCCAGGCAACAGAGATGCCGGCCGGGCCGCCGCCGATAACGGCCACGCGCTTGCCGGACAGGGTCGGCAGGTCCGGGGCCTTGGACTTGTGCCCTTCCCTGCCGAGCTTGGTGATGTCCACGGCGGCCATGTTCTGCTGGGTGGACCGGGTACAGCCCTCCATGCACAGGTTCGGGCAGAGGTAGCCGCAGACCGTGGCCGGAAACGGCGTATAGGCCAGCGCCAGATCAACGGCCTCGTCCACCAGCCCGTCGCGGACGAGCTGCCAGCGCTTCTGCACGGGCATGCCCGTGGGACAGCTGGCCTGGCACGGGGCCATGTACTTGCGGTTTTCCCACACGGGCACCTTGCGGCGCAGGTCGCCGTGGACCACGAGCGGGATGGGGGAACGGTCCAGATCGGTCAGGTCGCCGATGATGCCGCCCTTGCCCAGCTCCGCGTCCCAGGTGTTGACCCGGAAGTCGTGCATGGCCCGGCGGACCTTGCCCTTCTTCTCGAACGGGGTCTTGGCCCGGATAAGCTGCCACTCCTCGCGGCGGGTCAGCCGTTTGAGCAGGCGCGAGCGTTTGATTTTCTTGAGGAACTCTTCGATATTCCTGGTCAGCCAGGCCCAGGTCTCGTCGTCGATGGGCTCCATGAGCGCATCGGCCTGGGAGAAGCCGTCGATGGGGCCGCGCACGAAGATGCGGCCGCCGACCATGCCCACGCAGGGGCGGTAGCCGAGCACGTTCTTGGAGTTCTGGGCCTCGTGGCCGCAGACCACGGCCGTGCCGCCGGCCATGAACTCGGCGAAGTAATCGCCCACCGAGCCCAGGACCCACAGCTCGGGCGGGTCGAAGCGGGGGTTGGTCTTGGTCATGGTCATGCCGCGCGAGCCGATGTTGCCCGCGATGAAGACCTTGCCCTGGGCCATGGCGTTGCACACGCCGTTGGAGGCGTTGCCGTTGACGATGACCTCCGCGCCCGCGTTGAGCCAGGCCACGTCGTCAGAGGCCGGGCCCATGACCTGGATGGTCGTGCCCGGGAACCCCTTGGAGCCGATGCGCTGGCCCGGAGAGCCGGTGATGGTTACGGAAATGGGCTCTTCCTTGGAAATCCAGAGCCTGCCGCCCAGGCCGTGCTGGCCCATGGCGTCGATCTCCAGTCGGCGCGCGCCCTGCCGGACCGCCGCCTGGATGCGTTCCTCCAGGATGCGGGATTCCACGCGGACACCGTTCTCGTGTCCGTCTATGCGTATTTTCTTTGCCATTGTGTACTCCGATATATCCTGAAGCTTCGATTAGATGACGTACTTGATGTCCAGGCGATCCGCCGCGTCCTTGTCCGAGATGCCCAGCGCGTCGGACATGCCGACGGGCAAGGACGTGGACCGGCCGAGCGGTGCGATGACCTTGCGCAGTTCCGTGTCGAAGCTCAGGTAGAAGTCAACCACCCTCTCGGCGACCTTTTCGGGGTCGAGGCGGCGATAGACTCTCGGGTCCTGGGAGGTGATGCCCTTGGGGCATACGCCGATGTTGCAGACGTTACAGCGGTCCTTCTCGCTTCCGAGACAGCCCGCGCCGGCCTGCATGACGTACTTGCCGATCTGGACCATGGAGGCCCCGAGCATGATCAGAGCAGCGGCGTTGGCGGCCAGGTTGCCGTGCTTGCCGATACCGCCGCCCGCGATGAGCGGGATCTCGTTCTGGGCCCCGGCCATGCACAGCGCCTTGTAGCAGTCGCGCAGGTTGGAGGCGATGGGATGGCCCATGTGGTTCATGGACACGTTGTAGGCCGCGCCCGTGCCGCCGTCCTCGCCGTCGATGGCCAGGCCTGCGGCGTAGGGGTTGCGGACCAGGTTGTTGAGCACGGCGAGCGAGGTGGAGGACGCCGAAATCTTCGGATAGACCGGCACGCGGAAGCCCCAGGCCATGGACATGGACTGGATCATCTTGGCCACGGCCTCCTCGATGGAGTACTTGGTCTGATGGGTCGGCGGGCTGGGCAGGGAGACGCCGGACGGCACGCCGCGAATGGCCGCGATGAGCTTGTTGACCTTGTACCACATGAGCAAGCCGCCGTCGCCGGGCTTGGCGCCCTGGCCGTACTTGATCTCGATGGCGCAGGGATCTTCCTTCATCTCGGGGATGGCGTGGATGATCTCGTCCCAGCCGAAATAGCCCGAAGCGATCTGCAGGATGACGTACTTGAGGAAGCGGGAGCGCAGCAGGCGCGGCGGACAGCCGCCCTCGCCAGTGCAGATGCGCACCGGCATGTTCATTTCCTCGTTCAGGTAGGCCACGCCCATCTGCAACCCTTCCCACATGTTCGGGGAGAGCGCGCCGAAGGACATGCCGCCGATGACCAGGGGATATATCTCCCGGACCGGCGGTTTCCAGCCGTTTTCGCGGAAACACTTGATCTCGGCCTCGGGCGAGAGCACCCGGCCGAGCAGCGTGCGCACGTCGAATTCGTGGCGGCCCGCGTCGAGCGCCGGGTCGGTGAGCATGGAGATGCGGATGAACTTGATCTGGTCCAGCAGGGATTCAGAGCTGTTCCTGCGGCCGCCGCGCGTCCTGGGCTGGCCGCCCCGGTTGTTCTGGAACTGAAGCGTGGTGGAGTCGTACTGACGGTTCGGCTCGATGGCGTTGTTCGGGCAGACCATGTTGCACATGGCGCAGCCGATGCAGGCGTAGGCCGGATCGGTCCGCTGGCGGATGCCGTAGAAGGTGGAGAATTCGGTGGTCGGCTTGGCCGACAGCCCCATGGGCGGCTTGACGTCCCGCTTGCGGAACACGCCCAGTTCAATGGCGTTGACCGGACAGACCGAGGTACACCGGCCGCACTTGGTGCAGGCGTTGATGTCCCACTTGATCTGCCAGGGCAGGTCCTTGCGGCTTAAAGTTGCTGGCGTAATGGGTCTTTCTGCGAGCATTGGAGAACCTCCCGGCAATCGGGTCCGACGATCGCCGTGTCGAGATGCATGGGTTGAAAATCCTTGGTCCGGTCACGGTCGGGAATGGCGGCGTTGAGCCCGCAGATCTCGGAGGAGAATCCGTAGATGCCGAGCTCGGGGTTGCCGCCGACCACGCCGGGACGAAGTTTCTTGCGGTCCTGGGCCATGAACATGGAACCGTCGGGCAGACAGCCGATGACGCAGTTCGGCCCGTCGATGATCAGCTTGCGGCAGGCGCGCTTGAGATCGGACAGGAATTCCCGGTCCGGATGGTCGCGCATCTCGTCGTCGTTCATGGGCGTGATGACGTGCTTGTAGGAGCTGATGTCCAGACCAAGCCGCTTGGTGGCGTAGTGGGCGATGTGGGTGAACACCTCGGAGTCGGACTGGTAGCCCTGGTAGCCGGTGACCCCGCGCGACATGAGATATTCGCGGATGGGCACGAAGGCGGTGTTCTCGCCGTTGGTCATGGTGGAGATGCCTTCTATGAAGAAGGGATGGCAGGCGTACAGATTGATGGCGTAGTTGGTGTTCTGCCTGCCCTGGGCCAGGATGTGGCGGGCGTAGAGTTCCTCGCGGTCGAGCTTGAGGTACTCGCCGATGGCCATGGGGTCGCCCACTTCCTTAATCATGATGGTGTCGGGCCAGAACGAGAATACCATGATGTCGCCCTCGGCCTCGCCCATGGTCCGGAGGTCAAGGCGCATCTGGACCAGATTGGAATCGATCTGGGCCTGGCTCATGCCCTTCCACTCGTCCGGGATCTTGAAGGCGATGGAGGCGTAGGTGCCCCGCTTGGGCGTCCCGACCGGCGGTTCGACGTCCGGCTTGAAGGTCGCGGAATACTTGGACTGAAATCCATTTTTCGTCATGTATTCCGACATCCGCGCCAGTCCGGCGTCGGTAAAGATACCGGACAGGATGGGATATTCCTTGAGTTCCTCCCACGGTCCACCCAGACCGCTCAGGAACAGCCCCACACCGGAGCCGTCGTGCCCTTCCTTCATGACGTTGAGGGCATCGATGGCGCGCATGGGTGACACTGGGTCACGGCTTGTAAGCGCAAACAAACGGCACATGGTCTCGCTTCACTCCACAGTTAGAGGTCTCGCCCCGCCGCGAACAAACGACGGCACGCACGGCAGACACCGGAAAAAATCCAATGATTCCTCAAAAAACTCAGCACCGCGGGGAGCGCATCCGGCAGGGGCAAAAAAGCCTGCGATGCGATCGGCAGGCGGTCGCGGCAGGCTCTCAGGCTCAGGCTTTTTACAATAATGCAACTTCCAAGGAGCTGTTTACCGTTGCAATGTATATTGGCTCTATACAAATCCCGGAAGCTGAACCTAAATCAAAACGGAAGATCGTGCAACCGTAACACATTAATAACCTTTGCCAATTTTGTTAATACACAAAAATGGACATGACAAAAATGCACCTAGCCCCCAAGAATGACAGGAGAATCAAATTCTCACGCCAAAGGAAAGACGGCTTAAAATAAATTATGAAACGGTGGGATCAGGGGTGTCAGGCAGCGAAAATATCGGTTTTGATCGCCAGACGTGACGCGGCCGCCAGAAAATCAGCCGGGGAAACCCCATACTGACGGCAATATTTCTCAATTCTGGCCAGAAGGTGAGCATGCATGACCATTTCGAACTCCTCAAAGTCGCTTCCATCCCCTTGAACCGAGATATTGATCGCCTTTCGGCCCTGATTTTCGGGTTGAGCGAGCAAATCCTTCTTTTTCGAGGGCTCCGGAAGGAGTTCGCCGCCCTGAAGACGGTCTTCAACGAACATAGCCAGGGCTTCGTGAGCGTTGTCCACGGCCTCGTCCAGGTCTTCGCCGAAACTGGTGCACTCCGGAAAATCCGGGAACGTCACGGACAGGCCGTGCTTCTCCTGTTCGAACAGCGCCACATACTGCATTGGTCGCCTCCTCGGCTGCTGGATGGTGATGAGTGAAAGCTTACTCGGGGCGGCCCTTCAGAGACGCGATGACCCGCTTGCTCAGGAGCATGTAGACCTCGGCCCCCTCCTGCAGGTGCCCGGCCAGGGTCTCGGCCTCCTCGCCCGCGCCGCAGAACAGGTCCATGCGCGTGCCCTGGATGGCCCCGCCCGTGTCCTGGGCCAGGACCAGGGAGAAGAACGGATCGGCCTGGCCGGTGTCGTAGTCCATGAGCGAGGTCTTGAGGGCCACCACGCTGCCAAGGGGGATCATGGACCGGTCCACGGCCACGCTGACACGCGGGGTCAGGATGGAATTGATGGAGCCGAACGGCCCCTCGTCCGCCAGCCGGAAGAACACGTAGCTCGGATTGCGGAAGAGGACGTCCTCGGCCACGTCCGGGTGCTCGTTCAGGAAACTGCGGATGCGCTGCATGCTCATCTCTTCCTTGGGTATATACCCCTTGTCGATGAGCACCTTGCCGATGGACACATACTGGCGGCCGTTCTTGCCGCCGTAGAGGATGTGCTTGAAGCTGCCGTCGGGCAGGTCCAGCCTGCCCGAGCCCTGGACCTGGAGAAAGAAGACGTCCACCGGGTCGGCGGCCCAGGCGATCTCGTTGCCCGTCCCCTCCAGAGCGCCCAGGCCGTCGATGGCCGCGCGGTCGAAATACGGCTCCACCTGGTCCCCTTCCACGCGATAGACGAGCTTCTGCCCGGCCCAGCGCGGGTGGAAACTGCCCAGATCCACCACCTTGAGGTCGTCGGGCACGCCATAGAGCGGATA
Source organism: Pseudodesulfovibrio sp. lm2024 (assembly GCF_051175575.1). NCBI lineage: Bacteria > Pseudomonadati > Thermodesulfobacteriota > Desulfovibrionia > Desulfovibrionales > Desulfovibrionaceae > Pseudodesulfovibrio > Pseudodesulfovibrio sp. lm2024. The sequence continues at coordinate 2,360,996 of NZ_CP195092.1, forward strand.
TTTGTGGGTCGCGTCCCGGGTGAGCGAGGCATCGAGCCACGGCTCGTAATAGCCGGTCAGCAATGTGCCGGGCTCAAGCTTGTACCAGGTGAACCGCTCGGCCAGCAGGGACGGCGCATGGTCCAGCAGGGCGAGGGTGGAGGCCAGTTCGGCCACGGAATCGCGCAACTGCCCCCAGGTCAGACGCAGGCCGGGCTGGTCCACGCAGACCGCGTCCTGGGGCCGGGAGCGGATGTAGTGCAGGCTGGACTCGATGCCCGGACGCAGGTCGTTCCAGGAGCAGAGGTTCTGCGGCTTGAAGGAGAGGGCCCCGGCCAGATCGAGGGCCGCGCCCTCCCCCACCGGCACGAAGGCCGGGACCTGCGGGGCCGGAGGCGCCGGAGTCTCGGCCGGGGCCGGGACCGGGGTCGGAGCCGGGGCCTTGGGAGCGCAACCGGCTGCGAGAAGGAGAAGGAGAATGACTATACCGGACAGGGAATTCCTTGAAATCATTGAACCGCCTCTTCGTGGTCGTCCAGGTCGTCGGCGTATTCCTCAAGGTAGATCTGCAGCATGACCATGACGAAACTCAGGATCAGCGGGCCGTAGAAGATGCCCAGCATGCCGAAGGAATAGATGCCGCCGAGGATGGCGATGAAGATGTAGAAGGTGGATACGCGCGAAGCCTCGCGCATGAATATGGGACGCAGGATGGTGTCGATGCCGACAACGAAGATGCCGCACCACAGGGCCAGGAAGATGGCCATCTTCCACTGGCCGGACAGGAACAGGTAGCCCACGGCGGGCACCCAGACCAGGCCGGTGCCGACCACCGGAATGAGCGATGACAGGGCCATCATGCCGCCCCAGAAAAAGGCGGGGATGCCCGCCACGGCCAACCCGACGCCGCCGGCGAAGCCCTGGAGCACGGCCACCAGCAGACAGCCCATGAGCACGCCCCGGGCGACCCGCTTCAGGCTGTCGATGATGTAGTCCTCCTGCTTGGGCCGCAGCGGCGACAGGCGCTTGATGTAGGCGACCATCTTGGTGCCGTCGCGCATGAAGTAGAACAGGATGAAGACCATCAAAAGGAAGTGCATGACCAGCTTGGCCCCGTCCCGGGCCAGCGAGGTGCCGAAGGAAAGCATGTTCTGGGCGAACTCGCGGGAATACTGGAGCACGCCCGCCTGGATCTGCATTTCGTCGATGCGCAGAAACGGCAGCTGCTCGTGGATCAGGACCGCGTACTTGTCGAGCATCTCCAGGCTGAGGAAGGACTTGTAGGTTCCCTGGGCGATCCAGGCGTTCAGGGCCACCAGGGATTCCACGCCCTGGCTGATTAGGGCCATGAACAGGAAGGCCAGGGGCAGAACCAGAGCGAAGACGATGATCCCCACGGTCAGGGCCGAGGCCCAGGTGCGCCGCCCCTTGCACAGCTTCAGCGCCCAGTTGAACACCGGGGTGAACAGCACGGCCAGCACGGTCGAGAAGATCATGGTGTGCATGAAGGGCTCCACCAGCGAGAATCCCAGGTACAGGGAAAACAGCAGGAGGATGATCAGAAACACCTTGTAGATGCCGCCGCTGATCAGAGGGGTCGGTCCGTTGGAATCGCTCATACTCTCTCAAACTCCGTGGAAGGGAACAGCCAGACTGGATTCATTCCTTCTTCAGGGTTGATTGTATGATTGCGGCGACGGTGTCAACGTCAACCGGCTTGGAAACGTAGTCGTCCATGCCCGCGTGGATGCAGCGCTGCTCGTCCCCCCACATGGCCCGCGCGGTCAGGGCCACGATGGGCACGGACGGGTCCAGGCAGCCGGTTTGCCGGTCGCGGATGCACCGGGTGGCCTCGATGCCGTCCATCTCCGGCATCTCCACATCCATGAGCACGAGATCGAAAGAATCCTTTTTCAGGGCGTCCACGGCCTGGGTGCCGGTCTCGGCCAGGGTCACCGCGCAGCCCATCTTCTCCAGCAGCCGGACCAGGTAGCGCTGGTTGACCAGGTCGTCCTCGGCCACCAGTATCCGGATGTCCTTGAGCGGCGAATCCACGCCCAGGACGGATGCGGACGGCGAGGAAGCCTCGAACGGGCTGTATTCCAGCGGCACGCAGACCGAGAAGACGCTGCCCTTGCCCTCCTCGCTCGAACAGCGCAGGCTGCCGCCCAGGAATTCCACCAGCCGGCCGGCGATGGCCAGCCCCAGGCCAAGGCCCCCGGAGGAATGGTGGAGGTGGTCCTCGCCCTGCCGGAAGCTCTCGAATATCTCATCCAGCTTTTCGCGCGGAATGCCCACACCGCTGTCCCTGACCAGTATCTGCACGGCCAGCTTGCCGTTTTCCCGAGCCGCCTGGTCGCCCGTATCGGCCATGGAGATGTCGACCAGGACCTGCCCCGCCGGGGTGAACTTGACCCCGTTGGCGATGAGGTTGCCGACCACCTGGCGCAGCTTGGCGGGATCGCCCCGAACCCAATCGGGTATGGCCGGATCGATGGTGTACTCCAGGCTCACCCCCTTGGCCGCGGCCGGGCGACGGTGCTGGGAGAGAATGCCGGTGACCATGTCCTCGAGGCGGAAATCCATCATGCGGGCGGTCAGGGAGCTGGTCTCGAGTTTGGAATAGTCGATGATCTGGTTGAGCACGGACAGCAGCCCCATGGACGATTCCTTGATGAGCCGGACGTTCTCGCGGTACGGCTCGTCCAGGTCGGACATAAGCAGCAATTCGGTCATGCCGAGCACGCCGGTCATGGGGGTGCGCAATTCGTGGCTGACCGTGGCCAGGAACGAGGCCTTGGCCCGGCTAGCCGCCTCGGCGGCCAGCTTGGCCTTGCGCAGTTCACGCTCCATCTGGTGCTTGTACAGCCCGACCTCGATGGCCGAGCGCAATTCGTTATGGTCCACGGGCTTGACCAGATACCCGAAGGGGCCGGTCACCTTGGCCCAGTGCAGGGTCTCCTCGTCCACGACCACGGTGAGATATATGACGGGAATGTCGAATCGGTTGCGCAGCTCACTCGCCGCCTCGAGCCCGTCCATCTCCCCTTCGAGGCGGATGTCCATGAGCACTATGTCCGGGGCCAGCCGGTCGGCCAGGACAAGGGCCTCCTCGCCGCTTCCGGTCATGCCGATCACGCCGTATCCCGCCCGCTCCAGGGCCAGCTTGACGTCCAACTGCGCGACGGCGTCGTCTTCCACAACCAATATCTTATTGCTAGGCATGATTTTCTCCGTTGGAGGACCGCCGCAAGGCACATAATGATCGCTGCGGCCACCGTAACGCAGACCATACCATAGAAAAATGATAAATTTAATTTCAGGAGCGCCTTCTTCCCTTTTTTTCTGGACGGCAGAATAGTCAACTCATTATCGGGATATTTTCCCACAAAACCACGTTTCTTATTCTGCTTCTTTATACAATATCAGCATTACATTCTGTTTAAAACAAGAAACGGGCAATCGCCGCCGCCAGAGAACTCCCTTGAAGTTTTCGGGTATTGAGGCTATGAATTACTGTCGTTCTGTGAACAAAATCGTTCAATACGGAAACGATGGAGAGGAACCCATGCCCCGGGAACGTGTACCCGGACGGAAACGGGGCGACGGATATCAACCAACCTAATGTTTCATTGGAGGAAAGGATGAAACGCATCATTACTCTTGTGGCCGTGCTGTCTCTGCTGATGTGCGCCGCCATGTCCGCTCAGGCCGCCGACATCGAACTCGCCAGAAAATCCACCTTGGAGCAGGTCGTCCAGAGCGGCACCCTGCGCGTGGGTCTCGAAGCCGGCTACATGCCCTTCGAAATGACCGACAAAAAGGGCAACATCGTCGGCTTCGACGTCGACATGGTCAGAGAAATGGCCAAGGCCATGGGCGTGAAGCTCGAACTCGTCAACACCGCCTGGGACGGCATCATCCCCGGCCTGCTCTCCGGCAAGTATGACATCATCGCCTCCGGCATGACCATCAACCAGGAGCGCAATCTGAAGGTCAACTTCGCCAACCCCTACATCATCGTCGGCCAGACCGCCCTGGTCGCCAAGAAGTCCGCCGACAAGATCAAGTCCTGGAAGGACCTGAACAAGCCTGGCGTGATCATCACCTCCAAGCTGGGCACCACCGGCGAACAGGCCGCCAAGCGCCTCTTCCCCAAGGCCACCTACAAGTCCTTCGAGATGGAGGACCAGGCCATGCTGGAGACCATGAACGGCAAGGCCGACGCCACCGTCTACGACCTGCCCATGACCTCCATCTTCTACTCCCAGCACGGCAAGGAAGCGGGTATGGTCTTCCTGGACGAGCCCTTTACCTACGAACCCCTGGGTTGGGCCATCAACAAGGGTGACCCGGATTTCCTGAACTGGCTGAACAACTTCATCGTCCAGATCAAGAACGACGGCCGTTACGAGCGGATCTACAACAAGTGGTTCGGCTCCAACGACTGGTACGCCAACATCCAGTAACCGCCGACCGATTCTCCGGGGGCCGCTTTACGCGGCCCCCGGTTTTTTCCGCGCACCTATCCTATCGAGCTGACAATGAATGAAACCGCGAATGTCGAGCCCAAGAGGGAAATCGACAAGAATCTGATTTGGAAAGCGGCATATGCGGTCGCTCTCGTCGCGGTGTGCCTGGGATTCTACTGGGCCACCACGCAGACCGACTACATCTGGCGCTGGAACCGCATCCCCAGATATTTCTATTATATCGACACCGTCAACGTGACCGCTGAAATGGAAGGCGACGTGACCTCCATCACCAAGAAGGACGAGGATTCCGTGGTCATCGTCTCCGACGGCACCGACTCGGAATACTACACCGTCCCGGGCTCCAAGCTCGAGGTGAGCGAGGGCCAGACCGTCTTCGTGGGCGATACCATCGGCACCTATTCCGAGGGCCGCATGGGGTTGCTGGTGGAGGGAACGATCATCACCATCGAGGTCAGTATCGTGTCGATCTTCTTCGGCATCCTCATCGGCCTCTTCACCGGCCTGTCGAGAATATCGACCAACCCGTTCCTCAAGATGTCGGCCATTACCTACATCGAGATCATCCGAGGCACCCCGCTGCTGGTCCAGATCATGATCTGGTACTTCGTGCTCGGCACCATCATCAACAACCTGCTGAGCAAGGCGGGCCTGTTCCAGGTCCCGGAGCTGTGGTTCGGCGTGGCCTCCCTGGCCATCTTCGCCGGAGCATACGTGGCCGAGATCGTCCGCGCTGGCATCCAATCCATCCACAAGGGACAGATGGAGGCCGCCCGATCGCTCGGCATGACCAAGACCACGGCCATGCGCAAGATCATCCTGCCCCAGGCCTTCAAGCGCATCCTGCCGCCCCTGGCGGGCCAGTTCATCAGCCTGATCAAGGACTCCTCGCTGCTCGGCGTCATCGCCATCCGCGAGCTGACCAAGGCCACCCGCGAGGCGGTCACCACCAGCCTGATGCCCTACGAACTGTGGTTCGTGTGCGGCGTGCTCTACCTGGTCATCACCTTCACCCTGTCCATGTTCGTCCAGTACCTTGAAAAAAGGACAGCGGAGGCCTAGCCATGATCGATGTAAAAAACGTATACAAGACATTCTTCGTCCCGCACGAGGTCCAGGCCCTGCACGATGTGTCCTACCACATCAACCCCGGCGAGGTGGTCGTGGTCATCGGCCCGTCCGGGTCCGGCAAGTCCACATTCCTGCGCTGCCTGAACCGCCTGGAAAAGGCCAACTCCGGCCACATTATGATCGACGGCGTGGACATCCTCGACCCCAAGACCAACATCAACAAGGTGCGCATGGAAGTGGGCATGGTCTTCCAGTCCTTCAACCTCTTCCCGCACCTGACCGTGCTGGAAAACGTCACCGTGGGCCAGACCTCGGTGCGCAAGAGAGGCAAGAGGGAATCCGCTGAAAAGGCCATGATCCTGCTGAACAAGGTCGGCATCCACGCCAAGGCGGACAACTATCCCGGCCAGCTGTCCGGCGGCCAGATGCAGCGCGTGGCCATCGCCCGCGCCCTGGCCATGGACCCCAAGGTCATGCTCTTCGACGAACCGACCTCGGCGCTCGACCCCGAGATGGTCGGCGAGGTCCTGGACGTCATGAAGACCCTCGCCAAGGAAGGCATGACCATGGTCGTGGTCACCCACGAAATGGGCTTCGCCCGCGAAGTGGCCGACCAGGTCGTCTTCATGGACGAAGGCAAGATCGTCGAAGTCGGCACCCCGGAACACTTCTTCACCGATCCGCAAAACGAGCGGACGAAGTTGTTCCTGAGTCAGATATTGTAGACGGCGCAGATGGATTGAAATATAGGGGGTGCGGCGTACATGCCGTACCCCCTTTTCCATGATAAGACTCGATGGAAGAACCAGACGGCGACAAAAAACCGTTCCCGCTCCAATGACAACCCCTTACTGCCAAGGACCAAATTCGTGGGCAAGCAACCTGATTACAGAATAAATCTGAGACCATACCGCATCCTGTTCTTTCCGTTTCTCCTCCCCGTCGCATTGATTCTGGCCCTGTTCAATAGAGTTTCACCGATTCCCTTCAAGATATACGCCCTGCGTGTTGAACGGATCGGCCAAATGGCCGGGAACCAGGAGGAACTCCTCTGCAAGTGGGATCTCGGTCTGCTCCCCCGTGAATTCCGGGTGTTCATCCACCGTGACTACCCGAGCAACCGCGTTCTGCTGGACATCCAGAAACGGGTCCTGCCCATAAAGCAGTATTTCCTGCCCCTCTTCGACGTCTGTCACAAGCTGGGCGGGCTGGGTGTCGTCTCCCTGGAATACACCCGCATCACAGGCCGCGATGAGGAACACCTAATGATGCGCACGAATGGCCACTTCTCGTTATCCGAGCAGGAAGAGCGGGGCGGAGAAAAGGAATTCAAAGAGCTGGGGCTGTCCACGGACATGCCCTTCGTCACCGTTCTGGGCCGCGACTCCGCCTACCTGAACCATCTGGGCGAACCCACGGACGACGACAACTACCGTAACGTGGACATCAACACCTTCGTGCCCGCCCTGGAGTTCCTGGCCGAAAAGCACCAGGTCGTGCGCATGGGCAGCGTGGTCAAGGACGCGCTCGCCACCGATAATCCGAACATTCTCGACTACAGCCTGTCAGGTAAACGGACCGAACTGCTCGATGTCTACCTGTCCGCCCGATGCCGTTTCTACATGACCTGCGGGTCAGGGCCGGACGGCATCGCGGCCTACAATTTCCGTATTCCCACTCTGTACGTCAATTACCTGCCCCCCATGTATGCACCGCCCCTGCGGGCCTGGGCCATGTTCATCCTGAAAAAATACTGGAGCACAACGGAGAACCGCTATCTGACCCTCGGCGAATTGCTCGACAGCGACATGCGCACCATGTGCACACCGCGCGAACTCAACCCGCTGGGTGTGACGATTCACGACAACACCCCGGAAGAGATTTTGGAGGTGACCCAAGAAATGTCCGCCCGGCTGGATGGAACCTGGGTGGAAACGGACGAGGACAGGGACTTGCAGGAACGGTTCTGGGCCCAGTACGCCAAGCGGTTCAGCGGGATCAAATACGCGGCAAGGATTGGCTCGGCCTATCTGCGGCAAAACACCTATTGGCTAGAGTAGTTAACGGGCGGCCACAAGGACGGTTGAGGCGAGAGAGGGCGGCTGCAGGCCGAGCCCTCTGCGCAACCGCGCAATGCTCAAAGCCGCATACCTCGGGGCAGGCAGATTCCTACCCGTGGAAGCCACCGTACACCCCTTGATCAGATTTTCGTCCGCACCCGCGTCCCGCGCGATCAGCCGTACGGCGTCGGCATAGGACATCTCCGTTTCCGCCGAGACGTGCCAGATTCCGCCTCCGGGACAATAGGCCGCGCGGACCGTCGCATTCACGGCGAAATCCAGGGGGACGGGCGCGAAATACATATCTTCGAACGGCCTAACCGTTTCCCCGGCGGCCAGTTGCCTGCCCCACCCCGCCAGCAACGGCATGGGGAATGTGACCACTTTGGTGTACCGGATCACCGACACGCCCTCACCGAGGCCAAGGAGCGCCACCTCGGCCTCGCCCTTCTGACGCCCGTACTCGGTGACGGGCGAACGCGGAGTGCTCTCGGCGGGCAGCGGAACAGTCCCATCAAAGACCAAGCTGGAGGAGGGGAAGACCACGCGGCAGCCGGCATCCAGCAGCCTGCGGGCCAGCAGGACCGTGTTGTCCACATTGATCCGGCGCGTGGCCCCGGGTGCCCTCTCGCATTCTTCGATGGAGCAAGCGGCGGCGAACAGAAAGGCGGTGTGCAGTCCCTCAGGGGGAGTCCACTCCGTCACATCCCCGGCCAGATCCAGAGGCAAGGCGCTACCTGCACGACGGCTCGTGGCAGCGACCTCATGGCCGTCGGCTTCAAGCCGTGCTTGCACGCCCCCACCCAGTGTGCTGTCACCGCCGATGACCAGGAAGCGCACGCTCATCCTTCTCCTAGACGAAGGCCAGATGGTCTTCGTCGGCATCCAGATAATCAAGCAGCAGCTTGTTCTTGGAGTTGGCCACACAGTGATGGCCGCAGACCTTGGACGGGTCTATCTTGAAAAACTTTTTCTTGCCGTTCATCCAGAAATCCTTGAAGCGCACGTCCTTGAAGGAGCCGATGAGCCCTTCGTCCAGGTTGTAGGCCTTGTCCTGGCAGGAGTACACGTTGCAGTCTGCGCCGATGACAGGCAGAACCTGGCTGTACGGACACCACGTGTATTTCTTGTCGAACCGTTCGTCGAGCTTATGATAGGCGTCGAAGACCTCGAAATCCGGCCCGGCGAGCTCGTCCATGACTCGATCCACCTGTTCCCTGGCGAGGTCCCATATGTCCGCGTGGTAGGCGTTGTTCTTGGAACCTTCGTTTTCGAGGATGCACGGCGAAATCTTGACCGAGTCCCCGCCGAAGTCGCGCACGCGCCGGGCCGCCTCAAAGATGTGCCCGACGTTCTCCTTGTCCACGATGTAGCTGACGCCCAACCGACACGATCCCCCGTACTTTTTGAAAGCCTCGATGTTGGCCAGGATATTGTCGTATTCACCGTCGGGCACGCTCCGATAGCGGGTATAGCTGGCGTTGTCCCAGCCGTCCATGGACACCCGGACCCAGGAACCGTGCAGGGCGAACAGCTCGGCCGCCTCGCCCTTGAGCAGGCCGCCGTTGGTCAGGGTGGCGAACTTGACAGAAGAATCGACCAGCTTGCGCAGGACCTCCACCAGATGCGGATAGAACAGGGGCTCGCCCCCGCCGGAGAAGGTCACGCCCTTGACGCCCATGTCGATGACGTCGTCGATAATCTCCATCATCTTGTCGCGCGGAATGGAGTCCGAGATGCGCATGTCCTTGCCCAGCTGCAAGGCGTCGGCGCGGTAAGCGCAGTACCGGCAGCTGTGGTTGCAGCCGTTGATGGGCTTGATTCGGATATGGACCGGCGGGAGAATGGCCTCCACATCCCTGGGCAGGGAGTCGATCTTCTCCTTGAAGTGGAATATCTTCATCGGGGTGTATATGTTGCCCACGATTGTCTCCTATTCGAAGTAGATGAATTCATAATCGCCCGTGTAGCCGAAATGGCTGTAGAGCCACTCCCACTCGGGCTTACTGAAGAAGGATTCGCAGGTCAACGCCCAGCACTGGAGATTGAACAGCTCCTGCTCGTTGCGATAGCTCTCCACGCAGATGAACGCCTTCTTGCCCACCCGCTCGATCTCCTTGAGCGCCTTTTCCAGGTCGAATATCTTCAGATTATGCAGGGTGGTGTTGGTGATGACCAGGTCGAACTCGTTATCCTCAAACGGATACGGGTCCTGAGCGCGGTGGAGAAACAGGTTGTCCCGGATCGCCTCCTTGGCGTCGGCCAGTCCGTGTCGGGAAATGTCGAAGCCGTGGACCTCCATGCCGAGCAGGTGCAGCTCGTACAGAAGATACGCCTTGCCGCAGCCTACATCGAGGATGCGCGCGCCGGGTTTGAGACCGTAGGCCTCGATCATGGCCTCAGCCACGGGCTTCCAGTAGCCCGTCCGATAGGTATAGCCGCCGTAGCCGTAGCGCCGGTCGCCGTCCCAATAATCAAACTCGTATTCCTTGGCCTTGAGCATGCAATGGACCTTGTCGTCCACCATGCGCTCGATATACTGCCGGGCCGTGCTGACGTGCTTGGGGGTTATGAGATTCCGCAATATACCCATTTTGTCGTCCTCTGCTGATTATTCGATTTTATCCCGTCCCAGATCAAGGGCCCGTTCAAGCATTGCACGCGCCTTGCCGAGCTGGGTTTCCAGGACTTCCGTACGCCCGGAAGCGGCTCCGGCAAACCGTCGGCGCTCGAAATCGCGTCGCATGAACTCATTGAGCAGGATCATGCACCACTTTAGTGCAAAGAGCGGTTGCAGGGCACGCACCCTCCCCCGAAGGCTCGGATCGCCCATGACCAGGATGATGCCCGCGGCAAAGGCCCGGCGCAACTTCCCCGGCACGTCCATGCCCGGATGGAGCATGAAGTCCGAGATGAGCTTGGCCGGGTCGTCCCAGCCGAAATATTCGAAGTCGAGGAAGGCCAACCCGTCCGGGGTGCGGACCATGTTGTGGAAGCCGAAATCCGACGGGCTCAGGGTCCGTCTGGACAGGGGAATTCCCTGCCCCGGAGTCAGCCCCAGCTCCGCGTAGAGCTTACGCGCGCGATCGGCCAGTTCATCCAGGGCGGGCTCGAAATCCTCTTTCAGGAACGCGGCCAGACGATCCTCCAGGGGAGAAGTCCGCTCGCGGCGCTCCAGCCGGGCCAGCCGGTCGCGGATGTTGCCCTCGATATCCTCCAGGCGGAAGAACCCCTCGGCGGCCGGACGGAATCCCGTGGCCTCCGGGGCCGAGGACAGCCGCTTCAGGGTGCCTATGAATTCCACGCAGGTCCGGATGTCCTCAATGGTGGGCCCGGCCACCGGCTCCCCTTCCAGGAAGGAGTACACCGCGAAACAACCCTCGCGGTCCACGGCCACCGGCTCAGGCACCGAGGTCACGCCCATGCCGTGCAGAAAGGCGAAGGCCGCGAACTCGGCGTCCAGGCGGAACTGGTCATGATAATGCTTGAGGGCGAAGATTCCGTCCCCGGTCTCGATGCGGTAGACGCGGCTGTTGCGCCCGCAGCCCACGGGCTCGGCCGAGCGTACGACCACGTCCAGAGCGTCCTCTACCCCGTGCTTGAGGTCCACGGAAAGCGGGCCGCAGCCGAGCCGCTCGATCATCCGCTCCCAGTGGGCGCAGACCTCACCGGGAAAGGACTCGGGCGCGTTCCCGGCTGGTGCGAACAGGATGGGCTCGGCGGACTCGGGATAGCCCGGCTCCTCGAAGACCTCGATGAGATCGTCCACGAACAGGTCGCAGCCGAGCTCGCGGATCAAGTCGACCTTCTCCTGCCGGGTGGAGGCGAAAAAGACCCGCTCCGGGTCGAGCGCCGTGTCTTCACCGAAGAAGCCGTGGCCTTCGAGCCAGCCCATGGCCGCCTCGCGCAGGTTGCAGGCGCGCTCCGGGTCGCTGGCGGCAAACTCGGTCTTGTGGCTGACGATGCAGGTTTCGACCCCTTGCTCGCGACAGCGGCGGAAGAATTCCAGGGCGTCGGGGAAGGCGTCGGCCTCGGCGATGCGCGGCCCGTAGGCCAGGGCCTGGATGTCGGTCCACGCCTGGCGGCCGCCGTCGAGCGTCCACATGGTATCGCGGACCTCCTTCTTGGCCATGCGCCCGTCGTCGGCAAGAAAGCCGCCCTCGTCCGCCAACCGGCGGAAGAGGGCGTCATAGGTGATGATGGTGTTGTCGAGGTCGACCCCGATCAGCATGAGCTATCCTTGGACCTTGAGCAGCCCGGTCACGGTCTCGGCCAGCGGCTCGGGCCAGATGCCGTAGCGCTCCATGATCTCGTTCTGGGTGCCGTAGTGATCCGGGAACACGTCCGGAACGCCCACCCGCTTGAAGGGTCGGTACAGCCCGGCCTCGAGCATGGTCTCGGCCACGGCGGACCCCAGACCGCCGATAACGGTGTGCTCCTCCACGGAGACCACGGCCCCGGCCTTGCCCATCAGTTCGATGAGCAGTTCGCTGTCCAGCGGTTTGACCGTGGGCAGATGCAGGATGGTGGCCTTGACGCCCTGCTTCTCCAAAAGCTCGGCCGCGCCCTTGCAGACGCGCAGCCCGATGCCGGTGGTCACCAGCAGGGCGTCCGCGCCGTCGCCGTAGACCTGGCCCTTGCCGATGACGAACGGCTTGGCCGGATCGGTGACGATTGGGTCGTATCCCTTGGCCAGTCGGATGTAGATGGGGTGCGGCCAGTCCACGGACACGCGCATGAACCGCTCCATCTCCTCGGCGTCGGCCGGGGCCACGATGGTCATGTTCGGCAGCGCGCGCATCAGGGCGATGTCCTCCACGGCCAGGTGGGTGGAACCGAGCGGCGCGTAAACCAGCCCGCCGCCGTTGCCGATCAGGCGCACCGGCAGGTCGTGCAGGCACAGGTCCATGGCGATCTGCTCGAGCGCGCGCCTGACGAAAAAGGTGGCGATGGTGTTGACGTAGGGAATCCGCCCTTCCAGCGCCATGCCCGCGGCCATGCCGACCACGTTCTGTTCGCTGATGCCCTCCACCAGGAACTGATCGGGTAATTCCCGAAGCATGGCGTCAAGCGTCTTCTGCCCCGGATCCGAGGCGATGTACACTATCCGTTCGTCCTTACGGGCGAGTTCGTGAACCATTTCAAGGCATTTCTTGCGCATGGATTATCCTTCGAGGCATTTCCGCATGGCGGCTATTTCGTCTACGGGGAGTTTGCTCTTGTGGTGCCAGGCCAGGTTGTTCTCGACAAAATCGATGCCCTTACCCTTGACCGTGTGGCAGATGACCGCCAGAGGCTTGTCGGATGCGGCCTCATCCCGTGCCAAAACCTCGCGCAGGGCCTCGACATCATGACCGTTGACCTCGACGCAGCGGAAGCCGAAGGCCTCCCATTTGGCTGCGAACGGCTCCAACTCCAAGACCTCGCAGGTCTCGGCGTAGGACTGGTATTTATTGTAGTCCACCATGGCCACCAAGTTACCCAGCTTATGCTTGCCGGCGGCCAGGGCGGCCTCCCAAATTGACCCCTCGTTGCACTCGCCGTCGCCCATGATGACAAAGACCCGATTGTCCCGGCCCTCGAGTCGGGCGTTTAAGGCCATCCCCACGCCCACGGGAAGTCCATGGCCGAGCGCCCCGGTGGATATCTCCACGCCGGGAATCTTGTTGGCGCAAGGATGCCCGCCGAGCAGCGCATCGCAGCCGCAGAACTCTTGGAGCCGTTCCGGGGCGTAGTACCCCTTGTCGGCCAGCAGGACGTACTGGGCGAGGCAACCATGCCCTTTGCTCAGGATACAACGATCCCGCTCCTTCCAGTCGGGTCTGGCTGAATCGAAACGCAGGACGTCGTCGTAGAGCACCCGCATGATTTCCATGAGCGACAAGGCCGAGGCCACATGCCCCCTGCCCGCGCATTCCAGCGTGTCCACCACGCGCCCGCGCAACGCCATGGAACGGTCGTCCAGAGGCGCGGCCATGGCGGCCTCATGCTTCTTTCTTACGGAATCGATCATAATACTATTACCACCAGGTATGCTTCAGCTAGATGAAATTCACGTGCGCCGGAGGATTGGCGAGATTCCAGAGATAACGGTTGATCTCGTCCATCCGGCAGTTGATGCGGCAGACCGAAGGGTCGAAGGACTCGTTGAACCAACCCATGGCCTTGATCCGTTTCTCGCCTTCCCAGATTGCCTTAAAAGTCTGATCGTGAATGTTGCCGTAGTTGAAGCGGTCGTCGCCCAGGAACATGGAACAGCCCCATATGTTGCCACCCGCATCCATGTAGGACCAGAACGGCAACCCGAGGCAGCGCTCGTAGGGGCGGTCCTTCTCCTGCCACTTCTTGATGGTATTGAGCCGCAGGATGGGCTGAAAGGATTCGGTGCGAACCGCGTCCAACTCTTCGGACAAACCGTCCACATTGGTGTACTCAATGTCCTTGTATTCGTCCGTGTTGGACTTGGGATGCTGAGAGTACGGTTTGACCACCAGGTAGTCTAGGCCGATGTCCCGGGCAGTCTCGGCCAGGCGCACGACCTCGCCGCGCGTCTCCGGCAGGAGCAGAATCTGCATGCCCAGGGTGCAGTCGTAACCGTGCCTGGCCCTGATCTCCACTGCCGCCTCCAGGTTGGACAGCACCTGATCGAAATGGGCGGCCTTGGTCCGGTGGACCTTTGCATAGCTCTCCGGCGTCCCCGCATTGCAGCTGACCTTGATCCAGGAAGTCACGTCCATGATGCGCTCGCTGATGGCGGGCTTCATCAGGGTGGCGTTGGTGGTGAACGCCTGGTCAATGCCCACGCTCTTACCGTGGCGGGTGATCTCGACCATATCCTTGTGCAGGAGCGGCTCGCCCTCTCCCGCGTACATGACGCTCTTCAGCCCCAGCCCGGCCATCTCGGTCAGCCGTCCCTTCAAAATGGCCGTGTCCAGGAAACGCTTCTGGTACTCCATGAAATCCAGAGCGCAGAAGACGCAGCGGTGGTTGCACGTCCCGGACGGGCTGATCTCCATGTAGACGGGGTAAATATTGGCCCCTTCCATCCACCGGGCCACGCGGTCCGGGTGGTAGTGCAGCTTGTGGCTGTCTATACCGTATTTATCAGACATTGAAACAACTTACCTTTCGTAAAACAGGTCAATTAGATGGTGCAGCACAGCCCCGTGCCCGCTCTCGGCCATGCCATAGGTCTGTGCGGGCAGGTAGAAATTGAGATCGCCCAGGGCGCGCATGCGGTTGTCGGGGGACATGGCGGTCACGGTCACCGCCCGGCCGGAGAGCTCCCGCGCCTTTTCCACGGCGGCCACGGCATTGGGCGAATTGCCCGAGCTGCTGATGGCGATGAGCACCTCGCCCGCCACCATGCGCTGGCCCAGCGGGTAGGCGAAGGTCTGCTCGTAGCCGAAATCGTTGCCCGTGGCCGTGACCAGCGAGCAGTCGGTAAAGACCTCGGTGGGGACCTCGGCGTTCTTGGCCAGATCGGTGGAAAAATGGCTGGCCATGGAGGCGCTGGCCCCGTTGCCCACGAAATAGACGCGTCGCCTGTCCTCGCGGCAGGCGATGATCCAGTCCCGCAACAGGGCGTACCCGGCGTCCACCTCAAGGACCGCGCCCTGCCCGTCGGTGATCACCAGATGTTCGAGCGCGTTCGTCAGCTCCCGAAGGGATGTCGTCCAACCCATGCGTGTCTTCCCGGTCAGCTTTGGGTTACGGCGGTCCACAGCTGGGGGACCGTCTCTGCGTGTGATGCCCGTACATAGAAGCTTTCCCCTCCATCGTCAACGGTGCGCACGAGCATGGTCTTCCAGGGCCGGAAATAGTAGTCCGCGCTGCCCCTGGGAGCCTCGGCGGAAACGTTTTCGGGCAGGTCGCGCAGGTCGCAGACGAGCGAGGTGAACCGCTTTATCTCCCGTCCTTCCTGAACGGCTACGTTACGGACCATGGAGAGCGCCTTGAGATAGACCTCAGGGGCCATGATGGCGCTGCCGAAGTTCATGACCACCCCGCCCTCGATGTTTTCGAGGACCGAGGTATAATAGAGGAAATCGGTGTAGGACGCCTTGCCCCAGGCCGCGCCGTCACAGTTGGGGTGCTCGTGGATGATGTCCGAGCCGATGCCCACGTGGACCGTGAACGGGATGCCCAGCCGGTAGGCGGTTGCGAACAGGCTGGTCTCCTTGTACGGGAAATAGCCCTCGTGGACGGCCTTGCCGATGGCCTCGCCCGCGCCCATGTCCTGCTTTGCTCCCTGGCTGACGATGTCGTTGAGCCGGCCGGTCTCCTTCCACAGGCCGAACTGCCCGTCGCGGATGTACCGGGCCACGGACTCGGTGGTCTGGCCAATGAGGGCGAACTCGAAATCGTGGATGGCGCACGCCCCGTTGCCCGCCAGGCAGGAGATGTACCCCTGCTCCATGAGGTCGATGATGAACCGCTGCACCCCGGCGCGGATGACGTGGGCCCCCATCATCAGGATGACGGACGCGCCCCGCTCCTTGGCCTGGCGGATGCGCTCGGCCACGGCCGCCAGCTTGGGGTCCGAGATCGCGGCCGGGGCGAGGTCCCTGACCACGTCGAGAGTGAGATCGTGCTGCCGCTGTTCCAGGGGCAGGACCTTGAGCCGGGATCGGTCGAAAATCTTTGCCATGCTGCTCCGCCCCATTACTTCAACAGGGAAGTGACGTGTTTCATGATGGCCTGCTTGGTCACGGACTTCTGATTGCCGATGATGCCCACGGCGATGGCTCCGGCCACGTTGCCGAGGAAGGCCACGATCTCAGGCGAGACGTCTCGCAGTCCGGCCACCAGGGAGGCCACGGAAAAAAAGGCGTCGCCTGAGCCAATCTTGTCCACCACCTTGTGGGCGAAGGCGGGCACCAGCACGCCCACGCCTTCGCCGGTCTGGACATAGGAACCCTTTTTGCCCCGCGTGATCGCCACCATGGACGCGCCCACGCGTTCACGCAGGTCGTCGGTCAGCGGAGTGACACCGGTGATCTTGTCCCGGGCGTCCAGACGAAGCTCGGGCTCGGCCAGACTGACGAAATCGCACCGCCCGTAAGCGGAAATGGTGTGGAAGCCCCGGTTGCCCGCGTTGGCCTGGGTATTAACCGCCAAGTATCGGGCCTGGCTCAGGGACTCACGAGTCTTGACGCTGATGGCCCCGTGACCGAAGTCGGCGGCTACCACAACGTCGGCCCCCTCGGCAGCCGTTTTCAACTGTTCGCGCATGGCCGCGTCCCGTTCGGGATCCAGTCCGGAGTCGTCCATGTGGTAGATCTCGAACAGTTTGACCATGGAATAGCCTTCGATATAGCGGCGCTTGCGCAGGGTCGGGGCGTTGCGTTGGTAGGCAAAATGCGGGGTCACGTTCGGGTTGAGGTTCGCGCGGATGAAATCCTCCTGCGTGTCGGTCTCGCCGAGCACGGTGAACATGTCCACCGAAGCCACCAGATTGGAGAGATGATTGGCGATGGCCAGCACCCCGCCCGCGAACAGATCGCCGCCGGTGTGGCTGAAGGCCATGACCGGTTCCTTGGACGAAGCCCCGAGCGGCGAGCAGTATTGATAATCGTCCAAAATGGTATCGCCGACAACCGTGACCTTGAGCCTGGACACCCGGTCGAGGACGTTCTCCACGTCGGCAAGGGAATACCGGGAGCGGAACATCTCCAGGTAATCCCGCACCTCATCGGAAAAAGAGGACATGAACCGGTTGATCAGATTGGTGGAGGAAAAGACGATATCCTGGGTCAGCCGGAGTTCGGCCCCGATTTCGGCGCAGACGTCGGCCTCCAAACGGAGCTTGCCCGTGGGGTCGGCGTCGATGGACTGGAAATCCGACCCCTTGACGTACACGTCGGGCCGAAGCTTGCGCAACAATTCCTCGGCCGTGGGCCACTCGTTGATGGCCACAAAGTCGACCACGTCCTGGGAGGCCACGCCCTCGGCGCGGAGCTGCTCCCCAAAGGCGGGCCGGTGCGGTCCCTTGTCCACGAAGCGGTCCGGGGACACGGTCACGACCAGCACGTCGCCCCACTGGGCGGCCTGGCGGAAATACCGAATATGGCCGATATGCAGCAGGTCGAAGACGCCGTGGCAATGCACGACCCTCCTCCCCTCTTTCTTCAGTTCGGCGACGAGATCGACGAGTTCGTCGATGGATTTGATTTTCTTCTCGATAGACATGAAAACTCACTATATGCTCATGGGGTCAGGCGTCAACAGACGCGAACTTCCGGCCATTGCGAGCCGTTGCGCAACCCGCACGCTATACAGGGGAACTCCGCGTCTGACAAGGCGGTTATCCAAAGCCGCAGTGAGCGCGAATGGTTCGGCATCCGGCCCGGTGCGGGGGGGGGGGAGCATCCCCTCCGTCCCCGGAAAACGGACGTTTCGGCCCTGCCGGGACAAGGTCCCAGTCGGCGCTTGTGCCTGACCTGAAACCGGTGTATGTCTGCGCCCATATTACGGACGGCCCCCCGGCCGTCCCCAAAACCGACCGCAATGAAAGATATTTCCAATCTGCACCCGAAAAAGATTCTGGTCTGCCAGCTCAGGCAGATCGGCGACGTGCTCCTGTCCACGCCGTCCATACAGCTGCTGAAGGAACGTTTCCCGGACGCGGAGATCCATCTGCTGACCGAAAAGAAGTGCCTTCCGGTGGTGGAAAACAACCCCCACCTGTCCCACGTCTGGGCCATCGACAAGAAGGAACTCAAGAACCCGCTCAAGGCCTTGCTCTGGTACCGCAAGGTGGGCCGCGCAGGCTACGACCTTATCGTGGATTTCCAGCGGCTGCCCCGCTGCCGGTACGTGATCATGTTCTCAGGCGCGCCGGTCAAACTGACCCAGCACACGGCCTGGTACAACCGGTTCTTCTACACCCACTTCAGCGACGTGATCCACGGCTATGCGGCCATGCTCAAGGCGTCCATCCTGCGCCCGCTAGGCATCGACTGGGAGGGCCAACTGCCCAAGCTGTACCTGACCGACGAGGAGCGGGCCTGGGCCGACGAGTTCATCCGCACCGAAGGCATGGAGCCGAACCGCTTCGTGACCATCGATCCATCCCACCGGCGGATCACCCGCAAATGGCCCGAACGTCACTTCGCCGGGCTAATCAAGCTCATGCGCGAAAAGCACCCCGACCTCAAGTTCTTCATCCTCTACGGCCCGGGCGAACTCGACGTGGCCCGCAAGGTGGCCGAACTGGCGGGCCAAGGCACGGTCATCTCCGAGCACATGCTGACCCTGCGCGAGATGGCCGCGATCCAGGAAAAGGCCGCGCTGCACGTGGGTAACTGCTCGGCCCCCAGGCACTTCGCCGTGGCCGTGGACACCCCGTCTCTGGCTATCCACGGGGCCACCGGATTCGGCTGGTGTCCCAAGTCCGAGCGCCACTCCAGCGTGGACAAGGGGCTGCCCTGCCGCTCCTGCAACAAGAACTCCTGCGACACCCTGGAGTGTCTGGAGACCTTCCTCCCCGAGGAGTGCCTGGACGAGGCCCTGCGCCTGCTCGCCCTCAAGCTCAAGTGAGCGGTCGCACCGCCCAGGCCGTTCCCGCCGCGCCTTGCCATAGGCATGGACAGGATATATACAGTGGAGCATCATCATTCGCCATTTTCACGGCCAACGCCGTTGGAGCGCCATGCATCTCAATAACAAGAAAATACTGGTCACCGGGTCGGACGGATTCATCGGCTCCCACCTGGTGGAACACCTGGTCCGGCAGGGCTACACGGTCCGTGCCTTTGTCCTGTACAACTCCTTCAACTCCTGGGGCTGGCTCGACGAATCGCCCAAGGAGATCCGGAACTCCCTGGAGATATTCGCGGGCGACATCCGCGATCCCAACGGGGTGCACGAGGCAATGAAGGGATGCGACGTGGTCATGCACCTGGCCGCGCTCATCGCCATCCCCTACTCCTACCACTCCCCGGACACCTACGTGGACACCAACGTCAAGGGCACGCTGAACGTGGTCCAGGCGGCCCGCGACCTGGGTGTTTCACGGTGCGTGGTCACCTCCACCAGCGAGGTCTACGGCACGGCGCGATTCGTGCCCATCACCGAGGACCACCCGCTGCAGGGCCAATCGCCCTACTCGGCCACCAAGATCGGGGCGGACCAGATCGCCATGAGCTTTTACAACGCCTTCGAGACCCCAGTGTCCATCATCCGACCGTTCAACACCTACGGCCCCCGACAGTCCGCCCGCGCGGTCATCCCCACGGTCATCACCCAGATCGGCAACGGGGCCGAAAAAATCAAGCTCGGGGCCCTGACGCCCACCCGCGACTTCAACTTCGTGTCCGACACGGTGCGCGGCTTCGAGGCCGTGACCCAATCAGACGCCTGCGTGGGCGAGGTGGTCAACGTGGGCAGCGGATTCGAGGTGTCCATCGGCGACACGGCCAAGGCCATCGCCGAGGTCATGAACGCGGACATCGAGATCGTCTGCGAGCAGGAGCGCATCCGCCCGGCCAAGAGCGAGGTGGAACGGCTGTTCGCGGGCAACGAGAAGGCCAAGCGGCTGTGCGGCTGGGAGCCGGAATTCGGCGGGCTCAACGGCTTCAAGCGGGGCCTCAAGCTGACCGCCGAGTGGTTCGCCGACCCGGACAACCTGCGGCGCTACAAGGCCGACATATACAATATCTAGGATAAATCGTGGACGACATCATCCAGTTCATACGGCAGCTCTACGGCGAGCCGGAAGCCTTCATTCCCCTGCACGCTCCGGTCTTCACCGGGCGGGAAAAGGAATATCTGACCCACTGCATCGACACCACCTTCGTGTCCAGCGTGGGCGAATACGTGACCCGATTCGAGGAGATGACCCGCGACTTCACCGGCGCGAAGCGGGCCGTGGCCGTGGTCAACGGCACCTGCGGCCTGACCGCCGCGCTGGAGCTGGTCGGCGTGGGGCACGGCGACCTGGTCCTGACCCAGGGGCTGACCTTCGTGGCCACGGCCAACGCCATCTCCAACACCGGCGCGATCCCCATCTTCATCGACTCCGACCCCGACACCCTGGGCATGAGCCCCAGGGCGCTCGAAAGGTGGCTCGACGCCCACCCCGAGGACATCCCGCAGGTCAAGGCGTGCGTGCCGGTCCACATCCTGGGCCACGCCTGCCGCATCCGCGAGATCTGCGCCGTTTGCGAGCGGCACTCCATCCCGGTGGTGGAAGACGCGGCCGAGGGGCTGGGCTCCTTCCTGGACGGACAGCACCTGGGCACCTTCGGCAAGCTCGGCGTGCTCAGCTACAACGGCAACAAGACCATCACCACCGGCGGCGGGGGCATGATCTTAGCGGGCGACGAGGAACTGGGCGGACACGTCAAGCACATGACCGCCACGGCCAAGGTGCCGCACCGCTGGGAGTTCCGCCACGACGCCGTGGCCTGGAACTACCGCATGCCCAACATCAACGCGGCCCTGGGCTGTGCGCAGATGGAGAAGCTCGACGAAATCCTGGCCGACAAACGGGCCGTGGCAGCGGCTTACAGAGACTTTTTCACGAACGTGGACGGCATCGACTACGTGGACGCCCCGCAGGGGTGCCTGTCCAACTACTGGCTGAACACCGTGCTCTTCAAGGATCAAGGGCAGCGCGACAAATTCCTGGCAGAATCCAACGACGCGGGCGTCATGACCCGCCCCCTGTGGGCGCTCATGGCCGACCTGCCCATGTACGCAAACCACGAAAACGACGGCCTGCCCAACGCCCGGCAGCTGGCCGAACGGGCCGTGAACCTGCCCAGCGGGCCGAGGCTCAAGCCATGACTGCACTACGCGAACCGATCTTCATCATCGCCGAGGCGGGCGTGAATCATAACGGCGACATGGAACTGGCCAGGAAGCTCATCGACCTGGCCGCCGAGGCCGGGGCCGACGCGGTCAAGTTCCAGACCTTCCGGGCCGAGGAGATCGTCACCGGTTCCGCGCAAAAGGCCGACTACCAGAAAGAGACGTCCGGGGCCGGAGAGTCCCAGTTCGATATGCTCAAGAAGCTCGAACTGGACGTGGACGCGCACGCCCTGCTCATGGACCACTGCCGCGCGCGCTCCATCGCCTTCCTGTCCACCCCGTTCGACGCGGACAGCCTGGACATGCTCATCGACATGGGCGTGCCTGTGATCAAAATCCCGTCCGGCGAAATCACCAACCTGCCGTACCTGCGCAAGGTGGGGGCCAAGGGGCTGCCGGTCATCCTGTCCACGGGCATGACCACCCTGGACGAGGTGCGGGACGCCGTGGCCGTCCTGACCGAGGCGGGCACCCCGGCCGCGCGGATCACCGTGCTCCACTGCAATACCCAGTACCCGACGCCTCTGGCCGACGCCAATCTACGGGCCATGGCCACTCTGGCCGAGACGTTTCCCGAGTGCCGCGTGGGCTACTCGGACCACACGCCGGGCATCACCTGCGCCGTGGCCGGTGCGGCCATGGGCGCGACCGTGATCGAAAAGCATTTCACCCTGGACAAGACCATGCCCGGCCCGGACCACGCCGCCTCCATGGACCCGGTCGAGTTGACCGCCATGGTCCGGTCCGTGCGCGAGGTGGAGCTGGCCCTGGGCGACGGCGTGAAGCAGCCCAGCCCCTCCGAGCGCGCAAACATCGACATCGCCCGGCGGTTCCTGGTGGCGGCCACCCCCATAAAGGCGGGCGAGCCATTTTCCGAGGCCAACGTGACCGCCCGACGTACGGGTTGCGGCGGCGTCTCGCCCATGCGTTGGGACGAGGTCATGAGCATGACCGCGAAACGGGATTTCCAACCCGGCGAGGGCATAGATCTGTGAAAATCTGCGTCTTCACCGGCACCCGCGCCGAATACGGCCTGCTCACCCCGCTCCTGAAGCGACTCGAAGCGGACGCGGACACGGAACTGACCCTGCTGGTCACGGGTTCTCACCTGTCCGAACGACACGGCCATACCGTGGACGCCATCCGGGCCGATGGTTTCGCCATCGGGGCCGAGGTGGTTTTGCCGCTGGACGACGACTCCCGCCTGGGCGTGGCCCTGGCCATGGGCGAGGCGGTGTCCGGCTGCGCCCGCGCCCTGGACGGCATCAAACCGGACCTGCTGGTCCTCCTGGGTGACCGCTGGGAATGTCTGGCCTGCGCAACGGCGGCCAACCTACTGGGCATGCCCGTGGCCCACATCCACGGCGGCGAAACCACCGAGGGCGCCGTGGACGAACAGTTCCGCCACGCCATCACCAAGCTCTCCCGGCTCCACTTCACCTCCTGCGAGCCCTACCGCAAACGGGTCATACAGCTGGGTGAAACCCCGGACACGGTCTTCAACGTGGGCGCGCTCGGCGTGGAAAACGTCAAGACCGTACAGCTCATGGACCGGGATACCCTGGAAACGGACCTCGATTTTTCCTTGGGCGACAGGTTTCTGCTGGTCACCTACCATCCGGTCACCCTGGCCGAGGACGGCGCAGCCGAGACCGAAGGTTTCTTCGCCGGACTCGAGACCGTACTGGCCGAGGACGCCTCCCTGACGGCGTTGATCACCGGGGCCAACGCCGACCCGGGCGGTTCCATGGTGGACGCCCGCGCCGCCAAGCTCCACGCCCGCTTTCCCGGGCGCACCCTGGTCACTCCGTCCCTGGGGCTGGTCCGCTATCTGTCGGCCATGCGGCTGTGCGCGGCCGTGGCGGGCAACTCCTCGTCCGGCATCCTGGAGGCCCCGAGCTTCAACGTTCCCACAATCAACGTCGGCGACCGCCAGAAGGGCCGCGAACGGGCAGCCTCGGTCTTCGACTGCGGCCCCGACGCCAACGCCGTGGCCCGTACCCTGCGTCAGGCCCTGTCGCCCCAGGGGGCGGACATTGCCAAGCAGGCCCGGAACCCGTATGAAAAATACGGCACCAGCCAGCGCATGCTGGACATCCTGAAACGGGGCGCCCCCCAAAGGGCCAAGCCCTTCTTCGACATCGACTACCGCCTGTCCAAGGATTGAGGAATATACCAATGAAAGATTGGAGAAACGCCATCATCCCCATAACGGCCACCATGCGGGATGCGGTGGAGACCTTGAACCAGGCCTCCCTGCAGATCGTCATGTTGGTCGCGGAAAACGGTAAACTTGCCGGGGTGATAACCGATGGCGACATCCGGCGCGGCCTGCTGGCGGGCAAGGCCCTGGAATCCCCGGCCGTGGAGATCATGGAGACCAGATTCTTCTCGGCCAGCCCCGACGAGGACCAGACCTCCCTGCTGGCCACCATGCGCGAGCGGGAAATCCGCCAGGTGCCGCTGCTTGACGACGAAGGCCGGGTGGCTGGCCTGCGCACCCTGCTCGACGTCATCACCCCCGAGCGCCGCGACAACTGGGTGGTGCTCATGGCCGGCGGCCTGGGCCAGCGGTTGCGCCCCCTGACCGAGGACTGCCCCAAGCCGCTCTTGAACGTGGGCAACAAGCCCCTGCTCAAGACCATCCTGGACCAGTTCGCGGAATACGGCTTCGGCAAGTTCTACATCTCGGTCAACTACCGTGCGGACATGGTCGAGGAATACTTCGGCGACGGCTCCAGGCACGGGGTGGAGATCCGCTACCTGCGCGAGGACAAACAGCTCGGCACGGCCGGGGCCGTGGGCCTCATCCCGGAGAAGCCGGACGCGCCGGTCTTCGTCATGAACGGCGACCTGCTGACCAAGGTGGATTTTCCGGGCATGCTCGCCTTCCACCGCGAGCAGGGGGCCAGGGCGACCATGGCCGTGCGCCGCTTCGACATCCAGGTGCCCTACGGCGTGGTCAAGGTGAAAGACCACCGCATCACCAAGCTCGAAGAAAAGCCGACCCACAAGTTTTTCGTCAACGCGGGCATCTACGTGCTCGAACCGGACGTGGCCTCGGCCATCCCGAAAAACGAATACCTGGATATGCCCACCTTGTTCGGCAGGCTCATGGACAAAGGCGAAACCACGGCGGCCTTCCCCATCCACGAGTACTGGATGGACATCGGCCGCAAACAGGATTTCGACCAGGCCAACTGCGACTACGATATGCATTTCCGGATGCGCGAAGAGGGCTGCTAGACCATGCACGCCCTGATTATCGGCTACGGCTCCATCGGAGCCCGCCACGCTCGCCTGCTCGCGTCCATGGGCCACGAGGTGGCCTGCGTCACCCGCAACAAAGAATGCCCCTATCCGACCTTCCCGAGCATTCAGGCGGCCCTGGAGCGGACCGCCCCCTGGCTGGCCGTGATCTCCACGGCCACGGTGGAACACGCCGCGAACCTCAAGGGATTGCTCAAGGACGGGTTTACGGGCCGCATCCTGGTGGAAAAGCCGCTTTTCGAGAAGGTCCGCGAGATCGACCCCGCACCCGCCAATAACGTGTTCGTGGCCTACAACCTGCGCTTCCACCCCATGGTAACCCGCACCCGCGAACTGCTGGCCGGGCGCAAGGTCCTGAACGCGCGTTTCGCCGTGGGCCAGTACCTGCCGGACTGGCGGCCGGGCCAGGACTACACCAAGAGCTACTCGGCCAGCCGGGCCAAGGGCGGGGGCGTGCTGCGCGACCTGTCCCACGAGCTGGACCTGGCCCAGTTTCTTTTGGGCGGTTGGAAGCGGGCCACGGCCATGGGCGGCCACCACAGCGACCTGGCCATCGACTCGGACGACCAGTTCGCCGTGCTCATGGAGACCGAGCGCTGCCCCGTGGTCGGCGTGCACATGGACTATCTCAGCCGGTCCACCCATCGCGGCTACGACATCACCTGCGCGGACATGACCGTGCGCGCCGACTTCATGGCGGGCATGCTCACCGTGAACGGCGCGGTGGAGGAATTTTCGGTGGAGCGTGACATCACCTACCGCCGCCAGCTGGAGGCCATGGCCGTGGGCGACCCCACGCCGTGTACCTACAAACAGGGGCTGGCCCTGGTCGGATTGATCGAAACCCTGGAACAATGTGCCGAACAACAGGTATGGGTGTCCGCATCATGAAGCGCTACGGATTCATTTTCGCCCGGGGCGGCTCCAAGGGCGTGCCCGGCAAGAACATCCGCCCCCTGGGCGGCCTGCCGCTCATAGCCCACGCCATCCGCGCGGGCCGGGACTGCGGCCTGCTCGACCGGATCATCGTGTCCACGGACGACCCGAAGATCGCGGCCGTGGCCGAGGAATACGGGGCCGAGGTCCCGTTCATGCGCCCGGCCGAGCTGGCCCGCGATCACGCGCCCGAGTGGCTGGCCTGGCGGCACGCGGTAGATGCAG
This sequence comes from Pseudodesulfovibrio sp. lm2024, assembly GCF_051175575.1. Classification (NCBI taxonomy): domain Bacteria; kingdom Pseudomonadati; phylum Thermodesulfobacteriota; class Desulfovibrionia; order Desulfovibrionales; family Desulfovibrionaceae; genus Pseudodesulfovibrio; species Pseudodesulfovibrio sp. lm2024. Next base: position 2,386,845 of record NZ_CP195092.1, read on the forward strand.
TGGAAGCGGAGGACGATTTCGACCTGTTCGTCTCCCTGCCCTGCACCGCGCCCCTGCGCATCGCCAAGGACGTGCGCGACTGCATCGAGCTGTTCGAGCAAGGCGGCTGCGACATGGTGGTCACGGCCCGGCCCGCCGAACGCCACCCGTCCTTCAACATGGTCACCATGAGCGGCGACGGCTACGCGGCCATCGCCATGCCGCCGGGCGAGCGCATCACCCGCCGCCAGGACGCCCCGCCCATCTACGACCTGACCACGGTCTGCTACGTGACCACGCCGGATTTCATCAAAAGACACGAAGGGGTGTTCCAGGGAAGGGTCAAGGCGGTCGTCATTCCGCCCGAGCGCGCCCTGGACATCGACACCGAACAGGATTTCGCCTTTGCGCAATTCCTGATGGAGCGGAACCAATGAAGAGCATCAAGGAACTGATGGACCTGACCGGCCGGACCGCTTTGGTTACGGGCGGGGCCGGACACATCGGCCAAGCCTTTTGCGACACCCTGGCCGAGGCCGGGGCGAACGTCGCCATGCTGGACGTGGACACGGCCCTCGTGGACGAATCCGCCGCGCGCGTGGCCGGGCAGTGGTCGGTCAAAACCATGGGGATAGCCCTGGACCTGGCAGACGAAAAGGCCGTGGTCGCGACCCCGGGCAAGGTGGCCGCAAAGCTTGGCGGCCTGGACATCCTGGTCAACTGCGCCGCCTTCGTGGGCACTTCCAACCTGACCGGCTGGGTGGTCCCCTTCGAGGAGCAGTCCGTGAATACCTGGCGCGCCGCGCTGGAGACCAACCTGACCGCCCCGTTCGCCCTGATCCAGGCGGCCACTCCGTGGCTCCGTGAGTCCGGGCGCGGCTCCATCGTCAACATCGGCTCCACCTACGGCGTGGTCGGCCCGGACATGTCCCTGTACGACGACACCAGGATGGGCAACCCGGCGGCCTACGGGGCGTCCAAAGGCGGCCTGATCCAGCTGACCCGCTACCTTTCCACGGTGCTGGCTCCGGACGTGCGGGTCAACTCCATCTGCCCCGGCGGCGTGGCCCGCGGCCAGGACCCGAAGTTCGTCGCCCGCTACGAGGCCCGCACCCCCATGGGCCGCATGGCCACCGAAGAGGACATGAAGGGCGCCCTGCTCTACCTCGCCAGCGACCTGTCCGCTTACGTCACCGGCCAGAATCTGATGGTCGATGGCGGCTGGACGGCCTGGTAGGCCAAATCACCTATGCTCTGCGCATACCAGATAGAGACTATCAACCGGGAGTTGGACGGTATCCTATACTTGGCCCTGCATCTGGCGGCCAAAGGCCTGCCCATGCTCATCGGCGACCACATGGTCGGACGATATACGCTTGATGGTGAAGCCCCGGTCGTCTTCTTCGACAAAGACCAGCACCGAAAGACAAACGAGCAAATCCTGAGCAAGGGCGGCGTTGTCCTGAACATCAACGCCGAGGGTCAGGGGTTCGTGGATCAGCCCCGGGAAATGCAGGCCAACTTCGCCAAGGTGGCGGACTGCGTGACCAAAATCTGCGTATGGGGCAAGAATCAACAAAACACTCTTTTCAAACTGATCCCCGAGTCCCTGCACGACCGATTGGCGGTCACCGGCCATCCTTCCTTCGACTTGGTCTCACCGACTTTCGTGCCCTATTTCCTTAATGAGACCATTCGCCGAGAACATGGCGAGAACTATCTGCTGATCAACACCAGCTTCGCCCTGTTCAACCACCAGATGGGCTTCGATTACTACATGAAAATGCTCGCCCGCATGGACGAATGGAAGGTCTACGGCACGCCTGAATACCTGGCTCACCTCAAGAATCGTTGCGACCATCAGGAACGGACCGCCCTGGCTCTCATAGAGTTGGCCAAGGCGGCGGCCGCACGCTTCCCGGACCGACATATCGTTGTCCGGCCCCACCCCGGAGAGGGAGAGGAGTTCTACCGGGAGAAACTCTCGGGGATGTCCAACGTGTTCATTACCAAACAGGGCTCCGCCAGGGAATGGATAGCGTCCGCCGGAGCGGTCATACACCACGACTGCACAACAGGCATGGAAGCCACCCTGATGGGAAAGCTGGTCCTGCAATACGAACCCTATGAGGGCATCGAGGGATCGGCCACGTTGATGACCACCATCGGACACCGGGTCACTTCCCCGGACGAAGCCCTGGCCCGCATCGAGCAAGGGGCCATGCCCGAGGAAACCCGCCGAAAACTCATTGGCAAGCTGTCTCCGTACTTGGCCAACGTCAACGGCTGCGCGGCCGAGGCCATCGCCGAACTGGCCGCGCGTCACGCCGAGGGCGTGGATACTTGGCTGCCCGCCCCCTTGGGACCGCTGGGCCAAGCCAAGTGCTGGCGCAAATATCTGAGCAAGCTGTTGCGCGCGCGCCAGCCGGGCCGTAACGGACGCAAGGTCCGTTACGCGCTGAACAAATTTTCCAGATTGCGTAGAGAAGAGGTGGAGCGGAGGATTCGGGGGCTGCGCGCTGCGGAACCCGGACTGCCGGAGGTGACAGTGAAACAGCTGTGCCTGAACACCTTCCTGATTACGCCCCGCGACTGACGGCCGACCGCTACTTGTCTTTCTTGTCGTCCTGCCGGTTCTTGAAGGTGATGGACGCGAGGCAGCCGGCCAGGCCGCCCAGGGCCACGGCCTTGCCCGGGGCCATCATGCCCGTGAAGCTGAAGAGATAGCCGATGGCCGCGCCGGCGATGATGCCCTTGGCCAGGACATCGATCCATTGCATGAAATCCCTTCCGTCGTCATCCATGGGGCTCTCCGTGACAGTTCGATGTTAGCGGTTGCCGCGCGCGGTCATTACCATTATCATCACGCGGTCGATGGGTGGCATATGACCATAAAATCCGGCGGAAGACAAGGAATACCGGGCCTTTCTGCCTTCGTGACCGACGCGCGTTTTTTTACGGCTTTTCACTTGACTTTGATTCTCAACATCACTATCAAGTGAATGTCCGGCGACGCTGCCGGAAGAAACTTTGGGGGATTTCACATGCTCGACACCATCATCGTCGTGGCCATCATCGCCGTAGCGGCCTTTTTCGTGGGTCGCAGGATATTCAGATCCTTCACCGCCAAGCAGCCCGGCTGCGGATGTGGCGGCTGCGGACAGTCCGGCTCATGCTCCGGCATCAAGGACAGTCCGGACAAGCACGACTGCTGCGGCTCAAGGTAATTTTTTTTGACCAACCGTTGAGAACAATTCTCAACAAACTCTTTCGAGGATCATCAAGATGGCTCAAGACATGTGTTTACGCAAAGCCAAGGTCAACCAGAAACTGAAAATCAGAACGGTCAGCGCGGACGGCGAACTCGGCCGCCGCATCCGCGACATGGGGCTGATTCCCGGCACCGAGGTCACGGTCATCGGCAAGGCCCCGCTGCGCGACCCCGTGGCCCTCAGACTCCGCGACTTCACCCTGACCTTGCGCAACAGCGAGGCCGACCACATCACCGTCACCCCTCTGGAGGACTAAACACATGGGTACATACACCATCGGCATCGCAGGCAACCCGAACTGCGGCAAAACCACCATGTTCAACGCCCTGACCGGGGCGCGCCAGCATGTGGCCAACTGGCCCGGCGTGACCGTCGAAAAGAAGATCGGACACATCAACGCCGGTTCCGACTCCGTCGAGCTCGTGGACTTGCCCGGAACCTACTCCCTGACCGCCTATACCCAGGAAGAACTGGTCGCCCGGAACTTCCTGGTGGACGACCGGCCCCAGGCGGTCATCGACATCATGAACGCCGATGCCCTTGAGCGAAACCTCTACCTGGCCGTGCAGATCATGGAGCTCGGCGTGCCGCTCATCCTCGGCCTGAACATGATGGACGAGGTGCGCAAATCCGGCAAACGAATCGACAGCGCCCGCCTGGAGGAACTGTCCGGCTGCGCCGTGGTCGAGACCGTGGCCCGCTCCGGACAGGGCGCGCAGGAGCTGCTGCGCTCCACCCTGGAGCTCGCCGAGAAGCAGGACGGGGAATGGAAACCCCTGAACATCTCGTACGGGCCGGACCTGGACCCGGTCCTGTGCGAGATGGAGAAGATGATCTCCGAGGCCGGATTTTTGACCGACAAAGCGCCCGCCCGCTGGGTCGGCATCAAGTACCTGGAGCGCGACGAGGACGTCATCGTCAAAGGGCGCATGGCCAACACCATGCTCTCGGAAAAGCTCGAGGCCATGGCTCGCGAGGTGGCCGAGCACACCCAGAAGACCCTGAACATGCGGCCCGACGCGCTCATCGCCGACTACCGCTACGGGTTCATCGCCTCCATGATCAAGGACGTGGTCACCTACCCCGCCTCCAGCGAGGACCGCATCAGCCGTTCCGACAAGATGGACAAGGTCCTGACCCACAAGGTTCTCGGCCCGCTGATCATGCTCGGCATCGTCTATCTCATCTATGAAATCACCTTTGCCGTGGGCGAGATCCCCATGGGCTGGCTGGAATCGCTCTTCGGCCTGCTCGGCGACACGGCCACCAACATTCTACCCGAGGGCCACCTGCAGTCGCTGATCGTCTCCGGCATCATCGACGGCGTGGGCGGCGTGCTCGGCTTCGTGCCGCTGATCATGTTCATGTTCCTGATGATTTCCGCCCTGGAGGACTCCGGCTACATCGCCCGCATGGCCTACATGCTCGACCGCATCTTCAAGGTCTTCGGCCTGCACGGCACCTCGGTGCTGCCGTTCATCGTGTCCGGCGGCATCGCGGGCGGCTGCGCCGTGCCCGGCGTCATGGCCACCCGCACCCTGCGCTCGCCCAAAGAGAAACTGGCCACCCTGTTCGTGGCCCCGTACATGACCTGCGGCGCCAAGGTGCCCGTCTTCCTCATGCTGGCCGCCGCCTTCTTCCCCGAGGATTCGGCCACGATCATGCTGATCATCACCCTGTCCGCCTGGGTCATGGCCCTGCTCGTGGCCCGCCTGCTGCGCTCCACGGTCATCAAGGGCGCGTCCACCCCGTTCGTCATGGAGTTGCCCCCCTACCGCATGCCCACCCTGCAGGGCGTGCTCATCCACACCTGGGAGCGCACCTGGGAGTACGCCAAGAAGGCCGGTACCGTCATTCTGGGCATCTCCATCCTGCTCTGGGCCATGATGACCTTCCCCGAGCTGCCCGCCGACCGCGTGGCCCAGTACGAGGCCCAGCGCTCCGCGGCCCAGTCCGAAGAGCAGATCACCACCATCGACAACGCCGAGGCCGAGGAGGCCGTCCGCCACACCATCGCGGGCCGCATCGGCACCGCGCTTGAGCCCGTCACCGAATTGGCCGGCTTCAACTGGCGGGTGAACATCGCCCTGACCGGCGGCTTCGCGGCCAAGGAAGTGATCGTCTCCACCCTGGGCACGGCCTATTCCCTGGGCGAAGTGGACGCCGAAGAGGCCCAGCCCCTGTCCGAACGGCTGGTGGCCGACCCGGCCTTCTCCACGGCCACGGCCATCGCCCTGATCATCTTCACCATGCTCTACGCGCCCTGCTTCGTCACCGTGGTGACCATGGCCCGCGAGTCGAGCTGGCGCTGGGCCGCCTTCAGCGTGGTCGGCTCCACCGGCCTGGCCTTCGTCATGGCCGTACTCGCCTACAACGTGTCAAAAGCATTTCTCTAACGTTACCACCTTCAAAAACAGGTAAGGGGAGTCCTTCGGGACTCCCTTTTCTTTTAATCTGATATCCCCTATGGTGCGCCCCATAAACACACTCGCGCGGGGCCTTTCCGAGTCGCGCATGAGGACTACCCGGCAGAAAGCATGAATATCCTTTTCGTCAATTCCACACGCAAATGGGGCGGGGTCAAGACGTGGTCACTGGACAACGCCCTTGCCATGCGCAAACTAGGGCATGATGCAGCCGTCGTGGGCCGGCCAGGGCCGTTCATAGACAAAGCCCGCGCTCTTGGTATCCCGGCCACGGAACATGCATTCGGCTTTGATTTCAATCCTCTTTCAATTCTTTTTTTCCTGCGATTATTCAGAACCCACAGGACCGAGATGTTGATTTTGAACATCTCCAAGGATCTGCGTACGGCCGGCGTGGCCGCCCGGCTGGCGGGCATCCCCATGGTCCAGCATCTTGGGGCGCCCGGCGACGTGCAGAACCGCTTCAAGACGAGATTGACCCAACGGCTGCTCAGGCCGGCCCTGGTCACCTGCAGCGATTTCGTCAGACAGGCATTGCTTCGCTCCGTCCCCATCTATAAAGATTATCCTTTTGAATTCATTTATCCGGGCACGGAGATAAGCCCTGCGCCGCCCGCGTCCGTCAACGCCCCGCGGGTAATCATCACGACCAGCCAACTCAATCCGGACAAACAGCACGGGCACCTGCTCGAGGGGCTTTCGCTGCTGAAAAAGGACGGATATGATTTCCGTTGCATTATCGTGGGCACGGGCAGGGATGAAAAGCGACTCAAACAACAATGCCGAAAGCTGGGGCTGGACAAGCAGGTCGAATGGACCGGATTCGTCAAGAATGTGCAGAAAGAACTGCAAAGGGCTGACATATTCGTTCTGCCTACGGGTTGCGAACCCCTTGGCATCGCCCTTGAGGAGGCTATGGCCAATGGCCTGGTTTCAGTGGCCCGGAACATCGGCGGCCCTCCAGAAATCTGGCCTCCGAAATTGACCGGCCTTCTGGTCGAACCGGCCGGAGAAGGCAAGGAGTTTCGCGCGATCCTGGCCAAGCTGCTGAACATGCCAAAAGATCAATTGCTCTCCTTGAAGCGAACCTTCAAGGAACACGCCGAAAAGACATTTTCTATCGACAAACAAGCCAGGGAACTACTGGCCTGGCTACACGAAATTGTCTAATCAGCCACAACCCCACTTTATGAAATCCCTTTTGACTATTCTGCGGGAAATCCTGCAAAATGCCTTTTCGTCTTCCTACGAACTGTTCAAGATCATGATTCCGGTGCTCATCCTGGTCAAGATCCTCCAGGAGTTCGGGCTGATCAAGTACCTGGCCTGGCCGCTCGAACCCATCATGGGCCTGCTCGGGCTGCCCGCCGAGATGGGGTTGGTCTGGGCCACCACCCTGATCAACAACATCTACACCGGCATGATCGTCCTGGCCTCGTTCACCGGCGACGCGCCCCTGACAGGGGCCCAGGCCACGGTGCTCGGCGTGCTCATGCTCGTGGCCCACGGGTTGCCCATCGAGACCGCCATCGCCGACCGCTCCGGGGCCCGCTTCCTGTTCCAGTGCTGCATACGCATGGCCGGGGCCTTTGTCCTGGCCTGGCTGCTCCACCAGATATACTCGGCTACCGGCACCCTGAGCGGGCCCGCTCCCATGCTCTTCCAGACCGACGCGTCCGCCGGGAACGGCTCTATCGCGGCCTGGGCCCTCGGGCAGGTCCGCAACCTGGCGTCCATCTTCTGCATCATCTTCACCCTGATCGCCATCATGCGCGTGCTCGGCGCCATCGGCGTCATCGACCTGATGAACCACATCCTGCGGCCCGTGCTCGACCTCATCGGCATCGGGCCCAAGGCCTCGGCCATCACCGTCATCGGCCTGACCATGGGTCTCTCCTACGGCGGCGGGCTGATCATCAGCGAAGCCCGCAACGGCAAGCTGAGCAAAGAAGACGTCTTCTATTCCCTGACCTTCATGGGCTTGTGCCACTCGCTCATCGAGGATACCCTGCTGATCGTGCTCATCGGCGGCCACTTGAGCGGCGTGCTCTGGGGACGGCTGCTCTTCGCCGTACTGGCCATGGCCGCCATCGTCCAGATCGTCCGCCGCGTGCCGGAAAAAGCCCGCACCGCCTACCTGTGGGCCGAAAAATAACCCCAAAGGAGAACGACATGTCCGATATCCAACTCATCCACACCGAAAAGGCCCCGGCCGCCGTGGGCCCCTACTCCCAGGCCACGGCCGTGAACGGCACCCTGTACGTGTCCGGCCAGCTCGGCATCGTCCCGTCCGAAGGCAAGCTGGCCGAGGGCTTCAAGGCCCAGACCCGCCAGGCCCTGGAAAATCTCAAGGCCATCCTCGAAGAGGCCGGGTCCTCCCTGGACAAGGTCATGGCCGTGGACGTGTTCCTCATGGATATGGGCCGGTTCGCCGACCTGAACACGATCTACGCCGAGTACTTCTCCGATCACAAGCCCGCGCGCGCCGCCATCCAGGTGGCCGGTCTGCCCCTGGGCGGTCTGGTCGAGCTCAAATGCGTGGCCGTCATCGATTAATCGCCCAAAACGCGTAACAAAACTCTACTTGACAGCTTCGGCGCAAAACAAGTACTTGCATTCCATGCACAGCAACACCGCCCGTTTCTTTTTCTTTTTTAGCTTTATCAGGAACGCCTGCGGTCTTGGTGTGCGCTAGTCATAAGAAGTAAAAAACACAACCAAGAGGCCGCGGGCATAGTCCGCGGCCTCTTTCTTTTTGGGCCGCGCCGCAGCCGCCAGCAACAAGGAGCACCGTCATGCATCTCGGAAAAGCCATTCGGATGGAACGCATCATGAACCGCAACAACGGCCGGACCATTGTGGTTCCCCTGGACCACGGCGTGACCGTGGGCCCCATCTACGGCATCGTGGACCTGCGCGAAACCGTTGACCAGGTGGCCGAGGGCGGCGCCAACGCCGTGCTCATGCACAAGGGCATCCCCCGCTGTTCCCACCGCGCGGGCGGCAAGGACATCGGCCTGATCATCCACCTGTCCGCCTCCACCTCCCTGTCCCCGCACCCCAACGCCAAGACCATGGTCGGCTCGGTCACCGACGCCATCAAGCTCGGCGCGGACGCCGTGTCCATCCACGTCAACCTCGGCGACGAGACCGAGCCGCAGATGCTCGCCGACCTCGGCGCGCTCTGCTCCGAAGCCAATGAATGGGGCATGCCCGTGCTGGCCATGATGTACGCTCGCGGCCCCAAGATCAAAGACGAATACGACCCGCAGGTCGTGGCCCACTGCGCCCGCGTGGGCGTGGAGCTCGGCGCGGACATCGTCAAGGTCAACTACACCGGCGACACCGAATCCTTCGCGCGCGTGGTCGAAGGGTGCTGCGTGCCCGTGGTCATCGCGGGCGGCCCCAGACTCGAAAGCGAACGCGACCTCGTCCAGATGGTCCACGACTCCATCCAGGCGGGCGGAAGCGGCCTGTCCGTGGGCCGGAACATCTTCCAGCATCCCAATCCGGCCAAGATCGTGGCCGCCCTCAACAAGGTCGTCCACGAAGACTGGACCGTCGACGCCGCCATGGAGCTGTTGTAACGCCTCCGGCAGCCGGGGGAAGGGGAGAGGGACCCCCTTTGAAAAGTGTTCTTCCTCTCCCCTTCCCCCGGCCCCCCATCCCCTCTCCTTTCCTAAACTTTTTGTGGCGCTTCGCGGGTATGGCGCGTAGCGGGGGATCTTGCCGCTTTACCTTGCGCTGTTCGGGTGAGAGGATGGCCGCAAGGAAGCACGGCCCAGCGCGAACGCATGGACCTGCGAAATCACATAAAAAGTTGGGGAGATTTTTTAAACGTCTTTTAAGCCGTCGGAGGCGCATCGCCGACGAGGCGCTTCTGTGCCGCTAGCTGTCGAACTCGACCCGGACGGTATCGAGGTAATGAGCCAAGGTGTCCATATGCCTTTCCAGGGCCTCGGGATCGCGCTGCTTGGCGGCCAGCTCGATTTCGTGGCCGATCATGCCCATGCCTTTGAACCCGTAGCCGCTGCCCGTGCCCCGGGCCGTATGGCCAAGCCGGACCAGAGTGTCGAAATCCCCAGCATGCAGGGCGTTGCGCATCTGTTCGAGGTCCTGTCGGGAGACGTCGAAAAACCGATCCAGCAATTCTTCCAGATCGGACGGTATCCGCTCGACCTCCGGGTACTCGGGCATGGGGGCATCCTCGGTGCAGGCAACTGCACCTGGTTGAACATGTGAAAATTCGAACGTATGATTCAGGCGGACTTTAAGGATAGTGAACCAGCTGTCAAACAAAATATTCTTTACAATGATATGACACGAATAATCATCCTCCTGGTGGTGGCCTGCATGGCCGGGTCCTGCTCCCGGTACGACGCGGTGCGCATCGCCCGGGCGGCGGCCACGGGCAACCCTGCGGCGGCGGCCGAGGCCCTGGCCCGGGACAAGACCATCGGCTACGCCACCAACCCCGCCGCCATCGGCAACGACCTGAAAAATTTCAAGGAACTCCTGGAGACCTTTGTCAAGGCCGTGACCGGGGTGTGGGGCGAGGATGACGTGCGGGTGCCCGCGCCCAAGCAGTACGTCAAGTACACCGACAACTACCTCTCGCGAGCCAGCGTGGACTTCGACACCGGGGAGATCGTGGTCGAGACCGTGGCCGAGGAGAAACCGCTTGAAAGCCTGCGCATCGCCATCGTGACCACCCTGCTCACCCCGGGCGACCCGCGCGCGGTGGACCTCTACTCGGCCAAGACCGTCAAGCTCGGGGACACCCCGTTCCTGCTCGGCGAGGTCAAGGACGCCGACGGCCACGACATCCGCTGGGAGTGGCGCGCCGAACGGTACGCCGACCATCTGATTCAAAACGATCTCAAGACGCGCACCGTCAAAGGCAAGGCCGCCCGGTCGGTATCCTTCCGCATGGTCAGGGACCATCTCTCGGTACGTGCGGCCAAGTACCGCGAATTGGTGTGGGCCACCGCCGACCGTTTCGAGGTCAGCCGCAACCTGGTCTATGCGATCATGAAGGTGGAGTCGGACTTCAACCCGTTCGCGGTCAGCTCGGCCTCGGCCGTGGGGCTGATGCAGGTGGTCCCGTCCACCGCGGGCAGCGACGTGTACCGGTTCCTGCACGGCAAGACGGGCCAGCCGTCGCGCGCGGCCCTGTTCGAACCGCCGACCAACATCACCTACGGCACGGCCTACCTGCACCTGCTCGGCGACCGCTTCCTGGGGGACATCAGAAACCCGGTGTCCAGGGAATACTGCGTCATCGCCGGATACAACGGCGGCGCGGGCGGCGTGCTCAAGACCTTTGACAAGGATCGGGACCGCGCGGCAGGGAAGATCAACGCCATGCAGCCCGCCGAGGTCTATGAACGGCTGCGCAAGAACCTTCCCTTTGCCGAGACCAGACGCTATCTTGGCAAGGTTCTTGAAGCCAAGAAGCAATTCGTCAACTTCTAGTCATTGCGAGCCATGAACCTGCAGGAACTGATCTCGTCCGCCGGGGCCCAATTCGACCGGCTCACCGCCCTTCTCTTCCCGGGCGTATCCCCCGAGCACTTCCGCATGGCCGGGGGCGTGCTGCTCGGGCTGCTGGCCCTGGCCCTGCTTGTCATCGGTCTGTGGCTACTGCGCCGCCCGGCGCACAATTCCCCGTCCACGCGCACCGGCATACCGCGCACCCTGCAACACAAGGGCGTGGTCGTGGACGTGCTGGCCGGGCCGGACGACGAGTCCGTGGTCGTGCGCTGCGTGATCACCGCAGTGAAGTCCAACCGGATCCAATGCGAGATCATCGAGCGGCTGGACGTCATCCGAACCAGGCCTGGCAGCGAGCTGGTCTGCGTGTTCGCGCCCATGAAGACGCGCGGCGGGCGGATCAACTCCTTCACGGCCACCCTGGTGGAGTCGGACCGCGACGGGCGCAGAACCGACCGGATGGTCCTGGCCGGGCCCAACGACTACGCACTCATCCCGCGCCGCAAGCACCAGCGCAAGCGCGTGGCCGACCAACAGTTCATCCGGGTCAAGCTGTGGACCGCCTCGCCCCGGACCTCGGAGCTGTCCTTCGAGGACGCGGCCCCGCAGATAGGGGTCAACTCGTTTGCCTCGGACAAGCCGGAACAGAGCGCCAACGCGGTCATCAACATCTCGGGCGGCGGGCTCGGCCTGTCCGTGCTCAACCGGCTCATCCCCGAGACCTGCACCGTGTCCACGCCGGTGGTCATCAACCTGTTCATGTTCAATTTCCGGGAAAAGACCTTCAAGCCCTACTGGTACGCGGGCGAGGTGCGCACCCTCGAAGAGGGCCGCCCCGGCTTCACCCGCATGGGCATCGAGTTCACGGCCACGGCCAGCGCGGACCGGAACACCGGCCGCCTCGACTGGATCAATCTCTAGAAGAATAAATCAGGTGGGCCCACCCGGCCAAGGGTTCCATGGCTCATTCCACAGCCAGTTTCTTGTCCTGCCTCATGCGCCCGTCCAAGAATGAAGCGGCAACGCAAAAAAGCCCCGGCCGAACGGCCGGGGCTTTTCAGACGTCTTTGCGGAGAGATCAGCCCTTCTTGTTGAGGAACCGCTCCTTGGCCAGCCGGGGCATGTTTCCCGCCCCGAAGCTGTAGCCGGAGATGCGCCGGGTCTGGCGCTTCATGCTGGTCAGGTCCTGTTTCAGGGACTGCTTGAGCCTTTGGGCCTCCCCGGTGATCTCGTCGTGCAGGGACTTCATTTCCACGAGCTTGTCGGCCAGCAGCTTCAGATTGTCCCCGGACAGGTCGCGCATGGCCTCGTCCAGAAGCAGTTCGCGGGAATGGGCAAGCTTTTCGGCCTCGAACACGTCCCCGGCCACCAGGAAGTCGAGCTCCCTGCGGCCGATGGTGATAGCCTCGTCCAGCATCTGGCTGCGCCGGGCCATGTCTACTTCTTTGCCTTGCGGATGTCGTCGCGCAGGGACTTGATGACCGTCTTCCATTTTTCCACCGCGGGCAGGAATTCATATTCGAGCAGGTCGGCCAGAAGGATCCAGTCCTCGTTCTCGAGCACGGACCCCATCTCGGTGAACATGGCGTTGAACTCCTCGGCGCTCTCCAGGTAGGACGGATGGTCCTTGAGGGAGTACTCGTCGCGCAGGATGCCGATCATGTTCAGGAAGTTGCGGATGACGTCGATGAGATCCTGGTAGGTCTCCAGGGCCTCGGCGTCGTCGGCCTGGCGGAACAGGGTCGCCACGCGCTTGCCGCCCTCGCTCATGAGATTGACGACCTTGTAGAGCTCCAGGGTGATCTCCACGGCCATTTCTTCGGTGGCCATGGTCGTGATCTCCACGGACTCGACCTCGGACATGTCGATGTCCTCGGCCTGGTGGGGGTAAATCTCGGTAAACGGCTCATGGTTGATCATGACGTCGGTCACGATGCGGTCCTCCAGATGGCCGTCCTCGACCACCTTGGTGAAGACCTGTTCCAGGTTCTCGAAATTCTGGGCCCCAATATCATATTGTTTTCCATCGATGATGATCATGCTGACCTTCTCCTCCGTGAGTAGATAAAATTTGCCGTTTCTTCCGGTACAACCCGGATAATTCAAAATCCATGCCGATCAGGCCAAATCGTCCGCCAGGCCGGTCAAAAGTCCGAGATGGCGCTCGGCCACGGACAGCAGGGAGGCCAGGTCCTCGCCTTGGCGCTGGCTCTCGAACATCCACAATAACGCCAAGATATTCAAGTGATTATTCGCGGACAAAATATTCTGCACCCGCTGCCAGGAAGCCAGGAACTTGGTCTTGGCCTGGGGTCTGGGGTTCACGCGCAACAGCGCGCCCTGCTGGGAGAGCAGGAAAAGCATGTCCCGCGCGCTCGTCAAAGTTTTGGACAGATCCGCCCGCATGTCCGCCCCCAGCCGCGCGCCCAGCCCGGTGGGCGCGGCCATGGCCCGGCCGTCCAGGAAGGCGGAAAAATGCGCCCGCTGCATGGCGATCCACACGGCCCGGTCCGAACCGTCGTGCCCGGACAGAGACTGAAGCTCCATGAACCCGTCCGCGCCGGTCCTGGTGCGCCAGATACGCGCTCCGAACACGGGCCTGGGGTCCGAGCCCTCCATCACCGCCCTGGCGCAGGCGTACATGGCCTCCGGGGTCACGGCCCGGCGGCATCCCTCGTCGCACGGGCACCCCGTGCCGAACGCGCACGGATGGCAGTCCATGTCCGGCTCCAGGCAGATGTTGCCCGCCCGGTACGGCCCGGTGTCCCACGGCTGGGCCGTGGCCAGGAATACCGCGCACAGCGGCACGCCCAGCCCTGCGGCCAGGTGCATGGTCCCGGTGTCGTTGGTCAGCAGAACCCGGCAGCGGCTCAGCACCCCGGCCAGCTCTGTCAGGGAGGTTTTGCCCATGCAGTCAACCAGCGGAAAGGGCGCGCCGTCGGCGAACCGCGCGCCCAGCCGGGCCTCGCCCCCGCTGCCGAGCAGAACCGGCACCAACCCGTCGCGCTCGTAGAGCCTGCGGGCGGTCTCGCGAAAATAGTCCACGGGCCAGCGGCGGCGTTCCTCGCTGGCCCCCAGTTGCAGGGCCACGAAGCCCTGCCCTTCTTTGGCCTGCGCGGACAGCAGCTCGTCGGCGCGGGCCAGGGCGGTTTCGTCCGGCTCGGCCAGGACCAGCCCGTTGCCCTCGCGATCCAGCCCGGCGGCGCGGCGAAAGAGATCACAGATGTTGAACGGGCTGGCTCCCCGGTTGGCCCCTGCCAATTGCAGGAACGCGGCCCAGGAGGACGTGTCCGCGTTGAAGCCGAACTCGTCCACGGTGAACCCCGTGGTCCTGCCGCCCTCCGGTGTCAGCCCATAGGCCAGAAGCCGCGAGGAGACCGACGGGGTCAGATTCACGGTCTCGTCGGGCGTAAATTCGTCGAACACGGATTGCCGAAACCCGTCCAGATCGCGCACGGCCAGCCGCCAGTCCTTGTCCAGGCCGGCGAGCAGCCCGGCTCCGGAAAAGGCGAAGACACGGTCCACGCCGGTCAGCAGCGAGGCCGCCGAAGCGAAGTTGGACAGGCAAACCAGCCCCACCCGATGCCCCCGGCTCTTGAAACCGGCGATCACGGGCTGGGTCTGGATGAGATCGCCGAAGCGGGTCAGATTGATGATCAGGACATTCACGAATCAAATCCTTATACATGGGCCCCGGGTCGTCGAAAAACCGCCGGACCGCCGAATTATTGCAAAAAGGAAGCCGATTCACAGGCCGGATCCGGCCTGGACCAGCCGTACCAGCTTTTCCACCGCGTGAATAGCCGCCTTGAGCCTGAGCCGCTCGCCCTGGTCCAGGACGGCCGGGTTGACGTAGTTGTGCGGCGGCAGCCCGGTGCGTCCGCATTCCAGGCCGATGTCGAGCCGCTTGCGCTGCAGGTATTCCCAGCCGTCGAGCAGGGACCGGGCGTGATGCTCGGCGATGTGCCCGGCCTCGCCCAGGGCGCGGACCCGGTCGCAGGTGTTGTGCGGGCGCACCCCGTACTTGAGCGCCAGGATGCGCGCGCTGTTGGTCAGGTGGGCCAGGACCGACGACTTGATGTTCAGGAAACCGTGCCACGGACCTTCGCGCTCGGTGACGAACGTCCCGAACAGGGTCAGGGGCAGCCGGTAATCGGTCAGCTCCCGGACCAGCAGGGACAGGGCGATTGGCTTGGTGCGCACATACTCCCACAGCCGCTCGCGCATGCGCCGAACCTCGTCCCCGACACCGTACACGGCCTGGAAGTCCAGGATCAGCCCGGACTGCCACGGCCCCTTCTCGGCCGGATTGGACAGCCAGCCGGTCAGCCGGGTGAGCCAGGCGTCGAAATCCCCGCGCCACTCCGCGTTGCTGACCATGACCCCGCCGTCACACAGGGAGAGGCCCGCGCCGTCCAGGGCGATGACGATGGACTGGGTGCAGTCGTCCACCTCGTCCTCGCCCACCTGGACAGGAATGAGCAGCCCGTTGTCCTGGTCCGACCCCGGGACCATTTCCTCCCGACCGCCCGAGCCGAATTCCATGAACGCGCACTGCGAAAGCCACGGGTACTCCACGGCATGGGCCTCGAGCACGGCCACGACCACGTCTCGGTTGAACCGGGTCAGCCGCTTGCAGGCCAACTCGGCCGACGCCCCCTGGTCGAGCCACTCCTGGACCAGGTCGAGCCGGGTTTGGCGGATACCCGCCAGCTTGCCCTCGCGGGCCATGACCCGCAATTCGTCCAAAAGGCCGTCCGGGACGCCTCTGTTACCGTTCACGGACCGTTCACCGTTACAATCCATGTCCAAACCCGTGCTGTGTGGCCGAAAGTCCGACCGTTGACCGGGATAAACCGCCCGTTCGCCGCCGGGGCGAAAAAACCCGAACCCGCGACCGCCCGGCTTCGACCGCTTACCTGAAAACGGATGCTTCCTTTGTTTTTCCTACTGTAAAAGGACTCCAACGGCAAACATTCAACCGTATTGGGGGTAGCAACCATGCATCAAATCGAAAGGATCCGAAAACGGCAACTGCAGTTTGCGCTCGGCGTGGGCATTCCATACTTCGCCTTCGTCATCGGCATTTTTCTGCTCGTCTACCTGGGCAGCGCGTGGGTAACCGGCGTCGTAATCCTCGGTTTTCCCCTGCACTACTGGCTGGTGGCCGTGGCCATCTACCCGATCACCTGGGGACTGTTCATCTGGTACGTGGGCAAGGCCAACGAGATAGAGGATGAAATCGCCGAAACCGTCGAGACCCAGGATCCCATGGACGCCAGGGAAGCCAGGGAAGGAGCGTAATCATGGAACTCGGATATCAGATACCGATCACCGCCCTGCTGCTCATCGGGGCCATGCTGGCCTTTACCGTGGTCACCACCTTCATGTTCCGCAGCCAGAAAACATCCGCCGACTATTATCTGGCCGGACGCAAGGTCAATTCCTTCATCAACGCCTCGGCCATCTCCTCGGACTACCTGTCCGCGGCCTCGTTCCTGGGCGTGGCCGGCGTGGCCTTCCTGTTCGGCTTCGACGGCATCATCTACGCGCTCGGCTTCTTCGTGGGCTACATCGCCCTGCTCCTCTTCCTGGCCAGCCCCCTGCGCAAGTTCGGACGCTACACCGTGCCCGACTTCGTGTCCGAGCGCTTCCACTCCAAGACGGCGCGCATCCTCGGCGTGGTCGGCGTGCTCTTCATCTCGCTCTTCTACATGGCCCCGCAGATGCTCGGCGCGGGCAAGGTCATGGGGCTGCTGCTCAACCTGGAGTACTCCACGTCCATCATCATCATCGCCTGCATCATCACCTTCTACGTCACCGTGGGCGGCATGAAGGCCACCACCGTCAACCAGCTGGTCCAGTTCTGGATCCTGTTCGGCGCCATGTTCCTGCTGGCCTTCATCCCCTTCATGCTCAAGGGCCTGACCTACACCGACGTGGTCAAGTTCCTGGCCGAATTCAAGGGCAATACGCCCATCACCGGCAAGGAATTCGACGGGGCCGCCTACACCAGCCCGGCCTACTGGCTGACCAGCCTCAAGGACACCCTGTCCCTGCTGCTCGCCCTCATGTTCGGCACCGCCGGACTGCCGCACATCCTGGTGCGCTTCTACACCGCCCCGGACGGCAAGGCCGCCCGCAGGACCGTCATCTACGTGCTCTTTCTCATCGGCATGTTCTACATCCTGAGCCCCTACGTGGGCCATGTCATCCGCTACGTCTTCCTGCAGGGCGAGTCCATGGGCGTGTCCCCGCACCTGATGCAGTGGCTGGCCGACAACGGCAAGAACCTGGCCGTGCCCGTGGCGGGCTCCTACTTCGGCGGACAGGTCCTGCTCGGCATCGTGGTGGCCGGGGCCTTCGCCGCCATCCTGTCCACCGTGGCCGGGCTGATCATCGCCTCGGCCGGAGCCATCGGCCACGACCTGGTGGTCAACGTCTTCAACCCGGACATGCCCGAACGCTCCCGCGTCAAGGTCGCCCGCGTGGCCTCCATCGCCGTGGGCCTGCTCGGCATCCCGCTGGGCTTCTGGGCCGAATCCATGCAGATCGCCATCCTCGTGGGACTGGCCTTCGCCATCGCCGCGTCCACCTTCTTCCCGGTCCTGGTCATGGGCGTGTGGTGGCCCAAGATGACCAAGGGCGGCGCCTGCGCCGGGCTGGTCGTCGGCATCGTCGGCTCGTTCTTCATGATCCTGGGCAAATCCATGCTGCCGCACTTTCTGCAATACAACAACCCGGGCGGATTCGTCATGATCCTGTCCTTCATCGCCATCTACACGGTGTCCAAAATGGAATACGCCGCCAGGGGCGAAGACGCCCTGCCGCACGACACCATGGAAGTCATGGCCCTGCTCCACGGCCCCGAACAGGCATAAGCCCACAATACCCCACTCCCCATAAAGGGTGGCGCCGAGTTCTCTCGGCGCCGCCCTGCGTTGTTTGGGAGGCCTCCGGCGGGGCGTCTCCGACGGTTTAAGAACCTCTTGAAAGAGGTTCTTAAGAATCTCCAGAACTTTTAGTCGCCGCTTCGCGGGGCTGTGCGGACGCGATCTGCCGTGCCTATTTTATCTCGCCTGGTCTCGCCCGCACAAATCAGGACCCTATGGAATGCCTTCCCTCCACCCGCCGCGCGCGCATGCGCATACAAAAAGTTTAGGAGGGGAGAGGGGATGGGCGGCCGGGGAAAGGGGAGAGGGGAACCCTTTTCTCAAAGGGTTCCCCTCTCCCCTTTCCCCGGCCGCCGGAGGCGCACCCACAGCTTTCCTTGACAGCGTCAAGGGGGATACCTACTTAAGGACCCACCACAACTTCCAAGGAGAGCAACATGAGTTATGACATTCGGCTGGTCAAACTGGTCAGCGGCGAGATGGTTGTCGGCAACTACGTCGGCAGCGACATCGAGGAACCCGCCATCCTGCAGGCCATGCCCACCCAGCAGGGCACCCAGATGGTCCTGCTGCCCTATGGATATCCCTTTGACCAGGAAATGCAGGGCAAGATCGCCCAGAGCCACGTGCTGTTCGAGTACAAGAACTGCCCGGAAGAGCTGAAGACCAAATATATCGAAGCCAAGACCAACATCTCCCTGTCCAGCGGCGGGCTCGACCTGTCCGGCATGGGCGGCGGTGCGGGCGGCGGCCTGGATCTCGGCTAGCCGACCCAGACGAAACCTGTTATTTCGGACGGGGCTGGTTCACGTGAGCCAACCCCGTTTTTTCCGTTCCCCGAACCAATTGAGATCATGAAAGAACTGCTGCCCATCCTCCCCCGTCCCTCGCGCTATATAGGCAGCGAATGGGGCGCCGTGTTCAAGGACCCGTCCACCGTGACCGTACGGTGCGCCCTGGCCTTCCCCGACATGTACGAGGTGGGCATGTCCTATCTCGGCCAGAAGATATTGTCCGAGGCGCTGAACGCGCAGCCCAATTTCTGGGCGGAGCGGGTCTTCACACCCGATGAGGAGGCCGGGAACATCCTGCGCGAGCGCAATGTTCCCCTGGCCACCCTGGAGTCCGACACCCCGCTCAAGGACATGGACGTGGTCGGGTTCAGCCTGACCCACGAGCTGTGCTACACGAACATCCTGTACATGCTCGACCTGGCGGGCATACCGCTGCGCAGCGCGGACCGGGAGGAGCCCTACCCGCTCATCGTGGCGGGCGGCGGCGCGGCCTTCAACGCCGAGCCCGTGGCCCCGTTCTTCGACGCCATGGTCCTGGGCGACGGCGAGGAGGCCATGGTCGCGCTCCTGGCCGCCGTGGAACGGGCCAAGGCCGAGGGGCTGCCAAAGCAGGCGCTGCTGGAGTCCCTGACCGAGATTCCGGGACTGTACGTGCCGTCGTTCTTCGAGGACGAGGGGCCGGGCAAGCCGCTGAAGCCGCTCAAGGAAGGATATGAGATTGTGGAAAAGGCCGTGGTGGACGATCTGAACCGCGCGCCGTTCCCCACGGGCCAGGTCATCCCTTTCGGGGCCATCCACGACCGGCTGACCATGGAGATCGCCCGGGGCTGCACGCGCGGCTGCCGGTTCTGCCAGGCGGGCATGATCTACCGCCCGGTGCGCGAACGCTCCCTGGACGGCCTGGACGACATCCTGACCGACGGCCTGGCCGAGACCGGATACGAGGAGACCTCCATGCTGTCGCTGTCCACCGGCGACTTCTCCGGCCTGGACACTCTCTTCACCCGCAGCTTCGACAAGTGCGCGGCCGAACAAATTTCCATTTCCCTGCCGTCCCTGAGGGTCGGTTCCCTGTCCGCGCCGATAATGGAGCGCATCTCGTCCATCCGGCGCACGGGCGCGACCATCGCCCCGGAGGCGGGCAGCCAGCGGCTGCGGGACGTGATCAACAAGGGCGTGGACGAGGCCGGGCTCATCGAGCACGTCCGGCTGCTCTTCGAAAACGGCTGGCAGGGAGTGAAGCTCTATTTCATGATCGGCCTGCCCACCGAGACGGACGAGGACCTGGACGCCATCCTGGACCTCTGCCTCAAGGTGCGCGACGCGGCCGGTCGGCACATAAAGAGGCTGCAGGTCACGGCCGCGGTCTCGCCCTTCGTGCCCAAGCCGCACACCCCGTTCCAGTGGGAGCCGCAGATTCCGCTGGACGAGATCTACCGGCGCATCGACCATCTGCGGTCCATCTTCAGGCCGCACAAACGTATTTCCATCAAGTACCACGAGCCCGAGATGACCTCGCTGGAAGGAGTCTTCTCACGCGGCGACCGCCGATTGGCCGAAGTGGTCGAGCGGGCCTACGCCAAGGGCGCCCTCTTTTCCAGCTGGAAGGACCATCTGCGCCTTGCGCCGTACCGCGAGGCCATGGAAGAGGCCGGGCTCGACTGGGACGAATTCACCGGTCCGCGCGACCCGGAAGCCCCCCTGCCCTGGGATCATCTGTCCAGCGGCCTGACCAAGCGGTTCCTGCTCAAGGAGCGCGAACGCGCCCTGGCCGGGAAGATCACCGACGACTGCCGCTACGGGGCGTGCCGCAACTGCGGCGTCTGCCAGTTCGACGGCCGGGTCTCGACTCTGAAGAATCAGGCCGGGGACAAGGACATCCGGCCCAGGCTGGTCTTCCCCCAGCGTGACCAGGAGGGCAAACAGCCTCCCTACAGCGTGGAGAAGCCGGATCTGACCGGCAAGGCCGCCCACTACCGGGTGTGGTACGAAAAAACCGGCCCGGCCGCCTTCCTCAGCCAGCTGGAGCTGCAGGCCGTGTTCGAGCGCGCCTTCCGCCGGGCGCGCCTGCCCATGGCCTTTTCCGCCGGGTTCCATCCCATGCCGAGACTGTCCTTCGGCAAGGCGCTGCCCGTGGGCGTAGAGAGCGTGAGCGAGTGGATCAACGTGTTCCTGCGCGAGGATTTCGGGCCGGACGAGGTGGTCGAGCGCCTGGGGCGGAACATGCCCAAGGGGCTGGCCGTCCGCAGCGCGCAACGGCTGTCCATGGGCCGCAAGCAGGCCCAGGCCGTGGAAGAGGTCTATGAGCTGCGCTTTGTCCGCGACAATGAGCGCCGTCTGGAGCAGTGGCGGGCGTTCATGGCCTCGGAGCACCATTTCATCGAGAAGACGACCAAGAAGGGCAAGCCCAAACAGGTGGATTTGCGGCCCATGGTCCGCGAGGCCGTGGAAACCGAAGACGGCCTGACCCTGGTCATGGACTGGCGTGAGCAGTATATGAGCCCGCTGAATCTGTGCGCCACGGTCATGGAGGACGCCGGTCTGCTCGACTTCAACCTGACCAAGACCGAACAGCGTTTCGACCCGGAACCCGGCGACGACGCCTAGCCGAACCAGCCGCCGCCCGAGCCGATGGTCACGGTGACCTGCCGGTAGGTGGTCACGTCGCCCCCGGCGACGGGGACCATCCTGACGAGCACGTCGGTCACGCCCTCTTGCAGGGCGGTGAACAGGTAGCGCGCCCGGGGCTCTCCGTCGTCGTCATATTCCAGATACCGCTCCATGCGCACCATCACCGGGTCGAACGCCGCCCCGGTGATGCGATAGCCCTTGGCCGACGGCCTGAGCAGATCCAGGGCGAAAACCTCGTTCTTGTCCACGTTCAGGGCGGCGCTGTACTCGGTGTCTAAAACAATCGTTTCAACAGGCGAAAGACCGCCGTCAACTGAAGAAGCGCCGGAGCATCCGCTCAAAGCCAGAATAAAAAACGGGAACAGTGCGAAAAAATAGATTTTATTGAACAAGATTCGCCTCCGCTAGTTCGTCGTCAAATTCATTACGCTATTGTTAAAGCCTGACGAAACGTGTATGAATGTTTCGTTTTCGTCCGATGAAGCTACGCCGTCCCGGGGGTTGCGCGCAACCCCTGCGAAAGCCCGTTTTTTTCGGACTGCGCCTAACGGGGCGCAAGAAAGGTATGGAACGCGCCAGTGCTGGTGCAATCGGATTAATTTAGGAGGAATAACCCATGAAAGTGTCGACGTTCAGAACCGCCGGCAAATTCTCCCTGCTCGTTCTCTCTTTGCTGGTCGCCGCCCTCATGCTGGTCGGCTGCAGCGGCGAAGAGAAGAAAGAGGCAGCCGAGAAAGCCGCCCCCGCTGCCCCTGAAAAAATCACCCTCAAGCTCGCCATGGATGCCGACCCGGTGTCCCTCGACCCGCATGTCCAGCTGTCCGGCGGCATGTTGCAGTACTCCCACATGGTCTTCGATCCGCTTGTCCGCTACGACAAGGACATGAATTTCGTGCCCCGTCTGGCCGAGAGCTGGGAACGCATTGACGACCTGACCATGCGCTTTCACCTGCGCAAGGGCGTCAAGTTCCATTCCGGCAACGACTTCACCGCCAAGGACGTGGCCTTCACCCTGGACCGCCTGAAGAAGTCCGACGACTTCAAGGGCCTCTTCGAGCCCTTCTCCGGCGCCGTGGCCGTGGACGACTACACCGTGGACCTGGTCACCAAGAAGCCCTACGGCCTGGTCCTGAACATGGCCACCTACATCTTCCCCATGGACAGCCAGTTCTATACCGGCACCGACGACAAGGGTAAGGCCAAGGACCTCATTCTCAAGACCGATTATTCCTTTGCCAACGAGAACGAGTCCGGCACCGGCCCCTTCGTGGTCGCCAGCCGCGAGCAGGGCGTGAAGACCGTCTTCACCCGCTTCAAGGATTACTGGGACAAGAACACCGGCAACATCGAGGAGATCGTCCTCTCCCCGATCAAGAATGACGCCACCCGCACCGCCGCGCTCATGTCCGGCGACGTGGACTTCGTCATGCCCGTTCCTCCGCAGGACCTGGACCGCATCAAGTCCACCGACGGCCTGCAGCTCGTGACCATGTCCGGCTCGCGCATCATCACCTTCCAGCTGAACCAGAAGCGCAACCCGGCCCTGGCCGATCCCAAGGTCCGCCTGGCCATGGCCTACGCCTATGACAACCAGGGCGTGGTCGAGAAGATCATGAACGGCTTCGCCACCGCCGCCGGCCAGATGTCGCCCAAGGGCTACGTCGGCCATGTCGACGCCCTGGTGCCCCGCTTCGACCTCGACAAGGCCAAGGCCCTGATGGCCGAGTCCGGCTTCCCCGACGGTTTCGAGGCGACCATGATCGCCCCCAACAACCGCTACGTGAACGACGAGAAGATCGCCGAGGCCTTCGCCTCCATGATGTCCAAGCTCGGCATCAAGATCTCGCTCAAGACCATGCCCAAGGCGCAGTACTGGGATCAGTTCGACGCCCAGGTGGCCGACATCCAGATGATCGGCTGGCACTCCGACACCGAGGACTCCGGCAACTTCTTCGAGTTCCTGTCCATGTGCCGCAACGCCGAGACCGGCTACGGCCAGTACAACTCCGGCAACTACTGCAACGCCAAGGTGGATGAGCTGACCCTGGCCTCCCAGACCGAGACCGATCCGGCCAAGCGCGCCGCCGACCTGCAGGAAGCCGAGAAGATCCAGTACGACGAAGCCGGCTTCATCCCGCTGCACTGGCAGAATCTGTCCTGGGCCTCCAAGTCCAACATGAACACCGAAGACATCGTGAACGTCATGAACTTCCCGTACTTCGGCGATCTGGTCATCAAGTAGAGCCCCGTCGGCTTGCATTAACCGTAAAATAACAATAAAGGGGAACCCCGGCTCCGCCAGGGTTCCCCTTTCATACAGAATACGGCCTCAAGGCCGGTAGCGTTGCGGTCCATCCAACAACCCTGCGCACAATCCCGTGCCCGGAAAACATAAACGTCAAGAGTCAACATGTTTGCATTCACCGTAAAACGAATCCTCCAAGCCGTGATCGTCATGCTGATCATCAGCTTCATCGGATTCGCCATCAAGCACAACTTCGGCGACCCGGTCCGTGACCTGGTGGGCCAGCGGGTCACGGCGGCCGAGCGGGCGCAGATCCGCGAGCGCCTCGGCCTCAACGACCCTTTCCCGGTGCAGTACGTGCGCTTTTTGCGCGACGCCCTGCACGGCGACCTGGGACAAAGCTACTTCTTCAAGAAACCGGCCACCGAGGTCATCATCAAAAAGGCCCCGGCCACCCTGGAGCTGGTCTTCTGCGCCGCGCTGATCATCGTGGTCCTGTCCATACCGCTCGGCATCTATTCGGCCATCCGGCCCAAGAGCTTCTTCTCCAAGATCATCATGGGCGGGTCCATCGTCGGCGTATCCATGCCCGTCTTCCTGACGGCCATCCTGCTCATCTACATTTTTTCCGTGGAACTGCACTGGCTGCCGTCCTACGGCCGGGGGGAGACCGTGCTCCTGTTCGGCTGGTGGGACTCCGGCCTGCTCACCGCGGACGGGCTCAAGCACCTGATCATGCCGTCCATCGCCCTGTCTTCCATCATGCTCCCCCTGTTCATCCGCCTCATCCGCTCCGAGATGATGGAGGTCCTGGAGAGCGAATACGTCAAGTTCGCCTGGGCCAAGGGCATCAAGCCCTGGCGCGTCTGGCTGGTCCACGCCTTCAAGAACACCCTGCTCCCGGTCATCACCGTGGGCGGCGTGCAGCTCGGCATCATGGTGGCCTTCACCATCCTGACCGAAACCGTGTTCCAGTGGCAGGGCATGGGCTCCATGTTCATCGAGTCCGTCGAGCGTTCCGACACATCGCTCATGGTTGCCTATCTCGTCTTCGTCGGTATCGTGTTCGTGCTCGTGAACACGCTGGTGGACATCATCTACGGCCTGGTCAACCCCACGGTCCGCGTGGCAGGGAGGCAGTAGCATGAGAACCCGCTGGCAACGTTTCAAAGAATCCTACATGCTCTACAGCTTCCTGCGCGACCCCATGGCCGTGACCTGCTTCGCCATCCTGGTCCTGCTGGTCTTCACCGCCTTTGCCGCGCCGATTATCGCCCCGCATGATCCGTACAACACCAAGACCATCGACATCATGAACGCGCAGCTCCCGCCCGTATGGGAAAAGGGCGGCAACGCGGACTTCCTGCTCGGCACCGACGCCCAGGGCCGCGACATGCTCTCCACCATGCTCTACGGCATGCGCGTGTCCATCATCATCGGCGTGGGCGCGGTCTGTCTCCAGGCCTTCATCGGCATCGTGGTCGGCCTGCTCTCCGGATACATCAAACGGCTGGACAACATCCTCATGCGCATAGCCGACGTCCAGCTGTCGTTCTCCACCTACATGGTGGCCATATTCATCGGCGCCATCGTCCAGGCCGCCTTCGGCGTGGCCGGGTACGACGAGGTGGCCGTGCCGCTGATCATCGTCATCATCGGCCTGGCCGAATGGCCGCAGTACGCCCGCACGGTGCGCGCCTCGGTGATGGCCGAACGCAAAAAGGAATACGTGGAGGCGGCCCGGGTCATCGGCCTGTCCAAGACCCGGATCATGTGGCGGCACATCCTGCCCAATACCCTCTCCCCGGTCCTCGTCATCTCCACGGTCCAGGTGGCCAACGCCATCATGAGCGAGGCGGCCCTGTCCTTCCTGGGGCTGGGCATGCCCGTGACCAAGCCTTCGCTTGGGTCCCTGATCACCGCCGGTTTCGAGTACATCTTCTCCGGCTCCTGGTGGATCACCATCTTCCCCGGCATCCTGCTGGTCACCCTGATCCTGGTCATCAATCTCCTGGGCGACTGGGTCCGGGACTTCCTCAACCCCAAACTCTACAAGGGGTAAGGCGTGGAAAAACTCATAGACATCAAGAACCTGCGCGTGGACTTCGAATTGCGGTCCGGCAGGGTCCGGGCCGTACGCGACGTCAGCCTGGTCATCAATAAAGGCGAACGCCTCGGCATTGTCGGCGAGTCCGGCGCGGGCAAATCCGTGCTCGGCTTCTCGCTCATCAACCTCATCTCCAAGCCCGGCAAAATCACCGGCGGCCAGATACTCTTCGACGGCCGGGACCTGACCACTCTCAAGGCCGACCAGATGCGCCACATCCGGGGCAACGACATCTCCATGATCTTCCAGGATCCGATGATGACGCTCAACCCGGTGCTGACCATCGGCACCCAGATGAAGGAGACCATCCTGGCGCACATGAACGTCTCGGACAAGGAAGCCGAGGCCATCTGTCTGGACAAGCTGCGCAAGGTCTACATCCCCTCCCCGGAAAAACGGCTCAAGCAGTATCCGCACGAGTTCTCGGGCGGCATGCGCCAGCGCATCGTCATCGCCATCTCGCTGTTGACCAGCCCCAAGCTGATCATCGCGGACGAGCCCACCACCGCGCTCGACGTGACCATCCAGGCCGAGATCATGGACCTGCTCCTAGAGCTCTGCGAAAAGGAGAACATGGGGCTCATCCTGATCACCCACGACCTGGCCGTGGTCTCCGAGGTCACCCAGCGCATCGCCGTGCTCTACGCGGGCAAGGTGGTCGAACTCGGACCGGCCGACCAGCTCATCGAAAACCCGCAGCACCCCTACACCAAGGGGCTCATCCAGGCCCTGCCGCAGATGGCGGGCGGCGAGCGGCGGCTGAACCAGATCCCCGGCATGATGCCCTCGCTGCTGAACATGCCCAAGGGCTGTCCGTTCGAACCGCGCTGCACCATCTGTAAAGAGCGCTGCAAGACCGAAATACCGAAACTCCATGAACTCGAATGCGGCACCCAGGTCGCCTGTTTCGAATGCGAAGGAGGCGAGTAATCATGAGTGCCATCCTAGAAGTCAGGGACATCGACAAACACTTCGACATCTCCGGTTCGGTCATCGATCAGATCCGGTTCACCGGCGGCAAGATCAGCCGCAAGAAAACCGTGGTCAAGGCGGTCAACAGCGTCTCCCTGGACGTCCAGGCGGGCGAGACCCTGAGCGTGGTCGGCGAGTCCGGCTGCGGCAAATCCACACTGGCCCGCACAGTCATGGGGCTGTACCGGCCCAACAAGGGCGAGATCCACTACCGGGGGGCGCGCATCGACAACCTCAGTTCGGCCAGGATGCTCCCCTACCGGACCAAGATGCAGATGGTCTTCCAGGACCCGTACGCATCGCTCAACCCGCGCATGACCGTACGCCAGATCCTGGAGGAGCCGGTCCGCTTCCACAACCCGGACATGAACCGTGACGAGGTCCGCGACCGCGTGGCCGAGGTCATGTGCCAGGTGGGCGTGGACCCGTGCTGGGCCACCAACTTCCCGCACGAGTTCTCCGGCGGCCAGCGCCAGCGCATCTCCATCGCCCGCGCCCTGGTCCTCGATCCGGAATTCATCGCGGCCGACGAGCCCATCGCCGCGCTCGACGTGTCCATCCAGGCCCAGATCCTCAACCTGCTCATGGACGCCCAGGAGCAGCGCGGACTGACCTACCTGTTCATCAGCCATGACTTGAGCGTGGTCGAGCACATCTCCAGCCGCGTGCTGGTCATGTACCTCGGCTGCGTCTGCGAGCTGGCCACGGCCAAGGAGCTGTTCACCAGCCCCAGGCACCCCTACACCCAGGCCCTGCTGTCCGCCATCCCGAGGCTCGGCGGCAAGGCCGGGGGACACGTCAAGCTGTCCGGCGACGTGCCCACCCCCATCAACCTGCCCACCGGCTGCGTCTTCCACGGCCGGTGCCAACACGCGAACGAGCGCTGCTCTCGGGAAATCCCCAAGCAGCGTACCCTCGATAACGGCACCGTGGTCGCCTGCCACGGCGTCGAGGAAGGCCGTATATAGGCCTCCAGGCCTCCAGCCGTTGGCGAGTCCTCGAGTCTTACGGATGAGGACAGCAGCGATCGGCCGGGGGAAGGGGAGAAAAACCCTTTAAAAAGGGTTCTTTCTCCCCCTTCCCCCGGACCCCCTTCCCCCTCTTTTCCCAAACTTTTTGTGGCCGCTTCGCGGGGGGACTTGGACGGTTTGTTCGTTGGGAACAAAAAAACGGCGCACTCTTTCGGGTGCGCCGTTTTTGTTTGCAATATCGAGGCGAGTTAGATGATGAAGTGCTCCTTGAGCTCGCTGATCACCGTTTGCCGATCCAGAGGCTTGACGATGTAGATGCACGCCCTGGTGTTGAAGAACGCCCTGTCCACGCTGGTGTCGTCCACAACGCAGGTGATCATGGCCAGCTTGAAGCTGTCGGCTTCGGCCACGCCGTCCTCCTTCTCCTTCGCGCGCATGATCTCCGCCGCCTGGTGCCCGTCCATGCCGGGCATCAGAATGTCCATGAGAACCACGTCGAAGGGACGCCCCTCGTCCCGCGCGCGCACAAACAACTCCACCGCGCGTTCGCCGGTAGAAGCCGCAATGCACTCCCCGTAGGGGGCCAGGATGACCTGCAGAAAGAGGTGTATGCTCTCGTCGTCGTCGACGATCAGAAACCGCACGCCGCCTCCAGCGTTTATGGTAGCCGGTCTAGAGATCGATGCCGTACTTCTTGATGGCCGCCATGCCGCCGTGGATGTTGGTCACATCCTTGTAGCCCTTCCCGTCGAGCATGATCTGCGCCTCGTAGGACCGCGCCCCGGTGTTGCAGATCAGCACCACGGGCCGGCCCTTGGGGATCTCGTCCAGGCGGTTGTAGATCTCGCCCTGCGGAACATTGTGCCAGAATTCCGGGTTGCGCTCCATGTACGGCTCGGCGTCGCCCTTTTCCCGGCAGTCCAGGAAGAAGCAGGCGTCCTTGTCGCGGTTGTCCCACAGCTCCTTGAATCCGGCGGGGCCCACGCCGCGGTTGATGCCCGCAAGCGCGTTGTCGGCCAGGTTGGCCAGGGTGTTCAGGATATCCATGGCGGCGGCGAACGGCGGGGAGTAGGCCAGCTCCATGTTGGATACGTCGTCAATGGTCGGGGACGACTTGAGGATGGCGGCCACCGCGTTGATGCGGCCCACCATGGCGTCGCCCGAGGAGCCGAAGCCCTGCACGCCGAGCACGCGGCGGGTGGGCTTGTCCACAACCATCTCGAGCGTCATCAGCTCCTTGGTCGGGTAGAAATGCGCCCGGTCCAGCTGGATGAGCAGCACGGACATGGCGTCGAACCCGGCGGCCTTGGCCGAATCGAGGCTCAAGCCCGTGCCCGCCATGGAGGTCTCGAACAGCTTGACCACGAACGAGCCGACCACGCCGTCGAACTTGGCCGCCCCGCCCGCCAGATTGGTGCCGATGATGCGGCCCTGGCGGTTGGCCATGGAGCCCAGCGGCAGGAAGGCGTCCTGGCCGGTGACCAGGTTCGGGACTATGCAGCAGTCGCCGCCCGCGTAGATGTCCGGGTCGTTGGTGCGCATGAACTCGTCCACATACACCCCGCCGCGCTCATGCACGGCCAGTCCGGCCTCCTTGGCGATGTCCGAGTTGGGGACCACGCCGGCCGAGATGATCACCGCGTCCGCGTCGAGCACGCGCTCGCTGGTGATCACACGCTTGACCACGCCGTCCTCGCCTTCGATGGCCTTGACGGTCTCGCCGAAATAAAAGGATACCCCGTTCTCCTCCATGTGCTTGCGGCCCATGGTGGCCAGCGTCGGGCTGACCAGGCGGGGCATGATCTGGCCGGTGATCTCGACCACCGAGGTCTCCACGCCCCACATGTCGGCAAACGCCTCGGCCATTTCCAGGCCGATGAAGCCCGCGCCGATGATCACCGCGTTGCCCACCTCGCCCTTGGAGATGGCCTCGCGAATGCGCGTGGCGTCGCCGGGATTGGCCACGTAGTTGACGCCCTTCAGGTCCTCGCCGGGCAGGCCCAGCTTGCGCGGGGACGCGCCGGTGGCGATGACCAGCTTGTTATAGGAGATGGTCTCCTTCTCGCCGGTCCGGACGTTCTCCACTTCCACGCACTTGTTCTCGCGGTCGATGCGCGTGGCCTTGGTCAGGATACGGGCGTCAACGCCCTTGACGTCCTTGAAGAACTTGGGGTCGCGGAGCATGTGGAAGCTGGTGGTGCACAGTTCGGACGCGTCCGACACGTCACCGGAGACATAATAAGGGATGCCGCAGCCGCCGTAAGAGATCATGGACGACTGGTCGATCATGGTTACCTTGGACTCGGGCTCCAACCGCTTGAAACGACAGGCGGCCTTGGGCCCGAGCGCCACGCCGCCGATGATTACGATGTGCTGAGACATAAAACTCATCCTTGGTATCTTGAGCCGTGGGCGTCCCTCGCGCCCATGGCGTTACTTCAGGAACGAACCGATGGACTTGCCGAGCCGCCTGATGCCCTCCTCGATCCGGCCTTCGTCCGAATTGGAGAAGTTCAGGCGCAGGGTGTTCTCGCCCGAGCCGTCCACGAAGAACGGCCTGCCGGGCACGAAGGCCACCTTGTCCTTGATGGCCATGTCGAACAGGTCCATGCTCGAGCACCCCTCGGGCATGGTCACCCACAGGAACATGCCCCCCTCGGGACGGGTGATGGACACCTCTTCCGGGAAGTACTTGCCGATCATCTCCACCATGCACTCGCGCTGGCGGCCGTACCGCTCCTTGATGAGCGCCACGTGGGACTCGATGTCGTTGGTCTCCAGGTAGCGGCGCATGATCGCCTGGGCCACGGTGGAGGTGTGCAGGTCGGCCGCCTGCTTGGCGATGACCAGCTTGTCGTAGATATCCTTCTGCGGGGCGACCACCCAGCCGATGCGGAAGCCCGGCGCGGCGATCTTGGAGAACGAGCCGCACAGCAGCCCCTTCTTCTCGCAAAAGGAAAAGACGCTGGGCAGGTCCTCGCCCAGGAAGCGCAGCTCGCCGTAGGGGTCGTCCTCCACAAAAAGCGCGTCGTACCGGTCGGCCAGGGCCGCCACGGCCTTGCGCTTCTCCAGGGAGTAGCTCACGCCCGACGGATTCTGGAAGTTGGGCACCGCGTAGAAACACTTCGCCCCGTCCTTGAACGCCGCCTCGAGCTCTTCGAGATTCGGCCCGTCGTCCTCCAGGGAGATGGTTACGAATTCGGGCTCGAACAGGGAAAAGGCCTGGATGGCGCCGAGATAGCCGGGCCGCTCGATGACGACCTTGCTCTCCCTGTCCATGAAGACCTTGGCGCAGATGTCGAGAATCTGCTGGGAGCCGGTGGTCACCAGGATGGTGTCCGGGTCCACGGTCAGGCCGCGCGTCTTGTACCGCTCGGCAATGATGGCCCGCAATCCCGCGTCGCCCTCGGTGGTCGAGTACTGCAGGGCGCTGGCCCCGATGTCCTTGAAGACCTCGTGGGCGGCCGCGTCCATGGCGGAGACGGGGAAGAGTTCGGGGTTGGGCAGACCGCCCGCAAAAGAAATGATTTCCGGATCAGCCGTGACTTTCAGAATTTCCCGGATGAACGAGCGGTGAACGGTGCTCATCCTCCGGGCGAAATGTTGGGACATGATTTTCTCCTTCAAGCCACTTGGGATACTCTGAAAGGCGTTCCCTTGCAAGAGGATGCGGGACAAGAAGGCCAAGGTTTTCGACGGCCCAAAAAAGAGGACCGGGGATCAATCCGGTCCTCAGGGGGCAAGAAGAGGAGAATATGCATGTACCATGCGGTCCGACCATCATCCTTCGGCCCGGAAACGCTCCGAGGGGGATGACGGTTACTGCAAATTAAAAATAACTATTATCGGAATAGAGTCAAGCTCGATGTGCCTAAAAAGCCAGGCAAAGAGGCAATTCCTGCTTTGAGGGTATGGAATGATTATTGCTAATCAACGGGGGATTTGCTAGAGAAATCCGGTCGCAAGGATACCATGAAACGCTTACTCACCATCACGCTTTTTCTCCTCCTGGGCCTGAGCGCCGCGCCGTCTGCGCGGGCCGGGGATTTCATCGCCATGGGAGCGCCCTACCCGCCCTACTGCGTCAGCAGCGGGCTGACCGTCAAAGGCGTGGCGGTCTCCACCCTGACCACCATCATGGAGATGTGCGGCACCCCTATCAGCGACCGCGAAATCAAGCTGACCCCCTGGGCCTACGCCTACGAGAACACGGCCCGGAAATCACAGCGCATCCTGCTCAACGCCCAGCGCAACATGAGGACCGAACACCTCTACAAGTGGGTCGGCCCGATAACCACCGCCAAGATCGTGCTCATCGGCCGCAAGCGGGACGAACTCTTCATCCCCACCAGGGATCAGCTCAAGGATTACCGCATAGCCACCGTGCGCTGGAGCAGGCCGGAAAAGGCCCTGCTCGCGGGCGGCATGAAAGAGGAAAGGCTGCTGCGCAGCCCGAGCCACGTCCAGGCCCTGCGCAGACTCGACAAGGGCCAGGCGGACCTGTTCGCGTCCACCGAGCTCGGAGCGGCCAGCCTGTTGGCGGGCATGGGGCTGCGCCCGGAAGACTTCACCGTCTACTTCACCTTTGACGAGGAGCCCCTGTACTTCGCTTTCAGCCGCGACACCGACGACCGACTGATTCACCGGCTCAACAGGGCGCTGCAAGAGATCAAGGCCACGGGCCCGCAGGGCCAGAGCCGTTTCGACAAGATGTTCGCCGACTAGGCGAGAGGAACGGTTCCGCAGGAAGAGACGAGAATAAGAGTCAGCTAAGCCGGGTAGATACAGAACAATGGAGAAAGGGGCCGAGGGGCCCCTTTTGTATTATTCCTTATCCGGAGACCAGTTCGGATCGCGATATTTGTCGGGATTGTAGAGACGCCAATCGGAACCGTCATCATACTTCTCGTCCGCACCGGGATACGGAGTGTAGATGTTCTCGTTCTTCTTGGCCTCTTCGTGATTATCCACGTTTTCGAAGTACGCATGTTCCATGATAAACCTCTGATATCCTGGACTTAAACATCCCCGAAGCGGTGTGCTTATCGGGGCGGGACGCCTTGCGCCCCGCCCCTTTCGTGAATCAATTAACCGGCAGTGTCAAGTTTCGGTTTGACGTATAATTCACCGCCGTGGCAGTCGTTGATGACCAGCAGCGGGAAATCCTTGACTTTCATTTCGCGCACGGCCTCGGGCCCCAATTCCTCGAAGGCGATGACCGTGGACTCCACTATGGAGTTGGACAGCAGCGCGCCCGCGCCGCCCGTGGCCCCGAAATAGACGCCCTTGTACTTCTCCATGGCCGCCTTGACCTCGTCCGAGCGCTTGCCCTTGCCGATGGACGCCTTCATGCCCAGCGAGTGCAGCCTCGGGGCGTAGGTGTCCATGCGGTAGGAGGTGGTCGGTCCGGCTGAACCGATGGGACGGCCCGGAGGGGCCGGGCTCGGGCCCACGTAATAGATGGCCGATCCTTCCAGCTCAAACGGCAGCTCCTTGCCGGCGTCCAGCAACTCCACCAGCTTCTTGTGGGCCGCGTCGCGAGCGGAATAGATGATCCCGGTCAGGAACACCACGTCCCCGGCCTCGAGCCGCTCGATGTCCTCGTCCGTCAAAGGCGTGTTCAGCTTGTATTCGGCCATTACAGTACGACCTCCTCATGGCGCTGGGAATGACACTGGACATTGACCGCCAGCGGCAGGCTGGCCAGGTGGCACGGTTCCAGGGTGATCTTCACGCCGAGCACGGTGGTCTTGCCGCCCAAACCCATGGGGCCGATGCCCAGCGCGTTAAGGGCCTCTTCCAGTTCCTTTTCCATGGCCGCGACCTTGGGATCGGGATGGACATCGTCCAGCCTGCGCAGCAGGCCGCGCTTGGCGATCTTGGCCGCGTGCTCGAAGGTCCCGCCGATGCCCACGCCGATGATGGTCGGCGGGCACGGATTCGGCCCGGCCTCGGCCACCCGCTCGATCACGAACTTCTTGATGCCCTCCCAGCCCTGGGCCGGGGCGAGCATGGTCACGCGGGACATGTTCTCGGCCCCGCCGCCCTTGGCCATGTAGGCGATCTTCAACTTGTCGCCCGGCACCAGATCAAAATGGATGATCGCCGGGGTGCCGTCGCCGGTGTTGGCCCGGGTCAGCGGATCGCACGCCGACTTGCGCAGGTACCCGTCCGCGTACCCCTTGCGCACGCCCTCGTTGATCAAATCGCGCAGGTTGCCGCCGACCACCTTGCAGTCGTCGCCGACCTCCACGAACAGCACGGCCAGCCCGCAGTCCTGGCACAGCGGCAACTTGGTGTCGCTCGCCAGGTCGGCGTTTTCCAGCAGCTGGCGCAAGACCTCCACGGCCGAAGGGGAATCCTCCTCGGCCATGGCCTGCTCCAGTTTGCGGCGAACGTCCGCGGGCAACACCGTGTTGCCCCGCACGCACATCCCGGCCACGGCCTCGATGACATCCTTTCCTTGAATCTCTCTCATTGATTAGCCTCCGATGAATGCCTCCGGCAGCCCTACCGGGGGTCGCCTTCGGCGGGACCAGAGAACCTTTTGAAACAGGTTCTCTGGACTCTCCAAAACTTTTTATCGCTCGCTTCGCTCGAGACCGTGCGAGCGTGTTGATTCAACCTCATCTCACCTATTGAAAAAGCCCCGCACAACGGCCTGATCTCCCGTCCCCCTCCACCGCGAAGCGGCACCAAAAAGCTTTGGAAAAGGATGGGGATGGGGGTCCGGGGGAAGGGGAAGGAAAGAACCTTTCTCGAAAGGTTTTTCCTTCCCCTTCCCCCGGCCGCCGGAGGCATCCTATTTACTGAACAGACGCTTCAGGGACGTGATGCCCATTTTGCGTCGCAGGAAGCCGAGTTGATTTTGCAGCGGCAGGTGTTTGGGGCAGACGTCTTCGCAGGCCAGCAGGCCCATGCAGCCGAAGATGCCCATATCGTTGCCGATGATGTCGTAGTAGTCGCGATCGGTCCGCTGATCGCGCGGGTCGATGAGGAACCGGGCCACGCGGTTGAGCGCGGCCGCGCCCATGAAGTCCTCGCGCAGCCGGGCGGTGCCGCATGCGGAAATGCAGCAGCCGCATTCCACGCACCGCTCCAGCTCGTAGATGGCCACGGCGTCCTTGTTGTCCATGCGCTCCTCAAGCGCGGCGGGGTCGAACACCTTATTGGTGTGGATCCACGATTCGGTCTTGGTGTACATCTCGCGGAACCAGGTGCCGGTGTCCACGGACAGGTCGCCGACCAGCTTGAAGACCGGCAGGGGCAGGAGCGTGATCTCGCCCGGCAGGTCGCGGGTCTTGGTGTGGCAGGCCAGGCCGGGTCGGCCGTTGATGACCATGCCGCATGAGCCGCAGATGCCCGCCCGGCAGCAGAAGTCGAACTGCAGGGACGGGTCCTGTTCCTCGCGGATGCGGTTGAGCGCGATGAACAGGGTCATGGAATCGGTCTCTTCCAGGACGAACTCCTGCATGTGCGGCGCGGACTGCTCGTCTTCGGGATTGTACCGGAAGATGTTGAGTTTGAGTAATCTGGACATGGTCTATTCCTTCTTGTCGTCGGCGCTGATGATTTCCGCATGGCCGTAGCCCCGGTCGCCCGGCGGAATCTCCACCACGGTGGTGGACGGCTCGTATTCGAGGGTCGGCAGGGTGTCCTCGGGCTTCTTCCAATAGGCCAGGGTCCGGGTCAACCAGTCGCGGTCGTTGCGCGCCGGGAAATCCTCGCGGTTGTGCGAGCCGCGCGACTCGGTGCGCATGAGCGCGCCGTAGGCGACCATCAGGGCGAGCTTGACCTGGCCTTCGAGCTTGAGGGCGGCGGCCAGTTCGGGGTTGACCCCCTTGCCGTTGGAGCGCAGACCGACCTTCTTGGCCCGGATCAGGGTCTCCTGAAGATCGGCCACGCATTTCTCCAGCCCCTCCTGAGTGCGGAAGATGTTCGCGCCCTTGTGCAGGGCGTCCTGCATGGCGGAACGGACCTTGTAGATGTTCTCCGAACCGTTCGCGCCGGAGATCAGGTCGTCGATGCGGGTCTGCTGCCTCTTGACCTCGTCGTTGATCAGCCCGGTCTTGAACTCGGTCTCGCACCCTTCAAGGTATTCGGCGATCCTGCGGCCGATGATGCCGCCCGCGACCACGGTCTCGGCCAGGGAGTTGCCGCCCAGCCGGTTGAAGCCGTGCATGTCCCAGCAGGCGGCCTCGCCCGCGGCGAACAGCCCCTTGAGCCCGTAGGCCGCGCCGTCCTTGTTGGTGCGCACGCCGCCCATGGAATAGTGCTGGGTCGGACGCACCGGGATGAGCTGGTGGATGGGGTCCACACCGAGGAAGGAGGTGCAGATCTCGTAGACCTCGCGCAGCTTGCCGGTGATGTGCTCCTTGCCCAGATGGCGGATGTCGAGCCAGAGATGCTCGCCGTAGGGGGACTTCACGCCGTGGCCCTCGCGCATGTGATGGGTCATCCAGCGGGAGACCACGTCGCGCGAGGCCAGCTCGGCCTTTTCCGGTTCATAGATGTTCATGAACCGCTTCTCGTCCACGTCGAGCAGCGTGCCGCCGTCGCCCCGGCACCCTTCGGTGACCAGGATGTCGGTGGGCACGATGCCGGTGGGATGGAACTGGACCGCCTCCATGTTGCCCATGGGGACCAGTCCGGTGGCCACGCACATGGTGTGCGCCCCGCCGTCGCAGATGACCGCGTTGGTGGTGTTCGGGTAGATGCGCCCGAACCCGCCCGCCGCGATCATGGTCGC
The DNA here is from genome assembly GCF_051175575.1 of Pseudodesulfovibrio sp. lm2024. Classification (NCBI taxonomy): domain Bacteria; kingdom Pseudomonadati; phylum Thermodesulfobacteriota; class Desulfovibrionia; order Desulfovibrionales; family Desulfovibrionaceae; genus Pseudodesulfovibrio; species Pseudodesulfovibrio sp. lm2024. The sequence continues at coordinate 2,423,377 of NZ_CP195092.1, forward strand.
CCTGGAGAGGTAGACGCGCAGCTCGCCCGTGCGCAGGCAGCGGGCGACCACGCCGAAGCAGGTCTCGCCGTCCTGGAGCAGGGCTATGGCCTCGGTCTTGTCGTGGACCTCCACGCCCTTCTCGGCGCAGCGGTTGTCCATGGTGCACATGACCGCGTGGCCGGTGCCGTCCGAGGTGTAGCAGGTGCGCCACTTGGCCGTGCCGCCGAAGGAGCGGGCCATGATCAGCCCCTCCTTTTCCTCGGCCTCAACCTTTTCGTACTGCTTGCCGCCCTTGTAATAGATGGACTTGCCCGGAACCACGCGGTTCCACGGCACGCCCCAATGGGCCAGGCGGCGCATCTCGATGGGCGCGGTGTCCGCGAACAGGCGGGCGACCTCCTGGTCGCAGCCCCAGTCCGAGCCTTTGACCGTGTCCGCGAAATGGACGTCCGGGCCGTCGCCCTCGCCCATGACGGAATTGCCCAGGGATGCCTGCATGCCGCCCTGCGCGGCGGAGGAATGGGACCGCCGGGCCGGCACCAGGCTCAAACAGATGGCGGAGAATCCGGCTTCGGCCGCTTCCACGGCCGCGCGCTCGCCCGCCAGACCCGCTCCGACAACAAGAAAATCGGTGTAGACAGTCTGCATGGCTGATTCTCCGTTAGTTGATGCTTAAGAACAGGAAGCGGATCAGGGTGATCAGGCCGATGGCGATGAACATGCCGGTCAGCAGGTTCTCGCCGCGCTTGAACTTGAACCGCTCCCGGTCCTTGATGAAGCCCCATTTGACCCCTATACGGTAGAAACCTATGCCCACGTGCAACTCGGCCAGGGGGAGCAGGAAGAGATAAAACACGGCCCAGAATCCGCTCTGGACGCGGGCAGCGGACTTGACCGCCGTGATGGGCAGGTCGGTCAGGATCACCCACATGTGGATGGAGCCCATGACCAGGATGAGCATGGCGGAGACGACCTGAATCACCCAAAGCCAGGTGTCGCCGTGATGCATCATCCGGGCGTGCTGCCAGATGGTCTTCTGGCCTTCGGCGCGGAAGGGAATCTTCCGGGCGGCCAGGGTGAAATGGAACAGAAAGACGAGAAAGATGAGCGGACCGCCCACCTGGGCCATGTACGTCGCCTCGAAGAACCCGGCGATGGCGTTCATCAGCCGGGGGCTGATGACGACGCTGGAAACCAGCAGCATGTGACACCACATGAACAAAATCAGGCTGGCGCCGGACAGCATTTGCAGCCAATCCAACGCGCCATCCCACTTGCCGGATTTGCCAGCTGGTGCGTAACTAATGGACATTCATTCCTCCGTTTTGTTGAACACAGAAGCACCCTAGACAATCGTATTGCAACGTAGTCTTGAAAAAAGAAATTTGTCAATATCTCCAACCCCATCTCAACGGCTCCCCGCCCCGCCGCACCCAGCGCCATCCGGGGAAAAAGGCATTGATTGCACGGTCAAGCAGACGCTTGGGCCCTGCCCGCTTTTTTTCGCAAAAGATCAAAAAGCATCTGCCGGGAGACAGGTTGGTTTATCCGCCCAATTCGGGCCGCCCGCTTTTCGGGTTTCCATTTCGGGCCGCCTCGGTTAGGGTATTTGACCGTTCAGGCCGCAATACTCCGGGACCGCTTGCCAGCCGGGCAATCGGCCTTATCTTATTCAGCACACAGAACAGCAACTTGATGTCGAAATTAGTGAGAAAGACCAATTTATGGAGTTTTATCCATGTTCCGAAAACTATTATTGCTTGCGGGGCTCGCTTTGCTCCTCGCGGGCTGCAAAACAACATCCATGAATAACCGTACCGAAACCGTCCCGACCCCGGCCACGACGACTGCCAAGGCGTCCCTCCCCTCCCTGGACGGCTCCGACCAGTCGGCCACGCACATCGTCAAGCTCAAGAACGGCCTGACCGTGCTCATCAAGGAGGACGACCGCTTCCCGCTGGTCAACGTCCGCCTGTACGTGCACGCGGGCAGCGCCTACGAGACCCCCGACATCGCGGGCATCAGCCACCTTCTCGAGCACATGGTCTTCAAGGGCACGGACAAGCGCGGCCCGGGCGAGACCGCCCGCCAGATCGAGTCCGTGGGCGGCAGCCTGAACGCGGCCACCAGCTTCGACTACACCGTCTACTACGTGGAGGTCCCCGAGACCCAGTGGAAGCTCGGCATGGACGTGGTCACGGACATGGCATTCCATCAAACCATCGATCCCAAGGAACTGGAGAGCGAGAAGAAGGTCGTGCTCGAAGAGCTCGAGCGCGGCGAGGACGCGCCCACCAGCAAACTTTTCAAGACCCTGCAGTCCATGGTCTGGAGGGACACCAGCTACGAGTGGCCGATCATCGGCACCCGCGAGACCGTGTCCGGCATCACCCGCCCGCAGATCAAGCAGTACATCGCCAACCACTACCAGCCGCAGTCCATGCTCCTGGCCGTGGTCGGCAAGGTGGACCCGGACAAGATCCTGGCCGAGGCCGACCAGTTGGTCGGCTCCCTGGTCAACACCCGTTCCTTCACCCCGCCCGCGCCCCTGCCCGTTCCCGAGGCGGGCGACGGCCCCCGCGTGGTCAAGCTGACCGGCAAATGGAACAAGGTCTACATGGGCGCGGCCTTCCCCATCCCCTACGGCACCTCGGCCGAAATCCCCGGCCTGGAGATGCTCTGCCAGCTGCTCGGCGGGGACGACACTTCGCGCCTGTACCGGACCTTCAAATACGACAAGCAGCTGGTCGACGACATCTCGGTCTCGCCGCTGTCGCTTGAACGCGGCGGCATGCTCTACGTCCATGCCGTGCTCGACGCGGACAAGGTTGACGAGTTCTGGACCGAGTTGAACAAGGAGATGGCCGCCTTCGATCCGGCGGACTTCACGGACCGCGAGATCGAACGCGCCCGCCTGAATCTCGAGAACTCCCTGTTCCTGGCCAAGGAGACCCTGTCCGGCCTGGCCGGGAAGCTCGGCTACTTCCAGTTCCTGGACAACGGCGAACAGGCCGAGAAGAACTACCTCTTCGCCCTGAGCCAGGTGAACCGCGACGAACTGAAGCGGCTCTTCGACGAATACATCCGGCCCGACCGGCTGACCCTGGCCGTGCTCACGCCCGAGGACGCCCCGGTCTCCGCCGAAGGATTGACCGAAGTCACCAAGGCCAACTGGCCGTCCAAAAAGGCGGCCCAGGCCCAGCAAGCCGCCAAGCAGGCCACGGGGCCGGCCGAGGTCGCCCTGCCCGGCGGCTCCAAACTGATCCTGTTGCCCGACGAGACCCTGCCCTACACCGCCATGTCCATGTACTGGACCGGCGGCGACGGCGAGCTCGACCCGTCGCAGCAGGGGCTGGCCGCCCTGGCCGCCGCGTCCCTGACGCGCGGGACCCTCAAGATGTCCGCCACCGAATTGCAGGACTTCCTGTCCGACCACGCGGCCAGCCTGGGCTCCACCGCCGGGCGCAACGTGTTCGCCGTGGAGGCCAAATTCCCCACCCGGTTCACGGACCAGGTACTGCCGGTCCTGACCGAAACCCTGACCGCCCCGGCCTTCAACCAGACCGAGGTGGAGCGGGCCAAGCAGGACCAGATCGCGGGCATCAAGCAGAGCGAGGACCGGCCGCTCGGCCTGGCCTTCCGCCAGCTCTTCCCGTTCCTGTACAAGACCGGCCCCTACGCCCTGCTCCACATGGGCACCCCCGAAGGCGTCGAGCAGTTCACCACGGCCGACATCATCCGCTTCTGGAGCCGCCAGTCCATGCACCCGTTCACCCTGGCCGTGTGCGGCGACTTCGACCAGGCGGCCATGGAGACCTTTGCGACCAACATCGCCCGGACCCTCACCGCGCCCACCGGCGAGTACGCCTTCACCACCCCCGAGTGGGGCACAGAGCGCGAGGACGACCTTCATCTGCCCGACCGCAACCAGGCGCACGTCCTGATGATCTTCCCCACACCGGGTAAGACCGACCAGGAGGCGTCCGCCAAGCTCGAACTGCTGCGCGCCGCCCTGGCGGGCCAGTCCGGCCTGCTCTTCCGCGACCTGCGCGACAAGCAGGGGCTGGCCTACACGGTCACCGCCATGCTTTGGCAGAGCCGCAACACCGGGTTCATGGCCCTGTACATCGGCACCGGGCCGGACAAGGTCGACCAGTCCCTGATCGGCTTCAAGAAGGTGCTGGCCGACCTGGCCGCCACCCCCCTGCCCCAGGACGAGATAGACCGCGCCCGGAACATCCTGACAGGCGATTACTACCAGGAACACCAGTCCCTGCTTTCCCGCAGCCGCGAGGCCGCCAGCCTGCAGGTGCGCGGATTCGACCTGACCTACGAACAAAAACTCATCGACCGGGCCCAGACCGTCACCCCGGCCGAAATCCAGGATATGGTCAAACAGTACCTCACCCCGGACAAGGCCTACCTCATGAAGGTCACCCCGTAGCTCGCGCGATTGCACGACAAATGAAAGAGCGGCCCGGTTGCACCGGCCCGCTCTTTTTTTGCGCCTCCGGCGGCCGGGGGCAAGGGGGGGAACCCTTTCCAAAAGTTTCCCCCTCTGGCCACCGGAGGCATTCTTTTCTCTTGACGCTCAGTAGACGACCGGTCTATTAGCACTCTCATGAGCGAGGACACGAAACAGCGGATCATTGAGGCCGGGGCCGAGCTGGTGCATCGGCAGGGGTTCAACAACACGGGGTTGAAGGACATCCTGCGTGAGGCGGGCGTGCCCAAGGGGTCGTTCTATTTTTATTTCGACAACAAGGAGGCGTTCGGCATCGAGATGGTCAACCATTTCGGAACGATGTTCCGGGGGATCATCGACAGCGCTCTCAATGATTCCAGCCTGACGCCGCTGGAGCAATTACGCAAGATATTCGATGGGTTCGCCGCACACTTCGCCGCACACGGTTACACGCGAGGCTGCCCTGTGGGCAACCTGGCCCAGGAAATGAGCGACCTGAGCGAACCGTTCCGCCTCCGGCTTATCCAGGCCTTTGACGGCATGACGTCCCGGCTGGCGGCCATTCTGGAAAACGCTAAGGCCAAAGGGGAAATCGCGGCCGACTTGGACACGCACGAGACGGCCATCTTCATGGTCGAGGCGTGGCACGGCGCGATTATCCGCATGAAGGTCACCAAGAACGGCGAGCCGCTTGAGCTCTTCTCCCGGTTCATTTTCAATAAAGTCCTGAAGTAGCCGCCTCCCGGCCCGCCGGTGGCGGCTTTTGTTTAACCACTATGTAGACGACCGGTCTACTACAACAAGGAGCAAAGCATGTTCATGATCGATTACGTCAGGCCCGAACAGGCCGAAGGGGCGGTGAAGAAGGTCTATTCCGCATTTCCCGCACACATCCCGGTGCCCGATCCGATCCAGTTGTACAGCGCGAGCCCGCGTTACCTGGTCAAACAGATGGCCATTGCCGGGGACTACATGCAGGACGACGCCTACACGCCGGAACTGTTGGCCGCCCTGCGCTATATCGGAGCCTCCACGGCCTGCTTCGGATTCTGCTCCGTCTTCAACCGAAAGATGCTCGGAACCATGGGATTGTCCGAAACCGAGGTTGACGCCCTGTTCACGGACCCGGGCAAGGCGTTCGAGCCCAAGGACGCGGCCCTGGTCGCCTTTGCCGCCAAGTGCGTCAAGACGCCGGACGAAGTGACCCGCGAAGATCTGGACGCGGTGCGCTCGGCGGGCTGGACCGACCAGCAGATATTCGAAGCCACGGCCTATGCCGCGCAGATGAATGTGGTCGGCACCCTGTTCCGGACCTTTGTCGAAAAATAGCCGTATCCAGGGGACCGGCGCTGTCCGGTCCCCTCTCCTGAACGAACGCCAAACGCTTGCCCCCGCCCCCGTGGTGCGCTACAAATCGTGAGCAACAACTTTCAGTTACTCACATCGAGGGGAGACGCATGGCGCTCATATTCGGTTCGCCCAGGAAGCAGGCCACGGACAAGGACGAAGTCGGCACCGACCATAGGCTGACCCTGGCCAAGGACATCTACATGGCCGGGAAGATGAAGATCGTCACCACCGAAGCCGTTCCCGGCCGGGAGATCCAGTCCGCCTTCGGGCTCATCGTCTGCCGCAGCTACGTCTTCGACAACGCCTTCTACGGGCTCATGGCCCAGGCCGTGGACGTCAACGCGGACGCCATCGTCGGCTACCGCGAGACCGTGGCCTTCCATCCCGAAGGCGACAAGTACTACTCCTGCTACGGCACGGCCGTACGCCTGAAAAAGCTCAAGTAGCCCATGAACAACGAGTCCGCCCTGTCCCGCCGGTTCCCCCACGCCCTGGCCGTCGCCTTCGCGGCCTTCTGGACGATCATGGCCGTGAACCCGGTCATGCGCGACGTGTGGTGGGCCGAGAACATCCCGATCATGGCGGCCTTCCTGCTGCTGGTGGCCACCTACCCGCTTTTCCGCTTCTCCAACCTGGCCTACGTGCTCATGGCCTGCTGGCTGGTCCTGCACACCATCGGCGGCCACTACACCTTCGCCAACGTGCCGTTCGACTTCGTGACCGACCTGTTCGGCTTCGAGCGCAACCACTTCGACCGCGTCGGCCACTACTCCATCGGCTTCTACGCCTTCCCCATAGCGGAATTCCTGACGCGAAAAAACCTGGCCCGCCCCGTGGTGGCCTACCTCTTCGGCCTGTTCGCCATCATGGCCCTGGCCGCCGGATACGAGATCATCGAATGGTGGTACGCCGTGACTGCGGGCGGCGAGGCGGGCATCGAATTCCTCGGCTCCCAGGGCGATATCTGGGACGCCCAGTCCGACATGCTCTGCGACACATTGGGCGCGATCACCGCCCTGGTGCTGTTCTTCTTTTCCGGGATCAAGCCTGAGCGCCGTGTCGGGTTATAGAATCAGATAGTGAAAGCCGCTTCGCGGCGATGAGCGGATGATTTCGCCTCCGGCGGGCAATGGTTCGCACCCTTGCATCCCACTTTGGCGCCTTCGGCGCGATGTTAGTATACTTCGTGGCAAGGAAAGGGCCGACGCACTAGCGTGCGTCGGCCCTTTCTACCTTAATGTCTTTCCTACGCTAGTCGCGTACACCCAGCCGCCTGTCGAGCAGGAGCAGGTCCGCGATGGTCAGGGCCATCATGGCCTTGAGCACCGGGTTGATGCGCGGGATGGCGCTGATGTCGTGGCGGCCGCCGACCATGATGAAGGTCGGCTCGCCCTGGGTGGTGATGGTCTGCTGTTCCTGGAGGATGGACGCGATGGGTTTGACGTAGGCCCGCGCCACCACGTCCTGGCCGGACGAGATGCCGCCGAGGATGCCGCCCGCGTTGTTGGACAGGAAACCATCCGGACCGATGGGGTCGTTGTTCTCGCTGCCGAGGCTGCGCGCGGCACCCATGCCCGAGCCGATCTCCACGCCCTTGACCGCGCCCACGGACATGAACGCCGCCGCGATGCGCGCGTCGAACTTGCCGAAGACCGGTTCGCCGAGCCCGGCGGGCAGTCCGGTCGCCCGGACCTCGACCACGCCGCCCAGGGTGTCCTCGTCGTCGCGGACCTTGATGACCCGCTCGTCCCAGGTCTCGACGATATCCGGGTCCGGGCTGAAATAGGACCGGTCCTGGGCACCCTCGATATCCTTGACCTCGGCCTTGATGCCGCCGAACTCCACGGTGTAGGCGTAGATGGAGATGCCCTCCAGGCGCAGCAGCTCCTGGGCGATGGCCCCGCCCGCCACGCGGGACACGGTCTCGCGGCCGGACGAACGCCCGCCGCCCCGGTAGTCCCGGAACCCGTACTTGGCGTTGTAGCTGAAATCCGCGTGTCCGGGCCGGAACACGTCCTTGATCTTGGAATAGTCGTGGGAACGCTGGTTGGTGTTCTCCACGAAAAAGCCGATGGGCGTGCCCGTGGTCCTGCCCTCGAACACGCCGGACAGAATCTTGACCTGGTCCGGCTCGTTGCGGGTGGTCGAGGCCAGCCCGCCCTGGCCGGGCCTGCGCCGGTCCAGTTCGGACTGGATGATGGATTCGTCCAGGGGGATGCCCGAAGGGCAGCCGTCCACCACGCCGCCCAGGCCCAGGCCGTGGGACTCGCCGAAGGTGGTCAGCCGAAATAACTGTCCGAAGGTGTTGCCGCTCATGTTCGCTCCCGCTCCCTAGAATTTGTCGACCCGCATGATGTCCTCGGTCCGCCCGAGGAGGACCAGGACGTCCCCGGTCTTGAGCGCCCTGTCCGCCTGGGGCACGAAATGGAACTCCGAGTCCCCGGCCAAGCGGAAGGCGATGACCTGCACCTGGTACTTATTGGTCAGGTCGAGATCGCGCAAGGTCTTTCCGATCCAGTTCTCCACGATGATCTCGCGCACGGCCACGTCCTTGCCCAGGCCGAAATACTCCTGCAGCCCGGGCGCGGTCAGCCGGTTGGCCATCTGGGCGGCCACGAACGCCTCGGGGAAGACCACGAACGGCACGCCGAGCTTGTAGAGCACCCGCTCGTGCGCCTCGCTGATGGCCTTGACCCAGATGTTCTTTACCCCCACGGCCTGGAGGTTCAGGACCACCAGGATACTCGCCTCCATGGAGTCGCCCGTGGACACGATGACCCTATCCAGGTCCTTGATGCCGATCTGGCCGAGCATCTTCTCGTCCGTGGCGTCGGCCTGGTAGGCCTGGGCGATGATGTCCTGGGCCCGGCGCACGTACTCGGGGTTGATGTCCACCCCGACCACGGAATGGCCCAGCTCGGTCAGGGCCTTGGCCAGGGCGTAACCGAACTTGCCCAGCCCGATGACGGCGATTTCCTTTTTTGCAGACATTGAAAAAACTCCTTGTCAGTCTAGCCGAAGGGCAGCGTCGAGGTCGGCACCCGGAAGCGCCGTTCGGACTGCCAGCTCTGCAGCGCCGAGAGCATCCAGATGGGGCCCAGACGCCCCACGAACATGAGCACGATGAGCGTGACCCGCTCGAAGTTGTCGAGCAGCGGGGTCATGCCCGTGGACAAGCCCACGGTGGCAAAGGCGGAAATGGATTCGAACATGTCGGCGATGAACTCGCCGCGCGCCATGAGGTAGGCGCTGTCCCCGCTCTCCATGGAGGTCAGGACCATGGTGCCCACGCCCACCAGCAGCAGGCTCATGGTCACCAGGGAGACCACCTTGTTCATGGCCTTCTGATCGAGCGCGAACCGGCCGATGCGGACCTGCTCCCACCCCCGGAACTCGGCCCAGACGAACCCGACCAGGGCGCGGAAGGTGGTCGTCTTGATGCCGCCCGCGCAGGAGCCCGGCGAGCCGCCGATGAACATCAAAAGCATCATCACGGCCAGGGACACGTTGGTCATGCCGCCGATGTCCACGGTGTTGAACCCGGCGGTGCGGCAGGTCACGGACTGGAACAGGGCGTTCCAGAAATGCTCGAGCACGTTGTCCGGCGCGTTGCCCGCCGCGCCTTCGGCCGCGAAGATGACCACGGTGCCGACCACCACCAGGGCCAGGCTGGTCTTGAGCACGATGGCCGTGTGCCAGCTCATCTGCGGCTTGCCGCGCCTGCGCCGGTTGCGCCCGAACAGCGCGTTCCAGATCAGGGTGCCGCATTCGTTGAGCACGTAGAAACCCAGGCCGCCGGCGGTGATGAGTACTATGAAGACCATGTTGACCGCGCCGTTGCCGGACCACCGGGTCAGGGAGTCGGGATACAGCGAGAACCCGGCGTTGCAGAACGCCGAGACCGAATGGAAGACCGCCGAATACGGATTGAAGCCCACCGGATCCAGCAGCCAAAGGCTCAGAGCGCCCGCGGCCTCGAAGGAGAACGCCCACAGGACCACCCGCATGAGGAACCGGGGCAGGCTGAACGACGGGTCATGCAGCAGGGACTGGCCCACTGCCAGCCGGTCGGTCAGGGAGACGTGCCGCCCCAGCAGATGGATGATCAGGGTGGTGAAGGTCATGATCCCCAATCCGCCGAGCTGGATGAGCACCAGGATGACGTCCAGGCCGAGCGTGGAGAAATACGAGCCGGTGTCCACCACGGCCAGGCCGGTGACGCACATGGCCGAGGTGGCCGTGAACAGGGCGTCCACAAAGGACAACGGGCCACCGGGGTGGCTCACGTCCATATGTAGTATGAGTGCGCCGATCAGTATGGCCCCGGCAAAGAACCAGACCGGCATCCAGTACGGCGAAAAGATTTTAGTGCGCATGGTTCTCCACGCTTATATGCCTGACGGCCCAACCTGTCAAAAACGCTCGGGAAAGGTTTTCACCGCTTCGAGCGCCCGCTCCACGGTGGCGGCCAGGCTCGCCCCCTCTATGATGTGATCGGCGCACGCTTCGTACAGGGGGGCGCGGGCCTTGAGGACCTCGCGGACCTCGTCCGCCAGGGACTTGCCGGTCAGGGACGGCCGCTGGGCTTCGAGCGGGTCGGCCTTCAGCCGCCGGACCAGCTCCTCGACCCCGGCCTTGAGGTACAGGGTGACGCCCCGGGCCAGCACGGCCCGGTTGGATTCGCGCAGAACGATGCCCCCGCCGCAGCCGATGACCCGGCCGCCAGGCTTGGCCTCGCGCGCAAGCGTCGCGGCCTCCTCGTCGCGGAAGGCGTCCCAGCCGTTGGCATCCACAAAGGACGCGATGTCCATGCCCACGGCCTGAACAAAGGCGTGGTCCGTGTCCACGAACTCCATACCCAGCCGCTTGGCCAGGGCCCGGCCCACGCTGGTCTTGCCGCAGGCGCGCGGCCCGATGAGAAAGATGTTCCCTGTCTTGTGCATGTCAGGCACCGTAAGGGAAAACCGCCCGGCGTTCAATGGTTTGCCGCCCCGCGTTTTTGGCTCGCCGCTCCGCGCCAATGGCTCGCCGCTTCGCTCTTTCTTTGCATTCCCCCGGATAACTGGTAACTTCCGCCAAGCCCCTTCCGGGCCGACCATCGACCATCCGTTTCAGCGAAGGAGAAAGACATGAAAACCGCCATCTTCGGATTCTCCGGCTCCGGCAAGACCGATCTGTTCGCCGCCCTGGCGGGCCCCGAGGCGGCCGCCGCCGGGAACCGGGCCATGGTCAAGGTTCCGGACGCGCGGCTTTACCCGCTCATAGAACTTTTTCAGCCCAAGAAGGTCACCTACAGCGAGATCGAATACCTAGACATCCCGGGTGGAGGCGGCAAGGGCGCGGGGTTGGGCGAGCGCGTGCTCAACGAAATCCGCCCCTACGACTGCTTCATCGGCGTGCTCGACGGTTTCTCGGGCATGAACGACCCCGAAAAGCAATGGCAGGCCATCGAGGCGGACATGATGGTCAGCGATATGGCGGTCATCGAAAAACGGCTGGAAAAGCTGGCCACGGACGGCAAGAAGAACAAGGCTCTGGTGGACCCCAAGGAGGAAGTGGCCCTGAAGCGGGCGCTCGATCTGCTCGAAACCGAACGCCCCCTGCGCACGGACGCGGAAATCTGCGGACTGCCCGAACTCAAGGGGTACAAGTTCCTCTCGGCCCGGCCCATTCTCTACGCCTGGAACTGCCCCGAGGGCGAGGAGGCGGACCGCAAACTCCCCGAAGAATCCACCGGCATGGCCCACATCGCCGTGGCCGCCAAGCTCGAACGAGAGCTGGCCGAAATAGACGATCCCGAGGAAAAGGCCGAGTTCCTGAGCGATCTGGGCATCACCGAATCCGCCCTGGACAAGGTTATCAGCAAGACCTACCAGCTCCTCGGCCTGATCTCCTTCCTCACGACGGGCGAGGACGAATGCCGCACCTGGCCCCTGCGCGCGGGCTCCACCGCGCCCCAGGCCGCGGGCGTCATCCACACAGACTTCGAGAAGGGATTCATCCGCGCCGAGGTCATCGGCTATGACGACTTCCTGGCCTACGGGGATTTCAAGAAGGTCAAGGAAGCGGGCAAGGCGCGGCTGGAAGGCAAGGACTACATCGTCCAGGACGGCGACATCATCGAGTTCCGCTTCAACGTGTAGCCCCTGCTCCTGCTCCTACCGCTTTCGGGCGACGGCGATCAGATTCATGTCCCGGCCCGGCACGTCGTGAAATCGCGGCGTCTCGAACCCGGCCTCGTCCAAGGCCGCGCTAAGTTGCTCCCTGCCGATGAAATGGGACGGATACCCGGCCAGCCGAGTGACCATCTCCAGGCACGCCTCGCGCAGGGCGCCCTCCGGCGCGCAACCGCCGCAATAGTGGTGGGAGATGAACCAACCGCCCGGTTTCAGGCTGTCCGCTATCTTACGCAGCGCCCCCGAAAGGTCGTCCCTGAAGGCGTAGAGGACATGCGAGGTCACGGCCAGATCAAAGCGCGCCTCGGGAAGGTCCCCTTCACGCAAATCCATGCCCACGGTCTCCACCCGGTCACCGTATCCCAGTCGATGGCAACGTTTGGCGGCCTGCGCGGCCACATCCGGCAGGTCGAAGATAGTCCCGGCGAGCGACGGGTTGCGGTCCAGCACCCCCAAGGTGTAGAGCCCGTGATTGCCCCCGATGTCGCACATTGCCCTGAACGATTCGAAGCCGGGCAAGGACGCGGCCACGTCCGCCACTCCCTTGGCCCCGCCCCACAGAGCGTTCTGGGCGGTGCCGTCCATGACCCTTTCCACGGACCAGCCGTGGTCCGTGCCCTCCCTGTCAGGCTGCTTCCCGGCCAACAGGTCGGCTATGGATCGTTCGATGGAGGTGGAGAACCCCATGGTCACGGCCAGATAATCTCCCTGGTACAACGGCGAGCCGCTGACCAGGAACTCCTCGGCCGTGGACGAGTTGGCGTACCGTCCGCCATCCCGCTCCAGCAGCGCGAGGGCGGCCAGGATATCGAGAACCGGCTGCAGTCGCTCGGCCACCAGCCCGGCCTCTTCGGCGAGAGCGGACGGATCCAGGCTGCGGCCCGAAAGACGGTCAAACAGTTTCAGGTCCACCGCCGCCATGACCGCCCTGGGGGCCACGGCCTCGATCATCATGTTGTTCACGGGCATGAAATCGGCCTTGGGGTCGGGAAACAACATACTGCCTCCAGTGTTTAGTTGCTAAACTTATTAAGCAAAAAAATTACATGTACTCGTCCATCCAGCGGTTCAACTGCTCGCCCACTTCTTTCACGCAGGCATACTCCTCGTCGTCCAACCCGGCCAGGTATTCGAGAAAGACCTTGTCGTGCGTCCGGTGGAATTCCAGGTGGTTCTCGCTGGCCGTATGGCCTTTTTCCGTGGTCCGGATGACCACCCTGGCACGGTTCTCCAAGTCCGGTTCCTTGACGAGCAGCCCCTTGTCGGCCAACCGGGTGACCATCTGCGAAACCGCGCCCTTGGTGATGCCGATCTCCTCCGCCAGTTCGGTCACCCCCACCCCGTCGCGACAGTCCACGCGGGAGACCATATGTATTTCCGACGGGTGGAGGTCGACGCCCACCCCGAAGTCCGACGCGTGCCCGTCCACAACGGCATATTTGTTCAGGGCCGAGCCGAAGAGATTGAGCATGGAAAAGAGTTCTTCAAAAGAGCGCATGATTTTCGTTTAGGTGCTAAACAGAATAATGTCAACCGCTGTTCAAGACAACACTGCCGATCATCACCAAAGCGCATGATAATACTTGCCAGCCTGTCTGTTAGTAACTATTATCAAAATATGAACGATACCAATACATGTACAAAGCATCGTGAAGTGGCCATCGAGTTGGGGGACTGCCGCTCCTGTCAGGGCTGCATCGACCTCAACCCGGACGTATTTCAGTGGGACGAGGCCTTGGACATGCCCTATGTGTGCAGGTCCGAGGTCACCGAGGAAGAGGTGCGCGACATCATGAACACCTGCCCGGAAGGTTGCATCGTCTTCGTGGATTGATCCCTTTCAACCTCCCCTTTGAAAAAGAAAAAGCCGGGCTCACGCCCGGCTTTCCCGCGTCTGGCTAAAGGCCTTATGCCAGCCCCCTCGCAAAAACACGTTTATTCTATTTGATAGCAGTCGCTTCGACGGTCCTCAGCCCTACTTTTTCAACGGGAAGGAAGGCATGGGCGGTAACGAACATTCGCAGTGGTCGCCGCAGACGAAGCCGCAATAGGTGTGGAACACGCGGGTCTGCTTTTCGCGTTGTTCTTCGCTCAAAGGCCTGATCTCGGCCGCGTCGACCATCTCCATGAGACGCTTGTAGTCGGGTACGGCGTTCATGCCGCGCGCCATCTCGTCGCCGGTGCGCACATCGAGCAGGGTGGCGTCCATGGTGTCGGTGACCAGGGCGTACGGGACCGGGCCGCCGTCGATGAGCCGGGCCGCACACACGGTCTCGCGTTCGAAGGTGGCCACGTCGCCCGCGCAGAACATGACCAGGAAGACGGGCTCTCCCTGTCCGCCGTAGAGCACGAAGTCGATGGTCCGCTCGAACTCCTCGCCTTCCACGCAGTACTTCAGCGGGACCTTGGCCTTAAGCCGGTCCTTGGGGTACCCCTTCTCCTCCACCAGGAGGCGGGCCAGGAGCTGGCGGAACTCCTCGAAGGTGGTCTCGTCGATCTCCTCGCCGGAGAGATAGTCGCGGAGCGTGCCGCCCAGGCTGGTTTCGTGCATTGGATCACTTCCTTATCCTCATAAATAACGCCGCGATCCGGCCGAGGCAAGGAGAAGGCTACTTAAAAGCGGGATTGCGATTGAGCGGGCAGATCAGAACCCGGCACTTCCTCCGGCAGATGCGGCGCGTGATATAGGCTGCGCACCCAAGGTTGAGCAACACAAACGCGGCCAACGGCACCGGCCTGGCGGCAAGCCAATAGAGAGGAATGAGGAGCGTTCCAAGGGGGGCGGCCAGCAGGATGGCGAACTCCCACGCGTTGAGGCGGCCCGGCCGGGGCCCGATGAACGTTTTCGCCAGGGGTGCCGGGACGAACAGACAGTCCCCGGCCTGGAAAAGATGCGGGCAGCGGGCGCAGACCGTGTAGCGCATAAGCAGGTAATATGCGCCTAGGACAAAGGCCGCATACCCCAGCGCCAGCCCCGGTGCAACGGGCCACATGCCGTACACCCCGACAAGGGCCGCGAGGTAATAGCTCACCCGAACGATTGCTTTCTCCCAAAAGCCGAAACCCGCCACATGGGCGCATGCGCCGTGATCATTCATGATGGCATCACTCCTTTTCTTCCGCATCATCCAGGCACTCATAGGGATTGCGCAGGGATATCCTGCACCCCAGTTGCTCGAAAATGCGCAGCAGGCCATACCGGGTACGATCCAGGAAGACCAGATCCGGGTTCATGACGAAATGCTTGCGGTGCTGAAACATGGCCCGCATGATCTCCTTGCCCTCGCCGATGTAGCCGGTCTCTTGGCCGAAATCGAAATACTCCTGCTCGAACAACCTGCCCAGCCACTTGCCGAAGGCGTAGGCGCATTCATAAATCGCCTCTTCCGCCTCACGGCCTATATCTCCTTTCACTACCTCCATTTCCCGGAGGGCCTCGAAATACGCCTTCTTCCGGCCCTGCATGATGATCCGGGGCAGACGCCGGTAGAGGCGGACGAAATCCGATGAAAAGCGTTTGACGCACCCGAAATCCACCAGTCCGATGGCCAGGTCGTCCGCGATGAGATAGTTGCCGGGATTGGGATCGGCGTGGATGCACTCAAGCTCGTAAAAACTTCTGAGAAAAAGGTCATTCAGCCGCCGGGCGACCACGTCCCTGGCTTCCCGGGGCTGATCGGCCGCCAGCCAGTGGTTCAGGGGCGCTCCCTCCACAAAGGACATGCACAGGACCTGCTCCCGGCATAAATCATCGAAAACCTCCGGGGTGCGGATGTCCGCCATGCCGAGGCTGTCCCGGAAAAACCGGGCGTTGGCCGCTTCGCTCAGGTAGTCCGTCTCTTCCAGAAAACGCGCCTCGATCTCAGCGACGGCCGGTTCCAGCGTCTTGTGATCGGCAAAGGGGCGCAGCAGTCCCCGCAGCAGTCTGATGTCATCGCCGATGGTCCGCCGGATTCCCGGATACTGTATTTTCAGGGCCAGTTGCGCCCCGTCCGGTCCCACGGCCCTATGGACCTGTCCCAGGCTGGCGGCGGCAAAGGCTGAGGAATCGAAGGACATGAAGATTGCCTCCGGCTTTTCCCCGTAGGCGTTGACCAGCATCTTGCGGGCCATGGCCCGGTTCATGGGCGGGACGTCGGTGTACGATTTTTCCAGCTCGCGACGAACCTCGGCCGGAAAGAGGTCCAGCTCCAGGCTCAGCATCTGGGCGATCTTAAGCGCCGTGCCCTTGAGCCTGCTCAACCCGTCAAACAGGGCCACGGCATTCTTTTCCGCCAGATTCCGGCGCGCCCGTTCCCTATCCCGGCCGGGAACAAAGGGCTTCCCGGCGGCATACTTCAGGTAGTTTCCGCCCATGCGCGCGGCCGTGCCGCCGTAGACCAACCCTCTGGCCAGCCGCCCTTCCGGCGTCTTGTCACGCGGGGGCATGGCCGAGAAACTCGTCCTTGAGCCGGTTGAGGGTATCCCGTCCCTCCATGAACACTTCAATGCGGCTCAGGACGTGGGATTTGAACAGAAACGAAGCCAGACCGGTGATCTTGTCCAGGACGCCCGCCTTGAGCATGGCATAGCCCAGATCCAGACTCTTATCGATGAAAACCGTGGTATTGGCGAACTGCTCCGAATCGTCGCGAAGCCAGTACAGGGTAACGGCCACGTAATAGTCCCAGAGGCAGTGGTAGACCAGTTCCTTGAGCATGAGATCCGGCAACTCTCCGGACTCGACGGCCGCCTCGAACTGTTCCTTGACGATCTCCAGGAACCGGGCACGGATGGAACGCACACCCCGGTCGGCCGGTACAGGCCTGAAAAAGATGGAGGAGAAGGTCTCTTCCACGAACTCCCGGTCGCCCAGGTATCCCTCCAATACGGTCTCAAGCAGCGCCTGGAGGCGCTCGCGCAGGTCGTAGCTGCCGAAATCGTCCACCTCGGCCAGAGAGTTCACCGCATTCTCCAGCGACTCCATGTAATACCCCTGGACAAGGGATTCCTTGGTGGGGAAATAGTTGTAGATGGTCGCGTCTCCGATCCCGGCCTTCCGGGCCACGGCCCGCATGGTCATGGACCGGAACCCCTTCTCGATCATCAGGTCGACGGCCGCATCCAGGATGGCCCGCCGGTTTTCGTCCTTCCGCTGTGCACTGATTTTCATCGGTCAACCTCTCTACTATCTATTAAAATCATTATTCTTGATTTTTTTGTATAGTAATTTTACATTAGAGTCAACCTAGTCGAAGAAAGACCATACCAACAACGGAGGCTGCCATGCCGGACCGCGGTCATCTCGAAACAATGCCGTTCCTTGCCGGACACCTGGCCCACGTCGACTACCTGCACGTAAAGACCATGGAGTCGCCGCAATCGCTGCGTGAATTCGCGGCGGCATGTCTTTCCTACATGCCGGGCTGGATGCGTTTTCTTTACCGCATCCGGGAGTATTTCGTCATGCTGCTGGGAACACGGCAGGAGGAAGTGCCGCGCAAGGAGGACATCGCCCCGGAGGCCCTCTCGTTCACCCCGGGGGACTTGGGCGCGTTCTTCACGGTCCTGGACGGCGACGAGGATCGCTTCTGGCTCGGCGAGGCGAGCGACGGGATGATTGCCGGGCACCTGGCCTTTGTCCGCGAGCCGGGGCCGGACGGTCTCAACCGGTTTCGCCTGGTCACGGCGGCCACCTATCTGCGCTGGCAGGCCCGCATCTACTTCACGGTCATCCGCCCCTTCCACCACTTGGTCGTGCACACCATGGCCCGACACGCCCTTGCAATGTCCCTTCGGCTGCCCCACCCGCAACGGTAACGAAACGTTTTGGAAAAGGATGGACGCCGGGCCAGCCAATAAAAAAGGGCGGGAGCAACGCTCCCGCCCTTTTTATTGGTTCATGCAGCCTCAACCGGCCAGCTTCGCCCACGAGGAAAGCTGGAAAACGCAATCGTCGGCTTCGGCCTCCATGCGCTCGAACAGCGGCATGGGCACGGTGAAGGTCAACACGTCGTCCCGGAATCGTTTGCGCATCATTTCCCGGCCATCAAGGCCCATCATCCCCAGGACGGCCCGGGGATTCCCGGCTTCGGACTGGGCATAGGCGAACGCGGCCAGACTGGTGCAATCCGGCCCCTGGGGGACCTGGACCGGATCGACGCCGGGCATGACCGACC
Source organism: Pseudodesulfovibrio sp. lm2024 (assembly GCF_051175575.1). Classification (NCBI taxonomy): domain Bacteria; kingdom Pseudomonadati; phylum Thermodesulfobacteriota; class Desulfovibrionia; order Desulfovibrionales; family Desulfovibrionaceae; genus Pseudodesulfovibrio; species Pseudodesulfovibrio sp. lm2024. The sequence continues at coordinate 2,441,508 of NZ_CP195092.1, forward strand.
CGGCCAGGGTGACCAGGCCGGAGAGCTCAACCGGATTGACCGGAAAAATGACCGCCCGGATGTTTTCGCCGTTTTCCACCCGGCTCAACGGCTTGAACAGGACATAATCGTACGGGATGTCATAGCGGGGCAACTCGTGCAGGATCCAATCCCTGGCCAGATCGCCGGAGCTGTGTCTGCGCTCGCCATATTCGTACATGTCCCGCCAAGTGCGGGGAATGCCCTCCATGACCGTTTCATAAGCCTTCTTGTTGCGGGCAGAACGCACACCTTTACTGAACAGGGCCGCGTGCTGATCGAGCATTTCCTCGGACGCATCGAAGTCGACGCCGAGCCCCAGGGCGGCGCGTCCTCCGGGGCACATGACGGTCTTACGGCTGCCGGCCGCAGTCTTCCCGTTCAAGGAAGCCTCGGCAAAGAGATAGAGGGTACAACCGAACCTCCCCTCCTTGAATTGGAAAACGTCATCGGGAACGTCGTCGCTCCAGACGATCGCCACTGGCTCGAATTCCGGATCAAGACTGCGTACGAGCGAGCTGTCCATAACTCCTCCTGTTGCCGGACGGTGAATTTGTTCCCACCGTATCCGACATCTTCAGTCCCAGGCAAGGCAAGAACAACTCACCGAGCGGCCTAGAGAAAATACTCCGGCTCCTTGCGCTCGGCGCAATTCTCGTTCAGCCACTTGGCGAAGCCCTCCACCGGGCTGCCGGTCCTGGTGGTGCGGGCGTGCTCGGGGCAGACCTTGATGCAGGCGCAGCACATGATGCACTTATCCGGATCCGTGCTCTTAAAATCCGCGTCGTCGATGGCCCCGACCGGACACTGCTCGGCGCAGACGCCGCACAGGACGCACTCGTCGCCGACCTGGATGAAGTCCACCGGGCCGCGCGGCTTGCGCTCCTTGTAGGGACGGTCGCCGGGGATGGCCGGTTCGGATGCCGCGCCGATGTCGGCGAGCGCATCCAGGGTACTGCGCACCTTGCGCCCGAAGTCCTCGGCCCCGCGCAAGTCGTCCGCGTCGGGCCGGGCCACGGCCACGGGATACTCGTCGCTGGAAAAGGAATGCTCGCCGATGAAGGCCGCGCCGCCCAGGACCACACCGCCCTGTTCGGTGACGATGTCGGACAGCTCGATCAATGCGTCCTCAAAGGCGCGATTGCCGTACACAACCGCGCAGACAACGGACGTCCCGTCCAGATTCAGGCTGCGCAGCCACGGTTCGAGAAGAAGGGGGATGCGCCCGCCGTAGACCGGCACGCCGACCACCAGCAGTTCGTCGGCCGAGGCCGAGAGCGGCTCCCTCCGCGCCCCGGGCATGGTCAGGTCCGCGTCTTCGGTTACGTCATAGCCCAGCCCATCTGCAATGGCTTCGACAATGGACGAGGTGGTTCCGGTGGGTGAAAAATAGGCCAGCTTCATGGATCGGATATTCATGGCAATCATCCTGCGCGTGTTGGAGTGAATAGACAAAAGGATCAAGTGGACCGCGTCCCTCCACACGTTCCAGGCAGCAGCCATATCCGCCGTTTGCTGCTGCTTCCTTCTAAACCGCCCTCCCACCCTGGTCAAATACATCCCACGAAAAAACACCCACACCTCCCGCGAAGTGGCCCACTAAATTTAGGAAGGGAGATGGGGATGGGGGGTCGGGGGAAGGGGAAGAGGGAAGCCCTTTTCTCAAAGGATTTCCCTCTTCCCCTTCCCCCGGCCGCCGGAGGCTGCAACCAATAAAAAGGGCGGAAGCACCGCTTCCGCCCTTTTTATTGGTTTATGCAGCCTGTCCTAGTGCCCGCCGCCCGCAAAGGTGACGGTGATGCCGTACAGGGTCTTGCCTGCGTTGATGGCGAAGTTGAACAGGGGCGCCGGGACCATGCCGATGAGCAGCACGGCGGCGGCCAGCATGCCCGCGCCTGCGGAGGCGAACCAGCCGTTATCCGGCGGAGCCGCCTGGCTCGGCGCGGACTCTTCGGTGAAGGCGTGCCGGAACAGGGACAGGTAGTAGAAGATGGCGATGGCCGAGTTGACCACCAGGGTGATGACCAGCCAGTTGTAGCCGTGATCCCAGGCGGACTGGATCAGGAAGAACTTGCCCATGAAGCCCATGGTCGGCGGCAGGCCAACCAGGGCGAACGCGCCGGCGGCCAGCGAAAACGCCAGGACCGGGGCCTTCTTGTACAGGCCGTTCAGGTCGGACAGCTGGAGGTTGCGGCCGTCACTGGCCACCCGGCTGACGATCCAGAACACGAGCAGGTTCATGACCAGGTAGGCCATGCCGTAGAAGGCGGCCGCGCCGAGGCCCTCGGGCGTGCCCGAAACCAGGCCGACCATGATGTAGCCTGCATGGGCCACGGACGAGAAGCCGAGCAGTCTCTTTATGTCCGTCTGGGCCAGGGCCGACAGGTTGCCGAAGGTCATGGACAGCGCGCCGAGCACGGCCAGGATGGTGGTGATCTCCAGGCCGGGCTTGAGCAGCACGGCCAACCGGCACAAGACAACGATGGCGCCCATCTTGGGCATGGTCGCCACGAACGCGGCGGTCTCGTTGCTGGCGCCCTGGTAGACGTCCGGGCACCAGAAGTGGAACGGGAACAGGGCCAGCTTGAAGAACATGCCGCCCAAAAAGAGCGACAGGCCGACAACGGCCATGGGCTGGTCGGCGAAGGACCAGGGCTTGTTCATGAGCTCGGCGATGTAGGTCGTGTGCTGGGTGGCCATGATGTAGGACAAGCCGTACAGGGCCAGGGCCGTGGCGACCGCGCCGAACATGATGTACTTGATGCCCGCCTCGGCCGCGCCCTTGTCCTTGGCGCGCAGCGGGATGACCGCGTACATGGAGTAGGAGGCCAGCTCCAGGGCCAGGTAGATGGTGATCAGCTCCACGGAGGAGGCGAGCATCATCAACCCCAGGGTGGAGAAGCCGAGCAGCATGTAGTAGTCCGCCCGCTTGCCCTCTTCCAGAGTCGGCTGGCGCGAGGCGTTGAGCACGACCACGTAGAAGCCGAAGGTTATGACGATCTTGAAGAACTGGGACATGAGGTCCACTTTGTAGACGTCCCAGAACATGGATCCATGCAGATGGAAGCCGGTGATGGTCACGAAGAATGCGGCGCAGGCGCCGAACGGCAGCCATTTCTCAACCGGCGGTTTCCACTCCCTGCTGCCCAGCGACTGGACCATGAGGGCCAGCACCATACACAGGAAGAACAGTTCCGGGACAAGCGCAGTGATGTTGAAGTTCACGTCGTAAGCCCCCTATTCCTTTTCCGCCAGCAGGCCCGAGAGGTCGGCGGCGGCTGTTTGCATAGGCTGCTCGGCTTCCACGGCAGCGACCTTGCGCTGGTCGAAGTCGTTGAGCAGCTTGTTGACGGACGGGTCGATGATCTTGAAGAAGCCGGTGGGCGCCAGGCCGATCCAGAGCACGAACACGGCCGGGATGGTCAGGTAGATCCACTCCCGCGCGTTCAGGTCGCGCCAGGCCTTGGCCGTGCTGGGCTTGCCCCAGGCCATCTTCAGCGAGACGCGGAACATGTAGGCCGCGCCGAGCAGCGCGCCGGGCACCAGGAACATGCCGATGAACGGAGAGTCCTGGAAAGCGCCGATGAAGACCAGGATTTCACCCACGAACCCGTTGGTTCCGGGGAATCCGAAGGAGGCCAGGGCCATCAACCCCCAGAAGAACATGAAGGCGGGCAGATACTTGCCGAGGCCCATGTTCTTGCTGATCTCGCGGCTGTGGCTGCGCTCGTAGACCGCGCCGATCATCATGAACAGCGCGCCGGTGACGATGCCGTGGTTGAGCATCTGGAAGAGCGCGCCTTCCACGCCGCGCTGGTTGAACAGGAAGATGCCCAGCGTCACGAAGCCCATGTGGCCCACCGAAGAGTAGGCGACCAGCTTCTTGATGTCGGACTGCCCCAGGGCGATGGCTCCGCCGTACAGGATGGACACGATGGAGATCGCGATCATCATGGGGGCGAAGTACTCGCTGGCCGCCGGGGTGAGCGGCAGGCAGAAGCGCAGGAATCCGTAGGTTCCCATCTTCAGCAGCACGGCCGCCAGGATGACGGAACCGGCCGAGGGAGCCTGCACGTGGGCCGCGGGCAGCCAGGTGTGGAACGGGAACATGGGCACCTTGATGGCGAAAGCCAGGGCCATGGCCAAAAACGCCCAGAACTGGAAGCGGAAGCTGAAGTTCATCTGCATCAGGTCCGGAATGGAGAAGGTGCCGCCCGTGACCCTGAAGGCTACGATGGCCGCCAGGAGCAGAGTGGACCCCGCCAGGGTGTACAGGAAGAACTTGAGCGACGCGTACTTGCGGTCGTCGCCGCCCCAGACCGCAATGAGCAGGTACATGGGGATGAGCATGGCTTCCCAGAACACGTAGAACAAGACCAGGTCCAGGGCGCAGAACACGCCGAGCACCGAGGATGTCATAAACAGCAGGCAGAAGTGGAATTCCTTCTCCCGCTTGCCGATGTAGGTCCAGGAGCACATGACGCACAGCGGCAGGACCGCGATGGTCAGCAGGACCATGAGTATGCTGATTCCGTCCACGCCGAGGTAGTACTGCAGGCCCCACTGGTGGACCCAGTCGATCTGCTCGACGAACTGGAAATCAGCGTTGAGTTTGAAGCCCATGAGCGGCACAGCCAGCAGACACTCGATGAGGGACACCGCCATGGTGTAATACCTCACCACCTGCGGGGCCCGCAGGAAGAAGAGTCCGCACGCCGCGATGAGCGGGAATGCGATCAATATTGTGAGTACCGGATATCCGAAGTCCAAAATGAGCTCTCCTTAGATTGTCCGGCTTAGCCGAAGTACCATACCAGGGCGAAGATGCCCAAGCCGAGAACGGCGGCCAGCGCCAGGTAATCCTGCAGGTTGGCTGTCTGGACCTTGGCCCCCGCCCTGCCGATGTTCCTGACGGTGTAGGCGCTGCCGTCCACCACCGTGTCGATGCCCTTCTTGTCGAACCAGGAAGTGCCTTTCCCCATGCCGATGAGCGACCGCAGGCCGACGGTCCGGTAGACCTCGGTCCAGACGTCGTCAACCTTGGCCGAAGGCCAGCAGACGGCCTTCATGGTCACCTTGCCGATGAGGCGGTAGAACCAGTCGAAGTCCAGGTTGAGCGCCTTGTGCGGCGTGATGATGTAGCGGGTCAGGTAGAAGGCCAGGCCCGAGAAGCCGAGCAGCAGGCCCGCGTTGATGACCTTGTCGATGGTCCAGGGATGGAAGGCGTGCCCTTCCACCGCCATGGGCAGGTACTTGTAGAGCATGTGGGGGTAGACGCCCTGGGCGATGCAGAGCAGGCCGCACAGCGCCATGCCGACGTACATGTTCACGGGCAGCGGTCTGACCTCGCCCGTGAATTCCTTCTTGCGCCCCCAGAACGCGAAGTACGGGAGCTTGATGCCCACCGAGATGAACGTACCGACCGCCGCTATCTCCATGCCCAAGGCGAGGAAGGTACGGTGATGTTCGGCAGCGCCCGCGATGGTCATGGTCTTCGAGATGAAGCCGTTGAACAGCGGCATGCCGGAGATGGACAGGGCCGCGACCATGTACCAGACCATGACCCAGGGCAGCTTGGTGACCAGGCCGCCGAGTTCGTCCAGTTTGGCCGTGCCGACCGAGTACAGGATAGCGCCGGTGCCCATGAAGAGCAGCCCCTTATAAAGGATATGGGCGTAGGCGTGGGCCACGGCGCCGTTGATGGTCATTGCCGTGCCGATGCCGATGCCCGCGACCATGTACCCCACCTGGGAGACGATGTGGTAGGACAGGATGCGCCGGGCGTTGTTTTCGATGCACGCGTAAAGGACTCCGTAGACCGCCATGAAGGTACCGGCGATGGCCAGAACCTCCCAGCCGGCAAAGCCCCGGCAGAGCACGTAGACCGCGGTCTTGGTGGTGAAGGCGCACATGTACACCGCACCGGCCACGGACGCGCGGGGGTAGGCGTCGGGCAGCCAGGCGTGCAGGGGCACGACCGCGGCGTTGACGCAGAAGCCGGTCAGGATCAGCCAATCGTAGAGATGGGCCTCGGCCGGGTTGACGAGGTCAAAGGCGAAGCCGCCCGTGGCCTTGTATTTCAGGAGCAGGCCGCCAAGCAGGAACAGGCCGCCCACCGTGTGGTACAGGAAGTAGCGGAAACCGGCGTGCACGGATTCCTGGGTTCTGGCCTGCCAGATGAGGAAGGTCGAGCCGATGGACATCAGCTCCCAGAACAGGAAGACCGTCAGCAGGTCGCCCGCGAACACGCAGCCGAATCCGCCCGCCACGTAGAGCGAGGCGCAGACATAGTGCCCTTTGTCCTCCACGTGCATGCCGTAGATGCAGCCGATGAAGGAGATGATGGCGAAGACCTGGCCGAAGACGATGGACAATTTATCCACGCGCCCGAAGGTCAGGGCCTGATCAAGGTAGTGCAGCACCCCGTAGGAGCCCGCATTCACCGTGAAGATGGAATACAGGGCGATCAGCGGCGGGATGATCGCCAGCGCGCCGCGCAACGCCTTGTTCTTCCACAGGCTTGCCGGCATCAGGGGCACCAGCAGGGCCAGCAGGAGGAAGCCCACCGCGGGGTGGATGAAGATATCAGTCCCCATAGTAGTCCTCCTTGCGGGCGATGAACGGCTGGATGATCTTCTTCATGATGATGACCATGGCCAGCCCGACGACAAGGCCGAATCCGGCGAAGAACCCGGGGTACTTGTCGAGACCGAAGTGCGGATGATGCGTGACGAACGGGATGTTGAGCAGGACGAGCACGCCCAGCACGACGAAGAAGATGGTCCTCCACGTCTTCCAGTTGTCTCTCCATTTGGCGAGAAGCTCGCCCAATCCATTTTGTTGACTCATATATACCCCCCTAGAACTTGCCGAGAACGTTGACGAAGTTCAGGAATGTCTGCGGATACAGACCCAAGAACACCGAGATGAAGGCCGTGATGCACAACGGGATGACCATGGTCATGGACGGCTCGTTGTACTGGCCGATGTTGGCCTCGGGCAGGGGCTTCTTGAAGAAGGCCCTGTAGGTGATGGGCACGAAGTAGCCCGCGTTGAGCGCGGTGGACAGGAGCAGCGCGCACAGAAGCGGCCACTGGTGCGCGTCCAACGTGCCGTTGACCAGGTACCATTTGGAGACGAACCCGCAGACCGGCGGCATGCCGATCATGGACAGGGAAGCGATACCGAATGCGCCGAAGGTCAGCGGCATGCGCCGTCCCAGGCCGTCCATCAGGCTGATCTTCTTCAGATGGCAGGCGACATAGATGGCGCCCGCCGCCATGAACAGCGTGATCTTGGAGAAGGCGTGGTGGGCGATGTGCATCACCCCGCCCTGCACGCTCGAGTCGACCAGCATGGTCACGCCGAGCACGATGTAGGACAGCTGGGCCACGGTCGAGTAGGCCAGCCGCGCCTTGATGTCGTCCTTGGTCAGGGCGATGAACGAGGCCACCGTCAGGGTGAAGGCCGCGATGTACGCCGTGCCCATGCCGATGGACAGGTCGCCGAGCCAGGAGCCGGGCGACCCGATGTAGAGCTGGCTCATGGTCAGGGCCGCGGCGGTCTTGGTCCCGAAGGCCGAGAGCACGATGCGGCAGACGCAGAACACGCCCGCCTTGACGACCGCCACCGCGTGCAGCAAGGCCGAGACCGGGGTGGGCGCGACCATGGCCGAAGGCAGCCAGTTGTGGAACGGCATGAGCGCCGCCTTGCCGATGCCGAAGATGAACAGCCAGTAGGTCAGGGCGACCAGCCTGGGGTGTTCGGCGATGACCTGGGCCGAGAACATGCCGTGCTGGATATCGGCCAGGTTGAAGTCGAGGTTTCCGACCAGCACGTAGGTCAGAACCATGGCGGGCAGCAGGAAGAGCTTGGAGGTACCCATCAAGTAGACGATATACTTGCGGGCACCGACCTTGGCCTCGTCGTCCTCGTGGTGGTAGACCAGCGGGTACGTGAACACGGTGATGACCTCGTAGAAGAGGTAGAGCGTGAACACGTTGGCCGACAGGGCCACGCCGATGGCGCCGAAGATGGCCACCGCGAAGCATACGTAGTAGCGGGTCTGCGCGTGCTCGTTCAGGCCGCGCATGTAGCCGATGTTGTAGCTGGTCACGAAGAACCAGAGGAACGGGGCGATCAGGGCGAAGACCATGGACAGCCCGTCCGCGGCAAAGGCTATGGTGATTCCCGGCAGGATGGTGGTTACGTGGTAGTAGAGGACCTGTCCGGCGAGGACTTTCGGCGCCATCCAGAGCACCGAGGTGAAGGTCAGGAACGCACCGATGAAGCTGATCGCCTCCCGCCGGTTCTCTTCCCCTCTACAGAGGTAGATGAAGAGCGGCGTGAGGAGCGTGAACACCACCGGCAGAAGAATGGGACTATATGTCGTTACACCTTCCATAATAGTTATTCCTTCAGAGTAGTGATGTCACTGGATTTGGCGGATTTGAAACGCCTTGCAACGACCACGATCATGGCCAGGACCAGCGTGGCTTCGGCTGCGGCCAGCCCCATGACGAACAGGGTGCCGAGCTGTCCGAGGACCGCGCTGAACTCGGTCAGCTGCGCGGCCGCCACCATGGACAGCCCCGCGCCGTTGAGCATCAGCTCCACCGAGATCAGCATGCCGACGAGGCTCCTGCGCTGGGTCAGGCCGAACAGGCCCGCGCACAGGAGAATCAGGGCGACGATTTGATAGAGGGTCAGTGCGCTCATTATTTGTCCCCTCCGTTCTTTTGGCCCCGCTTTTCCCAGACCAGCAGGACGGCGCCGGACATGGCGACCATCAGGATGACCGAGATCAGCTCGAAGGGCAGGAAGTAGGAACCGAGCAGCCCGTCGCCGAGCTGCTTGATGGTCACTTCCACGGGCACGGCCACGGACGCGGCGGGCCGGGTCATGACCAGCCAGCCCAACAGGGCCGCCGGGGCCATGGTGGCCGCCAGGCCGTATACGTAGCGCTTCATGGGCGCCTTGTCGGACTCGTCGCCGCCCTGCTCCGCCCGGGTCAGCATGACCGCGAAGAAGATCAGAACGCTGACCGCGCCGATGTAGATGAGCAGTTGCATGAAGGCCATGAAGGGCGTCGCCAGGAGCAGATACATCCCGGCCACGCCGACCAGCGTGGTGATCAGGCCGATGAGGGCGCGCACCAGGCTGCCGCTCGACACGGCGAGGACGGCCCCGCCCAGAATGACGAGCGTGTACACGCCGAATGCTATTTTTGCCAAGACTTCCATATTAGGCCTCCTTCTCCGCCGCGGCCGGGGCGGCCTCGGTCTTGGGGGCAGGCGCGGAAAGCTCCGTGGCCTGCTCCTTGAGCCGGGCGAGAAGATCGATTTTCATCTCTTTTCTGGAAGTCGCCACCCAATAGATATTATTGGAGAATTTCAGCGACTTGGCCGGACAGTTGTCGATGCAGGTGCCGCACAGCGAACACAGGGTGTAGTCGTAGATGAACTTGGCCGGGTTCTTGGGGGCCTTGGGCTTGACGACCTTTTCCCCCGCTTCCTCGGCCGCCTTCATGGCCGCTTCCTCGGCCGCTGTGGGCTTGGGAGGCTTGGACTTGACCACGGTGAGGCATTTGCTCGGGCAGTTGGTCACGCACATCATGCAGGAGATGCACTTGGGCATGGCCGGGTCCTTGGGCTTGCCGATGAGTTCGACGTGCCCGCCGTATGTTTCCAGATTCTCGTCGTCGATGACCTGCCGGGGATAGTGGACCGTGATCAGGGGCTTGCAGAAGTACTTGCCCGTGATCTTCAGGCCCACGATCAGGGACCAGCAGTCGAGAATCGGCTGAATGACGTTTTCTTTGAATTTACCCATTTCTACCCCCCTACAGCTTCACGATCAGCGCGATGGCCAACAGGTTGAAGGTGGCCAGCGGCAGCAACCATTTCCAGTTGATGTTCAGCAGCTGGTCGAACCGGACTCGGGGGTAGGTCCAGCGGGCCCAGACCATGAGCGACAACAGGGCGTACGTCTTGACGAGCATCCACCACCACCCGTCGATGCCGGGGATGGGGCCGTGGTAGCCGCCCAGGAACAGGACGGAGCAGACGGAGCACATGACGACCATGTAGCCGTATTCCGCCATGAAGAAGAGGCCGAAGCCCATGGAGGAATACTCGGTGTGGAAGCCTGCGGTCAGCTCGGACTCGGCCTCGGCCAGGTCGAACGGGGCGCGGTTGGTCTCGCCGAACATGGCGATGATGAAGACGAAGAAGGCCAGGAAGGTGAACGGGTTCCTGAAGATGAACCAGTTCCAGATGTACCCTTCCTGCATGGCCGTGATCTCGGTCAGGCTCAGGGTGCCGGTCATGAATGAGATGGCCAGCACGGTGAGCAGCAGCGGGATTTCATAGGCCACGGTCTGGGACACGGCACGGGCCGCACCGAGCACGCCCCATTTGTTGTTGGAGGCCCAGCCCGCCAGGATGACGGCCAGCCCGTTGAAGCTGGAGAAGGCCAGGATGAGCAGCAGGCCGAGGTTGACGTCCATGCCGGTCAGCACCGGGCCGTACGGGATGGGCAAAAAGAGCAGCAGCACCGGCAGCATGGACAGGATCGGGGCCAGCCAGTACAGGGCCGCGTCCGCGTTGTCCGGGGTCAGGAGCTGCTTGCTCATGAGTTTCAGGCCATCGATGAGGGGCTGGAGCACGCCGTGGGGGCCGACCTCGAAGGGGCCGGGACGGCGCTGGATGTGGCCCGCGAACTTGCGCTCGCAGTAGACCCACACCAGGGCGTTTATCCCCAGCCAGGCCATGGCGGCCACCGCCGCTATGATCAGGACTAACAGGTTTGTTACAAATGCGTTCATGAATTCCCCCTACCGGTCGATTTCAGGAATGATCAGGTCCAGGCTGCCCAGGATGGCCACGGCGTCCGCCAGGAGCGTGCCGGTGGCGGCCTCGGCGAAGGCGCTCAGGTTGGAGAACCCGGGCGCGCGCAGCTTGACGCGGTACGGCACCTTGCCGCCGTCGGACACGACATAGACGCCGATCTTGCCCCGGCCGCCCTCAACGTTGAAGTAGGCCTCGCCCGCCGGCGGCTTCATGGACGGCTTGGGAGCCTTGTCCACGATGTGCTTGCCCTCCGCGGAAGGGAGCTGCTCCAGGGCCTGCTCGATGATGCGCAGGGACTGCTCCATCTCGGCCAGGCGGACGTGGTAGCGCCCCGCCGAACAGCAGGTGTCGCTGGTGGGAATCTCGAAATCGAAACGGTCGTAGATCGAGTACGGCTCGCCCTTGCGCACGTCGTAGGCGACGCCGGCGCCACGGACCACGGGACCGGTGCAGCCGTAGCGGCGGCACATGTCCTGGTCGATGATGCCGATGCCCTCGATGCGGCGGCGCAGGATGAGGTTCTCGGTGACGAGATCATGGTACATGGGCAATCTCTCGCGGAAGTGCGGGATGAACGCCTTGATCAGTTCGATACACTTGTCGTCGAAGTCCATCTGCACGCCGCCGACGCGGAAGTTGCTGTAGGTCAGCCTGGAGGCCGACGGCCTCTGCAGGATGTCCAGGAGCATTTCACGATCGTCGAATGCGTACATGATGGGCGTGAACGCGCCGAGGTCGAGGATGTACGCGCCCCACCACAGCAGGTGGGAAGCCAGGCGGTTGAACTCGGTCATGATGACCCGCAGGTACTCCGCCCTTTCCGGCACCTCGATGCCCATCAGTTTTTCGACCGCGCCCACGTAGGCCCAGTTCCAGGCCATGGCGTGGCCGTAGTCGACGCGGCCCATGTTGGGGATGAATCCTCCCCAGGTTTGGGTCTCGCCCATTTTTTCATGCATGCGGTGCAGGTAGCCCAGCACGGGCTCGGCACGGACGATGTATTCGCCGTCCACCTCGATCACGATCCGCAATACGCCGTGCGTCGACGGGTGTTGCGGACCCATGTTGATGATCAGGGTGCCGTCCTGCTTCCCGGCCTCGAACTTCTGGGTGTAGAAATCACCCTTCATTTGTTCTGTATTCTGGTAAGCCGACATACACTCTCAGTCCGGTGTTTGATACCGACCGGTCGCCCCGGCCTACGCGTCGGAGGCCTCCCCGGCCTCCGCTTCCGCAAACAATGCTTCCACTTCCGGGGAGCAGGACACGACTTCACCCAGGGTGAGCAAATCCTTGACGGACTTGCGCACCTTGTCGGTCTTGCGCAACGGGAAGAGATCCTTGTCCTCCACCGGCATGAGCAGCGGCACGAGGTTGGGATTGCCCTCGAACACGACGCCGTGGAAGTCGCGGGTCTCCCGCTCATGCCACTCGGCACCGTCGAAGACGGATGTGATGGACGGAACCACGGGGTTGTCCTTGTCCGCGAGGACGCGGAGGACGACCCGCTCGTTCGGGGTCCATCGGTTGAAATGGTATTGCACCAGAAATCCCTCATCCACGTCCAGGGCGAGGATGTCCTCCAGGGAATACCCGGCCTCGAACAGCTTCCCGGCGGCCTTGAGAATCTGGCCCGGCGCCAGAAAGACCGACCAGGCGTGCCCTGTGGCCGCCGGATCCTGTTTGGCGACGCACTTGGTCGCCACTCCTTCCAAAGGCTGCAACATGGCTAACCCTCCACCTTGGCGGCGACGGGCCACCAACGTTTGCCGGTGATCAGGCGCTGGAGCTCGAAGAATCCCTCGAGCAGCCCCTCGGGCCTGGGCGGACAGCCCGGCACGTAGACATCCACGGGGATGAGCGTATCCACGCCCTGGATCACGTTGTAATTATCCTTGATCTTGAAGGGGCCGCCGGAGATGGCGCAGTTGCCCATGGCGATGACCCACTTGGGTCCGGGCATCTGCTCATAGAGCCGGACAACGGCCGGCGCCATCTTCTTGGTCACGGTGCCGGCCACGATCATGACGTCGGACTGGCGCGGCGAGGGCCTGAAGACCTCGGCCCCGAAGCGGGCCATGTCGAACCGGGCCATGCCGGTGGCCATCATCTCGATGGCGCAGCAGGCCAGACCGAAGGTCATGGGCCACAGGGACATGGAGCGGCAGACGTCGAAGATGTCCTGGGCCAGTTTCATGTTGACGATGGGCGGATCCATGCGATGGTTGCCCGCCGTCAGGTACTCCTGTTGCACTACTGAATCCTGCGCGGCCATGTGAACACCCCTTTCGCCCAAAAATAGATGACGGAGAGAATAAGGAAGAACAGGAAGATGAAGACCTTCACGAAGGGCACCCAGCCCTCGGCGTCAATGTACGCCGTGGAGACCGGGAACAGGTAAAGGACGTCAACGTCGAAGGCCAGGAAGATCAGGGCGTATACATAATAGGATACGCCCCACCGGGCCCACGAACTGCCGTAGGGGATCATGCCGCATTCGTACGGCATGCCGATGTCCCCTCCCCTCGCTCTGGGGGCGAGCAGTCCTGCCAGGATCAACGGCCCGATGGCAAACAACAGGCCAGCGAGCAGAAACAAGACAATTGCAAAATGCAGCCAATTGAAAATCATACCCCATCCTTTGGCAGTAAATTTGCGGGAATCTTGAACCAATAAATTTTTCAAGAATTAACGAGTTCCATGCCCCGAAAAAAGCCCCAAGTCAAGCACCTTGCGCCTTTTTTCATAAAGAACCCACCGCCTAAGTATGTAATTTTCTTCACTCTGCCCAGCCCCCGCCCCGCCTTGCTTCCCGAGCATGCGCCCCTCCTCCGGCAAGGCGGAAAATCATAGCCTGCGAGAATGAAAAAGGGCGTTCCGCCCATGCGAAACGCCCCTTGAAAAAACGCTCAGAAAAATGCCGCCGATCTAATCCGGCGAATCATATTCGGCAAAGGTGCCGTAATCGGCCCTGCCTTTTTTCTTGGCTCCGTACATGGCCGCGTCCGCGCGGCTGATCAGGGTCACGGTGTCCTTGCCGTCGTCGGGGTAGAAGCTGATGCCGATGGTCGCCCCGATGACCAGTTCCAGGCCGCCCACATCGTAGGGCTGCCGGACCACGTCCAGGAGGTTGCGGGTGAAGCTCAGGGTGCCCTCCTGGTCGGTGACCCCGGGCAGGAGGATGCCGAACTCGTCCCCGCCCAGGCGGGCCAGGGTGTCGGACTCGCGGGTGCGCTGCTGCAGCCGCTCGGCGACCTGACGCAAGAGTTCATCGCCGGTCTGGTGGCCGTGGGTGTCGTTGACCCGCTTGAACTCGTCAAGGTCCACGAAGAGCACGGCCACCTTGGTCCCGTAACGTTTGGCCAGAGCCAGGGCGTGCTCCAGCCGGTCGAAGAACCGGTGGCGGTTGGCGATGCCGGTCAGGCTGTCCAGGGTGGCCAGCCGTTTAAGCTCAAGCTCGACGTTCTTGCGTTCGGTGATGTCCTCCAGGACCCCCTCGATGAAGGCCTCGCCGTTGTCCGGCCTGATAATTCGGGAAGACTCCGAGCACCAGACCACCTGCCCGTCGCGGCGCTGCAGGCGGAACTCGAAACCGGTCACGGCCCCGTTGAGCTCCATGAGCTCGTGGTACATCAACCGCTCGCTCTCCTCGGGCATGAACCTGTCCCGGAAGGCGGTCCTGCCGACCACGTCTTCCATGCGGTCGTAGCCGAGGATGCGCAGCATGGCCGGGTTGGCCTCCAGGAACTCCCCTTCCGGGGTGCATTGAAAAATCCCCTCGATGGCCCGCTCGAAGATGGACCGGTACTTCTCCTCGGCCACGCGCAGGGCGGCCTCGGTGCTGCGGCGCTGTTCCACCTCCCGCTCCAGCAGGACCTTCTGGCGGTTCATCTCCAGGAACGCCTTGACCTTGCTGATCAGAATGTCCACGTCCACCGGTCTGAAGAGGTAGTCCACGGCCCCGGTCCCGTAGCCCTGGCGCACGTTCTCCTCGTCCTGGAAGATGGCGGTGATGAAGATGATCGGCACGCTGCGGCTGCGCTCGTGCTCCTTGATCCTGGCCGCGGCCTCGTACCCGTTCATGCCGGGCATCTGGATATCCAGAAGAATCAACGCGAAATCGTCGTTCCGGGCCAGATCCACGGCCTCCAGACCGCTGTCCGCCTGGACCACCTTGCACTCCACGTCGCGGAGCATGTGGTCGAGCAGGGCCAGATTGGTCCGGGAGTCGTCGACGATGAGGATCTTCTGCAACGGGTCGTTCATGCTTCCCCCTAGGCGGTCTCCCTCGCGGGGACGTCCACCTTCTCGAGCCGCACGCCACCCTCCACAGGTTCCCCCTTGAGGATGAAATCGAAACGGTCCAGGTCCATGCACAGGTCGAAATCCTCTTCCGGACAGTCCTCGCGGGCGTCATCGAAGAACTTAGCCGCAGTGTCCACGTCGTGGAGAAATTTCTTCAATGTCTCGAAGCTGTTGGGATACTCCTCGATCTCGTTCTTGATGTACATGGCGCACATCATGTCCTCCTGGGCGCGCATGGTCCCGCCGGTGCCCATGGCCACCAGGGTGACCACCTCGGGCTGCCTGGCCAGCACGTAGTCGACCACGGCCTTGGCGTTGACAAAGGAGCCCATGACGACCTCGTCCGCGTTCTCGCAAACCATCAACCCGCGCGTGCCCGCGTTGGTCACGTGGATCACGGTCTCGCCCCTGATATCTGCCTGCTCGATCAGGTACGGGGAGTTGAGGTAGTCGAAATCGCTGGGCGAAACGTCTACCAGCTCGCCGATGACCTTGCCGCCGCGTTCGGCGGCCATGGCCCGCGCCCGGTCCAGGCTGTCGGTGACGATATACTCGGCCACGCCCCCGGCCGCCAGGAAGCAGCCCAGGGTGGTGGACCGGAAGACGTCCACGATAACGACCAGACCCTTGGCGCGCTGCGCGCCGGACAAACATTCCACCACATTCACGATCATCGGAAAATCCTGTCTTGTTGATGCCGGGCGGCCTGTTCCGAAACCGCCCCAACCTCTTGAATCTCATGCGGAACACGGTCGCCCGAAAACGGTTTACCATCCCTCTTAAACCCGCAACGCACGAACAGTAAAGGTTTTTCCGCCCTGTTGACTGCCCGGCTATTTTATTGCAAACCAGCGGCATGATGAAAAATCGCGTACTCGTTACCGGCGGCTCGGGGTTCCTCGGCTCGCATTTGTGCGAACGGCTCCTGGACATGGGCCGGGAGGTCATCTGCGTGGACAACTTCTTCACCGGAAGCAAGTCCAACATCCTGCACCTGCTGGACAATCCCTTCTTCGAGGTCATCCGGCACGACGTCACCTTCCCCCTGTACGTGGAGGTGGACGAGATATACAACCTGGCCTGCCCGGCCTCGCCCATCCACTACCAGCACGACCCGGTGCAGACCACCAAGACCTCGGTCCACGGGGCCATCAACATGCTCGGCCTGGCCAAGCGTCTGCGGGCCCGGATATTCCAGGCCTCCACCTCCGAAGTCTACGGCGACCCCGAGGTCCATCCCCAGCCCGAGGGCTACTGGGGCAACGTCAACCCCATCGGCCTGCGCTCCTGCTACGACGAGGGCAAGCGGTGCGCCGAGACGCTGTTCTTCGACTACCACCGCCAGCACCGGCTGGCCATCAAGGTCTGCCGCATCTTCAACACCTACGGCCCGCGCATGGCCATGAACGACGGCCGGGTGGTCTCCAACTTCGTGGTCCAGGCCCTCAAGGGCGAGGACATCACGGTCTACGGCAGCGGGGACCAGACGCGCAGCTTCTGCTACGTGGATGACCTGGTGGACGGCATGGTCCGGTTCATGGAGAATACGGACGACGACTTCATCGGGCCCATGAACCTGGGGAACCCGGCGGAATTCACCATCCGCGAGCTGGCCGAGACGGTCATCGACCTGACCGGCTCCGGTTCCAAAATCCTCTCCAGGCCCCTGCCCTCGGACGACCCCATGCAGCGCAAGCCCGACATCGGCCTGGCCCGCGAAAAGCTCGGCTGGGAACCGCACACCGACCTGCGCGCCGGACTGGCCCGGACCATCGAATACTTCGAGAGCGAGCTGCAGTCACTGTAGCCATGGATCGACGCGTGAAACGCGAAGCGGCCGGGGGATGCCATCCCCCGGCCGCTTCGCGTTTTCCGGTCCGCTATCTTTCGGCCAGCGCCCGCTCGACCATTTCAATATACGGCTCCAGTCCCGAGCGCACGTCCTCCGGCCACTCAAACGGCCCGGGCCTCGGCTCGTCCGCCACCCGGCGGACCAGGGCGGCCATACTCTTTTCGTCTGCCGGATCGGGAAAGACCCAGCGCGGCGGCAGGAAGCGGGCGCTCCCGTTCAGCCCGCTCGACACGGATCGGCAGCCGCAGGCCAGGGCCTCGAGCACGGCGTTGGAGCAGGCGTCGTAGAACGAGGCCAGGATGAAGATGTCGGCCGCGCGGTAAAAGGCGGGCATGTCGTCCACCCGGCCCAGGAAGCGGACTCGGTCGGCCACGCCGAGCTCTTTGGCCAAACGTTCGTACTTGGCGGGGTTGCGCCCCCCGGCCACATGCAGGATGAAATTCTCGGGCAACAGGGACATCATGCCCACCAAATGGCGGATTCCCTTGAGCGCGAAGTTGGTGGCCGCCGTGGCCACCACCACCTGGTCTTCCGATATCTGGGACGCGGCCCGCAGCCGCAGCCGCTCCTGGCTGCCGATGGGCGAGAACCGCTCCAGGTCCGGGCGGTTGTAGACCACGTCTATGGCGTCCTTGTTCAGGGACGGGTGCGCCTCCACCAGCCAGTCGCGGACCAGGTGGGAGACGCAGACGATGCGCGGGGTGCGCCGCATGCGGATGCGGTCGATGAGGTGGATGGCCCAGTTGCCGGGGGACAGCCGCCTGCGCAACATCTTGAAGGAGCGGGCGAACCCTTCGGGCCAGGCCCGCCGGGACAGTTCCCAGAACTTGGAGATGGGCCCGCCGCCGATGCGCAGGATGTCCTGGTTCAGGGTCTTGCCCATGCCGAAGACGAGGTCGTAGCCGCCGTTGCGGCACGCCTTGTCCGCAGCGTAGGCGAACCACAGGACCTTGACCAGGCGGAACGCCCCGAAACGGCCCAGTACCAAGGGCTCGACCCCGTCGGGCGGATCGGTCTCGCACCGGGCGCAGATGAAGTCCACCGCATGGCCGCGCGCGGCCAGGGCCTCGCTCAGCCGCCAGGCAAAGGATTCCGCGCCGCCGTACCGGCTCAGCCTGGGCATGGTCACGGCCAGCCGCGCCTTTCTTACCGCTCTTTCCATGAATGGGACTCTTGAACCTTTTTTACGGTTTGGCAACCACGGAGTTGCCCGCCGGACCAAAGACGGCTATTCATTCCGAAAAAATCCAAAGGAACGCCATGTTTTTCGCCACGCCCGCCCTGGACCTGCAACTCTTTCTGCTCATCAACCAACACTGGCGCTCGGGCCTGCTCGATTGGCTCATGCCGCTCTTCTCGTCCATGGGCGTGCTCATGGTCCTCCTGGCAGCGGCCGTGGCCGTGGCCGTGATCAAGGGCGGCAAGAAACAACTCATCCTCTTCCTCGTCCTGCTGGCGGGCATGGGCGTTTCGGACTTCACCACCAAGCTGGCCAAGGACGAAATCCACCGGGTCCGGCCGCTCAACCAGATCGCCGGGACCCATTACGTGGAAAACGGCCAGTGGCAAACCAGACCGGCCGATTTCGTCCGCACCAAGGAGCGCGGCTCCTCCTACCCTTCGGCCCACAGCGCCAACACCATGTGCCTGGCCCTGCTGGCCCTGCTCCTGTGGCCCCGGCTCAAGGCGTGGCCCCTGTTGGTGCCGCTCCTGGCGGGCTATTCCCGCGTCTATCTGGGCAAGCATTTCCCCACGGACGTCCTGGCCGGATGGCTCTGGGGCGTGGTCGTGGCCGGAGCCGTCTGGCTCCTGTGGCGGGAACTGTCGCGCCGCTACCCTTCCCTGCGCCCGGAGTAGACGCAGCCGGACGGGCGCTTCGCCGCCCCCGGACCGGGGCTAATCGTCCGCTTCCTCCGGGACGCCGGCCTGCCTGCGGTAGCGCCGGTAGACCCGGACGCCCAGCCAGCCCGAAACCACGAACAACGCCACGCTCATGCCCACGGACAGGACAACGCCCGTGGTCGACTCGCGGTTCATGCCCGCGCCGAACAGGGCGAAGATGAAATTCTGTGGAATGTAGCCCAAGGTCGAGCCGAGCACGAAGGGCAGCAGCGGGATGGAGCTGACCCCGGCGGCCAGGTTGACGATCAGGTTGGATCCCAGAGGGAACAGCCGGATGGCCAGGGCCGTGTTGAACGGCTCGTGCTGGAGGAAACGGTTGACCTTGTGCACCTTCTTGCCCAGCTTGCGCTCCACCAGGTCGCGGCCGCCCATGCGGCCATACAGCGCGGCCAGGGCGCAGCCCAACCCCGAGCCCACGGTGGACAGCAGCGTGCCGCCGAATATCCCGAAGGCGAATCCGCCCAGGAAGCCGATCAGCTGGCGGGGCAGCCCCACTCCGGTGAAAACCGCGCTCACGGCCAGGAAGATGACCACGGACAGCGGCCCGCGCCCGAGCACGTGGTCGTTGAACCACTGGGTGTCGGAGAGCATGTCGCCCAGGCCCAGAACGCGGGAGACATACACCGCCCCGCCGAGAACGGCCAGCATGATCAGCCCCTTGGCCAGGGATTTGAAATTCAGGTTGGAACCTTGCTTATCCGAGGTCATTTCGCTCACGTTGCATACGGTAATAGAGGATCAGCAAACACGCCTGGCCCAGGAAGAACAGCGGATCGCGCTGCACGACCCCGTAGGCCAGTCCGGCCAGCCCGGAAACCGCCATGGCGGCCAGCGCCGGACGCGCCAAGGGTTGTACTCCTTTCCCGCGCGTTCGTAAAACAATGATCCGCACGAAAAAAAGCCCCTGAATGACCACGACCAAGGCCAGCAGCCACCAGTAGGCGGGCAGGATCATGCCTATTTCTTCTCTTTGACGGTGTAGCCGATGTGCCGGGTGATGAGCCACTTGACCCCGATGAGGTCCCAGATGCCGGCCAGGGCCCGGTCCAGGGTGCCGTACTTGGACACGCCCGCCCCGCGCTGCCTGTGGTTGACCTTGACCTCGTGAATGCGCGCGCCCTCCATCTTCATCAGGATGGGGAAATAGCGGTGCATGTTCTTGAACCGGGGGATGCGGCGCAGCAAATCCGTGCGCATGACCTTGAGGGAGCAGCCCGTGTCGTGCACGCCGTCGTCCACGATGGAGTCACGGATCTTGTTGGCGATCCTTGACGAGATACGCTTGATGAAGGTGTCCCTGCGCCTGGCCCGCCAGCCGATGACCATCTCGCAGTCGTCGCCGAAGGCGGCGAGCATGTCCGGGATGTCGGACGGGTCGTTTTGCAGGTCCGCGTCCATGGTGACCACGATGTCGGACTCCACCGCGTCGAATCCGGCGCAAAAGGCGGCCGACTGGCCCCGGTTCTCGGCAAAGGCCACGTAGCGCACCTCGGGGTGCCGCGCGGCCAGTTCGCGAATGATGGACAGGCTTCGGTCCGTGCTGCAGTCGTCCACGAACACGGCCTCCCAAGGGCGGCCCGTGGAGTCGGCCGCAGCCCTGATCTCGGCGAACAGGGTCTGCAGGTTGTCCTGCTCGTTGTATACGGGCAGGACCACGGAAAACTTTTCTGCGTTGCTCATAGGGGTGATTCTCTACGGAATTCGGGCGCGGTTGTAAACTTTTTGCTGCCCATTTCCCCGTTTGGTCAAGGATTACGCGACCCGGGAAATCTTTTTGGAATTTCTCTACATTTGCTGTTGACAAAAAACCGGCATCAACCTAGAACCTGCTTCTCACGTGTCGCGGGGTGGAGCAGTACGGTAGCTCGTCGGGCTCATAACCCGAAGGTCGTAGGTTCAAATCCTGCCCCCGCTACCAATGAAATCAAGCGGTTACATCTGAATGGATGTAACCGCTTTTTCTTTTGTTCAGGCGGCCTGGAGCCCCCCCTGTGCCAAGAGGCCGCCCCCGACCGCTCCCCAACCCTCTTTCCCCGGCTATGTTCCGGCGGGTCAAGTGCGCTGCTAGCGGAAAACCGTCCGTTCGGCCAGATCAGGGGGGAGGACGATCCCGAACCGGCGCAACTGCGTCTTGTTGAAGAAGAGCCTCCCCTGCTGGTTTGCCAGGGCGGAAAGATGCGCCATGTCCTCGCCCCTGAGGATGGCCGAGGCCAGCCGTCCGGCAATGGTTCCGTGCTCCTCGCCGACCACGACCAGGGCCCCGGCCGCACCCCTGTCGCCGACCGCGTAATCCTGGGTGGTGAAAACGGGCGTGGGGCTGTGCTCCGAGGTCCAGGCTACCACGGTTTCGTAATCGACATGCTTCCCGGCCCCATCTTCAAGGACGTGAAAAGTGGGCATGACGATAAAATCGTTCGCCCCGGCAAGGACCACCTGCCGCCACCGGTTCCAATCGGCGGTCACGAAGCAGTTCACGATCCGACCGTCGAAGGCAACGGCTTGCCGCCCCATGAAGCTGGTGTCGAAGATCGCCTGGGCCGTGGGACTGTCGTCCATAAGCACCAGAATGTTCCGCGCCTCCGGCACGACCCGGGTCAGCACCCGGATCCAGTGGAACAGCGAAATGCGCTCGATGACGCCGACCACGTTGGGCGGCAGGGTGTGGAAATACCGGCGGGGATTGTTGTTGATGCCGAAATAGACCACCGGGACGCCGCTGTCCGCGATGGTCGGCCCGAGGATGCGCAGGGCGTTGTCGTCCCCCAGCATGACCAGATCGGGCCTGGTGTCATGGAAACGGTCCACGGCCCGGTCCACGTTCTCGCGGTACTCGTCAGGCGCTTTGCGTTTGGTGTCGAGGTAGACGATGTCCAGGACGACCGACTCGGGCAGTGCGCCGCGAATGCCCCGCTCGCACTGTCCGCTCCACGGCAAATCCGGATCATAGCTCTGGATGAGCAATATCCTCCGCTGCGCTGCGGATGCGGGCTGGGCCATCATCAACAATGCGACCGCCGCCGCGACCCTCCCCAGCCATGCCAATCTCCTGTCCACGAAATTCCTCCCGATACGCAAAGCGTCCCGCTCCCGAGTGGATATGAACGCCTTCCCCGGCGTTCGCCCCTGCCGACTGTTTCCATTCGAGCACCGTATCGTCCCGACAACAATTATATTCCGCTGCTCCCGCAGCTTTCCCGGCCGCACGCCGCCCGGCTCCCCCGTCCCGTAATCCCTTTGCCGCGCTTTCTTCGCGAACCGACCGGTACTTTTCGTATCATCCCATCCCCTTGATTGACTGTACAATTCCAATCTGGCATTGGAGAGAATAGGATGAAATATATCCGGCGGTGCAAGCGTTACCGGCATGGCGATCGTTCACCTCTTCAAACTTCACTGCACCAATGCACCAAGACGAGGTTCATAGCATGAAGACTCTCCTGAAGTTCTCCCCGGTCATCGTGGCCGTTCTCATGGCCATCCTGCCCACACCCGAGGGACTGACCCCCCAGGCGTGGTATTTCCTCTCCATCTTCGTCGGCGTGGTGGTCGGCTTGATCATCGAGCCCGTTCCGGCCGCCCTGGTGGGTTTGTCCGGCGTCGCCCTGGTGGCCGTGCTCGGGCTCATCGACCCCAGCCCCACCGCCAACCGCAACTGGGCCCTGTCCGGCTTCTCCAACGGCGTCATCTGGCTGATCTTCTCGGCCTTCATGTTCGCCCTGGGCTACCAGAAGACGGGCCTGGGCAAGCGGATCAGCCTGCTGCTCATCCGCTTCCTGGGCAAGTCCACCCTGGGCCTGGGCTACGCCATCGCCTTTTCGGACGCCATCCTGGCCCCGTTCATGCCGTCCAACACCGCGCGCAGCGCGGGCACCATCTACCCCATCGCCAGCAACATCCCGCCCATGTTCAACTCCACCCCGGACAACGAGCCGCGCAAGATGGGCGCGTACCTCCACTGGGTGGGCATCAGCGCCACCTGCGTGACCAGCTCCATGTTCCTGACCGCCCTGGCCCCGAACCTGCTGGCCGTGGACATGATCCAGAAGAGCGTGGGCATCTCCATCGGCTGGGGCGACTGGGCCAAGATCATGATCCCGGCCATGCTGCCCCTGTTCATACTGACCCCGTGGCTGGGCTACGTGCTCTTCCCGCCGACCCTCAAGCACTCGCCCGAGGCGCCGGCCTGGGCCGCCGAGGAACTGCGCAAGATGGGCCCCATCAGCACCAAGGAGCTGATGATGCTCGGCTACGCCATCCTGGCCCTGATCTTCTGGATATTCGGCAAGCAGCTGCACGTGAACTCCACCGTGGCCGCCATCTTCGTCCTCGCCCTCATGGTCCTGACCGACATCATCACCTGGGAGGACGTCATCACCAACAAGGGTGCCTGGAACGTCCTGACCTGGTTCGCCACCCTGGTGGCCATGGCCGCCGGGCTCAAGAAGACCGGCGTGCTCGACTGGGTGGGCAACATGATCTCCACCAACCTGACCGGCATGGCTCCGGCCTCGGTGGTGGTCCTGCTCGTCGTCCTCTTCTTCGTGCTCCACTACTTCTTCGCCAGCACCACGGCGCACACCACGGCCCTGCTGCCCCTGTTCATGGCCACGGCCGCACCGCTGCTGCCGCCCGAGATGCTGCCCAAGGTCGCCCTCATGCTGGCAGGTTCCCTCGGCCTCATGGGCATCATCACCCCCTACGCCACCGGCCCCTCGCCCATCTGGTACGGCGCGGGCTTCATCAGCCAGGCGCGCTGGTGGGCGCTGGGCGGCATCTTCGGTCTGCTCTACCTCCTGGCCATGATCGGGGTCACGGCCTTCTACGTTTAACCGCACTCCCGCTTTGATTGAACGAGTCGGCCGCAGGAATACTGCGGTCGGCTTTTTTTTATTTGAGGGAAAGACGGAAGTTGGATGCCGCTTCGCGGCGGCAAATGGATGATTTCGCCTCCGGCGGGCAGGGGTTCGCACCCCTGCACCCCATAATGCGCCTTCGGCGCGCAATATGGGATCAGGTTGGATCGCCAACAAAAAAGCCCGGCTTCAAGGCCGGGCTTTGAATATTCTTGATGAGAAATGTCCTAGAGGAGGTGGTGGAAATCCATGACCTGCTGCAGGGCGTCGTCCATGGGATCGAAGCTGTCCGCGAATGAGCAGAACGCCACATCGACCGCAGGTCCGCAGTGTTCCGCGCCGAACAAGGCGGGCACGTAGCCAGCCTCGTCGCCGTGGTGGAGGAAAAGCTCGCCGTGGCTGTCGGAAAAGAGCTCGGTATAGGTCAGGATGCCATGCCCGTCATGGGCCAAGGCCGTTCCATGGTCAAAGACGTGGACCGAATCCAGGGCGGAATGCTCTTCCCCGCCTGAAATCAGCCCGCCCCGCTCATCCGTCTGGTCCTCGATCTCCACGCCCTCGGTCTGGGCCGGGAGCGGCCCGGCAGCGGTCTCCACCTCCAGAGCGGTATTGGAAAAGGCGAAGAGATAAATGTCGCCCGGCACCTGCTCGCCGCCATGCAGCTCGAACACGGGCAGCGCCCCATCCTCGGCCATGGACTGGTAATCCTTGAAAACGACCACGCCGCCGTGCTCTCCGGTCAGGACCAGGTCCTTGCCGTCGCAGGAGAACAGCACCTCGGAGACAAAGAAACCGAACTTGACCGGCACATCGGAAGAAAGCGTGTACTCGGCCACTTTGCCGGGCTCGGGAATATCCACTTGCATGGAAGGATGAGAAGAAGCCGATTCCGCCACGTGAACCTCCTGCGAGTAAAGGGTCGGTGTATCGGGGAAAAGTTTTGAACATTCCTACCACGAACGCCACTCTTTGTCAAAACAGGCTGGATTTCATTTGGTTATCCTGTGGAAAACTTGATAAATACCCTCCTTTACGCACAGAATGTGTCAGTATGTGAAGAATCGGCCCAAAAGGTTGACGGAGGACCCCGCATATCGGTTATAAGGTGGAACCATGAAAAACCATATCGCTTCTTTTCTCGCGACGCGACTCAACCGGCTACCGCACCTTGCCACCCTGGCGGCCCTGTGCTGGCTTGCGACGGCCCTCCCGGCACCGGCCGCGGATCCCGCCCCGCAGATCAAGCCCTGTCTCGCCTGCCATTCGGTGGAGCGCATCTGCCGGAACGTGGACAGGAGAGACGAGTTCTGGACCAAGACGGTCAGGCGGATGATCGCCAATGGCGCGCACGTGGGCCCGGACCAGGTCCCGGACCTGGTCGCCCTGCTCGCCGACCCGGACCACGCCAAGGTCCGCGCGGCCCTGAACTGTCCGACTCAGGACAGCCCCGAGGACCGGACCGGCGGCGTCCCCGTCCTCGTCATCCTGGCCCACCCCGCGCTCATGACCCTGACCCTGCTCCTGGCCCTGTGGGTGGCCTGGCAGGGCATGAACCGCGCCCGCTTCACCCATCTCAGGCAAAAGACCGCCTTCAAATGGAAGGGGCACACCCGGTACGGTCTGGTGGTCATGGGCTTGTGGGTAGCCGGGGCTGTGGGCGGGTCCGTGGTCACCGAAATGCTCCACGGCATCCCCGACGCCTATGAACTGCACGAGGGCGTGGCCGGGGCCATGCTCTGGCTCATCGCCTTCGGCACCGCCACCGGCCTGTACATGGACCGCAAAAAGTCCAAGCGCACGATAATGCCCATCCTGCACGGCGCGGCCAACCTGCTGCTCCTGCTCCTGGCGCTGGGCCAATTCGTCACCGGCGTGGTCATCCTCTCCCGTCTGCTCGGGCCTTAGAGCGCTTTGTCGCGGACACTTCAAGGCGGGGCTTGCAACCCCGCCTTTTTTATGTCCATTATCCTTGCACCATGACCGTATTCAACGACAACGCCATCGGCGCGCTGGAATTCACCGTGACCTGGGAACGGGACGGGCGTAGCCATGAGGAGTGGTTTCTGGGCCGCAAGGTCAACCCGGCGAACGACATCTTCCCGCGCGGCATGCGCGAGGCCCTGGAGGGCAAGCGGGCCGGGGAGTCCGTGGCCTTCACCTTTGAGCCGCGCCTGTGCATCCCCCGCCGCAAGGAGAGTCTGGTCCTGACCCTCGGCCGCGACCGGCTGCGGCGCAAGACCGTGTCGGGCGTACCGATCATCTTCCGCCAGGGCCGGTTCTACCCGCAGGGGCATATCGACGGCCTGCTGGACGTCTACCCGGACACCCTGACCCCGTTTCGGCTGACCGATCTCGACGACGAGACCTTCACCGCCGACCGCAACCACCCCCTGGCCGACGTGCCGGTGACCATCGAGGCGAGAATCCAGTACCTGGAAGAACGCGACACCGGCACCTACGGCTCACTGACCCACTGGCGCGAGACCGCCTGCGACTGGGGGCCGGGCATGCAGGCCCTGCTCGACGGCGAGCCGCCGGACTTTTTCCACCCCGCCTTCTTCGACCGGGCCGCGGACCTCGGCGAGGACTTCCGGCCGCCCGAGCCGGACGCGGCCGCACTGCGCAACTACCAGCGCGTCCTCGCCCGGTTCGCGAAGCCCGGCATGCGCGTCCTGGACCTCTCCCCGGACTCCGAGCGCCCCAGCGGCAAATACGACGCGGCCGCCTGTCTCTGCACCCTGGAATACATGGACCGGCCCGTGGACATCCTGCGCTACATCGACCACTTCCTCACGCCCGGCGCGCCCGTGGTCCTGGCCTTCACCGACCGTTTCGACCCGGACCGGGCCATCAGGGGCTGGGGGGAACTGCACCCGTTCGAGCGCATGGGGGTGGCCCTGGAATACCTGCGCATGGCCGGGTTCACCGAGGGCCTCGGCACGGTCTCCATGCGCAACGACTGGCGCGACCGCGACGACCCCGCATTCATCGAGACCAGAGGCGTCAGCGACCCGGTGTTCGTGGCCTACGGGCGCAAACCCGAATAAAAGGCGGACCGCCCCGACGAGACGGCCCGCGCCATGCGGAGCTACAACGCCCCGCCAATCATCACGATTTCGGGAATGGCTACTCCCCCAGCTTGACGAGGATCTTGATGTTCTCGTCCTTGTTGTTGATCAGCTCCAGGAACCCCTTTTCCACGATGTCCTCCAGGCCGATGCGGCCCGTTATCAGGGGCTCGGCCTTGAGCGCGCCGCCCGCCAGCAGGGCCGACACGCCGATGAAGTCCTCCAGGGTGTAGGCCAGGGTGCCGATGACCCGCTTGTCCGTGCCGCTCAGGCTGAAGAAGTTGAACTCGCTGGGCTCCTCGAAGATGCCCACGATGATGGCCCGGCCCGCGTTGCGGATGATGTCCACGGCCAGGGGGCCGGTCATCTTGTTGCCCACGCACTCGAAGGACACGTCGGCCCCGGAGCCGTTGGTCATACCCTTGACCTCGGCCACAGCGTCGCATTCGCGGGGGTTGAGGACCACGTCCGCACCGCACTCCATGGCCTTGGCGGTCCTTGCGGCGGACATTTCCAGGACGATGATCTTGCCCGCGCCCGCCGCCTTGGCGGCCATCATGGTGCCCAGGCCGATGGTCCCCGCGCCGATGACCACCACTGTCTCGCCCAGGATGGAACCGGCCTCGCGCACGGCCTTGAACCCGGTGGCCAGCGGCTCGATGACCGCCCCGGCCTCGGGGGACACGCCCTCGGGCAGGACAAAACAGAGTTCGGCCGGGACGTTGACGTACCGGGCAAACGCCCCGTCGTTATGCAGCCCGGTGAAGGCCAGCTTCTCGCAGACGTTGTACCGCCCGGCCCGGCAGGTGACGCACTCGCCACAGTGCTGGCAGGCGTCCGGGGCGACCATGTCGCCGACCTTGACCTTGGTCACGCCCTCGCCGACCTCCACCACCGTGCCGGTGAACTCGTGGCCCAGGATCAGGCTGCCCTGTTTCCCGGTCAGGGGATGCGGGGCGTCCACCGGGATGAATATGGGACCGGCCACGTACTCGTGCAGGTCGGACCCGCAGATGCCGCACCACTGAACCGCGATCTTGACCCAGCCCGCCGGAGGGGACGGGGGAACGGGAACGGTCTCCACACGGACATCCTCTCTGCCATGCCATACTGCGGCTCGCATCGTCTCACTCATGGGTCACTTCCTTTGGTTTCGGGTTGATGGGTTCATGGTCGCCGTCCATGCGTTCGTGACGGCACCCGCCGGATTGCACCCCCCATGCCGGAGAGTGGCCGCGCTACCGCGCTTTTCCCGGATCCGGGGCGGGAACTCCAATGAAATCAGGTCGCGAAAAAAGACAGGCCCGATTAACCGGACCGAAACGGTCGAAAAATTGGACCTGTGCAGGATTCGAACAGCAACGGGAACACTGTCTGTTTTCCGAACAGAAAACGGACGGCGAAAAACGACAGGAACAGGGAACGGAGCGCAATGAAAAAGCCCCGGAGACGCAACGTCTCCGGGGCCGATTTCGTTCGGAAAGGAGCCGGACTAGTCGTCCAGCTGGATGTCCTTGCCTTCAAGCACGCGGTTCATGTTGCGCACGGCGCACATCTTGCCGCACATGGTGCAGGAGTCCTTGTGCTCGGGCTCGGAGGACTTGCGGTACTCCGTGGGCTTGACCGGGTCCATGGCCAGGGCGAACTGGGCGTCCCAGTCCAGGGCCGCGCGGGCTCTGGCCATGTTGTTGTCCCACTCGGCCGCGCCGGGATACCCCTTGGCGATGTCGGCGGCGTGGGCCGCGATGCGGGTGGCCACGATACCGTCCTTCATGTCCTCCAGGGTGGGCAGGCGCAGATGCTCGGCCGGGGTGACGTAGCACAAAAAGTCCGCGCCGGACGCCCCCGCGATGGCCCCGCCGATGGCGGCGGTGATGTGGTCGTAGCCCGGAGCCACGTCCGTGACCAGCGGGCCCAGCACGTAGAACGGCGCGTTGTGGCACAGCCGCTTCTCCATCATCATGTTGCCGGGGATCTCATTCATGGCCATGTGGCCGGGACCCTCGATCATGACCTGGACGTTGCGCTCCCAGGCGCGCTTGGTCAGCTCGCCCAGGGTGATCAGCTCCTCCACCTGGCAGGCGTCGGTGGCGTCGTTCAGGCAACCGGGACGGCAGCCGTCGCCGAGGCTCAGGGTCACGTCATACTCTTCGCAGATGTCCAGCAGACGGTCGAAGTGCTCGTAGAACGGGTTCTCGGCGTTGTTGATCTCCATCCAGGTGAACAGCAGGGAGCCGCCGCGCGAGACGATGTTGGTCAACCGCTTCGCGGTCTTGACCTTCTCGGCGGTGTGCTTGTTCAAGCCCGCGTGGATGGTCAGGAAGTCCACGCCGTCCTGGACGTGGCGTTCGACCACCTTGAAGAACTCGTCCACGGTGATGTCCTGGAGATTCTTGTCGTAGAAACCGACCGCGTCGTAGATGGGCACGGTGCCGATCATGGCCGGGGACATCTCGACCAGTTTCTGCCGGAACTCCTGGGTTTTGCCGTAGCAGGACAGGTCCATGATGGCCTCGGCCTTCATGTCCAGGGCGGCCCGGACCTTGTCCAGTTCGGGCTCCACGTCGCAGCAGTCCTTGGAAATGCCCAGGTTGACGTTGATCTTGATGCGCATGCCCTCGCCCACGGCCTCGGCGTCCAGGTTCTTGTGGTTCTTATTGGCCGGGATGATCACGGCCCCACGGGCCATCCGCTCCATGAGGTCCTCGACGCGGATGTTCTCCTTGCGGGCCACGGTCTCCATCTGGGGGGTGACGATGCCCTTGCGGGCGGCGTCCATCTGGGTGGTGTATGACATTGATTCTACTCCTTCGCCGCTTCCATTTGATTGCGGAGGGCGGTTATTTTTGCTGTGATATCAGCATCCCCGACGATCTCGGTGACCAGGGCCGCGCAACGCGCGCCGTGCCGGACCACCTCGCCGAGGTTGTGTTCCTTTATGCCGCCTATGGCCACGAACGGGATGTCGTGGTTGGCGACCACATAGTCGAGATA
The DNA here is from genome assembly GCF_051175575.1 of Pseudodesulfovibrio sp. lm2024. Classification (NCBI taxonomy): domain Bacteria; kingdom Pseudomonadati; phylum Thermodesulfobacteriota; class Desulfovibrionia; order Desulfovibrionales; family Desulfovibrionaceae; genus Pseudodesulfovibrio; species Pseudodesulfovibrio sp. lm2024. The sequence goes on from NZ_CP195092.1 coordinate 2,471,350, forward strand.
TTCGAAGCCCACCGGATCGACCACGTCGTCCTTGGTGTAGGTGCGGAAGATTGGCCCCACGCCGATGTAGTCCGCGCCGCGCCTTATGGCGTCTCGGGCCTGCTCCGGGCTGTGGGTGGACAGGCCGATGGCCATGTCCGGGCCGACCAGTTCGCGCACGCACTCCACCGGCAGGTCCTCCTGGCCCACGTGCACGCCGTCCGCGCCCACCAGGATGGCGATGTCGATGTCGTCGTTGACGATGAAGGCGGCCCCGGCCTCGCGGGTCATCTCACGGATGGCGCGGCACTCCTCGAGCTTCGCGCCCGCCTTTTTCTCCTTTTCGCGGTACTGGACGAGCTTCACGCCCGCGTCGAGCATTTCCCGTACCACTTCGATATTGGACCGCCCGTTGGAGAACTTCTCGGCGGTCAGGCAGTACAGGTCGGTGTCCAGGATGTTATGGCGGTTGCAGGCCATCACACGCCCTCCTTGCTGTTCAATGGGCCCAGAAAGTGGGCCAGGATGACATCCGCCTGCTTGGCGGCCGCGATGCCCACCCTCGGCGACAGGGGCGGCGTGTCCAGGGAGCATTCGGTCACGCCGTCACCGATGAGATAGAAGTTGTCGCGGACCTTGCGCGTGGCCAGGGCGTCGCCGTCGCCGCACCCGCCGATGCCCGAGGCCGAGACCACCAGCCTGCCCAGGGGGAGCAGGGCCTCGACCAGCCGCTTCTTGGCCGCTGCCCGGTCGAACGCCTCGACCACGGCGTCGCAGTCGCCGAACAGCTTCTTCACCCGGGCCACGTCGACCCGCTCCACATAGATGTCCAGGTCCAGGTCCGGGTTCACGGCGCGCATGTTCACGGCCAGGGCCTCGGCCTTGTACTGCCCCACCTGGTCGCGGAAGAACGCCTGACGGTTGAGGTTGGAGAACTCCACACGGTCGAAATCCACCAGCACGAACCGGGTGAACCCGCTGCGCACCAGGTGCATGGCGCAGTTGGACCCCAGCCCGCCGCAACCGGCTATGCCGATCGTCACGGACTGCAGCCGGGCCAGGTTCTCCTCGCCGATATGGGCGGCGATCCCTTGCTCCACAGTGTTCACAGGGCTTCTCCCTTGGTTTCGAAAATGGGCTCCCAGTCCTTGAACACCGGCTGGTATCCCTTGTCGCGCAGGGCGGCACAGACCTCGTCTACGCCGCGCGCGTCGCTGATGTCGAACTGCCCCGTGTTCTCCCCGTCGCCGGTTCCGTCCGAGTGCCCGCCCACGGCCGTGGACACCCCCGCTGACATGCGGGTCACGCCCAGGGGCAGGATATTCTCGCGAAACTCGGCGTTCTCGCGGGTGGAGATGGTGATGCCCACCCGGGGCAGGAACAAGCGCAACGCCATGAGGAACTGGACCATGTCCCGGTCCGAGACGATGGTCGCCGGTTCCCAGTCGCCCACGTGCGGGCGCATGCGCGGCAGGGACACGGCGATGTCCGTCTCCGGGTAGTTGTGCGTCAGGTAGGCCGCGTGCAGGCCGGTCAGCAGCGCGTCGCGCCGCCAGTCGCCCAGGCCGAGCAGCGCGCCGATATTGACCACGCGCATGCCCGCCCTGCAGGCCCGCTCCGGGGCGTCCAGACGGAACCGATAGTCCCGCTTGGGACCCTTGGGATGGAGCACGGCGTAAAGCTTTTCGTCGTAGGTCTCCTGGAACATGGTCATGCCGTCCACGCCCGCCTTGACCAGCCGGGCGTACTCCTCCTCGGTCAGGGCGTAGACCTCAATGGACACGGACGGAAAGTGGTTGTTCAGGACTCTGGTGCACGCCTCCAGGTAGTCCACTCCGGTCTTGGCCGGGGCGTCGCCGGTCAGGATGAGCAGGTTCTTCAGCCCGGTGGCCGCGATGGCCGCGCCTTCGGCGTCCACCTCGTCCAGGGTCAGCTTGGAGCGGTGGATGGAGTTGGTGCAGTTGAACCCGCAATAGACGCAGTGGTTGGTGCAGAAATTGGCCAGATAGAGCGGCGTGAACAGGCTGACGGTCCTGCCGAAGTGCTGGACGGTCAACCGGCTGGCCTTTTGCGCCATCTCCTCGAGCAGGGAGGAGGCGGCCGGGCTCATCAGGGCCATGAAGTCCTCCACCGTGGCCGTGGTCCGGTTGATGGCCCGGAGCACGTCCTCTTCGGTGAAGTCGTCAAAGCGCGCGTCGGGCAGTCCCTCGGCGTACGCCTCCACGAGCGGGTGGAAACTCATGCCGCGCCTCCCAGAAAGCCGGTCAGTGGCGAAGAGGCGTCGGCCAGGACGCGCTTGGCGCCGGGGCCGGACAGATAGGCCTCGCGCCCGGCGCGGACCGCCCGGCCGAAGGCGCGGGCCATCATGGCCGGGTCGCTGGCCGTGGCGATGGCCGTGTTGACCAGGACCGCGTCCGCGCCCATCTCCATGGCCTCGCAGGCCTCGGACGGACGGCCGATGCCCGCGTCCACCACGATGGGCAGGTCGATCTCCTCGATGAGGATGCGGACCATCTCGCGGGTCTTGAGCCCCCTATTGGTGCCGATGGGCGCGCCCAGCGGCATGACCGCCGCCGCTCCGGCATCGACCAGGGCCTTGGCCACATACAGGTCGGCGTTGACGTAGGGCAGGACCACGAATCCCTCCTTGGCCAGGATCTCCGTGGCCTTGACCGTCTCGTAGCCGTCGGGCAGCAGGTAGCGGTTGTCCGAGATGACCTCGATCTTGATCCAGTCGCCGCAGCCCATGGCCCGGGCCAGCCGGGCGATGCGCACGGCCTCGTCGGCGGTGCGCGCGCCCGAGGTGTTGGGCAAAAGCTGCATATGCTTGGGGATGAAATCCATGACATTGCCGGTGGAGGACTCCAGGTCCACCCGGCGCAGGGCCACGGTGATGACCTCGGAGCCCGAGGCCTCGCAGACGTCCGGAATGACGCTGTCGTCGCCGTATTTTCCGGTGCCGGTGAACAGGCGGCTGGTCAGGGTCCGGCCGCCGATCTCGAAGGTATCCTTGCTCATGTTCGCTCCTATCCCCCGCCCACGAAGCGGAGGACTTCCAGATGGTCGCCGTCGTTCAGGCCGACATCGCCGAACAACTCGCCGGGAACGATTTCCCCGTTGCATTCGACGACCACGGCCCCAGGCGCGATCTCTCTTGATTCAAGCAAGGCGAGAATGGTCAGGGGCTCGTCAAGCTCCGACGCCTTGCCGTTGATGGTGACGATCATAACGGTCTCCTTGCAGGCGCGGTGCCAAAAAAAACGCCTGCCTCCGATGTGAAGCAAGCGCGACGCGATGACGAGATATCATCCTGTGGCAGCTTCCCTCCGTCGGTATTGTCCGAATCAGGTTCAAAGGGTCGGATCGTCTCGATCCATCTCAGCCACAAGGGCCCCCCTAGCTGACGAAAACCCTATGCGGTTTTCCAAGCCCTGTAAAGTTATTCATTAAGGCTAAAGTCCCGGGCGAACCCAGCCGATAAGGCACCCGTGGCATATAATACAACGGGGGATGTTGTTCATGTTTTCCACACTGTTCCAGGCGACCGGTTTCAAGCGGGCTCTCGACCTGTTCGAAGCAGGACGATTCGATGAAGGCAAGGCGCTGCTCAAGAGCCTCCAGGACGAGTTCCTGGCGGTCTGCGACGAGAATGAGGCCCTCAAGAAACAGCTGGCCGAGGTGGCGGAAGTCCTCGACCTGGCTGAGAAAATTCAATTCGACGGGCAGAAGTACTGGCTCGATGAGGACGGCGAACGCAAGGGGCCGTTCTGCCAGGTCTGCTACGACCGCGACGGGCTGCTGGTCCACCTGCACCGGCGTGAAAACCACTGGGAATGCCAGAGCTGCCACGGCCTGTACATCCTCCCCCGCGAAGGGGAAAAAGCTCCGCAGAAGAAACCGCGCCTGCGCACCACCCTCGATAAATCCGTTCCCCTGTTCCTTGAACAGGAAATGGGCTGATCCGCGCCAACGGAACGAAAAAGCCCCCGCGCGGCGAACCGCGCGGGGGCTTTCTTTCTCCGGTGCGGACTACATGAACCGGGTGCCGAACAGGGTCGCCTGCCGGGTCCACAACTCGGTCATGGCGTCGTAGTCGAACTTGACCACGCCCCATGCCAGGTCATCCAGGTCCATGCCCGGCAGATATACCTCCACCAGCACGTTCTTGGTCACCCGCCGGTGCTCCTTCCACAGGCTGGAGGCGAAGTCCTTCAACGCCGTGCGGTCGGGCAGCTTAGTGGTGGCCAGGAAGACCTTGAGGGTGATCCAGACCTGCCCGTACTCGCGGGTTTCGGCCTTCTCCAAAAACTTGTAGCGGTAGCCGTGGGCGTTCTGGTCCGGCGTGGGATCGGGCCGCTTGGCGTCCTTGAACGCGGACCGGTCTATGACCATGGTCTGCTGCCGGGCCGGTGCGGGCGCGGTCCTGGCCGCCGGGGCCGGTGCGGGGGCGGGTTCAGGCCTGGCGGCGGGCGCGGACTCGGGAGCACGGGGCGCGGGCCGCTTGCTCTTGAGCGCCTCGGCCTTGAGGTCTTCGGTGGACACCACGGGCGCTGCCGACTTGGCGGGCTCCACGGACGCGGCCGGAGCCACGGCGATACCCGCCTCACGGGAGCTCGCCTGCATGGCGGTCTGCAGGGCGTAACCGATGGAGCTGCTCTCGGAGCGGATCATGTCGCTGGCCTTGAAGACCGCGTACCAGCCGTTGCGCAGTAGGCCGAGCTGGACCACGTCGCCGGGCCTGAGCGTCCGAACCAGCGGAGACGTGGTGGTCCGGCTCTGGTGCACGTTGACCTCGTTGGTCAGGGCCACCCTCTGGATGGCCGGGGAGGTCTCGGGCGCCTCCGTGGCCGAGGCGGGCGCGGGCGGCTCCACCGCCTGGCGGACAACGGGCGCGGCCGGTGTCGGCGCGGGTTCCGGGGCCGGTGCGGGCGGGGTGGCCGCCGTGACGGGCTCCAGATACTTGGCGCTGGCGTAGCCGATGCCGTTGAGGCGCGAGCGGATGGTCGCGTCGGGCGAAAAGATCACGATCCAGTCGTCCTCGGGAAAATCGACGAGCACGCGTTCGCCGGGCTGCAGGGTCATGACCTTGGCCCCCCGGACGCTCGGCTTGCTGCGGATGTTCAGCTTGGTGGACGACGCGGCCAGCTCGCCCCACGGCTTGGGCTCGTACCGGCCCCGCGCGGGCTTGAGGAACTTGGCGTTGGAGTAGCCCGCCGCCCTGGCCTCGCTCGGGTCGGTAGCGGTAGGCTCGTACACGGCCACCCAGCCGTCCTTCTCATGGGCCACCCGGACCTTCTGCCCGGCATACAGGCTGCCGACCCACTCTCCCCTGGGCGAGCGGGCGTCGCGCAGGTTCAGAGGGCGGTCCGAATACATGATCTTGCCGAAGGCGAAGGCCGGTCCGGCGGTCAGGGCCAGGCAGACGGCGGCGAGGATGATGGAAATTCTGCGCATGGATGTCACCGCCTACTTCATGGAGTTGAGTTCATGGATGACCCGGTCGGTGATGTCCATGGAGCCGTCCACGTACCCGACGATCTCCGGGTCGGTCAGGATCATGGTGAATCCCTGCTCCTTGGCGATCTCCCGGAGGATGGAATCGGCCCTGCGCATGACGAAGCGGATGAGCTGCCGCTCCTCGCTCTGGATCTCCTGGTTGCTGCTCTGGACCAGCTGCTCGTAGTCGCGCACCGTGGCGCGCAGCTCGGTCTCGCGGCTCTGCTGCTCACTCACGGACAGGGCGTCCTCCTTGAGGCCCTCCTGGAGCCTGTTGACCTTGTCCAGGGCCTGGCGCACGCGGCGGTCCTTTTCCTTGCCCAGCCGGGCCAGGTCTTCCTGGGCGATCTTGCCTATCTTGGACTCGTTGATGATCCGCTGCGGGTTGACGAACCCGACCTTGGAGGTCTGGGCCAGGACGGGCGCGGCCGACAGGAGCAGAGCCGCGCACAGCCACAGGGACAGGGAAAAACGCTTCATAGGGGGTGATTACCTCATTGTCGTTGAAGAATGGGGACAGCCTAGCCGACAACCCGGCCCCTGTCGACACCTACAGGGTGGACAGGGGGTCGAGGTCCAGCCCGGTGCGCACGTTGCGCGGATCGGGGTTGGCCCGGACCATGGCCGCGTACAGCCCCCGGACCTTGCCCCAGTCGTCGGACTTGAGCAGGCAGTTGAACCGCTTGCGCCCGCGCAGCATGGACAGGGGGGCCGGAGCCGGGCCGAGCACGTTGATATTGAGCGCCCTGCCCTGCTCACGCAGGACTTCACCCATGAGGGTCAGCGCCGCAGGGCCGTTGTCGTAATCCGCCGGAAAGCTGATGCGCACCAGGGCCATATGCGAGAACGGCGGGTAGCGGAACAGGTTGCGCCGGGAGGCCTCGCGGTCGAAGAACCCCTGGTAGTCGCCGCCCAGGATCTCCTTCCAGATGGGATGGTCCGGGTTGCGCGTCTGGATAAGCACCCGGCCCGGCTGCTCGCCGCGCCCGGCCCGGCCCGCCACCTGGACGAGCAGCTGGAAGGTCCGCTCCGAGGACCGGTAGTCCGGCAGGTTCAGGCCGAGGTCGCCGTCGGCCACGACCACCAGGGTCACACCCGGGAAATGGTGCCCCTTGGAGATCATCTGGGTGCCCACCAGGACCTGGGCCTCACCCCGTCCGAAGGCCCCGAGTATCTCCTCCAGCCGCTCCTGCCGTCTGGTGGCGTCGCGGTCCAGGCGCAGGACCTTGGCGTCCTCGGGCAGCAGGTCGGTCAGGGCCTCCTCGAGCCGCTCCGTGCCCTCGCCCATGGGAATAAAATTCACGCCGCCGCACTTGCGGCAGGTCAGCGGGTAGGAATAGGTCCGGCCGCAGTAGTGGCAGACCAGCCGCTCGCGCCCCTTGTGGTAGGTCATGCCCACCTCGCAGTCCGGGCAGCGCACGGTCTCGCCGCAGTCCAGGCAGTACATGAGCGGGGCGTAGCCGCGCCGGTTGAGCATGACGATGACCTGCTCCCCGGCCTTGACGGTCTCGCGGATGGCCTCACGCACCCGGTCGGACAGAAGCTGTTTGGAGCTACCCAGCTCGGCGATGTTGACCAGCTCCACGTCGGGCAGCCGGGCGTCGCCCACCCGCTCCTTGAGGGTCGATACCCTGATGCGCCCGGCGCTGGCCGCCTGAAAAGTCTTGACGTCGGGCGTGGCCGAGCCGAGCAGGAGCAGTCCCTTGCCGCGTCCGGTGCGGAACCAGGCCACCTCCTTGGCGTGATAGGCCAGCCGGTCCTCCTGTTTGAAGGACTCGTCGTGCTCCTCGTCCATGATCACCATGCCCAGGTTGGGCAGGGGCAGGAACACGGCGGACCGGGTACCGACCACCAGGACCGGATCCTCGCCTCCGGCCAGTTCGCGGAAGGAGGCCTCGCGCTTCTTGGGGCTCTGGTAGCCGTGGTAGAAAATGGTCCTAAAGTGCGGGAATCGCTTGGCCACGGTGCGGTAGAGCTGGCAGGCCAGGGCCACCTCGGGCGCGAGGAAAAGCACGGAACGCCCCTGCTCCAGCAGCCGCCGGGCCATCTCCATGTAGAGCACGGTCTTGCCGCTGCCGGTCACGCCGTGGACCAGGTGCGCCCCCCCGCCGCTCTCCAGCGTCTCGGTCATCTCGTCCAGGGCGGTTTGCTGCTCGTCGGTCAGGGAAAATTCACAGCCGGGATCATCCGCACCGTCACGCCCCGCCCCGTCGATCTCGGCCAGATGGTCGGCGGTCAGCTCGCCCAGCCGGACCACGCCCGCGCCTTCGAGCTTCTCGGCCACGTCCGGGGCCCAGTCGCCCAGGGTATGGCGCAGGGAGTACAGGCTCTGCGGCCCGTTCTCCATGAGGTGCTCCAGAAGCCTGAGCTGGCGCTTGGCGTTGGGCCGCACGGCCCACGGCGGGTCGGATTCCAGGGAGACGAAGCGCTCCTCGGCTTCCTTCCTGGCGTTGATGCGCACGCGCATGCGCCCGTCGAGCCACAGGTCCACCAGCGCGGCCCGGTCCAAGTCCTTTGCCTTGGCGATGTCGGGCGGACGCATGGACGGGGGCAGGCTGCGCTCGGTCATGTGCCGGTCCACCTTGAAGGTCACGGCCGCCGTGCGCAGGCCGCGCGGCAGGGCGATCTCCAGGATGCGGCCCACGTGGACCATCTGCCGGGAGGCCAGGTTCACGGCCATGTCCACGAAATCGCCGTCCAGCAGCGGCGTAAGCTCCAGCGGCCAGATCATGTTCTTGATCTCCACGCCACGGGGCGCGGACTCGGCCGGGCCGACCACCACGCCCGCGCGGTGGGACTTGCCGAACGGAATGATCACCCTTTGGCCCGGCGAAAGGGGCGGAAAATGCGAAGGGAGCCCGTAGGTCCACGTCTCATAGGGCGGACTGACGAGCGTTACCTGCCAGAGATCGGCCATGGCTGGTTTACTTGGCCTGCGGATAATGGAAGGTCCGGCGCAGGAGATCGAACGGCATGGGCGGTTCGGCGCACGGCGTGGGGTCGAGCGCGTCGCGGGAAAAGAGCTCCTCGCCGTCCGCGCCGTTGAGCCGTAGCCACTCCACGTCGGCCGCAAGCTCGCCCTGGCCCGAGCGGACCACGACCTCCTGCGGCACGCGGTAGCCCGCATAGGTCCGGTAATCGGAGAACTTCACGGTGACCATGCCCGCGTCCGACGCGTAGCGAATGGTCAGTGGAGCCAGGTCCTCGTTGTTGAGATAGATGGCGGCCCTGGATTCGTCGCCGGGGTCCGCGCCGAGCATGAGGCACGGGGCCTCGCCGCAGAATCCGTAGCTGCCCGAGGTCACGTCCACACCCCAGGACTGCCAGGTCCTGACCGGCTGGGGGACCATCCAGACGAACAGGGGCGACAACGGGAAGGGACCGGCGGTGCACGCCCCGACCACGTTGCCGAGCGAGCCCACGGCCACAGCCTTGTCGCCTGCTTTCCACTGCTGACGCCACTTGCCGCGCGCGTACCACAGGTCCACGGACACCCCGGGATAGTCCGGGAAGGTCATCCGCGCCTGCCAGGAACGCATGGGGCCGTAGTTCTTCTGCAGCCGCGCGGCCAGTTCCTCACCGTCGGGCACAAAGGCGAAGGCGGGAAGCGCGGTCAGACACACCATCAGGATCGTCAACAGGGTCTTCATGTTCTCTCTGGATTCCGGGTCGAAAAGGCGGGCGCTCACGCGCCCGCCGGTTCAGTGCGTTTTAGGACGAGCAGGAAAGCAGTTCCTGCAGCCGCTTGACCAGGTCGTCTCGCAGCTCTTCGTCCTGCAAGGCGAAGTAGATGTTGGCGGTGAGATATTCCACCCAGTCGCCCGCGTCAAATCGCTGCCCGGCCAGCCGGACCGCGATGAGCTTGTCCTGGTCGGCCAACCCCTGCAGGGCGTCGGTCAGCTGAATCTCTCCGCCCACGCCCGCGCGCTGGCCCTCGAGGATGTCGAATATCTCGGGCAGCAGGACGTAGCGGCCGATGATGGCCAGGTTGGACGGGGCCTCCTCGGGCTTGGGCTTCTCCACCAGGTTGGTCACCCGGTAGGTGTGCGAATCGATGGCCTCGCCCTTGATCACGCCGTAGCGGCTGACCTTGGACTTGGGCACTTCGATGACGCCGACCACGGCCTTGCCGGTCTCCCGGGCGGCCTTGAGCAGCTCGCCTATGCCGGCCTGCACGCCGAACATGAGGTCGTCGCCGAGCATGACCGCGAACGGCTCGTTCTGGCAGACCTCGCGGGCGGTGAGCACCGCATGGCCCAGGCCGAGCTGTTCCTTCTGGCGCACGCCGATGACGTTGACCAGGTTGGCCACGCGCCGGACCTCTTCAAGCATGGAGGTCTTGCCCGCCCGCTCCAGAAGCTGCTCCAAAAGGAAGTTGCGGTCGAAGTGGTCCTCGATGATGGTCTTGTTCTGGTTGGTGATGAAGACCACGTCCTTCAGGCCCGCGGCAATGCCCTCCTCCACGATGTACTGGACGATGGGCTTGCGGAAGATGGGCAGCATCTCCTTGGGTACGTTCTTGGTGGCCGGGAGCGAACGGGTGCCCCAGCCTGCGACCGGAATGACGGCTTTGGTGATTTCCATATGATCCTCCACGGTGGTGGTTGTCCTATTTCAGAAACTTCTCGCACGCCTCGACGATGTCGCCGGTATACCGCTCGACCAGCGCCGGGTCCGGCCCTTCGACCATGACGCGGCAGACCGCCTCGGTGCCCGAGTAGCGCAACAGCACGCGGCCCTTGCCTTTCAACGCGGCCTCCACCTTGCGCACGGCTTCCTGGACCTCGGGGGCCTGGTCAAAGGGAATCTTGCGCTTGACGTGGACGTTGCGGAGCACCTGGGGAAACGGTTCGAGCAGCCCGGCCAGTTCGGACAGGGGACGCTCGCGCTCGCGCATGATGCGCAGCAGCTGCAGGGCGGCCAGCAAGCCGTCGCCGGTGGTGGAATGGTCCATGAAAATGAGATGGCCCGATTGCTCGCCGCCGAGCACCGCGCCTTCGCGGCGCATGGCCTCGACCACGTAGCGGTCGCCAACGTCGGTGCGCAGCAGCTGGCCGCCGTGCTCCTTCATGAACAGCTCGAGCGCCATGTTGGACATGACCGTGGCCACGAGCATGTTGCCCGGCAGCCCGCCCTTCTCCATCAGCTCCAGGGCGCACAGGGCCATGATCTGGTCGCCGTCCAGGATGCGGCCCTTCTCGTCGCAGACGATGAGCCGGTCCGCGTCGCCGTCCAGGGCGATGCCCATGTCCGCGCCCTCCTCCACCACCATCCGGGCGATGACCTCGGGATAGAGGGAGCCGCACTTCTGGTTGATGTTCAGGCCGTCCGGGGCCACGCCCACGGTGACGACCTCGGCCCCGAGCTCCTCGAGGACGTACGGGGCCACGCCGTAGGCCGCGCCGTGGGCGCAGTCGAGCACGATCTTGACCCCATCCAGGGTCAGGTGCGGGGAAAAGCTGTTCTTCAGGTAGACGATGTACCGTCCGGGCGCGTCGGTGATGCGGTGGGCGCGGCCCACGTCCTCGGCCGGGGGATAGTCCCACTGGGTGTCCTTGCCTAGGACCAGTTCGCTGATCTCGTCCTCCACCTCGTCCGGCAGCTTGAAGCCGTGGCGGTCGAAGAATTTGATGCCGTTGTCCATGAACGGGTTGTGCGAGGCGGAGATGACCACGCCGAGATCGGCGCGCATGTTCCGCGTCAGAAAGGATATGGCCGGGGTGGGCATGGGGCCGACCAGGAAGACGTCCATGCCGTTGGCGCACAGGCCGCTGGTCAGCGCGGTCTCGAACACGTAGCCGGACAGCCGGGTGTCCTTGCCGATGACCACGCGGTGGTGCTTGTTGCCGTTGCGGAAATACTGGCCGGCGGCCAGGCCGAGCCTGAGCGCGATCTCGGGGGTCATGGGGAAGATGTTCCCCTGCCCCCGCAGGCCGTCGGTTCCGAAGAGCCTTTGCTTCATGGGATACTCCAAACCGCCGCGCAAGCGGCGACTAATTCTTCTTGAGGACGGTCGTGACCGTCTCGGGATTTCTCTTTTCGAGCCTGCACCCTTCGGGGAGGGTCACTTCGTAGTTCATCTCGAACTGGCCTTCGCCGACCTTGCCGTCGAAGACCACCGAGGCCAGGATGGCCTTGCGGTACTCGTCGTCGTGGAACAGGAAGACCGGCCCCTCAATGAGCAGGCGGACGTACCGTTGCTGGACCGAGACCTTGTACCCCTCGGGGTCCTGGTACTCGATGGGCACCTTGACCCATATCTCGCGGGTCTTGGGCGCGAAAAACGCCTCCACGTTGACCTGGCCGGGCAGGGCCTCGATCTCGTCCGGGACCTCGAGGGCCACGTCCTCGGCCCAGGACCGGGGGACGTCCTCGGGGAAGTCGCCCTTCAGGACCACGCGGGTCTTGGAAATCTTTCTGAGCAGGGTCTCGGGCCCCCGGATGGTGACCACGTCGGGGGAGGCCGTGACCTCCTGCAGCTTGTAGTCGGAATTGAGATTGCCCGCCCAGGCGGCCTCCACGGTGATCTTCTTGGAGATGCGCCGATCCACGGTGAGGCGGAGCCGGTTGGGCTTGACCTCGATGATCTCGTAGGTCGAGGACAGCGGAATCTTGGCCGGATCGATGTCCACCACCTGCTCGCCGATCTTGAGGTTGCTGACGTTGACCGGGTAGGCCAGATTCTGGGAGGAGAGGTTGCCGACCAGCCCCTTGGGGCCGCGCAGGCGGACCTGGATCTTGTCCACCAGACCGTCCTCGATGATCAGCCCCTCGGGCGGGTTGGTCATGACCACGGGCATGTCCACCCAGGTCTCGACCACTTCACGGCCCGTGACCAGGAACCATGTGAACACGGCCAGGGCGATGGACAGCAGTATGGTTTGCCAGTTTCGCAGCATATCAGCGCCCCAGAGCGTTCTTGAGCACGCGCCGCAGGCGCGTCTCGTCCAGGCTGGTGGTCAGGCGGCCGTTCATGGCCACGGAAACTTCGCCCCGCTCCTCGGAGACCACCACGGTGATGGCGTCCGAGCCCTCGGAGATGCCCAGCGCAGCCCGGTGCCGGGTGCCGTACATGGGCTGGCCCCGAAGCTTGTTGGACAGGGGCAGGATGCAGGCCGCGGCCACGATGCGGTCGCGGCGCACGATGACCGCCCCGTCGTGCAGGGGGGTGTCGGAAAAGAAGATGGTCTCGATGAGTTCCTTGTTGACCTTGGCGTCCAGCTCGATGCCGCGCTCGATGATGTCGCCCAGGGGCATGTTCTTCTCGATGACGATGAGCGCTCCGGTGGAGGTGTGCGACATGGTCATGACCGCCTGGGTCAGCTGGTCCAGGGTGTCGTCGCGCACGTCGGACTTGGTCCAGAACCGCCTGGTGCCCACCGAGGCCAGCGCCTTGCGGATGTCGGTCTTGAACAGGATGACCACCACCAGGAACAGGGAGGTCAGGAACTCGCCGAGCAGCGCGTTCAGGGTGTAGAGATTGAACTTCTCGGCCACGTAGTAGACCACCAGCACGACCACCAGGCCATAGAGCACGGCGGCGGCGCGGGTCCCGCGGACGAGCACGATGATGTTATAGTAGATGAAGGCCACCAGCCCGATATCGAGCAGGACCCTCCAGGTGACTTGAATTCCGAAAAGCTCAAACATGTGCTTCAACTACGCCAATTCACGAGCTATGGTCAATGTTTGTCGCGTTAATTGCACTTCGTGCACGCGATGGATGGGAACGCCCTTTGCCGCGAGCACGGCCGTGGCCGCCTGGGTGGCGTTCTGCCGCTCCCCTGCCTCGGCCCCGACCAGCCCCTTCCAGAGGGCTTTGTTGGACAATCCCATGTAGATGGGCAGCCCCAGCGCCTTGAACCGATCGATCTCCCGGAGAATCGCCAGGTTGTGCTCCAGCTTCTTGCCGAACCCGATGCCCGGGTCCAGGACCACGCGGTCCAGGGGCAGCCCGGCCCGCTCCAGGACGGAAAGGCGCTCCTCGAAAAAGGCCATGATCTCGTCGACCACGTCGTCGTAACGCGGCTCGTCCTGCATGGTCTCGGGTCGGCCCAGGGAGTGCATGAGCACGTAGCCGGGCTTGTACTCGGCGAGCACGTCCAGCAGCTCGGACTCGAAACGGAACCCGGACACGTCGTTGATGATGGCCGCCCCGGCCTCCAGGCAGCGGGCCGCCACCTTGGCCTTGTAGGTGTCCACGGAAATGACCGCGCAGGTCCTTGCCTCGATCAGCCCCTGGACCACGGGCAGGACCCGGTCCATCTCCTCAGCCTCGCCCACCGGGTCGCTATATGGCCGGGTGGACTCGCCGCCGATGTCCAGGATGTGCGCGCCCTGCCTGGCCAGCTCCAGGGCGTGAGCCACGCCCGACGCCGTGTCGGCATGGGTCCCGCCGTCGTAGAAGGAGTCCGGGGTCACGTTGACTATCCCGGCAATGAAGAAGGGGGCAGGTCCCAAGACCTTGCCCCCCTTAACTGTCCACGTCGTATCGTTCATGATGTGTCGCTTGTCGATTATTGCAGCTTGTTTTCGCCGCCGTCCCCGTCTTGCCCGTCCCCGTCGCCGTCGTCGAGGATGAAGTCGTCGCCGGATTCACCGGACTTCTCGCTCTCGGGCTCGTAACCGGGGCCGGAATCCTTGGTGGCCCGTCCGTTGGGGGTATAGCCGTTGGCCGTGCCCGAATCGGTGGAGCCGGACGAACCGGAACCGGAATTGTTGTTCGGCTCCACGGGCGGCAGTTCCTTGCCTTCCATGAGCAGATCGATGTCATGCCCGGTGATGGTCTCGCGTTCGAGCAGGGCCATGGCGATGGCGTCGAGCAGTTCCCGGTTTTCCTTGACCAGGTTGGTGGCCTTCTCGTGGGCCTCCTCCACGAACCGCCGGACCTCGGAGTCGATCAGCTTGGCTGTCTCCTCGCCGTAGTTCTTGTTGTGGATGAGTTCGCGGCCCAGGAAGACCTGCTCCTGATTGTCGCCGAAGCTCATGGGACCGAGCTTGTCGGACATGCCCCACATGCAGACCATGTTGTGGGCGGTCTTGGTGGCCCGCTCGATATCGTTGCTGGCGCCGGTGGTCAGCTGGTTCAGCACGACCTCCTCGGCCACACGGCCGCCCATGAGCACGGCCATGTTGTTGCGCAGGTATTCCTTGGAATAATTGTGCCGATCCTCGCCGGGCAGCTGCATGGTCACGCCGAGCGCGCGCCCGCGAGGAATGATGGAGACCTTGTGCACCGGATCGGTGCCGGGCAGGAACTTGGCCACCAGGGCGTGTCCGCCCTCGTGGTAGGCCGTGGTCTTCTTGTCCTCTTCGGAGAGGATCATGGACCGGCGCTCGCGCCCGCCCATCATGACCTTGTCCTTGGCCTCCTCGAAATCGCTCATGTCCACCCGGTCCTTGCCCAGCTTGGCCGCGCCGAGCGCCGCCTCGTTGACCAGGTTCTCCAGGTCCGCGCCCGAAAACCCCGGGGTGCCGCGAGCGATGATCTCCAGGTTTACGGCCGGGGCCAGCGGCGTCTTGCGGCTGTGCACCTTGAGGATGCGTTCGCGGCCGCGCAGGTCCGGGTTGGGCACGACCACCTGGCGGTCGAAACGGCCGGGCCGCAGCAGGGCCGGGTCGAGCACGTCCGGACGGTTGGTGGCGGCCACCAGGATGACGCCCTCGTTGGACTCGAAGCCGTCCATCTCCACGAGCAGCTGGTTCAGGGTCTGCTCCCGTTCATCGTGTCCGCCGCCCAGGCCCGCGCCGCGTTGGCGGCCCACGGCGTCGATCTCGTCGATGAAGATCAGGCATGGAGCGTTCTTCTTGCCCTGGGCGAAGAGATCGCGCACGCGGGACGCGCCCACGCCGACGAACATCTCGACAAAGTCCGAACCGGAAATGGAGTAGAACGGCACGCCCGCCTCGCCGGCCACGGCACGGGCCAGCAGGGTCTTACCGGTACCGGGACCGCCCACCAGGAGCACGCCCTTGGGGATGCGCCCGCCCAGGCGGGTGAACTTGCGCGGTTCGCGCAGGAAGTCCACGATCTCGGACAGCTCTTCCTTGGCCTCGTCCACGCCGGCCACGTCTTCAAAGGTGACCTTGGCGGTCTCCTCGTTGATCAGCCGGGCCTTGGACCGGCCGAAGCTCATGGCCCCGCGTCCGCCGCTGCCGCCGCCCTGCATCTGGCGCATGAAGAATATCCAGACGCCGATGAGCAGGATCATGGGGAACCAGGACAGGAGCAGGGTCAGGTACCACGGCGACTCGTCCGGCGGCTCGGCCTTGACCTCCACGCCCTTGGCGATGAGGGTCTCGATCATCTTCGGGTCTTCCGGTGCGTAGGTCTGGAACGATTCGCCGGAACTCTTCATGCCGGTGATCTTCGGGCCCTGGATCTTGACCGAGGCCACGGCGCCGCTGTCCACCATGGACAGGAACTCGCTGTAGGACGGCGTGTCCTTGGGCACGGGCGGCTGGTTGAAAAGGTTGAACAGGACAACCATCAGAATGAAGATGATCGCCCAGATGACAAGATTTTTCATATGGTTGTTCAAAGGAGAGTCCTCCGTAAGGGTCAATAGAACGGCCCGGGGGGCCCGCTTGACGTCGCGTTTACCGCGATTTCAGGAATCTAGAGTAATGCCGTTGGTTGAAAAATCAAGTGAATCGGCAAAAAAAACTCGAATTACGGACAGCCTCTACAGGGTACCGAGCCACTCCCTCAGCGCCTTGATCTGCGCGGCCACCGAGTCGGGGCCCGTGCCGCCGGGGGTGATCCGCCGCCGGATGGCCGCCGAGTAGTCGAGCACGGCGTAGACGTCTTCCCCGATCTCCCCGGAGAAACGCTGCAGTTCTGCCAGCCCGAGGTCCTCCAGGCCCACGCCCTTGCCCTCGGCATAGGCCACGGCCGCGCCGGTGATGTGGTGCGCCTCGCGGAAAGGCACGCCCTTGGCGGCCAGGTAGTCGGCCAGCTCGGTGGCGTTGAGGAAGCCGCGCTTGACGGTCTCGGCCATCTTCTCGGGCACGAACGCCATGAGCCGGAGCATGTCGGCCATGATGCCGAGCGACGCGGTGACCGTGCGGTCGGCGTCGAAGAACGGCTCCTTGTCCTCCTGCATGTCCCGGTTGTAGGTCATGGGCAGCCCCTTGATCAGGACGAGCAGCCCCATGAGCGAACCGACCACGCGACCGGTCTTACCGCGCATGATTTCGCAGGCGTCGGGATTCTTCTTCTGGGGCATGATCGAGGAGCCCGTGGCGTACTGGTCGGGCAGCTTGACGTAGCCGAAATTCGGGTTGGCCCAGATGATCAGCTCCTCGCACATGCGCGACAGGTGGGCCATGACCAGGGAGCCCGCGAACACGGCCTCGAGCACGAAGTCGCGGTCGGACACGGCGTCCATGGAGTTGGCGAACGTCGCGGGCAGGCCGAGGTCGTCGGCCACGGCGCGCGGGTCCACCGGGTGGGTGGTCCCGGCCAGGGCCGCCGCGCCCAGCGGCATGACCCGGACCCGCTTCAGGGCGTCGGTCACGCGCTCAAAGTCGCGCTTGAACATCTGGCAGTAGGCCAGCAGGTGCTGGCCCAGGGTGACGGGCTGGGCGGGCTGGAAATGGGTGCAGCCGGGCAGCATGGTGTCCTTGTGCTCCTCGGCGCGGTCCACGAAGACCGCGACGACCGAGGCCAGGTACTCCTGCCATGCGGCCAGCCGGGCGGCCACGTGCAGACGGAAGTCCAGGGCCACCTGATCGTTGCGGCTGCGCGCGGTGTGCAGCTTGCCGCCCAGCGGCCCGATGATCTCGGTCAGCCGGGACTCGACGTTCATGTGCACGTCTTCCATCTCGGTCTTCCAGACGAACGCGCCGGACTCGATCTCGGACTTGACCGTATCCAGCCCGTCGCAGATGGTCCGGGCCTCTTCATCGGTCAGAAAGCCCTGCCTGGCCAGCATCCTGGCGTGGGCCTGGGAACCGCGTATATCCTCGGCGTAGAGGAGCCGGTCAAAGGACACGGACTCGGAAAACGCCTCCATGGACGCGGCGGTCCCTTGCGCGAACCGCCCGCCCCACATCTTCTTGTCTGCCATGGCTTACTCGCAGGAGTCTTCGGTCTCTTTCCCGCCCCACTTGGACTGCTGCATGCGGCCCTTGAGGCGCAGGCCGACCAGCTTGATGAACCCGGCGGCGTCGGCCTGGTCGTACACGTAGTCTTCCTCGAAGGTGGCCAGCTCGGAGTTGTAGAGCGAGAACGGGGACTTGCGGCCCCGGCTGCACTCAGCATGCGATCATCGTGACTCGCGTAGATACAGTTGAGGACGTTGGCGCTTCTTGCCTACACATTGTCGATTGGTTTGGATCTTGGATGGCCCCTGTGGATTTGCGAGAGGCGTTACTGTCGCTTCTCGTCGAAAAGGAATGTGAGTACGTGGACATGGTGTGCCGAGTTGAAGTGCCAGCACACTTCACAAAAATTGGTTTTCGATTAAAAAAACCGGAAACAGAAACAGTCCCTCTGTATTTTGCTCCTTTCTGTAAAGAAAATATTCAGCTGCACTATTTTGTGAAAGACACTCCTAATTATTGTCTCTTTAAAGGAGATTCCGATCAGGATCGCCCAAAACCATTGTTTAGGATAAACCATGTCTAGCGTCACCATAATCATGTATCATTATGTAAGGGACCTTATAAATTCGGCCTACCCGGAGATCAAGGGGTTGGACGTTTCAATTTTCAAAAAACAACTCGACTTCCTCAAAAAGCATTATTCACCTGTACACATTGAAGATGTAATCGAAGCTTTTTTCTTCCGGCGTCGAGCTTCCGGCCAACGCAGTCCTCCTGACGTTCGATGATGGGTATATAGACCACTATAACTTCGTTTTTCCCCTACTAAAAGAATACAACATCCAAGGATCATTCTACGTCCCCGCACAGGCGGTCATTGAAAGCAAAGTGCTCGACGTGAACAAAATCCATTTTATTTTAGCCGCAGCGAAGGACACAAAACAGCTTGTAGCTGAGATTTTTGAGCAAGTTGACGCACTCCAGGGCGAAATCGATGTTAAACCAAAGAGCATTATTGGAAGGAGTTGGCGCATCCAAATCGATTCGATTCCGCAGAAAGTTATTTTCATTAAACGCATTTTGCAATTGGGACTTCCAGAAGATGTTCGGAACAGGGTCACCAACCACCTCTTTATCAGATATTTGAACACGGACGAAGCCAGTTTTTCCCGCGAACTCTACGTTTCTCCCGGCCAATTGATTGAAATGAGGGAAGCCGGGATGCATATTGGAGTTCATGGATACCGACATGAATGGCAGGGGCGATTGTCCCCCTCAGATCAAATAACCGAAGTAGATAACTCACTTCAATTCCTCAAGTCTGTCGGTGTTGATCAGAATGCACTGACCGTATGCTACCCATACGGCGATTATAATGACACTCTTTTAGCTACCCTCAAGGCCCGTAATTTTAAGCTCGGCATGACGACCGAAGTGGCTGTAGCTGACACCGCACTACACTCATCTTTGACCCTGCCACGCATTGACGCTAATGACATAACCCGGGTGATGTCCTGACAAGTCAGGGGGAATTTATGCTCTGCGTCCATCCAATTGAAATCGCGTCCAGAGAGCTCGACGGAGCACTTTATTTGTCGCTTCATCTTGCAAAGGCAGGATACCCATCACTGATTGGAGAATATATGGCCAATCGAATAGCAACGGGTTGCAGACGACCTGTTTGCTACTTCGACAATGACCAGCACAAGGAAACCAATGACTTAATCCTCCGCAACGGAGGGCTTGTATTCAACATCGACCCAGAAGGTCTTTCGGCCATCGACACTACAGATGCCCATGTCAACAATTATTCCAAGGTCGCGGATCATGTGACTAAAATGTGCTTATGGGGTAACACTCAGAAAAAACGAATTTCTGGATTCCTCACTGAAAAGCAGCGCGAGTTGATATGCGTGACCGGGCATCCTTCCTTTGACCTGCTTTCCGAAAAGTTTATCTCATTGTACGAAAATCACGACATCGTGGACACCTACGGCCGCGACTTCATCCTATTCAATACCAATTATGGATTTTTCAACCATGCCATGGGTTGTGAGAATTACCTAAAAATGCTCACAAGCATGAAAGAATGGCAGATGTACGCAACTCAGGAGGTACAGGCTCATGTAAAAAAAATTAGCGCTTATCAGGAGGTGTTATTCAACCACACCATCGGTCTTATTGAAAAGATCGCCAGACAGCACCCGAAGACGACCATTATCCTTCGTCCTCACCCGCAGGAAAATCTTGAAAGCTACACGAGTAAACTAGGCCACCTGGACAATCTCACTGTGGTCACAACAAAGGCGAGGTGCGGGCATGGCTAGCTCTTGCCAAAGTCGTAATCCATCACGATTGCACAACGGGCATGGAAGCGACACTCATGGGAGTTCCTGTCATTCAATATCGCCCATGTTACGACTCTGGAATCGTCGCGAATGTAATGATTAAGATTGGTCAGAAGGCGGAAAGTGACGAAGAAGTTCTGAGATTGCTCGACAACATGGATCAACTCAGGAAATCGAAACTGAAAGACTTAGAATATATCAGTACTTTTTTGGAAAATGTAAAGGTTCCCGCTTCAGAAACGCTGACCAAACTAGTGCAGAGACATGACTCTGGACAATCTACATGGATCCCTGAACCATTGGGGCTTTTCGGCCAAGCAGAGTGCATACGCAAATATGCCAGCAAACTTCTCCGCTCTTTACAGCCGGGCCACAATGGGAAGAAGATACGCTATATTCTAAATAAGTATCCTCGGTTACCCAGACGGAAGGTGGAAAAGAAGATCGCGAGGATGATCGCGCTTGAGCCGAGTCTGCCCGAGGTTTATGTAAAGCAAATCTGTCTGAGCACATTCCTGATCACGCCGCGCAACGTCTAGGCTTCTTACCTACCCAAGTCGACAAGGTTGTAAAAGTTCATTTTTTTTTCACCATTTATTTTTTTGTTATAGAATGAATAATTTTTAAGTGGTCAATTTATCTGACTTAAATGCATTCAGAAATACCTGCTCAACAACTTCACAACAGATTTTGAGAGTCCAACTGGCATCATAAAAGCCTCGATGGACAATGTGTAGCCCCATGGAATATCGATTAAGCCAACCGTTCTAGCAGTCGCTTCACACTGGACGGATGCCATTCCCCGCCACGGGGGGCGTCATCTTTTGTGCGGTTAACTCCTTCGCAATCCACGCAAATGAAACGATGTCTCTTTGCTGGTGTCTCCCGCTGTGACCACAAGGACTCGGGGCTTCTATCGGCATTGCTCTTGATTGTCTTCACTCCAACCTCGTTGCCGTACTAACGGAGATGAGCAGCCACATTAGGACACCCAGCATAACGCCGCATGCTTTTGCCGCTGCCAGAGCCTCCCTAGTCCTTTTGAAATCATCTCCCGCTCTTGTTGGACAACGAGAGCCATGATGCCGACCGTGATATTATTTGCATCCGGCATATCGGCGCAGACAAAACTCACACGGCTCTTTTGAGGGCCTAGTAATGTGCATCCTGAGAAAGTCGGTCGAGCTTGGCGCTCCCCCCAAGAATTATGACAGAGAGTGCTATTTGCCTGTCTAGGCACCCATTGCCCGTGTTTTCTTTGCAATGTCCACAAGGGCCATTCCCTTGCAAATCTTGAGCAGGTTCCGCCGCGGAGGCAGGTCTTGCACGAGAGCGTCTTTCTTCTCATAAGAGCCTAACGGACGATCACCACGAGCGGCAATGAAGTGCATAAGGGCAACTCGCGTGTCTCTGGCAGTGGTCGCCCTCAATTTGCGGGCCTCAGGACTTGAGAACCATGCTTCAATGGCCTTGGAAAGCAGAGGGCCAGTAGCTGGCACTGAAACTGGTGGGAGTAGGTTGGTCGGCTGCTCCTAAAAACCTTCGGCAATGGGTTTCAGGGAAAATCCCCGGCAGGAGTCTTGCGACAGTCTGCGAAAACAGCACGAAGCCGCCCAACCTCGCTGAAAGCGATCCACGGCTTTCTGGGAGTCAGAAGTGCGGAGGGAGACAGTGACTTCTTTGCGACCGAAAACGGCATGAAGATCACGAGGAACAGCCAACCGAAGTTGGTAAATCCCACGACTTCCGCGCCTCTTCAAACCGGGGTATTTGGACATGCCTTTTGCTCCTTGCGCTGTAGCAAGTCCAAAGAAAAAGGCCTTGTTTCTCAGTAACCTACTGGAAAACAAGACCTTTGAAAAAAGTGGCGGAGAGGAGAGGATTTGAACCTCCGTTGGAGTTCCCCCCAAACACGCTTTCCAGGCGTGCTCCTTAAGCCGGACTCGGACACCTCTCCGCGTTGAGAGGCAGTTTCTACCCAATATGATGGGGCTTGGCAAGCACTAATTTTCCCCTTTTTAAAGCGGCAGTTGCAGGCTGCCCCGGAACTCGTCCAGGCTGGCCGCGCCGACCTCCGAAAGCAGGGCCTCCATCTCGTCGGCCAGGCCGAAGGCGAAGTCCGGGCGCAGGAAATTGGCGGTGCCCACCTGCACGGCCTGGGCGCCCACCAGGATGAACTCCAGGGCGTCCTCGGCTGAGGCTATGCCGCCCATGCCGACCACCGGGATGTCCACGGCGTGGACCGCCTGGTGCACGCAGCGCAAGGCCACCGGCTTGACCGCCGGGCCGGACAGTCCGGCGATGACGTTGGCGATGCGCGGCTTGCGGTTGCGGATGTCCACGGCCATGCCCGACAGGGTGTTGATCAGTGAGAGCGAATCCGCCCCGCCCTCGGCCGCGGCCCTCGCGCAGACCGCGATGTCGGTCACGTTGGGCGAGAGCTTGACCATGACGTGCTTGTTCCCGGCCTTCTTCTTGACCGCCTCGGTGACCTTGGCGATCTGGGACGGGTCCTGGCCGAACGCCACCCCGCCCTCCTTGACGTTGGGGCAGGACACGTTGACCTCGAGCGCGGCCACGCCCTCCTCGCCCGCCAGCACACCGGCCAGTTCGCCGAACTCCTCGGCGTCACAGGCGTACAGGTTGGCGATGACGGCCACCTCCTTCCAGGGCAGCATGGGCAGGGCGCGGGTGACGAAATACTCAACGCCCGGATTCTGGATGCCGATGGCGTTGAGCATGCCGCACGGCGTCTCGGCGATGCGCGGCATGGGGTTGCCCTCGCGCGGCTTGAGCGACAGCCCTTTGGCCACGAAACCGCCCAGCCGGGTCAGGTCGCCGTAGGGCGCGAATTCCAGGCCGAAGCCGAAGGTCCCGGACGCGGTCATGACCGGGTTCTTGAGGGAAAGACCGCCGAAATTGACTTGCATATCCATGGTTGCGGCCTCCTACAGCTCCACTTTATCCGCCCAGAACACCGGGCCCCGCGTGCACACCTGGACGTGATGCCCCTCGCCGTCCTTGGTCACGCAGCCCAGGCACGCGCCCACCCCGCAGGCCATACGGTTCTCCAGCGAGACCTGCGCCCGCGCGCCAAACTCCCTGGCGAACCGCTGGACCGTGCGCATGAACGGCGTGGGGCCGCAGCACAGGACCAGGCCGCCCTGCTTGGCGTTCTCCTCGATCTGCCCGCGCAGGGCGTCGATGATGCAGTCCAGATCGGTCGGCTTGGCCTCGATCATGCACTTGCTTTTCACCGTCCTGGACAGCAAATCGTAAGGGTAGCAGTCGAGCGGCAGGCGGTGGGCCAGAAACAGGGACAGGTTTTCGGGGCGCGGATGTTGCTCGACATAACCGCGAAAAGGTGCGATGCCGATGCCCCCGGCAAGCATCAGGGTCGGGACGTCGGGCTCCACGGCAAAGGAATTGCCGAGCGGGCCCCACATGGTCACCAGGTCGCCGGGCGATAACTCGGCGATGCGCCGGGTGCCGCGCCCCACGGCCTGGATGAACAGGGTAATGGAGTCGGCGTCGCCCGAACAGAGGGAGAACGGCCTGCCCCAGAGCATGTCGAGCTCCCAGGAGCTGGGCCGGATCATGACGAACTGGCCGGGCTTCCACCCGTCCCAGTCCGGTCGTTCGAGCGTCAGTTCGAAAAATTCGCCGACCGTTTTTGATTGACCGACCGGGGATACATTCAATACCTTGACACTGCGGCAATTCCTCAAGGACATACAGATACCTTATGAGCAAAAAAACATATTCCGGAAATCATGGCCCCCGCGGGGACAAGAACGCCTTCCTGGCGGCCGTCGCGGCCGGGCGGACGCTGTCTACGTGGGTTTGAAACACTTCTCGGCCCGCATGCAGGCCCAGAACTTCTCTATCAGCGAGCTGGCGCAGCTGGCAAGCCTGGGCCGTGATCGCGGCACCAAGACCTACGTTGCCATGAACACCCTGGTCAAGCCCCAGGACGTGGAATCCGCAGGCAGGCTCATCGACCGGCTGCAGCGAAACGTCAAGCCGTTCGCCCTCATCGTCCAGGACCTGGCCATGCTGACCCTGGCCAAGCAGGCGGGCTACACCGGCGAGCTGCACCTGTCCACCCTGGCCAACGTGTCCCACCCGGCCGGGCTGGACGTGGCCAAGAAGCTCGGCGCCAACCGCGTGGTCCTGCCCCGCGAGCTGAACCTGGACGAGGTCAAGCTCATGGCCGACGCCTGCCCCAAGGACCTGGACCTGGAAATTTTCGTGCATGGCGCGCTGTGCCATTGCGTGTCCGGACGCTGCTACTGGTCCAGCTACCTGGGCGGCAAGTCCGGCCTGCGCGGCCGCTGCGTGCAGCCCTGCCGCCGCCTCTACACCCGGGGCAAGGAGCAGCCCGAGCGGCTCTTCTCCTGCTCGGACCTCTCCCTGGACGTGCTGACCAAGCCCCTGCTGTCCATGGACCGCGTGGCCGCCTGGAAGATCGAGGGCCGCAAGAAGGGCCCTCACTACGTCTTCTACACGGTCAAGGCGTACCAGATGCTGCGCGACAACCCGCAGGACGCCCAGGCCAAGAAGACCGCCGTGGAGCTTCTGGACCAGGCCCTCGGACGGCCGTCGAGCCACTCCGTGTTTCTGCCCCAGCGTCCGTTCCAGCCCATCCAGCCCAAGGAGGAGACCAGCTCCGGCAGGCTCATCGGCGAGATCAAACGCGACCAGAAGAAGCTCTACTTCGAACCGCGCGAGCAGCTCGAGACCGGTGATCTGGTGCGCGTGGGCTACGAGGACCAGCCCGGCCACCGGACCATCCCCATCCGCCGCCGCGTGCCCAAACGCGGGCGTATGGACATCCCCTTTTCCCGCAAGCACACCGGCCCGCCCCTGCCCACGGGCACCAAGGTTTTTCTGGTGGACCGGCGCGAACCGCAGTTGGTCAAGCAGATCAGGGAGCTGGAAAAGGAGCTCGACTTCTTCCCGGCCCCGGAGATGAAGGAATCCACCTTCACCCCCACCTGGCCCAAGGCCGCGCCGCGCGTTCGCGGCAAGGGCAAAGGCAAAGGCAAGCCCGGCCCCCGCACCGAGTCCGTGAGCCTGTTCCGCCAGCCCCCCAGGGGCAAGACCTGGGACCGCCCGGCCTTCTGGCTGGAACGCTCCATCCTCGGCAAGGTGGCCGGAAAGGACACGGCACGCGCCCAGTGGTGGCTGCCGCCGGTCATCTGGCCCGACGAGGACAAGAAGTACCGCTCCCTGATCAAGGAGGCGGTGCGCAAGGGCGCGCGCGAGTTCGTGCTCAACGCCCCGTGGCAGGCCGCCTACTTCGAGGACCGCAAAAACACGACCCTGACCGCCGGGCCGTTCTGCAACACGGCCAATAAGCTGGCCCTGGACGTCCTGCGCGGGCTCGGCTTCTCCAGCGCCATCATCAACCCGGAACTGCCGCTGGAGGACCTCGAGGGGCTGGCCCAGAACCCGCCCCTGCCGCTCGGCTTCGTCATCAAGGGCATGTGGCCGTTCGGCATCTCCCGGTTCCTGGCCGACGCCGTGCCGTTCGACGAGGCCATCAAGTCGCCCATGAACGAGGTCGCCTTCGTGCGCAAGTACGGCCAGAACAACTGGATCTTCCCGGGCTGGGAAGTGGACCTGACCAAAGAGGCCCGCACCCTGGAACGGCTCGGCTTCAAGACCTTCGTGACCATGCTCGAACCATGGCCCCGCAACGTGCCCCGGCCCAACCGGACCAGCGAGTTCAACTGGCGGTTGAAGTTGTTATAGAAGCAAGAGGGAAGGGTTCCGCCTTTGGCGGGATTGTCGGGTGACTTCGCCTCCGGCGGCCAAAGGGGCGAGCCCCCTTTGGAATCCCTGGACCGCCTTCGGCGGGAATTATTCACTTTGTTGAGATAGGGGCGGCCTTAACGGCCGCCCTTTATTATTGCACGACTCCCAGCTTGCGCCCTTCGGCGTGGCCGGGCAAAACCCGCTCGGGTTCGCGCTCCTCTCCGCCCAGATGGCCGATGATCGTCTGCAGGGTCTCGGCCATGTCGGCCAGCCCGGCGATGACCGAGGCGGCCTGCTGTACGTCCTCGGCCGTGGCCGATGCCAGACGGCTGACGTCCAGCACCGCGCCGCTGATCTCCTCGCTGGCCACGGACTGCTGGCGGGCCGCGATGGCGATGCCCTCGATCCGGTCGGCCACATTGGCCGAACACTCGCGGATGTTGCTGAACGCCTCCACGGAATTGCCGACCTCGCCGTTGGCCTCGGCCACGTGGGCCAGGGTCTCCTTCACGTCGCGGATGTTGCGGCCCGTGGCCTCCTGGATGGCGGTGATGCGCTCCTCCACCTCCTTGGTGGCGACCATGGTCTTTTCGGCCAGCTTGCGCACCTCGTCGGCCACCACCGCAAACCCGCGCCCGGCGTCGCCCGCGCGGGCCGCCTCGATGGCCGCGTTCAGGGCCAGCAGGTTGGTCTGGTCCGCGATCTCGTTGATCACGCTGATGACCTGGCCGATGGATTCGGTGTCCGAGCCCAGGCGGGACATGCCCTCCTCCAGCACCGAGACCGTCCCGGCCACCTCGGCCATGGACTTCTCCGCCCGGTGGACCACCTGGATGCCTTCGCTCGCCTCGGAGCTGGCCTCGTTGGCCAGGCCGGACGCGTCGCTCACGTTCATGGCCACCTCGTTGACCGTGGCGTTCATCTCCTCCATGGCCGTGGCCGATTCGGACATGCGCTCCTGCTGCGTGACGGCGCTTCCGGCGATCTTTCCGGTGCGCTCCTTGAGGTCATGGGACACCGCCGTCAGCTTCCTGGCCACCTCGTCTGCCCGTCCGGCGGCCTCGCCCATGCGCTCCAGCAACGCCTGGACGCGCTCCTGCTGGGCCAGGGCCTCGTCCCGCGCCCGGCCCGCCGCACCGGCCTGGGTACGCGCGTCCTCCTCCATCTTGCGCGACTGGGCGATCACGGTTCGAAGATTGTCGACCATGTCCACCAGCACGTCCTTGAGCGCGCCCAGCTCGGCGCTGAACGCGCCCTCTGGCTGCGCTTCGAGGTTCCCCCCGGCCACGCTGCGGGCAAAGGAATTCAGGCGCATGAGCGGCCCGTTGATGGACCGCATCACCCACAGGAGCAAGAGCATGATGGCCGCGCCCACGGCCAGCTCCACGCCGACCACGCCATAGTCGATCATCCGGGCGTCGTGCAGCGACTGGGCCGCGCTGCTCTCGGCGATCTCGTCGTAGACCGGCTCCAGGGAACGGGCCGCCTCCACCAGGCCGCCGGTGATGGCCGCTATCCGCTTCTCCCTGTCCACATAGTTGTTGAAGGCGTCGAGATAGCCCTGCAGCGCCTTGATCTGCCCGGCCGCCGCCTCGGGGGTGTCTCCGGCCGTGAGCATGGCGCGCAACTCCTGTGCGCCCTTGGCCACGCGGACCACGTACTGCTCGTCGCCCCGAATGATGTAGTTCTTCTCATGGCGCCGCATCTGGAGCAGCTTGATGACGAACTCCTCGCT
The DNA here is from genome assembly GCF_051175575.1 of Pseudodesulfovibrio sp. lm2024. NCBI lineage: Bacteria > Pseudomonadati > Thermodesulfobacteriota > Desulfovibrionia > Desulfovibrionales > Desulfovibrionaceae > Pseudodesulfovibrio > Pseudodesulfovibrio sp. lm2024. The sequence goes on from NZ_CP195092.1 coordinate 2,498,716, forward strand.
CATGGCCGCCTTGCCGAACTCGGCCTCCATGTTACGGGCGGCCTGGATGAAATCCCAGCGCAACCCCTGCTTCATGGTCAGCCCCATGGCCACGTAGTGGTCGTTCACCTGAACCAGCGCCTCGCGGTACTGCCGCAGAATATCCAGGGCCTCACGGCAGCGGACGGCCAGTCCCGGCTTGAGCCGGGCGATATCTTCGAGCACGCGCCCTGCCTTGTCCGCGTCCTCCAGGGCCTTGCGGGTATATTGCCCGTCCTTGCGCAACAGAAAGTTCTTTTCCTGCCGCCGCGCCTGGAGAAACAGGGCCGTGCCCTCCCGCGCCAACATGGCCAGATTGCGCGTCTTGACCACATATTGCCCGCCCACATAGTTCACCGCAAAGATTCCGGTCAGGCCCATTAGCACGGACACGAAGATCAGGATCAGCTTGCTTTTGATGCTCATGAAAAGCCCCCATGAATTTACGCGTTGCGAAAAGACATGGAAATGCAAAAGGCGTGCACAAGAATTATCAAACAAATACCTTGGGATAATCGCGCAATGTCGCGCAATATCGATTTGCGCAACCGATTTTACCGAATATGGGCTGCCCTAAGGACAAGGGCGAAGAATGCGCAAAGGCCCGGCGGAGAACCGTCGGGCTGCGGTCTGCGGGGGGAAAGGAAGGCTGGCCGGGGACGCCTAAAAGGTCCCGCCGTCCCAGCCGAAAAGGTGATGTTTGATGTCGCCGAAGGCGATGTACACGCGGTTGGCCGGGATGGACAACTCCCGGGCCAGGAACGCGCAGATGGCTGCGGAGAATTCCGGGGTGCGGGTCTCGGGCAGGCCGATGGAGTCGAGGGAGACGAAGGCCGCCGGATCGCCGGTGCCGCCGAAGAGCAGCCGCTTGCCCGGCTCCAGCACGGCCAGGACGTAGGCCTCGGGCTTACCGAGAATCTCGGCGGCCAGGGCGGAGATACCCTTGAGGCAGGCCGTCTCGTCGGCCACGGCAACGTTGGTTTCCACTTTGATGAACGGCATGGCCCCTCCTAGAGGTGAATGGTTCCGGTCATGTAGGTCACGGCGTTGCCGGATATCTTGACCCGGTCGCCGAGGTATTCGCAGCGCATGGAGCCGCCGCGTCTGGAGGCCTGGTAGGCGAAAAACGTGGACTTGCCCAAACGGTCCGCCCAGTACGGGACCAGGGTGCAGTGGGCCGACCCGGTGACCGGGTCCTCGGGGATGGAGTCGCCGGACACGAAGACGCGGGACACGAAGTCGTGGTCCACGCCGGGCGCGGTGCAGATGAGGCACAACCCGTCCAGGCCCGAAACCAAGCGGAAGTCGGGATCGAGCGCCGGATTTCCTCCTCGTCTCGAACACGGCCATCATGTCGCGGCTGCCCATGTACAGTTCAGCCGGGCGCGCGCCCAGGGCTGCGGCCACCCGTTCGGTGACCTGGATCTTGGAGCACGACCAAGCCGGGAAGTCCATGGAGTAGCCGCCGCCTTCGCGGTCCACGAAGAGCCGTCCGCTCTTGGTCTCGAAGACCACGGCCGGATCGGTATAGTCCAGGTGGGCATAGAGGACGTGGGCGCTGGCCAGGGTGGCGTGGCCGCACAGGTCGATCTCGATCTCCGGGGTGAACCAGCGCAGTTCGAAGTACTCGCCCTTACGCACGAAGAAGGCGGTCTCGGCCAGGTTGTTCTCCATGGCGATGTGCATCATCAGCTCGTCGGACAGCCACTCGTAGAGCGGGATCACCGCCGCCGGATTGCCGGTGAAGACCTCGTCCGCGAACGCGTCCACCTGATAGAGATCGAGTTCCATGGTGCCCCCAACTGCCTAGAAGGTTTGCTTGAACAGGGTCGTCGGCCGACGCCGGGGCGTCTCCGTCCCCGCCATAGGAGCGGGCCGTCTCCGTGGGCTCGGAGCCCACTTTGAACGGCAGGAAGAACTCCTGCGTCGAGGACGGCGAGGCGAGCTTGCCCGTGTTGCCGTCCACCTTGACCATAACAATTCCCGGCGGCTGGGTGAAGTCCTCATATACGGGTAATCGTTCTCCATAGCGGCACGCAGTTGCCCTTGTACAGCTTGACCCGCACGGTGCCGGTGACCTTTTCCTGGGACTTGTCGATCATGGCCTGCAGGGCCTCGCGCTCGGGCGAGAACCAGTACCCGTAGTACACCATCTCGGCGTATTTGGGAATGAGGGAATCGCGCAGGTGCATCATCTCGCGGTCCATGCACAGCCCTTCCAGGTCGCGGTGTGGCGGCGGCCAGGATGGTCCCGCCGGGGGTCTCGTACACGCCGCGCGACTTCATGCCCACGAAGCGGTTCTCGACCATATCCACCCGGCCGATGCCGTGCCTGCCGCCCAGCTCGTTGAGCTTGGCCAGCAGGGCCGCCGGAGAGTACTTCACGGAATTGATGGCGATGGGATCGCCTGCCTCGAAGTCGATGGTGATTTCCTCGGGCTCGTCCGGGCACTTCTCGGGCGGGATGATGTTGCGGGGTAGCAGTCCGGGCCCGGGGAGTTCCACGGGTCCTCAAGCTCGCCGCCCTCGAACGAGGTGTGCAGCAGGTTGGCGTCGATGGACCACGGCTTCTTGCGGCTGACCGGAATGGGAATCTCGTTTTCCTTGGCGAAATTGATCAGGTCGGTGCGGGACTTGAGCTCCCACTCGCGCCACGGGGCGATGGTCGTCAGCCGGGGGTTGAGGGCCATGGTGGCCAGCTCGAAGCGGACCTGGTCGTTGCCCTTGCCGGTGGCGCCGTGGGCCACGGCCTGGGCCCCTTCCATCTCGGCGATCTCGACCATGCGCTTGGAGATCAGCGGCCGGGCGATGGCCGTGCCCAGCAGGTAGCGGCCCTCGTACAAGGCGTTGGCCCGGAACATGGGGAAGACGTAGTCGCGCACGAACTCCTCGCGCAGGTCCTCGACGTAGGCCTTGACCGCGCCGGTCTTGAGCGCCTTTTCCTCGATGCCGTCCATCTCCTCGCCCTGGCCGAGATCCGCGGTCATGCAGATCACTTCGCAGTCGTAGTTGTTCTTCAGCCACTTGAGAATGATGGAGGTGTCCAGACCGCCGGAGTAGGCGAGCACGACCTTATCAATTTTCTGCATTGTATATTCCTTGTACTTGATCGAAATTATTTAAAGATCCACTCAAGGATCGCCTTTTGCGCGTGGAGCCGGTTCTCGGCCTGGTCCCAGACGATGGAGGCCGGGGACTCGAAGACGCCTTCGGAGACCTCCTCGCCGCGATGGGCGGGCAGGCAGTGCATGAAGCCCGCGTTCGACGCGGCCAAGCTCATGAGGGACTCGTCCACCATGTAGCCGGCAAAGGCGGCCTCGCGCTTCTTCTGCTCCTCTTCCTGGCCCATGGACGCCCACACGTCGGTGTTGACGTAATCCGCCCCGGCCACGGCGACCTTGGGGTCGTCGGTCAGGGTGATCTTGGCGCCGAGGCTGACGGCCTTGTCCAGGATGGCCTGGTCGGGCTTGTACCCCTCGGGGCAGGCCAGACGCAGCTCGTAGCCGAAGGCGGCCGAGCCGTTGATGAAGGAGTGGGCCATGTTGTTGCCGTCGCCGACCCAGGCCACCTTGACCTTTTCCAGGTCCGGGGTGCGTTCAAACATCGTCAGGACGTCGGCCATGACCTGGCACGGATGGTATTCGTCGGTCAGGGCGTTGACCACCGGGATGTCGCCGTAATCGACCAGGGTTTCCAACTTCTCCTGGCCGAAGGTTCGCACGATGAGCCCGTCAGCGTATCGGGAGAGGACACGGGCGGTGTCCTTGAGCGGTTCGCTGCGCCCCAGCTGGGAGTCGCGGGCGGCGATGAACACCGGGTCCCCGCCCAGCTGACGCACGCCCACCTCGAAGGACACGCGGGTCCGGGTGGACGCTTTTTCGAAAATCAGCAGCAGGGTCTTGCCGTCCAGGAGATCGGTGCGGACCTTGCCGTCCTTCATCTCCTTGGCGCGCAGGATAACCTGCTTCACTTCATCCCTGGGGATGTCCAGAATGGTCAAAAAGTGTTTGGGCATCGTACGGTTACTCCCTCATCGATTACCATGATATCAGGAAAGAGATGGAGTTTGGCCCATATTAATTTGAATGTAAAGGAATTTGGCCGCCCGGAAACCGGGAAGCCAAGGCGGGCCGAGGTTGCGCGGCTACTGGTGCTTGCGCAGCCAGTCGTGGAACTGCTTGAGCGTCAGGCACCGGCTGGCCGGTCCGCTGCGCACGTAGAACTCCTCGCCCTTGGCCGCGTCCAGAATGGCCGGGACCGGGGCCGGGACGCAGTGCACGCGCAGGACCCCCTTCCCGTCCACCGCGATGACCCGGCTGTCGATGTAGCGCGAGAACTCGGTGCCGATGTGCCGGTCCACCAGGTTGTTGAAATGCAGCAACGCCTTGTCGTCGCTGTCGAAATTGTCCTCGGCGAAGCCGGTCACGATGCCGTCGTCGGCCACGCCGACAAGCAGGGTCCCGCCCTCGGAGTTGAGGAAGGCGGACACGGTCTTGAGGCAGGCGTGCTCGATCTCCTTGCCGTTCTTGCCGGACTTGAGATTGAAGCGCAGGGTCTGCTTGAACTCCAGCCTGCCGCCCTCCCCGGCCCGGATCAGTTCCATGACGTCGCCCTCGGTGAGCGCGGCCTCGCGGCGCAGCCCCAGGGACTCGATGCGGCCCCGGTTGCGGTGCAGGACAAAGAGCACGACGAAGGCCATGAGAATGAGGACCACGGTCCCAGCCTGCAGGAAGGAGTCGCTGGTCAGGGCGGACAGGACGTTCTTGCGCGGCACGGCCACGCCCAGAGACAGGGTGTCGCCGAAGATGGACAGGGGCATGGCCCAGGTCCACCAGGTCTCGCCGCCCGAGGTGAAGGAGAACGGCTTGTCCGGGGTCCCGGCCTCCAGGGCTGCCAGCCCGGACACGGCCTTGCGGACCACCGGATCGGGCAGCTTGTCCGGGGGCAGGGCCTGCCCGGCCAGGTCCGGGCCCACGTCCTCGCCCAGCCCACCGACGGGCATGGCCCGGCCGTCGCCCCAATAGAGAAAAATACGCTCGGCCCCGCCGTGCTCGGCCTCGCTCAGCTGGGACAGGATGGCCTCGGCCGGAAAGGCGAAGGAAAGCATGAGGTGCTGGCCCGAACCGGAGTCCACCAGGGAGGAAGCCGTGATCCAGGCCACCTTGACGTGGTGGAAACGGCCCGCGCTGCGCCAGTTGACCTGGCCCGGGTCCAGGTGGTTGAACTCGTTGGACAGGGTACGGTCCACCTCGCCCAGGTCCAGGGCCCAACCGGTGAACGGCTGGTCGCTGGGCTTGGCGTCCTTGAGCAACTCCCAGTTCAGGACTGTGTGCATCTCGTCGGGCACCGCCTCGACCATGCCGCCGAAGCGCCGGGTGAGCATGTAGCGCAGCCCCTGCCCGTCGCTGAGCAGGATCGCCTCGAGATTCTGGTGCTCCTTGAGCACCGCGCTGAACTCCTTGCGCAGGGCGTCGGCCTTGAGGCTCTTGAGCATGCCCTGGCCCATCTCCTGATTGGAGTTGCGCACCGCGTTGAGGAGCACGGTCACCGCGCCGGACAGCCCGCGCGCCGAACTCTCCACGGCCACCACGGCCGCGTCGCGGCGGATCTCGCGCACACCCGTGTAGGCCAGCGCGCCCACGGCCGCCACCGCGAAGATGACGCCGTAAAACAGTAATTTGTACAGCTGCTTGCCCTTGATGCCGCGCATGTCTACCCCGCCGCCTCCGCGTACTCGTCCAGGACCCGATCCACGGCCGCGTCGGTCATGTCGAACATGACCTCGCCGTGGCCGAATCCGGCCAGGTGCAGCAAGCCGTGGGCCAGCAGCCGGGCCAGGTGCTCCAGGGGCAGCTGGCCGTACAGGTCGGTCTCCCGCGCCAGGGCGTCCACGGACAGGGCCAGCTCGCCGAGAAAGGCCCGGTCTCCGGGATCGCCGATCTCGCCGACCGCTTCGCCTGCGTCGTGGGCCGGGAAACTGAGGATGTTGGTCGGGCCGGTGCAGCCCAGAAATTCGCTGTTGAGCCGGGCGATCTCGCGGTCGTCCACCAGCTTGAGCTCGAAGGTGCGGCCGTCGAGCCCAAGAGCGTCAAGCAGGATCGCGGCCAGCTCCCGCAGCTCGGACCGCGACAGCGGAAACCCCGGGTCGATCCGGGTCTCCCTGATGATCTCCACCGGGCCGCTCATGCTCATTTGCCGTTGCCCTCGTGGGCGTCGTAGGCCCGGACGATGCGTCCGACCAACGGATGGCGGATGACGTCCTTCTCGTCGAAGGTGATGAACTTCACACCTTTGACCCCGTCGAGAATCTGCCGGGCCTGGAGCAGTCCGGACTTGGCGTGGACCGGCAGGTCGATCTGGGTGACGTCGCCGGTGACCACGGCCTTGGAGCCGAAGCCGAGCCGGGTCAGGAACATCTTCATCTGCTCGGGCGTGGTGTTCTGGGCCTCGTCCAGGATGATGAAGGCGTCGTTCAGGGTGCGCCCGCGCATGAAGGCCAGCGGGGCCACCTCGATGACCCCGGATTCCTGGTAGTCCTGAACCTTGGCGAAATCGAGCATGTCGTGCAGGGCGTCGTAGAGCGGCCGCAGGTACGGGTTGATCTTTTCGGCCAGATCGCCGGGCAAAAAGCCGAGCTTCTCGCCCGCCTCCACGGCCGGACGGGTCAGGACGATGCGCTTGACCTCGCGGCGGGTCAGCGCGCCCACGGCCATGGCCACGGCCAGGTAGGTCTTGCCCGTGCCCGCCGGACCGATGCCGAAGGTCATGTCGGATTCGCGGATGGCGTCGAGATATTCCCGCTGGTTCAGGGACTTGGGCGACACGGTGCGCTTGCCCGAGGTGGCGTAGACGTCGCCCTTGAAGACCTCGCACACGTCGGCCGAGGGCTGGCGCTCAAGGATGCGGCAGGCGAAGTCCACGTCCTGCGGATACACGGCCTTACCGCGCCGGATCATGGCGTAGAGCTGGGTCAGGACCTGGGCGGCCAGATCGCCCTTCTCCTCCTCCCCTTCCGAAGAGTGGATACTCAGGGTGTTGCCCCTGCTCTCGATGCGCACGCCGATGCGTTCGCCCAGGAGTTTCAGATGCTGGCCGTGGGGGCCGAAAAGCTGGCTGGCCATATGGCCGTCGTCGAATTCAAGCTTGGTGACGGGCAGAACGGTTTCCTCCGAAATTAATCCTTGGCGCGCAAGAACATCCACTTGCATGCCTTGCGTTCCAGAACGTTGGCGACCTCGTACAGGGCCGCGCCCATGATGGACATGCCGAGGATGCCGGAGAACATGGTCAGGTAGTCCATGGCTCCCCAGGCGTCCATGATCATATATCCCAGCCCCCTGGTGGTGGCAAAGGATTCAACGAAAAAAAGAACGGCCACGGACACGCCAGTGCCCAGGCGCAGGGCCGTGAACCCGTGGGGCAGGGCCGCCGGGAGCAGGACCTCGCGCAATACGTCCATGTTCGAGCCGCCCAGGGAGCGGACCGAATCGAAATACTTGGGATGGATGGAGCGCACCCCGTCGCGGGTGGTGACCAGGATCTGGTAGCCGAGGATGAGCGCGATCATGGCAATCTTGGAAGTGTCCCCCAGCCCGAGCAGGAGCAGGAACACGGGCAAAAGCACGATCTTGGGCACCGGATAGGTCAGAAAGACGAACGGGGCCAGGATGTCGTCCACCCGCTTGACGCTGCCCATGACCAGCCCCAGCGGAAAGGCCGTGATCCAGGCCAGCCCCATGGCGGTCACCGAGCGGTACAGGCTGACCCCGAAGTGCTCCCAGAAGATTTGCGTGGTCATGGCCTGGGCCAGGGCCGCCAGGGCGTCTTCCGGATCGGGCAGGATGACCCCGCCCAGGGCCACGGCGGTCAGCTTCCAGAGCACGCCCACGGCCAGGATGACCAGGCCGTAGCGCAGGATGGCGTTCACCGGCTTTACCACTGGGCCTCCACGGTGTGGCGCAACTCCTTCAAGAGCGCGAAGCACGCCTCGGTGTCGCGGATGCGCGCGTCGCCGAAGCCGGGGTTGTCGAACACGGCCACAGGCCGGGCCGGGCGCGCGGACATGACCATGATCGTTTGCCCGAGCATGACCGCCTCCTCCAGGGAGTGCGTGACCAGCACGTACGGCACCTGGCGCACCTGCCAGGCCGTGAGCAGGGCCAGTTGCAGCCGCTCGCGGGTCAGGGCGTCCAGGGAGGAAAAGGGTTCGTCCAGCAGGGTCAGCCGTGGCCGGGTGACAAAGGCGCGGGCGATGGCCACACGCTGCTGCTCCCCGCCCGAGAGGTTGGCCGGATAGTCGTTGTCGCGCCCGGTGATGCCGACCTCGGCCAGCTGGGCGCGCGCCCGCTCGAGCCGTTCGCGGCGGCCCACGCCCTGGATCTTGAGGCCGAGCGCCACATTGTCGATGATCGAGCGCCAGGGCAGCAGCCCGTAGTCCTGGAGGATGATGGAGATGTCCGAGGTCGGGCCGGTGATGGGCTTGCCGTCGAGCAGGGCCCGCCCGGTGTCGGGCGCGGCCAGGCCGCTCAGCAGGTAGAGCAGCGTCGTCTTGCCGCAGCCGGACGGGCCGACCACGGCCAGGGTCTCCCCCTGCTTCAGGGTGAAGGTGACGTCCCGGATGACGGTCCTGCCGTCATAGGACTTGCCCAGGTTCTCGGCGGTCAGCATGGGCTAGTCACGCGCGGGCGGCAGAGCCGAGGCGTCGGGCACCCGTTCTTTGAGCAGCCCCTTGACGATCATCCAGTCCTGGACCTCGTCCAGCTCCGCCTTGGCGGGCAGCGCGGGCGCGGGGAAGGGATAGACCGGGAACTTTGCGATGAGCGGCTTGGGGATGCGGCATGTCTCGGCCATGAGCGGACGGTACTTCTCCGGGTCCTCGGCCAGCCGCCTGACCGCCTCGCCGTAGGCGGCCAGGAACTTGCCGTAGGCCGCGCCGTTGTTCTCGAAATAGCGCTTGTGCAGGCAGAGCACGGTCAGCGGCAGATTCAGGTCCTCGGCCGTGGCCAGGACGTTGCCTCCCTTGAGCCGGGCCAGGGAGAGCAGCGGCTCGGGCAGCAGCGCCGAATCCACCTGATCGGTCAGGAGCATCTGCAGCCGGATGGGCATTTTCTTGACCTCCAGCCGCTCGAAATAGTTGGGTTTCACCCCGAGATGACCTTCCAGCTTGTCGGCCAGGAACTCCATGACCGTGGACTTGGACAGGGCCAGGGAACGGCCCTGCATCCCGGCCAGATCCCGGTCGCGATTACCGGGCGAGAGCGCGATGCCGAACATGGGGTAACACGGCGTGGTCCGCCAGGAGGTCAAGGCGATGTGCATGGGCACGCCCCGGTCCAGAAGCAGGTAGGTGGCCACCAGATCGCCGAAATAGCCGTCGATCTGGCCGGTCTGCATGGCCGTGTCGCGCTCCAGCGCGGACATGAACCGGACCAGGCTCACGTCCAGGCCCTGCTCGGCGAACAGCCCTTCCCAGTCGGCCACCTGCAGCGGCAGGGTGTCGATGACCGGCAGGATGCCGAAACGGATCTTGATGTTCTCGGCGCGGGCCGTGGTGGCCAGGGCCAGGATCACGGCCAGGGCGAGCAGGATTTTCTTCATTCCGATTCCCCTTGAATTTGCTGGCGATCACTTAGCACGGCGAAACCGGAAAGAAAAGACGGCAGGCACCCCCTGCCGTCCTGTTCCAGAAGAATGGACAAATCAGGATAAATGGATGTCGTCAGCGAAACGCTTTCGCAAATAATCTTCCAATAAATTCGGATCATTGACAACATCGTTTGGAAGCGTGGCCAGATCGAAGCCGTAGATGACCTGGAACCGCAGCTTGCTGGAAACATTTCTGGCCACGGAATAAAAGACATACCCGGCCTTGGGCGTCTCATACCCGTGCTCGGCCAGGACGTTGCGAAGCGACTCCGCCCTCTTCTGGTCCTTGTCGAAACGCACGAGGGCAAAGCCTTCGTGATAGTACTTCCCGTTCACCAGCACCTGCTTCCCGTCAAGCAGTTCCCAGTGCCCCCGGGAGACGATCAGCCGTTCCCGAAGCAGCCAGCAGAGGGCCTCGGGGACCTTGCCGGAGGCGGCCACGTAGAGTTCACCTTGCGTGCGGATACTCGCGTTGGGGGGCAGTAGAAAACAGACCGGACCGGTGGGCACGGCCTTGCCTTTGGCCGTATCGCTCTCCATCCGGCTCATGTCGTCAGGCAGCGTGACCATCGGGAATCCGTCGTTGCGGCCGCCGTCTTCGGCAACCGTCGCACCATTGCAGCCAAACAGGGCCAGCAGCACGGCCAATCCCGCCCATATCGCTATTCTGCGCATGCATCCTCCCGGAACAACAGGTTTTGTTGAAAGCCATTAGGCCTTAACATACACAATGCGCGATGGGAAGTACTTACCCGCTGACGATATTGGCAAAAAAAGAACGGGGCGAGACCGCCCCGCCACACACGGATAGAGGGGACCGACCGGTCCCGGCGTTAGCCTCAGCCGCCGTGGGAGCGCGAACCGCCGGTGATCAATCCGCCCAGGAAGCTCTTGGCCACCAGCATGAGCGTCAGCACGGCGGCGGCCACGCCCACCCAGTGGGGCAACAGCTCGCCGACTTCCGAGATGGTCGCGCGGACGTCCAGGCCGAGCGCCGTGTAGAGGAGGTCCGTGGCCCAGGCCAGGCCCAGGGAGCAGACCACGATGGAGGCCACGTAGAGTCCGGCGGCCCGCTTGCCCAGGGTCTTGAGCATGACCGTGATGGTCGCCCCGTTGGTGGCCGGTCCGGCCAGGAGGAAGACCAGGGCCGCGCCGGGCGAAAGCCCCTTGAGCAAAAGCGAGGCCGCGATGGGCGTGGAGGCCGTGGCGCAGACGTACAGCGGCAGGGCCACCACCAGCATGGCCACGTAGGAGAACAGGCCGGTGCCCACCCAGCGGTCCAGGACGTCCGCCGGAATGGCCGCCGAGATGATCCCGGCGATGAGCACGCCGACCAGCAGCCAGCGGCCGATGTCCTCGATCATCTCGCCGAAGGCGTAACGCATGCCCGCCGAGAAGCGGCCCTTGAAAGTGGGCCGCGGGGACACCGCGCAGGAGCCGCCGCAACCGCAGCCAGTGCAGCCCGCCGTACTCTCGGCCAGTCCGGCCAGGGGCAGCGGCTCGGCCTTGTCGTCCGGGAAGGCGTTGATGAGTACCCCGGCGAAGACCGCCGTGATGGACGCGGCCACGGGCCGGATGACGGTCATGATCGGATCGATGAGGGCGTAGGTCACGGCCATGGAGTCCACCCCGGTCTCGGGGGTGGAGATCATGAAGGCCGTGGTCGCGCCCTTGCTGGCCCCCTGCCTGCGCAGCCCCAGGGCGGCGGGCAGCACGCCGCAGGAGCACAAAGGCAAGGGCACACCGATGACGGCGGCCTTGAGCACCGCGCCCAACGACCTGCCGCCCAGATGCCGGGCCATGAACGAATCGGGCACGAATCCCTTGAGCAGACCGGCCACGAAAAAACCGAAGAGCACGTACGGTGCGGCCTCCACCAGCACGTTCCAGGACTCGATCAGGACATTGACGATGAGATCAATCATGCAACAACAACCTACAAAGACGTTTTATTCATATATGAATACTTGTTCATAATACTGGGCAAAAAAAAGGAGGAAGCGGGCTACGCCTCTTCCTTGATGTGGTCCAGTCCCTGGGAGACCAGGTTGCGCACATGGTCGTCGTCCAGAGAGTAAAAGACGTTCTTGCCCTCCTTGCGGTAGCGCACCAGCTTGGCGGCGCGCAGCAGCCTCAGCTGGTGGGAGATGGCCGACTGGGACATGTCCAGGACCTCGGCCAGGGCGCAGACGCAGAGTTCGCCTATGGACAGGGCGAACAGAATGCGCACGCGGGTATAGTCCCCAAGCGCCTTGAACAGTTCGGCCAGGAACAGGAATTCCCGTTCGGAGAGCATGGACTCCCGAGCGGCAGCCACGTTTTGCGCGTGCTGCTCGGTATCACTACAAGCGATGTTCGACATTTCTTCCCTCACATGAATAATCACTCATTTGTTATGATGGTACGGTCATACCCCCTGTTTGTCAAGCCCGGCATCCTGTACACGGGATGCCGGGCGTCGTTTCGGCGGGAACCCGGCTAGCCCAGCCCGAGTCGGTCCAGGGTCAGCAGCTTGCGCCCCGAGAAATCCAGAATGCGGTCGATGAGTTCGGCGTGGACCAGCCCCGCGCCGCGCACCTCGGCCATGAGCCCGGCCACGACCTTCTCCTGCTCGAGGTAGCCGAAGACCACCTCGCGCACGTCGCGCAGGGAGACCAGCCGGTCGGCCCAGCCCAACCCCTCCTGGTAGAGCATCCTGGCCGAGATGTACGAGGCCAGCAGGGCCAGTTGGTGGGGTCGAGGCAGGTCGTTCACGATCCGGTCGCGGTAGTGCTCTACCAGCACGGCCGGGCAGTAGGCCAGCAGGACCTCGACCAGCGCCGGGACGTCGGCCACCCGTTCCACGGACTCCGTGAGCACACCGTCCACCTTGTCGGCCAGCGCGTTGATGGACTCGGACAGGGCGTAGGACAGCTCGGTGATGGTCCGCCGCCCCCCCGGCCAGCTTGTACTCGCGCATGAGCAGGCGCGCCTCGGACCGGGCCCGCAGCCGGAGGATGTCCAGGAGCTGGACGATATACTCGTCCTTGATGCCCAGGAACTCCTCCTCGCTGAGGATGAGACCGGCCAGGATTTCATAGGACGAGCAGATCACGCCGGTCTTGTTGGCCGACGGGCCGGGCACCACCGGGACCCCGGCCTTTTCGAGCTGGGCGCGGGCGCGTCGGTGGAGATGAAGATGTTCGCCCCCTCGACGATTCCCCGGGCCGAGGGCGTGCCGTCCTTTTGCAGGAACTCCTTCCAATTGGACATGTTCACCGTGTCCGGCCTGCCGCCGGAGGGGATGAAGATGTCCGCCACCACGGTGTTGTGCAGGGAGTTGCGGATGCGCGTGCCCTTCGGGTCTGCCGTGGAGACCGCGAACGCGCCCTCCCCCCTGAGCCTGGACGCGTCGAAGTCCGAAGTCCGCAGGTTGTTGTCCATGAGCCGGAGCAGTTCGCCGTGGTCCATGCCCTCGGGGTCGAAGACCGCGCCGTGGCCGTCGGACATGGCCAGTATCTTCGCGTTGTCGCCGTACTCCCGCATGAGGATGCGCATGACGTTGGAGGCCACGTCCCCGGCCGGTCCGCCGGTGATCTTGACCGTGAAGGGCTCATTGCGGGGGTCGATGCCCAGCGTCTGCAGCAGTTCCTCGGCAAAGACGATGACCCCCTCGGAGGTCACGCCGTATTGCTTGTGAGCGATACCCGCGCCGGGCTTGGAGCTCATGAAGGCGCTGGGCCACTTGTAGCCGCGCCGGGCGGCCCGGTCCGCCATCCACTGGATGTGCGCCGAGGTGATGTTCTCGTCCGGGCCCAGGAAGATGATCTCCTCGCGGTTGAGATAGTCCACAATACCGGGCTGGACAAATCCCTCGCTCCCCTGCGGCATGACCAGCAGGTCCAGGAAGGAGTCGACCATGGACTTGACGGCCAGGTCGATGTCCCCTTCCGGGCCGAGCAGCAGAATGACCGCCTTGGAACCGCCTTCCGGGATGTCCTTGTTCTTGAACTGCTGGGCGCGGGCCAGCTTGGTGACCTCGTCGAGCAGCCGGTTGGACTCCATCTCGAACTGTTCCTGGCTCCAGGTCCGGACCACGCGCACGCCGCCGCGCGCCATGTCGCGGTAGCGCACCTGGAAGGCCCAGCTGTACGGCCCGTGGAAGCAATACAGACCGAACGGCCTCTCACTGCGCGGCAGCGGGGCCAGGATGAGCGGATCAAGCCGAAAACTCAGCCCCAGCTTGTGTTCCAGGTAGTAGTTGGTCCGCAGGGTGTAACGGAAGAACTTGTAGATATAGGTCAGGATGTCGCGGTGGATGAGGTTGTCCACGTCCCGGATGGCCGCGCGGACGCGGTCGCGCCGTTCGCGCATGTCCCGGACGCGGTCGCCCGTAAAAGCCGGGTTGAAGCGCACGTCGAAGTAGTCCATGAGCAGCCCGGCCACGTCCCGGTGCTTGAGGATGGCGTAGACGATGCGCGAGGAGGTGTAGGCATGCAGGTCCTTGCGGATCAGGAACTGGTGGGCGAACTCGCCCGCGGCCTGCATGAGCATGACCTGGCCCAGCTCCCAGCCGTCCTCGTAGGCCAAGGCGTCCAGGCCGTGAGGCGCGAACCACTTGCACATCTCGAGCTGGCGCTTGAGCCGCGCCCACTGCGGACCGTTTTCATCCAAATCCACGCGCTTCCGGTCGAGATAGAAGCTCATGATCGAGATGGACGGCTGGCCGGGACGCTCGAACTCGTCGGCATAGGCCCGGTCAACGGGGACGCCCTGCCGGGCGATGACGTTGACCACCGTGTGCAGCAGCCCCTTCCTGGGCGGCTGGGCCATGGCGACGCCGATGCGGTCGAAACCGGGATGGACGTCCTTTTCGAGCTGCACCTGGACCCGCTCCACGTTCTCCACGCAGCCGCAGGTCTTGAAATGGCGGACGGCCCGGCCCGGCTCGAACTTCTCCATGTAGTCCTCGCTGACCCAGCCCAGGAAACGCTCGAACCCGTTCAGATCGGCGGGGGCGAGGCCCATATCCCCGGCGCGGGCCCTCTCCAGGACCTCCCGCACGCCGACGCTGTCCGCCTTGCACAGGTGCTGCGGGCCGATGACCAGGGTGTCCAGCCGGATGGAGTCGTCCCGGCTGGAATAGATGCGCGCGTGCTGGATGTCCTTGTCGCGGTACTGCTTCAGCACCCAGCCCAGGGTGTCCATGTCCCCGCTCGGGGAGATGTGCGTCACCCTGGAGCCGCACGGACTGTGCAGGGCGATGGACTGCTTCTCCTCGCGGACCATGCCGGAGACAAGCGCCATCAGATGCTTGATCTGCTCGTCTTCGCCGTGGGTCTGGAAATAATATTCCGGCATGTTGCCGTAAAACCAGGGAACCAGAGTCGTCGCCGATTCTTCCAGGGTTTTGAGGAGCTTTTTCCGAATCTTGGCCGGATCAACCGGCAAATTCCCGTCCATCATGCATCTCCCTTGCGTTTGGGTAACTTTTCCACGTGTCTCCCTTGTGCATGCGCGAAGCCATCGCGTCAACCCCATGAAAGCGCAACGGCCTTGATCCCGACGCGTTATAAATGTCTTACTTATCAATCTAATGGCGTGGACATAAAAACCGTGTCAGCGTATGTAACCGGGTATGGGCACCCAGGAAAGAAAATCCGATAAGGGAGTAGGGATATGAGCAAGAGCGCCATCGATACCGGAATCCTCCTGGAAACGGGAACCAACGAACTCGAAATACTCGAGTTCTACATCAACGAGATCCGCGAAGAAGGAAAGGAACCCGTTCCCAACTTTTTCGGCATCAACGTGGCCAAGGTCATGCAGGTCATCGAGACACCCAACCTCGAACCGCCCGAATCGGCGCCCCACCCCTCGTTCATGGGGACCATCCCCCTGCGCGACCTCATTCTTCCGGTGCTGGACCTGTCCGTCTGGCTCGAGCTGGACATGCCCAAGACCGAGCGGGACATCGTCATCGTCACCGAGTTCAGCAAATCCGTGACCGGCTTCCTGGTCTCGGGCGTGACCGAGATCCACCGCGTGGGCTGGGGCGAGGTCATTCCGCCGTCGAGCATCATTTCCACCAACACCGACGCCATCGTCGGCCTGATCGACAAGGGCGAGTACTTCGTCCAGCTCCTGGACCTGGAGACCATCCTCTCCCAGTTCGAGCCGGACGACGGCGTGGAGATGGCCATATCCGAAAACGAGTACAAGGTCCTGGTGGCCGACGACTCGGCCACCATCCGGGCCATGATCAAGGCCAACCTGACCGAGGCCAACCTCAAGCCGATCATGACCAACAACGGCGACGAGGCCCTGCGCACCGTCATGGACCTCAAGGCCAAGGCCGAGGCCGAGGGCAAGGACATCACCGAATTCGTCGACCTGGTCATTTCCGACATTGAGATGCCCCTCATGGACGGGTTCAGCCTGACCAAGAACATCAAGCAGGATCCCGTCTTGCGGAAGCTCCCCGTCATCCTGTACTCTTCCATCATCACGAACGAACTGCGGCACAAGGGCGAATCCGTTGGCGCGGACATGCAGATATCCAAACCCGACCTGCACACCATCCCGCAAGTGGCGCTTGAACTCATCGAAGGTGGTGCCGATTGATACAGCGAGGCGACCCTGTCCTCGAAATCTTTATCGAAGAGACGACAGACCGGCTCGATGCCATCGAGTCGGGTCTGCTGCATTTGGAAAACTGCGGCGACTGCGACCCCGAGGTCATCAACTCCATCTTCCGCGACGCCCACTCGGTCAAGGCCGGTTCGAACCTGCTCAAGCTGGCCACCATCGAGGACCTGGCCCACAAGCTCGAAAACGTCTTCGAGATGATCCGCAAGAAGGAGATCGCCCCTTCGGAGCTGATCATCACCGCCTGCCTCGAATCCTTGGACAAGCTCCGTGAACTGACCGAGAACATCGAGCGCAGCGACTCCATCTCCACCCGGCTGCACAAGCACATGCTCGATGTGGCCGTCCAGAAGACCCTGCAGGAACAATAAAAGTCGACAACGAAAAAAGCGGCCGCGCCCCAATGGGCGCGGCCGCTTCTTTTTTTCACGTTGTGCCGGGCTAGTTTTCCAGGGTGGCCAAAAGTTCCTGGGCCTCGCTCATGCGTGAAAACGAGGTGTTCTTGAAGACCTCGCTCTCCACGGCCTTGACGAACTCATTGTAAGTCAAGACCCGGAAGTCGATCATGGCGCCCTTGATCTTGAAGTACATTTCCAGGAAGGCGAAGAGCGGCTCGTCGGTCAGGGTCTTGGACAATTCCCGGCCGTCGTTCAGGATGGTGTACGGCTTGTTCATGCCGCCCAGGTAGAACATGTCCAGGCCGGACCTGCCGTCCGTGACCACCCCGAGCAGATTGAAGGTCTGCAGCCGGGCCGTGAACTCCTCGGTCATGTTCGGCATTTCGAGGAGGTCCTTCTTGGGGAACATGCCCACAAAGACCATCTGCCCGCCCTCCTCGGCCATGGTGTGCCGAAAGACGAGTTCGTTCCGGTTCTTCCGGGCGGCCTTGACGGTTTCGTAGAGGTCCAGGGAAAAGGCGAGCTTCAGTTCCTGTGCGACTTTTTCGTCCATGCGGTTCTCCATTAGATGATTCCGTGCAGCGGGCCGCCCTTGGCGCCCAGTTCGTCCACCAGCTTCTCCACCTCGGGGTCGTCCTCGAGCGGCGGCGCGTGGTAGGTCTTCAGCCTCGCGTCCACGACCAGCGCCTTGTCCGCGCCCCAGTGCTTGGCGTGGGTGAACGCGCCCGCACCGTAAATGTCCGTGGCCGGATCGGACCGGGTGAAGGTCACCCACAAAAAGTTGTTCCAATCCTTGGCCGTGAACCCCGCGTCGTCGGCCACCACGATCAGGGGGAACCCTTCGATGCCCGGAACCTTGGCCAGGCTCTCGCCCAGCCGCTCCAGGGCCGGGTCCTGCTGGTCCCGCTTGCGGCGGTGCTTGGGCCCCTTGATGATGAGGATGCCCGGCGCGAAGACGATGGGATCGCGGAATCCGCGCGGCAGGTCGAGCCCGGCCGGGACCTCGGCGACCAGTTCGCGCTTGCGGCTCCCGGCCACGGCCAGGACGAGCTTGGACCCCTGGTTCAGGCTGATGCCCGAGTAGTCCAGGGTGTCGATGGTGGTCCGGGTGATGAAATGCAGGTCGCGGGTCAGGTCCGCCCGCTCCAGCAGGTGGCGGAAGAACGCGGGCACGTCGTGGCAGCCCACACCGTGGGCCAGATCCTCGCGGGCCGCGATGAGCACGTACTTGGACAGCGAGGTCTGGGTGTTGCCCAGCAACGCCATGGCGTTGGTCAGAAGCTCCTGGGGCTGGCGCTCGGCCGCGTAGGGCACGTAGCGCTCGCTGCCCACGGCCAGAAGCAACGGGTGCACCCCGGCCGCGTCCACGGCGTGGACTTCGTGCACGCCCGCGAAAACCGACGGCACCAGCTCGGCGGTCAGCTCGTGGACGAACTCGCCGAACAGGGTGTCCTCCTGGGGCGGGCGGCCCACCGTGGTGAACGGCCAGACGGCGTCGTCGCGGTGGTATACCTTGTCCACCCTGAGCACCGGAAAATCGTGGGCCAAGCTGTAATAGCCCAGGTGGTCGCCGAACGGCCCCTCGGGCTTCTCCCCGCCCCGGGTCACGGTGCCGCAGATACAGAAGTCCGCCTCAGCCGGAATGGGCAGCCCGTTCGGCCGCATGACCATGGGGATGCGATGCCCGCCCAACGCCCCGGCGAAGAATATCTCGGCCAGCCCCTCGGGCAGGGGCATCATGGCGGCCAGAGTCATGGACGGCGCGCCGCCCACCGCGATGTTGACCTTGAGCGGCTCGCCCCGGCGCAGGGCCTCGGCGTGGTGGTGGCCGATGCCCCGGTGGATCTGATAGTGCAGCCCCACTTCCCGGTCGCGGACATAGTCGTTGCCCGACAGCTGGACGCGGTACATGCCGAGGTTGGACCCGGCGAAACCCGGCGCGGCCGGGTCCTCGGTGTAGACCTGGGGCAGGGTCACGTAGGGGCCGCCGTCCATGGGCCAGGACTGGAGTTCCGGCAGGCTGGAGACAACGGTCTCGTTGGCCATGACCGGTCCGTTGGAGACCTTTTTGGGCAGGGTGTGCCAGGCCGTCCTGGGCGCGCCCAGGTATTGCCACGGACGGCGCAGGCATTCCATGGGGTCGAGCTTGAGCTTCATCAGCCGCTCGACCGTCTCCAGCGTGTCGCGGAAGATGAAGAGCATGCGCTCCCGCGTGCCGTAGAGGTTGGCGGCCATGGGGAAGCGGCAGCCCCGGACGTTGCCAAAAAGCAGCGCCGGCCCCTTAGCCCGGAAGACCCGGCGCTGGATGGCGCCCATCTCGAGCTTCGCGTCCACGCACTTGTCGATGCGGACGAGGTCTCCCCTGGCCTCGAGGGCCTCGAGGCATTCACGCGTATTCCTGTATCCCATTGCGGTTCCCGTTTGTTGACTTGTGGCGAGCCAATCTAGACGGAAAAGGCGGAAAAGTTAAGTGGAGAATCGATCTGCGCGGGAACCTTGGTGCGGGAGCCGCAGGGCTAGTTGGACGCCGTGGGAGGTTGCCAGACGCAGGCGTACCGCTCGGGCGACAAGGGGCGGTAGGCCGGTTGCAGCTCCTCGTCCAGGGGCTTCATCCAGCGCGAGGCGAGATTGCGGCAGGTGTTGCAGAACTCCTCGGGATAGCCGCACACCAGGCAATAGGGTTGATAGTCGTCGCAGCTCGCGGCGTTCCAGGGGCGTTGGTGCCCAAGAATGCACTTCTTGTGGTGGAACACGCATTCCTGGCAGTTGTTTGACATCGTTAACATTTTACGCATTGTACAGTCCTCCGAACCGGGTATGATCTCAGTATTGCCTGTAAGCACGGCGATGGCTTTTTTTGTATTATAATCTGTGCGCCGCCGCCCGATATTCCACGCGCCGCCGCCAACCGGCCGGAATAGCGACACTCTGCCGCGACGAGATTCCCGGTCTTGTCATTTACCCCGTATCTGCTAGTCTTCCCCCGAGATAAAAAAAACGCGTCCGGAGGATTGCGATGCCCCTCATTCAGTGGGACGAGGCCATGTCCGTGGGCATGGACGAATTGGACGACCAGCACAGGGAACTCATCGACCTGATCAACGAGGCCTACGAGGCCATCCAGCGCCATGACGAGCCGAGCATGGTCTCTCTCGTCGACAAGATGCGGGACTATTCGGTGGTCCATTTCCAGGCCGAGGAGGCGGTCCTGCGCAGCCGGGGCTACCCCGGACTCGCCCCCCACGAGAGCCAGCACCATACCTTCACGGACAAGGTGGACGAGTTTCGGCGCGACATGCTCGTCAAGGCCAACCTCTCCCAGGTCTTCATCTTCCTCAGCCGCTGGCTGACCAACCACATCATGCACGAGGACCGCAAGTTCATCCCCTGGCTCCCGGAGATGGACGACGAGGGCGCGTAGCCCGAAAGAAAAAGGCCCCCGCGATTGCGCGGGGGCCTTTTTTTGTCGTGTGGAGGGCTTGCGCCCGCTCGCTATTCGTCCGTGTGGGCCGTCAGGAACATGCTCTTTTCCAGGGCAGCGAAAAACTGCTGGTAGATCGCGGGGTCGTTGATCGGCTCGATGTTGTACTGGGCGTTGGCCCTGACCGTCATCTGCTCGTTGCCTCTGGGCATGGCGATCACGGTCATTCTGACACGGTATCCGTTCAGCTTGGTGCCGCTGACGGAACCGACCTCGAAGGACGCCTTGTCGATGACGAAGCCCAGATCCTGCAAGGTGGCGATGATCGTCTGCATAGTCTTTTTCTTGTCGTCGGTGTCGAAATAGCGGGTCTGCATGGCCCGCAGTTTGACCTGGGACTCGCCGTCGCTGTCCAGAATGTTCCTTTGGGCCGTCTGGCAGCCGACGAGAAACAGGAGGACAAAAAGGGATACTATTGATTTCTTCATATTGCGTTGCTCTCAAGGAATAAGGATTTGGACAGTTTTTCGAAGAACTCCTTGTAGATTTGCTCGTCCTCGATCTGTCGTTGCACGTTGATCTGTCCCAACCGGTTGTAGACGACCTGCTGGAAGGTGACCCGAACAGCGGTGCTGCCGGGGGTGTCCTTCACGGACAACAGTGTGTCCAGGTCGTTCGCCAGGGTGTCTGCGGTATTTTCCGCGATGGTCTTGGCGATGTTCTCGCAGGCGTCCTTGGGGAAGTTGTCGCGCAACCCCTCGTAGATCGCGTCGTGAACCCGCACCTTCACCGCCTCGATCCGCTCCGGCGAAAGGTCGGTGGCGGCCGATTCCCCTTCCTTGTCGAGGGGCCTGACCACCAGCGAGACCCGGACCTTCTGGGTCGAATCGGCCGAGTTCACCGCATTGGGATTGTTGCCCAGGGCCCCGAGCAGGGCCAACAGGAACACCTGTCCGCCGTCGGTGGCGTCGCGTTCCTTGGAGGCCACGACCACGCCCAGTTCAGGGTCGGTCTCATCCAGGTTGAAACCCAGATCCTGCAACACGGCGTTGGCGGCTATCAGCACGGCATTGTCGTTGCCCGTGTCGTAGCGGCGGGTCTGTAGCTGCCGGTTGGCCAGGGATTCCGGCGAAAGCGTGAGGGCGTCCTTCGGAGTGGAGGCCACGCAACCCGTCATCAGACTGAGCATCAACAGCAGTAATATGATCTTCTTATACATGTCTGCCTGAATCCTTTAAAAACTGGACTGCCGATAGGCGAAGTCCCGGACAAGGCCGTTCTCGTCATATTTGATGATGATCGTCAGCGTCCGCTGGGTCGAACTCGAAGCCCCGCTGTTGCCGCTGTAGTTGCCCCCGCCGGCCGCGCCGCCGACACCGCCGAAGACCAGCCCGAGGACGCCGACGCCGCCCGAAGACGTGGAGTAGACGCGCTCGGTGGAAACCTTGTCATAGACCCAGACTTCCCTGCGCTGGGCGTCGGTCGTGACCATGTTGGGCGAGCCCAGCACGCTGACCACGTCGGCGCTGGACATCCCGACCTTGATTTCCTTCTGGACGGTCCCGACCGTCAACTTGTCCCCCGTATCATCCCTCACTGCATCCCGATGCTGTTGGGCGGCCATGCATCCGGCGCACGCCAGCACGGCGACAGACAGAACAAACATCCTTAAAATTCGCATAATTACCTCATAAAAGCAGATTTCAGTTGCACAAGTGCACAAACGTATATTCCAATAAGAGGAGATGTCTAGGACTTTAATCCCCGAAAACGGCGTATACGCTTGTCAAGGTACTTATTATATCCACAGTATTATACCGATTCCGAACAAACCGGCCCAAAGCGGCAAAAGCATAAGGCCCCGCGCGAGTGATTCGCTCGGGGCCTTATTGCTTTCTATGGTGGGCTATGCAGGATTCGAACCTGCGACCTCTTGCTCCGGAGGCAAGCACTCTATCCAACTGAGCTAATAGCCCACGGGAAGGAAGTAGCTATACTTCCCCTACTCCTTTGTCAAGGCTATACTATCCACCGCGAAAATGAAACAAGGATCGGGCGGGAACCGCGCCGGGCGGTTTCCCCTTGCAAAAAAGTCTAAAAAAAGTCTATATGCTCGGTATCAGCCGGGCGGGAGAACACATGGAAGCAAAACGCATCATCCTGGCGGTCAGCGGCGCGAGCGGCAGCCTGTACGCCGCATCCCTGATCCGGGGGCTCGTCGACCGCGAAGACGTGGACCTGCACGTCATCATCTCCGACGCCGCCAGAAAGGTGCTGGCCCTGGAAACCGACCTGACGCCCGACGGCCTGACCCGGGGCGCCACGGTCCACGACGCCGACGACATCTCCGCCCCGCCCGCCAGCGGCTCCTGGCGGCACCACGGCATGATCATCTGTCCCTGCTCCATGGCCACCCTGTCCGCCGTGGCCACCGGCTTCGGACACAACCTCATCCACCGGGCCGCGGACGTGACCCTCAAGGAACGCGGCAAACTGATCCTCGTGCCGCGCGAGACCCCGCTTTCCTCCATCCATCTGCAAAACATGCTCACGGCCACCCGGGCCGGGGCAGTCATTCTACCGGCATGCCCGGGCTTCTACCATCGCCCGGCAACCATCGAGGACCTGACCGACCAGGTGGCCGGCAAGATCCTCGACCAACTGGACATCCCCCATGCCCTGTTCAGGCGGTGGGGAGAGTAGGAGAAACGCCATGGAGATTACCTGGTTCGGCCACGCGAATTTCAGAATCAAGGCCGCCGACGCCACCCTGTTCATCGACCCGTTCTTCGTGGGCAACCCCAAGGCGCCCGGGTCCTACAAGGACGTGGACGAGTGCGACCTCATCCTGGTGACCCACGACCACCACGACCACATCGGCCAGACCCTGGAGATGGCGATCAAGCACGATGCCGAGGTGGTGGCCATGTTCGACGTCATCCAGAACCTGATGAAACAGGGGCTGCCCGAACACCTGGGCGTGGGCATGAACATCGGCGGCACGGTCAGCCGCCGGGGGCTGGACATCCAGATGGTCCAGGCCATGCACTCCTCGTCCACCGGCATGCCCGCGGGCTTCGTCATCAACGAGCCGGGCGGCCTGTGCGTCTACGACTCGGGCGACACCGGCCTGTTCGGGGACATGGAGCTGATCGGGAAATTTCACGCCATCGACGTGGCCATCCTGCCCATCGGCGGCCGGTTCACCATGGACGCCAGACAGGCGGCCTACGCCTGCAAGCTGCTCAAGTGCAAGAAGCTCATCCCCCAGCACTGGGGAACCTGGTCCATCCTGGACCAGAACACCCGGTCCATGGCCGAACAGCTGGCCCTGGTGGCCCCGGACACCGAAATGCTCGAACTGACCATCGGCGAGCCCCTGGCCATCTAGCGGCCTAGAACTCCTCGTAGACCGCCGGGTCCTGCCCCTTGAGGCGGCCGTCCGGGCGCGCCAGCGCGTTGATGGCGGCCATGTCCGCGTCGCACAGCTCGAAATTGAACACGTTCATGTTTTCCACCTGACGATCGGGCGAGGCGGATTTGGGCAGGGGCACGGTGCCGGACTGGATATGCCAGCGCAGGACGACCTGCGACACGGTCTTGCCCGTGACCTCGGCGATCTCCAGCAGCGTCCTTTCCTTCATTATATTGATGGTCTTGGCCAGCGGGCTCCACGCCTGGGTGACGATGCCGTGCCTGCGGTCGAAGGTGACCTGCTCCTTCTGCGAAAAATAGGGGTGCAGCTCCACCTGGTTGACCGCCGGGGCCGTGCCGGTCTCCCGGACCAGGGTGTCCAGGTGCTCGGGCAGGAAGTTGCACACGCCGACCGAGCGGATCATCCCGCGCTCCCTGGCCTCGAGCAGAGCCCGCCACGCCTCGACGTACAGCCCCTGCTTCGGGTTGGGCCAGTGGATGAGATACAGGTCCCAGTAGTCGAGCCCGGCCCGGTACAGGGATTCCTCCACGGTGCGCAGGGCCTCCTCGCGGCGCTGGTGGCGGCCCGGCAGCTTGGAGACCAGGAACAGCGCTTCGCGGTCCACCGAGGCCCGCCGCACGGCCTGGCCCAGGGCGCCCTCGTTCTCGTAGTTGAAGGCCGAATCCAGAAGGCGGTACCCGGCCTCGATGCCGCGCACCAGGGCCTTGACCCCGGCCGAGCCGTTGAGCCTGTAGGTGCCGAGCCCCAGGGCGGGCATGGACCGGCCGTCGTTCAGGGTGATGTCGGGGATGCGTATCGCGTGCATGGCCGTCTCCGGATGAGGGTGAATGAAGCGGTGATGCGGCGGATAGCCGTTTCGGCCAGCATACGGCATTTCCGACGGGTTTCAAGCCGCGATATCAGGATTCCCGGGATGCCTTCAGGGCCTGCAGGGCGGCGTGGATCTTGTCCGCGCGCTTGGGCCCGATGCCGGACAGCGCGCCGATGGCCTGGGGTCCGGCCTCGAGCATGGCGTCCAGGGACTCGAAGCGGTCCCAGAGGATGCGCGCCGTCTTCGGGCCGATACCGGGCAGGGAGGTCAGCTCGCTGCTCAGCACCGCCTTCTTGCGCGCCCGCCGCTGCCTGCCCAAGACGAAGCGGTGGGCCGCGTCGCGTATCTTCTGCAGGAAGAGCAGCTCCGGGCTGCCGGGCTTGAGCGGCATGGGGTTCTTGCGGCCGGGCCGGAAGATCACATCGCCCAGTTCGCCCGCGCGCCGGGTCTCGCCCTTGGCGATGGAGGCCAGCTCCCAGCCGCACTCCTCGGTGCATTCGGCCAGCCCCTTTTCCACGGCCGCGATCTGACCCCGGCCGCCGTCGATGAGCACCAGGTCGGGCCAGGGCGGGCCGGACTCCATGCGCCGCCGCGCCCATCCTGCCAGGGCCGCGTAGTCGTCGCCCGTACCGTCCAGATCGGGGAAGGAATACACCCGCGAGGCCTCGGGGTTGCGCCGTCCGTCCTCGAAAACCACCTGGCCCACGCGCATGTCGCGGCCGCCCAGGTGCGAGGCGTCCACGCACTCGATGCGCACCGGCTCCTCGGGCAAACGCAGGACCTTTTGCAGCCGGGAAGTGATGCTTTCGTGGACTTCCATGGACCGCGCGGCCACGTTGCGGGCGATGCCGATGAGTTGTTTTTCCTGGGTATTGCGGGGCGCGACGATGTGCACGCTGCGACCGCTCCGCTCGGCCAGGATTTCGGGCAGCGGCGATTCCTCCAGTTCCATGGGCACGACCAGGGTGGACGGGATGAACCGGCCCGGCCCGTAGAACTGGCCGATGAAGCTCTCGACCACCTCGGGCCCCTCCTCCAGGGTCAGCCCGGGCCAGAAGAACTGCTTCTGGTCGAGCAGCCGCCCCTGGCGCACGAAGAGCAGCCCCAGGCCGAGCCCCTGGCCGTTTTCGGCGATCCCCACGATGTCGCGGTCGCGGTTGTCGTGGATCACGGCGGCCTGCCCTTCCACGGTCTTTTTCACCGCCCGGATCTGGTCGCGGTACTCGGCGGCCCGCTCGAATTCCATGTCCCTGGACGCCGCCTTCATCTTGCGGGTCAGGTCGTCCACCAGCTCCAGGCTGCGGCCGGACAGGAGCATCTCCACACGGTGGACCATTTCGGCGTACTCCTCGCGGTCCACGTCCTTGACGCACGGCGCCCAGCATTGGCCGATGTCGTGGTACAGGCAGGGGCGTACCCGGTTGCGGAAGGCGGTGTCCTTGCACTTGCGCAGGGGGAACACCTTGCCAAGCAGCTTCCAGACCGTGCGCGCAGCCGAGGCCGAGGTGAACGGGCCGAAATAGACCGACCCGTCGCGGACCACCTTGCGGGTCATGGCCAGGCGCGGAAACTCGTTCTGCCGGTCCAGCCGGAAGAGGACGTACTGCTTGTCGTCCTTGAGGACCACGTTGTAGCGCGGCCGGTGCTTCTTGATCAGCCCGGACTCCAGGAGCAGGGCCTCCTTCTCGGTGGCCGTGAGCAGGGTGTCGATGTGCCGGATGCGGGCGACCAGGGCGCGGGTCTTGGGGGTCTGCCCGGCCGGGTTGCGAAAATACGAGGCCAGCCTGCGGCGCAGCTTCTTGGCCTTGCCCACATAGAGGATCCGGCCGCGCCCATCTTTCATAAGATAGACGCCCGGCGTGTCCGGAAAACGGTCGGCAAAAAATTTGTACTCGGTATCCATGTCGGTGCGGTTTTTTTTCAACACAATTTGGGTCGGGAAGGACTATACGGGAATTCTGACCACAAATCACCCTCTCCAAAAACCTTCATATAATATCGAATTAAAAGACTTTAACCACTCCACACCCAAGGCTGCGGTTCAATTTTTTGGCCGGTAAAAAATTTTTTACTTTCTTTGATTTTTTGCCTCAAAACCCTTGCAAAAGACCTTGGGCTGCGATAAACGGGATGCAGTTAAGGCGTTAGCTTGGCTTTTTAACCTGCAAAAAAAGGAAGAACAAATGAAACGTTTGTCTCTGCTCGCAGCCGCCCTGATCATGGTTCTGGGCATGGCTGTGTCCGCTTCCGCGGCTCCCGAGGTTTCCATCTCCGGTAACCTCCTCGTGAACGCCGTCTGGATGAACAACTGGGATTTCCGTGATGGTACCAACAACGGCGCCGCGATGGACATCGTCGAGCGTGCCGACCTGTACTTCACCGTCACCGCCAACGAGAACCTGAAAGGTGTCCTCGGCCTGCGTTCCGACAAGGGCAGCTGGGGTGACGCCGACTTCGGTTTGGATCGGCCCGGCGGCTCTGACCGCGCTCAGCTGAACATCCGTGACGCTTACATCGACTTCAACTGGCCCGGCACCGACGTCAACGTCAAGGCCGGTATCTACACCGTCGCCCTGCCGCAGTCCGTCGGCTCCGCGTCCATGATCCTGGCCGAACGCGCCGGCGCCGTCATGGTCTCCACTCCGGTGACCGACAACGTCTCTGTGCTGGCCGGTTACACCCGCCTGTTCAACGACAACAACACCACCGGCAACGTCCTGGGCGCCACCACCAAGGGTGAAGACTTCCTGGACGGCTACCTGGTGGCCGTGCCCCTGTCCTTCGAAGGCGTTTCCGCCACTCCGTTCTTCCTGTACGGCAACGGTGGCGAGAACTACCTGGCCGATGGCGAAGACGTCTCCGCTTACTGGGTTGGTACCAACTTCACCATGTCCCTGTTCGATCCCTTCATCATCAAGGCCGACGTGAACTACGGTAACCTCGACGCCGACACCGAAACCAACGAAGCTGACGGTTGGTTGTTCGACGTGGCCCTGGACTACACCGGCTTCGACTTCATGAACGTGTCCGCCTTCTTCGCGTACACCACTGGTAACGACGACGACGCTGCCAACGGCCAGGAAGTCATGCCCATCCTGAACGGCGACTGGGCTGTCGGCTCCTTCTTCTTCGGCGGTGGTTCCATCACCTCCGACGACATCAACGGTGGCGACACCCCCATGGGCTTCTGGACCGTCGGCCTGTCTCTGACCGACATCCAGTCCTTCGCTCAGGGTCTGACCCACGACTTCCACGTCCTGTACGTCAAGGGTACCAACGACAAGGATGACACCACCAACCTCGGCGACCTCGGCGCTTACCTGACCGAAGACGACTCCCTGTGGGAAGTTGACTTCAACACCGCTTACGCCGTGTACGACGAGCTGACCCTGTACGGCCAGCTGGGCTACATCAACTCCGACTTCGACGAAGACGTCTGGGGTTCCACCGTCGACGACGACGCTTGGAAGATCGCCACTGGTGTTGTCTACAAGTTCTAAGCTCGCTTAGAACCGTAAGCTGAAAAGCTTACTCGCCAAGTAACGCCCAGAGGGCCGGGGAGTGCAAACCCCGGCCCTCTTTCATTTATTCGTCACGGCGGGTGCGCCTGCAGCGGGAATGCCCGGTTCGCCGTCCCGCTTTCCCGCTCTTGCCGCCCTCGACTTTTGATCGGCGCTCGGCTATAAAATTTTCCTTTGGACGAACAATGAGACAACCGCCTTTTTCGAGGTCGCTATGAATTGCAGAGAATTGACATATACGAACCGGGACGATTGGGACGCCATCGGACGATGGCTGGATCAGCGCAAGGACCCGGACACCAAGGTGGACGGCGTGGTGCGGGACATCCTGGCCGATGTCCGTGAGCGCGGCGACGAGGCCCTGGCCGAATACACCCGCAAATTCGACTGCCCGGACTTTGACCCGGCCGCCCTGCGCGTGCCCGCACAGGCCACCCAGGCCGCCCTTGACGAGATACCGGACGAGGACGTCAAAATTCTCAAGGAAGCCATCCGCCGTGTGCGCGACTTCCACCTGAACCAGAAGGAAAAATCCTGGTGGGTCACCGCCGAGGACGGCACCGTCCTCGGCCAGATGGTCCGGCCCGTGGACCGCGTGGGGTTGTACGTGCCCGGCGGCCAGGGCGGCGAGACCCCGCTCATCTCCAGCCTGATCATGAACGCCATCCCGGCCCAGGTGGCCGGGGTCGAGTCCATCGCCGTGACTTCGCCCCCGCGCAAGGACGGCACGCTCAACCCGTACATCCTGGCCACCGCCGCCCTGCTCGGGCTGGACGAAATCCACCTGACCGGGTCCGCCTGGGCCATCGCGGCCCTGGCCTTCGGCACCGAAACCATCGCGCCGTGCGACGTGCTGGCCGGTCCGGGCAACATCTTCGTGGCCACGGCCAAGTCCCAGCTCATCGGACAGGTGGGCATCGACATGGTCGCCGGTCCGTCCGAGATCGTCATCCTGGCCGACGAGTCCGCCAACCCGGCCTGGCTGGCCGCGGACATGCTCTCCCAGGCCGAACACGACCCCCTGGCCGCGTCCATCCTGGTCACCCCGGACACGGATCTGGCCGCCAAGGTCCGCGAGGAGCTGGACACCCAGTGCGCCGCCCTTCCCCGCTGCGACATCGCCTGCAAATCCCTGGACGATTGGGGCGGAATCATCACCGTGCCCGACTTGGCCGCCGGGACGGAACTGGTCAACCTGCTGGCCCCCGAGCACCTGGAACTGGCGGTGAGCGATCCGTGGGCCCTGCTCGGCTCCATCCGCCACGCAGGAGCCATCTTCATGGGCCACAACTCGCCCGAGCCTGTGGGCGACTACTTCGCCGGGCCCAACCACGTGCTGCCCACCCTGCGCACGGTCCGTTTTTCCTCCGCCCTGTCGGTGCAGAATTTCTGCAAAAAATCCAGCGTGATCGCGGCAAGCCCCGGCTATGTGGCCGAACACGGCGACAAGATCGCCCGGCTGGCCCGGCTGGAAGGGCTCGAAGCCCACGCCCGCAGTGTGGAACAACGCAACAAGTAACACTACATTAAATAGAGGGAATATCATGGCTGCCGTTCTTGAAACCAACATCATCGAATATCCGCTCATCTCCCGCGGCAAGGTCCGCGACATCTACGAGATCGATGCGGACACCCTGCTCCTGGTGACCACCGACCGCATCTCCGCCTTCGACGTGGTCATGCCCGATCCCATCGAAGACAAGGGCAAGGTGCTCAACCAGATCACCCTGTTCTGGATGAAGATGATGGAGGACCTGGTCCCCAACCACATCCTCGCCACGAACGTGGACGACTACCCCGAACCGCTGCGCAAATACCGCGACCAACTGCAGGACCGCTCGGTGCTGGCCAAGAAGGCCAAGCCCCTGCCCATCGAATGCATCGTGCGCGGCTTCATCACCGGCTCGGGCTGGTCCGACTACCTCAAGACCGGCGAGGTCTGCGGCCACAAGCTGCCCGAGGGGCTCAAGGAATCCGAGATGCTCGAAAAGGCGTTGTTCACCCCGTCCACCAAGGCGGACCTGGGCGAGCACGACGAGAACATCACCCTGGACAAGGCCGCCGAACTGCTCGGCGAGGAGATGATGCGCAAGGTCGAGAAGCTGGCGCTCGACATCTACACCCGTGCCCGCGACTATGCCAAGAAACGCGGCATCCTGATCGCGGACACCAAGTTCGAATTCGGCATCCTGGACGGCGAGCTGATCTTCATTGATGAGGCCCTGACCCCGGACTCGTCCCGCTTCTGGCCCGAGGAGGGCTACGCGCCCGGCCAGTCCCAGCCGAGCTTCGACAAGCAGTACTTCCGCGACTGGCTGGTCGAGATCGGCTTCAACAAGCAGCCGCCCGCGCCGCACGTGCCCGAGGACATCGCCGCGCGGACCCGCGAGAAGTACCTCGAAGCCTACAAGCTCCTGACCGGAGAGGACCTGAAGGTCTAAGGAGGGCGTCATGCCCGAATGGTTGCAACTCATCGCCCTGGTTATCCTGGGGCTGGTCATCGGCAGGTTCCTGCGCGGTAAATTCGGCGGAGGATGAGGGCCATCGAACCAATGCGGCTGGACGCCGCCCGACGACAAGGATAAGAAATAGGGGGATCGGGCCCCGGGGTGTCTCTTGACAGCCGGGCCGATTCCTCATATGTAACCCCTCTTGCCTTGCTCTCCCCCAGGTGGGGGAGGGCCAATGACCAAAAGGAGAATGAAATGGCAAACAATTACGAGACGCTCGTCCTGCTCTCCCCGGAGCTGGCTGCAGAGGACAGGACCACCATCCTGGACACTCTGACCGGCATCGTGGACCGCGAGGGCGGCAAGATGGTTGAGACCGACGACTGGGGCATGCGCCAGCTGGCCTACCCCGTCCAGAAGCAGACCCGTGGATACTACGTTCGCCTGGTGTACGACGCTCCCGGCGCGCTGGTTGCCGAACTCGAGCGCAACATCCGCATCACCGACGGCATCTTCAAGTTCATGACCGTCAAACTGGCTGCCTAGGAGGTTTCACCATGGCTTTCCGTAAAAAATTCACCCCGAGGAAGAAGTTCTGCCGCTTCTGCGCGGATGCAGAGCTGCCCCTGGACTACAAGCGCCCGGATATCCTCCGCGATTTCGTTACCGAACGCGGCAAGATCATTGCCCGTCGCATCACCGGCACCTGCGCCAAGCACCAGCGCCGACTGACCAACGAGATCAAGCGCGCCCGTCAGATGGCCCTGCTTTTCTACACCACCGTTCACAGCACTGATGTGAAGAAACGGAGCTCCATGTAGGAGGGAGGACCCATGAAACTTATCTTACGCGCTGACGTCGACGCTCTGGGTCGACTCGGAGACATTGTTACCGTCAAGCCCGGTTACGGCCGCAACTACCTGATCCCTCAGGGCCTTGCCAAGCCGGCAACCACCGCCAACCTGAAGGCCTTCGAACTGGAGCGCCGCAAGCTGCAGGAGCAGGCCGATTCCCTGCGCGCCCAGGCCGAAGGTCTGGCCTCGCGCATCGCCGCTTCCCCCATCGAGATCGAGGTGCGGGTCGGCGACGGCGACAAGCTGTACGGCTCCGTGACCACCTCCAACATCGGTGACGCCATGGAAGCCGCCGGCATCGAGATCGATCGCCGCAAGATCATCCTGCCCGAGCCCATCCGCTCGCTCGGCGAGTACGAGATCGAAATCCGCCTGCATCCGGACGTGCGCGGCGAGCTGAAGCTCACCGTCTCCCGTCACGGCGGTCCCGTCGTCGAGGAAGAGATCGAAGAAACCGATGAAGTGGCCGAGGCCGTCGAGGAATCCGTAGAGAATGCCGAAGACGCCGAAACCGCAGAGGCCTAAATCAGGCCAATACGCCGATAATCCGGAAGAGGCCCTGGACAGGGCCTCTTCCGATATCCTACGCAAAGTCCCCCCGCACTCTTTCGAAGCCGAACAGGCCGTGCTCGGCGGCGTGTTCCAGTCCGAGGCCATGTTCCACCAGCTGGTGGACATCATCGGCCCGGACGATTTCTACTCCCCGGTCCACCGGGACATCTTCAAGGCCTTTACCCAGCTCTACGACGACCACCAGCCCATCGACGTGGTTACCGTGGCCAACCAGCTGTCCAAGAACGGCACCCTGGACACCGTGGGCGGGCCGGTCTACCTGGCCGAGCTGTCCGACTCCGTGGTCAGCGCGTCCAACGCCCTGTACCACGCCCAGATCGTCCGCGATAAATGCATCCTGCGCGAACTCATCGACATCTCCAGCGGGATCATCTCCAACTGCTTTTCCTCCGCCGACGTGGGCGAAGTTCTGGACGAGTCCGAAAAGGAAATTTTCCGCATCGCGCAATCCAAGGAAATGCGCGGCATGCAGTCCAGCGGCCAGCTGGTGCCCAAGGTCTTCGACGAACTGACCGCCCGGTTCAACAACAAGTCGGTGGTCACGGGCATCCAGACCCACTACCACGAGTTCGACAACATGACCGCGGGCCTCCAGAACTCGGATCTGATCATCATCGCGGGCCGCCCGTCCATGGGCAAGACCGCGTTCGCCCTGAACGTGGCCCTGCGCGCCGCTGCCCGGTCCGAATGCCCCACGGCCATCTTCTCCCTGGAAATGTCCATGGAGCAGCTCATGACGCGTCTGCTGGCCGTGCAATCCAAGGTGGAGCTGTCCAACCTGCGTACCGGCTACCTGGACGACTCGGACTGGAACAAGCTGTACGAAGGCGCGGACGTGCTCAGCAAGGCCCCGATCTTCATCGACGACACCCCGGCCCTGTCCACCCTGGAGCTCCAGGCCCGCTGCCGCCGCCTCAAGGCCGAACACAACCTCGGGCTGATCGTCATCGACTACCTCCAGCTGATGCGCTCCAGCGCGCGCCCGGACTCCCGCGAACAGGAGATTTCGGACATCTCGCGCCACCTCAAGGCGTTGGCCAAGGAGCTGAACGTGCCGGTCATCGCCCTGTCCCAGCTCAACCGCAAGGTCGAAGAGCGCACGGACAAGCGGCCCATGATGTCGGACCTGCGCGAATCCGGCGCCATCGAGCAGGATGCGGACATCATCATCTTTCTCTACCGCGACGCCGCGTACAACAAGAGCGAGGACAACCCGCTCAAGAACCACGCGGAAGTCATCATCGGCAAGCAGCGTAACGGTCCCACCGGCCGCTGCGAACTCTTCTTCAAGAAGGAATACACCCTGTTCGAGAACATGGACGCCACGGCCTATCCCTCGGAACTGCCCGAGGGATTCCACCAGGACTCCGACTAACTTCAATCTCGCGGAACCGCTATGTACTACGATCCGGTAGAGACCATGGACCGCGCCGCCCTGGAGACGCTCCAGGCCGAACGCCTCAGAGAGACCATCGAAATCGCCAAGCGCTCGCCCTTCTACGCCGAGCGCTTGAAGGGCGTGGAGTCCGGCGACATCAAGAGCCCGGCGGACATCACCCATCTTCCCTTCACCACCAAGGACGACCTGCGCAACCAGTACCCCCACGGGCTGCTGGCCCGCCCCCTGGACGACTTCGTGCGGCTGCACGCCTCCAGCGGCACCACCGGCTCCCCGGTGGCCGTGTTCTACACCCAGAAGGATCTCGACACCTGGGCCGATCTCATGGCCCGGTCCATGCACTGCTGCGGCTGCCGCAGGTCGGACGTGTTGCAGAACACCTCGGGCTACGGACTGTTCACCGGCGGCCTGGGCATCCACTACGGCTCCGAGCGGCTGGGCATGCTGACCATCCCGGCGGGCGCGGGCAACACCAAGCGCCAGATCAAGATGATCCTGGACCACCAGGTCACGGTCCTGCACATCATCCCCTCGTTCGCCCTGTATTTCGCACAGCAGGTCCGCGAGGCGGGCTACGAGCCTGAGGACATGCCGTGGCGCATCGCGCTCATCGGCGCCGAGCCCCACACCGAGGAAGCCCGGGCCAAGATCGAGGAGCTGATGCACATCAAGGCATACAACTCCTACGGATTGTCCGAGATGAACGGCCCGGGCGTGGCCTTCGAGTGCGTCCACCAAAAGGGCATGCACCTGTGGGAGGACGCCTACATCGCCGAGGTCATCAACCCCGAGACCGGGGAGCACGTGGCCGAGGGCGAGGTGGGCGAGCTGGTCATGACCACCCTGCGGCGCGAAGGCATGCCGATCATCCGCTACCGGACCCGCGACCTGACCCGGTTCATCCCGGGCGAGTGCGAGTGCGGCCGCACCCACCGGCGCATCGACCGCATCACCGGCCGGGCCGACGACATGATGATCCTCAAGGGCGTGAATATCTACCCCATGCAGATCGAGCAGTGCCTCATGGCCATGCCCGAGGTGGGCCAGAACTACCTCATCGAGCTGGTCCGCGAGGGCGTGTCCGACCAGATGCGCGTCAAGGTGGAGATCAAGGACGAATACTTCGTGGAAGACATGCGCGCCCTGCAGGGATTGCAGAAGCGCATCGCCAAGAACCTGTGCTCCGAGATTCTGGTCACCCCGCGCGTGGAGCTGTGCCAGTCCGAGTCCATTCCCAAGGCCGAGGGCAAGGCCGTGCGCGTGGTCGACCTGCGCGACAAGGAGTAGGACCGGACCATGGAATACGTCTGGGCCGTCCTGCTCATCCTGGGGCTGATGCTTTCCCAGGTGCTCCAGATATTCAGCCTGCCCGCCAACTGGGTGGCGCTGGGACTGGTGACCCTGTGGAAGTACGTCTACCCGGAATCCATGACCTGGAACTTCGTCATCGTCTTCGGCGTGGCCGCTGCCGCGGGCGAGGCCTTGGAATTCGGCATGCAGGCCTGGGGCGCGGGGCGCTACGGCGCGTCCGCGCGCGGCAACGTGGGCGGCATTGTCGGGGCGGTTGCCGGAGCGATCTTCGGCGCGCCCTTCTTCCTGGGGCTGGGCGCTCTCATCGGGGCCCTGGCCGGGGCCTGGCTCGGCTGCTTCATCGCCGAAACGCCCGGCCGCACCCGGCCCGAGGCCATGCGCGCCGCCAAGGGCGCGTTCGTGGGCAAGGCGCTGGGCTTCACGGTCAAGACCGCCATCGGCGCGACCATGGTCATCCTGTCCATCCCGCGCGTCTGGCCCTGATCCCGTCGAAAAAGGCCGGAGGCGGAGAAATATCCGCGCCCCGGCCCCTCATTCTCTATTCGGGCAACAGCCCCCGCTCCCGCAGATAGGCCATGACCCGCGTGGTCTCGCCCATGCCCGTGGTTCCGCGCAGGGCCAGGGTCACGGCGCAGGTCTCCAAAATCTCGTCCACCGAGGCCCCCAGCTCCAGGGCCTGTTCGGCCTGGAACAGGATGCAGGCCCGGCAGCCGATGCACAGGGCGGCGGCCAGGGCCATGAGCCGCTTGTGCTTGCCGCTGACCGCGCCGTCCTTGTAGGCCTCCCGGTTCAACTCGTCATAGGGCTCGGCCACCTCGGGCATGAGCTTCTTGAAGGCGGCCGCATTGGCCTCGTTGGCGTCCTTCACTTCCAGCTGTGTCTCGATCATGTGGATACTCCTTGTATGATTGTGACCATACCATGACCGGAGAACGAGGAACGGACAATCGGGGATTTCCGATGCCGGTCATCATCGGGCCCGATAGCGGCGGCTATCTCGATGAAAAGACCTTGGGCAGCCGCTCTTCAGCCAGCTCGTAGCCGTGCTCGATAAGCGGACCGGCCTTGTCGAAATCCATCAGACTGCTCAGGTTGATGGGGATTTCCAGTACCGCGTCGGGCGGATAGGCCGCGATCTTCTGCCGGGCGATGGAGCCCTGCATGGCGTCGAACGACTTGTAGAGGATGTCGTAGGCGCGGATGTCCTTGCGTTTCATGGCGATCTTGTCGGTCATGGAGCCGATGAACTCGGCCACGGCGTGGGACACACCGGAGCCGTTGTCGTCGCCGTTGCGCTTGTCGGTCTTGATCTCGGCCCCCTTGACCGGCGGGGCGCACAGGTTCACGGCGATGGTGAAGTCGTTCAGGTCGCCGAAGGTCGGGGCGATGGGCACGGGGTTGAGGATGCCGCCGTCGATGATGTCCTCGCCGTTTATCACCACGGGCTTGAAAATCAGCGGCAGGGCGATGGACGCCTTGATGGCGTCGAACAGCGGCCCCTTGCGGATCCAGACCTCCTTGCGCCGGGAGATGTTCGCGGCCACGGCCGTGAAGCTGATGGGCAGGTTCTCGATGCGCTCCTCGCCCACCACGTTGCGCAGGGTGTCGATGAGCCGGTCGCCCTTGATCAGCCCGTCCATGCCGAACGACAGGTCCATGAGGGCGAGCATGTCCCGCTTGGTGATGCGCCGCGCCCACTTTTCGTACTCGTCGAGCTTGCCGATGGCGTGGATGCCGCCGACCAGCGCGCCCATGGAACAGCCCGCGATGGACTTTATCTCGCAGCCGTGCTCCTCGAGCCAGCGGATGATGCCGATGTGCGCCAGCCCGCGCGCCCCGCCGCTGCCCAGGACCAGGGATATGGTTCTTTTCTTCATTGTATGCTTCTCCGATCGGGGACGGCCCGGGAAAGGCCCGCCGTCCCGTTGTTTGCGAGGCAAGCCTACACAATTTTGACTTGCCATACACTACCTTTTAAGCGAACCTTCGGTCTCTTTCGAGGCGAGTGTGAAGAGAACCTTATTCCCATCGGGTGAGACAATGACTGCCGATCTTTTTCCCTCCTACCGCGGCCACATGGAATACTTCTGCCTGGGCTGCGGCAAACGATTCCCCACCGACGAGCTGTACTACACCTGCCCCGACTGCGGCGGCGTGTTCCTGCTCGACAACCTGAATTTCGACGAGCTGAAAAAGACCAGCGGCGAACAGTGGCGGGCCATCTTCGACCAGCGCGCGGCCTCCAAGAAGACCGCCCTGCGCGGCATCTTCCGCTTCTATGAACTCATGGCCCCGGTGCTCGAGGAGGAGGACATCGTCTACCTCGGCGAAGGCAACACCCCGCTGGTGGCCTCCAGCCCGGCGCTGAACGCGGCCACCGGGCTGACCACGGCCTACAAGAACGACGGCCAGAATCCGTCGGCCTCGTTCAAGGACCGGGGCATGGCCTGCGGCTTTTCCTACCTGCGCTCCCTCATCCGCCGCCACGGCTGGGACCAGATCCTGACGGTCTGCGCCTCCACGGGCGACACCTCGGCCGCGGCCGCGCTCTACGCCTCCTACGCGGGCGGAGCCATCAAGTCCGTGGTCATCCTGCCGCACGGCAAGGTCACCCCGGCCCAGCTGGCCCAGCCGCTCGGCTCCGGTGCCGTGGTCCTGGAAGTGCCCGGCGTGTTCGACGACTGCATGAAGGTGGTCGAGCACCTGGCCGACAACTACCGCGTGGCCCTGCTCAACTCCAAGAACGCCTGGCGCATCCTGGGCCAGGAGTCCTACGCCTTCGAGTGCGCCCAGTGGTTCGACTGGGACATGAAGGGCAAGTGCATTTTCGTGCCCATCGGCAACGCGGGCAACATCACCGCCATCATGGCCGGTTTCCTCAAGCTCTACGATCTGGGCGTCATCACCGAGCTGCCGCGCATCTTCGGCGTGCAGTCCCACCACGCGGACCCGGTCTACCGCTACTACGCGGTGGACGACCCCAACGAGCGCGAATACCGCCCCATGAAGGTCAGCGCGTCCGTAGCCCAGGCGGCCATGATCGGCAACCCGGTCTCGTTCCCGCGCGTCAAATACTTCGCCGAAAAGTTCGAGGCCGTGGGCGGCAAACGCGCCTTCCAAGTCATCCAGGTAACCGAGCAGCAGATCATGGACTCCATGATCCAGGCCAACCGCAACGGCCACATCGCCTGCACCCAGGGCGGCGAGTCGTTTGCCGGGGCCAAGCGCGCCCTGGAGCTCGGCCTGGTCACCAAGGACGAGCTGTGCATCCTCGACTCCACGGCGCACCAGCTCAAGTTCGTGGACTTCCAGAACATGTATTTCGACAACGCCTTCCCGCCCGAGTTCGGCGTCAAGCCGGACATGGCCCTGGCCAACAAGCCGGAGCTGGTCATCTCCCCGGAGGAGAAGGAGGCCCTGTCCGAAGCGGACTTCACCCGCAAGACCGCCGACAAGGTGGTCGCCAAACTCGGCCTCGAAAAAAAATAACCTCTCCCCCTCCCTTTTCTCTCCGCGAAGCGGCACTAAAAGTTTAGGAAAAGGGAGGGATGGGGGGCCGGGGGAAGGGAGGGAAAGAACCCTTTTCAAAGGTTTTTTCCCTCCCTTCCCCCGGCCGCCGGAGGCACACCAAAATGCCCAAGAAACAACGTGCGGATCAGCTCCTGGCCCAGCAGGGCCTTGTGGAGAGCCGCGGCAAGGCCAAACGGCTGATCATGGCCGGCAAGGTCCACTACATGGACCGGGACCAGAAGACGCCGGTGGTCAAGCCGGGCCAGCAGTTCGACCCTGAAACGGAGTTCGTGGTCCCTCACGACGAGCGGTTCGTGTCACGCGGAGCGTACAAGCTGCTCACGGCCATCGAGGAATTCTCCATCGATTTCGAGGGAAAGGTCGCCATGGACGCGGGCGCGTCCACGGGCGGGTTTACGGACTGCATGCTCCAGTACGGCGCGGTGCGGGTCTATGCAGTGGACGTGGGCTACGGGCAGCTGCACGAGAAGCTCAGGCAGGACGACCGGGTGATCAACCTGGAACGGACCAACGTGCGCCACGCCGAGCCCGATCTAATCCCCGAGCCGGTGGACGTGATCGTGGCCGACGTGTCGTTCATCTCCCTGACCAAGATCCTGCCCGCGTGCTTGCAGTTCCTGAGGCCCGGCGGCGAGCTGGTGGTGTTGATCAAGCCGCAGTTCGAGGTGGGGCCGGGCCAGACCGACAAGGGCGTGGTCCGCAGCAAACGGCTGCAACAGGAGGCCGTGGACATGGTGGTCGGGTTCTGCGAAACCGAGCTCGGCCTGATCGTGCGCGGCGTGGTGCCCTCCCAGATTCTGGGACCCAAGGGCAACCAGGAATACATGGTCTACATGGCCAGACCGGAATAGCATCGTGCTTCGCGGCCTCATCTATGCGGTGATTTCGGCCGCCTGCTTCGGCTCCATGGCCATCCTGGTCAAGTTCGGCTACGCGGCGGGCATGGACGGCGCGGTGATGATGCAGACGCGCTTCACCCTGGCCACGGTCATGCTGTTCTTCTTCCTGCTGGTCAAATCCCCCCGGATGCTGCGCATCTCCCTGCGCGACCTGGGCAAATGCGCCTTTCTCGGGCTGGTGGTCTGCTGGATGCAGACCTCCTGCTTCGTCTACTCGCTGGAAACCATCCCGGCCTCCACGGCGGCCCTGGTCCTGTACGGACATCCCATGGCCGTGACCCTGCTCTCCTCCCGATTCCTGAGCATGCGCATCAACCGGGTGGTCGTCCTCTCCCTGGTCCTGGTCATGACCGGCTGCTGCCTGGTCTTCTACGACGCCTTCCTGCGCGAGGTGAACGGCACGGGGCTGACGTACGCCCTGGGGGCCATGGCCACCTTCTCCATCTACGTCATCCTGGTCCAGGTGCTGCTCAAGGGGCTCAGGCCGCTGACGGCCACCTTCTACGTCATAGGGTTCGCGGCGGTGTCCTTCACCCTGTCGGGCGACATCCATGCGTGGGGATCAATGAACCTGGGACAGGCGGGCATCAGCCTGGCGCTGGGCCTTTTTCCCGGCCTGCTGGCCGCGACTCTGCAATACACGGCCATACAGAGGATCGGCAGCGCGTACGCCTGCATCTTCTCGTCCGTGGAGCCGGTCATCACCCTGGCGGCGGCGGCCGTGTTCCTGGGCGAACCCGTGGTCCAGCTTCAGATATGGGGCGCGGTCCTGATCATCCTGGGCATCGTCGCGCCCAACCTGCACCGGCGGGAGCCCGCCACGGTGAACTGATTCTGCCGGGCCTGGCTCAGGCCTCGCCGTCCATGAACCGGGCGAGCAGCTTGAGATGGGCCCTTTCCTCGCGTGCCAGGAGCTGGAGCACATCCCGCGCATCCTCGCTCTTGGCGCGCATGGCGCAGCGCAGATAGTAGTCCAGGGCCTGCGCCTCGACCATGGAGGCGAATTCCAGCACGCCGTTGTCGTCGTCGAACGCGCCCGGAAAACGGTCCATGAACTCGCTGACCGGCACCCCGCCCTCGGCCGTGTCCCTGGCGTTGCGCAAGGCCGTCTGCTCGAACTCCTCGCGGCTCATGACCTCGTCGGCCATGCGGGTGTACAGCTCGTACAGGACGTCCTTGTGCTTGTCCTCGAACCCGGCCAGCCGCATGAACAGGCCGATACGCTCCATGGTTTCGGCCAGGTCCGCGCGCTGCACGTAGAAGGCCTGGAGCACGTTCTCCATGGCGTACGCCTTGAGGATGATCTCGGCAGGCCCCTCGGCCCCGGTAAAGACGATCAGGCCCAGTTCCATGGGCCCGAAGGCGCCCTCCCCTTCCCAGGCGGAGATGCCGCCCACCAGATTGTTGACATCCTCGAACCCCTGGCCCTGGAGAAGCCCCGCCGCAGCCATGGACCGACCGCCCGAAGCGCAATAGACCAACAGGGGCCGCTCCTTGTCCAGTTCGTCGAAACGGTCGGGAAGCTCCGACAGGGGCATCAGCACGGCCCCGGGGATGTGATCCTGCTCGTATTCGGATTCCTGTCTGACATCGAGGAGCGTGTAGGAGTCCGGCCTGCTGCCTTCCATGAACTTGCGGGCCTCATCCGGCGTCATCTGGGTGATGGTGGACATGGTTTCCCCCTGGATATTGCGGTCTGGCGGGCAAGGCTGCCCTTTTTGGAGAAATATTAGGAGGGACGGCCCATTCCGTCAATACGGTCGGGAGAAGGCTAGA
The DNA here is from genome assembly GCF_051175575.1 of Pseudodesulfovibrio sp. lm2024. Classification (NCBI taxonomy): domain Bacteria; kingdom Pseudomonadati; phylum Thermodesulfobacteriota; class Desulfovibrionia; order Desulfovibrionales; family Desulfovibrionaceae; genus Pseudodesulfovibrio; species Pseudodesulfovibrio sp. lm2024. The sequence continues at coordinate 2,539,386 of NZ_CP195092.1, forward strand.
GCAAAAACACGGCCCCGGCGGCCGCGAGCAGGAAGGCCGTAGCGAGCCAGTCCCGACCGGCCCAGGCAAAGTCCGCTTCCCAGGCCCCGGGCCGGTCCAGGCCGCGACAGGCCACGGCCAGAGTCTGGTTCCAGGTCTTTTGCCCGAGATTGCGGACCACGGCCTGGGGGATTAGGCGCATGCGCCGAAAGAATCCGGCCTCGGGAAAACGGCGGGCGGCCACCTCGCGCACGCCCGACAGAGTGGACAGGCAGACGGGCAGGAAATGGACCATAAGGGACAGGGACAGGGCGATGCGCCAGGAACGCTCGCGGCCCAAAAACGGCCTCAAGGCCCAGGATACCGCCAGCCCCAGGGCGCGGGCCGAGGTGGACAGAGCCAACCCCAGACCGAGCATGAGCAGGGCCACCAGGCGCACGGCCAGCTGGGCCGCGTCATAGGCCATGTGTTCCACAGGCACGCCGGAGACAGCGTCCAGGACGACTTTGACCGCTACCCAGAAGATGACGAAGGACAGCAGACTGCGGACCATCCTGCCGCCCCCCGGCTGTCCGGCGGCCAGGGCCCGGACCAGGAGGAGCAGAATCAATGCGCAGGCCGTGGCCGCCGCCACAGGGACCTTCCACAGGCAGGGGCCGGTCAGCAGGGCAGCCGCCAGCTTGAGGCGCGGGTCCAGGGCGCGGATCGTTCCGGCCACATCGACCATCAGCGCTCGCCTCCGTCCCAGGGGACGATGGTCCGGCAGGCAGTCCAGGAACCCGGCGCGCGCACCGCGTGCTCGGCCACATGGTCCAGCACGCTCTCGGCCGGGCCGTTGAGGACCAACTCGCCGTTGTCGAGCACGGCCAACCCGTCCACCAGATCGATGAAGCTCTCCAGGTCGTGGCTGGAGACCACCTGGGTCAACCCGGCCTCCCGGTTGGCCCGGATCAAGGCGCGTATCTCACGTACGCCGGGATAATCCAGGCCGCTGAACGGCTCGTCCAGGAGGAGCACGCGCGGCCGATCCAGCAGGGCGGCGGCCAGGCAGAGCTTGCGCTTGGTGCCCCAGGACAGGGTCTGCACCGGGCTGTCCCAGTATCTCAACAGATTGAAACGTTCGGCCATGGCGCGGACCTCAGCCGTCACGGTCTCTCCGCGCTGGCGGCCCAGGAGCAGGTCCTCCTCCACCGTGGCCCCGAGTATCTGCAGGTCCGCGTCCTGCATGACCAAGCGGCAGACGGAACGGATGTCCCCCTCATGGCCCGGGCTGACGCGCCCGGCCACTTCCAGGCTGCCCCGCGTGGGGGCGTACAACCCGGCCATCAGGGCGAGCAAGGTGGACTTGCCGCTGCCGTTGGCCCCGGCCAATCCGAGCAGCCGCCCCTTTCCGACCGTCAGGGAAACCCCGGACAGGGCCTCGTCCCCGGCGGGATAGGCGAACGTAACGGTATTGATTTCTATCATGCGTTCCTCATACCCGACATTTCACCATAGCGATCCGGCCTGTCAACGGAGGACTCCGAAAAGAACGCCCACGCCCCGGCACGGCAATAAAAAAACCCCGCCGGAGCGGGGTTTTTGTTGTCCGGGAAACGGCTTCTAGAAGCTGTAGCCGATGGAGGTGCCGAGCCCCCAGGTCCGGCCATTCTTGAAGTCCGCGGTATAGGTCTGGTAGCCGTTGGTCATGGACATCCCCGTGCGCTCCTTGGTGATGATGTACATGCCGGCGACGTCCACGGTCCAGGCGTCCCACTTGTAGCCCGCGCCCAGAGTGAACATCTGGCGGTCGTTGGCGGGCAGCATGGGGGATGCGTACTCATGGCGGATCGGTGTCTGGTCGTAGACGTAGCCCGCGCGCATGGCGAAGACGTCGGTGAACTGGTATTCCGCACCGAGCTGGAAGCGCCAGGTGGACTTGTAGTTGAAGTCCTCGTTGCTGTCGGGCAGGCCCGAGTTGGTGAAGTCGAACTCGATACGGTCGAACTGTTCCCACTGGGTATAGACCACGTCGAATTCGAAGGTCAGGTCATCCATGGGCTTCAGGCCCAGGCCCACGGTGTAGCTGGCCGGGAAATCAGCGGTCATGGTGGCATCGCCCTTGCCGTTGGCGACGCCACCGGCGTTGCTCACCTCGACACTTCCCCTGCCCACGAAATGCACCGGGGAGCGGTAGGTCAGGCCCACGGTCAGCATGTCGTTGACGTCATAGGCCAGGGCGAGGTTGAAGGCCAGGGCGGTGTCGTCCACGTCGGTCACGACGTTGCCACCGCCAATCGTGGGGGAGAGGTCCTTGCGAACTGTGAAGCTGCCCTTGATGATTTCGATACCGCCTGCCACGGACAACTTGTCGTTGACCTTATAGGCCACGGTCGGGTTCATGGAAAAGGTCTCCAGCAGGGCGTCCTTGATCAGCGTCGCACCGGGCCAGGTGCTGTTGTAGTCGGTGCCCAGGCCGAAGCGGGTGAACACGCCCACGCCGAGGGACCAGTCATCGTTGATTTTATGGGTCACGAACCCGTGCGGAACACCGAAGACCTGGTTCTGGGTCTGGTTCTTCTGGCCATTGATGTACACGTCGGAGCTGGGCGAGACCGCGGTGACGCCGCCGTAGACGTTGGTGGTTCCCTCGAGCTTGGTCATCAAAGCCGGGTTGTAGGCCACGACCGAGGCGTCATTGCCGGTGGCGTAGTTGGCCGTGCCCATGCCGAGGGCGCGGTTGCCCCACTCGTACAGCGCAAAACCGCCTGCCTGGACCACGGAAGCGGTCGCCAGCAGGCAGACCAGAAAACTGAATACAAAACATGCGGATGCGCGTTTCATCCTTCCCCCTTGAGTAGTTACCGCACCTACGGCGCGTCCTTCCAATGCCCCCAGCACCCTCCCAGATGCGGCGGTTCCATCCCGTCCCGGAGACATTGCGTTACTTATTGCACAAACTGGCAATGCATACATGACAGGCAAAAAAAAGTAAAACGGAAAAGCCTTTTCAAACAGCTGTTTAAGACATTTCCCAGATCGGGATAAAAGGGGCGGATCACGGCACGAATCTGGCAAGAAACAAGGCGGACGCCGGGATGAGGAACATATTGCCCGGCGCCGGAGGATGCATGAAAGAATTCATTCCCAGGCCCGACACCAAGGAAAAGAGCTTCCACGGCCTGCTGATCATTGGCGGACTGGCGGGCGTCATTCAGGGCACGGCGCGTTACGGCTTCACCCTGCACACCGCGTTTCCGGGCATGCTGCTGACCCTGCTGGGGGCCTTTCTCGGCGGGTTCACCGGGTTTTTCCTGAAGGATTGCTACCGCACCGCAAGGGGCATGAAGCCCTATCGGGGGGTCAACAACGACGGCTGGATGATGGGGGGATTCATGGGCACCCTGGTGGGTACCCTGTTCCAGGTGGCGGTCAGTCCGGACGGGACCGACCTGATCCTCGGCTCCATTTTCGGAGCTTACATCGGCGCGGCCTGCGGAGCCCTGCCGGACGAATTCGTCACGCCCATCCTGAGCAGGATGGAGGAAAGAACGTCCGACAGGCCCTGACGCCGAGGGCGGCTGCCAAGGCCTGCCGGACAGGGATAGGCTATTTCATTTCCACCCAGATGACCGCGCCCATCTCGAGTTCGCGGCCCTCATAGGGCTTTTCGGCGGTGTTCAGGCCGGCGAAGCCCCACCACCCCTTCCACGGGCAGGCGAAGGTGAACACGCCCTGGCCGTCGGCCAGCACTTCCTGCGTGACCATGCGCTCGTTGGGCGCTTCGCGCTTGCCGTCCTTGTTGTAGAACTCCACTTCCACGCGGGTGTAGGGAGCGGGCTTGCCGCCCACCATGACCACGCCTTGGAAGACGTTGCCCGCGTAGTTGCCGAAGGGCCGGGTCAGGGGCACGATCTCGGTGTCCAGGCCGAGCGGGGTGTTCCAGTTCTCGCCCTCGCCGTAAGCGTCGACCACCACCTTGGTGATGTGGCGGATGTAGTTGTTCTCGGCGTCTTCCTTGTAGGGAACCGGATCAAAGACAAAGGTGTACAGGCCGGGAGCCCTGGGGGTGAAGGAGGTCTGCCAGGCGGTGTGGCCCATGACCTCGGTCTTTTTCAGGGTCGGCAGCAGGTCGGTCCGCTGGTCGTTGTTCGCGGCTACGAAGAAGGCGGCGGGCTTTTCCAGCTCCATGCCCACCCCTTCGAAGGGATGGGAGAAGGACAGGACCAGGTTCACGGTCCGTTTTTCCTGGGTCAGCTCGTCCGTGTCCGGAATCATCATGCCGAAGTGGGCGAAAGCCTGTCCGGCGAACAGCACGACGCACAGGACCGCCAAGGCGAAAGTCAGTTTTTTCATCACACGCTCCTCACTGTGTTGCAAATATGAAAGGCCATTTCTTGTTCGAATGATGTTACTAGTATCAAAACAGTAACACAAGTCAAGCAAGAATATGGATTCATTACGCTTCACAGCAAGGAAAGCCTAGTCGTTCCGGTTGCGCCAGCGGCGGGCCAGGGCCACGCCGGAAAGGTTGTGCCACAGGCTGAAAAGCGCGCCGGGCAGGGCCGTGGCCGTCCCGAAATGCTTCACGGCCAGGGCCACGCCCAGGCCGGAGTTCTGCATGCCCACCTCGATGGCCAGGGTCCGGGCGTCCCGCCTGTTGCACCGCGCGGCCCGGGCCAGCCCGTATCCGGCGGCCAGCCCAAGTGTGTTGTGCAGGACCACAGCGAACAGGGCCAGCAGCGGCAGCCCGAGCAGGGTCGCCTGGTTCAGGCCGATGATGCAGGCGATGAGCAGGGCGATGACCAGGATGGACAGGGACGGGAACCAGCGCAGGAACGGCTCCAGCCAGCGGCGGAAGATGCGCCGCAGGATGAGGCCGTCGATGAGCGGGAAAACCACGATCCAGAACACGGAGGTGACCATGGACCAGAAGTCGATCTCCACCTGCCGTTCCAGGAGGAAATAGATGATCGCCGGAGTCAGGATCGGGGCCAGGCAGGTGGAGGCCAGGGTCATGGTCACGGACAAGGGCACGTTGGCCTTGGCCAGGTAGGCGATGACGTTGGAGGCCGTGCCGCCCGGACAGGCCCCGACCACGATCATGCCGATGGTGATCTCCGCGGGCAGCCCCAGGGCGTGGGATATGGACACGGCCAGCAGCGGCATGATGGCGTACTGCAGGATCATGCCCAGCCCCACGATGGGCCACTTGCGCAGGATGTCCGCGAAATCGGCGAACTCCAAGGTCAGCCCCATGCCGAACATGATGACGCCCAGCCCCAGGGGGATGTGCGGTTTGACCCAGGTGAAGGCCGGGGGATGCGCCAGGGCCACTGCGGACATGGCCACGGCGATCAGAATGAAGTTGCGCTCGATAAAAAAGGGTACGGCGTCGATTTTCATGCCCGTGGGGTGGCCCAAATACGGGTTCTTGTCAACGCCGAAGCCCTAAAACCGGGTTCAGAGACGGATTTCCGCGACAATCAGCCGTCGATGGCCCCTCCGCAGCTCGATCCGGCTCCGGCGGTGCAGCCCAGGCAGTGCGGGCCGGTGACGATCCTCCGGCGGACCCAGGCCGTCAGGTCGAAGTCGTCCAGCTGGCCCGGCGCGTCCGGGGCCGTGCCGATGTTCAGGGCCTGGTTGAAGTCGCAGTCGTAGAGCCTTCCGTCCCAGCCGACGTTGACCTGGTGGCGGCACATGAGCCCGTCCACGGTGGCCGGATTGAAGGATACGTCCAGGAGGTTCATGTATTCGCCGTCCCTGCCCTGCTCTTCGAGCATGTGCATGAACCGTCCCACGGGCAGGTTGGTGATGGTCAGCAGGCGGTCGAAAACCACCCCGTGCCGGTCGAGCATCTCGCGCTTGTAGGCGTCTTCCAGGCATTTCTGGCCCGGAGGCAGGTCCGGGCCGCCCGGATTGAAGACCAGGTCCAGGGTCAGGCCGTCTCCCTGGCCGTAGCCGAGTCCGTTGAGCCGCTTGAGCATGCGGATGGAGCTGGCGTAGCAATGATCCCCGCGCATGCGGTTCACATTCTCCTCAAGGTAGCACGGCATGGACGCCACCAGCCCCACGCCCATTTCGGCGAAGAATTCCGGAAAGTCGCTCGCTTCCGGCTCCTCCATGGCGGACAGGTTGGTCCGCGACTGTACGGCAAGCCCCCGGTCCTTCAGGGCGGAGATGAAATCCTTCAAATGCGGATTGAGTTCGGGCGCGCCGCCGGTGATGTCCACCAACCCGGGCCGGACCGAACCGGCCAGGTCCACAATCCGGTCCATGGTCGCGCGGTCCATGAGCTCCTCGCGCGCCGGGGAACACTCCAGATGGCAATGGATGCAGGCCTGATTGCACTTGAGTCCCACGTTGACCTGCAGAATATCCAGATCGGCGGCCAAAAGCGGCCCGCCGATTTTCTTGTCGAAAACGTTCACCTGTACCTCGTCTGTTGCGGTTTTTCCAAGCCTAAACGGAAACCCTGCCCGGACGCAATATCCAGAGTTTAGAGGGAGTGCATTATCTCCGGGGGGGGGGCTGGCGAATCAATGCAAGGGAGGAGTTGACGAACGGTCGGGAACGCTGTAGGAAGACCATTCCCGTACAGAGGGAAGCCGGACGGCGGTTGCGTTGAGAACCCCGTCAGGTCCGAGAGGAAGCAGCGGTATCGATTGCTGCCGGGTGTCCGGTTTCCACTCAAAGGCGCGTTCAGCGATGAACGCGCCTTTTTCATTGCCGGATCAGGCCTCGGCGTCCTGGCCACCCAGCCCGGTCCACAGTTCATCGAGCACGGCCAGGGCCTTCTTGAAATCGTATTCGGCGATGGACTTGAGCAACAGCTTGACCTCGGTCCGCATCTCTTCGGGCCAGACCAGCGCCTTGACGTCCTGGCTGCGCTCCCGGCACTCCACCGGGGCCCCCTGGGACAAGGGCTGCCGGAGTCCTTCCAGGCTGGCCAAGAGCTCCTCGGGCGTCGCCACGTCCCCCTTTTCCGGGAAGTCCGACTCCTCGGGCTCGGATTCCTTGAGCACGCCGATGCTGGCGACCACCTCAGCCAACCGGTCCGCGAATTCACCCAGCAGCCCGTCCAGGCTCTCGTCCCCCTGGTCCAGAGCCTTTTCCAGGGCTCCGGCGGCCTCGAACAGCTCCATGGCCCCGAGCATACCGGAGGTCCCCTTGACCGAATGGGCCAGGGCCACGGCCTCCTCGCGGTTGTCGGCCCCCAGTAATTCCCCGATTTTCACGGCGGCATCCGCGTACTTCTCATCCAGGAGCAGGAGCAGGGTCCGGTAGAGCTTCTCGTTGCCCCGGGCGCGCCGCAGGCCGAGTTGCACGTCGATGCCCTTCATCATGGCCGGAAGGGATTCCTTGTCCGACGGAGACCGCTCCTCCTTGGATTCGGCCGGAGCCGACGGGGCGGCCGCCCCGCTCTCTCCCTTGACCAGCCACTTGGTCAGAACGGCGAACAGGTCGTCCGGGTCGAAGGGCTTGGCGATGTGGTCGTTCATGCCCACTTCCCTGCTCATCTCGATGTCGGCGAGCATGGCGTGGGCGGTCATGGCGATGATGGGCAGGTCCTTGAAACGGTCCAGGGCGCGGATGCGCCGGGTGGCCTCATGGCCGTCCATGACCGGCATCTGGATGTCCATGAGCACCAGATCCACGTCGTTCTTGTCCAGAAAGTCCAGGGCGTCCTGCCCGTTGAAGGCCTCGAGGACCTCGACGCCGATGGAGGCCAATATCTCCTGAGCCACCTGGCGGTTGATCTCGTTGTCCTCCACCAGCAGAATCCGCTTGCCCGAGAGCTTGTCCAACGCCTTTTCGGGCCGGGCGACCTCGTTCAGGGTGACCATGCCCTTGCCCAGGGTCTCGACCACCAGGTTGAACAGGAAGGACTGGTTCACCGGCTTGAACAGCAGGCCGCGGAAGCCCAGTTCGTTGGTCCGCTTGACCAGCGAGGCGTTGCCGTAGGCCGACACCATGAACATGGGCGGCTTGTCCTCGATGGCCTCGTCCTTGAGGATTTTCTCGGCGGTCTCCAGGCCGTCCATTTCCGGCATGCGCCAATCCACCACCAGCAGCTTGAAGTGGTCCTTGCCGCCGCTGCCGCGCAGGATTTCTATGGCTTCGAAGCCGGACTTGGCCGTGGTCACGGACAACCCCATATACTCGAGCATCCCCTTGAGGATGATTCGCGAGGTGGGGTTGTCGTCCACCACCAGGGCGGGCATACCCAGCAGTTCCTGCGGCAGGGTCGCGCTCTCGTTCTCCTCCCGGTGGATGGGGAAGGTGACCTCGAACCAGAACAGGCTGCCCTTGCCGAACTCGCTCTGCGCCCCGATCTCGCCGCCCATGAGCTCCACCAGCTGGTTGCACAGGCTCAGCCCCAGGCCGGTGCCGCCGTACTTGCGGGTGGTGGAGGCGTCCGCCTGGGTGAAAGGCTGGAACAGTTCCTGGATCTTCTCCGCCTTGATGCCGATGCCGTCGTCCTTGACCGTGAACCGCAGCTTGGCGGTGTCCATGCCCTTTTCCACGGTGGAGATACCCACCACCACGGACCCTTCGTCGGTGAACTTGACGGCGTTGTTGCACAGGTTGATGAGAATCTGGGCCAGGCGCATGGGATCGCCCTGGATGGCGGGCGGCACGTCCTTGCCCACGCTGATGAGAAATTCGAGCTTCTTTTCGTTGGCCCTGGGCGAGACGATGGTGGTCAGCTGTTCGAGGACCTGCTCCAGCTTGAAGCCCACGGACTCCACGGTGAGCATGCCCGCCTCGATCTTGGACAGGTCGAGCACGTCGTTGATGATGCCGAGCAGGGACTTGGCCGAGATGTCGATCTTGTTCAGGTAGTCCCGCTGGGCGGCCGACAGTTCGGTCATCTTGATCAGGTGGGTCATGCCGATGATGGCGTTCATGGGCGTGCGGATCTCGTGGCTCATGTTGGCCAAAAACTCGCTCTTGGCCTGGGTGGCCTTTTCCGCCGCCTCCTTGGCCTTGATGATCTCCTTCTCGGTCTGCTTGCGGATGTGGATTTCCGAGGTCAGCAGCCGGTTTGTCTTGTTCAGCTCGTCCGTGCGCTCCACGACCCGCTTCTCCAGTTCGTCGTAGGCGGTCTTGAGATTGGCCTGGGCGATGCGCAGGGGGGTGATGTCCGTGACCATGGCGAACACCCCGTCGAAGTTGCCTTCCGGGTCGAATTGGGGGCTGGCGGAGATCATGGCCCAGACCTCGGTGCCGTCGCGGCGCACGAACCGCCGCTCGTACTGGGAGGCCTCCCCGGCGCGGCGCTTCTCGATCTCGTTGCGGTGGCTCATCTGGTCTTCGCCGTGGATGAGGTCCGGCACGTACATGCCCACCAGGTCTTCCTCGGTGTAGCCGAGCATGTCCGCGAAGATGCGGTTGACCTGGAAGATGTGCTCGGTCACGTCGATCATGACGATGCCTTCGATGCTCGTCTCGAACAGGCGGCGGTACTTCTCCTCGCTGGCGCGCAGTTCGGTCTCGCGCAGCCGGACCTGCTCGGCCATCTCGTTGAACGTGGACAGGATGTGCTGGACCTCCTGGAACCCGCCCTGCTCCTCCGCGTGTTCGGAATACTCTCCGGCCGAGAGCCCTTCGATGCGCTGGATGAGCTGGCCCAGCGGCATGCGCAGGCTGCGGTTCAGGATGAACCGGGTGGACAGGCCGACCACGATGACCACGGACAGCAGGGAAATCAGGCTGATCCAGGTGGTCTCGTAGACCTTCTCCCGGAAGATGGCCGGAGTCAGGCCGAGACGGACAACACCGACCTCGATGTTGTCGTAGCTGATGCGCTTTTCCTTGATGATGGTCTCGCCCGGCGTGATCTCGCCGTAGCGGTAGATGTCGTTGCCCCGATGGTCGCGGACCTCGATGAAGACCACGATGTCGATGTTGGCGAACGTGTTGCACAGGTTGACCACGGACTCCTCCTCCATATGCCAGAGGTAGGATTCCAGGCTGTTGGCCAGGTGCGTCAGGGCCTCGTCCGCCCGCTGCTGGAACTGCGCTTCGGATTTCTGGAACAGGAGGACGAAAATGATCGAGGAAACGGCAAAGGAGGAAAGGACCACCACCATGACCAGGCTTGTGGTCAGGTGTTGCACCAGGGAGCGCTTTCTCCTGATATTATGCAGCAATGGCATGGTCCGCGCCTTCTCCGGAGATGGCTTGAGGTCCTGTTACAGTCCGCTTGCGGGCGAGTCGCCCGGCGGTGACTTGCGGGAAACGGCCCAATTCGAAGTTCCCATACACAACCATCTCATAGGTCGAAGACCATTTCCAGTCGATTATATTCAACATCCCCGGTCCGATCGGGAACAGGCCGCGGCCTCAACGCAACCAGCGATCCAGAACAGGCCGCAGCGCACCCTCTCGCCGTAGCGCCGCCAGCGCCTCTTCCAGCTCCCGCAAGAGGCCGACGTTGCTCTTCTCCACGGCAAACCCCACCGGCGAGCCGGGGTCGCCCACGTCCATGATCCGGACGTCCAGACCCTCGCGGTCCGCCAGCAGACGCCCGACGGCCAGGGGCGCGATGGCCGCCACCACTCCGCCGTCCTTGAGCATGCGCATGGACTGCTCCTTGGTCTTTGTCTTGACGATGCGGATGAGGCTAAGCAGCCCCCGCTCCTTCAGATACCGCTCCACAAAGGAATTGCGGTCGCCGGCGACCGCTTTGCCGACAAGGTCGTCTACCGAGTCGATGGAGGCCTCGTCCCCGCGCATGAAGATGACCAACTTCCGGTTGTAATAGGACGAGGTGAAGGAAAAGAAATGCATGCGCTCGCGGTTGATCTCCATGCCGCACACGCAGTCCAGACGCCCCAGGCGGAGATTGGCCACGATATCGTCCCAGGCGCCGGGGACGAAACGGCTCCTGGCCCCGAGCCGGGCGAAGATGAGCCGGGCCACCTCGACGTCGAGGCCCGCCGGTTCCCCCGCCTCGTCCAGGTACTGATACGGCGGGTACCCCTTGGCCATGCCACAGGTCAGAAGCGGCTCCTGGGCCGACACGGCGGCGGGCGCAAAGGCGAACCCGAGACAGCACACCGCCGCGATTATTTGAACAAGCCACTTTACCATTCGTCCCCCCCCAGGGACCTCCAGATCACCCGGCCGGGCAAAAAAGCATTTAAGATGCAATAGCATACCATACGGGGCAGCCCCCTGTCAGCCCTTTGTTTCCGGCCCTTCCCGCGTGAACGAATATCATTTTCGTGTAACCGAAACAGCGTTCGGAGCGCTTATAAAGACAGGAGGGGGCAACTCCAACCAAGGCGGCGATATGTTCGGCACCAACGGCCATGAGCCCATACTGAGCCAAATGGAAATCAGATTTCTCCTGTCTGATCAACCACTCCCCGTCAAACCACCCCTGCGCCCCACCGGCAAAAAGGCCAGGGACAAGACGCGGACCAGAAAAAAGGACGCGACCGTCGACAACCACTTCGCGGCCCCCGTGAGCCCAGCTGACCAAGCTTAGCTCTCCGGACCGCGCAATAAAAGAAGGCCTGCGGGATTTTCCCGTGGGCCTTCTTGGCGCGCGGCGGACCGGCATCATCTTTCCGCAAAAAAATTGTACCGGGAAGTTGACAACTTTTCCGGACGATTTATTCATAGTCCGTAAGCCTCTTTAACCCTTTAACCCAATAATATATCAGGAGGTAAAGACATGCTTAGCAAGTATTCACCTGCTAAAAATCCGATCGGTTTTGTTAATCATGGGCCTTTTGATATCGCCAGCATCTTCGAAGAGTTCTGGCGCAACTCCCTGGACGGCATGAACGCCCGTCCGCAGCAAGGCCTCTACCCCGCCGTGGAAATCTCGGAGAACGACGACCACGTGCTGTTGACCGCCGAGCTCCCGGGCATCGATCCCTCGGATGTCGAGATCACCCTGGAGAACGGGCTGTTGACCATCAAGGGGGAAAAGAGGTTCGAAGGGGATGCCAAGAACAACAGGTACCACCTCTCCGAGCGCGGTTACGGCTCCTTCACCCGGACCTTCCGGCTGCCGCCGAGCGTGACGGACGGCGACGTGTCCGCAACCTTCGACAAGGGCGTGCTGACGATCTCCCTGCCCAAGCCGGAGAAATACAAGGCCAGAAAGATCGAGATCAAAACCGCCCCGGCCATCGAAGCCGAAGAGGCCAAGAAACAATAACGCCTTCCCCCTGATCAATCACCAGATTGGCGGCACGGATTCCCCTGCCGCCTTTCTTTTTGGTCATCGACCAACGACGCAACGCCCCAAAAGGGAAAGAGAAGTGGGTCCATTTTGTTGGACCACTGAGCAGCGTTTTTAAGGTGGACAGTTTAACGGGCTACGCTGCTTGGCGGGGCCAAGCCAGAGGGGGTACCCCCCTCTGGCTTGGGTCGCGCCTGATATATCTCCATCGGCTTCCTGCCGTCAAAGGTCTTGTGGGGACGGCGGTTATTATAGGAATCGAACCACCAGGCCAAAGCGCTACGTAGATCACTCCCTGTCTCCAACTCACGCACATAAACGCATTCGTATTTCAACGACCTCCAAAGCCGTTCGATCATCACGTTGTCCATCCAGCGTCCGCGCCCATCCATTGAGATACGGACGCCAGCATTACGCAAAGTCTTGATGAACTCATAGCTGGTAGACTGGCTACCCTGATCCGTATTGAATATCTCGGGCACGCCATAATGATTCATGGCGTCCTCCAGAGCCGAGACGCAGAAATCGGCGTCCATCGTATTCGACAAGCGCCAAGACAGAACAGCTCGGCTATGCCAGTCCATGATCGCCACGAGGTACAGGAAGCCTCGTTTCATCGGAATGTACGTAATGTCTGCACACCAAACCTGATTGGGATTCGTGACTGCTCGGTGCCGCAATAGATACGGGTACGTCTTGTGCTGCGGATGGGGATGACTTGTCTTCGGCTTTTGGTAAATCGCCATCAACCCCATCTTGCGCATAAGTCGACGCACTCGGCCACGCCCGACCAGACACCCTTCATTCCGCAGGATGTTGCGCATCTGTCGAGAGCCAAAAAACGGCAACTCCAAAAACAACTCGTCGATGCGTTTCATCAACTCCAAGTTGTACGGAGATTCACCGATCGGCTGGTAGTAGTATGTTGAGCGTTGCAGCTTGAGGATTCTGCACTGATGCCGAACACTGAGCACGGGATGCTCCTTGTCGACGATCTCACGCCTCCGCTCGCAGCTCAGATTTTGGCGAAGGCTTGTTGCAAAAAATCCTTCTCCACGGTGAGCTGCCCGATCTTGGTATGAAGTTCTTTTATGAGCGCCTCATCGCTTTGCTGGGCCTTCTGAGTCTTGCCAGCAAAGCCCGCAGCAACCTGCTCTTTGGCCTGCTTCTTCCATTGAGATATCTGGTTGGCGTGAACGCCGCATTTGCTGGCCAGCTCGGAAAGCGTGAGTTCGCCGGTCAAGGCGTCGAGGGCTACACGGGTCTTGAATTCAGTAGTAAATCTTTTCCTTTTCTTGGACATTAAAAGCCTCCTTCGGGCTTCTTACGTCCACCTTAAACTGTGGTCCAGTTTCTTAGACCCACTTCTCATGCTTGGTTTTAATTATGCCTTGTAAACCCGTTTAGAAATGACTAGAATTAAGCAAACAGCGCACCCGGTATCCCCCGTGACCAAAGGCTATTTTGCATATTTTCAACGTCTCCCAGAGGCCAGCTTCTTGCCCTGTGGAAAACGAGACAACCTAGCCAACGAATTATTCATTGTTGCTATCGCAGAACAGTGGTTGAGAGGATTATGAAAATCAAAAGAATCGAGTACTCCCTACCGCAACAAGTTGTTGACAACGAGCAACTCGCCACTCAACTTGGTAGCTGGAGTGCAGAACAAATTTTTAAAAAAACAGGCATCAAGAACAGGCACAAAGCCAGCGAATACGAAACATCACTGACCCTTGCTGTGGCCGCTTGCAAAAAGCTCCTTGCAGAGGAAAATAGTGACGAAATTGACTTCATCATATTCTGCACACAGAGCCCTGACCGATTGATACCACCCAACTCAACCCAGCTGCAGAAATTGTTGAGTCTGGATCACACCATAGGCGTGTTAGACATCTCTCATGGATGTTCAGGTTTTGTCTACGGGCTATCAGTTGCTTCCGGCCTGATGGCGTCCGGCCAAGCCCGACAAGTTCTTTTGGTTACAGCAGAAACATATACTAAGTTTATTGCGGAGACCGACAGAGTCAACCTCCCAATTTTCGGCGATGCGGCTGCAGCTATATTGTTGGAAGCTGCTGACAACGTTTCTCCGCGCTTTACTTTCTTGACTGATGGTACCGGAGGCAAAAATTTGATAATCCCCGACACCGGCATCATTGACTTCACCGACAAAGATGCTGCGAAGTATGAATATACCATAGCCGACGGCTTGCGAGGACTTAACAATCTGTATATGAACGGCACTGAGATATTCGCCTTTACGCTCAAGACGGTACCGGCTTTAATCGAACGCATGCTGGCCAGTGCGAACATGACGCTTGAGGATATCGATCGAGTTGTCCTCCATCAGGCAAATGCATTTATTCTCGAACACTTGAGACTCAAATGCGGCATTCCCAAAGATAAATTTTGCATCCAGCTTGAAGACACCGGGAATACGGTCAGCGCGAGTATCCCTATTGCATTGAAGAAAGATTTCGACAACGGGTTAATAACTAGTGGCGATACCGTGCTAGTAGCGGGATTCGGCGTTGGGTACGCCAGCGCAGCCACAATACTGAACATGTAAGCATTGCAGGAGCCATTATGGATTTAATATTTTTTTTGAAAGAATTTAAGGAGATAACAGAGATTGAGAGCCAGCTCTCCGGCGACGAGAAACTCTCAGACCTGGAGCAATGGGATTCTCTAGCCGCTTTGGGTGTCATGGCACTGGCAGACAGGCATGGCAAAGAACTTACGGCTGAAGAACTGACTGCTTGTCAAACTGTTAATGACATCTATCAGGTCGCTTTTGGGGATCAAGGTGTTTGATTTCAAAGGACGTAAGATTCTGATTACAGGTGCAACTTCAACAATTGGCAGTGCTATTTGCCAACAGCTTGCAACGCACCATGCTGACCTCATTCTGATGGGGAGCAATTCTGAAAAACTCACGGCGCTTCAAGCATCCCTAAAGCATAGCGACAGTCACACAGCCATTGTGTATGATTTTAACGATTGTGATGCATTGCCCTCAGTCTTGACACAGGGAATCGATACGCCCGTAGCTGGCTTTGTCCATTGTGCGGGGATTCGTCCGCTCGTACCACTCCGTTTTTTTTCGAAGTCCGCCTTCGAATCTTTAATCGCAATTAACGTCACTTCAGCTTTTCTGATCTTGCAACATCTACGAAAGCGCCCGATGCGCTCTGAATATGGCATGAGTGCTGTTATGATTTCATCTGTTGCAGGGAGAGTGGGTCAATCTGCGATTAGCGGCTACAGTGCTTCGAAAGGAGCTCTTGAAGCTGCTGTCCGCTCTTGGGCGATAGAACTCGCCCGGGAAAACATCCGTGTTAACAGCATTGCACCCGGCTATGTCGAGGGTAGGATGTTGGAGGAACACAAAAAAGTTATGCCTGAGGAAAAGTATAACGAGATTGTGTGTAGTCATCCTTTGGGATTAGGGACGCCTGAAGATGTTGCCAACGCAACAACCTTTCTCCTTAGCCCGTGGAGTCGCTGGATAACAGGCACTACTCTGACGGTTGACGGAGGATATACAGCTCAATGACCAACGTTATATTTTATCTTCCAATGACCGGACAGGTTGGCGCGAATGCCACATACCTTTAGAGTCGCGACGGTAAGCGATAAAGACAGAATCGTTGCCTTTCTCTCTTCTTATTGGAGCAATAAACACATTTTTGTTCGCTGCCCCGAATTGCTTGAATGGCAACATCGAACTCCGGGAAGCGAAACCCTCAACTTTATGCTCGCCATAGATTCAGACTCTGGCAAGCTTGAAAGTTTGCTGGGCTTTATCCCGACATCACGGTTTGATTCCAGCCTCAAAGATCAAAAGGATTATTGGGGGGCTATCTGGAAAAATGCCAAGGGACAGGGGCTGATAGGCTTGCAATTGCTAATGGAATTCCACAGGCAATTAGACGTCGGAACATACGCCGGAATCGGTTTGTCTGCTGAAGCCATCAAGATTTACAAGGCACTTAATTACACCGTTGGGGAGATGGAGCACTATTTCATTCCCTCCTCATATTCTTCGCAGAATCTTTTCTCGGCACCACAGTCCAATTTGCCCAAACAAATATATCCCTCGGCAACATTGAGACTGATAACAAGCAATGACCTGTTCAAATCCACAATAGTACACAACGCAACCCCCAAAAAAACTCCCCATTTTTTGCTGGAGCGATATATTACTCACCCTGTGTACTCATATCAACTATACAGAGTTGAAAGCGGCTGCACTCAGCATGCGATCATCGTGACTCGCGTAGATACAGTTGAGGACGTTGGCGCTTCTTGCCTACACATTGTCGATTGGTTTGGATCTTGGATGGCCCCTGTGGATTTGCGAGAGGCGTTACTGTCGCTTCTCGTCGAAAAGGAATGTGAGTACGTGGACATGGTGTGCCGAGTTGAAGTGCCAGCACACTTCACAAAAATTGGTTTTCGATTAAAAAAACCGGAAACAGAAACAGTCCCTCTGTATTTTGCTCCTTTCTGTAAAGAAAATATTCAGCTGCACTATTTTGTGAAAGACACTCCTAATTATTGTCTCTTTAAAGGAGATTCCGATCAGGATCGCCCAAACCATTGTTTAGGATAAACCATGTCTAGCGTCACCATAATCATGTATCATTATGTAAGGGACCTTATAAATTCGGCCTACCCGGAGATCAAGGGGTTGGACGTTTCAATTTTCAAAAAACAACTCGACTTCCTCAAAAAGCATTATTCACCTGTACACATTGAAGATGTAATCGAAGCTTTTTCTTCCGGCGTCGAGCTTCCGGCCAACGCAGTCCTCCTGACGTTCGATGATGGGTATATAGACCACTATAACTTCGTTTTTCCCCTACTAAAAGAATACAACATCCAAGGATCATTCTACGTCCCCGCACAGGCGGTCATTGAAAGCAAAGTGCTCGACGTGAACAAAATCCATTTTATTTTAGCCGCAGCGAAGGACACAAAACAGCTTGTAGCTGAGATTTTTGAGCAAGTTGACGCACTCCAGGGCGAAATCGATGTTAAACCCAAAGAGCATTATTGGAAGGAGTTGGCGCATCCAAATCGATTCGATTCCGCAGAAGTTATTTTCATTAAACGCATTTTGCAATTGGGACTTCCAGAAGATGTTCGGAACAGGGTCACCAACCACCTCTTTATCAGATATTTGAACACGGACGAAGCCAGTTTTTCCCGCGAACTCTACGTTTCTCCCGGCCAATTGATTGAAATGAGGGAAGCCGGGATGCATATTGGAGTTCATGGATACCGACATGAATGGCAGGGGCGATTGTCCCCCTCAGATCAAATAACCGAAGTAGATAACTCACTTCAATTCCTCAAGTCTGTCGGTGTTGATCAGAATGCACTGACCGTATGCTACCCATACGGCGATTATAATGACACTCTTTTAGCTACCCTCAAGGCCCGTAATTTTAAGCTCGGCATGACGACCGAAGTGGCTGTAGCTGACACCGCACTACACTCATCTTTGACCCTGCCACGCATTGACGCTAATGACATAACCCGGGTGATGTCCTGACAAGTCAGGGGGAATTTATGCTCTGCGTCCATCCAATTGAAATCGCGTCCAGAGAGCTCGACGGAGCACTTTATTTGTCGCTTCATCTTGCAAAGGCAGGATACCCATCACTGATTGGAGAATATATGGCCAATCGAATAGCAACGGGTTGCAGACGACCTGTTTGCTACTTCGACAATGACCAGCACAAGGAAACCAATGACTTAATCCTCCGCAACGGAGGGCTTGTATTCAACATCGACCCAGAAGGTCTTTCGGCCATCGACACTACAGATGCCCATGTCAACAATTATTCCAAGGTCGCGGATCATGTGACTAAAATGTGCTTATGGGGTAACACTCAGAAAAAACGAATTTCTGGATTCCTCACTGAAAAGCAGCGCGAGTTGATATGCGTGACCGGGCATCCTTCCTTTGACCTGCTTTCCGAAAAGTTTATCTCATTGTACGAAAATCACGACATCGTGGACACCTACGGCCGCGACTTCATCCTATTCAATACCAATTATGGATTTTTCAACCATGCCATGGGTTGTGAGAATTACCTAAAAATGCTCACAAGCATGAAAGAATGGCAGATGTACGCAACTCAGGAGGTACAGGCTCATGTAAAAAAAATTAGCGCTTATCAGGAGGTGTTATTCAACCACACCATCGGTCTTATTGAAAAGATCGCCAGACAGCACCCGAAGACGACCATTATCCTTCGTCCTCACCCGCAGGAAAATCTTGAAAGCTACACGAGTAAACTAGGCCACCTGGACAATCTCACTGTGGTCAACAAAGGCGAGGTGCGGGCATGGCTAGCTCTTGCCAAAGTCGTAATCCATCACGATTGCACAACGGGCATGGAAGCGACACTCATGGGAGTTCCTGTCATTCAATATCGCCCATGTTACGACTCTGGAATCGTCGCGAATGTAATGATTAAGATTGGTCAGAAGGCGGAAAGTGACGAAGAAGTTCTGAGATTGCTCGACAACATGGATCAACTCAGGAAATCGAAACTGAAAGACTTAGAATATATCAGTACTTTTTTGGAAAATGTAAAGGTTCCCGCTTCAGAAACGCTGACCAAACTAGTGCAGAGACATGACTCTGGACAATCTACATGGATCCCTGAACCATTGGGGCTTTTCGGCCAAGCAGAGTGCATACGCAAATATGCCAGCAAACTTCTCCGCTCTTTACAGCCGGGCCACAATGGGAAGAAGATACGCTATATTCTAAATAAGTATCCTCGGTTACCCAGACGGAAGGTGGAAAAGAAGATCGCGAGGATGATCGCGCTTGAGCCGAGTCTGCCCGAGGTTTATGTAAAGCAAATCTGTCTGAGCACATTCCTGATCACGCCGCGCAACGTCTAGGCTTCTTACCTACCCAAGTCGACAAGGTTGTAAAAGTTCATTTTTTTTCACCATTTATTTTTTTGTTATAGAATGAATAATTTTTAAGTGGTCAATTTATCTGACTTAAATGCATTCAGAAATACCTGCTCAACAACTTCACAACAGATTTTGAGAGTCCAACTGGCATCATAAAAGCCTCGATGGACAATGTGTAGCCCCATGGAATATCGATTAAGCCAACCGTTCTAGCAGTCGCTTCACACTGGACGGATGCCATTCCCCGCCACGGGGGGCGTCATCTTTTGTGCGGTTAACTCCTTCGCAATCCACGCAAATGAAACGATGTCTCTTTGCTGGTGTCTCCCGCTGTGACCACAAGGACTCGGGGCTTCTATCGGCATTGCTCTTGATTGTCTTCACTCCAACCTCGTTGCCGTACTAACGGAGATGAGCAGCCACATTAGGACACCCAGCATAACGCCGCATGCTTTTGCCGCTGCCAGAGCCTCCCTAGTCCTTTTGAAATCATCTCCCGCTCTTGTTGGACAACGAGAGCCATGATGCCGACCGTGATATTATTTGCATCCGGCATATCGGCGCAGACAAAACTCACACGGCTCTTTTGAGGGCCTAGTAATGTGCATCCTGAGAAAGTCGGTCGAGCTTGGCGCTCCCCCCAAGAATTATGACAGAGAGTGCTATTTGCCTGTCTAGGCACCCATTGCCCGTGTTTTCTTTGCAATGTCCACAAGGGCCATTCCCTTGCAAATCTTGAGCAGGTTCCGCCGCGGAGGCAGGTCTTGCACGAGAGCGTCTTTCTTCTCATAAGAGCCTAACGGACGATCACCACGAGCGGCAATGAAGTGCATAAGGGGCAACTCGCGTGTCTCTGGCAGTGGTCGCCCTCAATTTGCGGGCCTCAGGACTTGAGAACCATGCTTCAATGGCCTTGGAAAGCAGAGGGCCAGTAGCTGGCACTGAAACTGGTGGGAGTAGGTTGGTCGGCTGCTCCTAAAAACCTTCGGCAATGGGTTTCAGGGAAAATCCCCGGCAGGAGTCTTGCGACAGTCTGCGAAAACAGCACGAAGCCGCCCAACCTCGCTGAAAGCGATCCACGGCTTTCTGGGAGTCAGAAGTGCGGAGGGAGACAGTGACTTCTTTGCGACCGAAAACGGCATGAAGATCACGAGGAACAGCCAACCGAAGTTGGTAAATCCCACGACTTCCGCGCCTCTTCAAACCGGGGTATTTGGACATGCCTTTTGCTCCTTGCGCTGTAGCAAGTCCAAAGAAAAAGGCCTTGTTTCTCAGTAACCTACTGGAAAACAAGACCTTTGAAAAAAGTGGCGGAGAGGAGAGGATTTGAACCTCCGTTGGAGTTCCCCCCAAACACGCTTTCCAGGCGTGCTCCTTAAGCCGGACTCGGACACCTCTCCGCGTTGAGAGGCAGTTTCTACCCAATATGATGGGGCTTGGCAAGCACTAATTTTCCCCTTTTTAAAGCGGCAGTTGCAGGCTGCCCCGGAACTCGTCCAGGCTGGCCGCGCCGACCTCCGAAAGCAGGGCCTCCATCTCGTCGGCCAGGCCGAAGGCGAAGTCCGGGCGCAGGAAATTGGCGGTGCCCACCTGCACGGCCTGGGCGCCCACCAGGATGAACTCCAGGGCGTCCTCGGCTGAGGCTATGCCGCCCATGCCGACCACCGGGATGTCCACGGCGTGGACCGCCTGGTGCACGCAGCGCAAGGCCACCGGCTTGACCGCCGGGCCGGACAGTCCGGCGATGACGTTGGCGATGCGCGGCTTGCGGTTGCGGATGTCCACGGCCATGCCCGACAGGGTGTTGATCAGTGAGAGCGAATCCGCCCCGCCCTCGGCCGCGGCCCTCGCGCAGACCGCGATGTCGGTCACGTTGGGCGAGAGCTTGACCATGACGTGCTTGTTCCCGGCCTTCTTCTTGACCGCCTCGGTGACCTTGGCGATCTGGGACGGGTCCTGGCCGAACGCCACCCCGCCCTCCTTGACGTTGGGGCAGGACACGTTGACCTCGAGCGCGGCCACGCCCTCCTCGCCCGCCAGCACACCGGCCAGTTCGCCGAACTCCTCGGCGTCACAGGCGTACAGGTTGGCGATGACGGCCACCTCCTTCCAGGGCAGCATGGGCAGGGCGCGGGTGACGAAATACTCAACGCCCGGATTCTGGATGCCGATGGCGTTGAGCATGCCGCACGGCGTCTCGGCGATGCGCGGCATGGGGTTGCCCTCGCGCGGCTTGAGCGACAGCCCTTTGGCCACGAAACCGCCCAGCCGGGTCAGGTCGCCGTAGGGCGCGAATTCCAGGCCGAAGCCGAAGGTCCCGGACGCGGTCATGACCGGGTTCTTGAGGGAAAGACCGCCGAAATTGACTTGCATATCCATGGTTGCGGCCTCCTACAGCTCCACTTTATCCGCCCAGAACACCGGGCCCCGCGTGCACACCTGGACGTGATGCCCCTCGCCGTCCTTGGTCACGCAGCCCAGGCACGCGCCCACCCCGCAGGCCATACGGTTCTCCAGCGAGACCTGCGCCCGCGCGCCAAACTCCCTGGCGAACCGCTGGACCGTGCGCATGAACGGCGTGGGGCCGCAGCACAGGACCAGGCCGCCCTGCTTGGCGTTCTCCTCGATCTGCCCGCGCAGGGCGTCGATGATGCAGTCCAGATCGGTCGGCTTGGCCTCGATCATGCACTTGCTTTTCACCGTCCTGGACAGCAAATCGTAAGGGTAGCAGTCGAGCGGCAGGCGGTGGGCCAGAAACAGGGACAGGTTTTCGGGGCGCGGATGTTGCTCGACATAACCGCGAAAAGGTGCGATGCCGATGCCCCCGGCAAGCATCAGGGTCGGGACGTCGGGCTCCACGGCAAAGGAATTGCCGAGCGGGCCCCACATGGTCACCAGGTCGCCGGGCGATAACTCGGCGATGCGCCGGGTGCCGCGCCCCACGGCCTGGATGAACAGGGTAATGGAGTCGGCGTCGCCCGAACAGAGGGAGAACGGCCTGCCCCAGAGCATGTCGAGCTCCCAGGAGCTGGGCCGGATCATGACGAACTGGCCGGGCTTCCACCCGTCCCAGTCCGGTCGTTCGAGCGTCAGTTCGAAAAATTCGCCGACCGTTTTTGATTGACCGACCGGGGATACATTCAATACCTTGACACTGCGGCAATTCCTCAAGGACATACAGATACCTTATGAGCAAAAAACATATTCCGGAAATCATGGCCCCCGCGGGGGACAAGAACGCCTTCCTGGCGGCCGTCGCGGCCGGGGCGGACGCTGTCTACGTGGGTTTGAAACACTTCTCGGCCCGCATGCAGGCCCAGAACTTCTCTATCAGCGAGCTGGCGCAGCTGGCAAGCCTGGGCCGTGATCGCGGCACCAAGACCTACGTTGCCATGAACACCCTGGTCAAGCCCCAGGACGTGGAATCCGCAGGCAGGCTCATCGACCGGCTGCAGCGAAACGTCAAGCCGTTCGCCCTCATCGTCCAGGACCTGGCCATGCTGACCCTGGCCAAGCAGGCGGGCTACACCGGCGAGCTGCACCTGTCCACCCTGGCCAACGTGTCCCACCCGGCCGGGCTGGACGTGGCCAAGAAGCTCGGCGCCAACCGCGTGGTCCTGCCCCGCGAGCTGAACCTGGACGAGGTCAAGCTCATGGCCGACGCCTGCCCCAAGGACCTGGACCTGGAAATTTTCGTGCATGGCGCGCTGTGCCATTGCGTGTCCGGACGCTGCTACTGGTCCAGCTACCTGGGCGGCAAGTCCGGCCTGCGCGGCCGCTGCGTGCAGCCCTGCCGCCGCCTCTACACCCGGGGCAAGGAGCAGCCCGAGCGGCTCTTCTCCTGCTCGGACCTCTCCCTGGACGTGCTGACCAAGCCCCTGCTGTCCATGGACCGCGTGGCCGCCTGGAAGATCGAGGGCCGCAAGAAGGGCCCTCACTACGTCTTCTACACGGTCAAGGCGTACCAGATGCTGCGCGACAACCCGCAGGACGCCCAGGCCAAGAAGACCGCCGTGGAGCTTCTGGACCAGGCCCTCGGACGGCCGTCGAGCCACTCCGTGTTTCTGCCCCAGCGTCCGTTCCAGCCCATCCAGCCCAAGGAGGAGACCAGCTCCGGCAGGCTCATCGGCGAGATCAAACGCGACCAGAAGAAGCTCTACTTCGAACCGCGCGAGCAGCTCGAGACCGGTGATCTGGTGCGCGTGGGCTACGAGGACCAGCCCGGCCACCGGACCATCCCCATCCGCCGCCGCGTGCCCAAACGCGGGCGTATGGACATCCCCTTTTCCCGCAAGCACACCGGCCCGCCCCTGCCCACGGGCACCAAGGTTTTTCTGGTGGACCGGCGCGAACCGCAGTTGGTCAAGCAGATCAGGGAGCTGGAAAAGGAGCTCGACTTCTTCCCGGCCCCGGAGATGAAGGAATCCACCTTCACCCCCACCTGGCCCAAGGCCGCGCCGCGCGTTCGCGGCAAGGGCAAAGGCAAAGGCAAGCCCGGCCCCCGCACCGAGTCCGTGAGCCTGTTCCGCCAGCCCCCCAGGGGCAAGACCTGGGACCGCCCGGCCTTCTGGCTGGAACGCTCCATCCTCGGCAAGGTGGCCGGAAAGGACACGGCACGCGCCCAGTGGTGGCTGCCGCCGGTCATCTGGCCCGACGAGGACAAGAAGTACCGCTCCCTGATCAAGGAGGCGGTGCGCAAGGGCGCGCGCGAGTTCGTGCTCAACGCCCCGTGGCAGGCCGCCTACTTCGAGGACCGCAAAAACACGACCCTGACCGCCGGGCCGTTCTGCAACACGGCCAATAAGCTGGCCCTGGACGTCCTGCGCGGGCTCGGCTTCTCCAGCGCCATCATCAACCCGGAACTGCCGCTGGAGGACCTCGAGGGGCTGGCCCAGAACCCGCCCCTGCCGCTCGGCTTCGTCATCAAGGGCATGTGGCCGTTCGGCATCTCCCGGTTCCTGGCCGACGCCGTGCCGTTCGACGAGGCCATCAAGTCGCCCATGAACGAGGTCGCCTTCGTGCGCAAGTACGGCCAGAACAACTGGATCTTCCCGGGCTGGGAAGTGGACCTGACCAAAGAGGCCCGCACCCTGGAACGGCTCGGCTTCAAGACCTTCGTGACCATGCTCGAACCATGGCCCCGCAACGTGCCCCGGCCCAACCGGACCAGCGAGTTCAACTGGCGGTTGAAGTTGTTATAGAAGCAAGAGGGAAGGGTTCCGCCTTTGGCGGGATTGTCGGGTGACTTCGCCTCCGGCGGCCAAAGGGGCGAGCCCCCTTTGGAATCCCTGGACCGCCTTCGGCGGGAATTATTCACTTTGTTGAGATAGGGGCGGCCTTAACGGCCGCCCTTTATTATTGCACGACTCCCAGCTTGCGCCCTTCGGCGTGGCCGGGCAAAACCCGCTCGGGTTCGCGCTCCTCTCCGCCCAGATGGCCGATGATCGTCTGCAGGGTCTCGGCCATGTCGGCCAGCCCGGCGATGACCGAGGCGGCCTGCTGTACGTCCTCGGCCGTGGCCGATGCCAGACGGCTGACGTCCAGCACCGCGCCGCTGATCTCCTCGCTGGCCACGGACTGCTGGCGGGCCGCGATGGCGATGCCCTCGATCCGGTCGGCCACATTGGCCGAACACTCGCGGATGTTGCTGAACGCCTCCACGGAATTGCCGACCTCGCCGTTGGCCTCGGCCACGTGGGCCAGGGTCTCCTTCACGTCGCGGATGTTGCGGCCCGTGGCCTCCTGGATGGCGGTGATGCGCTCCTCCACCTCCTTGGTGGCGACCATGGTCTTTTCGGCCAGCTTGCGCACCTCGTCGGCCACCACCGCAAACCCGCGCCCGGCGTCGCCCGCGCGGGCCGCCTCGATGGCCGCGTTCAGGGCCAGCAGGTTGGTCTGGTCCGCGATCTCGTTGATCACGCTGATGACCTGGCCGATGGATTCGGTGTCCGAGCCCAGGCGGGACATGCCCTCCTCCAGCACCGAGACCGTCCCGGCCACCTCGGCCATGGACTTCTCCGCCCGGTGGACCACCTGGATGCCTTCGCTCGCCTCGGAGCTGGCCTCGTTGGCCAGGCCGGACGCGTCGCTCACGTTCATGGCCACCTCGTTGACCGTGGCGTTCATCTCCTCCATGGCCGTGGCCGATTCGGACATGCGCTCCTGCTGCGTGACGGCGCTTCCGGCGATCTTTCCGGTGCGCTCCTTGAGGTCATGGGACACCGCCGTCAGCTTCCTGGCCACCTCGTCTGCCCGTCCGGCGGCCTCGCCCATGCGCTCCAGCAACGCCTGGACGCGCTCCTGCTGGGCCAGGGCCTCGTCCCGCGCCCGGCCCGCCGCACCGGCCTGGGTACGCGCGTCCTCCTCCATCTTGCGCGACTGGGCGATCACGGTTCGAAGATTGTCGACCATGTCCACCAGCACGTCCTTGAGCGCGCCCAGCTCGGCGCTGAACGCGCCCTCTGGCTGCGCTTCGAGGTTCCCCCCGGCCACGCTGCGGGCAAAGGAATTCAGGCGCATGAGCGGCCCGTTGATGGACCGCATCACCCACAGGAGCAAGAGCATGATGGCCGCGCCCACGGCCAGCTCCACGCCGACCACGCCATAGTCGATCATCCGGGCGTCGTGCAGCGACTGGGCCGCGCTGCTCTCGGCGATCTCGTCGTAGACCGGCTCCAGGGAACGGGCCGCCTCCACCAGGCCGCCGGTGATGGCCGCTATCCGCTTCTCCCTGTCCACATAGTTGTTGAAGGCGTCGAGATAGCCCTGCAGCGCCTTGATCTGCCCGGCCGCCGCCTCGGGGGTGTCTCCGGCCGTGAGCATGGCGCGCAACTCCTGTGCGCCCTTGGCCACGCGGACCACGTACTGCTCGTCGCCCCGAATGATGTAGTTCTTCTCATGGCGCCGCATCTGGAGCAGCTTGATGACGAACTCCTCGCTCATGGCCGCCTTGCCGAACTCGGCCTCCATGTTACGGGCGGCCTGGATGAAATCCCAGCGCAACCCCTGCTTCATGGTCAGCCCCATGGCCACGTAGTGGTCGTTCACCTGAACCAGCGCCTCGCGGTACTGCCGCAGAATATCCAGGGCCTCACGGCAGCGGACGGCCAGTCCCGGCTTGAGCCGGGCGATATCTTCGAGCACGCGCCCTGCCTTGTCCGCGTCCTCCAGGGCCTTGCGGGTATATTGCCCGTCCTTGCGCAACAGAAAGTTCTTTTCCTGCCGCCGCGCCTGGAGAAACAGGGCCGTGCCCTCCCGCGCCAACATGGCCAGATTGCGCGTCTTGACCACATATTGCCCGCCCACATAGTTCACCGCAAAGATTCCGGTCAGGCCCATTAGCACGGACACGAAGATCAGGATCAGCTTGCTTTTGATGCTCATGAAAAGCCCCCATGAATTTACGCGTTGCGAAAAGACATGGAAATGCAAAAGGCGTGCACAAGAATTATCAAACAAATACCTTGGGATAATCGCGCAATGTCGCGCAATATCGATTTGCGCAACCGATTTTACCGAATATGGGCTGCCCTAAGGACAAGGGCGAAGAATGCGCAAAGGCCCGGCGGAGAACCGTCGGGCTGCGGTCTGCGGGGGGAAAGGAAGGCTGGCCGGGGACGCCTAAAAGGTCCCGCCGTCCCAGCCGAAAAGGTGATGTTTGATGTCGCCGAAGGCGATGTACACGCGGTTGGCCGGGATGGACAACTCCCGGGCCAGGAACGCGCAGATGGCTGCGGAGAATTCCGGGGTGCGGGTCTCGGGCAGGCCGATGGAGTCGAGGGAGACGAAGGCCGCCGGATCGCCGGTGCCGCCGAAGAGCAGCCGCTTGCCCGGCTCCAGCACGGCCAGGACGTAGGCCTCGGGCTTACCGAGAATCTCGGCGGCCAGGGCGGAGATACCCTTGAGGCAGGCCGTCTCGTCGGCCACGGCAACGTTGGTTTCCACTTTGATGAACGGCATGGCCCCTCCTAGAGGTGAATGGTTCCGGTCATGTAGGTCACGGCGTTGCCGGATATCTTGACCCGGTCGCCGAGGTATTCGCAGCGCATGGAGCCGCCGCGTCTGGAGGCCTGGTAGGCGAAAAACGTGGACTTGCCCAAACGGTCCGCCCAGTACGGGACCAGGGTGCAGTGGGCCGACCCGGTGACCGGGTCCTCGGGGATGGAGTCGCCGGACACGAAGACGCGGGACACGAAGTCGTGGTCCACGCCGGGCGCGGTGCAGATGAGGCACAACCCGTCCAGGCCCGAAACCAAGCGGAAGTCGGGATCGAGCGCCCGGATTTCCTCCTCGGTCTCGAACACGGCCATCATGTCGCGGCTGCCCATGTACAGTTCAGCCGGGCGCGCGCCCAGGGCTGCGGCCACCCGTTCGGTGACCTGGATCTTGGAGCACGACCAAGCCGGGAAGTCCATGGAGTAGCCGCCGCCTTCGCGGTCCACGAAGAGCCGTCCGCTCTTGGTCTCGAAGACCACGGCCGGATCGGTATAGTCCAGGTGGGCATAGAGGACGTGGGCGCTGGCCAGGGTGGCGTGGCCGCACAGGTCGATCTCGATCTCCGGGGTGAACCAGCGCAGTTCGAAGTACTCGCCCTTACGCACGAAGAAGGCGGTCTCGGCCAGGTTGTTCTCCATGGCGATGTGCATCATCAGCTCGTCGGACAGCCACTCGTAGAGCGGGATCACCGCCGCCGGATTGCCGGTGAAGACCTCGTCCGCGAACGCGTCCACCTGATAGAGATCGAGTTCCATGGTGCCCCCAACTGCCTAGAAGGTTTGCTTGAACAGGTCGTCGGCCGACGCCGGGGCGTCTCCGTCCCCGCCATAGGAGCGGGCCGTCTCCGTGGGCTCGGAGCCCACTTTGAACGGCAGGAAGAACTCCTGCGTCGAGGACGGCGAGGCGAGCTTGCCCGTGTTGCCGTCCACCTTGACCATAACAATTCCCGGCGGCTGGGTGAAGTCCTCATACGGGTAATCGTTCTCCACCTGCTTGCGGTAGTCCACCCAGATGGGCGAGGCCGCGCGCGAACCGGTCTCCCACTTGCCCATGGGAGTCAGTTCGTCGAAGCCGACGTACACGCCGGTCAGCAGGTACGGGGCGTACCCCATGAACCAGGCGTCCTGCTCCATGTTCGAGGTGCCGGTCTTGCCCGCCACGGGCCTGCCCAGGACCTTGGCGCGCCAGCCGGTGCCGTTCTGGACCACCTGCTTCATCAGGGTGGCCATGATGTAGGCGGTCTGGGGGCTGATGGCGTCCACGGCCTCGGGTTTGGAGGTGTACAGCTCGTCCCCCCAGGCGGATTTCACGGACAGGACCGTGCGCGGCTTGATGTAGGACCCGCCGCGCGGGAAGGTGGTGTAGGCCTCGCACAGGTTCATGGGCGAAACCACGGCCGAGCCCAGCGACACGGACAGGTCGACCGGGAAGTCGGTGTCCAGCCCCATGGCCTTGGCCCGGTCGATGATGGTCCGGATGCCGATCTTCTGGGCGATGCGGATGGTGCACAGGTTCTTGGACTTGACCAGGGCGGTGCGCAGCAGGGTCGGGCCGTCGAAGGTGCCCTCGAAGTTTTCGGGCCGCCACAGCTTGCCCTCGGCGTCGTTGGCGTAGACGATGGGCGCGTCGAGCACGATGGAGGCGGCGGTGAAGCCGTTGTCGATGGCCGCCGAGTAGACGATGGGCTTGAAGGCCGAACCGGGCTGGCGCTTGGCCTGGGTGGCCCGGTTGAACTGGCTGGTGGCGAAGGAGTAGCCGCCCACCAGGGCGAGGACCTCGCCGTTGTTCGGCTTGATGGAGACCACGGCGCCCTGGACCACGGGCTCGCGCTCCAGGTCCAGAATCCAGGTGCCGTCCTCGTTTTTCGGGGCCTTGGCCACGGTCACCCAGACCACGTCGCCCTTCTTGAGGATCTTCCGGGCGTCGGTCGGATCGGGCACGTCCTCGTGGCTCTTGCGGATGTCGGGCTCACGCACCCACCACATGGCCTTGATGGGGATTTCTCCCTTGAACTTGCCGAAATGGACCAAGGCCTTGTCCTGGGCCACCTTGGTCACGAAGGCCTTGATCAGCTGATCCTTGGCCATGATGTTGTCCGTGGTCTGCGGGCCCTCTTCCAGAATCCTCGGCTCGTCCGCCGCAGTGAAGTGCCCTGCCGGGCCGGTCCAGCCGCGCCGCTTGGCCGAGTCGATGAGCCCGCGCCGCAGGGCCGTCTCGGCGGCCGCCTGGTGCTTGAGGTCGCACGGGGTGGTCACGGTCAGGCCGCCGTTGTAGACCTCGTCCTCGCCGAACTGATCGATGAGCCAGCGGCGGACCTCTTCAAGATAATACGCGCCCACCTGCCAGGACGGGTCATCCATGGACTTGAGCTCGATGGGCTCGACCAGCGCCTCCTGGTACTGCTCCTCGGTGATCCAGCCGAGGTTGCGCATCTGGCCGAGGACGTACTCCTGACGCTGCCGGGCCTGCTGGTAGTTGTGATAGGGATTGTACCGCGACGGGGCCTGGGGCAATCCCGCGATCATGGCCGCCTCGGCCACGGTCAGGTCCTTGGCGTGCTTGGCGAAATAGGTGCGGGCCGCGGCCTCCACGCCGTAGGAGTGCGCCCCCAGGAATATCTGATTCAGGTAGATGGTCAGGATCTCTTCCTTGGTCAGGTAGTTTTCCAGACGGAAGGCGAGGATGGCCTCCTTGAGCTTGCGCTTGTAGCTGCGCTCGGAGGTCAGCAGCAGCCGCTTGATGATCTGCTGGGTGATGGTCGAGCCGCCCTGCTTGGTGCGCCCGGCCATGAGGTTGGCCTTGAAGGCGCGGACAATGGCGGTCAGGTCCACGCCGTCATGCTCGTAGAAGGAAGCGTCCTCGGCGGCCAGGAACGCCTTGGGAATCCACGGGCTCATCTGGTCCAGGGTGACCAGGAACCGCTTTTCCTTGTAGAAATAGCCGAGCACCTTGTCGTCCTGGGCGTACACCGTGGTCACCAGGGGCGGCTTGTAGTCGGTGATGTTCTTGAAGCCCGGCAGGTCGCTGGAGGCCCAGTGGTAAAGCCAGGCGGCTCCGCCGATGCCGGCGAGGAAGCAGATGAGAACGATTATGCCGAATATCTTGAGGAATTTCTTCATTTTGTATCCATCAGAAGGTTTTCTTGACCGGGTTCGCGCCCTTGGTCGGGGGCAATCCCCAGACCAGGCGCAACCGGCCGTACAGATCCTTCACGGTCGCCTTGTTGGTGTCAAGGATGTCCAAAATCCGCACAAGTGTGCCCCCCTCCCGCCGGGCGAGGCAGGTGGGGGTGTCGAAATGCGTGACCGTGCGGCCCGCCATCCAGAAGGGAAAGAGGCGGCAGTAATAGGGGCGCGCCTCCTGCGGAATCTCGCAGCCGAGCGGGCCGAGGAACCGGCACGCGCCCATGGAGTCCACGGCCAGCCGGAAGTGTTCCTTGCCCTCGGGAAAGATGCGCCGGACCGCCACCTCTTCGCCGGGGAAGAGACGGCAGGCGTAGTCGATGAACGCCTTGGAGTTGGGCGCGAGCACGAAGCCGCCGGTGTACGGCACCAGCTCCTGGATGCGCTCCTTCTCGGTCTGGGACAGGGGGAAGCAGTATTCCTCCTGGCCGGTGGCTATGCGGCAGCAGGTCGGCCCCTGGAAGGAGCAGCGCCTGCAGACGTCGGCGTCTTCGGTCCGTGTCCGGGCCATCAACCGGCTCCCCCGCCGTTGCCGCCCGCAAAGGTCAACTCGCCCTTGCCGAGCAGGTCGTGCAGGTGGACCATGCCCGCCAGCCGCCCGTCGTCGCAGACCACGGGCAGGACGGTGATCTGGCTGCGCTCCATGAGATCGAGCACGCGGGCCGAGGACTCCCCGGCCGTTGCCCTTCTCGGCGAAACGGTCATGACCTCGCTCACCGGGCGGTCCATGTTGAGCGCCCCGGCGCAGACCAGTCGGCGCACATCGCCGTCGGTCAGCACGCCCTTGAGCAGCGTGGCTTGGTCGACCACGGCCACCAGGCCGAGCCCGCCGCCGTTCAGGGTGGACAGGGCGTCCTTGAGGGCCGCGTCCTCCCGGACCACGGGCAGACCGTCGGTGTGCATGAGCTGGTCCACGCAGGTGGCCAGCCTTTGGCCCAGCGAACCGCCGGGGTGAAAGCGCTTGAAATCGTCCTTGCCGAAGGACTTCCACTCCATCAGGCAGACGGCCAGGGCGTCGCCCACGGCCAGCTGCGCGGTGGTGGAGGACGTCGGGGCCAGCCCCATGGGGCACGCCTCGCGCGGCACGCGGACCTGAATGTGGATATCGGAGAGTTCGGCCATGGGCGAGGCCGGGTTGGAGGTCATGGCGATGACCGTGGCCCCCAGGGACTTGAGCGTGGGCAGGATGGCGTTGACCTCGTCGGTGGCCCCGGAGTTGGACAGGGCCAGGACCACGTCCTCGTCGCGGATCATGCCCAGGTCGCCGTGGGCCCCTTCCACCGGATGGAGGAAGAAGGACGGCGTGCCCGTGGAGGACAGGGTGGCCGCGATCTTGCGGCCCACCAGCCCGGATTTGCCCAGGCCGGTGATGACCACGCGGCCCGTGCACTCGGCCATGGCGGTCAGGGCCTCGGTGAACGGCCCGTCCAGCTGGTCGCGTACGGCCTCGAGCCCCTGGACCTCGATGTCCAGGACCTCGCGGGCCAACTCCAGCCAGTCCTTGCGTTCGGATGTACATGCCATGCGTTGTTCTCCCGAATAGGAACCGGAGCGGACGCGAAAACGCGTCCTCCCGGTCGGCGGCCCTTGTGCCGCCCCGTCCCGGCCGGGCCCCGTTCGGGGCCGGCGGGCGTTGATGATTCGCAGCCTAGCAGAATTCCTTGATGATCCCGGGCGCGGCCTCCAGGCAGTCCTTGCCCATGCGGTCGGACAGGGGCACCGGATAATTGCCGTCGAAGCAGGCCAGGCACCATTCGTCCTGGGTCACGGAGTCGAGCAGGCCGGGGATGGACAGGTAGTGCAGGGAGTCGAGCCCCATGAACCGGGCGATGTCCTCCACCGAGTGGTTGGCCGCGATGAGCTCGCCCTTGGAGGAGAAGTCGATGCCGTAGAAACAGGGGAAGCGGATGGGCGGACAGCTGACCCGCAGGTGAATCTCCCGCGCGCCCAGTTCACGCAGTTTCTTGACGCGCGCCCGGATGGTCGTGCCGCGCACGATGGAGTCCTCGATGATGATGATCCTTTTGCCCTGGATCATGGACTTGACCGGGTTGAGCTTCACCCGGACCGAGAAGTCGCGCATGTCCTGGGAGGGCTGGATAAAGGTCCGGCCCACGTAGTGGTTGCGGATCATGGCCAGTTCCAGCGGCAGGCCGGACTCCTGGGAGTAGCCCACGGCCGCGTAGTTGCCCGAGTCCGGGAACGGCATGACCATGTCCGCGTCCACCGGGGCTTCCTTCGCCAGCATGACGCCCATGGCCTTGCGCCGCTCGTAGACCACGTCGCCGAATATATGGGAATCGGGCCGGGCGAAGTAGATCAGCTCGAAGATGCACTTGCTGCACCGGATGGGCTCGGCGAAACGATGGGAGGTCAGCTTGTTCTTGTGGATGACGACCATCTCGCCCGGGTCCAGGGGACGCAGGTACTCGGCCTCGACCAGGTCGAAGGCGCAGGTCTCGGAGGCGAAGACGTAGTTGCCGCCCACGCTACCGAGGACCAGCGGCCGGAACCCGTTGGGGTCCTTGACCGCGATCATCTTGTCGTTGGCCAGGATGAGCATGGAATAGGCCCCGCGCACGCGGTTGCACGCCTTGCCCACGGCCTCCTCGATGGTCTCGGACTCGTGCAGGTACTTGATGATCAGGTGGGCAAAGACCTCGGTGTCCATGGTGGTCTGGAAGATGGACCCGTTGGCCTCGAGTTCGCTGCGCAGTTCGTAGGTGTTGACCAGGTTGCCGTTGTGGGCCACGGCCAGGCGCAGGTCGCCGTGGCGGACCAGGAACGGCTGGGCGTTGCGGATCAGCGACGCGCCCGTGGTGGAATAGCGGATGTGGCCCATGGCGATGGAGCCCTTGAGCTCCTTGCCCAGATGCCGTTCGTTGAATACGTCGGCCACCAGGCCCATGCCCTTCTGTTCGCGGATCTTCTCGCCATCCCAGGTAACGATGCCCGCGGACTCCTGCCCGCGGTGCTGCAGCGCGTACAGACCGAAGTAGGTCATGCGCGCCGCCTCCTTGTTGCCGTAGATGCCGAAAAGACCGCAATACTCTTTTTTCATGAAGACTCTCTCGTATGTCCGGCTTCTCGCTAGCCGTAGTATTCTTGCAGGCTCTTCACTTGCAGCCCGGTTTGTCTGAGTTCACATATGGCCTGCACCACCGCGCGGGCCCCGGACACCGTGGTGGTGTAGGGGATGTCGTACAGCAGCGCGTTCTGGCGGATCATCTTGGCGTCGCCCACGGTCTTCTTGCCCGAAGGCGTGTTGATGACCAGGTCGAACGCCCCGTTCTTGATGTGATCGACCACGTGGGGCCGCTGGCCCTCGTGGACCTTATGGACCTTCTCCACGTTGACGCCCTTCTCGACGAGGAAGTCGGCCGTGCCGCCCGTGGCCGCCACCTTGAAGCCCATGGCTTCGAAGTCCTTGGCCACCAGCACGATCTTGGACTTGTCCCAGTCGTTGACGGACATGAAGACCGTGCCCGAGGTGGGCAGCTTCTGGCCCGCGGCCAGCTGCGACTTCATGTAGGCCAGGCCGAAGCTCGGGTCTATGCCCATGACCTCGCCGGTGGAGCGCATCTCGGGTCCGAGCAGGACGTCCACGTTGGGGAAGCGGTTGAACGGGAACACGGATTCCTTGACCGAGACGTGGCCCTTCTTGCGCAACTCCCAGGGTTTGAGGTCCTTGAGCTTCTCGCCGAGCATGACCCTCGTGGCCAGCTTGGCCAGGGGCACGCCCGTGGCCTTGGACACGAAGGGCACCGTGCGCGAAGCGCGCGGGTTGACCTCGATGATGTAGACCTCGTTGTCCTTGATGGCGAACTGGACGTTCATCAGCCCGACCACGCCCAGTTCCTTGGCCATGGCCACGGTCTGGCGCTCGATCTCGCGGATGAGTTCGGAACTGAGCGAATACGGCGGCAGCACCGAGGCGGAGTCGCCCGAGTGGATGCCCGCCTCCTCGATGTGCTCCATGACCCCGCCGATGTACACGTCCTCGCCGTCGGCCAGGGCGTCCACGTCCACCTCGATGGCGTATTCGAGGAACTTGTCGATCAGGGTCGGGTGTTCCGGGGAGACCAGGGCCGAATGGCGGAAGTAATGGTCGAACTCGTCCATGGAGTAGACGATGTCCATGCCCCGGCCGCCGAGCACGTAGGACGGGCGCAGGACCAACGGGAAGGTCAGCTTCTCGGCGATCTCCCGGGCCTGAACCATGGACATGGCCGTGCCGTTGGGCGGCTGCTTGAGGTTCAGCTTGTTCAGGAACTGCTTGAACCGCTCGCGGTCCTCGGCGCGGTCGATGGCGTCCGGGCTGGTGCCGATCAGGGGCACGCCCGCGTTCATCAGCCGCAGCGCCAGGTTCAGCGGGGTCTGGCCGCCGAACTGGACGATGACGCCGTCCGGCTTCTCGAACTCGATGATGTTCATGACGTCCTCGAAGGTCAGCGGCTCGAAGTAGAGCTTGTCCGAGGTGTCGTAGTCGGTGGAGACCGTCTCCGGGTTGGAGTTGACCATGATCGACTCCACGCCCATCTCCTTCAGGGTGAAGGAGGAGTGGCAGCAGCAGTAGTCGAACTCGATGCCCTGGCCGATGCGGTTGGGACCGCCGCCCAGGATGACGATCTTCTTGCGGTCCTCGCGGACGTTCTCCTGCCCGGTCTCGTAGGTGGAATAATAATACGGGGTGTAGGCCTCGAACTCGGCGGCGCAGGTGTCGACCAGGTAATAGGTCGGCTCGATGCCCAGCTCCTTGCGGAGCGCGCGCACCGCGTCCTCGCTGGTCCGCCACATGGACGCCAGCTGCGGGTCGGAGTAGCCGTACTCCTTGGCCTTGCGGAGCATGTCGGCCATGCCCTCGGCCTCGGCCGTCACGCCCTCGCGCTTGCCGAAGTCGATGAGCGTGTGCTCCATGTCGATGATGTCCTTGAACTGACGCAGGAACCACGGGTCGATCTTGGTGGCCTCGAAGACCTCCTCCTCGGTCATGCCGCAATTGAGCGCGTTGCGCAGGGCGTACAGCCGCTGGGAGTTGGGACGGCGCAGGAGCTTGAGGACCTCGTTGCGGTCGATGTCGCAGTTGTCGAACTGCTCGCCCAGGCCGGGATGGCCGGTCTCGAGCGAACGCAAGCCCTTCTGCAGCGCCTCCTTGAAGGTCCGGCCGATGGCCATGGTCTCGCCCACGGACTTCATGGCCGTGGTCAGATAGTCCTCGGTGCCCGGGAACTTCTCGAAGGTGAAGCGGGGTATCTTGATCACGCAGTAGTCGATGGCCGGCTCGAAGGAGGCCATGGTCTCGCGGGTGATGTCGTTGGGGATCTCGTCCAGGGTATAGCCCACGGCCAGCTTGGCCGCGATCTTGGCGATGGGGAAGCCGGTGGCCTTGGAGGCCAGGGCCGATGACCGGGACACGCGCGGGTTCATCTCGATGATGATCAGCTCGCCGTCCTCGGGGTTGATGGCGAACTGGACGTTACTGCCGCCGGTCTCCACGCCGATCTCGCGCATGACCGCCAGCGAGGCGTCGCGCAGCCGCTGGTACTCGTCGTCGGTCAGGGTCTGGGCCGGGGCCACGGTGACCGAGTCGCCGGTGTGCACGCCCATGGGGTCGAGGTTCTCGATGGAGCAGATGATCACGCAGTTGTCCTTCTTGTCCCGCATGACCTCCAGCTCGTACTCCTTCCAGCCGAGGATGGAGCGCTCGAGCATGATCTCGTGCTTCATGGACAGGGCCAACCCGTTGGAGCAGATCTGTTCCAGCTCCTCCATGTTGTAGGCCACGCCGCCGCCGGAGCCGCCCAGGGTGTAGGCGGGCCGGACGATGATCGGGAACGGGATCTTCTCGCCCCACTCGCGCACGTCGTCCATGTTGTGGCAGATACCGCTCTCGGGCATGCCCAAGCCGATGTTCTGCATGGCCGCGCGGAATTCCTCGCGGGATTCCGCCTTGTTGATGACGTCGATGTTGGCGCCGATGAGCTCCACGCCGAACTTGTCGAGCACGCCCATGTCGGCCACGGCCAGAGCCGTGTTCAACCCGGTTTGCCCCCCCAAAGTCGGCAAAAGAGCGTCGGGACGCTCTTTTTCAATGATTCGGGCAACGGTTTCGGGCTCGATGGGTTCGATGTAGGTGGCATCGGCCAACTCCGGGTCCGTCATGATGGAGGCCGGGTTGGAATTGACCAGGACCACCTCGTACCCCTCCTCCTTAAGTGCCTTGAGGGCCTGGGTACCGGAGTAGTCGAACTCGCAGGCCTGGCCGATAACAATGGGGCCGGACCCGATCAACATGATCTTCTTGATATCTGTGCGTTTGGGCATTCTGCTCGAAGTAGTTGAAGTTACGGCGGTATTCGAGAGAGGGGGGCGACCCCCTTCCCCTCGCCCGGCTCGGCACCGCCGCCGCCCGCCGGACAAGCAATCTTTATTATAAGGTTATCCCCCGAAACGCAACGGTTATATACCCTGCGTCGATCTTCGGGGAGCGCCGCCCGCGCCTCTTTTTCCTGCGGCCAGGTGAAGCCTCGGGCACACCTCCCTACCATAAACATTCCGGCCCCGTTGCCAAGAGGCTGCGCAAAGATCACAAATTCCCGTTGACAGCACAGAGGATGATACTTACTCTCAACTTCAACGCAAGCTTTGAGGGAAAGTCCAGCGATGCAAAAGCCTTTGACCGAGTTTCCGACAGGTTCCATAGTTCGCATAGCCGGTATAGACGGCGGCCGTCAGGCACGCGCCCGCATGCTGGCCATGGGCATGACGCCCGGCTGCCCGGTGGAAGTCCTGCGCGGCGGCGCCAAGGGGTGCCGCGTGCGCGTGCGCGGCTCGGACGTGGTGCTGTGCTGCGGCCTGGCCGGGAAGATCATGGCCGTGCCCGACGAGTCCGACGAAGGTCCCCGCTGCTCCTGCTGCCCCGGCCCCCACGCCAGGGCTTCCTGATCCCCGCTCCAACGAATTTTCCGAGGCCGCCCTTTTGAGCGGTCTTTTTTTGTAAGCCGCTTCGCGGCGGCAGTCGAAAGATTTCGCCTCCGGCGGGCTGCGCCAGCTCTTAGCGAGTCTTCGAGCCTTAGAGAAGGCGACAGCAACGATAGGGTTCGCACCCTTGCATCCCCTTTATGCGCCTGCGGCGCGTTCTCTTGCAGTTCGTGTTTTTTACTTGTTTCTCGCCGCCGTACGGTGATACCCTCAGAGGAAGAACCTTGGAGGGTACATGTCCGACAGCATCAAGATCGGCGTCAGCGCCTGCGTGGCCGGGGAAAGGGTCCGCCATGACCGCACCCACCGGCTCAGCGCCTACCTTACCGAAACACTGGCCAACCATGTTGAATTCGTGCCCATCTGCCCGGAGATCGCCTGCGGCATGGGCATCCCGCGCGAGCCGCTCCGGCAGGTGGACTGCGCCGGTGAAATCCGGCTCATCGGATACGAATCCGGCAAGGACCTGACCGACAAGATGACCAAATGGGCGCAACGCGTGCTCAAGGGGCTGGACAAGGAGGGCATCTGCGGGTTTGTCCTGCGCGTGCACTCGCAATCCTGCGCGGTGAGCAAGGCCAAGATCCACTCCACCGACGGCAAGCCGCCGCGCACGGGTCCCGGCTTCTTCACCCG
Source organism: Pseudodesulfovibrio sp. lm2024 (assembly GCF_051175575.1). Taxonomy (NCBI): domain Bacteria; kingdom Pseudomonadati; phylum Thermodesulfobacteriota; class Desulfovibrionia; order Desulfovibrionales; family Desulfovibrionaceae; genus Pseudodesulfovibrio; species Pseudodesulfovibrio sp. lm2024. Next base: position 2,577,288 of record NZ_CP195092.1, read on the forward strand.
CCTGCTCCGGGAACATGACCCGCTGCTGCCCGTGGTCACCTCCGAGGCGCTGCAGAACGCGGTCCAGCGCGAGAACTTCATCCGCCGGGTCTTCGTCCTGCACCGCTGGCGCGCCCTCATGGCCAAAGGCGTATCCATCGGCAACCTGGTGGACTTCCACACCCGGCACAAGATGCTCATCCGCGCCCACGACCTGGGCGGCTACCGGGAACTCGGCCGCCTGCTCGGCGAAAGCACCATGCACAACGTCGAGACCATCTTCGAAAAATACGCCGCCCTGCTCTTCAAATCCCTGACCCTCAAGGCCACGCCGAGCAAGAACCGCGACGTCCTGTCCCATGCGGCGGGTTATTTCAAGAAGGAACTGGACGCCGAGGACAAGCGCGAACTGCACGCCATGATCACGGCCTACGCCAAGGGCAAGATCCCCCTGATCATCCCCGTCACCCTGCTCAACCACTACGCCCGCAAATACCGCAAGCCGTACCTGACCCAGCAGTACTATCTCAACCCCGAGCCCGCTGAACTCAAGCTGCTCAACCATGTCTGATCCCGCCAAGGAACGCATCCGCATCGGCATCAGCGCCTGCCTGGCCGGACAGAAGGTCCGCTATGACGGCACCAACGCCAAGGCCGAGCACCTCACGGGCGTCCTGGCCGATCTCCTGGAGTTCGTGCCCGTTTGCCCGGAGGTCGGCTGCGGCATGGGCGTGCCCCGCGAGGCCGTCCGCCTGGTGGGCACCCTGGAAGACAACCGGCTCAAAGGGCGGCAGACCGGCACGGACTGGACCGACGCCATGCGCCACTGGGCCGAAACGTTTCTGCCCGAACTGGAAAAGGCCCGGCTGTGCGGGTTCATCTTCAAAGCCAAATCGCCGTCCAGCGGCATGGGCCGGGTCAAGATCTACTCGGAATCCGGCGGCCAGCCGACCAGCTACGCGGGCGTGGGACTGTTCGCGTCCATGGTCATGGAACGGTTCCCCCTGCTCCCGGTCGAGGACGACGGACGCCTGCACGACGTGGGACTGCGGGCCAACTTCATCGAGCGCATCTTCACCGAGCACCGCTGGCACCGTTTCCTGGACAGCGGGCCGACCATGCAGAGACTGATCGAATTCCATACCCGCCACAAGATGCTCGTCCGGGCCCACGACGTGACCGGCTACCGGGAGATGGGCAAGCTGGTGGCCGAAGGCAAACGGCTGCCCCTGGAAGAACTGCTGCGCCGCTACCACGCCCGGCTGGCCCGGGCCATGGCCCTGAAATCCACGGTGCGCAAAAACGTGGACGTGCTCATGCACATCCTCGGCTACTTCAAGAAGCTGCTCACCCCGGACGAAAAAAGAGAATGCCTGGAACTCATCGAGCACTACAGAAACGAGAGCGTCCCGCTCATCGTGCCGGTGACCCTGTTCAACCATTACGTGCGCAAATACGACGTCCCCTACCTGCGCGGCCAATACTACCTCAACCCGCACCCGCTGGACCTCAAGCTGCGCAACCACGCCTGACGAAAAAGCCCCAGCGGCAACCGTCGCGGGGGATTCACTCTCCGAAATATTCGCGGCCTAGAAAAAAGCCGAGTGCTCGGGCTCCAGGCGCAGGCGCACGCCCTTCAGATCGCCGCCCCCGGCCAGCCATGCCCGGAGCAGTTCGCGGTTGCGGAAGACCACCGGATGCGGGCAGCCGTACCCGGCCTGGTCGAGCAGACCGGCGGCCTGTTCGGGATAGTGTTTGGCCGCGGACAGGCAGGCCAGCAGGTTCAGGCACAATTCGTTCATGGGAAAGCGCAAGGTCATGGCCTTGCCCAGCGGCAACATGACGTCGCTCAGCCGCCCGGCCCGATAATAGGCCACGGCCAGGTCGAACTGGGCCGCATGCAGACCGGGCAACCGGTCCGCGATGGCTTCGCGCTCGGCCACGCCGTACGTGATCCGCTCGGCCGCATAGGACGCGCCGTCCAGGTTGCGGATGCGCACGTCGAACCCGTAACGCCGGGCCCAGAACAGCCCTTCCACCGCCTCGTCCGGATTCAGCCGCATGTCCAGCCGCTGGCATCCGGCCAGCCGCATGGCCTTGAGCAGCCCGTCCGTGGGCACCGTGTCCACGCGCGCGCTCCACAACACGTTCAGGTCGCGAACGCGCATGTCCAGGCACATGTCCACCACCCGATCATGGTCCGCGAACATGGCCGCATCCTCAAAGGCCAGGCAGGACAAACCCCGCTCACGCACCGCACGTTCCACTTCGTCCAGATTCCAATTCCAGTCAAAGCGGACAACACCGTGCGCAAGGGGACCCTCACCACATTCAGCCTTTTCAGGCATAATCGTTCGCATTTTCAATCGCATACGCCACCTCGGTCACCCGTTTTTTGACACCCCGGGCATACCTGACATGCAATATTGCAAACACTTTGCCAAAGGCTGCCTCCGGCGGCCGGGGGGAAGGGGAAAGGGAAACCCTTTGAAAAGGGCTTTCCCTTTCCCCTTCCCCCCGGACCCCCCATCCCCTTTCCTTTCCTAAACTTTCTATATGCGCATTCGCGCGTGCGGTGGGTCTAAAAGAGACGTGCGATTGCTCCGAATCCGAAAGCCACCGAAAACGAACACCCCAAAACGCTCCCGCACGCCCCTGCCGAAGGCACACAAGAAGTTTTGAAGGGGAGTCCAGAGGGGAAACTTTTCCAAAGGGGCTAGACTAGAACAGGATTTGGTTTTCCGGTAATAGGTCAATTATGCCGGTAAAAAACAAGTACGCAAATCGTTCGAAAATTTCGGAAGCCAAAACCAGGGAGCTGGTCAGGCTGTTTTGCTACGACTTGGACGCAACTCAGATAAGCAAGGTGGCGAAAATAAATAGAAATACCGTCAATCGGTATATACATGCCATCAGAGTGCGAATCGCCGAGTTTTGTGAAGCGCAATCCCCCCTCACTGGGACGATCGAAGTTGATGAAAGCTTCTTTGGCCCGCATCGGCAGAAAGGTCGTGTTGGCCGTGGAGCCTATGGGAAAACGGTCGTTTTCGGAATTTTGAAACGAAGGGGATTCGTCTACACGCAGATCGTCCCAGACTGCACCAAAGCCACCCTTCAAGGAATCATCCGAGGAAAGGTAGACCTTGAAAGTGTAATTCATTCTGATGGATTACGTTCTTATCATGGATTGGTGGACTTAGGTTATCAGAAACATTTTCGGATAGACCACGGGGAAGGCGAGTTTGCTAAAGGGACGAATCACATTAACGGTATCGAGAGCTTTTGGGGCTTCGCAAAAACAAGGCTTGTTAAGTTCCATGGCATTGCCAAAGCCACTTTCAATTTACATTTGAAGGAATGTGAGTTCCGATTCAACCACAGGAAGGACATGTACATGGTCCTCCTGAAGATACTCCGGAAGAGTCCTCTGTTCTAGTCTAGACCCTTTTCAAAAGTTTCCCCTCTGGCCGCCGGAGGCATTCCCAAACGAAAGGGCCCCGCGATGCGGGGCCCTTTCGTTTGGATATATGTCACGTACCGAGGCTAGCTGACTTTGCTGCCCGGGGAGACTTCGCCGGTGGGGGTGAGGAGTTCCATGCCCTTGTCGGTCTTGACGGCCAGGATCATGCCTTGGGAGACTTGCTTGCGCAGCTTGCGGGGCTTGAGGTTGGCGACCACGACGACCTGTTTGCCGACGAGGTCGGCGGGTTCGAAGTAGTCGGCCAGCCCGGCCACCACCTGGCGCAGGTCCTTGTCGCCGGTATCGACCTTGACGATCAGGAGCCGGTCGGCGTCCGGGTGTTTCTCCACTTCCTTGACCGTGCCCACGCGCAGGTCGAGCTTCAGGAAATCCTCGAACTCGATCTCGCAGACGGTTTCCTCGGCCTTCTCTTTCTTGTCGGCTTTCTTGGCCTTCTTGGCGGGCTTTTCCGGAGCCTCCTCCTCGGCGGGCAGATCCACGCGGGGAAAGAGGTTGGAGGTCTTGGCCACGGCGATGTCGGACTCGAGCAGTCCCCAGACGTCCAGTTCCTTGGGCAGGTTGACCTTTTCCGGGGCAAAGCTGATGCCGAGTTGTTCGAGCATCTTTTCGGACGCCTCGGGCATGACCGGCCACAGGTGCACGGCGATCTTGCGCATGTTTTCGAGGAGCACGTAGATAACCGTGGACAGCCGCCCGGTGTTCTCTTCCTTGAACAGGGTCCAGGGCGCGGTCTCGTCGATGTACTTGTTCAGGCCGCGCACCAGTTCCCAGAGCCCTTCCAGGGCGCGGGAAAATTTCAGGTCGGAGAAGAAGTCCTGGAAGGACTGCATGGCGTCCTGGCCGATCTTCTTGATCTCCGCGTCGACCACGTCCTCCACGTCCGGCCGGGGCACCTGGCCGCCGAAGTACTTGTGGGTCATGGACAGGGTGCGGTTGAACAGGTTGCCCAGATCGTTGGCCAGATCCGCGTTGAGGCGGCCGACCAGGGCCTTTTCAGAAAAGCTGGAGTCCTGGCCGAAGGACATCTCGCGCAGCAGGAAATAGCGGAAGGCGTCCAGGCCGTAGGCGTCCTTCATGGCCAGGGGCTCGATCACGTTGCCGATGGACTTGGACATCTTGGTGTCCTCCACCAGCCAGTAGCCGTGCACATTGAGGTGCTGGTACGGCTCGATGCCGGCGGCCTTGAGCATGGTCGGCCAGAAGATGGCGTGGGGCTTGAGGATGTCCTTGGCCACCAGATGATTGGCCACGGGCCAGAATTTCTTGAATTTCTCGCCGTCGGGCCAGCCCAGGGCGGCCACGTAGTTGATCAGCGCATCGAACCAGACGTAGGTCACGTAATCGGCGTCGAACGGCAGCTCGATGCCCCAGGTCAGGCGGGACTTGGGCCGGGAGATGCACAGGTCCTCGAGTTCGCCGGACTCGAGCAGGGAGACGACTTCGTTCTTGTAGCGCTCGGGACGGATGAAGTCCGGGTTCTTGTTGATGTGCTCCAGGAGCCAGTCGCGGTACTTGGACATCTTGAAGAAGTAGTTCTTCTCCGCGATGTACTCGGGCTTGGTCTGGTGGTCCGGGCACAAGCCGTCGACCAGTTCCTTCTCGGTGTAGAACCGTTCGCAGCCGAAGCAGTAGTGGCCGCCGTACTCGCCGAAATAGATGTCTCCGGCGTCGTAGACCTTCTGCAGGATCTGCTGGACCACTTCCTTGTGCCGGGGCTCGGTGGTCCGGATGAAGTCGTTGTTGGAAATGTTCATGTTCGGCCAGAGGTCCTGGAAGAGCTTGCTGATGACGTCAACATACTCCTGGGGCGTCTGTCCGTTGCTTTCCGCGGCCTGGACGATCTTGTCGCCGTGTTCGTCGGTGCCGGTCAGAAAGTAGGTCTCCTCGCCCATGAGCCGGTGGAAACGATTCAGGGAATCGGCCACCGTGGTGGTGTACGCGTGGCCCAGGTGGGGTTTGGCGTTCACGTAGTAAATGGGCGTGGTGATGTAAAAGCGTTGCAAATCGAATTCTCCTTGTCGTGACGAAAGCGGCCGCCCGGACGGGCGTTACTTTTTGGGAGGCCTGCGCCTGCGCCTTCTGGGTCTGCGGCCGCGCTTGGACTTGGCGTCGCCCGCCTCCCCGCCGTCGGGGCCGGAGGCCGCCTGTTCGGGCTGCGCTTCCGGAGCGTCCGCCTTGCGCGGAGCTTCCTTGCGGGGGCGGCGCTTGCGGTCGTCCCTTGCCGGTCTGGCCTCCCGCGCGCCGGGCGCATCTTCGGGATCGGACCGGCCGGGTTCGCCGGATTGCGGACCGCCGGTGTCGGGCCGCGGGGGACGCCGTCCGCCTCTGCGCCCCTGGGGAGCGGCTGACCGGGCCTTGGCTTCCGCCTTGGCCTCGTCGCTCGGCGGCTTGTTAACTATTTCATTCCATTCGTCAATGGAAACTTCCTGCTCTTCGAAGTTTTCGTCAAGCAGGGATAAGGATTTCTTGAAGAAATTGGAGCGCAGGACCTTCATCTGCCCGAGCGAGGTCTGGTACTTCTTGCCCACGCGCGGGCACATGCGGTGGAACTCCTCATAGCCCTTCTGCTCGAAGCTCAGGCAACAGAGCAGCCGCCCGCAAATGCCTGAAATCTTGGTGGGATTGAGGAACAGATTCTGCTCCTTGGCCATCTTGATGGTCACGGGCACGAACTTGCGCATGAACCGGCGGCAGCAGCACATCTGGCCGCAGTTGCCGATGGCCCCGAGCATCTGGGTCTCGTGGCGCACGCCGATCTGGCGCAGCTCGATGCGGGTGCGGTATTCCTTGACCAGATCCTTGATCAGCTCGCGAAAATCGATGCGGCCGGGCGCGGTGAAGTAGAAGACCATCTTGGAGCGGTCGAAGAAGACCTCCACGTCCACCAGCTTCATGCCCAACTTGTGGGTGGTGATGCAGGCGCGGCAGAACTTGAAGGCATCCTTGGACAAAACCTCGTTCTCGGCCACGGCCTCCATGTCCTTTTCGTTGGCCAGCCGGTAGATGGCCTTATGGCCCTCGGGGTCCTCGTCGTCCGTCTCCTTGGGCGCCTGGCGGACGAGGATGACCTTGCCCAACCCCATGCCCTGGTCAGTCTTGACGATGACGTGCTGGCCTTCGCGGACTACGAAAGGACCGGAGCCGAAATAGTATACCTGTCCGTAGTCATTGAATTTAACACCAAGTGTTTGGCTCATGAATTCCTATCCTGTATAAAAGCCCCCCTGGTCGCGGGGGGAGTAAGTATCGAGCAAAGAGGGTTAACATATTAGAAAACGGCTCCAACTTCAAATCCGTTCGCAAACGCGAAACCGGATGCCGCTTCAAGGCACGGCACCCGGCAGTATCAGCTTGAAATCGCTGGCCTTGCCCAGATCAGATAAGGCCGAGACTCTTGATCTCTTCCATGAGCTTGGCCTCGTCGATGGGCTTGACCAGATAGGAGGTGGCGCCGCCGAGGAAGAAGGCGTCGTGCGTCTCCTTCTCGTCCGCGAGCATGGTGGTGACGATGACCTTGGATTCGCTGTGCGGACTGACGCCGTTCTCCTGCTCCAGGGTGCGGATTTCGCGCAGGGCCTGCTGGCCGTCCAGTTCGGGCATGAGCAGGTCGAGACAGATCAGGTCGTAGGGCTCTCCGTCAAGCAGGCCGCGCCGGAAGGCCTCGATGGCCTCCTCGCCGTTCACGGCAATGTCGCATTTGGCGACCTGGCGCAATATTTCGTGAATCATGTTGCGGCTGTAAAAATCGTCATCCACGATCAACGCTTTCATCTTTCGCCCTCCTGTAGTCTCATCGTCTTGAGTTGGAGATATGTTTCAATGTCACTTTCTCATGAAAAACGCAATAGTTCGGCCGAATCGGGACCAAAGGGAGCGTGTCTCGCGCTTGGCGTTCCATGCCCTGCCGGGCCAGATCAAAGCACACGTCCCACCCCTTCCAGCGGGCCCGCCGCCTTGCGTCCAGCAGGTCCGGGCCATCGTCCGTCGTTTCACGCCGTCAGAAACCGGCGCGGCCAGGCCTCTCCGAACGCGCATCAGCGGGACTCCCCGAGCTTGATGAAGATGCGCGCGTTCTCCACCTCCTCGCCCAGGGAAGGCAGGTCCGTGATGAGCTCGTCCATGGTCATGCCCAGCCGGTTGCGCACGCCCGAGGGCAGCGGTTCCACCTGAAAATCGCCCGCCGAGCCGAAGGACAGCTTCTTGCTGATCTGGTTGGCGGCGAACAGGCAGTCGGGGAGCATGAAGTCACCGCCCTCACCCATGGAATGGTGGGAGGCGATGGCTTCCCGCAGCTCGCCGGGCAGGTTCCACTTCCCGGCCAGCAGCCCGCCGACGTCCGCATGGGTGGCCCCGATGACCTCCAGCTCGCAACGGTCCAGGGATTTCCCCGGCTCGGCGGCCATACGGGTGGCGGCCTCGAATCGCTCGGGCATGTACAGGGCGAAGACCACCTTGCCGATGTCGTGCAGCAGCCCGGCGGCGAAAAAGTTGGTCACGTCGTCGCGCGAGACCCCGAGCTTGCGGCCGAGCATGGAGGCGCAGGCTGCCACGGCCAGGGAATGGAGCCAGAACGCGCCCATGTCCAACCGGTCCGAGGCGGACCGGGGTATGGCCCCCACCGCCGCCAGGCAGAGGGACACGTTCTTCAGGGTGTTCAGGCCCAGGTACACGCTGGCGTGGTTGATGGAGGTGATCTCCCTGGACAGGCCGAAATAGGGGGAATTGACCAGGCGCAGTATCTTGAGGGTGAAGACCGGGTCCTTCTTGATGACCTCGACCAGGTCCTTCTGCGAGCAGTTGATGTCTCCGGACAGCTCCAGGACCTGATGCACGCTTTTGGGGAACGCGGGCATCCGCTCCACGGCTTCGAGCAATATTTGTCTGACGTCGTTGTTCATGCGTTGATCTATCCGCCTGGACGGCGCTCGGAGGCGGACCGCCTCCATTTATTCGGTATTGTGGCCGAATCCGGCCTCTATCTGGACTTCTATATCAGACGGACACTCATGGCAAGAGGCCCACATGGGCCGCACCTCGAGCCCCCCGCCGGAACCGTTCCAGGTGCAGACCACCCGCCCGTTTCGCGACGTGGCGTACACCCTGCCCCCGGCCGCCGCCGAGGCGGCCTCGGCCACTCCCGGATCCGGGAACCCGTAGCGGTTCATGAACCCGTTGGAACACAGAACCGCCTCGGGGCGCACATCGGCGTAGAAATCCGGGTCAAAGCTCCGGCGGCTGCCGTGGTGCGGCAGTACAAGGACCTCGGCGGCCAAATCCGCCCCCCGGTCGAGCATGGCCCGGATGCCGCCGGTCTCGACGTCGCCCGGCAACAGCGCCAGGGACCGCCCGTCCCGCTCCAGGCGCAGGACCAGGGACCGCTCGTTGGCCCGGGTCCCGGCGAATCCCGCGTCCGGGTGCAGGACCGCCACCCGCGCGCCGGACGACAGGTCCACCACATCCCCGGCGGCCAGGGAAGCGACAGCGACCCCGCTGCCCGGCAACGCCCGGTCCAGCCGTTCGCCGGTCAGACCGCGCGGGAGCATGCCGTTGGTGTACAGCGCCCCCACCTCGAACCGCTCGATGAGGTACGGCAGGCCGTGGCTATGGTCCACATCCGGATGGGACAGAAAAATGCCGTCCAGCCGAGGTGGCCGCCCCAGGGCCAGGGACGGCCCGACCACGGCCTCGCCCAGATCGTACGTGGCCGATCCGCCGCCCGCATCCACCAGCCAGCGGCGCCCACCGGGCAGGGATACGACCAGGGACTGGCCCAGCCCCACGTCGAGCATGGTCAGGCTCACGCGGTCCCGACAGTCCTCTGCCATGACGAACACGTGCGGCGCGACCAGCAGGACGAACCCGAGCCCGGCCAGCAGCGCCGGAACCTTGCGCCGGGAGCGCAGACAGACCGCCGCCGTGACCAGGAGCAGCGCGAAGCCGAGCATCTCGGGCCACAGGGGCCGCAGCACGGCGAATACCGGAGTCAGCCCGCTCGCCTGCACCGCGTCCAGCAGCCACAGCAACCCGTCCGCGGTATGCGCGGCCAGGCCGAGCAGCAACCCACCCGCCGATGCGGTCCAGCCGAAAACGGCCAGGAGCGTGCCGATCAACCCGAGCGGCATGACCGCCAGTCCCAACACAGGCAGCCAGACCAGGTTGAGCAACAGATTGGGGCTGAACGAGCCAAAATACCAGGAGACCAGCGGCATGATCGCCACGGTCGCGCAGACGCTTACCGCGAGCGTGCCCGCTGCCCAGGACAACAGCCGCATCACGCCCTTGCGCCGGGTGGCGAAAAGAAACCGGAAAAACGGATGGAGCAGCCCGATCCCGGCCACGGCGGCCAGGGACATCTGCAACCCGAGATCGAACAGGGACAGCGGCGAGACGAAGACGATGGCCGCCAGGGCGAAGAACAGCCCGTCCATGAGCACCCTGCCCCGCCCCTGGAGCAGGAGCACGCCCCAGAAGCCGAACATGACCGAGGCCCGGACGAGCGAGGCCGACGGCTGCCCGAGCCAGGCGTAGACCAGAACCAACGGCGCGGCCAGAAGCACGGCCAGCTTGGGCCTGGGCACGCGCAGCAGCAGTCCCGGCCAGAGCAATCCGGCCAGGTAGGCCAGCCCCCAGCCCATGGCGGCAACGAACCCCACGTGCAGTCCGGAAAGGGCCAGCGTATGGGCCAAGCCCGCGCCCCGCGTTGCGTCCATGGTGGCCATGTCCAGCCGGGAGCGGTCGCCCGTGGCCAGGGCCAGGACCATGGCCCCGCCCTGCGTCTGCGGCAGATGTTCCGCCACCAGCTCCCGCAACCGCCCGCGCATCCCGGCCAGCGACGACTCGGGCCGCGCGGACCAGACCGGCTTGCTCCGGCCTGCGGGCCAGGCGCGCCAGAAAACGCCCTGCCGCTGCCAATACCAGCGGTAATCCCACAACCCCGGATTGCCGAAGCTGCGCACCGGCACCACCCTGGACACGGTCCGCACGCGCTGGCCGGGCAACGGCACATAGTCGGGATTGCGGATGAACCAGGCCACCTTGCCGGGCAGCGGTGCATTCCCCTGCCCCGCATCGGCCCTCACTTTATCGAGAATCACCCGCAGCCGGTGCCCCGGACGCGGCTCGGCCCGGTCCACCGTGCCATCGAGGACCACGGCCTCGCGCGCCGCCATCCAGCCCGGCACCCTGTCCGGGAACGCCGGCGTGCGCTGGGTTGCATAGGCGAACCCAAAGACCGCGCACAGGACCACGGCCAACACCGGCACCCGGCATTCCCGCCCGCGCAGCACGCCCTCGGCCACAAGAAGCAGCAACAACGCCGCCCCACCGGCCACCGGAAACCGGAGTGCGAAGACTCCGACCGTGAACGCCAACACATAGGTCTGCCAAGGCAACAGCCCCGGCACCGATGCGTCATATGTCCAACAACCGTCCTTCACCCCCCTTCCGTTACCAGGAACCAAAAGTTTGAGAAAGTGCCTCCGGCGGCCGGGGGAAGGGGAAGAAAAACCCTTTGGAAAGGGTTGTTTCCCCCCCATCTCCCTATTTTCAAAAACTTTTTGGATACACATGCGCGTGTGCGACGGGACAAGACAGCCCATACCGCTTCGCACGGGACGGTGCGCACACGGCAAATTGAACAAAGCCGCACGTTCCCCGCTACCGCACGGACCTGCCGAAGGCACACAAAAAGTTTTGAAGGGGAGTCCAGAGGGGAAACTTTTTCAAAAGTTTCCCCTCTGGCCGCCGGAGGCATCAATAAAGGCCGGGCTCCCCGCAAGGGAGCCCGGCCTTTATTATGAATGATGCAAAGCGCTACGCGCTGACGCGTTTGATGCGGGCACCGACGCCGGAGAGTTTGGCTTCGATGTTTTCGTAGCCCCGGTCGAGGTGGTAGATGCGTTCGATGGTGGTGGTGCCTTGGGCGGCCAGACCGGCCAGGACCAGGGAGGCGCTGGCGCGGAGGTCGGAGGCCATGACCGGCGCTCCCTTGAGGGAACCCACGCCCTTGACCATGGCGGTACGGCCCTTGAGGCGGATGTCCGCGCCCAGGCGGACGAGTTCGAGGACGTGCATGAAGCGGTTCTCGAAGATTTTTTCCTCGATGGTGCCGATGCCCTTGCCGAAGCACATGAGGGCCATGAGCTGGGCCTGCATGTCCGTGGGGTAGCCGGGATGCGGCAGCGTGGTCACGTCCACGTTTTCGAGCAGGCCGTTGGCCCGGCGGACCAGGACGTAGTTGTCCTCTTCCTGGAGCCAGACGCCCATTTCGCGCAGCTTGTAGCTGACCGCGTCCAGGTCCTGGAACGGGCAGTCCAGGACTTCCAGTTCGCCGCCGGTGATGGCTGCGGCGACCATGTAGGTCCCGGCCTCGATGCGGTCGGGCATGATGCGATATTCGCAGCCGGACAGGGAGGACACGCCCTCGACATGCAGGACGCTGGTGCCCTGGCCGGTGATCTTGGCCCCGCAGGCGTTGAGGAAGTTGGCCAGGTCCACGACCTCGGGCTCACGGGCCGCGTTTTCGATCTCGGTCTCGCCCTCGGCCAGGGCGGCGGCCATGAGGATGTTCTCGGTGCCGCCCACGGTGGGAAAGTCCAGGGTGATGGAAGCGCCCTTGAGGCCGTTTTTGCAGCGGCCCTTGATGTAGCCCTCGGTTATCTCGAACTCCGCGCCCATGCGCTCGAAGCCGCGCAGGTGCAGGTCCACCGGGCGCGCGCCGATGGCGCAACCGCCGGGCAGGGCCACCTTGGCCTCGCCGAGCCGGGCCAGGAGCGGGCCGAGGCAGAGCACCGAGGCGCGCATGGTCTTGACCAGGTCGTAGGGGGCCTCGGGCTTGAGGCCGGTGCACAGGCTGGTGGCCGCATTGTCCTCGAAGGTGGTTTCGCAGCCGAGGATGTTGAGCAGCTTGAGCGAGGTGCGGATATCGGCCAGCCGGGGCACGTTGGTCAGGGAGACCTTTCCCTCGGCCAGCAGGCAGGCCATGAGGATGGGCAGGGCCGCGTTTTTCGCGCCGCTGACCTGAATGCTTCCCTGCAGCGGAACGCCGCCTTCGATGATAAGTTTATCCATGTGTATCCTTTTTTGATTCTTTTGCTTGACCGGGGGTAAAAGCTTGGTTAAAAACTGCCCCTCACACGGTGGGTGTAGCTCAGTTGGTAGAGCACCTGGTTGTGGCCCAGGTGGCCGTGGGTTCAAGTCCCATCACTCACCCCAGTTTGACTCAATTGGACGGAACTTCGGTTCCGTCCTTTTCGTTTTCATGGGGTTCGGATGCGGCCTTGTCCAGGAGTTCCAGCAGCCGTTCCGAGCCGTAAGGCCGGATTTTTTTGTCGAACAGTATGGTCTCGGGCGAGCCGCCCTCCACGCCGGTAAAGGCCTGATTCAGCTTCGTGCGGTTGGAGAACCCGCCGGTGTTCAGGGCTATGCCCGCATATAGGCCGGTCCGCTCGCCGATGAAATAGATGTTGCCGGATTCCTGGAACTCGGGGGTCTGGTTGGCCTCGAGTTCGGCGTTCAGGGCCACGGCCCGGGCCTGGCCGCTGAACACAGCGCCCTTTTCCAGGATGTAGCGGACATCCTCCTCGTCCATGATCAGGAGCAGGCCGGATTCCTTGGACACGCCCGCCTGCAGCCCCCAGCCCACCGAGGACTTGGACATGAAGACCGGACCGGTCCAGCCCTGGTCCGTGCGGGCGGCCACCAGCGCGTTGCCGTGGCCGATGGAGAAGATGAAGCCGACGTCGCCGATGGCCGGGATGATCATGATGCCCTTGGCCTCGCCGATCAGGCGGTGGACCCGCCCGTCCTTGTCCTTTTCCAGAGAATCCTCAACCATGCCGGTGGCTTCATCCACCAGGGCCTGGGCCGTTCCACGGTCCGTGGTCGCCCCCTTGGAGGCGGTCGCCGCGCACCCTGCCAGGAGCGTCAGAAGCAGCAGGACGGCCGCGATGTGCGTTGCTCGAATTGCCATAGCCTTGGCCTAAAGGGTGCGTCCTGACCTGTCAAGACCGTTTGCGCAGACGGCGGACGTCTCCCACGCGCACGGTCAGTTTTTCCTTGTCGAAATATTCCAGCACCGGAATGAGGTATTTGCGCGACAGCCCGGTCAGCTCCTTGAAGTCCGGGGCCGACATCTCCTCGCGGTCGGCGAAAAAGCCGACGATGGCGTCGCGGATGCCGGTCAGGGCCGGGGCGTGGTAGTACATGTCGTCCTTGATGCGCGTCAGCTCCCCCTGGTCCTGCAGCAGCCGGAGCACGGGCCCGGCCTGCTTGGCGTCCATGCCCAGCGGTTCGAGCACGTCCTTGAGGTTGGGCGGCGTGGCTCCGCCCTCGGTGTAGGCGGACAGGATGGTTTCGCGGACCTTTTCCTGGTCCGAGGCCAGAGAGACCTTGTGGTCCTTGAGCCGGATCACCTCCTGCTCGGCCACGATCTCGCCCTTCTTGAGCAGCCGTTCCAGGAGGAAATGCATAAGCTTGGGCGGCAGTTCGCGGCCCCAGGACGAGGCCAGCTCGCCGCGCTGCACGCCGGGCTTCATGGACTCCCTGCGGTGGTAGGCGGCCAGGAATTCAAGGAGTTCGGCGGAGAGGCGCTCGGCCATGTCCCCGCCAGCGTAGCGCCGGGTCTCCTTGTCGAAGAGCACGGCCCGCTGCTGGCCGCCGAGCACGCCCAGGGTCTTGTCCAGCCCCTTGGTCTCGAGGTTGGTCATGGTCAGCAGCTCGGCGAAATCCACGCCCTTGGGCCCGGCCAGTTCGAGCTGGGCGGCGGCCACTTCCTCGGGCTGGTCCGAGGCTAAACGCTTGAGCATCTCCACATCCTCCGAGAACCGTTTGATGCGGTGCCCGGACGGGCCGATGAGCCGCCCGCCCGCAAAGGCGCGCAGGGGCGAGAAGGAGCGCAGCACGATGCGGTCGCCCCAGACCCCGGCCATGGGTTCGGAGAAGCGGGCCTGGCACACGGCGGTCTCGCCGGGCGCAAGCTCGTCGCGGTCGAGCAGGTAGATGCGCGCCAGGACCTCCCGCGCGCCGTGATGGAAATGGATCTCCTTGCGATGCTTGAGCGGCAGGCGCGAGGATTCAAGCACGGTCAATTCGATGTCCCAGACGTCGGACGGAAACAGGGAGCCGGGCCGGGCCAGGACGTCGCCCCGGCGGACCTCGTCCACTTCCAGGCCCGCCAGGTTCACGGCGGTGCGCCGTCCGGCCTGGGCCGTCTCCACGGTCTTGCCGTGGGATTGCAGGCCGCGCACCTTGGATGTGGCCGTGCCGGGATACAAGGTCACGTCCTCGCCCACAGACACGGCACCGGAGATCATGGTCCCGGTGACCACGGTGCCGTGGCCCTTCATGGTGAAGACCCGGTCCACGGGCAGGCGGAAGAGGTCCGAGCGCCGCCTGGGCTTGAACTCGGCCACCAGCTTGCGCAGGGCCTCCTTGAGCTCCTCCAGCCCCTGGCCGGTGTGGGCGGACACGGGCAGGACCGGCGCGCCGCCGAGAAAGGTCGGCTCCAGGTAGGCGGCCACCTCCTCCTGGACCATCTCCAGCCAGTCGGCGTCGACCATGTCGGTCTTGGTCAGGGCCACCAGGCCGGTGGTCACGCCGAGCAGCTGGCATATCTCCAGATGCTCGCGGGTCTGGGGCATGATGCCCTCGTCGGCGGCGATGACCAGGACCACAAAGTCCACGCCCGCCGCGCCCGCGACCATGTTCTTGACGAATTTCTCATGGCCCGGCACGTCGACGATGCCGAGGCGGTTCTCCTCGCCGAGGTCCAGGAAGGCGAACCCCAGTTCTATGGTGATGCCGCGCTTCTTTTCCTCGGACAGCCGGTCGCAGTCAATGCCGGTCAGGGCCTTGATGAGCGTGGTCTTGCCGTGGTCGATGTGGCCGGCGGTTCCCATGATGACGGGCATAATACGTATTCTCCGCTGCGTGCTGATTGAATTTGAGGTTGTGACAGGTAAGCATCGTAGGGAAAAACCGGCCGCGTAACAAGGCTTCGGATGCAGTTTGCGATTCTTCGTGCGGTCGCGCCCCGCGGAACAAGCCCGCCATTATATTGACCTATACTGTAAATATGGTATGAATACTCAAACAAAACAGTATTCCCAAAGGGAGCCAATTCCATGAGCGAAATGCGTACGGTATTACGATGTTTCCTGCTGGCGGCAACCCTTCTCCTGCTCCTCCCGGCTGCGGCTCCGGCCTCGGAACCCGCGCCGGGCGCGCCCGACGCCATCGGCGAAGTGATATCCCTGAACGGGGCCGTCACTGCCCACGGTGCGGACGGGACCGTGCGGAAACTCGGCCTGAACCAACCGGTGGTCCCCAAGGACATCGTCGTCACCGGTTCCCGAAGCAACGTGGAAATCCTGTTCAGGGACCGCTCGGTGCTCTCCCAGGGGCCGGACTCCCGGACCGTGCTCGACGACTACGTGTACTCGGCCGATCCGTCCGCTTCCAAGATGCTCCTCAAGCTGGGCGCCGGGACCTTCCGTTATGTGACCGGCGAGATCGTCAAACGGAATCCCGACGCCTTCGCCCTGGAGACCCCGACCACCACCATCGGTATCCGGGGCACCGAGGTCTTTGCCGAGAACACGGCCGAAGGCGAGGAGATCGGCGTACTCTCCATGACGCCCGGCCACCAGGTGGACGTGACCTCGGGAACGACCTCCAAAACAATCACGCAGGCGGGCTACTCGGTCAAATCCGTAGGCGGGCGGCTGTCCGACCCGGCCCCCACGGACCCGGCCACCCGCGCCAGGGTGATCAAGGCCGCTCCCCAGTCCACCCAGGGCGAAACGGGCGCGCCCGGCCGTTCCGGCCGCGATGACCGGCTTGAAGCGTTTGCCAACGCCATTGACCGGACCAAGGGCACCCTCGGCTCCATTGAGGACAAGCCCGACTACAACACCCTGCACAACATTACCCTCCAGGCCCGGGCCCACGACAGGACCGAGAGCGGCCGCGACAGCTCCGTCAGCGCCGGGCTGGGCAGCGACGGCGGCGACGCGGGCGGCGGCCCCGACGGCGGCGGTGGCGCACACCCCTAACTCTCCGCTCCCGAACTTCGCAAGAAAAGGAACAACGACATGCAAGCATCTCTGAAATACGCGTTCATTCCCGTCCTGCTGCTCCTTCTGACCGGCTGCGTGATGAGCACCATGAACGAACGGCAGGGAACCAAGGCGTACCTGGAAAAGGACTATGCCTTCGCCAGGATGAAATACGAAGAGGCCGTGGCCGACGACAACGCCCAGGCCATGTACCACCTGGCGGTCATGTACGCCCAGGGCCAGGGCGTGGAACAGGACTACGCCAAGGCCGCCGGGCTGCTCGAACAGTCCGCCGCGTTGGGCCAGGAGGACGCACGGCTCATGCTCGGCTTGTTCCATCTCTACGGCGACGGCGTGCCGCGCGACCTTGCGAGGGGAGCGGCCCTGATCGCTACCGCCGCCGAAAACGGCAACGACACGGCTATGTACTACCTCGGCAACCTTTACGCCGCCGGGTTGGGGGTGGAAAAGAATCTCGACAAGGGGCTATACTGGATGCAGGAGGCCAAGAACGCGGGCTTCCCGGTCAAGGACGAGTTGCTGACCCTGGACGGCCTCGCCGCCCTGTACGAATAAGCAGCCACGCGCTTTGATGCGGTCCGTCGACCGGTCCGCGCGACGTCCGCCGCCAATGACAACCTTCCGGAGGAAGCCCATGCATGCCCCAGGACCCTTCGTCCGTCTGGCGCTCGCCCTGTTTCTGACCTGCGCCCTGGCTCCGGTCGCCCTGGCGGCCCAACCGGACAATGGCCCGGACGCCATCGGCACCGTGGCCTACCTGGCCGGAGAGGCCATGGCCGAACGGTCCGGCGGCATCCGCGAGCTGACGCAGGACGCGCCGGTCCGGACCGGGGACATCGTCGTCACGGGCGAGCGCAGCAGCATGGAGATCGTATTCAGGGACGGGTCCGTCCTTTCTCAGGGCGCGAATTCGCGCACGGTCCTCGACGACTTCGTCTATTCCGGCACACCCGCCGCCTCGAAGATACTTCTCGGGACGGCTGTGGGCACGGTGCGCTACGTGACCGGCAAGGTCGTCGAGCAGAATCCCGACGGCTTCGTCTTCGAGACATCGCTGGCGACCATCGGTATCCGGGGCACCGGCGTCTTCGCCGAGGTCGCTCCGGAACGGGAGATCGTCGGGGTGCTCTCCATGACCCCGGGCCACACCGTATCGGTGGCCACCAAGACGCAGTCCAGGACCATCGGCCGGGCCGGATACGCGGTGACCGTCACCCCGGATGGACGGATATCCGTCCCCACGCCCTTGGCCCCCGCGACCCGCTCACGGATCATCCGGTCCGCCCCCCAGACCTCCCAAGGCGAACAACCCGACGAGAGCCTGGTCAGCCGGGACGAAATGCGAAACCGCATCAAGGCGTTCGAGGCGGCCATGGACCGCGCCAAGAGCGAGCTCGGCGGCGTGGACAGCCGCCCCGACTACAACACCCTGCACGAACTCTCGCTGCAAAGGGAAGGCAAGCTGTCCGCCGAGAGCGACCTGAAGGCCCCGTCTGCGGCCATGCCGAACAGGGTCTTGAAGGCCCCGACGGAAGGCACCCTACCGGTTCCGACGAACAAACCTCTGCCGAGGCCCAACCGTTTTTAAGCAATAGGAAAAAAGGGCGGCCGGGATCATCCCGGCCGCCCTTTTCTGATTCATTGGCGAAGATCAGGCGCATGCCACCCAGGCAAGCCCACGGAAGAAACCAGTCCGTGCCAGGTCGGCGAAACGACGGGAACCTGGGCAGAGGCCAGACCAGCCCCTGTGAAACGGGCGGTCGACCACGGCCGCCCTCCTACCGCTTCAGGAACTCGCGGAAGGCCAGGACGCAGGCGTAGATGTCGGCCTTGGCGGACAGCTCGAAGGGGGAGTGCATGGACAGGACGGGTACGCCCACGTCGATGACGTCCATGCCGTACACGGCCAGGAACTTGGCCACGGTGCCGCCGCCGCCCGCGTCCACCTTGCCCAGCTCGGACATGTGCCACGGGATGCCCGCATTATCGAAGATGGAACGCAGCCAGCCGATGAAGTCCGGGTGGGCGTCGTTGGCCCCGACCTTGCCGCGATGGCCGGTGAACTTGTTGAAGCACGGGCCGTACCCCAGGCGGGCGGCGTTGAGCGGCTCGTACACGTCCTTGTGGTCCGGGTCCATGGCCGCGGACACGTCGGCGGACAGGGCCGAGCCGTTCATCAGCACCGAGGACAGGCGCGCGCCCGGCTCCCAGGCGTCCACCAACTCCTCCATGCAGTACTCGAAGAAATAGGACTTGGCGCCCGTGGCCCCCTCGGAGCCGATCTCCTCCTTGTCCCAGAAGAGCACGATCTGGCAGAACTCGGGCTCGGGCTCGGCCAGCAGGGCCTCGAGCGCGCAGAACACGCTGGACCGGTCGTCCTGGCCGTAGCCGCCGATGAGGGCCTCGTCCAGGCCGACATAGCGGGCCGGTCCGGCGGGCACGGCCTGCATCTCGGCGCTGAGGAAGTCGGCCTCCTCGATGCCGTAGCGTTTATTCAGAATCTCCAGGACCTTGCGCTTGACCGGCTCCTTGGCCTTGTCCTTGTCGTCCTTGGGGGCCGGGACCGGGGACTGGCCCAGGATGACGTTGAGCTTCTCGGCCTCGAAGGCGTCCTCCACTTTCTTGGTCACTTCCTTGTAGGCCAGGTGCGGCAGCAGGTCGGTGATGGTGAAAACCGGTTCGTCGGCCGCCTCGCCGATGCACACGGAGACCGCTTCGCCGGATTTCTTGACCACGGTGCCGTGCAGGGCCAACGGGATGGTCAGCCACTGGTACTTACGGATGCCGCCGTAGTAGTGGGTCTTGGCCAGGCAGATGTCCAGGTCCTCGTAGAGCGGGCGCTGCTTGAGGTCCAGGCGCGGGCAGTCGGCGTGGGCCCCGACCAGGCGGAACCCCTCGGACAGGGGGCGCTTGCCCTTGCGGGCCAGGAAACAGGTCTTGTTGCGGTTGAAGCGGTACGCCAGCGGGGCCTTGAGGTCGTCCACGAAACCGGCGGCCTCGACCCGGGCGCGCACGTAGTCCATCACCAGCCGCTCGGTCTTGCATTCGCTTAAGAATTTCAGGTAGTCGGCGGCCATGGCGTCCATGGCCTTGAGGTGCTTCTTGGAGGCGTATGCCTCCCAGGCGGACTTGGGCTCGTATTCCAGTTGCAGCTTGCTCATGATTTCCTTCCTATGCGGTCAGCGCGTCCACGGCCTGCTTGAGGGCATGGGCGGCCAGCTTGAGTTCGGAGGACCCCAGGGTGCGCGGGTCCAGCAGAAATTCGTCGTCCTCGATGCGCGCCACCAGCGGCGGATCGGTGTCCAGCAGAGCGTCGCGCAACTCTTCCACGGCCAGACCGGCCACGGCCACGGTGACCATGGTGCCGGGCAGGTCGTACTCGGGGAAGGCCCCTCCGCCCACGCGGGAGACGCCCTTCTTCAAGCCCACCACGGCCCGCTCGCCCAGCGCCTCGCGCACGGCCTCGGCCAGCCGCCGGGCCTTGGACTTCAACGCCTCGGGGGAGGCCGTAATCATGTTCAGGGTGGGGATTTTGCGCCGGGCCTCGGTCATGTCGAGGTACAGCCGCAGGGTCGCCTCCAGGGCGGCCAGGGTCATCTTGTCGATGCGCACGGCCCGGTTGATGGGGTTCTTCTTGATGCGGTCGATGTATTCCTTGCGGCCCACGATGACGCCCGCTTGGGGCCCGCCCAGGACCTTGTCGCCCGAGAACGAGACCACGTCCGCACCCTGGGCCACCACCTGCTGCACCGTGGGTTCGCCGAGCAGCCCCTCCCCTTCCAGGGAGTAGAGGGAGCCGGAGCCCAGGTCCTCGATGACCGGCAGATTGTAGCGGTCGCCCAGCACGCGCATCTCGGCCAGGGAGACCTCCTTGGTGAAGCCGACCACGCGGAAATTGGAGGTGTGCACGCGCATGAGCGCGCCGGTCTCGTCGCCGATGGCGTTCTCGTAGTCGTGCACGTGGGTCCGGTTGGTGGCCCCAACCTCGCGCAGGGTCGCCCCGGACTTGGCCATCACGTCCGGGATGCGGAAGGAGCCGCCGATCTCGACCAGCTGGCCCCGTGAGACGATGACCTCGCGCCCCTTGGCCAGGGTCTCGAGCATGATGAACACGGCGGCCGCGTTGTTGTTGACCACCAGGGCGGCCTCGGCCCCGGTGATGTCGCACAGGATTTTCTCCACGTGAGAGTAGCGGCTGCCGCGCTTGCCCGTGGCCAGGTCGAACTCGCAGTTGGAGTAATGGCCGCACGCCTCGGCCACGGCCTCGATGGCGGACTTGGCCAGCAGGGAACGGCCCAGGTTGGTGTGCACGACCACGCCCGTGGCGTTGAGCACCCGGCGGAAATGGGGCCGGGCCTTGGAACGGACATAGGCGGTCAGCCGGGGGGCCAGGGCCGCGACCGATAACTCCTCGGGCTTGTCGAACGCGCCCGCGCGGATTTCCTCGCGGCAGATATCCAGAAACTCGTTGACCAGATTCTTGACCAGCGGCCGGGGCAGCTCGCCGATCCCCTCCGCCTTGGTCAGGACGGAAAGTACCTCGTCCACCGAAGGCAGGTGCCTGAAAAGATTGCTCATGCGTATTCCAGTGTTAGGCGGTGAGAAAACGAGGATACAGAATATAGAACTCCGCAAGCAAATACAAGGACCCGCAGACCAGTGTCGGTCCCTCCACATCTGGCCCCTGCCTCAGCGCCGCCTCCATGGATTCCGACGTCACGGCCCGCCCGCCGATGGCCTCGGCTATAGCCCGGTTGTCGGCCGCCCGCTCGCCCTCCATGGCCGGGACCAGGATGGGCCCGTCGGTCAGGGTGCGGATGAGCGGCAACATGTCGGTCAGGTTCTTGTCGCGCAGGCAGGCGAAGATCACCTTGCCCGGCCGGATGTTGTCCGCCCGCAGGGCCGCGTTCAGGGCGGCCAGGGCGTGGGCGTTGTGCGCCCCGTCCAGGATGATCGTACGGCCGTCCAGCTCGACGCTCTGCAACCGGCCCGGCAGGAAGGCGCTCTCCAGGCCGAAGACCTCGGTGGCGTGGTCGGTGCGCAAGGCCCGGCTCGCCGCGAACCAGCGCCACCCGGCCAATGCCAGACGGGCGTTGGCGGTCTGGTGGATGCCCTTGAGCCCCAGCTTGATCCCGTCCACGGGCCCGGCAGCGTCCACGGCATAGACCAACCGCGCCCCGACCTTTTCGGCCCGGTTCTGCAGCTGGATCATGGCCTCTGGATCCTGGGGGCCGGTCAAGGCCACCCCGCCCTCGTGGATGGCGCCCGCCTTGTCCCGGGCGATGTCGGTCAGCGTGGGACCGAGGATCTTCTCATGGTCCAACCCCATGGGCGTGAACAGGGTCAGCCCGGGGCGGAACACGTTGGTCGCGTCGTAGCGTCCGCCCAGCCCCGCCTCCATCACGGCCAGGTCCACCCCGGCGCGCTCAAAAGCGAGCATGGCCAGGCAGGTCTGGAATTCGAAATAGGTCAGTTCTCCGCCGCCGGGCACGGACAGAATCTCGTTGGCCAGGTCCACCCAGTCCTCGCGGGAGAGCATGCGCCGGTTGACCTGAATGCGCTCGCGCGGGGAGACGAAATGGGGCGAGGAGAAAGTGCCGACCTTCTGTCCGTGGGCGCGCGCCAGGGAGGTCAGGAAGGCGGATGTGGAGCCCTTGCCGTTGGTGCCGACCACGTGGACCACGGGCAACGCGGGCAGGCCGTGGGCGTTCCAGAAAGCCTCCATGCGGCCCAGGGTCAGGTCCATGTGGAAAAGGCCCAGCCGGTCCATGTAGGCGGTCAGTTCGGTGTAGTTGCTGAAGCGTGTCACGAGGGGCTTCCTATCAGGAATGCGGCCGGGATGGAACTCCCCTGAGGCCGTCCATCCCGGTATACCCGAGAATCCCCTTTCCGCCAGCGCGTTATAATCTGCAATTCCCCTATGGTGCAAAGGGAAGCAAATATGGTAGTCGCTGTAGCTGTCCACATTGCAAGGAGAAGCAAATGCTCAGAAAAATGACCATCAAGGTACGTATCTTATTGTTGATATGTTGTATCGTCGTCTTCACCGCCGGGTTCACCCTGGCCTTTCTGGACGGCGTGAACAAAGTGAAGGACGTGGGTGTCGACTTCGCCACCAAGGCCATGCTCGAAGGCGAGAACAGCAAGATCGAAGTCGCCACCAAGGCCATGGCCGAGAGCATCAGCGCGGCCATCGCCGATGTACCCGACGAGAACGCCAAGATCGAAATCATCCGCAAGCTGATCGACAAAATCCGCTTCGAAAGCGACCAGTCCGGCTATTTCTTCGTCTACAACAAGACGACCAACGTGTCCCTGCCCCCGAACCATTCGCTGCAAGGCAAGGACCTGGGCCATCTCAAGGACCCCAACGGCGTGCAGCTGGTCGTTGAACTGAACAAGCTGGCCCATAACGGCGGCGGCTTTCTGACCTACATCTGGCCCAAGCCCGGCAAAGGCGACCAGCCCAAGCTCTCCTACGCCACGCTCATCCCCGGCACCGACATGTGGATCGGCACCGGCGTCTACCTCGACAACGTGAACGACAAGAAGCTGGAGATCACCAACCAGATCGAGGAGATCGTCTCCCGCTACGTGTGGATCATCAGCAGCGCCATCCTCGGCGTCTTCGCCCTGCTCATCCTGCCCTTCTGTCTGCTCATTGTCCGGTCCATCATCCAGCCGCTGCACGAAGCCCTGGAGCTGGCCGACCATGTGGCGGCGGGCGACCTGACCCGCGACATCTCCTCCGAGTACAACGACGAACCCGGCAGGCTGACCGCCTCCCTGGGCGTCATGGTCCGCCGCCTGCGCCAGATCGTGGGCCAGGCCAAGGAGGGCGCGGACCAGGTGGCCTCGGGCAGCACCGAGGTGACCAGCTCGGCCACCTCCCTGGCCGACGGCGCCAACCGCCAGGCCGCGTCCGTGGAGGAGGTCTCCGCCTCCATGGAAGAGATGATCGGCCAGATCAGCCGGAACACGGAAAACGCCACCCAGACCGAGCGCATGGCCCACCAGACGGCCCTGGACGCGCAAAAGGGCGGCGACACCGTCATGGAAGCGGTCCACTCCATCAAGAACATCGCCGAGAAGATCTCGATCATCGAGGAGATCGCCAGACAGACCAACCTGCTGGCCCTGAACGCGGCCATCGAGGCGGCCCGCGCGGGCGAGGCGGGCAAGGGATTCGCCGTGGTCGCGGCCGAGGTGCGCAAGCTGGCCGAACGCAGCGGCGCGGCGGCGGCCGAGATCGGCGAGCTGTCCACCACCACCCTGGCCAAGGCGGACGAGGCCGGGGCCATGCTGACCCGCATGGTGCCCGACATCCGCAAGACCGCCGACCTGGTCCAGGAGATTTCGGCGGCCAGCACAGAGCAGAACGCCGGAGCCCAGGAGATCAACCGGGCCATCCAGGAGCTGGACAGCGTCATCCAGCAGAACGCCGGGGCCTCGGAAGAACTGGCGGCCACGGCCAAGGAGTTCACCACCCAGGCTGGCCAGCTCCAGCAGGCCATGCAGTACTTCACCATCGACTCCCGGTCCGTATCCCGGCCCAGGCCCAAGGCCGACCGCCCCAAGACCACCCAGACCAGGGTCTCCCGGCCCGCGCAGGCCCAACTGCCGCCCGCGAAACCGCAGGCGCACGACACGGGGCTCGACCTGGACATGGACTCCATGGAGGACAAGGACTTCGAACGGTTCTAGTCCGCTACGCTGAACAAAACAAAGGGCGCACCGCTACGGCGGCGCGCCCTTTTTCATGATACGGAAGCAGACCGGTTCAGATGAACGTCAGCAGCCAGTACCACAGGGGGCGGGTCAGGATGGAGAGCGGCACGCCTATGCCGAGCATGGTCGCGGCCAGGTTCGGGCGCGCGCCGTAGGTCATGGCGATGATCCCGCCGGAGATCATCGGCCCCATGCCCGCCTCGAAGATCGTCACTTTGGTGGCCGTGTCCGTCTGGCCCAGCACCCAGACGTAGAGGATCAGGATGAGCACCGGGGCCGCGACCAGCTTGTAGCCCAGTCCCACGGCCAGCTCCCGGCCCACGCCCGCTATGG
This sequence comes from Pseudodesulfovibrio sp. lm2024, assembly GCF_051175575.1. NCBI lineage: Bacteria > Pseudomonadati > Thermodesulfobacteriota > Desulfovibrionia > Desulfovibrionales > Desulfovibrionaceae > Pseudodesulfovibrio > Pseudodesulfovibrio sp. lm2024. The sequence goes on from NZ_CP195092.1 coordinate 2,601,885, forward strand.
ACTTGAAGCGCAGGGTCAGGCCCACGGACAACAGGGCCAGGGGACTCAGGGTGGACCCCAGGCGCGAGAGCATCCCGGTGAGCCACTGCGGATACGGCACGGCGTGCAGGGCGAAGCCCAGGACGATGGCGATGAGCGGGGGAAAGAGCAGGACCTTGCGGACCAGTTCGCGGCGGCTCACGTCCCGGCCCGAGACCCCGGCGGCCAGGACGATGCCGGGCACGGCCAGGACCATGAAGGACCCCGCCGTGTCGCAGAGCATGCCCACGCCGAGATACTCCGGCCCGTAAAAGGCCTCGATCATGGGCAGCCCCACGAAGGAGGTGTTGCCCAACCCGCCGGTCAGGGCCAGGCAGACCACGGTCTTGCGGTCCCAGCCCATGCGCCGGCCGAGGGAGGCGAACAGGGTGTAGCCCACGCCGAAGACGACCCAGGCCATGGCCGCGGGCGGAATCAGCTCCGGCCCGATAGGCAGGTCGTGCGCGTACAGCAGGGCCAGGGCGGGCAGGGACATGTGGATGATGACCGCGTTGAGCGCGGCCGGGCCGTGTTCATCGATAATCCCCGCGACCCGCAGCCCCACGCCCAGCGCGAAACAGATGCCCAACAGCAGAAAATTGTCCATTGATTACTCCGGATGTGCCCCTGTCGATACCGGGATTTAACGGTAATTTCAAGATGTTCGCCCCGCTCCGACAGGCCCGGCCGATTGTTCTCGCATTTCCCCGCAAAAAATGCTTGCCAACCGACCGCAGGGCATATATACCCCTTTTCGCCTGAACGTGCCGAAGTGGTGGAATTGGTAGACACGCATGGTTCAGGACCATGTGGTTTTACGACCGTGGAAGTTCGAGTCTTCTCTTCGGCACCAGTAAAGAACAAGGGTTGCGGCTAACTAGCTGCAACCCTTTTTCTTTTGTATACGGCAAGTTACGTGATCGTCTTCTTCTCGGCGTAATTTGACCCCAAGGGGTTAAAGTGATGGGTCAAAGTACCCGGAATCGTCTGCCGTCGGAGACCTCACATGCCGCAAATCGCACGTTCCCCGAACCACCTCTACCGGAAGGGCTCAATCTATTACTTTCGCCACGTCATCCCGCACGACCTGCGGGACTCGTTGGGCCGCTCCGAAGTCAGGATGTCTCTCCAGACAGGCTATCTGGCCGAAGCAAGGCTCAAGGCCCGAATATTGGCCTCGGGCGTAAAACGAATACTGACCAAGATGAGGAACGGTGAACTCCCCATGGATGATTTCGACCAGATAAAAGTGTTCATGAATGACTGGCTCAAGCGTAAGCCCCCACCTTAGGACCAGCTAGTAGTAGAGACTTCCCGCCGATTTTTGGCAGGGGGGCCCCCTGCCCTCTGGGCTGCAAATTCCATTGGCGTTCAACTGGTTTGCCTCAGGGGTTTCCTGAACACCAAATTGAGCGTAAAAACAGCCCCGCAGGATATGTCCGATGGTAAGGGAAAAGACGAGACCGGGTCGCGATTAAACAGCAAAGGCTAGGGAATCTTTTCGGTTCCAGTCCCTCCATAGCAGATTGATAACGGACTTTCCGCCAAGCAGACGGTCCCAATCGGGCTTTGTCTGCAGTCAGCAGCACTGGGCTCATTCTGCCATTCAATTCAATGATGCGAAGCTGACAAGCTTGCGCTGTTCCTCATCCCACAAATTCAGTTTCAACGACCTCAGACTTTTTAAGAAGGTCAATGCCTGGACCTTCTGCATATCCGGGATAGCGTCATAGCATTCCTGAAGTCTGTAATTCGGGATTCTTGGCAAGACATGATGCACATGATGCAGGCCAATATTCCCCGTGAACCATTGCAGGACCTTGGGAAGCTTGTAATAGGAACTTCCGTCCATGGCGGCTCTCGCAGGATCCCACTCGTCCTGGTGCGCCCAGTAGACACCCTCGAATTGATGCTGCACATAGAACAGCCACACCCCGGCCGCACCCGCAATAAGCATTATTGGAACCTGAATTATCAGATAGGTCTTGAAGCCAATGGTCAGACTGGCCAGGGCAACAATCATCACGATTGCCACATTGGTGACCGTGGCGCTAAAGCGCTCTTGTCTTCCTTCCCAGTTGTACAAGAATCGCTGGGTAATCAAAAATGAATACCCTGGACCAATCCCCAAAAAGATGAGTGGGTTGCGGTAAAGGCGATAGGCCAGGCGCTTGGCCGGAGAGAGTGCCAGATACTCGTTTACGGTCAGCGTCCACAGGTCGCCCACCCCTCTTTTGTCCAGATTCGCATAAGTGCCATGATGAACCATATGGTTGTGCTGCCAATAGGTAAACGGAGTGAACGTCAAAAAGCCTGAAAAATATCCGAGGATGGTATTGGCCCGACGCGAGGCGAAGAACGAACCATGGGTGCAGTCATGGAATATGATGAAAATGCGAACCAACACCAGGGCTGCCAGAATGAGAAGCGGAACGATCACGAAAAAAGACGCTCCACTCTTCAGCAGATATATGAGGAGTCCCCAAATACCGAAATAGGGCAGATAGGTGTCGACAATCTGCCATACGGCCCGGCCGTTATCCGGTTTTGCGTAGGGCTTCAGCAGGCTGCGCAGCTCCGTAATCGAAAGCTCATTGGTATCATTCACGCCACTTCGCCCTCCCCTGAATTAAAGCACTGTTACTATAGTAACCATATACGACGCGGATACTTCCATCAAGAGAGGGCGCACTGTTCGGCCGGTGTGTCCGGTCCGGAACCACTCCTCGACACAAGGCCGCCCGCCAAAACAAATGCGCTTTACACGGACCAACCATGTTTCACGCGGGCGTCAACATCAGCTCTTGCCTATCCCTTCCCTTATCCGTCTTTGCGAGGCACAAGATAAGGCAGCAGGCGGTCGGTCTCTTTCTTGACCACGCTGTAGCACTCGCAAGACAACGCCTCAAGTTGAGGCCGGTCCAGCACCGTGATGCGGCCGCGGCTGTACTCGATGACGCCGAGCTTATGCAGCCTGCCTGCGGCTGCGGTGACGCCTTCACGGCGCACGCCGAGCATGTTGGCGATGAGTTCCTGGGTCATGACCAGGTTGTTGTCCGACAGGCGGTCCAGCGAAAGCAGCAGCCAGCGGCAGAGCTGCTGGTCGATGGAGTGGTGACGATTGCACACCGCCGTCTGGGCCATCTGCGTGATCAGGGATTGGAGGTAGTGCAATACCAGCTCCGTCATCTGGGAATGGCGGTTGCACTCGTCCATGAACCTCTGGCCCGGCAGCTTGAACGCCCATCCGGCGCTCTGAACCACGGACCGGCTCGTGGTACTTCCCCCGCCCATGAACAGGGAGACGCCAACGAACCCTTCGTTGCCCACCACCGATATCTCGGCCGAGCCACCGTCCTCCATCACGTAGAGCAAGGACACGATGGAATCCGTGGGGAAATATACCTGGGTCACGGCTTCCCCGGGCTCGTACAAGACCTCGCCCAAAGCCAACTCCACCAACTCGAGGTCAGGAGACAGACGGTCCTGGACCTTCCCTGGCAAGGCGGCCAAAAGATGATTTTGCTTCAGCGTAGGCGCTGATTGCATGCGTGCCTCCTTTGATATCTTGGGAATTCGCATGGATTATTATGAGTATTACCGCCACCATAGTCTATTGCACAGAGGCTAACAAGCCTTCGGCTCAGATTTATCTCCATCTGAATCTAAAGAATTGTTTAACCCAAATCGAACGAAGATGATCCGGTAAAGCCCGGCTCCGGGGAAAAACGGTCACCGGGTCTTTGCGGTCCCCACTCCACTCCCGAGCTTTCATTGAGAGTATAGGGCCGGTATCTGATACTTTCCGGGACCTAATCCGACGGCTTCTCGACCCGTGGCTTTGCCTGCCAACGCTTTTCCAATTCATTCAAGTGGTTGCTGTGTGTCAGAATCACGATCTCGTCGCCGACTTGCAGTACCGTCTCCTCATTTGCATGGGCAAATTTATCTTCACGATAATAACAAATGACGCGGGCATCCTCAGGCAGTTTCAGCTTTTCGACGACAACGGCTTCTTCTTCCGTGGCCGTGAACATGAAAAATCGGGCCTCGTCCTTGAGAACCGCCGACAACTCAACACTTTCGCTGCCGCCGACCATGTCCTCCAGGTAACGGCTGATGGTTCGAGACGGAATTATCGTGTCCTTCAACCCCAACTCCTGGCAGATGTCCTCAAGTTGTTCATCCCGGATACTCGTCACTACTCGCTTGAATTTCAGTGAACGACCGACAAGGCTGGCAATGACGTTTGCTTGATCGCTATCGGTCAAGCAAAACAGGATGTCGGTCTGTTCCGGATTCACCTCACGCAGGATATCGGGGCGGCTGCCATCACCTAACAGAAAGCTGCAATCCATCTCTTCAGACAAATCGTCAATTTTTGTTTTGTCAGTCTCAATGATGATGACTTCGTGGCCCTTCTCGATGAGCGCCTTTGCTGTTCCGATGCTGACGTCACCGGCTCCAATAAATACAGTTCTCATATTCCCTCCAGTCTTCTGCCAATCCATGTTCCGGGGTACAGCATTACCAGCCACGCTATGATTTCAAGTCTTCCCATCAACATATCGACGCACAAGACTCCCTTGAGCAGGGAGGGTAATGCCGCGCTTGTCAGCCCCACGGAAAGCCCTGCTGTTCCGGTTGCTGAGGCCACTTCGAACAACGAGTCGAGCGGGTCGTAACCCATTGCCACAAACAGCAACCAGGACATCGCTACGATCAAGATGAACAGCAGGATAAGGAGCAGAGCCATACGTATCTCCTTGTCCTGCAATCGGCGACCGGCAAGCCTCGGTTCGATAATGGTGTGTTTCGTCAGGCCGGTTCGAAGGAGAAGCAATCGAAATACACTCACCACAATCAGCAAGCGGAGCAGCTTGAATCCGCCGGAGGTCGACCCTACACCGCCGCCGACGAGCATGGAGAAAATCAAGATTAGCTTCGATCCCGGGTCAAGCTGTTCACATGGCATCGAGGAAAACCCTGCAGTTGTCTGTGCGGAAAAAGCGAGCAGAGGCGCATGCCGGAATACCTCTGACCAATCCATGCCAGCGTTCAGCCGCATGGTAGCGCCCACCATCAGCGAAGCCATTATGGGAATCAGTACAAGGAGTTTGAATTGCAGATAATCCACGGGCACATGTCGTTTTCTCGTTGCCATTCGGTAATAGAGTGCCAATGGAGTCGCTCCGGCAAGGCAGAGCAGGGTGATCCATACCTGTGGAAGCCAGCCGAAGGTCGCAAGACTGCCGTCATATGGGGCAAAGCCTCCGGTTGAGACCGCCGCGAAAGTATACAGGACAGCCTTCCAAAAACCGATTCCAACCATCAGTGATCCGATGATACCCAACGCGGTTAACGCTCCATAGATTTTCAGGATTCGTTGCGCGTAGGCCCGAGTGCCACCGACCAAATCATCAGTTTCGGCCTCTGTAACAGCCAACCCTTTCGCCACCAGACCCGACTGCATAATGAGCGCTAAAGAGAGGACGACAACACCCAGCCCGCCATACCATTGCATCCAGGCACGGGCGAAAAGAAACGTCTTTGATGCCCCGGCGAGCGTGGCCTTCGTGCTCAGACCCGTAGTCGTCACACCTGAAATGGCTTCAAAGAGGGCATCCAGAAATCCGAACCCCGCGCCCATCATCGGGTAGGACATCACGAGCGGAGTGAAGAGAAACATGAGCGCGACCACAACCATGCCTTCATTGGCCTGGATTCGGGATGGAGCCCGCAGCCGGACCTGACCGATCCCAAGGGCTGCAAGCCCGCCGATCACAAGGACATACCGCAGGCTGATGGACGTCTCTCCAAAGTACAGCGAGACCGCCAACGGCACCAACGACAGCGTCGCAAGCACAAGACATAGTTGACCGAAATATTTGAAGACCACACGAAACCGCACGGCATATCTCAGTCCTGTTGCCTGGTTAGCCATAAGAGAATCCTCTCTCCGCGGTGATTGTGATCAGTGGCGTTATTATACCGCTCCTTTCAATTTAATCAAAGAATAGTCGCGATATTCATCTGTTATTACATCCCTGAGCCTCCTAGCTGCCTGTTTCCCAGCTCAAACAGCCCCACTTTCAGCAGATTGAGTTATCTGGCCGTTGAAAAAGTCATAACAAGCAGACCGTTCAAAAATGGTGAGGTGCTAGGCGTGGAAAAAAGTTTAAGGCCGAAGAGTAATTCCGGTACGTGAGGGGTTGAAGTTTTTTAAGCAACGACGCAGATCGTCGTTTTTCAACAGCCTGTTATCAGAAGCGTCACGGCAAGCCTCCCCCTTCTAATAGAACCGGGTAATAGGGGTGAAGTGGATCCCCCCGTGAGAATCGTAATGGAGTGGGGTTTGAGAATGGACAGCAGATCATCGAGGCCCTCCAGCCCGTGCGGCTGAACTCGGCGCTTGAGCTCGTAAAACTGGCAACGGTGCAGGTCTCGCCGCATGCACGTCTCGCTGACATTGCCCTGGCTCTAGGCCAATTCTATGACGCTCAGCCTCTGCTTGGCAACTTTCTTCTGCTGCCTTCATCGGGGGCCTCCCTTGTGGACGGAGCCCCCCGATTCGTGTCCAAAGACGAGACTGGTGAGACTCCTCATTTCTTCCGTGACAAGAAGTCCTCGATCAGGGAAGGGAATTCCCGCGTATTGATGGGTTTGGCGATGTAGCCGTCAAAACCCATCTGGAGCAGCCTTTCCTGATCGCCCTTCATGGCGAAGGAGGTCAGTGCAAGGACCTGCAGAGTCTTTGTACGCGGATTATTCCTCAAAACACTTAACGCCTTTTCGCCGTCCAGCACAGACATTTGAATATCCATGAGAACGAGGTCCGGCATGCTTTCCTGTGCCATGCGTATTCCGGTCATGCCGTCCGGGGCTTCGAGAATGTCGTGCCCATTGTAGCTCAGGATGTCCTTCACCAAAAGCCGATTGTCGGCATTGTCCTCAACAAGCAGAATCTTGGCCATAATAATCAATCCTCACTGCTGATTACAGCGTCAGTCAGGCATTCTCCCGCCTAGACGGGATGCGAAACGAGAACGTGCTGCCCTTGCCGAGTTCGCTGGCGACCTTGATGTGGCCGCCGTGGGCCTGTACCAGCCGCTTGGTCAGCACCAGCCCAAGGCCGGTGCCCTGGTGCTTCTTTTCCAACGGCGACTCAAGTTGCGTGAACTCGCAAAACAATTTTGAAATGTCGGCCTCGGAAATGCCGATGCCGGAATCCTGGACCTCGACCTCCAGCCACCCCGCTTTGGACTGATAAGGCCTGACGTGCAGGGCAACAGAGCCTCCGTCGGCTGTGAATTTCAAGGCATTGGAAAGCAGGTTGAACAGAATTTGCTTGAGCTTGTGCTCATCTGCCTCCATATCATTCGGCGTCTCTGGTGCAACATCCAGGCTGAACTGTATGCTATGTTTGAGAGCCTTCTCGCTCAACATGGACATGCTGTGCGACAGGACATCCTGCAGGCTGAACTCGCTCGGCTCCAGCTCCATCTTCCCGGCCTCGATCTTGGCCAGATCCAAGATGTCGTCAATGAGCACAAGCAGGTGTTGTCCGGCCTTGCGGATGGTTTCCACGTACTTGAGTTGTTTGGAGCCAAGCTCGCCGTAGAGCTGGTCCTGGAGCACCTCGGCAAAACCGATAATTGAATTGAGCGGAGTCCTGAGCTCATGGGACATGTTGGCGAGAAACTCGGACTTGGCTCTGCTGGACGCTTCCGACGCCTTCATGAGTGACTGCTGAAGCTGTTCCGCCTTTTTGCGCTCACCAATGTCGCGCGCATCGGCGAACACTCCCTGCGGCCTCCTATCCCGATCGTAGAAGATGGTAGCATTGATCGACACCTCGGTCTTCCTGCCTTCCAGGTCGAGCACGGTGAGCTCGTAATTGGTGATGCTTCCTTCGGCCAGAACCTTGTTGATGGCAGCATCGGCCAGTGCTGGATCGGTGAAGTAGCTCCTGAACGGCGCGCCGATCAACTCGTCGCGGGTGCGGCCTGTGATCTCTCCCATCTGCTTGTTGACGTCGGTGACGATGCCTTGCGGGTCTGTGGCCATGAGCCCGTCGATATTGGATTCGATGAGCGAACGTGTGTAGAATTGCTGGTCGCGCAGTTTCTGATCCAGTTTCGTCCGCTCATTTTCGATTTGCTTGCGCGAAGTGTTGTCGGTGCAGATCAACAGGTAGCCGATGATGCCCCTCTGGACATCGCGCAACGCGGTAACCGACACCACGGCCGGGAACCGGCTGCCGTCCTTACGGATGTATGTCAGTTCGTAGATATCCTCGATACCGCGCGAGGCTTTGAACACCAAGGCTTCGAAGCCGGGAGAGATCGGCGTGTCGAGCTCCATGGAGAGCGACTCGGCGCGCGCTATTAATTCCTTCGGATCGGAAATTTCGGCAGGAGTGATCTTGGCCACCACCTCTGCGGCGGTATAGCCCAGCATGCGTTCGGCACCGACATTGAAGATTTGGATGACACCCTTGGCGTCGGTGGCGATGCTGGAGAAATTGACGCTGTTGAAAATGGCGTCCTGCAAAGTCTTTGCCGTAAGAATGGCTTCCTGCTGCTGGTCTTCGGAAAGGACGTCTGGCTTGCAGGATCCATCTTTAATTGTTGATAACTTGCTATTTGTATTGGACATGTGCCGCTCCACTGGGGTCGTGCTAAACGTGCTTTATCAGGACGGGTGCGGTGCTTGTCTTCAAAGGATTATTACACATTGAATTATGCAACCACCTGCACTTTATCATAAAAATCGTCACTTAGGCTGTTGAAAGTATCGTCAAATCGCGACGCAATTGACGCAAAGGCCGCGAGCAGGGTTGGACTGAAGTGCTTGGGCTGGGTCCTGCCATCGCCCTTTGTCAGTATTTGCACCGTGGTCGCGTGGTCAAAGGCTGCCTTGTAGACTCTGGCATTGCGCAGAGCGTCATACTGGTCGGCCAGCTTGGTGATGTGACCGGCCAGGGGAATGGCATCACCAACGAGGGCGTTCGGATAGCCTGTGCCGTCCCAGTTCTCGTGGTGAGTGAGAGCGATGGTCTTGGCCATGCGCAGCCGAGGGTGGCCTCCCAGGATCATGGCTCCATACTGTGTGTGCTTCTTCATGAACGAGAACTCGGCCTTGTTGAGTGGTTCCGGCTTGATCAGGATGTTCAGGGGCACATGGAGCTTGCCCACATCGTGGGTCAGGGCGTGCACCTTGATGTCGCGACAGAACGCTTCTGACTGCTTGAGCTCCGTGGCCAGGATCGAAGCATAAGTACCAACCCGCAGAATGTGGTTGCCAGTGTCCTCGTCGTTGGCCTCAGAGGCCCGAGCCAGGGCATGCAAGCTGTAGGTGAATCCCCCCTCAATCTCATGGATATTCTCCAGTGTCGATTTGACGAACAGTGTGTGCATGACCAGTGTGTTCAGGACATCGGCGTCGTGTCTCGTGATCTCCCGGCTATAGTTCATGGTGAAGATGCACAGGCTGGAGCTCAGGTAACATAAAAGATTGTCCACAAGTATGGAGGACATCCGCAGCTGGTTGACAAGATTTTTCATCTTCGAGTTATTATTCAGATTCTCTGCGTCGTAGGAAACGATCCTGGCCTTGTTGTCCGGCGGAAGATGGAGATGAATCTGGAGGTCCATGTCAAGTGGGATGCTCTTGATGCCCGCAGGCTCGTTTTCAAAACGTGTCCACTCCCAGCCATCCTGCTCAAGCGGTATTCCGACAACGCACATGCCCGGGTGGCCGTCACCAGAACCCGGGCCGGGCATGACCTGCTTGATGATCTTGTCGATGGCGAAGCCAAGGTTGAACTGCCCGCTCTCAAAGCTCTTCACCGCCATTTTACCGAAGGTCGTGAGTTTGTTGATGTCGTCGTAGGCGCGGGCGAGATTGACGTTCAATTCCCTCACCTTCAGAAGCATCTTGATCCTGGCCAGCACTTCGGTCTGGTCAAAGGGCTTGGAGATGAAGTCCTCGGCTCCGGCTTCAATGCTTTTGATCCGGTCGTCCTTTGATTTCAGAGAGGTGATCATAACCACGGGGATGAGCATGAACCGCTTATCAGCCTTGATGGTTCGGCACACGTTGTAGCCGTCGAGCCCGGGCATCATGACATCGAGAAGCACCAAGTCTACCGGGTGTTTTGCCAATAGCTCCAGCGCCTTGTGTCCGCTTTCGCACAGAAGCACATCATACCCTCTGGGCGAGAGAGTGGCGTCGAGGAGATCAAGGTTCATGTCCTCGTCATCAACGCATAAAATTAGCTTTTTGGTGCGCATGATACCCTGCCCAATTAGTTGACCAAGAGGCTGACCGGTTGTTTTTCCTGACCAGCAAAAACGTAGGGACCCGGCATGATGACAATGAGGGAAAAAGCTTGTGACGTCCGTGCGCTGTCGCACATAGGTCTTGCCGTATTTGTGCCGTGGCGGAGCGCAAGGAAGTGATTATCGCCGTATTTTAAACCCCTTGTTCATATATCAGCATCAGGACGTCAAAAAGAAATATTTCAGTGCATAGCCGTTGTGGGCGCGGTATCGGCGGGAATCCGGGAACACCTTCCTAGTCTTCCTGATATCTCCCTCGGCTTTGCCGGGAGTGTTATGGCTATGTTGGTTTTATAGTCGCTCAGATTAGATAAAGAAATGCCCCTACGTGCACTATCGCACAGACCGATTCCTGCCATCGAGGTATATCTCGTATCGTGAAGGTCTCACCCCAACAACAGGGAGGTCAAAACATGCTTGAGATTATCGCGATAGTATTGCTGGTCCTTTGGGCGCTCGGTCTGATTTCCTCCTATACCATAGGCGGGTTTATCCACATTTTGTTGGTTGTGGCCGTGATCATGATCCTGATCCGCCTGGTCCGTGGGCGTCGGCCGTAATTGTTTTGAATCCAAGGCAGTCCGACTGCCCGTGCGGAAACACTCCGCCATAACATCCTTAACCCTGTGACAATGAAACAACAGGAGCAATATTATGTCATATGGCGCAATATCATTGCTGATCATCATCCTGATGATTCTCAGCACCATACCGGCCTGGTCGTTCATCATGGGAATACTCTAGCGCATCAATTTCCCGTCAACGTCCACTGTGGCTTGGCAATGACCAAGCATGGCGCGCGAACACCTTGTACAACAACCTACGAAGCACACCCTCCCCCTTTGAAGCAATCGGTTGCACGGGAGATTTGCCTTCGTCAGACCTCTGGAGAGTATCGTCATGACAAAACGTAACCGCATTATCACCTTCATTCTTGTAGCCCTGATGGCCCTTACCCTGGGTTGCGCCTCCACACGGACGCACGAAGGGACGGGAGAGTATGTTGATGACAGCGTCATCACCACCAAGGTCAAGGCCATGATCTTTGATGAGCCGACCCTGAAGTCCAGCGAGATCAACGTGGAAACCTTCAAGGGTGTGGTCCAGCTCAGCGGCTTCGTCAGTTCCCAGGCCAACATCGACAAGGCCGTGGAAGTAGCTCGCAAGGTTAATGGTGTGAAGTCAGTCGATCAGAAAATGCGGGTCAAATAACGAAGGCCTGCATGCACGGCGGTCATGTTGCGGTGGCGGAATTCCAATCCGCTCCGCACCGTAACCACACATCCAATCTCCCACAGGAGGGATACTATGATCGACAAGGTTTCTTCCGGCAATACACTGGATTCTTTGATGAATACATTGGGCAGCAAGGACGGCATGGCCCGCAAAAGCGCTCGGGAATCGCTGGTAGCCATGGGCGCGCCTGCCGTCCCCTCTCTCATGAAGGCTCTGCAGGACTCCCCTTCAGACAAGGTTCGCTGGGAAGCTGCAAAGTCCCTCGGCGTCATGGGCGACAGACGGGCCATCCCCACCCTGGTGAAGGCGCTTCGCGGCGACGATGATGACGTGGTCTGGCTGGCCGCCGAGGGCTTGAAAACCTTCGGTATGGCGGCCTGGCCGGAGCTACTGGGCGCGCTGGTCGAAGAGGGCATAGAGTCGGTGGCTCTGCGCAAGGGCGCGCACCACGTCTTTCTCAATCAGCAAGAAAGCGGCTACGACGACCTGCTTGTGCCCCTTATGTCGGCCCTGGAATTGATAGCGCTGCCTGAGTCCGCGTCCCTGCTTGCGCAGAAGCTCCTGGCCCGTATGAGCGAGAATTCCTGGAGTGCTGGCTAGCATAAACCCGGCACATGAACCGGAGACGGGTTCGCGTTCCTCAACTTTTCTGTGTTCCGGCGGTCTTGATATATATCGTATCAAATAAACGTATCTACCTGGCTTTTTAACCGTAAGGGGAATTTCAAATGAAAAAAGCATTATATCTGTTGAGCCTGACTCTAGTCCTTTCGTTCGCTATCCTGGGGACTGCCACCGTGTACGCCGCATCGACGGACACGCGCATCGAGTCCGCCGCCAAGGATTCCTATGTGTTCAAAACCTACCTCAAGGACGACAACGTCAAGGTGACGTCCAAGGACGGCGCCGTGACGCTGACCGGGACCGTTGCCGAGGAATCCCACCGCTCCCTGGCCAATGACACCGTTGCAGGCCTGCCCGGTGTGAAAAGCGTGGATAACCAGCTGACCATGAAGGGCAAGCCCCCTGCTCCCGGTTCGGACGCGTGGCTCATCACCAAGGTCAAGTTCAACCTTCTGTTCAGTAAGAACGTGAATGCCGTCGGGACCAACGTCACCAGCGAAAAGGGCGTCGTCACCCTGCGCGGCGAGGCCGAGAGCCTGGCCCAGAAGGACCTGACCACCGAGTATGCCGGCGACGTCGATGGCGTCAAAAGGGTCATCAACGAGATGACTGTGCCCGGTGAAGCCAAGAAAACGTCCAAGGCCGCCGACAAGATGGAAGCCGTCGGCGACTCCGTTGACGACGCGTCCATCACCGCCATGGTCAAGGGCACCCTGTTGTACCATCGCTCGACCAGCGCCCTGAACACCAGCGTCACGACCAAGGACGGCATCGTCACCCTGAGCGGCACGGCCAAGAATGGTGCCGAAAAGAACCTGGCCGAAAAGTACGTGAGCGAAGTGCATGGCGTGAAGGGTGTGGTCAACAACATCAAGATCAGCTGAAAAGCCCAAGAGAAAGAGAATCAGGAGCAGGCCGAACGGCAGCCCACCGACCCTTCCCCCAACGGGGCGGCGTCGCAAGATAACGGGTGGATGGTCATGTTGCTCCAGATTCTCATGGGTTCGGCCGGTAAAGGCGGTGGAGTTTAGATCGGGATGACGCCCGAGCACTCCACCGCCCCGTTCCCGCCAACACTTTAACAAAGGAGAGATCATGTCTCTTGGATTGATAGTCCTCATCATTTTGGTGCTTGCATTGTTGGGAATCATCCCTGTCTGGCCGCACAGCCGCTCCTGGGGCTATTGGCCCAGCAGCGGGCTGGGGCTCATCGCGATCATCCTCGTCGTCCTGCTGCTGACCGGCAGATTGTAGACGGCGCCATCATCTTTAATCGACGGGAGAAAATCATGAAACCGAGTACGAAAGATAAAGTTGAAGGCAAGCTGCACCAGGCTTCCGGCAAGGTGAAGGAAGTCATCGGCAAGGCCATCGACAACCACGAGATGCAGATCAAGGGCAAGGCGGAGAAGCTTGCCGGAAAGATTCAGGCCGGAGTGGGCGAGGTCGAAGAGACCGCGGGCAACTAGGATAAACTCCGCTAGTGGAATTTGATCAGGGGCCGGGATGGAAATGCTCTGTCATTTCACCCAGGGGTCTCGGCTTTCCCCTCTGTCTTCCGCGCCGGTGCTTGTGTCGGTTGAGAACATGAAAAAATATATCGGTCCCTGCCAGGATCGGTCGTAATCATTCAAACTAGGAGAAGTCTATGTCTTCCGAAAAAGGTGAAATCTATAAATGTAACGTCTGTGGTGCAGAGATTAAAGTGAAGGAAGGCGGCGAAGGCGATCTCGTCTGCTGTGATCAACCCATGGAGAAACAATAACCGCTCAATTATCAGCCAATAAAAAAGGGGCTCGTGACCTGGCACAGCCCCTTTTCTGACAAGCAGCATGATTCAGGTCTTTGTGACCCGCAAACGGATGAAACAGGGCATGGACGGGACCTCGGCGTCCAGTGTGGGCCTGGGTACGATCTTCGGCTTCAATTTCCAGTTCGTGCAGCTTTGCCGCCCTATCCACCGCGCGTTCACTCTTTGCGAAGGGTGCTGGTCTGGTGCCCGCCCTAGCGTTCATACCGGCCTCCACTCATCTGGTTGTGGAACTCGGTATCATCAGTCTTTTCCTTTCCTGGCAGTTCGTGGTCGGTGATTATATCGGCGGCGTCCTGCTCATCCTGTTTATGAAGATTGTGGTACGTTGACCCTGCCGAAAGGATTCGAGGAGCAGTGGGACTACTCCTATGGCTACAGGTCGGCATCCGGCGGTTGTTCGGGCCTTCCCCCATTCATGAAAGACTCTGCCGCCGGCGTGCTTGCCCCTGAAACCGGCACCCGCACCTCGGCCCAGTGCTCCTTGCGATCATCCGTCAGGGGAATGCAGCCATCCTGCTGCTGGATGCGGTCCAGGCTCACGCTCAACTCTCCCTTCTCTTCCAAGACCTGCACAACCTGGATGTGGAATACCGTTTCCCGATAGCGGTAATGCAGAGTGAACCCCTTCCAATCGGGCGGTAAACAGGGAGAAAAATGCAGTCGGTCCACCTCAAGGCTGAGGCCGAGAAGCGATTCCAGCATCAACCGATACATCCAGGCCGCAGAGCCGGTGTACCAAGTCCACCCGCCCCGACCGACATGGGGGGATACCGCGTAGACATCCGCCGCCATGACGTAGGGTTCGACCTTGTAAACCGATGCCTGTTTGGCCGTGAGTGCATGGTTCAAGGGGTTGATGATGCCGAACAAATCCCAGGCACGACGATTGTCGCCCAGCCGCGCAAAGGCCATGGCCGCCCAGATGGCTGCGTGCGTGTACTGGCCGCCGTTTTCCCGTAACCCCGGAGCATAGCCTTTAATGTAGCCGGGATTGAGCGGGGAGGTGTCGAAAGGAGGATCCAGCAACTGCACCAGCCCTTGCTCGCGGCGGACCAGGTGCTGGTCCACAGCCTCCATGGCCTGATGTGAACGTTCCGACTCTCCGGCCCCGGAGAGCACTGACCAGCTTTGGGCAATGGAGTCGATCCGGCACTCGGGGTTCGTCGAGGAACCGAGCGGCGCGCCATCGTCGAAGTAGGCGCGGCGATACCACTCGCCGTCCCAGCCATTGGCCTCGATACTGCCGCGCAGTCCCGCGGCCTCGGTGTCGCAGCGTTCGGCAAAGGGGGCGTCGCCATGGGAACGGGCAATTGCGGCAAACTCGTTGAGTACGTCGAAAAGGAAGAAGCCCAACCACACGCTCTCGCCCCTGCCGTTCCGGCCCACAAGGTCCATACCGTCGTTCCAATCGCCTGACCCCATGAGCGGCAGGCCGTGTACGCCGTAGCGAAGGCCGTGTTCGATGGCCCTGGTGCAATGCCCGTACAGGCTGGCCATCTCTTCGGATTGTCCCGGCAGGTCATAGTAGGAGTCCTCGTCCGCTTTCAGCCTCCGGCCTTGCAGGAAACCCACGGGTTCGTGCAGCACGCCGGTGTCTCCGGTGGCGCGCACATAGCGGGTCACGGCGTACGGCAGCCAGAGATAGTCGTCGGAGCAATTGGTGCGCACGCCCCGGCCCGTCGGAGGATGCCACCAGTGCTGCACGTCCCCTTCCTCGAACTGACGGCTGGCGCAGCGCAGCAAATGCTCGCGCACGAGCTCCGGCCGGGCGTGAATGAGGGCCATGACATCCTGCAACTGATCGCGAAAACCGAACGCGCCGCCGGACTGATAGGTTGCGCAACGCGCCCAGAGGCGACAGGACAGGGTCTGATACAGGATCCAACCGTTTGCCAATATATTGAACGCATGGTCCGGGGTCTCAACATGCACTGCCCCCAGGGTGTGCGTCCAGTGCTGCCAGACCTTGTCCAGGGCCATGCGCGCGGCGGTCGGTCCACGGTAGCGCTCGACCAGGCTCCTGGCGTCGGCGACGTCGCGCCCCATGCCGAGCCGGAAGACGATCTCTCGCTCCTGCCCGGCCTCCAGGTCAAAAGCCACTTGAATGGCCGCACAGGGATCAAGGGCGGCTCCCACCCTGCCGGAAAGCCGGGTACGCGTCATGGCGGCAGGGGCCTCCAACGTGCCCCCCCGGCCTATGAATTCCGCACGGTCGCCGCTCACGGTGCGTGTGGTTTCGTCAACATCGAAGAAGGCCGTCCGGCCGCTGAATTCGGTGTTGTAGGCGTTGCGGGCAAAAAGCGCCCCGCTGTTCAGATCGATTTCAGTGACCACGTGTTCGGCGGCCTTGCTGCGCAAATCTCCCAGCACCCATTCGGCATAGCCGGTGGCCGAAAGCCTGCGCGCTCTGTCCGACTCGTTGCGGACTTTCAGCACAGCGAATTTGACGGCGTCATCAAGAGCCACGTAGACCCACAGTTCACTAACGACACCGCGCTCGGTGTGCTCGAAGACACTGTATCCGAAGCCGTGACGGGTGACGTAGGACGTGGTCCCGCGGCAGGGCAACGGCGTGGGCGACCAGAAATGGCCCCGCTCCTCGTCACGGATATAAAAGGCCTCCCCCCGCGAATCGCTGACCGGATCGTTGCTCCAAGGGGTCAGGCGAAATTCATGGGCGTTCTCGCTCCAGGTGCAGCCCATGCCGCTTTCGGAGATAACGGTACCGAAATCCGAGTTGGCCAGCACGTTGATCCATGGTGTGGGCGTCCGTTGTCCGTGGGCCGTGGTGATGACGTATTCCCTGCCGTCCGTGGTAAAGCCGCCCAGGCCGTTGGAGAAGCTCAGGTCCTCTCGCGGCAGCGGCGCAACGGCGGGGAGCGCTGCACGCAGGGGGCGTGTCGGGACGAGTCGAGGCATTGTTATTCCCGCCAGGCTGTGACCACCGATTTGTTCAGCCAAGGTCCCCCGGGCGTCGGAGAGGGCGACTCGGGCCACGGCCTTGAACAGGATACGATCCTCCTCCGCTATGCGGTCCGCGGGCCGGACGAATATTCCCCCGGGCCGGTCCGTCTGGTTTGCCGTGGGGCCTCCGGCGATGAGCCCCATGATCTGGTCGTGGAGAATCTGCCGGTATCCGGCATGGTCCTCATTCCAGATCACCAGATCCACCGCCAGTCCCTTGAGCTGCCAATAGGCGTGGGCCTGCACCAGTTGGCGCACCAACTCGATGTTGGCCGCGTCCTCGATCTGCAACAGCACGATGGGCAGGTCCCCGGAAATGGAGTAGCCCCAGAGTCCGGACTGCCCACGGGTATTTTTGATGAGTACTTCCGCTTCGACCCGGAGCGCGGAATTGGCGTACAGGATCGAACCGGCCAGCCTCCCATAGAGCTGCGCCTCGGCCTCCGTGGCATTCAACTGGCGCAGCTGGACCTGGCTGTGGGTCCAGGCCAGGTCGAAAACGCGGTCGGCCATGCGCGGGTCCTGGTATTTCTCCATCAGGCCAAGGGCCCCTTGGCGGGTTTCCGAAATGCCGAAGATCATATCGACGATCACGGACTCGCCCGGATCGAGGGTGACGCGTTGACGGATGGCGGCAATGGGGTCAAGCACCGTCCCTTCACTGTTCGAGAGCGAGTCCGCGTACCCGTCGTCATCCGCTTGCAGCGCCAGGGGGGCGGCGGTGGTATTGCCGCGGCCGATGAAGCGCATGCGGTCGGTCTCGCAGGAGGCGCCCGTGTCTCCGGGGCCGCGCACGGCCATCATGTGCAGCATGAACGGCGGATTCTCGTCCTGCGAACGGGGCCTGCGGGTACAGAGGATGGCCCGGTTCCCGGGGATGATTTCGGTCTGCGCGAAGAGACTGCTGAAGCCCGGATGCAGGGCGTCCGACGCCTGCGGCGCCAGAACCACTTCCGTGTAGCTGGTCACGTCGATGGCCCGGCGCGTGCGGGCGCGGTTGGTGATGCGCAGGCGGCGCAACTCGATGTCGTCCTCGGGTGAGACGGCGATCTCGGTATGCGCGTCATAGTTCTGCTCGCGGCACTGGAATTCGGCCTTGCCTTCAGAGAAGATCGCCCCGAAATGCTTCGAGCGCCTGAGCGTCGGCTGATGGGTGGTGGCCCAGTATTCACGACTGTCCACGTCGCGCAGGTAGCAGAATGTCCCCCAGTTGTCGCGGGTGGGGTCCTCGCGCCAGCGGGTCACGGCGATGTCACCCCAGCGGCTGTAACCACCGCCGGCGTTGGTGATCATGACATGGTAACGGCCGTTGGAGAGCAGTTGCACCTCCGGGCTCGGCGTGTCGGGAGTGTCGTAGACACGCATGGGCGTGGCTGCGGCCCCGGCCGCATGGTGATGCTCGGCAAGTTCCGTGGTGTGGGCGAAAAAAGCCGCCGATTGGGGGATGCGCTCCTGAAGCAGAGGAAGTGTGGCCAGGAACCGGACGTCGGATTCGAAACGCCGCTGCATCGGACCCTCAAGCAGTGCCCCGGCCAGGGCCAGGAGAGTCATGCCCTGGTGGTGGGCCATGAAGGACCGAACCATGGCGCTTTTCTGGCCGCGCGGCAGACGGGACGGTGTGTAGTCGACAGCCTCGTACAGGCCATAACGGGCTTCGAGCCCCTCTTTCGCCAGGCGCTCCAGATTCTTGCAGGCCTTCTCCGGGGCAACAAGAAGCGCCAGAGCCGTGGCATAAGGCGCGATGACAAGATCTTCGGCCAGGCCGCGCTTGAGCCCCAGGCCGGGCACGCCAAAAGCGCGGTACTGGTAGTTCCGGTGCGCGTCTATGGCGTAGTAGCCGCATTCGGAAATTCCCCAGGGTACACCGTTTTTCCGGCCATAGTCGATCTGCCGGGCCACTGCCGCCTTGCAGGTCTGGTCAAGCAGCGTGTTCGCATAACTGGGCATGACCAGGTTGGGCATCAGGTATTCGAACATGGAACCGCTCCAGGAGAGCAGAATCGGCTCTCCTCCGGCGGAGGTCAGCAACCGCCCGAAGGCGAACCAACTCTCCTGCGGCAACTGCCCCTGGGCGATGGCCACAAAGGTGGCGAGCCGCGCCTCCGAGGCCAGCAGATCGTAGAAGCTCTGGTCCCTGCGACGTTCGTCCACATTGTAGCCGATGGCCAGCAGGTGCCGCGTCTTGTCATACAGAAATCCGTATTCCATCCGGGCCAGGGCATCACAATGCCGGGCGAGCGCGTTCAGGCGTCCCATTCTGGATTTGGCCTGCCGGCAGGCAGCACTGATCATGTCCCCCATTTCCGCTGTCTGCGCCGCTGTTGCGGCGGACCCGAACCGGGTTTCCAGCACAGCCAACCCACCCAACGTCGGAATCTCGTCCAGAAAAGCCAATTCTTCGGGGAATTCGCGGGAAGACGCCGCCCACGGGGTCAGCAGGTCCAGTTCGGCCAGGGCGTCCCCGCATTGCCCGGCAAAGGCCTGGAGCCACCAGCGGAACGAGTTGTCGGGGGCGGCGGTCTGGAAATCCCGGCTGTCGGTCACTGCCGCCACCGATATCTTCAGTCTTTCGAGGCACAACCGCGTGGCGCTCAAGGTGACGGGCGGATTGAGCGCGGCCTCGGTCACATCCCGGCGCAGTGCGTCCATCCGGGACGCGACAGCGGTTGGCAGGTCGCCAGACAGGTCGTCCTGGGCGATATCCAGGATGTCGCCCAGGCTTTCAAACAGCCGGGGAGAAAGGATATGGTCCTCGGTCAGTGCGAAAAGCCCCGCCCGCAGGGTCAGGAGATGCCCTGCCAGATTCCCGGAATCGACGGAGGAGATATAGCGCGGCGCAAGCGGCTGCAAGGTGCGGGTGTCGTACCAGTTGAAGAAATGGCCCTCGTGCCGGTCCATCCGCTCCATGCTTTCCAGAGCCCGCGAGGTCCGCTCCATCACCCGTCCGCAAGAGATGAAGCCGAAATCGAACGCGGAAAGATTCGCCAGGAGGGCCAGACCCATGTTAGTGGGCGAGGTGCGGTGCGCGATGACGGCTTCGGGCCGTTCCTGGAAGTTGTCCGGCGGCAGGTAGTTGTCCTCCGGGCCGACAAAGGTCTCGAAGAAACGCCAGGTCTTGCGGGCTATTCCGCGCAGGAACAGGGCCTGGCCTTCCGTGAGCCGTTCCTGGCGGCGGGTAAGCGGAAGACCGAGCCACCAGGCCAGGACCGGGGAGAGAAACCAGAGGCTCAACACCGGCCCGGCCGCAAGCAACGCAGGCGGGTTGGCCGCACCAAGGGCGAAGGCCGTGGCCATGGCGAGGAACGGTCCAAACCACATGTTCCCGTACGAGCCAACGAGGTCCATGCGGTTCTTGCTCCCCTCCCCGCCCGACGGCTCCCATTCAAGGAGTCCCCGATGCGTGATAAGCATCCGCCAGATGGTGCCTGCCACGGCTTTCAGGCTGTAGAAGGCCTCATGGGGCAGGCAGACCAGGGCAAAAAATGCCTGGGCGAAATGTTTGGGCAGCAGCTCCATTGCGGTGACGAGGTGCTGCCCCAGGGACAGGTTCACGGGTTTTTGCAGCGCGTTCAACACCGCAGCGATGACCGACGGCAGCAGAATGATGCCGCTCACGGCCAGGGTCCAGAACCAGGCGGAAGCCGGAACAGTCCATCCCGCCAACAGGAGCAGGATCAGCGCAAGGGCGGTCAGACTGCGCCGCAGGTTGTCCAGGATCTTCCACCGCGACAGGAGCGAGAGCGGGTTTTTCCGGCACGAGCCGTCGGCGCCGGGAACGCCGGGCAACAGCCACCGTGCGATCTGCCAATCGCCGCGAATCCAGCGCGTTCTGCGTTTCACATCCTCGGCGTAGCTGGAGGGATAATCCTCGAACAACTGCACGTCGCTCAGAAGTCCGGCCCGGGCATAGCAACCCTCCAGGAGATCATGGCTCAAGATGCGGTTTTCCGGAAAACACGCGCCAAGGATGCGCTCGAAGGCCTCGACCTCGTAGATGCCTTTGCCGATGAACGAGCCTTCGCCGAACAGGTCCTGGTATACGTCGGAGACCGCCCGGGTGTATGGGTCGATGCCGACTTCGCTGGCGCACATGCGCGCATATCGGGACCGGTTGGTTCCGGACAGGCTGGTGGTCACGCGCGGTTGGAGAATCCCGTAGCCGCCGACCACCCGCCGGGCATGCGCGTCGTAGCGGGGACGGTTCAGCGGATGGGCCATGGCCCCCACCAATTGCCGGGCGCAATCGCGGGGCAGCTGCGTGTCGGTGTCCAGGGTGATGACGTATTTCGCCCCGCGCAGCACGCTTGCGTCGCCAACAATGAGGGAAAAGGGCGCTGACAGGCCGTCGCGCAACAGGCCGTTCAAACACGCCAGCTTGCCACGCTTGCGCTCATAGCCCATCCAGATCCGCTCCTGGGAGTTGAAGCGGCGCGGCCGGTGGAACAGGTAAAAGGTGTCGCCTGTCGCGCTCGGGTACCGCCTGTTCAGCCCCTCTATGCACTGGCGGGCCAGAAGCAGCAGGGAAGCATCGTCGGGCAGTGTCTCCTGGGCCGCATCGCTGAAATCCGTAAGCAATCCGAAATGCAGGTATTTGTCTCTATTGGCCAGAAAACGGACTTCCAGGGCCTTGGCCAGGCCTTCGATGGCCGGGGCGTTGGTAATCATGGTCGGAATGACGACCAGGGCACGCTGGTCCTGCGGAATGCCCTTGGAGAAATCCAGGCGCGGCAAGACGTGCGGCGTGGTCAGCAGGGTTGCCACCCAGTTCGCCAGGGCCACCGCCAAATGGCTGGTGCATGCGAGCAGGAGCAGGCACATCAGAGCCAGCCCATACCCGTGCAGGCCATCGGCCTGCGCCCTGACCGCCAAACCTCCGGCGAAGAGCATCGACAAGAGCGGGATGCCGCCGCCATAAAGCAGCAGGGGGAACCGGCCGCCCGGCACGCACAGGCGCTCGGCAAACGAGTTGTGCGCTTGCGCAGATTGAGCAAGTCGGCCAAAGCCCTTGTCGATGAGATAGTATCCGACATGGGCTGTGAGAGAGTCTTCGCCATGAACAGTTGCGCCCTCCCGGGCCAAGTGGATGGCCCTGTGCGCGACCTCAACCTCTGAAAAAGGGCTCCTCCTGGCCATCCGCTCCACCACATGGCGATAGCGATCACGCGTGGCAAAATCCATGGCGCCATATGCCTTGGCAGGATCCTCGCCCAAAGCCTTCTCGACAAGACTCGTGGACTCGACGAATTCGCTCCAGTCCATTACGCCGAGGAAGCGCAGGCTGCCGATGCTGTTGCTCATAGAGGCCTGGTCGGCGGATTGTTGCTGGTTTTCCAGGTACACCAACTGCTCGATGGTCAGGCCGGTTCCGGACAACTGCTGCTCGATCCAGGTCAACGGCAGGGCCAGGGCCGGGCCCTTGCCGTGCAGACGGCGCGAAAGTTCGGCCACGAACGAACTCGCCAGGGGCGGATTGGAACGGGCCATGTCGGCTATGGTCAGGATCAGGTCCTGCGGTTGTTTGGCGGCAACTCTAGTCATCTGGTCGGCCCAGAATTCGGCGCGGTTGCGGTCAGCTCTATGGCGGGCGATGCGGACGGCCACCCGGCGCAGATTCTCGATGAGCGCCAGGCGCAGCATGATCGGAATGGCCCAGAGTTCGCCCAAGTTCAGAGGGACCACGGACTGATAGGCCACCACGATACTTCTCAGGCTCTCCGGGGCCACCTGTCCGTCACTGTGGGAAATGCTTTCCAGGGCGAGGTCGTACACCCTCGGGAGGCCCGCCGAAGAGCCGCCGGCCAGGCGCGGAAGCTCCCGGCTGTAGCCCTTGGGAAGGTGAAGCCCGGCGGTGCGGATCTGTTCCTCTATCACATAAAAATTGTCCAGCAGCCATTCCCCGGCAGGGGAAATCCGGCGGCCCATCTTCACGTCCTCGGTGAGTTGCGTATGGACATCGAACAGCACGGCCCGGTTTTCAGCCAGTCGCGCAAGCAGACGGTCCCTGGAGCGCCTTGCCGTCAGCTTGTGCGACTCCGCAAGAATCTTGCCGTGCTGCCCCATCTGATCGGCGTTGAACAGTGTCGAGCGCAGGGACGGCTCCTCTTCCACCCTCTTCGTGTCCCAGACTGATTCGCGCAGGCGAGACCAGACTTCGGAAAGCCTGTCGCCCATGTCCTTGTGGCTCATGCCCATATCGATATCTCCTGCCGCCGAAACAGTGGCGGGGTCGTACGGATTGAAACAGGGCTCGCCGGTGGGAGGGCCTGCGAAACCGCTTTCACGGACTGATCAATTTTCGGTGAAGGTTCGGTACGGACATGGAAGGAATTCCTACCGGCCGGGACGTCTTGACGAGTAAACACGTCCTGGAAGGCGCGAGTGTCCGAGTAGTTTAATTAATAGCGCAAATTTTAGCCCGCAGATAGGGCAACCATTGCAAATATAATCATCTGGCTAAAAAAATATCTGTAACAGCAAGTATTAATTCGCCAACTCTTAATATACGCACAAATGTCATCTCCACATCAAACAATCATATGAATCTGATTGTGAATTACTCTGAAAGTGGTATTGTATCTATGAGGTAACAAATTATGAACGCTCTTCTTGTCTATCCTGCTTATCCGGATACGTTTTGGAGTTTCAAGAGTATACTGTCCTTTGTCTCCAAAAAGGCGGCCTTTCCCCCGCTCGGCTTGCTCACCGTGGCCGCGATGCTTCCGGCGGAATGGGAAAAACGCCTGGTGGACACGAATGTCGCCCCTCTGGGCAACGCCGATCTCGAATGGGCGGACGTGGTCCTGATCAGCGCCATGATGGTGCAGCTTCCCAGCGCGAGGAAAATCATGAAGCGCGCCAGGGAAGCCGGCAAAATCGTGATCGCGGGAGGCCCGGCCTTCAGGTCGCATCTGGAGCAGTTTCCCGATGTGGATCATTTCATCATCGGTGAATCGGAAACCGTCATGCCCGAATTTCTGCGGGACTTCGAACGGGGAGTAGCCAAGAAGCAATATACGTCCTCCGAACACCCCGATTTGGACATCACGCCACTTCCGGCGTGGAACCTGCTGAGAATGAAGGATTATATCTCCATGTCGGTGCAGTATTCCCGCGGTTGCCCCTTTGATTGCGAGTTTTGCGACATCGTGGCCATGAACGGACGGCGCCCTCGTGTGAAAAATCCCGATCAGATGATGCGGGAGATCCAAAGTCTGTATGATGCCGGATGGAGGGAGTCCGTCTTTATCGTGGACGACAACTTTATCGGGAACATAGTCCGGGTGAAGGAGTTTCTGCCCAGGCTCGCCGAATGGCAGAGACTGCACGGTTACCCCTTCAAGCTCATGACCGAGGCCAGTATAAATCTGGCGCGGGACAATGAACTCATGGAGATGATGAGTGCGGCGAACTTCCACAAGGTTTTCATCGGCATTGAAACGCCCTCCACGGAAAGCCTGGTCGAATGTGGAAAAAAACAGAACGTAACCACCGATTTCAGCTCGGCGATTCGGGACATTCACCAACACGGCATGCAGGTGATGGGTGGTTTCATCGTGGGCTTCGACAACGACACCACATCGATTTTTGGGCAGCAATTCCGATTCATTCAGGAGATCGGGGTCGTGACGGCCATGATCGGGGTTCTCAATGCGATGCCGCATACGAGACTTTGGAACCGGCTCAAATCAGAGGGGAGATTGCTTGGCGAATTGAGCGGAGAGAATACCGACGCCTGCGTGAACTTCAATCCCCGCATGGGATGCGAAGCCCTGCTGGAGGGGTACCGGAAACTCGTGAGTGAGCTTTACTCTCCCAGGGAATACTATGACCGGATCAGCACATTTCTCGCTTCCTACGCGCCCACGGCAAGAGGGAAAATGGTGCGGACGGATGTTCAGGCTTTTTTGAAGAGCATGTGGGCTGTCGGGATAGCCTCACCCGCCCGCGTCCTCTACTGGAAACTGGTGCTGAGGACGCTGCTGACCAAGCCGAAAGCCCTGTCCGCCGTGGTCGAGCTTGCGATTCAAGGCTTGCATTTCTCCCGGGTGTCCCGGCGCATCATGGGTGTGTGAGAAAAACAGGGGGCACGGAGCCCCCTGTGTATGGACCGATCAACTGCCCGGAATGGGATAGATTTTCTGTTCGCTCTTGGCCGGATTCTTTTCCAATTGGCGGTAGCGGTTCCATGCGTTTTTCGACAAGCGCCCCAGGATGTCATCCAGGTCGGAGCCATGCATCAGATTGCTCAGATCCGCTTCGTTCATCAGGCGGTCCGAAAGCGTATAGCCTTCGCCCTGATCCAGGTCGAGCTGGACGTCCTGAATGTTGAAAGCGGGCAGCGTGCCGCAGACGTCCATGAGTAGATCCCGCACCGTCTGATAGAAGAATTTCTTCACGTCTTCCGTTGATTCGGCCTGGGTCAGCAACTCGCGGAACCGGCTGCGGGCTCCCTGCTCCTGCTTGGTGAATGACAATTGAGTGCTCATATGCTCTCCTTGTTGCGTTGACATTTTGCCGAAATCCGGCGGCCGAAGTGATGGCGGAAGCTGCTCGCGGAAACCCGCGCGGATCAAGCGCGTGAGTATTTGATGATGTCTTCCTTGAATTCCTCGATCGCGCCCTCCGTCAGTGAGGGGGTGAAGGTTGCAATGGCCTGGACGATGGCGTCCGTTGTCACCGGAACGTTGCTCCCGCTTTCGCATTCTTCTTCAAAGGCGTGCTGAGCGATGGTCTGAAAGAGGTATTCGATGTCGGCCGGGGTGTATTTTCCCGTCAAGGCGATGATACGCGCCAAATCGATGGCGCCTACGTTCATCTTGGACAAGAAATATTTCAGAATGGTTTCTCTTCCGCTCTCGTCGAGAGTCCCGACCGGGATGATGCAATCAAATCGCCCAGGCCGCAGCAGGGCGGCGTCCAGTTGGCGAATGTAGTTGGTCGCGCAGACGAGCAGCACCTTGCTGGTATGGCTTTTGATAAGCGGGACCTGCTTGAGAAACTCATTGGTGATGGACCTGTCTATACGACTGGCTCTGTCCCGATTGCCTGCAAGTTCTTCGAATTCGTCTATGAATATGACGACTTCTTCCAGGTCTCGCGCCTTCTCCATCACATTACGCAGGTGGGCGCCGATTTTGTCCACTCCGTCGACCATGAGCATGCTCGGCATGATTTCCACGTACCACCACGCCAGCCTTCCGGCCATCGCCTTGACGAAATGGGTTTTACCCGTGCCGGGAGGGCCGAAGAAAATGATGGTCTTGGGTGGAGTGACGCCATGCTTCCGAGAGAGTTCCTCCTCAACCAAAGGAAGAATGATCTTCTTTTGTATCAACTTCTTGGGCGGCTGGGTATCGGAGATGGTGTCCCATATGTCGCGGGTGATGGCCTGTGCGCCCATTTGCACCAGCAGCTTTTCCTGGTTGTGCGTGGCGAGTTCCTTGTCCGTACCGATATTCTCGACAAAATCGTTGCAGGCGATCTTGAAGCCGACATCCCGGTTCAATCTTTCGGATAGGACCCACTGATGCCGCCTGATTTTTTGCCAAAGATCGGTAACGACGTCCGTATCGAACTTTGCGCCGCAGGCTTCGAAAATCTTGCTGGCGCAGACCTCGGGTGCGGGTGATTCGAATGTTTTGATATCCATTGTTTGGGCTCCTGCCGCAACATCGTATTTACAATACAATTATCATGTTCAATCAATGTGCACGGTTGAAACTATAAATTGAATTCCCACCATTTTAAACGCAGACACAAAGGCCAGTGAGTATTTACATAGTACTCCATGACCTGGAATTGTCACTGCATATTTTCATAAAACAGTTGATGCGGAGCAATAATAAAATCAACCAGACTTGCCGTGAGCAATTGGCGAGTTGCCGATCCCATTCGATGTGGATTGTTTCGATCCGATGCCCCAGAGTGTTGGTAGAACAACCTAACGGGGGGGAGAGCCTCGCTCCAGATCGGCAACCGTCATCCCCCCACCCTCTTCGGCGGTCAGGACACCCGCCACGAGAGGTGGAACCGAGTCTCGACAAGCCTCGATCCGACTCGAAGAGACCTCCATGAGGCTTTACCCCTGGAGCAAAGGGCGTCGTATTCCTATTTGAGATACAAGGGCTTCCGGCGGGCCGGACTGAAGGGACGCTACCGGATGTCGCAGCGGGGGAGCGAGATGCTGACCGTGGTTTCGTCGGCCTCGGATGTGGCGAGCCCGATATGGCCGCCATGCGCCTCGGTGATGAGCCGGGCGCTGTAGGTCCCCAACCCCGTGCCGAACCGCTTGCCCGCAGTGGTGTATTTCTCGAAGAACCGGTCCCGGATTGATTCAGGCACCGCACCGGTATTGTGGATGGCAACGTGCACCGCTTCGGGATCCACTCGACAGGCGATGGTCACGCTCCCCCCGCCGGGAGAGGCCTCGATGGCATTTTTCACCAGATTCGCGAACAGGTCTTCGAAGAGAAAGCCCTCTCCGCATACCCGCGCCCTTCCGGCAACGCACTCCGCCGAAGGCTGGAGGATGATGGTCACATCGTTCTGCGCGGAGAGTATCGCCAGGGAATCCTTCACGGACTCAAGGAGTTGATGGACTTCAAGCAGTGTTTCCGTCGGCGTGTATTCACCCCTTTCCATCTCGCGCAAGGGCTCGGCGGCATCAATGAGACGGATCACTTGCCGGACGCCGAGAACGACTTGCGGGAAAACGTCCATCAAGGCAGCGTCCATGTTCCCCTCCACGAACAATTCCGCCAAGGAATACAAACTGATGAGCGGCCCCTTGATGTCGTGATGTATTATGCTTTGCACGTCCTCCCGGAACTGTTCTTCCTGTTTGCGCGCCGTAATGTCGTGTATCACGATGCGGCAAACGGGAGCGCCTTCGTCATCCGGGGCTATTGAGCCGGTCAAAAGCGCCCAGAACTCGCTCCCGTCTTTTTTCACCAGACGCAATTCGCATTCCGCCCTCGCTGTAGGCGAAGTATTGTTGAAGAGCTCTCTGCGGTGCCGGTAATAAATGTCCTGGTCCTCCTTATGGATAAACCTGGTCCAGGGCTGTCCGACCATTTCACCACGAAGCATACCGAGCAGTGTCGCGGCGGTGAGGTTGGCCTCGAGGGCCAGTCCCTTTTCGCTGACCGTGCAATACCCGACCGGGGCCATGTCATAGAGATCAAAGTAGCGCGCCCGTACGGCATCCAGTTCCGTCTGGGCCCGGCGCAATTCTTCGTTCTGCAACTCCAGCTCGATCTGATGGACCCGCAACTCGTGGAGCGCCTGCTGCGCCGCCTCGGAAGAAAGAGGGGATTTGTCCGCGGGTTCAGCCGCCTGAATTAATGCTTCGGCTTGATGTCTGAGCTTGTCTGTCATGGGGCGTCCCTCCTCGGGGCCATCCGTTGTATGGTTGCCATGGCATAGACATGACCCGCGTCGTCCGCCAGCGGGCTGGCCGTAAGCCATACATCCAAGGTCTGTCCGTCCTTGTGGACGCGACGCGTCTCATAGGGCGCCGGCATGACGCCCGCCGCGACTTGCCGGATGTTCTCCAGCTCCTGCGACTGCATATCCTCCGGAAGCATATCCCGAATGTTCATGGCCAGCGCCTCCCCTTCACTCCACCCGAAAAGGTGCTCCGCCGAGGGATTCCAGGACAGGATATCTCCCTTCGTGTCCAAGACGGCAATGGCGTCCAGCGAATCCCGCGCAACCACCGCCAGACGGATTTGGCCATGGGCCTCCCGCAGCAACTCGTGGGATTTCTTCATCTCGGTTATGTCGACAAAGGTGATGACCGCCCCTTCGATCACGTTCTCGAGGGTGCGATAGGGCTGGATACGCATCGTGTACCATTTGCCGTCCGCCGTCTGTACCTCCAGATCCTTGGGGAGCAGCGTCTCCAATACGGACCGCACGTCCCCAACCAGGTTGTCGTAACCCACCATCTTGGAGACGATGTGGCCGACGGGCCGCCCGATATCGATCGGGATCAGGTTGATGATCCGGGTGGCGGCCGGGGTGAAGCGCATAATGCACAGCTGGTGATCCACGAATATCGTGGCGATGCCCGTGCCGGAAAGCAGGTTGCTCATGTCGTTGTTGGCCTGCGACAGATCGATCAGCTTGTTCTGCAGCTCGGCATTGACGGTGGACAATTCCTCGTTGACGGATTGCAGCTCTTCCTTGGAGGTTTCCAGCTCCTCGTTCGAGGATTGCAGTTCTTCATTGATGGACTGCATTTCCTCGTTGGAGGAGTTGAGTTCCTCGTTGGACGTCTCCAGCTCCTCGATGGTGCTTTGGAGATACTCCTCGTTGGCCAACAGCTCTTGCCGCAATGTCGCGATCTCATTCTTTTCTCTGGCCAGTTTCTCTGCCCCATCCTCGACGTCCGGGAGATGGGATTTTTGCACCGCCCCGAGGTCGGCCTGCGACGTCGGCCTCAAGACCACCAGATAAAGGGGGGCGGAAAACCCGGCATGGTCGGCCGCCACCGGGCAGACCGTCAGATCGACCGAAGTGAAGGGCCCGTTGGTCTTGACCCGCAAAGCCTGGCTGCGAACGGTTTCACCGGCCGATCGCGCCTTGTGCAGGGCCGTGCTCAGCCCTCGGCGCAATCCTTCCCGCGCCATCTTGAGGATGTTGTTGGTGCCGGCTTCGCCTTGCGCGGGCTCCAGGTACTGGCCGGTGCGCCCATGGAGGTAGAGGATGTCGCCCTGGGCGTTGACCAGCACTCCCGCCGGGACGTACCGTTGCAGCAGCGTCTGCTCGGTCAATTCGCGCAACGGCAGTTTAGCGGGGGCGGCCTCCTTTACGCCTGTCGGCCGGAGGGGGGACGAGTCAAGGACCGTGGTCGACGGCAGGAAACGGCCCATGGTAGCGGAGTGCCTGCCACGCGCAGCTTCATTGCGCAGATACAATTTCGACTTGCGATCCACGGCGGTGAACAGGTCTCCAAAGTCGCCCACCGTTTCCGATGTGCCCAAAAAGAGGAAACCGCCGGGTCGCAAGGCGTAATGGAAGAGCGGGATGAGTTTTTTCTGCAACTCCCCGCCCATGTAGATGAGCAGGTTGCGGCATACGATGCAGTCGAGCCTGGAGAAGGGCGGGTCCTTGATCACATCCTGTTCCGAAAAGATCAGTATGTCGCGGAGCGTTTTGTGGATGCGGTAGGTGCCGCCATTGGCTTCAACCGAGAAAAACCGCGCCAGCCGTTGCGGTATGACGTCGGTGGCGATGCTGGCCGGATACAGCCCGCTTCGGGCCGTGGCTATGGCCTGGCTGTCAATGTCTGTGGCAAAGACCTGTACCTTGAATGTTTGTCGGGTCTTTTCCATATACTCCTGAAGGAGAATGGCGATGGAGTAAGCCTCCTCTCCGGTGGAGCATCCCGCCGACCAGATTCGGATGGAGGAATTCGGGGACTTCCCGGCAAAAAGTTTCGGGATGACTTTTTCCTCAAGCGCCTTGAACACATCGGCATCGCGGAAAAAACGGGTCACGCCGATGAGCAGGTCGCGGAAAAGAGCTTCCACCTCCATCGGGGTTTGCCGCAGGTATTGAATGTACGCATCCAGCGTGTCGATCTGATGCACGGCCATTCGGCGTTCAATGCGGCGATGAATGGTGCTCGGTTTGTACTGGGAAAAGTCGTGCCCGGTCTGAGCGCGCAGCAGGATGCAAATTTTACGCAGCGCACTGTCGGTCACGGGTGTGGGCGCCGTCCGGGGGGGCGGACCATAGGCATGGTTCGCATAGGCGATGATCCGGTCGGGCATCTCCGACGGCACCAGCTCGTAATCCACCAGGCCGGTGGCAATGGCGCTGCGCGGCATGCCGTCGTGCTCGCAGGATTCGGGCGTCTGGACAATGACCATGCCCCCTTCGCCCTTGATGGACCGCACACCGAGGGTGCCGTCGCTGCCCGTGCCGGAAAGCACGACGCCGATGGCCGATTCATGCAGGCTCTGAGC
This sequence comes from Pseudodesulfovibrio sp. lm2024, assembly GCF_051175575.1. Lineage (NCBI taxonomy): Bacteria > Pseudomonadati > Thermodesulfobacteriota > Desulfovibrionia > Desulfovibrionales > Desulfovibrionaceae > Pseudodesulfovibrio > Pseudodesulfovibrio sp. lm2024. The sequence goes on from NZ_CP195092.1 coordinate 2,632,856, forward strand.
CAGGGAGCGGAAAAAATAGTCAATGGGCAGCCGCTGTCCCCGTGGAGCGATCGGTTCGATCAAGTGCAGACTGCCGTGCAGAAAGGCCATGTCGCGGTTGGGCGGAATGATGTAGATGCAGTTGGGCCGGACTTCCATGCCGTCTTCCACCTCGAACACCTTCATGCGGGTGCAGCGGCGGATGAGCTCGGCCAGCAGGCTCTTGTGCTCCGGTGCCAGATGCTGCACCAGGATGAAGGCCATCCCCGGATCGGCGTCGGCGGGCATGCCGGAAAAAAAGGCTTCGAAAGCCGCCAGACCTCCGGCCGAGGCGCCGATGCCCACGATGGGAAAGGCCGATCCGGACCCTCGCCCCGGATCGGGAACGGTTTTGTCATTCGATACGGGGGAAGTCTTTTGCAGCTGGGAATCGGTTGTGTCTTTTTTCTTTTTCATGAACCTGCCTTCTTCTTCCCCTCATACCTTGTCCGACGCCAATTGTCGCCTGATAAGACCATGTCGGATGCCGGGGCGTTGCCCTCGGGCTTCCCTCCACCAGCCTCCCCGGCTTACTACCTCAAGGCGTCTCTACAGAGGTAATACTGTTGACCACCTTCTTCACGCCGTGAACGTCATCCGCGAACTTTCCGGCCAGGTCCTTCTCGGCATAACTTCCGGCCTTGTAGTTCAGGGTGCCGGTTGAACAATGACAGAACAACGTCCTCTCGGCCATGGCGGTGATGGCGGCATCGTCCACCGCCTCTCCCAAGGCCTGCATCTTTGTGGTGCCCGTCGATTGGTCCTGCGAGGGAGCAAACAGCAAAGAGTCCGAATGGAACCAGAATCTCAACGGGTAATGCTACAGTGTGGAGCCGTGTGGGCGCGGCAAGGACGCGCGGAACGGCTATGCGTGTTTCAGCGAGTATGGAGGGCTGCGGAAGCTTAAACGGCGGGTGCCATGGAGTACGTCGATCAGGCTTTTCTGAACAGGCGCAAAATGAAAATCAGGATCACCGCGCCTACTGTCGCTGTGACTATTGCCCCGAGCAGTCCGCCCGAGTTGATCCCAAGAAGCCCGAAGACGTATCCGCCTATCACCGCCCCTAAAATACCGACGACGATATCTCCGATGAGACCGAATCCGCCTTTCATAAGCATCCCGGCCAGCCAGCCGGCAACGAGTCCTATCAATACGAACCAGAATATAGCAATCATGAAGTCCCCCTGAGATTAAAAAGATATTCAACTGGTTTCAGTTTAGCATATACAGCAACAATAAACACTATAAATTAAATTGATACAGCGAATGCACAATCGCTCCAGGAAAACTGAACCTACACGGTGGACAGAAACCGGCTTGGATCGAAACAGCGGCACAACTCCATACCATGTCCAACTCAAATCTATCGTTAAGTGACCCAAGGGAACGAACTCATCACCAGGAGCTCTGTTTTCTGAGTGCACGATTGACCCAAATCCACGAGAGGCATACCGTCTGAGACAGGACTCAGTGCCAATTCCGGCTCGTGGTCACTACTCTGGAGGAGAGCTCCCGTGGATGAAGTGTGCGAAAACTGTCGTTATTATCTCGCGGTTCAAACGAATTATAAAGAGGACGGGACGTGCAGGTTCGCGCCTCCGACCATTTCTCTGATCTCCGAACAAGCCATGGGCATCTGGCCAAAAGTGAAAAATACGGATTGGTGTGGCCAATTTTCTCCCAAAAGAAAACAGAAGAAATCCTAGTATTCCCTCAAACTGAATTTCTCCGAACCTGGAACGGCAACCCGTTACGCCATTAACAGTAGCTCAGATTGAAGGGTTCCTTGCCCCGTAACACCAAAGTACAGGCGAGTTGAGTTAACGCGAGATGCAATTTAACTTTAATCAGCTAAAATTAAACATGATTGTATTGTTTGCGTGTGCGTAAAACGGTTTCGAAAATTCACGAATGATTTCGTTTAACACCGAAATTATTCAAGGATAACTGCCCGTCTTATTTGATAAATAAAGCGGGCAATCGATTTTCAGAAGCGTGGTGGGTACTTTTAAGAAGAGTTTTACCTTCGTTTAAATTTGAGGAAACTCCCAGTTGCTGAAGCCGGGTCAAAATGGTAGGTCAACCATAAATCAGGAAGGACACGTCGAGCAGGAATAGACTAATAAAATCAAATCATTGCCGTACAGTCGAAAAATCAGGACTTCCGAGTCTTCTCTTCGGCACCAGTAAAGAACAAGGGTTGCGGCTAACTAGCTGCAACCCTTTTTCTTTTGTATACGGCAAGTTACGTGATCGTCTTCTTCTCGGCGTAATTTGGCCCCAAGGGGTCAAAGTGATGGGTCAAAGTACCCGGAATCGTCTACCGCCGGAGACGTCACATGCCCCAAATCGCGAGTTCCCCGAACCACCTTTACCGGAAGGGCTCAATCTATTACTTTCGCCACGTCATCCCGCACGACCTGCGGGACTCGTTGGGTCGCTCCGAAGTCAGGATGTCTCTCCAGACAGGATACCTGGCCGAAGCAAGGCCCAAGGCCCGAATATTGGCCTCGGGCGTGAAACGAATACTGACCAAGATGAGGAACGGCGAACTCCCCTTGGATGATTTCGACCAGACAAAAGTGTTCATGAACGGCTGGCTCAAGCGTTTCCTCAAAGAAAAATGAACACATTGCCATCAACAAGCTCACCCCGCCCAACCCCCACACGCAATATGTGCCGGGAAATACCGAAAGAATTATCGAAACGCTCAAGGCCCTGATGGTGTCCAAGGACTACGACACCATGCGGGAATACACGATCATGGCGGCTGTAGACGGGGCCTTCGGCCCACCGGATTCGCTCCCCTTGTCCGATGAGTTCGCACACGAATTCATCAAAACCCTTATCGCCTACTATCGCATCATCAGCCACCGGGCCGAAGGCGATTACACCTTTGAAAAATCCATCCTGCCGCCCGAATCAGTCGCTCCGCAGCCGACACAGGAACCCAAGCCCCAAATCCTGCTTTCCGAAGCTCTGGAACGCTACAAGGCGGACAGGATCGCCGCCAAACGCTGGAGCGAGGGCAGCGCCAAGGATATCATATCCACGCTCAACAGCCTTACCGACGTCCTCGGCGACATTCCGGTGGATGAAGTGGACCGGCAAGCTGTGCGCCATGTACGGGACACCCTGCTCCAGCTCCCCCGATTTCGGAACAGCAAACGATTCAAGGGCAAGACCATACAAGAAATGGTCGCCCTTGAACCGGACAACACGGTTGCCGTCAGCACCGTGAATAACAACCTGACCAACATCTCATCGTTTTTGACGTGGTGCGAGGATGAGCAGCTTATTCCCACCAACCCCGCTCACCGTCTGAAAATCAAAGAAGAAAAGCCGGAAACGGAACACCGATCCCCGTACACGACCAAAGACTTGGGAAACATCTTCAACGCGCCCCAATACGTCGAAGACACCTTCCTGCACCCGTCCGACTTCTGGTGCCCCATCCTTTCCCTTTTCACTGGCGCACGGCGTGAGGAGATATCCCAACTCCACGTTGAAGATGTCCGACAGGAAGACGAGATCTGGGTCCTGGACATCAACAAAAATAAGAACGTCCATGGCTTCGCCAACAAGAAGCTGAAAAACCCCAGTGCCAAGCGACTCCTCCCGCTTCATCCCTTTCTCGTTGAAACGCTGCGCTTCCCAGAATTCGCCAGACAACAAGCGACCAAGGGACACCTCCGCATCTTCCCCGAACTCGTCAAGATCAACACGAACTACGGTCACAAGCTCGGCGAGAGGTTCGGTGAATTCAAGAAATCTATCGATCTGGAGGAAGCCGAAGGGGTCAAGGATTTTCACAGCTTGCGGCACACGTTCTCCAACTTCTTCAAGCAGAAGAAGATGCAGGACGACCCGTTCGAACAGACCTTTGGCCACAAGCTCAAGAAGATGTCCGCCGAAAGATATGGGGGGCGTTTCCCGGCCTCCATGTGCTTTGAGGAAGTCATAGCCCACCTCGACTACGGGGTGGACCTGTCTCATCTGGGAAAATCGAAATACGTTCCCAAGTAGTGGCCCTCATTTGGCGATAGTCCTTCCCTTCCGTCGGCCCCAAGCCGACGGGAGGAAAGGACGGTTCCATGGGGGAGATAAATCGCCTGGGCGATTTATCTCCCCCATGGAACCTCACGCCCAAAAGGAAAACCCCGCCGAAGCGGAATCCTGTCACTGACTGCTGCCAAGGTAGGCATCGGACACGTCCCGCCTTCCTGCGGAATGTCCTGCGGTCACTTCGATTTCGTCACGAGCTTCTGCATCGAGCCGGGGCCATTCTTCCCCAGCCTTGTCATGGGCGGCCTGTTGAAAGGCTTCCGCTGAAGGGTGCTGATTGGGCGGCTGAAAGCCGGTGTGTTCGGCGTACATACGGTGGAACCTTTCATGGCGATTGCTATGCAAAGTCCACCCGCTTTCCTTTTTGGTGAACCCGCACAACCTGGCCGCATAGGACAGCTTTTCCTGCCACTTGTCCCCCATCCCTTCAGGCATAAGGGTGTGGCCCCCCGGCCTGTCGGACTGGCTGACATACGGCATTGCCCGTTCCAGGGCTTCCTGCTGCTTGTCGGACAGATTGGTCAGCGTCCTTGGCCGTCCCCCTTTTGTCCCATACCGGACGAGCAAGCTGCGGCCTTCCCTATTCCTGTCCGTAACCAGATCGACTTTGGCCGATTCTTCCCGGCGAAGGCCCAGTTCCCATTGCAGGCGAATTTGGGCGGCACACCGGGGACCATATTCATAGCCAAGCTCGTTTTCAAGCTTGTCGATTGCCCCCTGCACGAAGGCGGGGGCAACCGCTTTGCTGTTGGCGTTGGCAATGCTGCCCCGCCGGACGTCGAACACGTCATTGGTCGGACTGATGCCGGTATTCCCGTAGGCCTTGCAAAGGTTACGGGCCGCCGAAAAGATTTCGGCGATACGCCCGTCACCCTTGCCTTCTTCCTGCATTTGCCGGGCAACTGCCGCAAAATGCTTGTTCGTGACATTGGTCCATTTGCGAACCCCGCGCGGCGAAGCCGCTTGGCAAAGGCTCGGGCATTCTGCCGGACCCTGTATTGCTTCGAGCGCGGACCGGACAAGGTTGCCCTGTTCGCGCCCAGTACCAGACTGATGGATTTTGTCATGGAATTCTCCTTCCTGAAGTTCGGGGCAGTGCCCCGGGACAAAGCGAACCCACGGGTCCGCCTATGGCGCGAACGCGCCACACAACAACCGACACGGGACAAATCAATGTCCGTTTCCCACTGAAGGAAAATTCAGGAATCCATTTAATAGGGGGTGCCACCACGCAGGCTCGTTCGTCCTGTGCATAAAATGGTGGCCGGGGGGGGAATTTCGACAACGGCAGATTTGTAGATACCTGTCGTTTATCCGGCGGGGGTGCTGTGCTTCAGCCTGGCGTTTGGATGTGAAAGTGCGCCGTTTGGAAATAAAAGGCAGAGAAATGTTAGGTGTTACGGCATGTTAGTGCCTATTTAAGCGTTCATCAGTTTAGACTTCGTCAAAACTTATGAACGCGCCTTGGGTGCGTTGAACCTACTTCTGGTTACTCAACCTGACTGGTTATGCCCTGTCGTATCACCCCGGGAAATCGTCGCGCAAGGTCCGGCGCCAGGGTTTCTACCCCTGCCCGCCGACTTTCCCGCAAGCATGACGCAAGCAGCCACCACGGCAAGGCCAAGCCCTTCGGGCGGACGCTTCAGGGATGGCGATTCCGACTCCGGCTCAAGGGATGGTGGAGCACTGCGACCTTTTCGTACAATCGCATGAAAACTATCCTTCGCTAACAAACGTTAATCTTTTCTTAATCCCCGGTTCGATACTTGGGAGACATGACAATACTTAATCCTGTTTCTGTTGCCCGGTTGGCGGCTGTCATGGCCCTATCCCTTGTGCTTGTCGGATGTGCCGCTCGCATGGATCTGACAGCCAAGAAAGCGGAGATTAAAGGGATGATGCCCGGTGCGTGGCAGACGCCTGCTTCCGACTCCGAGGTGGCGAAGGATATCACCGGACTAATCGATACTCCCCAAATGCGGGCTCTCATCGCTGAGGCCCTGTCTGCCAATCCGGACCTGACGGCTACGGCCTATCGACTCAAGGCGGCAGGGTTGCTTTTAAGCATAACCTCCTCTGCCCGTCTTCCTGAAGTGACTGTGGGAGGGAGCGGGGCCAGAACCAATTCGTCGGGGCGTGAGACCGCTTCTTTCTCTGTCCGGTCAGACGTCAGATGGGAGGTTGATCTATGGCAGCGGCTGGCCGATCTCAACGATGCTGCCGCGTTGGAAGTGAAAGCCAAAAGCGGAGACTACATGCTTGCACGAAATGCTTTGGCGGCTCGGGTTGTTCGGGCCTGGATTGATCTCGCGGCCAATAGTCGGGCCGTGGCGATTGAACAACGCCGCATTAAGGCACTGGTTGATACAGAAGAGATCATTCTTGAGCGGTACAATATGGGTATTGGCAATCTGACCGATCTGGACGCGGCGCGTACCAAGTCTGAAGCTGCACGGGAAGTGCTGGCCGGACGCGAGTTGGATTTGACCAAAGCCCGCCGCGTGTTGGAACTCCTGCTCGGCCGGTATCCGTCCGGAACCATTGCCGGAGATGTGGAACTCCCCTCGGTCGCTCATCCTCTGGTCGGAATACCATCCGAAGTCTTGGCGGATCGCATTGATATTCAGGCCGCTTGGGATCGGGTTCGAAAGTCGGATTTGGACGTTGCCGCTGCCAACAAAGCGATGCTGCCGTCCTTCAAGATTACCGCCGACATTTCGAATACTTCCAAAACCATACACGATCTGACAACTGGGCAGGCCATTTGGAATCTCGTAGGGGCTTTGACTCAGCCCGTATTCATGGGAGGCCGCCTCAAGGACACGGCTGCCGCCAAATCCGAGGAGAGCAAGGCCGCATGGGAAGATTACCGCAAGGTTGTTCTCGAGGCCATGCAGGAAGTTGAGAACGGTCTGGACACTGAACGCGGGTTGGCCCACAGGCGGGAGCACTTGGAAAAGTCCCTGAGTCACGCCACGCAGAGCCGCATCAATTACGAACAACGCTACCGTGAAGGGCTTTCGGACATCATCGATTTGCTGACCGCAAAGGAAACCGAATTGAACACGGAAATCCAACTGCTGCAGGTCCGCGCCCTTCAACTGGGCAATCGCGCGCAGCTTGCGCTGGCCTCTGGCCTGAATGCCAATTTGAACACGGCAAAACTGACGACTGAGAAGTAACCATGAAAAAACATCTGCATATCATTTTAGCCTCATCGGTTTTGGGTGTGGCCATCTTCATTGCCTTTTGGCTGTTTTCCCAGCCGGTCACGGCCAGTGTGGAAAAGAAGGCCCGTATCGACATGCCGGTTTCCGTTGAGCCGGTGAAGGCCGGGACATATACTGCTTCGGTTCAGGCTTTCGGCAAGGCTGTGCCGTACTGGAAAACGGACATCGTGTCCGCTGTGTCAGGCCGCCTTGTCGAACTGGCCCCGGCGTTTGATGCCGGACGAATTGTTCCCAAGGGGGACTTGCTCGCCAAGGTGGAAGATGTGGAATACCGCTCGGCGCTTGCGGCGCGCGAAAGGGAATTGGCCGATGCAAAACTTGCGTATGTTCAGGAGCAACACCGAGTGAAGCAGGCGGAAAAAGACTGGAAACGGATGGGACAGGCCCGGCAACCCGCATCACCGTTGGTGTTGCGTAAGCCTCAACTTGAAGCGGCCCTTGCGCAGGTGAAAGCAGCCGAAGGCGCGGTTGCCAAGGCTCGGAATGACTTTCAGAACACGTTGATCGTGGCTCCTTACGATGCGGCTGTTATCGAACGCAAGGTTGCTCTGGGAACATATGTGACTGCGGGTACAGTGGTTGGCAGTGTGTACGGGGCGGATCGGGTTGAAGTGCGTTTTCCCTTGACCGAACAACAGTGCTCATTGCTCAACCTCGACGCAATGGGCGAAGAATCTCGTTTTGGTGCCAAGGTCCCCATGACCTCGGTCACGGATTCGCGCGATACATGGGTGGGCACCCTTACGGGACTGGAATTGCAAATATCCGACACAACACGTCAACGCATAGCCATCGTCATGGTGGAGAATCCGTTGGATGGTAGCCAGCCTCTTTTGCCCGGCACTTTTATGCGGGCCGAGGTCCCCGGTGCAATGGTAAAGGATACTTTTGCGGTGCCGGAAAGCTCTCTGACTCAGGCCGGTGATATTTGGTATACGGACAATGGGAACTCACTTCGTCGCATCAAACCTGAAGTCCGCTTCCGCCGAAACGGTAAAGTATTCATTCGGGCACCGGAGGACTTGAAAGCCATGAATGTCGTGGTCCGGCCATTGAATTCCTACCTGGAAGGCACTTCGGTCAGCCCCAAACAAAGCGAGCTGTCCCATGAATAAGAAAAATACGGGCGGCATGATCGCATGGTTCGTCCAGAACCCCATCGCAGCCAATTTGTTGATGTTGCTGGTGCTGTTTGGTGGCGTGTTCACATCCATGGATCGCCCCCTGCAGGCTTTTCCTCCGTTTCCGCCAAAAAAAGTAACCATCTCCACGGCATACCCCAGCAGCTCTGCCGAAGTGGTGGAAAGAGGCGTGACCGTTAAGATCGAGGAAGCGGTCAATGGTTTGACCGGCATCAAGGAGATCACCAGCACTTCGGATCGGAACGGCTCCACCGTCGTGGTAGAAACGAAACAAGGGTACTCGCTTGATAAAATGATGCGGGACGTCAAACGCAAGGTCGACGCCATTGCCACTCTGCCGAGCCTTGCCGAAAAACCGGTCATCTCGCAGGAAGAGTGGAACGAACATGTCATGTACGTCAGCATATATGGTCAGGTTAGGCATGATACGCTTCGTCAGTTGGCCGACAAGGTTCGGCAAAAGCTTCTTGCGCAGGGCAGCATCAACAAAGTCGAGTATATCGGGCGACGGGTTCGTGAGATCGCCATTGAGATTGATGAAGCCTCGTTGCAGGCATACGGATTGACCTTGCGGGACGTGGCAACGGGCATTGCCAAAGAGTCGATAAGCGATTCCGGTGGTGAACTGCGGACAAACATGTCGACCATTACCCTGCGGGCAGACCGTCAAGCATATGGTGAAGATGAATTCCGTAATATTGTCATCCTGACCACTGCGGACGGCGCGAATCTCACATTGGGCGATATAGCAACCGTCAGGGATACTTTTGAAGAAGACCTCGTCCGGACGAGGTTTCAAGGACAACCCGCTATTACACTTCAGATAGTGGACGCGGGCGGCACAGATGTGACTAAAGCGGCTATCGAGGCCCGGGAGGTGGTGCAGGGATTGGTGGACTCCGGCCAAATTCCGCAGGGGATCGGGATCAAGTCCTGGTACGATCAAAGCCAATATATTCAGGACCGTGTTTCCCTGCTCTTCAGCAATGGCTTGAGCGGTATCCTGTTCATTGTTGCCATACTGGCCCTGTTCCTCAATCTTCGTCTGGCTCTCTGGGTCTCTTTGGGCATACCCATCTCCATTGCAGGGACGCTCATCATGATGGGAGATAGTTTGCTTAACTATACCATCAACGAAATGACGACCTTCGGTTTCATCGTGGTGCTTGGTATACTGGTAGATGATGCTGTCGTCATCGGCGAGAATATCTTCACCACTCGAAAACGGGAGGGAGATACCACGGCAGCGACCATCGCAGGGGTGTCTGAAGTGGCTACGCCTGCGACCTTCGGCGTGTTGACAACGGTTGCGGCGTTTATGCCTCTGGCGTTCATCAAAGGGGAGTTCGGCCAGATTTTCGGCCAGTTTGCTGTGGTGGTCGTTGTGGCTCTCTGTTTTTCGTTGCTGGAGTCGAAGTTCATCCTGCCTGCACACTTGAACCACGTGAACGTGAATTCTACGGCAAAACCTAATGTGTTGGTGCGCCCGCTGGCAAAACTCCAGGGGTGGGTGGCCCACGGGCTCGATCTGTTCAATGAAAGAATATACGTCCCGTTCATGCAGCGGGTGTTGAATATGCCCGGAGTGGCGCTGGCTGTATTTCTCGGTTTGCTCATTTGCGTCTTTGCCCTCGTTGGCAGCGGCAGAGTGCGTTCTGTCTTTTTCCCCAACATTCCAGGGACCCTGTTGACCGCATCCATCACAATGGATCAGGAAGCTGGCGAGGCCCTGGCAATGAGTAACGCCTTGCGTATCGAGTCCGAACTTGTTCGCCTCAATGAGGAGTGGAAGGAAAAATATGGCATGGAGTCCGCACCTGTTACGGACATACAGACCAACCTCAGCAGCGCGACTTCCTTCACCGTAACCGGGAAACTCGATCTCGAGCCGGAGTCGGAGATCACGGCTGTGGACATGATCAAAGAGTGGAGCACGGCCGTTGGGCCTTTGGAAGGCGTGGATGTCTTTAACTACAACTCCACCGGCTGGGACATGGAAGATATCTCCATCAACATCAGCGGGCGTGAACAGGCTACGCTTCAGGCTGCCGCAACCAGATTGAAGGAACGGCTTCGTCAATACTCCGGCGTCAACAACGTCAGGGATGACAATAAGCCGAACCAGCCGCAGATTCGTTTTACCCTCAAGCCCGAAGCCCGCAATCTCGGCGTCACGCTCGACGATCTGACCTCGCAGTTGCGAGGAGGGTTCCAGGGGTACGAGGCGCAGCGTTTCCAACAGGGACGCGACGAGGTCAAGGTACAGGTGCGCTATCCCGCGGACCAGCGTCGGTATATCGAAGACCTGAAGCGGACGCGTATCCGTACCGCTGCCGGTGCGCTTGTTCCCTTGAGCGTGGTTGCGGAACTCGAGCCCGGCTACGCGGCGGTGGAGATTCATCGTCGTGACGGCAACCGGGTTACCACCGTAGTGGCAGATACGGACAAGACCGTGACTTCCCCCAGTCAGGTGTTGGCAGATTTGCAGGAAAAACTATTCCCTCAGCTCCGCCGGGAGTTCCCGGATATCGGTTTTGCCTTCTCCGGCGAAGTACAGGAAGAGTCCGAAGCTTCATCATCCCTGTGGGGGGCGTTTGTCCTGACCATGGGCGTGATTTATGCCTTGCTTGCCGTGCCGCTCAAGTCCTACACCAAGCCACTGTTCATAATGGCAACCATTCCGTTCGGGTTTATCGGTGCCGTCGGCGGGCATTGGCTTTTGGGCTACCCGCTTAGCCTGCTGTCTTTTTTTGGCCTTCTCGCCCTGTGCGGTGTCGTGGTGAACGACAGTCTGTTGCTTGTTACGGAGTATGGGGCACAGCGTGAACGGGGACTTGGCGTGAATGAAGCCCTCCTTGCTGCGGGTGTGCGGCGCATGCGTTCCATATTCCTGACATCCATTACCACCTTTCTGGGCTTGGTCCCGCTTCTGGCGGAATCTTCGGAGCAGGCTCAATATCTGAAGCCTGCCGCGGTTTCCATGGCTTACGGTATCCTGTTCGCCACGGTTATCACGTTGATTCTCATTCCCGCGCTCATTCGTTTCTCGGCCGACGTGAAGCGTGCGGTCATAGGCAAAAGAGAAGATCGCACGCCTGCCGTTACAGTCCCGGTGATGAGTGGGAACTAGGCCGGGGTCTGGCTTAAATCATGGCGCAATCTGCCCCAAAAAAGGTAGTAAAGCCCCATGGAGTCCATGGGGCTTTTTGCAATACGGAAGGATACTGAAATGTCTCTGACAACACTCTTGGTCGAGGACGACATGGACCTCGCCGCATCGTTGATCGATTATCTGGAGTTGGAGTCCATAAACTGTGATCATGCCTTCAATGGACTTCACGGCGTGGAACTTGCCTTGGAGAACGCCTATGACGTCATTTTACTGGACATCATGGTCCCCGGACTGGATGGCCTTGGGGTGTGCGAGAAGCTGCGCAGGGAAGGGATTGATACACCTATCCTGATGCTTACCGCGCGGGACACTCTTGATGATAAGGTCGCGGGATTCTCTGCCGGGACGGATGATTATCTCGTCAAACCGTTTGCCATGAAGGAACTCTTATTTCGCATCCGGGCTTTGGCTAAACGAAGAAGCAGTCAGGTGAAAATTTTTACGGTGGAAGATCTGGAAATTGACCTTCATGCCCATGAGGTGCGCCGAGGAGGGGCTGTTATTCATCTGACGCCTACCGAGTGGGAATTGATCAAGGAATTGGTCTCCAAGAGCCCGGAGATTGTGTCACGCCGATCCTTGGAGCGTGCTTTGTGGGGGGATGACGTACCGGAAAGCAACAGCCTGAATGTGCACCTTCACAAGTTACGGCAAAAAATAGATGGCTCTGCATCCGTGCAACTTATTCATACCGCGCCCGGAGTGGGAGTTTCATTGAGAGGCAGCGATGGATAACAAAAAAAGCATCAAGAAGACGATCATCGTGTTTGTGGTGAGTGCGAGTGGATTGCTCGTTTTTTTGTATTCTTTCTTATTGGACGATTATTTCATGACCGGATTGGATGTATCCGTTCAGTCTCGGATGCAATCTGAGGCGAGGGTTTACCAAGATGCTTACTTGGAGGATCCGGATACCCCTCTGCCGAGGTCGGCAAATTTCCGTGTTTATGTCGAGTGGGAGGGTGTCCCGGAATCGGTGCGTGAAAGATTCGTAGGAGTGGAATTGGTCGAAGGCGTTGCCGAATACAGTGAGTGGCAGGATGACGAAACGAACTATTGCATACTTCCATGGAGGCGATCTGATGGTAACATGCTCTACTTTGTGCTCGAGATTAGTGATGATTTTGCGTCGTCGAACATAGACAGAATGTTCAGATGGCGCATGTATTTCCTCGTGATATCCGGAGTGGCAATCTTTGTCGGCATGGTCGGGATGTCGTTTTTTCTGTTTCGCCGGATCGTGTTGCCTGTTGAGGGCATCAGCCGATGGGCAGGTGAGTTGGACAAGGACAATCTGGATGCGCCGGTGGATTTTACCTACCGGGAATTGAATGAACTGGCTCTTCTCTTTCGGGATACCCTTCGCCGTCAGATGGCGGGGATTGAACGCGAACACGCCTTTCTCCGCAATGCGAGTCACGAGCTTCGCACACCGGTTGCCGTGTTGCAGAACAGTCTGGAGTTGCTTGAACGCCTCGGCGCGGACGATGATTCGCGTTTCAAGACTTCGATGGGCCGCATGAACAATGCCGTGACCAACATGCGTAACTTGATTACGACTTTGCTATGGGTCAGCCGGGAGCAGTCGGATCAATTGGAAAGCAACCACGTGGAGATCGAAAGGTTGGTTTCTTCGATAATCGGTGAGAACGCCTATCTGCTTAAAGGCAAGGGAAACCGGGTCCAGCAGGACTTGGCTTCCGTGTCGTTGGATGTGCCGGAAACCCCGCTGCGTATTGTTTTGAACAACATTATCCGCAATGCGTTTCAGTACACCTTTAGCGGTGTTATTCATATCCGTCTGACCGAGAGTGAATTCTCTGTCGTGAACGACACCCATGCCGAGAATGGCGGGCGGGCCCATGAAGGCCATGGGGTCGGGCTGATGCTCATATCACAGCTTGTGGATAAGCTTGGCTGGGATTTGTTCATCGAGGAACAGGAGAAACTCTTTTCGGTCAGATTGAGTCTGAAATAAGAATACCCATGTAAAGTCCCCCCATCTTAGGGCCAACTAATAGTAGAGAGTTCCCGCCGATTGGAGATACCCTTTTTTTAGTTCCAGACCTAAGGATGTATTCCTCCAGGCCCCCCCGTCCCTTGCCTCAACCGGGTCAAAATGGTAGGTCAACGAACAGATACAAAGGATACGTCGAAACAAAATAGATAAATTAAATCAGTATTTTGCCGCACAGTCGAAAAACCAGGACTTCCGAGTCTTCTCTTCGGCACCAGAATGAAACAGGGCCGCATCCTCAAGGATGCGGCCCTTTTCTATTTTCATTTGGTCGTTCCGGCGGGGAATCCCCGCCCCGTCACAGCGCCCAGGGCATGCCCCGGCGCGCGGCAAAGGCGGTGTAGTCGTCTATCTGACCCAGGCAGACCTCCCCGGCGTCGAACTCGCGGCCGAGGAACGGGCCGTAGCCGCGCATGGTCATGTCCACGGTCCGCTCAAGGTCGAGGACGGCTTTCCACTGCAGTTCCACGGCGGCCTTGTCGCTGCACAGCTTGAGCATATCGGCCTCATGGACGCCCGGGCCGTCCACGGCCAGGGCGCGCCAGCCGCCCATGCCGCTCAGACAGTGGATGGTCTCCACCAGGGCCTCCACGGAGCAGGTGTTGTCCGCGGGCGCGAAGTTCCAGGCCCCGCCGAAACGGGCCGGGTCCCCGGCCAGGTTGACGGCCAGCCAGAGGTAGCCGCTCAGGGGCTCGAGCACGTGCTGCCACTGGCGCACCACATTGGCTCCCCGGATCTCGAGAATCCTGCCCTCGCGCACGGCCCGGACGTAATCCGGGACCAGCCGCCGGGCGCCGAAGTCGCCGCCGCCGATGACGTTGCCCGCACGGACCGTGGCCGAACCCACGCGGCCCTCGGGCCGGAAGTAGGACCGGTTCCAGGAATCGCAGACCAGTTCCATGGCCCCTTTGGAAGCGCTGTACGGATCGTGCCCGCCCAGCGGGTCGTTCTCGCGGTAGCCCCAGGGCTGGGCAAGGTTGTCGTAGCACTTGTCCGTGGAGGCGCAGACCACGGCCCGTACGGAATCGATCTTGCGCACCGCCTCCAGGACGTTGGCCGAGCCCATGACGTTGGTGCGCAGGGTCTCCACGGGGTGCTCTAGGGACTCGGGGATGAGCGCCTGGGCCGCCAGGTGGAAGACCACCTCGGGACGGCTCTCGGCCATGGCCCGTTCCAGGGCTTCGGCGTCAAGGATGTCCCCGTGGACGTGACGGATGCGGTCCGCCACGTCGGCGGCCTCGAACAGATTGGGTTCGGACGGCGGGACCAGGGAATACCCGGTAACCTCCGCGCCCAGGGAATGGAGCCACAGGGCGAGCCATGCGCCTTTGAACCCGGAATCGCCGGTCAAAAACACCTTCCGGCCTGTGTAGTAATCGGAAAACGGAATCATGATGATATGGAGGGCTGCGACCCGAAGCCCGGAGGGGTTGAAGTCGTCGCGTTCACGCGGGGAACACTGCCCTGCCGGTGATCGCCGCGGGCACAGCGGCCGGTTCTCCGGGCCGCTCGGCGGTTTCGGCAGGCCGGTCTCGATGACGAGGCCGCCCGCACGGCGGATATGCTCTCAAAAGAACTCGGCGTCAATGATACATCGGCGGCCCGGGCCGGACCGCCGGGCCTTGCGCGGCAGATGTCCCGCAATCCCGACATGCTGGGCGCAACACAAAAGGGGCACCCCTCGGGATGCCCCTGCCGCTGTCCGGGCCGGAAAGCGGGGTTTAATCCTTGGCGATCATCACGCTGGTCGCCTTGACCATGGCCTCGACCTCGTCGCCGACCTTGATGTCCATGCGCTCCACCGAGTTCTTGGTGATCACGGAGACGACCTCCACGGCCGGGGCGATCTCGATGACCACCTCGGCGTTGACCATGCCCACGATCACGCTCTTGACCTTGCCGGGGATGAGGTTTCTTGCGCTCAGTTTCATCACGAGCCTCCTTTTTGTTAGAGTTGTTGGGGTTTTCCGAAAAATAGAGGGCTGGCGAATTCGGATTTCTGGCTTTTGAGAACCGGACCTGATAAGGATGCGCGATGTTCGGTCCCCTTCTCATGGCCGTGGCGGCGATCATGGCCGCCTACGTGTTCCTGCGCCTGGACGGCGTCCCCCTGGCCGGAACACTTTCCCACAAGGCGCGTCTGCGGCTCGCCCTGGCCGCCTGGCTGGTCATCGTGTTCGCCCGCTACGTGGGCCGCGCCAACTTCGGCCAGTGGTCCCAGGTCACGGAGACCGCCGGGCTGTCCCTGCTCATATTCCTTTTCCTGACGGCCGTGCTCATGGGCGCCGTGGACCTGTTCACCGGCTTCGGGGCGCTGCTGCCCCGACTGGCCCCCAGGCTGCGCGGCCTCGCCCTGGCGGGCGGACTGATCCTGTTCGGTGCGGCCCTGTACCAGGGCATGCGCGCACCGGTCGTCACCGAATACGAAGTCGCCCTGCCCGGCCTGCCCGAAAATCTCGACGGACTGGTGCTGGCCGTGGCCTCGGACCTCCATGCGGGCACCCAGGTCGGGCCGGAATGGCTGGCGGCCCGCGCGGCCCAGATCATGGCCCTTGCGCCGGATATGATCCTGCTCCCCGGCGACACCGTGGAAGGGCACTCCCACCGGCTCGACGGACTCGTGCCCGCCCTGCGCATCCTGCGCGCGCCCCTGGGGGTGTACGCCGTGCCGGGCAACCACGAGAGCCACGGCTCCCCGGCCAAGGCTTTGGATACGTTGTCCAAGGCCGGAATCATCGTGCTGGTGGACCGTTGGGTTTCGCCCGCGCCCGGCCTGGTGGTGGCCGGTGTGGAGGACCTGCAATCCATCCCCGAAGAGCGGCGACACCTCGACCCCGTGGCCCTGGCCCTTGAAGGCCGTCCGGCCGGGGCGACCATCCTGCTCTCCCACACGCCCCGCCGCTATGAACAGGCCGCCGCCCTCGGGGCCGACCTGATGCTCTGCGCGCACACGCACGGCGGCCAGATATGGCCGTTCAACTACGTGGTCCGTCTGATCTATCCGTTGGTGGAGGGGAGGTTCGCCATCGGCCCCATGACGCTCATCGTCAGCCGAGGAGCGGGCTCGTGGGGGGTACGCATGCGGCTGTGGAAGCCCGGGGAAATACTCAAGATCATCCTGCGGGCGGGCTGAACGCGCCCGGCGTTTCGCCGTCGGACGCGTCATTGGATCACGCTCGGTCATCCGCAGCCGAGGAGCGCGCGCTCCACGGGCCTCGGCTCTTCGCCGTGCGATACGGCCGCGCCATCGCCCCGGGCCAGGCCGGACACCGCCAGATGGCGCTGGATGGCCTGCTGCTCCTTGAGCCAGTTGGGGGCGATCTTGCCGCTCTCCACGGCCAGGATGGTGTCGCCCAGGTACAGGGCCTCGTCCAGGTCGTGGGTCACGTGCAGAATGGGGATGTTCAACTCGCTCTTCAATTCCTTGAGGCAACTGCGCAGGTTGCGCCGGTTGGCCACGTCCAGGGCCGAGAACGGCTCGTCCAGGAGCAACAGCACCGGGTCGCGGGCCAGGGCCTGGCAAAAGGCGGCCCGCTGGCGTTCGCCGCCGGAGATGCCCGACGGCCTGCTCGACTCCAGGTGGCGGATGCCGAACATGGTCATCAGCTCGTCCACCCGCTCCTCGCTGGACGCGGCGAAGGCCACGTTCTTGCGGATGGTCAGGTGCGGGAACAGGGTGTAGTCCTGGAAGACCAGCCCCAGGCCACGCTTGCGGGCAGGCAGAAAGACGCGCTTCTCCGCGTCGGCCCAGACCGTGTCCCCGAAAATGATTCTCCCCCCGTCAGGCCGCTCCAGCCCGGCCAGCAGCCGGACCAGCGTCGTCTTGCCCGCGCCCGAGGGTCCGATCACCGCCGTGAGTTCGCCGGGAGCGCAGGAAAAGGAAAGGTCGAGCTCGAAGTGTTTCAGCCGTTTGGTCATTTCGACGTTGAGCATTATGCACGCCTCGCATTGATCTTGTTGATTATCAAAAGCACCGCGAAGCAGACGGGGATCAAGGCCGCCGACATGCGGAAGGCGTCGTCGAAGCGCAGGGCCTCGACCGCCTCGAAGATGGCTACCGAGGCCACCTGGGTCTGCCCGGGGATGCTGCCGCCGACCATGAGGATGACGCCGAATTCGCCGAGGCTGTGCGCGAAGACAAGGATGGAGGCGGCGGCCAGGCCGCCCAGGCAGTTGGGCAGAACGATGCGAAAGAAGGTGGACAGGGGGGACAGCCCCAGAACCGCCGCGCTCTCAAGCAGCCTCGGGTCCAGCTTCTCCAGGGAGGCCCGCAGGGGCTGGACCGCGAACGGCAGGTTGAAGACCAGCGAGGCGAGCAGGATGCCCGTGAAGCTGAAGACCAGCCGGTTGCCGGTGACGTCCTCCCACAGCCCGCCCAGGTAGCCACGCGGCCCCATGACCACCAGCAGGGCGAAGCCGAGGACCGTGGGCGGCATGACCATGGGCAGGGTGACCACCGCATCGAGCAGGCTCTTCCCCTTGAACCTCCCGAAGGCCAGCAAGCTGGCCATCGGGGAGGCCAAGATAGGGATGAGCAACATGGTCCAAATGGCCAGTTTGGCCGAGAGGATCAGTGGTGTCCAATCCATGAGCTATTTGTATCCGTACTTGAGCTTCATCGCCTGCACCTCGGGGGAGGCCAGGAATTTCACGAACTTGGCGGCGGCGTCGGCATGAGGAGCGGACTTCAGCACGCAGGCGGCCTGGACGACCGGCGGGGCCTCGTCGACCACGGTGAAGCAGCCCTTCTTGCCCACGTCGGTGAACACGGAGGAGTAGGCGCAGAAGCCCGCGTCCGCCGAACCGGTGGAGGCGAACTGGAAGGCCTGGGAGATGGACTGGCCGAAGACCAGCTTGGACTGGACCTTCTCCCAGATGCCCACGGCCTGCATGGCCTTCATGGACGAAGTGCCGTAGGGCGCGGTCTCGGTATTGGCGATGGACACGCGCTTCACGGCGTCGTTGACCACGGTGGCCTTCCAGTCGTCGCCGCAGAAATTCTTGTCGTTGGACCACAGGACCACCTGGCCCTTGGCGTAGACAAAGGGCTTCTCGGCCAGGCCGTCGGCGAACAGCTTGTTCGGGCGCTTCTCGTCGGCGGCCAGGAAGATGTCGAACGGGGCGTCGTTGACGATCTGGCCGTACAGCTTGCCGGTGGAGGCGTAGGTGGCCTGGGCCTTCAGGCCGGTGGCCTTCTCGAAGGCGGGGATGATCTCCTTCATGACCGGGGTGAAGTTGGCCGCCTGGGCGATGAACAGGTCCGCGGCGAACGCCCCCGAAGGAACGAGCAGGCAGAGGACGAGTATCAATGAGCAGATGCGTTTCATGTCGACTCCTGAGGTAGGTTTTTTGTTTGAAACGGTTTGTGGACGTGTCCCGTTCATATGAACATCCGCACACCTCGGACAAGTATGTCACGCGAACTCCTAAAGGCGTGACAAGAAGGGAAACACCCTTTTCCGTGCCCGCGCCGCGCCGCCCTGCCGAGGGTGAAAAAAAATTGAAATAATGCTTGCCAACCGCCCGGTTCTCTTATAGACATTCTCTTCCTGACCGTGCCGAAGTGGTGGAATTGGTAGACACGCATGGTTCAGGACCATGTGGTCTTACGACCGTGGAAGTTCGAGTCTTCTCTTCGGCACCAGTAAAGAACAAGGGTTGCGGCTAACCAGCTGCAACCCTTTTTCTTTTGTATACGGCAAGTTACATGATCGTCTTCTTCTCGGCGTGATTTGACCCCAAGGGGTCAAAGTGATGGGTCAAAGTACCCGGAATCGTCTGCCGTCGGAGACCTCACATGCCACAAATCGCACGTTCCCCGAACCACCTTTACCGGAAGGGCTCAATCTATTACTTTCGCCACGTCATCCCGCACGACCTGCGGGACTCGTTGGGCCGCTCCGAAGTCAGGATGTCTCTCCAGACAGGATACCTGGCCGAAGCAAGGCCCAAAGCCCGAATATTGGCCTCGGGCGTGAAACGAATACAGAAGTGGGTTCGGAAAACTGGACCAGTAGCTAAGGTGGACGTAAGAAGCCCGAAGGAGGCTTTTGATGTCCAAGCAGAGAAGAAAGTTTACCGCCGAGTTCAAGACCCGTGTCGCCCTGGACGCTCTGTCCGGCGAGCACACCCTTTCCGAGATCGCCAGCAAGTATGGCGTTCATCCCAATCAGGTTTCCCAGTGGAAAAAGCAGGCCAAAGAAGGCATTGCTGCTTCCTTCTCCGGCAAGGCCCAGAAAGTCCAGCAAAGCGATGAGGCCCGAATCAAGGATCTTCATGCCAAGATCGGCCAGCTCGCGGTGGAGAAGGATTTTTTGCAACAAGCCTTCGCCAAAATCTGAGCTGCGAGCGAAGGCGTGAAATCGTCGACACGGGCCACCCGGTGCTCAGTGTCCGGCGGCAGTGCGAAATCCTCAAGCTGCACCGCTCAACGTATTACTACCAGCCGATCGGCGAGTCCGAGTACAAACTGACGTTGATGCAACGCATCGACGAGTTGTTCATGGATCTGCCATTCTTCGGCTCCCGGCAACTACGCAACATCCTGCGAGATGAAGGACATTTCGTCGGGCGTAATCGCGTGCGTCGGCTCATGCGCAAGATGGGGCTGATGGCGATCTATCAGAAACCGAAGACGAGCCTGCCGCATCCGCAACACAAGACGTACCGGTACATGTTGCGCGGTATGGCGATAACAAGGCCGAATCAGGTGTGGTGTGCCGACATCACGTACATCCCTATGCGGCGTGGCTTCCTGTACCTTGTGGCGATCATGGACTGGCATAGTCGAGCCGTGCTGTCATGGCGTTTGTCGAACACGATGGACGCTGACTTCTGCGTGGCAGCCCTGGAAGAGGCCATGAACCGATACGGCGTGCCGGACATCTTCAACACCGACCAAGGCTCGCAATTCACGAGCTACGAGTTCACACGGACGCTCAGGCAGGCTGGAGCCAAAATCTCGATGGATGGTCGAGGCCGCTGGATGGACAACGTCATGATCGAACGTCTCTGGCGCTCGTTGAAATATGAATGCGTGTATTTGCGGGAGATCGAGACTGGAAGCGAGCTTCGCCGGACCTTGGCCTGGTGGTTTGAGTTCTATAACAACCGCCGTCCGCACAAGACCTTTGACGGCAGAAAGCCGATGGAGATATAGCAGAACCGACCCAGACCAGAGGGGGGGCCCCCTCTGCCCTGGACCGAAAGAGCGGCGTAGCTCGAAACGTGTCCACCTTAAAATCGTCGCTCAGCGGCCCGAAGAACTGAGGCCAATTCTGTGCTGGCCTGTTCCATTTGATCAACGACTACCGCTTGCAGCTTGTTTTCGATGTTAATTCTTGCATTTGGCGCAATCATGAGGCAGTTATGCAAAAAAACAATCGGACAAAAACATGATCGACAATATAAATCAAACCGTTATAAGGACTGTACCCACTTCGGTAACCTCCAAAGAATGCGGCGACACTGGCATGGCCATGGTACTCATCGCCCTGCTCATCGGCTGGTTTTCCGGTATCAGAGAATTCCATCTGGCCGCCATCATCCTGCTGGTGCTCAACATGATCTGGGCGCGGGCATACACCCTGGTCGCCAAGGCATGGCTCGGCTTTTCCCACCTGCTCGGTACTGTCATGTCCAAGGTGCTGCTCTTCATCGTCTTTTTCGGCGTGGTGACCCCTTTTGCCCTGCTGCGGCGCATGCTGAGCCATGACCCCATGCAATTGAAAAAATGGAAAAAAGGCACGGGATCGGTCTTTGAATCCCGTGATCACACCTTCACCAAAGAAGAAATCGAACTTCCCTATTAAAGGAATTAACATCATGGATTTTCTCAAAGACCTCTGGGGCTTTCTCAAGGTGCGTAAAAAATTCTGGCTGCTGCCGATCATCCTCGTGCTACTCCTGTTCGGCGTACTCATCGTATTGACCAGCGGCTCGGCCATCGCCCCCTTCATCTATACCGTGTTCTAGAGGGTTCCATGTCAGACGCCATCCTGGGCATCTCCGCCTTTTACCACGACTCCGCCGCCGTAATCCTGGTGGACGGCAAAATCGTGGCCGCCGCACAAGAGGAGCGGTTCACCCGCAAGAAGCATGATGCGGACTTTCCACACAATGCGGCCAAATACGTACTCAAGGAAGGCGGCCTGACCCTGTCCGACCTGACCGCCGTGGCTTTCTACGACAAGCCGTACCTCAAATTCGAGCGGCTCCTGGAGACCTACAACGGTTTTGCGCCCAAAGGGTTACAGAGCTTCCTGTCCGCCATCCCGGTCTGGATCAAGGAAAAGCTGTTCATGCGCAAAATGCTCGGCGACGAACTCGCTTTGCTCGGCGAGGGCAAACCCAAACTTCTCTTTCCGGAGCATCACCTCTCCCATGCGGCCAGTGCCTTCTACCCTTCCCCCTTTGAAGAGGCGGCCATCCTAACGGTGGACGGCGTGGGCGAATGGGCGACCACAACCATCGGCAAGGGTGCGGGAAAGGATATCACGGTTCTCAAGGAACTCCATTTCCCTCACTCGCTGGGCTTGCTCTATTCCTCATTCACGGCCTTTTGCGGCTTCCGGGTCAACTCCGGTGAATACAAACTTATGGGACTCGCTCCCTACGGCAACCCCACGGCAGAACACATCGACACATGGAAACAGGCTATTTATGCCGAACTGATCGATGTGCGAGAAGACGGCTCCATGCTTCTGAACATGGACTACTTCAACTACGCCACTGGGCTGACCATGTGCGAATTTTCCAAATGGGAAGCGCTCTTCGGCATTCCAGCCCGCCAGCCGGAAACCGACATTTCCCAAGCGTACATGGACCTCGCCCTTGCCATCCAGCAGGTGACCGAGGAAATCGTATTCACCCTGGCCGAGACCGCCAAGGAACTGACCGGATGCAAAAACCTGGTCATGGCTGGCGGCGTGGCCCTCAATTGCGTGGCCAATGGCAAGCTGCTGCGCCGGGGCACCTTCGACGATATCTGGATTCAACCCGCTGCCGGTGACGCAGGTGGCGCACTGGGCGCGGCTCTGGCCGGTCGCCACATCTGGCAGGGCAAGAAACGCTTGGTCGATCCCGACGATTCCATGCAAGGCTCCTATCTCGGCCCGGCATTTTCCGAAATCGACACCCAGCGCGTAGTCCGCCGCTACGGTGCGGAAGTCACCAAGTATGACGATTTCGACAAACTGACATCCGATGTGGCGGACCTGCTCAGCGAAGGGAATGCCATCGGTTGGTTCCAGGGTCGCATGGAATATGGACCGCGCGCATTGGGCGGCCGTTCCATCCTCGGCGACCCCCGCCACCCAGAGATGCAAAAGAGACTCAATCTCAAGATCAAGTACCGCGAAGGATTCCGACCGTTCGCCCCGTCCGTCATGGAAGAGGAGATCGGCACGTGGTTCGACCTTGACCGTCCTTCTCCGTACATGCTCATCGTGGCCCCTGTTGCCAAAACGCAGTGCAACCCGCTGCCTGACGGCTACGGCGCCATGGAGATGTACGACCGCCTCTATGTCCAGCGTTCGACCATCCCGGCCGTAACCCATGTAGACTATTCGGCGCGCATTCAGTCGGTCAGCAAGAAAACCAACCCACGCTACTGGTCACTCATCGACACTTTCAACACCAAGCACGGTTGCGGACTGGTGGTCAACACGAGCTTCAACGTCCGTGGCGAACCGATAGTCTGTACCCCGCATGACGCCTACACCTGCTTCATGCGAACCGAGATGGACTATCTCGTGGTGGGTGACTACCTCTTTGCCAAGAAGGACCAGCCGGAGTGGCGCGAACAGGGTGACTGGCGCGACGAATTTGAACTCGATTAGCAACTACTATGAAAAAACTGATCAACACCGTACTGGTCCTGGCCAGCATCCTGTTCACATACGGCCTCATGGAGATAGGCTTCCGCCTCTTCATGCCGCTGATGCCCATGTCCCTGTTTAACAACGAATGCCGAGAATTGCGGACCATCGGCCAAACCTCCAAGCAAGGAACAATCCCGACCACATCCTACATCGCCATCCTCGGTGACTCCTACGGTGCTGGCCAGGGAGACTGGTTCATTGACGAGCGATACAACCCAAATTCACGTTATCAAGCAACTCATGTAGTGCAGGACAAGACCGGTCGCGACGTCATCTCCCTTTCCCGCGCGGGCTCCGGCAGCTACGACGGGCTGGCCATCTACAGCATTAACACCCTACGCTACCTGAACAACGCAGGATTTGACATCCCCGCCCCAGAAATGATCGTCGTTTATTTCTACGAAGGGAATGACATCTCGGACAATCTTCGTTTCATGCGACGGCACTACGAGCAAGATTTTGACCCACAACGTCTTTTTGACGACGAATACTTTGCCTCATTTGCCGACACCATGGACCAGAAATTCTGCCAAGGCAGCTTGCCGAGGTTGCAAGACAAAATGCTAGTTGGCAATCTGCTCAGCCGTTCTATCGAAGGGATCATTTATTCAGCCACCAAACAGCGCCAACCACTTCTGCCGGGAAAACAATACAATGCAACACTCGCAGGCAAATCCATCTGGCTGCCGGACGAACTCGAAGTGGACCCGAGCCAATACACTACCGATGAGTTGAAAATAAGCACCCGCTTCTTTGAACGGGCTCTGCGCCGTGTGGCCCAGGTCTGGCCAAAGGCGCGAAGATTCATGGTCTTCATTCCCTCGCCGCTGACTACCTACGCTTACCTGGACGCAGATGCCCAAAAACGGATAACCGCCTCGAACACCCTAGAAGAAATGGTCACAGAAGCGGCTTTGGCCAACGGTTTCATTGCCATCGATTTCGCCTCGAAAGTACGAAAAGCAGCCCAAACTGAACTCCTCCACGGCCCAAGAGACTGGTCCCACTTTAATCGAAAGGGGTACGAACTTCTCGGTACAACCATAGCGTCTGTCCTGAATCAGTAGCCCATATACACGCGCTCTTGCCCTTGCCTCAACCGGGTCAAAATGCTGGGGCACTCATCAAGCAGGAAGAACACACTCAAAAGAAATTTTCAAATAAAATCAACATATTGCCACGCCGAAATCTGAAGAGTTCCGAGTTTTCTCTTCGGCACCAGAATGAAACAGGGCCGCATCCTTAAGGATGCGGCCCTGTTTCCGTTCCGGGAGGGGCTCGGGGCCATGGACAGCCGAAGGCAATTCGGATAAATGCCGACCTGTGGGGGCCGTTTTCATCCCAGCCCGGGCCAAACGCGGAGAATGCCGCCAGGCGGACCCGTGCCCCGGCCCTGGTTCCGAAGACCCTGTTGCCTGGCGCGTGAAGCCGGATCATTTCATCATTTTTTTCTAACCAAAGACACTTTTACCGTATTGTATTGTACGCAATCGGACGATACGGCCGTTGTCGTTACATTCAAATATCTTGGGGGTTCAATGTTCGCCAATTTGAGCTTGAAGGTTAAAGTGCTGGCCCTGGCTCTGCTCGGGCCGGTCATCGTCGCCCTGGTGCTGTCCGTCCACCAGGCCATCCAGATCCGCAACGACGCCGAAGCGGGCATCGTCCAACAGAGCCGCGCGCTTATCCTCATGGCCGAGGCCGCGCGGAACGAAATGGCCAAGAAGCTCAACCTGGGCATCGTCAAGCCCTTTGACCAGCTCGACACCCAGGAGAAGCTCCTTGAGGCCATTCCGGTCATAACCGCCATCAACATGGCCAAGCAGCAGGCCAAGAAGCTGCAATACAACTTCCGGGTACCCAAGATCGCCCCGCGCAACCCGATCAACAAGCCCACTCCCTTCGAGGAGCAGGTCCTGGCCGAACTCAAGGCCGGGAACCTGGCCGAGAAGGTCATCATCGAGGACAACGCGATCCACTATTTCCGCCCCATCCGGCTGACCAAGGAATGCCTCTACTGCCACGGCGACAACAAGGGCGACCGTGATCCGGTGGGCGGCATCAAGGAGGGCTGGAAGGAAGGCGAGATCCACGGCGCGTTCGAGATCTCGACCTCCCTGGACGAGGTCAACGCCAGCGTGTTCAAGGCCGAGCTCTACGCCGCCCTGGAGACCGTGGCCGTGCTCCTGGCCGTGGGCGTCCTGGTCTGGATCCTGGTCAAGCTGATCATCGTCGGCCCGCTCTTCCGCATCCGGACCTATGCCAAGGCCGTGGCCGAAGGCGACATCGAGGCCAAGCCCGAGGGGCAGTTCGCCGCCGAACTGGGCGTGGTCAAGGAGGCCATCCAGACCATGGTCGCCAACCTCAAGGCCAAGATGTTCGAGGCGGACCAGAAGAAGGACGAGGCCGAACGCGCCAAGATCGTGGCCGAGAGGGCCATGCAGGAGGCCAAGGAGCAGGAGGCGAAGACCAATACCCTGCTGACCACCATGCAGCGCATCGCGGGCGAGGCCTCGCTCATCGCCGAGCAGGTCACCTCGGCCGCCGACGAACTCTCCTCCCAGGCCGAACAGGTCAGCCGGGGCGCGGACGTCCAGCGCGACCGCACCACCCAGACCGCTACGGCCATGGAAGAGATGAACGCGACCGTCCTCGAGGTGGCCCGCAACTCCTCCAACTCCGCCGAGTCCGCGTCCAACGCCCGGACCCAGGCCCAGGAGGGGGCCAAGGTCGTGCGCGAGGCCATAGACGCCATCCGCGAAGTCCACGACCTGACCGCCACCCTGAAGCAATCCATGGGCCAGCTGGGCAACCAGACCACGGACATCGGCCAGATCATGAACGTCATCGAGGACATCGCGGACCAGACCAACCTGCTGGCGCTCAACGCGGCCATCGAGGCCGCCCGAGCGGGCGAGGCCGGTCGCGGGTTCGCCGTGGTCGCCGACGAAGTCCGCAAGCTGGCCGAAAAGACCATGGACGCCACCAAGGAGGTCGGCAACGCCATCCAGGTCATCCAGGACGCGGCCGCCGCCAACATCCGCAGCGTGGACCACGCGGCCCTGGCCGTGGAATCCGCCACCGACCTGGCCAACCGGTCCGGCGAGGCCCTGGAGTCCATCGTCCACTACGCGGACGACACCTCCGGGCAGGTCCAGTCCATCGCCACCGCGGCCGAGGAGCAGTCCGCCGCTTCCGAGGAAATCAACCGGGCCGTGGAGGACATCAACCTCATCGCCTCGGAGACCGCCGAGGGCATGAACCAATCCGCCGAAGCCATCAACGAACTGGCCCGGCTGTCCGGCCAGCTCCAGAAGCTCATCGAGGAGATGAACGCCCACTAGGAAACCCGGACCATAACGAATAAGAACGGGGGTCGCGGTTATGCGGCCCCCGTTTTTGTATTGTTATAAATCATAAACACAATGCTTTTGGCTGTTTACATCCCACCTACATACATATTAACGTCTTGTCAGTTTTGAGGAGTGTCTTTTTAATGAGATAATGGAAAAGAATCCATATCGCTCAACTACGCAAGGAGATGGCATGGCACAAAAAGTAATGCTGAAGAATCCGGAAACCGGAATTGTGAAAAAGGGGTTTGTCGGTTTCAGCTGGACCACCTTTTTCTTCGGAGGTTTCCCGGCTCTCTTCCGCGGAGATATCCTGACCGGCCTCATCGTGGTCGTGATCAACATCCTGACCATGGGGATCGGAGGCATCATCTGGGCCTTTATGTACAACAAGTCCTACACGACAAAACTGCTGGAAAAGGGGTACAAATTCGCGGACTCCGAAGGAATGACCGCCATAGCCAAGGCCAAGCTCGGCATAGCGGTCTGACCTTCTGACAGACAGCGCCAAGCCTCCTCCGGGAGGCTTTTTTATGCCCGGTGAAATGCGGGGGCGGTTGTCGTCCTGTGAACGCTTCGTTGTCGTTCACAGGCTTGCGGCCCAGACTGTTGTGGACGGGCCGCCTACCGGAAGTCCGGAAAACGCTCCCGCCAGTCGATCAGGCCGTATGGGGCGAGAAGTTCGCTAAGACGCCCCGACTCGCGCAGCGCCCTGATGCCCTTGTCGAACAGCTCGGCGTTGCGCACGGAATCCGGGCGGGCGGGCGAAAAGGCGATGTAAAGCTCGGCGTGCTCGTCGGCGTACCCCGCGTACTCAATGGACTCACGGAGGTCCATGGAGTGGGCCAGGTAACAGACGACTTTGGCGTCGTCGGCGACGATGTCCACCCGTCCCTCCATCAGCAGCATAAGATTGTGCCGGGCGGCTGCTCCCTGCCGGCCCTGTAGATGTCCTCCGTGTCATGGCTGTCGTAGAACGCTTCAATGTCCGAGGACAGCTTATATCCGGCGGGGGCTCCCAACCGCTTGCCCCGGAGCGACTCCGCCCCCCGGTACCGCCAGGGGTCGCCCTTGCGCACGAAAAAGGCGAAGAGATCCAGACCGATCTCCTCCTCGGGAATGACGAACCCCTCGGCCTCTTGCCGGACAGCGCCGATGATCGCCGTGACGTGGCCGCGACGGCCTTCCTCCACGGCGCGCTCCCAGCCCATGACCCGGTATTCCACTTCAATGCCCGCCGGTTCGAATATGGCCCGCAGGACGTCCACGGCATACCCCTCGAGCGGCTCGCCCGGACCGCAATTGAACGGACACCACTCGTCCGAGGCCACGATGATCGATTCTGCGTGGGCCGGGAAAACGGCGAAAAGCACCAATGTCAGGCAGAGGAAAAGAGCCGGAGGATTCATGGTGCGAGTATCCAACGAGGCGGTCCGAAGCGGAATTATAATCTCCATCCCAGGCGTATGCGCCCTTCTCCGCTTGTCTTCGTTCGCGTGTTTCATTATGGTTCACAAGCTGGCGAACCGACGTGCAACCCAAGGGAACCCCATGGCCATAACCGACCCGGCCGCATTGATACGGAGTCTGTCGAACAAGCAGGGGCTTGCGGCCCTGCTGGACGTGCTGCCGCTCGGCGTGGCCATCATGGACCGGGACGGCACCCTGCTTGCGGTCAACCGCAACTACGAGTCCCTGACCGGCGTGACCGGCGAGCAGGTGCAGGGCATCCGCTGCCTGCACGCCCTGCGCTCGGACTACTGCATGCGCAACTGCCCGGTGCTGGCCGGGTGGACCGACAAGCGCACCCGCACGCTGGAAGCGAACATCATCAACCGCGACCGGGAAAAGGTCAGCGTGCACCTGACCCTGGCCCCGCTGGTGGCCGAGGACGGGTCCATCCGGGGGGTCATCGAGACGTTGATGCCCGCGGCCGCGCACGCCATGGACGAGATCGTCAGCGGCGTCTCGGGACTGGGCGAACTGGTCGGACGCAGCCCGGAGGTGCGCAAGATATTCGCCATGACCCCGTCCATCGCACAGACCGATTCGCCGGTGCTGATCACCGGGGAAACGGGCACGGGCAAGGACATGCTGGCCGAGGAAATCCACAAGGAATCGGACCGGGACGGCCCCTTCGTCAAGGTCAACTGCGGCGCGCTGCCCGTGCCCCTGCTCGAGTCCGAGCTGTTCGGCCACGCCAAGAACGCCCTGCCCGGCGCGGACCACGCCAAGCCCGGCCGGTTGCGCATGGCCCACGGCGGCACGCTGTTCATCACCGAGATCGGGGATCTGCCCCTGCCCCTGCAGACCAAGCTGCTGGCCTACATGGACGACCACGCGGTCCGGCCCATAGGTTCCACCAAGGTGGTCCACACGGACGTGCGCATCATGGCGGCCAGCCACTACGACCTGGAGGACATGGTCCGGCGCAAGCGGTTTCGCCGCGACCTGCTCTACCGGCTGAACGTCATCCGGCTGCACCTGCCGCCCCTGCGCGAGCGGGGCGAGGACCTGCTCCTGCTCCAGGACCACTTCCTGAAGATGTTCCAGGTGCGCTACGGCAAGAAGGTGGACCGCTTCTCCAAGAACGTGGAGACCCTGCTGCGCTCCTACGAGTTCCCGGGCAACATCCGGGAACTGCGCAACCTCATAGAATACGCGGTCAACTTCTGCGACACCAACGTGATCCGCATGCGCCACCTGCCCGGCTACATGCTCCACGGCCCGAACCTGCCCGAGAACCTGTCCGTGCCCCCCCGGGCGTCGGAGACGGGCGCGGTCCGCGCGGCCCCGCCCGAACGCTGGGAAGACGTGCAGCGCAAGATGATCCTGGAGGCCCTGGTCAAGACCGGCGGACGCAAGTCCAAGGCGGCCGAACTGCTCGGCTGGGGCCGGTCCACCCTGTGGCGGAAGATGAAACATTTCGGCATCGAATAGGCGGACCAATGGAAAACATCCTCATCCCCCTGATGGACAACGAGCTGTCCCCCCGCTTCGACCTCGCCCCGGAGATCCTGATCATCTCCATCACCCGCGAGACCAGCGCCATGGGCACCCTGAGCGAACGGATCGTCAACCTGGAGACCCCGTCCGCCGAGGCCATGTACCGGCTGGTCATGGCCGAGAACATCCAGACCATCATCTGCGCTGGCATGGAGAACGAGGTCTACGAGTTCCTCAAGCGCAAGGGAATCAAGGTCGTGGACAACGTCTGCGGCCCGGTGGACCCCATCCTCGAAGCCTATCTGGCAGGGCAGCTCTCCTCCGGCCAAAATTATTTCTGACCCTTCGTTTTGTCCCGTTTTGTTTCATTGTGAGACGAAACGCCGTTCCAAATCAGTTCCAAAACGTTTCAATTCGTCCTTGCGAAAAGTTTCACGTGATACGCTTGACGCAAGGAACCAATTGCTATCTATAGAAACGCGGACCGAACAACCGTTTCAGGCGGCGAACTTCGTTTGCGCCGCGTCGATGGGGGTCGGCGTCGGCAGGCCGGTCCGAGGCTGCGTTTCAAATAGGACGTTTCGTTTCTTGGCGGAGCGGACGTCCCAGCTTTGCGCAAACAGTACTTCTCGGGAGGAAGAATTACATGAAAGTCAAAGAACTGATGACCCCGGTGGGCGACTATCGGACCCTGGGCAGGGACGCCTCGCTCGGCGACGCCGCCGCCGTCCTGAGTCCGGGCAGCCACCGGGACATCCTCATCGTGGACGAACAGGGCGCCTTCGCCGGTGTCCTGACCATGACCGACATCATTACCGCACTGGAGCCCAACTACAAGAAACTCTCCAAGAAAGACCTGCAGAGCGACGTCCTTTCCAACCGTTACGTCGCCGAGCAGTTCAAGGAATTCAACCTCTGGTCCGACACCCTGAACAACATCTGCGCCCGGGGCGTGGACATCAAGGTGACGGACGCCATGCACGTCCCCGAGGAAGGCCATTACATCAGTGAGGACAACGACATCGAATACGCCGTGCACATGTACATGGTCGGCACGCCCCAGCCGCTGATCGTCCGCGACAACGGCCGGGTCACCGGCGTGCTGCGCATGTCGGACGTCTTCAATGAAATCATCGGCCGCATGCACACCTGCGCCATGGCCGAGTAGGGCCGGACCAACGAGGAGACAATCATGGAGACAGCACGCACCGAAAAACCCGCCTTCGATTGGAAACGCCTGGTGTTCATGCTCACCGGCGTCCTGCTTTTCGCCATAGTCTATTCCAGCGCCCCCTGGCCCGACGCCGTCGACCCCATGGGCGAGCACTTCCCCCTGTCCCCCCAGGCCAAGGGTGCCATCGCCGTGTTCCTGCTGGCCGGAACCTGGTGGGTCTTCGAAGTGGTGCCCATCGGCATCACCTCGCTGATGATCGGCATCCTTCAGGTCATGTTCCTGATCCGTCCGGCCAAGGTGGCCTTCAAGGACTTCATGGACCCGTCGGTCCTGTTCATTTTCGCCTCCATCATGATCGGCCTGGTCTTCACCAAGACCGGCCTGACCAAGCGGCTTGCCTACAAGATGCTCGACATCGTGGGCGAACGCACCTCGATGATCTATCTCGGCGTGTTCGTGGTCACCGCCGCCCTGACTCACATCATGGCCCACACCGCCGTGGCCGCGACCATCTACCCGCTGCTGCTGGCCATCTACGCCCTGTACGGCGAAGGCGACCGGCCGACCAAGTTCGGCAAGGGGCTGTTCATCGGCATGGCCTACGTGGCCGGAGCGGGCTCCATCGTCACCCTGCTCGGCGCGGCGCGCGGCGCGGTGGCGCTCGGCTTCTTCAAGGAAATCGTCGGCGTAGACGTCGGCTTCTTCCAGCTGACCTACTACATGGCGCCCATCGGCTGGGCCATGACCTTCCTGCTCTGGGGATTCTTCATGATCGTGTGCAAGCCCGAAAAGGACCGCATACCCGGCCTGCGCGAAAAGGCCCGCGAGCTCAACGCCAAGATGGGCGGCCTGACCCGCAACGAGATCCTGGCCGCAGTCATCGTGGCCACGGTCATCATCATCATGTCCCTGCGGGCCTTTGTCCCGGCGCTCAAGGCCGTGGACAAGACCGCCATCATCCTCTGCTCCTCGGTCCTCTTCTTCATCTTCAAGATCCTGGACCTCAAGGACCTGGAGGACATTCCCTGGAACATCATCCTGCTCTTCGCCGGAGCCATGTCCATCGGCTTCTGTCTGTGGGAGACCGGCGCGGCCAAGTGGATGGCCGTCAACTGGCTGGTCATGTTCCAGGACGCCAACTGGTTCGTCTTCGTCATGTCCATCGCCTTCTTCGTGATGATCATGACAAACTTCATCATGAACGTGGCGGCCATCGCCATATCACTACCCGTGGCCCTGGTCATCGCCCCCTACCTGGGCGTGGCCCCCGAAGTCATCCTGTACGCCTCGCTGGTCATGGCAGGCATGCCCTTCCTGCTCCTGGTGGGCGCGGCGCCCAACGCCATCGCCTACGACTCCGGACAGTTCACCACCGGTGAATTCTTCGGCTGGGGCATCCCCGCATCCCTGCTGCTGATGGTCCTGGTCGGCGTCGCCGTCCTGGTCATCTGGCCGCTCATGGGCATGCCCATCACCCTGCCCGCCGGAGGCTAGGCTGCCCCGGATGCATTCCGTAGTTACCACAACGGCTGCCGCGCCCGCGCTCGGCAGCCGTTCGTGCAACAAACCTCAATCACGGTGAGCCACATGGAAAAACTCGAAGAATTGTTCGATCACATAGCGTCCCGGGTGAACGTCAACCTCAAGCCCATGGGCATCGACGTCCGCTCCATCCTGCAGAACTCCATCCCGCGCGAGCGGCATATCCTCTATTACGCGTTCTACGCTCTGACCGAGGATCACCCCATCAGCTTCAAGTTCAAGAATTCCAACCTCGCCGGGACCTACTTCCTGGGCAAGACCCTGGTGGACAGCTCGGTCCTGTACAAGTCCAACGTGCGCGGCGACGAACTCAAGCGCAAGGGCGATGTGGTCGAGTTCAACGGGGTCAAGACCAAGCTCTTCTACGACGAGGTCATCCGGATCATCAATTCCTACCTGGTCAAGACGCTGGTCCACAACAACTCCAAGAACCCCGAGACGCCCGAGGTGTTCCGCATCCTCAACTCGGCGGCCATGCACTACTCCAACATCCACGGGACCACGCTCGAAGGCGTGTATCTCGGGGCGTTCGCCACGGCCGACCTGTCGATCATGCACAACTGCGTCATCGGCGACTTCGCCTACGTCCAGGCGGGCGACCTCTCCCGGCTGACCGTGGAGCCCGGCCGCGTGTGGATCAAGTCCGGCGACCTGTTCGAATTCAACTACCTCTAC
This sequence comes from Pseudodesulfovibrio sp. lm2024, assembly GCF_051175575.1. Taxonomy (NCBI): domain Bacteria; kingdom Pseudomonadati; phylum Thermodesulfobacteriota; class Desulfovibrionia; order Desulfovibrionales; family Desulfovibrionaceae; genus Pseudodesulfovibrio; species Pseudodesulfovibrio sp. lm2024. The sequence continues at coordinate 2,666,072 of NZ_CP195092.1, forward strand.
CCCGAGGGGGTTATCGAGCAGTACGTCAAGCTGGACGAGAACGGGCATTTGACCGGCAAGTTCGTGGACTACGTGGACGAGTTCAAGGAAGATTTCGTGCCCATCTATTCCACGGCCCGGCCCGAGACCGACTTCAAGGTCCCGGACACGGCCTACGTCTCCCCCTACGCGGTGCTCAAGGGCCGCTGCGAGGTGGGCGAGAACGCGCTCATCGTGCAGCGCGCCCACGTGGAGGACTCGGTCATCGGCAAGGGGTCCAACGCCCAGGAGAACTGCTACATCAAGAACTCGGTCTACGAGGGGAACAACGTCACCGCGCACGGCGGCAAGGTCATCTGGGCCACCGTGGGCGAGAACGTCTTCGTGGGCTTCAATTCCTTTGTCCACGGCAGCCAGGAGTGCCCCATCACCATCGGCCGCGACTCCATCGTCATGCCCCACACGATCATCGATCCGCAGGAGTGTATCGAGATTCCGGAGAACTCGGCGGTCTGGGGATACGTCACCAAGCAGGCCGACCTCGAGACCCAGTGCATCGACCTGGACAGGCTGGCCGGACTCACGGAGCTCACCCTGGGCAACGTCACCTTCAAGGGCGACGGCAAGGCTTTCGTCGACGCGTTCAGACACCGCATCGACCACATACGCGAAGAAAACGGCGCATACTTCGACGGGTCGGACAATACCCGCGGACATGCCCAAAAAACACGGGATGCAGCCTTCAATATCCTTCAGCCCTTCCAATCGGGCCCGGAAGCTGGCATGTATCCGACAATGACCATCGGGGACTAGTTCTTACATTCGAGACAGATCCCGGCAATCCAATCATCAGGAGTAACCGAACATGCCTCAGACATTGACACAGGCCTTTAGCAGAAACTTCCTCGGCAATGCGCCCAACTGGTACAAGATGGCCATTGTGGTATTTCTGGTCATCAACCCGATCCTCATGCTGACGGTCGGACCGTTCATCGCGGGCTGGGTCCTCATCGCCGAGTTCATCTTCACCCTGGCCATGGCGCTCAAATGCTACCCGCTGCCCGCGGGCGGCCTGCTGGCCATCGAGGCGGTCATCATGGGCATGACCTCGCCCAGGACCGTCTACCATGAAGCCCTGACCAACTTCCCGGTCATTCTGCTCCTGATCTTCATGGTCGCGGGCATCTACTTCATGAAGGACTTTCTGCAATACACCTTCACCCGCATCCTCACCCGGGTGCAGTCCAAGATCGTCATCTCCCTGCTCTTCTGCTTCGCGGGCGCGTTCCTGTCCGCTTTTCTGGACGCCCTGACCGTCACCGCAGTGATCATCGCCGTGGCCTACGGGTTCTACAACGTCTACCACCGGTTCGCCTCGGGCAAGACCCCCAGCTGCTCCCACGACCTGTGCGACGACATCGCCATCAAGGAGCATGAGCGGAACGATCTCAAGGAATTCCGGGCATTTCTGCGCAACCTGATGATGCACGGCGCGGTCGGCACCGCGCTGGGCGGCGTGTGTACCCTGGTGGGCGAGCCCCAGAACCTGCTCATCGGCGAGGTCATGGGCTGGCACTTCGTGCCCTTCTTCCTGAACGTGGCCCACGTGTCCATGCCGGTCCTGGCCGTCGGCCTGCTGACCTGCGTTTTCGTGGAGAGATTCCACCTCTTCGGCTACGGCGCGCAGATGCCGGGCAACATCCGCTCCCACCTGCTCGAGACCGCCATCGAAATGGAATCCAAGCGCGGTTTCCAGGGCAAGGCCAAGCTCGTGGTCCAGGGTCTGGTCGGCGTCTGGCTGATCCTCGCCCTGGCCTTCCATCTGGCCGAGGTCGGCATCATCGGCCTGTCGGTCATCGTCATCCTGACCGCCTTCAACGGCTTCATCGACGAACACCAGCTCGGCCCGGCCTTTGAGGAGGCCCTGCCCTTCACCGCCCTGCTCGTGGTCTTCTTCGCCATCGTCGGCGTCATCCACGACCAGCACCTGTTCGCCCCGGTCATGCACTTCGTGCTCGCACTGGAGGGCCAGACCCAGCTCGCCGCCTACTACGCGGCCAACGGGGTGCTTTCCATGATCTCGGACAACGTGTTCGTGGCCACGGTGTACATCTCCGAGACCAAGATGCACTTCGAGCAGCTCCTGGCCACCGTGCCGGGCGTAACCGACGCCGTGGGCCTCATGGACAAGTTGACCGACCCGCTCCTGGTGCGCGCCGACGTCATCGCCTCCCTGCCCGCCGGCATCCAGGACCAGGTCTCCAAGATGATGACCCACTTCGACCACCTGGCCGTGGCCATCAACACCGGCACCAACATCCCGTCCGTGGCCACGCCCAACGGACAGGCCGCCTTCCTGTTCCTGCTGACCTCGGCGCTGGCCCCGGTCATCCGCCTGTCCTACGGCCGCATGGTCGTCCTGGCCCTGCCCTACACCATCACCATGTCCATCACCGGCCTGGCGGCCACCTACTTCTTCTCCTGGTAGCCGCCGACCCGACGACAATACGAAAGGCCCCGCGCTGTTTGCGCGGGGCCTTTCTTTTTCCTCTTCCCGAAGACGCGAACGTCGGTCCGATTGGCCGGACTCCACCTGACAGGGACCGCCTGAAAAAAAGCGCACCCGCCACCATGGTGGCGAGTGCGCCGGGGTCGTCCTTTTTTTCGGACACGGCAGACCGTTCGGGCTGAAACGCCCGGCACGGCGTGAACGTTAGGCGTCCAGCTTGGGCGAGTTGTCCAGATGCTCCTTGCACAGCCAGACGATGGACTGGCTCTCGGTATCGAAGTGGGGGCTGACGCCGCGAGTCGCGCCGCAGACCGCGCAGCGGTACTCGTTCTCGCACTTCGGGTAGCACTCGATGGAATTGAGCATCTGGTTGAAACGGCTGATGATCGGGAACATCGGATGGTCCGCGTGCCGTTTGCGGTCCTTGCTGTTCAACTTGCCGTTGTCGTTTACCTTGACGGTAATCATCCGGGAACGGTTGATCAGGCCTTCCTTCTTGTTCATGACCACTTTGGTGGGTTCTTCCCAGCGGCAGATGATCCGCTTCCGTTCCTGGTCAAAACGCATGGACATGGCATCCTCCTTGGCGCGGCCTTCCTTCCCTCTCAGGCCGCGTGGGTTAGGATTCACCCCTCGTGTACGGGTCCGGCGGAATACGCCCGGCCGGACCTTCTTAAATCACGTAATCAACTGCCTTGCGGCCCGAGGCCACCTTCTTCACGAAGGCGACGCAGGCCTGATGTTCAGGGTGATCCTGATAGTGGTTCAGGGCATCCACGTCGTCGTGCTCGGAGCACAGAATCACATGGCACTCGGGGTCCGCGGCCACGATGTCCGCGCTGACCTCGATGTGCAGAAGTCCCTCGATGCGCCCCTTGAGCGCCTCCAGGATCTCCTTCATCTTCGCGCCGTTCTCCTTTGCCGTCTGGCCTTCGGCCTCATCCTTCAAAGTCCACATGACGATGTGTCTGACCACTGGAACTCTCCTTGAAATGTAACAATTCAGACTGTATAGACAAAACGGCGTGCGATAGACACTTGTTTACACAAATCAGGATAATCACAGTTTACCATTTTGTCACCCCAATTCTCGGAAATATATCATTCCCTTGACCGTTTTTCCGGGAGATGGTGACGCTGCCCGGAGTGCGCCGCCTTGACTTCGCGAGGCAAAGGTCCAACCTTTGCATACGTCTCGGCAACGCCATTTTGCTGGATTTTCCTTATGCACGAGAAATGCCAAAAGAGCCAACATGCGTAAAATACTCTATCTGATCCTGCTGCTTTCCTGCCTGAGCATCCTGCCCGCCAGGCCGGTGCTCGGCGCGGTCGAGAAACCCAAGAAAAGCGTCCTCTGCCTGAACTCCTACCACCACGGCTACCAGTGGTCCGACGCCATCATGCGCGGCATCCGTTCTGTCCTGGAGAACAGCAAATACAAGATCGACCTCCAGATCGAATACATGGACGCCAAGCGGTACAACTACGAGGACGTCACCAGCATGCTCCTGTGGTTGTACAGGGAGAAGTTCAATAACGAAAAGTTCGACCTGATCATGACCTCGGACAACGACGCCTACTCCTTCGCCACCCAGTACCGGGACATCCTCTTTCCGGGCGTCCCTCTGGTGTACTGCGGCGTGAACTTCCTGAACACCGACGACACGGATTCGGACAACGCCACCGGCGTCATCGAGAACTTCGACCTGTCCAAGACCCTGGACGTGGCTCTGCGCCTGCATCCGGGCAAGCGGCGCATCGCCGTGGTCGGCGACTCCTCCACAGCGGGGGCGGCCATCAAGCGCCAGGTCCAGAACCAGCTGGCGCGCTACAAGACGCCGCTGGACGCCGAGTACTGGACCGACATGTCCCTCAAGAACGTGCTCGACCGGGTGGCCAATCTGCCCGACGACACCTTTCTCTTCTTCATCCCCTACTACCAGGTCATCGACGGCCGTTTCCTGACCGCCGAGGAGGCCATGCAGGCCATCTACGACCGGTCCCCGGTGCCCATCTACACGGCCTGGGAATTCCTGGCGGGCAACGGCGCGGTGGGCGGCAACATGCTCTCCGGCTATCTCCATGGCCAGCGGGCCGCCGAGATCGCCCTCGAGATCCTGGACGGCAAAAGTCCGGACGCCATCCCCGTGTTCCGCGAGACCACCGGCCAGTACATCTTCGACTACAAGGTCATGCAGCGCCTCCACCTGAACATGGACCTGCTGCCCAAGGGAAGCCAGATCATCAACGCGCCCAAGGCGTTCTACGAGCTCTCCAAGGAAGTCTTCTGGACGATCATGGTCAGCTTCGTCCTGCTGGTCATGGTCCTCATCTTCCTGACCGTGACCATGCTCGAACGGCGCAAGGTGGAACGCAAGATCAAGGACCAGCTCGCCTTCCAGGAGACACTCATGGACACGGTCCCGCAGTTGGTGTCCTGGCAGGACGCGGAAGGACACTATCTCGGCACCAACCGGGCGTTCGCCGAGTTCTTCGGGCTGGGTGAGGGAGAAAGCATGGCCAACAGGACGACACAGGACGTCATCCAGGACCTGGACTACGCGTCCTGGGCCTCGGGCGCGGACAAGTCCGTCATCCGCATGGGCCAGGCCTTCCGCAAGGAGCGGCGCAAGCTGGCCGACGCGGAGGGCAACCCGGCCTGGATCGAGGTCACCAAGGTGCCCATCAACGACCGCTCGGGCCAGATCGTGGGCGTGCTCTCCATGGCCGACAACATCACCACCGAGCTGAACCTGGAAAAGCAGCTGCTGCAATCCCAGAAGATGGAGGCCATCGGCACGCTGGCCGGCGGTATCGCCCATGATTTCAATAATATCCTGACCAGCATCATCAACTCCACGGAACTGGCCGTGGGCGACCTCGACCCGGAATCCATGACCACCAGGGACCTGGAGCGGGTGCTCAAGGCGGCCCGGCGCGGCGGCCGGGTGGTCAAGCAGATCCTGGCCTTCAGCCGCCCCTCCACCGAGGGATTCCGGCCCACGGACGTGGGCGCGGTCATCACCGAGGCCATCGGGCTGCTGGAATCGTCCATGCCCCGCAAGATCGAGGTCCGCTCCAGCATCAAGGAGAACCTGTCCTGCGTGCACGCGGACCCGACCCAAATCCACCAGGTGGTCATGAACCTGTGCACCAACGCCTTCCACGCCCTGCGCCGCACGGGCGGGACCATCGAGGTCCGCCTGGACCAGTCCGAAATCTCGGGCGAGGACGCGGAGATTCTCGGCCTGTATCCGGGCGAGTACGTCCGCCTCGTGGTCGAGGACAACGGGCCGGGCATCCCCCAGAACATCGTGGACAAGATATTCGACCCGTTCTTCACCACCAAGGACAAGACCGAGGGCACCGGGCTGGGACTGGCTGTCGTCCACGGCATCGTGCGCAGCCACAAGGGCGGCCTGCTGGTGGGCCCGCGCGAGGGCGGCGGCACGACCTTCTCCATCTATCTGCCCAAGGGCGACGAGGGACTGTGCAGCGATGTGGCCCTGGCCGGGGTGCCCCATAACCTGGGCGCGCATATCCTCTTTGTGGAGGACGACACCGACCAGCTCCAGACCACCCCGCGCCTGCTCGAGACCATGGGCTATGTGGTCGAGGGACAGGAGAGCCCGCTGTCGGCCCTGCGCCGGGTCAACGACATGCCCGACGAATTCGACCTGGTCATCACCGACTACGACATGCCCGGCATGAGCGGGACCCAGCTGGCCCGGCGGCTTGCGGTCATCAAGCCGGAGCTGCCCGTGATCCTCATTTCCGGGCGTGAAGACGCGGTATCCGCGGCCTCGGACTTGCCGAATATCCGACTCGTGGTTATCAAGCCCTATGACAAACAGGATTTGTCCCGCGCCATCAGCACGGTGCTGAGCGAAGAAAAACAAGGGGAGTGACGTGGCGGAGATACTGATCATAGATGACGACCTCGATGTCTGCGAGACCATGGAGAGCCTGATCACCAGGCTGACCCATGAGTGCGTCTCCGCCCACACCCTGGACTCCGGGCTGCGGACGATGCGCAAGAAGGCCTTCGACGTGATCTTTCTCGACGTCCGGCTACCCGACGGCAACGGGCTGGACATCCTGCCCGACATCATGGCCCTGCCCGACCCGCCGGAGGTCATCATCCTGACCGGCAAGGGCGACCCGGACGGCGCGGAGCTGGCCATCCGCGGCGGGGTCTGGGACTACCTGCTCAAGCCGTCCAGCATCCGCGAGATATCCCTGACCCTGGGCCGGGCGCTCAAGTACCACGAGGAAAAGCGCGGCCGCGACGGCGACCGGAACCTGGAGCTGAACGGCGTGGTCGGGGAGAGCCCGATCATCAAGGTCAGCTTCAATCTCCTGTCCCAGGCGGCCCGGTCCGAGACCAACGTGCTCATCACCGGCGAAACCGGCACGGGCAAGGAGCTGTTCGCCTCCACCATCCACGCCAACTCCAAGCGCAAGTCCGGCAACTTCGTGGTCGTGGACTGCGCCGGGCTGACCGAATCCCTGCTGGAGTCCACCCTGTACGGCCACCGCAAGGGGGCCTTCACCGGGGCCCAGAGCGACCGCATCGGGCTGGTCAAGCTGGCCGACGGCGGCACCCTGTTCCTGGACGAGGTGGGCGAAATGCCCCTGTCCATGCAAAAAGCGTTTCTGCGCGTCCTGCAGGAGCGCACCTTCCGCCCGGTGGGCGACACCCGCGAGCAGACCAGCGACTTCCGCCTGGTGGCGGCCACCAACCGGGACCTGGACGAGATGGTCGAAAAAGGAACATTCCGGTCCGACTTGCTGTACCGTCTCAAGACAATGCACATCCACCTGCCGCCCCTCAGGGAGCGGCCCGAGGACATCAAGTCCCTGTGCACCTACCGGGTCAGCCAGCTCTGCCGCCAGTACAGCATGCCGCCCAAGTCCTTCGGCTCGGACTTCAACCCCGCACTGGAGAGCTACGACTGGCCCGGCAACGTGCGCGAGCTGTTCAACATCCTGGAGCGGGCCGTGGTCACCTCGGGCAACGAGAAGACCCTGTACGCCATGCACCTGCCGCGCGAGCTGCGCATCCAGATCGCCAAGGCCCAGATCGAGCGCATGACCAACGCCGTCCCCGAGGAGGAACCGTCCGCCCCCTACACCGAGCCTGTCCGAAAAATCGGACAGGACATCTTCGAGGACATTTTCGAACAGGAACTGCCCACCCTGCGGGACTTCAAGAGCACGGCCGAGAAGGTCTACCTGGGCGAACTGATCCGCCAGTGCGACGGCGACCTGTCCCGCATCCTTGAGGTCTCCAAGCTCTCCCGCTCCCACTTCTACGGCCTGCTCAAGAAGTACGGCCTGTCCCTCTAGGAGATTCCATGGCCGACTTCGATTCCTATTGCGCCTTCTGCGCCGCGCGCGACAAGGATGACGTGGACCGCGTCTATCATGACACCCGGTACGGCTTCCCGGTCACGGACGACACCGAACTCTTCGCCCTGCTGGTCCTGGAGATCAACCAGGCCGGGCTGAGCTGGCGGACGATCCTCAACAAGGAGCCCAACTTCCGCAAGGCCTACGACGGATTCGACATCCCCACCGTGGCCGCCTACGGGGACTCGGACCGGGCCCGGCTTTTGGCCGACGCGGGCATTATCCGAAACAAGCTCAAGGTCAACGCGGCCATCCACAACGCGAACGCCATCCTTGACCTGCAGCGGGAGCACGGCTCGTTCAAGGATTGGCTGGACGCCCATCATCCCCTGGACAAGGCGGAATGGGTCAAGCTCTTCAAGAAGCGCTTCAAGTTCGTGGGCGGCGAGATCGTCGGCGAGTTCCTCATGAGTTCCGGCTACCTGAAAGGAGCGCACGAGGACTCCTGCCCGGTCCATAAAAAGGTACTCGCGGCCGGTCCGGCCTGGGCCAGGGGCACCGCGCGATGACCGGCGAATAGCCCCGTATTCCGGCAAGTCCCGGCCTGTCTATTTTTTCGGACAGGCCGTTTTTCTTGTCCGTTTTCGTCCCATTCGGGCACAAAGGTCCATGGTTCGGGACTTTATAATGTCCGCCGCTTCCGTTCCGTCCTATTTTTCAGACTGCCCTATACCCTGAACCGCCCTCTTCAACCTGCTCCCCACTCCAACTCTCCGAAATTTCTGTTGATTTAAAAATTCACAAAGTTGGCACGGAAGTTGAGTAGGGACCGTGTCATCAAATGAACGGGTCCGCTCGGCGGACGCCAAGAAATTCAGACGACCCACCAATAGGAGAAGAATCGAATGTCCAAGATGAAAACGATGGATGGCAACACCGCCGCCGCATGGGTGGCCTATGCCATGAGTGAAACCGCCGCCATCTACCCCATCACGCCCTCGTCCACCATGGGCGAGATCGCCGATGAATGGGCCGCTCAAGGCCGAAAGAATATTTTCGGGCAGACCCTTGAGGTCCGCCAGCTGCAGTCCGAGGCCGGCGCTGCGGGTGCCGTGCACGGCGCCCTGGCCGGCGGCGCGCTGACCACGACCTTCACCGCCTCCCAGGGCCTGCTCCTGATGATCCCGAACATGTACAAGATCGCGGGCGAACTGCTGCCCTGCGTGTTCCACGTGTCGGCCCGCGCTCTCGCGGCCCACGCCCTGTCCATCTTCGGCGACCACCAGGACGTCATGGCCTGCCGCCAGACCGGCTTCGCCATGCTCGCCGCCGCTTCCGTCCAGGAGGTCATGGACCTCTCCCTGGTGGCCCACCTGTCCACCATCGAGGCCAGCGTGCCCTTCGTCTCCTTCTTCGACGGTTTCCGGACCTCCCACGAGATCCAGAAGATCGAGACCATCGACTACGACGACATGAAGCCCCTGCTGAACATGGACAAGGTGGCCGCCTTCCGCAAGCGCTCCATGAACCCGGAACACCCGGACGTTCGCGGCACCGCCCAGAACCCGGACATCTACTTCCAGGGCCGTGAGGCTTCCAACTCCCACTACGACGCCATTCCGGCCATCGTCGAGGAGTACATGAACAAGGTCTCCGCCCTGACCGGCCGCAACTACAAGCCGTTCGACTACGTGGGCGCCGCCGACGCCGAGCGCGTGATCATCTCCATGGGCTCCTCCTGCGAGACCATCGAGGAAGTGGTCAACCGCATGGTCGCCGAAGGCGAGAAGGTCGGCCTGATCAAGGTCCGCCTGTACCGCCCGTTCTCGGCCAAGCATTTCCTGGCCGTTCTGCCCGATACCGCCAAGTACGTGTCCGTGCTCGACCGCACCAAAGAGCCGGGCGCCCTGGGCGATCCCCTGTACCAGGACATCAGCACCGTGTTCCTGGAGCAGGGCAACGGCCCCGTCCTCACCGCCGGCCGCTACGGCCTGGGCTCCAAGGAGTTCACGCCGGCCATGGCCAAGGCGGTGTTCGACAACATGGCGGCGGACGCCCCCAAGACCCACTTCACCGTGGGTATCGAGGACGACGTCACCAATGCCTCCCTCGTCACGACCGGGACCCTGGACACCACCCCTGAAGGCACCGTCCAGTGCAAGTTCTGGGGTCTCGGTTCCGACGGCACGGTCGGCGCGAACAAGCAGGCCATCAAGATCATCGGCGACAACACCGACATGTACGCGCAGGGCTACTTCGCCTACGACTCCAAGAAGTCCGGCGGCATCACCATCTCCCACCTGCGCTTCGGCGAAAAGCCCATCCAGTCCACCTACCTGGTCACCGCGGCCGACTACGTGGCCTGCCACAACCCGAGCTACGTGCACCTGTACGACGTGCTCGACGGCATCAAGGACGGCGGCACCTTCGTGCTGAACTGCGCATGGACCGCCGACCAGATGGACAAGGAACTGCCCGCCGCCATGCGCCGGACCATCGCCGAGAAGAAGCTCAAGTTCTACACCGTCGACGCGGTCAAGATCGCCGGCGAAGTGGGCCTGGGCGGCCGCATCAACATGGTCATGCAGACCGCCTTCTTCAAGCTGGCCGACGTCATCCCGTTCGACCAGGCCGTGGCCCTGCTCAAGGGCGGCATCGAGGCCGCCTACGGCAAGAAGGGTCCGAAGATCGTCGAGATGAACTGCGCCGCCGTGGACAAGGCCTCCGACGCCATCGTCGAGATTCCGGTCCCGGCCGCCTGGGCGACCCTGGCCGACGACGCCAAGGCCGACGTGGACGAACCCGATTACGTCAAGAGCATCATGCGCCCGGTCCTGGCCCAGAAGGGCGACGACCTGCCGGTCTCCGTCTTCTCCGAGGACGGCACCATGCCGCTGTCCACCTCCAAGTACGAAAAACGCGGCGTGGCCATCAAGGTCCCCGAGTGGCTCATCGACAACTGCATCCAGTGCAACCAGTGCGCCTTCGTCTGTCCGCACTCCGCCCTGCGCCCGGTCCTGGTGACCGAGGACGAGATGAAGGACGCCCCGGCCTCCTTCGCCGTCCAGGACGCCAAGGGCAAGGACGTCAAGGGCCTGAAGTACCGCATGCAGGTCAACACCATGGACTGCCTGGGCTGCGGCAACTGCGCCGACATCTGCCCGGCCAAGGAAAAGGCCTTGGTCATGGAGCCCATCGCCACCCAGACCGACGCCCAGGTGCCCAACTTCGACTTCTCCGAGACCGTGTCCTACAAGGACGCCTTCAAGCGTGATTCCGTCAAGGGTTCCCAGTTCAAGCAGTCGCTCATGGAGTTCTCCGGCGCCTGCGCGGGCTGCGGCGAGACCCCGTACGTCAAGGTGCTGACCCAGCTGTTCGGCGAACGCATGATCGTCGCCAACGCCACGGGTTGCTCCTCCATCTGGGGCGCTTCGGCTCCCTCCACTCCCTACTGCACCAACCACGACGGCTTCGGCCCTGCGTGGGGCAACTCCCTGTTCGAGGACGCGGCCGAGTTCGGCTTCGGCATCGAGATGGGCGTGAACAACCGCCGCAAGACCCTGATCGCCAAGTGCGAAGAGGCCCTGTGCGGCGCTTCCGGCGACGTCAAGGCCGCCCTGGAAGGCTGGCTGGCCGCCAAGGACGACGCCGAGGCTTCCGCCGAGGCGGGCGCGACCCTGAAGGCCGCTCTCAACGGCGCCACCGACGAGAATCTGAAGGCCATCGCGGCCGACGCCGACCTGTTCACCAAGAAGTCCGTCTGGATCTTCGGCGGTGACGGCTGGGCCTACGACATCGGTTACGGCGGCGTGGACCACGTGCTGGCCTCCGGCAAGGACGTGAACATCCTGGTCATGGACACCGAGGTGTACTCCAACACCGGCGGACAGTCCTCCAAGGCCACCCCGCTCGGCTCCATCGCCAAGTTCGCCGCCGCGGGCAAGGGCACCGGCAAGAAGGACCTGGGCCGCATGGCCATGACCTACGGCTACGTCTACGTCGCTTCCGTCGCCATGGGCGCGGACAAGCAGCAGATGCTCAAGGCCTTCAAGGAGGCCGAGGCCTACAAGGGACCCTCGCTGATCATCTGCTACGCCCCGTGCATCAACCAGGGCATCAAGAAGGGCATGGGCAAAACCCAGCTCGAGCAGAAGCTGGCCGTGGCCTCCGGCTACTGGCCCCTGTACCGCTTCAACCCCGAACTCGCCGAACAGGGCAAGAACCCGTTCACCCTGGAGTCCAAGGCTCCCGACGGAACCCTCCAGGAGTTCCTGTCCGGCGAAAACCGCTACGCCATGCTCGAACGGTTCCACCCGGAACTGTCCAAGGCGTTCCGCGAGAAACTGGAGAAGGATTACGCCGATCGCTACGCCATCCTCACCTACCTGGCCGATGCCGACTACGGCAAGGCCGAGGCGGGCGAGCCTGCCGCCTGCGAGACCGGCGTATCGGCCGAAGCCCCGGGTTCCGGTGAACCCTGCGACGACGGCAGATAATAGTTAGAGGCATGTGCGGGACGGGGTTGTTGCGGAGGCTTCTGCCTGACCCGTCCCGCACATCTGTTGAAACCGTGAGGGTCGTTCCTCACACCCATGGAGGTTTTGTTTAATGTCTATTGAAGTGCTCGCGCTTATCGCGCTGCTGCCCATCCTGGTGGCGCTCGTACTCATGGTCGGCCTGCGCTGGCCCGCCACCAAAGCCATGCCCCTGGCATGGCTGACCGCCGCCGCCGGTGCCGTCCTGGCCTGGAGCCTGCCCGTGGCCTATGTCGCCGCCCTGACCCTGCAGGGTTTCGTGACCGCCATCGGCATCCTGATCATCGTCTTCGGCGCCATCCTGATTCTCCGCACCCTGCAGCATTCCGGCGGCATGGAGACCATCCAGCACGGCATGCAGAACATCACCCCTGACCGCCGCATCCAGGCGATCATCATCGGGTACATGTTCGCCGCCTTCATCGAAGGTGCCGCCGGTTTCGGCACCCCGGCCGCCCTGGCCGCCCCGCTGCTGCTCTCCCTGGGCTTCCCGCCCCTGGCCGCAGCCATCATCTGTCTGGTCTTCAACTCCTTCCCGGTCACCTTCGGCGCGGTCGGCACCCCTGTCGTCCTGGGCCTCAAGTTCCTGGCCCCCAGCGTCAACGAAGCGGTCCAGTCCGGCGCTGCTGTGAACTTCGCCAACATGGGCGACTTCAACATGCTGGTCGGCCAGTGGGCCACCCTCATGCACCTGGGCATGATCTTCATACTGCCGATCTTCATGCTCGGCTTCATCACCCGTTACTTCGGCCCCGAGCGTAGCTGGAAGCCCGGCTTCGCCGCCTGGAAGTTCTGCATTTTCGCCGCCGTGGCCTTCACCGTCCCCTACCTGATCTTCGCCTGGAACGTCGGTCCCGAGTTCCCGTCCCTGATCGGTGGCCTGATCGGCCTCGGCATCATCATCGTCGGCGCCAAGAAGGGCTTCTGCATGCCCAAGACCAACTGGGACTTCGGCGATTCCTCCAAGTGGGATCCCGAATGGACCGGTTCCGTGTCCGCCGACTCCTCCGAGTTCAAGGCCCACATGAGCCAGTTCCGCGCCTGGCTGCCCTATATCCTGATCGGCATCATCCTGGTCGTGACCCGCATCCCCGAGCTCGGCCTCAAGGGCTGGCTGGCCGCGCAGAAGATCAGCTTCGCCGGCATCCTGGGCTTCAAATCCGTCAGCGCGTCCATCGCCTACCTGTACCTGCCCGGCACCATTCCGTTCGTCCTGGTCGCCCTGCTGACCGTGCTCATCCACGGCATGCCCGCCGACAAGGTCAAACTGTCCTGGACCCAGGCCATCAAGACCATGAAGAACCCGACCATCGCCCTGTTCGCGGCGGTCGCCCTGGTCTCCATCTTCCGTGGTTCCGGCATCGCCGACACCGCACTGAACCCGAACTCCTACCCGTCCATGCCCCTGGCCATGGCCAAGGCTGTCGCCGCCATCGCCGGTAACGCCTGGCCCGCCGTGGCCTCCTTCGTGGGCGGCCTGGGCGCGTTCATCACCGGTTCCAACACCGTTTCCGACCTGCTCTTCGCCGAGTTCCAGTGGGGCGTCGCCGCCCAGCTCGAGCTCCCGCGCCAGATCATCGTGGCCGCGCAGGCTGTCGGCGGCGGCATGGGCAACATGATCTGCATCCACAACATCGTCGCCGCCTGCGCCGTTGTCGGCCTGTCCGGCATGGAAGGCGCGATTCTGAAGCGCACCGTGTGGCCCTTCCTGCTGTACGGCGTCGTGGTCGGCATCGTCGCGTCGCTGATGAGCTTCGTGTTCCTGCCCAACCTGTTCTAAAACCCGGAGATAAACAGGGAGGCGGGCGTAACGCCCGCCTCCCGTTCACCGAAAAACGAAGTGTCCGCCTGCTTCACCCCAAAACGAAACAAGCCCCGGGAAATTCCACGGGGATCATAATTTTCTTAGGAGTCGATCATGACCAAAGAAGCGATTATCAAAGAATTCGAAACCATAGCTGGTGCCGAAAATGTTATGACCGGCGAGACCGACCGTCACGCCTATTCCTATGACGCCGCTGTCCTCGACTCTGTCATGCCCGCCCTGGTGGTGCGTCCCACCACCAGCGAAGCCCTGGGCGCAGTGACCAAGCTGTGCAACGACAACGGCCTGCCCCTGACCGTTCGCGGCGCGGGCACCAACCTGTCTGGCGGCACCATCCCCCATCCCGGCGGCGTGGTGGTCCTGACCAACGGCCTGAACCGCATCCTCGAGATCAACGAGGCCGACATGTACGCCGTGGTCGAACCCGGCGTGGTCACCGCTCAGTTCGCCACCGAGGTCGCCAAGCGCGGCCTGTTCTATCCCCCGGATCCGGGCTCCCAGGCCGTGTCCACCATCGGCGGCAACGTGGCCGAGAACGCGGGCGGCCTGCGCGGCCTGAAGTACGGCGTGACCAAGGACTACGTCATGGGCGTGGACTTCTGGGACGTCAACGGCGAACTGATCAGGTCCGGCTCCCGCACCGTCAAGTGCGTCACCGGCTACAACCTGGCCGGTCTGATGGTAGCCTCCGAAGGCACGCTGGGCGTGTTCGACAAGATCATCCTGAAGCTCGTTCCCCCGGCGCAGGCCGCCAAGTCCATGATGGCGGTGTTCCCGTCCATGAAGGCCGCCTCCGAGACTGTGGCTTCGATCATCGCCAACAAGATCGTCCCGGCCACTCTGGAGATGATGGACAACTTCACCATCCGCACGGTGGAGAACTTCCGCGGCGCGGGCCTGCCCGTCGACGCCGCCGCCCTGCTGCTCATCGAGGTGGACGGCCACCCCGGCCAGGTCGCCGACGAGGCCGCCGTGGTCGAGCGCATCTGCAAGGAGAACGGCGCGACCGAACTCCACGTGGCCAAGGACGCCGCCGAGCGCGACGCCGTCTGGCAGGCTCGCCGCGACGCCCTGCCCGCCCTGGCCAACCTCAAGCCCACCTGCGTGCTCGAGGACGCCACCGTGCCCCGCTCCAAGATTCCGGCCATGATCGAGGCCCTGGAAGACATCGCCAAGAAGCTCGACCTGACCATCGGCACCTTCGGCCACGCGGGCGACGGCAACCTGCACCCGACCATCCTGACCGACAAGCGCAACAAGGAAGAATGGGAACGCGTGGAAAAGGGCATCGACATGATCTTCGACAAGGCCCTGTCCATGGGCGGCACCCTGTCCGGCGAACACGGCATCGGCCTGGCCAAGTCCAAGTACATGGCCCAGGAGACCTCCAAGGGCACCCTGGCCTACGCCCGCCGCATGAAGTCCGTTCTCGATCCCAAAGGCATCCTCAACCCCGATAAGATCATCGGCGCCGAATAGGTGAATCACCATGGCCGATATTCATAAACTCGCACAAATGTTCAAGGAACTGGACGACCAACTGGTCGGGTGCATGCGTTGCGGCATGTGCCAGGCGGTCTGTCCCATCTTCAAGCTGAGCGGCAGGGAAACCGACGTCACCCGGGGCAAGCTGGCCCTGCTCGACGGCCTGGCTTCCGAGATGCTCACCGACCCCGAGGGCGTTAACGAGAAGCTCAACCGCTGCCTGCTCTGCGGCACCTGTCAGTCCAACTGTCCGTCCGGCGTGTCCGTCATGGACATCTTCCTCAAGGCCCGCGCGATCATGACCGGCTACTTCGGCCTGTCCCCGGCCAAGAAGGCCATCTTCCGCGGCCTGCTGAAGAACCCCAAGCTGTTCAACGCCCTGACCGAGATGGGCGCCAAGTTCCAGGGTATCTTCACCAAGAAGGTGGACGACATGCTCGGCTCCTCCTGCGCCCGTTTCAACGCGCCGATCATCGCCGACCGCCACTTCAACACCCTGGCCAGCAAGCCGTTCCACAAGATCGTCCCCGAGATGGACACCCCGGCCGGAAAGTCCGGCCTGCGCGTGGCCTTCTACGTGGGCTGCGTCATCGACAAGATCTACCCCCAGGTGGGCGAGGCCATACTCAAGGTCCTCAAGCATCACGGCGTGGGTGTGTATATGCCCTCGGGCCAGGCCTGCTGCGGCATCCCGGTCCTGTCCAGCGGCGACACCCAGACCTTCGACACCCTGGTGGGCATGAACGTCGACCGTCTCAAGGACGGCGAGTTCGACTACCTGGTGACCGGCTGCGCCTCCTGTACCTCGACCATCAAGGAATTGTGGCCCCACATGTACAAGGGCGACTCCTCCCGGACCTACGACATCGGCGTGCTGGCCCGGAAAACCATGGACATCAGCCAGTTCCTGGTGGATATACTGAAAGTGGAACCCAAGGAGCTTGCAGGCGGCCGGAGTGTGACCTACCATGATCCGTGCCACTTGAAGAACTCCCTGGGCATAACGGCCCAGCCCCGGACCCTGATCAAGGCGGCCGGGTGCGACTTCAAGGAAATGACCGACGCAGGCACCTGCTGTGGCTGCGGCGGCAGCTTCAATATCGCCCACTACGACCTGTCCCGAGAGATCGGCGGCCGCAAGGCGGACAACATCATCGCGTCCAAGGCCAAAGTGGCGGCCACCAGCTGCCCGGCCTGCATGCTCCAGATCACGGACATGCTATCACAGAAAGGAGCCGACATGAGCGTCAAGCATGTCATCGAGCTCTATGCCGACTCCTTATAACGGATAACCAACGGCAAAAAACAAGGAAAAGACCATGTCCAAGAACCTGTACGTGAGCGCCACCGAGGAACGCAGCGGCAAGTCCGCCGTGGTCCTCGGAGTCATGCAGATGCTCACGAGGGAACTCCACAACGTCGCCATCTTCCGGCCCATCATCAATGATCCGGGAGAAGGGAAACAGGACCACGACATCGCTCTAATGATCGATCACTTCAAGCTGTCCATTCCCTACGAAGACACCTACGCCTTCACCCTGAAGCAGACCCGCGAGTTGATCAACTCCGGCCAGCACGCCCTTGTGCTCGAGAGCATTCTCAACAAGTACAAGGCGCTGGAGGAGCAGTACGACTTCGTGCTCTGCGAAGGAACCGATTTCAAGGGCAAGGATCCCGCCTTTGAATTCGATCTCAACGCGGACATCGCGGCCAACATCGGCGCCCCCATGCTGGTGGTCACGTCCGGCCGCGAGAAGGCTCCGGAGGAAGTGGTCAACATCACCCAGACCACCTTGGACACCCTGGCTGAAAAGGGCGTGGACTCCCTGGCCTGCATCGTCAACCGCGCGCCCGAGGGCATGACCGAGGAACTGGTCAGCCACATCGAGCGCAAGGGCAGCCAGGAGCCCATGCCCGTTTACGTCATCCCCGAGGACGAGGCCCTGGGCAAGCCCAGCATCAACGACGTGCGCCGCTGGCTCGACGCCGACGTCCTCTACGGGCATTCCGGGCTGCAGGCCCTGGTCGACAACTACGTGGTCGCGGCCATGCAGATCGGCAACTTCCTGCAGTACATAAAGCCGGGCAGCCTGATCATCACCCCGGGCGACCGCTCGGACATCATCCTGTCCAGCCTGGCCTCCCGGCTGTCCAGCTCCTACCCGGACATCGCGGGCATAGTCCTGACCGGCGGCCTGGACGTCTCGGTCAACGTGCACAAGCTCATCGAAGGCTGGACCGGCGTGCCGGTTCCGGTGCTGTCCGCCAAGGGGCACACCTACCAGACCGTGCAGGAGCTCAACAGCCTGTACGGCCGCATCGAGGCCGACGACTACCAGCGCATCGCCACCGCGCTGGGCGGTTTCGCCCAGCACGTGGACGTCAACGAACTGCGCGACCGCGTGGTCGAGAAGCGCTCCACCAAGGTCACGCCCAAGATGTTCGAGTACTCCCTCATGGACAAGGCGTCGCGCAACCCGCAACGCATCGTCCTGCCCGAGGGACCGGAGGAGCGCATCCTGCGCGCCGCCGACATCATCCTGCGCCGCGGCGCGGCCGAGATCATCCTGCTGGGCGACGAGAAGACCATCAGGACCAACGCCTCCAACTACGGCGTGGACATCTCCGACGCGCAGATCATCGACCCGTCCAACTCGGACCTGCTCGATCCGTTCGCCGAGGAGTACCTGGAGCTGCGCAAGCACAAGGGCATGATCGCCGAGCAGGCCTGGGACCGCATGGCCGACCCGACCTACTTCGGCACCATGATGGTCCACAAGGGCTTTGCCGACGGCATGGTCTCCGGCTCCATCAACACCACGGCCCACACGATCCGGCCCGCGTTCGAGTTCGTCAAGACCAAGCCCGGCCGGTCCATCGTGTCGAGCGTCTTCCTGATGTGCCTCAAGGACCGCGTCCTGGTCTACGGCGACTGCGCCGTGAACCCCAACCCCAACGCCCGCCAGCTGGCCGAGATCGCCCTGGGCTCCGCCGAGACCGCCAAGATCTTCGGCGTGGAGCCGCGCGTGGCCATGCTCAGCTACTCCACCGGCTCGTCCGGCAAGGGCGAGGACGTGGAAAAGGTCATCGAGGCCACCAAGATCGCCCGCGAACTCCTTGAAGAGCGCGGCCTGGACATCCCCCTGGAGGGACCGATCCAGTACGACGCGGCCATCGACCCGGACGTGGCCCAGGTCAAGATGCCGGACTCTGACGTGGCCGGAAAGGCCACCGTGTTCATCTTCCCGGACCTGAACACCGGCAACAACACGTACAAGGCAGTGCAGCGGGCCGCCAACGCCGTGGCCATCGGCCCGGTTCTCCAGGGCCTGAACAAGCCGGTCAACGACCTGTCCCGCGGCTGCACCGTTCCCGATATCGTCAACACAGTAGCCATCACGGCCATCCAGGCCCAGGCTGAAAAAGGTGAATAGATGAAAGTTCTCGTGATCAACTCAGGCAGCTCCTCCATCAAGTACCAGCTCATCGACATGAGCGATGAATCCGTCATGGTCACCGGCCTGGTGGAACGCATCGGCGAGGAAATGGGCAGCCTGACCAGCAAGACCTTCCCCGGCACCGACAAGGAAGTCAAAACCGAGATCGAAAAGCCCATCCCCACCCACGGGGTCGGCCTGGAGATGTCCATCGATCTCATCTGCAAGGGTGAAAACGCAGTCTGCTCCATGGACGAGATCGACGTTGTCGGCCACCGCGTGGTCGCAGGCGGCGAGAAGTTCAACGTGCCGGTGGTCATCACCGAGGACATGTGGCCCGACCTGACCGAGACCGAGCGGCTGGCTCCGCTGCACAACCCCGCCAACCTGGGCGGGGCCAAGGACGCGACCAAGCTGTTCCCGGGCGTGCCCCAGGTCCTGGTCTTCGACACGGCCTTCCATCAGACCATTCCGCCTCACGCCTTCATGTACGCCCTGCCGTACGAGTACTACGAGGAGGACCACATCCGCCGCTACGGCGCGCACGGCACCTCCCACAAGTACGTGGCCAACGAGTGCGCCCGGCTCATGGGCAAGCCCGTCGAGGAGATGAACCTGATCACCATCCACATGGGCAACGGCGCTTCCATGTCGGCCGTCAAGAACGGCCTGTGCGCCGACACCTCCATGGGGCTGACCCCGCTCGAGGGTCTGGTCATGGGCACCCGCTCCGGCGACGTGGACCCGGCCGTGCACAACTACCTGGCCGTGAACCGCGGCCTGGACATCGCCCAAATCGACAACATCCTGCACAAGGAATCCGGCCTCAAGGGGCTCTGCGGCATGAACGACATGCGCGACATCCATGCGGCCGTTGAAAAGGGCGACGAGCGCGCCAAGCTGGCCCTTGACGTCCAGACCTACCGGACCCGCAAGTACATCGGCTCCTACATGGCCGTGCTGGGCCGGGTGGACGCCATCGTCTTCACCGCCGGTATCGGCGAGAACGACGACATCGTCCGCGCCAAGACCATCGAGGGGCTGGAGCCCTTCGGCATGAAGATCGATCCCGAAGTCAACGGGGTCCGGTCCAAGGAAGCCCGCAAGATCAGCACCGCTGATTCCGACGTGGCCATCTGGGTCATCCCGACCAACGAGGAACTGGCCATTGCCCGCGAGGCCGTGGCGCTCATCAAGTAAACCGACCCGCTTGCGGAGACCCGAAAGGGCCTGGGGTCAAACATACATGGAGGTAGGTATAATGCCTTCCAAGGAAGACCTGTACCAGTTATTCGTGGAGAAGGCGGAGCTTGTGTCCGCCAAGGTGACGAGCATCGCCAATGAGGACGATGCACTCAAATATGTCATCAATCTGTGTGGCGAAAAGGAGGCCTGCCAGCTTCTGGTCAGCGGCTGCGAAGCCGGCCTGTCCGACAAGGCCGAGGCGCTCTGCGATACCAAGCAGAAAAAGGTCATCGCTGCGCCGGGCCTGAACGCCGACCTGTACAAGAAGCTGTCGGCCCAGGCCAAGAAGGCCGGGTTCGAATGTATCGACCAGGGCATGCGCGACCATCTGGCGGGCGTGGACATTGGGTTCACCTTTGCCGAGTACGGTATCGCCGACACCGGCACGCTGATGCTCGACTGCCCCAGCGAGGAGTTGCGCCTGGCCACCATGGTCAGCGAGTTCCACGTCTGCGTGCTGCCCAAGTCCAAGATCAAGGCAAACACCTATGCCGTGGAGAAGATGATGCTGACCCGGATGAACAAGACGCCGGACTATCTGGCCTTCATCACCGGTGCCAGCCGGACCGCCGATATCGAGCGCGTCCTGGCCATGGGCGTTCACGGCCCCCTTGAATTGCACATCCTGCTCCTGGAGGACTAGTAGCCATGCAGAAAGCCAACAACCTCAAAGAATACCGCGAGGAACTTCACGAAACGCTGGAAAACGATTTCCTGCGTACCACGCTGGACAACTTCGCCATTGCCTACCGTGCCGGTCGCGCCAACGCGTTCAAGGACATGGACGTCCGCGGATTGATCCAAGAGATCGCCGATTCCAAGGACGCCGCCGCCCAGAACGCCGAAGCCCTGTTCAAGGAGTTCAAGAAGAACGCCGAGGCCGCCGGTGTCCATGTGCACTTCGCCAAGGACGGCGATGAAGCCAACCGCATCATCACCAAGATCGCCAAGGACGCGGACTGCAAGAAGATCGTCAAGTCCAAGTCCATGACCGCCGAGGAGACGCTCCTCAACCACGACCTGGAAGACGCCGGACTCGAGGTCACCGAGACCGACCTGGGCGAGTGGATCATCCAGATGCGCCATGAGGGCCCGTCCCACATGGTCATGCCCGCCATCCACCTGTCCCGCTACCAGGTGGGCGACCTGTTCTCCGAAGTGACCGGCAAGAAACAGGACACCGACATCGACAAGCTGGTCAAGGTGGCCCGCCGCGAGCTGCGTCAGAAGTACGTCGAGGCCGACATGGGCATCTCCGGCGCCAACTTCGCCATCGCCGAGACCGGCGGCATCGGCATCGTCACCAACGAGGGCAACGCCCGCTTGGTGACCACCCTGCCCCGCGTCCACGTCGCCCTGATGGGCATCGACAAGCTGCTGCCCAACCTGCGGGACGCCCTGCGCATCCTCAAGGTCCTGCCGCGCAACGCCACCGGCCAGCAGCTCACCTCCTACGTGACCTGGATCACCGGCAACAACGAGTGTCTGGCGGCCGAGGACGGCAGGAAGGAAATCCACTACGTGGTCCTGGACAACGGCCGCAGCGAGCTGATCAAGGATCCGCTCTTCTCCCAGGTCAACCGGTGCGTGCGCTGCGGCGCCTGCGCCAACGTCTGCCCGGTCTACCGGTTGGTCGGCGGCCACAAGATGGGCCACATCTACATCGGCGCCATCGGCCTGATCCTGACCTACTTCTTCCACGGCAAGGACAAGGCCAAGAACCTGGTCCAGAACTGCATCAACTGCGAGGCGTGCAAGGACGTCTGCGCGGGCGGCATCGACCTGCCGCGCCTGATCAAGGAGATCCACGCGCGCATCCAGGACGAGGACGGCCATCCGCTGCCCAGCTTCCTGCTCGGCAAGGTGCTCAAGAACCGCAAGCTGTTCCACACCCTGCTGCGCACCGCCAAGTGGGGCCAGAAGCCCGTGGCCGAGAAGGACGGTTTCATCCGCCATCTGCCCATGATCTTCTCCAAGGAGCACAAGTTCCGCGCCCTGCCGACCATCGCCGAGACCCCGTTCCGCGACTGGTGGGAGGAGAACCGGCCCCAGGTGGAGAATCCCAAGTACCGCGTGGCCCTGTTCTCGGGCTGCGTCCAGGACTTCGTCTACCCGGAACAGATGCAGGCGGCCGTGGACGTGTTCGCGGCCAACGGCGTGGCCATGGAGTTCCCGGAGAAGCAGTCCTGCTGCGGCCTGCCCGTGCAGATGATGGGCGAGATGAAGGCGTCGCGCGACGTGGCCGCGCAGAACCTGCGCGCGTTCGAGCCGGACGCCTACGACTACATCGTCACCCTGTGCGCCTCCTGCGCCGCGCACCTCAAGCACAACTATCCGAAGCTGGTCATGGACAAGCCGGCGCTGAAGCTGCGCGCCGACGCGTTCTCGGCCAAGATCATCGACTACTCGTCCTTCGTTAACGACGTGCTTAAAGTTGACGCAAAAGACTTTACGCCGAGCGGCGAAAAGGCTACCTATCACGCGCCCTGCCATCTGTGCAGGGGCTTGGACGTGCACGAAGCGCCGCGCCAGCTCATCGAAAAGAGCGGCCTGGAATACGTGGAGTGCGCCGAGGAAGAGGTCTGCTGCGGTTTCGGCGGCACCTTCTCCATGAAGTTCCCGGAACTCTCGGCCGAGCTGCTCAAGAAGAAGCTCGACAACGTCGAGGCCACCGGGGCGGACACCTTGCTGACCGACTGCCCCGGCTGCATCATGCAGCTGCGCGGCGGCCTCAAGCGCCGGGGGTCCAAGGTCCAGGTCAAGCATGTGGCCGAGGTCATGTCAAAGAACAAGAAATAACCGGCTCAGCCGTAACATTTGAGGCTCTCCGAAGGTAAGGACCGCAATCCGCAGAAGCAACACACCCTGCTTCCTCCTGAACGAACCGGCCTCAAACGGGTTCTCCGCCCATCCCACGGGCGGAGAACCCTCCTTATTTACAGCCCCGGGGGAAAAACATGTTTCAGAAGACTCCCTTTTGCTTCAAATTGTCCGTCGGGCTCTACGTGGCGACCCTGCTCGTCGCGGCCGTGGCGTCCGCTGTCTGCTACTTCCTGTTCGGCGCGTCCTCCATCGGCATGCCGTTCGTGACGGCCATGATCGCCGCCTTCGCCCTGCTGGGCGTGGTCGTATTGTGGGTCCTGCACAGCGCCATGGTCCGCCCGGCCGCCATGCTCTCGGACTTCACCGGCCACATGCTCGACGGTGAATACGGCCAGGCCGACTCCGACGCCCTGGCCGCCGCCGTGCCGGGGCTGGGCGTCCAGGTGGGCGAGCTGGCCACGCGCTACAAGGAGCGCCTCGGCTTCGCCCGCTCCATTCTGCACGGGCTGCCCATCCCCTGCTGCATCGTGGACAAGGCCCAGAAGGTCACCTTCCTGAACAAGGAATGTCTCCAGATGGTCGGCGCCAAGGGCAAGCCCGAAGATTTTTACGGCATGACCCTTTCTCAGGTCATGTACAAGGACGACCGCCGGGCCAAGATCGCCGACTGCATGGAGCAGGACACCCGCAACATGAACCTGGAGGCCGTCTTCACCCACGCGGACGGCGGGAAGGTCCACGTCCTGGCCAATCTTTTTCCCCTGCACGACGTGGAGGACAAGGTCACCGGCGGCTGCTGCCTGTACCTGGACACCACCGAAGTGAAACGCCACGAACAGGAAATCCTCAGCCAGAACGAGCGCATCTCCACCGCCGCCAAGGAGGCCATGGCCGTATCCGAGCAGCTGAGCGATTCATCCAGGACCCTGGAAGGACTGGTCGTCCAGGCGCGGCAGGGCTCGCGCATGCAGACCGACCGGACCACCGAGACCGCCGCCGCCATGGAGGAGATGAACGCCGCCGTTCTCGAGGTCGCCCGTTTCGCCCAGGAGGCGGCCCGCGACGCCAGGGAGGCCAACGACCAGGCCCGCGAGGGCGAGGCCGTGGTCGGCCAGGTCATCAAGGCCATTGACGAGGTCTCGCAGCACGCCACCGGGCTCAAGCAGTCCATGGAGCAGCTGGACCACCAGGCCGAGGAGATCGGCGTGGTCCTCGGCGTCATTGAAGATATCGCGGACCAGACCAACCTGCTGGCCCTGAACGCGGCCATCGAGGCCGCCCGCGCCGGGGAGGCCGGACGGGGCTTCGCCGTGGTCGCGGACGAGGTCCGCAAGCTGGCCGAGAAGACCATGAACGCCACCAGCGAGGTACATTCAGCGGTCAAGGGCATCCAGGAAGTGGCCCGGCAGAACGTGCAGGCCACGCAGACCGCCGTGGGCTCCGTGAACCGGAGCACCGAACTGGCGGGACGCTCGGGCGAGGCCCTGGCCTCCATCCTGTCCACCACCCGGGGCACGGCCGACCAGGTCCACTCCATCGCCACCGCCGCCGAGCAGCAGTCCGCCGCCAGCGAGCAGATCAGCGCGGCCACCTCGGAGGTGACCCGTGTCTGCGAGGAGACCGACGAACTCATGGTCAAGGCGTCCAAGGCCATCGACCACCTGGCCGAACTGGCCCGGCACCTGTCCGCCGTGGTCTCCGAGATGAAATAATTCCGCCCGCCCACGCGGGATAAAGAAAAGCCCCCTTGGCTACGGCCAAGGGGGCTTTTCTCTCAAAAACAGCCTCGCAGCTACTTAACGGCGTCCTTCAGGACCTTGCCGGGCTTGAACTGAGCGACCTTGCAGGCCGGGATGTTCAGAGCGGTGCCGGTGCGGGGGTTGCGACCGGTGCGGGCCTTGCGCTCGCTCACGCTGAAAGTGCCGAAGCCGGTCAGGGTCAGTTTGTTGCCGGCGGCCAATTCTTCCTGGATGGTGTCCAGGATGGCGTTCATGGAGGCCTCGGCCTGGGCTTTGGAAGTGCCGATCTTTTCAGCGATCTTCGCTACGAGTTCAGCTTTGGTCATAAAAAAACTCCTATAGTGGTTTATTGATGCTATTTACATATGACACGCAAATACGTCTTTCGTGTCATACACTCTCGCCAGGGTTATGGGAAGCCAAAAAGCGCTGCCCACGGAAAGTTCATACACAAAACCGGGAAGCTATGCCACCACTTCGAATGAATTTCAACTGATAATATAACAGGTCGGGAATGAGCCCTTCAACGCCTCCATGACCCGCTCCGCCTTGTCCCTGGATTTGAAGCTCCCGGCCTGGACGATATGCAGGAGCTGGCCGTCGCGGTCGACCACGGAGATACTCGCGCCGCTGTAGCCCTGATCCAGCAATTGTTTGTGCACGCGCAGGGCGTTGTCGCGCAAGGCAAAGGCGCCGACCCGGACACTGTAGAGCTTGTCCGACGTATCCGCAAGCCTGGTGGGCACGATGGCCGCGTCCAGGGAGGTGACCCGGACCTTGGCCACGCCGGTCTGCACGGTGCCGAGTTTCTGGGCCGCGCCGTAGGACAGGTCCAGGATGCGTTCGTTCACGAACGGCCCACGGTCGTTGATGGTCAGGACCACGGTGCGGTTGTTCTGCAGATTGGTCACCCGCACCCGGCTGCCCAGGGGCAGGGTCTTGTGCGCGGCGGACACGCCGTACATGTTGTAGGTCTGCCCGTTGGCCGTCTTCTTGCCGTGAAAGTCCGCCCCGTACCACGAAGCCAGGCCGATCTCGTCGTAGCCAGCCGCCGACTTGAGCGGATAGTACGTCCTGCCCAGGACCGTGTACGGCTTGGTTTTCGGATCGTACTGCCCCCGTTTGGAGGGCGGCGTGGAATAGACGTGCTGCGGATAGGGATTGACCGTACCGCATCCGGCCAGGGCCAGAAGGACCGATATGATGAATAAGGTTGTCAGGTGACGCATGCTTCCTCCGTCCTGCGCGCAGGGAACGGGAGATTATCTCGACTTAGTCTAGAAAACCGTAGAGGAAGTGGCCGCAAAAAGCAATGGCCCGCCGCGCATTGCCGCACGGCGGGAGCGTCCGGTTGGCTGGCCCGGTATATCTCACGACTTTACGCCATGGCGACCACGACGCAATGAGGCCATCCTGAACCGATACGAATAGCTCAGCGACGATGCACGTAGCGTGGCTTGACCATGTTCTCGGGCTTGAGGATGTCGTCCAGCTCCTCTCGGCTGAGATAGCCCTTCTCCAGGACGATCTCGTACACCGAGCCGCCCGTCTTCATCGCTTCCTTGGCGATCTCGGCGGACTTCTCGTAGCCGATGTACGGGTTCAGGGCCGTGACCAGGCCGATGGAGTGCTCGACCATCTCGCGGCACCGCTCGCGGTTGGCGGTGATGCCCAGGACGCACTTGTCGGCCAGGGTCAGGCAGGCACGCCGCAGCATGTTCATGGACTGGAAAAGGGAATAGCCGATGATCGGCTCCATGACGTTGAGCTCCAGCTGTCCGGCCTCGCAGGCCATGGTCACGGTCATGTCGTGGCCAACCACGGTGAAGGCCACCTGGTTGACCACCTCGGGGATGACCGGATTGACCTTGCCCGGCATGATCGAGGAGCCGGGCTGCATGGGCGGCAGGTTGATCTCGTTCACCCCGCAGCGCGGCCCGCTGGAGAGCAGGCGCAGGTCGTTGCATATCTTGGACAGTTTCACGGCGGCGCGCTTGAGCACCCCGGACAGCTGGACGTAGGCGCCGGTGTCCTGGGTGGCCTCCACCAGATCCGGGGAGGAGACCAGCTGCAGGGTGGTCAGCCGGACCAGTTTTTCCGTGACCGTGCGGGCGTAGTCCGGGTGGGAGTTGAGCCCGGTGCCGATGGCCGTTGCCCCCATGTTGATCTCATGGACCAGGGCCTGCGCCTCGTCCATCCGCTGGATGTCCTCGCCGATGGTCACGGCCCAGGCGGAAAACTCCTGGCCGAGGGTCATGGGCACCGCGTCCTGCAGCTGTGTGCGGCCCATCTTGATGACGTCGCCGAACTCCTCGCCCTTGCGTTTGAAAGCCTTGCGCAGGTAGGCCATGGCGTCGATGAGCTCGCGGATATCCAGGATCAGGGCGATGTTCAGGGCGGACGGGTACACGTCGTTGGTGGACTGGGACATGTTCACGTGGTTCAGGGGGTGGAGGTGCTCGTACTCCCCCCTGGCGTGGCCCAGATACTCCAGGGCGCGGTTGCAGACGACCTCGTTGGCGTTCATGTTGGCCGAGGTGCCCGCCCCGCCCTGGACCACGTCGACCACGAACTGGTCATGCAGCCTGCCGTCCAGGATGTCCTCGCAGGCCCGGCAGATGGCTCGGCACTTGTCCTCGTCCAGCAACCCCAGGGATGCGTTGGCCTCGGCCGCGGCCATCTTGACGTAGGCCAGGGCGTTGATCATCCGGGGGTAGTGGGACATGGGGATGCCCGAAATATGGAAATTGTCCAGGGCGCGCCGGGTCTGGACGCCATAGTAGGCGTCCTCGGGCACGGCCACTTCGCCGAGACTGTCGTGTTCAATCCGCATTTTGGTCATGGATTTCCTCCTTTAATGAAAACGGTGCGCGGACCAGTACTCCACGTCCGGACTGATTTGCAGCATGCCGGTCTCCTGGGCCAGCTCCACCAGCAACACGCAGGTGAACACGCCCACCAACAGCCAGCCCAGCCGCCGGGTCCGGGTGCCGGACGCGCCCTGGCGCACGAGCAGGATGCCCGGCAGGATGCCGAACAGGGTGCCCACGCCGAACCCGCCGACCACATTCAGGGCCTCGAGAAAGATGTCCGGGTAGAGGGCGCCGATGCCCACGGGCGGCAGGAAGGTCAGCAGCCAGATCACCGATCGGCTGCGCACCCGCCCGCCCGCCACGTCCTTGAGAAAGGCGGTCAGGGCAACGCCCGTGGCGATGTACGAGGTGGTCATGGCCACCACCGCAAACCCGATGGAGGCTTCCACGAACAGGGGCGACCTGATGAGCTGGTCAAGGGGCACGGTGGCGGGCACCCCGGCCTTGAAGGCGGCTATGATGGACACGCCGTCCGCCGCTTCCATGGGCAGGGTGACCATGACGGCCACGGTCCACAACAGGGTCATGAACGCGCCGATGCCCGACCCGAGCCAGATGGCCCTGGTGACGGCCTTGCGGTCGTGGTTGAGCGTCCGGCACATAGTCGGGACCACGTTGTGGAAGTTGAAGGCCGTGACCAGGATGGGCAGTCCCGAAGTGAAGAAGGTCAGGTCCCCGGCGGCCAGGTCCGCCCGGCGGAAATGGGGCACGACCAGGACCAGCAAGACCCCGAACAGGAGCCACATGGCGGTCATGAGCAGGGCGTTCGATCGGCGCAGCACACCGCTGCCGAAGGAAGCCAGGAGCGTGGCCGCGCAGAAATAGATCAACAGCCATCCCCACTGGGGGAGGCCCAGGCCGAAGGAACTGGCCGCCACCGAGGCGACCCCGGCCAGATAGGCGGTCAGCAGACCGTAGAGGATGACCAGGTTGGCGGCCACGGAGAGCCACTTGCCGCAGGGCCCGAGCACGGCCTGGAAAAAGGTCGGCAGGTCGGCGTTTTCATTTTCCTTGAGGAACGGCTGGCGTGCGATGATCAGGCCGGTGGAGGTCATCACCGCCCACATGGCCAGGGCTCCCAGCACGGCGGGCAACAACCCGGACGGCCCGAGGTTGACGGGCAGCGCCAGGATGCCCGCTCCGACCATGTTTCCGGTGACGATAAGCGCCGTGGTCACCATCCTGCCGGTGGAAGGCGCGCCGCCATCCCCCGGCCTGCCCGAGCCTCCGGGAACGCTCCTGCCGCTCGTCATGCCTTTCCTCTCTCTCCCGGTCGGCGCAAAGGGGTTTTGCAGCGTCATTTCCGACCATTTTTCCGGGTTATTATTACCATTGCAATATACACCCATTCATGTAAAGCAGCGGCATGTTTTCGCCCGCCGCCATCCTGGGGAAGGTCCGATTCCTGCTGCCCGCCGCCGTCCTCGCCTCGTTTCTTCTCGCCTCGCCCCCCGGCCGGGCCGGAACCGGCGAGCCGGTGACCGTGACCGCCAACCAGGACATCATCAATTCCTACAACGAAATCCTGGCCCACTTCGACGGCGATCCCCTCAGCGTCACGCCGGACCTCCCGGCCGGACGGTATGACCGGACCGCCATCGAACTGGTCATCATCGCCCGGGCCTTGATCGTGGGCGGACTGAACCGGCCGGTCGTGTTCGTCAAGACGAGCAACGCCCGGCGCGCAGTGGAGGAGGTCCTCTGCGGCAACGCGGTCATGACCGGCCAGCAGCTCGACACCTCGGTCCTCAACGACAAGCAGAACATCGAGGACCTCTACCTCAGCGATCCCGTAACCCCTGTCGGAGAATTTCACAAGCTATTCTACTGTCTTCCGGAGAACAAAAAGGTGCTGGCCGCACGCAGTGTGGCGGAACTGAACCGCGCCGGGCGCGGCATCATCGGCACGGTCTGGGACAACGACAGGAAGGTGCTCGCCGACATGGGCGTGACCGATGTGATCCAGGCTCCCACATTTTCGTGCCTGATCAAGATGATCCTGGCGGGCCGTGCGGACTGGATTCCCATGGAGGCCAGCAACCATCCCGCCATGGAGCGGTTCATGGGAGGCCACCGGTTCGTCCCGGTGCCGGGCATTCGCTTCTCGCTCATCGAGAGCCGCCATTTCATGGTATCGCGCCACCATCCCGACGGCGAGGTGGTTTTCAACGCCCTGCAGGCCGGGCTCAAAAAACTCCGCCGCCGGGGATTCATCCGGGCCATGCTCGACGCCACGGGCTTCCACGAGACCGACCGCCTGGGCTGGAAGACCCTGAACCAGGACGCAATCGACCGCCGCCGGGCCGAGGCCGCCCCCGCGCCATAAACCATGCCGCGCGGGTGCATCGGCCGTTTTTTCCCGGCCGACGCCAAATCTCCACTTGCCAGCCGAACCGCTTTCGGTTAACCGCTTCCCTGCGCACTTGCGCCTATTACTTATTATTGGAGAAACCATGAGCAATAAAGTAAACAACAACGGACTTCGCAATATCGCCATCATCGCCCACGTCGACCATGGCAAAACCACCCTGGTGGACGCCATGTTCAAGCAGTCGGGCCTTTTCCGCGAAGGCCAGGACGTGGACGATCGCATCATGGACTCCATGGACCTGGAGCGGGAGCGCGGCATCACCATCGCCGCCAAGAACTGCTCCGTCTCCTGGAAGGGCACCAAGATCAACATCATCGACACCCCGGGCCACGCCGACTTCGGCGGGGAGGTGGAGCGCTCCCTGTCCATGGCCGACGGCGCCATCCTGCTGGTGGACGCCTCCGAAGGTCCCCTGCCCCAGACCCGCTTCGTGCTCAAGAAGGCCCTGGAGCAGAAACTTTCCCTGATGGTGGTCATCAACAAGGTCGACCGCCAGGACGCCCGCCCGGCTGAAGTGCTCAACGAGATCTACGACCTGTTCATCGACCTGGACGCGAACGAAGATCAGCTCGACTTTCCCCTGCTCTACGCCATCGGCCGCGACGGCATCGCCATGGAGTCCCCGGACGAACGCGGCGAGAACCTGCACATCCTCCTCGACATGATCGTGGACCACGTGCCCGGCCCGGTGCATGACCCGGACGAGCCCTTCCAGATGCTCGTCTCCGACCTGTCCTACTCCGACTACGTGGGCCGTCTGGCCATCGGCAAGGTCCACCACGGCGTGGCCAAGTCCAACGACCAGCTTCTGTGCATCGCCGACGGCGGCCGGACCGTGCCCCTCAAGGTGACCAAGCTGCAGACCTACGACGGCCTCCAGGTGGTCCCCACCGACACCTGCGAACCCGGCGACATCGTCGTCATCGCGGGTATCGAGGACGTGCACATCGGCGACACCATCTGCACCAAGGAAGACCCCAAGGCCCTGCCGCGCATCACCGTGGACGAGCCCACCGTGTCCATGCGCTTCGGCATCAACACCTCGCCCCTGGCCGGCCAGGAAGGCAAGCTGGTCCAGACCAACAAGATCCGCGAGCGGCTGCACAAGGAAACCCTGCTCAACGTGGCCATTCAGGTGGAGGACACCGAGGGCCGCGACGCCTACCTGGTCAAGGGACGCGGCGAGTTCCAGATGGCCATCCTGGTGGAGCAGATGCGCCGCGAAGGATTCGAGCTCTCCGTGGGCCGCCCCGAGGTCATTTTCAAGTACGAGGACGGCCAGAAGACGGAGCCCATCGAGCACCTGTACGTGGACTGCGACGAGAGCTTCATGGGCATCGTCACCGAGAAGATCCAGATCCGCAAGGGCCGCATGACCAACATGGTCAACCACGGCACCGGCCGGGTCCGCCTGGAGTTCTCGGTCCCGTCCCGTGCGCTGATCGGCTACCGCGACGAATTCCTGACCGACACCAAGGGCACCGGCATCATGAACTCCTACCTCGAGGGGTACGGCGAATACCGGGGCGAGTTCACCTCCCGGTACACCGGCTCCCTGGTGGCCGACCGCACGGGCAAGGCCGTGGCCTACGGCCTGTTCAACCTGGAGCCGCGCGGCCGCATCTTCGTGGTCCCCGGCGACCCGGTCTACGAGGGCATGATCATCGGCGAACACAACCGGGAGAACGACATCAACGTCAACCCGGCCAAGGAAAAGAAGCTGACCAACATGCGCGCCTCGGGCAAGGACGAAGCCGTCATCCTGACCCCGGTCAAACCCATGACCCTGGAATACGCCCTGAACTTCATCAAGGACGACGAGCAGGTCGAGGTCACCCCCCTGTCCATCCGCCTGCGCAAGATAGAGCTCTCGGCTCTGGTGCGGCATCGTGAGGAAGGAAAGAAAAAGAAGGCCTAGGGAAACGGCTATAAATAGCACAATACCAACAGGAAAGGCTGCGTTTCGGCGCAGCCTTTTTTGGTGCCTGAACCTTGGATAGAGGGAGCCTGATATCGCACCTTAATAGTATGAATTGACTGAACAATTGACACGTTGTTCCGCGATGAGCATAATCCGGCACAGTCTGGAAAAATACGTATCCCCTCTTTCAAGGAGTAAGGAAAATGTCCCATCGCTTCACCGCTTTCATCGCCTTCCTGGCCCTGGCGCTGCTCACGCTGGCGGGCACGGCCCAGGCGGAGCCGTCCGGCAAACTGATCATCTTCCACGCGGGCAGCCTGTCCGTGCCCTTCGCCGCCATCGAAAAGAATTTCGAAGCCAAGTATCCCAAGGTGGACGTCCTGCGCGAGGCGGGCGGCTCCACCAAGATGGCCCGGCTGATCTCCGAGGTGGGCAAGCCCGCCGACATCATGGCCTCGGCCGACTACGTGGTCATCGACAAGAGCCTGATCCCCAAATTCGCCTCATGGAACGTGCGCTTCGCCTCCAACCAGATGGTCCTGTGCTACACGGACAAGTCCAAGTTCGCCGATGAGATCAACTCCGACAACTGGGCCGACATCCTCCTGCGCAAGGGCGTGGTCTGGGGCCATTCCGACCCCAACCTCGACCCCGCGGGCTACCGTTCCCTGATGGTCCTGCAACTGGCCGAGAAGTTCTACAAGCGCGACGGCCTGTATGACCAGTTCCTGGCCAACCGGCCCGAGAAGAACATCCGGCCCAAGTCCGTGGAGCTCGTCTCCCTGCTCGAATCCGGGCACATGGACTACGCCTGGGAATACCTGTCCGTGGCCGTGCAGCACCATCTCAAGTACGTCACCCTGGACAACCACCTGAACCTCGGCGACTCGGCCCTGAACGACTTCTACGCCAACGCCAAGGTCAAGGTCACCGGCAAGAAGCCCGGCACCTTCATCGACCGCGTGGGCAAGTCCATCACCTACGGCATCACCAAGATCGACAAGGGGCCGAACCCCGAGGCGGCCGACGCCTTCCTGGCCTACCTGTTCGATCCCGAGGGCGGCCTGAAGATTCTCAAGGAAATGGGCCAGCCTCCGTTCGTCCCGGTGCGCACCACCGAGGCGGGCATGGCCAAGATGCCCGAAGTCCTCAAGCCCCTGGTGACCGTCGGCCAGTAACCCATGCCCGAAACGACCCTCCGGGGAGGGAGCGGCTTCATGCGCTCCCTCCCCGGCCGCATATTCCACGGGTGGATGCTCGCCTCGGCGGCACTGGTGCTGCTGTTCATCGGCCTGCCCATGCTGACCACCCTGGCCAGCCCCACCTGGGACGTCTTTGTCGAGACCCTGGGCGACGCCGATGTCATGAACTCGATCTGGCTGTCCATGTCCACCTCGGCCATGGCCGCGCTCATCGCCTTCGTCTTCGGCACCCCGCTCGCCTTTCTCCTGGCGCGCCACGAATTTCCCGGCAAGAAGGTGGTTGAGAGCCTGGTGGACCTGCCGATCATGATCCCCCACCCGGTTGTGGGCATCGCCCTGCTCGGCCTGACCAGCCCGAACACCGCCTTCGGCCGATTGCTCCAGACCATGGGCATCGAGATCATGGGCACGACCACCGGTATCGTGGCCGTACTGGTCTTCGTGGGCGTGCCGTTCTACGTCAACGCCGCCAAGTCGGGCATGGAGTCCATTCCCCGGCGGCTGGAGAACGTCTCGCGCTCGCTCGGGGCCGGGGCCGGGGCCACATTTTTCCGCGTCACCCTGCCGCTCTGCTGGCGCTACATGCTGGTCGGCATGATCATGTGCATGGCCCGCGCCCTGTCCGAATTCGGGGCCATCATCATCGTGGCCTACCACCCCATGGTCGCCCCGGTGCTCATGTACGAGCGGTTCACGGCCTACGGCCTGCAATACTCCCAGCCCGTGGCCGTCATCCTCATCATGGTCAGTCTGGTCTTCTTCCTGCTCCTGCGTTCCCTGTCGCTGCCCAAGGGGAACAACTCGTGATCCGCCTGACCGACCTGACCATCCGTTTTTCCGGTTTCACCCTGGACCACGTCTCCCTGCACGTCCGTCCCGGAGAATTCTTCGCCCTCATGGGCTCCACGGGCTCGGGAAAGACCCTGGTCCTGGAGTCCGTGGCCGGGCTGATCAAGCTCGACGAGGGGTCCGTGGTCATCGGCGGCCGCGACGTGACCCGGCTCGCCCCGGAGGAGCGCAAGGTCAGCCTGGTCTACCAGGACCACGCCCTGTTCCCGCACCTGAGCGTGCTGCAAAACGTCATGTACGGCCAGCGCTACCACGGCATCGGCAAGGAGGAAGGCAGGCGCGAGGCCCGTAAGCTGCTCGAGGCCTTAAGCCTGTCGCGGCTGGAGAACCGGCGGCCCGAGCACCTGTCCGGCGGCGAAAAACAGCGCACGGCCCTGGCCCGCGCCCTGGCCTGCCGCCCGGACGTGGTCCTGCTGGACGAACCCCTGTCCTCCCTGGACCCGCAATTTCGCGGCGAACTCAGACGGACCCTGAAGAACGTGCACGAGACCACCGGGACGACCTTCCTGATGGTCACCCACGACTTCACGGACGCCATGATCCTGGCCGAGCGCGGCGCGGTCATCAAGGACGGCCGCCTGCACCAGCAGGACACGGTGGCCAACATCTTCCGCCGCCCGGCCACGCCGTTCACCGCCTCCTTCGTGGGCATGACCAACGTGTTCCCGGCCAGCTACGCGCAAGGGTGCTGCACCTTCGCGGGCCACGCCTTCGAGGGGCTGCCCGAACTCCCCGTGTGGGCGCAGGGCTTCGCGGCCCTGCGGCCGGAAGACGTGTTCGTGGGGAGCGCCGGGGATTTCCCGGAGGACTGGCACGTACTGCGGGGGACCGTGGAACGGCTGGAGCGCGAGGGGTTCACCTGGACCGCCGTGGTGCGCTGCGGCGACCAGACCGTGACCGCCCTGGTGGACCGCCACATGGTCCTCAACAGGGGACTGGAAAGCGGCTCCGAGGTGACCGTCGGCTTTGCCGGGGAGCACCTCCACCACATGCCCGAAGTGGATTAGCCCCGGCTCTGCACCGAGATGTAGAGCATCAGCCCACCCATGGTCAGCGCGATGCCGAGCCAGCCCAAGAGGCCGGGCAGGACGTGCCCCAGCAAAACAGCCTCGCCCGCCAGGGAAAAGACCACTTCCATGGACTGCGTGCAGTCGGCGGCGGCCAGCTCGGCCGTGGATCCGGCGGTGTTGCGGGCCACCAGGAACAGGCTGGTGGCGACCACGCCCGAACAGGCGGCCACGATCGCCGTCTGGATCAGCTGGCCCGTGGACGGGAGCGGCGGCGCGGTGACCGCGATGAGCGCGAACCACAGCGGCAGCGAGCCGATGGTCAGCAGCAGCACGCGGCAAAAGGGATCGTCCATGGCCGGGTGGTCGATATGCGGCAGAAAACTCTTCTCGCCCCGCCGCGCCTCCCAGACCAGCTGGTTGCCGAAGGGGTAGGCGAAGGCCGCAACCAGCACGGGCAGCGCGCCCAGCAGGACCTCGCGCAGGCCGGATTCCGTGGCCTGCTCCAGGTTGATCAGGACCACGCCCGCGAAGATGAGCGCGGTCAGGGCCAGCGCCTTAAGCGGCACCCTGCGCCCGAAGCCGAGCAGGACCAGCGGCGCGGCCAGGATGGTGGTCTGCCAGGTGGCCGCCACCACCCAGCCCGGCGCGAACACCGAGCTGAAGGTGATCAAGGCGTAGAACACGCCGAAGCCGACCGAACCGGCCACGGTCCAGAAGCCCCAGTGGCGCAGGAAGAGCCGGACCGAGTCCGCGGCCAGCCGTCCCTTGCCCGTGGCCGCCAGCCAGCCGAAGAGCATGACCAGCATCCAGAAATAGCGCAGGGATGCGGACCAGACCCAGTGCCCGCCTTCCAGGCTCATGGCCCGGTTAAGCACGAAGGTGGAGGAGAAAAAGAGCGCGGCGAGCACGCCCAGGAGGATGATGCGAAACATGTACGGAACCGCTTAGAGAAAGAAGAGGTAGATGGCCGCGCTGGCCATGATCACGCCGAACAGGATCAGCTCCGGAACCACGTAGAGGTCGCCGGAGTCGAAACCCAGCTCCCTCTCGAGACGGTAGTACCGCCAGCCCGCGAAGAGCACCAGCACCGGGCCGCCCACAAAGGCGGACTTGCCGAGCACGGCCAGCTCCGAGATCACCCGCGCGGGCACTTCGGCCTTTTGCAGGGCCACGAAAGTGTCGACCTTTTCCAGCAGGAAGCCGAAGGTCATGAAGGCCAGGGCCGTCCGGCACCAGGCCAGGAAGGTCCGCCGATTGGCCAGCCGGGTCCGCTTCACGGCCATGTCGCAGCGCTGGCGGGCCAGAACGTTGCGTTCGCGCGCCAGTTCGGTGCGCAGGTCCTCGGAACTCTTGTCGGTCATCTGTCGCCTCCGCTGCCCGAACTACCAGATTCTTTGCCGAATGTCCCGGCCGCAGCGTTGACTTTGTCGCCTCAACCGGTACTATCATCATAGTTGTTACACAGATACGGGGCCAGAATCGACCATGAGAGTACCCTTCGTCAAGCAATCGACCCGCGACTATTACCGCGCATGCCGCGAGAACGGCATGTCCCTCTTCGAATTCATCCACGGCTACGTCTACGGCCGGTGGTGCTACCACTACATCGGTCTGGCCGGGGACAAGGACCCGTGGTGGCGCTGGCTGTGGGTCCCGCTGGTCTTCATCATCGACCGCGTCCACCCGTTCAAGGAGACCGACGCGCACCGCTCGGGCGACCCGAACCAGACCAAGGCCACCTGGAGCGACGCCTACCACGGAAAGGCCATGCCGCTGGGCGAGGCCACCAAACTGATCCGTCTGAACCGCCCGGTGAACACCGCCCTGCCCGAGACCGTGCTGCCCTACACCCGGGCGCGCGACATCATCCTGGGCAACCCGGAAAAGATCGTCCTACTGGACTGCCCCTGCCGCGCGGGCATGAAGAACCCGTGCACGCCCACCGAGGTCTGCCTGCTCATCGGCGACCCGTTCGCCTCGTTCATGCTCGAACACCACCCGGACAAGACGCGGCTGATTTCGGCGGACGAAGCCGTGGCCATCGTCAAAGCCGAGCAGGCGCGCGGTCACGTGTCCCACGCCTTTTTCAAGGACATCGCCATCGGCAAGTTCTACGCCATCTGCAACTGCTGCTCCTGCTGCTGCGGGGCCATGAAGGCCCACGCCATGGGCATCCCCATGGTCTGCTCCTCGGGCTACCTGGCCCAGGTGGACACCGGGCTGTGCACCCGATGCGGGACCTGCGCCCGGAAGTGCCAGTTCAAGGCTGTCGGCTTCAACAAGGAAGGCGCGTTCATCCGCGAGGATCGCTGCATGGGCTGCGGCGTGTGCACGCTTTCCTGTAGCAAGGACGCCATCACCTTGCGGTTGGCCCCTGAAAAGGGAGAGCCCCTTCTTGTTGAAAAGCTGACGTAGGGCGCGGGGGGCGGCTTCCGATAGCGGGCCATCTGCGCAATAAATAAAAGCCGGACCGCGAGTGCGCTCGCGGTCCGGCTTTTCATGTCGTGCAGCCCGGCGTCAGGCCAGGGTGATGGTCAGGGGGATGATGTGGAGTTCGCGTGAAATTTCGCGGGTGTTGCCGAGCTTCCAGTCCGCGGACGGGGCTCCGGCGGCCCGGGCCACGGCTTGGGCGATGCCGTTCAGGTTGATGACCGGGTGCCGGGAGAAGACCTGGGGCAGGCCGTAGGTCAGGTTGCAGGCCAGGCATTTGCCGGGGCGCTGCAAGAGTTTGAGTTCGAAATCCAGGTCCTGGCCCCGGTTTCCGGAAAAGGCCAGACAGATGTCGTAGCTGCCTTCCTCGGCGTCGCCGAACAGGGCCTCGAAAAAGGCCTCGGTCCGCTCGGGCGGGAAGATGGTCTGCAAGGTGTCCTCGGTAAAGATCTGGCCGTATGGGCTCATGAACGGTCCCCCAAAAAACGTATGGTTTAGCTGTATCGTCTACTCGGGCAAGGGCAGGTATTTACCTAAAAACCCCGCACCGGGCAAGGCAATCCGGCGCGCATTTACCGAGCTCGTTAGACGTACAGGAAAAAGAGGGCCACGCCCGAGGCCAGAAAAACCAGGCACGGGGCCACCACCTTGCGCCAGGTCCGGCCCAGGTCGCACTGGAAGTACTCACAGGTCAGAATGAAGCAGATGTGGATGGGCGAGATCATCACGCCGGTGAAGCCGCAGAAGGTGGCCAGGACGATGTACGGCACGGTCTGATCCTGCATGCCCAGCGAGGAAAGCACACCGAGCAGCAGCGGAAAGGTGGCGCCCACGAAGGCCACGTTGATGCCCGCGACCATGCCCACCAGGAACGGCAGGAAGGCGGCCGAGGCGAACAGGGCCGCGTCGCCGCCCGCCACGCGGGCCATTTCCGTGACCACGCCCGCGGCCTGGAGGATGTCCTTGAAGACGAAGATGGCGCAGATGACCGAGATCATGGACCACAGGGACCGCTTGGTCAGCACCTGACGCAGAAAGCTCGCCCCGAGCTGGGTGTTCTGGGCCATGACGCAGACCACGGCGGCGGCCAGGGCCGCGACCACGCCGAACTCGAAGGGGATGGACGGGGCCAGGGCCGCGATGGCGGTTTCCAGCCCGATGGCCCCGACGATGGCGATGAGCAGGGGCATGCCCTCGCGCAGGGCGGCGGATTTGCTGCGCGTGGTCAGGGGCATGGGCACGGTCAGGTCCTTGGCCCCGAGCACGCCGGGCCGCAAAAAGAAAAACCAGCCGGTCAACAGCATGATCGGGGTGCCGGGCCAGGTGTAGGAGACGAGGTCGATGATCTGGAGGTCGGCCAGGGCCAGGGTCAGGATGATGCCCGGATACAGCGGCCAGACCAGCTCCCAGATGTGGCGGAACCAGTAGTTGAGCACGGCCCGGTCCGAATTGGAAATGCGCATGTCCTCGGACACGGTCTTGATCATGGGCGCGGAAAAGACCGCGCCGCCGGGCATGGGCAGCAGCCCGATGAGCGCCGGGAAAAAGACAAGCCGGAGCCTCGGGCTGGTCAGAAAGCCGGACAGCGCCTCCATGAGCCGCTTGGACTGGCCGGACCGCTCCATGGCGTCGCTCAGAATGAGGATGAGGCCGACAATGGCCGCCAGAAACAGGAACTTGTCCTGGGTCAGGGCCAGGACGCCGGTCTTGGCGATGGGCAGGGGCGCCATGCCGAAGAGCAGCCCCATGGCCACCCCGCCCGCCAGGATGGACAGCCCCAGGCCGACGCGCAGGCGCATGCCGGCCAGCATGAGCAGGAAGGAAAAGAGGACCTTGAGAAAGGGAGCGAGGGTGACGAGCAGCGAGTCCATGCGAAAATCCTTGTGGGTAGAAGCGGAGACGATGTCGGGGACCAGCCCAGCTTCCGTCCTTCGGGGTCAAAATGCAAGCAAAAGCCGCAGGCTCCGGCCGGGAACGACGAGACGGCGAGTGCCTGCGGCCCCTTGCCCGGACCGGCGCATTGCGTTACAGAGTAGGTCGCAGGCAAGCCTATCACCAAGCAGAGACATGGAAATACGAGCATGAACAAGAAACAGATACGAGCCCATATTTTCGCCACCATCATCAACAAGGTCGAGGAGCAGGACGAAACCCGCCGCCTGGAGGCCCTGAACGAATTCCTGGCCGTGACCGGCACCTCGGGCAACGCCCCGGAGCAGATAGCCAGCCTGATCCCGCCCATCATGCACGACCTCTACGAGAAGTGGATCACCATGTTCATCGACCGGCTGCTCGAGACGGTGGACGTGGCGAACATCGAACTGCTGTGCGACGGGTCCGACGACAACAACGCCGCCCTGGTCCTGGCCTACGTCATGTTCCTGGAGTCCGCGCGCATGGAGAAGCAGATCGACGAGGACCTGCGCCAGCACGGCATGAAGAGCTCTGGACAGGACGACCTGGGCGACGTGGCCGCCAGCTACATCCGCACCCAGATGGCCAAGATCGCCCAGCAGATGGGCGACGACGAGCCCAAGGGCCACTGCTAGCCGCCCGCCCAGGACGCGAAAACGCCCCGCCACCATATGGTGACGGGGCGTTTTCGCGTCCTGGGCGGCGGAGATCAACCCACGGCGTCACCGGATTCGGCGATGGCCTTTTCCACGGCCAGGGCGATGTCCTCGTCCGGGTCGGGCTGGTGGGTCTCGATGAGCCCCAGCTGCAGGTTCAGTTCGCGCATGACCTTCACGGCGGACGGGTTGAAATAGCGGGACCATACGCCCGGGGTCTTTTCGGGCCGCCCGAGCCGGACCAGGGTCAGCCCAAGATAGAGAAAGGCGTCCTGGTAGTTCTGGTCGATGCGCAGGGTACGCTCGAACTCGAGCTTGGCCTGGCGGTACATGCCGAGCTTATAGGAACAGACCCCGAGGCGGTAGCGCACGTCCGCGTCGTTCTTGTCCAGTTCGAGGCACTCCTTGTATTTGAGGCGCGCCTCTTCCCAGTTGTTGTCCACGTACAGCGCGTTGGCCGCCTTGACCACCTCGATGCCCCCGGCGGTGGAAGCCACGGGCTGTTCGTCCTCCTTCTTGATGCGGCGCACGGCCCCGAACAGGAAGTTGCGGCGGGATTTGTCGATCTTTTTTTCGGCCATGTTTCCTCCGGCCCGCAGAATACCTGTTTCGCCCGCATCGTCAAGACGGCAACCGGTTGCCTTTTCAGGCGGTTCATGGAAGATTCCTGCCCATGGACGAATTCTACGGCCGGACCGGCACGGTCCTCCATATCGACCTGACCACGGGCACGGCCATTCCCGAACATCCCGGCGAGGCGGTCTACGAACTTTTTCTCGGCGGTCGAGGGCTGGCCGGGCGGTACCTGCACCCCTTCGCCGACCGCGAATGCGGCGACCCCGACCTGCCCCTGCTCCTCTTCACCGGCCCGCTGACCGGCACCGAATCGCCCACCTCGGGGCGAGGCACGATCCTGTCCCGCTCGCCCCTGACCGGGGCCGTATGCGACGGGTCCATCGGCGGCGGCCTGCCCACCCGGCTGAAAAAGGCCGGGTACGACGGGCTGGTCATCACCGGCCGCGCTCCCGCGCCGTGCGGCATCGAGATCGACGACAACGACGTGCGCGTGGTCGAGACCTCCCTGTGGGGCCGGGACACGGACGCGGTCCTGCACGAGCTGGAGCAACGGCTGCCCGAAGACACCTCCCTGGCCTGCATCGGCCCGGCTGCCGAAAACGGCTCGCTCATCGCCTCGGTGGCCGTGGACCATCGCCACGGCGGGGTGCGCGGCGGCCTGGGCCTGGTCTGGGCGGCCAAGAATCTCAAATACCTGACCGTGCGCGGCACCGGCGAGGTCCGGGTCCACGACCCGGCGGCCCTTGCCGAGGCGCGCGAGGCCATCGTGCGGCTGACCATGGCCTCGCCCGTGCTCATGGGCGGCCACGGCTTCTCGCGCCGGGGCACAGGCGCCCTGTTCGATCTGATCAACTCACGGCGCATGCTGCCCACGGACAATTTTCAAAAGACCTGGTTCGACCAGGGAGCCGAGGTCAACGCCTCGGCCCTGGCCAGGCTGTACAAGCCCCGCGACCACGGCTGCCTCGGCTGCCACATCCACTGCCGCAAGATCGCCCTGGATGGACGCAGCCTGCCCGGATTCGAAACCATGGCCCACTTCACCGCCAACGTCGGCAACGCCGACCCGGAGGCGGCCATGGAAGCGGCGGACCTGTGCGGCAGGCTCGGCCTGGACCCGATCTCGGCAGCGGCCACCCTGGCCTGCCTGCGCGAGATCACCGGCAAGGACTACACGGACAAGACCCTGCTCTCGAACCTGCGCGCCATGGCCGAGGGCGGCGACCTGTCCGCAGGGGCCCTCAACCTGGCCCAGGCGTGCGGCCGCCCGGAAACGGCCATGACGGTCAAGGGGCTGGAACTGCCTGCATTCGACCCGCGCGGCGGCTACGGACTGGCCCTGGCCTACGCCGTATCCACCCGGGGCGGCTGCCACCAGCGGGCCTACCCCATCAGCCACGAAGTGCTGCGCAAACCCGTGGCCACGGACCGCTTCACCTTCAGCGGCAAGGCCCGGATCATCAAGCTGGCCGAGGACGCCATCGCCGCCTGCGACTCCATGAACGCCTGCCGCCTGATCTTCCTGGCCGCCGGGCTCGAGGAATACGCCAAGGCGCTTACCGCGGTCACCGGACAGGACTGGTCGGTCCAGTCCCTGCTCGAGGTCGGCGAACGGACCACGGTGAACGAACGGCGCATGAACGCGGAAAACGGCTTCGGCGCGGCCGACGACGACCTGCCCGAACGGTTCTTCACCGAGCCCGGCACCTCGGGCGGCGGCGTGGAGATTCCGCCCATCGACCGCGAGGAATTTCTGGCCGCCCGGCGCAACTACTATACCGTACGCGGCCTGGACGAAAACGGCGACCCCACCTCGGAAACACTGCAACGACTGGGGCTGGACCAATGAGGACGCTGTGCGATAAATACGCGACCAAACTGGCGGCGCAAGGGCTGGCCCAGGCAGAGGGAAAGGACGCGCCGCTCGTCGGCGGCCTGGACGCGGAGCTGGTCTGGAACCGCGAGGACCCGCGCACGGACGAGCTCTCCGGGCTGTTCTCGCGCCTGTCCATCAATTCCCTGGTCTTTGTCCGCCCGGCCGAGCCGTACCGGACCATCCTGGACTTCCTGGCCGCGCGCAACCCGCTCTCCATCCGACCCGAGGACACCGAGACCCGCACCTTCCTGCACGACATCCCGGTCTGCCAAGAGTTCACCGCCGAGGCCATGGCCGCGCACCTCAAGCGGCGCAAGGTCATCGTCATCCCGGGCCAGGGCGTGGCCGCCTGCGGCACGGTCAGCCCGGAGCAGGGGTTCGTGTCCGTCTCCTCGGCCGTCTTCGCCACCTTCGTGCTCTTCTTTTCGGACTACCTGAACCGCGCCCGGAGCGTTGACCTGGACGACGAATACGTTGACGTCTTCTCCCGCGTGGTCCGGCTCCTGCCCGAGCCGCGCACGGACCTGCCCGGTCTTGCGCCGGGGCCTTTCAACGACGAGGAAGCCGTGGTCGGGGCCATGGCGGAAGCGGGCCGCAAGGTCGTGGGCTTCGGTTTGGTCGATTCGTTTTTCGGCAACATATCCTACAAGCTGGACGAGACCGTCTACATCTCGCAGACCGGCAGCTCCCTGGACGAACTCGAAGGGTGCATCGACCCGTGCCCCATGGACGGTTCGGCCACCAACGGATTGACCGCGTCGAGCGAGCTGTCCGCCCACGAGGACGTCTACCGCCGCTCCTCCTTTGACTGCATCCTGCACGGCCACCCGAGATTCTCGGTGATCATGTCCATGGACTGCGATCGCGACAACTGCCCCAACCGGGGCCGCTGCCACATCCACTGCACCGAGTGCCGGACCGTGGACGGCGTGCCCATCGTGCCGGGCGAGGTCGGCACCGGCCCCACCGGGCTGTGCCACACCCTGCCGCCCGCCATGGCCCGAAACGGCGCGGCCATGGTCCACGGGCACGGCCTGTTCACTGCCGGAAACAGCGATTTCAACGAGCCGTTCGCCCGGCTGCTGGAGATCGAGAACCGCTGCCGCGACCTCTACTTCGAGAGGCTGTCCCAATATGTCTGATCCCGCGCCCCGCGCCGCCGCAACCGCCCGCTTCCGGCCCGGACCGGTCCTGGCCTTCGTCCTGGTCACCTTCGCGGCCACCTGGGGAGTGGAGGGCGCGCTCATCGCCGACGGCCTGCGCTTCGACAACCTGGTGGGCCAGTCCTCGCCCGCCCTGTGGCTCATGGGCGTCATGTGGATTCCCGGACTGGCCGCGATTCTCGTCACCCTGTTCATGGAACGAACCTCGGCGCGAGGCCTGATCCCGGCCCTGTCCCTTCGCCTGGGTTCAGTGGGCCCCTACTTCCTGGGGATCGGCCTCATTCCTCTGGCTTATGCCGTCATCTACGGCCTGACATGGAGTGCCGGACTCTCCGGATATGACCCTGACCTCAACTCTCTATCGGTCTTATCCGGCACGCCCATCGGCCGGGACACCGTCCTCCAGGTCATGCTGCCCCTGTCCATCGTGCTCGGGCCGCTGATCAACTTCGCCTTCGGCATGGGCGAAGAGTTGGGCTGGCGCGGATTCCTGCTGCCCCGGCTCATGCCCCTGGGCAAGCCCGCCGCCTACCTCCTCCTCGGCCTGCTCTGGGGGCTGTGGCACGCCCCGCTCATCTGGGCCGGTCTCAACTACCCCGGCCAGGCGGTGGAAGGCATCCTGATGATGTGCCTTATCTGCCTGGCCTTCGGCGCGTTCCTCAATGAGATGACCCTGCACTACCGGTCCTCCATCCTGGCCGGATTCCTCCACGGCGCGGCCAACGCCCAGGGCTACGGCATCTGGACCTGGATGTTCCCCGACGCCCACCCCC
This sequence comes from Pseudodesulfovibrio sp. lm2024, assembly GCF_051175575.1. Classification (NCBI taxonomy): domain Bacteria; kingdom Pseudomonadati; phylum Thermodesulfobacteriota; class Desulfovibrionia; order Desulfovibrionales; family Desulfovibrionaceae; genus Pseudodesulfovibrio; species Pseudodesulfovibrio sp. lm2024. The sequence continues at coordinate 2,710,615 of NZ_CP195092.1, forward strand.
TGCTCGGCGGCGCCATGGGCCTGACCGGCGTCCTCACCTGGACCGCCCTCACCTGCATCACCATCGCCGTGCTCCGCAGATTGAGAGGTTAAGATGCCCCCGCCCCCCCCATCCCCTCTCCCCTCCTAAACTTTTTCTCGTCGTTTCGCGGGGCGGGCCGCACAAAAAAAAACGGCTCAAAAGTGAACCGGGAGCCTCTTTTTTTCTCTGGAGCGACTCGGGTGCGCAGCACCCGATAGCGGCTCCCCCGCGTTCGCACGTCGCGAGGCTTTCGAGAGTGGGTCAGCTGTGCATTTTTCGGGAGGCCATTTAACCGCAGCGTAGCCGTCTACGTGAGGATTAAATGGCCTCCCGAAAAATGTGCAGATGGCCCGCTCTCGGAAGCCGCCACGCAACATAAAAAAAGCCCCCTTCCGGGGGCTTATGTAAATGTTGCCTAATGAGGTTGCCGAGCTACGGGCCTCAACCAAAGGACTTTCGACTGTTGTTAGCGAGGTTGCCTTGAAACACTTGCCGATTCAATGAATCTTTCAGTTTGACTGGCGTTACCTGGAAACACTTCCTTTGACTTGATTCAACCATACACGGATTGTATGGCGAATGGCAATGGCCTGTTACGGTTTTTTTACAGTTTTTCGAAATATTCCTTTTCCGCGCCGCACTGGGGGCAAACCCAGTCGTCGGGCAGGTCCTCGAACTTGGTCCCGATGGGGATGTTGTTCTCCGGGTCGCCTTCCGCAGGGTCGTACACATAGCCGCACGGGCATTCCCATTTGTCCATTCCGGTACCTCCATAGGATTGTCGTTTGCCCCAGGCTAGCCGAACGGGCCGGGGAAGCAATGATTATCCGAAGCGAAAAGACTCAGAGCAGAGTGGCCTGGCCGTCTTCCATGCGCATCTTGAGGTGCTGGTAGGCCTTGGCCGTGGCCACACGTCCACGCGGGGTGCGCTTCAGAAAGCCGCACTGGATAAGGTACGGCTCGTAGATGTCCTCGATGGTCCGGACCTCCTCGGCGCAGGCCGCGGCAATGGTCTTGAGCCCCACCGGGCCGCCGTTGAAATGCTCGACCATGAGGGTCAGAATCTTGCGGTCCATGTTGTCCAGGCCGTACTGGTCCACGTCCAGGCGCTCCAGCGACGACTCGGCCAGCTCGCGGGTGACCACGCCCGTGCCGTGCACCAGGGCGTAGTCGCGCACGCGCCGCAGCAGCCGGTTGGCGATACGCGGGGTGCCGCGCGCCCTGCGGCCGATGGCCAGCGCGCCCTCGGGCTCCACCTCCACGCCGAGGATGGCGGCGCTGCGCTCCACGATGCGCCCGAGCTCCTCCGGGGAGTAGAATTCGATGCGGAAGATGCAGCCGAAACGGTCGCGCAAAGGCGAGGTCAGCAGCCCGAGACGGGTGGTCGCCCCGACCAGGGTGAAGGGTTCGAGGTCGAGCTTGACCGTGCGCGCGCCCGGGCCGGAGCCGATAACCAGGTCGATCTGGAAATCCTCCATGGCCGGGTACAGCACCTCCTCCACCGTGGGCGGCATGCGATGGATTTCATCGATGAACAGGATGTCGCCGCGCTCGAGGTTGGTCAAAATGGCCGCCAGGTCGCCGGACCGCTCGATGACCGGGCCGGAGGTGGAGACCATGTTCACGCCCAGTTCCGAGGCCATGATCCGGGCCAGGGTGGTCTTGCCCAGGCCGGGGTTGCCGTAGAACAGGGTGTGGTCCAGGGAGCGCTCGCGCTCGCGCGCGGCCCGGATGAAGACGTCGAGGTTGGTGCGCAGGTCCACCTGGCCGATGAACTCGGACAGTTTCCGGGGCCGGACGTTTTCCTCGGGAAGGGTGCATTTGCTCATGAGCGTGCCGCGTTGATCTTCTTGAGCACCGCGCGGATGGCAGCGGCGGCGTCGAGATCGGGTTCGTCGTCGAAGGTTTCGAGAAGCATGGGCCGGATTTCGTCTTCACCGTAGCCCAACCCCTTGAGCCCCGCAAGGGCGTCCAGGTATTCGCCCTGCGGCCCCTGGGGCGCGCTCTGAACCTTGCCGGTCACCGGGGTGAGCTTGTCCACCTTGTCCTTGAGATTCCAGAGAATCTGCTTGGCGGACTTGGGCCCGATGCCGGGCACGGTGGACAGGGTGTTCACGTCCTCCCTGAAGGCGATCTCGCGCAGATGGGCCGCGTCGAACATGGACAATATGGCCATGGCCTTCTTGGGACCGAGCTTGTCTATGGAGATGAGCGTGCGGAACAGGTCCAAATCGTCGGCCTCCAGGAAGCCGAACAGGTCGATGGCCTTTTCGGCCACCTGGGTGTGGACGAACAGGCGCACCTCCTTGCCCTTGCCCGGCAGCTTGGCCAAAACCGACGTGGGCGCGGCCACCTCGTAGCCCACGCCGCCGGGAGTGAGCAGGACAAGTCCCCTCTCATCCGCCGAAAGCAATTCGCCCCGCAAGTATCCGATCATAAAATCCCTCCGTGCTGTGACTTTATCCGAAGAGTGAACGTAATTCAAAGGGTATCCGCCTTGACCAAATCGTCCGGCCTTTTTATATTCGAGGCTGGATTTTCCGTTCTCCGTCCGCGAATTGTGGGTGGAACCAACCTGTAACGAGGGAGTCCCCATGAAAACAATCGCATATTACCTGTTGGCTGGCGCCCTGCTCCTCCTGGCCGCCTCGCCGGCCCTGGCCCAGGGCGAGGAACTCACCCAGGATGAACTCATATCCCTGGTGGGCGAGGCCGTGGTCGAGGAGGCCGCCCAATCCTCCGAAGAAGTGGCCAAGGCCAAGGAGATCCTGGACGCCGTCCGCAACAGGAAGAACGCCCCCCAGAAGGACGTTGCCGCGGCGCAGATGGAGTACGAACAGGCCCAGAATCGTTACAACCGGGCCCAGTCCAACCTGGACAACGCCAAGGTGGACCGGCTCGCCATCCAGTGCGGCAAGACCAGCGACCAGATTCGGGCCATGCGCGATTCCGGCATGGGCTGGGGCCGCATAGCCAAGGAATGCGGCGGGCACGGCGTGGGCAAGGGTAAGGACAAGGCCAAGAGCAAGAGCAAAGGCAAGAACAAGGGCATGATGAACGAGGGAATGAGCGAGGAAATGAACGAGCAGATGAACGAGCAGATGACCCAGGAGATGGATCAGGACATGGGTCAGAGCATGGACGACATGTCCAAGAGTAAGGGAAAGAGCAAGAGCAAGAAGCCCAAGAAGAAGTAGCCTCGGCCGAAAAGACGAAAAGGCCCGCCCGGTGAAACCGGACGGGCCTTATTTGCGCCTTTGAAAAATCAGCCGCAGGTCAGGCGGCGCATGCGCCGCTCGTTGAGATGGCAGATGGCGATGGCCAGGGCGTCCGAGGCGTCCTCGGGCCAATCCGGCTTCTTGATGCCCAGACAGTGGGCGACCATGTAGGCCACCTGAGACTTAGGCGCGTTGCCCACGCCGACCAGGTTCTTCTTGACCTTGGTCGGCTCGTACTCGCCCATGGGGATGCCGTTGGTGGCGCAGGCGGCCATGCAAGCCCCCCTCGCCTGCCCGAGCTTGAGGGCCGACGAGGGGTTTTTGGATACGAATACGTTTTCGATGGCGGCTTCCGCCGGGGCGTGGAGCCGGATGAGCTCCTGAAGCTGGTCGAAGATGACCCCCATGCGGGTGGCCATGTCCTTCTTGACCGGGGTACGGATAGTGCCGGTGGCCACCAGTTCGGCCTTGCCCGAGAGTTCCCGGACCACGCCGTAGCCGGTGACCCTCGTGCCGGGGTCGAGCCCCAGGACGACCAGCCCTTCCGCCATGAGCGCTAGTCTTCCTCGTCGAACAAGTCGTCCGGCAGATCGGCGTTCATGTAGACGTTCTGGGTATCGTCGTTGTCGTCCAGGGCGTCGAACAGGTTCATGACCTTCTTGCCCATGGTGGCGTCCACCGGCACCAGGTTCTCGGGGACCTGGTTGAATTCGGCGGACTCGTACTCCATCCCGGCGTCGGCAAAGGCCTGCTGCACGGCCATGAAGTCGGCGGGCGCGGTGTACACGGTGAAGGAATCGCCGTCGTCGACGATGTCCTCGGCACCGGCCTCCAGGCCCACTTCCATGAGGTCGTCCTCGGTGTACTTTTCCTTGGTGAAGACGATGACGCCCTTGCGATTGAACATGTAGGACACCGCGCCGTTCTCGGCCATATTCCCGCCGTGCTTGGTGAACGCGTGGCGGATTTCGGCCACGGTGCGGTTCTTGTTGTCGGTCGCCACCTCGACGAGCATGGCCACGCCGCCCGGGCCGTAGCCCTCGTACATGACCTCGGCCAGATCGCCGCCGGCCAGTTCGCCGGTGCCCTTCTTGATGGCGTTGTCGATCTTGTCCTTGGGCAGGTTCACCGCCTTGGCCTTCTGGATGGCCAGGCGCAGCGTCGAGTTGTCGTCGGGATTGCCGCCGCCCGCCTTGGCGGCCAGGATGATGTCCTTGGCGGCCTTGGTGAAAAATTTCGCCTTTTTGGCGTCCTGACGCCCCTTGCGGTGCTGAATGTTCGCCCATTTACTATGTCCGGCCATATTTCCTCCTGAATATATCGATATCGGTCTTTATTGCTGGTCGGTCCAATGTTCTACCCGTCAACGCCCTTAAAGCCAAGCGCAACGATAAAGATCTCCTTGCTCTCGGACCGGGAACTGTACGGTTTGAAATTCTTTATCTTCCCGAAATACGGACGGATCGCGTTCCGGTAGTCGTTGATCTCGCCGCCCTCGAAGATCTTCACCGCGAAGCTGCCGCCCTTTTTAAGGTATTTGAGCGCCACCTCGAAGGCCCGCTCGCACAGCTCCAGCGAATTGGCCTGGTCCGCGAACTTGATTCCGGTTGTCTTGGGGGCCATGTCGCTGATAATGACGTCGAACGGCGCAAGCGGCTCGATCGCCTCGAGCAGTTCGGGCGAGTCCGAAAACACGTCCGCCTGCAGGAAGGTGATGTTCTCGGCAAAGGAGTGCTTGGTGGACTGCAGGTCCACGCCGAGCACCCGCCCCTGCGGGCCCACGCGCTCTCCGGCGAACTGGGTCCAGGAGCCGGGGGCCGCGCCCAGGTCGAGCACGGTCTGGCCGCTCTTGAAGATGTGGAACCGTTTGTCCATCTCCTTGAGCTTGTAGACCGAGCGGGCGGCGTAATTTTCCTTTTTGGCCCTTTTGAAGTATTTGTCCTGGTATTGTTTCATGGTATCGCTCCGTCAATGCGGCGTGGAGCGCTTAGTAGCCGAATCCGCCGGAAAAGCCAAGTGAACAACGTGCCCAGACCCCGACATATCTCCATCCTCGACGAACTCGGCTTGTCCAAGTCCATGCCCGCCGACAAGGCCCACTTCGAATGGCGGGTCAACCCGGCGCTCGACGAGGCCCCGGTGATCTTTCTCGGCCTGGGCCCTGAGCCCGACAAGGTCCCGGAATGGTTCGACCTGCCGGACGACGAGACGTTCTTCTACCTGGACAGCCCAGCCTTCACCGGCCAGATCGACGGCTGGCCCGGCCGCGTGCCCGCCAACTTCAACCCCTTATCGCCCGAAGACTTCACCATCGCCTCGTCCGCCCGCGCCCACGTGGTCCGCTATCTACCCGTGCAGAAGGCGTTTCCGTCCTTCTACGGCCCGCTGACCGCCCGGCTGACCCTGGCGGACCGGCCCAGGCCAAAACTTTCGCGCACCGTGTGGCTGCCCGTGGGCGACGACGCCCTGCTCGTCGAGGAGATGGCCCGCGCCTTTGCGGACGCGGGCTGGCGGGTGGTCCGCATCGACCACGAGTCCCTGGGCAAGCATCCCGGCAGGGTCCTGCCCGACTACCTGCAGGAAGGCGTGCCGGACCTCTTCTTCTCGATCAACTTCCGGGGGCTCGACCACTTCGGCCTGGGCCAGGCCATCCTGCGCGAGGCCGGGGCCAAAGTGGCGGTCTGGATGGTGGACAACCCGTTCAACCTGCTCACCGCGGTCAAGACCGAGGCGTGGCGCGAGCTCAACCTGTTCGTCACGGACCACAGCTTCATCGGCCCGCTCATCGAAAACGGCGCGCGGCGGGTGACCCACCTGCCCCTGGCCGCCTCGCCCAGCCTGTTCCAGAGCGGCGGCGCGCTGCCGGAGCACGCGCGGGATGTCGAGGGCAAACTCATTTTCGTGGGCCGCTCCCGGTTCCCGGATCGGGACAAATTCTTCGCGGGCGAGACCGTGCCCGAGGACGCGGCCAAGCTCGTCACGGACGCCACCGGCCCCACCCGTTTCGACTACCACTGGTGGCGCGAGCGGCTGGGCATTGCGCCGCTCTGGCCCGGCAACCGGGTCCGGGCCGTGGGCGCGGGAGCGGAGTTCGCCTCGAACCTCTGGAAAAACCGCTGCCTGAACGCGGCGGGCCGGATCACCATATTCGGCGACGACGGCTGGAAGGACCTGGCCAACCCGGACGCGGACGCGCGCCCGGTGGTGGACTACTACGCCCACCTGCCCGCCCTGTACCGGACGGCGGGCGTGGTCCTCAACGTCACCGGCATGCAGCTCCCGGCCGGGCTGAACCAGCGCAACTTCGACGTCTGGTGCGCAGGCGGCTTCCTGCTGACCGACACTCACCCGGGCCTCAACATCTTCCCGGACGAACTGGTCGAACCCATCATGTATTCCCGGCCCGGCGACATCCACGACCTGGTCATCCGCCACCGCGAGGAAACCCCGAAAAAGAACGCCCTGCGCCAAGCCTGGCGCGAATGCATCCTCCGGGACCACACCTACGCCAACCGGGTGGAAACCATTTTCAGGGCAATGAATTTTTTATCCGCTCAAAAGGCTTGAGCTTCATCCCGAAAAGCGGTAACTACGCTCCACCAATGGGGACGTAGCTCAGCTGGGAGAGCACTGCCTTCGCAAGGCAGGGGTCGAGAGTTCAAATCTCTTCGTCTCCACCAGACAACGAAAAGCCCCGCCGTGTAATGCACGGCGGGGCTTCTTCTTTTGTCTTCCAAGGGCGATGTCTAGTACGTGAAGTTCCGCTCCATGATCCTCTGGTAGACGCCGTTCTCCTTGAGGGAATCCAGGGCCTCCTGCCATTTTTGGATGGTCTCGTCCGGGACGTCCAGGGAGAAGGCGAGCCAGGCGGCGGAGTCGCCGAACTTGCAGTCCGTGCGTTCGAACTCGGCGGGATCGAGACCGGCCTTCTTGACCATATAGTAATAGGTGCGCTCGCCCATGAGCACGAGGTCCACGCGGCCCTCGGCCAGCTTCATGTAGCTGGACTGGTAGGTCGGGCCCACGTCCAGGTTGATGAATCCCTTGGCCGCCAGGGCCTGGTGGGTGTAGCCGTCCTTGCGCACGGCGATGCGCTCCACCAGGCGGGCGTCGTCCAGATTGTCGATCCGCAGGGGCGAACCGCGGCGCTTGAAGAAGTAGTCTCCCTCGCCGAAGATCGGCCCGACCCACTTGAAGAGCTTCTCCCGCTCCGGGATGCGCACGATGGCGAACAGCCCCTGCTTGGGCAGTTTCTGCGTCTGCTCGTAACCGCGCAGCCACGGCGTGTCCCTGAGCGGACTGTCGTCGCCGACGATCTTCTGGATCTCGAGGACCATCTCCGGGGCCACGCCCCAGAGCTTGCCCTGATCGGCATACACCAGCGGGGGATAGACGATCGCCTGCATATTGAATTCTCCACCCCAGGCCGCAACCGACAAAAACAGCACGAGGCACATAGCCGATGCAATTGATTTGCCCACAAACTCTCCCCATTTGATGCGAATTGGCGTTCACAATATACGAGGCGTTAGGCACTGTCCATTATTGACTGAAGAGTTCTGACTACTTTTGCACGCGCCCCGAAACCGGGGAAGGAATCCGCCCGCCGGGACTCGCCGCCGCCAGGGCGGGGTAGCCAGACTTTTTTATGAAAATCAAATATATCAAGCGCCAGTGCGTGCGACTTTTTAATGACTTCACGCAGGGAATGGGCTAAATCCGAAAATAAGATTCATTGTTGCATCAAACCCGGCAGGAGTGCGGCGTGCCTGATACCAATCCCGTGGACATCCCTTTTTACTCCATTCTCAACCGGCTTGACGTAGCGGCCCTGGCCGCCGACTCGTCAGGTCTCATCGCCTACGCCACGCCGTGCGCGGAGCAGACTTTCGGGTTCGAGCCGGGACGCATGCACGGACTGCCCGTGTCCGAAATCCTGCCCGACGAACTGATCAACGGCCATGAGGGCAACGGGGAGGCGGCCGCGCGCGTGGAGCTGCCGGACGGCACCCTGAACGCGGTCTCCCAAAGCCCCATCACCACGAACGGGGAGACCGTGGGCAGCCTGCTCACCTTCCACCCCGAGCCGGGACCGGACCAGGTGGCGCGGACCGAGACCTACCGCACCCTGGCCGAGCACATGGAGGCGGTCTTCAACGCCTCCAGCGACGGCATCTGGCTGACCGACGGCCAGGGCGTGGTCCTGAACATCAACAACGTTTCGGAGAGCCTCAACTCCATCTCTGCGGACGAGGTCATCGGCAAGCCCGTGGCCGCACTGGTGGACAACGGGACCATCGACCGCTCCGCCACCCTGGAGGTCCTGCGCAAGAAACGCCGGGTATCGGTCCTGCAGGAAGTCACCCGCACCGGACGGCAGCTTATCGTCACCGGCACGCCGACCTTCGACGCGGACGGCAACATCCGGCTGGTGGTCCTGAACGAACGGGACATTACCGACCTGAACGAGCTGCGCACCACCCTGGCCCAGACCCGCAAGGCCAAGGAAAAGGCCGAGGCCGAGCTGACCGGCATGTCGCTCATGGAGCTCAAGAAAGGCCACGTGGTGGCCGAGAGCCCGGCCATGCGCAAGGCCATGGCCACGGCCCAGAAGCTGGCCCAGTTCGAGACCTCGGAAATCCTGCTCATGGGCGATTCCGGAACGGGAAAGGGGCTGCTGGCCAAGTTCATCCACGACACCAGCCCCCGGCGCGGCAAACCGTTCATCCAGGTCAACTGCGCCACCCTGCCGGAAACCCTGTTCGAGGCCGAGCTGTTCGGCTACGAGAAAGGAGCCTTCACCGGCGCCTCCGAGCAGGGCAAATCCGGCCTGTTCGAGCTGGCCTCGGGCGGGACCTTCTTCCTGGACGAGGTGGGCGAGATCCCCCTGGACATGCAGGCCAAGCTGCTCAACTGCCTGGACGACCACATGTACTACCCGCTGGGCGCGAGCAAGCCCAAGCGCATGGACTGCATCATCGTGGCCGCCACCAATCGCGACCTGGAGGCCCAGGTCCGCAAGCAGGCCTTCCGCCGCGACCTGCTCTACCGTCTGAACACCTTCACCGTGCGCATCCCGCCGCTTCGCAAGCGGCCCGAGGACGTGTTCGAACTGATCAACCACTACCTGAAGCAGTTCAACGCGGCTTTTGGCACCGGCAAACGCATCGGCCCGGCGGGCATGAAGCTGCTCCAGTCCTACCCGTTCCCGGGCAACGTCCGCGAACTCATCGGCATCATCAAGAAGGCCGTGGTCATCTGCGAGGACGACCTGCTCGACGACTACCTGCAGGACCTCTTCGACCACTCCGAAGACGCCGTGACCGAGAACGGCACCCTGCCCGAGGAAGTGGCCAGGCTGGAGCGCCGCATGCTCCGCCAGGCCATGGAGGCGTGCTCCAACACCCGCGAGATGGCCGGATTCCTCGGCGTCAGCCAGCCTACCGTGGTGCGCAAGATGCAACGATACAAGCTGAACAATTCCTGATTCATATTTGAATCATTCTAATTCGCGAAATCGCATATTTAACAGTATTGTCATTTTCTCCACTGTATTGACGGAGGTGAAGACGGTGTCTGACTTTTTTGCAACGCGAAGGCTATTTTTAGCCCCATTCACCCTTACCGACAAAACTGCCGAAACATTATTGTTAATTTTGATTATGATTCATAAATGAATCATAATTTTATCGTTTATTTTCAGCTACTTGTAAAAATCTGCTGATTTACTATTGAATCAAAAAGAAATTGAGGGAGCGAGGCGTATTTCACCTAACATTAAGTAATAATTGTAGTATTGCAACTAGGACCGGCGTTTGCTTTAAGAAGGACGGTTTTCGACTTCAACTCTTACAATATATTTGGTGGATACATCATGACCAACAAGGAACTGCAACAGAGGAGAGAGGCGGCTGTCCCCAGAGGGGTCTCCAACGCCGGTCCCATCTTCGCGGCCAGCGCCAAGGGCGCGACCGTCACGGACGTGGAAGGCAGGGAGTTCATCGACTTCGCGGGCGGCATCGGCGTCAACAACGTGGGCCACTGCCATCCCAAGGTGGTCGAGGCCATTCGCGAGCAGGCGGGCAAGCTTTTGCACTCCTGCTACCATGTTTTTCAATATGAAGGGTACGTGGCCCTGGCCGAGAAGCTCAACGCCCTGACCCCCGGCGACCACGCCAAGAAGACCGTGCTGGTCAACTCCGGGTCCGAGGCCGTGGAGAACGCGGTCAAGGTCGCCCGCCGGGCCACTGGTCGCCCGGCCGTCGTGGCCTCGGCCTCCGGCTTCCACGGCCGCACCCTGCTGGCCTCCACCCTGACCGCCAAGGTCATGCCCTACAAGGCCGGGTTCGGCCCCTACGCCCCCGAGGTCTACCACATCCCCTACGCCTACTGTTACCGCTGCCCGGTGGGCCGCTCCTACCCGGGCTGCAAGATGGAATGCGCTGAACTGCTGAAAAAGAGCTTCGTGGACATGGTCGGTCCCGAGAGCGTGGCCGCCGTGATCCTGGAGCCCGTGGCCGGCGAAGGCGGTTTCGTGGTCCCGCCCAAGGAATATTTCCCGCGCATCAAGGAAATCTGCGATGAGTTCGGCATCCTGCTGATCATCGACGAGGTCCAGTCCGGCATCTGCCGCACCGGCTCCCTGTTCGCCATCGAGCAGTGGGACGTGGTCCCGGACCTGCTGACCTCGGCCAAGTCCCTGGGCGGCGGCACGGTCATCTCGGCCTGCACCGGCCGCGCCGAGCTCATGGACGCGCCCCAGGTGGGCGGTCTGGGCGGCACCTACGGCGGCAACCCGGTGAGCTGCGCCGCGGCCCTGGCCGTGCTCGACGTGGTCGAGAGCGAGGGGCTGGTCGCCAGGTCGCAGGCCCTGGGCGCCAAGGTCCGCGCCGCCTTCGAGGACCTGGCCAAGAAGTACGACTGCATCGGCGACGTGCGCGGGCTGGGCTCCATGCTGGCCATGGAGCTGGTCCACGACAAGGCGGCCAAGACCCCGGCCCCGGACATGGCCAAGGCGCTGGTCGCCACGTGCCGCGAGAACGGGCTGATCATCCTGTCCTGCGGCCACTCCGGCAACGTCATCCGCACGCTCATGCCGCTGGTCATCAGCGACGCCGAACTGGACAAGGGACTGTCCGTCCTGGAAGCGGCCTTTGCCGAAGTGACCAAGGGGTAATACACGGTGCACGGCATTCACGGACGCATACTCTTCATCGACGTCTCCGAGCGGACCTTCTCCATAGAGCCGCTCGGGGACACCGGCCTGCCCCTGCCCGGGGGCAAGGCGTTGGGTACGCGCCTGCTCCTTGAACACAACCCGGCCGGGGTGGACCCGCTCTCCCCGGACAACCGGTTCGTCATCACCACGGGCCCATGCTGCGGCACGTCCGCCTGGGGCTCCAGCCGCTACGGCGTCTTCTCCAAGTCGCCGCAGACCGGCTTCTACGCGGAATCCTACTCCGGGGGCAAAACCCCGGAGGCCATCGACCGGGCCGGTTTCGACGCCATCGTCGTGACCGGCGCGGCCGATGCGCTGACCGTCCTGGCCATCCACCCGGACGGTTGCGATTTTCACGAAACTCCGCAGCTCAGGGGACTCGAAACCTACGCCGCCGAGGACGCCCTGCTCCAGGACTACGCCCCCAGGGGCGAGAGATACGGCCGTCCCGGGGCCATGGTCATCGGCCCGGCCGGTGAAAAAATGGTCGCCTTCTCGGTCATCGAGAACGACTACTGGCGCAGCGCCGGGCGATGCGGCCTGGGCGCGGTACTCGGCTCCAAGAAGATCAAGGGGCTGGTCTTCGCCGGTGACCGCAAGCGCGCGGTTGCCGACCCCGAGGGGCTGAAGGCGTTCGCCAGGGAGTTTCGGGGCACCCACGGCGACTCCCCGGCGGTCAAGGCCTACCGGGCGCGGGGCACCACCCAGATGGTCGCCTTGATGAACACCGTGGGCGCGTTCCCCAGCCGCTACTGGTCGGCCGGGACCTGCGACCACTGGGAGCGCATCAGCGGCGACGTCTTCCATGAACAGCACGAGGTCACGCCCCACGCCTGCCTCAAGTGCTTCATGGCCTGCGGCCGCAAGGCGCACATCACCAGCGGCCCGCACAAGGGGCTGACCATCGAGGGCCCCGAGTACGAGACCATCTACGCCTTCGGCGGGCTGTGCATGGTCCGCAACATCGACGAGATCGCCCACCTGAACGACCTCTGCGACCGGCTCGGCCTGGACACCATCTCGGCGGGCAACCTCTGCGCCATGATCGCCGAAGCCTCCAGCCAGGGCCGCCTGGACGCCCCGCTGACCTACGGCGACGCGGCCACCATCGCCGCCCTGCTGGAGCAGATAGCGGGCCGCGAGGGGCTGGGCGACATCCTGGCCGACGGCATCGTCAAGGGCGCGGCCCGGCTCGGGCTGTCCGACATGGCCGTGCACGTCAAGGGGCTGGAGCCCGCCGGCTATGACCCCCGCGTGCTCAAGGGCATGGGGTTGACCTACGGGACCTCCCCGCGCGGGGCCTGCCACCTGCGGACCACTTTCTACAAGGCCGAGCTGTCCGGGATGATCTCGTCCGACGCCGTGGAGGGCAAGGCCGACCTGCTCATAGATTTCGAGGACCGGCTGGTCGTGTTCGACTGCCTGATCCTGTGCCGCTTCTACCGCGACATGTACGACTGGGCCACCCTGGTCCGTCTGCTCACCCTGGTCACCGGAGAGCCGTGGGACGAAGCGTCCCTGCGCCGGGCCGCGGCCCGCGTGGTGGACGACACCCGGCGGTTCAACGTCCGCGAGGGGCTGACCCCCAAGGACGACCAGCTGCCCAGGAAGCTCCATGAATCCCTGCCCACCGGGCAGGTCATCACCCGGGAGGAGTACGCGCTCCTTCTCAATGAATACTATCGCCTGCGCGGCTGGGATGAATCGGGCGTACCGCCCGTCCCGGCCGCCTAATAGGAGGAAAGATATGACCCTTGAAGCGTATGCCGTCCACAAGAGCTACGGGGATGTACAGGCCCTGAAGAACGTCGATTTGACCGTCCAGAAGGGCGAGCTGTTCACGCTGCTCGGCCCGTCCGGCTGCGGCAAGACCACCCTGCTGCGGATCATCGCCGGACTGGAACAGGCCGATTCCGGCTCGGTCTTCCTCAACGGCCTGCCCATCACCCAGAAGCCCGCCAACGAACGTCCGGTGAACACGGTCTTCCAGAGCTACGCCCTGTTCCCGCACATGACCAACGCGGACAATGTGGCCTTCGGCCTGCGCTCCCAGAAGATTCCGGAGGGCGACATCCGGACCAGGGTGAACAAGATCATGGAAATGCTGGAGCTGACCAATTTCAGGGACCGCTACCCGGACCAGCTCTCCGGCGGGCAGCGGCAGCGTGTGGCCATGGCCCGCGCCCTGGTCTGCGAGCCCGAACTGCTTCTGCTGGACGAGCCCATGTCCGCCCTGGACGCCAAGCTGCGCACCCAGTTGCAGATCCAGCTTCGCCGGTTGCAGCAGCAGTTGAACAAGACCTTCATCCTGGTCACCCACGACCAGGACGAGGCCCTGACCGTGTCCGACCGCATCGCGGTCATGAAGGACGGCGAGGTGCTCCAGCACGGCTCTCCCCGGCAGATATACGACCGCCCCAACTGCCGCTTTGTGGCCGAGTTCATCGGCACGGCCAACATCCTCGAGGCCGAACGGCGCAACGACCAGATCATCACCCACGCGGGCAGGCTGACCGTGCCCTCCCCGCCCCAGTGGAAGCGCGGGGCCCTGGTCATCCGGCCCGAGGGCATCGTCCTGCGCGACCAGGAGCCCGAGACCAACGGCGTCCTGGCCACGGTCACGGAAACCTTCTACCGGGGCAACTTCCTGGACATCACCCTGGACCCGGCGGGGTTGCGCATGCGCTGCGCCCCGCACAAGAAGCTCCAGGTGGGCGACAAGGTCTGGGTCGAACTGCTCAAGGACGCACTGGTGGCCATCGATGACTAGCGATCAACAACAAGACACCCGCATCTGGTACGGCGAGCTGACCACCCGCTCGGCCCTCCGGCGGCGCGGCCTGCTCCAGGTTTCGCCCGGCCTGTTCTGGATCCTCATCTTCCTGACCGTGCCCGCGCTGGCGCTCATCGCCCTGTCCTTCGCCACGCGCGGCGGCTACGGCGAGATCGAGTGGATCTTCACCTTCGAAAACTTTTCCCGGCTGGCCGGGTACGGCATGTTCGGCTGGAGTCCGGACTACCTGATCATCCTGGCCCGCTCCCTGTGGGTGGCCTTCGTGACCACCACCATCTGCACCGCGCTGGCCTTCCCGCTGGCCTTCTTCATCGCGCGCAAGCCCAAGACCACCCGGTACGTCTGGCTGACCCTGGTGATCATCCCGTTCTGGACCAACCTGGTCATCCGCACCTACGCCTGGCAGCTGGTCCTCTCCCCGGACCTGCCCATCGCCAAGTTCGCGGCCGTGCTCGGGCTGATCCCGGCGGGCAGCCCGCTCTACCCGTCGGAGTTCGCCGTGTACCTGGGCATGATCTCCGCCTTCCTGCCCTTCGTGGTCCTGCCGCTCTATTCCAGCGTGGAGAAGCTCGACTGGTCCCTGGTGGAGGCGGCCTTCGACCTCTACTCCAACCGCCGCCGGGTGTTCATGCAGGCCATCCTGCCCCAGACCCTGCCCGGCCTGTCCGTGGGGGCCATCCTGACCTTCGTCCCGGCCATGGGCATGTTCCTCATCCCGGACTTCCTTGGCGGGGCCAAGTACATGCTGGTCGGCAACCTGATCCAGCAGCAGTTCGGCAAGAGCCGCGACTGGCCGTTCGGCGCGGCGGTCTCCCTGGCCCTGATGGTCCTGACCCTGGTCGGCCTGTTCGTGTTCCGGCGCAAGGGCGAAAAGATGGAGGTCATCTAAGATGCGGTCGCAACGCAAGCCGATCCTGATCCCGGCCGTGGCCATGGGGACCCTGGCCTTCCTGTACATCCCGCTCATGGCCGTGGCCTCGTTCTCGGTGAACGACTCCCGCTTCGGCCTGACCTGGCAGGGGTTCACCTGGAAATGGTACCTGGAGCTCTTTCAGAACCAGCAGATTCTCGAGGCGGTGGGCAACACCCTGCTCCTGGCGCTGGTCTCCACGGTCATCGCCACGGTGGTGGGCACGGCCCTGGCCATCGGCATGAGCCGGTTCCCGTGGTCCAAGAAGACCTCGGCCTTCTTCGAATTCAACCTGTACATGCCGGTCATCACCCCGGAGATCGTGTTCGCGGGCGCGCTGGTCATCGCGTTCGCCTCCCTGCGCTACTTCTCCTCGGCCTTCGAACCCGGCATGCTGAACATGATCATCGGGCACGTGACCTTCCAGGTGGCCTTCGTGGCCCTGGTGGTCCGCTCGCGCCTGGCGGCCTTCAACAACGAGATCGAGGAGGCCTCCCACGACCTCTACGCCACCAACTGGTACACCCTGCGCAAGGTCATCCTGCCCATGCTCACCCCGGGCATCGTGTCCGGGGCCATGCTCGCCTTCACCCTGTCGCTGGACGACTTCATCATCAGCTTCTTCACGGCCGGGCCCACCTCGGTGACCCTGCCGCTCTACATATATGCGGAAGTGCATCGCGGCATCACGCCGAAGATCCACGCCCTGTCCACCGTCGGTCTGCTGGTGACCATCGTCCTGGTCATCGTCTCGCAGAAAATATCAAACAGTTTCAATGAAAAGGAGAGAGAGGATGCGTAAACTGCTGCTGGCCATTCTGATGGTCCTGGTCATGGTGCCGTCCGCGTTCGCGGCGGAAGAAATGCGCCTGCTCATCTGGAGCGAATACATGCCCGAGGATTTCCTGACGGATTTCGAGCGCGACACGGGCATCAAGGCGCGCGTGGAGTATTACGAATCCATGGAAGAGATGGTCGCCAAGCTCCAGGCGGGCGGCAAGAACCAGTATGACGTGGTCGTCCCGTCCGACTACATCATTCCGGCCATGGTCAAACTGAATCTGCTCAAGGAACTGGATCACTCCAAGCTGCCCAACCTGAAAAACCTCGAGGCGACCTTCATCAACCCCGCCTGGGACGACGGCAACAAGTACACCGTAGCCTACCAGTGGGGCACCCTGGGCATGATGTACCGCAAGGACAAGCTCAAGGACTTCGACGGTTCCTGGTCGATCATGTTCGACCCCGAAAAACGCCAGGGCGCGTTCATCTTCGTCGACTCCATCCGAGAGATGCTCGGCTGCGCCCAGTGCGCCATGGGCATGGACGTGAACACCACTGAAAAGGCGGACCTCAAGAAGCTCCTCGACACCATGCTTGAAGCCAAGAAATCCAAATACTTCGCCGGATTCGACGTGGGCACCGGCGGCCGCTCCAAGGTCGTGGCCGGCACCGCCGTGGCCGCCATCGTGTACAACGGTGACGCCCTGCGCGCCGTGGCCGACAACTCGGACACCTGCAAATTCGTGAACCCCAAGGAAGGGACCATCGGCTGGGTGGACAGCATGTCCATCCCCATCGGCGCCCCGCACCCGGACATGGCCTACGCTTTCATCAACTGGGTGCTCGAGCCCAAGGTCGGCGCCAAGCTGTCCAACTGGACCCAGTACGCCACCCCGAACGAGGCGGCCTACCCGTACATCACCCCGGAAGACTTCAAGAACCCGGCCATCTACCCGGAGAAGTCCTACATGCCCAAAATCCAGTTCATCAAGGACCTGGGCAAGGACAACAAGATGTACGACCAGATCTGGACCATGGTAAAGACCCGTTAATCCTCCAACCCGGCGGCCGGGGGACCATACCCCGGCCGCCCTATTCATCATGCCAGACCACTATTTGCTGACAAACGGAAACATCATCACCATGGACGGCCGGGAATCCCGCGCCCAAGCCATGGCTGTCGAGAACGGCCGCATCCTCCGGGTCGGCTCCAACGAAGACATGGCCGACCTCATCGAAGCGGGGTGGGCCGCGACCGACCTTGAGGGGCTGACCGTGCTGCCGGGCTTCATCGACACCCACCAGCACCTCGGCCTGACCGGCCAGGTCCTGAACGGCATCGACTTCCAGGGGACCCTGTCCCTGCAGACCCTGTTCGACAAGGTCCGGGAAGCGGCCAAGGACGCCGGGCCCGGCGCCTGGATCCTCGGCTACACACTGAACGACTTCTCGCTCAAGGAGAAACGGATGCCGCTCAAGGAGGAGCTGGACGCGGTCTGCGCCGACAAGCCGGTCATGATCGTGCACTCCTCCTGGCACATGTGCTCCCTGAACTCCCTGGCGCTCGAGATTCTGGCCCCGCCCGCCGACCTGCCGGGCATGGACCTCAAACAAAACGGCGAGCCCACCGGCGTGGTCCGCGACCCGGGCGCGCCCGATTTCATCTTCCCGGCCGTGTCCTCGCGCACCCCGGTGGAGGTCAAGCTTGAGAGCTTCCGCAAGGCGTGCGAGGCGGCCGTCAAACAGGGCATCACCACCCTGCACTGCCTGGAAGGCGGCGGCTTCGGCCCCGGCGACACCCGCATCGTCCTCGACAACCTGGACAAGCTTCCGGTCAACGTGGTCCTCTGGAACCAGGTCATGGACGTGGACGAGACCGTGGACATGGGCCTATCCCGCATCGGCGGGTGCATCTGCGCGGACGGGGCCATCGACGCCTACACCGCCGCCCTCTTCGAACCCTACTGCGACCAGCCCGGCAACTGCGGCACCCTGAACTACACCCAGGAGGAGATGGACGAATTCGTCCTGAACTCCCACAAGGCGGGTCTCCAGGTGGCCGTGCACTGCGAGACCGACAAGGCCATCGAACAGGTTCTGTGCGCCATGGAAAAGGCCATAGCCGCCTACCCGCGCGACGACCACCGCCACCGCATCGAGCACTGCGAAATCCCGACCGTGGACCAGGTGGAGCGCATGGGCCGGGCCAAAATTCTCGCGGGCATGCAGCCCGCGTTCATCCACTACTTGGTGGACATGGGAGACTACGAGAAGCGCTTCGGCTGGGACCGGCTGCGCTGGATGCACCCCTACCGGACCATGCTCGACAACGGCGTGATCATGACCGGCGGCTCGGACTGCCCGGTCACCCCGCACGGTCCGCTCGTCGGCATCCAGACCGCCGTGCTCCATCCCATAAGGGAGGAGCGCCTGACCCCCGTGGAAGCCATCCGCATGTTCACCGTCGACGCCGCCTACAGCGCCTTTGACGAGGCCAACCGTGGCAGCATCGAACCGGGCAAGATCGCCGACCTGGTGATTCTGAGCGCCGACCCGACCGAGGTACCCCCCGAGTCCATCCGCGAGATCAAGATCGTCAAGACCATCGTGGAGGGCAAACCGGTGGATGACCCCAGGGACGGCCCGGCGGCCTAGCCGCCCCCATACCCCGACCGAAATCCCGAATCATCACCAGAAAAACGGAGTGGAATCATGACCCGTAACATCGACGAAGCGTTTAAAGAAGCAACTGAATTTATTGACATTATCAAGAAGCCCGTGGGCACCGTCACCCTGGAGGAACGCCGCCAGATCGCCACCGAGACCGTGGAGAACTTCCGCGACTACATCAACAAGGGCTTTCTGGAATACCGCAAGTCCGTGACCGAGGCGGGCGAGTTCGCCGTGACCGAGTGGATGGGCCAGGGGTCCATCCTCAAGGACGCCCTGGACCGCGAGTTCATCGACATCCTCGGCGGGTTCGGCCTGTACAGCTACGGCATCCGCCATCCGAAGATCGTCGAGGCGGTCAAGGCCCAGCTCGACCGCTCGCCCCAGTACTCCCAGGAGATGCTCGACCCCCTGCGCGCCAAGCTCGCCCGGGTCATCGCCAAGCTGACCCCCGGCGACATCCAGTACGGGTTCTTCGCCAACTCCGGCACCGAGGCCGTGGAAGGAGCCATGAAGCTGGCCAAGTTCTACACCGGCAAGAAGGGCTTCATCTCCATGCTCAAGGGGTTCCACGGCAAGACGCTCGGCTCCCTGTCCCTGATGGGCAAGACCGATTACCGCGCCCCGCTGCTGCCCCTGCTCGAAGGCATGCGCCACGTGCCCTTCGGCGACGTAGCGGCCGTTGAGCGCGAACTGAAGTACGCGGAAGCCGTGGGCGACGACATCGCCGCCGTGGTGGCCGAGCCCATCCAGGGCGAGGCCGGGGCCATCGTGCCGCCGGACGACTTCTGGCCCGGCCTGCGCGAGGTCTGCGACAAGTACGGCGTGCTGCTCATCGCGGACGAGGTCCAGACCGGCTTCGGCCGTACCGGCGAGATATTCGGCGTGGACCACTGGGACGTGCAGCCCGACATCATGTGTTTCGGCAAGGCGCTGGGCGGCGGCGTGGTGCCCATGTCCGGCTTCTTCTCCACCCCCAAGATCTGGGAGGTCATGGAGCCCAACCCGTTCATGCACACCACCACCACGGGCGGCAACCCCATCGCCTGCGCCTCGGCCCTGGCCGCCATCACGGTCATGCACGAGGAAAACCTGCCCGCCCAGGCCGCCCAGAAGGGCGAGTACGTCAAGGGCCGCCTGCAGGAGCTGTCCGACCGCTACCCCGGCATCCTGGACAAGGTCACCGGCAAGGGTCTGCTCATCGGCATGCACTTCGTGGATGACGAGATCGGCTACCACGTGGCGTCGGGCCTGTTCGCGCGCGGCGTGATCACCGCCGGAACCCTGACCAACGCCCGGTGCATCCGCTTCGAGCCCGCCCTGAACATCCCCATGGGACTGCTTGACGAGGCCCTGAACAAGATGGAAGACGTCTTTAAATCGCTGCCCAGCAGCTAAGGAGGATTCCCATGAACGCGACAGACATGAAGCTTTGGATCAACGGCCAGTGGACCGA
Source organism: Pseudodesulfovibrio sp. lm2024 (assembly GCF_051175575.1). Lineage (NCBI taxonomy): Bacteria > Pseudomonadati > Thermodesulfobacteriota > Desulfovibrionia > Desulfovibrionales > Desulfovibrionaceae > Pseudodesulfovibrio > Pseudodesulfovibrio sp. lm2024. The sequence continues at coordinate 2,730,685 of NZ_CP195092.1, forward strand.
CGCTGCCGACGGCGGTCGGGTGGATGTGGAGAATCCGGCGACCGGCGAGACGATCGCCACCGTGGCCAAGGCCGGTGAAAAGGACGTGCTCAAGGCCGTGGAAGCGGCCAAGACCGCCTTTGACGACGGCCGCTGGTCCGGCCTGACCCCGGCCCAGCGCTCCAAGTGTTTGTGGAAGCTGGCCGACCTGCTGAAAGGCCGCATGGAGGAGTTCGCCCGCATCGAGTCCGAGGACACGGGCAAACCCTACGAGTTCCTCAGCCTGGGCGCGGACCTGCCGTTCTGCATCGACAACCTGCGCTTTTTCGCCGCCGCTGCCCGCGACACCGGCGGCCACCACGCGGGCGAGTTCGCTCCAGGGTACACCTCCATCTACCGCCGCGACCCGGTGGGTCCGGTGGGCCAGATCGCCCCGTGGAACTACCCCCTGCTCATGGGCGTGTGGAAGCTCGGCCCGGCCCTGGCCGCCGGCTGCACCGCCGTGCTCAAGCCCGCCACCCTGACCCCGCGCACCTCGCTCATGCTCGGCGAGTTGACCGCCGAGGCGGGCATCCCGGACGGCGTGGTCAACGTGGTCGCGGGGTCCGTGGGCCACATCCTGACCAGCCACCCGGACATCCGCATGGTCTCCCTGACCGGGGCCACCGAGACCGGCAAGTCGGTCATGAAGAGCGCGGCCGACACGGTCAAGCGCGTGCACCTGGAGCTGGGCGGCAAGGCCCCGTGCCTGGTCTTCAGCGACGCGGACATCGACCTGGTGGCCGAGAAGCTGTCCGTGGCCGCCTTCTGCAACTCCGGCCAGGACTGCACCGCCGCGACCCGCATCATCTGCCACAAGTCCATCGAAAAGCAGATCTGCAACGTCATGGCCGAGGCCATGAAAAAGGTCGTGGTCGGCGATCCCTTCGATTCCGAGACCCTGATGGGCTCGATGATCTCCGGCCGCCACCTGGAGACGGTCTCCGGCTTCGTGGACCGCGCCCGGGCCGACGGGGCCACAGTGCTCTGCGGCGGCCAGAAGCTCGACCGGCCCGGCCACTTCTACGCGCCCACGGTCATCACCGACGTGCGCCAGGACTCCGAGATCGTCCAGCAGGAGGTCTTCGGCCCGGTCATCACCATCCAGACCTTCGACGACGAGGCCCAGGCCATAGCCATGGGCAACGACGTGGTCTTCGGCCTGGCCTCTTCCGTGTTCACCAAGGACGTGGCCCGGACCATGCGCGTGTCCAAGGCGCTGGAATTCGGCACCGTATGGGTCAACGACCACCTGCCCCTGGCCTCCGAGACCCCGCACGGCGGGTTCAAGCAGTCCGGTTTCGGCAAGGACCTGTCCGCCGAGGCCGTGGGCGACTATCTGGTGACCAAGCATGTGATGATCAACACCGGGGCCTAGACAGGCCCCGGCCGGAACATTCAACCCCTGCCCTCGAGGCAGACTGAGAGAGACATGGCGAATACCCCCGTTTCCCCCATCCGCGTCCCGGTCCGCGCACCGGCCTGCGACGGGCTGTTCATGCCCGGCGAATGGGCCGAGCACGAGGCCACCTGGATGATCTGGCCCTGCAAGCCGTCGGCCTGGCCGTTCGGCATGGAAAAGCCCCGGCTCGCCTATGCCGAGGTGGCCAAGGCCATCAGCCGGTTCGAGCCGGTCTACATGATGTGCCGCCCCGAACTCATGGACCAGGCCAAAGCCCTGTGCGGCGACGCCGTGACCCTGGTGCCCATGGACACCCGCGACTCCTGGTCGCGCGACTCGGCCCCGACCTTCGTCATCGACGGCAAGGGCGGCGTGGCCGGTGTGGACTGGATCTTCAACGACTGGGGCCACATCGCCCGGTACGAAGGCGGATACGACGAGCCCATGGCCCAGGCCGTGCTCGAGCACCTCGGCATGCGCCGCTACGCCGCGCCCTGCATCATCGAGGGCGGCGGCATCCACTCGGACGGCGAGGGCACCCTGCTGACCACCGAACAGGTCCAGCTCGACCCCCGGCGCAACGCGGGCTTCAGCAAAAAGGACTTCGAGGACGTCTTCGCCGCCTACCTGGGCACGGAAAAGGTCATCTGGCTCGGCGACGGGCTGGAGGACGACGAGACCAACGGCCACGTGGACATCCTGGCCTGCTTCGTCAGACCCGGCGTGGTCATGGTCCACGACTGCACCGACCCGGAAGACGCCAACTACAAGGTCTCGCAGGACGCCATCCAGCGCCTCGAATCCGCCACCGACGCGCGCGGCCGGTCGCTTGAGATCATCCGCATGCCCCAGCCCGCACCGCGCTACAACGGCGACTGGCGCATGGACCTGAGCTACATCAACTTCTACATCGCAAACCGGGGCATCGTCATGTCCTCCTTTGACGACCCCATGGATGAAACGGCGTACAAGCTGATGTGCGAGGCATTCCCCGATCACGAGGTTATCCAGCTCCCGTGTCTGGACATCTTCGCCGGGGGCGGTGGCATCCACTGCATCACCCAGCAGCAGCCCAAGGGCGCACCGCTGCCGGTGTTTTAGGAGCGAACCATGACCAAAACCACCCTGGCCGTCACCCAGATGGCCTGCACGGACGACCTCGCCGCCAATGTGGACCGGGCCGAATCCCTGGTCCGCGAGGCCGCCGCCCAAGGCGGGCGGATCATCCTCCTGCAGGAGCTCTTCGAAGGACCGTACTTCTGCAAGAAACAGAAGTTCGAGTACTTCTCCCTGGCCCACGAGGCGCGTCTCGACGATCCCCTCCTGGCCCGGTTCTCCGACCTGGCCCGGGAGCTCGGCGTGGTCCTGCCCGTGTCCTTCTTCGAGCGCGCGGGCAAGGCGTACTACAACTCAATGGCCATGATGGACGCGGACGGCAAAATGCTCGGTCTGTACCGCAAGACCCACATCCCGCAGGGGCCGGGCTACGAGGAGAAGTACTACTTCAACCCCGGCGACACCGGCTTCAAGGTCTGGGAAACCGCCTTCGGCAAGGTCGGCGTGGGCATCTGCTGGGACCAGTGGTATCCCGAGTGCGCCCGGTCCATGGCCCTGATGGACGCGGACGTGCTCATGTATCCCACGGCCATCGGAAGCGAGCCGACCATGCAGGACTGGGACTCCATGCCGCACTGGCGGCGGACCCAGCAGGGCCACGCAGCGGCCAACATCCTGCCGGTCTGCGCGTCCAACCGCATCGGCACCGAGACCGACGACGACGTGACCATGACCTTCTACGGCTCGTCGTTCATCACCGACCCCATGGGCGAACTGATGGCCGACGCGGACCGGACCACCCAGGGCGTGTTCACCGCCGAGGTGGATTTCGACGAGATCCGCAACTTCCGCACCGGCTGGGGCTTCTACCGCGACCGGCGGCCCAGGCACTACCACGCCCTCCTCACCCTCGACGGGCACACACCCGCCGACTGAGAGAGGAACTACCGCAAATGAAAAGGGCGCCTGGTTGAACCAAGCGCCCTTTTTGTTGAAAATCAGATTGTGAAGGCCGCTTCGCGGCGATGGTCGGATGATTTCGCCTCCGGCGGGCAGGGGTTCGCCCCCCTGCCCGCCATACGTTGGGATTGAATCACCCCTGTTCAAGCGTGCTTCGCTTTCTCACAGCAGACACTGCAATCCCCCCATGCACCACAGGCAGTGACCGCAGGGGATGGTCGCGCCCAGACAGTCGCAGTCGAAATCGAACGGCGCGCCCTTGATGTCGTCGCACGGCACGAACGGGCAGTTGGAACAATAGGGGTAATCGTATTCCAGGACCTGGCGGCGGAAGTCCGCGTAGGCCTCGCCTTGCCAGATGTCCACCAGATCGTGTTCGCGGATGTTGCCGAACAGCCACGGCCGAACCACCTTTTTGCCGCCGTCCAAATGGCAGGCGTACTGGTGCCACAGGAACTGGCACGGGCTGACGTCGCCCTGCGAGGTGACGAAGGCGGTTCCGTCCTCCACGAAGTGGCAGTACCGCTCGTCGCGGGCCATAAGCGGCGGCAGCCGCAGTTCCATGCCCGCAAGCCGCGCGATGTCCTCGGCCTGGCGGAACAGGTGCGCGAGAGGGGTCCCGTCCCCTTCCCGGTTGCGGAGGTCCCATTCGAGCAGGCGGGGCAGATGGACCCACACGCCGGTTGCCTCGGCCTCGCCGAGCAGTCCCTTGATCAATTCGTGCAGGCGCTTTTCGCTGTCCGATTTGACGAACTTCCAGGCCACGCCGTGCTGGTCGTGCAAATCAAGCCCCTCGGCCCGCGCCCTGGCCTGCCATTTCTCGAACAGGGCCGTGGCCGAGGGCGTGTTGGGATTGAACAGGGACTGGTCCTGCATGGCCTGGTCATAGGGCAGCACGTGGGAAACGATGGCGAAATCCAGGCCAAGTTCTCCTGCCCAGCGGACCACCAGGGGCAACTGGTCGGCGGTGTCGCGCATGAGCACGAGTTCCACGCCCAGACGCAGTGCGCGGTCGTACCGCTGCCCGGCCTCGCGCAGCAGGCGGAAGGCGCGCTCCAGCCGGGCCGCGCCGGTCCCGCCGTGCAACTCGCCGCCGGACGGATCGTGGCCGCCCATTTCCAGGGTGTCCACGGAGATGCAGAAGGTGCCCACGCCGGACTCGACCAGCCGGTCGGCCAGTGTTTCGGTGACCAGCAGCCCGTTGGTCTGAAAGCCGATCCAGCCGGACTCGGGCATGGCCTTGCGGGCGAACGCGGCCATGTCGGCCAGGTCCGGGTTGAGCAGGGGCTCGCCGATGCCGTTCAGGACCAATGCCTCGCACCGCGCCAGGGCGGGCGAAAGCCGCTTGAAGGCCTCAAGATCGAGGTCGGTTTCGGGGATTTGGCTGTCCGGGGCGGACTTGACGCACATGGCGCAACGCATGTTGCAGCGAGTGGTCACCTCCACCTGGAGCCGGGACGGAAACGACGGCTCCGGCCCTGAGGCGGCGGGAGTCGGGGTGGGTTGAAGACGGTTCATGGTCGGCTGTTCCATCGGGTTGTGTCGGGGGAACCGCCTGTATACGGCAAACGGCCGCCGCCGTCGAGGGGGCGCCCCGGCCGGGGAAGAGCCGGACTAGGAACGGACCACGCCGGACAACCCCTCCACCGAGGCGTCTATGAACTCGTCCAGGGTGGGGCCGTCCGACTCGCCGATGAGCCGGTTGACCTCGCGTCCGCCGTGGAACAGCAGGAAAGTGGGCGTGCCCTTGACCGCGAACCGGTCGGTGGCCGTGTCCAGGTAGTCCGCGTTGTACAGAAAGCACCGGACGGACCCGCCGTGCGTCCGGCAGGCCGCTTCCAGGACCGCCACCTGGCCGGAAAACTTCTCGTTCCGTTTCAGGAAGGCGACCAGGAGAGGCCCGCTTCCGTTCTGCAATTCGATATCTATGGCTTGTGGCTCGATGATCTTGATCGTGCGCATGTTTTCTACTCCTCCCCCAGCCACGAACGCGGAAGTCCGCTGTCCGGGCCTGCCTTGGAACATAGCAGGGAGCGGGCCGCGATGCATTACATCAACACGTTAGTATGGTTATAAATTTACAGAGGGCAGGCGGTTGCGGCCGGGCCGGGAGTCCGGGGTCAGCCGTCCAGGCCCCAGGCCTTGAGCTTGCGATAGAGGGTGGCCCGGTGGATGCCCAGCCGCCGGGCGGCCTGGACCTTGTTGCCCCCGCATTCGCGCAGCACGGCCAGGATATCCTCCCTGCCCGGCCTGTGCGGCATGTACGACGCGGTGACGCCCGTTTCGGCGGCCGGAACCGTGACCGGTTCCAGGACGTTGCCCCGGATATGGTCCACCAGGTCCTTGCGGATGTGCCTGATCTCCACACTCTTGCCCGGGCACAGGATGCAGGCGTGCTCCAGGGTGTGCTTGAGCTCGCGCACGTTGCCCGGCCAGGAGTAGGTCAGCAGCAGGTCCATGACCTCCTCGGACACCCCGTCGAAATGCTTGCCGAAGTTCTCCGCGAACATGGACAGGAAATGGTCCGTGAGCATGGGGATGTCCGCCTGGCGGTCGCGCAGGGGCGGCAGGGTCACGGGCATGACGTTGAGCCGGTAGTACAGGTCCTCTCGGAAGGAGCCCCTGCGCACGGCCTCGCGCAGGTCCGCGTTGGTGGCCGCGATGATGCGCACGTCCGCGGTGCAGGTCCGGGATTCGCCCACCCGCTCGTACTCCCGGCTCTCCAGGAAGCGCAAGAGCTTGAGCTGGAGCATGGGGGAGATGTCGCCGATCTCGTCCAGGAACAGGGTACCGCCCTGGGCCGCCTGGATGCGCCCGACCTTGTCCCGGACCGCGCCGGTGAAGGCCCCGCGCACATGGCCGAACAGCTCGCTCTCGAGCAGGCTCTCGGACAGGGCCGAGCAGTTGACCTTGATCAGCGGCTTGCCCGCGCGCACCCCGCCGTAGTGCAGGGCCTCGGCGGCCAGTTCCTTGCCGGTGCCGGACTCGCCCAGGATGAGCACGATGGAGTCCAGCGAGGAAAGTTGTTCCAGGAGCTGGTAGATGTCCTGCATGGGGCCGCTGCGGCCCACGATCCCCCTGAAGCCGTGCCGCTGCTGCAGCTGCTTCTCCAGGTCCGCGATGTGGGAGATGTCGCGCACGACGAGCACCGCGCCCGCGTGCCGCCGGTCCTTGTCCACCAGGGGCGAACAGTTGATCTCGACCATGCGCTCGCCCATCAACGGGGTCTTCAGCTCGATCTCGTAGCCGTGCACCGGCTTGTCCGTCCTGAGGACCTGGCGCAGCACCTGGACGCACGGGTTGGTCTCGTCCCGGACCACGTCCTCGAGCCGACGCCCCCTGGAGCGCTCCTCCTCGAACCCGAACAGGGTCTTGGCCGCACTGTTGGTGGCGATGACCGACAGCCCGGAGTCCACCGTCAGGATGGCGTCCGGGATGGAGGCGAAGGTGGCCTCCAGGTTCAGCCGGTACCGCTCCTTCTCCTGGGTGGCCCGGGCCAGGGCGCTCTCGGCGGCCTTGTGCTCGGTCACGTCGCGGCCCACTGCCTGGATCTCGACCACGGAGTTGCGGTCGTTGAGCACGGCCCGGTGGGTCCACGATATCCAGCGCTCCTCCCCGTTGGGGCGGATGTGCAGGACCTCCCGGTCGAGCACGGGGCGGGCCGGATCGAAATGGTCGAGCCACTCGGTCAGGACCCTGCGGTCCATGGACCCCATGGAGGAGAAAAAGTCGCTGCCCAGAACGTCCTCCTCGTCCTGGCCCACGAACCGCTCGAAGGCGTTGTTCACGAAGGTCAGCTTGCCGTCCGGCCCGTAGCGGCAGATCAGCTCGGTCTGGTCCTCGACCACGGCCCGGTACAGCCGCGCGCCCTCGCGCAGGGCCTCCTCCACGATCCTGCGCCGGGAGATGTCCTGGGCGTAGAGGATGCAGACGTCCCGGCCCGCGTTGGTGAAATAGCTCATGGACAGCTCCACCGGGAGCGACGAGCCGTTCTTGCGCTTGAGGTAATCGTAGGACACCCGTTTGCCGCCCTGGTTCATGGCGGCCATGATCTGCTCCGGGTGGGCCACCAGGTCCTGGAGCGCCATGCCGCGCACCTCGGCCGCGTCGTAGCCCAGGACGCGGCAGGCCGCGTCGTTACACTCCATGACCATGCCCTGTTCCCGGTCCGCCAGGATAATGGCGGCCGAGGCCCCGGCGAACACGCTGCGGTACTGCTTCTCACTCTCGGCCAGGCCGACCTCGCCGCGCCGCCTGGTGGTGATGTCCCGCAGGGAAACCACGAAGCCGGACAGGGTGTCCCCCTGGAGCACGGGCCGCACGCGGGTCTCCAGGACCATGCCGCTGCGGTGCTCCTCCAGCCGGGCCGCCTCGCGGGTGGTCCGCGCCTTGGCGATGGCCCCCTCGTGCAGGTTGGCCACGGCGTCCGAAAAAAGCGAGGGATAGGGCCGACCGGCGCACTCGCCCACCTCCCGGCCCAGCAGGCTTTCCACCGGCCCGCTGCACTCGATGACCGAGGCCTCGTCGTCCAGCAGGAAGATGACCCCTTCGTCCGCGTTGAGCATGGACTTCAAAAACGCCTGGGCCGAAGAGAGCCGCGCCTCCTGCAGGGTGGCCGTGGAACGCAGCTCGTTCTCGGCCAGGCCGAGGCGAACGAGCATCTCGAGCTGGGAGCGGACCACGGGCTTCTGCAGATAGGCCATGGCCCCGCAGTCGCGGGCCAGGCGGCCGGGGTTGTCGGCCGAGGAGGAGATGAGCAGGATGACCGGGGTAACCAGGCCGAGCCGGGCCGCCTCGTGCACCAGGGAGCCGCCGTCGTCCTCTTCGCCATGGGCGGCCAGGACCAGGCCCGGACTCCGGCGGGCCATGAGCGCGGCCGCGGAAGCAGGGCTGGAGGCGGTCTCCACCTGATAGCCCCTGGCTTCGAGGATGTCCTTGATCAGCGCCCGTATGGAGGCGTCGCCGTCGGCGACGAGAATAGTCGAACTCACCGGCATATCTCCTGGAATGACCCATACATCACTTGCCCGTCGAAAACCAGCCCCGCGCCGCCTCCATCCCATTTGGGCTGTTCATTTCCCTTTTCTGGGTGTATAGCCCAAACCATGGTGGAGTCTTTTCCATAACTCAGGAGGATAGTATGTCATCTTTTACCGAAGCCGATCTGCCCGTCGATGTCCATCATGGAGAAATGATTACCCTCGGTGACGGAACCACGGTCAGGTTCGAATCCAATGGAGAAGCCAAGGACATCATGATCAATGATGGTTTTTCAGCCGCTTGCACCCTGTTCCCCGGCAACGATTACGTCGTCGAAACCAAAGGCGGCAAATACCGGGTCACCTGTGAATTCGGTGACGTCATGCACATCGAAAAGGTCTGATTTCCCGGCCGTGTCCGCTCCGGCGGGCGCGGCCCCCATCCCTCTCCCCTCCTCCCGCTCCGCCCGGCCGCAAGCCCTTTATTATTCAGCGGAGATACGGCCAAGACCGATGACACCACGGCCATAGTCTGTTATTCTTGTTTTCTTGTCGCTCACCACAGCCGCATGCCGCGCCAATACGAGGGGAGGTCGGCCATGGCCAAGATACTGATTGCCGAAGATGACCGCATATCCCAGAAACTCGCCGTCAAGATCGTCGAGGAACTGGGGCACATCGCCTTTGTCAGCCCGCACGGAAAACACGCCTACGAAACGCTCCTGGCCAACAACGACATCGACCTGCTGCTGACCGACATCATGATGCCCGAGATGGACGGCCAGCAGCTCATCAAGACCCTGCGCGGCGACCAGCAGTTCAACGACCTGCCGATCATCATCATGTCCGCCGTGGTCGGCATCAGCGACATCTCCAACCTGCTCAAGCTCGGGGCCACCCTGTTCCTGGCCAAGCCGCTGGAACGCGCGGAACTCCAGGCCTACATCGCCCGGTGCCTCGGGAACAGCGACAAGGCCCTGCACAACTGATCCGGCCCGGCGCGAAAACCGCTTCGCGCGGCTTCCATTCCCCGGCGAAAATCGCTACATCCGTGGTGGGCGTGGGCCACTCGGGCCGCGCCGCCTCACCCCAAACGCAACCCACGGGAGCGATATGAAAACCCTGCTGCAATCCCTCTTCACCTGCGCCGTCCTGGTGCTGCTGGCCTGCCCGGCCGCCCAGGCCCAGGACCTTGAGAACACCCTGTACCTGGACCTCGCCGACGGGCGGGTGGTCATCGAGATGCGCCCCGACCTGGCCCCCAAGCACGTGGCCCGGATCAAGGAACTGGCGCGCATGAAATTCTACGACGGCATCGTCTTCCACCGGGTCATCGACGGCTTCATGGCCCAGACCGGCGACCCCACCGGCACCGGCCGGGGCGGCTCCGGCCAGAACCTGCCCGCCGAATTCAGCAACGCCCCGTTCAAGCGCGGTACCGTGGGCATGGCCCGTGCCTCGGACCCGAACAGCGCGGACAGCCAGTTCTTCATCTGCTTCGCCCCGGCACCGTTCCTGGACGGCCAGTACACCGTCTGGGGCCAGGTCACCTCGGGCATGGAGTTCGTGGACAAGATCAAAAAGGGGACCGGCCAGAGCGGCACGGTCAGCAACCCGGACAAGATCGTCACCCTGCGCGTGGCCGCCGACGTGAAGTAAGCGCCCCGCCCCGTTTTCCAACCAAGAAGGTCCCCGGTTCACCAAGGAACCGGGGACCTTTTTCGTCATTATCGCGACGGACCGCTACTGGTCGGTGTACAGGAACCGCTTGATCTTCTGGGTGGGTGTCTTCTCGAAGGGCTCGGTCTGTTCGACCACGCGATTGAGCCGGGCAAAGGAGGACACCTTGGAATTGACGTCCTTGTGGATGTCGTCGAGGATCTTGCGGATCTTTTCGCGGACCTCGGACTCGATCAGCTTCTTGACGTCGAACTGCTCGTCCAGGGCCTCGTAGTTGAGGTGGATGCGGGCCACCAGCCTGCCGCCGGACTCGTGGACCAGGGACTCCTGGACGTAGTCGTTGGCGTTGATGATGGACTCCACCTCTTCGGGATAGATATTCTCGCCGCTGGGGCCGATGACCACGTTCTTGAGCCGCCCCTTGAGGATCAGATAGCCGTCCTCGAACTTGCCCAGGTCGCCGGTCCTGAGCCAGCCGTCCTCGGTGAAGGTGTCTTCCGTATCCTTGGGGGCCTTGTAGTACTCGCGCATGATGTTCGGGCCCTTGGCCAGAATCTCGCCCTCGCCCGTCTCGGGATCGGGGTCGTCTATCTTGAGTTCCACGCCCGGAACGGCCGGGCCGATGGCCCTGAACCGCTGGACGTCGGTATTGATCCCGGCCAGCAGGGGCGCGGACTCGGTCATGCCGTACCCCTTGGCATAGGGCACCTTGGCGTCGATCAGAAAGAGCTCCACCTCGGGGGCCAGGGGCGCGCCGCCGATGCACAGGCAACGCAGGTCGCCGCCGAACGCCTCGATGAGCTTCCTGCCCGCCACCTGGGAGAGCTTGCGCCGGGTCACGCCGATCTTCATCAGCCCGCGCGTCACGCCCGAGCCGGTCAGCTTCTTCTTGATCCGGCCCTTGTAGATCTTCTCGATGATCAGCGGGACCACGTTCATGACCGTGGGTTTGACCTTCTGCATGGCGGGCAGCAGGGTCTTGGGAGTCGGCGGCTTCTGCAGGTAGAAGACCGAGCTGCCGCACATCACCGGAATGAGCAGCCCCACGGTGCACTCGTAGGTGTGGGCCATGGGCAGCACGGACAGGAAGCGGTCGGTCTCGTAGACCGGAATGGTGTTGACCCCGGAAATACAGTTCTGGACCAGGTTGCGGTGGGTCAGGACCACGCCCTTGGAGTGGCCGGTGGTGCCCGAGGTGTACAGGATGGCGGCCACGTGGTCGCCGGTCAGCTCGAACGGCTTGCCGGTCTTCCAATCGATGAACCGGCGGGCCGAGGCGCTGAACCACTCCACGGTCTGGTTGACGGTCTCCTTGTAGGAGTCGGAGAACCGGCCCATCTTCTCCCGCGCGGTGTCGCCGAACTTGTGCATCTTCTCCTTGGCGGAGTCGGACAGCTTGTCCCAGGCGCCCTCGCCCAGGGTCTCCACCCTTTCGCGGGCCGCCTCGGCGAACTGCTCGATACGCTCGCCCGCCGCCTCCAGCGCCTCGCGGTAGGTGGTCCTGGTTCCTTCCTCGTCCTCCATGGAAAAATCGTCCATGACCATGATGGTTTCGAGGTTGGGGAAACTTTCGCCCTCGACCTTGTCCATGTAGCGGCGCGAGGCCACGACCATCTTGGCTTCGGAGTGGCGCAGGATGTGCTGCACCGCGCTGGGGTGGAATTCCTGCAGGATGGGCACCACGATGGCCCCCATGGTGGTCACGGCGAAATAGGCGATGGCCCAGTTGGGCATGTTCTCGCCGATGAGGGCGACCTTGTCCTCGGGCTTGATGCCGAGGCCGCTCAGCACGGTCTGCAGTTCGTGCACGCTCTGGCCGAACCGCGCATAGGTCATGGGCTCGCCGTCCACAAAGGACAGGGCGACGCGGTCCGGGAACCGCTCCGCCGAACGGTTCAGCAAATCCTTCAAGGTCATGTCGACAGTCTCGCTCACACACCCTCCCCGATGATCATGAGACAAAAACGCGCCCCCGCGGCACGCCAACATGGCATATCACGTTACGGGAGCGCGTCAAGCGCGGGATGGGGACAACGGGCGAAACGGCCGGGCCGGGGCGGCCACAGGTCAGCCGAGGGCGAGCTCCACCGCCCGCTCGGCGTGGATACGGCAGGTGTCCAGGGTGGGCACATCGCTGTCGCCGGGCCGGACGAGCAGGCCGATCTCGGTGCAGCCGAGGATGACCGCCTCGGCCCCGCGCGCGGCCAGCGAATCGATGATGCGCACGAACTCGGCGCGGGAACCGTCCAGGAACAGCCCCCTGCACATCTCGTCGAAGATGACCCGGTCCACCAGCTTGCGGTCGTCGGCCTCGGGCACCAGGACCTCGAAGCCGTGTTGCTCAAGGCGGCCCACGTAGAAGTCGTCCTCCATGGTGAAGACGGTTCCGAGCAGGGCCACCTTGGAGAACCCGCCCCCGCTGGCGGCCTCGGCCGTGGCGTCGGCGATGTGGACGAGCGGCGCGGAGACCGCCGCCTCCACCTGGGGGGCCACCTTGTGCATGGTGTTGGTGCCGATGACCATGAGCTCGGCCCCGGCCTCTTCCAGGGTCCGGGCCGCCTCGGCCAGCTTATCGCCAACGGCTGCCCAGTCGCCCGCGCACATCAGCTCGCGCAGGGGGGCGAAGTCCACGGAGTTCATGAGGATGCGGGCCGAGTGCAGGCCGCCCAGGCGCGCCTTCACCGCCTCGTTCATGACCCGGTAGTATTCCAGGGAGGATTCCCAACTCATGCCGCCTACCAATCCGATGGTCTTCATGGTCCGCTCCTATGCGATGAAATAGCGGGCCGCGGCCACCAGGGCCATGCCCAGGGCCACGGTGCCGAAAAAGGACTTGGTCCGCCAGGCCAGGATAAAGGCCGGGACGGCCGCCCACAGGAAGTAGTTGTCCGGGGAGACGTCCACGGAGCCGTCTTTAAGCAACAGGGCCGGAAAGAGCATGGACGAGAGCACGGCGGCCGGGACGTAGGACAGCCAGCGGACCACGGGTTCGGGCAGGGTCCGGGAGGCCAGGGCCACCAGCGGGACCATGCGCGGGATGTAGGTCACGGCGAGCATGCCGACGATGGTCAAGAAGACTATTTCCTGGTCCATGATTCCACTCCCGCGCCAAAGGTTGCGCCGATGACCGTGGCCAGGATGACCGACCACTGGTCCGCTCCAGCCTGGTACAGCATCAGGGCGAGCAGCCCGCTGAACCCGGCCACCAGGACGTGCAGGCCGTTCTTCATCTGCATGACCAGCAGGGCGATGAACATGGCGGGCAGGGCGTAGTCGATGCCCAGCGGCTCCACGCTCGGGATGGACGCCCCGGCCAGATAGCCTGCGAACGAGGCCAGGGCCCAGGATATATGGGCCAGCCCGTTGATGCCGAAACAGGTGATCTTGTTCAGGTCGCCGCGCGCGAACCGCACCGAGTGCACGGCGAACGACTCGTCCGTGACCTCGTAGGCGAACAGGGCCAGCTCCCATTTGTTCCAGCTCTTCAGGTTCGGGGCCAGCGACGCGCTCATGAGCAGGTGGCGCAGGTTGACCACGAAGGTGGTGGCGATGATCGACACCGGGTTCAGCCCGGCCGCGAACATGGCCACCGCGATGAGCTGGGAGGACCCGGCGAAGACCAGGATCGACATGAGCACGGTGTTGAGCAGGGAAAGCCCGGCCTGCTGGGCCAGGACCCCGTAGGCCGCGCCAACGGGAAGGTAGCCCATGACGATGGGCGCCACCTGCCGGGCGGCGGACATCATGGGGGAGCCGGGCTGTTCCCCGGCAAGGGCTTCTGAGGTCATGAAGAGCTTCTCTTTGATTGTTTTTCGGGCCATCGCCCGGTTAATCCGCTGTATCCTTACCTTGCAGTAGAGCCGATTTTCTGTAATCAGTACAGATACAGTTTAAACAATAATCATACGAAACAGATTACGGTGAATCCATGGAAACCTATCGTTACCAGACCGTGGAAAGGAACGTCATGACCATGATAGACGCGGGCGCGCTCGCGCTGGGGGACAAGCTGCCCTCCTTGCGTTCCCTGAGCGCCAAGCTCGGGGTGTCCGTGTCCACGGTCAACCAGGCGTACCTGGAACTGGAGCGCAAGGGGGTCATCGAGGCCCGGCCCCGGTCCGGGTTCTTCGTGCGCCGCAAGGCCAGGCGGCTGCCGCGCACCGAGACCTCGCCCGCGCCCCTCACGCAACCCAGGCCGGTGACCCGCATCGGGCTGATACAGAGCGTGCTCGAATCCGTGGGCGCGGCCGACCGCGTGGCCCTGGACGTCATAGCGCCCGGCCCCCAGCGCATGCCCCTGCGCGAACTCGGACGGATAATGGCTTCCATGGTCCGGGCCGAGCCTGAACGGGCCATGGCCTACGCGCCCATCCCCGGCGATCCGAAGCTCGTCCGCCAGATCGCCTACCGGTCCATGGAGTTCGGCATCCCGGCCAGGCCCGACGATCCGCTGATCACCGCCGGGTGTCTGGAGGCCCTGTACCTTTCCCTGCGCTCCACCTGCCGCTCGGGCGACACCGTGCTCATCCAGTCGCCCACCTATTACTGCTTCCTGCAACTGCTCGAAACGCTGGGACTGCGCGCCGTGGAGGTGCCGTCCGACCCGGACCACGGAGTCGCCCCCGAGGAGCTGGCCCGCGCGCTCAAGACTTTCGACATCGCGGCCTGCGTGTTCGCGCCCAATTTCAACAACCCGGACTCCAGCCTGACCCCGGACGAGGCCAAGCGGGAGATCGTGGACATGCTGGCCAAGCGCGACATCCCCCTGGTGGAGGACGACGTGTACACGGACCTGCATTTCGGCCCCAAGCGGCCCGGCACCTACAAGCAGTTCGACAAAAAAGGGCTGGTCCTGCTCTGCTCGTCCTTTTCCAAGACCATCGCGCCCGGCTTCCGGGTGGGCTGGATGCTGCCCGGCCGCTACCGCCAGAAGGCGCTCGAAATCAAGGCGACCACCAACGTTTCCAGTTCCTCCCCGGCCCAGATGGCCATCGCCGAATACCTTCGCCAGGGCCGCCTGGAGCGCCATCTCAAGAAGCTGCGCACGGACCTGGAGCGGCAGATGGACACCATGCAGTTCCACCTGGAACGCAACTTCCCGGCCGGGACCAGGGTGACCCATCCGGTGGGCGGAGCAGTCCTCTGGCTGGAGCTGCCCAAATCCGTGGACTCGGTGGAGCTGTTCTTCCAGGCCCGGGCCGAGGGCGTGGGCATCGCGCCCGGGGCCATCTTCTCCACCCAGGACAAGTTCGCCAACTACATCCGGTTGAGCTGCGGCCACCCGTGGACCGACGAACTGGAACAGGGAGTACATACCCTGGGCAGGCTGGCCGGGTCCATGTGCCGCTCCTGATCGGGGCCATCGCCTTTTCCGACTTTACCCTGCCCGCGTCCCCGCGTATCTTCTCGCTCCTATACCCCCGCAGAGAGAACCGCATGCGCAACATCGATCCCAAACAGAAGTCCTACGGCTTCGCCGCCGCCCTGGCCGCCTTCTTCGGCTGGGGGCTCCTGCCCGTCTACTGGAAGTCCCTGATCACCGTGAATCCCTTCGAGATTCTCTGTCACAGGGTGGTCTGGTCCCTGGTCTTCATCGCCGTCATCCTGACCCTGCGCCGGGGCTGGAACGCGACCTTCGCCCCGCTCAAATCCAGACGCGACCGGCTCATCCTGACCGCCAGCTCCCTGATGATCGGGTTCAACTGGCTGCTGTACATCTGGGCCGTGAACAACGACCACGTTCTGGACACCAGCCTGGGCTATTACATCACCCCCCTGGTCAACGTCCTGCTCGGCTTCGTCTTCTTCCGCGAACGCCTGCGCCCCCTCCAGATGATCGCCATCGGCCTGGCCGCCCTGGGCGTGATCAACTCCGTGGTCGCCCACGGCCATCTGCCCTGGATATCCCTGGCCCTGGCGGTCAGCTTCGGCCTGTACGGACTGCTGCGCAAGGTAGCCTCGGTGGAGTCC
Organism: Pseudodesulfovibrio sp. lm2024; assembly: GCF_051175575.1. Lineage (NCBI taxonomy): Bacteria > Pseudomonadati > Thermodesulfobacteriota > Desulfovibrionia > Desulfovibrionales > Desulfovibrionaceae > Pseudodesulfovibrio > Pseudodesulfovibrio sp. lm2024. The sequence continues at coordinate 2,746,750 of NZ_CP195092.1, forward strand.
CTGCCCGGCCTGTTCCTGGAGACCATGGTCCTGGGCCCGTTCGCCCTGGGCTACATCCTCTGGCTCCAGGCACACGGGGCTTCCGCCCTGTCCCACCAGGGAATCCACGTGGACCTGCTGCTCGTGGGCGCGGGCGTGGTCACGGCCTCGCCGCTCATCGGTTTCGCCTACGGCGCGCGGCGGCTGCAGCTGACCACCGTGGGACTGCTCCAGTACCTGGCCCCGTCCATCGCCTTCCTGCTCGGCGTGTTCGTCTACAGGGAGCCGTTCAACGCCAGCCACCTGATCACCTTCGCCCTGATCTGGTCCGGCCTGGCCGTGTACACCGCGGAATCGATCGTGACCATGCGCGCCCAGCGGCGTCTGGCCGATTCCAGACACACGGCCTGACCCACGGCTCGCAACCGTTGACAATCACGGCCATATCGTCTATCGTCGATTTACGATAAATAATCCCCGGAGGCGCCATGTTTTTCACCCCTCCCCTGCACAGCGAAGACGAAGTCTTTCTCGCCGAGGTCTGCAAGGGGCTGGCCCACCCGGCCCGCATCCGCATCCTCAGGCAGCTGCTGACCGAGCACAGCTGTACCTGTGGGCAGCTCGTGGACGAGCTGCCCCTGGCCCAGTCCACGGTCAGCCAGCACCTCAAGGTTCTCAAGGAAGCGGGCCTGGTGCGCGGCGAGGTGGAGGGCCCCCGGACCTGCTACTGCGTGAACCGGAATACCGTGAACAGGTTCGACCCGCTCATCCTCGCGCTCCTGTCCATCACGCCGGAGGCCTCATGAATCCGTTAACGCCCCGTCCCGAGGAAAAGGATCTCAAACCCCTGGGCCTGATGGCCCCGCCCCAGGCATGCGCGACGGACCTCTGTCCGCCCGCCTCGCCACAGGACGACGCCCCGTGTTGAGGCCCCAAGCCCGACCCCCGTGCCGGGGTCTTCGAAAAACCGGGATACGCCGTCGAGCCGTTCGTGGACGGGTTCGTGGACACGCCCGTGGGTCCGGTGCCCCGCGTGCGCACCCGGATGCTCCCGTCCGACCGGCTGGGCACGGCCCTGACCCGTCTGGGGGCGATCCGCAGTAATTACAAGGTGGTGCCCGGCCTGTACTGCGTGGGCGACCCCACCCCGGATTCCCCGGTCCTGGTCACGGCCAACTACAAGCTGACCTTCGACGCCGTGCGCCGCGAGCTCTCCGGCATCGACGCCTGGCTACTGGTGGCGGACACGCGCGGCATCAACGTGTGGTGCGCGGCGGGCAAGGGACTGTTCGGCACGGACGAGATCGTCTACAGCGTGAACCGCGCCAAGCTCCACCAGGTGGTGGCCCACCGCACCCTCGTCCTGCCCCAGCTCGGGGCCACGGGCGTGGCCGGACGCGCGGTCAGAAAGGCATGCGGCTTCAAGGTCTTGTGGGGGCCGGTGCGGGCCGAGGACCTGCCCGAGTATCTGGCCAACGGCAACCGCGCGGACCGGGACATGCGCATGGTCACTTTTCCCTTGAAGGAACGGGCCGTACTCATCCCGGTGGAGATATTCCTGCTCTGGAAGACCCTGGCCTGGACCGTGCCCGCGCTCTTCCTGCTCTCGGCCATCGGGCCGGACGTCTTTTCGTTCTCCGCGCTGTGGCACCGGGGGATTGCCGCCCTGCTGGCCACCCTGTCCGGCGTGCTGGCGGGCTGCGCCGGGGTGCCCCTGCTCCTGAACCGGCTGCCGTGGCGATCCTTCTGGCCCAAGGGCGCGCTCACCGGGGCCGTGGCCGGGCTTGCGGCCGCGTTCCTGCTACCGCTGAAGGGCGGGCTCGAACCCGCGGCCATCCTGTTGTGGACCACGGCCGTGTCGTCCTATCTGGCCATGAACTTCACCGGCTCCACGCCGTACACCTCGCCCTCGGGCGTGGAAAAGGAAATGCGCCGGGGCATACCGCTCCAGGCCCTGGCCGGACTCTCGGCCCTGGTCCTGTGGCTGGCCGCGCCGTTCGTCAACTAAAGGAGGCCGTGATGAAGAATTTCCGTTACCTGGACGGCGTGGCCACGCTGGCGCTCGATACCGACGCCTGCATCGGCTGCGGATCGTGCGTGGAGGTCTGCCCCCACCGCATCCTCGATATGCGCGAAAAGAAGGCGGCCATACTCGACCCGGACGCCTGCATGGAATGCGGGGCCTGCGCCACCAACTGCCCGGTCCAAGCGGTCACGGTCACGCCCGGCGTGGGCTGCGCCTCCTACCTCATCTCGGTCTGGCTGCACAAGCTCACCGGCCGCAAGGTCGAGTCCGCCTGCTGCTAGTCCAGGAACCGCGACGGCAGATCGGCCACGGTCATGACCGGCGCGTATGCGGCCTGAAGCGCCGCAAGGAACGCCCCGTGCACCTGCGCCGCCGGGACGATGCGGCCGTCGAACTCCAGGTCGCGGGTGGCCGAGGCGTCGGACAGGACCGCGCACTCGAAACCGAGGTCCACGGCCGCGCGCACCCCGGCGTCCAGGCACATGTGGGTCATCATCCCGGCCACGGCGAGGCGGGTCGCGCCCGCCTCGCGCAACCGCTCGAGCAGGTCGGTCTCGCGGAAGCTGTTGGGATAATGCTTGGTGACCACCGGCTCGCCCTCTACGGGCAGGACCGCGTCGTGGATGGCCGCGCCCGCCGTGTCGGGCAAAAAGAAGGTCGCCCCCTCCTTGATCGCCTCGTGGCGCACGTGGACGACGGGCAGGCCGCGCTCGCGGAACAGCCGGAGCGCCTGCACCGCCTTGAAGGCGGCGGGTTCGGAACCGACGAGTTCCATCGCCCCGCCGGGGAAATAGTCATTTTGCAGATCGATGAGCAACAGGGCCGTCTTCATGGGCACCTCCATTTTGCGCCCAGCATAGCCGCCCCTGCCGGATGGGGTCCAATCGGTTTCCCCGATAAGGGCATCAATATATCCAATATACATCATCTGAAGACTTGCTACAAAATCCCCACTGGGCTATGTATTGGAGAATCAAACCATTAACCGGTGTGAAAACCACCGCTCTCAGGCCCGACGATGAACGACATCCCCACACGCGACGCCCTGTGCGTCGTCTGGAGCTCCCCGAACCCCGAAGTGGCCGACAATCTGGTCTTCATGTACACCCAGAACGCCTTGAACAAGAGCTGGTGGAAACAGGTCCGGTTGATCATCTGGGGCCCCACGGCCCCGCTCGTGGCCCGCGACGAACCCATCCGGGCGCGTCTCAGGGAAATGATGGCCGACGGCGTGGAGGTCTGGGCCTGCCGGGCGTGCGCCGAAAACTACGGGGTGGTAGAGGAACTCGAAGCCCTGGGTGCGAACGTACTCTATGTTGGCGAACCCTTTACCGAAATGCTGAAAAGCGGTTGGACGCAGTTGACATTCTGACCGGCCCCCCACACAGTACTGGAACCGGATAACAGGGAGACGAAAGTGAGCAGCATGCAACCCGCGAGGGCCGAAAGGCCGGACAAGCCCGTGCGCATCCTTATCGCCGAGGATTCGGAGAGCAACCAGATGCTCCTCTCCCTGTATTTCACCGACTCCGGCTACACCCTGGACTTCGCCGACAACGGCCGCGAGGCCGTGGCCCGCTTCAAGAACGGCTCCTACGAGCTGGTGCTCATGGACATCTTCATGCCGGTCATGGACGGGCTCGACGCCACCCGCGAAATCCGCTCCTTCGAGAAGGAACGCGGCCTGCGCCCCGTGCCCATCGTGGCCGTGTCCGCCAACGCATTCACCGAGGACAGAAAACGCTCCATGAAGGCCGGGTGCTCGGACTTCATGGCCAAACCGATCCGCAAGGCCCCGCTGCTCAAATTCATCGCCCGCACCCTGGGGGAGACACCCCAACCATGAGCCGCGCCGACCTCCTCCACAACATCCTTAAACTGCAGGAACCGGAAGCCGCCCTGGCCTGCCGGACGGAAGGGGGACCCCCGAGCGAAGCCCGTATCATCGAAGTCAACGAGGCCGCCTGCGCCCTGCTCCGCCTGACCCGCGAGGAGCTTTTGGCCAGGACGCCGGGCCGGGTCATCACCAATTTCGCCGCCCTGGCCGAGGGGCAGAGCCTGTTCGAAACCGGCTCCCGGCGCATCGAGCACACCCTGTGCGGCAGGGACGGAGCCACGCCCGTGGAGATCCGCTCCCACGCGCTCGAACTCGACGGCGATTCACTGTTCGTGGTCATCCTGCGCGACATCACCGTGCGCAGGCGGCGCGAGATGAAGTCCGACCTGGACGAACAGCGGTTCAAGACCCTGTACGCCCTGTCGCGGATGTTCGACCGCACCGAGGAGGAAATCCTCGACTACGCCCTGGTCCAGAGCGTGTACATGACCGACAGCCGCATGGGCTACATCGGCTTCCTGGACGAGGCCGAGACCGAGCTGCGCCTGCGCCCGTGGGCCGTGCCGGGCCTGGGCGCGTGCACCGTCGACGACCCGTCCCAGATCTTCCGTGTCGACGGGGCCGGGCTGTGGGCCGACGCCATCCGCGAACGCCGGGCGGTCATCACCAACGACTATTCGGACAGCCCGGGCAAGCGCGGTACCCCCGAGGGCCACGTCCCGCTCATCCGGCACATGAACGTGCCGGTCATCGAAAAGGACCGCATCCGCATGCTGGTAGGGGTGGCCAACAAGGACGAGGACTACACCGAATCCGACGCGGTCCAGCTCGCCCTGATCATGGAGCGGGTCTGGCACATCATCCAGCGCAAACGCATGGAGGCGGACCTGATCCGGGCCATGCGCGAAGCCCGGCAGGCGGACAGGGCCAAGAGCCAGTTCCTGGCCAACATGAGCCACGAACTGCGCACCCCCCTGAACGGCATCATGGGCATGACCCAGCTGCTGCTGGGCACCGAAGGACTGACGGACGAGCAAAAGGAATATCTGCGGCTCAGCCTGGAATCGAGCGTCCAGCTCTCCGGGGTCCTGACCTCGCTGCTCGATCTCTCGAACATCGAATCCGGCGGCACCGGCCTGAGCTGCGTGGACTTCGACCTGGCCGAGGTCATCCGCTCGGCGGTCGATCCCCTGCTCCACCAGGCCGAGATCAAGGGACTGCGCCTGCGCTGCAACCTGGACCGCGGGCTCCCGGCCATGGCCCGGGGCGACGCGGAAAAGCTGCGCCAGGTGCTCATCAACATGGTGCACAACGCCGTGAAGTTCACCGAAAACGGCTCCATAACCGTGACCGCGAGCTGCGAGCCGGTGACCGATGCGCCGGACCGGGTCAGCCTGTGCATCGCGGTGGCCGACACCGGCGTGGGCATCCCGGACGACAAGCGGGAGGCCGTGTTCGAAAGCTTCATGCTCGGCGAGGAGTACATGACCAAACGCTACAGCGGCGCGGGGCTGGGGCTGGCCATCTCCCGCAAGCTGGCCGGGATCATGGGCGGGGCCATCGACCTGGAAAGCCGTCCGGGCGAGGGCTCGGTCTTCACCCTGACCGTGCCTCTGCAACGCTGTCCCGACCGGGCCGACGAATGCGCGGCCCGCCGGAACCTGAATATCCTCGTGGCCGAGGACGAAGAGGTCAACGCCCTGGTCACCTCGCAGCTGCTGCGCAACCACGGCCACGCCGCCACCGTGGTGGACAACGGTCAGCAGGCCATCGACGCCCTGATGGACGGCGGCTTCGACCTGGTGCTCATGGACGTGCAGATGCCGGTCATCAACGGCATGGAGGTCACGGAGATCATCCGCTCGGGCGCGGCCGAGGGCATAGATGCCGACATCCCGATCATAGGCCTGACCGCCTATGCGGGCGAAGAGGACCGCAAGCGTTTCCTCACGGCGGGCATGAACAAGGTCGTGACCAAGCCCTTCGACGCCGGGGAACTGCTCGACGCCGTGTGCACCGCCGCTGCCGCCCGACCTATCTGACCAGCGGCAGCCCCTGCCCCTGCCAGTCCCTGATCCCCTTCGACATATGCAGAACCCGGGCGAAACCGAGCCGCCCGAAGATCTTCATGGCCTGCGCGCTGCGGTTGCCCGACCGACAGTAGACGAGATACTTCGCGTCCGGGTCGAGCTCACCCAGGCGCTGGGCGAAATCCGCATTCAGGAAGTCGATGTTCAGCGCGTTTTGGATGTGCCCTTCGGCGTATTCGCCCGGGGTCCGGATGTCGAGCACGCGGATGTCCGGGTCTTCGGCCAGCGCGGCCTGGGCCTGGACCGCGCTCACGGCGGTCACCCCGTCCGGCCCGGCCTGGCCGTATTGCCGGTATACGAAAAAAGCCACTGACAGCGCGGTCAGGATAATGACGATATATCTGGGATTCACGCGGGTCCTCCGAATGGTTTTTCGAAAAAAAGGCCGCACCCGGCGACAGGTGCGGCCTTGATCATCTCACATTCGCCCGGATCAGCCGAGCAGCTCGTTGACCTTGGTCATGATGGCGAAGGCGTCGCCCACGTAGAGCACGTCGCACTTGCCCTGGGCCCAGCCGCAGCCGGCGTCCAGATTGATGGCCCGACGCTCCTTGATGAAGCGCCAGCCGACCACGTGCGGCTCCTCGCCGTGGCAGCAGGTGGACAGTCCCTTGGGATGGCGCGGGGTCGCGCCGGTCTGCCCCACCTGGTGCATGTGCGTCAAAAACGAAATGACCGCGCCGCCTTCGCCCGAGATGTCCACCAGGGACTTGGACGAGCCGAGCGAGGACTTGGTGGCGTCCAAAAAGCCCATGATGGTCTTCTCCGCCACGTCCACGTGCGTGGCCCCGTCGGCCTGTTTCTTGGTCCAGCCCGCGCCGGCCACGAAGAGCAGGTCCGCGTCCGGGCGGATGGTCTGGGCATCCTCGGAGGCGCACTCCATGCCCGCCACCCTGGTCCGCGAGGACACGTCCACGGACAACGATTCCACGTCCGCCGCGCCCGCGCCCGCAAAGGGCTCGGCGCAGCCGGAATCCAGCGTCAGCACCCAGGGCCGCTCGTCGCGGGTCAGGGTGCCCTCCATACGCTGGCGGTAGAACCACCGCTTGGCCACGGGCTTGCCGTCTTCGGCCGCCAGGCCGGACAGGTGGGTGTCCACCCGGCCGCCCAAACGGATGGCCAGGCCGGGCAAGGCCCGGCTGAAGCGGGACGTGGCCGGGGCCACGACCACCTCGGGCGAGCACGCCTTGGCAATGGCCTCGGCCGCCGCCAGGTCGGAAGCGTAGCGTCCGTCCGCGAACTCGGGACCGGACACCGCGTAAAACTTCGCGCCGCAGCCGCCGATGGTTCCGGCGGCCTCGGCAACGTCCGCGCCGATGAGCCCGACCACCAGGTCGGTCCCCATGCCGTCGGCCAGCGCCTTGGCGGCCGTCAGCACCTCAAGGGCGGATTTGTGCAGGGAATTGTCGCATTCGGTGTGTGCAAGATACAAAACAGTCATGACGATTCCCCCTAACCCTTGATCCATTCGACGATTTCTTTGGCCATCTCATCCACCGGCACATCCTTGACGATGCGCGTCTCGCGGCGCTGCTTGGGCAGCTCCACCGAGGAGAATTTCAGGCTCGTGCCGGACAGGTCGGCGGGCTTGGCCTGCATCAGCGCGGGCATGTTCTTCTGCATGTTCTGCATGCCCACCTGCGGATTGTTCGGCGGCTCGGGCAGCTCGCCCGTGGCCCAGCCGAAAGCGGCGGGCGCGCCGTCCACAACGGACTTCTGATAGGCCCCGCCCTCCACGCGCTCGAGCACCTCCAGGGAGCCGTCACCACCCACGGTGAGCCGGTCCACGCCCTGAAACTGTTCGGTCACGCCAAGCAGTTCGCCGACCATCTGCATGACCGCGCCGGAACCGCGCGAAGCGGACTGCCAGCCGCCGAAGAGCAGCATCTTGGATTTGTCCAACCCGCCGATGCCCTCGATCGTCTCGGCCAGGACTTTGGCGGTCTCGTAGGCGTCGGTGAAACCCGAGGCCGAACCGTCGGCCACCACCAGCTGGAAGGGGGCCTTCTGGGAAACGGACATCATGACCTGCTGCAGCTTGGCTTTAGGGCCGAGGCTGACCAGCCAGACCTGGCTACCCGGATTCTTGGCCGCCAGATTCGCGGCCTCGAACAGGGCGTGCCCGGCCCACGGGTCGAGCACGGCGGGAAGCATCATTTCGTTCTTCAGGGACGGCCCGGCAGGCCCGTCCTGGGGCGCGAGGGTCTGGAGCGGGTCCGGGACGATGGAGCCGCAGACCACGATGTGGAATTCACTACCCATTCAATGTTCTCCTTGATTAGCGGCGGCAATCGTATTTCTCATGCCGTCCATTCGATGCCTTCGGCCGCCGCTGCGCGGGGATGCCTCCGGCGGCTTAAGAACCTTTTGAAAAAGGTTCTTAAGAATCTCCAAAACTTTTTGTAGCCGCTTCGCGGGGTACGTCCGCGCAAGTACGGCTCTCTTCTTTTAATGAACAACTTCGCCGAAGGCGACAATGGGGTTCCAAGGGGTCATAACCCCTTGGCCGCCGGAGGCGAAATCACCCGTCCAATCCGCCGTAGGCGATCCCATCCTTCTTTATCCTAATTCTCCACGGAATGCAGCCCGCCGGAACCGGCCATGAACTTGACGTTGGTCTGTTCCGGGTCTTCGGGGTTGGACTTGCTGCAGTTCCACATGCACGCCCCGCAATGGACGCACTTTTCGCGGTCGAACAGCGGCACGCCGCCGTCCGGGTTGGTGTAGATGGCCTGGCCCGAACACGCCTCGATGCAGACCTGCTCGCGGCACTTGGCGCACAGGGCCGTGTCCGCGAAGCGCACGTGGTCGCCGTAACCGGGGTTGGCCTGGACCTTGCCGCCCATGAGCAGCGCGTCCTGGTGGGAGACCAGCAGCTGGCCGTCCAGGGGGATTTCAGGCCAGCCCGCGCGGTCCATGAGTGCGTCGTGCAGACTCGCGCCCTTCTTGGCGCACTCGGCGCGGATGGCCGCTATCTCGCCCGCCGGGATGACGTCGCGATAGTAGTCCTCCACGGACGGGATGCGATCCTGGGGCTTGATCGCCTTGCCCGGCATATTCAACAGCCCTTTGGTCAGGCCGGTCAGCCCCATGCCGAGGAAACCGGAGATCACGGACTTGGTGAAGCCGTCTCTGGACTTCCTGGCCACCTCGGCCTCCTGTTCGACCCAGGAGGCGCGGCGGCGCGAAACATAGGTGTTTTCCAAATTTTCCTTGGTAAACTCGCGGCCGGACTTGAGCAGTTCCAGCACGGCCTCGCCGAGCTGCGCGCCCGTGGCCCAGGCCTCGTCCACGCCCGATCCGGTCAGGATGTTGGTGGAGCCGGAGCCCTCGCCGATGCGGGCGAACCCGTCGCCGCACAGGATCGGCTCGCCGCGCTTGCCCGACTCGTTCAGGGACTTGGCTCCCCAGGAGCGCAGGGTGCCGCCCTTCAACCCCTTCCACAGGTACGGGTGGAGCATCCAGTGCTGCATGTAGCGGTAGGCGGTGCGCACCGGATTGTCGAACCAGGACGGCACGAAGATGCCTAAAGAGGCGACGTTGCCGGGGTAGACGTACAGGAAGCCGAAAATCTCGGGCTCGGGGTAGCCGATGGTGTGCAGCACGGTGCCCGGCTCCCAGGGACAGTCCTCGGGCAGGTCGACCACGCACTTCATGCCCACGGCCCACTCGCGCTGATGGTTGCCCTCGGGCATGCCCAGCTTGCGGTTGAGCCGCTGGCCCACCGGACCCACCGGGCCGTCGGCGATCACGGTCAGGGCGGCCTTCATGTCTATGCCGGGCATGTACCCCGCGTTCGGGGTGCCGTCCTTTTCCACGCCCTGGTCGGCCATGCGCACGCCCTTGACCGCCGCGCCTTCAAGCAGCGGCTCGGCCACCGGGCTGGAGGGCCAGATCTGGGCCATGCCCGTGCCCATCAGGTTCGCGCCCACCCACTGGTTGAGCTGGCCGATGGAGAACAGCATGCCCGGATGCTTTTCCAGAAATTTCGGGATGAACGGCAACTCGTAGGCGTCGTCCTTCATGAACCCGCCGAGCACCTTGTCGGCCACCTTGAACAGGCCCGGCCTGCGGCTCGCGCCCACCGGGTCCTTGAGGAACAGGACCTTCTCCTCCTTGACCTCGCAGGCCATGGGGATCTGGGACAGGTCCAGGTCCGGGAACGTGGCCCGGATGGCGCGGCCCTTGGTGACCACGCCCGACACGCCGAAGCCGATGTCGTCGGCGCGCTCGTAGCAGATGACCTGCGGCGGCATGCCCGGCATGGCCTTGGACTCGGCCACGGGCGTGCCGTCCTCGTTCATCAGGCCGCGCGTCAGGGTGGTCAGAAAACCGCCCGCGGCCGGGCCGAAGCCCACACATACAATGTCCGTTTCCATCTCGACTCGCGGCGTCTCGTCGCTCATGGGGTGCCTCCGGCGGCCGGGGGAAGGGGAGAGAGGGAAACCCTTTGCAAAGGGTTCTCCCTCTCTCCCCTTCCCCCGGACCCCCATCCCCTCTCTCCCTTCCCAAACTCTTTGTGTCGCTTCGCGATGGTTGAGGGGGAGTGGTCAGGCGTGCCCCTTCACGAGACGCCTGTGGGGGGTGGGTATGGGTTGAAGTTTGTTATGTTCAAGGCGCGAAATCCGGCTCCGCATCCTCCGCGCCGCCAATAACATACACGGCTGTCCTCTCCCCTCCCAGGCGGCGCGACGACAAAAAGTTTTGGAAGGGAGAGCGCGAGAGGGAAACCTTTCTCAAAAGGTTTCCCTCTCGCATCTTGCTATCTTTCTTAGCCCTGCGGGTAGTCGAGGGCTTCGGGGATCATCACTTCGGCCAGGGCGTTGCCCGCACGGTCCTTGGCCAGCCGGGAACCGGCCAGGCACATGTCGACCGTGGCCTTGAGTTCGCGGAAGCGGACGAGTTCCGGGCGCGAACACTTGGACAGATCGCCCAGCGTGCCGTCCTGGGCGCATTCCTCCTTGGACTTCAGCTCGGGCTCGCACTTCTCGGCGATGCCGCCATCCGGGGTCGGGCAGCGGTTCCAGTTGTAGCCGTAGACCAGTTCGGAACAGATGCGGGCCACTTCACCGGCGGCGCGGGCGGCCTGCACGTGGCACAGGTCCTTGTAGAAACCGGTCAGATCGTCCAGGCCCTCGGCCAGGGTCATGGACATGGGGCCCTTCTCGATGAGCTCCATGACGTCGCAGGCCAGGAAGTAGGGGCCGAGAATCCAGCCGAGCGCGTCGGCCATGGGGAAGGTCACGCCCTGCCGCTTGTTGTGGTAGAGCTTCTTGCCGTTCTCGTCCTTGGCCTCCTGCAGGAAGGCCAGGGTCCACTGCCACAGCTCCATGGCCGAGGCCAGGACATAGCCGCCCAGGCCGGGGACGTCCTGACCGGCGCGGCGCATCTGCGAAATCCAGTTCTCCATGACGCAGCCGAAGATGTCGGAGGTCATGGTCATGGTCAGGTGGCGGCGCTGCACGGCCTCGGGGCCCTCGTAGGTGGCCTCGAGCTGGCAGTCGCTCCACTTCTGCATGAGGAAGCCGGGGCAGTCCTCGGTGATGCCGTAGCCGCCGACCAGGGCCACGGCCTCGCGCATCTTGTTGGCGCCCTCGCCCGTGTTCCAGAGCTTCACGCCCGGGTTGAGGACGCCCGCCAGGGCCTCCATGTAGGCGTACTGGACCAGGGTGTCGTTCGAGAGTTCGCTGTACCGGGCCTCGTCGCGCGCACCAACCGGGGAGTATTCCAGTTCGATGAATTCGCGGACCTGGTCGTGGAGCTTGCGCAGGGCGGCCATCTGCTTGCGGATGCTGGTCACGCCCTCGGCCTCGAAGTGGGCCTCCTTGGCCTTCTCGATGGGATCGAAACGGTCGGCCAGGCGCGCGGCCGCGAAGGCCAGGGAGCAACCGGCCTCGCCTGTGGCCCAGACGTCGGCCAGGCGCTGCAGGGCGTCCTCGTTGATCTGCAACCCCTTGTCGAAACGCGGGGAGCCTTCCTTGCAGGCGTCGCCGCCACGGAAACGGTTGCGGTGATAGCGGATGACCGGCTCCACGGCGGAAAGCAGCTTGGCCGAGGTCATCAACCCCACGGGGATGCGGGTGCGGTGGAAGACCGCGCCGATGATCTCGGAGTGGTTGTACTTGGGCACGATCACGCCGTCGACCACGTCGTAGCCGCCGATGATGCGGGAAGCGGGCACCTTGAGGTTGAGCACGGGGTCGCGGGTGGAGGAAAGCTGGTGGACCATCTTCAGCGTGGGCGCGCCACGGTCGAAGGTGCCCTCGTCGCCCTCTTCGAGGATGACCATGAAGGTCCCCTTGATGCGCTCGTCATTGGACTCCACTGCGGCGGTGACGAAGTTGGCGAAGTCCATGTTGGTGATGAACCGGCCGCGCTTGTCGACCTGAAGCATGGGCTCCTCGCCGTCCTTCCACTCGGCCACGGTGACCTTGCCGCAGAGCACGCCGGTGTCCACGCCCACGTAGGGCAGCGGCTCGGTCAGGGCGAACGCCCCGCGCCAGATCTCGCGATCCTCGCCCGGCTGGGGCGGCACGCAGGCGGACATGTACTTGTCGCGCTGCTCCGGAGTGCCCTTCTCGTGGATCGGGGCAAGGGCCAGGCAGGAGGCCAGGGAGGAGGTGGCCGCGCCGGCGTCCACCCAGGCCAGTTCGAAGGCGACCAGGGCCAGGGCCAGGTTCTTGGGGCCCTCGATGAACCCGCCCTGATGGGGGTCCATGAACAGCGCGGTCAGTCCGGCCTGGTCGAAGGCGGTCAAAAGCTCGCCCTTCTGCTCGGTCCATTCGTGGGTGTTGCGCGCCCCTTCGGCCACCAACTTGGCGACGGTGGTGCGGGCGATGGACCGGGCGCTCTGCACGGACATCTGAAGATCGAATCGCTCGGCGAAACGCCACATGAGCTGACGGACATCGTCTCCCGGAAGGGTACGAAGTGTATACATAAGCAGCTTCCCTGAAAGGTTGTTATTTGACTGGAGTTTTCAGTTATCAATAATAGTCCGGGACGATAGGCCATTGTCCCTGGTGAGTCAAAGTGTTTTTGCCCCTTAAACAAGCGTTTCAGCGGCTTTCCGGGCGTTTCGGACCCGTTTTCGGCACTTCCGAACCATTCATTTTTCGGGAATCGGGAAATGCCGAACCAAACGAATGGAATCGCGCTTTGACTTCGCACCCGATTCCCTGCACTATCGCGCAATCTCAAAAAGGCGGCAGCGGTGACGAGCCAAGACATCCCGAACATACGAGCCCTGGCAAGGGCCATCGGCGCCCTTTCCGAGGGCGCGCCCTCCGGCGGTCCCGGCATCGGGGAGCTCGCGGCGGATGTCATGCGCTGGTGCGACGCCACGCCCCACCCGGCCCATGCAGAGGCCGTGCCCCTGGCCGAGGCCGTCCTGGCCCTGCACCGGCTGGCCTCCAATTCAGCGGATATCCACACGGTCCAGGCCTGCCTCCAGGCCCTGGTCCGATCAGGCCGGTTCGGCCGGACCCTGTGCGCCCGGTGCCTCAACGCCCGCGGCACGCCCCTGCCCCGCCTGGAGCCCAAGGTGGCAGCCTGGCCCGCCCGCGACCGGCTGGCCCTGGTCCACGAGATGCTCAAAGACTTTCCCGGCGACATGGAACGCGACACGCTGGCCTGGGTCGAGGACATGCTCAAGCCACTCATGGGCACGGACCCCGAGGAACTGGTCCCGTTCGTGGCCCGGCTGGGCGAACAGGACGAGGTCCTGGCCTTCCCGGTCAGGCAGGTCATCGTGGGCGGGCTGTTCGGCCGCTATCTCAACTCCCGGCTGACCAACGGCGTGGAGGACGATGACCGAGAAGAGCTCTGCCTGATCATCCGGGGCGTGGGCGACTCGGCCTACGGCGAGGCCCTGGCAAAGGCCGTGGGCCTCGGCCGGCTGACCACGAACGAGGGGCTGTTGCGGACCATCGCGGCCGTGGGCGAGGCGGGCAACAGGACCATCCTCGACACGCTGCTCAAAATCCTGCCCAAGGCCGACGCCAAACTCGGCGGGGCGTGCCTGGACGCGCTCATCAGCCAGGACCACCCGGCCATAGGCAAGCTGCTGGCTTCGGTCCGCTCCCGCATGCCGGGCATTCGCGCGGCCGCCATCTCCCGCGCGCCCCTGCTCGGCGACATCGGCTACGTCCAGTACATTTCATCCATGCCCGAGGAGCGCCGGGCCGACGCCCAGCTCGAGATGCTGAGCGCGCTCAAGGCCATCGCCCCGGACTTCGTGCGCAACGTGGCCGGGGACTGCCCGCCCAGGGGAACCGGCTCCCCCCGCGTCCTGGAGGCCTCGCCCCCGGTACAGCCGCGCCGGGACGCGCCCGAGCCGCAAAAAAAAGGTTTTCTCAAAGGACTGTTCCGGTCCAGGCCCAGGACCCTCCAGGACCTGCTGCCCAGGCCCGGCAACGTCCGCGACCAGAAGCTGCCCGGCTCCATGGTGGACGGCGCCGAGCTGGAAAACCGCGAAATGAGCGGACTCGACCTGGCCGGGTCGTCGTTCATCCGCACCCGATTCTTCAAGGGCAAGCTCTACAACGTGGAGCTGAACGACGGGCTCATGCGCGATTGCGCGCTGTCCGGCACCGAGTTCAAGGAGGTGCGCTTCACCGGCATGGAGTTCTCGGGCACCCGGTTCGAGGATTGCCTGTTCACGGACTGCACATTCACGGGCGCGTTCTTTTCCGGCTGCGCCTTCAAGGGATGCCGGTTCCGGACCTCGACCTTCAGCGAGGCCGCCCTGCGCGACTGCCGGATGGACCGCAGCGAGTTCTCCACCTGCACCCTGGCCGGAAGCGCCCTGCACGGCTGCTCCGTGCGCTCCTCCCGGTTCGAGGTGTGCGACCTGTCCTTCAGTGAGTGGATCGGCGACGATTTCCGGGGCGTGGAGTTTTGTCGCGCCTGCCTGCACGGACTCTACGTCCGGGACTGCGTGCTGCTGTCCATGGAGCTGCCCGGCTCGGCCGTGACCCGGTCCGTGATCAAGAATTCGGACGCCGGGCACCCGCAGTTTCTGGCCAACCGCCTGCGCCAGATGACCGTGTTCGCCAGGGAGGCGGAGAAAAACGCCATACCCAAGAGCCGTGAGAACGATCCGTTCCGGGCCCAGAAGGCATTGGCCGCGTGGGCCAGGGAGCTGACCTTCATGCGCCGGGAACGGCGCATGCTCGACAACAACCGCCAGCGCATGCACCGGGCCATGGGCACCTTGACCCGCGACCAGCAGGCCTTCCTGCGCATGCTCCCCCTGCTCCTGGACAGCGACCTGTTCGAGCGCCGCCACAACTTCGGCAACATCCCGTCCAGTCGGGTCTGGGGCTACTATCCCTGCCTGACCGACCTGGAGCTGGTCCGCGACCGGCTGGGGCTGGACCCGGAGTTCGAGCCCTCGCCCGAGGTACGCATCCAGGCGGTCTACGCCATGGGCAGCCTGGGCACCGTGGCCCAGACCTCGAGCTCGGACCTGGACTGCTGGGTCTGCTACGACGGCGACGTGACCATGACCGTGGAGCACGGGCTCAAGCGCAAGCTCGACGCCATGGCCCTGTGGGCGGACAGCGAATACGGCCTGGAGGTCCATTTCTACCCCATGCGCATGGACGACGTGCGCGACAACCGCTTCCTGTCCGGGGACGAGGAGAGCTCGGGCTCGGCCCAGGTCCTGCTGCTCAAGGAAGAGTTCTACCGCACGGCGCTCAAGCTGGCGGGCAAGAACATCGCCTGGTGGGTCACCCCGGCCGGGGCCAGCCGCAAGATGTACGAGTCGTGCATCCGCGCGGCCCGGCGTTATCCCCTGTGCGGCAAACCGCGCCTTGAGGACTTCGGGCATCTGGCCGAGGTGCCGCCCGCCGAATATTTCGGCGGCTCCCTGTGGCAGATGGTCAAGGCCATCCATTCGCCCTTCAAGTCCGTGCTCAAGCTCGGCCTGCTCGAGACCTACGCCGCGCCCGGCGCGTCCTCCCTGCCCCTGTGCGACCGCATCAAGCGCAACCTGATCCGCAACCGCCAGGGACGGCTGGACACCGACCCGTACACCGCGCTGTACTCCACCCTGCACGACTACTATTCCGAGCGCGGGGAGGACAACGCCGCCGCCCTGCTCAAGGAGTCCTTCCGGCTCAAGGCCAACCTGTCGGACATCCCCCTGTTCATGAACCTGCCCACCCGGCCCGAGGACGAGTCCCTGATCTCGGTCCTGTTCGGCTCGGGCTACGTGGAGCCGGGCAGGCTGGCCGAGACGCACCGCACCTGGCCGTTCGACAAGTCCCTGCGCATGGGCGCGCACGTGCGCCGCTACATGGTCGACACCTACCAGCGCATCCAGGAAGGGCTGTCCGCCGGGGGACGGGCCAAGGGCAGGACCAGGGCCCTGGTCAACCCCGAGGACCTGACGCGCATGGGCCGCCGCATCGCGGCCAACTTCGCGCGCAAGAACCACAAGGTCATGCGCGTGCCGTTCATGGACACCAGGGAGAACGGATTTCCCCTGCTGCACTTTTCCGCGCAAAAGGCGACCGGCAAGCCGACCGTATGGATCGCGCGCGGCGGCACGCGGGTGCAGGCCAAACAGGCCGCCGCGCACCTCCAGCCGCTGCACCGCAACCAGAGCCCGGTCTACCTGCTGGCCTGGCTGCTGGCCAACCGCATCTACCACCCCAAGAGCCTGTTGCAGGCCGACCGATCCATCGCGCCCATCGCCCTGGCCGATCTGCAGAAGCTGATGGCCGCCCTGCACGAGGCCTTTCCCTTTGCCGAGACCTTCGAGCCGGACATCAACGAGGGGTTGCGCTCCGAGGAGGTCGTCCGGGCCTTCTTCATCGTCAACATGGCCGCCCCGCGCGAGGCCAGCCGCATCGAGCGGGCCTCGGTCATCTACTCGACCAACTGGGGCGAGATGTTCTGCCGCATCTTCCAGCGGCCCGGCCCGTTGTTCGAGAGCGACCCGGCCCGCTTCCTGGCCGAGAAGATAGGACAGACGCTGTCCGAAACCGTCAAGCTGGGGCTGTTCACGCCCAAGGGATGCCAATGCCGAAGAATCAGACTGCCGTAGACTGTCCCGCCTGCTGGGCCGTCATCTTCACCTCCGTGCGCACGGACCAAAACGACGGCTACGCCGAAACCGCCGGGCGCATGCTCGAACTGGCCCGGTCCATGCCCGGTTTTTTGGGTGTGGATTCCGCCCGTGAGGAGGTCGGCATCACCGTGTCCTACTGGGACAGCCCGGAGGCCATCCGCGCCTGGCGCGACCACCCCGAGCACCAAACCGCTCAGGCGAGCGGCCGCAAGGAGTGGTACGCGTCCTTCACCACCCGCGTCTGCAAGGTGGAGCGCGAAAGCCGCTTCCCCTGATCCCGCCGCGCCGCAATGCCTTTTTTGGCAATCCATTCGGAAGTCGATATCTCTTTACCATCGACAAATCCTTATGAATGATATATGCCTCCTCTCCATCGAAGCAGAATACAATTTTGTATTTCACCGTTGATTTCGACTATTCCGTACTGCAACGAGCATTTTTCAAAGGGAACGTCATGCGCAAACCTCTCATACTGTCGGCCGCCTGTCTGGCGGCCTTTCTCATGCCCGCCTTCGCCCTGGCCGCCGATCCGGCGGTGGCCGCCGCCAACGCCGAACACTGGGGGCTGCTGACCCTGATCCCGCCGCTGCTGGCCATCGCCCTGGCCTTTGCCAGCAAGAACGTCGTCCTGTCGCTGTTCATCGGCGTGTTCTCGGGCTGCTTCATGCTCGAACTCAAGGGCTACGACGTGTACCATGCCATGGTCGGCGGGTTCCTGCACCTGTCCACCCAGGTCCTGACCTCCCTGGCCGACCCGTGGGACGCGGGCATCGTGCTCCAGGTTCTGGCCATCGGCGGGCTCATCGCGCTGATCTCCAAGATGGGCGGCGCCCAGGCCATTGCCGGGGCCATCTCCCGCTGGGCCCGGACCCCGCGTTCCTCCCAGCTGGCTGCCTGGGTCATGGGATTGTTCATCTTCTTCGACGACTACGCCAACTCCCTGACCGTGGGCCCGATCATGCGTCCGGTGACCGACCGCCTCAAGGTATCCCGCGAAAAGCTGGCTTTCATCATCGACGCCACGGCCGCGCCCATCGCGGGCATCGCCCTGATCTCCACCTGGGTGGCCTACGAGGTCGGCCTGATCCGCGACGGCTACCAGACCATCGGCATCACCGGCAACGCCTACGGCATCTTCGTCCAGACCATTCCGTACCGGTTCTACAACATCTACATCCTGTGCTTCATCCTCCTGGCCGTGTGGCTCAAGCGCGACTTCGGCCCCATGTACGCGGCCGAGATGCGCGCCCGGACCCACGGCAAGGTGATCGGCGACAACGCCGTGCCCATGGCCTCGGACGAGGCCACCACCCTGGAACCCGCCGCCCACGTGAAGCCATCCGTGTGGAGCGCCATCCTGCCCATCGGCACCCTCATGGTCGCCGCGTTCCTGGGCTTCTACTTCAACGGCTACCAGAACCTCGACGACCCGGCCGTGCTGGCCGCGGTCAACGCGTCCCCCCTGTCGTTTAGCTCCATGCGCATCTGCTTCGGAGCCTCGGACGCCTCGGTGGTCCTGTTCCAGGCCGCCCTGCTCGCCTCCATGGTGGCCATCGCCATGGCCGTGTCGCGCAAGATCATGCCGCTGAAGGAGGCTATCGAGACCTTTGTCACGGGCATCAAATCCATGAACATCACCGCCGTCATCCTGCTCCTGGCCTGGTCCCTGTCCGGGGTCATGAAGGAGCTGGGCACGGCCACCTACCTGGTGGGCGCGCTGTCCGACGCCCTGCCCGCCTACCTACTGCCGTCGATCATCTTCGTCCTCGGCTCGATCATCTCGTTCGCCACCGGGACCTCCTACGGGACCATGGGCATCCTCATGCCCCTGACCATCCCCCTGGCCTTCGCCATGAACCCGGCCCCGGAGTTCGTGGTCCTGTCCGTGGGCTCGGTCCTGACCGGAGCCATCTTCGGCGACCACTGCTCGCCCATCTCGGACACGACCATCCTGTCCTCCATGGGGGCTGGATGCGACCACATCGACCACGTGCGCACCCAGCTGACCTACGCCGTGGTCGTGGCCGGACTCGCCATCGTCACCGGCTACCTCCCGGCGGGCCTGGGCCTGCCCGTCTCCCTGACCCTGCCGCTGGGCATCCTGGCCACGGCCCTGGTCATCCGTTTCGCGGGCAAGAAGGTCGACGCCTAGCCCGACCACAAACCACAAAAAAAGTCCGGATCGGAGAACCGATCCGGACTTTTTTCATGCCTGCCGACAGACATCCCGTCCCTGTCAGAACAGCCGCCGGATCCCCAGGACACGGCTCTTGGGATAGGCGGTGATGTTGACCTCGTCCTTCTGGTTGCCGCCCAGAACCAGGACCTTGCCGTTCTCCATGCCCGCGTAGAATCCGACATGGCCGGGAGCGTCGAGCTTCTCGGGACCGGGCTGCTTGCCGGTGCCCCGCTTGAGGATGACCACGTCGAAGCCGACCTCGGCCTCCTCGCCCACGGCCCGGCCGACCTTGAGCCAGGAGCGGGCCATCAGGCTCTTGGACCGGGGCAGGCGGAGCAGCCAGGCCACGTAGTTGGCAAAGGCCGAACACCAGGGCACATCGTCGCCCTTGGGCCAGTCGTCGTCGAGTTGCAGCATGGCCAGGACCGCCGGATTGGACTGGCTGCCGGGCACTTCCCTGACCCCGACGAAACGCTGGGCCATGTCGAACGCCGTCATTTCGATCGCGCGCATAACCACCTCCGAACCGCTAGAGTTCAACCACCTATGCGTCCATACCATGCGGGGGATAAAAATCAAAAGCGGAAGCGGTAGTATTTGACGTCCACGTCCATGAGCGGGACCGAGTCCGGGACCTCATGCCGGGCGATCTCGACGAAGCCGGATTTCTCGTAGAAGCGGTGCGCCGCGTGGTATACGTCCACGGTACCGAGGTATATGTCGCGCACGCCGCGCGTCCGGGCCCAGTCGAGCAGGGTCCGCATGAGCTTCGCGCCCACGCCGCGCTCCCTGCCGCGATACGGTTTTTTCACGAACATCTTGCGCAGGGCGCAGACCCCGTCGCCGACATCCTTCAGCGCGATGGTCCCGATGAGCTCATCGCCCTCGAAGGCGAGCCAGAAGTTGCCCGCGCCGTGTTGGTAGAATCCGGGGATGTCCCGCAGGTCCGGCTGCTTCTCGGCCGAGGTGGCCACGCCGAATTCCGCGATCTGGATGGTGGTGATGAGTTCGACGATAGCGTCGGTGTCCTGCCCGTTATATTCGATGATGCGCAAGAATTAAACCATCCTGGTCGCGACCCAGTCGAGGACCATGGTCGGATTGACCGGAACCTGGGTGTTCAGGGCGTCCTGGGCCTGTTCGAGGACCAGGCCTATGCGCCGCAGGTCGGCCGGGCCGTACGCCCGGGCCATGTTCGCCGACAGGGGCGTGGAGCATGCGCCGGACAGTGCCTCGCGCAGTTCGCGCTGCATGCCGATGACCACGTCCATGGCCAGATTGCGGTCCACCGCGCCGCGCACCTGGGTGCGCTCGAACCAGCCCCGGCCGGTCTGCCAGAAGCTGACCAGGGCCGTGGTCCATTCGGTCACCTCGGGCGGGTTCACGCGCACGTCCGGCCAGGACAGGGTGACCACCCAGGAACGGGAGACCAGGGTCTCCAGGAGCCGTTCGCGCTGGGGCGCGGCCAGGACGAAGACGTTGCCCGGCCTCGGCTCCTCCAGGGACTTGAGCAGGGCATTGGCCGCCTCGGTCATGAACATCTGGGCCTCGGCGAAGATGGACACGCGGTAGCCGTCGCCGTGGGGCGGCTGGCCCCAGGTGGAGCGCTTCTCGCGCACCGAGTCCACCTTTATCAGCCCCTCGCGGCCGTCGAAGAAAAGCAGGTCGTTGAAGGCCAGGTCCGCGATCTGCCTACACGCCGGACACTGGCCGCAAGGCACGGAGCCGGACGCGCAGTTCAGGCGCATGGCCCAATACAGGGCGAGGGCGACACGGGACTCCGCGTCGCCCCCCTCGATGACAATGGATTGGGGCGGATCGTGGGCGATGGCGTTGAGCCGCCGGACCGCGTGCTCCTGCCCCACCAGGGCGGCCAGCGGATCGTCGTTCAGCGTCATGCCCGCCACTCCCTAAAAGGTCTGTACCCGGTCCGGGCCCACGGAGACGATACCGATCTTGACGCCGGAGATCTCCTCGATGCGCTTGAGGTACTTGACCGCGTTCTCGGGCAGGTCGTCCCAGCTGCGCGCGCCGGTGATGTCCTCGTCCCAGCCTGGCATGGTCTCGTAGACCGGGGTGACGTAGGCCATACCGTTCTGTTCCTGGGGCGGGTAGGCGATGGTCTCGCCGTTGTATTCATAGCCCACGCAGAGCTTCACTTCCTTGAGGCCGGACAAGACGTCCAGCTTGGTGATGGCCAGTTCGGTGGGGCCGTTCAGCCGGGCGGATTCCTTGAGGACCACCAGGTCGAGCCAGCCGCAGCGGCGCTTGCGCCCGGTGGTGGCCCCGAACTCGTGGCCGTGGGACTGCAGGTAGTCGCCGTCCGCGTCGAGCAGTTCCGTGGGGAACGGGCCGCTCCCCACGCGGGTGGTGTACGCCTTGACGATGGCGATGATCCGGTCGAGCTCGCGCGGCGAACAGCCGGAGCCCGAGGCCGCGTTGGCCGTGACCGTGTTGGACGAGGTGACGAAGGGATAGGTGCCGTGGTCGATGTCCAGATGCGTGCCCTGGGCGCCCTCGAACAGCACGCAGTCCGCGGCCTGGATGGCCGAGGACACGTCGCCGAGATACGGCACCAGCCGTTCGGCCACGGGCATGACCTTGTCGAAAATTTCCTGGGCGTCCACGGGCTCGGCGCCGTACAGGTGCTGGAAGAGCACGTTCTTCTCTTCCAGGGCCTTGACGATCTTGTCCTTGAGCAGTTCGGGATTGGAGAAGTCGCCGGCGCGGATGCCGCAGCGGTTCATCTTGTCCTCGTAGCACGGGCCGATGCCTCGGCCGGTGGTGCCGATCTTGCCGTCCGCCGACTTGGAGGACTCGCGGGCCGCGTCCATGAGACAGTGGTACGGCATGATCACGTGGGTCTTCTTGCTGATCATCATCCGGGAGGGAGACACGTCCACGCCCTTGGCGGCCAGCTTGTCCAGCTCCTGGCAGAACACGAACGGGTCCAGGACCACGCCGTTGCCGATGAGGCACTGCTTGCCGGGGTGCAGGATGCCGGAGGGGATCAGGTGCAGGATGCACTGCTCACCGTCGACCACCAGGGTATGCCCCGCGTTGTTGCCGCCCTGGAAACGGACGATGGCGTCCGCCTTTTCGGCCAGCATATCGACGACCTTGCCTTTACCTTCGTCTCCCCACTGGGAACCGAAAACCACCATATTGGACATTGTTAGCTCCTTGAAATACCGGGATTGCGGTCCCCGGCCGGGGATGCGCGCACAAACGGTTATGTTCCGTAAATATAAACGGGTGCCTATGTCAACCGGCCTGTGCGGCGGCTACTTGCCGTTCTTGGGCGTCAGGGTGAGCAACTTGCCGCGCCGGTCCTTCTTGTCCGGCCCGGCCCCGTGCTCCTGATCCCGGGCCGATGCGAGATCGCCGTTCACCGGCCCGGAGCCCTTTTCCGGCGCGGTCAGGGCGGCCAGGTCGATCTCCACGGGCCCGTCACCGGGCTGGCGCGACTGCGCCCAATTGTAGTTGAAAAGCTGGTTCTTGAGGCGGGTGGACTGGATGAGATTGAACACCAGGACCGATTCCTCCCACCGTTTGGTCGGCTCGAAATGGCGGACTTTTTCCGCGTATTTTTCCCAAAGGCTCATGAGCGAGGCCTCGTCGTAGGCGTTGATCTGACGGGCGAGCTTCAAGAGCGCCTTTTCCATGTAGCTTTCTGACATCGGTGTTCCTTGATTGATGAAAAACGCATGCCGGGATTTTCTGCATAGCAAATATTGAGCTCCCCCGCCAAGGCAAAATCACTGCCCTCCCCGAACAAAAAAGACCGCCCGGAGAACCGGGCGGCCTTGTCATTCACAGGAGGCGTCGTCAGATCAGAAGCGCTCGAAATCACCGTCGTCCACATTGTCCATATCAAGGTCCATCCCGCTGTCGGACGCGGATGCGGCCGGTGCCGCGGCGACTGGCCTGGCCGCGCCCTTGCCGATGGCCTTGGGCTTGGTCTTGGGCACCTTGACCTTGTTGGCGGCCGGAACATAGGCGGTCCCGCCGAGCTTGAAGAAGCTGATGACCTTCTGCAGCTGCACGGCCTGGGACGAGAGTTCCTCGGCCGTGGATGCCACTTCCTCGGACGCGGCCGCGTTCTGCTGGATGACCTTGTCCATGTCCTGGATGGCCGCGTTGACCTGGGAACCGCCCGCGTTCTGCTCGTTGGTGGCGGCGGATATCTCCTGGACCAGTTCGGCGGTCTTCTGGATGTCCGGCACGATCTGGGCCAGCAGGTTCCCGGCCTCTTCGGCCACTTCCACGCTGGACGAGGACAATTCGCTGATCTCTGCGGCGGACGCGCCGCTGCGTTCGGCCAGCTTGCGGACCTCGGCCGCGACAACGGCGAACCCCTTGCCGTGCTCACCGGCGCGGGCCGCCTCGATGGCCGCGTTGAGCGCCAGCAAGTTGGTCTGGCGGGCGATCTCCTCGATGATCGAGATCTTCTCGGCGATCTGCTTCATGGCTCCGACCGTCTTGGTCACGGCCTGACCGCCGGACTCGGTGTCCCGGGCCGCCTTGTTGGTCATGGTATTGGTGGTCTGGGCGTTTTCCGCGTTCTGGCCGATGGACGAGGTCATCTCCTCCATGGCCGCCGAAACCTCTTCAACCGCCGAGGCCTGTTCCGTGGCCCCGTGGGACAGGTCGATGGCCGAGGAGGCCAGCTCCTCGCTGCCCGAGGTGACCTGCTCGGAGGCCAGGCTGACCTCGGAGACCACGTTGCGCAGGGCCTGGAGCATGTTGGACATGGCCGAGGTCAGTTGGCCGACCTCGTCCTTGCTCCGGGAAACGATATCCACGGTCAGGTCGCCTTCGGCCATGGCGTTGGACACGGCCACGGCCTCGCGCAGCGGACGGATAATGCCGCGCAGCACCCAGAAAACGATCAGGATGAGGATGCCCATGCCGACCACGGTGGGAATGAGGATCTGCCAGCGCAGGGAGGAGACCTGGGCGTCCACGTCGTCCACGTAGATGCCCGAGCCCACGACCCAGCCCCAGGGCTTGTACAGCCTGACGAAAGATACCTTGGGCACGGGCTTTTCCGAACCGGGCTTGGGCCACATGTAGTTGACGAACCCCTGGCCCTTGTCCTTGGCCACCTTGACCATCTCCTGGAAGAGGAACACCCCGTGGGGGTCCTTCTTGTCCGTCAGATCCTGGCCGTTAAGGGCCGGATTCACGCCGTGAACCACGATGACCTGGTGGAGATCGTTGACCCAGAAATACTCCTGCCCATGATAGCGCAGCCCTGCGATCTCCGCCTTGGCGGCTTCCTGCGCCGCCTCCTTGGTCATGGCTCCGGACGCCGCCTTGGCCGCCCAGGACTCGATGGTCCCGTAGGCCACATCAACCACGCCCTGGGTAGCCATCCGCTTCTCCTGCATGAGGGAAACGCCCACCACAGGCAGGAAATAGCCGAGCAATCCCGCCAGGATCAGGACCACGATAGCCAGGAAAAAGCTGAGAATCTTGCTCTGCAGCCCCCAGTCCTTGAAGTTGAGTATACGCATAACGCCTCCTGTTCGCTAAAGAATTGCCATGGCAGCTTCGGCGCCGAGCGAAAATCGTCTTCATCGTGAAGGATTTTCGCCTGATTCAATCTTACTCCCTCATAGCATTAGAACAATTATAATTCAGCGGAAATTTCAAACGGATGCTTGACTTTCGGGGCGGCCCGGCCTCCAGTCATTGCCCGCCAGATGAAGGTGTGTTATGACCGCCCCCTCACACGGCAACAACAGGGAGTCCAAGCGATGAGCGATTTGAAAAAGATGTACCACACCTTGCAGCAGGACCCGTTTCCGGCGGACATGAAACTGACCCTGGGCGACCAGGAGATGGTCTTCAGGAAGCGGACCTGGGAGATCGACGGCGAGACCAAGGGGTTGCGCTACGGCGAGAACCCGGACCAGCCCGCCGCGCTCTACGAGCTGGCCCAGGGGCAGCTTGAAGTCGGCGGCGTCAAGTTCATCGGCGCGGGCCAGGGGCTCGTCTCGGCCCTGACCGAGGAGCACATGCTCCAGGCGGGCAAGCACCCCGGCAAGACCAACCTGACCGACGTGGACAACGCCCTGAATATTTTGCAGTACCTGTCCGCCAAACCGGCTGCGCTCATCCTCAAGCACAACAACCCGTGCGGTGCCGCCTGGACCGACGAGGGCGTGGCCGTTGCCCTGAAACGGGCGTTCGAGGCCGACCGCATCGCCGCCTTCGGCGGGGCCGTGGTGGTCAACCGCAAGCTCGACCTGGCCACCGCCGAGCTGATCAACTCCGTATATTTCGAGGTCGTGGCCGCGCCCGAGTTCGACGCCGACGCCCTGGCCGTTCTCAAGAAGAAAAAGAACCTGCGCATCCTGGAGATTCCGGGCATCACCGAGCTGGAATCCCTGTCCAGGACGCCGTTTCTGGACATCAAGTCCCTGTCCGACGGCGGCATGGTCCTGCAGTTCTCCTTCCGCAACGCCATCCTCACCGCCGACGACTTCATTCCGGCCGAGGCCGAGAAGGACGGCAACGCCTTTGTCGCCCGCGCCCCCTCCAAGCAGGAGGCGGACGACCTGCTCTTCGCCTGGGCCGTGGAAGCGGGCGTGACCTCCAACTCCGTGATCTTCGCCCGCGACGGCGTGACCACCGCCATCGGCACCGGCGAGCAGGACCGCGTGGGCTGCGTGCTCCTGGCCGTGACCAAGGCGTACATCAAGTACGCGGACCTGCTGGCCTCCAAGGAACTGGGCATGTCCCTGTTCGAGCTCAAGCTCAAGGCCATCAAGGACCCGGAGATGAAAGCCAAGCTGGCCGACATCGACAGACGCACCGAAGAGGCGCGCGGCGGCCTTCCCGGCTCCGTGGTGGTCTCGGACGGGTTCTTCCCGTTCCGCGACGGCGTGGACCTGTGCATAGACCAGGGCGTGACCGCCATCGCCCAGCCCGGCGGCTCCATCCGCGACCATGAAGTCATCCAGGCGGTCAACGAGGCCGAGCCGCAGGTGGCCATGGTCTTCACCGGGCAGCGCTCCTTCAAGCACTAGTTCGGAACAAACGTAAAGGAATGGGCTTCGCCGGGCAGGAGTTCGGCGAGGCCTTTTATTTGGGACGGTGGCCGCTCCCCTTGCGGGAGGGGTTGTCGAAGACGATCTTCATGATCAGGATGGACGCGGCCAGAACCAGGGTGACGCCGTTGGCCAGGGTCACGGCCAGCGATCCGATGCGGATGCCGTAGACCAGCCAGAGCACCACTCCCAGAGTGAACAGCAGGTACATGCGCAGGGACAGATCCGCCACGGAGCGGGTCCGCCAGGTGTGCAGGACCTGCGGGAAAAACGCCGCCGTGGTGCAGCAACCGGCCGCCAGGCCGATGAGTTCCAGATAATCCATCTGCATGCATTTCCCATACGCGCACGGACTTACCCTGACAACCGTTTCATGCTAACCGAACCGTTAGCGCAACGAAAAAAAATCGACTGATATATGGCTAAAACAACCCCGCTCGGCCCCACGATCCGCCCCGGCACGGTGGTGGAATTCATGCACGGCGATCAACCCCAGCTCGCCTGGGTGCTTGAGGAATCGTCCGGCAAACTCCGCCTGCTGACCATCAACAAGCGCGAGATGAAGCTGCCCGCCGCCCGGCTGCTGCCGTGGCACGGCCCGTTGCTGTCGGCCGACGCCTCGCGCCAGGACATCCAGAACATCCTCAACGAACGCCAGGAAGCGCGCGGCGAGATTCAGGCCGGGCTCAACGTCATGGAATTGTGGGACCTGGCCCAGGGAGAACTGGAATCCGCGCCCCTGTCCTGGTTCGCCGACCTGCTCTGGGAAGAGTGGGACGAGGACCGGCTGGCCGCGCTGGGCCGGGCCATGCTCCAGGCCAAGACCCACTTCAAGTTCCGCCCGCCCGTATTCGAGATATGGCCCGCCGAGAAGGTCGAGCTGAAGCTGCGGCAAAAGGCCGAGGAAAAGGAACGCGAGGCCATCACCGGCGCGGGCCAGACCCTGCTCAGGGACCTCTGGGCCGCCCACGGCCAGGGCCGCAAGCCGAACCTGCCCGACCTGGACCCGGAACTGGCCAAGGGGCTTGCCCGCATCCTCAGGGGCAAGGTGGGCGAGAACCTGGACGAGAACGACCGCAAGATATGGACGGCCATCTCCAAGGGGCTGCCCGACGTCCCGCACCTGGCCCTGCTCCTGGCCCAGACCTGGGGTGTGCTGCCCGTCCACCACAACTACCATCTGGACGAGGCCGACTACGCCTGGGGCGACGAGTGGGCGCAATCCTTCATCAGTGAAATCGAAGAGATAGAAAACCGTTTTTCCAATCAGGCCGAGACGCCCGAGATCGAGGACCTGGTCTCCATCGACGCCAGCACCACCCGGGACATCGACGACGCCTTCCGCATCGAGAAGCACGGGACAGGCTACAAGCTGTCCATCGTCCTGGCCCGGCCCGAGGCCCACTGGACCTTCGGCTCCCCCCTGGACAAGGCGGTCCTGCACCGGGCCACCAGCCTGTACCTGCCCGAGGGCACCAGCCACATGATGCCCGAACGGCTGGGCACCAATCAGTACTCCCTGCTGCAGGGCGAGGCGCGCCCGGCCCTGGTCGCGGACTTCTTCCTGGCGGCCGACGGCACCCTGAACAGGGTTGAGCCGCGCGCGGCCTGGGTCCGGATCAAGGCCAACGTCACCTATGAGGACACGGACCGGGCCATCCGCGAGCGGACCGACGAATCCCTGATGCTGGCCCACGACCTGGCCACCCATCTCCTGGAGCGGCGGCTGGCCTCGGGCGCGTGCGTCATCCGCAAGCCCGAGCCCATCGTTACGCTCACCGGCAGCGGCGCGCAGGCCTCGGTCAACATCGAGCTGAAGACGCCCAGCCCGCGCTCGGAGCTGGTCATCAGCGAGTTCATGATCCTGGCCAACTCGGGGTTGGCCCTGTGGGCGAGGGACAACGGCGTGCCCCTACTCCACCGCACCCAAGACATCGCCCTACCCCCGGAGGCCGCTGGCATCTTCACCGAGCCCGCCGAGATTCTGCGCTCGGTCAAGCTGCTCCTGCCCCCGACCCTGGAGACCGCGCCCAAGCGGCACGCGGCGCTCGGCGTTCCGGCCTACGCGCCGATCACCTCGCCGCTCAGACGCTACACGGATTTCATCAACATGGCCCAGGTCAGCTCCTATCTGGCCACGGGCGAACCGAGGCTCGACCGCGACGAGCTGGATCAGCTGATCACCCACCTGAACATGCGCATCCAGGCAGTCAGCGCGGTGCAGCGGTTCCGGCCCCGATACTGGAAGCTGGTCTACCTGGCCAAGCGCCGCCGCGAGTTCCAGCCCGCCGTGCTGGTGGACGAGACCGGGCCCATGGCGACCCTGGCCATGCCGCACCTGCAGGTCAACGTGCGCGCGCCCAAAAAGATGCTCGGCGACAAGCTCTACCCGGGCCAGCGGTTCCAGATCAACTTCTCGCGCATCGATCCGCTGACCAACGAGATCCGGCTGAGCGAGGTCCTGGAAGAATAAGCGTGCTTTTCAACTTGCCGCAAAATCTGTAGTATCACGCAGCAATCGCGATTTATCAGGAGAAATCACCATGACCTTCATTTTCTGGGCCCTGCTCGCCTATGTTCTCGGCTCCATTCCCTTCGGGCTGGTCATCGCCAAGTCCGCGTGCGGCATCGACCCGCGCAAGGATGGCAGCAGGAACACCGGGGCCACCAACGTGGCCCGGCTGTGCGGCATGAAATTCGGCATCGCCACCCTGGCCTGCGACCTGCTCAAGGGGCTGCTGCCCGTGGTCTTCGCCGGCGCCTGGGTCGACTCCCCGTTCGCCCTGTCCCTGGTCGCCCTGGCGGCCATCCTGGGCCATGTCTTTTCCTGCTTCATGGGCTTCAAGGGCGGCAAGGCCGTGGCCACCACCGTGGGCGCGTTCCTGGGGCTGGCCTTCTGGCCCGCGCTCGTCTGCATCGTCCTGTGCCTGCTCATGGTCTGGCTCACCGGCCACGTGTCCATGGGCTCGCTGACCTTCGCCCTGTCCCTGCCCGTGCTTATGTTCCTGTCCGGCAACCTCGCCTTCATCCCCGTGGCCGCAGTGGTCATGCTCGTCCTGTTCTGGCGGCACAAGGAGAACATCCGCCGCCTGGCCCGGGGCGAGGAAAACCCCTGGCTCAAGAAGGGGTAGCAACGTGCAAAAGTCATCCCCCAAGCGATACGCCGTCTACTCCATCGGGGCGTCCATCGTGACCCTGGTGCTGAAGTTCGGCGCCTGGGGGATGACCGGTTCGGTCGGCCTGCTCTCGGACGCCACCGAATCCCTGGTCAACCTGACCGCGGGCGTGCTCGCCCTGACCGCCATCACCATAGCCATGCGCCCGGCCGACGCGGACCACGCCTACGGCCACGGCAAGGCGGAATATTTTTCCAGCGGCATCGAGGGCGTACTGATCATCGTGGCCGCCTTCGCCATCGCCTACGCGGCCGTGGACCGTTTTCTCTCGCCCCAGGACCTGCGCCACCTCGGCCCCGGCCTGCTCCTGGCCCTGGTCTCCTCGGCCGTCAACTTCCTGGTCGCACGGATCATGCTCCGCGCGGCCGACCGGTTCGACTCCATCACCCTGGAAGCGGACGCGAAGCACCTGCTGACCGACGTCTGGACCTCGGTGGGGCTGGTGGCCGGTCTGGCCGTGATCATCGTCATGCCCCAGTGGAAGATCCTGGACCCGATCATCGCCGTGATCATGGCCGTGAACATCGTCTTCACCGGGATCGGGCTGCTCAAGCGGTCCGTGGGCGGGCTCATGGACGACGCCCTGCCCGAGGACGAGCTCAAGCTCATCGCCAACGCCATCCACAGCTACGCGGGCACGGAATCGTCCTTCCACGGACTGCGCACACGCAAGTCCGGCCCCAAACGATTCATTGACTTTCATCTTTTGGTGCCCGGCTCCATGACCGTGCACGATTCCCATGAACTGTGTGAACTCATTGAAGAACTTATCCACTCCAAGCTGCCCCGCGCAGAAGTGACCATCCATGTCGAGCCGCTGGAAAGCGACACATCCTACGACGGGAGAGACGTGGGCGGTGCCTGCACGGCCAGTCTTGGCGGAGAATGTCCCATGATGTCGCCTCCTCTGACGGACAAATCGGGCGAGTAGACGCTGCTCCCCCGCCTCTTTCGAGGTCCATGGGCTCACGCCCATGTCTTTTGTCACGTCCTTAACCGGCCCTGTGGCCGGACACGAGGTAACACATGGATATTCTGCTTCAGATATGGGGCGGGTCTTCGTACCTGCTCAACAAGATATGCTTTTCCCGGGCGGAGCGCAGCGCCACCCCGGACTCCAACAAGGCCTGGCGGCTGCGGTCGTGGGCCATCTACCTGGCCGGTCTGCCCGCCTGGGTCACCGTCTTCATCCTGGAACACAACTGGATCGCCGCCGCCGTGGAAGCGGGCGGCGCGCCGGCCATGCTCATGGGCTTTATCATCGCCCTGCGGGGAGACGGCCGCGAGCCGAGATGGCTCGACTACCTGGCGCGCTGCTCCGTGTTCTTCGGATTGGCGGCAAGCCTGTATGATTTCGGCGGGATAACGACCCTGACACAGGTCTTCGAGCTGTCCGTGGCCGCCGGGTTCCTGATCGGCACCTACCTGTCGGCCAAGAGCAACGAGAACGGCTACTTCGGGTTCATGCTGGGCAACCTCGGCTGCGCGGCCCTGATGGGCGGCCAGGGATATTACATCCTCATGGCCCAGCAGCTGGTCTCACTGATATTCGTGGCCGACGCCTACCGCGCCCGCCGCAGGGCGGGACGCGGGTAATGGCCCGGAAGGGCGTCAGGCCCCCTGCTTCTCCCACGGCAGATTGCCGAGGATGGCCTCGACCACCGGCTCCAGGGAGGCGCGGTCCACGGCCACGGCCGGGATGCCTTCGGGGAAGACGCGGGACATGGCCTCGCGCCCTTCCTCGTCGAGCCGGTCCCACTTGTTCAGGACCAGGATGGACGGGATCTCGGCCAGCTCCATTTCGTCGAGAATGGCGCGGACCGCCTCCACCTGCTCCTCCACCTCCGGGTGGGAGGCGTCGCAGACGAGCACGAGCAGGTCGGCGGAGTCCAGCTCCTCCAGGGTGGCCCGGAAGGCCTCCTTGAGGTCCGGCGGCAGGCGGCGGATGAAGCCGACCGTGTCGGTCAGGACCACCTCGCGCTCCTCGGGGAAGCGGATGCGGCGGCTGGTCGGGTCCAGGGTGGCGAAGAGCTTGTCCTCGGCCAGGACCTTGGATTGGGTCAGGGTATTCAGCAGCGTGGACTTGCCCGCGTTGGTGTAACCCACCAGGGAGACGATGGGCAGCCCGGCCTTGGCCCGGCGTTCGCGGGTCTGGGTGCGGTGCCTGCGGACCTGCTTGAGTTCGGCCTTGAGCCGGGTCAGCCGGTCGTTGGCCCGGCGGCGGTCGATCTCGAGCTTGGTCTCGCCCGGCCCGCGCCCGCCGATGCCGCCCATGAGCCGGGACATGGCCCGGTTCTTTCCCACCAGCCTGGGCAGGGTGTACTTGAGCTGGGCCATCTCCACCTGCAGCTTGCCCGATTTGCTGGTGGCGTGCTGGGCGAAGATGTCCAGGATGAGCTGGGTGCGGTCCAGAATCTTGCGCTCGGTGATCTCGGCCAGGTTGCGCATCTGGGTGGGCGACAGCTCCTGGTCGAAGATGATGATCGAGGCGTTGGCCTGCAACGCCCGGACCTCGAGGTCGGCCAGCTTGCCCTTGCCCATGATGAACTTGGGATTGCGCTTGCGCACCCGCTGGATCATGGTCCCGGCCGCCACCAGCCCGGCGGTGTCGGCCAGCTCGGCCAGCTCCTCCAGGGAAAGCTCCTGCACCGGGCGCGGGGTCTCGTCCACGCTGACCAAAAGCGCCCGGTCCTCGTCCGAACCCAACCCCTGCCCGTCCGCCTGGCGGCCGAACTCGTCCTCGATGGCCGTGGTGATGGCCCCCAGATCGTGGTCGAAGCGGTCCCAGCGTACGGGCGGGAAAAGTTCATAGCTCTTCTCGTCCGGGTTGGGCGGCAGCAGGTGGGCGGCCTCCACGGCCACCGGGAATCCCTCGCGCACGGTCAGGGCGGCCACGGAATCCAGGCGCAGGAAGACCATGTCCATGAGGTCCTCCTGGCTCAGGCTCTCCTCGGCCAGGTGGGTGTGCAGCAGGCGCAGGCCGCGCAAACGGCCCGAACTCATCCGCGCACGCGGCAGCTCCGGGATGTAGATGGACCGGTTGTCGCCGACCAGGACCATGTCCACCTTGCCCTGGCGGTCGATGAGCAGGCCGAGCTGGCGGCCGGTGTCCGCGGACAGCTCGGCCAGTTCGCGGGCCTGCTCGTTGGTGTAGGCCGTATCCACCGGGAACTGGCGCTGGTACAGACGGGACAACCGCTTGATCTGGCTGGGCTTCAACCCTTGCAGGTTGCCCTTGGGCTTCTGGGCTATGATGGCGCTCCTGGATAAAAGTGGTCGCGGCAAGGCCGGTACAGGCCGCCGCAGCCGGGAAATTTCCGTAATCCAATTGTCGATCAGGGAGTTGGGACCGCTGATCCCAACTCCCTGACCGGAGTGATTCGACTATGCACCCTCTTGCGCCGCGCGGCAATCCCCCCGACGCCGCGCGGCGCCCCCCTGCCACATATTCCTCGAATGACGCCTCAAGGCTTGGGAGAGTGGGTCGACTGTGCATTTTCTCGGGCGAAGCTCAACCGGAGGCGTAGCCGCCTACGTTGAGGATTGAGCGAAGCCCGAAAAATGTGCAGGCGGCCCGCTATCGCAAGCCGCCGCAAGTGCTAGGCGTCGTTTTCGCTGAGGTATTTCGTGATCATGGCGTCGTATTCGCTGGTCAGCTTGAAGGTCAGGGTGGCCATTTCCTTGCGGAATTCCAGGGTCAGGCCGCCGTGCTCCTCAATCTCCTTCTCCACGGTCGCGTAGTACTTGGGATCCGGGACCACGCAGATGGAGTGGAAGTTCTTGGCCGTGGCCCGAAGCATGGTCGGACCGCCGATGTCGATCTGCTCCACCGCCGCCTTGAGGTCCAACCCCTTGGCCACCGCGTCGGCGAAATTGTACAAATTGACGCAGATCAGGTCGAAAGGCTCGATCCCAAAGTCGCGCAGGGTCTCCATGTGCGCCTCGTCGTCCTTATCGGCCAATATGCCGCCGTGGATGTGCGGGTGCAGGGTCTTGACCCGGCCGCCCAGGATCTCGGGGAAATCGGTGACGTCGGAAACCGAGGTGACGGGCAGCCCCGCTTCCTTCAGCATCTTCTTGGTCCCGCCGGTGGACACCAGTTCGCAATCCCGATCCACCAGGAATTTCGCGAACTCGGCCAGACCGGTTTTGTCGGTAACAGATAGTATGGCTCTTTTCACAGGCAACAGATTCATCGCAACCTCACTTGATGTTTTGAGTGCCTCTGCCAG
The DNA here is from genome assembly GCF_051175575.1 of Pseudodesulfovibrio sp. lm2024. Lineage (NCBI taxonomy): Bacteria > Pseudomonadati > Thermodesulfobacteriota > Desulfovibrionia > Desulfovibrionales > Desulfovibrionaceae > Pseudodesulfovibrio > Pseudodesulfovibrio sp. lm2024. The sequence continues at coordinate 2,780,407 of NZ_CP195092.1, forward strand.
ATTTGCCGCCCGAACGCAAGGCGCGGAAGGCCATGGTTTCCGGCGAAAATCGGCCCGATCGGCCGCTGGTTTTCCACAGGTGTGTATAACGACGGAAAGAGCGAATCCGGGAAAACCGGAAAAACAGGGCGCTGGCCGGACGGCACGCGACCGGGCCTGGATACGCAAGGATCGGCCAACCCTGGAAGATCACAAACGAATACGCCGAGAAAGCCATTTCCGGGCAGGACTGGATGGGACGGACCCGCCGCGGGCGCATGGGGAAATGACGCGAAAAAGACGACAAGGCCGCGCGCAGGCTCGTGCGCAAGCGGTTGCCGGGAGGGCGGCGGCCGGGCCGCCGGACGGTCTCAAGGCTGATTTCCCGCCCCGCTTCCGCAAGGGTTGCGGGACGGGAAATCAACGGGGAGGGGAGACCGTTATCAGGACCGGAACTGGTCGAGCATTTCCTTGGCCGGCGCGTTCTCGGGATCCTTTTCCAGGATCGTCTCGAGTTCCTTGACGGCCGCGTCCTTCTGCCCGACGCAGGCGAGGCACCCGGCCAGGGAATAACGCACTTCGTGCTTGGCCGGATCGATTTCGAGATAGTTCTCGAGGTGCGGAATGATTTCGCCGATGCGTTCCAGCTCATGGCCGAGCCTGATCAGGCTGAACAGGGCGACCATGTTTTCGGGATTCATCTCGATGGCCTCGACGAACAGGGAAAAAGCCTGGTCCCTGTCGTTGTTCTCCATGCGGATGAGCGCTATCCCGGAAAGACTCTTGTCCGAAGGCGCGATCTTGTGGGCCTTCCTGTACATCAGTTCGGCGTCTTCCAGGTCGCCGCGCTGAACGGCTACCGTGGCCAGCCCGAGGTACGGGTCCGGGTGGACGCCGTTGGAGCTGACGGCCTTCTTGTAGTACTCCTCGGCCTTGTCCAGCTCACCCATGAACAGGTAGCATTCGCCGAGTTCCTTGTTGATTTCGTAATCCAGATGACCACTCATAGTTCCCCTCCATTTCTCCTTTGCCCGAGGGCCGGGCTGAAAAGATCTCCATGGCCGATTCGGCCGATACCGATCTAGCAATCAATGTGCCAAGGGGGCCGTGCGCATTTTTCCTCTCTGGGGCCACACGGTCACAACATACTGTAAAAACATAATTTATCTACACACTCGGCAGCGCACCCCACAGACCGCCCTCCGGCCGGAACCGGTCGGAATGGAAGAAACTACCCTGTTTTTCCGCCCTCCCGGTCGGCAGAGGACCAAGGCTCCCGTCCGGGAGTCTGACGCCCGCACAGGTCCCATTTCATAAATCCTCTTCGATTTCAAGGTGTTGTTTGATTGGAACGGGAGTTGCTAAGTCTCCTGCGGACCCGGCGGAAAAACATGCCTCCACCGGCCCAGAAAACGACAAGAGAACGCAGGAGGAGCAAGGAATGCGAGGACTTTTCGAGCATCACCTCAACCTAACGGCAAAGGTCATGGACCTGCGCCTGCAACGTCAAAATATCGTCACGGGCAATATCGCCAACGTGAACACGCCGGGCTACCGGGCCCGCCGCCTGGAGTTCGAGAACCAGCTCCAGGCCGCCCTGAACCAGGACGGACTGGGCAAGCTCACCCGCACCAAGCAGGACCACCTGCCCGCCACCTTCGATCCCGACGGGTTCAAGGGCGAAGGGCTGGACAACTTCCGGGCCCGCGAGGTCTGGGGCCAGGACGAGGTCAGCCTGGAAAAGGAAATGGCCACCAACACGAAGAACACCATGATGTACAACGCCCTGGCCTCGGTCATCAAAAAGAGCTTCGACGGCATGACCAAGGTCATTCAGGAAGGGAGCAAGTAAATGGATATCATGACCGCCCTCGACATCGGCGCGTCCGGGCTCACGGCCCAGCGGGCGCAGCTGAACGTCATTTCCATGAACATGGCCAACATCCGCACCACCAAGACCGAGGCGGGCGGCCCGTACCAGCGCAAGTCCGTGTCGTTCGAGGCCACGCCGGTCTACTCGCCCTTTGACCAGGCCATGCACGACCAGCTCAACCGCAACCTGGAAGGGGTCAAGGTGCTCGGCGTGATCCGGGACGAACGCCCCTTCAAGCAGGTCTACGACCCGGGCCATCCGGACGCCAACGACCAGGGGTACGTTTTCTACCCGGACATCAACGTTGTCGAGGAAATGGCCAACATGATGCAGGCCATGCGCGGATACGAGTCCAACGTCCAGACCATCGAAAGCGCCAAGCGCATGTTCCAGAAGGCCCTGACCATCGGACAGGGTTAGGAAAAGGAGAGTAGAAAATGGTCGTCAAAAGCGTCGCATTCAATGCCTACCAGAACGCCATGGACATCCGCCGCCGCACGGTGGACACCAAGGTCGCGGAAAGCCTCAAGAAGCCCCAGGCACCCGTCACGAGCTTCCAGGACACCCTCAAGTCCTCCCTGGTCAAGGTCAACGACCTGCAGGAGACCAAAGAGGTGATGATCGAGGAGTTCGCCTCCGGCAAGACCCAGAACGTGCACGAGCTGATGATCTCGATGCAGAAGGCGGGCATGGCCATGCAGATGACCGGCGCCGTCCGCTCCAAGATCATGACCGCGTACAAGGAAATCATGCAGATGCCCTTCTAGGCGTCGCAAAAACCGGATCACACCGCCAACGCAAGCTGGAGAAATAGAAGATGCCGCCGTTCGTCAACGAATACTGGACCAAAATGCAAGGGCTCTGGACCGACCGCACCGTGTCGCAGCGCATTCTCATAGGGGGCCTGGCCGCCGCCGTGGTCATCTCGTTCGCGCTGATGATCTACTGGATGAACAAGCCGGACTACCGGGTCCTGATGACCAACCTCTATCCTGAGGACGCGTCCCGGGTGGTGGGCATGCTCCAGGCCCAGAAAGAGGACTACAAGCTCGAGAACAACGGCACGACCATCATGGTCCCGGCCGACCGGGTCTACGAGCTGCGGCTCAAGGTGGCGGGCGAAGGCAACCTCCATGGCCAGGGCATCGGCTTCGAGATCTTCGACGAGGTCCAGATCGGCCAGACCGACTTTGTCCAGCACGTCAACTACCAGCGGGCGCTCCAGGGCGAACTGGCCCGCACCATCACCGAATTTCCCATCGTGGACAAGGCCAGGGTGCACCTGGTCATCCCGCAGAAGTCCCTGTTCATCGAGGACCAGATTCCGCCGTCCGCGTCCATCGTCCTGCAGCTCAAGGGCGACGGCAAGCTCGAACCCGACGAGGTCAAGGGCATCGTCAACCTGGTATCCATGGCCGTGGAAGGGCTTGAGCCCAAGAGCATCACGGTCACGGACATGAAGGGCCACCCCCTGTACACCCCGGAGGACGAAACCACCGGCCTGGCCATGTCCAACGCCCAGCTCGAGCACAAGGCGGGCGTGGAGGCCAAGCTGCAGCGCCGCATCCTCGAACTCCTCGGACCGGCCGTGGGCCCGGAAAAGGTCATCGCCCGGGTCAATGCGGACCTCGATTTCAGCCAGCGCACCGTGCGCAAGGAGACCTACGACCCGGCCAGCGCGGTGGTCCGCTCCGAGACCCGCAACGAAGAGACCACCAACGGCGCGGCCAACCTGGCGGGCGGCGCGCCGGACACCAACTTCCGGGGCGACGGCTTCACCGGCACCCAGACCACCCAGGACTCCACCCGCGAGTCCCGGACCACCAACTTTGAGATCGACAAGCAGGAAGAAAATATCGTAGCCCCCGTCGGGGAATTGAAACGTTTGACCGTTGCGGTTATCGTGGACGGGACGTGGCAGGCCGACGCCGACGGCAATCAGGTCTACGTGCCCCGCACCGCCGAGGAGATCAACCGCATCCGCACCCTGATCGAAAACGCGGTAGGCTTTGACGAGACGCGCGGCGACACCATCGAGGTCAGCAACATCTCGTTCGGCGAACCGCAGCTGGCCAGCGGCGATTCCCTGATGCGGACCATGCTGGAATACGCCCAGCGGCTGGGCAAGCCGTTCCTGAACGGGCTGCTGATCTTCCTCTTCCTGATCCTGGTCGTCCGCCCGGTGGTCATGGCCCTGATCCGGCCCAGAGTCGCCGAGCAGGAGATCGAGGAGATGGCCGGGCTGCCCGGTTCCGAGCGGCTGGCCCTGGAGGATGACGAGATGGACGAGGAGGCCCTGGACACTTCCCGCCGGCTCGAAAACGCCAAGAACCACGCCATCCAGCTGTCCGACGAGAACATCGACCAGGCGGTCCACCTGCTCAAAACCTGGCTTACCCAGGAGGCGTAAGACATGGCAGACTTCACCGGCCCCCAGAAAACGGCCATCGTGCTCCTCGCCTTGGGCGAGAAGTTCACGGCGGAGGTGTTCAAGCGCATGGAGCGCAACGAGATCGCCGCCGTGTCCAAGGCCATGCTCGAAACCGACGCCGTGCCCAAGGAGGAGGTCCTGGAAGTGCTCAAGGAGTACAACGAGTCCCTGGCCTACGGCGCGGAGCTCCTGGTGGGCGGACCGGAACAGGTCAAGCGTCTGCTGACCCAGTCCCTGGACGCGGAGACCGCCAAGTACATCATGGATTCCCTGGACCTGGACACCGGCCCCACGCCGTTCCAGGAGCTGGAGAACGTCAGCCCGCGCATCCTGGCCCAGATCCTGCGCAACGAACACCCGCAGACCCTGGCCCTCATTCTGGGCCACCTGCACCCGGACCAGGCCGCGGAGCTCATCCAGAACCTGCCCGCCGGCGTGCGCGCCGAGGTGCTCATGCGCTTGGCCAAGCTCGAAGCCGTGGCCGAGGAGATGCTCATGGAAGTGGACAAGGTCCTGCAGAGCCAGCTCATCGCCATGGGCGGCAAGGAAGGCAAGAAGGTCGGCGGCGTCAATTCCGTGGCCGAAATCCTCAACGCCGTGGACCGCAACACCGAGGAAGAGGTCCTGTCCGAGATCGAGGAGGAGTCCACCCAGATGGCCGAGGACATCCGCAACCTCATGTTCGTGTTCGAGGACGTCAAGGGCATCGACGACATCGCCATCCGCGAGCTGCTGAAAGAGGTCTCCAACGAGGACCTCACCGTGGCGCTCAAGGGCGCGAGCGAGGACCTGCGCGAGAAGTTCTTCAAGAACCTGTCCGAGCGCGCCTCGGCCATGATCAAGGAGGACCTGGAGATCATGCCGCCCAAGAAGCTCTCCGAGGTGGAGGCCGCCCAGCAGTCCATCGTCAAGACCGTCCGCCGCCTGGAGGACGAGGGCAAGATCGTCATCAGCCGAGGTGGCAGCGATGTCTTTATCTAAATTGCAGAGCCGCCGTCCGCGCATGACCGGCAAGGTCGTGGTCGGTATGGACACCCCCGGCCCGGATGAAATGACCATCCAGGAGCTGGAGGGCAAGCGCCAGCTGATCTGGGACGACTCGACCAACGAGGAGTACCTGGCCCGCGTGCGCGAAAAGGCCCGCGAGGCGGCCAAGGAGATCAAGATGCTGGCCGAGCTGGAGGCCGAGGCCCTGCGCGCCACGGCTCGGCACGAGGGATTCGCCCAGGGCATGGCCGAGGCCCAGGAGTTCGTGGACCAGCACATCCACGACGTCTCGGCCAAGGCCGAGGCCCTGTTCACCCAGCTCGGGGCGCAGGGCAAGAACATTTACGAAACCAGGCGCGAGGACGTGGTCATGCTCATCCGCCTGGCCCTGAAAAAAACTCTCAAGGTGGAGCTGGACGAGAAGCGCGGCGAGGCCCTGAAAGTCCTCATGACCGAGGCCCTGGACCGCATCGAGTCCCAGCGGCGCATCGAGATCCGCTGCCACCCCGAGGAGACCGCCGAACTGGACGAGTTCGTCAAGATCATCCAGGACCGCAACCCCACCCTCAAGTACTGGACCGTCAAGGGCGACGCATCCATCGAGATGGGCGGCGTGGTCATCGAGGCAGAGGGCGGCAAGGTGGACAATACCATCGACACCCGCTGGAAGCTCGTGGAACCCATCTTCGACCAGCTGGCCGAGCAGATCACCGCCGGCGACAAGGAGTAGGCATGGATTCGCGGCTCGGACTGCTGGAAGAGCTCGATCCCTGCCAGACCTTCGGCAAGGTCACCAAGGTGGTCGGCCTCATTGCCGAGGGGCACGGCATCAAGGCCCCGCTCGGCTCGGTCTGCTACCTCCTGCCCACGGGGCACGATCCCATCCCGGCGGAAGTGGTCGGCTTCCGCGACGGGGCCTGCCTGTTCATGCCCTACTCGGACATGCGCGGCATCGGCCCGGGTTCGCTCATCCAGAACTCGGCCACCCCGCCGCACATCCCGGTGGGCAACGCCCTGCTCGGCCGGGCCGTGGACGCCTTCGGCGCTCCGCTGGACGGCAAGGGCGCCATCCACGCCGACACCTTCGCCCCCCTGCACCGCGAACCGCCCAATCCGCTGGAGCGCCCGCGCATCAACGAGCCGCTCGACGTGGGCATCCGCTCGGTCAACGCGCTTTTGACGCTGGGCAAGGGCCAGCGCGTGGGCATCATGGCCGGTTCGGGCGTGGGCAAGTCCACCACGCTGGGCATGATGGCCCGCTACACCAAGGCAGACATCAACGTCATCGCCCTGGTGGGCGAGCGCGGCAGGGAGGTGGTCGAATTCATGGAGCGCGATCTCGGCCCCGAGGGCATGGCCCGGTCCGTGCTGGTGGTCGCCACCTCGGACAAGAGCCCGCTCATCCGCATGCGCGCGGCCTACGCGGCCACGGCCATCGCCGAATATTTCCGGGACCTGGGCAAGGACGTGCTGCTGATGATGGACTCGGTCACCCGTTTCGCCATGGCGGGCCGCGAGGTCGGCCTGGCCGCGGGCGAACCGCCCACGCGCGGCGGCTACACCCCGTCGGTCTTCGCCCACCTGCCCCAGCTGCTGGAGCGCGCGGGCAAGAACCGCAAGGGGTCCATCACCGGCATCTACACGGTCCTGGTGGACGGCGACGACTTCACCGAACCCATCGCGGACTCCACCCGCTCCATCCTGGACGGGCACATCGTCCTGACCCGCGATTTGGCCGACATGGGCCATTATCCGGCCATCGACGTGCTCAAATCCATCAGCCGTCTGCGCAGCGACATCACCACCAAGCAGGCCCAGGCGGACGGCCGCGCCCTGCTGCGGCACATGGCCACCTTCAAGCGCGTGGAGGACATGGTCAACATCGGAGCCTACCAGAAGGGAGCCAACGCGGAAGTGGACAAGGCCATCGCCATGGTCGGCCCCATCAACCGTTTCCTGCGCCAGCTGGTGGAGGAACAGGAGACCCTGGACGGTTCGTTCACGGCCATGCACGAACTGGTGGGCGAGAACGCCGCACCGGCTGCGCCCAAGAAACCCGCCGCACCGGCGGCCAAGTCCAGGCAGCAGCTCAAGAAGGTGCCCCGCCAGAACGCGGCGTCCCCGGCCGACATCAAGATGAAGGCCCGCTAGAATATTCCGAGAAACTTCCTGCGCTCGGGCTTGCCCGTCTCCGAGTCGTCCTCGCAGCAGGCTTTGTCCAGGGCCGAGCCCACGCCCTTGACCACGCTCTTCACCCCGCCGAGCACCGTGCCCACGGTATCGATCACCACGCCGCCCAGCGCCTTGACATACTCCGGGATCGAGACCCAGTAGCGCGGCCTGTCGATGATGCCGGTCACGTGGATGGGGACCATGACCCCGATGAGGTCCTCGGACGGTTTGCCGCCCTGCCCCTGGGACGTGGCCACCAGCTTGGCCCGGACCATGTAGTCGATCTCGCGGGTGACCAGGGAGACCGCGCCGTGTCCGGTGGCGCGCAGCCCCGGGGCCTTGACCTCCAGATCATTGTTATGGACCACGCCGTCCCTGACGGTCCCGGTGCCCGAGATGGAGCCGAACCGGGTGGAGCCGGTCCCCGCGCCTTCCACCGTGCCCTGCTTGTTTTTGGCCGAGTGTGTGGACCGGGTCAGGCCGATCAGGTCCACGCCCGGGAACACGCCGTCAGACAGCTTGAAGGAAAACTCGCCGCCCAGGCTGGACAGCAGATCGCGCACGCGCTCGCCCCGCGCGTTCATGGAGGAAGCGTAGTCCGCCAGTCCCGCGAACTCGGACTTGCCGGTCACGTCGCGGGCCAGTCCGGCCACGTCCAGATGCGCCACCTCGCTGCGCGTCCGGACCACGGGCGCGCCCTGACGGGCGTCCACCGTGCCGGTCAATTTGACAGTGCCCCCGTACGCCTCGGCGAACAGAGGATCGACCGTCACCAACCCGTCCGCGCCGCTGGCCGCCACGGCCACGTTCTCAAAACGCGCCCCGCCCAGCTTCAGCTTGGCGACCTTGGCGTCCAGGCTGAAATCAAGCCGCCGGATCAGCTTGCCGGGCAGCACCGTGTCGTCCAGCTCCCCGGACTGCGCCTTCTCCCGGGCAACCTCCCCGGACGCCCCATGCCCCGGGGGCAGGTAACGGTCCAGGTCCAGGTCGCCCACGTCCGCCCGGACCGCAAACCGGGGCCACGCTTTGCCGCGCTCCACCGCCCCCGCGCCCTCGATGCGCGTCCCGTCCAGAGACAGCTCCACATCATCAAGGGCCAGCCGCCCTGCCTTGAAATCCACCCGGGCCGTGCCGCCCACCTCGGACAGCGCCTTGGCGTCCTGGGTTTCCGGCACCGCGCCCCCCAGGGCCGCGAGCACCGCGCGCAGGTCGGCCGGTTTCACGGTCAGGCTGGCCGAGGCCACTTTGAGCCCGTCCGTCAAGCCCTGGAAAGTGCCGTCCCCGAGCAGCGTGACCCCGTAGGCCGAGCACGCCAGCCCCGTGATCTGGGCCGTCTCCTTCTTGAAATCAAGCGCCAGGGACTGAAACGACAGGGTCCCGTCCAATTTGCCGCCGGGGATGGACGCGCCTTCTGCCCGGATGGCCGCCTGCATGTCCATATGGCCGTACCGGCGCTCCGCCAGATCCAGGGAGGATTGCCCCTCCAGGGTCAGCGAGCCTTTGGCGTCCGGGTTGCGGCAGTCGAAATGCATGGCCAATTTCACCGGGAACACCCCGCCCTTGCTGATCGCGCCCGTGGTCGCGTCCAGGCCGCCCAGCACGAACCGGACATCCTCCCTGCGGTCGTCCCAGGTCAGTTCGCCACCGGTCACGGCCACGCCCGCCACGTCCAGGTCAAAGGACCGGCCGTGGCCTTCCTTGTCCTGGCCGTCCTTTTCCTGCTCGCGCCCCACCAGGTCGTTCCAGTTGAATCTGCCCTGCGCGTCGCGGCCCAGGTGCAGAACCGGCCCGTCCAGTTCCAGCCGCCCGAACCGGACCTTGCCCATGAGCAGGGGCAGGAGGCGCACGGTCACGCGGGCCGAACGCACCGAGACCATGGGCTCGGGCCCGAACCCTTCCGCGTTGCTCAGGGAAAGCCCGCCCAGGCGAACGCCCGGGCTCGGGAAAAACGTCACCCCGATGTCGCCGTCAAAAGTCAGGGTCCTGCCCGTCTCATCGCGCACGGCCCGGCTGATGCGATCCTTGTAATCGTTGGGGTCGAACACAGCCATGAAGACCACGGCCGCGACCACGAACAGGACCAGGCATACGCCCAGGCCGATCAGCCCGAATTTCAGGAGGTTGCCCATGGCCCGCCCCTTTGCGGATGGTCCCGCTATCTTCTCAGGAGGTTGCGGATGGCCAGCAGTTCGTCGCGCACCTCGCACAGGATATCGCTGTGCTCGCGGCTGCGCAGTTTCTTCTTGGCCCCGTCGATGGTCAGCCCCTCGTCATACAGGAGCCGCTTGATTTCACGGATGATCTCCATGTGCTCCTCGGTGTACAGCCGCTGGCCGCTCTCCGTGCGGATCGGGTCGATCTCGTCGAACTCCCCTTCCCAAAAACGGAGCACGTAGGTCTTGACCCCGATGGCCTTGGCCGCCTGCCCGATCTTGTACCGCTTGAATTCCTGCAAATCTTCCATCCCCTACGTCTACCAAATACCCCCGCCGCCTTCAACCATGTTTGGGAGGAAGATGCCTCCCCCTTCCCCCCTGGACCCCCAACCCCCTCTCACCCTCCTAAACTTCTTGTAGCCGCTTCGCGGATGGTGCGAGCTTGGAAATACCCCACATTCACTCACGCTTGCGCGCACATACGGCCCTGCCGAAGGCACACAAGAAGTTTTGGAGATTCTCAAGAACCTTTTTCAAAAGGTTCTTGAGCGGGGTCCGGAGCAGCGCCCCGGCCGCCGGAGGCATCCACACCGCACAAAAAAGGCCCCGTTCCTTTCGGAGCGGGGCCTTGGCGTTCTTGTTCGGGAGGTTAGAACCGGATGGGCAGGTTCTTTTCCAGGGCGTCCAGGATGTTCTTGTGTTCCTTGTCGACCTGCTTGTCCTTGAGGGTCTTGGTCGGGGAGCGGTAGGTCAGGCGGAAGGACAGGTTGCGTTCCTCCTCCTGGCCTTCGGGCACGAACTCGGCCACCAGTTCCACGGACTCCAGGATGTCCACGCCCGCGGACAGGATAGTCCCGCGGATGGCGTCGGCGCTCAGGGTGACGGGACCGATGACGGTCACGTCGCGGCGGCTGGGCGGGAAGACCGGCAGCGGCTTGAAGTCGATCTTGTGCGCATCGACCATCTCGCGCAGGCCGTCCAGGTTGAAATCGGCCAGCCAGACGTCCTTGCGGGCGTGGTAATAGTCGGCCATTTCCTCGCGCACCCGGCCGATGACGCCCACGGGCTCGCCGGACACGGCCACCTGCACGCAGGGCGTGAGGTAGGGATGCTCGCCCTCGGCCACGGTGAAAACCGGGGCTTCGAGCTTGAGGGTGTCGGCCAGCAGGTGTTCCACGTGGCCCTTGATGTCCAGGTAGTCCACGTCGCCGTGGGCCCAGGGCCATTCCTCGGCGTGGCGCGGGCCGTAGAGCAGGATAGCCAGCCGGGTCTGCTCGCGGGTCTCGGTCTCGGAGGTCTCGTCAAAGACGAACTGCTTGGCCACCTCGAACAGTCGGATATGGTTGTTGCCCTTGGACAGGTTGTTTTTGAGCGTGTTGAGCAGGCCGGGGGCGAGCTCGGTGCGCATGACGTTCTGTTCCTCGGACAGGGGATTGGCGATGTAGACGCGGCCCTCTTCGGGCAGGGAAAGGCGGTCGAGATCCTCGGAGCCGGTGAAGCTGTAGTTGATCGCCTCGTTCAGCCCCACGCCGCGTCCCCACAGCTTGACCCGCCTGATGAATTCGTACTCCGGAGTTTCGCCCATGCCCTCCAGAGGCTTGGCCACCCGGGGCAGCACCGCCGGGATGCGGTCCAGGCCGTAGACCCGGCCCACTTCCTCGTAGAGGTCGACCTCGCGCTCGAGGTCCAACCGGTGGGACGGGGAATCCACGATCCAGTTGTCCGGATCGGAATCGTTCACAGTGCACCCTTCGAGCTCGAAGACCTTCTTGGCGAAGGCCGGTTCCAGGTCCAGACCAAGCAGCGACATGCACCGCTTGTGGCGGTAGCCGTGGGTGCGGTCCTGCCAGGGGCGGGGCTCGTTGGTGACCACGCCCTTCATGACCGTGCCGCCCGAGGTCTCGGCCATGAGCTGGGCCGCGCGGTCGATGCAGAAACGGTTGAGCTGCTGGTCCACGCCGCGCTCGAAACGATAGGACGCCTCGGACGGCAGGGCCAGACGGCGGGCGGTCTTGCGGATGGTGCCCGGACGGAACACGGCGGCCTCAAGCAGGACGTTGGTGGAACCGGCGTGCATCTCGGTGTTGGAGCCGCCCATGACGCCGGCCAGGCCCACCGGACGCTTGCCGTCGCGGATGAGCAGGTCGTTGGCCGTAAGCGTGCGCTCCACGTCGTCCAGGGTGGTGAACTTCATGCCCTCTTCGGCCAGGGCCACGCGCAGGGTGGCGTCCTCGACCAGGTCGAGGTCGTAGGAGTGCATGGGCTGGCCCAGCTCGAACATGATGTAGTTGGTCACGTCCACGATATTGGAAATCGGGCGCTGGCCCAGGGCGAGCAGCTTGAAGCGCATCCAGTCCGGGGCCTTGCGGGTCTCCACGCCCTTGATGACGCGGCTGTTGAACAGCGGGCAGTACTCGGGGTCGTCGATCAGAATCTTGATCTCGTCGGCGGCATTGCCGCCGCTCTCGACCAGGTTCAGCTCGGGCATGGTCAGGGGCAGGTCGAAGGCCAGGGCGGTCTCGCGGGCGAAACCGAGGATGGAAAGACAGTCGGCACGGTTCGGGGTGATGTCGAAGTCGAAGACCACCCGCTCCAGGTTCAGGGCGTCGACCAGCTTGTCGCCCACCTTGAGCGAGTCGTCGAGCACCCAGATGCCCTCGTGGTCCTCGGAAAAGCCCAGCTCGCGCTCGGAGCAGATCATGCCCATGGACTTGACGCCCCGGAGCTTGGCCTTCTTGATCTTCATGCCGTCGGGCATGGTCGTGCCGACCATGGCCACGGGCACCTTCTGGCCCTTGCCCACGTTGGGCGCGCCGCACACGATGGTCAGGGTCTCGGGGCCGCCCACGTCCACGGTGCAGACCGACAGGTGGTCGGACTCGGGATGCGGCTCGCGTTCGGCAACAAAGCCGACCACGATATCCTGCACGGCCTCAAAGGGATCGGTGATGCCGTCCAGCTCGAGGCCGAGCATGGTCAACTTGTCCCCCAGGACCTGGATGTCCCCCTCGTAGGGGACGAATTCACGCAACCAATTCAAGCTAACTAACATGAGTGCCTCCGGCGGCCGGGGGAAGGGGAAGAGGGGAAGCCTTTGAAAAGGGCTTCCCCTCTTCCCCTTCCCCCGGACCCCATCCCCATCTCCCCACCTAAACTTTTTGCATGCGCAATGCGCGCGTATCGGAGGGGGTGGAAAAGTTGTCTTCGTAAGGGGTGAACTCGGTGGAGTTCAGCATGTCAAAAGGGGCACGCGGGAAGGCTTGCGCCCTCCCGGGCCGCCACAATATCTAGGCGAACTGTTCCAGGAAACGGACGTCGTTCTCGAAGAACATGCGCAGGTCGTCGATGCCGTACTTGAGCATGGCCATGCGCTCGATGCCGACACCGAAGGCGAAGCCCGTGTAGACCTCGGGGTCGTAGCCCACGGCCTTGAACACGTTGGGATCGACCATGCCGCAGCCCAGGATCTCGACCCATCCCGTACCCTTGCAGACGCGGCAGGTCTTGCCGTCGGTCTCGCCCTTGCCCCCGCACATGACGCAGGAGATGTCCACCTCGGCGCTGGGCTCGGTGAACGGGAAGAAGCTCGGACGGAAGCGGACCTCGGTCCTGGGACCGAAGACCGCGCGAACGAACGCGGTCAGGGTGCCGCGCAGGTCGCCCATGGACACGTTCTTGTCGACCAGCAACCCCTCGATCTGGTTGAACATGGGGGTGTGGGTCAGGTCCGAGTCGCGGCGGTAGACCTTGCCCGGCGCGATGACCGCCACGGGCGGTTTGCGCTTGAGCATGGAGCGGATCTGCATGCCCGAGGTATGGGTGCGCAGGACGATCTTCTCCGACATGTACAGGGTGTCCTGCATGTCGCGGGCCGGGTGGTCCGGCGGCATGTTCAGGGCCTCGAAGTTGTGCCAGTCGTTCTCCACCTCGGGTCCGGCGGCGTGCTCGAAACCGAGCCCGACCAGGACCGAGGCGACCTCGTCCATGACCAGGGTCACGGGGTGCAGGGAACCGGCCCACGGCTTGCGGCCCGGCATGGAGGGATCGAAGCGCGACAGGGCCTGGCCCGCCTCGGCGGCGTGCAGCTCGGCCTCCCAACCGTCGATCAGGCCAGTGATGGCCTGCTTGACCTCGTTGGCCTTCTTGCCCGCGGCGGGCTTGTCGGAATTGTCGAGCTTGCCGAGCTTGCCCATGATCTGGGCGAGCTTGCCCTTCCGGCCCAGGAACTCGATGCGGAGTTCCTCCAGTTCCTTTAACGAACAAGCCTGGCCCTTGCGCGAAGCGCAATCCTGGGCCAGGCTGTCGAGTCCTTCAAGGAAGGACTTCAATTCACTACTCACGATTTAGCTCACTTTGGCCTTGGCTGCCTCTGCGATCTTGGCGAACACCTGCGGATCGCGCACCGCCATATCGGCCAGAACCTTGCGGTTCAGCTCGATGCCGGCCTTCTTCAGGCCATTCATCAAACGGCTGTAGGACATGCCGTTGATGCGGGCGGCGGCGTTGATGCGCATGATCCACAGCTTGCGGAACTCGCGCTTCTTGCGCTTGCGGTCCTTGTAGGAATGGCACAGGGCCTTTTCGACGCGCTCACGGGCGGTGCGGTACAGGCGGGAACCCGCGCCGCGGTAACCCTTGGCCATTTTCAGATATTTGTTGTGACGCCGCTTGGCGGCAACTCCACGCTTTACTCTCATGGTAAAACCTCCATCGCTTTTACCTCCCGGGCCGGACGGACTCCCCCGGCGAGGTGGATTGCTTTATAGGGTTAATGGGATCAACGGGCATCTCGTCTGGGCGCAACCGGCGTACGTGCGAGTCGGGGCCATTCCCCTCCTCTCTTGTGACGCCGCCGGATGGCCGTATCAGGCGGATTGCTAGCCGTTGGGCAACTGACGACGGACAGCCTTCATGTTCGCGGTGTCCACGGTGGTGGACTGACCGAGGCGGCGCTTTCTCTTGGCATTCTTCTTGGTCAGAATGTGCCTGAGATTCTTGCGGCGGCGCTTGAACTTGCCGGTAGCGGTCTTGGAGAACCGCTTGGCGGCTGCACGGCGGGTTTTGATCTTGGGCATAGTATCCTCCTAGAATGGGACCAGGGTCCCTTCTCAAGTCTCTATTTTTTCACCGGAGCGAGCATCATCGTCATGGTCCGTCCTTCCGACATGGGCTTGCTCTCGACTTTGGCTAAATCCTGGGTGTCCACCACGACCCTTTCGAGCATGGCCAGCCCGCGGTCCTTGTGGACTATCTCGCGTCCCCGGAAGAAGATGGTCACCTTGCAGCGGTCGCCGCCTTCCAGGAACTTTACAATTTGTTTGAGCTTGGTCAGGTAATCGTGCTCGTCGGTCTTGGGCCGGAATTTGACTTCCTTGATCTTGATTACGGTCTGCTTCTTCTTCGCTTCCTGCAGCTTCTTCTGCTGCTGGTACTTGAACTTGCCGTAATCCATGATCTTGCAGACGGGCGGGTCGGCGTTGGGCGCGACCTCCACAAGATCGAGACCCTTCTCCCGGGCGCGATCAAGCGCGTCGCGGGTTGCCATGACACCGAGCTGCTCACCGTCATCGTCCACGACCCGCACCTTGGGGATGCGGATTCTCTCGTTCCGCCGGACCAGATCTTCCCTCTTCTGATCCCGGCGCATGTTACCCCGAAAAGCTATAGCTCATTCCTCCTGCTTTGAAGGGCGCCTTTGCAGCATCCAAAATCAACTGCGCGGCTTCCTCCAGTGTCACCATCCCGGGGTCTTCTCCGTCTCGTGAACGGATATTGACGCACCCGGCCTCAACCTCTTTGTCACCGATTACCAACATATACGGGATCTTCTCAACCTGAGCTTCCCGTATCTTGTAGCCGAGCTTCTCGTTGCGGATGTCCGCTTCGACGCGGATCCCCTTGGAAACGAGGAACGCTTCGGCTTTCTTGACGAAATCTGCCTGCGCATCGGTCACGTTCAGCAAACGCGCCTGCACGGGCGCCAGCCAGACAGGATACGCACCTGCACAGTGCTCCGTCAAGACGCCGATGAAGCGTTCGATGGAACCGAGCATGGCACGATGGATCATCACGGGCCGGTGCCTCTCACCGTCCTCGCCCACATATACTATGTCAAAGCGCTCTGGCAAGGTGAAATCCACTTGAATTGTGCCGCATTGCCAGCTTCTGCCTATGGAATCCCGCAGGTGGAAATCGATCTTCGGGCCATAGAACGCGCCGTCGCCTTCGTTGATGGCGTACGGCATGCCCGATTTGTCGAGGGCCTGGCGCAGTCCTTCGGTGGCCAGTTCCCAGTCGGCATCCGAGCCGATGGACTTCTCCGGCCGGGTGGAAAGCTCCACGTCGAACTCGTAGTCAAACAGGGCGTAGATGTCCTGGTAGAACTTGATCAGGTTGAGGATCTCCTCCTCCACCTGGTCCGGGCGGCAGATCAGATGCGCGTCGTCCTGGGTGAAGGTGCGCACGCGCATCAGACCGTGGAGCACGCCGGATTTCTCGTGGCGATGGACCACGCCCAGTTCGAAGTAGCGCTGGGGCAGATCGCGGTAGCTCATGATCTTACGCTTGTAGATGATCATGTGCGCCAGACAGTTCATCGGCTTGATGCCGTAGGCCTGCTCGTCGATCTCCGTGAAATACATGTTCTCGCGGTAGTTGTCGTAGTGGCCGGACTTCTCCCACAGCTCGCGCTTGAGGATGATCGGGCCCTGGACCAGCTGGTAGCCGCGCTTGAGGTGCTCCTTGCGCTCGAAGTCCTCGAGGATGGCGCGCAGGAGCATGCCGCGCGGGTGCCACAGGGACATGCCCGGGCCGACCTCCTCGCTGAACGAGAACAGGTCGAGCTGCTTGCCGAGCTTGCGGTGGTCGCGCTTCTTGGCCTCTTCCAGGCGGGTCAGGTACTTCTTCAGGGCCTTGGGGTCCTGCCAGGCCGTGCCGTAAATGCGCTGCAGCTGCTTGTTCTTCTCGTCGCCGCGCCAGTAGGCGCCGGCCACGGAGAGCAGCTTGAAGGCCTTGATCTGGCCGGTGCGGACCACGTGCGGGCCGCGGCACAGGTCGGCGAAGTCGCCGTGGGTATAGATGGAAAACTCGTCGCCGCCCAGGTCGTCCATGATCTCGGACTTGTAGGTCTCGCCCATGGACTCGAAGAGCTTCTTGGCCTCGGCCTTGGACATGACCGAGCGCGTGAAGTCCTTGTTGGCGCCCACCGAGGAGAGCATCTCCTTTTCGATGGCCTCCAGGTCCTCGGGCGTGAACGGACGCTCATAATCGAAATCGTAGTAGAACCCGTCGGTGATGGACGGGCCGATGGTCACCTTGGCGGTGGGGAACAGCTTCTTGACGGCCTCGGCCATGACGTGGGCCGCGGAGTGGCGGATGACGCCGAGCCCTTCCTCGCTGTCCGCGAAGACGGGCTCGATGGTAGTGCAGGTCTCGGTAACGGGAGTGCTCAGGTCCACGATCGCGTCGCCGCATTGGGCGGCCACGACGTTCTTGAACTGTTTCTTGGACAGTCCTTCCTGGAGGACGTCGGCGCAGGACGCGCCGTCGGCCGCTTCAACCTGTTGACCGGAGATTTCAACCAACACTTCATCTCTCCCTTGTCCGGCCGTGGCCGGATTCTTTGGACGCGCCTTGCGGCGGCGCCGTGTGACATCTGTTCCGTTCCGCCGGTGCGGTTCGCGTTCGACTCCGGAAAGGTAGGAACGGAACCCGGGGCCGTCAATGGGGAGACGGCCCGGACCGGCGTTTTCGCTTCAACCAAAAAATGGAAGGGAGGCCACTAGGCCTCCCTTCCGGGGATGTTCTGGTAGGCGCGGAGGGATTTGAACCCACGACCCTTTGCACGTCAAGCAAATGCTCTCCCCCTGAGCTACGCGCCTTCTCGTCGAAGCGGAGTGGAAAGTATATGGAGGTCGGTTGGTTGTCAAGCACGTTGTGTGGATTTTTTCTTTTTTTTGCGTCCCGTTTCCGCCGCCTGCCCGAAAGCCCTTTGCCCGCGCCGATCTCACGCTTCGGTATGGCGCAACCGCCCGATTTGCCGTACAGGTTTATGAACGCCAATTCCAAGGAGAACAACCATGCATCCCATAGACATATCCGCCACCATCGTCGTGGAGGACCTGGACAAGGCCCGGGACTTCTACACCACGTATCTGAACGGCCGCCTGATCTTCGACTGCGGCTGGTACATCGGCCTCCAGTTCGGCGAGAACGGCCCCACCCTGCACTTCATGCAGCCGCAGTCCCCGGACCACCAGCTCTACCAAGGCGGCCTGACCTACAACATCAAACTCAAGGACGCGGCCGAGGTCGACGCGGCCCACGACCGGACCGTGGAAGCGGGCCTGCCCATGGTCATGCCCCTGGAGGACCACCCCTGGGGCGACCGGGGCTTCTGCACGCTCGATCCCTACGGCGTGGCCCTATACGTGTATGTGGACATCGAGCCGAGCGAGGAGTTCAAGCAATACTACTTGTAACCAGCCCCCCAAGAGGCCGTAGCACTCCCCCGGTCGACGGCGGCTGGCCCCAGGCCATTACGCAGGCTCTCCGCCCACGCAAAAAGCACAAAAAAGCCGCCCTTTCAGGCGGCTTCTTTTTTTGGGCGAAGGGTTCTAGCCCAGATCTTCCAAGGCCACCCGCACCAGTTCGCCCACCGTGGTGTCTATGATCTCGCGGTGGTGGAAGGTGCGGATCTCGGCCGGATCGTCCTTGAGGGACTCCAGCCGGGGCCGGGCCCCCTCGGCCCTGATCAGGCCGAGCACGCGGGCCGCGTAGGCGCGGTTGTAGGCGTCGGGGTCGTCCAGCCCCACGAGCAGGAACCGCTCGCCGTGGGCCACCAGCTCGGGCCGGTACTCGGCCAGGCGGACCAGCCCCCAGTAGACGTCACGCCGCAGCTCCGGGTGGTCCAGGAAGTTGCCGTCGCACTCCTCGTCGCAGAATATGTAGGAGACCAGGATCTTGTGAAATTCCTTGGCGATGCGCTCGCTGTTGACCATGGCCTCGGCCATGAACAGCGGAATTCCCCAACCCAGGTTGCCGGACTCCTCGTTCATGTACCACATCAGGGTGCGCATGATCACCCGCGCCTTTTCCATGGACGCCTCGGCCATGCGGGCCGCGGTCAGGCCGAATGCCGTGGCCGAACGCCAGCGCACGGTTTCCAGCCGGTCCAGGCGCAGGTTGAGCAGCGGCGGGACCAGCTCGGCGGGACGGAAACCGTCCAGCTCGGCGAGCCGGGCCTGCCAATCGTCGTCGGCCAGGATATCACGGACGGACTTCTTGACGCTGCGGAATCGGGACATGACACTCCTCCAAGAAAAACAAGGGAGCTGTCTGCTGACAGCCCCCTTATTGTAATCATCTTTTCGGGATGGGCAACAGAAACGCTTACTTCGCGACCTGCTCCAGCACTTCCTTCTTGAAATCCTCGGGCACCTCGAAACCGGATTCCTCGGCCTTCTTGATGCACACGGCGGCCTCGGACCAGTTGCCGCGCCCGGCCTCGATGATCGCCTTGTTGTTCCAGCCCGGACCGAAATGGGCCTGCTTTTCGAGCAGGGTCTTGAGCAGCTTGTCCGCCTCCTCATAGTCGCCCATGGCGATGAGCACGCTGGACATGGTCGCCTGGGCCTGGGCGAACTCGGGATCGAGCTTCAGGGCCTTCTTCAAGGACTTGTGGGCCTTGTCGTTGTCGCCCTGCTGCATGTAGACGAAACCGATGTTGCCCCAGGGAACGGCGAAGAACGGGCGCTGCTGGGTGGCCTGGACGTTGTAGCTCAGGCAGGAGTCCAGGTCGCCGCGCTGCAGGGCGATGCCGCCCAGCTGCACGTAGGCCTCGGCCATGCGCGGGGAATGGGCCACGGCGTCCAGGAACTCGCGCTCGGCCTCCATGAAGTCGCGGCGGGAAAGATAGGCCACGCCCAGGTTGTAGTGGGTGTTGCCGCAGGACGGGTTGTCGCGCAGTTTGGATTTGAGATCGGCAATGTAATCTTCAATATTGTCGAAGTGTTCCATTTGAATATCCTTGCTTTATGGCTGGACGCCGTGTTTCTTGCAGTGCTCCGCGTACCAGAGGCAGAAGTCGTAGACCGGGCGGACCTTCTCGAAGTTCATGACCAGCATCACGTTGAACTCGTTGATCTGGTCGATGTACTCCTGGTTCACGTGCTTGCCCGACTCGCGGATGAACAGTTGGGTCAGCTGGGTCTGGGTCAGGCCGGTCTTCTCCACGCGGATGTCGATGGGGTCGAACGGCGCCTGGAACGGGTCCCAGTTCTCGTAGCCCATGCGGTCCACGAACTTGCGCCGCCGGGGCGACATCTTCTCGTACATGAACTTCTTGCGGGCCTCGACCTCATGGTCCGGCATGTCCTCGTAGTTCACCGTCTTGGTCATGGCTACTCCTTGCCGCCCAGGACAATGGACTCGCCGCAGGACGAACAGGCGGACTTGGACTCGGTGCAGGAGGCGCAGGCCGAGGACTTGGCAGGCTCCTTGGCCGCCGCCGGGGCGACGATCTCGCGGGGCTGCTCCTCTTCCTCGGGGCTCTTCTCCTTGAGGGCGGTCTTCTCGCCCACGCCGAGGTAGGTCTCGTCGTAATCGGTGACGATGGCCATGGACACGGGCAGGAGCATCTCGCCCAGTTCACGGAACCGGGAGCCGATGCCGGACTGGAGCTCCTTGCCGATGGCCAGGAGGCGGTCCAGGACGATGTCCATGTTCACGGTGGGGTACTTCTCCCCGCCCTTGAAGCCCGCCTTGTTGCAGGTATGGGCCTCGCCGCCGATGGAGGTGGGCACGCCGTACAGCCTGCAGGTGATGGGCCGGCTCTCGTAGATGGAGCACAGGTCGTCGTCGCCGAGCATGGGACAGCGCACCCGGGCCTTGGCCACCTCAAGCAGGATGTCGTTGACCGGGCGGCCTTCCTGGCTCGCCTTGTAGACCTTGCGCTTGAGCTTGTGGATCTCGCGGTCGGCCTTGTCGGCGCGGTCCAGGATGGCCGAACGCTCCAGGCCGGAAAATTTCTCGTTGAACTTGGCGTTGATGTACATGCCCTCGACCAGGGTCACGTCGAACAGGGCGTAACAGCAGTCGCTGCACCCCTTGCCGCACTTGACCAGGTCCGGCATCTCGGTCTCGAATTTCTTGAAGACCGCGTCGACCTCGGCCACGATGGCTTCGTATTTTTTGAAATACTCCGTAAAATCAAGGGCCATTATCTGCTCCTGGACCGGTCCGGCGAAGACGCCGGCCATGGGTGGTGTTTCGCTTGGGACCAATTAAGTCGTGATTCGGCGCCGTCAACCGCGCTGCCGCAAAAAAGGAAGGGACTTACCCTGGAAGATTGAGGCCTTCGAACGACGGCTTCGGCGGAAAGAAAGCGGCCGGGAACGTTTCCACGTGGCCGCGCCCCGTAGCGCGGCCACCGTCCGGCGGCCTCAAAAATGGAACGGGAGCGGCGGATATCCGCCGCTCCCGTAACCATATCAGATCGTAAAGACTAGTTCTCTTCGACAGTGATGGCGTCGTTCTCACAGACCTCGACGCAGGACTCACAACCGAGACATTCGTCTTCGTTGACCGCAACGGCTTTGCCGTCCTGAAGTTCGTAAACTTCAACGGGGCAAACATCCACGCATTCGCCGTCGCCGGTGCACTTGTCGGTGTCGATAGTGATAGTGTAGCCCATTTTTCCCTCCAGAAAATAATTTGGGATGCCCACTTTGGGGCTGTTTCTCGCGGTGCCCGTTCGGCCTGCGACCGGGGGAGCCACGACATTTCAAAGTACGATTCCGGCCACGCGGGACCGGGCACGAACTTGCTGATATATTCATGCCAGCCCTGTGTCAAGCCATGAAAGCGCTTTTCCAAAGCCCTACAAAATCGTGATCTGAGATGGCGGCTTGTGATGCGGGCCGGAGTCGTTTACCTTACGGCCTGAAATCACGAGACCAACCAAACGAGGTACTCATATGTTCACAAACGACGAATTGAAAAAATATGCCGAAACCCTGTGGTGGGGGCTGTCCACCGCGCGCACCAAACCCTATGAACCCGGCGACTTCGTACTCCTGCGCTTCGACCCGGACGCCCTGCCCCTGGCCGAGGCCATGTATGACCTGCTCATGGACAAGGGCATCAACCCGATCCCGCGCCAGAACCTGTCCTCCAACATGGAGGTCTCCTTCTACGGCAAGGGCAGCGACAGCCAGCTGACCGCCATCCCGTCCGGCGACCGCGAGTTCATCGGCGGCCTGAACGGGCTCATCTCGCTCATCGCCCCGGCCTCCCTGACCCACCTGCAGGACATCGACTCCAAGCGCATCGGCCAGGCCGCCGTGGCCCGCAAGTTCATGCGCGACATCATGGAGAAGCGCGAGCAGTCCGGCGACTTCGGCTGGACCCTGTGCATCTACCCCACCGACGCCCTGGCCAAGGCGGCCAAGCTGTCCATGGCCGACTTCAAGGCCCAGGTGGTCAAGGCCTGCTATCTGGACGACGACAACCCGCCCGCCCGCTGGAACGAAATCTTCGAGGAGGCCGAGAAGGTCAAGGCGTGGCTGAACAGCCTGGCCATCGAGCACCTGCGCATCCAGTCCAAGGACACGGATCTCATCGTGGTGCCCGGCGAACAGCGCCGCTGGCTCGGCGTGTCCGGCCACAACATCCCGTCGTTCGAGATATTCCTCTCCCCGGACTGGCGCGGCACCGAGGGCGTGTACTACGCCGACCAGCCCTCCTTCCGCTCCGGCAACTTCGTGGAGGGCGTGCGCCTGACGTTTGAGAAGGGCGTGGCCGTCAAGACCGAGGCCAAGACCGGCGGCGATTTCGTGGCCAAGCAGCTGACCCTGGACGACGGCGCCAACCGGCTGGGCGAGTTCTCCCTGACCGACCGCCGCTTCTCCAAAATCAACGCCTTCATGGCCAACACCCTGTTCGACGAGAACTTCGGCGGCCCCCAGGGCAACTGCCACGTGGCCGTGGGCGCTTCCTACGCCGACACCTTCTCCGGCGACCAGTCCACCCTGGACGAAGGGCTGAAAAAGGAGCTCGGCTTCAACGACTCCGCCCTGCACTGGGACCTGGTCAATACCCAACAGAAAACCGTCACCGCCACCCTCAAGGGCGGCAAGGAACTCGTCATCTACGCCGACGGCGAATTCCAGTACGAATAAGGAATGCCTCCGGCGGCCGGGGGAAGGGGAGAGGGAAACCCTTTGAAAAGGGCTTTCCCTCTCCCCTTCCCCCGGACCCCCATCCCCTCTCCCATCCTAAACTTCTTATGCCGCTTCGCGGGATACGACGTGCCGGAACGGAATATTCGGAAAGGGTTTGCCTTTTTTCCCGCCGGAACGATACATCTACATATGTTTGATAACGTCGCGAAGCGCGCCAAAAAGTTTTGAAGGGGAGTCCAGAGGGGAAACTTTCTCGAAAGTTTCCCCTCTGGCCGCCGGAGGCAACCTCACCATGAGCAAACGCAATATCTATCTGAAGACCGTTCCGCCCGAAGAGGCGGTGGCCCTGGCCAAGGCGAACCTGGACCGCGACGCGCTGCTCGGCACCGAGCGGGTGCCCACGCACGAGGCGGCAGGCCGGGTCACGGCCGGTCCCATATACGCCAAATACTCCTCGCCCACCTTCCACGCGGCGGCCATGGACGGCGTGGCCGTGGTGGCCGAATCCACCTTCGCGGCCCGCGAGGACGCGCCCGTGACCCTGGAGCACGGCGAGGGATTCCTGTTCGTCAACACCGGCAATCCCCTGCCCGACGGCAAGAACGCGGTGGTCATGATCGAGAACGTGGTCCAGAAGGACGAGGCGACCGTGCTCATCGACGGGCCCGCCTTCCCTTGGCAGCATGTCCGCCGCATCGGCGAGGACATCGTGGCCACCGAGCTGCTCATCCCCCAGAACCGGGAGTTGACGCCGTCGGACATCGGCGCGCTCATCTCTGCGGGCATCTATGAGGTGGAGGTCCGCGACCGTGTCCGGACCATCTTCCTGCCCACGGGCGACGAAGTGCTGAATTTCCTGGACAAGCCCGAGCCCAGGGCCGGGCAGGTCATCGAATCCAACTCCCAGGTCTTCCGGGCCTATGCCAAGGGCTGGGGCATCGACGCCCAGTGGTCCGCGCCCGTGCCGGACGATGAGGACGCCCTGCGCGAGGCGGTCCTGGACGGACTGCGCAAGGGGTGCCACATGGTCGTGGTCGGCGCGGGATCGAGCGCCGGGAGCAAGGATTTCTCCAAGAAGGTCTTCGAGTCCATCGGCACGGTCCTGGTCCACGGCATCTCGGTCATGCCGGGCAAGCCGAGCCTGCTGGCCGTGACCGATGAGCGCAGCGGCCATCCGGGCAGGCTCCTGGTGGGCGCGCCGGGTTATCCGGTGTCGGCCATCGTCTGCCACGAAAAGATTCTCGCGCCCGTGGTCCACTGGCTCATGGGCAGGTCCGCGCCCGAGCGGATCGAGGCGGACATCGTCCTGGCCCGCAAGACGCCGTCCCGGCCGGGCATGCGCGAGGCCATCCGGCTGGCCGCCGGACGCATCGGCGACAACATCGTGGGCGCGCCCCTGGCCCGGGGTGCGGGCATGATCTCGACCATGACCAAGGCCCAGGCCGTGACCTACATCCCCGAGGACGTCGAAGGCGTGGAACAGGGCGAGACGGTCCGGGCCGAGCTGCTGGTCCACAAGGGCGACTTGGACCGGGTGTTGGTCCACGTGGGCAGCCACGACAACACCCTGGACCTCTTGGCCAACGAGCTGATGGGGCTGTCCGATCCTCTGCGCCTGGTCTCCAGCCACGCGGGGTCCATGGGCGGCCTGACCGCGCTCAAGGCGGGTTCGGCCCTGTTCGCGGGCGCGCACCTGTTCGACCCCGAGACCGGGGACTTCAACTTTCCGTTCATCAAGAGGTATCTGAACGGCCTGCCGGTGACCGTGGTCAACCTGGCCATCCGCCACCAGGGACTCATCGTGGCCAAGGGCAACCCCATGTCCATCCGGGGCGTGGAGGACCTGACCCGCGAGGACGTGATCTTCATCAACCGCCAGCGCGGGGCCGGGACGCGCATCCTGCTCGACCACCATCTGAAGAAGGCGGGCATCGACCCGCGCAAGGTGGCCGGATACGAGAACGAGGAATTCACCCACATGGCCGTGGCCGTGAACGTGCTCACCGGCGCGGCCTCCTGCGGGCTGGGCATCTACGCGGCGGCCAAGGCGCTCGGCCTGGACTTCGTGCCCCTGGCCCACGAGCGGTACGACCTGGTCATCCCGGACAAGCACATGGACGACCCGCGCATCGAGACCCTGCTGGCGGTCATCGCAGAGAAGTCCGTCCAGACCAGGATCAAGGCCCAGGGCGGATACGAGACGAATCTGACCGGCCGCATCATGGAGCCGGGCATGGGTTTGGGACAGGATTAAAGCAGGGAGGCGGGCTTGGCCTCTTCGGCCGGGCGGACCTCGACGGCCTTGGGGCCGGTCTCCTCGTCGGTCAGGCCGAAGGTGACCATTTCGCCGGGCTCAAGGGTCTGGAACCCGTCGCGGACGATCTCGGTGTAGTGAACGAAGACGTCGCGGCCGTCCTCGCCGGTGATGAAACCGAAACCCTTCTGTTCGTTGAACCAGGTCACTTCGCCCTTGTGTCGCATGGCTTCCTCCGCATGCCCGTGCATGTAATTTGTCCGATACTACCCGCTGGCCGGGGTCTTGGCAATGCGCAGGCCACCCCGGCCCGACAATGAAATCAGGACGCCTCGCCGTCGTCGCCGTCCGCTTCCGCGTCGTCGTCCGGGTCATAGTCGTCCTGTTTCTTCAACTCCTTGCGCTTGAGTTTTTCTTCTTTCTTCTTTTTCTTCGCCAACTCTTTCTGCCGCTTTGCGAACTTGTAATTCGGTTTGGCCAAAACAACTCCCGGTTATAGGTGACCGGCCGGACGCCGGAGAATAAAAAACCCGTCCCTCCCTTGAGAGAGACGGGCACAGCTGCCTTTTAAGGGCGGGTACGGACTACCAGCGGGGGCGCTCCGCACGGGGTTTGGCTTCGTTGACCTTCAGGTTGCGGCCGCCGAAATCCTTGCCGTCCAGCGCCTCGATGGCGTCCAGAGCGGCGGAGTCGTCGTCCATTTCCACGAAACCGAAACCGCGCGGGCGGCCGGTCTCACGGTCTTCGATCAGTTTAACGGAAGAAACCTGGCCGTGAGCTTCGAAAGCGGCGCGGACTTCGTCTTCGGTGGCGGACCAGGGCAGATTGCCGACATAGATATTCTTGGACATAATATTCACTCCTGGTGAATGCAATTTGATGCTTTCGCATCGATGAAATAATAAGAGAAGCAGCGTACACGATGCGCACACTGCTTCTCGATATACCTGTTTCCTTTCCCCAGTCAGCGTCGGCCGGAAATGAGACCGTCCCCTAAGGGTCCCGCTGACACACTAATGGGCACATTTTCCCAAAAAACAGAATAAGTCAAGGGGTTTTTTTAAATTTAAACGGAATTAAATAGCGGGGTTCCAATTTCACCCCCTGGACATATCCGCCTCGAACCCGCTCAGGTCGCCGCAAAAGCGCTGTCGCCCGTCCGCCAACACCAATATCCGGTTGACCGCGGGCACCCGGTCCTCAGGGTAGTGGGAGACCATTATCAGCGGGGTTCCGGCCTCTGCCAACCGCTGGATGAGGCCTATGGTCAGCCCCCTGGAGGCCGGGTCCAGACCGGAAAGCGGTTCGTCCAGAAGCAACAGCCTCGGCCCCGGGGCCATGGCCCGGGCCAGGAAGACCCGGCGCTGCTGGCCGTAGGACATATGCCGCAGCCGCCGTGAGCCCAGCCCGTGCAGGCCGACGATGTCCAGCCACTGCCCGGCCCCGAGCCGTTCCCGGCTGGTGGGCTCGTCGAGCATGCCCACCGAACCCCGGAACCCGGACATGACCGTCTCCTCGGCGGTCACCTCCCAGCCCAGTTCGCGGGCGTACCCGGCCTGAAGGTCCGGGGAGACCACGCCGATGAGCGGCCTGGCCTCGTCCATGGTCATGCCGCCGAACCGCTCCACCGTACCCGTGCCCCGCTCGCCGTCGGCATAGGGGGCGATGTGGCTCAGGATCAACTTGAGCAGCGTGGACTTGCCCGCCCCGTTCTCGCCGAGCACGAGCCAGTTTTCGCCGGGCAGGACCCGCCAGTTGATGTCGTGGAGGATGCGTTTGCCGTCGGCCACCACGGACACGTTGTCCATGCGCAGAAGAAATTCATAGGACTCGGGCGTGGACACGGGCGGCAGGTCACAGGCGACCACCTCCGGCGCGGTCTCGCACAGGGCGCGCTCGGCCTGTTCGCGCTCCCCTTCGGCCAGTACCTCGCCGTGATCCAGCGCCAGGGCGTGGCGCACGCAGTCGGGCAGATCCCCCGCCCGGTGGGCGGCGCAGACCAGGGTGGTCCGCTCCCCGGCCCGGTTGAGCAGCTCGACCACCTCGGTCCGCGATTCCGCGTCCAGCCCGTCCAGAGCCTCGTCCAGGAGCAGGATATCCGGCTCCGGGGCCAGGGCGCGGGCCACCAGGAGCTTGCGCACCTGGCCTGTGGAAAGTGTGCGCAACTCGCTCTCGGCCAGTTCGCGGATGCCGAGCCGGTCGATGACCGCGTCCGCCGCGGCCTCCTCTTCGGGCTCCACCCTGTCATAGAGGATGGGGGTGTCGTAAAACCCGGCCAGGACCACGTCGCGGCCCTTCACCCGGGGGGTGTGCAGGAAGTAGAAGTCCTGCATATCGGCCGAGACCAGGCCGATGCGCTGGCGCAGGCCGAGCACGGTTCGTTGCGCGCCCTCGCCGAAGTCGTAGACGCGCTCGCCGCCGATGTCCGGGGTGATCTCGCCGCGCAGCAGCTTGAGCAGGGTGGTCTTGCCCGAGCCGTTGCGCCCGGTCACGGCGGTGTGACGGCCGCGTTCAAGCCGCCAGGTCACGGGACCGAGCAGCCGCCTGCCGTTGCGGCTCACGGACACGTCGCTCAGGGAAACAAGTGGATTCATTCGGCTATTGTCTCCTTTCCCGGCCCGGCTGGCAAGCCCCGACTTGTCAACCCCGCACGCCGGGCCTATGCTCACCCCATGCCCGAAACCGTCGCCATACTCCATGTCCCGGAATACCGGACCAAATCCCTTGGCCAGGCCGTGGCCCGGCTCCTGGACGCCATCGGATTCGACCCCGCGCCCGGCGACCGGGTGCTGGTCAAGCCGAACCTGGTCAACGGCAGCAACGCGGCCCGCTGCACGACCCACCCCCTGGTGGTCCGGGCGACCTGCGTATGGCTGCTCGACCACGGCGTGAGAGTCACCGTGGGCGACTCCCCGGCCTTCGGCCCGGCCTCCCACGTGGCCCGCGCATCGGGGCTGGAGGCGGCCCTGTCCGACCTCGGCCTCAAGGCCCAAAGCCTGGGCCGTCCCGCGCCCCTGCCCCTGACCCTGGGCGGGACCATCGGATTGTCCCGCGACGCGGCCGAGGCAGACCATATCCTCAACCTGCCCAAGCTCAAGGTCCACTGCCAGATGACCGTGTCCGGCGCGGTCAAGAACCTGTTCGGCTGCGTGGTCGGGTTCCGCAAGGCCTACGCCCACCACCGGCTGGGGCACAGTCACGCGGTCTTCCGGTCCATGATCATGGACGTGTACCGCGCCCTACCCCGGACCGTGCACCTCGTGGACGCGGTCGAACCCATGCACAAGGACGGCCCGATCAAGGGCGAACCGTTCCCGCTCGGCATGCTGGCCGCAGCGAAAAACGGCGTGGCCCTGGACACCATGGCCTGCACCCTGCTCGGGCTCTCGCCGGAACAGGTCCCCCTGTGGGAGGAGGCATGGACCCGGGGAATGGAAGGCGCGGACCCGGCCCGGCTGGCCTATCCTTTTGAATCATTAGACGGGTTTGACACCGCCGGCTTCATGTTTTCCGAGGTCCGCGAGCTGTCCTTCGCGCCCATGCGGCTGATCCGAGGACGAGTACGCAGCCTGTTGAAACATCTTGCAAAAAATTGATTCCACTTGCGTAAAATAGCCTTGAACGGTATGGACAGCCATGACAATTCGGCAGCGTTTCACCATCACCGGCCAGGTGCAGGGAGTGGGGTTTCGACCCTTTGTCTACCGCATCGCCCTTGACCACGGGGTCACCGGCTCGGTGAACAACTCCTCGGACGGGGTGCTCATCGAGGTGCAGGGCGACGCCGGGCAAGTGGGCGGGTTCGCCGAAGACCTGACCGGCAAACTGCCGCCCCTGGCTCGCATCGTCACCCTGGATTTCGAGGAACTGGACGCGGTGGACGCCGAAGACGGCTTCATCATCCTCGAATCCACCAAGAGCGCGGGCCATTCCGTGCTCATCAGCCCGGACGTGGCCACCTGCCCGGACTGCCTGGACGACATGCGCGACCCGGCCAACCGGCGATACCGCTACCCGTTCACCAACTGCACCAACTGCGGGCCGCGCTACACCATCACCCGGTCCATTCCCTACGACCGGCCCCAGACCTCCATGGCCAAATTCGCCCTGTGCCCGGAATGCGGGGCCGAATACACGGACCCGCTGGACCGGCGCTTTCACGCCCAACCCAACGCCTGCCCGCGCTGCGGCCCCAAGACATGGCTGACCGACCGCGAGGGGCTGGTCATGGCCCAGGGAGACGAGTCCCTGCGCCGTCTGGCCATCGAACTGGCGGCGGGCAAAATAGCGGCGGTCAAGGGACTCGGCGGCTTCCACCTGGTCTGCGACGCGGGCTCAAGCGCCGCCGTGGACGAGTTGCGCCGCCGCAAGCGCCGCCCGGACAAGCCGTTGGCCGTCATGGTCGCGGACATGGACACGGCCCTGCGGCTGGCCCACGTCTCCCCGGCCGAAGAGGAGTGGCTGACCGGCATCCGCAGGCCCATCGTGCTGGCGGCCAAGAAGCGCCCGTTCCCCCTGGCCGGGAGCGTGGCCCCGGACACGGACTTCGTCGGATTGATGCTGCCCTACACCCCGCTGCACCACATCCTGCTTGGCGACTACGCCGGGCTCAAGGGGCCGGAGGCCGCCCTGGTCATGACCTCGGGCAACATGAGCTCCGAGCCCATCTGCCTGGACAACGACGAGGCCCTGGACCGGTTGACCGACATCGCCGACATCTTTCTGTTCCACAACAGGGACATCCTCATCCGCACGGACGACTCCGTGATCCGGGTCAACCCGGACACGAACGAGCCGATCTTCATGCGCCGGGCGCGCGGCTTCGTGCCCTCCCCGGTCTTCCTGCCGGTCAAGGGCAAGACCGTGCTCGGCGTGGGCCCGGAGCTGAAGTGCACCCTGACCCTGACCAAGGGCGAGCAGGCCTTCACCAGCCAGCACATCGGCAACATGTCCAACCTGGAGACGCTGGAGTTCCACAACGAGATTCGCGCCCACCTCGAAGACATTTTACAGGTTGAGACCGGGCTCATCGTCCGCGACCTGCACCCGGACTACATGACCACCTCCCTGGCCGAGGAATTGGGCCGGGAACGGGGCGTGCCCGTGGCCGCGCTGCAGCACCACTACGCCCACATCCACGCGGTCCTGGCCGAGAACAAGTTCGATGGGCCGGTCATCGGCCTGGCCCTGGACGGCACGGGCTACGGCGAGGACGGGACCATCTGGGGCGGCGAGTGCCTGCTGGTGGACCCGGCGACCCTGGACCACCAGCGGCTGGCCCACTTCGCGCGCTTCCGGCTGCCCGGCGGCGAGGCCGCGGTCAGGGAGCCGTGGCGTATCGCCCAGGCCGCCCTGTGGGAGATCGGCGTGAAGGAGCCGGGCCGGTACGCCTGGCCGTGGCTCGACCGATACGAGACCGAGAGCCGCTTCCTGCCGCGGATGCTCGAAAAGGGGCTCAACGCCCCGCTGACGTCGAGCTGCGGGCGGCTGTTCGACGGCGTGGCCGCCCTGTGCGGACTGACCTCCGCCATCACCTACGAGGGACAGGCGGCCATCCTCCTGGAAAAGGCCCAGGACATGGAGGAAACCGGGGCGTATCCCTGCCCGCTCAAGTCCGACGATCCGGTGGCACTGGACACCCTGTCCCTGGTGGCGGCCGCCCTGGACGACCTGGAACGCGGCGTCCCCGTGGGCAGGATCGCCCGGCGCTTCCATCTGGGCCTGATCAACGGGCTGACCGCGATGGCCTTCTCCTTTTCCATGCTCCTGGACATCCACCACGTGGCCCTGTCCGGCGGGGTCATGCAGAACCTGACCCTGGCCCGCGAATTGCCCCTGGCCCTCCGGGGCGCGGGTCTGCTACCCTTGGTCCATACCCAGCTGCCGCCCAACGACGGATGCATCTCCCTGGGCCAGGCGGCGTGGGGACTGCGCAACCTGCTCAACGAACCATAGGGAGGGACCATGCCCCGGACACTGACGCTGCTGACCATCCTCTTCCTCCTGCTCGGCCCGTCAACGCTCCGGGCCGCCCCGCCCTGCTCCCCGCCGGTCCTGGGCGCGGTGACGATCAAGGAGCAAACGCCCGGCTTCACGGTGGACGCCGAATACCCGGTCCTGTGCCGGGCCGAGTCCACCCGCGCCGTGCGCGACTACGTGTCCGCGATCCTCCACGAATTCAAGAAGACCGACCCGGACCACGACCTGCGCCGCTTTCCCCATCCCTACGAGCTGATCACCCGGTACGCGGTATGGCCCGCGCCCGGCGGCCGCTACGTCTCGGTCAAGGTGCACGTCATGGCCTACACGGGCGGAGCCCACCCGAACAACTGGCCCATGACCTGGGTCTTCGACATGGAGGACGGCGACGAGATCACCCTGGACCGCCTGTTTCCGGACCGCGAGGCCGCCCTGGCCAGGGTCTCGGGCATATGCCGCGAAGTCCTGTCCGGGTCGCTGGGCGACATGCTCGTGCCGGACATGCTCGACGCGGGCCTCACGCCCACGGCCGACAACTTCAGCCGCTTCGTCCTGACGAGCGAGGGCGTGGCCTTCTTCTTCGGCCCCTACCAGGTGGCCCCCTACGCGGCGGGCGAACAGGTGGTGACCATCCCCTACGACCGCCTGGGACCGTTCCTGAACCCAGCGCTGCTACGGAATCTTCCGCACTGACGCGCACTCGACAAAAAAGGCCCGGCGCATGTCGGACCTTTTGGCGCGTCCCTATATCAAAACCGTTCGAGATCGTCTTCCGGGCCGGAGTCCGCGCCGGGCAGCGCCCTGGACGGCCCGTATCCGCCGTCTCCGACCACGTCCCGCAGGTCGAAGTAGCCGATGGCCCGGTGCAGCTGCCGGGCCTGGCCGGACAGTTCCTCGGCCGTGGAGGCCAATTCCTCGGAGGCCGAGGCGTTCTGCTGGATGGCCTGGTCCAACCCCTGGATGCCGCTGTTGACCTGGGCGGCCCCGTGGGACTGCTCGGTGCTGGCCGCCGATATCTCCTGGATCAGCCCCGAGGTGCGCAGGATGTCCGGGACCATCTTGGCCAGCATGTCACCGGCCTTTTCGGCCACGGCCACGGAGTTGTTGGACAATTCGCTGATCTCGGCTGCGGCCAGGCCGCTGCGCTCGGCCAGTTGGCGGACCTCGGCCGCGACCACGGCAAACCCCTTGCCCTGCTCCCCGGCCCGGGCCGCCTCGATGGCCGCGTTCAAGGCCAGGAGGTTGGTCTGGCGGGCAATCTCCTCGATGATGGATATCTTCTCCGCGATGTCGCGCATGGCCTGCACGGTCTCGCCCACGGCCCGGCCTCCTTCCTCGGCGTCGCCGCTGGCCTGGCGCGAAATGGTCTCAGTCTTGGCCGCGTTCTCGGAGTTCTGCCGGATGGAGACCACGATCTGCTCCACGCTGGCCGAGACCTCCTCCACCCCGGAGGCCTGCTCGTTGGCTCCCTGGGCAACGGCCTCGGCCGTGGCGTTGAGCTCCTCGGCCCCGGAGGCCACGTTGGCGGACGCCTCGGACACGTCCGTGACCACCCCGACCAGCCGCTCGACCATGGAACGCATGGCCCCGTAGACCGAGCCGCCGTCCCGGGCCGCATCGAAGCACACGCCGAGCCTGCCGTCCGCGATGAGCCGGGTGATGCGCACCAGCTCTATGGGGTCGGTGCCGAGCTGGCCGAGCACGCTGCGCACAATGAACACGGCGAAGACCAGGCTCAGGACGATGGCCAGCAGCCCGATGGCCATAGCCGTGTTGCCCAGCCAGACGGCCCTCGCACCGACCTCTTCGGCCCGCTCCCCGGCCAGCCGCGCGCCCTCGCTTGAAAGATACTCCACCAGGGGCTCGATAGCGTGCACGGCCGTGCGCATCCGTTCGGTGACCTCTTTGATGTGCGTGTCCTCGGCTACCAGGGCGTCAAAGGCGGCGGCATACGATTTGACCATCTCTCCGGCCTCCCGCACGTACTTCTCGTCCGCCCCGGACCGCTCGAAGGCGGCAAGCAGCTTGTCCAGGCTGGCGTGGGTCTTGTGCACATACTTTTCCCGGCCGCGCAGCAGATAGTCCTTTTCGCCGCGCCGGACCATGAGCAGGAGCCCCTTGACGTCGGGCACGAAGACCGAATCCAAAAGCTTCTCCACGGTCCCGGCGGCCTCGCGCACCGCCTGGTAGTCGGGTTCGGAACGGGAGGCGCGGAAACGGTCGAAGGCCGCGCGGTAGGTGCCCAGGGCCGCGCCCGCGTCGTTAAGCAGCGCGCTCTTTTCCTTCAGGTCCAGGTCGTGCTCGAAGCGGTCCATGGCGTACAGCAGCCGGTTCAGGTAGCGGTCCGCGCCGGTACGGTGGAAGTCCTTTTCCCAGCGGCGCATGAAAAGCATGTCGATGTACAGGTCCTGGACCTGATGGCGCTCGAAGGCGGCCTCGGCCGCGTGGACCACGTCCCGGAACGTCCCCTGGAGCCCGGTATCCGGTGTCAGTCCGCGCCGCTCCCAGGCCGCGACCAGCTCAAGGAAGGCGGCCCGGTACTCGGCGGCCGCCGCCTCCACGGAACGCGCCTTGGCCGCCAGGTCCGGCTTGCCGATGGCCTGTGCCAGGGGAACGACGGCGGCCGCCTGCTCGTTCACCAGGGCCAGATTGGACTCGAAGTCCGACAGATACTTCCTGTCCAGCCGGAGGAGGAAATCCTTCTCGTTGCGGCGGCATTGCAGCATGACGACCTCGGCCTGCCGGGCGTGGGCGCTGATGGCCACCTGCTCGCCCAACAGCCGGTCGAAGTTCCGCACCGAGGCGGTATTGGCGTATTGGTAGAGGCCGACGACGACGAGCAGCAGCAGGCTGGCCGTGCCGAAGCCGAGCAAGAGTTTGGTCCTGAGCTTCAGGGCGTGAAACATGAAAATCTCCTTCCTTGGGAATGACTATGGTATCGATCATTCATCGGGCAGGGACTCATCTCCATCCATTATTTTAATGTTACGATACGGTTACGGAATATTCGGGCACAAAAAAAGGCCGGGGGAAATCCCCCGGCCCGTCCGGTTTCGAATGCCCGCCATGGTCAGATGGTCACTCGGTTCACGCCCTCGATGGCGCTCAGGGCCATGCGCACCTTCTCGTCGGGCTTGGCGTGGACCATGTACACGGTCTGGACCTGTTCGCCGAGCTTGCGGGAATTGTTCTCGCGGATATTCACGCCCATCTCGCCCATGAGGGTGCCGAACTTGCCGAACATGCCGGGCTTGTCCTCGTGGGTGATGAAGATGGTGTAAACGACGGTCCCTTCCTCCTCCACGGTCTCGCCCACGTTCACGGAGTTGCCGTACTCGCCGCGCTTGAGGTAGCCGGTGACCACCTCGGCTATCTCCAGCCCGGTGCGGATGGTCGCGTTGTTGGTGGACGCGCCCAGGTGGGCGGACATGACGATGTTGTCCAGCTCCTGGAGCTTGTTCACGAAGGGCAGCCCCTCGCGCTTGGGCTCGGCCTCGTAGCAGTCCAGCGCTGCGCCCGCTATCTGCCCGGTCTTGAGGGCGTGGTACAGGGCGTCCTCGGACACGTTCTTGCCGCGCGAGGCGTTGATCAGAAAGGCGGTGTCCTTCATCAGCGCGAGCTCCGGTTCGTTGATGACCGGGTCCGCGCCGCCGCAGTGCAGGGACACGAAGTCGGACTTGCCGAGCAGCTCCGGGATGGTGTCCACATAGGTCAGGGGCGCGTCGATGGACCGGTAGAGGTCATAGCCGAGGACCTTCATGCCGAGCGCCGAGGCCTTGGCGGCCAGGGCCTGGCCGATGCGGCCGCAGCCGATGATGCCCAGCGTCTTGCCGAACAGCTCCACGCCCCGGAACCGCTTCTTGTGCCAGGTGCCGCCCATGAGGGTGCGGTGGGCGAACGGCACCTTGCGGGCGATGGCGAACATCAGCCCCAGGGCGTGCTCGGCCGTGGCGTTGGTGTTGCCGTTGGGCGCGAACTTGACGATCACGCCCAGTTCCTTGGCCGCTTCCAGGTCGATGTTGTCCGTGCCCACGCCGCCCCGGCCGACGATCTTGAGCTTGCCGCCGTCCTTCACACCGGCCTCGAGCAGGGCCCGGGTGACCTTGGTGGCCGACCGCACGAGCAGGGCGTCGAAGGAGCCGATCTCGCTGAGGAGGTCGTCCTCGTCGCGCTTCTCGGCCTCCACGGTGAAGCCCTGCTGTTTCAAGTACTTCTGCGCCTCCTCCACAATGCCGTCGTTGGCAAGTATCCGCATACCCTCTTCCCCTTCATATGCTTAAGGTTGGCAGCCGTTGCGCGTGCTTCGCTGAATCAGATAGAACTTCCTCGAATAGGTTGGAGTGTGATGGAAAAAAGGACCGCGCCGCCTTGAGATCGGTTAGAGCTTCTTCAGTTCGATCTCGAGCTCGCCCAGATATTCGGCGAGCATGCCGGGCGTGATGTCGCCCATGTGGCCCACGCGGAAGACCATGCGGCGGCCCGCCTCTTCCAACAAGTTGTTCAGCTTCATGTAGCCGGGGTCCATGAGGTACCCGCGAGCGCGCATCGCTTCCTTGATCGTGCTTTTGAGCTGCGCGCCGGTCACGCCCTCGGGGCAGACCACGGTGGACACGGTGGGCGAACGGTAACCTTTGGGAGCGAACATGTCGAAGCCGTCCAGCCCGGCTACCCACTTCTCGACCATGCCGCGCATCTCGATGTGCCGCGCGAAACGGTTTTCGATCCCTTCCTCGTTGACGATGCGGTCGAGCTGATACCACATCATATTGGCCAGGGTGGTGTTGGGGGTGGTCAGGGTCTGGTTCTTGCGCGCCCTGCCCAGGTGCTTGGTGATGTCGTGGTGATGGCCCTTGTTGGTCACCTTCTCGGCCTTTTCCTCGGCCTCCTTGGAGACGAATCCGATGCCGAACCCGGCGGGCAGGCCCAGCGACTTCTGGGTGGCCGTGGAATACATGGCCGCCCCGGACTCGGACAGGGCAATGTTCGCTCCGCCGAAGATGGACACGCCGTCCACGAGGGGCATGGCCCCGTATTGGCGGATGAGCGAACAGACGGCCTTCATGTCGTTGACCACGCCGGTGGAGGTTTCGTTGTGGGTGAAGGAGACCACCTGCGGCTTGAGTTCCTTGAGCTTGTCCTCGAGCACGTTCAGATCGATGGCCTGGCCGTAATCGAACTTGAGGTTCTCGGCATTCTTCCCGTTGCTGACGGCAATGTTGTAGTACATGTCGCCGAACGAGCCCACGGAAACGTTCAGGATGGTCTCGTCCTCGGCCACCAGGGAGCGGATCGAGGTTTCCATGGCCATGGACCCAGAGCCCAGGCAGAGGATGGGCTCATAGTCGCCGCCGCACCCGGCGAGCGTGCGCAGGTTCTCGCGGATTGGCGCGAAACGCAGGTCGTTCTCCGCGTCGCGGTGCCCGAACTCGGGCAGCAGGCCCGCCTCCTTGACGTCCTGGCGGATGTAGGTCGGCCCGGTGATGAACAGTTTCAAAGGCGCAAAATTCGGCTTGCTCATAGTCTCTACCCTTCAGTGATTGTGACGAAAAAGAAAGTCAGCCCCATACCATGAAAAATGTTTTCGATCAGTATAACGGGCCGGACCGAAAGGCAAGACGGACGGGAGCGCCCGGTCTATGACGGTCCGCCCTTTTGCGGGATGACCGGCCGCATGCGGACAATATGCAATTTATAATACCGCGCCTCAGCTTTCAGGAAGACACTATGCCCATTACGGCGACATACGCCGGATCCATACAACCGCCAATCCCTCCGGGAGAATCGTCATGTTAAAAAATCTTCGCTTGGGCATGAAATTGGGCATCGGCTTCGGAATCGTCCTCATACTGACGGCCGCCATCGCGGCCATCTGCCTCCAGGGAATGTCGTCCATCCGGGACCGCGTGGACAAGGCGGACGACGCCAACCGGCTGGTCCGCTTCATCCTCGAAGGACGCATCAAGGAAAAGAACTACATCATCCGCAAGGACGCCAACCTTCTCGAGGGACACGTGGCCACCCTCAAGGCCCTGTTCGCCCAGGCCGACGCGACCAGCGAAAAATTCGTAAACCAGGCCAACAAGGACCAGATGTCCGCGACCGTCGAGGCGGTGCGCAACTATGAAAAGGCGTTCGCCGACTACGTGGACCTGGAGCGCAAGAAGGCCGCCAACCTGATCCAGATGCGCGACAGCGCCAAGGCGGCCCTGACGCTGGCCGAGGAACTGCGCAGCGAGCAGAAGGGACAGTTCTCGGCCCTGCTCGCCGGGGGCACGGCTCCGCGCAGCGAACTGGAATCCAAGCTGGCCAAGGCGGACGACGCCAACCGGATCATCAAGTGGATGCTGGACGCGCGCAAGAACGAGAAGGAGTACATCGTCTCCAAGGACAACGCCTACCGTGACGCCAACCTGAAGGACATGGAGAACATCCTGGCCCTGACCGCCGACCTGGAAACCCGCTTCAACGACCAGCGCAACATCAACCTGCTCAAGCGCGTGGGCGAGGCCGTGACCCGCTACCAGACCGAATTCGAAACCTTTTTCCAGTACGTGCAGAGCCAGACCGTGGCCGAGGAAGGGATGGTCAGGGCCGCCCGGACGGCCGACGAGGTCTGCCGCGCCGCGCGCGCCGAGCAGAAGCAGGCCATGCTCAGCGACATGGAATGGGCCAACCGCCTGAGCCTGGGCACAGCGGGCGTGTCCCTGCTCCTGGGCCTGGCCGCCGCCATCCTGCTGACCCTGTCCATCACCCGGCCGGTGGCCAAGGGCGTGCGCTTTGCCGAGGAAATGGCCAACGGCGACTTCACCAAGTCCCTGGACGTGGACCAGCGCGACGAGATCGGCGTGCTGGCCACGGCCCTGAACAACATGGTCGTCAAGCTGCGCCAAGTGGTCCAGTCCGTGGGCGCGGCCTCGGAGAACATCGCCTCGGGCAGCGAGGAGTTGTCCGCCTCGGCCCAGGCCCTGGCCCAGGGGGCCACGGAACAGGCCGCGTCCATCGAGGAGATATCGTCCTCCATGGAGCAGATGGCCTCCAATATCAGCCAAAACGCCGACAATGCCCGGCAGACCGAGGACCTGGCCAACAAGGCGGCCGCGGACGCCCGCGAGAGCGGCGAGTCCGTGGTCATGACCGTGGAGGCCATGAACAGCATTGCCGAGAAGATCTCCATCATCGAGGAAATCGCCCGGCAGACCAATCTGCTGGCCCTGAACGCGGCCATCGAGGCGGCCCGGGCCGGTGAACACGGCAAGGGATTCGCCGTGGTCGCGGCCGAGGTGCGCAAGCTGGCCGAGCGCAGCGGCGTGGCCGCGGCCGAGATCAGCGACCTGTCCGCGAGCAGCCTGGCCGTGGCCGACAAGGCCGGAAGGATGCTGCAGCAGCTGGTCCCCGACATCGAAAGGACCGCCTCCCTGGTCCAGGAGATCACCGCGTCGAGCAACGAGCAGAACGCGGGCGCCAGCCAGGTCTCCAAGGCCATCGAACAACTCGACACGGTCATCCAGCAGAACGCCTCGGCCTCCGAGGAGATGGCCTCCACCAGCGAGGAACTCTCGGCCCAGGGCCAGGAACTGCAGACCACCATGGCCTTCTTCAACGTGGAAGAGGGCCAGACCACCACGGTCCGGGCCATGCCCGCCCGCCCCAAGCCCCTCCCCGGCACCGGGGCCGGACACGCCCCCCAGGCCCTGACGAGCGGCGACGGGGACTTTGAGCGGTTCTAGGCTGAAGCTGTCGGAACAAATGAAAAGCGCGGCACCGCGAAGGCGCCGCGCTTTTTTCGTTTTTTGTGAACTTGCCAACCGGGCCAAAAGGTCTTACTCCTCTTCCCTTCACCGACCACCCATGGAGTAATAAGACATGGCCCAGCTTGGACCCCATATATCCATTTCCGACGAGCAGCTCATCACCCGCGCCTTTGGCGTGGTGGACATGGAGCAGTTTCAGCACTGGCCCGAGAAGGTCAAGAAGCTCGCCTCGAACCTGGCCGCCGAACTGTTTCTGGTGCGCTACAACCCGTTCATAGACCCCGAACTGGTCAAGACCGCGGTGGAGCGGCGGCTGAACATGTCCCGGCCCATGCTGGACCGCGAGTTCGCCACCATCCTGACCAAGGGTGTGGAACTGTTCTGGGAGCGCCACGACAACGAGCTGGCCTTCCGCGACGACGTGGTCTCCCGGCTGAAGAAGTTCATGCCCGAGAACGCCATCGGCAACGAGCCGCACTCGCGCATCGAGTCGGCCACCGACGCCACCGACCTGCGCATGGAACTGCCCATGCTCGTGCTCTTCCCCGAGGACGAGGGACAGATCCAGTCCATTGTCCGGCTGGCCAACGAGATGCGCTTCGGGATCATCCCGCGCGGCGGCGGCACGGGCGCGACCGGCGGGGCCATCCCGGCCGAGGCGCGCTGCGTGATCCTGTCGCTCTCCCGGTTCAAGAAGATTCTCGACATCGACCCGGCCGAGCGGACCATGACCGCCCAGTCCGGCGTGATCACCCTGAACGCCATCCAGGCCGCGGCAAAGAAAGGACTGCTCTTCACCGTGGACCCGGCCTCCAAGGCGGGCTCGTCCCTGGGCGGCAACATCTCCGAAAACGCGGGCGGGCCGTTCGCCTTCGAATACGGCACGACCATCGACAACATTTTGAGCTACCGAATGGTCCGGCCCGACGGGACGCTCATCGAGGTCCGGCGCAAGGACCACCCGCGCCACAAGATCTACCCGTTCGACACCGCCGTGTTCGAGATCCTCGACCAGGGCGGCAAGCTCCTGGACACCGTGACCCTCAAGGGCGACGAGATCCGTGGCCCGGGCCTGGGCAAGGATGTGTCCAACAAGTACCTGGGCGGCCTGCCCGGCGTGCAGAAGGAAGGCACGGACGGGATCATCACCACGGCCACCTTCGTCTGCTACCCCACCCTGGCCCACTCCCAGGTGCTCTGCCTGGAGTTCTTCGGCCGGTCCATGGGCAACGCCATGCTGGTCATCAAGGACGTGGTCAGGATGCGCGACACCATCCGCGAGGAGGGCGACCTGGTCAAGATTTCGGCGCTCGAGGAGTTCGGGCCCAAGTACGTCCAGGCCATCGAGTACCAGACCAAGTCCACGCAGTATGAGGGCGACCCCATCTCGGTCATCATCATGCAGCTGGACTCGGACGACAAGGACGCCCTGGACGCGGCCCGCCAGACCGTGCTCGCCCTGGCCCAGCCCTACGACGGCGTGGACATCTTCGCGGCCCGCGACGAGCGCGAGGCCGAACTCTTCTGGGAGGACCGCCACAAGCTGTCCGCCATCGCCCGACGCACCTCGGGGTTCAAGATCAACGAGGACGTGGTCATCCCCATGGAGGTCATCCCGCAGTTCTCGGAATTCCTCGAGGACCTGAACCTCATCTACCTGGCGAACATCTACGCGACCACCCTGGACAAGGTCGTGGACCTGGAAGGAGTCAACCCGGACGACAAGGACATCAAGGAGGCGCGCGAGCGCATCCGGGCCATCCAGGGCCGGGAGATCACCTCCAAGGACTTCTCCGACGTGGAGCAGGAGGCCCAGTGCCGGTTCCTGTTCCTCAAGCTGCGCGACACCTACCCCAAGCTCGACCGCGAGATTAAGGCGCTGTGGCAGGAGCTGCAGCTCAAGCGCATCGTCATCGCCAACCACATGCACGCGGGCGACGGCAACTGCCACGTCAACCTGCCGGTCAACTCCAACGACGCCGAGATGCTGGCCGCCGCCCACCAGGCGGCGGACACGGTCATGAGCAAGGTCCTGGAGATGGGCGGCCAGGTGTCCGGCGAGCATGGCATCGGCATCACCAAGATCGGCTTTTTGAGCGACGAGAAGATCAAGGCGCTGGGCGAATACCGCAAGCAGGTGGACCCGAACGGGGTTTTCAACCCCGGCAAGCTGACGTCCAAGACCCTGCCGAGCACGCCGTTCACCTTCTCCTTCAACCGGCTCATCCACGACCTGGACGGCACGGCCCTCAAGGACAAGGAAGCGCTCATGGGGCTGTTGAAGAACATCCAGACCTGCACCCGCTGCGGCAAATGCAAGCAGGTCTGCCCCATGTACCAGCCCGCGCGCGGCCTGATGTACCACCCGCGCAACAAGAACATCGCGCTCGGCGCGCTGATCGAGGGCATCTATTATTCACAGATCCAGACCGGCGAGCCCGCCCACGGGCTGATGAAGGAGCTGCGCGACCTGATGGAGCACTGCACGGCCTGCGGCAAGTGCCAGGCCGCCTGCCCGGTCAAGATCGACTCGGCCGGGGCCGCCCTGTCCATGCGCTCGTTCCTCGATTCCAAGGGCAAGTCCGGCCATCCGCTCAAACAGATCGTGCTGCGCAACCTGGCCAAGAACCCGGCCCAGACCTTGCCCGTGGCGGCCAAGGTCCTGTCCATCGGCCAGTCCATCCAGGACAAGACCCTGGGCATGATTCCGGCCCGCTGGCTGTCGCGCATCCAGTCGCCGGTGATCAAGCACCACACCCCGGACATGGACTACCGCAACCTGTCGGAAAAGCTCCACCTCGAAAAGGGCTCGGTGTTCAAGAACCCGGGCGCGGACCGCGACCAGACCGTGCTCTACTTCCCGGGCTGCGGGGCCTCGCTCTTCTCCCGGTCCATCGGCATGGCCTCGGTCTACCTGCTGCTCAAGAGCGGGGTGAACGTGGTCCTGCCCGACCACCACATGTGCTGCGGCTACCCCCTGCTCGCCTCGGGTTGTGAAGAGGCCTACAAGACCAACCGGCACCGCAACGTACAGGAATTCCTGGACCTGCTGGTCAAGACCGGCAAGGCGGGCCTGAAGGCCACCACCCTGCTCACGGCCTGCGGCACCTGCCGCGAGTCGCTGGAGAGCTACGACTTCTCCTCGGAGCTGGCCGACCCGCTCAACCACCTGGACGTGGTCCAGTTCCTCATGGAGCGGCTGCCCGCCATGCGCCAGACCGAGTCGGTCCTGTACCACTCGGCCTGCCACATGGAGTGGACCGGCGTGCCCAAGCTCAAGGCCCCGGAGATGTACCGCACGGCCCTGTCCAAGCTGACCGGCACGGAAGTGGACCTCTCCCCGGGCTGCTGCGGCGAGTCCGGCATGGGGGCCATGACCAGCCCGGCCATCTACAACCGGCTGCGCGAGCGCAAGCAGGAACAGCTGCGCGAGGACCTTGGTTTTGATCGCCAGCGGCCCATCGTGGTCGGCTGCCCGTCGTGCAAGATCGGCATAAAGCGGTCCATGCTCCAGATGAAGCGGCCCAACCGGGTGCTGCACGCCGTGGAGTACCTGGCCGAGTGCGTGGGCGGCCCCAGGTGGGAGAAGGAGCTCATGAAGATGCTCGAATCCGTGGAGCGCAAGGGCGCGTAGCCCACTCCCCTAGGGTTTCGGCCCCAGGACGTGGCGCAGGTTCTCCGGCTTGTAGGTCGGGTCCTCGCGGTATTTCCTCTCCAGCGAGGGGTGCAGGGACTCGTTCGCGTTTTCCGTCTGCATCACCTTGCGGTGGTGGGGCGGGACGACCCGGTAGAACCCCTTCCACGATTCATGGCGCGGCGCCATGGGGTCCGGTTTGGGTCCCGGCTTGAACGGAGAAAATTCCAAACCGCAGGACTTGGCCTTGTCGATCATCCACTTCAGCGGGATGTCCGACAGGCCGTTTTGCGGGTAGCCCCCGCCCACATCCGAATGCACCCCGGCGAACCAGACCTGCTCCAGGGTCTGTCCCTTGGGCGCGGGATTGTCCTGGACCCACAGGCTGTCCATGAAATGCCTGCGCTTCTCGTCCACGGCCAGGGCCTGGAAGGCGTTCTCGACCTTGGAGCTCAGGGACGTGTCGTGGAACGAGTTGCGGCGGCTGAGCGGGCTGCGCAGCCAGGCCGGGTTGCCCAGGGCGCCGACCGTGTCCCAGACCCCGATGAACTTGATCGGGGTGACGTCCTCGAAGGCGTAGGTCTTGCGGAACAGGACCGCCTCCCGCGCCCGGGGATGCGAATCCACGCCCCTTGAGCGGTACAGCTTGTAGGCCATGGGGACCCGGTCCAGATGCTCGGGGCAGAGCAGCCCGGAGTTGCGGATCAGCCCGGCCAGACTGCGCGCGGTGAACGCGCCCCGGCTGAACCCGAAGAGGTACAGGTCGTCGCCCGGTTCGTAGACCGAGGAAAGATACCGGTAGGCCTCGCGGACGTTCTTCGACAGCCCGGTGCCCGTGGCCCCCTCGAACACCCGCCGAAGCCGGGTGCCGCTGGCCCCCACGCCCGGGTCGTAGAACATCTTCTGCTCCACTCCGTCCTTGCCTTCCCGCTTGACGGCCTCGGCCATGCGCACCACGTTGGTGGCGCAGGATACGCCCTCGCTGGTCGTGTCGGGCGAGTTCCAGGTACCGTCGCAAAAAATCGCTATCCGTTTCTTGTCTGCCATACGGCCTCCCCGGTTTACGGTGAACGCACACTCCAGATTCGTACACCCGATGCGAATTATGCGTCAAACCGATACGGCAAAAAATAACCTCCGCAGGTCCGACGATTTTCCGGACGCGGCCCACCCGGACCTTGACCGCGAACGGCGGGCATGCTTTTTTGTCTCATTCATTCACGCGCAGGGGAGCCCATGGACAACCTGGAAATACGACGACTCTTCAACGAGAAGAACCGGTTCGCCGCCCACGCCGGAGTGGAGGTGGCGGAGCTCTCGCCTGGCGCGGCCACCTGCCGCATGGCCGTGCGCGGCGAACACCTGAACCTGTTCGGCACGGTCAACGCGGGGGCCATCTACACCCTGGCCGAGACCGCCTTCGGCGCGGCGGCCAACGCGCACGGCAACGTCGCCCTGGCCGTGAACCTCTCCATCGCCTACCTCAAGCCCGCCACGGGCAGGGAGCTCACGGCGACGGCCAGGGAGCTGTCCGCCGGGGGCCGCATGGCCACCTACTCGGTCCGGGTCACCGACGAGACCGGCACGCTCATCGCCGACGTCCAGGCCATGGGCTACCGGACCAAGACCCCGCTGGAGGACGTCTAGGTGCGCGCGCTCGGCATCGATTTCGGGCTCAAGCGCGTGGGGCTGGCGGTCAGCGACCGGACCGGCACCCTGGTCTCGCCGCTCAAGACCATCGAGCGGACCACGCGCCAGGGGCTCTTTGACGAACTGACCGAAATCATTCATGATGAGGCCATCGAGGCCGTGGTGGTCGGCCTGCCGCTCTCCTTGAGCGGCGAGGACACCCTGACCACCCGGCAGGCACGCAATTTCGCGCAGAGCCTGGAGCGCAGGATCGCCCAGCCCGTCCACCTCATGGACGAGCGGCTGACCTCGGCCCAGGCCGAAGAGGAACTCAACGCCGCCGGACTGTACGGCGCCAAACGCAAGGCCGCCCTGGACAGCCAGGCCGCCGTGGTCATCCTTCGCTCATGGCTCGATTC
Organism: Pseudodesulfovibrio sp. lm2024; assembly: GCF_051175575.1. NCBI lineage: Bacteria > Pseudomonadati > Thermodesulfobacteriota > Desulfovibrionia > Desulfovibrionales > Desulfovibrionaceae > Pseudodesulfovibrio > Pseudodesulfovibrio sp. lm2024. The sequence continues at coordinate 2,824,852 of NZ_CP195092.1, forward strand.
CGTTACTTCCTGATTGGTTCGGTCCTGCTGGCGGTCCTCGCCGGGCTCGGCGCGGGCGGCTACAAGTGGTACAAGGCGTGGCAGGAGGAGCAGTTCCTCAAGACCGCGCCCGAGACCCCGGGCCGCGAGGTCCTGTTCCGCGTGGAGCCGGGCCAGATATTCACCACCATCGCCGCCAACCTGAAAAGCGAGGGGCTGATCACCGACACCCGCCGCTTCTACCGGCTGGCCGTGCGCACGGGCAAGGGCTCGGCCGTGCGAGCGGGCGTGTTCAGGCTGTCCACCGGATGGGTGCCCGAACGCGTCCTGACCGAGCTGACCTCGTCAACCGGGGTCATGCGCCGGGTGTCCGTGCGCGAGGGGCTGACCTGGTGGCAGACGGCCTCGGTCATCGAGGAAGCGGGCCTGGGCGACGCGGACGGTTTCACCAAGGCCGTGTCCGATCCGAAGCTGCTGGCGGAATACGGCATTGAAGCCAAGGACGCCGAAGGCTACCTCTTTCCCGAAACCTACCTGCTCACCCCGCCCAAGGACCACCCGGCACGCCATATGGCCGAGGTTATGATCCGGGAATTCTTCAAGAACGCGCACAAGGTCTGGCCCGGCGGGCTGCCGCCCTTCGAGGAGATGCACCGCGCCGTGATCCTGGCCTCTCTGGTGGAGAAGGAGACCGGCGACGTGAACGAGCGGGCGCGCATCGCCGGGGTGTTCCACAACCGGCTCAAACGGCACATGCTCATCCAGTGCGACCCGACCATTATCTACGGCCTGGGCCCGAAGTTCGACGGCAACCTCAAAAAGAGCGACCTGACGGACCGGGACAACCCGTATAACACCTACGTCCATCCGGGGCTGCCTCCGGGCCCCATCTGCTCGCCCGGACTGGAGTCGCTCATGGCGGCGGTCCACCCCGAGCAGCACAAGTTTCTCTATTTCGTGGCCAAGGGCGACGGCTCGCACCATTTCAGCCGGACCCTGGAGGAGCACAACCAGGCCGTGCGCAAGTACCAGCTCAGGCGCAACCGGGCCACCTACCGCTCCACCAAGCAGTGACACATCGCGCCTTGACGTTGCGAACCCTTCCTTTTTTCTATAGGTTACATCGGTAAGCCTTGTAGGAGACATTGGGGGAGAATGATGCGTCCAAGATTGAATATCGCACTGCTGGCCGGACTGATTCTGTGCCTCTGCATGGCCTCGCCGTCCTCCGCGCAGGACGCCACGGTGGTCCGCCGCGCGGCCTTTGACATCGGCTCCGCCAACATCAAGTGCATTGTCGCGGACGTGGACATCTCCACCGGCCTGATCGTCACCCCGGTGGCGACCCTGTCCGAGAAGGTCGACTTCGCCGAGGACCTGGCCAGGTCCTACGACGGCAACCTGAGCAAGGAAGTCATGGCCCAGGGCATCCAGGCCCTGGAAAGGCTCAAGGCCGTGGCCGTGGAGAAGAGCGCCCTGGAGTACTCCGCCGTGGGCGGCCGCATCTTCCAGGAGGCCCAGAACGGACGGGCCTATTTCGTGCGCATCCGCCAGGAGACGGGCATCCCCTCGCGGGTCATCTCCGAACAGCAGTCGGCCATGCTCGGCTACCACGCCGTGCGCCAGGAGTTGGGCGACAAGGCCCACGACCTCCTGGTCTGGGACATCGGCGGCAACTCCATGCAGATGACCATCCGCAAGCCGGACGGCGGCCTGCTCTTCTACCTCGACCCCATGGCCTCCATCGCCTTCAAGAACGTGGTCATCCACAACATCCAGCACAAGGACCTCAACACCACGGTCAGTCCCAACCCGGTCAGCGCCCACGAGGCCGAGCAGGCCCTGGCCTATATCCAGGCCCATGCGGCCATGACCGTGCCCCTGTACATCGCCAACCGGGTCTCCCAGCCGGGCCTGACCGTGGCCGGCATCGGCGGGGTGCATTACTACTCCGTGCCCGAGGTCCTCGGCGGCCGCAAGGAGACCTACACCCGCGACGAGGTGGCCGAGGCGCTCAAGCGGTGGACCGGCAAGCCGGACAAGGCGTTCGACAGCGAATTCGCCGAGAGTCGGCTGACCAACCTCATCCTGGTCCTGGGCTACATGGATGCCCTGGGCATCAAGGAAATCCGCCCGCTGAAGATCAACCAGGCGGACGGGCTGTTCGCGGCCCGCGAGTTCTGGTAGGCCGCCCCCGCCTAGCGCAGGGGCGCTCCCAGCCTGTCCGACCAGTCAGGCGCTTTCATGTCGCCGGGGAAATAGATGTACCCGGCCCTCCCGGTTATCCGATCCCTGGGCACCGGCCCGAGCCAGCGCGAATCCAGGCTGTCCTCGCGGTTGTCGCCCATCAGGAAATACTCGTCCGGCCCCAGCCGGACCGGCCCGAAGGTGTCGCGCACCGGGAGGATGCCCTCCCTGGTGTAGCAGACGTAGGGCTCGTCCAGGGGCGCGCCGTTCACGAACACCCGCCGCGCCCGGATCTCCACGGTCTCGCCGGGCAGCCCCACCACCCGTTTGACGAAATCGCGCCCGTTGGTACCGGGCGTGGAGAAGATGACGATCTCGCCGCGCGCAAGCGTATCCCCGGGCTCCAGGACCTCGACCATGAAGTGGTCGCCCACCCGGATGGTCGGCAGCATGGACGCGGACGGCACCTTGTACGCCTTGAAGAACCAGCCGTTGACCACGTGCTCGAAGACCGCGCCCGAACCGAGGCTGACGGCCAGGCAGACCAGGTATATCCACAGCCGATTGCACGGCTTGAGGGTGTACCCGGTCAGCTTGCGCGCCGTGGCGAACGCCTCCCCGGCCGCGAACAGGTTGTAGCCGATCAGGATGGACACGCACAGGAGCATGGCCGCGAAATCGGCCCAGAACAGGACCATGAACAGGGCCACCAGGATCTCGGCCAGGTAGAAGCCCACGCCCTTTTTCCACTGCCCGTTGTAGACCTGGCCCAGGCCCACGGCCACCAGGGAGAGAAGCAGGGCCAGCCACGGGTTGCGGGGCCGGGTAACAGGCGTCATGATCGCGTCGCTGTCGGCCATGGGAAGCGTCCTTTCGGTCAGTCGCTGACCAGCTTATGCAGTTTGTCCCCCACCTTGAGCCCGTGGCCGGTGAACATGGTCACGATGGTCTCGTCCGGATCGGCGGCCGCCGCGTACTGCGCGGCACCGGCCGCCACGGCCGCCGAGGTGGGTTCGATGCAGAACCCCTTGCGCCCCGCGTCCCGGAAGGCGGCCAGGATGGCCTCTTCGGACACGGCCAGGCAGGTCCCGCCGGTGTTGCGCACGGCCTCGAGCATCTGCGTCCCGCGCATGGGCAGCGCGATGGCGATGCCCTCGGCCAGGGTGGGTTCGGATGCGGCGGCGTCCACCGCGTCCGCGCCCTCGGCAAAGGCCGCGCACAGCGGCGCGCAGCGGGCCGACTGCACGGCCACCAGCCGGGGCACGCGCTCGATGAGCCCCATGTCCCTCAGTTCGGTGAAGCCGATGTGCGCCCCGAGCAACAGGGTGCCGTTGCCCGCGGGCAGGACCACGGCGTCCGGGCCCTTCCAGCCGAGTTGCTCGACCACCTCGTAGGCGAAGGTCTTGGTGCCGTGGAAGAAGAACGGGTTGTACACGTGGCTGGCGTAGTAATGATCCTTGGCCGCCGCCATGCACGCGGCGGCCGTGTCCTCGCGCGAGCCGGGCACGGGATTGAGCTCGGCCCCGTAGAGCTCGATCTGCCCGAGCTTGCCCGGCGAGTTGTCGGCGGGCACGAATATGCGGCACCGGATGCCCGCCTTGGCCGCAAAGGCCGACACGGCGCAGCCCGCGTTGCCGGACGAGTCCTCGACCACGTCGGTCACGCCGATGTGCGCGGCCATGGCCATCATGACCGCCGCGCCCCGGTCCTTGTACGAGCCGGTGGGAAAGAGCTGCTCCTGCTTGACCAGCACGCCACGTCCGCCCAGTTCCACCTCGACCATGGGGGTGAACCCCTCGCCGAGCGTCAGTTCCGCGCCCTCGGGCACGGGCAACGCCTCGCGGTAGCGCCACAGGGTGGCGGGCCGCCCGGCCACCTTGGCGGGGTCCAGGCTCGGGGTGAAATCCAGGTCCAGCAGGCCGCCGCAGTCGCAGCGCCAGCGCGGGGCCATGACGTCGAAATCCAGGCCGCAACCACGGCAGACGAACCGGGTCATGCGCCCTCCCCCTGGCCATCGTCCACGGCGGCCACGCACTCGATCTCCACCTGGAAGCCGTAGTGCAGTTCGCGGGTCGGGACCACGGCGCGGGCTGGCTTGTGGTCGCCGAAGAACTCGGCGTAGACCGCGTCGACCCGTCCCCACAGTTCGATGTCGGAAATATAGCAGGTGCACTTGAGCACCCGGTCGCGGCTTGAGCCCGAGGCGCGCAGGACCGCGTCCACGTTTCGCAGCGCCTGGAGCGTCTGCTCCTCGACCGAGCCGAGCTTCCTTTCGCCCGTGGCCGGGTCCACGGCGAGCATGCCGGAGACCCAGACCAGGCCGCCGTGCACGACGCCCTGTGAATAATGCCCCGCCGGGGGCGCGCAATCCGGGGTGGATACGAACTTCATGAATACTCCTTGTCTTGAGCGAACCGTGCCAGATTCCGGGAGGGATGGCTAGAAAGAGAGGGACGTCAGGCGGCCGGGATGTAGTCGCGGCCAAGCTCACAGCCGCGCTCGCCGAGGAACGCCGCGATCTCCTCGCGCGCGCCACGGCTGGCCACATAGGGGATGCAAAATCCCTGGCCCGGTCCGGGGGCCTGGCTGCGGTCACGGACCGGCAGGCCGTGGACCACGTGGCCGATCTTCTTCGGGTCCACGTCGTAGTAGGCCGCGAACTCGACGCCGTGCTCGAGCAGCAGGTCGGCCCGCTTGCGGGTGGTCCGCCCTGAGCCCAGGATGTGCACCACCGGGTGATGCGGGTTGTTGCGCTCAAGCCAGCGGGCCAGATACTCGGTCTTGATGCGGTAGAAGGCGTCCACGTCGTAGCGCGGGTGGTTGCGCGACAACCGCTCCGGCGGGTCGTTCCAGACCAGCAGTTCGGCGTCCGCCTTCATCATCCTCACCCCGCCCTCCAGCCAGCGCAGGAGCAGGTCGTAGTCCTCGGGAAAGTCCCCCTCGCGGTACGGACCGTGCGTCTCCAGGCAGTCGCGCCGGAACATGATGGACGGGTTGGGCACCGGAAACTCCACGAACCGGTTCAGGCTGATGGCCTCGTGGGTCAGCAGGGTGTTGGTCCAGTCCACGTAATGGGCGTACCCCCGGCAGGTCTTGCGGCAGCCGCCGAAGCGCACCCGGCAGCCGGTCAGGCCGACCTCCGGGTGGTCGTCGAGCAGCCCGGCCTGGGCCGCGAGCCTGCCCGGCAGCGACTCGTCGTCGGCGTCCATGCGGGCGATGTACATGCCCCTGGAGGCCTCGATGGCCGCGTTGGCCGCCCGGATGACCCCGCCGTGGGGGATGGAAAAGGTACGGACGCGTCCGTCCCGGCGCGCGTATTCGGCCAGGACGGACGCGGTGTCGTCGGTTGATCCGTCGTCCACGGCCACCACCTCGAAGTCCGCGCCCTCCTGGGCCAGGAGCGAATCGAGCGCCCCGGCCACGGTCCGCCCGCAATTAAAGCAGGGCATGGTCACGGATATCCTCGGCGCGGCCACGGGACTACTCCGCCTGGGCCTTGCTCTCGCGCACCGCCGCCTTGATGCGGCAGACCGAGCATATCTCGGCGCTGGTGGGCGAGCCGCACTCGGTGCACGGCTTCAGTTCCGCCCCGGTCTCCTTCTCCACCTGGGCGAAGGCCGGTTTGCCTTTTTTCAGGAAGGACTGGTAGAACTGGAATTTCTGTCCCGGGCTGCGGTGTTCCAGCTCGCCCCACAACTCCTTGTGGCCGGTGAAGCTGGCTCCGCCCGCGTACGGGCAGGGGTCGGAATGGATCTCGATGCCCTTGAGGAAGGCGTAGTTGGCGGTCTCGAACTCGCTTAAGCGGAACAGGGGCTTGACCTTGCGCACGAACCCCTCGGACGCGGGCAGAACCGGGCCCTGGTCGGACAGATAGGCCGTGTCCCAGCGCAGGGTGTTGGCGAACAGCCGGGCCACCTCGTCGTCCAGGTTGTGGCCGGTGGCCAGGACATCGAACCCCTCCTCCACCGCGATGCGGTTGAAGTGGTGGCGCTTCATCTTGCCGCACACGGCGCAGACCGGACGCTTGATGTGTTCCTTGACGTCCGGGATGGGCAGCCCCCAGGCGGCCATCTCGAAGACGCGCAGGGGCAGTTCGTTCAGTTCGCAGAAGTTCTCGACCTTGCTGCGGGCCTTGTCCGACGAGTTCGGGATGCCCAGGTCGATGTGCAGGCCGGTCACGTCGTACCCCTGCAGTTTGAGTTCGAGCATCAGCGCCAGGGAGTCCTTGCCCCCGGACAGGGCCACCAGGACCCGGTCGTCGCGGGTGAACATCTTCTCCCGGCGGATGGCCGTCTCCACCTGCTTGGTGAAGAAGAGCGGATAACAGTCGGCGCAGAAGCCGGAGTGGTGACTCGGCAGGGCCACGTGGGCCGTCTTGCGGCAGCGGGTGCATTTCATATGAACATACCCCCTTAACCGGCCGAGGTGACTTTGCGGACCATAAGCTCGTCGCCGTGGAAGAGCTTGCGGTCCGAGGTGAGCAGCTCGCCGTCGCGGACGACGATGGCCATGGTGGAACGGAGCCGCAATTTGTTCAGCACGGCCAGCACCGAGCGCGTGTTGTCCAGCTCGATGCGCTTTCCGTCCGGTTCCAGATTGACAATGATCATGGGTGTCTCCTTTGCCGCAGGTCATTTTGAGGGCCAGCGGCTGCGGCGGACACTACGCAGGTTGGCGTCCGAGTTCAAGTTTCGCCCCGCCCGCCGCCCGGGCCGGGGCCAGGGTGATTATCTGCCATTAATTTCAAAACCGCTGTTGACCCTAAAGTGAAATATCGCCTATGCTCGAACCAAGGGCTAAATCCAAGGAGGAAGCCATGAGTCAACCCAAGATTCTCGTAGTCGACGATGAGAAACACATCCGCATGCTCTATCGGGAAGAACTGGAAGCCGAGAATTACGTTGTCGCCACTTCGGACGGTGAAGAAGACATTCTCGATGTCATCGCCAGGGAAAACCCGACCATAGTCATTCTGGATATCAAGCTGGGCGTCAACCGCTCCGGTCTCGACCTGCTGCAGGAAATCCGCACCAAGGATCAGCAGATTCCGGTCATCCTTTCGACGGCCTACGACTCCTTCCAGCATGACTTGAAGTCCATCGCGGCGGACTACTACGTGGTCAAGTCCGTGGACCTGACCGAGTTGAAGGACAAGGTCCGGATGGCCTTGAACAAGGCCGGCGTATAGTATTTCTCCTTCATACTCACTCCCGAAACGGACGTCCTCCCATCGTGGGGGGGCGTCCTGCTTTTTGGGGCTGGCGCGGGGAGCGTCCGGCTATCATTGACAATCGACAACATTCATGGATAGCTGAGACCATTCCGGGAGGGGACAGGGGGTTCCGAGGCCCCGGACAAACAGGAAGATGCCCATGGCCCAAATGACCAAGGCTGAATATTTCCCCATCTCTCCACTCATCCTGCGGCCCGATTTCAAGGTGCCCTTCGACATTTTTCTGCGCCACGACGACAGTTACGTCCTGTTCAACGCCAGCGGCAGGACCCTGACCAAGGCCAAGCGCAAGGAGCTGGCCCTGGCGGGGATCGTGACCATCTACGTGGACAAGCGCTCCCGCAAGCTCTACCACAGCTACATCCAGGCCAACCTCATCGACCTGCTCGAGGACGAATCCATTTCCCTGCCCGAGCGCGCCCAGGCATGGACCAACGCGGCCTCGGCCCTGTCCCAGGAGCTGTTCGAGACCAACCTGCCCGGCCCGGCCTTCAAGAAGCGCTACGTCCGTTTCCAGGAACTCATCCGCAGCAGCACGAACTTCCTGAAATCACCGGCCCCGCTCAAGAATCTGGCCCGGTTCATCGGCAAGGGGTACGGGACCTATCACCACGGCATCTCGACCATGGTCTACGCCGTGAACCTGATGCAGGAGTACAAGCTCGAGGACGAGGACGTCCTGGCCTGCGGCATGGGCGCGCTGCTCCACGATATCGGCCAGGTCGGCATGGACGAGGACCTGCTCAACACCGACCCCGCGACCATGACCCCGACCGAGTTCCAGGCATACGCCATGCACCCGCTTATCGGGGTGCGCGTGTGCGCCAACTTCGACCTGCCGGTCATCGCCACCAACTGCATCCTGTTCCACCACGAACGGTACGACGGCAAGGGCTACCCCACCCAGGCCTCGGGCGAGGAAATCCCCCTGCCCACCCGCGTGGTCGCCCTGTGCAACCGCTACGACGACCTGACCCGCAACCGCCCCTACAGCCGGGCCATCAAGCCGTTCGACGCCCTCAAGGCTCTGACCGACGACAAGGGGCTGGTGGAGCCGGACATGATCAAGCGGTTCATCAAGCTCCTGTCCAGGGCGGAGATCGTGTAACAACCGGCGCACCGGGCGGGTTCGCGGCCTGAAATACCTTGCCGCCCCACCCCGTTGCATGATAGCCGCACCAGATGTTCAATATCACCGCACAGGACATCCAGGTCTACCTGACCCTGGCGCCGGGCCTGCTCGTCGCCCTGGTCTTCCACGAGGTGGCCCACGGCTACGTGGCCTACATGCTCGGAGACCCCACGGCCAAGGCCGCCGGGCGGCTGACCCTGAACCCGCTCAAGCACCTGGACCCCATCGGAACCCTGGCCTTCTTCTTCGTCCATTTCGGATGGGCGCGGCCCGTACCCGTCAACGCCCGCTACTTCAAGGACCCGCGCAAGGGCATGATGCTCACCGCCATGGCCGGGCCGGGCGTCAACTTCATCCTGGCCGCCCTGTTCGCCGGGGCCTTCCACCTCATGGCCCTGTTCGGCTTGAGCCCCCGCAGCGCGCTCTACGCCGTGGCCTACTACGGGGTCTTCGTCAATCTCATCCTGGCCGCCTTCAATCTTTTGCCCATACCGCCGCTGGACGGCAGCAACGTCCTGGCGTACTTTCTTCCCCCGCGAGCCGCCTACAAGTACATGTCCCTGAGCCGCTACGGGTTCATCATCCTCATCGCCATCATCCTGCTCGGTCGCTATACCGGGCTCGACATCGTCGGCCGGGTGATCGTCCCCCTGGTCCAGGGGCTGGGCTCCCTGCTGGGCGTGCCCCTCTAACCCTCAAACAGCAGACCACTTCATCATGAGCGAAAAACAACGAATCCTCTCCGGCATGCGGCCCACCGGCCCCCTCCACCTTGGTCACTACTTCGGCGTCATCGACAACTGGCTGAAGCTCCAGGAGGAGTACGACTGCTTTTTCTTCGTGGCCGACTGGCACGCCCTGACCAGCGAATACGCCGACCCGACCCGCATCAAGGGGTTCATCCCCGGCCTGGTCAAGGACTGGGTGGCCGCCGGACTGGACCCTGAAAAGTGCTCCATCTTCCAGCAGTCCCAGATCAAGGAGCATGCAGAGCTCAACCTGATCCTGTCCATGTACACCCCGCTGGGCTGGCTCGAACGCTGCCCGACCTACAAGGACCAGAAGGAACAGCTGGCCCAGAAGGACCTGAACACCCACGGTTTCCTCGGCTACCCGGTGCTCATGTCCGTGGACATCCTCATGTACAAGCCCCTGGCCGTGCCCGTGGGCAAGGACCAGCTGCCGCATCTGGAGCTGACCCGCGAGATCGCGCGCCGGTTCAACCACCTGAACAACACCGACCTTTTCCCGGAACCGGCCGACATGCTCACCGAGGAGCCGGTCCTGCCCGGCCTGGACGGGCGCAAGATGTCCAAGAGCTACGGCAACTCCATCATGCTCTCCGAGCCCCTGGACGAGATCATGCCCAAGGTGCGCGGCATGAAGACCGACGAGAACCGGCTGCGCAAATCCGATCCGGGCGACCCGGACGTCTGCAACCTTTTCCCCTACCACCGGCTCATGACCGACCCGGCAAAGCTCCCCGAGATCATCAAGGGGTGCAAGGACGCCTCCTGGGGCTGCGTGGACTGCAAGAAGCTGCTCATGGAGTCGCTGGAACGGTTCCTCACGCCCCTGCACGAGCGCCGCGCCGCCTGCACCGACGAAAAGGTCCGGGAAATCCTGGAGGCGGGCAACGCCAAGGCGCGTTCCTACGCGGAAAAGACCATGGAAGAGGTCCGCAAGGTCATCAACTTCGACTTCTAGGCGAAAACGCGCTAGGGTGTCCCAATCCACCCGGATACGACCGGGCCAAACAACCATCCAGGAGATTCTATGACTGCGCAGAATGGCAGCACTGTAAAGGTACACTACACCGGCACCCTCAAGGAGGACGGCAGCCAGTTCGATTCCAGCGAAGGCCGCGAGCCGCTGGAGTTCAAACTGGGTGAAGGCATGGTCATCGCAGGGTTCGAGAAAGCCGTCATCGGCAAGTCCGCGGGCGACTCCGTGACCGTGGAAATCCCGCCCGAGGAGGGCTACGGCTCCCCCAGCGAGGAACTGGTCTTCCAGGTCCGCCGCGAGCAGCTCCCGCCCACCGTGGAGCTGGAAGAGGGCATCATGCTGGAGATCCGCACCGACGACGACCAGCCCGCCTACGTGCGCGTGACCGAGTTCGACGAGGAGCTGGTCACCCTGGACGGCAACCATCCCCTGTCCGGCCAGACCCTGGTGTTCGACATCGAAATCGTTGAAGTAGCGTAACCGGCGACATTGTAAACAACTTTCCCCGCCTCTTGCTGCACCGGCGAGGGGCGGGGTTTTCTTTTGCGAGACGCGACATGAGCATATCCGATCGTTGCTGCGGCATCACCCCGTTCCTGGTCATGGAAATCAACGAGAAGGCCGAGGCCATGGAGCGTGCCGGACAGTCCGTCATCCGCATGTGCGTGGGCGAACCGGACTTCGACACCCCCGAGTGCGCCAAGAAGGCCGCCTGCAAGGCGCTCGACGACAACCAGACCCACTACACCCACTCGCTGGGCATCCGCGAACTGCGCGAGGCCATCTGCGAAGACTACCAAAAACGATACGGCGTTACCGTCGAACCGGACAACATGGTCGTCACCCAGGGCACCAGCCCGGCCATGCTCGTGCTCTTCTCCACCATTCTGGAGCAGGGCGACAAGGTCATCACCTCGGACCCGTGCTACGCCTGCTACGACAATTTCATCACCTTTGCCGGAGCGCAGCCGGTCAAGGTCCCGGTCTTCGAGGACGACGGTTTCCAGTACCGCGTGTCCGCCATCCGCAAGGCCCTTGCCGAGAACGACCGGATAAAGGCCATCCTGATCAACTCCCCGGCCAACCCCACCGGCACCCTACTCTCCGAGGAGCGCCTCAAGGCCATCGCCGAGATCGCCGAGGAGCACGACCTGTGGATCGTGTCCGACGAAATCTACCACGGCCTGGTCTACGAGGGTAAGGAACACTCCATCCTCGAATACACGGACCGCGCCTTCGTGTTCAACGGGTTCTCCAAGCTCTACGCCATGACCGGCTGGCGGCTGGGCTACCTCATCGCCCCGCCCCACTTCATGCGCACCCTGCAGAACCTCGCCCAGAACTTCTTCATCTCGGCCAACACAATGGCCCAGTGGGGCGGCCTGGCCGCGCTCAAGGAGGCCGGTGAGGACGTGGAACGCATGAAGGCCACCTACAACAAACGCCGCGTGTACATGCTCGACCGCCTCAAGACCATGGGGCTGCCCGTCAAGCACGAACCCACCGGCGCGTTCTACGTGCTCATCAACATGCGCCCCTACGCCGAGAAGTTCGGCGGCTCCTCCCTGTCCCTGGCCTACGACATCCTCGAAAAGGCCCACATCGCCGTCACCCCGGGTATCGACTTCGGCCAGGGAGCCGAAGGCTACATCCGCTTCTCCTACGCCACCTCCATGGCCAACATAGAAGAAGGCATGAACCGGTTGGAAAGGTATCTGAAGGACTTCTAAAGACGAGTCATGGCGCGACGGGAGGCGGCTTCCGAGAGCGGGCCATCTGCACATTTTTTCCGGGGGCTTCCATCCTCACGTGGACGGCTACGCTGCGGTGGAAGCCCCCCGGAAGAAAATGCACAGCTGACACACTCTCGAAAGCCTTGTGCTAGCGCGTGGAGAGAGCCGCTGTCGGGTGCTGCGCACCCGAATCGCTCCAGGGATGAGAGGCATGTGGGGAGACGCTCCCCTTAGTCACTACACCCGGATGTCCAGCCCCTTGTACGGGGCGGCGCCCGCACCGACCACAACGCCGCCGGGGGCGAACAGGGTTTGGGGGGGCATGTTGGCGGCGTACCAGTTGGCCATGGCCTCGGCGGACAGGGGGCGGGTCATGTCCTGTTCGGACAGGCTGTTCCTGGCCGCGGCGGCGAGCTTGCCGAACTGGAGGGCCTGGCCGAGTTGGTGGACCCGCTCGGGGTTGGCCGCGAAATAGGCGTTGATCATGTCCTTGTCCGGATGGTCGCCCGCCACCGTGGCCGCGCCCGCCGGGTCGTGGAGCAGACGGAAGACCGTGGCGGTGTCCACGCCCAGTCCCTGGAGGTCGGCCTTGACCTCGTCGTTCCAGGTTTCGAGCAATTCGGTATGGCGGGTCTCGACGTCGGCGAAGGTCAGTTGCCCGTCGGCATCGGGTGATGCGGTGGAAAGCAGATCGCGCAGATAGCCGCGCAGGACCGAGCCCGAGGCCGGAGCGTCGTCCCGACGGGTTTTTGACTGTTCGGGGCCCAGGGGAAAGTCGCTGTCCGAAACGGATTTTCTCGGACGCTTGTACGTGTACCCTTGTACAGCCTGTTCAATAGGTTGCGTGGCCATAATGCCTTCCCGCGCAGGCGTTGTAGCGAAAAACCGCAGACGTTCACCCTATATTCTTAGCATGAAATGTACCATTCGATTGCCAAGAAACGGCGATCAGGGTTAACCTGGGGCAACTCCTGAAAACCGCCAACCACCGGGGGAAGGCCCATGATGCTCAAAAAATCGATGAAGATTAACGGGGTGGACGTATCCAAGATCACGAACCGCAACGAGCGGCGCGTGGCCGAACTGATCCCGGAGATCCTCGACGAATATTACGAAGACTATATTTTCGAGGACCTGGACATCCAGGACATCTACGCCCTGGCCCTGAACCTGCTGCCCGCGGCCTACGCCCAGACCGGATCCATCGTGCTCTCGGACCGCGTCTCGGACTACGAGCTGCGCTCCCAGATCCGCAAGGCCGTGGAACGGGTCCTGGACAACCCCACCCGGGCCAAGGATTAGCCCGAAATCGGCCGCAAACAAGGCAAAACGAACGGCCCGCCATGGCGAACATGGCGGGCCGTTTATTTCGGGGTTGCCCGGTCTAGGCTTCTTCCTGCCCGCCGCCCTTCTTTTCCATGGGGATGACGAACATGAGCAGGGCCGGGATGACGAACACGGTGAAGACCGTGGACAGGGCCAGGCCGCCCAGGACCACCGCGCCCAGGCCGCGATAGAGCTCGGAGCCGGGGCCCGGGGCCACGGCCAGGGGGAGCATGCCGAAGACCGAAGTGGTCGCGGACATGTAGATGGGCCTAAGCCGGGTGCGGGCCGCGTCGAGCACGGCCTCCTTGTGGTCCATGCCCTGTTCGCGCACGTTGTTCAGGGACTGATGCACGATGAGGATGGCGTTGTTCACGACCACGCCGATGAGGATGACGAAGCCGAGCATGGTCAGGATGTCCAACGGCTGCGGGGCGATGAGCAGGTTCTCGAGACGCAGGCCCATGAACCCGCCCGCGCCGGCCAGGGGCACGGTGAACATGATGATCAGCGGGTAGATGAAGTTCTCGAAGAGGGCGGCCATGAGCAGGTAGGTGATGATCATGGCCAGGATGAAGTTCCACTTGAGCGCGTCGCGGGTCACGGTCAGCTTGTCGGCCGCGCCGGACAGGCGCACGGACACGTCCCGCATCAACCCGGTCTGCTCCACCTGGGGCAGAAGCTGCTGTTCAATGATCTCCATGGCCGACTGCAGGGGCATGTCCACGGGCGGGGTGACCTGCAGGGTGATGGTCCGCCTGCGTTCCAGGTGGCGGATCTGGGTCACGCCGTAGGTGTTCTCCATGTCTGCCAGAGAGGACAGCGGCACGGCCCACCCCTTGGGGGTGGCCACCAACTGCGAATAGAGCTCCTCGGGCGTGGCCACGTTCTCGTTGGACGCCTTGAGCACCAGGTCGATCTTTTTTTTGCCCTCTTCCTTGTAGTCGCCCACCTCCTTGCCGTCCAAGATGACGTCAATGGCGGTGCCCAGGTCCTCGGAGGTCAATCCCACGGCCTTGAGCCGGTCGCGGTACGGGTGGAAACGGACCTCTGGATAAAGCAGCTCCAGCGACGGAATGGGCCGGATCTGCGCGCCGTGGATGGTCTGCATGGTCATGCCGAACATGGTCCCGGCCACGGCCACCAGTTGGTTCAGGTCGTCGCCCGAGAAATCCACGTTGATGACGCGGCCCTCGCCCAGCCCCTGTTCGAAGATGGACGCCTGGAGCGACACGCCGAACATGCCGGGGATGGAATTGATGATCCGCATGAACATGGGGATGAGCTCGCCCGCGTTCTGCTCCTGGGTGGAGATGGCCCCGAACAGGTTGATGGTCGGCGCGGACACGTAGAAGAGTTCCTCCACGCCGGGCTCTCCGTTCACTTCCTTGCGGAACCGGGGCTTGACCTGATCGAAGACGTACTTGCCGATGTCGTCGCGCTCCTCGAAGGACAGGCCCGGCGGCGGGATGAGGATGTTGATGATCAGGTTGCGGTTGCCCTGGGGCAGGTATTCCATCTTCGGGAACATGGTCACGACCATGAGCACGGACAAGGCGGTCAGCCCCAGGACGGTGATCAGCCGGGTCTTCCAGTTGTCGATGGCCCAGGAGAGCACGCCGATGATCCAGTCGGCCAGCTTGCCGCCGATCCGGGTCAAGGGGATCAGCGCCCGCTTGACCAGGGACAGCCCGGCCGGGGTGCGCGGCCCGTCGGACGGGGTCTCGCGCTGTCTTTTGATGTCCGCGATGCGGTAGAACTGGTTGGCCAGCATGGGAATCACCAGGACGGACACGAGCATGGACAGGGCAATGGCGCAGGTCACGGCGATGGCGATGTCCTTGAACAGCTGCCCGGCCTCCTGCTCCATGAAGACCACGGGCAGGAACACGGCCACGGTGGTCAGGGTGGAGGCCAGGACCGCGCCCCAGACCTCGCTGGCCCCGTCATAGGCCGCCTTGAATGGCGACTTGCCCATGTTTCGATGCCGGTCCACGTTCTCCAGGACCACGATGGCGTTGTCCACGAGCATGCCCACGGCAAACGATATGCCCGCCATGGACACGATGTTCAGGGACCGCCCCGAGGCCGCGAACATGATGAACGCGCCCACGATGGACACCGGGATGGACACGGCCACGATAATGGTCGAGCTGAAGGACTGGAGAAAGACGAACAGGACCACGATGGCCAGGATGGAGCCGATGAGGATGTTGCGCTGGACCAGGCCGATGGCGCCGTTGATGTACGGACGCTGGTCGTAGACCCAGTTGAAGCGCACGCCCTGCTCGGCCAAGGGACCGTCGTTGAGTTCCTGGATGACCTTGTGAACATCGTCGGTCATGGTCAGGATGTTGGTGCCCGGCTCGGGCCGGACGCCCACGACCATGCCGGTCTCGCCGTTGTAGCGCATGGCCACCGTGTGCTTCTCGTTGCCGCGCGCCACCGTGGCCACGTCGCCCAGGGTGACGCGGTACTGGCCGGACGAGGAGATGACCACGGACTCGATGTCCTCCGGGGTCTTGAAGTCGGCCGGGGTGCGGATGCGGTAGTCGCGGCGGCCCACGCCGAGCGTGCCTGCGGACACGGACACGTTTTCGCTCTTGAGCACGCCGATCAGTTCGGTGGCGGTCAGGTTGTAGGAGGCCAGCTTGACCGGATCGACGATGACGTCCATCTCATCCTCGCGGCCGCCGCCGACAAACAGCTCGGCCACGCCCTCCACGCGCTCGATGTACTGGCGGATGTCGTTCTCGAAATACGTCCGGTAGGTGGTCACGTCCCTGTCGTTGCCGGGCAGGGTCTCGAGGACCAGCCAGATGACCGGGGAAGTGGACGCGCCGGTGGCCGAGATGATCGGCCGGTCCACGCCGTCGGGGTATTCCGGCACCTCGTCGAGCTTGTTGGACACGCGCAGCAGCGCGCTGTCGATCTCGGTGCCGATCTCGAATTTGAGGGTCAGTTCGGTGCGCGCGTTGTAGTTGGCGCTCTCCATCTGGGTCAGGGCCGGGATGCCCTTGAGCACCTTTTCCTGCTCCTCGGCCACGTCGCGCTCCATCTCGTAGGGCGTGGCCCCGGTCCAGGTGGTGGTCACGGTGATGACCGGCTCGGTCACGTTGGGCGAAAGCTGGTACGGCAGGCCGAGCAGGGCCACCGTGCCGAACAGGACCACGAGGATGACGCCGACCAGGACGGCCACGGGCTTGCGTATGGCGGTTCCGACGATATCCATGGCAACCTCCTACTGCCGCGCCATGGGCTGTGCGGCCACAGGCTGCTGCGGCTGGAGCCGCTCGTTGCCCTTGACGACCACGTCCATGCCCTCCTTGAGGGTCGTGGACTTGACCCCGGCCTCCATGCCCCGGTAGCCGACCACGTACACCGGCATGGGCTGCGCCTTGCCGTCCACCACGGCCCAGACGACCATCTGCCCCCTGGACGAGATGATTGCGTCGCGGGGCACGATCATGGTCGTGCCGCCCAGCCCTTTGGGCAGGACCACACGGGCCTCCATGCCCTGGGCCAGGAAGCCGTCGTTGCGCACGCGTATCTTGACCGGGAAGGTGCGGGTGGCCACGTCGCCGCGCGGGATGGCCGCGAAGACCGTGCCCGGCACGTCCCGGCCCGCCACCCTGACGGTCACCGCAAGGCCGGGCTTGACCACGCCGAAGGCCTCGCGCGGGGCGTTGACCACCACGTCGAAGTCCTGGTCCTCGGCCATGACGGCCACGGTCGCGCCCACCGATATCCAGTCGCCGCGAAACGCCTTGCGCTCGATGACCACGCCGTCGTAGGGGGCGCGGATGGTCTTCTTGGCGCGCTCGGTGAGCAGCCGGTTGAGAATCGCCTGAGCCGCGATCGTCTCCTTTTCGGCGGACAGGGCGGTCAGCCGCTTGGAGTCGTATTCGCCCTCGGCCACGGTGCGGCTCTGATACAATTTGGTGGTCCGTTCGTTCTCGAGCTTGGCCAGTTCAAAGTCGGCCTTGGCCTGCTCCAACAGGGCGCGGGCGTTGGCGATGCTGCTGTCCAGGATGTCCGATGACAGGACCACCAGCTGGTCGCCCTTCTTGACGCGCTGGCCGTCCTGCACGTCCAGGGACACGACCTTGCCCTCGACCTCGGCGGCCACGTTGGAAATCTCGGAGAAGTAGACGGTGCCGATGAACTCGGTCTCGGGAGCCATATCGCCGCTGGTCACCTTGGCCGTGACCACCGGGGATGGCGGTCGCTCGCCCTGCTGGGCGGACGCCGGGACGGCCAGGAGCATCATCAGACATAAGACAACCGCACTCTCAAGGACTTTCCGCATCACTCACCCGTCTCCCGTAAGTTTTTCCCTGTTCCAGCCGTGATTCACCTATCCGTCGCCGCCATGGCGCAAAAAAAATGCGGAATCAGGGCCACAACGCCCCGTTCCGGCAGGAGCCCGCACGCGAATGCGGTCCCTTCGGACGTTTACCCCCAGTTTCGCGTCACGACTGTTCCTTGAGGCAGCAGGCGGGGTCCAGGTGCGGCTCGATGAGCTGCCACAGGACCCGCTTGCACACGGCGAATTCCTCGGGGTCCACGTGCCGGGCGATCTCCGCGCGGCTCTCATGGACGATGTCCAGGGTGAAGTCCACCAACTCGCGGCCCTTGTCCGTGATGTAGATATACTTCACCCGCCGGTCGTCGTCGCTGGATTCGCGGCGCAGCAGGCCGTGCTTTTCCAGGGCCGCCACCAGGCGGCTGACCCCGGTCTTCTCCTGGGAAAGCATGTCGCACAGCCTCCCCTGGGTCAGCCCGTCGGCCTTGTAGGCCGGCAACAGGGCGCGCCACTGCTCCACCGTGATCTTGACCCCGGCCTCGGCGAAGCGGGCGGCCAGATCGTTGGCGTGTATGCGGGCTACCTTCCATGCGAGGAAGCCGATGGACTCCCTCGGGTTCAGTCGTTCAAGATTCATGACAAAAGTTGTATCTGCAACAAAACCCGCAGTCAACCCATTTTGGCGAGGTCCACGGGTTGCAATAATAGGAGTATGCCTATACTGTTCCCTCCATGGAAAGATTCACCGCCGACCTGCACATCCACTCCCGTTTTTCGCGTGCCACCAGCAAGAAACTGACCATCCGGAACCTGGCCGCATGGGGCCGCCTGAAGGGGCTTTCCGTGCTCGGCACGGGCGATTTCACCCACCCGGAGTGGCTGGCCGAGATCGAGGAGCAGCTGGAGGACAACGGCAAGGGACTCTTCACCCTGCGAGAGCCCGCCGGGCTGGAAAAGGAAATCCCGGTCTTTGACGGCGAGATACCCGGCCGCACCCGTTTCATGCTCCAGACCGAAATCAGCTCCATCTACAAGCGCGGCGGCAAGGTCCGCAAGGTCCACAACCTGGTGTTCATGCCCAACCTGGACGCGGTCCGGCGGTTCAACGAGCGGCTCGGCCAGGTCGGCAACCTGGCCTCGGACGGCCGCCCCATCCTCGGCCTGGACTCCCGCGACCTCATGGACCTGGTCCTGGACACCCACTCCCAGGCCTTCCTGGTCCCAGCGCACATCTGGACCCCCTGGTTCTCCCTGTTCGGCTCCAAGTCCGGCTTCGATTCCATCCGCGAATGCTTCGGCGACTACGCGGACGAGATCTTCGCCATGGAGACCGGCCTGTCCTCGGACCCGGAGATGAACTGGACCTGGTCCGAACTGGACCGCATCCGGCTGATCTCCAACTCCGACGCCCACTCCGGCGAAAAGCTCGGCCGCGAGGCCAACCTGTTCCGGGGCGAGATATCCTACGAGGGCATCTACCGGGCCCTGCGCGGCGAGGGGCTGGGCCACAAATTTCTCGGAACCGTGGAGTTCTTCCCCGAGGAGGGCAAGTACCACATGGACGGGCACCGCAAGTGCGGCGTGTCCATGGACCCCCACGAGACCATCGCCCGTGACGGCATCTGCCCGGTCTGCGGCAAGCCCGTGACCGTGGGCGTGTACAACCGCGTCCTGGAGCTGGCCGACCGCGAGGAGCCGGTCCAGCCCGCTGGCGCGCCCGGCTTCGTCTCGCTCATCCCGCTCAAGGAGATCCTCTCCGAGGTGCTCGGCGTGGGCGCGGGCTCCAAGAAGGTCGACCACCTGTACATGAAGCTCATCCGCGAGTTCGGCAACGAGCTGGATGTGCTCCAGCGGGTGCCCGCCGAAGACCTGAACCGCTTCTCCTGCCACCTGGCCGAGGGCATCATCCGCATGCGCGACGGCCAGGTCATCCGCAAGGCCGGGTTCGACGGCGAATTCGGGGTTATCTCGGTCTTCTCGGAAAAGGAACGCGCCCAGATCAAGAACGGGGCCACGCTCATCCACATCCCCCGGCCCGAGGTCAGGCCCGACCCCGGCATGGCCGCGACCTGCAAGGCCGTGTCCCGGCCCAAGGTCGAGGCCGTGCCCCTGGCCTACAACGACGCCCAGCAGGCGGCCATCGACGCGGGCCCCGGCCCGGTGCTCGTCCTGGCCGGTCCGGGCACGGGCAAGACCCAGACCCTCATGGGGCGGGTGGAACGGCTCATGGACGAGGGGGTCCCCCCCAAGCGCATCCTGGCCCTGACCTTCACCCGCCGGGCCGCCCAGGAGATGCGCGACCGGCTGCACGCCCTGCGCGGCGAGAACGCGGACATGCCCCAGGCCGGGACGCTCCACTCCCTGTGCTTCGACTACTGGAAGCACGCCTACTCCGAGACGCCCATCGTGGTGCCCGAAGCGGCGGCCAAGAAACTTTTCGCCGAGGTCAACCCGGAGTTCGCGGGCAAGAACCTCGACCACTACTGGAACAAGTACATCCTGGCCCGCGAGCAGCTGACCGAGCTGCCCGAGGACCTGGCCGAAGCGCATATCAGCTACGGCAACCAGAAGAACCACTGGGACCTGGTGGACTACACCGACCTGTTGGAATTCATGCTGGAGCAGTCCGGCGCGCCGACCTTCCACATGCCCTACACCCACGTGCTGGTGGACGAGGTCCAGGACCTCACCCCCCTGCAGCTGGCCGTGGTCCGGGGCATCGCCGGGCAGTCCGGCGAGGGGCTGTTCTGCATCGGCGACCCCAAGCAGTCCATCTACGGGTTCCGTGGCGCGGTCAGCGATGTGGAGGCCCACCTCAAGGGAGTCTGGCCGAACATCGAGCCGATCACCCTGATCGACAACTACCGCTCGGGCCAGACCATCCTGGACGGGGCGGGCAATCTTTTCCCCGACTCCCCGCGCCTGATCGCGCGCAAGGACGTGACCGCGACCATGCACCTGTTCGAGGCCCCGGACGCCATGCGCGAGGCCACCTGGATCAGCGACAAGATCAAGGGACTCATCGGGGCCACCAGCCACTCCATCGTGGACGGCGAGGGCGGCGGCGAGCTGGCCCCCGGCGACATCGCCGTGCTGGTCCGCTTCAAGGCGCTCATCCCGGTCATCGAAAAGGCCCTCAAGCGCGCGGGCGTGCCGGTCTCCACACCGGAGCTGGAAGGGTTCTGGCAGGAGCCCCGCGTGGCCGCCATCCTCAAGGCCGCCGAGCAGTTCCTGGGCATGACCCTGTCCGGCGTGGAGGACACCATCGAGATCCCGGACCACATCCTGGCCAAGGGGCCGGTGGGACTGGCCGCGTTCCTCAGCGAGACCCCGCCCTTCGACCAGTTCTTCTGGGAGAGCCGCCAGTTCAAGGAGCTCAAAACGGAGTTCGACCGGCGCGGCGGCTGGCAGGGGCTGGTCAACTGGGTGTCGCTCCAGACCGAGCTCGAACTGGTCCGACGGACCGCCGAGAAGGTCCAGATCATGACCCTGCACGCCTCCAAGGGGCTGGAATTCGAGGCTGTCTTCATGCCCGCCTGCGAGGAGGGCATACTACCGTTCGCGGGCATGGACCTGCTCACCGCCAAGGTCACCCTGACCCCGGGCCGGGGCCAGCGGTTCGCCGAGGAGCGCCGCCTGATGTTCGTGGGCATGACCCGCGCCCGGCGCAACCTCTATCTCAGCCACGCCGCCAACCGGCAACTCTACGGCAAGACCCTGACCCTGCCGAGATCACGATATCTTAGGGAAATCCCTGAAGAACTTCTGACCAAGTCCACCCTGGCCGCCCGCAAGGTGACCAAGGAAAAGCAACTCGGCCTGCTCGATTAGAGAATGAAGCGGTAGAGCCCGCGTTCGTAGACCCAGCAGAGGCTGCGGGCCGCGGACCGGGGCATGCCGAATCGGCGCAACCGGCAGAAGAGATGCAGGGGGTTGAACTTATGTTGGAAATAATTCCGAAACCCGATCATATTCAAAACCTCGGCAGATCGTTCGTCACACTGAGCGGTCCGCTGCAATAGCCATGCCCCGAGATCCTATGTCAACGAAACCGGCGGGTTCCCCGGACGGCCCCGGCCGTGACCGGGCAAATAGTGCGCACTCCGGCCCCCTGTCCGTGCGGGCCGTGGAGGAAAAATGGGGCGTGCGCTTCCCCTTTCCCCTGGCCGCGCCCTCGGCCGTGCTGCCCGCCGGACTGGCCGAAAACGCCGTGTTTCTGGCCGACCATTTTCCCGAAATCGCTGTTCTTTTCTTCGAGACCGAGGCCTGCCTGGCCTACACGGACAAGGACCTGCCCGCGCATCTCGCGGACCTGCCCTGCTCCTGGCACGTGCACCTGCCCCTGGACCTGCCGTGGCAGGCCGGATTCGAGACCGTCTGGCAAAAGATTGACGGGCTGCTGGACAAGATCGCCCCGGTTTCGCCGAGGGCGTATGTGCTCCACCCACCCGAGGAGCCGGACTTGCTCGTGCCCCTGGCGGCCAGGCTGCGCGACAAGGGCGTGGACCCGGCCCGGTTCCTGATCGAGAACGTGGGCGGCCGCAGCCTGACCCCGGTCTGGGACGAGGTCGTGGAGGGCGGCTATTCCGCCTGCCTGGACATCGGGCACATCCAGGCCTATGACCAGCGCGACGTGCTCAAGCTGCCCGGCCTGTGGGACCGGGTGCGCATGCTCCACGTGTACGGAGCCGAGCGGGACCGGCGGCACTGGCCGCTCAATGAGCTGGACCCGGTGGGCCAGGTTCTGCTCCGGACCCTGCTTGCGCGGGCGTCCGACTTCACGGTGACCCTGGAGGTCTTTGGCCGGCGGGGGCTGTTCGACTCCCTGGACCTCCTGGGCCAGTGGTTCGCCCGATGGGAGGGAGAAAAATGATCACATTGGTGCTCGGCGGCAACAAATCGGGAAAATCCGATTTCGCGCTGAATTTGCTGGCCGATTCGCCCGGTCCGGCCCTGTTCGTGGCCACGGGCAAGGCCCGGGACATGGAATTTCGCGACCAAATACGGCTCCACCGCCAAAGCCGGGGGCCCGGTATCGAGGTGGCGGAAGTGGCCGAGGACTTGCCTCAAAGGCTCCAAAAGGCTAAATTGTCGTTTCCGGCCGTGCTGGTGGATAGCCTCGACTACTGGTTGTTCGCCTGCCGCGAGGCCGGATGCGAGCCGGTTAAGGTCGAGGAATTCCTGGAAGTTCTCGACAACTGGGGCTCCACGGATTTGATACTTGTCTCTTGTGAGACAGGGCTTGGGCCGTTGCCTGCGGGCAGCGCGGTCCGGGCCTTCGTGCGGAGCCTCGGCGCGCTCAACCAAGCTGTCGCCGTGCGGGCCGACCAGGCTTTCCTGGTGGCGGCCGGGCTGCCGTTAACCCTGAAACAGGGATAGTACGTGGCACTATTTCGACAACTTGACGAACAGGTGGAGCAGCTGCTCAGCCTGTTCAACAAGGAAGACAACTGGCTGATCCTCATCAACGCCGACCCGGACGCCCTGGGCTCGGCACTGGCCCTGAAACGGATCATGACCCGGCGCGTGAACGCCGCGGCCATTGCGCAGATCAACGAAATCAAGCGGCCGGACAACCTGTCCATGATCCGCTACTGCCGCATCCCCACCCAGAAGCTCATCCCGAACCTCGCGGCCCAGTATGACAAGTTCGCCCTGGTGGACTCCCAGCCGCACCACAACCCCGAATTCAAGCCGTTCGATTTCTCGGTGGTCATCGACCACCACCCGATCATGCAGGACAACCCGGTCCAGGCCGATTTCGTGGACATCCGGCCCAAGTACGGCGCGGTCTGCACCATGATGACCGAGTACCTGTACAACATGAAGATCCGCCCGGCCAAACTGCTGGCCACGGCGCTCATGTACGGCATCCGCTGCGACACCAAGACCTTCGAGCGCGAGTTCATCGACGCGGACATGTCCGCCTTCAAGTACCTGAGCAAGTTCGCGGACTCCAAGCTGATGAACCGCATCAGCCGCAGCGAGTTCCACCTGGACTGGATGCGCTACTTCTCGCGCGCCTTCTACAACCTGCGGCGCATCGGCCACGGGCTGTTCGCCCACTGCGGCAACGTGGACAACCCGGACATCCTGGTCATCGTGGCCGACTTCTTCACCCGCGTGCACAACGTGGCCTGGGTGGTGGTTTCGGGCACGGCGGACGACAAGCTGGTGTGCATCTTCCGGGGCGACGGCCTGCGCCGCGACATGGGCGCCATGGCCCAGAAGCTGATGAACGGGCTCGGCTCGGCGGGCGGGCACAAACAGGCCGCCCGCGCCGAAGTGGACCTGACCGACCTGGAAGGCGTGGACCCGGAAATCTTCATGCTCAAACGCCTCGGGCACGGCCGCAAATCCTCCATCCACAGAATCTAAACCCCACCCCACATATCTATGTCGTTAAAAGAACGCCTCAATTTCGATAAGGACCCGATCTACCTCATCGACGGGACCGCCCTGCTCTATCGCGCCTTCTACGCCCGCGCCGACCTGTCCCGCTCGGACGGGTTCCCGACCAACGCCATCAACACGGTCATGCGCGTGCTCATGAACCTGCTCAAGGACGAGAACCCGAACCACGTAGGCTTTCTCATGGACGGCAAGGGGCCGACCTTCCGCAACGCGCTGTACGGCGAGTACAAGGCCAACCGCCCGGCCATGCCCGAACCGCTGCGCGACCAGGTGGAGCCGGTGCGCCGGGGCGTGGAGCTGCTCGGCATCAAGCTGCTGGTCTCCGAGGGCGTGGAGGCGGACGACTGCATCTGTTCCCTGGCGGGCCGCTACAAGGCGGACCGGCCGGTGATCATCCTGGCCACGGACAAGGACATCAAGCAGTGCCTGGACGACCAGGTGGTCATGGTCAGCCAGATCGGGCGCAAGGAGACCATCCACACGCTGGATTCCTTCCGCGAGGCCGAGGGCATGGAACCCGCCACCTGGCCGGACTTCCAGGCCGTGATCGGCGACTCGGCGGACAACATCCCGGGCGTGCCGGGCGTGGGCCCCGTGACCGCGCGCAAGCTGTTCGCCGCCACCGGCCCCACGCTGGAGGACGTGCGCGACAACCTGGACAAGGTGCCCGAGAAGCTGCGCGCCAAGGTCGAGCCCGAGATGGACCAGGTCTTCACCTACCGCGAACTGACGCGGATGAAGACAGACAGCTGCGACCAGGACCTGGATTTCTTCCGGCTGCGCCAGCCGGACCTGGCCGCGCTGGACGCTTTTTTCGAGGAATACGAGCTGCGCGGATTGCAGCGGCTGCTGCCCAAGGACGCGGGCGCGACGAAGGCCGCCCCGGCCCCGCTGGCCGAGACGGTCAAGAAGGCGGCCAAGGCCGCTCCCGCCGGGGAGGCCAAGCAGTTCTCCCTGTTCGGCGAGGCCCCGGTAAGCGAGAAGACCGAAGAGCCCATGGACGTGAACGTGGCCGGAACCGTGGACGACCTGCCCGACCTGGGCGGCGAGGACGTGGGGCTGACCTTTGAGGACGAGGCGTTCTTCATCGGCGTGAACGGCCAGGAGTACCGCTACGCGGGCCCGGCCAGGGAGCTGGTGCGCAAGATCGAGCACGCCTCGGTCATCGCCACGCCGAGCGTGCAGGATTTGCTGCGCGCGGACGAGGCGTGGGTCCACATCCTATCGAGCCAGTGGTTCGACCTCAGCCTGGCCGCCTACCTGCTCGACCCCGAGGCGCGCAACTACACCTGGGCGCGGCTGCGGCAGTCCATGTTCCAGGACGGCCGGGCCGAGTTCGCGGACGCGGCGCGCGAGCTGCATCCGCAGTCCCAGGGGCTGGCCGCGCTGGCCTACATGGCGTCCGTCCGGGGCCAGGTGGAGGGCGCGCACCTGAACGCGCTCATGCGCGAGCTGGAAATCCCGCTCATCCCGGTGCTGGTCGGCATGGAGCGGGCGGGCATCGCCATCGACAACGCGGCGTTCCAGGAATTTTTGGACGAGGTCAACGGCCAGCTCGACGAGCTGACCCGGACGATCATCAAGCACGCGGGCGAGGAGTTCAACATCCGCTCCAGCCAGCAGCTGGCCGTGGTCCTGTTCGACCAGCTCGGCATCAAGGCGGGTTCCAAGACCTCCACCGGGCTGCGCTCCACGGCCAACCAGGTGCTGGAGAAAATCCGCGACCAACATCCCATCGTGAACGCGGTGCTCGAATTCCGCATGCTCGAAAAGCTGCGCTCCACCTATCTGGAGCCGCTGCCCAAGATGGTCGGCGAGGACGGCCGCCTGCACACGCATTTCAACCAGCTGGCCACGGCCACGGGCAGGTTGTCCAGCTCGCAGCCGAATCTGCAGAACATCCCCATCCGGGGGGTGCACGGCCCGAGGATGCGCGCCTGCTTCAACGCGGCGGACGGCAACCTGCTCGCCGCGGCGGACTACTCCCAGGTCGAACTGCGCGTCCTGGCCCACTTCTCCAAGGACCCGGCGCTGATCGACGCGTTCCGACACGACGAGGACATCCACGCGCGCACGGCCGCGCTGATCCATGAAAAGGACATCGCGGACGTGACCGGCAACGAGCGGCGCGGGGCCAAGACCATCAACTTCGGGTTGATCTACGGCATGGGCGTGCAGAAGCTGGCCCGCGAGCTGAAGATCAAGCAAACCGAGGCCCAGGAGTTCACGGACAAGTACTTCGAGAAGATGGCCACGCTCAAGGCGTACTACGACACCATTGTCGAGGACGCGCTCAAGCACGGCTTCGTGACCACCCTGGCCGGACGTCGCCGCCTCCTGCCCGAGCTCCACTCCCGCAACAACCAGCTCTCGTCCCAGGCCCGCCGCCAGGCGGTCAACACGGTCATCCAGGGCTCGGCCGCGGACATCATCAAGATGGCCATGGTCCAGGCCCACAAGGACAAGCCCCTCAAGGAACTCGAAGCCTGCCTCATCCTCCAGGTCCACGACGAACTGATCATCGAGGCCCCCGAAGCCAATATTGAGGCAGCGGGCGCGCGATTAATGGAGATCATGCAGAACGTGGCAAAGCTGGACGTCCCGCTGAAAGTTGACATGGGCGTTGGGAAGAATTGGGCGGAAGCGCATTAAGGCGCTCTAAATTAAAGTGTTTACCTTTCAGTACTATCTTTTTTTCCAGCACAAATTATAGAATATATACATTATATTATAATCATGTTATACGCTTCCTAAATCTAATCCAGGAGGCAAGGATGCCAGTAATCAGCTTGACAGATTTCATTGATGTAGTTGCAAAGTCTGGAACTCCCAAATTAACTAAGATAGCTGAGATAATAAGGAGACCCCCATACTCCCCTGCAACTGATTACTATCGCGGAATTAGAGAACATATCGTCTCTGCACACCAAAACAACCTGCCCAAAAACAGCATCGATAAATGCGTGAAATTGGCGAGTAAAGGCAAGCAAGGACATTACAAAGAATTAAGCAAATTTTACAAGCAATGGTGGGGTAATAAATCTATAAAATGGTTTAACCCTCCCCGTACAAATTTCGGAGATGGACTTGTCTCAATTCGAGTAAACCCAGAGCTCGGCCTCTCCATTGATGGAGACAACCACATAATTAAATTATATTTTAAAACAGACAAGTTAGCAAAGAACCGCGCAGTATTTATCACACACTTGATGAATGAAGTCTTTCAAGCGGAAACGCAAAAGGGAGTCAATATATCGGTACTAGATATCCGTCGGAAGAAACTATTCACTCATGAAGCTCAAAATAGCGCTATAATTGCCGGAATTAAGGCCGAATTAGGGTATATTTCCATGCTTTGGAATGACTTAGAATAGCATTCCTTTTCTCAGCCATCTCCTCGTCAGCCCTAGAAGCTGACGGAGCGGCGGAGCGGCTCTTCGATCCTGGGAGGGAGCGGAGCGGACGACTGGATCGGGAGCGGAGCCGGTCCGATCAGATTCTTGGGCTGGCGAGGAAGGCGGTGCGCCCCTCCAGGCCCTTTTCTTTGGTTCTTTCTTTTGGGCCCTCAAAAGAAAGAACCCCGCCGGGAGGGCTGCAAAAACTTGGAGGAGCGCCAGCGACGGCTCTACTCTTTTCTTCGTCTTTTCTTTCAATTTCCTAAAAAAAGGCCCGCTCACGCGGACCTTTCCTTTTCCCCTCAGCGGGTGTGGCACTCCCGGCTGCAAAAGTAGCAGCCGTCCACTTCATCAAAATACTCCTTAGCCTTGACGATCGCCCCGTGACAGGACGGGTATTCGCCGAGAAAGATGCTGTTCTCCGGCAGGGGCTTGTACGCGCACAGGCTAGTGTGGACCTCGTGCTCGCCCGTGGGCTGGGGGTTCTTGTTGACGTAATACTTATACATGAAGCCTCCCTTTGTATTGTGGTTGACTTATGTATATAGAGCATACGTTTGATTGTAAATACAATATCGTTAATACGATTCTCACTTGCAAAAAAAAGGAGCGCTCCGCACCGCTACCGCCTGTCCATGTACTTGGAGAGGATGGCGTCGATGCGCCCTTCGGCCCGCATCTGCTTGATCGCCTCGTTGAACTCCCCCAGCCGGGCGGCATAGGGACAGTCGCGGTTGATGAACAGGTGGAACGGCCGGTCCTCCAACGAGACATCCGTCTCCACGATGCGGTTGGCCACCCCAACCTCCTCGATCAGGGGCCAGGCGGCCATGGGCCACTCGATGGCTATATCCCCCCGGTGGTTGGCCAGCATGAGCCAGATGTTCTTGATCACCGGGGACTCGTAGGTCTTGATGCCCTGCGAGCGGATGAACAGATCGTTCCAGCCGTTGCCGTGGTAGGTGACCACCACCAGCCCCAGCCGGTAGATGTCGTCGATGGTCCTGATGTTCCGGATCGCCGCCAGCTTGGGGTGGTCCGCGTAGGTGAATATCTTGACCCGCTTCATGTAGAGCGGGTCCTCATGAGTGGCAGCATAGGCCAGCCGCTCGGCCGTGGGCACGGTGATCATGGCGTCGGCGTCGCCCGATCGGACCAGGGCCTGGCAGCGGCTCCACGGATAGGCCTCCCACTTGGAGCTGACGCCCATGCGCCCCAGGGCCTCGCTGACGATCTCGAAAAAAAACCCGGTCATGTACCCTTCCCCGGTGCGGGTGAAAAAGGGCCAGTAGTCCGGGTAGGCCACGCGCAGGGGTTCGGCGGCGAACGCAACAGGGCAGGAAGCCGCCAGCAGGGCCACGGCCAACCACAGGCCCGGCAGCCACTTCCCGGCGAATCCGAATTTTATTCGCATTTATCCTCTCCCATGCTCAGACGGTAGCAGATTCTTCACTTCCGTCAACAACATACGAGCGATTTCGCCGGGGATACGGTCAAAAAAATGGCCGCCCCCCGAGGAACGGCCATTTATTCATATCACCTTATATTTGTTAAGCTATTTTTCTTTCCTGTTGGCTATGCCCTCTTTGCGCAGAAACCCGCCTATCCACGAACCCGCGCCCTGGATGGCGGTGTACAGGGAGGGGACCACGAGCACGCCCAGAACCGTGGCCGCGATCATGCCGCCGAAGACCGAGGTGCCCAAGGCGTGGCGGCTGGCAGAGCCCGCGCCCGACGCCCGAACCAGGGGGATGACACCCAGGATGAAGGCGAACGAGGTCATCAGGATGGGCCTGAAGCGCAGGGACGCGGCCGCCTTGGCCGCCTCCAGGATGGACATGCCCGCGTCGTGCTTGTCCTTGGCGTACTCCACGATCATGATCGCGTTCTTGGCCGCCAGGCCGATGAGCATGACCAGGCCGACCTGGGCGTAGACGTTGTTGTCCAGCCCGCGCAGCCACTGCGCCGACATGGCCCCGAAGATGCCCAGCGGCACGCACAGGATGACCGCGAACGGCGTGGTCCAGCTCTCGTACTGCGCGGCCAGGACCAGGAAGACCATGACGATGGCCAGGCCGAAGATCATTCCGACCTGCCCGCCCGCGGTCTTCTCCTGGTAGGCGATGGCCGTCCAGTCGAAGCCGTACCCGTCGGGCAGGTTCTGCGTGGCCACCTCTTCCATGGCGGCCATGGTCTGGCCCGAGCTGTACCCGGCCGGGGTGGCCGCGTTGATCTCCACCGTGCGGAAGACGTTGTACCGCTGGATGTACTCCGGGCCGGCGATGCGCTTTGATTTGCTCAGGGTCGACAACGGGACCATCTGGCCCGTGTTGGAGCGCATGTAGAACCGGTTCAGGTCCTCAAGCCGGGTGCGGAACTGGGACTCGGCCTGGGCCATGACCCGGTAGGTGCGCCCGTACTTGTTGAAGTCGTTGATGTAGTAGCCGCCGAGGTAGGTCTGCAGCGTCTTGAACACGTCGGAGATGGGCACGCCGAGCTTCTTGGCCTTGTCGCGGTCGATCTCCACGAAGTACTGCGGCACGCTGTCGCTGAAGGTCGTGAACAGGTTGGCGATCTCCGGGCGCTTGGACGCCGCGGCGATGTACTGCTTGGTCACGGCGGCCAGCTCGCTCACGGTGTTGCCCGAGCGGTCCTGCAACTCGAACTGCAGGCCGCCGGTGGAGGACAGGCCCGGGATGGGCGGCGGCGAAAAGGCCATGACCACCGCTTCCTGGATACCCCAGAACTCCTTCTGCGCCTTGCCCATGATGGACTTCAGCGACAGGGCGGCCGTCTCGCGCTCGGACCAGTCGTCCAGGACCACGAAGACAGCCGAGGTGTACGAGGAGTACGCCCCGGTGAGCAGGTTGAACCCGCCGAGCACGACGTAGTTGTGCACGCCCGGCGCCTCCTTGAGGTAGGCCTCGATCTTTTTCATGACCCCGTCGGACCGCTCCAGCGAAGCGCCCTCGGGCAGGGAGACGTTGATGATGAAGTAGCCCTGGTCCTCGTCCGGCACGAAGCTGGACGGCAGGATGGAGAACAGCCCGCCGCAGGCCCCGATCAGCACGGCCACCACGAGCACGCCCATGAAGGCGCGCCGGACCATGGCCGCCACGGCCTTGTTGTAGCGCGCGGTGACCCATTCGAAGACCGTGTTGAATTTGGTGAAGAACCAGCCCAGCGGCCCCCGGATGGGCGTGTACGGCCGCAGGATCAGGGCCGACAGCGCGGGCGACAGGGTCAGGGCGTTGATCGACGAGATGGCCACGGACACGGACAGGGTCAGGGCGAACTGCTTGTACAGCTGGCCGGTGATGCCGCCCATGAAGGCCACCGGGATGAACACCGCGATGAGCACCAAGGTACTGGCGATGACCGGGCCGGTGACCTCGCTCATGGCCTTCTTGGTGGCGTCCTTGGGACTCATGCCCTCGTCGTCGATATTGCGCTGGGTCGCCTCGACCACCACGATGGCGTCGTCCACCACGATGCCGATGGCCAGGACCAGGCCGAACAGGGTCAGGGTGTTGATGGAGAACCCGAGCATGGGGAACAGGGCGAAGGTGCCGATCAGCGAGACCGGTACGCAGACCATGGGAATGATGGTCGTGCGCCAGTTCTGCAGGAAGATGAAGACCACCAGGAAGACGAGGATCAAGGCCTCGTACAGGGTGGACATGACCTCATCGATGGACGAGTTGACGAACCGGGTGGTGTCGTAGGGGATGGAATAGTGGACGCCCTCCGGGAAATACCGGGACAGGTCCGCCATGGTCGCCCTCACCTGCCTGGCCACGTCCAGGGCGTTGGAGCCGGGCAGCTGGTAGATGAGCATGGATGCGTTGGGCTGGCCGTTGAGACGCGCGAAGGTGAAGTAGTTCTTGGCCCCCAGCTCCACGCGGGCCACGTCGCGGATGCGCACGTTGGACCCGTCGGCCTCGCCCTTGAGGATAATGTTGCCGAACTCGTCCGGATCGACCAGCCGCCCCTTGACGCGCAGAGTCATCTGGAACTGCTGATCCTTGGGCGCGGGCGGCATGCCGATCTGGCCCGCCGGGGCCTGGGTGTTCTGCTCCTCCACCGCGTTGATCACGTCGCTGACCGTCAGGTTGTAGGAGGCCAACCGGTCCGGGTCGAGCCACAACCGCATGCCGTAGTCCAGGTCGCCGAACATGTTCACGTCGCCGACGCCCTCGATGCGCCGCAGCGCGTCGTACAGGTTGATCTTGCCGTAGTTGTTCAGGAAAAGAGTGTCGTACTCCGGCTTGTCCGAGGTCAGGGAGACGATGAGCACGAACTCCGGCGACTGCTTGCGCACGGAGATGCCGGTGTTGCGGACCTCCTGGGGCAGCTGGGGCGTGGCCAGGTTGACGCGGTTCTGCACGTCCACGGTGGCCAGCTCCAGGTCGCGGCCCAGCTGGAAGGTCACGGTCAGGCTCAGGGAGCCGTCGTTGGCCGAGATGGACTTCATGTACATCATGTCCTGGGCGCCGTTGACCTGCTCCTCGATGGGCGCGGCCACGGACTGCTCCACGGTGGCGGCGTCCGCGCCGGTGTAGGTGGCCTGGACGCTGACCGAAGGCGGCGAAATCTGCGGATACTGGGCGATGGGCAGGGCAAACAGGGAAAGCACGCCCACCAGCAGGATGATGATGGCCACCACCGAGGCGAAGATGGGCCGGTCGATGAAGAAGCGGACGAACATGGGCTACTCCGCTCCGGCCTTCGCGCCGTCGCCGGATGCGGGCCGGGCGTCATCGGCCACCGGAGCGGGGGCGGCCTCCGCGTCGGCCGAGGCGGCGGGCGGCTGCGCGTTGCCGGTCTCCATGGGCACCACCACGGGCTTGATCTTCATGCCCGGCTTGACCCGGTTGATGCCCTCTGCCAGGAGCATGTCCCCGGCCTTGACCCCGTCGGTGACCACGGCCAGGTTCATGGACTCGGTGCCCAGCTTGACCGGCTGGTTCTTGACGGTCCCTTCTTCGTCCACCAGGTACACGGACTTCATGCCCTGGACGTCCATGATCGCTGTGACCGGAATGACCACCGCGTCCTGATGGTTGGAGACGCGCACCCGGACCTTGGCGTACTGGCCGGGCTTGAGCAGGTTCTCGGGATTGGGGAAGAGCACGCGGATGCCCAGCGTTCCGGTCTGCGGGTCCACGGTGGGGTCGACCATGTCGAAGCGGCCGGGCTGGCTGTATTCGCCGCCGTCGGCCAGGACCAGACGGACGGGCCGCTGGCCGGACTCGCGGGCCTGCTGGTCGCGCATGGCCCGGATGTAGTCGCCCTCGCTGACGTTGAAGCTGACGTAGATCGGGTCCATGGTGGAGATGGTCGCCAGAAGCGTGTTCTCGCCCTGGCCCACCAGGTTGCCCACATCCACCTGCACCCGGCCGATGACGCCGTCGATGGGCGAGTAGATCTTGGTGTAGCCGAGTTGGATCCTGGCGTTTTCCACCTTGGCCCGGTTGTCGGCCAGCTGGGCCTTGTAGGTGGCCGCCTGGGTCTGGTAGCTCTCGAATTCGTCGCGGCTGACCACGCCCTCGTCAAAGAGCTTCTTGAACCGCTTCAGATCCTTGGCCGCCTTGTTGTAGAGGGCCTGGTTGTATTCCAACCCGGACTGAGCCTGCTTCAGGTCCTCTTCGAACGGCTTGGGATCGATGACAAAGAGCAGGTCGCCCTTCTTGACGGTCCTGCCCTCCTCGAAATTCTTTTTGATCAGGAACCCGGCCACGCGCGCCCGGACCTCCACGGTCTCGTGGGCGCTGATCTGGCCGACCCACTCGCCCCAGTTGGGCATGTCGCGGGTCTCGGCCTTGACCACTTTCATGGGAACCGCTTCCTGGGGGGCGTTCTGCTCCGCCTTCTTGTCATTGCCGGAGCATCCGGCAAGGGCCAGAGAGAAAAACAGGACGACGCAGACCGACGCTGAACGCAAAACAGAGTTTACCATCTCGAAAAACCTTGCATTGTGTTGTTGTGAAAAAAACCCCTCACCATCATACGCGATTGTGCACACCTTACAAACTTCACGCAAGTATGTATATTAGTTATTTCACATAATGCGTATACTTGCGCCATCCCGGCGCTCTCAAACCGACGCCCTCCGTATTGACTCCGGCCCGGCCAGACCGTACTTATCGGTCAGTGACAACCGCCTTCAATCAGCACGGAGAGGAAAATGGGCGAGAACAACTGCAGAGAAAACCCCATGAAGGGCATCCCCCTGGGCATCAACTTCACCACCTTCATCTACTCCCTGTCGTCCTCGGCCATGGTCGCCCTGGGCGAGGCCGCCGATCCGGGCACGGGCAAGGTCGCCTTCAACAAGGACCTGGCCAAGCACACCATCGACGTGCTCGGCATGCTCAAACAGAAATTCGACAACGGCCTGGAGGAGGACGAGAAAAAGCTTCTGTGCGACCTCGTCTACAATCTCCGGATGGCCTACGTTAACAAGACCAAATAGCGGGAACGACAATGTCTCAGATCATCAAGGCCGGGCTGGTGGGCGTCACCGGCTACACCGGCATGGAACTGGCCCGGCTCATGGTCCACCACTCCTCCATGGAGCTGGTCCGGGCCACCTCGCGGTCCGAGGCGGGCAAGAAGCTCGCCGACATCTACCCCTTCCTCAACCGGCTGCCGCTGGGCGAGTTGACCATCACCCAGCCCGACGCCGCCGACCTGGCCGAGGAATGCGACGTGGTCTTCCTGGCCGTGCCGCACAAGACCGCCATGGAGATCGCGGCCGAGCTGCTCGAGGCGGGCGTCAAGGTGGTGGACCTGTCCGCCGACTTCCGCATCAACGACAAGGCCACCTACGAGGCGTGGTACCAGGTGGAGCACACCCGCGCCGACCTGCTGGGCGAAGCGGTCTACGGCCTGCCCGAGCTGTACCTGGACAAAATCATGGGCGCGCGGCTCATCGCCAACCCGGGCTGCTACCCGACCTCCTCCATCCTCGGCCTGGCTCCGGCTCTGTCCGCCGGACTGGTGGAGACGGACAATATCGTCATCGACGCCAAGTCCGGGGCCTCGGGCGCGGGGCGCGGAGCCAAGGTGGGCAACCTGTTCTGCGAGGTGGCCGATTCCTTCAGGGCCTACGGCCTGCCCACCCACCGGCACACCCCGGAGATCGAGCAGGAAATTTCCAAGCTGGCCGGGACCGACATCACGGTCTCGTTCAACACCCACCTGCTGCCCATCGACCGGGGCATCCTGTCAACCATCTACACCCGGCTCAAGGACGCCGCCGACCTCGACGCGGTGCATGCGCTCTACACCGACTTCTACGCGGACAAGCCGCTGGTGCGCGTGCTGCCCAAGGGCCAGCTGCCCGAGACCCGGTTCGTGCGCGGCACTGTCTTCTGCGACATCGGCCTGGTGGTCGACCCGAGGACCAACCGGCTGATCATCCTGTCGGCCATCGACAACCTCTGCCGGGGCGCGTCCGGCCAGGCGCTGATGAACGCCAACCTGATCTGCGGCCTGGACATCGACGAGGGCCTGCCCATGGCCCCCATGATGCCCTGACGGCGCATCGTATTCCGATTAGATGAAAGGCCGTCGTGAAAGACGGCCTTTTCTTTTTTCCGCCAATGTATATATTGAAGGAAGGCAATTTCACCACGAGCCCCAACACGGAGGATACCCATATGGATTTCAGCGAGATATTGGAACGTCGCCGAGCCATCAACTTTTTCGACCCCTCGCGGGACGTGCCCGAAGACCTGTTGCGCACCGTGCTGACCGAGGCGGCCATGGCCCCGTCCAGCTTCAACCTCCAGCCGTGGAAGGTGAAAATCCTCCGCGACCCGGAGCGCAAGGCCGCCCTGCGCGCCATCGCCTTTGACCAGCCCAAGATCACCGAGGCCCCGGTGGTGCTCATCGTCCTGGGCGACCGCGACGGCTGGAAGGAAGGCAATCCCACCTTCGAAGGCCACTTCAAGCACAACATGAAGCCCGAGCAGCGCGACTATCTGGTCAACTCCGCCAAGACGCTGTACGGCGACACCCCGGACGCCTCCCTGGCCTTTGCCGCCAAGAACGCGGGCCTGTTCGCCATGTCCTTCATGTACGCGGCCTGCTCCCACGGCCTGGACACCCACCCCATGGACGGTTTCGACCGCGAGGCGGTGCGCAAGGAGTTCGACATCCCGGCCCAGTACTGGATCCCCATGCTCATCGCCGTGGGCCACCGCGTCCCGGACCTCCAGGTACAACCCAAAGCATGGCGCCAACCTCTTGAGGATATGATTCTGGAGTAAGGCGGCTTCCGAGAGCGGCGCATCTGCACATTTTTTCCGGGGGGCTTTCATCCTCACGTAGACGACTACACTGCGGTGAAAGCCCCCCGGAAGAAAATGCACAGCTGCACCACTCTCGAAAGCCTTGTGCGAACGCGGTAAGAGAGCCGCTGTCGGGTGCTGGCGCACCCGAATTGCTTCAGAAGAATCAAGAATGAAGGCCTCCGACTCATCGCTGAGTCGGGGCCTTTTAGCGTCTACCGCCCCGCGAAGCGGATAGAAAAAGTTTAGGAAAGGATGGGGATGGGAGTCCGGGGGAAGGGGAAGGAAAAGCCCTTTTCAAAGGGTTCCCTCTCCCCCTTCCCCCGGCCGCCGGAGGCATCTTCTATCCCAACTTCAGGCCGTTGGGGCAGGGTTTGTCGGGGGTGGCGAGGACGACGCCGTCGGGGCTGTAGAAGCCGGTGACCAGGCATTCGGAGCGCACGGGGCCGATCTGTTTGGGCGGGAAGTTGACCACGCCGACGATCTGTTTGCCGACGAGTTCCTCGGGATTATAGAGGTCGGTGATCTGGGCGCTGGACTTGCGGGTGCCGATGTCCCCGCCGAAATCGACCTCGAGCCTGTAGGCCGGGACGCGGGCCTCGGGAAAGGGTTCGGCCTTGACGATGGTGCCCACGCGCAGCTCCACCTTTTCGAAATCGTTCCATGATATGGTTTCCATGGGGCTCTCCGTTTGGTTGTGTTCGTGAGGAACTAGCATGTTTGCCGGGCACAAGAAAGGGGACCCGAGGGTCCCCTTTCCGGCTATGGGAATGGAGTGTGGCGGAAACTATTTGCGTACGGCGTAGGCCGACCTTTTGCGGATGAACGCGACCAGGGCCAGCACGCCCAGGACCATGACCAGGGTCAGATGCGCCCACTCGATGGTCAGAATCCAAACTGGGTCCAGGGTCACGCCGGGCAGGTTGCGGTAGACGCGCAGCAGGCCGGACGCGACCAGGCCGCCGACGACTGCGGCGCGGGCCAGGCCCAGGCCGGTCAGAGCGAGTTTGTTCTTCCAGGACTTGAGCCAGTTGGCCACGACCAGGGCGACCAGGAAGAGCAAGGCCGCGCCCAGGACGTAGTGGATCTTGTGGACCAGGAAGAAGTCGCCGGTCCAGGCCATGCCCGGCACGGTGGTCAGGGCGTAGCGCTTGGCCAGGGGCATCTGCATGAACCCGGTGAAGGTCAGGGCGGCCACCAGGAGGATGAACAGCCGGGAAATCCAGGCCGGATAGGGTCTAGTCTTCATGGTCGCCCTCCCCCTTGTTCAGCAGCTTGGAACCCAGGCCGAGCACGCCCGCCGCGATGCCCGCCACCGGGGCGATGAACGCGGCCGTGGCCAGGTTGGTCTCGTCGGCCATGACGTCCTTGACCGGGCCCATGTGCGGCTTGCCGGGGCCGAGCGGAGAACGCTTCTTCTGGCCCTTGCCTCCCTTGTTCGCGCCGGGGCCGGAGTCCTTGTCGATGGCCTTGTCGATGAGCTCGAACGGGACCGGGGAGACGTACAGGGTGTTGGTCCCGCCGTTCTCCTCCAGGCCGTAGATGAACCCGTTCATCTCCTTGGCCAGTTCCTTGGCGCGAGCCACGATCTCACGGCGCGGGCCGATGGTCTGGACGTCCTCGGGGCAGACCGCGATGCACGCGGGCAGCTCGCCCTTGTCCAGAAGCTGGTGGCAGCGGTCGCACTTGTACATGACCCCGTTGCCGGCCAGGCGCGGCATGAGATGGCGATACAGCCCCACGCCGGACTGGCGCTGGGGGGTGTGCCACGGACACACGGTCCGGCACTTGGCCCCGCCCATGCACAGGTTCGGGCTGATCCGGGTCAACCCGTTGACCTGCTTGTTGGCCGCGCCGAAGGGGCACATGTTGGCGCACGGCGGGTTCTGGCAGTGCATGCACCGCCTGGGGAT
The DNA here is from genome assembly GCF_051175575.1 of Pseudodesulfovibrio sp. lm2024. Classification (NCBI taxonomy): domain Bacteria; kingdom Pseudomonadati; phylum Thermodesulfobacteriota; class Desulfovibrionia; order Desulfovibrionales; family Desulfovibrionaceae; genus Pseudodesulfovibrio; species Pseudodesulfovibrio sp. lm2024. The sequence continues at coordinate 2,862,489 of NZ_CP195092.1, forward strand.
GTTGATATCAAAGGATTCGCCCTGGTACTCGACCTCGGCGTTCTGCAAAAAGAGCCAGTTGTAGGGCGTCAGCCGGTCGTCCACGTCGCGCATGTCCGACCAGTCCTCGGGTTTGGCCCGGCGGGACGGGAGCATGGGCGGAAACGGCTTGACCGGGTCCGGGAATTTCTCTGCGTTGGATTCGCGGCAGGCCTCCACGCAGGCCCCGCAGCCGATACATTTGGACAGATCGAGCAGGGTCGCCAGCTCGCCGTCTGACGTCCCGGGCACCCTGTCCTGCGCGGCCAGGGCGGGCGCGGCCGGGATCAACGCCCCGGCGGAGCCCACGCCCAGGGCCTTGAGGAACCCGCGTCGGCTGACGGTTCCCGTCCGATGTTTCTTCTCTGACATGTGGGTTTGCAACCTCGTCTTGGTGTGTTTGCGGACCGGACATCCTTCCGGAGCACGTGCAATATACCCTATAGGGGTATAATTCCGAAAGTCAACCCCAAGCACGGCCTTAGCCGGGAATTGCTGGCAAGGGGCTGCCAAGGCTGGGATAACATCCCCCTATTTCCAAGTTAACATTCTGTAAAAACTGAACTTATATCCAATACCCCCAAGACGGCGTTTGACACAGTAACCATTTTCATTATAAGTAGTCGATTCGGATTGTAAGTCCTTTCTTGATCGGAAGCTTCCATCGCATGGTACGGCCTGACCCCTGACGGCCGACCGGAACCAGGCCAGACGACCGAATTTCCTTCGAAACCCGACAACGGTTGGGAGGCTTGACGTATGATTTCCAGAGGTAACGAGATGCTCAAAGACGACAAATGCGCCTGCGGCAAGACCGCCAAACTCATCATCGACGATAGGACCTTCGAACTGCCCGTGATCGTGGGCACCGAAAACGAACACGCCATCGACATCACCCGGCTGCGAAACGAGACCGGCTACATCACCTATGATCCGGGCTACGCCAACACCGGCTCCTGCAAGAGCGACGTGACCTTCGTCGACGGCGAAAACGGCATCCTGCGCTATCGCGGCTATCCCATCGAGGACCTGGCCGAACACGGCTCCTTCATCGAGATCGCCTACCTGCTCATCTTCGGCGACCTGCCCACACGCGGCCAACGCCAGAAATTCCGCGACCTCCTGAGCGAGCAGGAACTGCTGCACGAGGGACTCCGGCACCACTTCGACGGGTTCCCGTCCACCGGGCATCCCATGGCCATCCTGTCCGCCGTGATCAACGCGCTGGGCTGCTACCATCCCGACCTCCTGGAGATCGACTCCAAGGCGGACTTCCTGCGGGCCGCGGCCAAGCTCATCTCCAAGGTGCGCACCATCGCCGCCTGGTCCTACCGCAAGGCCCAGGGACTGCCGTTCATGTACCCGGACCCGAAGCTCTCCTACTGCCGGAACTTCCTGCACATGATGCACTCCATCCCGCACCGCCAGTTCGAGCCCACGGACGCCCAGGTCCGCGCCCTGACCCTGTTCTTCCTGCTCCATGCCGACCACGAGCAGAACTGCTCCTGCTCCACCGTGCGCATGGTCCAATCCACCGAGGCCAACCTGTTCGCCTCGGTCTCGGCCGGCATCTGCGCCCTGTGGGGACGGCTCCACGGCGGGGCCAACGCGGGCGTCATCCAGATGCTCGAACAGATCCACGAGGGCGGCACGTCCATCCCGGACTACCTTGAGAAGGTCAAGAACAAGGAATGCAAGCTCATGGGCTTCGGCCACCGCATCTACAAGTCCTTCGACCCGAGGGCCAAGATACTGCGCAAGGCCGCCCACGACATGCTTGAATCCACGGGCAACGACGACCCGCTGCTGGACATCGCCCTGGAGATGGCCGACGCGGCCATGAGCGACGAATACTTCATCGAGCGCAGGCTCTACCCCAACGTGGACTTCTACTCGGGCATCATTCTGCGCGCCCTGAACATCCCGGTGAACATGTTCACGGTGATGTTCGCCATCGGCCGCATGCCCGGCTGGATCGCCCACTGGTACGAGGCCTACGCCGACGGCTCCACCAAGATCCACCGTCCGCGCCAGGTCTACACCGGCCGCGAGCCCAGGCTCTACGTCCCCCTGGATTCCAGGCTCTGATATCAACGACGAAAAACAGCCCCGGCGGGTAAGCCGGGGCTGTCGTTTCTCCAACCTCAACCCCGTCCGAAAGGCCTTTCATGCAGCCACGCGAAACCCACGGCGCCTTCAGCTGGAACGAACTGATAACCACCGACCTCAAGTCGGCCAGGGATTTTTACGGCCAGCTGTTCGGCTGGACCTTTGTCGAGTCCGAGACCATCTACGGCAACACCTATCTGGTGGCCTTCAAGGGCGAGGACATGGTCGGCGGCATGATGCTCAAGGACGGCAACGTGGACAAGGACGTCGCGCCGTGCTGGGACCCGTACGTCACGGTGGACGACGTCGAAGCGTCCGCAAAGCGGGCCGCCGCTCTCGGCGGCGAAGTACTGGTACCCCCCACCGACATCCCGAACGTGGGCCGATTCTGCACCATCCGGGACCCGCAGGGGATAACCCTGAACCTCGTCACCTACGCGCAGTGACGGAACAAAATCCACACAAAGGGCTCATGGACGTCCGTCCGGCAAATCTGAAAATGGCCTGCGTCTCCTCGAACTCGCCCAAGGCGCTGGAGGGGTTCAGGCAACTGGCCGAACGCTACGAGTTCGTCCCTGTGGACCAGGCCGACGTCCTGGTGGCTCTGGGCGGCGACGGGTTCATGCTCCAGACCATCCACGACTACCAGGATTCGGGCATACCCATCTACGGCATGAACCGGGGGACCATCGGTTTTCTGCTCAACCGCTTTACGCCGGACGGGCTCATGGAGCGGCTCGGCAACGCCCACCTCGTGGTCCTCAACCCCCTGGTCATGACCGCCGAGACCCTGGACGGGAAAACCCACACGGCCCTGGCCTTCAACGAGGTGGCCCTGCACCGCTACTCCCAGCAGTCGGCCAACATCCGGGTACTGGTCAACAGCCGCGAGCGGCTGGACCAGCTGGTCTGCGACGGGGTCATGGTGGCCACCCCGGCCGGGAGCACGGCCTACAACCTGTCGGCCCACGGCCCGATCATCCCCATCGGGTCCAACGTTCTGGCCCTGACCCCGGTCAGCCCGTTCCGGCCCCGGCGCTGGGACGGCGCGCTGCTGCCCCACTCCGCCGTGGTGGAGTTCATCGTCCAGGCCCCGGAATTCAGGCCCGTGGGCGCTTCGGCTGATTCCTTCGAGGTCCGCGACGTGACGCGGGTGCGCGTGGTCGAGGACCATTCCCGGCCCGCCCTGGTCCTGTTCGACCCCGACCACTCCCTGGAGGAGCGCATCTTCAACGAGCAATTCGTGCACTGATCCCGGAGGCCCCCATGGGGTGTATTGTACAACCGGGCAAATACGGTATAGTGTTGCCCGCAACGAACGAATTTCCCATTCCGGTCCACGCAAAACCATATTCATTGGCCGGAATCCACATCACACAGTAGGTAGAAATGGAAAACGACACACAGCATCCCGACAACGGGACCGAAAAAACGGAAACCGGCCCCGCGCCGATCACCTTCGACACCCTGCCCGAGAACCTGCGGCAGGCCTGCGAACGCGCCGGATGGGACAAGCTCATGCCCGTCCAGGAACGCGCCATCCCCTTCCTCCTCGGTAACCAGGACGTCATGGTCCAGGCCCGCACCGGGTCCGGCAAGACCGGCGCCTTCGTGCTGCCGCTGGTGCACAAGATCGACCCGTCCCGGCACACCTGCCAGGCCCTGGTCATGGTGCCCACCCGCGAGCTGGCCAAGCAGGTCGCCCAGGATGCGCGCATGCTGGCCGGCGAGGACTTCAAGGTGGTGGCCGTGTACGGCGGCGTGGGCTACAAGGAACAGCTCGACGCCTTCCGCGAGGGCGCGAACTTGGTGGTCGGCACCCCCGGCCGCATCCTGGACCATCTCATGCGCCGCAACCTGACCCTGGACGACCTCAAGGTCCTGATCTTCGACGAGGCGGACCGCATGCTCTCCGTGGGCTTCTATCCGGACATGGTCGAGGTCAAGCGGTACCTGCCGCGCAACATCGACGGCGCCTTCATGTTCTCGGCCACCTTCCCGCCCAGCGTGCTGCGCCTGGCCGAGGAATTCATGGTCAAGCCGCAATTCTTGAGCCTCTCCTCGGACGAGGAGAACGTCTCGGCCATCGCCCACCAGTACGTGGAGGTCCCGGCCATGGGCAAGGAGCGCAAGCTCATCAAGCTCATCGAGCTGGAGAACCCCGCCTCGGCGATTATCTTCTCCAACACCAAGCGCAACGTGGAATTCACCGCCGCCCTGCTCTCCCAGTTCGGGTTTGACGCCGAGGGACTGACCTCGGACCTGACGCAGAACAAGCGCGAACAGCTCATGACCCGCATCAAGGCCGGACAGCTGCGCTTTCTGGTGGCCACCGACGTGGCCGCGCGCGGCATCGACATCCCGGAGCTGTCCCACGTGTTCATGATGGAGCCGCCCGAGGACCCGGAGTCCTACGTGCACCGCGCGGGCCGCACCGGCCGGGCCGGAGCCACGGGCACGGCCATCACCATGGTGGACGTCATCCAGAAAATGGAGCTCGAGCGCATCGCCGCCCGGTTCAAGATTCACTTCGAGGAGATCAAGGATCCCACCGAAGAGGACGTGACCGCCATCATCGAGGAGCGGCTGACCGCCATCCTGGAAAAGAAATACCGCAAGCTGACCAACCTGCAGCGCGAGCGGGTCTCCCGCTTCCTGCCCCTGGTCAAGAAGTACGCCGAGGACGAGGAGTCCCTGGCCCTGCTGGCCATGCTCCTGGACGAGCTGTACCAGCCCACCCTGCACGGCAAGCCTGCCGAGCCCGAGACCAATCCCGAGCCACAGCGCGAACGGCCCGCCCGCGAACGCGGCGGCCGGAACCGGAAATCCGAGGACAAGCCCAGGGAACGGCGGCCCGAGCGCCCCGCCCGCCCCGAACGGCCCGTCCCGTCCGAAGAACCGGCCCGGAGCGAGGAGCCCGTCGAACAGCGTGAGCCCAGAGAGCTGCGCGAGCAGCGTGAGTCCCGTGAACCGCAAAAGTCCGCCGAACAGCGTGAGCCCAGAGAGCCGCGAGAGTCCCGCGAGTCCCGTGAACCGCGAGAGTCCGCCGAACCGCGCGAGCCCAGAGAATCCCGCGAGCAGCAGGCGGCCAAGGAACAGTCCCGGCCGCCCCGGTCAAGGGGCAGACGGACGGCCAAGCCGCAAAACGACCGGCCCGCTCCCGAACCCAAGGCCGCGCCCGAACAGCCGCGCGAGACCACGCAGGCGGAAAGCGACGAGGACGCCGCCAAGCCCAAGGCCAAGCGGCGCAGACGCAGAAGGCGGCGCAAACCCTCCGGCAGCTAGGCCGTGAGCGGCAAGCATCTGATCCTTGGCCTGGCAGCAGGCTATCATTACGGCGACGTTCGCCCGTTTCTCGCCTCCCTGGACAGGGGGGCGTATGCGGGCGATCTCGTTTTCTTCGTCTCGGAAACCACCCGCGACCTCGGGCGCATGCGCGGCCACGGGGCCGAACTGCTGCCCATGGACCAGGCCCCCGGCCTTGAGGACGTGCCTTGCAACGGGCTGCGCTATTTCCTGTATCTGGACTATCTGCGGACCTGCGGCCAGACCTACGACCGCATCCTGATCAGCGACGTGCGCGACGTGATCTTCCAGGGCGATCCCTTCGCATTCCCCTGGCCGGACGGCATCTCCTGCACCCTGGAGGATCCCTCGGCCGCCGTGGGGTCCTGCCCGTTCAACGCCCGCTGGGTGCGCGATCACCTGGGCGAGGCCGCCCTCAAGGCCATCGCCGACCGGCCCGTGTCCTGCTCCGGGACCACCGTGGCCGACCACGGGTCCATGCTCGCCTATCTGGAAAAGATGACCGAACGGCTCCTGCCGCCGACCACGGGCGAGTGCATGGCCGGATACGACCAGGGGGTCCACAACCACCTCGTGCACACGGGCGGGCTGGACGGCCTGACCCTGTACGACAACGACGGCCCGATCCTGACCCTGGCCCAGACCCGGGGCGAGCCGACCGTCAATGGGCACGGCGAAATACTGAACCGGGCCGGGCGCGTACCCGGTCTGGTCCATCAATACGACCGCAAGCCGTCGCTTTTCAAAATGATCCGGGAGCGGTTCGCCTGATCCGGCGGCCGCCTATCTCTTAAAGACGTCGTCGCCCACGCTGGCCCTGATCTCGCGCAGGGTCTCCAGATTGCCCAGGAAGAGGTCGGTCAGTTCGGGGTCGAAGTGTTTGCCCCGCTGCTCGCGGATGTAGGCGCACGCCTCGTCCTCGGGCCAGGCCTCCTTGTAGGGCCGCTTGGAGGTCAGGGCGTCGAACACGTCGGCCAGGGCCACGATGCGCCCTTCCAGCGGGATGTCCTCCCCGGCCAGCCCCATGGGATAGCCCGTGCCGTCCCATTGCTCGTGGTGGGTCAGGGCGATGCGCCGGGCCATGACCATAAGCTTGTTGTCGTGTTCGCCAATGATCTTCGCGCCGATGGTGGTGTGGGTCTTCATGATCTCCCACTCGTCCGGGTCGAGCTTGCCGGGCTTGGTCAGGATATGGTCCGGGATGCCTATCTTGCCCACATCGTGCATGGGGGCCGCGCTGTGGATGAGGTCGGCGGCCTCCTCGTCCAGCCCGGCGGCCTGGGCCAGGGCCCGGCAATAGCCGCTCATGCGGACGATGTGCAGGCCGGTCTCGTTGTCCTTGTATTCGGCGGCCACGCTGAGCCTGCGGATGATCTGCAAACGGGTCTCGTAGAGGTCGCGGGAGCGCTCGGCCACCTTCCGTTCCAGGGCCAGATTCTGGTTGTGCAGGGCCAGGTGGGTGCGCACCCGGGCCAGGACCACGGCCGGGCTGATCGGCTTGGTGATGTAGTCCACACCGCCGACCTCGAATCCCTTGGTCTGGTCCTGCTCCTGGTCGCGGGCCGTGACGAAGATGACCGGGATGTTTCGGGAACGCAGGTCGGACTTTATCAGCTCGCAGACGGTGTAGCCGTCCATATGGGGCATCATGACGTCGAGGAGGACTATGTCCGGCGGGGAACTCGAATGGACGATATCCAGGGCCTCACGGCCGCTGAGCGCCGCCAGCACCCGGTATTCGTCCTTCAGTGTCTCCACGAGCAAATCGAGATTGGTGGGAATGTCGTCCACCACCAATACGGTCTGCTTATCCATGTCCGCCATGCGACCTCCGATATTCTCCCATATGCGGCTTACGTTGAATCATCATCCCCGGGCTCTCCGCGCGCAATTATAATTGAGTTTTTCCCGTTATCGCACGGTCCCGGACGGTCGGGCCGGGCAGAACATCAATTACCCGTATAGGCTGCGTCGAGACAAGAATAATTGTCGATTTATAATACATCGCCTAATTGTTTTACTGCTATCCTTAGTTCTAATCGACCAAAACGGAAGGCAATGTATATCACAAACTCGATATTAAAACATTACTCCGACACGTCCCTGGCGCTGCGCAGCTTTCTCGGGACCGTCATCTTCCTGACCGCGCTCGCGGCCCTGGGCATCTATTTCCTGTGCGCCCAGGCGTCCGATTCCATCGAGCGATCCCTCAAACAGAACGAGTCCATCCACAACAGGATGGTCGCCCAGAGCATCGATCTGGACCTCAAGACCCTGTTCATGGGCCTCTACCTGATGGCCAACCACGTGGAGACCAAAAACTTCCTCCAATACCGGACCGAGCAGAACCGCCTCGACCTCGAGGGCGAACTCATGGTCCTGAGCACCATCAGCGGGGCCTACGACCAGATCCGCATCCTGGACAACGACGGCATGGAGCTGGTTCGGATCAACTACAACAACGGCCATCCCGCGCCGGTCCCCCTGGGCGAACTCCAGAACAAATTCCACCGCTACTACTTCCAGGAGGCCCTTCCCCTGAAAAGCGGCGAGGTCTATGTCTCCCCCTTTGACCTGAACATCGAGAACAACAAGATCGAAATTCCCCTGAAGCCCATGATCCGGGTGGCCACCCCCATATACGACGACGCCGGGTGCCGCATCGGCTTCGCCATCCTCAACTATCTGGGGCAGCGGATCCTCGACCGCCTCGACAAGGGCGGGCGCATGGAGGTGGGGCTGACCATGCTCCTCAACGAAGACGGCTATTGGCTGGCCTCTCCCTATCCGGAAAAGAACTGGGCCTTCATGTTCGAAGGACGCGAGGGCCTGAGCTTCAAGGCGGAGCATCCCGAGACCTGGGCCCGGATCAAAGACCTGGACGGAGGCCAGTTCTCCACCCCAAGGGGCACCTACACGGTCAGCACCATCCGCGTCACTCCCCTGGACGACGTCGAGGTCAAGGTGTCCAAATCCCGCAAGTGGAAGGTGGTCTGCTTCGCCCCCGTGGACGCCATCCAGGCATATGTCGCCCCCGTGCGCATGCGCTACCTGACCCTCTTCGGGGCCATAACGCTGCTCTCGCTCCTCATCGCGGTGACCCGGGCCCGGTTCGCCGCCGCCAGAGAACGCAACAGCCGCGACCTCGATGCCGCGCGGCGGGCCGCCGTGGAGGCGAACCACGCCAAGAGCGACTTTTTGGCGCGCATGAGCCACGAGATCCGCACGCCCATGAACGCCGTCATCGGCCTGACCCACCTGGCGCTCAAGACCGAGCTGACGGACAAGCAGGCGGACTACCTGACCAAGATTTCCCTGTCCGCCAACTCCCTGCTCGGGATCATCAACGACATCCTGGACTTCTCCAAGATCGAGGCGGGCAGACTGACCGTGGACGAGACCGACTTCCTTCTGGACGACGTGCTCAACAACATCATCAACATGCTCGGCCTGATCGCGGAGCAAAAGGGCATCGAATTCCTGCTCCTGGTCCGCAGCACGGTGCCCAACCGGCTGCGCGGCGACGCGCTGCGGCTGGGCCAGGTGCTGCTCAACCTGACCAACAACGCCGTCAAATTCACCGACAAGGGCGAGGTCATCCTGCGCGCCGACCTCCTGGAGCAGGACGGGGAAAAGGCCGTCATCCGGTTCAGCATCCGTGACACGGGCATGGGCATCAGCCCGGAGCATCTGGACAGGCTGTTCCAACCGTTCAGCCAGGCGGACGACTCCATCACCCGCCAGTTCGGCGGCACCGGCCTTGGGCTGTCCATCTCCAAGAAGCTGGTGGAGCTGATGGGCGGCGAGATGTCCGTAACCAGCGAGCAAGGCAAGGGCAGTGAATTCTCCTTCATCATTCCGCTGAAGCTCCAGCCCGACCACGGTGACGACACCTTCACCTACCCGACCGAGCTCAAGGGACTCCACGTCCTGGTGGTCGACGACAGCCGGATGTCCCGCATGGTCATGTGCAAAGTCCTAGAATCCTTCACCTTCAAAGTCGACGAGGCGAGCTGCGCGGCCGAGGCTCTGGCCCTGCTCGAAAAGATGGACGAAACCGACCCGTTCAGGCTGGTCATCACGGACTGGAACATGCCCGACACCGACGGCATCCAGCTGGCCATGCGCATCCGCCAGAGTCGGGCCATCGGGCACAAGCCCAAGATTATCATGGTCACGGCCTACGGCCAGGAGTCCATCCGCCACCAGGCGGACGAGGTCGGCATGGACGGCTACATGCTCAAGCCGTTCAACCGCTCCATACTGTTCGACACGATCATGGACGCCCTGAACGAAAACAAGGAGCACAGGCCCAGAGTCTCTCCCCGCATGGACCCGTCCGGGGTGCCGCCCAACCTGCCCGGCGCGCACATCCTCCTGGCCGAGGACAACGAAATCAACCAGCAGGTGGCCCGTGAGATCCTGGAGAGCGCGGACATCCGGGTGTCCATCGCGAACAACGGCCAGGAAGCCCTGAACATGGCCCTGAGCCGGGATTACGACGCCGTGCTCATGGACATCCAGATGCCGGTCATGGACGGTTTCCGCGCGGTCAGGGGAATCCGCGGCGGGGGCAGGGAATCCCTGCCGATCATCGCCATGACCGCTCACGCCCTGGTGGGCGACCGCGAAAAGAGCCTCGAGGCGGGCATGAACGACCACGTGACCAAGCCCATCGACCCCGAGGAGTTGATGCGGACCCTGTCCCACTGGCTGCCGGACCGTAAAGACGACGCCCCGCCCGCCCCGGACAAATCCGCCGCGTCCGACGATGGGCCGGAGGCCATGCCCGATCTGCCCGGCGTGGACACGGCCCGGGGCCTTTCCAGGCTGCGCGGCAACGCAACGCTCTACCGGAAGCTGCTCAGGGATTTCGCCCAGGACAGCGGCATCCTCATCGACAAGCTGGCGGCCGACGCCGCGGCCGAGCAGTTCGACGCCTGCCGGGGCGTGGCCCACAACCTCAAGGGCGTGGCCGGAAACATCGGGGCCGAGCGGTTGCATGAGGCCCTGGCCCGGCTGGAACAGGCGCTCCTCGGCGGCCAGGGAGACCTGCACGTCCGCCTGGAAGACGCCGTGCGCGAGGCCCGCCGGGTGACCAACGGCATCCGTGCGGCGTATCCGCCCGAGGCCGAACCGGTACTGTCGGACGCCGACAGGAACCGGTTGGAAAGCAGCGGGGTCCGGGCCATGCTGCCCGAACTGAAAACCCTCCTCGGCCTGCTTGAGCACCACGACATCGACGCCCAGAAACTCTTCCTCTCCCTGCGCGAAGAACTGGAGCGACACGCGCCGTCCCAGGCCCGGGACCTGGCCCGGCGCATCGACCAGTTCGACTTCACCTCGGCCGGGGACATCCTCCGCCGGCTGATGGTCCAGTGCCGGGAAGGCAAGTGCCCTGGCGAGAAGCCCGAACCCAAGGAGTAATCCCGGCTCAGGCCGGACGCACGGCCCAGACGTGGAACTCGGCGCTGGCCTTGAAGCCCACGCCCACCGCGCCCTTGTGCAGGTAGTAGCAGAACGACCAGGCCGGGTCGTAGCCGCTGTCCGTAGCCGACCAGTAGGCCTCGCGCACGTCCGTGAAGGGATGGCCCTCGGGCAGGGCCGGGTCGGCCCGCGAGCAGTCGGTCAGGGATTCCAGCTCCATGATGGCGGGCAGCCGCCAGGCCTGCCCGGTCTCGGCAGCCAGCCGTTCCACGGCCCGGCCCGCCGCCTCGCGGTCGACCATGCCCCCCGCCAGGTCGGTGTTCCGGTGCCAGACGAGCCCTGTCAGGCGGTCCTCGACCTCGTCGCCGTCCGCCCTGAACCTCGGCTCGGGCCAGGGGCACCCCATGCGCAACGCCCCGTCCTGGCCGCTCCCGGCGCAGTCCACGGGGGAGCCGTCCACGCCGTAGCAGCCGGTCTGCCCGGTGGCCCACAGGGTTTCTGACTTGCCGCGCACGGGCCAGACCACCGCGTCGTCCGCCTTGTTGCCGAAGAACATGCGCCCGCCGCTGAACTGCACCCACCAGGCGTAGGCGTGGTCGCGGGCCGAGGTGGTGGCGGTCCAGCACTTGCCCGCCCAGACATGCTCAAAGGGATGGCCGGGCGGCAGGGCCGGTTCGCGCCGGGCGTGATCGACCAGGGAATAGAGCTCGCGGCGGTTGGGCAGCCGCCAGTCCGCGAAGCCGAAGCGGTTCTCGCGGTTCATGGCCTCGATGAATTGGAACGTTTCGGGCCAGGACAACCCGGTCTCGGCGGGCTGGGCCAGCCGGGGCCAAACCAGCCCGGTCAGGTTGTCCTCGACCACGTCCCCCCTGACCGTGAAGCGGGACTGTCGCGCGTTGTCCGTCATCCCAGCATGTACCTCACGGCGTAGCCGAAGGACGGGTAGGACCACGGCTGGGCCAGGAGGTCCTCGCGGGTCAGGGAGTGGCGGATGGCCATGCCGAAGATGTTGACCACCTCCTCGGCGTGAGCGCCCAGGTAGTGCGCCCCGAGGATGCGGCCCGAGCCCCGCTCCACCAGGATGCGGTAGCCCGCGTGGGCCATGCCGAGCCGGTTGTGCTCGGACCACTTGGCCGCGTCGCCCTCATAGACCTTGAAATCGTACCCCTGCTCGCGGGCCTGCTCCTCCAGCAGCCCGGCGCAGGCCAGCACCGGGTGGGAGAAGACCGCGCCCGCCGTGCCCGACAGGTCGGACCGGGCCGAGCCCGGCTCCAGGATGTTGCGGACCACGGTGTCGGCCTGCAGGGCGGCCACCGGGGTCAGGGGATGGCCCGGCGCCACGCAGTCGCCCGCGCCGAAAACGCGCGGATTGGACACGCTTTGCATGTGCGCGTCCACATCCAGGCCGAGCGGCCCGCTGGCCACGTCCGCCTTGTCCAGGTCCAGGCCGTCCAGGTCGGGCACGCGGCCCGCGCCGCTCACGGCGGCGGCCGCCACGAACTCGATCTCCACGTCGTCCGGCCCGGCCACGACCACGCGCACGCCGTCGTCGAACGGCTCCACCGCCTTGACCGGATGGTCGGTGTGCACGGCTATGCCCTGGTCCTGGACGGCCTGGACCAGCTTGCGGCCCAGGTGCTCGTCGAACCCCTTGAGCACCCGGTGGCTGCGGTGCAGGATGGTCGCCCTGGCTCCGGCCGCGGACGCGATGCAGGCGAATTCAAAGGAAACGAATCCCCCGCCGATGAAGAGCATGGACTCGGGCAGGGTCTCCATGTCGAGGAATTGGTCGCTGGTCATGAGCAGTTCCTCGCCCGGGATATCGAGCCTGCGCGGCACGGCCCCGACGGCCACGACGATGTGCTTGGCCGTGAGCGGGCCGATCTCCCCCACCTCCACCGTGTCCGGGCCGGTGAACCGGGCCTCGCCGTGGATGGTGGTCACGCCCCGGCCGTGGAAGGAGTCGAAGACCCGGTCCGAGATGGGATCGATGACCGAGTGCTTGAAGCGCATGAGCGAAGGCCAGTCCACACGCAGGTTCCCGGCCACGCCGTGGGCGGCCATGTCGCGCACCCGGAGTATCTCGTGGGTCATGTCGGCCAGGGTCTTCTTGGGCTCGCACCCGCGCAGGGGACACACCCCGCCCCAGCCGTTCTTCTCCACCACGGCCACGTCCAGTCCGGCCTCGCCCAGCCTGCGGGCGATGATGCCTCCCGCCGGGCCGGAACCGATCACGATCACGTCATAAGTCTGTCGGGTCACTGGTCTGCTCCAAGTATGGTTCCAGGTTGACGGCCCGCATTAAGGCGAACCGGTTCGGCCCATCCTCGCATATTCGCGCGGAATGTAAAGGGCGGGACGCTTCCGTCAGGAAACGTCCCGCCCGCAGCGGAAATATCACCCCTTTCCGGGCTATCCGACCGCCCCGCACACGGGTTCGGCCAGCCACTTGAGATTGCACACCGACGAATAGGCCGCCCTGCCCGCCAGGAAGTCCTCCAGCCGGGCGCGCGGCTCACCGGCCAGCAGTGGCAGCAGGGGCTGGGCCACCAGCGGGATGCGGTTGAGGCTCTCGCGGATGCGCTCGTCCCAGCCGTCGCCGTACACGTCGATGTCGTCCAGGCGCAGATGCTCGCGGCAGTGCTCGCAGCCGCAGCAGATGGCGTAGGGCTCCTGGATGTTGAGCAGCCCGTACTCGGTGGTCAGCTCCTCGCCGCAAGCGATGTCGCGCACCGCGATCTCGAGCCCGTAGTCGGTCATCATGGTCGTCGGGCGGCAGTTGTGATTCATGTATCGGGCGTGGTCCCAGCTCAGGACCAGGTTGCCGCACTTGTCGTGGTACATGTAGGTCTCCATGGCCGCGCGCTGCGTCTCGGGCAGACTGAAGAACGCCTCGCGGCTCATGGTCACGTCGAAGCGGTCGCGGACCACCACCACGGTCCCGCGAGGGATGGGGGCGGTGGCGAACACGCCCACGCCGATGGCCGGGTCCCCGGACAGGACCCTGGTGTTGGGATGGATCATCTGCGGCCTCTTTAGTAGATGTAGCGCACCTGGTGCCGCTCGGCCTCGATGCGGTTGTAGATGGAGCGCATGATGCGCTCGTACAGTTCGTCGCCCAGGACCAGGTCCTCGATGCCCGCGTCCACGTTGGGGTTGTCGTTGACCTCGATGACGTAGGCCTTGCCGCCCATGTCCTTGAGGTCCACCCCGTAAAAGCCGTTCCCGATGAGCGACGAGGCCTGGATGGCCGCCTTGAGGATGTGGGGCGGGACGTTGTCCACGGGCACGGTCTCGGACCGCCCGCTGAACCCGTCGCCGTCCTGGTCCTCGCTCTCCTGCCAGTTGTAGATCTGCCAGTGGTTGTTGGCCATGTAGTACTTGCAGGCGAACAGCGGCTTGTTGTCGAGCAGCCCTACCCGCCAGTCGAAGGCCGAGACCAGGAACTCCTGGGCGATGACCAGGTCCGTGTGCTTGAACATGTCGACCAGCTTGTCGCCCAACTCCTCCACCGAGGAGACCCGGAACACGCCCAGGGAGAAGGAGCTCTCCGGCAGCTTCAGGACCAGGGGCAGAGGCAGCGTGCCCAGAAACTTCGGGGTGCACTCCTTGCGCGTCAGGTGCCAGCCGCGCGGCTGGTTGGCCCCGGCATGGGCCAGCCGCTCCTGGAGATAGACCTTGTTGGAGCAGAGCATGATGGACCACGGGTCGTCCACGACCACCAGCCCCTCGGTGTAGGCGTGGCGTGACATGGCGTAGGTGTGGTTGTCCATGGCCGTGGTCTCGCGGATGAACAGGGCGTCGAACTCGCAGATACGCCGGTGGTCCGCCTTGGTGATGAACTCCACGAAGAAGCCCACCTTTTCGGCGGCCTTGCGGAATTTTTCCAGAGCCATGGGCGAAGACGGCGGCGTGGGTTCGGTCGCGTCGGCCAGGATGGCCAGGTCATACTGGTAGCTCTTCAGCCGGGGCCGGTTGTAGCGCTTCTTCAGGCAGAAGGCCTCAAGCGCGGTGCGCAGCAGCTCCGGCCACTGCCGGGCCACTTGCCGGAGGTGCAGGAGCTTGACCTTGCGGAACTTCCAGCCGTCCTCCACCCGCTCCACGGTGATGGTGAAAAACGGGATGGCGAACAGGGAAAAGAGCTTGCGGGCCAGCTCGGCCCGGCACGGGTCCGGGGTGCGCCCGAGGATGATGGTCAGCTCCAGGAGCGCGCCCTTTTCCGGCAGCGGCCTGGGATGGATGGAGTCCCTGATTTCGTCGAGCAGGCTTTGCGCCACCAGGGGCGTGGTCACGTCCTTCACGGTCATGACCGAGGGAGTCACCCGGTGGTTGCGGGCCGAGGCCAGCAAGGAGACGTAGTAGCCCATGGAGTGGGTTTTGTACGAGGCGCACAGGTTCAGGACGTGGAACCGATTGGACCCGGCGTAGTTGGTGTCCGCCAGATAGTCCGTGGCCGAGCAGAACTGCACGCCCGGGCAGCAGTCCCGGACCCGGCCCGGCTCGTCCACCACGATGACCACGCTCTCGGGCGATCCGTCTCGGCTCAGCTGGGACAGGACCATGCGCACGGCGGGTTCCGCCGGGCCGTAGTAGTCCGGCAGGGAGCGCACCGGCTCGAAGCCGAACTTGCGATACCAGTTGACCAGCTTGGGGTTGTTCATGTCCGCTTCCAGGGTGACGCGCTCGTAACCGTGGCTGGCGGCGAACTCCACGATGTGCCGGACCAGGGCCTCGCCCAGGCCGAGCATGCGGTATTCCTTGAGGATGGCCAAGGAGTAGATGCGCAGGGACCGCTTGTACTGGAAGACCACGGCGCACCCGGCCGGGACCGGCTTCTTGCGCCGGGACCTCCCCTCGATGACCAGGGCCAATTGGGACGGGCTGGAGATGCTGTGCCGCAGGCTGGCCTTTGAGGCGCGCCGGTTCTCGCTGAAGCCGGTCCGCTCGCAGGCCTCGAATAGAGGCAGGTCGTCCGAGGTCGCCGGGCGGACCGAAGAGGAAGGAAAAGAGACGGCTGGCGTCTCGCACGCAAGGCTCATAAAGCCTCCCGAAGTTGCAGGCCACCCGGGCCGCGATCACGCGCCCGAGAATGGCACTCCCATATACCCGGTTTTCGGGGAGGTAAACAGAAATCGAGGGGGTGCGGCGCACCTTTTTCGCGCGGCGCTAATCCCTGCCGGACCGGGCCCGGCCCGAGCGCAGGGAGGCCAGAAACGCGCCGGGCGTGAACCGCTCCGCCTTCGAGGTCATCGTTGCCCCGGCTCCCATCAAAATTCCCTCAAAACGGTTCGATCAAACCTGCCCGCCGAAGCCGCGTCCTGCCGGCCGGTTGCCCTCCTCTATTCCATCAACGAATCCAGCCAATATTTTTTATCTATTTTGAGTTCGACACCAGCAAAGCAGGGATGCATGACGACGAAAAACGACGATTTCTGAAGAGCCGGAAGTGGAAAAAATCGAGTGATCTTTTTTTGATAAAACATGTTATATTCTGATTTGAGAAAATACTCTCGTAAATTCAATATGATAACGATTATCACCCGTGTCCTTTACGGTGCAAAACTCATTATCTCATTTTTATTTTTCCACAGACTAATGTTTAAATAGCCGTTTAATCCCTACCGCTGAAGGCTGGAATATCGGTTTACCATCCAGCCGTCTCCCTTCTTCACCGGGGACGCTTTGCTCAGTTTTCCACAATCTAATTACTCGGAATAACATATGTTATAATTGTGTCTCTCCATGTTCCACCCACGTATATTTAAGTGGACCAGAAAAAAAGCACACGCTTCACATATTTTCACACCTTCAAGGGAGGACATCATGACCGACACCAGCACCACCCAGATTCCGGTTGTCCAGGTTTCGCTGCCTGGTGCAGGCCGGTCCGTGTCGTATCGACTGACGGCGGACACATTGGTACGGTTCACCTTTGACCTCGCGGAAGCGGAGTTCATCGGCAACGGCAACAACCTTGAAATCGTCGTGGAAGGCGGCGGGACCATCATCCTGCTGGACTACCTGATCCTGGCCGAGGCGGGTACCCTGCCCGTATTCGAGATGCTCGACGGCCAGCAGGTGGAAGGCGGGGTCTATCTTTTCGCGTTCGAAAGCGACCAGCCCGTGACCGAGGAGGACCTCGAGACCGCGGCGGGCGCGGCAGCCACCGGTTCCGGCGCGGGCGAATACACCGACGATGCCGGCACCCTGTTCGACGGCCTGACCGCCCTGGGCGGCCAGGGCGACGCCTATGACGGGCACCTCTACCCCACCCTCGATCCCATCGTTACCGATCTGCCCGACGCGGAGCCCATCCCCCCGGTGGCCGTGGATGACGTCAACCGGATCGTCGAGAGCGGCTGGAATCGCGAGGAAGGCGAGAACGGCCACTATGAGCAGGAGGGCCCGTTCAGTTCCGTGACCGGCAACCTGCTGCTCAACGACTATGACGGCGACAACATCGACTATCCCGAGACCGGCGGCGCCCAGACCGAATTGTCCATCCAGACCATCGACTTCCCCGGTGAAGACTTCACCGGCAACAACCCCGGCCCCGTGGACGTCTCGGACACCGGCACCCAGGTCAACGGCCAGTACGGCACGCTGACTGTGTTCGCCGACGGCTCTTATGAATATGTATTGGACGAAACCCTGGCCGACCCCCTGCGCGAAGGCCAGGAAGTGGTCGAACAGTTCGAGTACACGGCCGTGGACCCGGACGGCAACGGGAGCAACACCGCCACCCTGACCATCACCGTGGTCGGAACCAACGACGCGCCCGACGCCTTTGACGACCTCTCGGCCGATGTTATAGAGCAGGGCTCGGAAGTGGCCGGGGTCGCGATCGCGGTCGGCAACGTGCTGCACAACGACTCCGACATCGACAACGTGGGCTACGAGGATCTGGATCCGTCCTACAAGAGCCTGGTTCCGACCGACCCCGACGGGCTGGTCGAGCTGGGCGTGACCAGCATCTACAGCTACGGCACCAACCAGTATGCCGGAACCCCGGACGGGGACGGCAACTTCGTGGTTGACGGCACCTACGGCACGCTGGTCATCAACGCCGACGGCTCCTACGAATACATCCTGGACCAGGCCAAGGCCGATCCCCTGAACATCGGGGACGCCCCGACCGAATTCTTCAGCTACTCCATGTGGGATGGCGAGAAGTACGACTACGCCTATCTGCGCATCCCGGTGCACGGCTCCAATGACGCGCCCGTGGCCGACGCGGACGTGAACGGCTTCACCGAAGCGGTTGACGACGCGGCCCCCGGCGACGTGCTCGGCAGCGTGCTGGCCAACGACAGCGACGTGGACAACGCGGCGGGCGAGCTGTCCGTCGTATCCATCGCGTATTCGGGCGACGGCACCCCGCCGACGCGGGTCAGCGACGCCTACGCGGCGGACCATATCATCGAAGGCGAGTACGGCACCCTGTACCTGAACAATGACGGTTCCTACCACTACGTGGAAGACAAGAACGCCACCGATCCGCTGAACACGGACGACGCAGCCGTGACCGACGTCTTCACTTACGAGGTCACCGACAATCAGGCGGGCGGCGCGCTCAGCGACACCGCCACCCTGACCGTCACCATCGGCGGGGCCAACGACACCCCGGTGGCCCGGGTGGATGTGAACGGCTTCACCGAGGCCGTTGACGCCGCCACGGCCCACGCGATCTCCGGCAACGTGCTGGAAAACGACACGGACGTGGACAACGTGGACCTCGGCGATATCGGCACCCCCGAACTGACCGTGGACTCCATCGCCTACTCCGGATCGGGCACCCCGCCCGCGCGGCCCAGCGACCTGTACATCGCAGACCACATAGTGGAAGGCGAATTCGGCACCCTGTACCTGAACGACGACGGCTCCTACGTGTACGTCGAGGACAAGGCAGCCACCGATCCGCTGAACAACGATGATCCGGCCGTGACCGACGTCTTCACCTATGAGGTCAGCGACAACCAAGCGGGCGGCGCACTGACCGATACCGCCACCCTGACCATCACCATCGGCGGCGCGAACGACAGCCCGGTGGCCACCCTCGACGTGAACAGCTTCACGGAAGCGGTGGACGACGCGGCGGCGGGCGATGTGTCCGGCAACATCCTGACCAACGACAACGATATCGACAATACCGCCCTCGAACTCTCCGTGGCCTCCATCCTCTACTCCGGCGACGGCACGCCGCCGGTACGGGTGAGCGACGCCTACGCGGCGGACCACATCATCGAGGGCGAGTACGGCACCTTGTACCTGAACAACGACGGCTCCTACCACTACGTGGAAGACAAGAACGCCACCGATCCGCTGAACACGGACGATCCGGCCGTGACCGACGTCTTCACCTACGTGGTCAGCGACAACCAGGCGGGCGGCGCACTGACCGACATCGCGACCCTGACCATCACCATCGGCGGCGCGAACGACTCGCCGGTGGCCCGCGTGGACGTGAACAGCTTCACGGAAGCGGTGGACGACGCAGCTCCCGGCGACGTCATGGGCAACATCCTGACCAACGACGGCGACATCGACAACCCCGGCCTGGAACTGGCTGTGTCCGACATCCAGTACTCCGGCGCGGGCACCCCGCCCGTGCGGATCAGTGACGCTTACACGGCGGACCACATCATCGAAGGCGAGTACGGCACCCTGTATCTGAACAACGACGGCTCCTACCACTATGTGGAAGACAAGAACGCGACCGATCCGCTGAACACGGACGATCCGGCTGTGACCGACGTCTTCACCTACGTGGTCAGCGACAACCAGGCGGGCGGCGCACTGACCGATACCGCCACCCTGACCATCACCATCGGCGGCGCGAACGACAGCCCGGTGGCAACGCTCGACGTGAACAGCTTCACCGAAGCGGTGGACGATGCGGCTCCCGGCGACGTCATGGGCAATATCCTGACCAACGACACGGATATCGACAACACGGCGCTCGAACTGTCGGTCGCCTCCATCCTGTACTCCGGCGACGGCACGCCGCCGGTGCGCGTCAGCGACGCCTACACGGCGGACCACGTGATCGAGGGCGAGTACGGCACCCTGTACCTGAACAACGACGGCAGCTACCACTACGTGGAGGACAAGTCCGCGACCGATCCGCTGAACACGGACGACCCGGCCGTGACCGACGTCTTCACCTACGTGGTCAGCGACAACCAGGCGGGCGGCGCGCTGACCGACATCGCCACCCTGACCATCACCATCAGCGGAGCCAACGACAGCCCGGTGGCCACCCTCGACGCGAACAGCTTCACCGAAGCGGTGGACGACGCGGCCCCGGCCGACGTCATGGGCAACATCCTGACCAACGACGGCGACATCGACAACCCCGGCCTGGAACTGGCCGTGTCCGGCATCGCGTACTCCGGCGCAGGCACCCCGCCGGTGCGGGTCAGCGACGCCTATACCGCCGACCACATCATCGAAGGCGAATACGGCACCCTGTACCTGAACGACGACGGCAGCTACCACTATGTGGAGGACAAGGACGCCACCGATCCGCTGAACAGCGACGACCCGGCCGTGACCGACGTCTTCACCTATGAGGTCTCCGACAACCAGGCGGGCGGCTCCCTGACGGCCACCTCCACCCTGACCATCACCATCAGCGGCGCGAACGACTCCCCGGTGGCCACCCTCGACGTGAACAGCTTCACCGAAGCGGTGGACGACGCGGCGGCAGGCGATGTGTCCGGCAACATCCTGACCAACGATACGGACATCGACAACGCGCACACCGAACTGTCGGTCAACGACATCCTGTACTCCGGCGCGGGCACCCCGCCCGTGCGGGTCAGCGACGCCTACACCGCCGACCATGTGGTCGAGGGCGAGTACGGAACCCTCTACCTGAACAATGACGGCAGTTACCACTACGTGGAAGACAAGTCCGCCACCGACTGGCTGAACACCGACGACCCGGATGTCACGGACGTCTTCACCTACGAGGTCTCCGACAACCAGGCGGGCGGCGCGCTCAGCGACACCGCCACGTTGACCATCACCATCAGCGGCGCGAACGACAGCCCGGTGGCCACGGTCGACTTCAACGCCTTCACCGAGGCGGTCGACGACGCGGCCCCGGCAGACGTGACGGGCAACATTCTGACCAACGACACGGACATCGACAACGCGGCAGCCGAGCTGTCGGTCCACGACATCCAGTACACCGGCGGCGGAACCCCGCCCGCGCGGGTCAGTGACGCCTACGCCGCCGACCATGTGGTCGAAGGCGAGTACGGCACCCTGTACCTGAACAACGACGGCTCCTACCACTATGTGGAGGACAAGTCCGCAACCGACTGGCTGAACAGCGACGACCCGGATGTCACGGACGTCTTCACCTACGAGGTGAGCGACAACCAGGCCGGTGTGGCGCTGACCGATGCCGCCACCCTGACCATCACCATCAGCGGCGCGAACGACTCCCCGGTGGCGAGCGTGGACGTGAACAGCTTCACCGAGGCGGTGGACGACGCGGCGGCGGGCGATGTGTCCGGCAACATCCTGACCAACGACAGCGACGTGGACAACACCGCGCTTGAGCTGTCCGTAACCTCCATCGCGTACTCGGGCGACGCCACCCCGCCGGTGCGAGCCAGCGACGCCTACACCGCCGACCATGTGATCGAGGGCGAGTACGGCACCCTGTACCTGAACAACGACGGCTCCTACCACTACGTGGAGGACAAGGACGTGACCGACCCGCTGAACGTGGGCGACGATCCGGTGAGCGACGTGTTCACCTACGAGGTCTCCGACAACCAGGCGGGCGGCGCGCTGACGGATACGGCCACCCTGACCATCACCATCGACCCGGCCAACGACTCGCCCATCGCGGTCCATGACGGCTCGCACGAGATATTCATCACGAATACCGTGGAAACCGTCATCGACGACTGGAGCGGCGTATCCGGCTCGGTCATCTACGGCCCGGGCTACACCGTGACCGCCGAGTCCTTCGACGCGAACGGCGACCCGATCAGCGACGTCCAGTTCACCACCTGGGGCAATGACCAGCACCTGGGCATCTACACCAACGGTTCGAGCGACGACCAGAAGGTCGACGACCTGAACGGCCGCGAGCAGATCACCTTCGAGTTCGACGATCCGCAGAGCTCGTTCAGCATCGAGTTCATCGCCCAGGGCAACAACCACGTCAACGCCTGGGTCTACCCCGTGGGCGGCGGCGATCCGGTCATGTACGAGAACGTGGGCAACTCGGTCTACATCACTCCGGGCTTCGAGTTCGACACCATCGTCTTCATCCCGGACGGCGCGTTCGGCATGGAAAGCCTGACCACGGTCACCGGCGGCGAGAACCTGCTCACCGGCACGGCCGAGGGCAATGTGCTGGCCAACGACTACGATGTGGACAACGTGACCTTCGACGACGCGACGGCGGGCGGGGACCTGAGCGCCATGGAGCTGTTCGTGTCCGACATCGACTCCGGCAACGTGCCGGGCAACAGCCCGAGCATGGGCTCTGATCTGGACGGCGACTACTACGTCATGGAAGGCGAGTTCGGCTCGCTGAAGATCTACGAGACCGGCGAGTGGTCGTACACCCCGAACGAGGAAGTGGACGGCGAAGGCGGCTGGCAGGACCTGGACCACAGCGCCACCGACGTGTTCCTGTACACCGTGTCCGACGGCCTGGGCGGGACCGACACCGCCGCCATCGAGGTCTCCCTGAACGTGAACACCACGGGCGCGACGGGCGGCTCGGGCAGCCTGTCCGGCACCGCAGGCAACGACGTCCTCTTCCCGGCTGACGGCGACACCGTCTCCTCGGGCGCGGGCAACGACGCCATCGTCATCGACCCGGTCTACCTGGGCGGCGGCGAGACCACGGTCAACGTGACCGACTTCAGCGACAACGACCGGCTGGTGCTCGGCAACATGGAAGGCGCGAACGTGGAAATAACCTCCAACAGCAACGATGTCAGCCTGGTCTTCTCCGACATCGACGGAAGCGACGACATCACGGTCAACCTCCTGGGGGTGACCCCGGTGAACGACGCGGTGGATCAGACGGTGGAAATCACCACGAGCGACGATCTGAACCAGCTCATCCAGACCATCATCGACTCCGGCAACAACAGCATAGCCTAGTTGTTCCGGCCAGGTCCTCCCTGACGATGCATGGAGAGCAATCCGGATGATCCGTGGATGAACGAGGAACCAGTAAAAGAGCGGCTTGGAAGAAATCCTTCCAAGCCGCTCCCCTTTTGTTCAGTCGAACGAGCCGGGCGTTACATGATGAAGTCCGTGCTCAGGAAGTTGGACTTGTGGTTGCGGGCGATGTCCGAGAGCAGGGCCTTGTTGCGCGGGGTGCCCTTGGCCGCCACCAGGGTGCGGATGGAGAAGCAGCGCAGGGCGTCGCCCACGGACAGGGTGCCCTCGGCCGAGTCCTTGCGGCCGGTGAAGGGGAAGACGTCCGGCCCGCGCTGGCACAGGCAGTTGACGTTCACCCGGCAGACCTGGTTGACCATGGGGTCCACCAGGGAGGCCACCTCGGCCGCGTCGTCGCTGAAGATGGACATCTGCTGGCCGTAGCGGGACTCGATGATGTAGCGGATCGGGGTCTCCACGTCCCTGAACGGCACGATGGGCACCACCGGGCCGAACTGCTCCTCGGAGAAGACGCGCATCTTCTCGTTGACCGGATAGAGCACGGCGGGATGGAGCAGGGAGCGGTCCACGGCCCCGCCGCCGGGGTTGACCACTTTGGCGCCGTTTTCTTCGGCGTCGGCCACCAGGTCGGTCAGGTACTTGATCTTGCCCGGCTCGGGCAGGGGCGTGATGCGCACGCCCTCCTCCCACGGCATGCCGATGGTCATGCCCTTGAGTCCCTCGTTGAAGCGGCGGATGAACTCGTCCACCACGTTCTCGTGGACAAAGAGGATCTTTAGCGCCGTGCACCGCTGGCCGCTGAAGGACAGGCTGCCGGACACGGCCTCGGACACGGCCAGGTCCATGTCGGCCGACTCCATGACCACGGCGGCGTTCTTGGCCCCCAGGCCGAGGATGCAGCGCAGCCGGTTGGGGCTGGGGTGCAGCAGGCGCATGGCGTTGGCCGCCTCGCTGGAGCCGATGAAGGCCAGGACGTTGACGACCCCGGACTCGAGGATGGGCTTGACCAGACGGCGGTTGCCGAAGATCAGGTTGACCACGCCCGCCGGGAAGCAGTCGCGGAACGCTTCCATGAGCGGCGCGAAGAGCAGCTTGCCGTGCCTGGGCGGCTTGATGATCACCGGGTTGCCCATGAGCAGGGCCGGGACGAGCGTGGCGAAGGTCTCGTTCAGGGGGTAGTTGTACGGCCCCATGCACAGGGTCGGGCCCAGCGGCGCGCGGCGGATCTGGGCGTAGATGCCGGACTCGATGACGAAGCGGGACGAGGTCCGGTCCAGCTCCTTGAGGGCGTCGATGGTGTCCCGGATATACTCGATGGTCCGGTCGAACTCCACGCAGCATTCCTTGTACGGCTTGCCGATCTCCCAGCACATGAGGCGGACGATCTCATCCCGCACCTCGATCATGCGGTGGGTAAAGTCCTCCACGTGCTTGATGCGCTCCGCCACGGACATGGTCGGCCATAGCCCCATGCCGTTGTCCCAGGCCGCCTTCGTGGAGGCCACGGCGGCCGCTCCGGCCGCTTCGTCCATGACCGGGCAGGAGCCCAGGTGTTTGGGGGCGTAGACGCCGTCCACGGCGGTCTCGATGGCGGAGTCGACCTGCTGCGTCTCGCCCTCCCACGTCTCTATGCGGCCATCGAGCAGATACTCGGAGACCTCCAGGGGGGAGTCGATGCGAAACGGTTCGGGGATGGCGGATTCTTCGGGAAATAATGTGTTGGATGAGCTCATGACGTCTATTACTTCCGTGTTTGCCGGGGCATGTTATTATGTCCGGATGGACACAATAGAAAAGGCGGGCACGGATGACAACCGCTTTTTTGGGGGCAAAAAGGAAGTGGTCGGCATGCTCCCGAAAGGGCTCCGGGAGCCGCGCGAAGGCGATCAGGGCCCCGGCTAGCGGGCGATGGGCGCGAAGGACGCCCGGGTCAGGGCGGCCAGGTCGGCCGGGGCGAGTTCGATGTCCAGGCCACGCCGCCCGCCGCTGACGAACACGGTGTCGAGTCCCTGGGCGGACGCGTCGAGGACCGTGGGCAGCCGCTTTTTCTGGCCCAGGGGGGAGACCCCGCCGACCACGTAGCCGGTGGTCCGCTCGACCAGCTTGACCTCGGCCATGGCCGCCTTCTTGGCGCCCAGGGCCTTGGCGATCGCCTTGAGATCGAGCTTGAGCAGGACCGGGACCACGGCCACGGCAAGGCCCGCGCCCGCGTCCACCACCAGGGTCTTGAAGACCCGCTCGGGCGGGACGCCGAGCTTCTCCGCCGCCTCTATCCCGAAGGACGGGGCCGCTGGATCGTGATCGTATTCGTGGACCGTGTACTTGATCTTGGCCTTCTTGGCCGCGTTGATGGCTGGCGTCATGGGCAGTTACCTAACGGATGGAACCGGCCCGCGCAAGGGGCGCGGAGCCGGGTTTGACGGTCACTTCTTCCTCGCGCCGATCACGGCCCGGATGGCCGCTCGGCCGGGCATGAGGAAGATCATGGGGATGAGCAGCAGGAACAGGCAGCCGAAGGCGAACGAGATGTCGTTGTAGGCCAGCATGGTGGCCTGGCGCATGACCTTCTGTTCGAGCAGGCCCAGGGCCAGGCGCGTGGCGTGAACCGTGCCCACGCCCTTGGCCAGCAGGGCGTCCACGGTCCGGGCCAGATACACCTGGGTGGTCCGGCTCAATTCGCTGACGTGCTCGGTCAGATAGGCGCGGTGGATGGCCTCGCCCCGGTCGAGCAGCACGGCGGCCAGGCTGTAGCCGATGTTGCCGCCCACCCGCCGGGTCAGGGTGTAGATGGACGACGCGTCCGTCATCTGGCTCTTGTCCACGGTCATCAGGGAGACCGTGGACAGGGGCACGAACATGAACGGCATGCCGATGCCCATGATGATCAGGGGCGGGATGAGGTCCAGGAACCCGGCCGTGGTCGAGAGCTGCATGAGCTGGTAGTAGGCCAACACGATCACCCCGATGCCGGCCAGGAGCAACGGCTTGGCCCCGACCCGCTGGAAGGCCCAACCCGCAATCGGCATGAACAGAAGCAGAACCAGGGCCCTCGGGGCGAGGACCAGGCCGGACTCGAAGGCCGGGTAGCCGAGAATGCGCTGGGTGAACTGCGGCAGGACGAAGGTGGTCCCGAACAGGGAGATGCCGAAGACCAGCCCGATGACCGAGCCGAGTACCAGGTTGCGGTCCTTGAGCACGCGGAAGTTGACCACCGGCTCCTTGCTGCGCAGTTCCCAGAAGATCAGGACGACCAGGGAGACGCAGGTGGCCACGGTCCACCAGACGATCATGGAGGACTCGAACCAGTTCTCGTCGTTGCCCCGCTCCAGGACCACCTGCATGCCGGTCAGGCAGACGGTCAGCAGGCCGATGCCCAGCCAGTCCACGGAACGGATGCCGCGCCGCAGATACGGCGGATCGTGGATGAAGCGCATGGTCAGGAGCATGCCCAGGGCGCAGATGGGCACGTTGATGTAGAATATCCAGGGCCAGCCCCAGGCGTCGGTCAGCCAGCCGCCGCAGATGGGCCCCAGAGCCGGGGCAAGGACCACGCCCATGCCGTACAGGGCCATGGCCATGCCCTGCTGGGCCGGGGGAAAGGTCTCGCGCAGGATGGCCTGGGAGATGGGAATGAGCGCCCCGCCGCCGATGCCCTGGATGACCCGGTAGACGATCATCTCCGGGAAGCTTGTGGCCGTGCCGCAGAGGATCGAGCCGATGGTGAACAGGGCGAACGAGGCCAGGTAGAAGTTCTTGCGGCCGAGCAGCGCGGACCACCAGCCGGACATGGTGACCATGATGATCTCGGCGATGGAATAGCTGGTGGCCACCCAGGTGATGGCCGAGAGGTCCGAGCCGAAGCCGCCCATCATGTGGGGCATGGACACGTTGACCACGCTGGTGTCCATAACCGCCATGAACGCGCCGAAGACCACGGTGGCGGCGATGGTCCACCGTTCGGCCGGAGTCATCTCCTCCGGGTCCTTGTACATGGTCATGCTATTGCATCGCGGTGGCGAGACCGTCGGTGTCCGCCCGGTCGGCCAGGTTCACGTCCGGGATCACGGACATGCCCGGGGCCAGGAGACAGCCGTTGCCGCCGTTTTGTTGATCCAGGACGATCTTCACCGGCACGCGCTGGACCACCTTGATAAAATTGCCGGTGGCGTTTTCGGGCGGCAGCAGGGTGAACCGGGAGCCGGTGCCGCGCTGGATGGAATCCACGTGCCCCTTGAAGACCACGTCGGGGTAGGCGTCCACCTCGATGTCCACGGACTGCCCGGGCTTCATGCCGGAAATCTGGGTTTCCTTGAAGTTGGCCACCACCCATACGTCGCGTCCGACCACGGACAGCAGCTGCTGCCCCACCTGGACGTAGGCACCGGGCTCCACGGACTTCTTGGTCACGAAGCCCGCGCACGGTGCGGTGATCCGGGTGTAGGACAGGTCCAGCTCCGCCTGGCGGACCTGGGCCTCGGCCTCGCTGGCCTCGGCGCGGCGCTTGTCGACCACGGCCTGGGCCTGGAGCAGCTCGTCTTCGGCGGCCTGGGCCGAAGCCACGGCCTGGCGGATCTGGGCCGACTGGGTGTCGATCTTCTTCCTGGCGGACAGCAGCTTGGCCTTGGAGACCGCGGCCTGGGCGCGGGCGTGGTCGTATTCCTGGCGGGACACGGCCCCGGCCTCGACCATCTCGTTCATGCGCTGGAAATCGTTCTCGTCGCGGCTGTGTCCGGCGGCGTATTCGTCCACTCCGGCCCGAGCCTGGTCCAGTTCGGACCGGTTCGAGGACAGAGCCGCGTTGCGCTGGGCCACCAGGGAGCGCGCGGCCGAGACCTCGGCCTCGGCCTCCTGCATGGCCGCGTTGGCGGATTGCAGCCGGGCCTTGGCCACATCCAGGGCCACCTGGAAGGTGCGCGGGTCCACCCGGACCAGCAGATCGCCCTTTTCCACCCATTGGTTGTCGTGCACCGGTACCTCGGCCACGTGGCCGGCCACGCGCGGGCTCATGGAGACCACGTGGGCCTCCACAAAGGCGTCGTCCGTGGATTCGTGGGTCATGATCCGCAAGTACAGGGGGTAGCCCAGAACCACGGCCATGACCAGAAGCACCGGCCCCAGGACGAACAGGGTCTTCCTGGACCCCAAGCTCCCGCGCATGGCAATGAGCCTCTTCAGCCTGGAGACGGCGGTGTTGCTCTCGTTTTCCTTACTCATTAATTTCCCTCAATATAAAACATGAAAATATGCGCTGCCGCGACGACCCGACCGGACCGGGATGGCCGCCGGGCTATCGGACCATGCCCACCCCGCGCAGGATGAATTCGCTGGCGTGGCGGCAGACCGCGTCCGGTTCGGCGTCCCTGGGCGCAAACAGGCAGACCGCCCGGATCAGGCCGGAGATATACCGGGCCGTCAGGTCCGGAGCATCGTCGCGGAACACCCCTTCTTCGATGCCGCGCCGGATGATCCCCCCGAACAGGTCCCACAGATCGGCGCGCAGCTGCTTCCATTCGTCGGTCACCGGGCAGGTGACCACGGAACTCAACAACTCCATGTTGAAGGAGGTTGTATGGAAGTGGTCGGCCAGGATGTGGACCACCCCGGCCAGCTGTTCGTCGGGCCCCAGCGCGTTCTCGTCCAGGAACCGACGCATGGAGTCGATCAGGGTGGAGAACTCGCGGAACAGGACCGCGAAATAGAGGTCGTCCTTGCTCTTGAAATAGAGATACAGGGTCCCCTTGCCCACCGCCGCCGCGCGGGCCACGTCGCTCAGGAGGACCTTGTGAAAAGGCTGCCGGGAAAAGAGCTCGGCCGCCGTATCCAGAATGCGTTGTTCCTTTGCGTTGTCTTCCTTCATCGCCTGTCTCCCTTCTCTGCGTGGACACACGAAGGCCCCGGCTCTATTCCGGGTTCCTCGGGCATGACCAGTACTGACCGGTCAGTTTTGAGAGGCATGAACTACGCCCCAATTAGTTGCACTGTCAACGACTGACCCGGAGTACTGAAAAAAAAGTCGGCCAAGCATACTATCGACAGTATTAGGCCTAAAGAAACATAAAAGCATGCCGAAAGGGAATGTGAGCGGATGTTCATGCAATCAAGGAGAATTCCGTGCGTATCGACGAAACCAACACCACGCGCATAGCTCTGACCATCGGCAAAAAGCCCTAGGAGGAGGCCGAAAAGACCACTCCCGCCGGGGACGGCGGAGTGGACCTGAGTGGAATCACTTCCAACAACATGCTGGCCTCCAATTTCTTCGACAGGGACCACAAGCAGTCCAAGTACACTGCGGGACTGCTCGATTCCCTCAAGATCGAGAACTCGTTCGGCACCAAGCTCTAGTCGCTGGTGCAGCAGGGCGGGCTGGTCTCCCCGTCCGACATGGACAACTACGCCAAGAGAATCCTGGCCGCCGACAAGGCTGCGGACAAGGTCAAGGATGCGGCCGAGGACGAAGTCACGGAGGCTGTGGGCGAAGAGGTCGAGAAGAACACCGACGAGATGGAAGCGGCGGTGGACAAGAAGATCAACGGGGAAAAGGACCCGACCACTCCGGCCCCGGAAGCTGCGGCCGAAGCCGTGGAACCGTCTCCCGAAGACGAGACCGAGGCCCCGGAGACGGCCGAGGTCCCGGCCGTCGAGGCCGAGGCGCGGGAGGGGCAACCCCAGACTCCGGCCCAGGCCCTGGCCGAGGGGGATCCCGCAGCGGCGGCCGAGACGCGGGCCGAGGCCCAGCCGGGCGAGCGCCTCGACATGACCATCTGATCCGCCCCGCGAAACAGCTTCCCATCGGGGCCGGACACCCCCGTCCGGTCCCGCCCCCCTTGCCTTTTCGCCGTGTGCGGCATAGTGTCAAAAACACATGCAAATCATGCGGATGAAGGGAAGCGGCGTGGTCAGACCCAACCTGAGACATACCATCATACTCGGCATAGCCATCTTCACCCTGGCTTTCGGCAGCATCGCCCTGCTCTCCCTGTCCAACCTGAACAGGCTCCAGGAGGCGGTCCTTCTGGTGGAGCGGGCCGACGACCTGCGCAACCTGATTCTCGAGATCCGCCGCGAGGAGAAGAACTTCTTCCTGTACCAGGACGGGTCCCTGTTCTCCGTGGGCCGCGAGAACCTCAACCGCGCCGGAACCATCCTCGGCGAGCTGTCCGGCGAGATCGCCCGGCTCCACGGCGGGACCCACGGCACCGACCTGGCCAGCGGCATGGCGCGCTACGGCGAACTGCTGACCCGGTTCAGCACCGCATCCGCCGACATCGGCGAGAACAGCCCGGCCGCCCACGCCCTGCGCGAGACCGGCCAGAACCTGGTGGAGCACTCGCGGGCCATCGCCGAGCTGGAGCGCGACAACATCCTGGACATCAACCAGCGGCTGCGCCTGACCCTGTTCATCTCCATGGGCGTGGTCGCCCTGGTGGTCCTGGCCCTGGTCTTCTTCGTGTCCAAGTCCATCCTCGGGCCGCTCACCCAGGTCCAGGAGGCCACCCGGCGCATCGCCCAGGGAACCTTCGTGCCCCTGGCCGTGCGCGAGGACGGCGACGAGATCCAGCAGGTCTTCGTGGCCCTCAACTCCATGGTCGACGAACTCAAGAAACGCCAGACCCAGCTGGTCCAGGCGCAAAAGCTCTCGTCCATCGGCACGCTGGCCTCAGGCATCGCCCACCAGCTGAACAACCCGCTGAACAACATTTCCACCTCGGCCCAGATCCTGGCCGAGGAGACCGGCGGCCGGGACGAGTTCGCGGACAAGATGATGACCAACATCACCCAGGAGACCCTGCGCGCCCGCGACATCGTCAAGGGGCTGCTCGAGTTCTCGCGGCACAAGGATTTCGCGCCCGCGCCGTGCAACCTCAAGGAGGTCCTGGAGAGCGCCGTGCGCCTGGTCTCGGGCCAGCTCGGACCGCGCATAGGCGTGGACATCCGGGTGCCGGACGACGTGACCCTGTACCTGGACCGGCAGCGCTTCCAGGAAGCCCTGCTCAACCTGATCATCAATTCCATCCAGGCCATCGGCGACGAGGACGGAACCATCACGATCGAGACCTCGCGCGAGACCGGCCACAAGGTCCTGACCATTTCCGACAACGGGCCGGGCATGCCCCCGGACACCCTGCAACGCATCTTCGACCCGTTCTTCTCCACCAAGGAGGTGGGCCAGGGCACGGGTCTGGGCCTGTACATCGTCTACGGCATAATCGAGGAGCACCGGGGCACCATCCGGGTGGACTCCGCCCCCGGCGAGGGAACCTCCTTCACCATCAAACTCCCCATCGAGCTCGAGGAGAACGCATGACGGCCGCGTCCATTCTGGTCATTGAAGACGAGCGCATCGCCCGCGAAAACCTGACCCACGTCCTGACCGGAAGCGGATACGTGGTCACGGCCATCGCCTCGGCCGAGGAAGGGGTGCGGGAACTGGACAAGAAGGAATTCGACCTGGTCATCACCGACCTGATGCTGCCCGGCATGGACGGCATCCAGATGCTCGAACACATCCGCGCCCACCACCCCCTGACCATCGTCATCGTGGTCACGGGCCACGCCACCGTGGCCAACGCGGTCAAGGCCATGCAAAAGGGGGCGCACTCCTACATCGCCAAGCCGCTGAAGCTCGACGAGCTCAGGCTCCAGGTGGAGCGCGCCCTGGAACAGCACGCCCTGTCCGTGGAGGTCCGGCGGCTGCGCGAGATCATCGCCCAGGGCAAGCGCGACCTGCCCCTGGTGGGCGAGAGCGACGCCTTCGTGCAGCTCAAGAAGGACGTCCGCCAGCTGGCCCAGATGAACTGCAACGTGCTCATCCAGGGCGAGACCGGCACCGGCAAGGAGCTGGTCGCCCAGGGCATCCACATGCTCTCTTCCCGGTCTGGTGAACGGTTCATGGCCATCAACTGCGGGACCTTCACGGCCGAGCTCATGGACAAGGAGCTGTTCGGCCACGAAAAGGAGGCCTTCACCGGGGCCAACCGGGGCCAGAAAGGCATTTTGGAGGCTGCCGACGGGGGCACGGTATTTTTCGACGAGATCGGCGAACTGCCGCTGAACATGCAGGTCAAGCTGCTGCGCGTGCTGCAGGAGCGCAACTTCCTGCGCGTGGGCGGGACCAAGGAAATCCCGGTGGACATCCGGGTCATCGCTGCCACCAACTGCGACCTGCACGAGCTGGTGGAGAAAGGCGAGTTCCGCCAGGACCTCTACTACCGGCTGAACGTGGTC
This sequence comes from Pseudodesulfovibrio sp. lm2024, assembly GCF_051175575.1. Lineage (NCBI taxonomy): Bacteria > Pseudomonadati > Thermodesulfobacteriota > Desulfovibrionia > Desulfovibrionales > Desulfovibrionaceae > Pseudodesulfovibrio > Pseudodesulfovibrio sp. lm2024. The sequence continues at coordinate 2,894,739 of NZ_CP195092.1, forward strand.
ACCCTGCACGCCCCGCCCCTGCGCGAGCACCGCGAGGACATCCCGATCCTCATCGGCCATTTCCTGGAAAAGCACCGCCAGCCGGGCCAGACCATCAACTCCATCGACCAGGACACCCTGGACATCCTCATGTCCTACCCGTTCCCGGGCAACGTGCGCGAACTGGAGAACATCGTCCAGCGGGCGCTGGCCCTGGGCCAGGGCACCACCTTCACGCCCGAACTGCTGCCCGCCGAGATCGCGGAGACCGAGACCAAGGCGCCGCTGGCCACCCTGGAGGACATGGAGAAAGCCTACATCAGGAAGGTCTTGGCCTCATCGGCCGGGAACAAGACTCAGGCCGCGCGCATCCTGGGCATCGACCGCGTCTCCCTGTGGCGCAAGATCAAGCGCTACAACCTGGAATAGCCTCTTCTCCGGCGGCCCGCTCCGCTTTGCACAGGGCGATTTCCGCCGCCTCCTCCATGGTCGAGACATAGCGGATGTCCAGCCCCTCCACCACCTCGTCCTCCACGGACTTGACCGAGGCCTCGCACCCCTGCGGCAGGATCACCACGGGTATGCCCGCGCTCCGTGCGGCCATGAGCTTCTCGCGGACGCCGCCCACGGGCAGGACCTCGCCGAGCAGGGAGAGCTCGCCGGTGGAGGCCACGTCCTGGCGCACCGGCCGCCCGGTGAGCAGGGAAAGCAGCGCGATGGTGATGGCCACGCCGGCGGACGGCCCCTCCTTGGAGACCGAGCCCGCCGGGATATGCACGTGGATGTCCGAACCGGCGTAGAACTCCGGATCGATGCCGAACGTTTCCGCACGGCTGCGGCAGAAGCTCAGGGCGGTCTGGGCCGACTCGCGCAGGACCTCGCCCAGGGAGCCGGTCAGGATGAGCTGCTTGGAGCCGCGCATGCGGGCCGCCTCGATGAAAATGATCTCGCCGCCGATCTCGGTCCAGACCAGGCTGGTGGCCAGGCCGACCTTGGGCCTGGTCTGCGCCGGAGTGGAGGTATACGGCGGCGCGCCGAGCAATTCCTGCAACAGGGCCTCGTCCACGACCACCTTGCCCAGCCCCTCTGACAGCACTCGCTTGGCCAGCTTGCGGCACAGGGAGGCGACCTGCTGGCGGAGCTTGCGCAGCCCGGATTCGCGGGCATACCCCTTGATCAGACCGGCCACGGTCTCGTCCGGGACGGTCACCAGTTTGTCGTCCAGGCCGTGCTGGGCCATGACCTCGGGGATGAGGTAGCGGGTTGCAATCTGCAACTTCTCCCCCGGCGTATAGCTCGGGAACTCGATGACCTCAAGGCGGTCGCGCAACGGGGCGGGAAGGCGCTCCACCCCGTTGGCCGTGCAGATGAACAGGGCGGCCGACAGGTCGAACGGCAGCCCGAGATAGTGATCCACGAAGGCGGTGTTCTGCTCGGCGTCGAGCATCTCGAGCAGGACCGAGGTGGCGTCGCCCTGAAAGTCCTGGACCGCCTTGTCCACCTCGTCGAGCATGATCACCGGGTTGCGGGTGCCGACCTTGCGGATGCCCTGGATGATCCGGCCGGGCATGGCTCCCACGTAGGTCCGCCGGTGCCCGCGCAACTCGGCCTCGTCGCGCAGCCCGGCCAGGGACAGGCGCATGAACTTGCGCCCCAACGCCTCGGCGATGGCCTTGCCGATGGAGGTCTTGCCCATGCCCGGAGGGCCGGTGAAGCAGAGCACGAAGCCGCGCAGGTGCCGCGCCCGCAGGCTTTGCTCCCACAGCTCGGCCACGAGCTGGCGCAGCTTGGTCAGGTTGACCGGCTTGCCCAGGTACTGGTCCGCGCCCCGGCGCATGGCGTCCACGGCGGTCTTCACCGTTGCATATCCGGTGATCATGACGACCTTGGTGTCGGGCCACCGTTTGCGCAGGACCTGGAGCAGCTCCATGCCGTCCATGCCCTCCATCTTGAGGTCCGAGACCACGATGTTGGCCGGCTCGCGCTCCATGGCCGCGACCGCCTCCAGCCCGTTGCCCACGGCCTCCACCTCGTAGCCGTCGGCCTCGAACACGATGGTCAGGTTCTCGCGGGCGATGAGCTCGTCATCCACCAGCAAAATGCGCGGATTGCGCCTGGAGCAGAGGCTCTTGACGGCCAAAAACTCGAGGATACGGTCCTTGACCCGTTGCAATCCGTAATGGCGGGCGTTCAGGACCTCCTCGGCCCGGGAGATGTCCAAATTGTCGCGGGTGGCCGTGTTCCACGGCAGGGAGAGGATGACTTCCAGGAAATTCAAACTGATGGCGTACTCAGGCGAGGCCGGGTCCAGGTTGTCCATGCGCTCGCATTCGGCCCGGGCCGTGTCCAGGATCTCCGGCGGCAGCCCGGCGGACTCGACCTGCACGCGCAGGGAGTCGTGGGCCGCCGCAGAGGGCGGCGTGGGCCGCGATCCGGGGGTTTCCGCCGGTGCGGGCCCCGCTTCATCGGGAGTGGAAGACTTTCGTTTGCCGAACCAGCCCATGACCGTCGCCTCCTGCTGACCTGTTGGAAGGAGATACAACTCCTTTTCACAAGCAATCAAGTCATATTGCCCTATAATACTTATCTATCACGCTGTTTTGAACTTGTTAAGGTTGCAATCCGCAACATCGCCCATTTTTACCTCGAATAGGCCTGCCTCGTCTTTCTCCCGGACTCGATTTTCTTTAAAAACACAACTTAACCATCCGTCATACCAGTCTTTCATAAGCTCCGTACGACACCCTGGCAAAAACCGATACCCACAGTTTTACTTCCTTTTCATTAGCCCGCTCAGCATATCGGCTGCCGGGCCACGGCACCGTTGCAAACTGCATCATGGTAAAAAATCGCCGGATTGCGCCATAGAGCCATATTCCACTTCCAACAACTCGCTTCACCGTTGCAATCCGCATCACACTGAGTGCCACTACAAGGTTTATTTTTTGATTAATCCTTAATTTTCAATAAGTTAAATACATGAGCATTCTTGGCATGTGTTTTGATTCACAAGCAAGCATACAGGGGCGAAAACAACCTCCAAACCTGCAGCAAGGAGTTGAAAGATGGCCCTCTTCAATTCGGTAAAGAGAGTGGTGGACAGGCATTACGCGGCCCAGGTCGCGGCGAACTGCAACACGTGCAGTGTGGGCACGTGGGTGGTCTGCCATGAAAATCATCTACTGGAGAAATCGGGAGGATCTTTGATGAAGACTTTTTTCAAGCGCATCTCCGGCAACCGTCGCAAACCCGTTACCCCCGCTCCCGCCGCAGCAGCGGCGACCGCTTCGGCAGCCGCCGACTGCGTCTGCGGGGAAAAGCAGCAGTGTAAGATTCTCATCGTCTGCAAGGGCCAGGAGTTTTCCCGGGGCATCGCGGACTATGCGGTGGACATGGCCTGCAAGACCCGCAGTTCCCTGGTGGCCCTGAACATCGACGAGTCCGGCAGGGACTTCGACGGGTTCCGCAACCAGGCCCAGCGCAATATCGAATACTTCAACGCCAAGGCGGCCAACGCCGGCCTGGCTTTCAGCCACGAGATACAGCAGGGGGACGAGAACGCCATCGTCGCCCGCATGCACGAGAAGGACCCGAGCTTCCGTTACGTCATGGACGACTCCGCAGCCGTCAGCAAGAACAGGAGAAGCATCCCCGTGTACACCCGAGCTACGTTGCGGGCCAAATAAGCCTGCAACGTAGAAAACTCACGTTTCCCAAGGACGCACAATGACCCCTGAGATCATAACGGTTCTGGCCGTTCTCGTATTCGCCGTACTCCTCTTCATCTTCGAATGGGTCCGGGTGGACGTGGTCGGCATCATCATGATGGTGCTTCTGCCCCTGCTGGGCCTGGTCACACCGAAACAGGCCATCAGCGGACTGAGCAGCAACGCCGTCGTCTCCATCATCGCCGTCATCATCATCGGCGCCGGGCTGGACAAGACCGGCGTGATGAACTCCATGGCCCGAGTCATCCTGCGCTTCGCCGGAAAGAGCGAATCGCGGATCATGACGCTCATCGCGGGCACGGTGGCCATCATATCCGGCTTTATGCAGAACATCGGGGCCGCGGCCCTGTTCCTGCCCGCGGCCAAGCGCATCGGCAACCAGACCGGCGTGCCCGTCGGCCGCCTGCTCATGCCCATGGGCTTCTGCGCCATCATCGGCGGCTGCCTGACCCTGGTCGGCTCCAGCCCGCTCATCCTGCTCAACGACCTGATGATCGTGGGCGGCAAGAAGTACGACGCCTTCGGCCTGTTCAGCGTGACCCCCGTGGGCCTGCTGCTCATCGCCGCCGCGCTGATCTACTTCATCCTGTTCGGACGGTTCATCCTGCCCGCCCGGGAAGAGGACGAGAGCTCCGGCCCCATGTCCTCGATCCTGACCGGCACGTACAACAACGTCGGCTCCCTGTTCGAGCTGGCCGTGCCCGAGGGCTGGACCAACGACTCCTCGCTCAAGTCCCTGGACCTGCGGCCCATCTACTTCTGCACCCTGGTGGCCATCTGCCGGGAGAACGGCAAGCAGCACATCTTCGCCCCCCTGCCGGACGAGATCATCCGGCCGGGCGACGAGATCGTGGTCGTGGGCCCGCAGGAATTCGTGGAGCACATGGCCGAGGACATGGGCTGGGAGCTGCGCCCCGAGCTGACCACCTTTGCCGAGGAACTGTCCCCGAACAACGCGGGCATCATGGAGGGCATCGTCACGCCCCGCTCCGAGTTCATGGGCAAGTCCATCGCCGAACTGCGCATCCGCGAACGGTTCCAGGTCTCGCCCCTGGCCATCTTCCGGGGCGACAAGATCTTCGTCAGCGGGTTGTCGGACATCATCATCGAATCCGGCGACGCCCTGCTCCTGCACGGCCGCTGGGAGATGTTCCACATGCTCAAGGGGCTGCCCGACCTGGTCTTCACCGAGACGGTCAAGGGCGAGCTGCTGCGCACGGACAAGGCCAAGATCGCGCTCATGTGGCTGGCCGTGTCCCTGGTCATGATCCTCGGTTTCCACGTGCAGCTGTCCATCGCGCTGCTGACCGGCGCGCTGGGCATGGTCCTGACCAAGGTCCTGACCATCGACGAGGCCTACCAGTCCGTGGACTGGATGACCGTGTTCCTGCTCGGCGGCCTCATCCCGCTGGGCATGGCGTTCGAGAACACCGGCGCGGCCAAGTTCATCGCGGACACTATCATGGCCGCCCTGGGCACGCCCTCGGCCCTGGTCCTGCTCACGGTCATCGGCATCCTGACCTCCTTCTTCACCCTGGTGGCCTCCAACGTGGGCGCCACCGTGCTCCTGGTCCCGCTGTCCATGAACATGGCGCTCAACGCGGGCGTGGACCCCAGGGTGGCGGCCCTGACCGTGGCCGTGGCCGCGTCCAACACCTTCGTTTTGCCCACCCACCAGGTCAACGCGCTGATCATGCGTCCGGGAGGGTACCGCACCATCGATTACGTCAAGAGCGGGGCCGGGATGACCGTGCTCTACATGGTTGTCATGATATCCGCCTTGATGCTATTCTACTAATCGCCGACGGGGCGCCGGTAGTCGTTACCGGCGCCCTTTTTTTGGCATATTGAGGAACAGACTCCTATAACCCATAGCCCATACAGGTTTTTTTCATCGACATTACGCCTCGGCCAGGTCGAACTATCGTTCGTCCGCATGGCCGCTCGGGGCGTTTTCGCCGTATTGAAGGAGAGAAACGAATGAAGACACCGTTGTCGAAAACTTTTGTCGAAACGTTCCTCGGGAACGCTCCCGCATGGTACAAACTGACCATCATCGCCTTTCTCGTGCTCAACCCCATACTCATCCTCACGGTCGGCACCTTCGTCGCCGGATGGGCGCTCATCGCCGAGTTCATCTTCACCCTGGCCATGGCGCTGAAGTGTTACCCGCTGCCCGCGGGCGGCCTGCTGGCCATGGAAGCCGTGATCATGGGCATGACCTCTCCCGAGACCGTGTACCACGAGGCCCTGAAGAACTTCGAAGTCATCCTGCTGCTGATCTTCATGGTCGCGGGCATCTACTTCATGAAAGACTTTCTGCAGTTCACCTTCACCCGCATCCTGGTGCGGGTGCGCTCCAAGAAAGTCATCGCCCTGCTCTTCTGCCTGGCCGGCGCGGTCCTGTCCGCCTTCCTGGACGCCCTGACCGTGACCGCCGTCATCATGGCCGTGGCCTTCGGTTTCTACAACGTCTACCACCGCTTCGCGTCCGGCAAGGGCGCGGCCGACAGCCATGACCTGGTCAACGACGACAGCGTCAAGGAGACCACCCGCGCCGAACTGCTCGAGTTCCGCGGCTTTCTGCGCAATCTGATGATGCACGGCGCGGTCGGCACCGCGCTGGGCGGCGTCTGCACCCTGGTCGGCGAGCCGCAGAACCTGCTGGTGGGCGGCGAAATGGGCTGGCACTTCATCCCGTTCTTCCTGCACGCCATGCCCGTGACCATGCCGGTCCTGGTCGTCGGCCTGCTGACCTGCCTGGCCGTGGAACAGTTCCACCTCTTCGGCTACGGCTTCCAGATGCCCGGCAACATCCGCTCCTACCTGCTGGAAACCGCCGTGCAGATGGAGCAGAAGCAGGGCCAGAAAGGCAAGATCAAGCTGGTCCTGCAGGCCTGCACCGGCCTGTGGCTGGTCCTGGCCCTGGCCTTCCACCTGGCCGCCGTCGGCCTCATCGGCCTGTCGGTCATCATCCTGCTGACCGCCTTCACCGGCATCACCGAAGAGCATCAGCTGGGCCACGCCTTTGAGGAGGCCCTGCCCTTCACCGCCCTGCTGGTGGTCTTCTTCTCGGTGGTCGCGGTCATCCACTCCCAGGAGCTGTTCACCCCGATCATCGATTTCGTGCTGAGCCTGAAGGGCCAGGACCAGCTGGCGGCCTACTACGTCGCCAACGGCCTGCTCTCCTCCATCTCGGACAACGTCTTCGTGGCCACGGTCTACATCTCCGAGACCAAGCTGCACTTCACCCACGTGCTGGGCGCCATCCCGAACATCGGCATGACCGGCCAGGCGCTGATGGAGAAGATGACGGATCCGCACCTCGCCCGGGCCGACGTGCTCGCCACCCTCCCGCAGGACGCGGCGGTCATGGTCAAGCAGACCATGGAGCACTTCGACAAGCTGGCCGTGGCCATCAACACCGGGACCAACATCCCGTCCGTGGCCACCCCCAACGGCCAGGCGGCCTTCCTGTTCCTGCTGACCAGCGCGCTGGCACCGGTCATCCGCCTCTCCTACGGAAGGATGGTCATGCTGGCCCTGCCGTACACCATCACCATGTCTCTGACCGGACTGTTCGCCGTGTACGCCTTCCTCTAGGACCGCAACGGCTCGACCTGCAATACGCAAGGGCTCCCGAGATGATCTCGGGAGCCCTTTTGCATTTCCTCGCCCCGGCTGCCCGGGCGGCGTCTTGTCCTACTTCAGCTTGCGGTCGGCGTAATCGAAATACCGTCCCGGCTTGATGCAGAACTCGTGATCGAAGAAGGCGGACGAGATCAGGAACTCGGCCGAGGAGCGGTTGGAGGCCGTGGGGATGTTGTAGAGCACGGCCAGACGCAGCAGGGCCTTGACGTCCACGTCGTGGGGCTGGGGCTCCATGGGATCCCAGAAGAAGAACAGGACGTCCACCTCGCCCTCGCTAATCATGGCCCCGAGCTGCTGATCGCCGCCCAGGGGGCCGGACTTGAGCCGCAGCACGCGCTTGTGCTCGCGGCCCGCGCCCTCTCCCTCGGCCAGGAGTTCCTCCACCAGCCGCCCGGTGGTCCCGGTGGCGACCAGGCTGTGCCGGGCCAGGGCCTCGCGGTTGCAATTGATGAAATCGAGCAGCTCATCCTTGCAGTTGTCGTGGGCGACCACCGCGATATTCTTGATCCTGTCCATGTCCTCTCCGGGCTTGAAGTTGTGTGCGGGCCGCGCCGACGGCCGCGTGTCCGTTCAATACCATCCGCCGAGGCCGGGAACAAGCGGGAGAACCCCACGGAGGGAGGCACGATTGTCACGGTACCGTCTTGACGCACACTCTGCGGCTAGTTACCATTCACACAATCTGTCCATACCGCGTGTATGGACATCTGAACCAACGCAACAACCACGTCGCAACGGCCCGCCCGCAGGCGGTCCGCAACCGCGATGCAAAGGAGAGAAACCATGGCTACCAAGGAAGAACGTCGTGAGAAAGTCGTCGAGGTGTTGAACCAGGCCCGGTCCATGGAATTGCAGGCCATCCACCTGTACATGAACCAGCACTACAACCTGGACGACATGGACTACGGCGAGCTGGCCTCCAACATGAAGCTCATCGCCATCGACGAGATGCGCCACGCCGAGCAGTTCGCCGAGCGCATCAAGGAACTGGGCGGCGAGCCCACGGACAAGAAGTCCAAGAAGGTGGAACGGGGCCAGAAAATCGAGGTCATCTACACATACGACTCCACCGAGGAGGACGACACCATCGACGCCTACAACCAGTTCCTGCTGGTCTGTCGCGAAAACGGCGATTCCATCAGCGAGAAGCTGTTCGAGACCATCATCGACGAGGAACAGGCCCACTTCAACTACTTCGACGCCATCAAGGGGCATATCGACAAGCTGGGCAACACCTTCCTGTCCCGCATCGCAGGCACCCCATCCTCCACCGGCCTGGCCGACCAGGGCTTTGTCATCAACAAACAGAACGCCTAACCGCGCCGATCGGAAACGCATGAATAAAGGCCCGGCCAGTGGATACTGGCCGGGCCTTTCCGTTTGATCGGGGCGTGAAGACTAGTCGCGGATGACCGACTTGATGTTGACGAATTCGCGGATGCCGAAGGAGGACAGTTCACGGCCGAAGCCGGAGCGGCGAATGCCGCCGAAGGGCATGAGCGGGTCGCTGCGGACCAGGCCGTTGACCACCACTTCGCCCGCTTCGATGCGCCGGGCGAGCTCAAGGCCGTGCGCGCCGTCCCCGGTCCAGACCGAGCCGCCCAGGCCAAACGGGGTGTCGTTGGCCATGGCCACGGCCTGCTCCTCGTTCTCGGCCCTGAAGACCAAGGCCACGGGGCCGAAGAATTCCTCGCGGCAGACCTCGGCGTCAAAGGGCGCGTCCGCGATGATGCTCAGGGGATAGAAGGCCCCCTCGCCCTCGGGCAGGACACAACCCTTGACGATCCTGCCGCCCTCGGCCGTGCAGCGCTCCACCTGGCGATGCAGCTCGGCGCGCAGTCCGGCGGAGGACATGGGGCCGACCACGGTGTCCTCGTCCATGGGGTTGCCCATCTTGAGGGCGTCCATCTCCCGGCCCAGAGCGGCCAGGAACGCGTCGTAGACCTCGTCCATCACGATGAACCGTTTGGCCGCGATGCAGGTCTGGCCCGCGTTGGCGCAGCGGGACATGGCTCCGACCTTGGCCGCCTTGTCGATGTCCGCGTCGGCCAGGACCACGAACGGGTCGCTGCCGCCCAGCTCCATGACGCACTTCTTGAGGCGCGCACCGGCGGCGGCCGCAACCTTGCTCCCGGCCCCCTCGCTGCCGGTCAGGCTCACGCCGATGACCGAGTCGGCGTCGAGCACGGACTCCACCTGGCGCGCGCCGATGAGCAGGGTGCGGAAGACGTTGTCCGGGAACGCGGACTCGCGGAAGGCGGACTCGATGGCCAGGGCGCACTGGGGCACGTTGGAGGCGTGCTTCAGGACCACGGTGTTGCCCGCCATGAGCGTGGGCGCGGCCACGCGCAGGACCTGCCAGAAGGGGAAGTTCCACGGCATGACCGCGAGCACGGTGCCCATGGGGGCGAAGTCCACGTAGGCCTCCTGCCCGCAACCGGCCACCGGCTCCGAGGTCAGCATGGCCTGGCCGTTTTGGGCGTAGAATTCACACACGCCCGCGCACTTGAGCACTTCGGCCCGGCCAAAGGTCACGGGCTTGCCCATCTCCTCGGCCATGATCGCGGCGAACTCGTCGGCCCGCGTCTTGAGCACTTGGGCCAGGCTGCGCAGGCACTCCGCCCGGTGGGCGAAATCGGTGGTTTTCCAGGCCGCATACCCCTGGGCGGTCGCGCGAACGGCTTCGGCGGTCTGCTCGGGGGTGAATTCGTCAAACTGCTTCGTGACCTTTCCGGTCAACGGATTGAGACTCTGCAGGGGCATTTTCTTCTCCGAAAATAGGGGTGAAACACTCTGGAACCGGCCAGGGAGAGTTCGGCAGCCGGTTTCCGATCACGCGGATGACGCCGCGCCAAAAGGCCTGTACGGCGCGCTTTCCGGGCTTATGCCAGAATGCCCTGGTTGTCCAGCATCAAGTCCGGGCGGGCATGATCCTCAGGCGAGCCGTTCGGGCCGGACCGCGTCGCGGCCGCCATTTTGACTGGACAAACGGGCCGTATTCGTCGAACCTGTAACCGCTTAAATTCCAACGTCCAAAGGGCGAACCAGGCAGACAAGGATTTCGCATGAAAATACAGAAGGTATTGGTCTCCGGAGGTGCCGGATACATCGGCACCCACACCTGCATCGAGCTCATCGCCGCCGGATACGACGTGATCTGCGCGGACAACTTCAACAACAGCTCGCCCGTGGCTATGGAGCGGGTGGAACGGATCACGGGCGTCGCCATTCCGGTGCACCGCATGGATTTCTGCAACCTGGGCGAGGTCCGGGCCCTGTTCCGCGAGGAGACCATCGACGCGGCCATCCACTTTGCCGGGCACAAGGCCGTGGGCGAATCGGTGCAGAAACCGCTCATGTATTACGAGAACAACCTGCTCAGCCTGATCAACCTGTGCAAGGGCATGGGCGCGGGCAAGGCCAGGAACATCGTCTTCAGCTCCTCGGCCACGGTCTACGGCCTGTCCGACCAACTCCCCCTGACCGAGGAGACCCCGACCAGCGCCTACAACCCCTACGGCCGCACCAAGCTGTACATAGAAGAAATCCTCAAGGACCTGCACACGGCCGAGCCGGACTGGAACATGTCGATCCTGCGCTATTTCAACCCGGTGGGCGCGCATCCCTCGGGACTCATCGGCGAAGATCCCGCCGACATCCCCAACAACCTCATGCCGTACATCGCCCAGGTGGCCGTCGGAAGGCTCGAGAAGCTGAGCATCTACGGCGACGACTACGACACCCCGGACGGCACGGGCGTGCGCGACTTCATCCACGTGGTGGACCTGGCCCGGGGCCACGTGGCCGCCCTGCGCAAGCTCGAGGAGGAACCCGGCTACACGATCCACAACCTGGGCACGGGCAAGGGGTGCAGCGTACTCGAACTGGTCCACGCCTTCGAGCGGATCAACAACGTCACCATCCCCTACGAGATCACCGCCCGCCGCCCCGGCGACGTGGCCGCCAACTACGCCTCCACGGACAAGGCCAGGCGCGAACTCGGCTGGGAGGCGACCCACACCATCGAGGACATGGTCCGCGACACCTGGAACTGGCAGTCTAAGAATCCCCGGGGCTACCGGGACGCCGAAGGCTAGAACGCGGCCCGCGTGCAAAACGCAACGCCCACTGCGGCGTCCATGCCGGCAGCGGACCGGCACCTGTCTGTCGGATTTCTTAACGAATGGGAGCGGGCCGTCGGCTTATCGGCGGGACAAGCGAGCCCGGCAACAACAAATGCGCGTTGTCTAGGCGGTATAGTACTCCATCATGGCGTCCACCGTGGAGACAGTTTCCGGGTTGCTTCCCTCGAACACCCCGACCATGGTCACATCGCGGTCAACCTTGTGGCGCAGCCGCCTGCAGTAGAACGAGACCGTCTGCGAGAGATGAGGCAAGGTGAAGAACACCTCGAAAAATGAGGAGGTTGCGAGCTTATCCCCCAATTCCGGAGGAATGTCCTTGAAGGATATCCGCAATCCACCCTGGGAAATGTCGTCCACCACCACCGGATAACTCCGCATCTCCCTGTCGGAAAACTTTACGCATGATATGGCGGGAAGCGACACATCCACCCGGTGATAGCGCCGCCGCTCCTTGCCGTTGACGGACCAATCCCGGCTGACGAAATCTTTCAGAGCCCCTTCCACGAGGCTCGAAACATACTGGGAACAGTCCACCCCTTCTGCTTTGGCGACGCGCTTAAGTACCTGAAAATTTTCCCGATTCATATCGAAACATATTTTCACCGATTCAGACATCTTTTCAACTTCCTCAGGACGTATCGTGCCGTGTGCGGGGCGACCCCCCGGAGCCCCATTCCAATGCCTCAACAATCTTTAATTTTTTGCAATAAACATACCGCAAGCGGTGCCCGGTCCACCCCTCCTGCCCGACCGGACGGACGCCGTGGGTTCCATCCCCGGCCACGTCCGAAATCGCTCCGAGATTGTCGAATTATATAGTGGAGCTATGCTCAACGGGCCGCCCCTCAACCGGACGAAAAAAAGCACGCCTGTCACCCACGCGGAACAAAGCCGCGTGGACCGGCCCCGGAAAGACCCCGGCCATGTGTCTGACAATCCGACAGCTGACGGAAAAGAGGCAGAATCCCGCAACATTGCGGCCCCGCCTTTCATCGCATTGCAGCAGCCGGTAATTATTGTGGAAATGTGACGAATCCCGAGGGCACGTCCCTGACTCGCCGGGCGCGGCCATCCGTGTGTCCCAGGGGGAGGATCGGACTGGAAGGACTACATGAGAAAGCGCTGGACGCGCGGCTTGTCGTCGGATTCGTCCGAGACCTCGACGCCCACTTCCACCGGGTCGTCGAGAACGATACGCGTGGGAAGGCACTCCAGGGTGGCGACCGAGTCATCCACCTGGAAGGTCACGCTCAGCCCTTCGATCTGCTTGAGCATACCGGCGAACACGTGACCTTTGTCTTTGAATTCAAGGAGCATGCCCTGGCTGGAGATGTTCCGAATCTGGACGGGGAAGACCATGATCTCCCCGCAGGACTTCAGCACCTGGACAAGTCCGGGGATCATGACGGACCTGCGCGGGCAGCTTCGCCTTTCGAGCGCATCCGGGCCGTCTTCCGCCGCAGCGCTCCCAACGAGCGCTCCAAGCCGGTTGACGATCTCGGTGAGCGCCGCGTCATCCTTCACGGCGACATGCATCCGCTTATTGGTCTTGTAGTCGTACATGTGATTTTTTTATGCAAATTTCGCGCCAGAGGGGACGTCGGCAACGAGAAAAACCCCGATCAAGGCTCGTCAGTTGGTCTTGAGGGACAGGTTGTGCTTGCTCAACAGCTCGTACAGGCGGGCGCGGGAAAGGCCGGAGAGCTTGCAGGCCGTGGATATGGAGGCGTCGCTCAACTGAACCAGCCGTTGCAGATAGGCCTGCTCCATGGCCTCCACCGCTTCCTGGCGGGCAGCCTTCATGATCGGGAACTCCTCCGCCGTCGTGGGCAGGGAAAACAGGCTCGGCATGGAATTGACACCCGGCTGCGGCTGGTCGTTTTCACCCATGTCCTGGAACACGCGACGCATGCGCAGCTGCTGGGGAAGATGGTAAATATTCAGGTACTTGGAGAAGCGCGCCTTCTGTAGCGAGACATGCAGGACGTTGACCAGCTCGCGCACGTTGCCGGGCCAGTCATAGAGCCGCAGGGTCTCGATGAACTGCTGATCGACCTCCTTTTCCTCCATGCCGTTCTCCTTGCAGAGTGTGGGCAGGTAGTGGCGGGTCAGCAGTTCGATGTCGCCGTTGCGTTCGCGCAGGGGCGGCAACTCAATGATAAAGCTCTGCAGCCGGTAGTAGAGATCGCTGCGGAATTCGCCCCTGGCGACCATCTCTTCAAGGTTCCGGTTGGTGGCGGCCACCAGCCTGAAATCGCTGTAGACTTCCTTGCTGGAGCTGAGCGGACGGAAGGTCTTTTCCTGGAGGACGCGGAGCAGAGACTTCTGGATGCCCAGGTCGAGGTCGCCGATTTCGTCCAGGAACAGAGTGCCGCCGTGGGCCAGATGGAACAACCCCTTGCGGTCCTGGTCCGCCCCGGTGAAGGACCCCTTGGAATGGCCGAACAACAGGCTCTCTGCCAGGGTCGACGGGAGGTTGGTGCAGTCCACCACGATGTACCGCTTGTCCTTGCGGTCGCTGTTGTTGTGCAGCGCCCGGGCAAAGAGTTCCTTGCCGGTTCCGGTCTCGCCGGTGATGAGCACGTTGCCGTTGCCCTTGGCGGAGATGGCCAGCCGTTCGAGGCACTGGTTCAGGGCGGTACTGTCGCCGATGATCTCGTCGCGGTCCAGGGTGTCGGTCTGCTCTTTCTGGACAGTCTTCTGCTGCAACAGGTTCTGGATGACCTGGCGGAAGCGGTCCTCTTTGATCGGTTTGACCAGGTAGTCCTTGACCCCGGCGGCAAAGGCCTGAGAGATGGAGTCGGTATCCGACTCGCCGGTGAGCATGACGATATCCACATCCGGGTCGAGTTGGGTCAGACGGGGGATATGGGTCAGCCCGTTGCCCTCGTGCAGGTTGAGATCAAGGAAGATGATGTCGAAGTGGCTGCTCTTGAGAAGCGTCAGCCCTTCTATCCCGGAGTACACGCAATGGCAGTCGTAGCCCATCTTCTTGATGATGGACTCGACGGCGGCGCACTGAAACGGGTCGTCGTCTATCAGCAGTATCTTTCCCACGAACGGTTCCACTCCACGGTTCCTTGTTCAATAGCCTGCGGCCTGTCAACGGACGATGGACAAAAGTTAGCGATTCTATACATAGGCGCGTTTTTTCTGTCCATAGGAGAAACTCCCGATTCCGTTTTTTCCGGACAAAGACCGGCCGCGTGAATAAAAACCGCGCCAACACTCGATTTGAGCATACCCCCCTTTTCCGATTTTTCAAGACTTTCCGGATCGGCCCGAATGGCGACACGGACGGCCCGCCCCCTATGGACGGAGGCGCGGCCCACCGAAAAAGGCCGGGCAGTCCGCAGACTGCCCGGCCATCCATTACGATAATAACATGGATCAGAGGGAACGCTTCCTCTTGCGGCCATAGAGCAGCAGGCCCAGACCGCCGAAACCGAGCAGCAGGAAGGTGGAGGGTTCGGGAGCGGGAACCCGGGCTTCGCCGAAGAGCACGTCGTTGCCGCAGGTCATGGCGAATCCGTAGGTGAACGCCCGGAGACCCGTAAAATCGAGGTTGATGTCGGACCAGTTGGTCTCACCCAGACTGTTTTCCGCGATCCAGTAGTCCCAGCCGTCGTAGCCGACGCCCGACAGAACCTCATCCAGGTCGACCCAGGCCCGGACCGGGTGGTCGTGCCTGCCCTCGGTCCCCCAAGGCCAGAAGGACTCCTGGTAGCCGGTCATATTGCCGTGTTCATAGGACAGATCCACGGCAAACAAGCCATAACCGAACTCTTCCCTGGAGATGGACCCATCCCGGTAAACCCGCAGCGTATGGTGCAGGACATAGTCCCAAGACCCGTCCTGGTTGGTGTCGAAAAACCAGTCGCCGGGCACGAGATGCCGGCCGGTGCTCGTGTAGTTCAATTGAATCCCGGAAAGAGTGTGGCCGTCGAAGATGAAATTCCCGCCGACCAGATCCGGTGCCCCGATGACATCCCGGTTGTTCTGCTGGGTCCAACGACCGTCAACCCAATCCCGGTTGTCGTTCCCGTAGCCTTCCCAGTAGTTCACATTGTCCGCGAAAGACACCGAATACGCCAGAGCGTACGGTGCCTGGAGCAGGCAGATAGCGAACAGTATAAATGCAATAAAGCGTCTCATGGTGTCTCCCACGTTGAATTCCCCGTTTTGTTTTATCGGAATTAAGCACAAAACATGCCAGACATGTAGAACACGGGTTTTGACGCCTTGAATGTGTGAAAAATGTCATCTTGCCCGACACTTTGTCGGGCTCCCTTACATTATGTGCCGGTTTGGGAATGGCAGCATAGATATTGCCCATTGAATGCGGCTGAACCGTGGACCTTCTCAATGACTGGCAAGGGCAACGCGTCCCGGCCTCCATCCCCCCGGCCGCGCAAGCCAGCCGAAAAGAACGAGAATAATTATTGGTTGCGCCTTTACACGCCATTGTGGATACTTATTTGAATGAGAATGACCAACCCACTTTCGTGAAAGGAGCATATCATGGGTGAAAGAACCGGAATCATCACGTTTCAAGGAAATCCGCTGACCCTTATCGGCCCTGAGATCAAAGTCGGCGACGCCGCTCCCGACTTCACCGTGACCACCAACGACCTGGCCCCCGCCACCCTGGCCGACTATTCCGGCAAGGTGCTGGTCATCGCCTCGGTGCCCTCCCTGGACACCCCCGTGTGCGACATGGAGACGCGCCGCTTCAACACCGAGGCAACGGCGCTGGGCGACGACGTGAAAATCCTGACCGTCAGCATGGACCTCCCCTTTGCCCAGGCCCGCTGGTGCGGCGCGGCCGGAATCGAAGCCGTGCAGACCCTGTCCGACCACGCCCAGGCCTCCTTCGGCGAGAACTGGGGCGCCCTGATCAAGGAACTGCGCCTGCTGACCCGTGCGGTCTTCGTGGTGGGCAAGGACGGCAAGATCGCCTACGTCCAGTACCTGAAGGAAATCACCGAGGAGCCCGATTACGAGGCCGCCCTCAAGGTGGTCCGCGAACTGATCGGATAATCCAGCACCCGCGCACATCGCGATTTCGGCCCGGAAGGTCTTCCTTCCGGGCTTTTTCATGCCCTGCGCACCGCCCCGCCTTGAGACGCAGCCTCCTGCCGGAGAACTTGGCGATCCCCCTCCGGCACCGTCCATCCGGCCCACTCTTAAAATGTCCGGTAAAACCGGACACCTTCAACCGGAGCGCTTGTACTTTCTCCGGCTTTTTATTGCTACGAATTTCATAAAATTATACAGGAACGACATACCAACACTTAAACATTATGGTGTAATGCAGTATGAAAAAGAACACTCTTCTCGCTCAAACGGTCCTCCTCCTGTTCCTCCTGACGGCTTCCACCGGTTTTGCCGCCGGATTCGGCCCGAAAATGACGCCGCGCATGAACGCTGCCGACATGGCCCTGAAGACAGCCATGAAAACCCTGGCCGTGAGCCCGGACACGCCGGGCTTCATGGTCCTGACCAATGCGGGCTACGGCCAGGCCGACGCGGCATCCACCGAGGCCTACCTGGACGTGGTCGCCCGGGCCACGGGCAGGACGCCGGGCACCCGAACCCTTCTTCTGGTCAACACGCCGTGCACGGAACCGCTCTGGTTCTCGGTCTTCCGCAAAGACAACCAGGCGGCCGTGTTCATCAAGCTCTCCCCTGGCGGATTCGAGAGCCAGACCATCGACCTGGCCCCGGCTTCCCTGTTCCGGCCCGAGGGCTGGGACGCCGCGCGCAAGGGGCTGGTCGGCAGCCGTCTGTTCTCCGTGGCCTCCATCTCCCTGTCCTGGGCAGAGGACGCCCCATGGCCCATGCTCAAGGGCGCCGAGCTGCACGACCACTTCTGCCCCGGCCTGAACGCCGGGTTCATGGCCAAGGCGTATCTCGATGAAAACCTGCCGCTGGGACCGGGCGACGCCTACGTCTTTGTGGGCGCGCCGCCCATCTGTGCCATGGACGCCCTGCAATCCGCCTACGGCGCGACCATAGGCAAGCACGGGGCGTATTCCGTGCAAACGGCCGGGGCCGCCGAAAAGCGAGCCCGGGACGGTGTGGCCCCGACGCTCATCGCCATGCGCGTGAACAAGAAAAAGGACACCTGCGAAGGCGTGTTCATCGGCTTTGACTGGGCCAAGTCCGAGTCCTTCACCGGCGTGACCAACGCGGACCGCGCCCCGTCCGGCAGCAAGAGCAACCCGCTGTTCTTCATCTCCCGCGTGAAAATGTCCTGGAAGCTGGCCAAGATGAATATGAAGGACAAGCTGACCTGCATCAAGGACCTCGGCCGGTTCACCGGCCCCGCCTCTCTGGCCGAAAAGGTCTCCGGCGCTGGCGCCGATCCCTACGCCCTGGCCATGTCCCACTGACGCACGGGTAAAAACGACACCTCGGATCGGGCCTGCCCCCGCATCCCGATCTCCCTAAAAAAGGCTTGGGAAGGCAACTTCCCAAGCCTTTGCCGTTTCCGGCGAGTTCATTCCGGAGAGGAACCCGGCGCGGACCTAGAGCCCGGGCAGGATGGTTCCGGCCCAGGCCGTGACGTCACCCATGTCGGGGTCCCCGTCTATCTTCAGGGGATCGCCGACCAGGACAGCGCCCAGGTCCTCGGCCTTCTCCTCGATGGCGTCCACCGCGCCGCAAAAGTATTCGTAGGACGAGTCGCCGCAACCGAAGACCGCGACCTTCTTGCCTTTGAGCCCGGCCTTGTCCAGGTTGTCGAAGACCGGCACGAAATCGTCCTGGAGCTCGATGGAGTCGTCGCCCCAGGTGGAAGACCCGAGCAGCACGGCGTCGAAGCCGTCGGCCATGTCCTCCACGGCCACGTCGGCCGCGTTCCTGGTCTCCACCGTGCGGCCGTTCTTTTCCATGAATTTCGCGATGGCGTCCGCCACGCTCTCGGTGTTGCCGGTGGTCGAACCGTAGACGATCAATACCTTGCCCATGGTGTTTTCCTCACAGTGTTGAAGTTGTGTCGTGCGCACGGGCCCTGGGCGGGCCCGGTACAGCGTGCGGACAAGGAGGAAATCATGTTCAACTCCGTTTTTGGCGGTTACGCTGGACATCCGTAGCTGCTATTGCCGCATGTCGCCTTGTTTGATTGAATATGAAAATCATTTTCATGAAACTTAGGAGGCTGTCCATTATTTGTCAACCACTCCATTTTCCAAGTTCACCTTCCTGCTTTTACGCCCGCTCCCACGGCAGGAAGATCAACCGGACCTGCGTTGCCCACGTGCATTTTCAGCCGCTCCGAACAAATGCTTGCCATTTGGGGGACGGTATAATATCAATACATCTTGATATAAGGATACGGCAAGAAACGGAAAGCGGTGAAAAGCCGCTGCGGACGGGCCGCTGTAACCGGCAGACACCCGTTGAGGACCACCGGATTCGGGAAGGGAATCAACATGACGGGGCCGGAAGCCAGAAGACGTCTTGCCGTGACGCGATGAATTCGCGACCACGCCCGGCCAAAGCGACGACAGGCGTCGCGGGGTGGGCGAGGACTGTTTTTCACCCGTAACCATGGAGCAGACATGCACGCGCACGTTTTGGGATTCCCCCGCATGGGGATCGACCGGGAACTGAAATGGGCCCTGGAAAAGTATTGGCGAGGCGAGATCGCCGAGGCCGATCTGAACGCCACGGCCGAGGAACTGCAAAAACGGCACTGGACCGTCCAGGCCGAGGCCGGGCTGGACCTCGTCCCGGTGGGCGACTTCTCCCTGTACGACCACGTCCTCGACATGGCGGCCATGCTCGGCGCGGTCCCGCCCCGCTTCGGCTGGAACGGCGGCGAACTGCCTCTCGAGACCTATTTCCACATGGCCCGTGGCGACGCGGAAAACGGCGTCCCGGCCATGGAGATGACCAAGTGGTTCGACACCAACTACCACTACATCGTCCCGGAACTGGCCCCGGACACGACCTTCGCCAAGACCGGCAGCCGGTTGCTCCAGGCGGTGGAGTCGGCCCGGTCCATGGACCTTTCGCCCAAACCGGTCCTGGTCGGCCCGCTGACCTTCCTGCTGCTGGCCAAGGAGGTTTCCGGCTGCGACCGCTGGGCGCACCTGGACTCCCTGGTGGACGCCTACTGCGCGGTCATCCGCGAACTGGACGGGCTGTGCGCCTGGATCCAGCTGGACGAACCCGTCCTGTGCACGGACCTTTCCGACAAGGCCAGGGCGGCCTTTGCCACTGCCTACGCGCGCATCCGCGAAGCGGCGATCAGCTCGCGCCTGCTCCTGGCCACCTATTTCGGCGCCTTGGGCGACAACCTGGACACGACCCTGGCCCTGCCCGTTGACGGCCTGCACGCGGACCTGGTCCGCGCGCCGGGCCAGCTGCCGGAGCTGCTGGGCAAGCTGCCCCCGAACATGACCCTGTCTCTGGGGCTGGTGGACGGCCGGAACATCTGGAAGACCGAACTGGAGACCGCCCTGCGCAAGGTCAATGCGGCCCGCCAGCAGGTCAAACCGGAGCGGCTGATGATCGGATCGAGCTGCTCCCTGCTTCACTGCCCGGTGGACGCCGCGGCCGAAACCGGCCTCGATCCTGAAATAAGGCGCTGGATGGCCTTCGCCGTCCAGAAGTGCGCCGAGATAGCGGCCCTGAAACAAGCGGCCCAAGGCAAGGGCGCGCCCGAACTGTTCAAGGACAACAAGGACGCCCTGCTGGCCCGTGGGGCCCACCGGGACGTGGCGGACAAGGCGATCCGCGAACGGGTACTGGCAATCACACCCGAGATGTACGACCGCGCCTCGCCCCTGGCCGTGCGCGCCGAGGCGCAGCGCGAGCGGCTGAACCTTCCCCTGTTCCCGACCACGACCATCGGCTCCTACCCGCAGACCGCCGAAATCCGCCGCACCCGGCTGCGCTTCCGCAAGGGCGAAATCTCGGAGGCGGAGTACGTGAAGGCCATGCGGGCCGAAATCGCCGAGGTGGTCGCCCGGCAGGAGACGCTGGGGCTGGACGTGCTGGTCCACGGCGAGCCCGAGCGCAACGACATGGTCGAGTACTTCGGCCAGCAGCTCAAGGGATTCTGCTTCACCCGGAACGGCTGGGTGCAGAGCTACGGCAGCCGCTGCGTCAAGCCGCCGGTCATCTACGGCGACGTGTCCCGCCCGACGCCCATGACCGTGGACTGGGCCGTATACGCCCAGTCCCTGACCGACAAGCCCATGAAGGGCATGCTCACCGGCCCGGTGACCATTTTGTGCTGGAGCTTCGTGCGCAACGACATGGGACGCGACGAGGTCTGCCGCCAGATCGCCCTGGCCATGCGCGACGAGGTCCTGGACCTGGAGGCGGCGGGCATCAAGGCCATCCAGATCGACGAGGCCGCCCTGCGCGAGGGCATGCCCATCCGCAGGGCCGAGCAGGCCGACTACCTGCGCTGGGCCGTGGACTGCTTCCGGCTGACGGCCGGGGGCGTCCGGGACGAGACCCAGATCCACTCGCACATGTGCTACAGCGAATTCAACGCCATCCTCTCGGCCATCGCCAGGATGGACGCCGACGTAATCAGCATCGAGGCCAGCCGCAGCAAGATGGAGTTGCTCGACGCCTTCGACGCCGACGAATACCCGGCGGACATAGGCCCGGGCGTGTACGACATCCACAGCCCGCGCGTGCCGTCAGCGGACGAAATCCACTCCCTGCTGCAAAAGGCCCTGGCGGTCGTCCCGGCCCGCAGGCTCTGGGTCAACCCGGACTGCGGGCTGAAGACCCGCGCCTGGCCCGAGACCCTGGCCTCGCTGGACAACATGGTCCGGGCCGCCCGCAGGCTGCGCGAGGAACAACGCTAACCACCACTCCAGACCGGGCGGGAAGAAGGCTTCCCGCCCGCCCCTCACAAGGATACCCCATGAAGATCATCGACCGCATCAAGGACAAATCCCCCTTCCTCTCCCTCGAATTCTTCCCGCCCAAGGAGCGGGAGCAGTGGCCCCGCTTCTTCGGCCAGGTGGAACGGCTGGCCGAACTCGACCCCGTCTTCGCCTCCGTGACCTACGGGGCCGGAGGGTCGTTCCGTGACAACACGCTGGACATCGCCGCCGAGATGCACAAACGGTTCGGGTTGACGGTCATGTCCCACCTGACCTGCGTGGGGGCCGAAAAGCGGTCCATTGCCGAGTACGTCAACCGGCTCCGGGACGCAGGCATCCACGACGTCCTGGCCCTGCGCGGCGACATGCCGGGCAACGAGGAGGATACCTGGAAGGACTTCCGGCACGCCTCGGACCTGGTGGAGTTCGTCAAGGCGGACTGGCCCGAGATGGGCGTGGCCACGGCCTGCTACCCGGACGCCCACCCCGAGTCCCCGTCCATCGACGACGACCTGCGCTGGACCTGCCACAAATTCAACGCGGGCTCGGACTTCGCCGTGACCCAGCTATTCTTCGACGTGCGCCGCTACCGCGACCTGGTCCGCCGATTGGAGTCACGAGGCGTGACCGATCCCGTGCTGCCGGGCATCCTCCCGGTCCTGAGCATGGCGTCCTTAAACCGCATCCTGTCCCTGTGTGGGGCGAATATCCCGCTCAAGCTCTACCTGGAGCTCCAGGAGGCCGACAGGCAAGGCGGCGACGAGGCGGTACGGCGCAAGGGAATCGAGATCGCGCGACGCCAGGTGCGCGAGCTGCTGGACCTCGGCGCGCCCGGTATCCATTTGTATTCCCTGAACAATGCCGATGTCTGCCTGGACATCCTGTCCGAGGTGCCGGAACTGGGCAGCTGACCCGGCAGAGCCGGTTGGGTGAATTCGGCCCTTGCGCTTCACCCCGCCTTTGGCTACTCTCGAGAAGTTCTAGATGTCCTTCAGGTGGCCCCAGGGCCATAACAGGGAATCCGGTGCGAAGCCGGAGCGGTCCCGCCGCTGTAATCCCCTTGAAGGTCCGGCCCACATGCCACTGCCGCGAGGCGGGAAGGCGGGCCGGACGGGGAGAGCCAGAAGACCTACCTGAAGCGTTTCCTGCCGGATGCGGATCGCGGAACCCGCATGCGGACAAGAATGAAGCCCACCCGATAACCGTCGCCGGGTTCGCGGTTCCGCCGCGACACCGTACATCGGCGACAGCGCAGGCAGTTTCACCGCGGCCGCACTTTGACCGTGCGCCGTCCTCCGCGTTGCCTGCAAGAGACTTACATGCCCAGCAAAATCCTCAAACGAGACGGTTGCATCGAAACCTGGTCCACCAAGCGGATCGGCACCGCCATCTTCAAGGCCCTCAAGGGCAGCGGCATCAAGGACCCGCTGCTGGCCGACCGGCTGGCCGGCAAGGTGGCCAAGAAACTCAAGGACGTGGACATCCCCGAACAGGAGCAGGTCCAGGATATGGTCCAGGAAGTCCTCATGGAGGCCCGCCTGTACAAGGTGGCCGAGCGGTACATCATCTACCGCGAAAAAAGGCGCGAGCTGCGCTCCCAGGACGAGGCGTTCCTGGACATCGCCAAGGTCACGGACGGCTACCTGAACAACGTGGACTGGCGGGTCAACGAGAACTCGAACATGACCCATTCCTTCCAAGGGCTGATCCTGCACATGGCCGGTTCGGTCCAGGCCCGGTACATGCTCGAGAAGTACCCCGAGGAGGTCCGCCTGGCCCACACCCACGGCTACTTCCACATCCACGACCTGTCCTTCGGCCTGGCGGGATACTGCTCCGGCTGGTCCCTGCGCGACCTGCTGCTCGAAGGATTCAACCTGCGCGACCGCTGCTCGTCCACCCCGGCCAAGCACTTTGACGCGGCCTGCGGCCAGATGGTCAACTTTCTCGGCACCCTGCAGAACGAATGGGCAGGCGCCCAGGCCTTCAACAACGTGGACACCTACCTGGCCCCGTTCATCCGCAACGACGGGCTGAGCTACCACGACGTCAAGCAGCAGATCCAGAAGCTGCTGCACAACCTCAACGCCACCTCGCGCTGGGGCGGGCAGTCGCCGTTCACCAACTTCACCCTGGACTTCGTGCCGCCCGCGCACATCGCCAAGGAGGCGGTCATCATCGGCGGTGAGCTTCAGGACTCCACCTACGGCGAGTACGCCGAGGAAATGGCCATGTTCAACCGGGCCTTCCTGGAGGTCATGCTCGAAGGCGACGCGGACGGGCGCATCTTCTCCTTCCCCATCCCCACGTACAACGTGACCAAGGACTTCCCCTGGGAATCCGAGGAAGGCAAGCTGCTGCTCAAGATGACCGCCAAGTACGGCGCGCCCTACTTCCAGAACTTCATCAACTCGGACCTCAACCCCGAGGACGTGCGCTCCATGTGCTGCCGTCTGCAGATGGACCTGCGCGAGATCCGCAAAAAGACCGGCGGCCTGTTCGGCGCGGGGGACCTGACCGGATCCATCGGCGTGGTCACCCTGAACCTGCCCAAGCTGGCCTACCTGGCCCACAACGAAGAGGACTTCATGGACCTGGTCACCGAGTACGCCCGGCTGGCCTCGGAGTCCCTGGAGTTCAAGCGCAAGGTGGTCCAGAAGAACCTGGACGCGGGCATGTTCCCGTTCTCCCGGCGCTACCTCAAGAACGGGTTCAAGGGCCACTTCTCGACCATCGGCCTCATCGGCGGCCACGAGGCGTGCATGAACCTGCTGCACAAGGGGCTCGACACCCCGTCCGGCTCCCGGCTCATGCAGCGGGTGCTCAATCTCCTGCGCAGGCTCGTGGTCCAGTTCCAGGAGGATACCGGAAACCTGTACAACCTCGAGGCCACGCCCGGCGAAGGCACCTGCTACCGGCTGGCCAAGATCGACAAGGAGCTGTACGCGGACATTCACACCTCGGGCGACGAGACCCCGTACTACACCAACTCCACTCTGCTGCCCGTGGGCATCAGTTCGGACGTCTTCTTCGCCCTTGAGCACCAGAACGACCTGCAGACGCTGTACAACGGCGGCACGGTCTTCCACACCTTCCTGGGCGAGGCCGCCCCGGACGAGGAGAGCGTGAAGAACTTCCTGCTCAAGGCCATGAGCAAGACCAAGATCCCGTACATCTCGGTCACGCCGACCTTCTCGGTCTGCGAGGACCACGGCTACATCTACGGCGAGCACTTCAACTGCCCGACCTGCGACAAGGAGACCGAGGTCTACACCCGCGTGGTCGGCTACTACCGCCCGGTGGGCCGCTGGAACAAGGGCAAGCAGGAAGAGTACAGGGAACGCGTCGAATACTCGCAGCTGAGCTTCTGCTCGTCGGCCTGCGAACCCGCTTGCGAGCCCGCCGCCTGACCTGATACGGGAACGTGATGATACTCGACGCCAACCAGCTCGCTTCCATCCGGCAGCACAACGACGAGGAACTGCGCAGGGGCAGCCGCGCCACGCACGGCTACCCGGCGCGCACCGTGCAGGACCTCCTGCACACCGTCGAGGCCCTGAAGAAGGAAAAGAAGAAGTGGAAGAAGCTGGCCCAGGACCGGGGCAAGACCCTCAAGGCGATCAGCGACCTGGCATCGGACCAGTCCGACTGACCCCGGCCCCGGCGCGACAAGACAACCAAGGCCCGGCCTGCACCATGCAGGCCGGGCCTTTTTCATGAACTCCCCCTCCAACTCCCCCGCACAGTGCGCATCCTTGAAAGTCGAGCTATCTTTTTTCATTTTCATATGTGTCAATTGACACGTTTTTCATAATGGTGTTATTTAACGCAATCTTTTCCGAAACAAGTACTCAAAGTGAGGAGTTCATGCACGTTTTCATCCAATGCCGTGCGGGCAGGCTGGTCCTGGCCGCATTGGCAGGCCTGCTGGTCCTGTGCACCCTGGCCGCGACCCCGGTCCTGGCCAAGGATACGCTCACCCTGGCGGTCAAGGGCGAGCCGGACGACGGATACGATCCCACCCTGGGCTGGGGGCGCTACGGCAATCCCCTGTTCCAGTCCACCCTGCTCAAGCGCGACGAGAACCTGAACATCGTCAACGACCTGGCCACGGACAAGACCCTGTCCAAGGATGGGCTGACCTGGGACGTGACCATCCGCGAGGACGTCCAATTTTCCGACGGTTCGAAACTGACCGCCGAGGATGTGGCCTACACCTACAACACCGCGGCCAAGGCGGGCGGCAAGGTGGACCTGATCAACATGGACAAGGCCGAGGCCACCGGCGAATACTCCGTGCGCATCACCCTCAAGAAACGCGACACGACCTTCATCAACCGGCTGGTCAGCCTGGGCATCGTGCCCAAGGCACTGCACGGCCCCGGCTACGCGCGCAAGCCCGTGGGCTCCGGCCCGTACAGGATGGTCGAATGGAACGAGGGCCAGCAGATGATCGCGGAAGTGAACCCGCACTATTACGGGGACAAGCCCCACTTCAAGCGGCTGGTCTTCCTGTTCACCGACGAGGACACCTCCTTCGCCGCGGCCAAGGCGGGCAAGGTGGACGTGGTCGTGGTCCCGCAGGCCCTGGCCGTGCAGACCATCCCGGGCATGGTCCTCCACCCGGTCAAGAGTGTGGACAACCGGGGGCTGATGTTCCCCTGCGTGCCGAACACCGGCAAGGTCACGGACAAGGGCGCGCCCATCGGCAACAGCGTGACCGCCGACCCGGCCATCCGCAAGGCCATCGACGTGGCCGTTGACCGCGAGATGCTGGTCAAGGGCGTGCTCGAAGGGTTCGGCCGCCCGGCTTACGGCCCCTGCGACGGCCTGCCCTGGGACAATCCGGAGAACGTCTTCAGGGACGCCGACCCGGACGCCGCGCGCAAGATCCTGGCCGACGCGGGCTGGAAGGACGCGGACGGCGACGGCATCGTCGAAAAGGACGGGGTCAAGGCCGAGTTCACGGTCATCTACCCGGCCGATCGGGCCATCCGCCAGTACCTGGCCCTGGCCGTGGCCGACATGCTCAGGCCCGTGGGCATCCACGCCGTGGTCGAGGGCAAGCGCAGCTGGGACGAGATCAAACACCTCATGCACTCCGAGGTCATCGTCTTCGGCTGGGGGGCCCACGACCCCATCGAGGTCTACCAGCTCTATTCGAGCCGTCACGCGGGCGAGGGCTTTAACAACCCCGGCTACTACAAGAACGCCAAGGTTGACGAGTACCTGGACGCGGCCGTCGCGGCCGAGAGCTACGAGGCCTCCCTGCCCCTGTGGAAGAAGGCCCAATGGGACGGTACGACCGGCAGCAACAGCCGGGGCGACGCGCCCTGGGTCTGGCTGGTCAACCTGGAGCATACCTACTTCGTCAGCGAGCATCTGGACGTGGGCGTCTCCCAGGTGGAGCCCCACGGCCACGGCTGGCCCGTGACGGCCAACATCCAGAAGTGGACCTGGAAAGACTAACCAACCATCCCCCGGGGCGCGGGCTGCCCGCGCCCCGGGATCGGAACGAGCCGCAATGCACGCCATTTCACCATCTTTCTGCCTGGGCAAGCTCGGGCGTCTGGCCCTGATCCTGTCCCTGGTCTCGGTCCTGGCCTTCACCCTGGTCTCCCTGTCGCCGGTGGACCCGGTGAACGCCTACATCGGCATCGACCGCATGCAGATCAGCCAGGAGCAGGAGCGGCGCATCACCGAGCGCTGGGGGCTGGACAAGCCCGCGCCCGAGCGGTTCGTCATCTGGGCGGGCCACGTACTCAGGGGCGACCTGGGCCAATCCATGATCTTCAACGAGCCGGTGACCACGGTCATCGGCAAGCGGTTCGTCACTTCCCTGTGGCTGATGGCCTCGGCCTGGCTGCTGTCCGGCCTGCTCGGCTTCGTCCTGGGGGTCACGGCGGGCACCAACCGCAACTCCCTGGCCGACCGCGTCATCCGCGTCTACAGCTACACCCTGGCCTCCACCCCGTCCTTCTGGATGGGGCTGGTCCTGCTGGCCGTGTTCTCGGTCTCCCTGGCCTGGACGCCCATCTGCTGCGCCACCCCGCCGGGCGTGTCGCCGGATGACGCCACCCTGTGGCAGCGGCTGCACCATCTGATTCTCCCGGCGGCCACCCTGTCGGTCATCGGCGTGGCCCAGATCGCCCTGCACACCCGCGAGAAGACCATCGACGCCATGAACAGCGAGTACGCCCTGTTCGCCCTGGCCCAGGGCGAGTCGCGCGCGGGCGTGGCCTGGCGGCACGCGGTGCGCAACGTGGCCCTGCCCGCCGTGACCCTCCAGTTCGCCTCCCTGGGCGAGCTGTTCGGCGGCTCGGTCCTGGCCGAACAGGTCTTCTCCTACCCCGGGCTGGGCAAGGCCACGGTGGAGGCGGGCATACGCGGCGACGTGCCGCTGCTGCTCGGCATCACCCTGTTCAGCGCCGTGTTCGTGTTCGCGGGCAACCTCATCGCCGACATCCTGTACGGCGTACTCGACCCGCGCATCCGCGTCGGCGCGGAGGAGGCGCGATGACCACCGCCACCGCCTCCCCCACTTTGTCCCAACGGATACACCACGTGGCCGGGCGGCTGCGCCTGCTGGACGGCCGGGGCCGCGCCGCCTGGGTGCTCTGCCTGTGCCTGGCATACTTCGCCGCCCTGGCGACTGCCTCCCGGCTCATGGGCGATACCGGGCTGACCACGGATTTCCTGCACAAGAAATTGCCGCCCTGCCTGGAATACCCCTTCGGCACGGACTGGCTGGGCCGCGACATGCTTGTGCGCACGGTCAAGGGATTGACCCGCAGCCTGGGCATCGGCCTGCTGGCGGCCACGGTCAGCTCCGTGGTCTCGGCCGTGCTCGGCACCCTGTCCGCGACCATGGGCAAGCGGACCGACGCGGTGGTGACCACGCTCATCGACCTGGTCATGGCCACCCCGCACCTGGTCCTGCTCATCCTGGTCTCGTTCGCCTGCGGCGGCGGGGCCACCGGGGTGATCATCGCCGTGGCCGTGTCCCACTGGCCCCGTCTGGCGCGCATCATCCGGGCCGAAATCCTGCAGCTCAAGCAGGCGGAATACGTCATGGTCTCGCGCAGGCTCGGCCGTTCCCCCTGGTGGATTGCGCGCAAACACATGCTCCCGCACATCGTGCCCCAGTTCACCATCGGGCTGATCCTGCTCTTCCCCCACGCCATCCTGCACGCGGCCGGGCTGACCTTCCTCGGCTTCGGGCTGTCGCCGCACAACCCGTCCATCGGCATCCTGCTGTCCGAGTCCATGCGCCACATCTCGACCGGCTACTGGTGGCTGGCCATCCTGCCCGGCCTGTCCCTGCTGGTCACGGTCAAGCTCTTCGACGTGCTGGGCAACGGCCTGCGCGTCATCACCGATCCAAAAACCAGCCAGGAGTAGCCATGCTGTCGGTCCACAACCTGTCCATCGAATTTTCCCGGTACGACCGGGGATGGCAACGCTGCACCCTGCACCCGGTGCGCGACCTGTCGCTGCACATCGCCCCGGGCGAGATCGTGGCCGTGGTCGGCTCCAGCGGCTCGGGCAAGAGCCTGCTGGCCCATGCGGTCCTCGGCCTGCTGCCGGGCAACGCCCGGCACACCGGCGACATCCTGTTTCAGGGCGAGCCCGTAACCCCGCGCAACGTGAAAAGGCTGCGCGGCAAACGGATCGCCCTCATCCCCCAGTCCGTGGCCTACCTGAACCCGCTGTCCAAAGTGGGCAGGCAGGTCTACCGGGCCTCGCGCCTGAGCGGACAGTGCTGCATGGACGCGGCCCGGAACACGGACCACGCCTTTGCCCGCTACCACCTGGAGGCCGGGGTCAAGGCCATGTACCCGTTCCAGGTGTCGGGCGGCATGGCCCGGCGGGTGCTGACGGCCACGGCCACGGCGGGCGACGCGGACCTGCTCATCGCGGACGAGCCGACCACCGGCCTGGACGCCGAGGTCATCCGCCAGTCCCTGGACCACCTGCGCGAGCTGGCCGACTCGGGCAAGGGGATCATGCTCATCACCCACGACATCGACGCGGCCGTGACCATCGCCGACCGGGTGGCGGTCATCTACGCCGGAACCACGGTGGAGACGGCCCCGGCCTCGGACTTCGCGGGCCGGGGGCGGCTGCGCCACCCATACACCCGCGCCCTGTGGAACGCCCTGCCGCAGCAGGGATTCCGTTATGTGTCCGGGAACCAGCCCTTGGAGGACAGCCGGGTCGAAGGCTGCGTCTACGCCGACCGCTGCGCCGACCGCTCCGAGGATTGCAAAAGCCCCCAGCCGCTGCGCGCGGTGGGCGGCGGACAGGTGAGGTGCTGCCATGCTTAAGGGCGACAAACTGTTTTTCCGCTACGAGACTTCGTCCTGGATCATCGAGAGGCTGACCTTCTCGGTCCGGCCCGGCGAGGTCGTCGGCCTGCCCGGCCCCAGCGGGCGGGGCAAATCCACCCTGGCCAAGCTCCTGGCCGGACACCTGGCTCCCCAACAGGGAACGGTCACCTGCGACGGCCAGCCCCTGCCCCGGCGCGCCTTCAGCCCGGTGCAGCTCATTTTCCAGCATCCGGAGCTGACCATGAACCCGCGCTGGAAGCTGGGCGACAGCCTGAACGAGGGATGGCGGCCCGACGGACGCACCCTGGCTCGGCTGAACATCGAACCCGCCTGGCTGGGCCGCTACCCGCACGAACTGTCCGGCGGCGAGCTCCAGCGACTGGCCCTGGCCCGGGTCATGGCCCCGCACACGCGCTATCTGCTGGCCGACGAGATGACCGCCATGCTCGACCCCAACACCCAGGCCATGGTCTGGGACGCGGTCCTGCGCTGGGCCAAGCGGCACGGCGTGGGCGTGCTGGCCATCAGCCACGACCGCAACCTTCTGGGCCGCATCGCCCACCGCATCGACGAGACCTTCGCGCCTGCGGACCGGGCCGAGTCCCCGGATATCCACCGCGCCGCCGCCTGACGAATCGTAAGACCGGTCTCGCGGCGGCGAACCGCTTTGCCGGACGCCTTCTCCCATATAAAAAAAGGACTTCGCGCCGTTGCCCGAAATCCTTTGTTTTTTTATCCTGTCAATGGAGACCGCCTCAGTCCCCTTCCGGGAGCCGGTCGAACCGGGGCAGGCCTTCCAGCCCGTTGTCCCAGTTGGCCCTGTTCGCACAGAAGATATGCGCGTCGGGCCGGATTGGCACATCGCAATCGAGGCTCCCGGCCGGGACCACCAGGAGCGTCCCGTCCATCTGGAGATTCGGCAGGGCCGAGCCGCACTCGGCGCAGAAGCTCTTTATGTGGCCCGTGGCGTTGAAATCGAACGTGCGGACCAGATCCTCGCCGCGCAGCCAGCGCAGCCCGGCCGTGGACGAAAAGAGGTTGGCCGCATGGGCGGACCCGGTGTCCTTGCGGCACCGCTCGCAATGGCACAGATAGAAACTCTCGAATTCGCCTTCCACCTCGAAAGCGACCTTGCCGCACAGGCACGATCCCGCGTATTTCACCGAACGCCCTCCTTTCTTATTACCGTAAACAGCGCCGAAGCCGAGCGCCAACCATGCGGTATCACATGCGACGCCCCTTGCCTACGGCGCAAAAAAGGCCCGGAGGAAACTCCGGGCCGTTTTTTGCGACTGGATGCGCCGGACGGTTGCGCCCCCGTCCCGTTATTCCAGGGCGGCGGCCACCTTTTTGAGGACCTCCGGGATCTCGATGGACTGCGGACACTTCTCCAGGCACTGGCCGCACTCCACGCACTGGGAGGCGAAGCCGGGATCGCGTTGCAGCACCGTGCCCGCGGCAAAGGAATTGTACATGTGCTTGGCCTCGGCCTCGTTGCCGAACATGTGCAGCTTGTTGAACATATCGAAGCAGGTGGGGATCTGGACGCCCGCCGGGCACGGCATGCAGTAGCCGCAGCCGGTGCAGCCGATCTGCATGAGTTGACGGTATGTGTCGGCCACGCGCTTGACCAGGTCCAGCTCTACGCGGGTCAGGGAATCCGATTCGGCCTGCCCGGCCACGCCCAGGTTCTGGCGGACATGCTCCTCGTCATTCATGCCGGACAGGACCACGGTCACCTCCGGGTGGTTCCAGACCCAGCGCAGGGCCCATTCGGCCGGGGTGCGCCTGGTCTCGGACAGATCCCAGATGTCGGCCACGGCCCGGGGCGGCTCGGGCAGGGCCAGATTGCCGCCGCGCAGGGGCTCCATGATGACCACGCCCATCTTCTTGGAGGCCGCATATTCCAGCCCCTTGGTCCCGGCCTGGAAGTCGGTGTCCAGGTAGTTGTACTGGATCTGGCAGAAGACCCAGGGGTAGGCGTCGACAATGGGCTGGAAGTCCTCGGACAACCCATGGAAGGAGAAGCCCGGGTTGACGATGCGCCCGTCCTTCACCGCCTTGTTCAGGAAATCCTTGGCCCCGAGCGCCTCGATGGTCTTCCAGGACGGACCGGACAGGGCGTGGATCAGGTAGTAGTCGATATGGTCCGTGCCGAGCCGTTCCAGCTGGGCGTCGAGGAAGGTGTCCATGTCCTGGCGGCTCTTGATCAGCCAGGTGGGCAGCTTGGTGGCGATCTTGACCTTGTCGCGGTAGCCGT
Organism: Pseudodesulfovibrio sp. lm2024; assembly: GCF_051175575.1. Lineage (NCBI taxonomy): Bacteria > Pseudomonadati > Thermodesulfobacteriota > Desulfovibrionia > Desulfovibrionales > Desulfovibrionaceae > Pseudodesulfovibrio > Pseudodesulfovibrio sp. lm2024. The sequence goes on from NZ_CP195092.1 coordinate 2,926,689, forward strand.
CGCTCAGGGCCTTGCCGAGCAACGGCTCGCTCTCGCCGTTGTGATAGGGCCAGGCCGTGTCCACGTAGTTGACGCCGTCGTCGATGGCCTGGCGGATCTGGGCGATGGCCCGCTCCTCGTCAATGACGCCGTCGGCCATGGGCAGGCGCATGCACCCGAACCCCAGGGCGGACAGTTGGTCGCCGTTCTTGGGCATTGTTCTGTAAAGCAATCTGATCTCCTTGTTGATGTGCGCGTCGCGGCCGGGCTTTCGGTCGCCCCTAGCCCAGCGCGGCGTATTCCTCGTCCGAAACGGGGTCCAGCCACTCGTTGCTCCCGTTTTCTCCGGGGACCTCCACGGCCAGGTGCGAGAACCAGCTGTCCCCTGCGGCCCCGTGCCAGTGTTTCATCCCGGCCGGGACCACGATAACGTCGCCGGGACAAAGCTCACGGGCGGGCTTGCCCCATTCCTGGAACCAGCCCCGCCCGGCGGTGCAGAGCAGGACCTGCCCTCCGCCCTTGTCCGCCTTGTGGATGTGCCAGTTGTTCCGGCATCCCGGCTCAAAGGTGACGTTGGCCATGACGACCCCTTCCCCGGACAGGATATTCAGGTAACTCTGACCCACGAAGTACTGCGCGTAGGCGGTGTTCTCGGGCCCACGCTCGAATATATCCCCATATGTTTCATCAGACATGGCCGATGCTCCTTCCGGTTTGCTGTTGGCGGCCCGGCCCGCTTTTCTTGCGCGGGCCGGGTCAGTGATATTCCGATGCTCCAGTCCCCGGCTACAGGGCCGAGCGAAGCATCCAGACGATGTCGTCGCGGCTCATGCGCGGTCGGCCCAGCAGGTTGCCGTCCCCGTCGCGGGCCACCAGTGCGGCGTCCTTGGCGTACTGATCGAACAGTTCGTCGCCGATACCCACTTCGGACAGGCTCGCGGGGCAGCCGATCTCCTTCAGGAACGCTCCGTATGCGTCGATGCCCTCCGTGGCCAGAGCCGCAACGTCCTTGCCCTCGGGGGACAGGCCGAAGACCCGCTCGGCGAACTGGGCGAAGCGCTCCGGACGATGCCGGGCGGCGAAACGCATCCAGGCGGGACCCACGATGGCCAGGCCTGCGCCGTGCGTGATGTCGTGGTGGGCGGAAAGCGCGTGCTCGATCATGTGCATCGGGGCGACCATGTGCACCCCGGCCTGGACCCAGCCGTTGAGGGCGACGATGGAGGCCCACTGCACCTGGGCGCGGGCCTCGATGTCGTCGCCGTTCTCCACGGCTCTGCGCCCCCACTCGAGGGCGTTGATGATCACGCCCTCGGCGAAACGGTCCTGAACGGGCGTGCCGTCCACCCCGTTGAAGTACCCTTCCATAACGTGGGTGATGATGTCGCACACGCCATAGGCGGTCTGGTTCGCGGGGACGGTCAAGGTCAACTCGGGATCGACAATGGCGAACCGGGGGAACAGGCACTCGGCATGGGTAAAGGACTTCACCTTGGTTTCGTCATTGGAGATGACCGCGCCCCAGTTCATTTCCGAGCCGGTGGCGGCCAGGGTGGGCACGGTGATCACGGGTAACGCCTCGGTGGGGATGTGCCAGTCGGCCTGGCCGTGGCCGATCAGGTTCCACGGATCGCCGTCGTACAGCGCCGCCGCGGCGATCATCTTGGCGGCGTCCATGGTGCTACCGCCGCCCAGGGCGATGATCACGTCGCATCCTTGCTCGCACACGATCCGCGCGCCGCGCGCCACGGACGAAATGCGCGGATTCGGTTCGATCCCGGAGCATTCGGCAAAATCGACACCGGCGGCCTGGAGGCTCGAGGTTGCACGATCAAACGCGCCGCTGCGCTTGACGCTGCCGCCGCCGGTGACGATCAAGGCCTTTCGGCCGAGACCGGCGGCCACCTCGCCGAGGCGGGAAAGGGAGCCCGCGCCGAAAACCAGGCGGGTGGGGTTATAATAATCGAAATTCATAGTTATCTCCTTGGTTGATGGGCCCGGGCCGGCGTCATATGACCGTGAAGGTGGCCAAAGGCACCTTCGGAGCAGCGCAGCCGAATTCCCTTATCGTATAGGGCCGAGCCCCCCGGGCGGGGTAGACCGATCCTCTTTAATTGTTGCACAATCCTCCGAAAGAGGAATAGCATCCCTTGTGAGACACCGCTTATGGCTGCTAGGGACGCATGCAAAGGAGCCCCGCAATGAGCAAGAAAAACACAGACGACATCAGCGCTGCGCGCAACGCCCTGGCCGAGCGGATTCACCGCTGGACAGAGAAAGACGACCACATGACGTCGGATATTCCGGGGTTGATGCTGATCCGGTACGAGGCCCCCACCGAGCCCATGAGCGCCATGTACGAGCCGTGCATCTGCGTGGTCGCGCAGGGGGCAAAGCGGGTCCAGCTCGGCGACGAGGAATACATCTATGACGAGAACCACATGCTGATAACCTCGGTCGGCCTGCCGGTCATGGCCAATATCGTAACGGCGAGCAAGGAGACGCCGCTCCTCAGCCTGGTCCTGAAGATAGACCTGCCCATGGTCGCCCAGCTCATGGTGGACAGCAACCTCCCGGCCCCGCGCACCCGGCAGACCGGCAGGGGCATGGCCGTGTGCCAGGTGTCCGAACCGCTGCTCGACGGGTTCCAGCGGCTGATCGACCTTCTGGACACCCCGGAGGACATCCCCATGCTCTCGCCGTTGATCCTCAAGGAGATATTGTACCGGCTGCTCATGGGCGAACTCGGCCCGCGCCTGCGCCAGATCGCCACGGCGGAGAGCCACGGCCAGCAGGTCGCCCGGGCCGTGGATTGGCTCAAGGAGAACTACGCCAAGCAGGTCAAGGTGGAGGGGCTGGCCAGGAAGAGCGGCATGTCCGTGTCCACCTTCCATCACCATTTCCGCGCCGTAACGGCCATGACCCCCCTGCAGTTTCAGAAATGGCTCAGACTTCACGAGGCCCGGCGGCTGATGCTGACCGAGAGCCAGGACGCCACCACCGCGGCCCTGCAGGTGGGCTACGAGAGCCCGTCGCAGTTCAGCCGCGAGTACAAACGCCAGTTCGGCGCGCCGCCACTGCGCGATATCAAGAACCTGCACCGGCAGGGAAGGACCGAGGTCGTCTCGGGCGCGGCCTAGTCGGCCGGGTCCGCCTCACCGCTCTTCGGCCATCTCCAGACTCGCCAGGAAGGCGTTGATCCCGGCGATAGAGACCTCGGGCGAATCCACGAACGCGGCATGGCCCGGTCAGGCGGGCATGGACATCCATTCTTCCGGAGTGTGGGCTTCGCCATCCTTTATGGTCCAGGCCACAGACTTCAAGGCTGATATATTTTCAAGAGGATCGCCCCGAACAACGACCAGATCCGCCCGCTTTCCAACCTCTATGGTGCCGATGCTTTTTTCAAGCCCCATCATCTCCGCCGGGATCCTGGTCGCCGAGGCGATGACGTCCACAGGCGGCATCCCGGCCCCGACCAGCAGCTCCATCTCTCGAATAGTGCTGGTGCCATGGAAAAAATTGAGGAAAACCGGCCAGCTTGAGGCATCAGTCCCGACGACGATGGGAATCCCCGATTGGTGCATCGAGACAATCGCGGCGGAGGCGTTCGCCAAGCAGGAACGGATCAGCCGTTCAATGTTCAACATCCTGGTGATCGCCTTGAGTATGAAGGCGGGCATCCATTTGGGCGAGGAAGTCTTGAAAAACGTATCATAGTACTCATCCCAGGCTTCGAGATTCCTGGCGGTCTGCAACAGCTCCTCGGGGACCGTCAGACGCAGGAATTCGTCATCGAGCCGATCAAGTTCAAAATTGACCAGCATTTGATCGAACGTACAGGACAATGTCGTCGCAACATATGTCCCTTGCGCCTTCAGCCGTTCCAGGAAATCCCTTTTCGGTTGTTCGAATATGAAGCCGGAATGGACAAAGGCATGCACCCCCATCTCCAGCCCGACCGCTTGCTCCTTCTCCTTGTAGGCGTGTACGTAAACCGGCAGATTCCGCCTGGAAGCCTCCTCCACGATAATCTCGCGTATCTCCGGCGAATGCAGCGGCCAGATTTTCGATTTGCCGAACCCGGTTTCAAGCAATGTTTTCACACCGACAATGTTTTCCAGCCCCTCGTATTCATCGAACAAGGACAGGATATCCTCCCTACTGCCCGCAGGACGCCATTGAGGCCCCCAATACGGCGTCAGCATGTCATGGTCCAGATAGCCGCCCGGCGGATAAAACGCCGGGGCAAGGGCATACAAACGCGGGCCGACGCCGCCGGCCGCCAGGTAGTTTTGAAATTCCCGCAGCATCGGGGCGGAAATGGCGTTGTCCAATACCGTGGTCACTCCGCAGGCAAGATACGCACGCAACTGATGATAACGGTAGTCGTGCAGCGTTTCCTCGCTATCCTTTCGGAAGGCGGACCCCGGCACACTCTGCAGGTGGACATGGGCGTCAATCAGTCCCGGCAACACCGTGGCACCGGCGACGTCGAGAACGGGGAGCCCCTCGGCCTCGAGATTTCGGCCCATTGCGACGATCTCACCATCCTCTATATGTATACACTGCGGGTCCTTTTCGACCGTGCCCAGCCCGTCAATCACCCGGGCGTTTTTCAGCAATAGAGAACGGGAGTTTTGGTGCGCTGCATGTTCAAACACGGCTCAACCTCCTACTGGGCGGAATGAAAGGCCCCCCTTGCGGATGACGCCTCTTTGCAAAGCCCTTTTCCCTTCCGATAGCATGTGCATATTTCCCTGTATATCGGGAAGGGCTCGGGAGGCGCTCCTCCCGAGCCCTTTGCATGATCCGTCAGGGGGATCGCCCCCCGGCCGCCTGGGCGGCGTTCACCGGCCCCGGACATCGAGTCTGTACCTCGGCACCTGGAGCGCATCGAAACCGATGATGACGCATTCCCCGGTTTTTCTCAGGATAGTGCGCACTTCGGACTCGGGAACGCCGTCCGCGACCACCACATCCTCCCGGATGGCCACCGGCTGCAACCGCTCACCGACATCCGCCTTGGACACCCAATTCCCCATGCCGTGGTCCGTCGTCGCGAGAAACCGCCTCACCCCCCGGACCAGCTCGATGATGTCCGGCACCGGTGTCGGGACCGGATAGCAGACCACCCTGGCTTCCGACAGCAGGCCGTCCCGGCCCGGATCGCCAGGGTAGAAACGGAATGAGTTGAGGCCGTGGTTGACGGCTATGGACCGGAGCTTGGCCGATGAGAGCCGGGAGACCGGAATCTCGCCCGCGCCCTGGATGGTCTCTCCGGGCCCGCCCCACAGATACCGCTGTTTCTCTGGCGATAACGCCCCGATCTCATTGAATATGAAGAGGCCGGTCATGCCGTCCAGCGATGCGTGTTTGGAACCGGGGTAGTAGCTGAAGGCCCCTTCCTCCGGTATATAGTTCTTATCGCAGCAGGCCCGAATGTGCCACTTGAACAGGCCAATGGCCCCTTCCCGGTCCGCCGCCGATATGTCCTTCCACAAATACCGCGTCATCAACCTCAGGCTCTTCAAGCTCTTGAGGTTCCACTCGTGCATCCAGGCCAGGTCGTCATCCGAGGGTGGCTGCTCCGAGAGCATTTTCAGGGTGGAGCCAATGAGCGGCCCCACGTACCGCAGGGGGAACTCCTCATGAATGTCGTTGCCCTCCTTGTCCCGGAACGCCTTGATAATGGACGACGTGTTGTTCAGGTCCAGCTTGAGCAGTTTACCGGATGCCGATTTGGGTCCCCACAGGCCCGTTTCCGGGTCCTGCGCCTCATAGAACCATTTGAGCACGGCGTGTTTCCACTCGGGTGAGAAATGATAGAGACCGTGCTTTTCTATTATCCTGTCAGCACCTTCCACATGGTCGTAGGCCTCATCCCTGGCCAGGCTGAAGATGTCCCTGGCAAGGTGGAAGGACGTCTGCGGCATCAACGAGGCAAGATACCCGACCGTGGAAACGTCCTCCAGAAAGGCGATCGCTTTTTCCTGCGTGTTGATTCGATCCAGATATGCCAGCCGATACTTGAGCCGAACAGGCCGGCCGAGTTGCAGGGACAGCTTTTCTATGTGCTTGAGCACATTCTCGGTGGGGCCGTGATAGACACACATGGGGTAGGCGTCATCCATGAACGCCCCGGTGCGCGGATTCTGCTGGTTCAGATAGAACTCCAGTTCGTCCCGCGCGGAGTTGAAGACGGGCAATTTGACCAGCCCCTCCCGTGATTTCAGCTGACCGTAATATCGGTTGAACAGACCGACCGCTTCGCCCCATCGCCCCTTGTCCCACAGATAGCTTATGCCCATCAGCCGGTACTCGAACTCCGACATCACGTAATTCTCTTCCTGGAGCTCCCGGTTCAGATGAAACATCTCCTTCAGCCGGGAATTGAACCCGTACACTCCGATGGCGACGAGAATGCCCAGGGTGCAAAACAACAGCAGGACGGCCGGGACAAGCCTTCCGGCCGCAACAAGCCTTTTCCGATTTTTCTGTTTCGTCATAGCGAATCCTCGCTGGTTGAGTTGGACAGCTACGACACATATGACGGAACCGCCGACGCGGAACAACACGCATCGGGCCCAAGCAACGGGGTTTGTCTTGAACGGTACGGATTTGTCCCGAACGGTGCGGGGTGAGCGAAAACCGCCGCCGGAGCCGGAGTGGATACCGTGGGATGTTTCCGAAATCCGACCGGCGAATAGCGTTGTGGACGAAGGCTGAAGGCCGTGGCCTTCAGCCGCCCCGCCCCCTGGCGGCGGCAATCGCGCCGGATTGGGCGGTACGCGGCGCTAACCGGCCAATCGGTCTTCCAGGAAGGACACGACGCGGGGGAAATGGTTCCTGCTGATGGGGATCAGGAAACGGTCGCCGCAGAGCTTGACGAAATACCGCCGGTCCTTTTTGAACAGCCCGGAGATATGGCCGGGATTGACGACATGGGAACGGTGGGTTCTCAGGAACATGCCGGGAGGCAATTCCTCCATGATTTCACCGAGCGTTTTCCGGATGCAGACCTGCTCGTGGCCCTGGTCCTCCAGATAATGGACGTCCAGATAATGGCCATGGACCGTGATGTGGGTGATGGAGAACGGGGCGAGCGGCTTCGGCATCCCTGAAACGACGACTTGCAAAGGAACGTCGCCCGCGTGTTCACACCCCTTTTCGCCGTCCCGTTGCCGTGCGTCGCCCAATCCCACGTTCAATCGCCGGATCAGATCATCGATCAGCGCCTTCTTGTGCTCAAGGCGCAGGAAGACGGCGGAACCAAGCAGGGCATAGGGAAGATGCCGCCAGTAATAGCGCCAGAACCAAGCCTTCTGAATGTCATAGATCAGTTCCTTGAGGCAATACAGAATCCCCATGCCCAAGGTGTAGACGGCCAGAAACAACAAAAAGGCATGCCAGTAGCTCGGCTGGAATGTTTGCCTCCGCCACTTCAAGGCCAGGATGCCGAGCAGCCAGACAAACGCTATGGCGGTACAGAGGGAAAAGGCGACCAGTAAGAATTCGACGATGCCCCTGGCGATCTCGTGAGATGGGGCTGTGTACTCGAATATAGCGAAGTAAAAGACGGCCAGGATGAAAAAGTACTGCAAAACGAACCTGAGACAACTCGTATTCACAGTTATTTCAGTGCCAAGGAACGACTTGATCCTATTGGTGAGGTCAATAAGCATCTTCATAGGGGGACTCGAATACCTGCGTCCACTGTCGCCGACTGATCTCTGACTATCCCGTTGAGCAAGCCCTAGTAAATGACAAAAGGACGAAAAGGGAAAGATCAAGACGATCGCGCACGCCACCGGAGCCCCGTTTTGGCCCGCGCCGAAGGGGATTAAACCCGCGACCTCTCGAATGCCGGTCATGCGGCCTTGCATATAGCAACGCTCAATGGGGACACTGCGCGGAACCATACGCTGGAGGCGCGGGATGAATTGAAGGCCGGGGAGCGGTCCGACAAAATCCGGCATGAGAATGCCGCCGTGGATCGTCCAGCCGCTGAGCGCGTGCCGCGCGAGACGATCCGCAATCCCGTCACCGCCCCCGGCCTGCAACATTGCCCCGCCTTCGCCGCGCGAAGGCAGGGGCGGGCCGCTAGCACCCTTTGCCGGAGGCCTCCGCGAGGCCGTGTTTCGCCAGGCCCGCCATGGAGGTTTCGCGGTAGCCGCACTTCAGATCACGGCCGGTTTCGCCCATGGTCTGGACCACCTGATCGAAGCTTATGCGGTGTTCGCCGTCCGTGAAGAGGGCGTACTCGGCGGCGTTGATCGCCCGGATGGCCGAGACGGCGTTGCGCTCGATGCAGGGGACCTGGACATAGCCCCCCACGGGATCGCAGGTCATGCCCAGGTGGTGCTCCAGGGACATCTCGGCCGCATAGTCGATCTGCATCAGCGAGCCGCCGAACAGATAGGCGGCGATGGCCCCGGCCATGGCGCAGGCCGTGCCGATCTCCCCCTGGCAGCCGACCTCGGCCCCGGAGATGGAGGCGTTTTCCTTGACCAGATTGCCGATCAGGCCGCCCACGGCCAGAGCGCGCAGGATCTCCCGCTCCTCCAGGCCGTAGTCCTCCTGCAGGGAGCGCAGCACCGCGGGGATCAGCCCTGCCGAGCCGCAGGTGGGGGCCGTCACGACCTTTCCGCCCGAGGCGTTCTCCTCGGAAACGGCCAGGGCATAGGCAAAGGTCTTGCCCACGCTCCGCAGATGCCCGGACTGGGTCCTCGCCTTCTTGAAAAACGTGTTGGCCTTGCGCGGATAGCGCAGCGCGCCCGGCAGGACGCCCGTGCATTCGAGGCCGCGCGCGATGGAATCCAGCATGGCCTGCCAGATGTCCCGCAAAAACGGCCAGAGTTCCGGGCCTTCCTGTTCTTCTACGTACTGCCACAGCTCCATGCCGTTGACCTTGCAGTAGCCCATGATGGCGGCCAGCGTGGTGTGCGGGTACAGGGAAGCCGCCCCGCGATTGGGCGCGTCGGCCTCGGCGATGGTCCCGCCGCCCACGCTGAACGCTTCCCACGTCTCCACGACGGCACCCTGCCCGTCCAGGGCTTCGAAAACCATGCCGTTGGTGTGGAAGGCGCGCACCTCTTCCGGCTTCCAGATGATTTCCGTCCGCTCGAGCCCCAGCGTCCGCTCGATGATCCAGTCCGTGAGGTGCCCCCTGCCCGTGGCCGCCAGGCTGCCGAGCAGGGTCACCCGGTAGCGGACGGCGTCGGGCGTGCGTTGCATGAAGGCCTTGGCCGCTTTCTGCGGACCCATGGTATGGCTGCTGGAGGGACCGTTGCCCACTTTGTACAATTCTTTCAGGGAATCCATGCTTGCTCCGTATGGATCGTGCCAAGGCTGCCCCGCCGCCGGACAATGCGGGGCGGGGCAGCCTTGAGGATAGGGTTTGACGGGATTTGCCAGAGGCCGTCAGCGGCCTCAGGACCGCTGCATGACCTCGTCGAGGAGCTCCGCGAAGAAGGAGGCCCCCACCAGGATGACCTGGTCGTTGAAGTCGTATTTGCTGTTGTGGATCACGGGCGAATCCGCGCCGTTGCCGACCCAGACGAAACAGCCCCTGGTGTGCTGCATGTAGAAGGCGTAGTCCTCGCTACCCATGGCCGGGAGCTCGTCGGTGAGCACGTTCTCCTCGCCCACGACCCTGGCGGCGGCCCTGACGGCCGGTTCCGGCATGGAGTTCGCCAGCACCGGATGCTTCCGGTGGTAGTTGAAGGACGCCTGCACGCCGTACATGGCGGCCACGCCCTCGGCCAGCTGGCCCAAGGACTCTTCGATGAGGTCCTGGACGCCGCCGTCCGTGGTGCGCACGTTGCCGCGCAGGACCACTTCGTCCGGGATGATGTTGTAGGCGCTGCCGCCGTGCACCTGCGTGATGCTGATGACGGCCTTGTCGTGGGCCGAGACCTTGCGCGGAATGACCGTCTGCGCGCCCTTGATGAAGTCGGCCACCGCCGCAAAGGGCTCCACGCAGAGATGGGGCACCGAGGCGTGTCCGCTTTTACCCCGGATGACCAGGTCGAAGCGGTCCTCCGAAGCCATGCAGGGGCCGGGGTGCACCACGATCCGATCCACCGCGTAGCCCGGCCAGTTGTGCAGGCCGAACATGCAGTCGATGGCGTACTTTTCGAACAGGCCGTCCTCGATGATCTTGAGCGCCCCGCCGTAGCCCTCCTCGCCGGATTGGAAGAGGAGGAGCACGGTTCCGTCGAAGTCGCGATGATCGGCCAGAAACCGGGCGAAGGCCAGCAACGTGGTCGTGTGGCCGTCGTGGCCGCAGGCGTGCATGCGCCCCGCCCTTTCGGACTGATAGGGCAACCCGGTTTCCTCGGAGGTCTCCAGGCCGTCCATGTCCGCGCGGAAGGCGACGATCCTGCCCGGCCCGCGGCCTTCGACCTTGGCCAGCAGGGAATTGACGCCGATGTCCTCGTAACCGATGCCGAAGCTGTCGAGCGTCGCCTTCACGAAGGCGACGGTCTCGACCGTATCCAGCCCGATCTCCGGGCAGGTGTGCAGGTGCCTGCGCATGCCTTGCAGTTCATCGAAGAACGCTGCGATTTCAGGCTTCAGATTCATTATATCTCCCCGAGGGATTTGAGCACGACCTGGGCAATGCCGGCGGAAGCGATGTACGTGCCGGCCATGACGAACAGGCTGACCACCACGATGCGCCAGCCGGTCTTTTGCAGGGCGGGCAGGTCCTTGCCGATGCCGATGCCGGCGTAGGCCAGGATGGGGGTGGTCAGGGCCAGGAAGTTGACCTTGGAGACCCAGGCGGCCACGGCTTCGTGGCCCGGAACGCCGGGCATGGTGATGATCATGCCGAAGGTGATGACGTACAGGACCGTGGGCAGTTTGTAGACGTATTTGTTGGCCAGGACGCCGAGGACGCAGATGGCCACGAGCACGGCCATGCCGGGCATGGCCTCGATGATGCCGAAGCCGTAGCCGATGCGGTTGCCCACCAGGGTGATGACGGCGACGATCAGCAGGACGATTGCGGATTCGATTATCTTGTTCATGACTAAGCCTCCTGAGCGGTGCCGAACTTGATGCGGTATATGATTTTATAGAGCTTGTTGGCCAGGGGCAGGGCGATGAACATGGACATGTACACGCCGTCCAATCCGGACAAGGTGTTGCTGGCCACGCCGAAGGCCTGGATCTTGTCCGCCATGTCCGGGTAGATGGCCGAGAGGCTGCCGATCGTGGCGGTCATCATGCTGGCCGAGCCGACGCCGGAGGCCATGGCCAGGGCATAGGGATGGAACCAGTTCAAGACGCTCAGGAAGGAGGCGGCCAAGCCGAAGAAGATGGTGCCGAAGACCGTGCCGCAGATGTAGACGCCCATGACGCCGCGTCCCTCGGGAGAGTCCAGGCCGTAGATGTCGCTGATCAGGGCGACATTGGGTTCGCGGGCGATGGAGTGGGCGGCGCCCACGGATTCGCGTTTCAGGCCCAGGAACACGGCGATGGGGATGCCGATGACCAGCGTGCCGATGTTGCCGAATTCCTGCAGAATGAGGGCCGGTCCGGCCTTGAGGATCTCGAAGAACTTCGGCCCCACGAGGGTGCCGTAGCGGGCCATGAGCAGCATTAGGGTGAGGCCGACCAGACAGCTCGCATGGTCCATGTCCCTGTCCTTGACGACCTTCAGGAATTTCGGTCCCAGAAAGGTGCCGATGAAGACGGCGTAGAGCATGGGCAGAAGGACCAGCTTGCCGGGTCCTATGTTGAATTGAATGATGCCCACCAGTTCGGATACGGCCACCAGCACGAGCACGAGCAGGTGGACCTTCACGTTTTTGATTGCTTCTGACATGTAGTGTTTCCTATGGTTGAAATGATTGTGCTTTACCTGGTTTCGTCTGTGGTTCTCCCGGCGTGGCCTGAATATTCAAACCGCGCCGACACGACGTTTCTTCCCAATCCGGGTAATGTTTCCGACTGTCTGTCTTCTCTCCCCTGCCCTCCCTTTGTCTGCCATGGTTGACGACCTTGTATTTAGGCCATGTCATAAATATGTCCGAAAATGGCTGTGCCGTACCCATTGCCGCTAAATATTTATCTGAACAAGGTTTTTCGGACGGCCGACACTATATGAATTTTCCTTGCCCACCAGCGTTGCATGCCCGCTGTCCAGAAACTTCTTGAGCACGCGCCGGGCGCTGCGCTCGCCGATCCCCAGACATGCGGCGAGGTCTCCGGAATCGAACGTGTTTTTCCCCGTCTTGTCCATGATGGCCCGAATGCGATCCACGTAGCTCGGGGTGACGCCGATCTCCCGGGCGATACGCAACAGGGTGTCGTCCCCGATGCGGGTGCGGTAGTGCAGCTCATCCTCCTCTCCCAGGGGGCCCCGTATCTGATCGTCGTGGGCGAGAAACACGCCGCCGTGAGGCCGTTCCCGGCTGTGGGAGAGAGCCGTGCGTGCGGATTTCTCCGCCTCGAACGCGGTGGAGCCTATGCCTATGCCCGAGCAGACCCTGAGATTGTTCTTGCGGCTCCAGTTCAGGATATCTCCGAACAAGCCCAGATGCACCGGGCTTTCGATGACCCCACGGGTCGAAAAGATGGCGTATTCGCGTTTGCCTATGTTGAAGACGCTGCCCTGGATGGCGCGGACATAATCGAGCAATTCCAGGAAGAAAAGTCCTTCATCCCGCATGCGGTCGTACTGGTTGTTCGAGTTCCCCTCGTTGCGGAACAGGCGGATGATCTGAATGGCGATGCCCGCGGAGCGCAGGCCACGGGCCGCGATGGCCCCCAGGAGATGCTCCACGGTGTCGCGGACTTGCAGGGAGCTGGGAAGCATGCGGAACACCGGGCACCCCAGGCCGATCAGCTGCTGGTAGACCGAGCCGAAACCGGAAATGGCCAGGTCCACCTTGTCGGATTCCAGGAGTTCGCGGTGCCACTCCAGGAACTCCTGCTCGGTGTGCTGCGTCGTGAAGGGCATGGAGTACACCTGGCCGAAGGGGATGCCGAACTCGCGGATGACCTCGGAGATCACCTGCTGGGTGACGACGTCGATGCTGATGCGGTCAAAGGACAGGCCGCGGCGCTGTATTTCGGAAAAGGCGCGTATCAGGCTGTATGCGCCGCGTTCGATCTGGGTGTATGGCTTTGTCAGGACGCCCCTGGCCTTGGCCGCCTCCTGGACGCCGATGCCGGAGAAAAGCAGGCCGTCGCATTCGCTCTGACTCTGCTCCAGGACTTCGTGGACATCCTCGGTCCGCTCCCGGACGTAGGCCTTGAACGCCACATCGGGAAAGAACCGTTTCATCGATTCCCGCATGATCTCCACGGAGTCGGACGGACCGACAAGGGCGAGTCTTTTTCTCATCAGCTTCCAGCGGTTACGCAAGTGATTTCATGAACCGTTCGGCAACGCGGCAATTACGGCCACGTCCCAAAGATGTCCATAATTGGTTACCCAATGCCATTGAAATGGAAGCCCTGTCAATGGCCGCGCACCAAGCCGGGAAGAATACGATTCGCCCCGGCTGCCCGGAGCATCGGAAGCGGTTCCCCGCTGCCGCCCAACCGGATGGCTCCTTTCAGGATACAGTCGGGCAGGCACCCTCCGGGCTGCTACCTTATCCAGCCAATTCCTTTATATTTATCTCACAAAAAGGACTTGGAAGAACACTCTAAGCCGTTACATTCACAGGTGGAGCGAAGGGAATTGAACCCACGGCCTCAAGCCGCTCTCTGCCGTCAGGATCCTCCACCTCAGGGCGTTCCGAAATGCTCCCTGTAAGAGAGCGGAGAAACACCAAAGGCGCGGACAAAGGCTCTTCGCATCAGTTCCGCGCTTCGAAAGCCGCAACGGTCGGCAACCTCCTTGACGCAGACGAATTCGGACACCTCCAAATGCTGCCGTGCAGCCTCCAGGCGAAGCCTTTCGACGTAACGGGCCGGGGTTATACCCATCTCACGGACAAAGACACGGGCAAAATTGCGGGGGCTCATGGCCACGCGTGAAGCCAGGGACTCGACGGAAAGGTCCCCCCCTATATTTTCCGACATCCAAACCTGCAATTCAAACAAGGGGGAACTGGCCGAGCGCTGCTGAGAAAGCGAAACGCTAAACTGCGCCTGACCTCCCGGGCGGCGCAGGTACAGAACCAGCCTTCTGGCCACGTCAAGAGCCACCATGCCTCCGAAGTCCTCCTCGACGAATCGCAGCGACAGGTCCATCCCCGACGTCACGCCGGCCGAGGTATATATGTTCCCGTCCTGAATCCAGATGGGATCGGCATCGACTTTGACCTTCGGATACCGCGATGCGAATTTTTGCGCATACTCCCAGTGGGTCGTGGCCCGCCGTTCATCCAGGAGCCCGGCTTCGGCAAGCAGGAACGCCCCTGTACAGACCGACCCGATTCGGCGAACGCGAGCGGCCATGAACCGAAGCCAATCAAGCACCTCCGGGGCGCTCCCGCGCATTGCGCCCCGGCCGCCGGCGACAAGCACCGTATCGACATCATCATTGATTTCACCAATGAGACGATGCGCAACCAACGTGCATCCGGAAGCCCCGGCCACGTTCATATCTGGTCCCGAGGTCGCCAAGACGACTTTGTATCCCCGCTTCCCGGCAACGATCTTGTTGGCTGCCTGAAAGACATTGAGCGGACCGGTGACATCGAGCTCCAACACCGGCGGGGGAGCAAAAATCACCACATTGCGATAATCGGAATCCATTGTTCCCGCTTTCTGCATATCCATCACCATTGAGACTTGGTTGTGTTCAGTTCCCGCTTCCACTTCACTCTCTCCTGTCCACAATAAGGCGTATTGCCCGAAAGGGAACTGGGGGGGCCGCAGCGTGGCAGAAAAAGTGGGGTGTTTGTCATTTATCGACAAGACCTCCGCCGATAGACAGGGGGCGTGGCTGAACGCCGCACCGCCTGTACCACGAAACATAAGGAGTTTTGGAAATGGCAAATCGAAAATGCGACAACTGTGGCGACTTGATCGACATGAAATCCTTTCCGGAAACGTGCCCGTCGTGCGGTCGGCACCATGGGTTCTCCGCCTTGAAGGCCATCCTCCAGCGGGACAATGAGACGTATGCGGTAGCCCCGCATATCCCCGGAGGAATCATTACGGACTTCAACCTCCTGCGGAAGCTCGCCGACGTGGCGGAGCGTTACGAGGCGCAAGCGATCAAGATCACCTCGGCCGGACGTTTCGCCCTTGTGGGATTCAAGGAGACCGACATCAACTCGGTGTGGGAGGATCTCGGGCTTCCGCCTTCGGCGGGCAGCGGGCTGTGCGTGCGATCCGTCAAGCTTTGCCCCGGCACAAGCTTCTGCAAGCGCGGCCTGCAGGATGCCGTGGGCGTCGGATTGAGGATCGACGAAAAATACTACGGCTACAGCCTCCCCTACAAGCTCAAGATCGGCGTCTCCGGCTGCACCAATACTTGTGCGGAATCCACCGTCAAAGACATCGGGCTGATCGGAATGAAAGGCGGCTGGAGAGTCGTTGTCGGCGGGCTCGTCACCGGCCTGAATCCCCGGTTCGCCGACGTCATCGCCGACAACCTCGATGACGAACAAGCTCTCCGCGTCGTGGACGACCTCATCGAATGGTACTGCGCCGCCGACATCCCCAAACGGATCGGGCGCATCATCGACGACATGGGCCTGGATGCGTTCAAGGCGGAATTGGGGCTTGCCGGATAATTCCGGCCGGGTGTCGAAAGGAGGCTCTCTCAGCCCATGCGGGCTGCATGGAGCGCAAGCATAATCACCGACCTCAACCATATGCCGAAGCGACCCACTCGGCCCGGGCAGATGAACCCTTTCCCTCCTGTTGGGGTTCCCTGGCCGGGCCGGGACTTCAAGGACTGTCGGCTAAAGAAAGAGCACCATGATAGCAGTTTATGATCTCCAAAAGTCTTATGGTCGTATCCACGCGCTGAAGGGGGTAAGTTTCTCCGTCCGTCCGGGCGAATGCTTCGCATGCCTGGGGCCGAACGGAGCGGGAAAAACAACGGCCATGCGCATCATGTCCGGGCTCGCCCGTCCCGACTCGGGGCAGGTCTTCGTGCAAGGGCGTGATCTGCTGCGCAACCCGGCGGGCAAAGGCGCCATCGGCGTGGTGACGCAACGGATCAACATGGACCAGGACCTGTCCGTCGAGCAGAATCTAGACATCCACGGCCGCTTCTTCGGCATGGACAAACGCTCACGCAGGGAAAGGATCAAGGAGTTGCTGGACCGCACCGGCCTTGCCGGTCTGGAGCGGGCCACGGTCAAGTCCCTGTCCGGCGGAATGAAACGCCGGGCGATGATCGCCCGTGCGCTCATGCACGGACCTTCGGTGCTGTTTCTGGACGAACCGACGGTGGGACTCGATGCGGACATCCGGCGTTCCATTCGGGCGCTGCTCAAGGACTTCCAATCTTCCGGCGTGACCATTTTCCTGACCACACATTACATCGAAGAGGCGGAGACCCTGGCCGGAAGAGTCGCCTTCCTCAAGGAAGGCGAAATCACCGCCCTGGATACGCCCGGAAACCTCATACGGAATCTGGGGGCATGGATGGTGGCCGATCGCGATACAACCTCGGCGAGTTTCCATGCGGATCGGGCAACCGCCCTGCTCCAGGCCGTCACGCGCCCGAACTCGACAGTCGGACGGACCTCGCTTGAGGACGCATACCTGCACGCAATGGGCAGCACCCCCGTTGAACGTCGGAAGGAGGTTGAGAACAACCATGCCTGAACACAGGCTAAAGACGGATAATCCGCAAGGCTGCCATCCGACATCATGGCATCCGCTCAAAGGAGCAATCGGACGCATCCTTTCCATCTACTACCGGGAGATAGTCATCATGCGTGGACGAGGGTTGCGCCTTCTGTCCGGCATGGCGGTCTCGCCCACCCTGTATTTCGTCATCTTCACGCAGACCATGGACCACACGCGGCTCGAAGGCGTTCCGTACTCCACCTTCCTCCTGCCGGGACTCGCAGCCATGGCGTCCATGACACAATCCTACGCTCTGGCGACTGAAATCAACATCGCCCGCTTTTACTTCCACACGTTTGACGAGATACAGGCCTCGCCGATCCGGCCAGTGGAATATGTGATGGGAGAGGTCCTGGCCGGTACCAGCCGCGGGTTGGCGGCGGGAGGCGTGGTGGCTGCCATAGGCGGCCTGTTCAGAGTGCCTTTCCACGCCGGGCCGTTATTTTGGGCAGGTATTTTCCTGAACGCCTTCTGCTTCGCATGCATCGCGGTGGCCATTGCCATGGCGGTGCGGTCCCACCGGGATCAGGCTCTGCTCAACAACTTCATCATCACCCCCATGGCTTTTCTCGGGGGCACCTTCTTCTCCGTGAAGACGGTACCGGAATGGGCTTCATTGTTGCTCAATATGCTCCCATTGACGCAGGCGTCATCCCTCATTCGCCAGGCCAGCCTGGCGTCGCCTGTGGAACTGTCCAGACTTGCAGTGCTCACCGGCCTGGGCGCCGTATTTTTCATGGCCGCCGTACTGTTGACGAAGCAAAGCCGAGAGTGACTCATTGCGAAAACAACAATCGGGGAGGTCACGCCATGACCCCGTCTCCAACAACAAAGAGACATTCTCTCGATTTCATTTGTATATCCTTTAGTGTATTCCACGAAAAAGGCTTAGAAGGAAAACTTTCTAAGCCTTTATAATCATAGGAGAGCTGGAGGTAATTGAACCCACGACATCTTGAAAGCCACCACAGCTTCTCCCAACCAAGGGACTCCCTCCTTCTCGTCATTATCCTGGCGGCGCTATTCGCCATCCACGCCGTTGCCGGGCCCCCGGCGCAAACGCTTTGACATCCTCCGGCGTTCGGCTATAAGAGGCCGCATTCTAAGGAGCCTGACATGAAACTGCACCGACTCTTCCTGATTTGCCTTTTTGCGGCGCTGCTTAGCGGCTGCGTCGGAAAGATCACCGCCCCCACCTCCGGTCCCACGGCCAAGGTCACGGTGGAGGTGACGAACTTCGCCCCCAACCGCTCGTTGACGAACATTGAAAACGGCTACTTCACCATCAGCAACGCCGACGAAAGCTGGGGCGGCCAGCAGATCCTGCAGAACGACAGCCCCAACTTCTCCCAGCTGGTTCCGGCCGGCGAGGAGTTGACCTACATCGTCCATCTCATGCAGGGCGGCGGCGGATTCTCCTCCACCTGCGGCGTGAAATTCCAGATGACGCTGCCGGAAAACGCCGACCTGCACATCAAGTTTGAACTGTTCCGGGGCGAGGGCCCCGAAGTCATCGGCTGCGTCGCCACCCTCTACTCGGGCGACAAGCTCATCGGGACCTACAAAGGCAGCTCGAGCATCACCCTCTACAAGGTGAAGTGGGTCTACTGATCCAGGTTGCGCCGCATCCCGGCATCCGCCCGCTCAACGAAGACAAGGCCCGGAAGGACATCCTTCCGGGCCTTTCGTTTTCCTCGCAGAGGCCATCGACATCCGCGACTAGACGCCCCCCCCTCGAAGGAGGCCGGTCCCTATTGGCAAGGAGAATTGCAACCGCAGAAGGAGGTCCCTCCCGCGCCGAGCAAGTTCCTTACGGCATACCCGTCAAAGCATCCCGTCGGAACCGGCGGATACAAAGCGGACATATTTCTTAATCCGCCATCGGGCACAAAAAAGGGATTCCAATTATCAACTTGAAATTCTCATTTTTCTTATGGTGGAGCTTGCGGAAATTGAACCCACGACCTCTTGAAGTCCACTCAAGTGGTATTACTTATAACTATTTTGAATAGTTATTGTTTCTTTAGCGGGAGAGACATCTCAAGAGTATGTCGGCGGGTAAAAGAGACAGCAATATTTCTTAAGCCCCAACAATGTGGTTGGACCACATCGGCTAGCCGACTGGGTTGTTGCCGGGAGTATGCTATGAGCCACAGGAGCTGTATAAACCAATATTTACCCGGAGTTATCTGAGGATGCAATCCAACAACTTTTTTACACGCCATCTGGCGTTCAGGTATATAGGATGCGTACTTGTCGTACTTGTCCTTTTTGCCCTGGCTTTCGGCTCCTATCTGCACAGGAATCAGGTGCAGGAGGAGCTCAAGACCGACCGGGCGGAAAACACGGCCACCCTGCAGGCCCTCTCCCTGGCGTTGACCGACTGGATCAACGGCCAGGTGAACCTGGCCAAGCTCATCGCCAGCACCGAATCGGTGGTCTTGGCGTGCTCCTATCCGGAAGACCTGTCCATGGTGGCGGAGGCGCAGCGTTTTCTGCAAAGCATCCACGACCGATACGGCTTCTACGAGAACATCCCCCTGGCGCTGCACAGACCCAACGGCGCACCGCTGAACACTACGGTCAACGGCGAGTCGCGCGTGGTCCGCGACGGCGGTTTCTTCGTGGACACGGTGGGCGGCAAGACCATCGGCAAATGCAGCACGGAAATGAGCTTCATCAAGGCATCGCGCGAGGGGAGGGAGTATTTCATCAGCCAGGTCTATCCAAGCCTGTTGCGCGGCAATCCGATCTTCGTCATCGCCGTCCCGGTGCTCCGCGAGGGAAGACACGTGGGCACCGTGATCCTTGCGCCGCAGATGGACTACTTCACCAACATGTTCATCAAGAAACGCCGCATCGGGAAAAGGGGACAGGTCTTTTTCAGCGACGACCGCAACGTATTCATCGCCCACAGCGACCCCTCCCTGATCCTGAAGAAGGACCTCGGCGACCACGCGCAATACCTGCAAAGGATCACCGATGGGAACACCGAGTTCTTCTCCTCGGCAGGGACCGGCGAAGAGTTCCGCTATCTCTCGGCGCGGGTGGGCATCCCCGCCTCGAACATTCAGCATGCCTGGTTCCTGACCGCGGCCAAACCCACAGCCGAAATCGAAGCGGGCGCCGACGAGTTCCTCAGCAAGCTGTGTTGGGCCGGGGCCGGACTGATTCTCATGCTCGCCCTGGTGCTCTACGGCCTGACCCGGTGGCTGGTCACCAGCCCCCTCTCCAGGGTCGCGGCCTATGCGGGCAGCATTGAACAGGGCGACTTCGAGGCAACCCTCACCCTTGACCGCTCCGACGAAATCGGCGCGTTGGCGCAGAGTCTGCGCAACATGACCGAAAGCATCATCGGGCAACTGCGCAAGGAGATGGGACTGTTCCGGGGCATCCTGAGCGGGATTCAGAACCCGTTCGCCGTGGTGGACACGGAATTGGGCGTCATCAACTGCAGCGACAGCATGATCCGAACCACGGGAAGGACCGGCCGTGTCGAGGACTTCCGGGGCTGGCCCGTGGCCAGGTTCTTTTTCGACGACCCCAACCGCCATGTCGTCCTGACGGACGTCTTCAAAGACGGCCAGCCGCGGAAAAGGGTGCCCTTCGCCTATACCAACCCCAAGGGCGAATCCTTTGACATGCTCATCGACGTGGTCCTGGTTCGCGATGACGAGGGCGAGGTCCTCGGCGGCATCACCTTCTGGAACGACGTCACCGAAATCAAGGCCCAGCAACGGACCATCGAAGCGCAGAAGGAACGGATCGAAAAGGCTGCCGCCGAAGCGGAGCGTCTTTCCCTGACCACCGAGAAACAGATAGGGCTCTTGATGGAGGATGTGACCAACTCAAGCAGACTGACATCCGAGCAGGAAGACAGTCTGCTGGAGACCGTGGCCGCCATCGACGAACTCAGCGCCACCATCCAGGAGGTCGCCCGCAACGCGTCCCACACCGCGCAAAACGCGGACGGGACCAGAGAGCAGGCTCACAACGGCGTCATGGTTGCCGATGCGACCATCAGCTCCATCCACTCCGTCCGGGAGCTCGTATCCACCACCCAGCGGGACCTGAAAACGTTGGAGCAGCAGGCCGACGCCATCGGCGAGGTGATGAAGATCATCAACGACATCGCCGACCAGACCAATCTCCTGGCGCTGAACGCCGCCATCGAGGCGGCCCGGGCGGGCGAGGCCGGGCGCGGCTTCTCGATAGTTGCCGACGAGGTGCGCAAACTGGCGGAAAAGACCCTCAACGCCACCGGCGAGGTGGATGGCGCCATCAGGGCCATTCAGGGCAACACGCGCCAGTGCTACGCCTCCATCACCCATGTGGAGGCCGAGGTGTCCAACAGCGTTCAGAACGTTCAGAAGACGGACACCGCCTTCAAGAAGATCGCGGAGATTGCCGAGGTGACCAGCGGCATGGTCACCGGCATCGCCACCGCAACGGAACAGCAGTCGGCCGCCACCGAACAGATCGCCAAGACCGCCGCCGAGGTGCGCGCCATGGCCGAAGAGACCAACCGGGTCATGACGCGCTCCGACGACAGCGTGCATCAGCTCAAGGACGCCTTCAAGCAACTGCACGACATCATCGTTTCCATGAACTAGCCGATGCGGCCGGCCTTCCAAGGAGGGCCGGCCGCACCCCTTTCCCCCGTTTTTCCCCCACGTTGGCGTTGTGGTACAGCCAGACACACGCTATTTGCCAATCGTTCTCAAAACACGTTATGAGTCGACTTTCGACCACATATCCAAGCCGCATCACAGAGGACATTCATGCCGGATTCCACTTCAAAACCGAACAGCCATCCCGAAGAAAGAATCCTGGCCAACTATTTTGAGGAACTGCCCGGCATTGTCTGGCGTATCGATGTCGTCAGCAACGAGATCACATTCCTGAACAAGCACGCGGCCTCCCCCGAAGGGGAAAGGATCAGGGCCGTGCTCCAGAATCCGCAGATTCCCCAAGAGGTCATCGTTCCCGAAGACAGGGAGCAGTTCCGTTACAGCCACCAGCTGATCCGCAGCCGCAGGAGAACGGCCTGCTCGTTCCGGGTACGCACGGAAACCGGGCGGATAAAATGGTACAAACTCATGGGCATGCCCGACCCGGCCCACCCCCGTTGCTCCCTGGGGATTCTCCTGAACATCTCCGACCATGCGGAAACCATCATGAAGGCCACCGGGAGTCCCCAGTTGTCGGACAAGATCGACATGGTGGACCAACCAGTGCTGCTGGTCCGCTTCATGGACCGGACCGTTCATCTCGCCAACCAGGCGGCCCGGCAACTCCTGAGCTACGACGACAATACCCTGTCGCAACTGACCCTGCAGGATCTGCTGTGCGACAATCCGGACACCGACCTCTACCAGGTCTACGAAGGGCTGATCTTTTCCGACCACTGGAACGGGGATCTGCTCGTCACCGACGCGCTGGGGCGGAGCCATCTCTGCGCCGCCCGAATTCAGGCCATTTCCCGACAGGAGGACAATCTCCTCTGGATTACCCTCTCCCACCACAACAACTGCACGGCCTGCAAGGGCGTGCCGGTAAGGGGAAACGAAACCGTGGCCCCCAGGTTCTCCGGCGCATCCCTGCGACGCTGTGCGTCGGTCAAGACCCTGCTCAAGACCCTGCTCCGGGCCCTGCCCGAGAAATCCCCCACCAATGCCCTGCTGCTGTCGCGCATCTTCATCGACGAGAATGTCGTGTCGGTCACCGGCGTGGGCACCCCCTTCGACAAGGACCCCGAGGATTTCGCCCACCCCTACGAGGGATCCATCGCGGAAAGCATCCTGCGCTTCAACCAGCCCAATCATGTGGTGGCGGAAACATCCAAGAGCATCAAGGCCATCGACTGGGCACTGTTCATCCCCCGCGGCATCCGCTCCTACTTTGCCCAGCCCTTTTACACCGAAAAAGGGCTCACCTACGTGCTGATCTTCTGCTCGACCGAACCGGACAGCTACGATCCCGACTCGGAAGCCCCCCTCAAGGGACTGCACCAGGAATTCATCGCCAACCTGGAACGCTGCCTGGCCAAAAAACGCTGATTCTGGCCCAACCAATTCCCCCGTTCCCTTTGTCACCGTCCGGGTACACCGGCAGACGCAATTGTCGTATATCCCACTCCATTAGTCAGCTTTTCTTCAATTCCTCACATAATTAAAGCCGGTTACCAGAAACCCTCCCGATTCCTCGCTCTGCCCGGCCTATCTGGTTGGGCCAGTTTGGCAGAAATTTTTGCCTTTCCCCTTGCCTACTTCCATTTTCAGACCGTAGACCAAAGATGAACAGCTACTCAAACGTCAGATAACTCCAACTGGTTGGGCCAGACATGACGACAACAACACAACGTCCCATTATTTGCCGCAGGATGGTGGACATGCTCAAGGGCGGCGCCTTTTCGGTCGGCGACAAGCTGCCCGGAGAGCGCAGGCTGGCCGCCATGTTCGAAACAAGCCGCAACACGGTGCGCGAGGCGCTCTGTAATCTCGAATCCATGGGCTATCTTGAGATTCGGGAAAAAAGCGGCTGCTACCTGAGAAGCATGGACGGTCGTCTCAACTGGGAAAATCTCCGTTCCCGCAAGAATGCCGAGGCCTTCCGCCAGTTGGTGGAGGCATTGGGCATGATCGCGCCGGGGCTGGTCCGCTCCCAGGCGGACAAGCTCACCGCCACGGACATGGCCAGGCTGGAGAAGGCCACGGTCAACATCGGCCGGGCCATCGTCAACTCGGACCCGTCAACCATCGGGAACCGCTACATATCCTTCTACCTCGTCCTGGCCGAGATCGCGTCCAACGACTACCTGATCCTGCTGCTCAAGGAACTGGGCATGGCCTCGGCCAACCTCTCCAGCAGCGGAGGCGGCCTGTCCGAGGTGCAGGTGGATTCCCTGTTCGCCTACCATGTGGAGCTCTTCAACGCGCTGAAGGGCGGTCAGGCGAATACGGCCGAGCAGCTTGCACGGGAATGCATGCAGGCCCTGCATCGACTGGTATTGCCCGAGTATTGATCTCCCCCCGCAAGGACAACCCGTCGGATTGACGCAATGAAAAGAAGAGAATTTTTCGGCCGCTTGATGCCTTTCGGCAGCCAGGCAAGGGAGCGCTCGCGCCAAGAGGCGTCCCGTTCGGAGGAAGAGACCGTGCCTCTGACGGAAAACGAGCTGTTCCTGCGTGCCATGGCCCAAGGCATCGATCCGGCTACCGTCACCCTCGAACAACTGGAAACAATGATTTCGAAATCCGCACCCTCAACAACATTGTAACAAGCAGAGTTGCAGTTCGGGGACCGATCACCCCCGACCGGCAAACTTGGGTCAGGAGTGTAAAATGGACAACAGTAGTGTCAGCTACCTTGAGAGTCGGAAGCTGGTCAAACGCTGGAGCGGGCCGATCCCCGCTCTGGTGAACACGATCGTCATCTTCGCCTTTTTCTATGCCACCTGGTGGATATTTCAGGATCCCCGGGGCCTGATGCGCATGTATACCCCGTACGTGGGCTACATGGTCTGCCGCTGGCTCCTCATCCTCTTCATCTGGGTCGCCTACATCTTCGATTTCTGGCCGTTCAAACGGTCCTGGCTCAAGAAAACGCACCCCCTGATCAAGGGGACGGTGCTCACCCTGGTCAGCGTGGCGGCCATGGTCATCCTCATCAAGGGCTTCTTCGTCGAGATTCTCGGCAACTTCGGCATCGCCTACTTCGACCCGGCCCGGCTCGAAGCCATGGGCATCACCGACTTCTACTCCATCGAATACGCGGCCGAGGCGATCATGATGTTCGCCGCCATCGCCTCCTGGCTTTCTCCGAGTTGGGTGGTGGCCTGCGAAAACGCGCCCTGGCAAAAACTGGAGCAGCCCGCCCGAGGCATCACCATCGCCGTGGTGACCTTCTTCATGAGCATGATCGTCTACTTCCTGACCATGCACTCGCACATGGCCATCCTCTTCTATCCCTGGCAGAAGTTCACGGCCATCTGCCCGCCCTACTGGGAAAACTTCGCCCACACGGTCTCCGGCAACTTCCACATCGCCTGGATCATGTGCTGCACCGTGGTGGTCTGGCTCTTTGAGACCATCTGGGAGCGCTACCCCTTCAACCTGATCAAGCACAACGCCCTGCGCAGGACCGCATCCTTCTTCGGCATCATCGCCATTGCCGTATGCCTGTGCTTCTTCCTGTACTACGCCCAGGATCTGGTCTGGGGCGAGACCATCCGCGGCACCCGCCGTCTGATGGCTCCGGACTGGCGCTGGCTGCACGTCGGAGAAATGGCCATCTTCTGGCTGGTTCCCTCCCTGTACCTGACCTTCTACTGCAACAACTGGCCGACCAAATTCAGCCGACCGGTCAACGTCTGCATCCGCACGCTGCTGACCGCCGTCATGGCCGCCGTGGTCTACATCGTCTACTACAAGACCTCCCACCTGTTCCTGGGAACCCAGAAGGGCTTCTCCCATCCGCAGCAATTCCCGATGATCCCGATGATCTGGCTGATCAACATCTTCCTGATCAACGTCTGGTTCATGGACGGCTGGCCGGGCTGGAAGGCCGTGCCCAAGACCGAAGCCGAGATAGCGGAAGTCCGGGAAGAGATCGTGGCCCACGATGTCAAATGGACGCCGGGCCTGGCCAAGGGCCTGCTTATCGGGCTGTGCGTCGGTGTGCTGTTGTACGTCGCCATCATCAACATCCTGCCCTGGATCGGCGCCAACTTCACCGTTATCAAATAAGCGGGGAACAAGGAGAATACTATGAGCAACGATAAAAAGAATATCAGCAGACGCGACTTCGTGAAGGGAGCCGCCACCGGCCTGGTGGCCGGGGCGTTCGCCGGCATGGGAATGTATTCCTACACCTCCTCGGCCTACAACCGCCTGCCCAAAATCGAAAGAAAGATGCAGAACTTCGGCGCCTGCCGCAGCGTGCGCGTGACCAACATCTCGGAGACGAGCTGGTTCAACAACGCCCACCTCATCGGCGACATCCACGAGGCCGGAGGCCTGCTGGTCAACCAGTACACCCTGAACTGGGCCCCGTTCGCCAACGGCAAAGGCTCGGCCAATGGCTCCTACGAGGAAGGCATCGGCTCCATCAAGGAACTCCTGCCCAATGACCTGAAAAAGGCCTGGGAGATTCAAAAGAAGCTGGCCCTGCACCCGGAAAACCCGGGCGGCTACTCCTGCCTGCTGGAGGTCGAAGCCCTGGACGGAACGGTCCACAAATACCTGCTGGACACAGGCTGGTCCTATGAGTGGATGGAGGACAGCTTCAAACGCGAGGGCATCGACAAGATGCTCGAGGAGCAGCAGATCGAGGCCCTGTTCATCTCCCATGAGCACTGGGACCACTTCTGGGGCCTGCCGGTCACGGTCAAATACGACAACCGCATCCCTCTCTACGTGCACGACGGCTTCTACAAGGAAGGCCTCCAGTACATCAAGGACTGCGGCTACAAGGGCGACATGACCATCGTGGACAAGCCGATCACCGAGATCATCCCGGGCATGGCCCTGCTCAAGTTCGACGTGCCCATCATCAACCGCGTGTTCGGCGAGACCTCCCTGGCCTTCAACATCAAGGACAAGGGGCTGTTGCTCATCTCCGGCTGCTGCCACCAGGGCATCCTCAAGTTCGCCAACTTCGCCCAGGCCAACCTGAAATACGACAATGACCGGTTCTACGGCATCTACGGAGGGCTGCACATCTCGCCGTTCGAGGACTGGGATCCCAAATATGACGACCTTGTCATATCCCTCGGCCAATGGGGCTTCGAGCGCATCGGCTGCAACCATTGCACCGGCCACCTGACGGCCAAGAAGTTCATCGAAGCCGGTTATCCGGTGGTGCGCGGCACCGCCCGTTTCCGTTCGGCCTCCAAGGACTACCTGGGCAATGGAGACAAGATCAGTTTCGGTTGTTAGTCACCTCACCTCAACACCACCCCCATCAGGCCCGGTCCGCCGTCACGGCGGGCCGGGCCGCCCCAAGCGAGGACCCGCCATGCGACTCACAGCCGTACTGCCGAATCAACGGAGCCTGAACAGACGGATCGACCTGCCTGAAATGCTGACCAACTGCCTGTTGGCAGCCTGCCAACACCAGGAGTTCAAACGGCTGGTCGGCTGGAAGGGGATGGCCGTGAGTCCCCGGGGCGCACAGGGCTGGACATTGAAAATCCGCGCCCGGCCGGGTGTTTTCGGGCTGGCCACGGAACACACCTGGAAGGACGGGCAGGGGCAGCACGCCCGGCTCGGGGTGCACTATTTCCCGGCGGCGGAGGAACCGCTGCTGGAGACCATGTCCCTGGCGGCCAATCACGCCTCGGCCCAGCCTGACTATCTCGAAACGGTGCGCCGTTTTACGGCCATGGGCGAATGGGCGGTCCCCTTCCGCATGGGCGCCCTGACGGCGTCGCTCGCGCCGGAGGAAAACGGGCTGATCCTGCAGTGCGAGGCACTGAACAGGAAATTGAGCATTGCCCGGGACGGCGTGAAAACGCCGGACGACAGGTGGGTCATCCCTCCCGGCGAGGCCGAGGAGGATTTCCCGGCCCACGAGATCTCCCTGGATTTCCTTCTGGTGCTGGCCGCGGCCGTAGCCAACAGCCTGAACGAGCCCCCGTGCAGGGTGGGACGCGGCAGGACCCCTGACAACGGGATACTCTTTGACGGCACCGGCAGGCGGTCGCTCCTTGACCATGGCATAGAGAGGGTCAACGACCTGCTCTGCTGGGGCGACCGGGAAACCCTGGCCGCCATGGCGTCTCTACCGCTTGCGCAGTGCGAGGTTGCCGCCGGTCCCGATGCAAGGGCCGCCCTGCCCGCCCCGCTGAACGACGCCCTGTTCTGGAGGACCCACGACATGCAGGGACTCTCCCTTGACCGGACCTATGCCCCGGCCTTTGACAACCGCCCCGGCCTGATCGTGCTCAGCGGTTTTCTCGGCTCGGGGAAAACCACATTTCTCAACCAGCTGCTGGAGTACTACGCGGCCCGCGACGAGCTGGTGGCCATCATCCAGAACGAAATCGGCCAGACCGGCGTGGACGGTAAGTTGCTGGAAGGCGACGATTCCATCGTGGAGCTGGACGAAGGGTGCGTATGCTGCACCCTGGCCGGCAACCTCTCCAAGGGCATACGACAGCTCAAGGCCCGGTTCTCCCCCAAGGTCATCGTGCTGGAGGCCACCGGGCTGGCCAACCCGTTCAACATCCTCAACGAATTGGACACGCTGCGTCCCCTGGTGCGCCTGGAGTCCATCACTACCCTGGTGGATGCGGCCAATGCCCCGAATATTCTGGCCAACCACGAAATCGCCCGCGACCAGATCTCGGCGGCGGACACGATCCTGCTCAACAAATGCGATCTGGCGGACAAGGATGAACTGACCGCCCTGCGCGAGACACTGCGCGAACTGAACCATCGGGCCGTTCTGGTGGAAACGGAGTTCGGGGCCGTCAACCCCGGCCACATCTACGACATGGACCCGTTCGAACAGCACGCGGGCCTCCTGCCCTCCTTGCCGCACCGGACGCACCACGATCATGCCCGCGAAGGCTTCACCTCGCAGCGGTTCATCTTTTCGTCCGCCCTCGATCGCGGTCAACTGCTGAACACGCTGGACGGCCTGCCTGAATCCGTATTCCGGCTCAAGGGGATAGTCCACCTCGCGGACTGTCCGCAGCCTGTGGTGGTTCAATATGTATGCGGCCGCCACGAACTCTCCCCCCTGGGCGACGAATTCGACCAGCCGGGCTTCCTGGTGGCCATCGGCAAAGACCTTATCGACCTCCCCCGGCTGGAGGAACTGCAAAGAGGAAACGCATGAGTATTCTGCAACAGGGCGGCTTCATGATGTGGCCGCTGCTCATTCTGTCCGTGGCGGCCCTGGCGGTGATCCTGGAACGGTTCGTGGCCTTCACCACCCGCCGCTTCCCCTCTGCGGAGGCGCTGAGTTCCCTGCTCGACACGTTCCGCACCCAGGGCGGGGAGGCCGCCATCAAAAGCGTGGAGGAAACAGCCCCGGCCTTTGGCCCCTTTTTCTCGGCCTGCTTCTCCCCGGATACGGGAAACCGTGAAGCGGACATCCAGGCCGCCGGCGACGAGGTCCTCTTCCAATTCAACGCCCGGCTCGACTTCCTGTCCACGGCCGCGGCCACGGCCCCGCTCATGGGACTGCTGGGCACTGTACTGGGCATGATCAACGCCTTTTCCCGGCTCTCATCGTCGGGAGACGTGGACATCACCATGCTGGCCGGGGGAATCTGGCAGGCCCTGCTGACCACGGCCGCCGGGCTGAGCATCGCCATCCCGGCCGTGCTGGCTCACCGCTGGTTCTGCCGCGAATACGACAAGATCGCCCATACCATGCAGCACGCGGCGCGCCACATCCCCGTTCCGGATACGGAGTCATGATCAATTTCAAGCGCAACGCCCCCAGACCGGCCTCTCCGGACATCACTCCGCTGCTGGACGTCGTCTTCATCCTGCTCATTTTCTTTGTGGTCTCCGCGGTCTTCACGGCCAAGGGCGTGGACATCGAACTGCCCTATGCCGAGACGGCCAGGGCCGTGACCGGCAGGTCCATGGAAATCGAGCTGAAGGAGAACGGGGATATCCTCTGCGACACCGCACCGGTCACGCTGAACGACCTGACCCATCTTTTGCGCGACACCTCCGACCGGCCCGTCTCCCTGCAACCGGACCACATCCTGTTGAAGTCCTCACCCGAGGCGCGGGTGGAGCGTTTCGTGAAGATCGTCGACCTGGTGCGCAAGACCGGGTTCAACAACCTGGTCATAGCGACCAACACCCGCCCCCACGACACGGGAGAAACGGCCCAGTGACTTCCCGGCGGACAATCTGGGCCTGCCTGGCCATATCGCTCTGCCTGCACTGGTTCTTGCTGCAGCAGCCCTTGAGGCAGGCCCCGGAACCTTCCGGCGAGACCATCGCTATCCAGGCGAACTTCGACCTCTCAGTCTCCACCACGGGCAGCACCGAACTGGCCCTGGAACAGGGGGTGACGCCCGACGAGGATGAAATCGACCACGAGGATGCGGCCAGACGGCTTCGGCAACAGGCCCTGAAAAAATTTCTGGCCCGGGTGCACAGCGCCGTGGAACAACGCCGACGCCCGCCGGGAAGCGACCTCGCCGACCTGATCGGCAATGCCCGCTACCAATTCCGCATCCGCCCGGACGACACCTTCTCCGACATCGTCATGCTCCACTCCTCGGGCAATTCCAGGCTCGATGCGGCCGCGCGGCAGGCCATCCAATCCGCCAGCGGCACGATCCAACGTCCCGCCATCCTCAAGGGCCAGACATGGACCATTTCCATTACGGTCAAGTACCAGTATTCGCTTTAAATCCTAGGTGGATGGCAAGGCGGAAAACAGGCGCCCACAAGGGAATAGCGCCCCAGTAAACTCAAGGAAGGCTTCGGGATCGACAGTTCAAATCGCCCAAAGCGGTCCGCCGAAAACGGCGGACACAGAGCGGGCATGTTCCTGAAATTCCGCCATCGGGCATGAAAAATAATTCAGTACATCTACTTTAACCCATGGACTGTATTGCTTCGCAGCTGAAGGGAATTAACCCCCCGCCCCCTTGAAGGCCATTCCAACTCTTACGGGGGACACTCAGAGAATGTCCGA
Organism: Pseudodesulfovibrio sp. lm2024; assembly: GCF_051175575.1. Lineage (NCBI taxonomy): Bacteria > Pseudomonadati > Thermodesulfobacteriota > Desulfovibrionia > Desulfovibrionales > Desulfovibrionaceae > Pseudodesulfovibrio > Pseudodesulfovibrio sp. lm2024. The sequence continues at coordinate 2,957,118 of NZ_CP195092.1, forward strand.
AATGTCCGAATTCAAAAACACTGAAGAAAACTGTCCATCGATAGACTCAGTCGATGAAAACCTTTCTATACGTTGTCAAAACTATAGAATAACGTATCCGTCATTACCTTTTGTTGTCGGCACTCTCATGCATCCTGGCCCTCGGCACTTATCTCGGGGAACCGCTTTTCCGATACCTCCGAGTGCATGGGAGGGTGTCGGAGTGAGACGACTACTCAATTGACAACACACACTTTCCTATGCAAATTGAGCCCCCTCTGAAGCGCGCGTTGGTCGCGGTGCCAAGGAGAATCAGGACGCCGAAAACAGTCCTTTATCCCCTCCGACATCCGATTCCTCCCTCCCGCAACTCCCGTCCGCTTCCGGCATCCTGTTCCGGAATATTGTTTTTCTAATTTTTGAGAGGTGTTGATGAGCTTCAAGTCCCTGCTGAGAAAGACGGCCAAATGGCTGCTCCCGTCCCTGCTCCTTTTGACCGTCGCTGCGCCCGGGGCCATGGCCCGGACGTCCAGCCACCCCGACACGCTGGTCGTGGCCACCACCTACGACGCAAAGACGCTTGACCCCTACATGACCAACGACGTGGCGTCTTCCAACGCCATGCGCCAGATCTACGAAACCCTGGTAGCCATCGACGACGCGGGCAACGTGGTCCCGTCCCTGGCCGAGAAGGTCGAACGCGTCGACGGCACCACCTACCGCTTCACCCTGAAGAAGGGCGTGAAGTTCCACAACGGCGAGCTCCTGACCGCCGACGACGCCCTGTACAGCCTGCGGCGCGCCTACGAGAAAGGTGCTGCGGTCCGCCACATCATGGGCGTCATCGACCCCGTCGGCTTCAAGAAGATCGACGACTACACCTTCGAGGTGAAGACCAAGGAGCCCATGAGTTCCTTCCTGGCCGCCCTGACCCACTTCGGCGGCGGCGTCATCCTCAACCGCAAGGCCGTCGAGACCGCCGGTGACGACTACGGCTTCAACCCGGTCGGCACCGGCCCCTACGAGTTGGTCACCTGGAGGAAGGGCGACCGCATGGAGCTGGAGCGGTTCGAGGACTACCACGGCGCCAAGCCCGATTTCCGGAAGATGGTCCTGCGCGTCATCCCCGAGGCGTCCAACCGGACCATCGAGCTGGAGAGCGGCAACGTGGACATCGCCTTTGAATTGTCCTCCCTGGACGTCTCCCGCGTGAAGGCCAATCCGAACCTGAAGCTGGTCTCCCTGGTGGACAACTCCGTCACCTATCTCGGCTTCAACTGCAGCAAGCCGCCCTTCGACAACCAGAAGCTGCGCCAGGCCATCTTCACGGCCATCAACATCCCGGCCAGCGTCAAGGCCGTGTTCCGCGGCAACGCCTATCCGGCCGCCGGCGTCATCGCCCCCAACGTGAAGTACGCCAACCCGGCCCTGGAAGTGCCCAAGGCCGACCTGGAAAAGGCCAAGCAGCTGCTGGCCGAGGCGGGCTACCCCGACGGCCTGACCACCACCCTGTGGACCAACTCCAAGAAAGTCCGCGTGGACATGGCCACTATCATCCAGGCCCAGCTGAAGAAGATCGGCGTGGACGTGAAGATCCAGGTCCTGGAATGGGGTGCCTATCTCCAGGGCCTCAAGGAGTTCAAGCACGAACTCTTCCTCGTGGGCTGGACCTGCCAGACCCCCGATCCGGACATGGCCGTGTACCCGACCTTCCACTCCTCGCAGATAGGCGGCAACAACTTCGCCGCCTTCAGCGATCCCGCCGTGGACGAGCTGCTGGCCAAGGCCCGCGTCACCCCCGACGGACCAGAGCGCCAGTCCATGTACTACGAGATCCAGGACCAGCTGCGCGACAAGGCCCCGTGGGTGCCCCTGGCCAACAAGAAGTACGCCTTCGGCCTCCAGGACTACATCACCGGCTTCACGCCCAGCCCGTTCGGGTTCCACGCCCTGTACGAGGTCAAACTCAAGAAGTAGCGATTGCGCGGGGAAGACGGCCCGAGGGCCGTCTTCCCCTTTTCCTTCCACTGCCCGGCGCACGCCCGACAGGCCGCGTCCCTCGGAAGGCGGACTTTATCCAACAGCACTCCTCTTGCTCCGGCGCGCTGGGCCCGGCCCCATCCGGTCCGCCCCCAGACCGCCTCCGAGCGAAACGAAAAGGAGATTCCCGTGCTCAGATACATCCTGAGACGTTGCGTCATGCTGATCCCCGTGATCCTCGGCGTCGTTTTTATCGTATTTCTCATGCTCTACGTCACGCCCGGCGACCCTGCGCGGATGGTCCTCGGCGAACAGGCGCCCCAGGCCGACGTGGACAACCTGCGCCAGGAGATGGGCCTCAACGATCCCTTCCTGCTGCAGTTCGGCCGCTACGTGTACAAGGCGGCCGTGGAAGGCGACATCGGTCGTTCCTACATCACCAAACGGCCCGTCTGGGATGAGCTCATGGCGGCCTTCCCCGTAACCCTCAAGCTGTCCGCCCTGGCCATGGGCATCGCCCTGCTCGTGGGCATCCCGTGCGGCATCGTCACGGCCGTCAAGCAGTACTCGATCTTCGACAACATCGTCACGCTCTTCGCCCTGATCGGCATATCCATGCCCGTGTTCTGGCTCGGCCTGCTGCTGATCCTGCTGTTCACGGTCAAGCTCAACTGGCTCCCGCCATCGGGCTTCGACAGTTTCGACGCCATGATCATGCCCGCCGTAACCCTCGGATTGCAGAGCGTGGCCATCATCACCCGCATGACCCGCTCCTCTATGCTTGAAGTCGTGCGCCAGGACTACATCTGCACGGCGCGGGCCAAAGGCCAGAAGGAGAGCGTGGTCATCCGCAAGCACGCCCTGCCCAACGCCCTGGTGCCGGTGGTGACCATCGCGGGCATCCAGTTCGGCATCCTGCTCGGCGGCGCGGTCCTGACCGAAATCATCTTCTCCCTGCCCGGCCTGGGCAGGCTCATGGTCAGCTCCATCGAGATGCGGGACTATCCCGTGGTCCAGGGCGGGGTGCTCTTCATCGCCCTGGCCTTCTGCCTGGTCAACCTCGGGGTGGACCTGATCTACGCCTGGCTCGATCCCCGGATCAAATCCCAGTACACCTAAAGGACCTTTCCCATGCAAAACAAACGGCATTCCCTCTGGGGCCAGGTCTTCGTCCGCCTCAGGAAGAACCGCATGGCCCTGTTCGGCCTGGCCATCCTCCTCGGCCTCGTGCTCACCGCGATCTTCGCCAATGTCATCGCCCCGTTCCCCTTTGACGAACAGGACCTGTTCGCCACCCTGGAGGGACCGTCCGCGGCCCACTGGTTCGGCACGGACGAGTTCGGCCGCGACATATTCAGCCGCATCATCTACGGCAGCCGCATCTCGCTCCAGGTGGGCTTCGTGGCCGTGGGTTTTTCCGTGGCCGTGGGCGGCTTCCTCGGCGCGGTGGCCGGCTACTACGGCGGCAAGATCGACAACATCATCATGCGCGTCATGGACGTCCTGCTGTCCATCCCCCAGCTGCTGCTGGCCATCTCCGTGGCCGCCTCCCTGGGACCCGGCCTGCTGAACCTGATGCTCGCCGTGGGCATCGCCGCCATCCCGCAGTACGCCCGGCTGGTGCGGGCCTCGGTCCTGTCCATCCGCGACCAGGAGTTCGTGGAGGCGGCCATCTCGGTCGGCTCCAGCGACCTGCGCATCATTTTCAAGCACATCCTGCCCAACTGTCTGGCTCCGATCATCGTCCAGGCGACCCTGGGCGTGGCCTTCGCCATCCTCATTGCGGCGGGGTTGAGCTTCATCGGCCTGGGCCTGGAGCCGCCCACCCCGGAATGGGGCGCCATGCTCTCCGGCGGCCGCGAGTTCATCCGAGACTACCCGTACATGACCCTGTTCCCCGGCCTGGCCATCATGATCACCATCCTCGGCCTCAATTTCCTGGGCGACGGCCTCAGGGACGCCCTGGACCCGAAGCTGCGCAACTAGACAGACAACAGTCCCCAACGGGAGTGACCATACATGTCGAACACATCACTGTTATCCATCAAAGACCTTCACGTCCGCTACACCACGGACAACAGCACCGTGCAGGCGGTCTCCGGCCTGAACCTGTCCATCGAGAAGGGCCAGACCCTGGGACTGGTGGGCGAGACCGGCGCCGGAAAGACCACCATGGCCATGTCGGTCATGCGCCTCATCGCCGAGCCGCCGGGCAGGATCACCGACGGCGAGATCCTCTTCGAGGGCCAGGACCTGCTCAAGGCGTCTCCCGCGACCATGCGCAAGGTGCGCGGCGGCAAGATCGCCATGATCTTTCAGGACCCGATGACCTCCCTGAACCCGATCATGCCGGTGGACGAGCAGGTGGCGGAAATGATCGCCCTGCACAACGACGTCAACAAGCAGGAATCGCTCAAGCGGGCGCTGGCCATGCTCGAAACCGTGGGCATCCAGCCCGACCGCGCCGGAGAATACCCCCACCAGTTCAGCGGCGGCATGAAACAGCGCGTGGTCATCGCCATCGCCCTGGCCTGCAACCCCGCCCTGCTCATTGCCGACGAGCCGACCACGGCCCTGGACGTGACCATCCAGGCCCAGGTCCTGGAGCTGATGAAAGGGCTGAAACGTAAATTCGACACCGCCATGATCATGATCACCCACGACCTCGGCATCGTGGCCGAGACCTGCGACCACGTCGCCATCATGTACGCGGGCCGCATCGTGGAGCAGGCGGACACCGCCTCCCTCTATGCGGACCCGAGGCACCCCTACACCAAGGGGCTGTTCGCCTCCATCCCCAACGTGGAGGAGGAGCGCGAGTCCCTGGCCGTGATCCCCGGCCTGCCGCCGGAGCCGACGGACATGCCCACGGGCTGTCCCTTCCATCCGCGCTGCTCAAAGGCCATGGACCAATGCAGGGTGGCCGCTCCGGCCCCGGTGTCCGTGGGCGGCAACCACCTCGTGGCCTGCTTCCTGGAAGGAGGTGCGGCATGAGCGCGCCCTTCGTTCAGGTCAGGAACCTGAAAAAGTACTTTCATACCCGGAAGGGACCGCTCCACGCCGTGGACGACGTCACCTTCGACATCGCCAAAGGCGAGACCCTCGGCCTGGTGGGCGAATCCGGCTGCGGCAAGTCCACCACCGGCCGCGCGGCCATCCGGCTGCTGGAGCCGTCCGAGGGCCAGGTGATCATCGACGGCCAGGACATCCTGCTCCCCCAGCGCCGGGAGGTGAAGGCGCTGCGTTCCAAGATGCAGATGGTCTTCCAGGACCCATACTCCAGCCTCAACCCCCGGCTGTGCGTGGCCGATCTCATAGCCGAACCCCTGGACGTGAAGCGCATAGGCTCCTCGGCCGAAAGGGCCAAGCGCGTCCGAGAGCTGTCGGACATAGTCGGCCTGAGCCGCAACCTGGAGAACGCCTACCCGCACGAGCTGGACGGCGGCCGCAGGCAGCGCGTGGGCATCGCCCGTGCCCTGGCCCTGAACCCGGAGTTCATCGTCCTGGACGAGCCGGTCTCGGCCCTGGATGTATGCATCCAGGCGCAGGTGCTCAACCTGCTGGACACCCTCCAGAAAGAGATGGGACTGACCTACCTGTTCATCTCCCACGACCTGTCGGTGGTGCACCACGTCTCCGACCGCATCGCGGTCATGTACCTGGGCCGCATCGTGGAGCTGGCCGACTACAAGACCATCTTCGCCAACCCGCTGCACGCCTACACCAAGGCGCTTCTCTCGGCCATCACCATCCCCATTCCGAACCTGGCACGCAATCGCATCATCCTGGAAGGCGACGTGCCAAGTCCGATCAACCCGCCCTCCGGCTGCCGCTTCGCGGGCCGCTGCTACTACGACAAGATCGACGCCTGCACCTGCGAGACGCCCAAGCTCACGGAAGTGGCCGAGGGGCATTTCGTGGCCTGTCACGTGGTCGAACGCCAACTGGCCGGGCTGGTCTAGCCGGACCGCGCCGATCAGCCGCGTCAACAAGGAGAATACATGTCCGCTTCAAAACTCGATATCATGGAAGAACGGTTCGTCCGCTACTGCAAGGTGGACACCCAGAGCGATGCCGATTCCCCCGCCACTCCCAGCACCTCCTGCCAGCTCGCCCTGTCCCGCATGCTGGTGGACGAATTGAAGGGACTCGGCATCGACGACGCCGAGCTCACCGAATACGGCGTGGTTTTCGGCACCCTGAAGGGCAACGTCGCCGACCGCGAGGTCCCGACCATCGCCTTCGTGGCCCACGTGGACACCGCCCCCTCGTTCTTTGCCGAGGGCGTCAAGCCGCTGGTCCACCGCGACTGGGACGGCCGGGCCATCGTCCTGCCCGATGACCCCGAAGTGGTCATCGACCCGACCATGCAGCCCTACCTGAGAAACAAACAGGGCGAGACCATCGTCACCGCCAGCGGCACCACCCTGCTCGGGGCCGACGACAAAGCGGGCATCGCCATCATCATGGGCCTCATCGACCACCTCAAGGCGCATCCGGAGATTCCCCGTGGCGACGTCCGCATCTGTTTCACCCCGGACGAGGAGATCGGCCGGGGCGTGAGCGACGCCATGGTCCGCGACCTCAAGGCCGACTTCGCCTACACCCTGGACGGCGAGAATCCCGGCGACCTGGTGGCCGAGACCTTCTCGGCGGACAAGGCCGTGGTCAACATCAAGGGTGTCTCCATACACACCTGCTGCGCCAAGGACAGGCTGGTCAACGCCCTGTACCTGGCCTCGGAGATCATCGCCCTGCTGCCCAAGGACCATCTCAGCCCGGAATCCACCGAAGGGCGCGAAGGATTCATCTTCGTGGACAGTATCGAAGGCAACGCCGCCGAGCTGAACATGGCGATCAACCTGCGCGACTTCGAGCTGGACGGCCTGGAGAAGCAGGTCACGCTGCTCCGGACCCTCTGCGAGCAGGTCAACCGGACCGAGCCCAGGGCGCGGATCACCTGCACCGTGACCCCCCAGTACCGGAACATGCGCTACTGGCTGAAGGACGACCCCCGGCCCGTGGACATCGCCAAAAGGGCCTACGCCGACGAGGGATTCCCCCCGAACATGCTCGCCTTCCGGGGCGGCACGGACGGTTCGATCATGACCGAGAAGGGCATCCCCACCCCGAACATCTTCTGCGGCATGCAGGCCCCCCACGGCCCCATGGAATGGGTCAGCCTCCAGGACATGGACAAGGCCCTGAGCATCTGCGCCCGCGTGGTCCGCTACTGGGCCGAGGACGCCCGGGCGTAACCTCGCCTTGCGGACGCCACGAACCGAAAACAAGGGCCTGCGGAGCAACCCCGCAGGCCCTTTGGTTTGTCGCGCGGCCACAATCCCCGCTCCACGGTTCCACGCACGGACTCCGGCCAGCCCCCCTGCCCTCCGGGCTCTCACCAAAAATCGGCGGGAAGCCTCTACTACTAGCTGGCCCTAAGATGGGGGACTTTACATCATCACAAGTTCTTCACGACAAAGTAAGAAACTGTCCTATTGATAATTACACAGACAAAAAGCGTTACGAAGTACAATCCCGCGAATATGGGAATTGTATGAGAAAGGCTACTTGCCGGAAAGTTGCCTATGGAATGATACGGATCAATGCGCCATGTCAGAAGCATCGTTCCTGCCGCCACGAATGAAATTAGTCCGATTTCGATGAGAACCATTTTCCCTTTGATGCTTTCAACGAAAAAATACAGTGGGATCGTTGCGGCAGCACAGGCTCCGAACTTGATAACGTCATTGCTCGTTGCCGCGCTCGCATAGAAAAACAATTGAGATACGAATGCAGGCCATAAAACGATGAGGACAATACTTGTTTTGTTCATATCTCATTTTGGGGAGGCTTCGTTCCAACGAAGCCTTCCCAACCTCGCTATTTCACTTTGACTTTCACAGGTCTTCTTTGCTTTTGCAACAAGGGGAACAATTCCTCGTCGCTGCTTCCGACATCCACACATCCTGCCGATCCAGGCCGCTTCCCTCCGTGAAGGAAGAATCCAGATCTACCATGCGTGTCTGTCTTGCCGTCAGGGTGCATCGGGGCACGATATTTTCCCCAGTCACGCCAATCCAGATGCTCTCTCATCCAACCGGCCTTGCTCACTTCGTCTGGCTTGACAAGATACTCACCGGGAGGAATCGGACCCTTGTTCTTTAATGTATAATCCTTGACTCCAGGCTTGCCCGATGTGGCTTCGAACCGTTTCCGCGTTTGGCCGTCTTCATCAAGTACATCCAACTCCTCCTTGTCGTTGGTGTACTGCAATCCGCCAATATTGAAAAACAGCCCGGCCTCGGAATCCGCACCGGCGTACTTCTTCGAAGCAAGCCCCAGCGGGTCCACCTCGTTGACCGGGTCATCAAGGCAGTACCCATACCAGTCCGGATCGCCACCGCGATCTCCAATCGGATCAGGTGCGGTCCATCGGCCGGTGAAGGTGTCGTAGTCCCGCCAGCCGAAACGGACGAATCCCAGATCCCGGTCATGCAGGCCACCCGCAAAGCCTATGGGGACGCGGAAACCGGGGTTGGTGTCCTCGATGATCCCGCCGAAGGGATCGTACAGGATTTCCTTTATCACGTCGCCATCCGTGTCGACAACCACACGCAGGGAACCGACCTGGTCGTAACGCAGGGTGAACACGGCCCCGTCCTCGCGCCGCATGGCCGATGGAAGGCGTGCATTATCCGCGTAGCCGAACTCGTAGCCCATGCGCCCGTCGTGGAACGCGCCGAGCCGGATGAAGTCGAGCCACCCATAGGCCTCGACAAGCTGGCCGTTGAAATACTTGGCTGCCCGCTGGCCCTGCTCGTCGTGGCGAAAGGCGTAGACGCGGTTCTGGTTCTCCACTTCCATTTTGAGCAGCCGGTAGTCCGGCGCGTACTCGTACAGGTGGTAGGTGCCGCCGTTTGGCCAGATGGACCGGAATCCGTTTTCGTCGTGCGTAAACCCGTTGTTGCCCGCGCTCATAAGCCGGTCGTCCAGGTTGTACCGGTAGTCGCGGTAGCTGGACCCCACGATGGCCGGGAAGTAGTCCCGCTGGCGGCGGCCGTCCCGGTCGTAGTAACACTGGCAGACAAGCCGGTTGTCCAGGTGCGCCTCGAAGAGCCTCCCGGCCTTGTCGTAGGCATACTTCCAGACTACGGGCCGACCGGCCACGATTTCCGTTTTCTCCACGATTCGACCGTCCCGGTCATGTTTCAGCCTCATTGCAAATACACTGATATTTATCTCCTTCGGGCCACTGAGCAGGACGGCCCTGTCGTTATTTGCGAGGAGCGTATCACGGGTTTTTCGGCCGAAACTGCCGGAACACGGCGATGTCGATGGAATGCAGCCGAATGTCGGTCGAATGCACGGTGCAGTCGATGAAATACATCGGAAAAACCGTATGTTCCACTTGACAAATTTCACCCAAGGGGCTGGTGGGGCGAAATGGTTGGGAGCACACTTTCCGGCGGGGGGAAAGATCGTCTCGCGTTGCGCGCCAACGACTTCCGGTTTCACCGATCCCGATTAGCTCGGGGGCGTCTGAACAATTGATGACAATCTTTGAATCCTTTTCTTGGGGTTGCTGACAACACTTTCAGATCCCCTAGAAATGGGGGGACTACCGTAGCAGCGCAACTCTTCATAAGCTGCCATGAGACTAGCGAGAGCATTTTGCTACTGATTCACCAAGGGCGGCTTTGGGATGCCGACATCCTCATGCGGTCGATACTTGAAGGGTCAGTAAAGTATTGCTTCATGTTAAGTGGAACCGAAGAGGAAATTGAGGCCAACTGCAGGGAATTTTGGGATATCCACCCTGAACTACTCTTGCGCAGGGACGGAGCGCGGGCAAAAGAAACACTCAGCAGAATAGGCACATCCGGCAATGGCGACAATCCCATATGGGAACCCTTAAGAGATATGGTTGTTTTGGGAGAGAGCCCAAATGATTCATGGGACAAGTACGGACGAAAAGGCAAACAAGCACTCGATTATAAATGGTCTGTCTCTGGAATATTAAAGCATTTCGCATCATGTGACGATGGACTATTCGCCAGCCTAACAGGACCACATTATGGATATGGCATGAGCTGTCACCAGTCACATCTTGATGGCATTGCATTAGGCCAAAGGAGGGACAGAATAACAGGGCCACGGAATAGAGAACGGGCATTGACAATCGGTCACGCTGCCCGACTAGTATCGGACATAATAACATATTATCAGATCAGAATACTCGTCTTCAAACGTGCATACAACGAAGCGCCAATTGACATATTCAATGGCAATAGGGATTTTCAAAAGTTAGTTGGTGAGTTGGAAGAGGCACAAAACGAATTTGCTAACGTCGAATTTGGCGACAAGCGACAAGCCTCAACCCGCGACAAATAAAAGCCAGGAAGCATGCTTCAAGAATAGCAACTGGTTAACAATTGTCCGTAAAAAGCACTCACAACTACAAACAGCCCTAGAGTGATGTTGGCATGCCAACCACGCAGGGCAAATTGGCGCATGGCCAGATAGTGCGTCCCGGCTTGATCTTACTCAAAAGTTTCTAAGCACATCCGATGTAAGGCATTGCTGATCTCACCCCGTTGTGTGGTGAAGGGCTCCTCACTCGGATAGCCACAATCAAACTCAGGATCAACTCAGATGGATCTTCTAGGATGGTATGGTGGGTTATTCATTAAATAGGTATGGTGTCCCTCTCCCCCCCAGTATATAAGGAAAAAGCCGTTGACTACGAACCTGACAAAGAGATGATGTGAGCAAATCGCCATAACATGCCGAACATGGGCTGGGTCGGAATTTCCAGTCCTTTCATTTTTGTAGCTTGCAGTCCATTACATGATGTTCTATTTGGTGTGAATATGTGTGCAGCAATCAAAATAGAAGACTACTTTACTTTGGATAATATTTCTGAAGTTTACGACAAACGAATCCGATCCAAATCAGGACGTGGAATTGATCGAACATCCGTTGTTGATTTCGATAAAGACGCAGAAGGGCACTTCGAAGTAATTAGGAGAAAATGCGCAAACTCGACATATCGCTTTTCACCCTACCTACAACGCTTGATTTTGAAAGGTCCAAAGAAGTTTCCGAGATCAATCTCGATTCCTACAGTGAGAGATAAAATAGTTCTAAGCATTTTGAATTCTCTTCTCCAAGACGCTTTCCCCGACAGTGTTAAACGGGAACTACCCAATGTGAAAGTCAGAAACCTGGCAAAGGCACTCAACAAATCTAACGGAGCACGAAGCCTTCATAGAGTGGATGTCGAAGCATATTATGACAACATTGATCACGAGCAACTATTTTCTGAATTAGACTCAAGTGAGTTGGCAAGTGAATTTCTAACCCTCATTCGAAGAGCGGTAAGAAACCCTACAGTCCCTGAAGGTTACCACAGAGAAGATCGGCAAAACTATGCCCACAAAGACGGCAAAGGTGTCCCTCAAGGTCTTCCGATTTCAAATGTACTCGCAGAAATATACCTCAAAGATACAGATAAGGTGCTTGAGAAACTTTGCTTCCACTACGACCGATATGTCGATGACATCGTAGCATTGACCGACCCAAAAGTTGATTTTGAGGCTGTGTGCCAAAGTGCACTTAAGGACAAAGACCTTGGACTGAACACCGACAAATCAGATTTCTGCTGTCAGGACGAGTGCACGATCTACTTGGGGTATACTCTTTCCGGCTCCGATATTTCTGTTAGACAAAGCACCTTAGAGAAGCACCTTCACTCCATCTCGATGATGTTCGTCAGGCTAAAAAAGGCCATCTACATCGATGGAAAACGAAAGGACAAGCAGATCGGAGTAGAGAATATAAAAATGGCTTTCCTTGAAGACCTCAACGTCAAGATCACTGGCGCAAAGTTTCAGACCAAAAGATACGGCTGGCTCCAGTATTTTTCAGAAATTAATGACAAAAAGATACCGTATCTCATTGACAATTTCGTGCGTGGTCAATTCAAGCGGTGCTCGGTTTTCCCGGCGATCCCAGATGACCTTAAGAAAGCATCAAGAGCTTTTTATGAGCTTAAATTCAATTGGCGGGATTCAACCTATCTGCATGACTATGAACTATCGGACTTCAAGGATAAACGTGCTTGGTTGACAAACCGAGGACTGGCCTTGGGACAATTCAGTAAGGACGAGATCGATAGACTATACGACTATCATGTTGGACGGTTTTTAAATCAAATCGAAAAGGATATGGGAGTTGACTACAAAATTTGAGGAGGGGGATCTCCACCCGAGAACCTGCGACAGCTTTAATGAGGTTGCGGCTAATCTAACCTACACGTTTAAGTACAGCTAACCGAACGGGCATGACCCTAGTAAGTACAAGAACCCCTGAGCATTGCTTTGGATGGTAACTGCTTTAAGGTTTTTCCCCTCCTCATCCTTTTACCGACACAACGAGAGGCAATATGCGAAAGAAACTTGAAGCACTGTCCAACAGAGTGTGGAGCACTGAGAAATCACGCTACACTGCGGCTGAAAGATCAAGAAAGAAGCACCAGGCCCTTGTCTTTGCTATTTCATTCCTATCAATTTTCCAGGTAGTTATCGCAATATCAACAATTTGTGGATTTTACATCCCCTTTGTTGGTGAAAGTAAGTCAGAATACTTAACCTTGATGGCATCTGTAATCATTCTCGTGATCGCCAACCAAGACTCCTTGAGCAAACTGCTAAGCCATTCAGATAGCTACCATAGATGTGCCAATAGGCTCCACAGGCTGCAACAGGCAATTGCAATTGAACTAGGCAATGAAGCTATTGACCCAAATGAAGTTCAGGACTTTGCTGATCAATACTCTGAGATAATAGACTGCCATGACCTTAACCACCTCCCTGTAGATTACAGGAAGATGATCTCAGAATACCCAGAGGATTTTACCACAACTCGCTGCGCTAGAAACTTTTATCGGCTAATGTACTTTATCAATATTTACATGCTGCCAACAGTATACTGCGCTGCTCCATTTGGGGTTGTCCTGATAGCAAAAAAAGTAATCTCAAATTAGTAAAAATTAGAGATTTCAACGAACTAATCTATAAGAGCGTATCGGAATTAGGAGGAGACATCATACCTAATTCCCCCATCCCCAAATCAAAATTTCATCCACCCGATATCATTTGTATATTCTTTTGTATATCCCACGAAAAAAGGCTTAGAAGGAAAACCTTCTAAGCCTTTATAATCATTGGTGGAGCTGGAGGGAATCGAACCCACGACCTCTTGAATGCCATTCAAGCGCTCTCCCAACTGAGCTACAGCCCCACGTCGTTGGGAAAGACAACTTGTCCCAAGGGGGTGGTTTTTGTCAACAGGAAATGCGCACAAAATTCACCGGTTCAGGACACTTTTTTATCGGGGTCAGAAATCCGCCCTGCGGATGGTCCCTCCGGGGCGTTGGACCGTGCGGTGATATTTCACTGCGGGCTTGCCGAAGGACATGGCGCAGACCAGGAGGTGGTCCTCCGGGATGCCGAGCCGGGCACGGAACTGGGGCACGATACCCGTGAACAGGGCGCGGACGATGCCGTTCCAGACCGTGCCCAGGCCATGGCTGCTGGCCAGCAGATCGAAATAGCTCATGGCGATGTGGCAGTCCGCCATGGGCGCGAGCGAATCCTCCGGGGCCGAGGCCAACAGCAGATGCGGGGCGTTGCGGAAAAGGATGTCCGTGCCGTCCTCGCAGCCGCGCACATAGTCGCCCAAGCGTTCCCAGCCCGTAGGGAAGCCTTCCTCGTGCAGTATCCTCAGGGCCTCGGCGGTCACTTCGCCGCGCAACCGGTCCATTGCGGCCGGATCGTCGACCACGGTCAGGGTGACCGGACGGAGGTTCACGGCCGTGGGCGCGTGGGAGGCGACATGCAGCAAATGATGAATCAGGGCCGGGTCCACGCCCTCCTGCTTGTACCGGCGGGTGGAGCGGCGACCCATTATCAGGGTCTCCATCTTCGCCGGGTCCGGGAACATGTCCTTGAGCGGCAGACTGTCCGCCGGGTCCTTGCCGAAGACGCTCAGCGCGCCGGGCTTGCACACGGCCAGGCAGTGCTGGCACTCGATGCAGCGGCCCTCGTTTTCAGGCCGGACCACAGGCAGGTCGTCCATCTCGATGAGGCCCCGCAGGCAATCCCTGGCGCACTCCCCGCAGCGGGTACACTTGTCCGCATCCACCATGAAATCCATCATGATCATTCTCCTGTCTGGTTGGTTTCGCCCACAATAACAGGATTGGCCGAAAACGGAAGCAGGCACTTTTCCGTGCGGAGGTTCCCCGCAGGGAGGAATCAAGTCTTTCCGCCCGGTTAGGCAATCACCTACAGAGCCGCACCGGCATGCCGGTCCGGGCCTGAAGAAACGCGTCCCGGCGGGCGTCTTCATATGAATAGGGCCGAGTTCCGAGCCGTCCGCAATAGGCAGCCTTGGGGCCAGAGAACCGTTCAGCAACCACATCCTGTTCTCCAGCAGCCCTAAGCCGATTCAGCCCCCCCAGGCAGCGACCTGTGACACGGTCCGGGGCATGACCGGCGAACCGCTGCTTCCTCCTCGAACCGTGCGAAAGCCTTGCGGGACGGGCGTTCCAGGCGATCCTTCCCCTGCCTGCGACGCATCCGCATGCCTTTCTTGCCGTTTTTTTCAAGGCACTATCCGGCTCCAAAACCCCACAAAATAAAATGAAGATAAGACTGATTCCTTCTTTGAAAAATTTTATCCTGTAATCTTTTGGCGTTGTCGATAGCGGTAAAACTACCGGGCATGGGGAAAAACCTTCGGCCACCAACTATTTTTAAACATACCCATGTTGAAAACATGAATTTTCATTAACCATTTACCGATAACACCGATTTCAAATCAAGCTTGCAACCACTGTTCTAAACACCCGATATAGCGTTTTATCCACACCTTAACTCACTGGCTTATTGAATTATTTAATTTTGACTAAAAATCGATCAATAGGTATAAAATAGGACAGATTGCTCACTAAAAAAAACCTTAAAGCACATTAAGCCCCAGGAGATCACCATGGCCGACACAACCATACAAGAAATGCAGATTTCGCTTCCCGGCAGTGGCAATACCGAGGTGTATCAACTTGACGGCGACATCCCGGTCAAATTCAACTTCGACCCGAGCAACGCCGTGTTCACCGGCGAGAACGGCAACCTCGAGATCGCCGTCGAGGGGGGCGGGACAATCATCCTGGAGAACTACCAGGACCTTGCCGACGCCGGACAGCTGCCGATGTTCGAGATGCCCAGCGGTGAAGTGGTGGCGGGCGACGCCTACCTCTTCGCCTTCAATGGCGCAGATCAGAACGGCGACCTGGAAACCGCGGCCGGCAATGCCGGATCGGGTTCCGGCGCGGGCCAGTACAGCGACGACCACGGCGCGCTCTTTGACGGCATCGACGCCCTGGGCGGCCAGGGCGACGCCTACGACCCGCACGCCTTCCCGACGTCCGACCCGGTCACCGGCCTGCTGCTCGAAGACGCGGCCGGACCGGGGAACGAGGCCCCGACCCTCGACCTGTCCGCCCGCACGGTCACCTTCGTCAGCGAGGATGCCGACAACAACAACATGATCGGCCTCTACCATCTCGACGAGAACGGCAACCCGACCAACCCGGAAATGATCCTGCTCAACTCGAACACGGCCACGCCTGGACAGGTCCTGACCACACTCGAAGACGGCGAGGAACTGCACTATTTCCTGGTAGTCGGCGCAGACCATGGCGGCGCCAACCCCACCTTCAGCCAGAACAGCTCCGGAGAATGGGTCATTACCTTTGAAGGAGACCCCAAGAGCTATGAAGTGCGTTTCGACGACCCGTCCATAAACAACAACTTCGAACCGACCTTCCTGATCACCGACGGCCCCAACGGACGCGTGATCGCGGTGGACGACCAGATGCGCAACGACCAGAGCGAGCTGGGCGACGATGACGACGACTTCAACGACACCATCATCCAGGAAAACGCCAACGCGGGCACCGGATTCGACAACACCTTCCATGAAGGACTCGGCTCGGTACACATCGCCGCCGAGGTGAACATCTCCGACGCCGATTCCACGCACATGTCCCAGGCGGTCATCACCCTGACCAATGCCCAGGCCGGAGACGTCCTGGCTATCTCGGGCATCCTGCCCGGCACCATCACCGCCACTGTCGTCGGCAACGTCATCACCCTCACCGGCGACGCACCCATCTCGGACTACGAGTCCGCCATCGAACTCATCACCTACAACAACACCGCCACCCACCCGAACACCGACCCCAGAATCATCGAGGTCCAGGTATGGGATAACTACACATCGCCTACCGGCGCAGCGAGCAATGTGGCCACGTCGACCATCGAAGTGATCGCCGACCCGGTGCCCGAAAGCGCGTCCCTGGCCGCCGCCAGGCTCGCCGCCCCCGCGGACGACGCGGTCGACGCCCACACCCAGGTCGCCGACGCCGACTCGGCCGACAGCGCCATGATCTCGACCGCAAGCGGCGAGACCGCCCAGGCGACCGGCAACCTGCTCGACATCTACGGCGGGGACGAAGCCAATTTGACCGCAGGTATCGTCGGATCGGCCATGGGCTCCTGGGGAGCCCTGGATATCGCGAGCTCCGGCGAATGGGTCTATACACCGTATAATAGCGACAGCATCGGCGACACCTCCGGTCTCGACCAACCGACCGTGGAGGCGTTCACCTACCAGGTGACAGACGCTCACGGAGGCACCGAGACCGCGACCCTGTACATTCCCGTACATGTGGACGCCGCTGTGGCCGCGGACGGCACCCCGGGCAACGACGTGGTTTACGGCGACAACAACGGCAGCACCATCAGCGGCCTGGAAGGCAACGACTTCCTCTACGGAGGCGCGGGCAGCGACCATATCGACGGCGGCGCAGGCCACGACTACATCAGCGGCGGCGCGGGCAACGATGTGTTGAACGGCGGCGACGGAAACGACTACCTGTTCGGCGGCAGCGGCGACGACGCCATCCAGGGAGGCAACGGAAACGACATCATCTGGGGCGGCGACGGCAACGACACCATCGATGCCGGCGCAGGCAACGACACCGTGTTCATCAGCTCCGGACATGACACCGTGACCCTGGGCGCAGGTGCGGACACCGTCTCCATCGACCCGACTTACCTGACCCCCGACGGCGGAGACGGTTCCATGACCGTCACCGACTTCAACGTGAATGAAGGCGACCAACTCGACTTGAGCGGCCTGACCGGCGGCGTCGTGGACGTCACCTCCAGCAGCACCAGCGGCGACCTGATCCTGACCATCGCCGACGCAAACCATGCCGGGAATGATATCACCATCACCCTCCAGGGCGTGATGGCCTCCTCCCACGCGGACATCGCCCACTCGGTGGACCTCACCGCCACAGGGGACGAGCTGAACCATCTGATCCAGCACATCATCAGCACCGGCACGGACACCACCACCTAAAAGAACCACCCACCCCCGGCCCGGTCGTCCGACCGGGCCGGGATTACACCCGCCAAACCGCCTTTTCTGATCGCTTCACTGGACCGCCTCTCCGGCCCGCCCTACAGGCCCGTTCGCCGTCATAACCGTTTTTTGGCTCGAACCGCCCCTCGCCCCGTGACCGATCGAGAATCGCCTCCATGCCGTTATCACCGCCCATAGCAGGAGTAGGACGCGGCCTCGCCCCGACTGCGACCGGTCTCAAACACACTCCCACAAAAATCAACCATCTTTACATATTGTGACAACAGGCATCCGCCAGCCGTCGGCTTCATCACCCGGCAATCGTGAAGCCGCAAGAACTCACCCCAACCAAAAAACAGCAACCATTCTCATTATTAT
This sequence comes from Pseudodesulfovibrio sp. lm2024, assembly GCF_051175575.1. Lineage (NCBI taxonomy): Bacteria > Pseudomonadati > Thermodesulfobacteriota > Desulfovibrionia > Desulfovibrionales > Desulfovibrionaceae > Pseudodesulfovibrio > Pseudodesulfovibrio sp. lm2024. The sequence continues at coordinate 2,974,953 of NZ_CP195092.1, forward strand.
TTTTTAATCAAGTTAAATCACAATGTTAAAATAGGGAAAAGGCTTGGCACGCATGGGGAAAACCGTAAGTGGCAAGTAATGTTTTCAACATATTGCTGTTGAAAAATACTAGTTATGGTCAGAAACAATCAGAAAACAGCAATCTCAAGACACCCCGCAATTTCAGCCTCAAACGCTCATCGCATGCTTTTTTCCACATAACAACACATTGAATTACAATATTTTTTCTTAATTGACTAAAAAACTGCCATTGAGGTACCTTAGCGAATACGACGTACAAACAATCGCTTTACTTCAATACCAGGAGTTCACCATGGCGGACACGACGATACACCAGCTTCACATTTCGCTTCCCGGGGCTGGAAACATACAGACCTACCAATTGGATGCCGACACCCCGGTCAAGTTCGACTTCGATCTGGCCAGCGCTGTGTTCACCGGCGAGAACGGCAACCTGGAAATCACCGTCGAGGGCGGCGGAACCGTTATTCTCGAAAACTATGAAACCCTGGCCGATACGGGCAGCCTGCCGCTGTTCGAGATGCTCAACGGCGAGCAGGTGGCCGGAGACGTCTACCTCTTCGCCTTCGAGGGCCCGGCTCAGAACGGGGACCTGGAAACCGCGGCGGCCAACGCCACCGGCAGTTCCGGCGCGGGCCAGTACACGGACGACGCCGGCACGCTCGGGGACAGCCTCAACGCCCTGGGCGGCCAGGAGGACGCATACGGCTCGCACGCCTTCCCGACCCTCAGCGGCGTCCTGGGCCAGGCAGCCCCCATCGCCCCCACCGCCAACGACGACTTCGCGTCCACCACCGAGCAGGGCGACCCCGACTTCATCGTCGGACGCCACATCGTTTTCGTGGACAACGTGGAGGCGTACCAGGAAGCCGTTCATCTCTACGCCAACGGCGAAGGCCCCGCAGTGGGCGAATTCTTTCCCCTGTCCTCGGGCGGCGGGTTCTACATCAACAACCCCAACCCTCCCCAGACGGACGAGACCATCGAGGGCAACGTCATCGACAACGACGTGGACCCCGATGGTCCCAACAGCCAGCTGTCCATGTACTCCTTGGACTACGACGGCGTGAACCATGACGGCGTGGACCCCGGCGCGGTGCAGATAACCTCCGACGACACCGTGATCGTGGGCAAGTACGGCGTGCTGGTCATGGATACCGACGGCCACTGGGAATACACCCTGAACCAGGAATGGGCCGACGCGCTGAACGAGGGCGAGTCCTACGACGAAATCTTTCAGTACAATATTATCGACTCCGACGGGCTCGTCTCCAACTCCGCCACCCTGACCATCACGGTCAACGGCGCCAATGACATGCCCGTGGCCCACGACGACCTGAACGTCCAGGCCGTGGAAGGCGGCGACTCCACCGACTACGGCCTGCACGCCAGCGTGTACGACGCCGACCTGAACGACGGCGCGGGCGGCGACGTGACCGTGCACGACAGCGAGCACCACGACTACAGCCAGGACGGCTCCGTCGTGGTCCACGGCAACGTCCTGTCCGGTGACGACGCGGGCTCCGTGGCCGACACCGACGTGGACAGCGGCGACTCCCCGGACGGCCAGACCATGTTCGTGGTCGGCGCTTACTCCCACGCCACCGAGACCATGGACTACGTCCTGCCCCACGAGCAGAACCCCGATTTCACGCCCTCCGCCGACCAGGCCTACGACCAGGCCCGGATGGACCCGAGCGCCTCGGTCACGGTCAACGGCGAGTTCGGCGTGCTGACCATCCACGCGGACGGCTCCTACGACTACCGCCTCTACACCCCCGGGGACGGCGACGCCTACAACGCCCTCAACGCCCTGAACTACGGCAGCGAGGACAACGTGGACGCCTTCTCCTACGGGATCATGGACGACTCCGGGGCCCTCAGTTACGCCAACATCTCCTTCACGGTGAACGGCGCCAACGACGCGCCCGTGGCCAATGCCGACCAGAACAACGTGGCAGAGTTCGGCCTCAGGTTCGAGGGCGGCGACTACTCGGCCGTGGTCTCCGGCAACGTCGTCACCGGCGACGCGCACGGCGGCGTGGCCGACACCGACGTGGACGACACGCAGATGTTCGTCTCCTCGGTCTCGTCCCAGACCGACCACAACGGCACCCTGTACACCGACGACAACATGGACCCCAACGGCTCCGTGACCATCGACGGCGAATACGGCACCCTGACCATCCACGCGGACGGCAGCTACGACTACACGCTGCACAACGAGTGGGACAACGTCCAGGCCCTGCAGGAAGGCGAAGTGAAGACCGACGTCTTCACCTACACCCTGACCAACCCCTACGCCGACGGCGTGTACAGCGAACCCGCCACCCTGACCATCAACGTGACCGGTTCCAACGACGCCCCCACGGCCATGGCGGACACGAACACGCTGACCGAGTCCGTGGACCTCGACCCGGTCGCCAGCGTGAGCGGCAACGTCCTGGCGGGCGACGCGCACGGCGGCGTGGCCGACACCGACGTGGACAACGAGGTCGGCGACTTCACGATCACCTCGGTCACCGGGCACGGCGGGACCGACTCGGATGCCGACGGCGGGTTCGACATCGTCGGCCAGTACGGCACCCTGCACATGAACGCCGACGGCTCCTACACCTACACCGAGAACCCGGACGCCACCGATTTCCTGAACAACGACAGCGCCCCGGTCACCGACGTGTTCACCTACACCATGACCGACAACGCGGACGGCCACCCCGGCACCGCCTCCTCCACCCTGACCATCACCATCAACGGGGCCAACGACGCCCCCACGGCCATGGCGGATACGAACACGCTGACCGAGTCCGTGGACGACGCGGCCCCCGCCAGCGTGAGCGGCAACGTCCTGGCGGGCGACGAGCACGGCGGCGTGGCCGACACCGACGCGGACAACGAGGTCGGCGACTTCTCGGTCACGGCCGTGACCGGCCACGGCGGGACCGACTCCGACGCATCCGGCGGATTCGACATCGTCGGCCAGTACGGCACCCTGCACATGAATGCCGACGGTTCCTACACCTACACCGAGAACCCGGACGCCACCGACCACCTGAACAGCGACAGCGATCCGGTCACCGACGTGTTCACCTACACCATGTCCGACAACCAGAGCGGCGACGCCAAGGAAAGCTCCGCCACCCTGACCATCACCATCAACGGGGCCAACGACGCTCCGGAGGCCTCCGACGACTACAACCTCGCCAAGGAAGCGGGCTTCTACACCGACGGTTTCGACGCCTCGGGCAACGTCATCCACGGCATGGACCTGCCCATTATCGGCAACATCGGCGGCGACACCGACGTGGACAACACCGACCTGACCGTGACCCACGTCTCCTCGGACGACAACGCGGGCAGCGAGGCCGACGTCAGCGGGACCACGACCATCACCGGCCTGTACGGCACCCTGTACATCGAGCCCGACGGCTCCTACCACTACGAGGTCAACAACGACCTCGACATCGTCAATGAACTGAACGTGCAGGACCACCCCACGGACAACTTCACCTATACCGTGTCCGACGGCATGGGCGGCACCGACACCGCCACCCTGCACATCACGGTCTGGGGTTCCGACGACGCGCCCACGGCCGTCGACGACGCCAACAACGGCTCCGTGATCGAAGCGGGCTCGGAAAACGAGGGCAACGCCATCGCCCACGGCTTCGTCCTGGCCAACGACAGCGACGTGGACAGCTCCGTCATCTTCGTGACCAAGGCCGGAGCCGGGGCCGAAGGCTCTGAAACCGGCGGCCAGGCAGGCTCGCACCTGCTCGGCTGGACCTCGGTCGAAGGCCAGTACGGCACCCTGTACTTCAAGCCCTCGGGCGAATACCGGTACGAGTTGAACAACAACGACCCCGACACCCAGGCCCTGGCCGAAGGGCAGGTGGTCCACGACGAGTTCAACTACACCGTCAGCGACCTCCTCGGCGCGACCGACACGGCCACCCTGTCCATCGAGGTCACCGGCGCCAACGACGCGGCCACGATCACCGGCGACTCCACCGGGGCCGTGACCGAGGACGTGAACGTCTCCACCGGGGGCCTTTTGACCGATTCAGGCCAACTGTTCGCCTCGGACCCGGACAACCCGGACAACCTGTTCCAGGCCGACACCATCACCGACTCCCAGGGCGGCACCTTCCACATCAACGCGGACGGCACCTGGACCTATGAGATCGACAACGGCTCGGTCCAGCACCTGGGCGAAGTGGACGGCGTGAACAGCGGCTTCTCCAACGATTTCACCGTGCACTCCGCCGACGGCACCGAGCACACCGTGACCGTGACCGTGAGCGGCGAGAACGACGCCCCGCTGGGCGCCGACTTCTCGGTCCACGGCAACGCCTACGGCGAGCCCATCGGCATCGACTTCGACCAGGCTCCCATCACCGACGTGGAAGACGACCACAACGCGGGCGACGGCCTGGACACCGGCGTGGTCATCACCGGCCTGCCGGATCACGGCACGCTCTACTACGGCGACCATCAGGTGACCCAGGATGACGTCGACAACGGCACCCGCTTCGACGACCTGGACAACTTCACCTACAAGGGCGAAGCCCCGGCCGGCCAGGGCGTGCTCATCGGATCCCGCCTGGCCGAAGACGCCGGGCTGGACACCTGGGGCGAGGCCGACGGCAACGCCACCCGCAAGCTGTCGGTGGACACCGACGGCGACGGCACCCCTGACGTGACCGTGACCACGCACATCAGCGAGGGCAGGCTCAAGGTCTACGCGGACCAGCAGAATCACATCGACCACGGCCTGGCCAACCAGAGCCACAACGGACTGGATTCGGGTGAGACCCTGACCATGACCTTCGAGGGCCGGGACGTCTCCTACGCCGACATCGGCTTCGGCGGCCTGGGCGGCTACTTCGACCACGGCAGCCAGCAGAACGGCCAGGCCACCTGGGCCGTTTACGACGGCGACCAGCTGATCGCCTCGGGCACGGTCGACAACTCGGTCATGACCTGGACCAACGCGATCACCGGCCAGTCCGGGACCATCACCGGCGGCGACGGCGACACCTTCCAGTCCCTGGTCCTCGACCAGACCATCCTGGGCGGCGAACACTTCGACAAGATCGTCTTCGGCACCACCGAGGACGGCCCCCGCGACTGGAACGCCAACTGGGAGCTGCAGTACGTGGACGTGGAGTTCGCCGGATCCGACACCATCACCTACCGGCCCGTCGACAGCGAGGGCCAGGTCAGCGACAGCGACTACACCGTGACCGTGGACGTGCTCCCCGGCCAGGCCAACGAGGACCCGACCGCCGTGAACGACGCGGCGTCGGTCAACGAGCCCAACAGCGACGGCCTGGACTACTCGGTCTCGGCCAACGTCCTGGCCAACGACGTGGACACGGACAATACGCACGGCGAGATGTCCGTGACCAAGGTCACCTTCGGCGACACCACCGTGGACTTCGCGAACCACCAGATCACCGGCACCCATGCGGAATGGGGCGCGGACGGCACCGTGATCATCCACGGCGAGCACGGCGACCTGGTCATCGGCGCGGACGGCGACTACACCTACACCGCCACGGACAACACCCTGGTGCCCGGCGACGCGCCCACAGAAACGTTCAGCTACACCATGACCGACGGCCACAGCGTGGACAGCGCCGACCTGGCCATCACCGTGAACGGTCTCAACGACGCGCCCGACGCCGTGGACGACGGCGTGTCCGGCCTGACCGGCGCGACCCACGACGTGGCCTTGAACATCGCCAACGGGTTCGCGGCGGACGGCATCACCATCGTCGAGGACCAGACCACGGACAACACGATCATCCACGACACCTTCGGCCTGGGCGTGAAGACCGGCCCCGGGGACAACCCGGCCATCGACACCACCCAGGGCGCGGGCACCGAGAAGGTCACCTTCCAGTTCGACGACCCGCAGACCCACGCGACCATCACCCTGGCCGACTTCAACAACACCGACCACGACGACGACGCGATCATCACCCTGCTGAACGCGGACGGCGAGGTGGTCGGGACCTACAACGTGGGCGTGGACCAGACCAACCCGACCATCGACCTGACCGGCTCCGAGCCGTTCGTGTACGTGGTCGTGGAACCGGCCGGCAGCTCCGAGGACGGCTTCTACATCCAGTCCATCTCCGGCCAGGTGACCGACTACTCGTCCACGGACGGGGCCATCGTGGTGGCCGAGGACTCCTCGATCACCATCGACGTCCTGGCCAACGACACCGACCCGGACCTGCCCAACGACCATCTGTCCATCACCGGCCTGGGCGACCCGGCCCACGGCTCCGTCGCCATCGTGAACGGCGAGGTCGTCTACACCCCGGACGCCGACTACAACGGCGCGGACTCCTTCACCTACACCATCACCGACGACCATGGCGCCACGGACACGGCCACGGTCTATCTGAACGTGACCCCGGTGAACGACGCGCCGGTGGCCGCGAACGACACCGTCACCGTGCTCGAGGACCACACCGCCACCGGCAACGTCATCCAGGGCGCGGGCGCGGAACACCTCGGCCAGGACACCGACATCGACGGCGACAGCCTGACCGTGACCGGTTTCACAATCCAGGGCGACGCCACCTCGTACGCGGCGGGTGAAACCGCGCACATCGACGGCGTGGGCGACCTGGTCATCAATGCCGACGGTTCCTACACCTTCACCCCGACGGCCGACTACGACGGCGAAGTGCCCACGGCCACCTACACCGTGACCGACGGCAACGGCGGCTACGACTCCGCCGACCTGTCCATCGACATCACCCCGGTCAACGACGCCCCGACCATCGACCTGTCCATGGGCACGGTCACCTTCCAGAGCGAGGACGCGGGCAACAACAACATGGTCGGCGTCTACGAACTGGACGCCGAGGGCAACCCGGTCAATCCGCAGATCATCCTGGTCGACTCAAACCACGGCACCGACGGACAGCTGCTGACCACCTTCGGGGACGGCCAGGAACTGCACTACTTCCTGGTCCCGAACACCAACGTCGGCAGCGGCGTCCCGACCTTCGTCCCGAACGGGTCCGGCGGATGGGACATCTCCTTCGACGGCGGGGCCACCTCCCACGAGGTCCGGTTCGACGACGCGGGCATCAACAACAACCCGGAGAACACCTTCCGGATCACCACCGACGCCAACGGCCGCCTGGTCTCGATAGACGACCAGATGCGCGACGACCAAAGCCCCCTCGGCGACGATGACGACGATTTCAACGACCTCGTCATCCGGGAGAACGACCACGCGGGCACCGGATTCGAGAACACCTTTGTCGAGGACGGCGGCCCGGTGCACGTCACCGGCGAGGTGCACATCTCGGACGTGGATTCCGCGAACATGTCCCAGGCGGTCATCACCCTGACCAACGCCCACGACATGGACGCCCTGAACATCGACACCAGCGCCCTGCCCGACGGCATCACCGCCACGGTCAACGGCACCCAGATCATCCTGTCCGGCGACGCGCCCATCTCGGACTACGAGTCCGCCATCGAGCAGATCACCTTCTCCAACGGCTCGGACGACCCGGACGCCAGCGATCGGCTGATCAACGTCCAGGTTTGGGACGACGCCTCCGACCCGACGGGCGCGCCGAGCAACGTGGCCACTACCGTGATCCACGTGGTCCCGGTGGACGACAACACCCCGCCCGTCGCGGTTGACGACACCGGCTCCGGCTCGGGGACCATCTCCGGCGACGGCGGCGTGGGCAACGCGGAAGGCTCGGACGCGTTCCACCTGGTGGCCCAGGAGTTCGACGCCCAGTCCGGCAAGTGGGTGCAGGCCACCTTGAGCGACTGGGGCAACAACAACGGCTCCCACTACGGTGTGGAATCCGCCTCGGGCGGCAAGGGCAACGGCAACGGGAACGGCGGCAACAGCGGCGACGACAAGTTCATCGAGAACAACAGCAACGCCGAGCGGCTGCTCATCCAGTTCGACGACCCGCAGACGTCCGTGAGCCTCAAGCTCACCGGCGACGGCAACGGCCAGGAATCCCTCCAGGCCTGGGATGCCGACGGCAACCCGATCACCGACCTGACGATCAGCGAATCCGGCGACGTGGTCACGCTCTCCAGCCCGACCGCCGCCATCGGCACCGTCGTGGTCATGGCCGATCCCGACGATCCGAACGCCTCGGTGGCCCTCAAGGAGGTCACCGGCTCCGATCCGGTGGACCACCTGTCGGGCACTTATGAAGCGGCCGTGATCACCGGCAACGTGCTGGCCAACGACCACGACGCCCAGGACACCGACTACACCGACGGCCCGGGCTTCCCGGCCGGTTCCACGGAACTGACCGTCACCGGCGCGGCCGCGGGCGACCTCGACGACCTGACCCAGGCCCAATACGACCAGCACCTGGCCAACGGCGACTTCACCGGCGACTCAGGGACCTTCAGCCTGTCGGATGACGGCGTGGGCGTGACCGTCCACGGCCAGTTCGGCGACCTGGTCATCGCCGAGGACGGCTCCTACACCTACACCACCCACGACGGCCTGCCCGTCGGCGACTACACCGAGTCCTTCACCTACCAGGTGTCCGACACGGACGGTGCCGTGGACTACGGCGTGATCGAGGTCAACGCGACCATCAACACCCTGGTCGCCCACGCGGACCTCGGCCACGGAGCCATGGTCACCGACACCCTGGAGCCCGCCTACCAATGGCAGGGCGCTTCGGGCCACGACATCAACTTCGCCAACCAGACCGACGGCAACCCCAATGAATGGCAGACCCTGGCCGACAACATGGGGCTCAAGGTGTCCGCCACCATCGACGGACTCCCGGCCTGGGTGGGCGAAGTGGAGGGCCTCGGCATCGGCGTGAACACCCCGCTCGTTCCCGACACCCATGAGATCGAAAACGGCCCGCTTTACCGCGAGGCCCTGACTCTGGATTTCGGCCAGGATGGGCACGCTCTGCCCGAGCAGCTCTACCTGATGCTGAACAACGTCAGCACCGGTGAAGACGTGATCTTCACCATCACGGACAGCAACGACCACACCTACACCGTGCACGTCGGCTCCGGCGGCAACAACGCGACCTACAGCGACGGAACCGGCACCATCGTGCTGACCAAGGCCAACAACAACCAGTACTACATCACCGGCAGCCACCAGGGCCAGGACGGCACGGGCGAACTGCTCATCAAGTCCGTGACCCTCGGCGGCGCGTGGCACACCAGGTTCTCGCTCAACTACATCAACGCCACCACGGGCGGCCATTGGGTCCAGAACGGCACTACCGGCGAACTGACCCTGCCCTCCGTGAACGGTTCCCTGTTCGGCAATGTCTACAGCTCCGACGACGCGGCCATGACCGCGGCCATCGTGGGCTCGGGCGTGGGCGCATGGGGCACCCTGCAAATCGCGGCAAACGGCGAGTGGACCTACACTCCGAACGAGAACGCCCACTCCATCACCACGGACGGGCTGACCGAGCCCACGGTGGAGCAGTTCACCTACCAGGTGACCGACTCCCACGGCCTGACCGATACCGCGACCCTGTACATCCCGGTCCACGTCAACGCCACTGTCAACAACGGCACGGACGGGGTCGACGTGATCAACGGAACCGACGGCAACAACGTCATCTACGGTCACGGCGGCGACGACGTCATCCACGGCCAGGGAGGCAATGACTTCCTGTACGGCGGCGCAGGCGACGACATCATCAACGGCGGCGCGGGCCACGACTACATCAGCGGCGGCGACGGCAACGACACCCTGCACGGCGGGGACGGCAACGACTACCTGTTCGGCGGCAACGGCGACGACGTCCTGTGGGGCGGAGCCGGAAACGACGTCATCCACGCCGGTGCGGGCAACGACACCGTGTTCATCAGCTCGGGCCACGACACCGTGACCCTGGGCGCTGGCGAGGACACCATCATGATCGACCCCAGCTACCTGACCTCCGGCGAGGGCGGCGGGTCCATGACCGTGACCGACTTCAACATCGGCGAGGGCGACCATCTCGACCTGAGCGCCCTGTCCGCGGGCTTGGCGGACGTCACCTCCGCAGGCGACAGCGGCGACCTGATCGTGACCATCGCGGACGTGAACCCGGCCGGAGACGACATCACCATCACCCTCCAGGGCGTGCTGCCTCCGACACACGACGCGGTCGACCATCAGGTGGATCTGTCCGCCACCGGCGAGGACCTCAACACGGTGATCCAGCACATCATCAATTCCGGCGGGCACTCCTCCTAAACGAACGACACCCCCGGCCCGGCGGCAAAACCGGGCCGGGGGATGATTCCGGATGGATTTTTCTCCTATACAAGGAGACCAATATGACCGATAGTACTACTATGACCCAGACCACCATGCTCGGCACCTTCACCCTTGACGGGAACATCCCGGTCGATCCTGAGATAGTCCTTTCCGACTGTCAGGACACGGCCATGCTCGGCCAGTTGGTGGGCATGTTCGCGGGCGACGCCGACATCCGTTTCTTCCTGCTGCCGGACGTGGACCGGGCGGCCGTGGACATGGGCGCGGACTTCCATTTCATCAAGGATTCCGGGAACTGGGTGCTGGCCAACAGCAACACCTTGCACGACGTCCTGTTCGACGACGCCGGGTTCAACCCGGGCGGCCATGAAGGGACCTTCTCCATATCCCTGCTCGGCGACGGCTCCTATGCCCTGAACCTCGGCTCCGCCGACCCCGGCGCGGACCTGCCGCACGACTCCCTGCTCGTGGATCTGCCCGAACACGATATCTTCGCGGAGGGCCACGCCCACCTGGACGGGCACGCGGACCACACCGGCGGGAGCGAGCTCCACGCGGGCGGAAACGCCGACGGTTTGTTCATCGACCCCTCGGTCCTCGACCACGGCCAGAGCGAGATCGTCGTTTCCAACTTCACCCTGGGCAGCAACCATCTGGAACTGCCGGACACCCTGTCCGTCAAGGACGTGGTGGTGGACAACGAGCACGACCTGACCTCGGTGATCCTCGCCCAGAACGACCACGCGGGCGACGACATCGTGGTCAAGCTGCTCGGCGTCTCGCATCCGGACATGCCCGGCCACGATCTCCATATCGACGCGGACCACTCCGGAGACGACCTCATCGCCCATCTGATCCATTCCGGGCGACACGTGGACTAGGCCGCAGCGGGCGTGCCCGAGGGGGCGGTTTTCAGGATGGCGGCCGACACCGCCGTGCGTACTATATACGACAATGGATCACACCCAGACTTGAACCCGTCTTCACAGCGAATATCGCATCCCCTGTATCAGCCTGATATTTCATAAAAAACGATCACCTCTGCCGAAAAGCCGACATTTTCTCGTTTTTAAGAGATCAGGTCCCCTACATTCTTGACCATATTTATATAAACGGCTACAAGTCTAGCAGTAAGTACCTTTCACAACCCTTACATGGGGAAAAAAATGAAAAAACATGTTCTCGCAATCCTCATCCTTGCCCTGTCGCTGTCGGTGCCCGCTTTTGCCGACAACGGCACGATGACGCTCAAGGACAGCGTCGTCGCTGCGGTCAAGCAGCATCCGCAGATCAAGTCGCTCCTGAACAACAAGGACGCCGTGGCCAAGGCGAAACTTTCCGCTCTGGGCCGCTTCTTCCCGTCACTCGACCTGACCGGCGAGTACGGAAAGCAGCAGTACAGCAGCGCCGCCACCCGCAACAACGACACCGATGAACGCTGGCGCACCCCGACCGACTTTCGGGCGACCCTGACCCAGCCCATCTTCGACGGCTTTGACCGCTGGCACGATTTCAAGCGCGAAGGCGCCCGCCTGACCTCGGCCGAAGGCCGCCTGGTGGACAACGTCGAGACCGTGGGTCTGGACGCCGTCCGCGCCCATGTGGATGTGGTCCGTCTGCGCAAGCTTGTCTCCCTGGCCGAAGACAACATCACGGCGCACCAGAACCTCCTCGATTCCATTTCCGAGCGCGTCCAGGGCGGAGCGGGCAACCGCGCCGACGAGATGCAGGCCAAGGGCCGCGTGGCCCGCGCCGAGACCACCCTGGTCACCTACACCGGCGAACTGCGCACCGCCGAGGCCCAGTACATCCGCACCGTGGGCAAGTCCCCCACTTCCCTGGCCGACCCCCAGTACCTGCCCAACTACATCCCGGGCCAGGCCGACCAGATCCTGGAGATTTCCCTGGACAACAACCCGAAGATCGCCGTGTACAAGGCCGAGATCGATGTGGCCGAACAGACCAAGGGCCAGCTCGAGTCGACCATGTACCCGACCGTTGACGCCTACCTGTCCACACGCCACACCGACAACCTCGACGGCGTGGACACCTATGTCCAGGACAACAAGGCCATGCTGCGCGCCCAGTGGAACATCTTCAACGGCACCAGCGACTATTACGACATCCAGACCGCCGCCGCCCGCATCCGCGAGGCGCAGGACAACCTCCAGGACACCACGGACGACATCATCCGCCAGGTGGCCTCCACCTGGGCCGACTACCAGTCCAGCCTGAACCAGATCGAGAAGTACCAGGAAGCCCTGCAGTACAGCCTCGAATCCCTGGACATGTACCTGATGCAGTTCAACGTGGGCCAGCGCTCCCTGCTTGACCTTCTGGACGCCACCAACGAGGTGTTCTCCAACCGCGTGCAGCTCGAGACCGCGACCATGAACCGCGACTACACGGTCTACAAGTTCCTGGCCCTCGAAGGCCAGCTCATGAAAACCCTGGAGATCGCGCCCGACACCTACGAGAACGCGTCCATGGAGACCGCCGCCAAATAGCAAAGAAGAACTGCGAGAACAGTCTTCAAGGGACGCAGCCGTCGTGGCTGCGTCCTTTTTTTTATGGTCGAACGCCACGTACTTCCAGTCCAGCGGGCCAACGCGGCGCAGACGCCAGGGATTGTCTGAAGGGCCCATGAATCCAGACTTTCCAAGTGCGCCTTGAATTATATAGACTTATACATTTAATGACGTTAATACTAGGCCACTGATATTTGATCCGGCGACTTTAACGGCACGCATTAGATATTGCATATTCGAATTGCTTCCGCGCCAATATCCCGGAACTGTCGGCAGGGGATTCAAAATCAACCGGTGCCCCGATACCGTCCGGTCCATCATGCAAGGCAGGAGGCCGGACCAAGGGTTGATCCGATGCCCCGGCGAACAGCATCCATCCAAACAGGCGATGCATAAAGACGACCTTGAACAAAGCCCGGCGGATAAAGCCGGAACGCGCCGCCCGCGACAGGAAGGGGCCGAAGCCGAAGTATCCGCCGGAACGCATCCACTGGGAGCAGCGCGGGACGACAGGGCCCCGGCTTCCGGTTGCTGCGCCGGGATGCTCAATGAGTGGATCGGCAAGGCTGACCTCTGGTTTGCCACGCATCGGCGGCTCGCTCTCTTCCTGGCGCTGCTGCTGATCGCCATCGTTTCGCTTTCGGTGCGCTTTTTCTGGTCGCAACCGATCCACATGGGCGGCGACGCTTTCTACAAATGGGGCCTAGTCAGACGGGCGGCGGAAAACCTGGCGTTCCCCATCGACGCCACCCACCACGGGATGCGCTGGTCGATCATGCTCCCGGTCTACCTGATCCAGCTGGCCTTCGGCGATGCGCCTGAAAACTATTACATCTGGCCGTTTGCCTCCTCCACCTTGCTGGCCTGTTTCGCCTTCCTCCTCCTGGAGAGGATGTCCAACTGGCGTTGGGGCCTGTTGGCGGCGTTCATGTTCATCACCTACAACGGCATGGCTTTCAGCGGCTCCCAATTCCTGCCCATGGGACCGGCGGCCATGTACCTCGTAGCGGCCCTGTACTGCCTGGCCCACCATATCCAGGAACGCAGTCAATGGGCCCTCCTGGCCTGCGCAGCGCTATTGTTTTGCAGTTATGGCGCGAAAATCACTTCCATCTATTACTTCCCGGCCTTCTTCCTGATCATCGCGCTCTCCGCCGCCGACACCCCCGAAAGGCGCATGGCGCGCTGGAAATCACTGGCGGTCTTTTTAGTGGCCCTCGCGTCACTGTTCATGGTCGAAACAGCGGTGGTCCAGGTGACGCTCCATGAGCCGAACCGCATCGCCGTCTTGAAAGACGGCATCCACGGGGACAAGCCGACTCACCATTTTTACGACAACCTGGACAAGGCTGAGAGCTACTTCGCCCAAAACCCCTATGCCCTCCCGCCGTACCCGCGTGACATCAACTGGATACAGCTCTCCGTCACTCCATGGGAGTATTCTTGGAATTTCCTGGTCTACTTCGACCATAACCCCAGGTCTCTGTCCTTCAATCTGACCATCTACGTGGCGTTCCTGCTCGCAATCGTCACGCTCGTCCGCCGAAACAGTCGGCTTTACCTCCTCAGCATCCCCTACCTGTTCGGCTTTCTTGCGCACGCCTACGCCATTCGCGGCCTGAACCCCTTCCTGCGGCCTGAACGCATCCTCGGCAGATACCTTCTCCTGCTATCCCTGCTGGCAATCGCGATGATAGTCGCCTTCACGGCCGATATGATGAAGAAAAGGAATACGCATGCCATCCTGCGATACGCACTGTTTGGCCTGGTGATCGTCCTCGCTGCGAAACAGGCCATTGAAACCCTGACGACCTTACCCGGAAGAAGCGGATACACCGTGACCGTCGAGACGGCACACGAGGTGGCCGCCGCCAGACGAAACGGCCAGGCAATCGTCGTTTCCGCTTCGAATTACAAGAATATTTGGGGATACCACCAGATCTTCGGAAATCCGGAGGTCGTACCCGATTACCTGGATTTATTTTTTTACGTGGAAGATTGTCCCGATTACCACTTCCCGGCGTTTCGTGCCGGTGATACGTCGATCTACGATTACCAATTCGCCGGCCGTGCCGACAAGGATTGGAGCAACTACCTGGTTATTGTCGAGCACAACGGCAATTCGGACCTCAACGCAGCAGAAAACTACAGGGAGATCAGTCTCCAGGGTCAACCGTGAAGAACTACGACGCCAAGGCCATGGTAAACGGCCGTACCCTTGCCACCGAAAATGGAATTGTCGTTGGCAACGTGGAAAACAAATACGCTTCCAACAACGTGGTATTCAGATATGTCACAGGCAGATTCCTCCATGCCTTCGATGACTTTGTTCAGCTGACCGGGGCGACATCCGCGCTGGAAGTCGGATGCGGAGAGGGCGAGCTGTCGAACAGGATGACCGGCATGGGGCTCGACGTCCGGGCCTTTGATATGTCCACGATGATCATCGACAACGCCAAGGCCGCCCACGCGGGCAAGGGAATCCAATTCGAGGTAAAGAGTATCTATGACCTCACAGCGTGCGACAAGGCACCCCTCATCGCATGCTGTGAGGTCCTCGAGCACCTGGAAGATCCTGTGCTCGGCCTGGAACGCATCAGCGATGTGGCGGAAGACTGGGTGATACTCTCGGTCCCCAGAGAGCCGCTGTGGTGCATGCTGAACATGTTGCGCGGCAAGTATTTGGGATCATGGGGCAACACGCCGGGACATATCCATCATTGGAGCAAATGGGAGTTCCTCGACATGGTCAGCGGCTTCTTTTCCATAATAGAGGTCAACACTCCGCTCCCCTGGACCATGTGCCTATGCCGAAAGATGTAATGAAGATTGCCAAAGCCATATTCTCCTGGCTTCTGCTGCTCGCCTGTCTATACTATATCTATACTGTATACGACAGAAACGCGGCCAAGCTGACGGAATACGCCTGGACCGCCGAGCACCTGTCGATCCTGACGGCAGGAGCCGTCTTGCTCGGTGCCTTCTACTTGTCCCTGGCCTGGGCCTGGGTCCACATGGCGACGGAATCGAACCAGGGATACGCAAGATGGCAATTGCTCTTCATCTACGCCCGGACATCAATATACAAATACCTCCCCGGGAACGTGTTTCACCTCCTGGGGCGCAACGTGGTCGGCGCCAAATCCGGAGTATGCCAAGCCCAGCTCGCTTCCGCGACCTTTTTCGAGATGGTCCTGAGCGTGTTGAACTCCTTCGGCGTGGCCGCGCTCCTGCTCCTCCTCTCCCACTCGCGTCTCTACCCCCGCAACCTGATCCTCATCACTTGCGGCGCGTACCTGCTTCTCCTGGCGATCATCATCCTCATTCCCACAAGAGGCAGGCTGCCCGAGGGCCAAAGGAGTTTGAGGAAATTATGCGCCACGGTGATCACCCCGCCCCGGGGAGTCATCGTGGCCATCCCGCTGACCATTCTGCTCTATGCGGGCATGGCCTTCGTCGCCGTATTCATCTGGGTGCAGCTGATCGGGATTCCCCTGAGCTGGGCCGAGATCGGCGCCTGTTATGTATTGGGTTGGCTCGCAGGGTATGTCGTCCCGGGCGCTCCGGGGGGGATTGGGGTCAGGGAAACCTTTCTGCTCTTCGCCATGTCCACGCAGGCCGGAGAAGCGGACATCCTGCTTTTCGCGCTCTTCATGCGACTTGTCGCGACTGGCGCTGACATCACTTTGTTCCTGCTGGGAAAATTGCTCGAAAAGGCATTCTCGGCGAGACCTGACGCATCCTTCCACGCTCATCGGGAAGACGCGCGCCCATAACCGCAGCCCCCTCATGCGGAGGACGCTCCCTGCAGTCCTCCTTGCCCATTGAGATCATAAAAAAAGGCCCCGGCATGTGCCGGGGCCTTTGCGCAACCAGATGGAGTGGAGGTTAATCCTTTTCGGCTAGCAGCCTTTCACCGACCGGGGTCCTGATGACGTCGGCCAGGGCGGCGACCACGGCGGGGTCGAAGCGGTTGCTCTCGCTGGACAGGATCTCCAGGGCCTGTTCCGGAGCCTTGGCGCCCCGGTAGGAGCGGGGGCGGATCATGGCGCAGAACGAGTTGAGCACGGCCAGGATGCGGGCCAGGACGATGATGTCGCCGTCGCTGAGCTTCTTGGGGTAGCCCGTGCCGTCCAGCCGCTCGTTCATCTGGTAGATGGCCGTGAGCACGCCCTCGGCGATGTCGATGTCCTTGAGGATGCGGTAGGCATGCTCCACATGCCCTTCCATGACGGTCATCTCCTCGGGGGTGAGCTTGCCCGGCTTGGTCAGTATCTCGTTGGGCACGAACATCTTGCCGATCTGGGACAGGTTGGCCGCGGTCTCGATCTCGGCGATGTCCATCTCGGACAGGTGCATGGCCTTGGCCACTTCCACGGACAGCCCGGCCAGCAGCTTGGTGTGCCCGCCCAGGTACGGGTCGGCCGCCTCGATGGTCGAGCCGAGCGCCTCCATGGCGTTCTTGATCAACCGCTTGTTCTTCTCCTGCGCGGCCACGAATTCGGTCACGTCGCGGTAGACCTCGACGATTCCCTGGCAGTCGCCTTCCTTGGTGCAGTACGGCGACTTGGACACCTGAAACTGGTGACGCCGAGAACGCAGGAAGATGGGCTCGCTGATGGTCATCTTGCGGTTCTCGCGCACGACCACCTCGTCGATGGACTCCAGCCGCTTGGCCGTGTCGAAACCGAACACGGCGGCGGTGTCCATGCCGATGAGCTCCTCCTTGGGCCGCCCGGCGGCGGCCGCGAAAGCGTCGTTGACGTAGGTGAACTTGCCCTGCGCGTCCTTGAGCACGATGAACTCGTCGATATTGGCGTTGATGGAGTCGATGAACAGCCTCTGCTCCTCGATCTGGGTGGCCAGGGCGCGGAACTGCTCGGCGATGCGCTGGCTCTGGACGCCGGTCAGTATCCACCAGGCCAGCCCGGCGATGAGCAGCGCGGTCAGGATGCCCAGCCCGGCCACGATGTAGACGGTACGGTCATAGTCGACCACAGGCTTCATGGCCTGGGCGTAGTCGATCTCCTGGACCAGCCACCAGGCCGGGCCCGGGATGCGCACGCCCAGGGAGAAGACCTGTGTGTCCGCGTCCTCGATGCTCGGCCGCAGCCCGAACGGGATGTGCCCGTCCTCGTCGACCTTGACCGGGAAGCCCACGTCCAGGAAGCCGTCAGCGGTCCAGGGCGCGATCTCGCGGTAGCCCGCGCCGCTCTTCTGCATGAGGCGGGTCTTCTCGCCCTTGGCGGCCAGGGGCGAGTTGGACAACAGCTCGGTGATCTTGCCGGAAATCTGGCGGGTCATCATGAGCACGCCCACGGCCTTCTGGCCGGTGGCCTCATCCGTGCCGCCCACCGCGTCGGGCGGGTAGACCGGCACGAAGACGTCCATCTCCAACCCCTGGGCGGTCTTGCGCAGGGTGGAGTATTGCGGACCGTTTTGCTCGATGGCGGCCGTGGCCAGCCCGATCTGCTCCTGATTCATGGGCGGCAGGTAGCCGTCGGTGGCGATGTACGCCTCGCCCTTGCGGCTCAGGATGCGGGCGTTGAGGAAGCCCGCGTATGTGGAGAACTCGCGGAGCATGTTCTCCATCATGGGCAGCTGTTCGGCCAGGGTCGCGCCCTCCTGCCCTTCCACGGACTGGTCCGAATGCAGCCGCCCGAAGAGGTTGGACAGGTCGCCCGCATAGGTGTCCACCTCCGAGGCATAGAGCCGAAAGAGGTCAGACTTGATCAGCCGGTCGCCCTGGTGGGACAGGTTTTCGAGCCAGGAGCCGATAACCTCGGTACGCCCCTGGGTCAGCAGTTGAAATCGCTTCTGCTGGTTCTCGAGCACCGAGGCCTCGTTGTCCCGCACGGCCCTTGCGGCCAGCAGGACGATGCCCACCGAGATGACCAGCACAAAGGCCAGGACCACGCCTATCTTGACGCCCTGTCCGGCCCCTCCGATAGACTTGGGGACCTCTGCGGTCTTGGTAAGATGTTCAGCCATGTCGATTCTCCATCTGGTTTATGGCCAGCCCGAGCGGGCGGGCCTTATTGCTTCGCCTTTTGATAGGTGGTCCGCTTCTGCGGGGCCACGTGCATCCAGCGGTAGTGCTCGTTGACCGAGTACTGCGGGATGTAATGCTTGTATTTCTCGTGGGACAGGACCATGTCGGTCTGGTTGTCGAGGATGTAGATGTCGTCCTTGGCGTAGACCGCCAGCACGGCGTGACCGATGCCCCGGATGGCGTCCCGGACGGCCACGATGCGCAGCTGGTCGCCGGTGAAGCCGAGCTCCTCGAGGGCATAGAACTTGGCGATGGAATAGTCTTCACAATCGCCCGATTTCTTGAGGAATTCCCAGGGTGTCGCCCAGTAGTCGCTGACGCCCCAGTTGGCCTTGTCCAGCCGATACGGCCACTTGTTGAAAAATTTGGTCACCGCCTTGAGCCGGTCCAGCTCGGACTTGCCCTTGGCCTGGGCCTTGAGGGTCTCCCAGGCCTTCCTGGACGGATGGTTGGCGGTCCTGTCGTCCTTGAAGTACCCCTTCCAGGCCTTCATCTTGGCGAGCACACCGGTCCACTTGGGCAGCTTCTGCAGCTTGCCCTTGAACTCCATGGTTCCGAACAGTTGGCGCTTGCCGGACTGGGCCGAGGAAGGTTTGGACGCGGCGGGCTTGGCCGACGGGGCCTCGGCAGCCATGGCCGCCTGGGGACGGAGCAGGGCTGCGGCGACGCAGGCCGCGCAGAGCGCGGCCGCGAGCGCCGAGTATATCCCCCGCACCGCCCTCATCCGCGCCTCATCGTTCCCGCAGCGCGTTCTGCTTGGCCTTGAGCAGCGGCTTGAGCAGGTAGGCCAGGACC
Source organism: Pseudodesulfovibrio sp. lm2024 (assembly GCF_051175575.1). NCBI lineage: Bacteria > Pseudomonadati > Thermodesulfobacteriota > Desulfovibrionia > Desulfovibrionales > Desulfovibrionaceae > Pseudodesulfovibrio > Pseudodesulfovibrio sp. lm2024. Next base: position 2,994,610 of record NZ_CP195092.1, read on the forward strand.
GACTTACGGCCGGTCAGGATGTCCACGCTCGCGGTCATGCCCGGAATGATGGGCAGCTGCTGGCCCCGGTAAGTGATGGCGTTCTCCTTGGTGCGGACCTTGACCAGGTAGTGGCTCTCGCCCTTCTCGTCCTCGATGGTGTCGGCCGAGATGTTCTCCACGGTGCCGTCCAGGCCGCCGTAGATGGAGAAGTCGTAGGCCGTGATCTTGACCTTGGCCTTCTGGCCGGGGTGCAGGAAGGCAATGTCCGAGGGCTTGACCTCGGCCTCGACCAGCAGGGTGTCGTCCAGGGGCACGACCTCCATGATGGACTCGCCGGGCCGGATGACGCCGCCGATGGTGTTGACCATGATGTGCTTGACGATGCCCCTGACCGGCGAACGGACGTCGGTGCGGGTCACGCGGTCGCCGCCGGAACTCAGGTTCTCCAGGATGGAGTTGAGCTCCTGCCTGCGGGCGTTGATCTCTTCCAGGGCGTTGGCGCGGTACTCGGCCTTGGCCTGGTCGATGCGCCCCTTGGCCTCCTTGGCCGCCCGCTGCACGCGGGGGATGCCCAGGGTCAGGGCCTGCATGTCGCCGTGCAGCTGGACCACGGTCTGTTCCAGGCGCAGGTAGTCGAGCTCGGAATGGATGTGCTTCTCCACCAGGGGCTTGGCGATGTTGCGCTGCTTCTCGGCCACATCCAGGCTCTGGCGCAGCTGGTTGCGCCTCGCGACCATCTCGTTCACTTCCTGCTGGCGCTGCTGGTACTGGTCCTCGAGCAGGCCGATGTCGATGTTCAGCTTGTTGCGCTGGGCCATGAAGATGCGCCGCTGGTCCTCGACCAGTTGCGGGGCCTTTTCGACCACGCCGGCCGGAAAGTCCGGTTCGTCATCGCCGTTGGCCTCGGCCGTGAGCCGGGCGATGGCAGCCTGGTGCTCCAGGGCCTTGCTCTGGGCGTCGCGATAGTAGCTGGCGGCCTGCTCGTTGGACAGGCGACAGAGGATGTCGCCCTTTTCCACGGTCTGGCCTTCCTGAACGAACAGCTCGTTCATGATGCCGCCCTCCAGGTTCTGGATCTCCTGGATGCGCTGGGACGGGATGACCCGGCCGAAGCCGCGCGTGCGCTCGTCGAGCATGGCCCAGTTGGCCCACAGGATGAAGATGATCAGCAGCAGCAGGATGGACGTGGACATGATGTAGGCGAGCTTGTGGCCCTTGCCGTACATGGCCTGGTCCACCTCGCTCATGAACAGCAGCGTCTCTCTATCGAATTTCTTGCTCATTGCGTCCTCACAGGGAAACCTTGATTTGACCCGACCGCAGTCCGTCCAGCACGGCCTTCTTGGGCCCGTCCACGACGATCCTGCCCCGGTCCATGATCACCAACCGGTCCACGAGATCGAGCATGGAGTGGCGGTGGGTGATGACGATGAGCGTCTTGTCCTCGATATAGTCCTTGAGCCGCTCCTTGAGGCGGAATTCCGACTGGTTGTCCATGTTGCTCGACGGCTCGTCCATGATCAGGATTTCCGGGTCGGGCAGGATGGCCCGGGCGATGGTCACGGCCTGGCGCTGGCCGCCGGACAGGGAGGTGCCCCGCTCGCCGACCATCATGCCGAAGCCCGCCGGGTGGTCGCGCACAAAGTCGTTGACCCCGGCTATCTCGGCCGCCGCGTTGATGGACTGGTCGTCCGCCTCGGGCAGGCCGAAGGCGATGTTGTCCTTGAGCGTGCCGTAGAAGAGCAGGCTGTCCTGGGAGATGTAGCCCACCTTGCGGCGCAGGTCGGCCACGTCCATCTGCCGCAGGTCGATGTCGCCCACCTGCACCGAGCCCTCCACCGGCTGGTAGAGGCCCACGCAGAGCTTGCCCAGCGTGGTCTTGCCCGCGCCGGTGCGGCCCACGATGCCGACCTTCTCGCCCGGCTTGAGCTTGAGGTTGACTTCGTGGAGCACGGCCTTGTCCGTGCCGGGATAGCTGAAGGACACGTCGGTCAAGGTCACGGACGGCTCGATGGCGCCGTAGTGGAAGGTCTCCTTGTCGTCGGGCCGCTCGGACGGCATCTCCATGAGCATGTCCAGGGCGTTCAGGGCCATGCGGGACTGCTGGAAGCGGGAGAGCAGCCCGGCCACGGCCGACAGCGGGGCCATGGACCGGCCGGACAGGATGTTGCAGGCGATCAGTCCGCCCACGGTCAGCTCGCCCTTGGAGATGAGATACACGCCGGTGATGACCACGGCCACGGAGACCATCTGGGTGACGAAGACCGAGAAGGTGATGGACACGTTGGCGAAGATCTTGGCGCGGCTGTTGGAGTGGGCGGACAGGCCGACCACGTTCTCCCAGCGCGCCTGGATGCGGCCCTCGGCCATGCTGGTCTTGATGGTCTCCAGCCCCTGCACGACCTCGAACAGGAGCGCGTATTTCTGGGTCGATTCCTTGTAGTGGTTCTCGATGATCCGCTGGAAGGGAATCTGCATGAACACGCCCACCAGAATGACCAGGGGCACGGCCACGAAGATCGGATAGGCGATGGGCCCGCCGATGTAATAGATAACGCAGATGAACAGGAGCAGGAACGGCAGGTCGATGAGCGCCACCAGCGACGACGAGCCGAAGAACTCGCGCAGGGACTCGAACTCGCGGATGTTGTTGGCCACCGCCCCCGCCGACTCCGGCATGTAGTCCAGCCGCGCCGAGGTCAGGTGGTTCATGATCCTGGAGCCGATGAGCACGTCGGCGTTGCGCCCGGCCACGTCCACGAAATAGGAGCGCAGGTTCTTGAGCAGGAAGTCGAACAGGTAGGCGATGCCGATGCCGATGGCCAGGGCCCAGAGGGTCTCGGTGGCGTTGTTCGGAATGACCCGGTCGTACACGTTCATGACGAACAGCGGCGAGGCGATGATGATTACGTTGGTCATGATCGAGGCGCCGATGACGTGCTTGTAGATGGGCCAGAACTTGGCGATGACCCCCCAGAACCAGCGCTTGGTCTTGAGCAGCTTGAGCTCGCTGGCCCGCTTGTCCAGCTTGGACGTGCGGTGGCAGAAGATGGCGTAGCCGGTGTACTCCTCGTTGAGGGTGGCCACGGGAATCTCGGTCTCGTCCATGCCGTGGCCCGGCACGATGACCCGGGCCGTGGTGCCGGCGAAGTCCAGGAGCACGCAGGCGTTGCCGCCGCGCAGCAGCAGGATGCAGGGCATGACCAGCTTGGTGATGTCCTGGAGCTTTTCGCGGTACACGGTCTTGGCCTTGATGCCGATGCGCTCGGCCGACCGGACGATGGAGGCGGCGGTGATGACGCCCTCCTGCTGGGGGATGCCCGCCTTGAGCGTGGCCGAGGAGACCGGCTTGCCGAGCAGGCGGCTGATGATCGACAGGCAGATGACCAGGGGCGGCTGGAAATCGATGTCCTTGGGGGTCAGCCGCTCGTCGGTCTCCACCCGGATGGGTTTCTGCTGGCCCGGCATGCCGGGCATTCCGGCCATGCCCGGAGGCATCTGCCCCTTGGCGGGCTGACCGGGCTGGGCCGGTTGGGGCTGCCCGGCCTGCGGCTGTTCGGGTGTGGACTGGCCCGGTTGGGGCTGGGCCTGCTGCGGCTTGCCCTGCTGCGCGCCCTGCCCCGCCGGGGCGGAATCGGCCTGGGCGGGTTGGCTCCCCGAAGCACCCCGCGCGTCGGCCGCGCCCGAAGCGGCCGGTCCGGCAGGCTTGGCGGCGTTGCCCGGCATGGGGCCGGTGTCCAGCCGCGTGGATCCGGCTGCGGCCTTTCCGTCGCCGGCCTTGTCCGGTACGGGACGGGACACGCCCGAGGCGGGCCCGGTTCCGGCCCGGCTGGGCGTGGCTTCGGCCCCGTTGGCAGGGGTCTGTGCGGGCTTCGAGACTGCTGGTGACGCTGGCTTTTTCTCGGCAGGCATAAATTTCACTTGGATGAGGATTGGTTTCGCTCGCGGCGACCGCTCAACAGGGCCGCCGTCCAATTCTTACAGTTATAGTGACATAATCTTTATCTTGAGACGTATTTTGTCAAGTTTCAATTAGATTCTTCCTTGTATCCCGCACAGTTCAAATTACGTCCGGGAGGAAATACCGGCTCCGCGATATTCGGCGGCCCGGCGGTTCAACTTTGAACCGAAATCCCGATCTTGCCCATGGCCTGTCCCTCTTCCCAATAGCGGTGGGCCGAGGCGATGTCGCGGAAGCCGAAACGGCGCTCGTCCAGAAGCACGGCCAGCTCGTCCGCGTCGATCAGTCCGGCCACGCGGTCCAGGATCTCGCCGTGCCGCTCCCGGCCCTCACCCGTGACCAGGGGCAGGAGCATGAAGACCACGTGCAGGGACAGGCTCTTGGCGTGCAGCGGGCCCAGGTCGTGGCTGGAGCGGGTGTTGGTGGAGACCACCCGGCCGCCGATGCGGGCCGCCTTGAAGGAATCGTCCAGGACCGGACCGCCCACGGTGTCGAAGACCGCGTCAAACCCCTTACCGCCGGTGTATTCGGCGACGTACGCGTCCACGTCCATGGCCGTGTAGTCGATGGGCGTGCCGCCCAGAGCCTCGACCACGGCCGCCTTGTCCGGGGACGAGACCGTGGCGAAGACCTCGGCCCCGGCGTGGACCCCGAGCTGCACGGCCATGTGGCCCACGCCCCCGGCCCCGCCGTGGACCAGCAGCCGCTCGCCCGAGGCCAGCCCCGCCTTGTCGAACAGGCCGAGCCAGGCTGTGACGGCCACCAGGGGCACGGCCCCCGCGTCCACGAGGTCCATGGTATCCGGCGCGCGGCCCAGCAGCCGCTCGTCCACAGCCACGTATTCGGCCAGGGTGCCGGGCAGCCCCTTTACCCCGCCCGGACAGCCGAAGATCCGGTCACCGACCTTGAAGCGGGCCGCACCGGGCCCGACCGCCTCGACCACGCCGGACATGTCCATGCCCAGCAGGGCGGGCAGTTCGGGCGCAAAGGCCAGGGCCGGGCCCAGGGTGGCGATCTTGTTGTCTATGGGGTTGAAGCTGGTCCCGGCCACGCGGACCAGGACTTCGCCCGGCCCGGGTTCGGGCATGGGCACGTCGTGTTCGGCAAAGGGATATTCCCCGCCGTATTCCTTCAGCAGCATGGCTTTCATGAGCAAATCCTCCGGTCTGAACATAGTACCCGTATCCCCCGGGCCTGTACAGGGCCGAAGGCGGGCCGGACAACGGGCGGCGGCATGGGGCGGACGCGGAAAATTGGTGGACCTGGGCGGGCGCGTGGTTCATCATGGACGGATGTCACGCAAAGAACACACGCACCCCCTCCGCCAGCCCAAGGTCCTGCCCATGTCCCGCGAGGAGATGGACGCCCTCGGCTGGGATGAGCTGGATATTCTCCTGGTCTCGGGCGACGCCTACGTGGACCATCCGTCCTTCGGCGCGCCCCTGCTCGGCCGCTGGCTGATCCGCCACGGCTTCCGCACCGGCATCTGCGCCCAGCCCGACTGGGACAGGCCCGACGACATCCTGCGCCTGGGCCGCCCCAGGCTGTTCGCGGGCGTCACCGCCGGGTCGCTCGACTCCATGCTGGGCCACTACACGGCCTTCCGCAAGAAGCGCTCGGACGACGCCTACACGCCGGGGGGCAAGGCGGGCGCGCGGCCCAACCGGGCATGCATCGCCTACACCAACGCGGTGCAGCGGGCGTTCCCCGGCCTGCCCGTGATCCTGGGCGGCATCGAGGCGTCGCTGCGGCGCATCTCCCACTACGATTTCTGGTCCGACTCGGTGCGCAAGTCCGTGCTGCTCGACTCCAAGGCCACGGCCATCACCTACGGCATGGCCGAGAACTCCATCGTCACCCTGGCGCAGACCATAGCGACCATCCTGGACGAGACCGGCGAGGTGGACCTGCGCGCCCTGCGCCCCCAGCTGGCCGGGCTGCCCGGCCTGGCCGTGGCCGGAACCCGGGACGACATCCCGGCCGACGCCGAGGTCATCGACTTGCCCTCCCACGAAGCGATCCTGGACGATCCGAAACAGCTCATCGAGGCCACCAAGCTGCTTGAGAAACAGGTCCACCAGAACAAGGCCTGGGCCGTGCAGGAGACCGGCGGCCGGATGGTCCTGGTCGCCCCGCCCGGCCCCCTGCTCGACACGGCCGGGCTGGACGAACTGGCCGGGCTGCCCTTCACCCGGCTGCCCCATCCGGCTTACAGGGAGCGCATCCCGGCCGCGGACATGATCCGGACCAGCGTGACTACCCACCGGGGCTGCTCGGGCGGCTGCTCGTTCTGCACGCTCGCCCTGCACCAGGGAAGGACCATCCGCTCGCGCAGCAAAAAATCCATTCTGGGCGAGGTCCGGGCCATCACCGAGGTCAAGGGGTGGACCGGGTCCATCTCGGACGTGGGCGGCCCGAGCGCCAACATGTGGGGCGCGCACTGCGCCTCCGACCAGTCGGCCTGCGAGCGGCCCAGCTGCCTGACCCCGCGCATCTGCAAGCACTACCGCGTGGCCCAGCGCGACTTCGTCTCCCTGCTGCGGGCCGTGTCCGACGTCAACTCCGTGGACCACGTGCGCGTGGCCTCGGGCTGGCGCATCGACCTGGCCGTGACCGACATGCAGGCCCTGACCACCATGATCCGCGAGTTCGTGGGCGGCCAGGCCAAGGTCGCGCCCGAGCACCAAGTGGACCACGTGCTCAAGCTCATGCGCAAGCCCGGCTTCGAGACCTTCGAGACCTTCCTGGACCTGTTCGACAAGGAGTCGAAGAAGGCCGGGAAGAAGCAGTACGTCATCCCGTACCTCATGTCCGCCTTTCCGGGCTGCACCGAGGAGGACATGCGCGCCCTGCACGACTGGCTCGACGCGCGCGGCTGGAAACCCGAGCAGGTCCAGTGCTTCATCCCCCTGCCCGGCACGGCGGCCGCGGCCATGTTCCACGCGGAGTGCGACATGCAGGGCAAGCCCATCTTCGTGGCCAAGACTGACGCGGAGCGGCTGCGCCAACACGCCATCCTCATGCCGGACACCGGCCGCGCGCCGGGCGGCAAGGGGCGCGGGGGCAAGGGACGGCACGGCAAGGGGCCCGGACAGGGGCGGCCCGCCGGAGACCGCCGCCCACGCAGGCGACACTGAGGGACCGCGCAATATTGCAGATATGTACATCCTGCGTCTTTGAATTACATATTTGTTAAATTAATTCTCCTTTTTCGTATGTGGCGGCGGCCCGCAAAGCCAAGCACCGCGCCACATTCCGCGCATGGCATCGTGCTTGCTTATCACTCGCCATGCTCGCGAATGTCCCAGGATTGAAACTGTCGGCCCTGCAGTCCATCTGCCAAGTCATCGACCAGGCCATAGACCTGCAGTCGGCACTGGACGGCGTGCTGAAGATTCTTTCCGAGCAGCTGTCCATGCAGCGGGCCACGGTCACCCTCTTCGACCCCGAGACGGGGCAGCTGTCCATCAACGCCTCCTACGGCCTGACCATCGAGGAGAAGCGGCGCGGCGTCTACAAGCTCGACGAGGGCGTCACCGGACGCATCTTCCAGACCGGCGAGCCGTACTACGTGCCGGACATCGACAAGGAGCCGCTCTTCCTCGACAAGACCGGGTCGCGCCGGGTCAAGCGCGGCATGATCTCGTTCATCGGCGTGCCGATCATCCTGCACGGCGACCCCATCGGCGTGCTCAACGTGGACCGCCTGTTCGAGGACGAGATCAGCTTCGAGGAGGACGTGGACTTCCTCAAGGTGGTGGCCACGCTCATCGGCCAGTTCCTCAGCCTGAACGAGAAGATCATGGCCCGCGAGGCCGCGCTCAAGCGCGAGAACACCTCGCTCAAGTACCAGATTTCCAAAAATTCCAAGGGCCCGTATATCGTCGGCCAGAGCTCGGCCATGGTCGAGGTGCAGCGCCAGATGGAGAAGGTCTCGCCCACCCGGGCCACGGTCCTGCTGCTCGGCGAATCCGGCGTGGGCAAGACGCTCATCGCCCGGATCATCCACGAGCTGTCCGAGCGCAAGGGCAACCCGTTCATCAAGGTCAACTGCGCCTCCATCCCGTGCAACCTCCTGGAGTCGGAGCTCTTCGGCCACGAGAAAGGGGCCTTCACCGGGGCCACGGGCACCCGGCCCGGCCGGTTCGAGGAGGCGGACACCGGGACCATCTTCCTGGACGAGATCGGCGAGCTGCCCATGGGCTTGCAGGCCAAGCTGCTGCGCGTGCTCCAGGACAAGGAGCTGGAACGGCTCGGCTCCAACCGCACCCGGACCATCGACGTGCGCATCCTGGCCGCCACCAACCGCGACCTGGGCCACCTGGTGGAGCGCGGGCGATTCCGCTTGGACCTCTACTACCGGCTGAACGTCTTCCCCATCCGCGTGCCCGCCCTGCGCGAGCGCAAGGAGGACATCACCGGCCTGCTCAACCATTTCCTGCACAAGATGGCCAGCGACTACGGCCGGAGCATCCACCTGACCTCCACGGCCCTGGACGCCCTGATCCGCTACGACTGGCCCGGCAACGTGCGCGAGATGCAGAACCTCATCGAACGGCTGGTGATCATGTCCGAGGAGGACCGCATCAGCCTGGAATTTCTTAAGTCCTACCTCGCGCCCGGACAGTCCGCCACGGTCCAGGAGGCCATCCCCATGTCCGAGGACGCGCCGCGCCACACCTCGCTCAAGGAGTTCGAGCGCAACGAGGTCATGGCCGCCCTGGAGCGCAACGGCTGGGTCCAGTACAAGGCCGCCGAGGCGCTGGGCTTGTCCGCCCGCCAGATGGGCTACCGGGTCAAGAAGTACGGCCTCGAATCCATGATCGCCGAGGGCAGGGCCAAGCTGCGGCGCATCAAGGAAGGCCAGACCTAGAATTTCGGCATACACACCTCCACCCCACGCAAGACACCCCTCGCCGGACGGCCCGGCGGGGGGTGTCCGCCGTTTGAAACAGCGGCTTCCTGTTGCCTTTGCGCCGGGAGGCCTTATGTATTTGGGAGTTGACATCGTCCGGCCAAGGGCCGGAAAGGAGGCTGCCAAGACCTATGTTACCGCAGCGCGATTCGACAAAAACCGTCTGGAGACCGACGAGGCGCTCCGCGAAGAGGCGAACCGGGTCCAGCACTACCTGGAACAGATAGCCCTGGACGTCGGCCTCGACCCGAACAGGAACGTGACCCGCGTCGTGGTGGACGATGAAGTCCGCATCGGCATCAGCGAGGAAATGGACGAGTTCTACCGCGAGGCGCCCGGAACCTGGCGTTTCTACTGAAGCGCCGACGAACGCACAAGAACAAGGCCCCGCCGTGATCGGCGGGGCCTTGTTTATTCGACGGGACGGGGGCCGCTATTCGACCGTGCCCAGGGTACGCACCGAGGCGATCTTTTCCCAATCGTAGTAGGTGTTGATGTTCATGCCGTCCTTGACGCAGGTCACGCGGACGAACTCCTCGCCCAGGAACAGGGTGGCCCCCTCGTAGACCTCGCCCTCGTTGACCTGGATCTTGACGTCCTTGCGCAGCTTGCGGGACATGGTCCCCTGCACCGGTTTGGACGCGTATTCGAAAACTTTCTCCAATGTCGCCTTGTTCATGCGTTCCTCCATGGGTTCCTTCTGGTTGCGGGCCGAAGCCCGGAAAGACCGTTGTCCCGGCGGGTTAGCCGCAGCCCGCGCCGCCCCCGGCGCAGCCCGAGCCTATGCCCGCCCGGCGGACCTTGAGGGCGTTGATGTCGCCGCCCTCGAAGACGAAGCGCAGGGCGTCCTCGATGAAGCCGTCCACGGTATAGGATTTGATGTCGTGCTCCTCGAGGAGCATGCGCGGGGTCTCGCCCACGGCGGCGCAGAGCACCGCGCGGCAATCCTTGAGGACGGCGGCCAGCTCGGACCAGCGCTTGGGGCCGCAACCGGCCTGCGGGGCCTGGCGCTCCTCGATCAGGCGGTAGCCGCCGGTCTCGGACTCGCCCCAGATCTGGAAGGACTTGGCCTCGCCCAGGTGCTGGTTGACCAGCAGCCCCTCGCGGGTGGCCACGGCCACGAACGGGCGCGCCATGGTCGCCTCCAGGGGCTTGAGCTTGGAGCAGGCCTGGAGCGTGCCGCACAGGGCCACGGACTGGTCGTCGCTGAGCAGGCCGACCGCGTCGGCGCGGCAGCGCTTGCAGTGGGTCATCTGCTCGATGAACGGCTCGGCCTCCTTGCGCAGGGGCAGGACGGTCTCGCGGCCCGGCTCGGGAATCCCGGCGAACGGGGTATCGGCCGTGGGTTTGAGCGGAATCATGTTCTGGATGTCCGCGCCCAGCGAAGCACAGACCTTGGCGACCTCGACGATGTGGTGGTCGTTGACGCCGGGGATGACGATGGAGTTGATCTTGACCGTGATGCCGCGCTCCTTGAGGCCCTTGATGGCCTTGAGCTGGCGGTCCAGGAGGATCTCGGCGCCCTTCTCGCCCCGGTAGACCACGTTGCCGTCCTTGACCCAGGCGTAGATCTTGGCCCCGATGGCCGGGTCCACGGCCGAAATGGTGATGGTCACGTGGGACACGCCGAGTTCGGCGATGTCGTCCAGGTACGGCAGGATGCTCATGCCGTTGGAGGACAGACAAAAGAGCAGCTCGGGATGGCGCTCGTTCAGCAGGCGCATGGTCTCCAGGGTCTCGCCGGGGTTGGCGAAGGGATCGCCGGGACCGGCGATGCCCGCCACGGTGATGCGCGGTTCCTTTTCGAGGACCTTGTCCATGTATTCAGCGGCCTGGAACGGCTTGAGCACGCCGGAGGTCACGCCGGGGCGGGACTCGTTCACACAGTCGTACTTGCGGTTGCAGTAGTTGCACTGGATGTTGCACTTGGGGGCCACGGGCAGATGTACGCGGCCGCAGCTCCCGGCGCTCTTCTTGTTGAAACAGGGGTGCTTGGTGGTATCCTTGGACATATCGGTTCTCCTGTGGTTGTCCGGCGGCCGGGGACGGGGGCCGGGCTGCTTGTCGGTTCTGGCTCTGCCGCGTTGGAGTTTCGTTCCGGGTTAAATATATCCGTAGCCGATGGGTGAATCGGCCTGTTTCTTCTCGATGACCGCGTTGACCACGCGGTCGAACAGGGTCTGGGTGCCCTTGTAGCCGAGCGTCAGGGTGCGCTGGCCGCCGAACCGGTCGTGGATGGGGAAGCCCACGCGCACCAGGGCACGTCCCACGCCTTGGCGTAGCGGTAGCCCTTGGAGTGCCCCACCAGCAGGTCCGGGGCGAGCTCTCCGGCCTCGGCCGCGATGTCGTGGAAATCCACGCCCTCGCGGACCTCGGGGGCCATGCGGGCCACGCCGTCGGTGACCTTGGCGATGGCCTCCTCAAGCCCCTTGCCGCGCGCGCCGGTTCCGGCCAGGACCACGTCCACGCCGATCTCGGACAGGAAGGCGCACAGGCCGACGACCAGGTCCTCCTCGCCGTAGACCACAGCGCGCTTGCCGAAGATGTACTTGTGGCCGTCCACGTAGGCGTCCACCAACCGGCCGCGCTCCAGTTCGTAGCGCCGGGGCATGGGCTTGCCGGAGATCGTTTCCAGGGTCTCGAAGAAGCGGTCGGACTCGCGCAGCCCCATGGGCAGGCCGATGCGGTGGTTGGCCACGCCGAAACGCTCCTCCAGGCTGGTGCCGCCGGTCTTGGGAGGCAGGCAGCGGCCGAACTCGATGGTCCCGGCCGCCGCGCTCATGGTCTTGATCTCGCTGATCGGCGTGCCGCCCTCGGGGATCTTGACGTAGTCCTCGAGCGCCGGGCCATCCAGGGACTCGGAAATGTCGGGCAGGATGGTCGCCTTGATCCCGAAGTGGTCGCAGATGTCGCGCAGGTGGCGGACATCCTCGCAGGAGAACAGGCTGGGCAGGATGTTCACCCGGCCGTCGCCGTCCGCCTTTTCCAGGCAGAGCTGCTCCACCAGGGAGCGGACCGCGCCGTGCCAGCCGTCCATGTGCGTGCCGTTGTAGCTGGGGGTCGAGACCCGGACCAGTTCGGGCAGGTCGAGGTCGCCGAACTCCTTGAAGAATTCATTGAAGTACATGGGCACGTCGTCGCCGATGGTCTCGGTCAGGCAGGTGGTGGCCACCCCGATCAGCTGCGGCTCGTACTTCTTCATAACGTTGAGGATGCCCTTCTTCAGGTTCGGGCCGCCGCCGTAGATGGCGTTCTTCTCGCCCAGGGCCGAGGAGGCTATGTCCACGGGTTCGCGGAAGTGCGAGATGATGTAGCGGCGCATGTAGGTGGCGCATCCCTGGGAGCCGTGCAGGAAGGGAATGGCCCCCTCCACGCCCCGGAAGGCCATGGAGGCCCCGAGCGGCGTGCACAGCTTGCAGGCGTTGGTCGTGGAAACGAAATTGGGCCTTGCGGTCTTGACCTTACTCATTGACGGCCTCCTTCCGGGCTTCCTTGATACGGTTGGCGCGCCTCGGGGCGAACCGCCAGACCGGGGACATGGCCGAGGCGTGGATCTCGCGGGCGAAGTTGAGCATGCCCGCGAACCCTTCCAGGGCCTCCTTGCGCTCGTGGTTGTGGTCGCAGAAACCCACGCCCAGCTTGTAGGCGATGGGCCGCTCCTTGACCCCGCCCACGAACACGTCCACGTCCTTCTCCTTGATGAAGTGGGACAGCTCGAGCGGGTTGGCGTCGTCGATGATGACCGTGCCGGGATCGGTGATCTCGGCCAACTCGGCGTAGTCCTCCTTGGTGCCGGTCTGGGAGCCGACCATGACGACCTTCATGCCCAGATGGCGGAAGGCCTTGACCAGGGAGAACGCCTTGAAGGAGCCGCCCACGTACATGGCCACGCGCTTGCCCTCCAGGTCCTTGCGGTAGCGGGCCAGCTCGGGCATGAGCTTGTTCAACTCGTCGCGGACCAGGGCCTGGGTCCGTTCCACGATGCCGGGGTCCTTGTCCTTGAAGAAGTCGGCCACCTTGTACAGGGAGTCGGCCATGTCCTCGATGCCGAGGTAGGAGACGCGCTGGTACGGGGTGCCGAACTCCTCCTCCATCATCTTGGCCAGGTCCATGGTGGCCCCGGAACACTGGACCAGGTTCAGGGCCGCGCCGTGGCAGCGGCCGATGTCGGCCACGCGGCCGTCGCCGGTCACGTTGGCGACCACCTGGACACCCATCTTCTCGAAGTACTCGCGGATGATCCAAATTTCGCCGGCAAGGTTGAAGTCGCCGAAAATATTGATGGAAACAGGCGAGATGTCGGACGTGTCGCCCTGGCCGATGAGCCGGAACATGGCCTTGCACGCGGCCAAATACCCGGCCCGCTTGTTGCCCTTGAACCCTTCGGACATGACCGGGAGCACGGGGATGCCCTTCTTCTCGGTCATCTTGCGGCAGACCGCCTCCAGGTCGTCGCCGATGAGCCCCACGATACAGGTGGAGTAGACGAAGGCGGCCTTGGGGGAATGCCGGTCGATGAGTTCGTCCAGGGCGGCTTCAAGCTTTTTCTCGCCGCCGAAGATCACGTCGGTCTCCTGCAGGTCCGTGGAAAAGGACAGCCGGTGGAGCTCCGGGCCGCTGGACAGCGAGCCGCGGATGTCCCAGGTGTAGACCGCGCAGCCGATGGGGCCGTGCACCAGGTGCAGGGCGTCGGCTATGGGATACAGGACCACGCGGGAACCGCAGAACACGCAGGCGCGCTGGCTGACGGCGCCCGCCAGGGACTCGCGGTTGCAGGCGATGTCGATGGCGCCTTCGCCGGTCCGATGGATCTGGTCCTGTCTTTCCTCGAGTATGGTCGAACTGGTCGTACTCATTATACTTCCCCTATATCGATAGATTACAGTCGGTTGCCCGGACGTTGGGCGTTGTTTTCCAATCCGGGAGCCGGGGCCGCGTCCGGGTCTGCGAGGAGCATGAGCCTCCCCGCGCTGTCGGCCCTGGCCCACTCGGTGAGCCGGTGAATCAGCAATTCGCCGAGGCCCTGGCCCCGCCAGTCCTCACGGACAACCACATCTTCGATGAGGACGGCGGGACCGCCTTCAGCCACTTGGATCGTCAGCCGTCCCGAGCACATGCCGACCACAGTCCCGTCGGCCACGCTCGCGATCAGGATGCGTCCCCGACCGTTTTTCAGCATCAGTTCCGGATCGCGCCGTTGCCCGTCCCTCGCGGCCGGCCCCTCAAGGAGAGAGGAGACCGGGCCGAGCAGGGACACGAGACCGGGAAGGTCCGTGCGGGTTGCGGGGCGGATGACGACGGCTTCAGGCATGGGACTCTCGATTCCTTAGGACGCCAGGTATTCTTCGGCGGGTTCGCCGTCTTCCAGGCCGTCCAGAATAGCGTCGATCGCTTCCTCGGAATCCACGCCCTTGAACCACCAGTTCTCAGGCTGGATGACCATGACGGGACCGGATTCGCACTGCTTCAGGCAGGTGGAGCCGACCACCAGGGCGTCCAGGCCGCGATCCAAAATTTCCTCCTCCACGTACTGCAGGAATCCGTCGGTCTGCTTGTGGCAGATGCCTTTGGGGTCTCCGGCCGCACGGAAGGACTGACAACAGATGATCATTCTCTCGGGAATCGCCATTTCCTTTACTCTCCTTCTTGTTACTTCCTGTTCTTCTTGCCTTTCTTACCGCCCCCGTAGAGCACATCCACGGTTCCCTCGATCTCGCCGTCCGTGATCAGGACGGACAGACCCTTGCGGCTCAAAATTTGTCTCGGGTTCTCGCCGGCCGACGCGGTCAGCAGGACGAAGCAGTCGGCCAGCGTGTCGGCCAGGTTCTCCCAGCGCCGGTTGCCGGAACCGGGCTCGGGCAGGTCGCGCACGCCCAGCAGGCAGGCCAGGCCGTCGCCGCGCGGGCCGTAGATCATGGCCTTGACGGCGTGGCCCAGGTGCAGGTCGATATCCATGCCGGTGGAGCTGACCACGGCCACGTTGGGCCGCTCCTTGGTGGGCTTGGGCAGGACCGTGACCGGGGCCCCGGGCTTGTCCGGGGAGTCCAGGCCGACCATGTTCTCGCCGCACTCGGTGAATGTGGGCATGAGCTCGATGTGCCGTCCGGCGCGTTCGCGGATCTCGGACAACAGCTCCATGTCCGTGGCCTGGGGCGCGTCCTCCACGCCCTCCTCGGGGTGAAACGGGACCACGGCCATGATGTCCGCGCCGAGTCCGGACATGACGGAGGCGATCTTCTCGACGTGGCCCGCGTTGTAGCCGGGGGTACACGGTGGTGTTGATCTTGACGGTCAGCCCGGCCTTCTTGAAGGCGGACACGGACCGGGCCTGATCCGTGACCAGCAGCTCGGCGGCCTCCTTGAGCGGCAGGGTCCGCTTGGCGGGCCGGATCCAGGCGTAGATGTTCTCCGCCACCTCGGGGTCCACGGCGTCCACGAGCACGGTGATGTGGGACAGGCCGATCTCGGCCAGCTCCTCGGCGTACTCGGCGCCGTTCATGCCCAGAGTGGTCAGGCAGAGGGAAAGATCGGGGTACTTCTCCCGGACCAGGCGCAGGGTGCGCAGGGTCAGTTCCGGGGAGGTCAGCGGGTCGCCGGGCCCGGTGATGCCCACCACGGAGACGGGCTTGCCCTGCTCCATGACGTGGTCGAGCCAGGTCACGGCCTCCTCGGGCATCATGGCGGGCTTGGTGCCGTTGCCGCCCGCGAAGCGGACGCGGGCGTTGGCGCGCGGGGCCACGGGCAGGTGCAGGCGGCCCACGGTCTTGCGTGCGGTCATGCCGAAACAGGGATGGGCGGAACGGTCAGCATTGGGGGACATGACGGCCTTCTTGGGTTGAGTGTTTGGTCCGGGGCGGAGGGGGAAGGACTCCGCCCCGGACCGGGTATGAACGCTACAGGACGAGTTCGAACGTCGTCTCAGGATCGTCGCGGTCCTTACGATCCATCAGCAGTCCCAGAATCTTCTCGAGAAGCCTGAGTCCGCCCTTGTAGCCGACTGTCGGGAAGTACTGATGCCCCTGGCGGTCCAGGATGGGGAAGCCCCAGCGCAGCAGCGGGATGTCCTCGTCGCGCGAGATGTACTTGCCGTAGGTGTTGCCGATGAGCAGGTCGACCGGCTCGTTCTTGATCCACTGGTGCATGAGGAACATGTCGCCCTTGGCCTTGACCTTGACCTCGAAGGGCTGGTCGGCGCAGATGGCCTTGATGCGGCGCTCGAACGCCTTGCCCGGGGTGCCGGTGACCACGTAGACGGGCTGCATGTCGAGGGAGACCAGGAACTCGCACATGGAGATGAGCTGGTCCGGGTCGCCCCAGATGGCCACGCGCTTGCCGTAGAGGTACTGGTGCATGTCGGAGATCATGTCCACGAGCTGGCCGCGCTCGAAGGCTACGGAGTCGGGGACCGAGACGCCGGCAACGGTGCGCAGCACGTCGATGAAGCGGTCGGTGGCGGCCAGGCCGAACGGCATGTCCAGCACGGTGCACGGGACCTTGCACTTGGCGTCGAGCCAGCGGGCGGCGTCGGCCGAGCACCACTCGCCCAGGGCCAGGGTGCCGAGCGCGTCGCCGGTCTTCTTGAGCTCGTCGATGGTCACGCCGCCGTCGGGGAACATCTTGTACTCGCCGGTCAGCGGGGCGTTGAGCACGCCGTCGGTGTCCGGAAACAGGGTGACGTCCACGCCGACCATGGCGCACAACCGCTTGATCTCGGCCATGTCGGCGGGCTCGACCCAGCCGGGGATGACGTTGACCTTGTGGGTCTTCTTCCCGGAGGGCTCGGCCAGTTGGGCCATGGCCTTGACCATGTTGGAGAAGCCGGTCACGTGGGAGCCGACGTAGCTCGGGGTGGGCGCGCCGATGCAGGTCTTGCCCTCGGGCACCTTGCCGCTCTTCTGGGCCTTGTCGAAGATCTGGTTCAGGTCGTCCCCGATGGTCTCGGACAGGCAGGTGGTGTGCACGGCGATCACTTCGGGGTCGTAGACCGTGAAGATGTTGTCGATGGCCTGGACCAGGTTCGCATGGCCGCCGAACACGCTCGCCCCTTCGGTGAAGGACGAGGTCGCGGCGGAGATGGGCTCCTTGTAGTGCCGGGTCAAGGTCGAGCGGTGGTAGGCGCAGCAACCCTGGGAGCCGTGGGAGTGCGGCAGGCAGCCGTGGATGCCGAGCGCGGCGTACATGGCGCCGATGGGCTGGCACGTCTTGGCCGGGTTGATGGTGAGCGCCTTGCGCTCCTTGATCTCAACGGGTGTATGTTTCAGTAAAGCCATTGTATTCTCCTATTCCCAAACAAAGGTCGCGGTCAGTTCGGGGGATTCCTGCCAGGGGGCCTTCATGTAGGACCACACCTTGGAGGACACGAGCCGATCAATTTCCTTGTAGAAGTTGATGGCGCCCTTGAACCCGGCATACGGTCCGCCGGAGTCGTAGCTGTGCAGCTGCTTCATGGGCACGCCGAGCTTCTGGATGGAGAACTTCTCCTTGATGCCCGCGCAGAAGATGTCGGGCTTGAGCAGTTCGACCAGCTTGTCGGCCTCGTACTGGTTCAGGTCGTCGATGACGAGGGTGCCCTTGTCCATCTGCTCGTTCAACCCCTCGTAGTGCTTGAACTCGTAACCGGCGTCTTCCAGGGCCTTGATTTCGTCGGGCGTCTTGCGCGGGTTGTAGAGCTTTTCGTCGGCCTCGACCGTGATCTCCTCGATGTTGCGGGAGTCGGCGTCGGGCTTGAGTTCGGGGATGACCTGACGGCCTTCGTAGTCGTCGCGGTGGGCGAACTCGTAACCGGCGGACAGGGTCTTCATGCCCATCTCGGCGAAGAGGTCCTGGTAGTGATGGGCGCGGGAACCGCCGACGAACAGCATGGCGGTCTTGCCTTCGGTGCGGGTGCGCACGTCGGCGGCCACGGCCTTCACATCGGGCATTTCCTCGGCGATGACCTCCTCGACGCGGTCGATGAGCTCCTTGTCGCCGAAGTACTCGGCTATCTTGCGCAGGGACTTGGCCGTGGACTCGGCGCCGATGAAGTTCACCTTGATCCAGGGGATGCCGTACTTGGTCTCGAGCATGTCGGCCACGTAGTTGATGGACCGGTGGCACATGACGCAGTCGAGGTCGGCGTGCTGGGCGGACGCGAACTGGTCGTAGGTCGAGTTGCCGGAGAAGGTCGAGATGTTGGTGATCCCGCACTTCTTGAGGATGCGGTCGATCTCGAAACCGTCGCCGCCGATGTTGTACTCGCCGAGCAGGTTGATCTTGTACTTGCCTTCCTTGGGCTCCTCGTTCTCGCCGACCAGGTTGGTGAAGACCTGGTTGTTGGCGATGTGGTGCCCGGCGGACTGGGAAACGCCCTTGTAGCCCTCGCAGGAGAAGGCGAAGACGTTGCAGTCGCCGAACTTCTCCTTCATCTTCCTGGACACGGCGTGGATATCGTCGCCGATCAGGCCCACCGGGCAGGTGGCGAAGACGCAGATGCCCTTGGGATGGAAGATGTCGTAGGCTTCCTGGATGGCGGCGGCGAGCTTCTTCTCACCGCCGAAGATGATGTCCTGGTCCTGCATGTCCGTGGAGAAACAGTAGGGCATGTAGTTCACGCCGTCCTTGCTCGCATCGGTCTGGTTGCGGCGGGTCAGCCAGGAGTAGAATCCGCAGCCGATGGGGCCGTGGGTGATGTTCAGGATGTCGCGGGTCGGGCCCATGATAACGCCCTTGCAACCCGCGTAGGTGCAACCGCGCATGGTGATGATGCCCGGAATGGTGCGGACGTTCGCCAGGATCTCGGGCGGCGCCTCGGCTTCCGTGGCCTCGTTGATCATTATCTGCTTGGCGCGCTTGCGGGCGACCTTGGGAGGGTACTTCTTGAGAAGTTCTTCCTTGATGTCGGCGGGCATGAGCTGCACCACTTTCTTGGTCTTGGCCATTCTCAATACTCCTTGATCTCGGCTAGGCTATGGCCTTTGCACCGGTTTCGGCGGTTCTGACGCGTACCGCGTCCCCCACGGGCAGGACAAAGATCTTGCCGTCGCCCGGTTTGCCGGTCTTGTTGGCGGCCATGACGGCTTCGACGACGTCTTCCACCATGTCGTCGGGGACCACGACCGTTACCATGCGCTTGGGATAGAGCTTGCCCTTCTCGCCCAGCACCGCGGCGGCCTCTTCGTAGCCGCTCTCGGCGCCCTCGACGACGGCCGAATTGACGAACCCCTTGCCCCGGCCTTCCGCTGCGTGGGCGAAGAAGGCGTCCACGCCGGCTTCGCTCAGGGCGGCCTTGGTCTGGTTCATCATGTTCATGCGCACGACTGCGATGACTTCCTTCATTACGCGGCCTCCTCGCTGGCTGCGGCGGTCTCGTTCACGCCGGAGCTGATGGTGTAGACGTCCTCGACGTCGGAGACGAATATCTTGCCGTCGCCGAACGCGCCCTTGGTGCCGGAGCGGGCGGCGTCCATGATCGTGTTGATCACGAACTGCTTGTCAGCCGCGTTGACGACGCACATGAGCATGGTCTTGGGAATTTCGTCGTAGGTGACCTCGCCGATCTTGATGCCGCGCTGCTTGCCGCGACCGGCCACGGAATATTTGGTGACGGCGGGAAAGCCGTTGTCCATCAGAGCGGCCAGGACGGTATCCGCTTTCTCGGGCCGCACAATTGCTCGTACCATGATCATCATTTTTGCTCTCTCCTATCTCTTCGTTATTAAAGGACTTTGATTGTTTTCATTTTCCACATCCGCCCTGTTTTCGGGCTGGTTGTCCCCTGTAGGCACGGAATCCTTTCGAATTCCGCGCCTGCCGGGGCCGCCGACCGGGCGAAATGTGAGGGGAGAACTAGGCGGCTTCCATGATGCCGTAGTCCATGAGTAGCTGTTCCAGGTCTTCGATCTCGAGCGGGGTCGGGATGGTGAACATCTCGTTCTCGTCGATGGCCTTGGCCAGACCTCGGTACTCGTTGGCCTGGGGCACGGTGCCGTCCCATTCGATGACGGTCTTGCGGTTGATCTCGGCGCGCTGGACGTCGTTGTCGCGGGGCACGAAGTAGATCATCTGGGTGCCCAGCTTGGCGGCCAGCTCGGTGATCAGGTCGGCCTCGCGGTCGGTGTTGCGGGAGTTGCAGATCAGGCCGCCCAGACGGACGCCGCCGGATTCCGCGTACTTCATGATGCCCTTGCAGATGTTGTTGGCCGCGTACATGGCCATCATCTCGCCGGAGCAGACGATGTAGATCTCCTGGGCCTTGCCGTCGCGGATGGGCATGGCGAATCCGCCGCAGACAACGTCGCCGAGGACGTCGTAGAAGGCGTAGTCCAGACCCTCGGACTCCTCGTAGGCGCCGAGCGACTCGAGCATGTTGATGGAAGTGATGATGCCGCGACCGGCACAGCCGACACCCGGTTCCGGGCCGCCGGACTCGACACACCAGGTGCCGCCGAAGCCGGGCTTGCGGATATCCTCGAGTTCCACGTCCTCGCCTTCTTCGCGAAGGGTGTCGAGCACGGACTTCTGCGCCAGGCCGCCGAGCAGCAGACGGGTGGAGTCGGCCTTGGGGTCGCAACCGACGACCATGACCTTGCGGCCCATCTCGGCCAGACCGGCGACAGTGTTCTGCGTGGTGGTGGACTTTCCGATTCCGCCCTTTCCGTAAATTGCTACTTTCCTCATGATTTCTCCTCCATGGGTTTGTTTGCGTCGATGAAGCCCTTAAGGCAAACGCCGTGCCAAATCACCTACACAGTGTTAACAACCTGCAATAAAAGGAAAAACCAAGATTCCTACAGCGGTGTAGCCTCCTACAAAAAGTGTAGGTTCACACCAAACACGCAGACACAAGTGTTGCAACCTACAAAAACGTAGGCAAATCACTCTCTTTTTCGTAAATTATTTAGTATTATAATATCAACATGTTAGATTCATTTTTAGAATTGGCATCCTTCCTGCTCATGGAGAGGCAGCATCACCCGCAACAATAAGAAGAGGACAAACCACATGCTGATCGACACCACACTCAGAGAAGGCGCACAGCTCTTCGGGGCCTACTTCTCCATGGAGGCGCGGGAGAGAATCGTGTCCGGCCTCCTGAGTATAGGAGTGGACGAGATCGAGTTGGGCTGGGTGGGACAGGAAGGACTGGACGAGCTCATACGGAGGATAGGCAAGCGGCGCGGCCGCACCGCCCTGTCCGTGTGGTCTCCCTGCCGCGACGCGGACATCCGCAAGGCCGCCGGTCTTGGGGTCGACCGCATCAACATCGGCGTGCCCGTGTCCGATCTGCACATCGAAAACCGACTCGGGACCGACCGCGAGGGGCTGCTGGAACGCCTGGCCCGAACCGTTCTCGCGGCCGGGCTCCTGGGCTTGGAATACGTGTCCGTCGGCCTGGAGGATGTCTCCAGGGCCGACCTGGACTTCGCCCTCAAGGCGGCCGGACTGGCGCAGGACGTGGGCGCGTCCCGCGTGCGCCTGTCCGACTCCCTGGGGCTGCTGACCCCGCCCGCGACCACGGCGCTGGTCGCAACCTTCAAGAAGGAACTGGACATCGACCTGGCCGTGCACTGCCACGACGACTTCGGCATGGCCACGGGCAACGCGGTCACCGCCCTTTCCTGCGGCGCGGACTACGCCGACGTCAGCCTGCTCGGCATCGGCGAACGGTCCGGCATCGCGGCCACCGAGGAACTGGCCGCCTACCTGACACTCAAGGAGAAAAGCCATGCATACAAGATTGAAGACCTTCGCGGCCTCTGCCATTTCGTTTCTCAAGCTGCCGGGGTGCCGATTCCCCGAACCAAGGCGATCGCGGGCAAGGACATTTTCGCTTGCGAGTCCGGCCTTCACGCGCACGCCCTCAGCAAGTCGCCTGAGCTTTTCGAGCCCTTCGATCCCGGCCGCATCGGCGCGGACCGGATGGTCGCGATTGGCGGAAAAAGTGGGCGAGCGGCGGTCGCCAGCGCCCTTGCGGACAACGGCCTCGATCTTCCGGAACAGGGCCTCCCGGCCCTTGTCGATGAAGTAAGAAAACTGGCCTGGGAGCTGGAACGCCCCCTGACCCGCAGCGAACTCTCGAAACTCGTCAAGAACTAGGAGGTCCCGTGTTCAAGAAGCTTCTGTACGTCTGCCTGTGGCTCTGCGTCCTGTCCGGCACCGCCTCCACGGCCACGCCCCCGGCTGCGGCTCCGGCCCTAGCGGCGTCCGTGTTCGTGACAACCGTCACCCCCTAGAAGCGGCATGGACTTCACGGCGCTGACCATAACCGGCAAGCTGGCCCTGGCGGTCACGCCCCTGCTGCTCTGCCTGTGCATGCCCCTGGCCTACTGGCTGGCCGTGTCGTGCATGCCGGGCAAGCGGTACGTGGAGGCGGCCTGCAACCTGCCCATGGTCCTGCCGCCCACGGTGCTGGGCTTCGGCCTGCTCATGATCATGAGCCCCAGCGCGCCCCTGGGCGCGGCCTGGGAGTCGCTGTTCGGCTTCCCCCTGCCCTTCTCCTTTTCCGGGCTCGTTGTCGGCTCCCTGATCTATAGCCTGCCCTTCGGGGTGCTGCCCATGCGCGCGGCCTTCGAGAAGATCGATCCGGGCATCGTCGAGGCGGCCCGCTGCTCGGGCATGACCCACGTCCAGGCCTTTTACCACGTCATCCTGCCTAACGCCATGGGCGGGCTCACGGCCTCGGCCGCGCTGATCTTCGCGCACACCGTGGGCGAGTTCGGCGTGGCGTTGATGCTCGGCGGGTCCATACCGGGCGAGACCAAGGTCGCCTCCATCGCCATCTTCGAGCACACCGAGTCCCTGGAATACGGCCAGGCGGGCCTGCTCTCCCTGGCCCTGCTGATCATCAGCTACGCGACATTGCTTTTCATCGGACGCCACGGCCTGGCCGGACGCCCCGCACCCTCACGGATTCCGGACGGCTGCCGCTCCCGGCGCCGCCCCGCCTTCCAAGACTCCAGGAGAGGTTATCATGCAGACCATATCCACGCAGTACGGTGAGTTGATTCCCCAGCACACGTCCGACGATTTGCGCAAACGGGAGATTCTGCCCGTGGAGTACCACGACTCGGGCGGGCTCAAGTCCGTGCCCCTGGAGATCCAGACGGTCATCGCCACCCCGGCGGGCGACATCCCGGCCGAGCTGATCTCCTTCCACGAAAACGGGACCATCAACCGCATCTTTCCGTTGAACGGCAAGCTGTCCGGCTACTGGAGCCAGGACGACGAGGCCGCGTTGGCCAAGCCGCTCACCCTGACCACGCCCATCGGCCCCATCCGGGTCAAGGCCATGAGCGTCAGCTTCTACGACGACCGCAGCCTACGCAGCCTGACCCTGTGGCCGGGCGAGACCCTGTCCGTGCCCACCCCGGCCGGGCCCATCGAGGCGCGCATCGGGGTCAGCTTCACCCGCGACGGCAAGGTCCGTTCCCTGGAACCGGCCAAGCCCACCTCCGTGCCCACCCGGGCGGGCGAGATGACCGCGTACGACCCGGACGCCGTGGGCGTGAACGGGGACGCCAATTCGCTGGTGTTCGACGAGGAAGGGAAGGTCTGCCGGGTGATCACCACCCTGACCAAGCTGACCGTGGTGCACCCGGACGGGCACACCCATTGCCATATCCCGGAGAACCGGGAGAGCCTGTGCAGCGAGGCGGAACAGGAGGTGGTGCCCATGATCGTGACCTTCACCAAGGACGCGGTCAGCGTGTCCACCGACCCGGACCTACCGCCCACGACCCTGCCCGGGGAGGGACACGTCTTCTTTGCCGAGCCCTACCTGCCGCAGCTGGCCAACCCCTTTGTGGAGCTGCACTGCTCGGTCTAGGCCGGGCTATTCCAGCCCCTGTTGCATCATGAACCGGAAGATGGTCTCCACGAACTTGCCGGAGACCACGTCCGGCAGGGCGAAGCGCGGCATGTCGCCGGACGCCATGGAGCTGGTGTAGGCGAACCATATCTCCGCTGAAATCTTGTTCAGGGCCGGGTTGATCATGGTCCCCCACAGCCCCGCGTCGTCCTGGTCCAGGCCGAAGGCGCGACACTGGATGGGCCGGTGCTCGAAGAGCAGGCACTTGTCGTTCTCGAGCAGGGGGCATACGGCCCCGGCCTCGGACAGGCAGTATTCCCCGTCCTTGCCCACCGCCAGGTCCCTGGCCGCCTTGCGTTCGGCCTGGGCCGTGGCCACGGCCCGCTCGATGACCTTGAGGCGCTCCTCGCCGGACAATTTCTGGTTGATGCGGTGGGAGATGTACACGGCCTCGGCCAGGGTCAGGGAGACCGGGGTGGTGCAGCACTGGCTATGGTCCAGGCCGCAAGCCAGCCCCTCGGTGGCCTGGCCGCTCTCGTCCACCCGCGCGACCAACTCCGAATAATCGTTGAAAAACGGCGACAGGTCCACCAGCCGCTTGAACTCCAGGGACGGCTCGCGCACGGTCAGCTGGCCGGACTGCTTGCCGTATTTGCGGATGGTCCGCCACTGGACGAAATTGGCGGGCTTGCTCTTGAGCTTCTTGAGCGCCTTGCCCGCCAGCTTGTGGCCCAGGCCGCGCCGCAGCAGGTAGGCGTTGAGCACCGTGCCCGTCCGCCCGATGCCGTGGCGGCAGTGGATGAGCACCTTCTTGCCCAGGTAGATGGCTTCGTCCAGCCAGGCCAGGGTCTTTTCCAGCTCGATCAGACCCGGGGCCTCCTCATCCTCCAGCGGCAGGTAGTGGACCTCGAAGCCCGCGTCCTTCTCGATGTCGTGCAGGTCGCAGAACTCGCCGCACAGGTTGAGGATGGCGTCCACGCCCTGGGCGCGGATGGCCTCCAGCTGCGGATAGCTCATGGGCGCGCTGCCCACGCCGAGCTGATCCGTGACCCAGGTGACCTTGTAGGCGGCGGTCTTGTCAGCCATCGCGCGACTCCGCATCAATGATGAACCGCTCGACCTCGGCCGCGACCTGCTCCTCGTTGTCCATGCGCATGTCCATGAGCCGGGTCACGGCCATGAGGTAGCCCAAGCGCATGAGCAGCCGCCGGGTGTCGTTCTCGGGCAGCCGGGAGCACTTGGCGTCGATCATGTCGCCGCGCGTGGCGGTCTCGAACCCGTAGCGCTCCAGGACCCGGCGGATGAACTCCAGCCGGAGCAGCCGCTGGTCGAATCCGGCCCCGCCGCCCTTGAAGCGGAAATTGATGTAGTTGGCCCCCTGCTCGGGCCCGCAGATGGAGTCCACCACCGAGAAGTGGTAGCCGAAGCGGACCATCAGGTGCAGGTAGTCCTCGGAGATCAGCCCGTAGCTGGCCAGCAGCTTGGAGTCGAAGCTGAAGATGCCGCCCGAGACCTTGTCGAACTCCTCCCAGTCCATGGCCGTCAGCCGCGAGGGCCATTTGACCCGGTCGTCGGCCAATCCGTACCACAGGGCCCACATGGGGCGGCACTTGATGTCCTGGGGCGAGACGGTCCTGCCCTCGCCCGCGTTGGCGAAGAAGCCGCCGCCCAGGTCCAGGACGTACATGACCAGGGGCAGGCTGGTCTCCAGCCGCTTGGCCGAGTGCATGCCCCGCCCCTTCTTGTCCATGACCGCGAACATCTCGTTCACGGATTTCTCGTGGCAGAAGCGGATAACGTCGTGCAGGGACTTGCAGCCCATGGGGGTGAAGTCCTCACTTTGGGGATCGGTCAGGTTCAGGCGCACGGTCAGGGGCGCGACCTTGGCGTACTGCTCGACCACCCGCGCGGAGACCTGCTGTCCTTCGCGGGCCCGGGTCATGATCTCCTGCACGCAGCCGTCGTAGATGGCCCCGTTCGTGCCGTCCACGGTGACCAGCTGGCCCTGTTCGAGCTTGGCGTCCACGTCGCCGACCACCACGGGCACGCCGGATTCGCGGGCCACGGAGGCGAAATGGCTGGCCCGGCTGCCCGTGGCCGCGATGACCCCGTTCATCTTGCCGATGAAGGTCAAAAGCGACGGCTTGAGGCTCGGGGTGACGACCACGGCCCCCTCGGGAATCTGGGCGATGCGCTCGCCCGTGGAGGCGAAATACACGGTCCCGCAGCCCGCGCCGGTGGAGGCGCGCTCCAGCCCCTCGGCGATGGGTTGCAGCGATATGGGCAACGGCTCCTGGGCGGCCAGGGCCTCCTCGCGCTCCTCCTGCAGGGGCCGGGTCTGAAGGATGTACAGTTCCCCGGTGACGTCCTCGGCCCACTCGATGTCCTGGGGCCGCCCGAAGGCCTCCTCCAACCGCATGGCCAGCTGCCCGAGCCGGACCAGGGACTCCTCCGAGGGCAGGCCGCCCGTATCCGGGGTGCAGTCCGCGTCCAGGCGCGGGGTCGCCTCGCGGGTCAGCACGGCCTTGTCCGGGGAGGTGGAGCCGTCTACCAGCCCGTGGCCCAGGCCGCGCACGCCGTACACGCCCATGGCCTCGCGCCCCCGGCAGTCCGGGTCGCGGGTGTAGAGCACGCCCGCCGTGTCCGCGTCGATCATGGGGATGACCAGCACGGCCATGGCCGTCTCGCTGTCGGTCAACCCGTTGGAGATGCGGTAGGCCACGGCGCGCGGGCAGTACTTGCCCGCCAGGACCCGCTTGTACGCCTCGAGCACGTCGTTGGGCTGGACGTTCAGCTCCGAGGCGTACTGCCCGGCAAAGGATATCTCGCCGTCCTCGGCCAGGGCGCTGGAGCGGACCGCGATGAGGTCGTCGCCGTCGATGATCTCGGACACGCCGTAGCGGATGCCCCGGGCGATCTCCTCGGGCACGTCGGCGGCCAGGATGAGCTCCTGCATCTCGGCGGTCAGCCGGGCCAGCAGGTCGCGGTCGCCCACGACCATCTGCCGCAGCCGTTTTTCGATCTCCTCGCCCAGCCCGTTGAAGTCGATGAAATAGTTGAAGGCGTTGGCCGTGACCACGAAGCCGGGCGGCACCGGGATGCCGTCCAGGGACTTGGCCCGGCCCAGATTGGACGCCTTGCCGCCCGCAAGCCTGGGCAGGGCCCCGGCCTCCTCCAGGGAGAGGATGTACGGCGGGCCCACCTCGGGCTGTTCGAGCTCGAGCGCCATGTGCACGTAGAAGTCGATCTTGCGGAAGTATTCGGGCAGGTCCATGTACCGGGTCGGGTTCATCTCCACCAGCTGCCCGGCCATGGTGGACACGGCCGAGGACAATCGGTTGGTCATCCAGAGCGCGCGCTGGCGGTCGGCCAGCCGCTTGCCGTAGAACATCTCCTCCAGGTCGGCGACCAGTTCCAGAGCCACGGCGTCGTGGGCCAGCAGGGACTTGAACGCTTCGTACTTGCGCCGCAGCAGGGTGCCGGGAGCGAAGACCTGATAGGTCCAGTGCCTGAAGAGCTGTTTGAGATACATGGATCGTCCTTGGCTTTACGGTGTGGTTCGCGGCCCGCGGGCCTACGCCCTGTCCTAGTCGCCGCTTTCGAGGACCTCGGCCACCTTGGCCTCAAGCTCCTCCTTGTTGATCGGCTTGACGCAGTACTCCTGGGCCCCGAGCCGGAGCGAGTCGCGGGCGGTCTCCAGGGTGGGATAACCGGTCAGCATGATCGCCTTCATGTCCGGGTTGACCTTCTTGAGTTCCTCGAGGGCCTCCACGCCGGTCATCTTCTTGAGCTTGATGTCCAGTATGGCCAGGTCCATCCTGGTCCCGGCCGCGTGTTTCAGGGCGTCTTCCTCTTCGGTGAAGTTCCACACCTTGTGCCCCTTGCGTTCCAGGATGCGCTTGACCAGCATGCCTGCGTCGCTGATATCGTCGAGTACCAGTATATTCGCCATGATCTACTCCTTTTCCGGTTCCCCGCCATCGGCCTGATGGTCCAGGGGGAGGTTCACTTCAAAGACCGTTCCACCGCCCTCGGTCCCCTTCTTGGCGTCGGGGAACCCGAACTCGTCCGGGACCGGGCTCTCGGCGCGGATGTCGCCGCCGTGGTCCTCGATGATCCCGAAGGACACGGACAGCCCGAGACCGGTGCCTTTGTCCACGGCCTTGGTGCTGTAGAACGGATCGAAAATCTTCTTGAGCGCGTCCTCGGCGATGCCCGAGCCGCTGTCGGCCACCCACAGGGAGACGATGCCGCCCGGGGTGTCCAGCCGGGTGCGGATGAGGATGGTCCCGCCCTGGCCCGCCATGGCGTCGCGCGCGTTGGTCAGCAGGTTGATCCAGACCTGCTTGAGCTTCTCCGGGTCGCCGTAGATGATCGGGTAGCGGTCGTCGAGCTGGGTGACGATCTCCACCTTGTCGAGCTCAAGCGTATGGCGCACCAGGGAAACCGCCTCCATGACCGAGTTGTTGAAGCACATCTCGCGCTTGGCCGACTGGGTCTGGCGGGAAAAGCCGAGCAGGTCGGCCACGATCTTCTTGCAGACCTGGGTCTGCTTCTCGATGATGGCCAGGTCCTGGTGGATCTGGCCGCCCTCCTCCACGTCCTCCTGGAGGAGCTGGGCATAGCCCAGGATGATGCCCAGCGGGGTGTTGATCTCGTGGGCCACGCCGCCGGCCAGAAGGCCCAGGGACTCCATTTTCTGGGCCTGGATGAGCTGGTTCTCGTAGCGCTTGATGTCCGAGATGTCGCGGTCGGTCCGCAGCAGCCCGTCGATGCGCCCCTCGTCGTTGAAGACCGGCACGCAGACCACGTGGAACCAGTGCTCGCCGCCGCCCGCCTCGACCATCAGCTGGGTGTCCAGCCTGCGCCCGGACTGGAGGATGTCGCGGGCGGCCATGTGGCGCTCCTCGGCCTCGGCCTCTGGGAAGAGGTCGAAGTCGGTCTTGCCCTCGATCTCGGCCAGGGACATGCCCACGGACTCGGCGAAGCTCTTGTTGCAGCCCCGGTAGCGCATGGTCGAGTCCACCAGGGAGACGCGGTCCGGAGAGACGTCCAGGATGGTCCTGGTCAGCCGCTGCTGGTCGCGCAGGTTGCGCTCGGCCTCGCGCAGCTCCTCGATGTGGGTCTTCAGCGACAGGGCCATGACGTCGAAGGTCTCGGCCAGATCCTGGATCTCGTCGCCCGCGTTCTCGCGGTAGACCACGCACCGGCGGCAGGACTCCAGCCTGCACTGAAAATTGCCCTCGTTGTTGCAGTCCGGACACATGGTCCCGGCGATGTACCAGCACCGCCGCCTCGTCTCGCCGTAGGCCGGGCACTGGGTGGTGCCGCACTCCTGCTTTTCCCAGCAGTGGATGCCCCACGTGGGACCGGAGGTGATGTCCAGGTTGCCGGTCAGCATCTCCTCGGCGTGGGAGCGCAGCCGCCCCAGCCGGGCGGTGACGCGCCGGGCGAAGACCGTGCCCAGCGAGGTGGCCAGGATCAGCGCACCGGTGAACAGCCCGGCCATGAGAGTCAGCTGGCGCTGCACGGCCATCTGGATGCGCGCCTGGGACAGGCCGATGCGCACGGTCCCGAGCCGCCCGTCCGAGACCAGGACCGGGGCCGCGAAGTCGTAGATGCGCCGCGAGCCGTCGGCCAGCAGCTGGATGTGCAGGGACTCGCCCGAGGCCGCACTGTTCGCCTTGATGAGGTCCACCGGGAATCCCTTCTGGAAGGTGTGGACCAGGACGAAGCCGCTCTTGTCCTGGATGAAGGCGTAAATCACGTCCTCCACCGTGGACTGCTTGTCGACCATGTTCTTGAGCCGCAGGAAGTCGCGGGCGAGCATGGGGTCCACGGCGCGCACGGACAATCCTTCGGCCAGGGCCGAGCCGCGCTTCTTGCTCTCCTCCACCAGGGAGTTGGCGCTCATGGTCCCGACCAGCGGCAGCAGAAGCACGGCCATGCCCACGAGGATGGCGGACATGCCCAGGTTGAGCTTGGTGCGGAACTTGAGGCGGGGGAAAATACGCATGAGCGGTTACCGGTTCAGGTCCAGTTTTTCGGCCAGCTCCCTGACCGGATCGTAGTCGAGATCGCGTGCCGGAATGATGCCCTTCATGCCGGCGGCGGACAGGATGGCCCGGTGCTCGGGGGTGTCCACGTCCAGGGCGAACATGGCCCGGGCAATGGCGTCCACCACGGCCGGGTCGAGCCCCTTGCGGGCCGCGTAGACCCAGCCGGGAAAGGCGCGGGTCTCGGCCAGGACCCGGATGGAGCCGAGGTCGATCTTGTTCTTGACCACGTCCAGGGTGCCCTTGCGGATGGTGCCGATGTCGTACACGCCCGCGTGCACGGCCAAGACGACCTTCTCCTGCTTGCCGCCCGGACCGGGCGCGAAGTCCACGGTCTCGAAGTCGGAGTGGCGGATGCCGTGATCATAGAAAAGCCCCAGAGGAAAAAGATAGCCGCCCGCCGAGTTCGGGTCCACCGCGATCCACCGCTTGCCCCGGCAGTCGCTGATGGTGTTGATGGCCGCGTTGTCCGCGCGGGAGATGATCTGCCCACGGAAGTAAGGTTCGCCCGAGGGCTCGATGACCCGCGCGAACGCCTGGGCCCCGGCCTTGGCCAGGCGCACGTAGACGAACGGGTTGGAATAGGAGATGTCGATCTCCCCGCGCTCGACCATCTTGACGTGCTCCTCGAAGGTGTCGGGGAATATCTGCCTGAGCGGCAGACCCGTGGCCTTGCGCAGGTACTCTATCAGCCTGCGGTGACGCTGGTAGGAGATGGTGTGGGAGTACTGCGGCAGGTAGGCGTAGGTGATGGCCTCGTCCATGCGGGGGGCCACCAGGTCCTCGCGCTTGGACAGGTCCACCTTGACCGGCTTCTCGTCCGAGCACCCCGTTACGAGGACCACGGGCACGAGGAGCGTGAACAGGACCATCCAGGTCGTCATGTGGATTTTCAACGTTTTCATCATCGAATCATCGGTTTCGGACGCTCCCTGCGCCCCGTTTCGGACGTGCCTGGAAACAGTACAGAAATTCAGGACGCATTCCAACAAGTCTTATCCCTTGGCAACTCGCTCCCAAGTCAGTATGAAAGGAGGCCAGCACACGGGCGTGCCCAAGCAAGGAGACGTACATGACGACTATTTTCAAGATCCCCATGAGCAAGACCGTGCTCACCTTCTTCCTCCTGATCGTGGCCGTTGTCGCCGCAGCCGTGGCCTGGAGCTTCAACTCCGGCCTGAACTGGACCGCCATCTGCCTCATCGCCGTGGCCGGGCCGCTGTCCATGTTCTACTGGTACATGCTCTACATCACGCCCAAGCGGGCCACGGTCACCGTGGCGGACGAAGGCGTCCTGCTGTCCGCCCCGCCGTTCGCCTCGGCGGTCATCCCCTGGGCCTCGGTGGTCAAGACCTTCCGCGTGGACCTGAAAAAGGACGCAGACTTCAAGTTCACCAAGACCAGGAAGTTCATGACCTTCGGCGCCTACAGGTCCGGCGTGGTCGAGATCGGGGACGGCCTGGAGACGGTCGTGGTCACCAACCGCTCGGACGTGCTCTGCATACAGACCGAGGACCGGTATTACCTGATCGGCCCCTCGGACCTCCCCGGCTTCCTGGAGGCCGTGGAAAAGGCCGCTCCCTAGACCGGCCCGGCCGGACATATCAAAGAACAAAGCCGCCCCATGGGGCGGCTTTTCCTTTTTTCGAAATCGCTAGGACCCTTCGGGGACCGGCTTGCTCTCCATGAGCCCGGGCTTGGACTTGGCCCGCTCCTTTCTCTGCATGTATGCCTGCTTGTCCTCTTCGCTGAGCAGGTCCGTGAACTCCAGCATCTCGTCGCCGGCCTCGTTGTCCTTGACCTTCTGGCGGATGGTCTTGAAGACCGGCAGCCACGGCTTGGCCAGGCTGAACAGGTAACGGACCAGGATGTAGACCGGGATGAACACGAAGGCCGGGCCCACCGAGCCGAGGAACGGCACGGTGAAGTCCACATGGCCGAAGCGGTAGAACAGCCAGCCGATGCCGAACGGGACCACCCACAGGGACGATGCGAACAGCGCGATGCGGGCGAAGAAGTTCTTGCCGAAGGCGTCGTTGGCGATGGAGTTGCAGGCCTTCCACGCGGCCTTGTTCTTGGCGCCCAGCGCCTTGACCGACAGATTGTGGTGGTCGACCATGTCGCGGTTGATGGTCCTGAAATGCTTCTTGTTGGTGAAATAGACCCCGGCCATGCACAACTCGCCGATGACGGTTGCCACAAGGGAGACCCAGATCAGGCCGATGGCGAAGCCCACGTAGGCGTTGCCTGTGGTGCGGAAGGCCCAGATCATCCAGGGGTCGAGAAATTCGTATACGATTTGGCCGGTCATGTTCTTTCCTGTCAGAGGTTGGTTATGGGGGCCGCCCGAAACGGGCGGCCCCTCTTTCTTGCTGTCAGTCCGCGCGACTTAGAAGGGCGGGACGACGGAGTAGCCCAGGAAGCCCTTGGTGGTGTAGCGGATACCAACGTACAGAGCCAGGACGATGAAGATGTACTTCAGGACCTTGTCCGGGATGAACTTGGAGGTCTTGGGTCCGACGATGGAGCCGATGACGATGCCGACGAGTTCGGCGCCGATCAGGCCCCAGGCCACCGGAGTCTGCTTGAGCAGCATGTAGGAGGCGATGGAGTTGGCCATGCCGATGAGGACCGCCAGGGCGGAGGTACCGGCGACCAGGTACATGGGCAGACCAGCCACGGAGGTCAGGAACGGCACCAGCAGGAAGCCGCCGCCGACACCCAGGAAGGAGGCCAGGGCCGCGATGCAGAAACCGCCGACCACGGGGATCAGGGGATTGAACTTGAACTCGACGCCGAAGAAGGTGAATTCGCAGATGGTCGGGGTGAACTTCTGGACCTTCACGCCCATCTCGGCCATGTCGACGGTGCCGCCCTGCTGCTGTTCCTTGACGGACTTCTGGAAGGCCTCGGCGGCCTTCTTGGCGGCCTGCTTGCCGGCCTGACCCTTCGGGGTGGTCTGGTAGAACAGGTAGCAGCCCAGGAACAGGACGAACAGACCGAAGTAGCCCAGGTAGGCCTTCAGGCTGATCTTACCGGCGGTCAGCCAGGGCACGAGCCAGGAACCGGCCACGGAACCGATGGCCAGGGCGATGCCCAGGGGCAGCACAAGGCGACCGGCCTTGTAGTAGTTGAAGGAGGACAGGGCGGCGGAACAACCGACCAGCCACTGGTTGGACACGCGGATGGAGTCGGTGACGACCTTGTTCATCTTGGAGCCCTTGCCGAAAGAGCTGGCGTAGTCGCCCAGGCCATAGATGGTGATGTGACCGACACCGGCCATGATGCCGCCGAAGGCGCCGACGGTGGAGAAGATCCAGCCTACCCAGATCGCCCACAGGAAACCGATGATGATGTTCAGTTGCGGGCCGCCGGGGATGCCCATGTAGCCGGGCTCACCGGTGGGTTTGGCCTCGGCGATGGCGTCGGCCAGACGATCGGCCAGGGCGGGCTGAGCCATGAGGCAGACAGCCGCAACCAGAGCCAGCATCAGGAGAGTTTTCTTGGAACGTAACACAGTTACCTCCTCCTCATAATGAATGTTAAAAGGACCCCAAAATGTCACTCCGCGTCCCCCAAGGCCGCGAAGTTGGTACCTAGACTATTCCGGCCGCACGAAGCTCAGGGCGTTCGCCGTGCAGCCTACAACGCAGGCAGGGGTGCCGCCGGCATCGACCCTGTCCACGCAGAAATCACACTTCATGATCTTGCCGGTGGCGTCGTTGAACACCGGCACGGTCCACGGACAGGCGTCGATACAGCTCTTGCAGCCGTCGCACTTGTCCAGGTCGACCAACACCAGCCCGTCCTCGCGCTTGTACATGGCCCCGGTGGGACACGCGCTCACGCACTCGGGCTTCTTGCAATGCCGACAGTTGGTATACTTCAGCTTTGCCGAAGGCTTGCCGTCCTCGTCGGCCACGGGCCCCTCCGCCTCCAGGCGGTTGAGGGAAAGCCCGGCGGGCACCTTGTTCTTCACCTTGCAGTGAACCAGACAGGCGTTGCACGCAATGCATCGCTTCTTGTCAAATTTCATTCTGTAACCAGCCATTTTCCACCTCTGCAGACTTGGATTTGGGCGCGCAGTCTTGTTTGTAGTCCAGGAACTGAAGAAAAATCCGCACTTGGTCAACAACCACCCCTCTTGTGAGAAATTTCTCAATCAAAAGAGATCATAACCCGAATTTTTCCTCGAATGGAAGAAAAATCATGTTATAGATTTCACATGCCGGGTATGTATTGCCCACGGTGGATAGCCACGCATAAGGTCCATCATAATTCAAAGAGCGCGCAGAATTCATCACTGTCTGTACAGGAGGAGTGTATGGGTAAGGAATTGGTTAAGAGCATATGCGGCATGTGCTCTGTACGATGTCCTATCGAGGTCGAAGTGGTCGACGGCAGAGCGGAGTATATCCAGGGTAATCCCGATGCCCCCGGCATCATGGGCTCCCTGTGTCCGCGCGGCGCTGCCGGTACGGCCCTGACCTACGATGAGGACCGCCCGCAGTACCCCATGGTGCGCACGGGCAAACGCGGCGAAGGAAAATGGAAGCGTGTGTCGTGGGACGAGGCCCTGGATTACGTGGCCGACGAACTGACCCGCATCCAGGACACCTACGGCAAGAATTCGGTCCTGTTCTCGGACCGCGGCGGACCGTTCCGCGACTTTTACCGCGCCTTTCTGCGCGGCATCGGCACGGCCAACTACAACAACCACGATTCCGCCTGCGCGCGCAACGTGCAGAACGCGGCCCTGTCCGTGTTCGGCTTCGGCCGCAAGGGCGTGTCCTACGATCTGAAGAACGCCAAGCACGTGGTGCTCCAGCAGCGCAACATGCTCGAGGCCATCAACGTGGCCGAGGTGAACAACCTGTTCGCGGGCCTCGAGAAAGGCGGCAAGCTGACGGTCATCGACATCCGGGCCAACGTCCCGGCCACCAAGGCCGACAACTTCTTCATGGTCCGGCCCGGCACCGACTACGCCTTCAACCTGGCGGTCATCAACGTCCTTATTAATAATGAACTGTACGACAAGCAGTTCGTGGCCGACTGGGTCGAGGACTTCGACAAGCTCGTCGAGTTCGTCAAGCCCTACACCCCGGAGTGGGCCGAGGCCGAGACCGGCGTGCCCGCGGCGAGCCTGATCGACTTCTGCAACCAGCTGGCGGAGGCCGCGCCGAGCGTGATCTGGCATCCGGGCTGGATGACGGCGCGCTACTCCGACTCCTTCTACATGACCCGGACCATCTACATCATCAACGCGCTGCTCGGGGCCATCGGCGCCAAGGGCGGCCTGCCGTTCATGAACAAGCCGGGCGACGTGGGCGCCAAGGGGCTGAAGAGCTTCATGGAGCTCTATCCCAAGCCCGAGGGCCAGCGCGCGGACGGTATCGGCTGGATGGAAGGCCGCAAGCACTTCGACGCGGGCCCGGGCTTGGTCCATCTGGCCTACGAGGCCGCGGTGGAGGAAAAGCCCTACCCGATCAAGGCGTATATCGCCCAACGCCACGACCCGCTCATGGCCTTCCCGGACAAGGACGACGTCATGGCCAAGTGGAAGGACATCGAACTGCTCGTGGCCGTGACCTTCTCCTGGTCCGACACCGCCTGGAACGCGGACGTGGTCCTGCCCATCTCCCCGTATCTCGAACGGGACGAGA
This sequence comes from Pseudodesulfovibrio sp. lm2024, assembly GCF_051175575.1. Taxonomy (NCBI): domain Bacteria; kingdom Pseudomonadati; phylum Thermodesulfobacteriota; class Desulfovibrionia; order Desulfovibrionales; family Desulfovibrionaceae; genus Pseudodesulfovibrio; species Pseudodesulfovibrio sp. lm2024. The sequence continues at coordinate 3,029,972 of NZ_CP195092.1, forward strand.
TCCTGATGACCAAGAACGGCCCCAAGCCCTGCTTCCAGGTGCGCAAGCGCGCCATCGAGCCGGTCTACGACACCAAGGCCATCTGGGAAATCTACGCGGGCCTGTCCAAGCGCATGGGCCTCAAGGAACTGGACTACACCAACATCGAGGACATCTGGAAGTTCCAGCTCGAAGGCACCGGCGTGTCCATCGAGGACTTCGAGAAGACGGGCATCGTGTCCCTGGCCTCCGATCCGCTGTACAAGCCGGTGAAAGAGGGCTCCTTCAAGACCCCGTCCGGCAAGGTCCAGATCATCGACGCCAAGCTCGAGGGCGACGGCCTGCCGTCGCTCAAGCCCTACGAGGCCCCGGAGCGGGTGCCGGACGGCAAGTTCCGCATCACCTTCGGCCGCTGCGCCCTGCACACCCAGGGCCACACCGTGAACAACTCCCTGCTCTTCGAGCAGATGCCCGAGAACGTGTTGTGGATCAACACCAAGCGCGCCGAGGCGCTGGGCATCGCGCAGGACGAATACGTGACCGTGGCCAGCAACGGCTACAAGGCCAAGATCAAGGCGTTTGTCACGGACTTCGTCCACCCCGAAGCGGTCTTCATGATCCACGGTTTCGGCCACGACCTGCCGTGCGAGTCCCGCGCCAAGGGCATGGGCGCCGCCGACAACATGCTCATGCCCAAGGGCATCGACAAGTGGGACCGGGGCGGCGGAGCCATCGCCATGCAGGAGCACTTTGTCTCCGTATCCAAATAAACCTACCACACCCCCATAATATGAAAAGGTCGGCACCTATGGTGCCGGCCTTTTCTAGTTAAGCGGCTTCCGATAGCGGGCCATCTACACATTTTTTCCGGCCGGGCCAATCCTCACGTAGACGGCTACGCTGCGGTTGCCCCGGCCGGAAGAAAATGCACAGCTGATCCACTCTCGAAAGCCTTGTGCTAACGCGATAAATGAGCCGCTGTCGGGTGTTGCGCACCCGAATCGCTCCATTAAGAGAAAGGCAGGACCTTCGCCTCATTTTTGAGTAGAAGGCTTTTTTAGCGACCAGCCCCGCGAAGCGGCGATAAGAAGTTTAGGAAAGGATGGGGATGGGGGTCCGGGGGAAGGGGAAGGAAAAGCCCTTTTCAAAGGGTTTTCCTTCCCCTTTCCCCGGCCGCCGGAGGCGACAATCAAAAGGGCGCGGACCTGATGATCCGCGCCCTTTTTAGTGATGTAGATTGATACGCCTAGCCTTCGGCGATCCAGGCTTTGAGTTTTTCTTCGAACATGGACCGGATTTCGTCGAGGCGTTCCGGGGTTTCGGCTTCGAAGCGCAGGACGAGGACGGGCTGGGTGTTGGAGGCGCGGATGAGGCCCCAGCCGTCTGGGAACACCGCGCGCACGCCGTCGATGTCGATGGCGTCGAACTTGGAGCTGAAGTATTCCACGGCCTTGCCGACCACGCGCTCCTTCATGCTCTCGGGGCAGTCCACGCGGATCTCCGGGGTGGACCAGGTCTTGGGCCAGTTGAGCTGCTCGCTCATGGGCTTGTCGGACCGGGACAGAATCTCGACCATGCGCAGCGCTGCGTAGGTGGCGTCGTCGAACCCGTAGTAGCGGTCGGCGAAGAACATGTGGCCGGACATCTCGCCCGCAAACTTGGCGCCGATCTCGCGCATGCGCGCCTTGATCAGGGAGTGGCCGGTCTTCCACATGACCGCGTCACCGCCATGGGCGCGGATATCGTCGTACATGAGGTGCGAGCATTTGACCTCGCCGATGATGGACGCGCCCGGGAAGGCCTTGAGGATGTCGCGGGCGTAGATGGCCACCAGCTGGTCGCCGAAGAGCAGCTCGCCCTTTTCCGTGACCACGCCGATGCGGTCGCCGTCGCCGTCCAGGCCGATGCCGATATCCGCCTTCTCCCTGAGCACGGCCTGTTGCAGGGCGACCATGTTCTTCTCCACCACCGGGTCGGGGTGATGGTTGGGGAAATCACCGTCCGGCTCGCAGAAGATGCGCACCACCTCGGCCCCGGCCTTTTCCAAGGCGTCGGCCGTGAGCGTCCCGCCCGTGCCGTTGCCGCCGTCCACCACGACCTTGACGGACTTGGCGAAGGTCACGTCCCCGGACAACTCGTCCACGTACTTGCCGAGCATGTCCTCGTGCCGCGAAGAGCCCTGTCCTTGGGGGAAAGCGCCCTTGTCCATGAGCTCGAAGACGTCCTGAATCTCGTCGGAGTGGATGGTGCTGATCCCCTGCCATACCTTGAACCCGTTGTATTCCGACGGGTTGTGGCTGGCGGTGATCATCACGCCCGCGGACTCGCCGAGCTTGGTCACGGACCAGTAGAAGGCCGGGGAGGAGACCTGGCCGATGGTGATGACGTCCACGCCCGTGCCGTTCAGGCCGCGCGTCAGGGCCTTGGCGTAGCCGGGCGAGGAATGGCGGCAGTCATGGCCGACCACGGCGGTCTTGGAGCCGCGCTCCAGAAAATACTGGCCGCAGGCCCGGCCGAGCCGCTCGACCCATTCCTCGTCGAAATCCCTGTCCACCACGCCGCGAATGTCATAGGTTCTGAACACTTCCCGCGAGATAGGCTTCATGTGTATTCCTCCCTGCCCGTATGCCGGGCGATAGGTCTTTTCGTACTTTGGTTCCGGCCACCGGGCCGGTGTGTCATTGCGTCATTCGCCGGGGTCCGTCGCCGGGGAGTCATCCCCCGGGCCGCCGGTTTCCACCGGCGCGCACCCCGACACATGACACTGTATACAGACATTTCAGCGGAAATTCCACCGGACTGTTACACATGCCCGGCGTGAAATCGTCACGCAATTGCCATTGACATATCCGCATAAGCGGATATTTATCAATCCATGGAACAACTCGCACTGCGATTCAAGGGGCTCAGCGAGCCCACCCGGCTCAGGGTCCTGCGGCTGCTCGACCACGGAGAACTGTGCGTCTGCGATCTGATGGCCGCCCTGAACATGCCCCAGTCCACGGTCTCCCGGCACATGTCCTTTCTGCGCAACGGAGGCTGGGTGAACAGCCGCCGCAAGGGCAAGTGGGTCTATTACACCCTGGCCACGCCCGGTGACGCGATCCAGTCCGAGGTTCTCGGGATACTGAGAAAACGGCTGCCGGACCAGGAACAGGCGAGGCGGGACCATGAACGGCTCATGACCCACCTGGCGAACAAAACCGAAGAAACCTGCTCGAACTAGGCAAAGGAATCCGCAATGACCGAAACCACTTTGAAAAGGCTCTCCTTCCTGGACCGTTACCTGACCCTGTGGATATTTTTGGCCATGTTCGCGGGCGTGGCCTGCGGCTACTTCTTCCCGGGCGTGAAACGGGTCATTGACGCCTTCCAGGTGGGGACCACCAACATCCCCATCGCCATCGGCCTGATACTGATGATGTACCCGCCCCTGGCCAAGGTGAAGTATGAGCAGTTGGGCAAGGTCTTCCGCAACGGCCGGGTGCTGGCCCTGTCCCTGGTCCAGAACTGGGTCATCGGCCCGGTGCTGATGTTCGGCCTGGCCGTGACCTTTTTGTCCGGGCAGCACGAGTACATGGTCGGCCTGATCCTCATCGGCCTAGCCCGGTGCATCGCCATGGTCATCGTCTGGAACGAGCTGGCCAGCGGGGACTCCGAGTACTGCGCCGGACTGGTGGCCTTCAACTCCGTGTTCCAGGTGCTCTTCTTCTCGGTCTACGCCTATGTCTTCATCACGGTCCTGCCCGGCTGGTTCGGGCTCGAGGGCGCGGCAGTGGACGTGTCCATGGGCCAGATCGCCCAGAGCGTGTTCATCTACCTGGGCATCCCGTTCCTGGCGGGCATGGCCTCGCGCTTCATCGGACTCAAGATCAAGGGGCGCGAGTGGTACGAGACCGTGTTCGTGCCCAAGATCAGCCCGCTGACGCTGGTCTTTCTGCTGTTCACCATCCTGGTCATGTTCTCGCTCAAGGGCGACCGCGTGGTGGCCCTGCCGCTGGATGTCGTCCGCATCGCCATTCCCCTGACCGTCTACTTCCTGGTCATGTTCCTGGTCTCCTTCTACCTGTCGTGGAAGGCCGACGCCACCTACGAGCAGGCCGCGACCCTGAGCTTCACCGCCGCCTCCAACAATTTCGAGCTGGCCATCGCCGTGGCCATCGCGGTCTTCGGCATCGACTCGGGCGAGGCGTTCGCCGCGGTCATCGGCCCGCTGGTGGAGGTCCCGGTGCTCATCGCCCTGGTCAACGTGGCCGTACGCTTCAAGCGCCGCTACTTCCCCTTCGCCAAGGAAACCATCGGCGGCGTGTGCCACGTCCGCTGCGAAACCTCCAACGCCGAATAGGAGCCGCGCCATGAACATTCTCTTTCTGTGCACCGGCAACTCCTGCCGCAGCCAGATGGCCGAAGGCTGGGCCAGGGCGCTCAAGGCGGACGCGTTCACGGCCTGGTCCGCCGGGGTGGAGACCCATGGTCTGAACCCCCTGGCCGTGCGTGTCATGGCCGAAGCGGGCGTGGACATCTCCGGCCACACCTCCAAGCTGACCAGCGACCTGCCCGAGGACGTGGACTTCGACTACGTGGTCACTGTCTGCGGCCACGCCAACGAGAACTGCCCCTATTTCCCGGCCAGGACCAAGGTGGTCCACGTCGGCTTCGACGACCCGCCCGCCCTGGCCAAGAACCTGACCGACGAGGCCGACATCCTGGACGCGTACCGCCGCGTGCGCGACGAGATCAAGGCCTTTGTCCAAGGGCTGCCCGGCTCCCTGGAGGAACCGGACGGCCGTTGAGGAGTTCACAATGAAAAAGCACTGGTGGAAACGGATCCGGTCCTGGTCGCCCCTGAGCGCCTGGACCGCGTGCATCCGGGTGAATGAAAGCGGCGAGCTCCGCTTCTCCCTGTTCTCCTAGGCAATACGCAACCGGACACATAACAAGGCCCGGCGGGACTCCCGCCGGGCCTTTGATTTCATGCGGACACGGCCACGCTCGCTCCGAACCAGCCGCCGCCCCGCGATCACCTGCCCCTCCCCGCGCCCCCTCCGGCGTCTTGCCGCGTCCCACCGAGCCGCTACTCGCCTGACGCCCCCTGCGACGGATGCTCGCCTGAGCGCCTGTCGCGCCCATCCATAAAATTGAGAAAGATCATTTTCCGCAGTGGGTTACGATAACAGCCCCGACTCCCGGTCGCCCTCGCCGCCCCCCGTCAAAACGCGTCGGAAATTATTTTTAAAATATTGTCGCTACCAAGCCGTTTTCGGTCTATGTTAATCGTGATTATCGCCAGAAAAAACGCGTCGTACAATCAATAAAAAATCAATTTTTGACATGATGGAGTTAATCCGATAGGATCATGAATTGGAATTTGACGATGCACATCGAAAACTGTTGTTTTCAAACTGTAACAAAAAATTACAGCGATAATACAGTAATAAATCCACTCTTACAGTTGCTCCTCTCTGATACAAAAGATTGTTGCAGCAATTGATAACTGTATTATTGGAAAAACAACATAAACTTTAGTGCACCAATAAGATTTACATGCCACTGACTTCGAAATGCCATAGCGGACAAGGAACCCTGTCCGTACGTCGGCCACGCGCGGCCACCCCTTGCGGTCTCCGCGATCGGGTTCCCCTCCTCTGATTCCACATTTCGACCGTCTTCTTTCCGGACGCTCCCACGCCAGCACGCGCGGGAGCCCGTCGCCACTTTCAACGGAGTAACCATGGGACAAATCAAAGTAGAAAACCTTTACAAAATCTTCGGGAGCAAGCCCCGAAAAGGCCTTGAGCTGCTGCAGAAGGGGCTCGACAAGGCCGAGGTCTTGGAAAAGACCGGCATGACGGTGGGCGTGAACAACGCCTCCTTCACCATCGAGGATGGCGAGATCTTCGTCATCATGGGACTGTCCGGCTCGGGCAAGTCCACCATCGTGCGCATGCTCAACCGGCTCATCGAGCCTACTGCCGGGCGGGTCCTGGTCAACGGCGAGGACGTCACCGCCATGGACGACGACGAACTGGTCAAATTCCGGCTGCACAACATGAGCATGGTTTTCCAGTCGTTCGCACTCATGCCGCACCAGACCGTGCTGGACAACGCCGCCTTCGGCCTGGAGCTGGCCGGGGTGGACAAGGCCAAACGGCACGAGCGCGCCCGCGAGGCCCTGGCCCAGGTCGGCCTGGCCGGGTGGGAGGACCAGTATCCCAAACAGCTTTCCGGCGGCATGCAGCAGCGCGTGGGGTTGGCCAGGGGCCTGGCCGTGGACCCCGAGATCCTGCTCATGGACGAAGCCTTCTCGGCGCTCGACCCGTTGATCCGCACCGAGATGCAGGACGAGCTCATCAGCCTCCAGGAAGAGCACCAGCGGACCATCGTCTTCATTTCCCACGACCTGGACGAGGCCCTGCGCATCGGCGACCGCATCGCCATCATGGAGGGCGGCAACGTGGTCCAGGTGGGCACGCCCGATGATATCCTGCAGAACCCGGCCAACGACTACGTGCGCGCCTTTTTCCGGGGCGTGGACCCCACCGGGGTCATCAGCGCCGGCGACATCGTGCGCGACTCGCACCCGACCATCGTCATCACCAAGGGCGGCAGCCTGCGCATCGCCCACGAGATTTTGAGCGGCAGCGAGCTCGAGTACGCCTATGCCGTGGACTCCCGCCGCCATTTCCTGGGCGTGATTTCGTCCGAAGGCATCCGCAACGCGCTCGAGGCCGGGCTGCCCGAGCATCCGCTGAGCCAAGTGTTTCTGCCCGAGGCGTTCTCCGTGCACAAGGACGACTCCATGCAGGACATCCTACCACAGGTGGCCGCCGCCACCTGGCCCGTCCCGGTGGTGGACGACAACAACCGCTACCTCGGCGTGGTCTCCAAAAACCGATTCCTCAAGACCCTGCACAAAACGGAAGTCACCCTTTCCGAAGGAGGTGAGCAATAATGTTTCAAGACGCAATCATCCCCCTGGACCAATGGGTCTCCGTGGCCGTGGAATGGCTGGTGGACAACTATCGTGAATTCTTCCAGATGCTCAAATGGCCGGTGGACTGGCTGCTGACCGGCTTCGAGCACGGCCTGAACAACGTGCACCCGCTCGTGATTATCATTGCGGTCTGCCTCCTGGCCTTGAAATTCTCCGGCAAGCGGCTGGCCATATTCTCTCTGGCCTCCATGCTCCTGGTCGGCTTCCTCGGACTGTGGGAGGACACCATGATCACCCTGGCCATGGTTCTGTCCTCCGTGGTCATCTGTGCGGTCATCGGCATCCCGCTCGGGATCATGTCCGGCCGCAGCGACCGCTTCGAGGCCGGGCTCCGGCCGGTGCTCGACGCCATGCAGACCACGCCCGCGTTCGTCTATCTCGTGCCCATCGTCATGCTCTTTTCCGTGGGCAACGTGGCGGGCGTGCTGGCGACCATCATCTTCGCCCTGCCACCCATCATCCGCCTGACCAGCCTGGGCATAAGAGGGGTCCATCCGGAACTGGTGGAAGCGGCCCAGGCCTTCGGGGCCACCCGCTGGCAGGTTCTTATCAAGGTTCAGGTTCCCCTGGCTATGCCGACCATCCTGGCCGGCCTGAACCAGACCATCATGATGGCCCTTTCCATGGTCGTCATCGCCGCGCTCATCGGCGCGGGCGGACTCGGCTCCCCGGTCATCCTCGGGTTGAACACCCTGGACATCGGACGCGCCGTGGTCGGCGGCCTGGGCATCGTTCTCATGGCCATCGTCCTGGACCGCATCACCCAGTCAATGGCCCAAAAGAAATAAACGAAATCGAATCCGAGGAGGTTCCATGAAACTAATGAAATTCCTGCTGGCCGCCCTGTTTGCGGCCCTGATCGCGTCTTCCGCGTTCGCCATGGACATGCAGCCCGGCAAGGGCGTCACGGTCCAGCCCGCGCGCGCCACCTGGAACACCGGCTTCTTCCAGGAAGCCCTGGTCCGCAAGGGCCTCGAAGCGCTCGGCTACGAGGTCAAGAAACCCCGCGACCTGACCAATCCCATCTTCTACAAGTCCGTGACGCTCGGCGACGTGGACTACTGGACCAACGGCTGGTTCCCCATGCACAACGCCCAGCTGCCCAAGAACTTCGACAAGAAGGCGCAGAAGATCGGCTATGTGGCCAAGGCTGGCGGCATGCAGGGCTACCTGGTGTCCAAGAGCGACGCGGAGAAATACAACATCAAGTCCCTGGACGACTTCAAGCGTCCCGAGGTCATGAAGGCCTTCGACTCCAACGGCGACGGCAAGGCCGACCTGACCGCCTGCCCTCCGGGCTGGGGCTGCGAGCAGGTCATCAGCCACCACATGAAGGTCTACGACCTCGATGACTACATCAACCCGGTCAAGGCTTCCTACGAAGCGGGCATGGCCGCGGCCATGGGCGAATACAAGTCCGGCAAGCCGGTCTTCTTCTACACCTGGACGCCCAACTGGACCGTGTACAAGTTCAAGCCCGGCCAGGACGTGGTCTGGATCAACGTGCCCGAGATCAAGCCCACCGAGGCCCAGTCCGCCAACGCCGACCGCATGACCGTGTCCGGCGTCGAAGGCGCGGTCTCCGATCCGCTCAAGGCCGGTTTCGTGGTCTCCGACATCCGCGCCGTGGCCAACAAGAAGTTCCTGGAAAAGAACCCGGCGGCCGCCAAGTTCCTGGAGCTGTTCACCCTGCCCCTGGCCGACATCAACGCCCAGAACACCCGCATGAACGAAGGCGAAAAGTCCGACAAGGACATTGCCAAGCATGCGGACGAGTGGATCGCCGCACACCAGGACGTCTGGAACGGTTGGCTGAAAGCCGCCCGCGAAGCCGCAATGTAATCCGGCGAAAATACGGCGGCCCTTTTAGGGGCCGCCTTCTTTCGCATGGGGGCGGCTTCCGATAGCGGGCCATTTGCACATTTTTTCCGGGGGCTTCCATCCTCACGTAGACAGCTACGCTGCGGTGAAAGCCCCCGGATGAAAATGCACAGCTGACCCACTCTCGACAAATCCGCAGGACAGCGGATTTGGACGTTGCGGTCTTCCGCAACGCCCCGAAGGGGTGAGCCCCAGGACGGGGCGAATCAAAGCCTTGTGCCAGCGCGATAAAAGAGCCGCTGTCGGGTGCTGCGCACCCGAATCGCTCCATTAAGAAAAAGACGAGGCCTTCGACTTGGTTATGAGTCGAAGGCCCTTTTTTGCGCCCTACCCCGCGAAGCGGCCACAAGAAGTTTAGGAAAGAATGGGGATGGGGGTCCGGGGGAAGGGGAAGGAAAAGCCCTTTTCAAAGGGTTTTCCTTCCCCTTCCCCCGGCCGCCGGAGGCTCCCTACTCGCCCGTCAGTTCGTAGCGGGTGGAAGGGCCTTTGCCTGTTTTGGTCAAAAGTCCCCGTTTGACGAAGTCCTGGAGGTCGTAGATGGCGGTGCGGGTGGGCAGGTTGCCGCCGACCAGGTCCTGGTATTGTTTGCGGGTCACGGTGCCCTGCCTGCGGATGACGTCCCAGGCCTCTTTCTGGCGCGGGTTGAGGCCGGTGTCGGCCTCAGGGGCGGCGGGCTGCGGGGGCTGGGACGCGGGGATGTCCGTGGGCTGGACGTGCGGGGCACGGACATCCGTTGGGTCGACGGCCTGGGGTTGCACGGGCCAGGCGTAGAAGTCGCTCTCCAGCCGGATCTCCTCGGGCTGGATGACGTCGGTTTCGGCCATGACGGCGGCGCGGGTGATGCAGTTGACCAGTTCGCGGACGTTGCCGGGCCAGTCGTGGGACACGAGCTTGGCCAGTGCGCCCTTGCTCAGGTCCAGATGCTCGCGCCCGGCCAGAGCCTCGGCCTGCTTGAGGTAGTACACGGACAGCAGCGGGATGTTCTCGCGGTTCTCACGCAGGGCAGGCGTGTTGATGGAGATGACCTTGAGCCGGTAGTAGAGGTCCTCGCGGAAGATCTTGTCCTCGATGAGCGACGGGATGTCCACGTTGGTGGCGGCCAGGATACGCACGTCCACGGTGACCTCGCGGTCGCTGCCCAGCGGCTTGATCTTGCGCGACGCCAGGGCCCGGAGCAGGGACTGCTGGACCTTGCCGGACGCGGACTGGATTTCGTCCAGGAAGAGGATGCCGCCGTCGGCCTCGACGAACGCGCCGTTGCGGTCCTCCCTGGCCTCGGAAAAGGCCCCCTTGACGTGACCGAACAGGGCGTCGAGAAGCAGGTTCTCGTCCAGGGCCCCGCAGTTGATGGAGATGAACGGGCGGTCGGCCCGGCTGGAGTGAGCGTGGATGGCCTCGGCCACCAGCTGCTTGCCGGTGCCGGTCTCGCCCGCGATGAGCACGTCCACGTCCACCTGGGCGGCCTTGAGGATGTTGACCTTGAGGTTGGCCGTGGCCGAACCAATGCCCACGATCTCCGGGATGCGGCTCAGCTCGTTCTCGACCAGCAACTCCCGCTCGCGGTCCAGCGAGGCGCGCTCGCGCTTGTTCACGTTGAGGATGGCCTCGTCCTTGGCCTGGATCTCGACCACCTGCTGTTTGACCCGGCGGATGATGTTGTTGATGGACTCCTGGAGCACGGTGATGTCGTAGCCGCTGTACGGCAGATGAATTTCCTCCATCTCTTCCAGAGAGTTGAGGGTGTTCATGCGGGCGGCCAACTCGCGGATGGGCTTGGTCAGGATGCGCCCGAAGAGAAAGATGAGGATGGAGATGACCACAATGCCGCCGAGGGTCACGAAAAGCATGACGTCCATGTTCTTGTAGCCCGCGATGATCGGCAGCTGGCTGCGGTCCACGAAGATCACGCCGCCGTAGACCGTGGGCGGCCCGGCCGGGTCGGCCCTGAACAGGACCGGGGCGTAGCTGAAGTAGTGGAAGTCCACGCCGGACCGCTGCGCATGGGACTCCTCCACGCGGGTCAGCCCGTTCTCGCCCTTGCCCATGGCGGCCACGGCGTCCCAATACAGATTGTACTTTTCGTTGGGCCTGAACGCGGCCGCGTTGCCGGGCTTGCCCAGGGAACCGTCGAACCCCTCGCGGGCCAGATAGGTGGTCAGCTCGTTCCCCTGTTTGTCGTAGTCCTCGGACTGAAAAAGCATCCACCCGTCATGATTGAGAAAATAGCTGAACCGGAGTTCGTCGCTGCGGGGGAAGGCCCATAGCGGCGACTTGCGCGAATTATACCAGGAGAGGATATTGCGCAGGGTGGTGGCTTCCACGGACAGGAAGAGCAGGCCCGGAGGCTCGGCGCCGTTGCCGGGGCAGGCGGTGTAGAAGCGGACCACGTTGGCCGTGGTGTAGCGGTTGGCGCTGTCCTTGGTAGGCATGGGGTAGGAAACCTCGAGCACGTCCGAGGCCGCCACCTGGCCCGGCTTGAGGTCGGCCAGCCGGTCCAGTTCGGCAAAAGGGTTGGGCCGCACCCGGTCCAGGGTGTCCGGGGCAACGGCGCGGACCGTGCCGTCCCGGCTGACCAGGACCACGGGCTCCCCGCCCGAGGCCGGGAGATAGCAGAGTTCGAGGTATGGCTTGCCGCCCGCCTTCATGAGCCGGGAAAAGGCGTCGCGCAGGCTGTTGGTGTCGGTCCGCCCCCCGGCGAAGAAGAGCAGGTCCGTGCGGCAGCCTTCCAGGTACTGCTCCATCTCGTGGGCCACGGCCATGGTGTTCTGGCGCACGGTCCGGCTGAGCGCGATGTCGATGAACTCGTCCGAGACCCGGTAGGAGGCCCAGCCCGTGAACAGGAGGATGCACACGATGGACGGCATCAGGGCCAGGAGCAGCTTGCCGCGCAGGCCGAGCCTGCGCACCAGCCCGGGCAGATGCCTCCGTATCCAATCGGACGCCCAGGACCCCGAAGAGGGAAATGACGACATGACAACCTCCATCGTCTGCTTGCGGCGGATCGAACCGATGCATCCCGCCTCATATGTTTTGCCGTTATGCCGTCCAAAACCACTTTGTCAAATCTTTTCCGGCACGATGGTTGCTAAATATACCATGACGCCATTACGCAAGGTGCGTATTTTGCGCGATTTTTTAACTATTTGGAATAAATATTAATTTTCAAAAAATCTTGCAAAAGAAATCAGGCAGAGAAACCATGGCCAAGCAAAAGTCCCTTTGCGGGATTCACAGACTGCTCCTCGTCACCATGATTGTCATCCCGGCGATCCCCCTGCTCATATCGGCGGCCATCGGGTTCTATTCCTTTGCCGGGGCGTCCAAACGGTTCGCGGTTTCCTCCATACGCCAGGCCGCCGTGGACCGGGCCGCGCTCATCGACGAGTTCCTCCGCGAACGGCGCAACGACCTGGAGTCGTTCATGGCCCTGCTTCCCACGGACGCGCTGCACGGCCAGAGGGCCCGGGAGGAGGTGGCGGACTGGCTGCGCTCCGGCGGCCCGGTCTTCCAGGACATGGGCCTCATCGACCCGCAGGGACGCCACGCGGCCTACGTCGGGCCCTTCGGCCTGGCCGACAAGGATTACCGGGACGCGGGCTGGTACAAGGAGACCCTGCAAAACGGCTATTTCATCAGCGACGTCTATCTCGGCTACCGCAAGGTGCCCCATTTCGTCATCGCCGTGACCCGGCACATCGACGGACGGGTCTGGACCCTGCGGGCCACGGTCAACCCGACCCTCTTCGGCAACATGGTAGGCGCGCCGGGCATCGGCGACACGGGCGAGGCGTACATCCTCAACCGGGAGGGGCTGCTCCAGACCAACCGGCGGTCCGGCGGCGGACTGCTGGAACGCGACGGCTACGCCTACCCTCCCCAGGACGAGAACCTGATTACGTTCACGGGCTCGGACAACGGCGAGGGATACCTGTTCGCCTCGGCCCGCCTGAACGACGGCAAGTGGCGGCTCATCGTCCGCCAGAAGAAGGAGGAGGCCTTCCAGACCGTGGTCATGGCGGGCTACACGGTCATCTTCGTGCTACTCTGCGGCGGGGCGGTCATCGTGTTCCTGGCGCTGATCGTCAGCCGCCGGTTGTCCGAGACCCTGCGCGGCCAGGCCGAAGCGGTCAACAAGCTGGAAGGCCAGCTGCTCCAGGCCGCCCGGCTGGCCGAACTGGGCGAGATGGCGGCGGGCTTCGCCCACGAGATCAACAATCCGCTGCAGATCATGAAGACCGATCTGGCCCTGCTGGAGCTGACCCTGAAGGACGTGACCGACGTGTGCGCCAACCGCGAGGCGTGCGACGAGCTCAAGGAGATCGCGGACCAGTTCCAGATCCAGATCGGCCGGTGCGCGGCCATCACCCGCGAGATACTGCGCTTCGGGCGGCAGGACGCCCCGCATGTGGAGGATGTGGACCTGGCCGAATTCCTGCCCAAGGTCGGGGCCATGGTCCAGAACAAGGCACAGGTCAACGGCATAGACGTGACCTGCGACGTGTCCCCGGACGTGCCGTCGGTCCTGGCCGATCCGGGCCAGCTGCAGCAGGTCATGGTCAACCTGCTGAACAACGCCATCCACGCGGTGGTGGACCGCCACGGGTCAAAGGGCGGGCGCATCGACGTGGCCGCCCGGAGCGACGACCGCGGCCGGGCGGTGATCACCGTGGCCGACAACGGCTGCGGCATCAATCAGGAGAGTCTTTCCAGAATATTCATGCCCTTTTTCACCACCAAGGCGCCCGGCCAGGGGACGGGGTTGGGCCTGTCCGTCTGCCACTCGATCGTCGACTCCCTGGGCGGGGAGATGACCGTGGACAGCACCAAGGGCGAAGGCACTACCTTCACCGTTCGTATCCCCGGCAAGGGCGCATGACGCCGCCCCCGCGCGGGATGGGACCCCAACGGGGGGGGCGGAGCCTAGGCTTCGTCCCCCGCTATCTTCCGCAGGGCCTCGTCGGTCATCCTGCCGATCTCGTCCAGGTAGGCTCCGTAGCGCGTCAGGTAGAAGGACAATCCCTTGGCGAAGTTGCGCCCCACCAGGCCGTCCACGAAGAGCATGGACACGGATTGCTCCTCGCGCAGGATCTGCTGCGAGGCCAGGAACACGGCGACCTCGTCCTCGGACATGGCCTCCAGGGCCTGGCGCAGCGCCTCGTGGGCGCGCGGCTTGTAGGCCATGATGTAGAGCAGGTCCAGGGCGTTGGCGATGACCTCGGGCACGTGGTTGAAGTTCGACTCCCGGGAAAAGGCGATGAACTCGGCGGGCCGATTGAGCATGCCGAGCATGTCCCTGGTGGGGAAGGCGATCTCCAGACGCGAGTAAATCTCGAAGACCTGGCGCAGCTTTTCCGAATAGTCCCAGCGGCGCATGGCGATGTTCCGCCTGCGATCCGCGAATCCTTCGATAACCCCGGCCACGCAGTCCGAGGCCAGCTTGGAGATGACCGCCGCCCACAGCTGGAGCGCGGCCATGGGATCGGCCGAACCGGCCAGGACGAGCATGCCCTGGATCGCCCAGTTGAAGAGCATGGCGATGGGGATGGACAGGACGCTGCGGAAGAAGTTGGCCGCCGCCGCCTCACGGGGCAACCCGCGGACCACGTTATGGGTCGAGATGTACACCCCGTTGGTCAGGGCCATGATGGAGTAGAGCAGCAGCGGATTGGTGGCCGTGGTCACCCCGAACCCCTTGTCCAGGACCACGGACTTGCACAGCCAGTCGAGCAGGGGCACGGAAAAGCCCGTGTAGAGCAGGGATTCCGAGATGCGCTCCCAGTCGATGTAGTCGTTCCAGGCCAGAAACGGCGAGCGCCGGAGCCCCCCGCCGCCGAGCACGGACTGGATGACGTTGCGCAGGCCGGTGATGGAAAACCAGATGACCCCTCCGAGGTAGGCCAGGACCCACCAGTCCTTGGTCAGGTAGAAGGTCAGAAAGGCGGGTATGAATCCGGCCAGAATCTTGAGCACGTTCTTGAGCCGGGTGTTCAGGTGGCCGGGCGAGGGACGGCGCTTGCACGAATCCTCGGCCTCGAACAGGGACAACCCGTTGCCCTCCTGCCGCCGTCCGCCCAGGGCGACCAGATTGCCGCCGGTCTCGGTCACGGCATATTCCTCCACGCGCCACCGGGTGCACATGCGACAGACCAACCGCCGCAGGCCGGATAATTGGGAGGCCATGTGGACCAGCCTGCTCCAGACGCCCTTGGTCTGTCGCGGCATGACGTATTCGTTGGACCGGATGGCCGTGCACTGCACCGGGATGCGGTCGCCCGGACGCAGCCGCGCGGCCTCGCGCTGGGCGCGCATGGGCAGGGTCTCCAGGACCGCGAAGCCCATGCCGTGGGTTCGGGTGGAACGGCCCGTGGAGCCGGAGCCGATGCTCGTGCCCAGCGGCACCCGCCGGTAGAATTCCAGGAGTCGGTCGAACCGCTCCAGCAACCCTTCCAGGAC
Organism: Pseudodesulfovibrio sp. lm2024; assembly: GCF_051175575.1. Taxonomy (NCBI): domain Bacteria; kingdom Pseudomonadati; phylum Thermodesulfobacteriota; class Desulfovibrionia; order Desulfovibrionales; family Desulfovibrionaceae; genus Pseudodesulfovibrio; species Pseudodesulfovibrio sp. lm2024. The sequence goes on from NZ_CP195092.1 coordinate 3,045,279, forward strand.
CTCCAGCCGGTCCTCGCCGTCCGGCCCTCCCCGTTCGCGCACCGCTTCCATGCACCCCCGGATGAGGCGCTTGAGCTTGACCGCGTTCTGCTCGTTGAGGGCCTGCTGCAACTGGCTGAACGGCATGCGCAGCCGGGTCTGGCCGGGGTCGAGATGCTTGGTGTTGAAGACCTCCAGGTGGGTGATGCGTCCCTGGCACCGGAACAGGATTTCCAGGACGTCCTCCAACTCGAGATCGGCCAGAATCAGGGTCAGGTGACTGGAGTGGGCGGCCTTGCGCAGCCTGGTGGTCAACTCGGTGGGCGTCAGCGAGAGAAGCGCGGGCATGCCCTCGTCGCGGGGCAGGTCCGGGTCCGGGATGTCCCGGTTCTCTTCCGGCGAAAGATAGCGGGCCACCAGGGTGTCCACGTCCAGGGCGTCCAGGGACTCCACCTGCATGGCGATAGCCGCCCGCGCGTCGTAGTCGGCATCGTCGGCCCCCTGTCGCAGGGCGGCCACCCGCTCCTCGAAGAGCGGCATGGCCTGTGAGTGGATGTAGTTGCCCAGGTGCAGTAGGGACGGCTGGTCCACGCCCACGGCGGCGACCATCTCATCATAATCTACGGGCGGCAGCATGACCCCGAATTCCTTGCGGATGGACTGGCGGTGCCGCTCGTTGTAGGCCCCGATCACGGCCCGCACGTATTCGCTGCGGGTCTCGCGCACCTCCCTGCCCTCCTCCATGAGTTCGCGCACGGCGTCCACCCGGAACAGGCTATCAATGTCGCAGTCCTCCCGGAGCCCGCCGGGGCACCAGACGAACTTGACGAACCGGCCCCGGTGCATGGCCCGGTACTCGATGCCGATGCGCACCTTGATGCCCAGGATGGCGGCCGAGGCCAACAGCTCGCGGGCCACGGGCAGGTCCACGCAGTCATAGTAGACCACGGTCAGATAGCGGATGCCCTTGATCCAGGCGTCCATGACCAGGTGGGTGGCGGACTTGCGGCCCTTGCTGTTGGCGTCGTGCACGCGGTCGTCAAAGGCGATCTGGTTCCACTCCTCGGGCATTTCCAGGAGATGGTAGCGGCGCATCTGCTGCCTGAGGAAGCCGATCTTCCCGGCCGCGGCCCGGCGGAAGTCGTGGGCCAGTGCCAGCTGGCGGCAGCGGTCGCCCTTGGCCCGGACCAGCTCCTTGCCGATCTGGACCAGGACCCGGGCACGGTTGTTGCGCATAGCCCCCTTGGCCGCGGTCAGGGTCTCGTCGCGCAGGGCGATGAGCGCCTTGGTCCGCTCCGAGGCCTGGTCCGATTTGAGGGATTCGAGCAGATGCATGATCGCATAGGCGATGCGCAATCCCCGATCCGCTGCCAGTTCCTTGATGCCGTGCGGCTTCAGATACGGTTCGAGCAGGGTCTTGAACTGCGCCTTGTCCACCCCGCGATTTAAAACATCTTCTACTATTTCAAGTAGTTTATGATCATTCTTATCGTAATACAGCGAAGGCATGAGACACCTTTCCCCTTGGTCTGCGCGACCTCTTTCTTAACACGAACGTAACATAGCCTAGCAGTATCCATGCCTTCCGTCATGTGGGATGTGTCTGCCAGCGCCGGATTTCTTCAGCCATCCCTTGGCGCTGTAGGCCCTCGTCCCCCCAACAGCCGCCCCTGCTTCGCCCGCAACTACATGCGCCACGGCCGGATTTTGCGTGCAATACCATCTCGCAAGGCTTTCTCGCAATCAATTTTGCAAGAAAATATGAAGTAAAACCCAATTGTTACAGTTGGCATGTGAGTTGCTTAGTCGGAGCAGATTTTGCGGAATAACAACCGATCAACCCAACGGTGACATCATGGAACAGATGAAAATCCTGCTCGTGGACGATGAGGAGCGACTGCTCAGCACCACGAAGAAGCTCTTCGAGAAACTCGGCATCGAGACCCGCACGGCCACTTCCGGCGCCGACGCCCTCGACGTGCTGAAGACCTATGAAGCGCATGTCATCTTTCTCGACATCAAGATGCCCGGAATGGACGGCATGGAGACGCTGCAGCACATCAAGAAGGACTATCCCATCAGCGAGGTCATCATCCTTACCGGACACGCCACCATGGAGACCGCTGTGGAGGGCCTCAAGCTCGGCGCCCTGGACTACCTGATCAAGCCCGTCAGCATGAAGGACTTCCTCGGCAAGGCCGAGGAAGCGTTTGAAAAAGTTACGCTTCAAAAAAAGAAAATACATTCTGCCCGGATGGCCGAGTCCGCCGGACAGGGTGAACTGCGCTAGCTAACTTCAAGGAGGTTGTAATGGTTAAAATCAAGGTCCTCATGGTCGACGATGAGGAACGCTTCCGCACCACCACTGCGAAGATATTGGCCCGCAAAGGATTCGACACGATCCTGGCGGCCAGTGGGGAAGAGGCGTTGGAAAAACTGGCCGAAAAGCCGGACGTCGTCATCCTGGATGTCAAAATGGGCGGCCTGGACGGCCACGAAACACTCAAACTGATCAAGGACAAGCTGCCGGAGCTGCCGGTGATCATGCTCACGGGCCACGGCGACATGCCCGGGGCCAAGAAGGCGCTCGACACCGGGGCCTTCGACTACCTGGCCAAACCCTGCGACGTGGACCTCCTGAGCACCAAGATTCAGGACGCCTTCGAGTACGCCACCAAGGCGCCCTACGTCGAGAAGCTGGCCAAGGGGATCATGATCCCCCTGGACGAGTACACGCAAATCCCCCTGAACAGCACCGTTCGCGACGCCATCAAGGCCCTTGAGGAGTCCATGCGCCATCTCCTGGCCACGGACCGGCTCATGGACACCGGGCACCGCTCGGTGGTGGTCACCGCCCCCGACGGCAGCGTGGCCGGCCTGCTCAGCCCCCTGGACCTGGTGGAGGCCATCCGGCCCGACTACCTGTCCGCGCCCAAGCCGTCCATGGCGGACAGCCTGCAGTATTCGGCCATGTTCTGGCAGGGGCTGTTCTCCTCGCGCGTCAGGGAAATCATGGGCAACCCTGTTCGCGACATCATGTCCGACACCCTTCCGTTCATCAGCGCCGACGCCAACCTCATGGACGTGGCCAACACGATGATCACGCTCCCGGCCAGGCGCATGCTCGTCCGGGAAGGCAACCGGGACATCGGCATCGTCCGCGAACAGGAACTCTTCTACGAAATCGCCAAGATCATTTCGTCCAGCTAACCCGAAGCCCGATTGCGAGGTTACAACATGGCTCAAGCAAAGAAGAAAGCGACCGGTTACGATAAGTTCGTCAACTGGAAGCTGCTCATAATTCCGGTGGTACTTTTCGCTGTGATCCTGGTCCTTCCCACCCCCCAGGGGATGAAGAAGGTGGGCATGCAGTATTCGGTGGGCCCCAAGGTCGTGACCAACTATCTCTGCCAGGAGCTCTTCCAGAAGAAAAGCTCCGACTGCGAGCAGTGGGAGATCCTGACCGCGCGCATGATGGAACAGAACATGCGCATGGGCGCCCTGTCCAAGGAACGCTTGATGAAGCGCAACGAGAAGTGGGCCAAGAAGTACAAGATCCCCGTGGACGCGGCCAACTTCAAGCGCGCACTGGCCTTTGTGGGCGACACCATACCCGCCGACAAGTATTTGGTCATCATGAAGGGCGCGTTCGACAAGCGCATGAAGGGGATGGACTACCAGGAACTGTCGCAGAAGGACCAGAAGAGCGCCAACAAGGGTGCCTGGAGCATCAAGGTGGCCATCGCCATGGTCGTGTTCGTGGTCTTCTGCTTCATGACCGAGTGCATGCCCCTGCCCGGCGTGGCGTTCTGCATCGGTTTGATCCTGGTCTTCACCGGCGTGGTCTCGCGCAGCGAGGTGGCCGGACTGTACTGGGATGACGCGGTCTGGTTCATCATGGGCTCGCTCATGTTCGCCGCCGCCTTCGTCAAGACCGGCGTGGACAAGCGCATGTGCCTGCTCATGTTCAAGAAGCTGGCCGTGCCCAACGTCCGTTGGATCACGCTCATCTTCTTCATCGTCATCTCCCCGCTGGCCGCGTTCATCTCCGACCACGCCCTGGCCGCCATGTTCCTGCCCATCGGCATGCTGCTCTACCAGAACAGCCTGACCGACGAGGTGCCCGAGGACAAGGAGCTGGCCAAGATGCTGATGATCTCCATCGCCATGGCCTGTAACATCGGCGGCCCCGGCGCTCCGTCCGGCGGCGCGCGCAACGTCATCATGATGACCTACCTGACCGACATGTTCGGCATGGACATCGGGTACGCGCAGTGGATCATGTACTGCTTCCCGTTCGTCATCATCATGATCCCGATCACCTGGTTCGCCACCAACCTGCTCTTCAAGCCCCGGATCACCTCCCTGGCCCCGGCCATGCGCCACCTGGAAGGCGAGATCAACAAGATGGGCAAGTGGAACAAGCACCAGATCTGGGCCATGGTCATCTTCGCCGTCATGGTCTTCGGGTGGTTCACCGAGAAGGAATTCTACAACATGGGCATCTACCCCATCCGTCTCGGCATCGGCGTCATCGCGGTCGCGGGCGCTGTGGCCTACCTGCTGGCCGGCGTGGTCAACTGGCGCGACTACCAGGAAAAGGTCGACTGGGGCGTTGTCTGGCTGTACGCGGGCGCGATCATCTTCGGCCGCACCCTGGACAAGACCGGCGCCGCCTACTGGCTGGCCCAGTCGGTCATCGACCTGCTGGCCCCGCTGGGCATGGACCACGGCATCCCCTTGATGCTGACCTCCAACGGCCTGACCGCCGTGCTGACCAACCTGATGGCCGACGGCCCGGCAGCCGCCGCGGTCGGTCCCATCACCCTGAACATGGCCAGCATCGTGCACCCGGGCACCACCTTCCTGCCGTTCATGGCCATGTCCACCGCGGTGGCGTCTTCCTTCGCCTACTGCCTGATCATCGGAACCCCGCCCAACGCCATTGTCTACGCCTCCGGCTACCTGGAGCCCAAGGACTACCTGCGCGTGGGCATTCCCATGTGGTTCATCGCCAACATCATGATCGTGCTCCTCACGGCGGTCTACTGGAGCGGCATAGGATTCGGCAGTCTGCCATCGTTCTGACGACCCTGACCTGAAACAACACAACCGGCGGCCCGCCTCCGGGCGGGCCGCCGACAACAAAAGGAAGACACGATGCAAGAGCAAGACAAGCAAGAACACGAATTCGTCCACAAAAACGGCGTGACCTACTTCAGCAAGCAGACCGAACGCAGGATCCTGTTCGTGCTGACCATGGCCATGCTGATCTGGGGCCTCTTCGAATGCACCAGGGACCTGTTCTAGACCTTCGAACCATCAAATTACGTGGGGGCACCATGGAAGCGACGCGCGAAACAACCGCCAGGATGGGGATCCGGGAATATTTCGAGACCTTGATGGACGTCATGCGCACGCCCGTGCGCCATTTCGAGCGGGTGGCCGACGAGCCGGGCTCCCGCCGGGCGCTCTTTTTCCTGATGATCTCGGCCCTGTTCTACTGCTCGGTGAGCATGGCCTACTTTTTCGAGAACTCCCTGGTCATGGGGGTGGTCATGATGCTCAACGCCATCCTCATGCCCGCCTTCGGAGCGGTCATCACCTTCATCCTCATGGGCATGACCGGCCGGGACCGGACGCAGTTCGGCCGGGTCTTCAACATTTACGCCTACGCCAGCGGCGCGGTCATGGTCGTCTCCTGGATTCCGGGCCTGGCCATCATCATGGAGCCCGTGCGCGCCGTGCTCATCGGCGTGGGCCTGCACAAGGGGCTCGGCGTGAGCAAGGCCAGGGCGCTTCTGCTCATCGTCCTGACCGCCGTGGTCATGCTCCTCTTCTTCTGGACCGCCGCGCCCATGGTCATGGAGCTGAAGCAATTGTTCCAATAGGAATGTCCCCCTGCGCACGGGCGACCGCGCGCACGCATTCCTTACCCTCCCCATCCGGCCGGGGGCGCGCCCCCGCCCCCGGCCCCTGGAGGGGAGACTCCACACGGGAGGACCGCCATGAAGAAGATACGCCTGCTCCTGGTCGACGACGAACCCGACTTCCTGACCGCCTACGCGCGCCGCTTCAAGCGGAGGAACGTGGAGATCACCGAGGCCCAGAGCGGCCAGCAGGCCATCGACCATGTCCGCGAGAGCGACTTCGACGTGGCCATCCTCGACGTCATGATGCCGGAGATGAACGGGCTGGAGACCCTGCGCCGGATCAAGGCCATCAAACCGGACCTGCCGGTCATCATCCTGACCGGCCACGCGGACTCCGGCGTGCTCATAGAGGGCATGGACATGGGTGCATTCGACTTCCTGCTCAAGCCCGTGGGCACCGACGAGCTCTATTTCAAGGTGCTGGACGCCGTCCGCTCCCACCGTCGCGGCCAACCGTAGCCCCGGAGGTTCGCCATGAAGACCGCGCTCAAGACCCTGTTCCACTTCATCCACGGAAATCCCGAGGGAAAGCGTGAAGCGGTTGAACATTTTCTGAACAAGTCCGAAGACTTCAGGCTTCTTCTTGCGGCCAACGGCAAAGCCCTGGAGCTCATGGCCGAGATGACCGAGGCGGCCCGCTCCGGCCAGCCGTCCGGGATCACCCGGGTACGGGCTTACAGCGTCATGGTCGCCTCCAGCGTGCGCCAGATGATCGAGCGGCTGTGCCGCATGGCCCCGGGCCGGTACGACGGTCTGCGCGATGTGTTCAACGGCATAGTCCGGGACATGGACCAGGCCTTTGCCGGGCCGCCCAGAGGACCGCTCGGGCCGCCGGTCGTGCGCATGGCCGACCTGCGGGCCATCGACCTGCCCGAGACCGGGTCCAAGGTGGCCATGCTCGGCGAGATCAAGGCCGAACTCGGCGCGGTGGTGCCGCGCGGCTTCGCCATCACGGCCTCGGGCTTCCGCCTGTTCATGGAAGCCACGGGCCTGGACGACGAGATCAACCGGCTCATCCAGATCCACGACGGGACCTCGCTGGAGGAGCTCAACGACCTGGCCCGGAGCATCCGCCAGGCCATCGACCTGGCCCCCATGCCTGACGAACTCGAAGCGGCCGTGCGCGCGCAGTGCGCCCGGCTGGGCGACATCCGTTTCGCGGTCCGTTCGAGCGCCCTGGGCGAGGACTCGGAACAGGCCGGGTTCGCCGGGCAGTTCGTCACCCGGCTCGGGGTCAAGCCCGCCCAGGTGACCGACGCCTACCGCGAGGTCGTCTCCAGCATGTATTCGGCCACGGCCATGACCTACGTGCGCAACCGGGGGTTGCGCGAGGACGGCATGGTCATGGCCGCCGGATGCATGGAGATGATCAACGCCGTGGCGGGCGGGGTGGTCTACACCCGTCCCCCTGTGGACGGCGACTCGGACGCGGTCATCGTCAACGCCGTGCCCGGTCTGCCCTGCGCCGTGGTGGACGGCAGCTCCATGGCCGACTCCTACGCCGTGGACCGCGAGACCGGCAGGATCATCGGCCGGGACATCGCGGAAAAGGAGATCCGCTTCGTGCTGACCTCGGGCGGCAAGGTGCGCAAGGAGAAGCTCTTCGGCGGCAGGGAACTGGAACCGGCGGTTTCGGACCGCGACGTGGAGCGGCTGGCCGCCCTGGCCCTGCGCATCGAGAAGCATTTCGGGCACCCCCAGGACATCGAGTGGGCCAAGGACCGCGACGGCCTGATCGTCATTCTGCAATGCCGTCCCCTGACCGTATGCGGGGACGCGGCCTGCGCCGGGTCCAAGCCGTGGGCCGATGACGAGGAGAGCCGGGGATTGGCCATCCTGTCCGGGTGCATCCCGGCCAGTCCGGGCGCGGCCGCGGGCTACGTGGTCAAGGTCGAGACCGAGGAGGACATGTTCCGCTTCCCGGACGGCGCGATCCTGCTGGCCCGCAACGCCCGCCCGCAGCTTTCCGCCCTGCTGCCCAGGGCCGCGGCCCTGGTGGCCGAGTTCGGCAGCTCCGTGGGCCATCTGGCCAACGTGGCCAGGGAATACGCCGTCCCGGCCCTGATCGGCGCGCCCGGGGCGGTGGAGCGGCTCTCGGGCGTGGGCGTGGTCACGGTCAACGGGACCAACGGAACCATCTACCTGGGCCGCCGCAAGCGGATGATCCGGCAGGAGGCCCGGCCCACAGCCCGGGTGCGCGTGACCGACGTGGGGCTGGCCCTGGAACGGGTCCTCAGATTCATCACCCCGCTGTCCCTGACCGACCCCGAGTCCCCGGACTTCCGGCCCGAGGGATGCCGGTCCATGCACGACATCACCCGCTTCTGCCACGAAAAGGCGGTCAGCGAGATGTTCGCCCAGGACGACCGCCCGGTGTCGGGCGCGCGCAGGCTGGCCGGAGAGCGGGCCATGCAGTACTGGCTGGTGGACATCGGCGGCGGGACCTCGGCGGACGCTGCCGGGGAAGCCGATTCCCGTCGGGACGTGACCATCGAGGCCGTGCGCTCCACCCCCATGCGCGCCCTGTGGTACGGCATGATGGCCGTGCCCTGGGAGGGCCCGCCGCCGCCGACCATGGACGGATTCATGTCCGTGATGACCAGCGCGGCGCAGAACCCGGCCCTGGCCGCCGGGGCGCGCAACGACATGGGCGAGCGCAACTACTTCATCGTGGGCGGCCGCTACTGCAACCTGCAATCAAGGTTCGGCTTCCACTTCTGTACCATCGAGGGATTCGCGGGCGACGATCCCAACGTCAACTACGCCCTGTTCCAGTTCAAGGGGGGCGGGGCGAGCATGGACCGCCGCCACCTGCGCTCGCGCCTGGTAGCCGAGATACTGGAAAAGCGCGGCTTCATCGCCGAAATCCGGGACGACGCCCTGTTCGCGCGGCTGGAGGGCGTCAGCCGCCAGGCCGTGGAGCAGGCCATGGCCGTGCTCGGCTACCTGCTCATGCACACCCGGCAGATCGACATGTCCCTGGCCGATCCTGCCATGGTCGTCCGCTACCGCGACAAGTTCGAGGCGGACATCGAAAAGCTGCTGGAAGGACTGCCCGAGGAACTCCGGGAAGCGGGGTGCGCCGCATGAACGCCACACCGTATTCCCGGCTCAAGTGGTATCTGGTGCTGATCACCCTGGGGCTGTCCCTGGTTCCCCTCTTCGCGCTGGGCTACGTCATCCACAACGAATTCCGGCAGACCTACGAGGAGAAGCTGACCGACAACCTGCGCCTGATGGTCGCCAACCGGCGGGACGCCATCTCCATGTTCCTGAACGAGCGGGTGGTCCAGCTCCAGATGCTGGCCGACATCCACTCCTTTGACGAGATGTCCAACCAGAAATACCTGGACCGGGTCTTCGCCGCGGTCCACGGCACGTCCAGCTCGTTCTTCGACATCGGGGTCATCGGCCAGAACGGCGGCCACGAGGCGTACTGCGGGCCTTTCGATCTGAAGGACGTGAACTACCGCGACGCGCCGTGGTTCCACCAGGTCATGCTCAAGGGGCTGTACGTCAGCGACGTGTTCATGGGTTTCCGCAACTTCCCGCACTTCATCATCGCGGTGAAGCGCCAGGAGGCGGGCCGGACCTGGATTCTGCGGGCGACCATCGACTCCGAGGTGTTCACCTCGCTGGTGCGCAACGTACGCACCGGCAAGCAGGGCGACGCCTACATCGTCAACGACAAGGACGTGCTCCAATCCCCGTCGCGCTTCGGCGGCAAGGCCCTGGAAAAGGTCACCCTGCCCCCGCGCCAGGAGGGCGAGGGCGTGGAGATCGCCTCCTGGCGGCGGAACGGCGTCCCGGTCATCGCCGGGATCACCCCCCTGCCCGACACCAACTGGCGGCTGGTCATCACCGAGAACCCGGACGAGGAGCTCTCCCCCCTGGTGCGCACCCGCTCCATCGTCTACGCCCTGCTCGGCGCCTGCGGCCTGATGATCTTCCTCGGCGCCTACCTGACCGTGTCCTCGGCCGTGGCCCGGCTGCGGGCCTCGGACCGCCAGCGCGCGGACATGGACGCGGCGGTCATGCAATCGAGCAAGATGGCGTCGCTGGGCAAGCTGGCCGCCGGGGTGGCCCACGAGGTCAACAATCCCCTGTCCATCATCCGCGAGAGCGCGGGCTGGATCAGGGATATCATCAACGACGGCGAACTGGGCGAAGGCCCGGCCGTGGACGAGCTCGAGGAGGCGGTCTCGGACATCGACCGCCACGTGGAGCGGGCGCGCACCGTGACCCACCGCATGCTCGGCTTCGCCCGGCGCATGGAGCCGCTGCAGGAGGACGTGGACCTGAACATGCTGGCCAACCAGACCGCCTCCTTTCTGGAGAACGAGACCCGGCACCGGAACATCGCGCTCAAGACCGACCTGGACCCCGAACTGCCGCTGATCACGACCGACGCCAACCAGCTGCAGCAGGTCATCCTGAACCTGCTGGAAAACGCCATCGACGCCATCGACCGGGACGGCGAGATCTCGGTGGTCACCCGCACGGGCCGGGACGGCGTGGTCCTGAACATCGCCGACAGCGGCGAGGGCATCGCCAAGGAAAACCTGGCCAAGGTGTTCGACCCCTTCTTCACCACCAAGCCCACCGGCGAAGGGACCGGCCTGGGGCTTTCCATCGTCTACAGCGCCCTGAGCAAGCTGGGCGGGACCATCAAGGTCAACAGCGAACCGGGCCAGGGCACGACCTTCACCATCCGCCTGCCCCTCACCGGGCCGCAATTCCCTGGCGGTAAGGAGGAACCATGAACCAGATCCGCGTACTAGTGGTCGACGACGAACCCGATTTCCTGAAGCTGATCAAGCGCAGGCTGACCAAGCGCAACGTGCACGTGGACACCGTGACCAACGGCGAGGCGGCCCTGGCCTTCCTCCGGGAGAACCCGGTGGACGTGGTCATCCTGGACGTGCGCATGCCGGGCCTTTCCGGCATCGACACCCTCAAGGAGATCCGCAAGCGGTTCCGCGACACCGAGGTCATCATGCTGACCGGCCACGGCTCGCTGCAGTCCGGCATCGAGGGCATCAGCCTCGGGGCCTACGACTACATCCTCAAGCCGTTCTCCATCGACAACCTGCTGGGGCGCATCCGGGCGGCCAACGAGCACGCCAAGCTGCGCATCGCCAGGCGGGGGCAGCAATGAGCCTGACCTACGCCCGACGGGTGGTCATGCTCGGCCGCTCCGCCTACCCCGTGTCGTGCCTGGCCGTGGGCGCCGCCGCCTGGTTCCACGGGCGCACCGGCGACGCCCTTGCCCTGTTCGTGGCCCTGGCCGTGGCCGCGGGCATGTGGCTGCTGCTCTGGGCCTCGTCGCGCTGGCTGGACCAGGCCGAGGCCGAGCGGACCGAGATGGGCGACCAGCTCATCCAGTCCCAACGGGTCCTGGCCCTGGGCGAGTTGTCCACGGGCATCGCCCACGAGATCAACAACCCCCTGAACATCATCCTCCAGGAGGCCGAACTGATGCGCTGCGACCTGGCCGAGGCGACCTCGCCCGAGGCCCTGCCCGAGGTCCTCGAAGAGGTCCGCAACAGCCTGAACGTCATCCATGCCCAGGTCTCCCGCTGCTCGGACATCACCCACAAGCTCCTGGACCTCGCCCGCAAGCGCAAGCCCGTGTCCCAGCCCGCTGACATCAACCAGCTGGTGGAGGACATGCTCGAACTGGTGGGACGCGAGTCCGAGCCCCGGCGCATCCGCATCCACCGCAGGTTCGACCCGAACCTGCCCACCGTGACCTCGGACCCGCCCCTGCTGCGCCAGGTGTTCCTGAACCTGCTCATCAACGCGGTCCAGGCCGTGGACCGCGACGGCGACATCTTCATCACCACCTACGGCGAGGGGACCATGGCCTGCACCGAGATACGCGACACCGGGCCGGGCATCTCCGAAGAGCACCGGGAGCGCATCTTCAACCCGTTTTTCACCACCAAGGCTCCTGGCCAGGGCACCGGGCTCGGCCTGTCGGTCAGCCTGCGGATCATCAATGAACTGGGCGGGGACATCCTGGTAACGTCCTCCCCGGGCAAGGGAGCGTCGTTCACCGTGCGCATTCCCTTCAAACGATAAGAGGTGTACCATGACCCCCAAGGCGAGAATTCTCGTGGTCGACGACGAAGACCGGTTCCGGCAGTCCCTGTGCCGCCTGCTGCACGCGGAGGGGCTGACCGTGGACTCGGCCGCAAGCGGGCTCGACGCCCTGAACAAGCTGGCCACGAACGAGTTCGACGTGGTGCTGCTGGACATGAAGATGGACGGCATGTCGGGCGCGGAGACCTTCAACGAGATACAGTTGCAGGGCTTTGACGTGGAGACCGTCTGCCTGACCGGACACACCTCCATCAGCGACGCCATGAAGCTGTTGCACAACGGGGTCTTCGACTACCTGCTCAAGCCAGCGTCATTGCAGGAGATCCTCGATACCGTGCAGCGGGCCATGGAGCGCAAGCTGCTGCGGCACGGGCAGATCGGGGTGTCGGAACTGATAGACGGAACGGGCTCCCGCTAGGCCGCAGGCCAGAGGGAAGCGCACGGAACGGACCGGAGGACGTTCATGGACGATTTCGCATACGAGAACCTCGGCGTCTGCTACTGGAACGGGACCCTCGGCCCCTTCAACGTGGGCGTGGTCGGCACGGGCTCCATGCTCCGGGTCCTGCTCGACATCATCTACAACGAGGCCTTCCGCGAATTCCTGCCCGAGATGTGTTTGTCGGCCATCAGCGACACCACGCCGGGCGAGCCGCTGCCCGAGGACTGCGAGACCTGCCCCGTCTACCCGACCTACCGGGAGATGCTCGACGCCCACCCGGAGATCAACCTGGTGGTCGAGATCACCGGCGACCGGGGGGTCGCGGCCGCGCTGCGGACCATGCTGCCCCCCACCGTCGCGCTGATCGACCACCGCGAACTGATCTTTTTGTGCGGGCTGCACGATATGGCCGTGGTCAAGGGCCACTACATGACCAGCCTGGACCACCAGCGCACCCTGATCCGGTCCATCATCGACGAGATCCGCGAAGACATCTTTCTCCTGGACAAGAGCGGGAACATCCAGGACCTGAACCGCACGGTCTGGCAGCGGGCGGGCGTGCCGCGCAAGGAACTGCTCGGCAAACCGTGCTGGGAGGCCGCCAGGCTGCGGGACGGCTCGACCTTCTGCAACCAGCTCGACCCGGTCTGCCCCTTCCACAAGACGCTGCTCAGCGGCCGCAAGGAGGAGGCCCTGGTCACCCGGGTCAACGGCAGCGGGTTGCTGCAGTACTACCGGCTCTACGCCTACCCCATCTTCGACATGCGCGGGCACATGTCCCACATCATGGTCATGCACCGGGACATCACCGAGCGGACCCAGCGCGAGAAGTACCAGCAGCAACAGGACAAGTTCGCCATCATCGGCGAGATATCCACCTACCTGGCCCACGAGATCCGCAACCCGCTCTACGCGGTGGGCGGGTTCGCCAACGCCCTGCTGCGCTCCCCCAAGCTGGACGAGCAGGAGCGCGAGAAGGTCCAGATCATCGTGGAGGAGACCCGCCGCCTGGACAAGTTGTTGACCAACATGCTCAATTTCGTGCGCCCCTCGCCCGGACCGGGCTCGGCCGTGGACCTGGAGGAGGTCTGCCGCGACGTGGCCGAGCTCATGGACGTGGGCTACGGCCGCCAGGGATACGCCATCGTCATCAGGGCCAACGACCACCTGCCCTCGGTGCAGGGCGACGCCGACTCCCTGAAGCAGTGCCTGGTGAACATCATCAAGAACTCCATCGAGGCCATGCCCGGCGGCGGCGAGATCACCATCGGCCTGTCCATGGGCGACGGCGACGTGGTCGTGCGCATCACGGACTCGGGCACGGGCATGAGCGAGACCGAGCTGGACCGCGCCTTCAACCCCTTCTACTCCACCAAGGCGGACGGCAACGGGCTGGGCCTGCCCCTGATCAAGAAGATCATCGAGGAGTCCGGGGGGAGCGTGACCCTGGCCAGCCGTCCGGGCCAAGGCACCACCGTGACCCTGCACCTGCCCCCGGCCATGGACGTGGAACACCCGATCCGGGACGGATCAACCGATATTTAGACCCCTCCCCCTCAACCCCAAGCAGCGAGCCCCCGCGTCGAAAGGCGCGGGGGTTCCGGCTTGGAGGCGTCCGCGCAGCACCTGCGGCCGGGGTTGAAAAGCAAAGGCCCCGCGCATTGCTGCGCGGGGCCTGCCCTGCGGGGCTGCGGATGCCCCTGACGGGAAGAGGAGTGCCCGGACTATTCCGGGGACTTGGGAGAAGGAGTGGTGTGTTGGGGGGAGGGGAAAGCGGGGCCGATGTGCTCCGGACCGCCCTGGGCCAGCTCGCGCCTGACCTCTTCAAGGTCGATGATGCGCGGAGCCACCAGGGTGAAACCCGAGGCGTCGCACCAGTCGTGGCTGGTGGCGAACTCGTTGCCGTAGCGGATCTCGTCCAGAATGTAGTAGCCCTCCTCGCCCATGATGCGGTCCCACTGGTGGACCATGAACTCGAACTTGGAGGGGTCGTACTCGGAGGCATCGCTCCACTTCCAGGAAAACTTGCACATCTCGTTGTCGAAGCCGAGCACGCAGAGATACTTGGCCCGGCTGTCGAGGTACATGCGGCGGCGGATCTTCAGCGGATCGGAGATAATCCGGTTGTAGTCGAACTCCACGGGCCTGCCGTCCACCGTGACCTGGATGTTGCACATGTCGTCGATGCGCATGCCCCAGGTGGCGGTCTTGCCCTTGCGCCACCACTCCAGGGCTCTCATGGAGTAGACTTCGGCCCCGTACTTCTGGATGGTCTTGGCCGTCTTCTCGGAAACCGGATGCAGTGCAAGGTCACAGGAGTGACCGTGTGCGCTAAAAACTATTTCCATTATCCTTTCTCCTTGTTGGGTGGTCGCGTTTCTTGCCTCACAACTTTGCATAGGGCATGCCGCATGGGGCGAAATCAAAATATTTTTTTCACTTGATTGATATAATTGAATAATTATAATTGCGAGATGTGCCAAAATCCCTGTCTTGCCAGACTCCGGTCACGCTGGCGCAATCTTGCAAGGCACGTTCGCGGTCCTTGCGCGTTCAGGGAGGGATTTTGCGGGATGGGACGGGGCGACCCGTCGGCCGCTACAGCCATGGCCCGCCGCTATCCAGAGCGGCGCGTCCAAGGCAATTCGCGCGGCTCGCGATTCGGCCGAAGCGGGAAAGGACTCTTGTAAGCAGGGGCGCGGGCTGCTAGCCTGCCCGCATGAACAGTGAAGAAATCAAGAAATTCGCGATGGAGGCGGGCGCGACCGTGGCGCGCATAGCGGACCTTGACCGGCTCCGGGGCATCGAGACCATGCCGCCGGACCTGCTCGACGGATTCCGCTACGCCGTGTCCATGGCCGTGGCCCTGAGCAGCCCGATCATCGAGACCATTACGGACCGGCCCACGCCCATCTACGCCTCGCACTACTCGCGGGTGAACGCGCTCTTGGACGAGGCGGCGCTGCGGCTCACGCGGTACATGGAGGAGCGCGGGGCCCGGGCCATGCCCCTGCCCGCCAGCCAGGTGCTCGACGCCGAGCGCAACGTCTCCTACCTGTCGCACAAGGCCGTGGCCGTGGCCGCCGGCATCGGCTGGCAGGGCAAGAGCCTGCTCACGGTCAGCCCGGACTACGGCCCGCGCATCCGCCTCGTCACCGTGCTGACCGACGCGGACCTGGTCCCGGACGAGCCCGTCAGAAATCGCTGCGGCGGCTGCACCAAGTGCACGGACGCCTGCCCGGCCGGGGCCATCCGCAACGTGAACACCGACTCGCACTACGCATCGCGCGACGAGGCCCTGCGCTTCGAGCGCTGCGTGCACCACGTGCGCGAGGTCTGCGCCAGGATGGAGAACATCGGCTCTTCCATCTGCGGCGTGTGCATCAAGGTCTGCCCCTGGGGCGCGAAGAAGCGGGTCAAGGCGGCCTGAGGCCCGACCGCCTTGTCATTCGGGTCGGAACTCCGGAATCAGTGGGTGCCGCCCATCAGAGCGACGCAGAGCTGGTCCGCGCAGGAGGTGTCCTTCCTGCCGCAGGTGATGCCCTTGAGCTTGTCGACCACGTCCTCGACCTTCATGCCTTCCACCAGGGCGGCAATGGCCTTGAGGTTGCCGTCGCACCCGCCGGTGAAGTCCAGGCGGGTCAACCGGCCGTTCTCGACCTTGTAGCGGATCATCTTGGAGCAGACGTTCTCGGGCTTGAAGGTTTCGAGGTCCTGGTCGGCCGGAGCGGCCAGATCGAGGGAGGCGATCGGAGCGAGTTCGGAGAGATTGGTTTTCATGTCTGAAGCAGTGGGGTTGATGTTGGCGAAACGGCTCGCAGCGCCGGAGCGGCCCGCGCGAGCCAGTGAAAAAACCGCTTTCCGCCCAAAGGCGGTCCGCGGTCCCGGCCGGTCAAAAGGAACCGGCGCGCTCCCGACGTTGCGGCGAGATATTCAATATACCCCCCGGTGGCATGTTCCGCAAGGACAAACCCGCCTCCTTTTCCGAATGGGCCCGAATTGTATGCCACATAATTGTCAACTTGAGTATCAATCCGATAACATCCCGTTACCCGCCGCCGCTCTCCCCTGAACTATCGTCATATCAACGAGTTGAAACCACGTCGCAGCCTGCCGCAGCCATATCTGTTCTCAAATTGATACGAAAGAGGCTTTGCCCGACCGGGTCCAAGGTGCGCCCACCTGAAATCCCCGCCTCACCATTCGCGGTCCCGGTTAACCTCTTTCAGGTCTCTCTGAAATACGGGCGCAGACGAGACAGGCCAATGGCTGGTCTGTTTTTGCAATAACGGCAAAATGTAAAAACTAGATCATGAACACACCCGTTATTTTTTACATTTTGAACAATATACGCCGCTCTCGCCGCCGTAGTGGTACGCATATTGCTCAACTCGACCATATCAACAACGCGCGCCTGCCACTCGAGCAGAACCACACCAAGGAGGACATATGCGCAGAAGGGAGTTCCTGAAATATTCGGCCATGGGCGCCATGGGCACCATGCTCGGAGCCGTTCCGGGCATGTCCTGGGCCGCCGACAAGGCGGTGCACTGGCTGACCTGGGAGAATCTGGCCTACGACAAGTACGTGGCCGACTTCGTCCAATCCACCGGCATTTCCATCGACAAGGGGTTCATCGGCTCCGATGACGAACAGTTCGCCAAGATCCGCGCGGGCGGCGGGGCCGACTGGGACCTGATCACCCCCGGACTGGACAAGGTCGAGCTCTACGTGGCCGCCGATCTGCTCCAACCCCTGGACCTTTCCAAGATCCCCAACGCGGCCAAGCGCTACGCCCCGTTCATGAACACCCCGCTGGGCAAAAAGGACGGCCGGGTTTACGGCATCCCCTTCTACTGGGGCATCAACCCCCTCGTCTACCGCGCCGACCTCATGGACGAGGAGCCCGACTGGTCCACCCTGTTCGAGGGTGAGAAATACAAAGGCCGCCTGGCCATGCGCGACTACGCCCTGGAGGCCATCGCCATCGCCGCCATGTACGTGGGCATTCCGCGCGACCGCATCTTCAAGATGGACGACAAGGAGCTGGCCGAGTGCAAGAAGGCCTGCATCGCCCAGAAAAAGCTGCTGCGCACCTACTGGAACTCCATCGCCGACCTGACCAACCTGTTCGCCACCGGCGAGGTGGTCTGCGCCTTCTCCTGGGTCCCGCCCTACTACGACCTGCGCGCCAAGGGCATCGACATGGGCATGGCCAAGCCCAAGGAAGGGGTCATCGGCTGGTGCGACACCTGCGCCATCCCCAAGGACGCCTCCCCGGAAGGGGCCGCCGCGGCCCACGAGCTGATCAACTACGTGCTCGGCCCGGACTACGGCTACAAGCTCGCCCTGGACGGCCCGTACGCCATCTCCACCTCCACGGCCCGCGAAAAGCTGACCCCCGAGGAGCAGGACCGCATCTTCATCAAGGACCTCAGCGTCATGGATAACTTTGTCTGGAAGGAAAACCCCGCCGACTACGGCAAGTGGGTGCGCATCTGGAACGAAGTGAAGGCCAGCTAATACATGAACCGCCATTGCACCACGACCCCGGCCTCCAGCGTCCTGCTGGAGGCTCGGGGCCTGATCAAGGATTACGGGTCGTTCCGCGCCGTGCACGGGGTGGACTTCGACATCCCGGATGACTGTTTCGTGACCATCCTGGGCCCGTCCGGCTGCGGCAAGACCACCATCCTGCGCATGATCGGCGGGTTCGAGTCCGTGACCGACGGCTCGCTGACCCTGCAGGGGACCCCGCTCATGGGGGTCATGCCCTACGAGCGGCCCATCAACACGGTCTTCCAGAACTACGCCCTGTTTCCACACCTGCGCGTGGCCGACAACGTGGCCTTCGGCCTGAACCTGCGCAAGCTGCCCAAGATCGAGGTCAAGCGGCGTGTGGACAAGGCGCTCGAGACCGTCAAGATGGAGTCCATGGCGGCCCGCTACCCGTCCCAGCTCTCGGGCGGGCAGCAGCAGCGCGTGGCCCTGGCCCGCGCCTTCGTCAACGAGCCCAAGCTGCTCCTGCTCGACGAGCCGCTCGGCGCGCTGGACCTCAAGATGCGCCGCCACATGCAGGTGGAGCTGAAAGACCTCCAGCAGCGGCTGGCCATGAGCTTCCTCTACGTCACCCACGACCAGGAGGAGGCGTTCGCCCTGTCCGACATCCTCATCGTCATGAACGGCGGGCGCATCGAGCAGGCGGCCTGCCCCGAGGAAATCTACCACGCCCCGGTCAACGCCTACGTGGCCGACTTCATCGGCGGCGCAAACCTTATCCCGGGCACGGTCGCGTCCGTGGACAAGGCGTCCGGCAAGGCGGTCATCCAGACCCCGCTGGGCACCATCGAGGCCGCGTGCAGCCCCACGGTCGAGGTGAACGAGCCCGCCTGCCTGTGCGTCCGGGCCGAGGACACCCAACCCGTGGGCGTGCCCGAGAGCCCGTCCCTGACCTTCAAGGCCACGGTCACCCACGTGGTCTTCCAGGGCAGCGTCAAGATGGTCGAGGTGGAGGTGGCCGGTCAACGCATCGTGGCCAGGCTGTCCCACGACGTCCCGGCCGAGCCCGGCGATTCCCTGGACCTGGCCGTGCCCGGCCACCGACTGCGCGTGGTCCACGGCACGCCCCCCGAGGGAGGCGGCGCGCTATGAGTGCAACGCGCATCGACCGCGTCCGGCAGCTGACCCTGCTGGCCCTGACCGGGCCCAATGTCCTGTTCCTGACCTTCTTCTGCGTGGCCCCCCTGGCCGTGCTCTTCAGCTACAGCTTTTTCCAGGTGGATTTCGTGTCCATCCTGCGCGAGCCCACCCTGGCCAACTACGTCCGGGTGCTCGAAAGCGAGACCTATCGCGGCCTGGTCGTCAAGGCGCTCATGTACGGCATCGGCATCGCGGCCGTCTGCTCTGTCATCGCCTACCCGCTGGCCTTCTTCATCGCGAAAAGGGTCAAGATCTACAAGGCCCCACTGCTCACCCTGCTGCTCATCCCGCTGTACACCGGCGACCTGATCCGCATCTTCGCATGGCGCGTGGTCCTCGGGGCCGAGGGCGTGCTCAACTCCCTGCTCATGTGGCTGGGGATCATCAAGGAACCCATCTGGGTCCTCCTGTTCTCGCCATTTTCCACGGCGTTGGTCCTGACCTACAACTACCTGCCGTTCATGGTCCTGCCCCTGTGGGCGGCCATCGAGGCCATGGACGACTCCTACCTCGAAGCGGCCATGGACCTGGGCTGCCGCCACACGGCCACGTTCTTCAAGGTGGTCCTGCCCCTGACCGGGGCCGGGCTCGTCGCGGGCTTCATGATGGTCTTCGTCCTGGTGGTCGGCGACTACCTGACCCCGCAGCTCATCGGCGGGTCCTCGGGCGTGACCGTGACCAGCGCCATCCACGACATGTTCGGCGCGGCCTTCGACTGGCCCACGGGCTCGGCGCTGGCCTGGGTGCTGTTGACCGCCATGGCCGCGTTCATCACCGCCGCCGTGTACCTCTTTTACAAGTCCCCCTGGGGACGCGGCATCCGGAGGGCGAACTAATGCGCTTCTCCGGCTGGGCCGCCCTGCGCGGCTATTCCATCGTCGTCTACGGCTTCGTCTACCTGCCGATCATGCTCATGGGGCTGTTCTCCCTGAACTCCTCGGACATGATCGCCTTTCCCCTGACCGGGTTCACCTTGGACTGGTACAACCAGATCCTGCACGACGGGCGCATCTTCAAGGGGTTGTTGACCACCATGGCCGTCGCCTTCCCGGTGACCATCATCACCACGGTGCTCGGCTCCATGGCCGCGCTGGTCCTGACGCGCCACAAGTTCAAGGGCAAGACCGCCTTCCTGGCCCTGCTCGTGCTGCCCTTCTTCGTGCCCAAGCTCATCTTCGCCATCGCCCAGGTGACCTTCCTCAACGACGTGGGCATCGCCAAAGGCCTCTACACCGTGTGGATCTCCCAGGCCATGATCATCCTGCCGTTCGTCACCGTGATCATCGCCTCGGTCCTGTTCCGCGTGGACAAGCGGCTGGAGGAGGCCGCCGGAGACCTCGGGGCTACCCCCTGGCAGACCTTTTGCCGGGTCACGCTTCCGCTGATGAAAAACGGCATCCTGGCCGGTTCGTTCATCTCCTTCGTACTGTCCAACGCCGAGTACACGGTCTCCTACTTCACCAGCGGCCGGGCCCAGCCCCTGTCCGTACTGGTGGCCTCGGACTTCCGGTTCCACCTCTCGCCGAGCCTGAACGCCCTGGCCATGCTCATCGTCCTGTTCAACATCCTGGTCATCGTCGTCAGCGAATGGTTCCGGCGCCGCTCAGTACAGGCCTGACCGGAACGCGAGGCAATACAATGAAACTGCTCATCAAAAACGGCCTGGTCGTGAACGCCGACCGCTCGGATAACGCGGACGTGCTCATCGAGGGCAACGTCATCAGGGAAGTGGCCCCCACCCTGTCCGCAGGCCCGGACTACCGCGTCATCGACGCCCAGGACCTCATGGTCATCCCCGGCGGCATCGACCCGCACACGCACCTGGAGATGCCCACCCCGGTCACCCGCACCGCCGACGGCTTCGACAACGGCGGCCTGGCGGCCCTGTCCGGCGGGACCACCATGGTCATCGACTTCATCAACCCCAAGTACGGCCAGTCCTATCTCGAGGCCTGCGACATCTGCATGGAGCGCGCGGCCAAGGCCACCTGCGACTACTCCTACCACGCCACCGTGACCTGGTTCGACGACCGGGCCGCCCGGGAGCTGCGCATCCTGGCCGAGGAGCGCGGCGTCAACTCTTTCAAGCACTTCACCACCTACAAGGGCTCGCTCATGCTCGAGCCCGACCAGATGCTCGCCAGCTTCTCCCTGGCCCGCGAACTCGGCGCGCTCTGCACGGTCCACGCCGAGAACGACGAGATCATCGCCTACATGCGGAAAAAACTCCTGGAAAACGGCATCACCCACCCCAAGGGCCACGCCCTGTCCCGGCCGCCCATCGCCGAGGGCGAGGCCACCTACCACGCCATCGCCCTGGCCAAGATCGCGGGCGCGCCGATCTACATCGTGCACATGAGCTGCGAGGACGCCCTGCACGCCGTGACCCGCGCCCGACAGTCCGGCCAGGAGGTCTACGCCGAATCCCTGTGCGGCCACCTGCTCCTGGACGATTCGGTTTACGACAACGATCCCGAGATCGCCGCCCGCTACGTCATGAGCCCGCCCTTCCGCTCGCCCGAGCACCGCGAGGCGCTGTGGGAAGGCATCCGCAGCGGCGACATCCAGATCACGGCCAGCGACAACTGCACCTTCACCCAGGCCGACCGCAACCGGGGCCTGACCGATTTCACCCAAATCCCCAACGGCGCGCCCGGCATCGAGGACCGCATGCGCATCGTCTTCAGCGAAGGCGTGGCCAAGGGCCGCATCACCCCGGAACAGTTCGTGGCCGTGACCTCCACCAATGCAGCGAAAATCTACAATATCCACCCGCGCAAGGGCGTCGTCGCGCCCGGCGCCGACGCCGACGTGGTCCTCTGGGACCCGAAAAAGCAGCACACCGTGTCGGTCAAGACCCACCGCCACGCCATCGATTACAGCATCTTCGAGGGCATGACCTTCACCGGCTCGCCCACCATGACCATCCTCGGCGGCGACATCGTCTTCGAAAACAGCCTCGTCACCGCCAAACCGGGCCAGGGCCGCTTCATCCCCCGCCCCCCACGCCAACGCATCCCGCCCTGCCATAGCTAGGCGGCGACGAAAAGGCCGGATGCGCTGACGCGCACCCGGCCTTTTTTGCCTCCGGCGGCCCGAGGGGGAACTTTTGGAAAAAGTTTTCCCCTCGGGGCTCTCCTTTCAAAACTTTTTGTGTGCCTACGGCATGGGGGAAGCGACAAGTTGAGATACTGTATTTTCATCGGTGCTTGGGTGGCTTGACCCGGCTCTGCGTTACTCGGTATGCTGAGGGGTTATAAGCGGTAAGCATCCTATAAAACCGCTTTTCTTCAGCCCTGAAATGGGGAGATATGCATGTCGGAAAATATAGAAATCAAAGCCCGTGTTGCCGACCCGGATGAATTGAAAAGAAAAATCGAGGCGGTCTGCGGCCCCTGCCACGGTCTGCTATTTCAAAAGGACACCTTTTACCAACTGAACAGGTATCGCATTAAGCTCAGAAATGTTAACGGAAAATCCGAGCTGATCATCTACAGCAGAAGCGACGCCCCCGGGCCGAAACACTCCAAGTACCTGCGCATCCCGATACTCTTCCCGCAGATCATCCACGCCCTACTCTCCACCATTCTCGGGGTACGCGGCAAAGTAGGTAAAAAACGGACGCTCTTCTTCTCAAGAAATACGCGAATCCACTTGGACGAGGTAGATAATCTCGGCAATTTCCTGGAATTTGAAGTTGTTCTGGGTAAAGAAGACACCACCACAGACGGCGCCAATATTGCCAAAGAGCTAATGCAACGCCTCGAGGTCAAAGAAGAAAACCTCATCTCCGGATCCTACATAGACCTTCTGGAAAACAACCCCTCAAACTAAAAGCCAGCAAACCCGCCGCCACCAAAAGCGGTTGAAGCCCCCGGAAGAAAATGCACAGCTGACCCACTCTCCCAAGCCGCCTACTCCAGCCCGTACTTCTTGATCTTGCGATAGAGCGTGGCGATGCCGATGCCGAGTTTTTGGGCCACGAGTTCTTTGGCCGCCTTGGTGCCGGTATCGTTGCCGAAGGCCTTGAGGGCCTGTTGGATGAGGGTGCGTTCCATGGTTTCGAGATTGTAGTCGGCGTATTCGGACTCGTGCACGCCGGACCGGACCTTGAGGGGCAGGGTTTCGCGGGTGACGACGGCCGGGGAATCGACCACGTTGGCCACGTACTCGATGGAGTTCTGCAATTCGCGGACGTTGCCGGGCCAGTGGTATTCGCTGACGGCGGTCCAGAAGGACTCCTTGATGGTCAGGATTTCCTTGTCCAGGCGGCTCATGCTCTGTTCGAGGAAGACCTTGGACAGCAGATGGATGTCTCGGGGGCGTTCGCGCAGGGGCGGGATGTGGATGGGGATGACGTTGAGGCGGTAGAAGAGGTCCTCGCGGAAGGTGCCGTTGTGGACCATCTCCTCGAGGTTGCGGTTGGTGGCCGAGACCACGCGCACGTCGATGGCCGTGGGCTGGGTGGAGCCGAGCCGGGTGACCTCGCGCTGTTCCAGGGCGCGCAGCAGCTTGGCCTGGAGGTGCAGGGGCATGTCCCCGATCTCGTCCAGGAAGAGCGTGCCGCCGTTGGCCTGCTCGAACCGGCCCATCTTGCCCTTGGGGTTGGCCCCGGTGAACGCCCCGCCCACATAGCCGAACAGTTCGCTTTCGAGCAGGGTCTCGGGGATGGCCCCGCAGTTGATGGCCACGAACGGGCCCTCCTTGCGGCCGCCCTCCTCGTTCAGGGCGCGGGCCACGAGTTCCTTGCCGGTGCCGGACTCGCCGGTGACCAGGACCGAGGAGTTGGAATCCGCGAACCGGGCCACCTGCTCCTTGAGAGTGGCGATGACGTCCGAGGTGCCGAGGATGGCGTCCAGGCCGAGGCGTTCGTGGGAGGAGGCCAGCCGCAGGGCGTCGTCGTGCATGAGCTGGGCGTCGCGGAACATGAACATGCTGGCGCTCTCGCCGTGCTGGAGACGGTATTCGTTCCCGGCCACATCGTGGGACCGGCCCAGGAGGTTGACCGTGTACTCGGTGTATTGGAGTAGCCGGTTTTCGCCGCGCCGGAGTTCGACCGTGATGGCGTCCTGGCCTTCGAGAGGAAAGTCGAGAATCTGCTGGGCGGCCTTGTTGGAACGCACGATGCGCCCGTCCGGGGCGAGCAGGAGCACGCCCTCGTCGACCTTGTCCACCACGGTCTCGAGCAGCTGGCCGAGCGCCAGGCTGCGGGCGTACTCCATGGACTCGACCACCTTGGAGGCCAGGATGTCGGACATCTGGGCCAGGAAGTCGAAGAAGACCTCGAAGTTGTCCTGAATGTGATCCTTCTGCTCCTCGGTGAAGCAGACGAACCCGATGACCCCGACCACGGTGCCCTTGTACAGGATGGGCGTGCTCATCTCGAAGGTCTCGTCGCAGGACTGCCAGTTGGGGCAGTCGGCGCAGAACTCGGAGAATCCGGGTTCACGGATGACCAGGGGCCGCCCGGTCTTGAGCACCTGGCGGTACACCCCGCTGGCCGAGGACATCTGCTTGCCCACCAGCCCGGCGAACCGCCCGGTCCCGGCCACGCGGTACAGGTTGCCGTCCACGATCTCCACGTCCACGCGCAGGACCTTGGATATGACCGCCGCGTACTTGCCCGCCGCCCCGCTGATCTCCCACAGGTCCTGGGGCACGTTCTCCATGTTCACTTCCATCATCTGCTCCGTCGGGGCGTCATCCCCCGTATCAGAACGATACCAGCCTTGCGCCGCAACCATTGACGGATGGCCGCAACAACCCGGCATCGTGCCGTTTTAGCCCGACGGCCAGGCAAAGCCTCCGCCGTTATCAAAATGAAAACACTTGTGACATAATCGTAATCGCTCCGGGGTTCAAGCAATATCGCACCGTGCCGAAAGAAATCTACTGGTTAATAATTTGCAGTTAACATACTGATATCATAGTGTATATTTAAAAAATACCAAAACGGCAAAAAACCCGGCAGCAGCCTCCGGAACTGGCACGGTATCTGCTCTATAAGGGCATCACCTCAACCACACACACTATGCACACACAAGAAACAACACCCTTCGTCAGCCTCGCGAACTCCGTGGAACGGTTTTCCTACCGGTTGAACTACGTCCTGGAGCGGGTCTGCGCCCTCCTGGTGGCCGCCATGATCGGCGTGGTCTGGTTCGGGATTCTCGAACGCTACGCCCTGGCGCTGGGGGCCACCTGGACCGAGGAACTGGCCCGCTACGTCATGATCTGGGCCGCGCTCCTGGCCGTGCCCTGCTGCGCCTACCGGCGCGAGCACATCGGCCTGGACCTGGTCTTCTCGCGGCTCCCGCTCTCCTGGCAGATGCCCGCGCGCATGCTCCTCGACCTGCTCGGCCTGGCCTTCTTCCTGTTCCTGACCTGGTACGGCGTGACCATGGCCAAGGGCGGGGCCAACCAGTACGCGACCATCTTCGGCATGACCATGTTCGTGCCGTTCACCGCCGTGCCGGTCACGGCCGGGCTCACGGTCTTCCAGATCGCGGCGGTCATGATCCGCGACGCGGCCGGGATCACCCCCGTTTTCGCCAGGAAGGAGGCCGCCTGATGCTGACCGTCGCCATCATCTTCTTCGGTCTGCTGCTCATCGGCGTGCCCATCGGGTTCGTGCTCGGCATCGCGGGCGTGGCCGGACTCGTCCAGGTGGGCGGAGACAACTTCCTGGTTATGGCCCCCAAGCGATTCTTCGAGGGACTCAACCTGTTCACCTTCATGGCCATGCCCTTCTTCATCCTGGCGGGCGAGATCATGAACCGCGTGGGCATGACCCAGCGCATCGCCAACTTGGCAGACGCCCTGGTGGGCTACCTGCGCGGCGGCCTGGCCCACTCCAACATGCTGGCCTCCGTGCTCTTCGCGGGCATGACCGGCGCGGCCGTGTCGGACACCGCCGCCTTCGGCAACACCCTGGTCCCGGCCATGGTCAAGCAGGGCTATACCCGCCCGTTCGCCTGCGCGGTCACCGCAGCGGGCTCGATCATCGGCCCGACCATCCCGCCGTCCAACCTGATGGTCATCTACGGCTCGCTGGCCGGCGTCTCCATCGCCGGGCTGTTCGCGGCGGGCATCCTGCCCGGCCTGCTCATCTGCCTTGTGTGCATGGCGCTCATCGTGGCGCTCGGGCGCAAGCTCGGCCTGCCCAAGAAGGAGGGCTGCCCGTCGCTCAAGGAGATTCTCTGCGCCTTCAAGGGCAGCATCCTCGCCATGATCATGCCCGCCATCATCCTGGGCGGCATCCTGGGCGGCATCGTCACCCCCACCGAGGCGGCGGCCATCGCGGTCTTCTACGCCCTGTTCGTGGGCGTGGTCATCCACCGCAACCTGACCTTCAACGACATCGTTCAAATGCTCATCCGCACGGCCAGGATAACCGGCGTGGTCTTCCTGATCATCGCCTCGGCCTCGATCCTGAGCTGGTGGATGACCTTCATGCAGATCCCGCAGCAGATCGCGGACGCGTTCCTGTCCCTGTCCACCACCCCGTGGATGGTCAAGGCCATGATCCTGGCGCTGCTGCTGGTCATCGGCATGTTCATGGACATCAACGCGGCGCTGATCATCCTCACCCCCATGCTCGGCACCCTGACCCAGGCCATCGGCATGAACCCGGTGCACGCGGGCGTGATGATCGTCCTGACCCTGAACATCTCGCTCATGACCCCGCCCGTGGGGGCCTGCATATTCGTGCTCTCCTCGGTCACCGGCGAGCGCATAGAGCGCATCAGCGCCGCGCTGTGGCCGTTCATACTCGTGGAGGTGGGCGTGCTCTTCATCACCACCTTCTGGACGGACCTGGCTATGTTTTTCCCCAAACTTCTGCTCGACATGTAGCGGAACAAACCATGAGAGGATCCTATGAGAATCGGTAAGAGACTGACTGTCCTGATCGCCGTGGCGGCTCTGATGCTGTGCTCGGCCCAGGGTGCGCTGGCCGCCAAGGTCATCAAGATGCACCACCTGAACAAGAACGGCGCGTTCGACAATCCGTCCGGCGCGGCCGCCGTGGTCTTCAAGAACCTGGTCGAGTCCGGCACCAACGGCGAGGTCCAGGTCCAGATATTCCCCAGCGGCCAGCTCGGCAAGGACGCCGAAGTGGTCCAGCAGGTCAAGGACGGCATCATCCAGCTCGGCGTGCACTCCGTGGGCGCCATCGGCAGCGTCTACCCCATGATCTCCGTGCTCGACGTGCCCTTCGCCTTCCCGAACCACGCCGTGGCCTATGAAGTCTTCGACGGTCCCTTCGGCAAAAAACTGGCCGGCGACATCTCCGCCAAGACCGGCATGAAGTGCCTGGGCTTCTCCGACTCCGGCGGCTTCTTCCAGTTCACCAACTCCAAGCGCCCGATCAAGACCCTGGAAGACATGAAGGGGCTGAAGATCCGCACCATGGGCCTGGACACCCACAAGATGCTCGTCTCCTCCCTGGGCGGCCAGCCCGTGTCCATCGCCTGGTCCGAGGTCTACACCTCCCTGCAGACCGGCGTCGCCGACGGCCAGATGAACCCGGTGCCCATCGTCGAGTTCGCCAAGCTGTATGAGGTCCAGAAGTACCTGACCATCTCCAACCACCTGTTCGCGCCCCACGTCTGGATGATGAACGCCGACTTCTACAACTCCCTGACCCCGGCCGAGCGGGAGGTCGTGGAGAGCGCCGCCAAGACCGCCATCGTGGTCTCCAGGGGCATCGCCAACGCCATCGAGGCGTCCGATCGCGGCCTGCCTTTCCTGTCCTCCAAGATGGAGGTCTACACCCTGCCCGAGTCCGAGAAGGAGCGCTTCCGCGCCGCTTCCCAGCCGGTCGTCATGAAGTACCTCGAAGAGCACTTCGGCGACGAGGGCAAGGCCATGCTGAACGCCTTCCTGGACGCCATCAAAGAGGCCTCCAAATAACCCGGCCCAAGGCTTGAACGCCGGGCGGCAGGCTCATCCCGCCGCCCGGCCATAACAACCGCAAGCAGAAAACATGAACAAGACACCAAGGCCCGATCACATCACAGGAATGCGCTGCACCATCTGCGGCAGGACCTACCTCCCCGGCGAGGTGGACTACGTCTGCCCGGACCACGGCAACGAAGGCATCCTGGACATCGAATACGACTACGACGCCATCGGGCGACGGATTTCCCCACAGAGCCTGGCCCAGGACAGGACATGCAGCCAGTGGCGCTACCGCCCGCTCCTGCCGGTGTTGCCCGACACCCCGGTCCCGGCCGCCGCCGTGGGCTGGACCCCGCTTTACAAGACCGACCGCCTGGCGAAATCCCTGGGATTGAACGCCCTGTACGTCAAGGACGACTCCCGCCAGCCCACCGGCTCCCTCAAGGACCGGGCCAGCGCCCTGGCCGTGATGAAGGCGCGCGAGGCCGGAGCGGACATGATCACCACCGCCTCCACCGGCAACGCGGCCGCCGCCCTGGCGGGCATGTGCGCGGCCAGCGACATGGCCTGCACCATCTTCGTGCCCCGCTCGGCCCCGAGGGCCAAGGTGGCCCAGCTGCTGGCCTACGGGGCCCGCGTCTTCCTGGTGGACGGCAGCTACGACGACGCCTTCGAGCTGTGCCTCAAGGCCGCCGACAGATACGGCTGGTACAACCGCAACACCGGCTTCAACCCCTACATGGCCGAGGGCAAGAAGACCGCCGCCTTCGAGATTTGCGAGCAGCTGAACTGGCAGTGCCCGGACACCGTGTTCGCGGGCGTGGGCGACGGCTGCATCATCTCCGGCCTGCACAAGGGGTTCATGGACCTCTTCCGGCTGGGCTGGATCGACCGCATGCCCCGGCTCATGGGCGTGCAGGCGGAAGGCAGCGACTTCCTGCACCGCTGCTGGAAACAGGGGGCCGATCCGGTGACCTTCCCTCCCATCCAGGCCCACACCGTGGCCGACAGTATTTCCGCGGGGCTGCCCCGCGACCGCCGCAAGGCCATGGCCGCGGTCAACGGCACGGGCGGGGCCTTCCTGCGCGTGTCTGACGAGGCCATCCTGGCGGCCATCCCGGAACTGGCCCGCATGACCGGCGTGTTCGCCGAACCCGCCGGGGCATCGCCCCTGGCCGGGCTGCACGCGGCCCTGGACCAGGACCTGGCGGCCCGTGACGAGACCTGCGTGCTCCTCGTGACCGGCTCAGGGCTCAAGGACGTGGACGCGACCATCAGGGCGTGCGACGCCGCGCCCCCGGTCATCGCTCCGACCCTGGACGCCCTCGCGAACGCGCTGGGGAACGCCCTGGACAACGCCCAACGCAAACAAGAATCATAACCGATAAAGGACGGACAACCATGCTTGACCTGACCATCAACCCGCAGGGTCTGGAAAGCGCCGTGGCCTGCGCGCGCGAGAAGAATATCATCATCCCCACCCTGGAACAGATGTGCCACCCGGAGAAGATTCCGGCCGCCATCAAGGAGAAGCTCGGCGCGGTCGGGCTGTGGGATCTCAACCCGATCAACCTCTTCCGCATCTCCTGGAAGAACGAGCCCGCCGTGAGCGGCGGCGCATACGCGGGCGTCAACCACATCGAGCTGCCCTCGTCCCTGACCGGGGTGGACGCGCGCATCGTCCTGCTGGTCGGCAAGTGGTTCCCCACCGGGGCCCACAAGGTCGGCGCGGCCTTCGGCTGCCTGGCCCCGCGCCTGGTCACCGGCCAGTTCGACCCGCGCAAGCAGAAGGCGGTCTGGCCGTCCACCGGCAACTACTGCCGTGGCGGGGCCTACGACTCCAACCTGCTCGGCTGCGAGTCCATCGCCATCCTGCCCGAGGGCATGAGCCGGGAGCGGTTCGACTGGCTGTCCAAGGTGGCGGGCGAGACCATCAAGACCCCGGGCTCCGAGTCCAACGTCAAGGAGATCTTCGACAAGTGCTGGGAGCTGCGCAAGTCCGGCGACGACATCATGATCTTCAACCAGTTCGACGACATGGGCAACTACCTGTGGCACTACACCGTGACCGGCCGGGCCATGACCGAACTGATCGAGTCCCTGTCCGACGACGCCCAGAAGCACTTCAAGGGCGTGGTCCTGTCCACCGGCTCGGGCGGCACCTTGGCCAGCGGCGACTACCTCAAGCAGCAGTTCGCGGGCGTCAAGGTGGCCGCCTGCGAGGCGTTGCAGTGCCCCACCCTGCTGAACAACGGGTTCGGCGCGCACCGCATCGAGGGCATCGGCGACAAGCACGTGCCCTGGGTCCACAACGTGCGCAACACCGACATGGTCATCGCCGTGGACGACGAGGTGCCCATGAACCTCATCCGGCTGTTCAACGAGCCCGCCGGCATCGAGGCGCTCAAGGAGAACGGCGTGCCCGCCGAGATCGCCGAGAACCTCCACCTGCTCGGCATCTCCTCGGTGGCCAACATGATCTCGGCCGTCAAGTTCGCCAAGTACTACGAGCTGGGCAAGGACGACGTGGTCCTGACCGTGGCCACGGACTCCATGGAGATGTACCAGAGCCGCCTGGCCGAGTTGACCGCCGAAAAGGGCGAGTACGACGCCAAGGACGCCGCCTACTCCCGGGGCATGATGGCCGCCACGACCATCGACAACATGCAGGAGCTCGGCTACTACGACCGCAAGCGCATCCACAACCTCAAGTACTACACCTGGATCGAACAGCAGGGCATGGCCTTCGAGGACATCCAGGCCCAGTGGTTCGACGAGAGCTACTGGACCGGCGTCCAGAAGCTGGCCCCCGAGGTGGACAGGCTGATCAATGAATTCAACGCCAAGACCGGCCTGCTCGAGGGCTAGGAGGGCGACATGGCGAACATGGAAAAATACTGCAACCTGAGCGTGGCCCTGTGCCAGGAGCTCGTCTCCCTGCCCAGCGTCTCCGGCGAGGAGGAGGACGTGGCCAAGGCCCTGGCCGCCGCCATGGAGGCCAACGGCTTCCACAAGGTCACGACCGACCGCTACGGCAACGTGGTCGGCCGCATCAAGGGCAACACGCCCGGCCCGTGCATCCTGTTCGACGGGCACATGGACGTGGTCCCGGTGCCCGACCCGTCGGCCTGGACCCACCCCCCGTTCGGCGGCGACATCGTGGACGGCAAGGTCTACGGTCGGGGCACCTCGGACATGAAGGGCGCGCTGTCCGCCATGGTCGGGGCCGCCTGCTGGTTCGCCAAGGAGACCAAGGGAAGATTCGCGGGCGAGGTCTGCGTGGCGGGCGTGGTCCACGAGGAGCTCTTCGAGGGCATCGCCGCGCGCGAGATATCCCAGGCGGTCAAGCCGGACTTCGTCATCATCGGCGAGGCGTCCGAGCTGAACCTCAAGATCGGCCAGCGCGGCCGCGCCGAGATCGTGGTCGAGACCATGGGCGTGCCCGCCCACTCGGCCAACCCGGACGCGGGCGTCAACGCCGTGCACCTGATGACCGACCTGATCCGCGAGATCGACAGGATTCAAGCACCCTCCCAGGACGTCCTGGGCAAGGGCATCTGCGTGCTCACGGACATCAAGTCCACGCCCTACCCCGGCTCGTCCGTGGTGCCCAGCGGCTGCCGGGCCACTTACGACCGCCGCCTGCTGGTGGGCGAAACCCCGGAATCGGTCCTGGCCCCCATCAACGAGGCCATCGCCCGCTTGTCCGAGGCCAACCCGGACTTCAAGGCCAAGGTGTACTTCGCCAAGGGCCGCGAGAAATGCTACACCGGCGTGCACATCCAGGGCGAACGGTTCTTTCCGGGCTGGCTGTTCGACAAGGAAGCCCCGTTCGTGACCGCCGCCCTGGACGGGCTCAGGGGGGCCGGGCTCGAACCCGGCCTGTCCCACTACTCGTTCTGCACCAACGGCTCCCACTACGCGGGCGAGGCGGGAATCCGCACCCTGGGCTACGGCCCGTCCCGCGAGAATCTGGCCCACACCATCGACGAACACATCGAGGTGGACCAGCTGCACAAGGTCACCAAAGGCTACAAGGCCATCATCGAGGCCCTACTGGCCTGCGAATAGCCTTCAAGGAATCGCCATGAGCATCCGCATCGAAAACGCCCGCATCATCGACGGCACCGGCAGCCCGGCCACGCCCGGCTCCGTGCGCGTCGAGGGCGGCGTCATCACCCACGTGGGCCCGGAAGCGCCCGAGGCCGACCAGACCATCGACGCCGAGGGGCGCGTGGTCTGCCCCGGGTTCATCGACACCCACTCCCACTCGGACCTGGTGGTCATGGAGGACCCGTTCATCCTGCCCAAGATCCGCCAGGGCGTGACCACGGAAATCCTGGGCCAGGACGGCATCTCCATGGCCCCCCTGCCCAAGCGGCACATCCCGGCCTGGCGCAAGAACCTGAGCGGCCTGGAAGGCGAGTCCGAGACCCTGGACTGGACCTGGGAGACCACCGACGGCTACCTCTCGCGCCTGGAGCGATCCGGCGCGGGCACCAACCTCTGCTACCTGGCCCCGCACGGCAACGTGCGCATGGAGGCCATGGGGCTGGACGACCGCAAGGCCCGCCCCGGCGACCTCAGGCTGCTCCAGGCCGTGCTGCGCCGCGAACTGGAGGCCGGGGCCTTCGGCTTGTCCACCGGGCTGATCTACCCCCCCTGCACCTACGCGGACAAGGGAGAGATGGAGGCGCTCTGCTCGGTGGCCGCCGAGTTCGGCCGCCCGCTGGTCATCCACCAGCGCAGCGAGGCCGACACCATCCTCGAATCCATGGACGAGGTGCTCGACATCGCCCGGCACACCGGCGTGCACGTACACTTCTCCCACTTCAAGATCTGCGGCAAGTACAACGCCGACAAGTTCGAGCGCGTCCTCACCCTCCTCAACCGGGCGGCCGACGACGGCCTCAAGGTGACCATCGACCAGTACCCCTACGTGGCCGGTTCCACTATGCTCGGGGCGATACTGCCCCCCTGGGCCCACGCGGGCGGCACGGACAAGCTCCTGGAACGCCTGGCCGACGAACAATCCCGCGCGCGCATGCTCCGCGACATTCGCCAGGGCATCCCCGGCTGGGACAACTTCGTGGCCTTCGCGGGCGTGGACGGCATCTTCGTCACCAGCACGCGAACCAAAGCCAACAGCGACGCCGTCGGCAAGACCCTGGTCCAGCTCGGCGAGATGCGCGGCAAGCCGCCCCTGGAAGCTGCGCTCGACCTCCTGCTCCAGGAGGAAAACGCGGTCGGCATGGTCGATTTCTACGGCCTGGAGGAACACGTCAAGGCGATCATGGCCCGCCCGGAAATGAACGTCTGCACCGACGGCCTGCTCGGAGGCACGCCCCACCCGCGCACCTACGGGGCCTTCCCCCGCGTGCTCGGCAAATACGTGCGCGAGGAAAAGGTCATGCCGCTCGAAACCGCCATCCGAAAGATGACCGGCAAACCCGCCGAGACATTCCGGATCGACAAACGCGGCCTGCTCAAGCCCGGCTACCACGCCGACATCGTCCTGCTCGATCCGGACACCGTGCGCGACAACGGCACCTACACCGAACCACGCCAACACCCCACCGGCATAGACCTGGTCATGGTCAACGGCACCGTCCTCCACGGCCCCACCGCCCCGGACACCCCCACCCCGTGCGGGCAAGTGCTCAGGTTGGGAAGATAAGATTGCCTCCGGCGGCTGGGGGAAGGGGAAGGAAAACCCTTTGAAAAGGGCTTTTCCTTCCCCTTCCCCCAGACCCCCATCCCCATCCTTTCCGAAACTTTTTGTCGCCGCTTCGCGGATGTGCGGGCGCGTAGATTCACCTTTCTTTACCGACCATTCATCTAGCTCGAATAAAGTAAAGAAGAGAAACACGATTTATCGTGCCCCTCCGCACGCGCGCATGCGCATACAAAAGGTTTAGAAAGGGAGAGAGGATGGGGGTTCGGGGGAAGGGGAGAGGGAAAACCTTTTCCCAAAGGTTTTCCCTCTCCCCTTCCCCCGATTCTTCCCTACGCCACACAGTTCGCCGTAGCGCCGGATTCAGTGCGGGAGAAGGTGCAGAACCGGGAGCGGTCTTCGTCGTTGCCGATGAAGGCCACGAGGTCGCCGGTTTCGAGGACATAGCTCGCGTCCGGGTTGGTTTTGAGCTGGCCGTCGCGGACCACGCCGACGATGGACGCGCCGGTAGCCTTGCGGACATTGCTGTCGCCGATGGATTTTCCGGCCAGGGGGCTGGTGGCCGGGACCTTGATCCACTGCAGGTCGAACTGTTGTTCCGCGCCCCGGAACTGGACGAGTTCGCGATATTCGTTGGAGGAGTCGGCCAACACGGAATAGAACTCCTGGCGGATGCGGTCGGTGTGGCGCTGTATTTCCACGGGCGGCTTGTTCAGCCGCAGCAGGGACTGGCGGGACATCTCCAGGCTGGCCTCGAGTTCCGGGAGCACGGCCTCGTCCGCGCCCAGTTCCTTCATGTCGTGCAGGTGGTCGCGGGTGGTGGACCGGGCGATGATGTCCAGATCCGGGTAGTCCTGCCGGACGTGCTGGATGATGGTCCGGATGGTCACCAGGTCGGGCACGGTGACGATGAGCTGGGCCGCATGGTCCAGCCCGGCGGCCTCGAGCACGATCTCCTGGCTGGCGTCGCCGTAGACCGCCGGTATGCCCGCCTTCTTGGCCTGCTCGAACCGGCGGTGATCCAGTTCCACGACGACGTGTGTCTGGTCGAACCGCCTGAGGATCTGGGCGATCTGGAGCCCCACCCGGCCTGCGCCGAGGATGATCACGTGGCCGTCCAGGCCGTTTTTGGGCATGTTGGTCGATTCCAGCTCCTCGTGGGAGAACCAGCGCTTGCGCAAGGCGTAGAGCCGGGCGGTTTGGCCGGAGATGATCGGGGTCAGGACCATGGAGATGATGGTCACGGTCATGATCATGGAATAGACCTCGCGCGGAATGGACCCTGTGGACAGGCCGAGCCGGGCCAGGACAAAGGCGAACTCGCCGATCTGGAACAGACCCAGGCCAACGGCCAGGGGCACCACGTTGCGGTAGCGAAAGACCTTGGCCACCACGGCGAAGATGAGCCCCTTGCCCGCGCAGAGCACGACGAGCAGCCAGAATATCTGGCTGAAGTGCTCCACCAGGTACATGGGGTTGAAGAGCATGCCCACGGAAGAGAAGAAAAGCAGCCCGAAGATGTCGCGCAGGGGGATGATGTCGGACAGGGCCTGGTGGCCGAAGTCGGACTCGGACAGGACCATGCCGGCCACGAACGCGCCGAAAGCGAAGGACAATCCGGCCAGGTAGGTGACGTAGCCCACGCCCAGGCCGATGGCCGCGATGGCCAGCAAAAAGAGTTCGCGCGAGCCGAGTTGGGCGATGCGGGCCATGAGCCAGGGCAGCAGGCGCGTGCCGAGCAGGATCATGGAGGCCAGGAACAGGGCGGCCTTGACCAGGGCGAAGCCGAGCTTGGGCAGGCCGACCACCGGGTCGTTCAGTTCGGGCAGGACTATCATCATGGGCACCACGGCCAGGTCCTGGATGATGAGCATGCCGATCATGACCTTAGAGGACAGGGTGCCGAGCCACCCCTGGTTCATCAGGGTCTTGAGGATGACCATGGTGCTGGAAAAGGAGGCCAGGGCGCCCAGCCACAGGGAGGACTTCCAGTCGAAGCCCATAAACTGGCCTATGGCGAAGCCGAGCGCCATGGTCAACAGCATCTGTATGGGGGTGCCGACGAGGGCCACCCACTTCACCGGCTTGAGGTCCTTGAAGGAGAACTCCAGCCCCAGGGCGAACAGGAGCAGCGCGATGCCGATCTCGGCCAGCAGTTCGATCTCGTGCGCCCCGGACACGGTCAGCCCGCCGGTGTACGGCCCGAGCAGCACCCCGGACAGGATGTAGCCGAGAATGATCGGCTGGCCCACCCGCTGGGCGGCCAGCCCGCAGAAGAAGGCGAAGACGATGATCAGTATGATGTCCGTGGCAAGGCCCATGTTCAGGTCCACCTCGTGTTGCGTTGTTGCGCGCGTGCCGGGAAACCGGCCCTGTCGGCGGGAGGGCGACAGGCCGTCCCGTGGGCGCGGACTTTTACCATAAAGGGTATCCCGGCCGGAATCCAGATGAAAAGGAAACGGACGGCCGACTGTACAACACATCTGTTTTATTACCTTTCCGCCTGCCACCCCCGCCTGGCCCGCCACCGTGCGCACGTTCGCACAAGGCCCGCGGGCCGAGCCTGTCGGGCGATATGCCGCCCCTGGACGCAAATACTACATTTTTGTGTACAACTTATTTCAAATATGTACGAAAACGCACAATTGTAGACATGATCAGATGTTCATTGTATTGTGATCATTACATTTCCAGTGATGGCACAGTGTATGCTCACAGAGACATAAATACCCAAACAAGGCGTACTGAATGAAGATCACCTACCGACCCATAGGCTTTTTCCATACCCCGCACAAAAACACCACGGGCATGCCCATCCAGCCCTCCGGGGCCCAGGGCATCAAGGGGACCATCAAGATCCTGCCCGAGTTCCGCGAAGGCATCCGGGACATCGAAGGGTTCTCGCACCTGATCATCCTCTACCACCTGCATGAGATACAGGGCCAGGAACTGACCGTGATCCCCTTCCTGGACAAGAACCCACACGGCATCTTCGCCACAAGGTCGCCCAAGCGGCCCAATCCGCTGGGGCTGTCGGTCATGTCCCTGTGCGGGGTCTCGGACGAGGGCATCATTCTGAACAACGTGGACGTGCTCGACGGCACGCCGGTCATCGACATCAAGCCCTACGTCCCGGACTTCGACGTCTGGCCCGCCGACCGCGTGGGCTGGTTCGAGGGCAAGTCCTGCAACGCGACCACCAAGCGCAGCGATGACCGGTTCGCGGCCTGTTCCCTGGAGGACACGGGGAGCTAGGGGAATTTTTCGCAACGGCATCCCGAAGCGCTCGCGGACCCAAGGCCCGTGCCCGGCCGACCGATGCAAACACCATGTGAGGTGAACCATGGCAGTCTTCGTTCTTTTGCACGACGCATTCCAGGGCGGTTGGGTCTGGCGCCAGACGGCACGCGAGTTGCGCGACCTCGGCCACGAGGTCCACACCCCGAGCTACGCCGGGCGCACCCTGCCCTTTGACCCGGACAAGGCGGACAGCCCCGCCCGGGCCGCCCTGGACAACCTGGTCCGCTATTTCGAGGCCGAGGACATCACCGGCGCGGTGGTCGTCTGCTCCGGCTGGTCCGGCCTGCTCGGTCCGGCCCTGGCCGAGGCCCTGCCCTCGACCATACGCAGCCTGGTCTT
Organism: Pseudodesulfovibrio sp. lm2024; assembly: GCF_051175575.1. Taxonomy (NCBI): domain Bacteria; kingdom Pseudomonadati; phylum Thermodesulfobacteriota; class Desulfovibrionia; order Desulfovibrionales; family Desulfovibrionaceae; genus Pseudodesulfovibrio; species Pseudodesulfovibrio sp. lm2024. Next base: position 3,082,651 of record NZ_CP195092.1, read on the forward strand.
CTGGGACGCCGTGATCCCCGAACCCGGCAAAAGCTTCATGGAGGTCTGCCCCGCCTCCCTGGCCGCAGCCATCGACGGCAACAGCGAGTCCGCCCAGGTCGCGCCCTTCGTGTCCGGCCCGCTGCTCTGGCTCGGGTTCGGCGAAGACAGCGCTTCGCTCCTGGCCCCCTTCCCCAGGCGGGCCTTTACCGAGCCGTATGGCGGACCGGCGCGTGGCCATTGGCCCGTATCCCTGTTCGTGCACTCCCCGGACGAGGACGCGCCCGGCTCGCCGTTTTGCCGCGAGGCGGTCGACGGGGCGGGCATGCCGTGGTTCGAGTTGAACATGGACGAGTATCCGCTCCTGGGCCGGGCGCAGGAACTGGCCCTCCTCCTGGCGTCCCGGACCACGTCCGGCCTCCCGCGCAATGAAGACGGCTGCGGCCGGAACACCATGCCGCACGAGATGCGCATGCAATATTGTTCGCATTACAGGAAACGCCACGAGATGGCCGTGGCCTGCGAAGGAATTGACGCCTGACGGCGGGCTACCTCCTCCCGCCCGTCGGCATGACGGCCCTCGCCACCCGGGCCGCCAACCCTCGTCACCGTCCGCGCCGGAAGCCGCACCCTTGTCCGGCGCGGACGGGTCGTCGGGGGATGATCCCGCCTATTGTTCCTTCTTGAAGATGATCAACGGGCAGTTCTTGCACACGTCCGCGCCGGGGAAACCGTCGCCGGGCCGGGTGATGGAGCTGCTGCCCGCCTCGATCCGATCCATGAGCCGGCTGAAGACCGCGCCGAACTGCTTGCCCGGGATGATCACGTTGATCTCGCCGCGCTCGGTCTTGCCCGCGTTGTAGCTGCCCGAGCAGGCCGGGAGCATGTTGAACTCCTGGGACACGTAGGTGCTGACGTTGCCGCCGCAGGCCGACGAGTTCATGGTGATGGTCGGACGCAGGGGGTGGGTGTCCGTGGCGGCCATGTAGTCCACGGCCAAGTGGTAGGCCTGCATGTTGTCACAGTAGAAGTGCACGGTGTCCGGCTCGTAGAGACCGTCCACCGAGCCCAGCGGGGCCACGGCGATGCCGAGCAGCCCCTCGGGCAGGCGCGATTTGGAGCGCACGAACCGCTCGGCCTGGTCCAGGTCCTTGGTGTACTTGGCGTGGCCCTTGATCTCGGCGTCGTCCAGCTCCTTCCAGCCGAAGCTGTACTTGGCGTTGCCGCAGCCCAGCCCTTCCGCGCCGGAATAGACGATCTGGCCCTTCATGCGCGCGCCCAGCTCCCACTGGCAGAAGGTCATGGCCTTGACCGGCGTGTAGATCTCCGGGGCCGCCTTGTGAAAGGCGTCCAGCTCGGCCTGGTCAAAGAAGAACTTGACCGCCACGGGGTAATGGTAGAGGCGCAGCTCGCGCATCAGAACTTCCTGCATTTCCTTGTACGACATGAGATTCTCCTTCTTGTCTTGGGATGTAATGGACACCGGATCGGACAAGAAGGCCCTATCCGGCATTCTCCCGCTATGCCCCGGCCTTGCCGTGGTCAAGCGGACACCGCCTTGTGAAATCCGTCACACCATTATGCTTGAAAAAGCATAATACTCTCTTTGGAACCCCTGATCTTTGCACCGCATTTCGCAAGCGGCAAGAGAGTCACGAAAACAGGTCGGTTGCGGACCTTTTTCCGATACGGTGAAACAAGAGGGAGTGGATGGGAGGGTGGCGGCGGAGCCCCCGGACAGGGGTGGGGGCTCCGCCTCCGGTTCGGTCATGGGTCAGCGCAGGATAAGCATGGATGAGGAGGCGTGATTAACCAACGCATTGACCCGTTTGGAGTGAAAAAACCGTTGCAGGGGCGACTTGTGCCTGAGCCACAGGGCCATGAGGTCGTCCTTGCGCCCGGATTCGATGAAGGTCTCGAGCGAGTCCTCGTCCACCACCCGGATCAGGGCGTTGACGTCCCGCTTCAGGTAGTAGTCCAGGACCTCGCCCATCTTGGCCTCCACCGCCTCGCGCAGCTCGCCCTTTTTGAGCACGCCGACCACCTCGAGCCCGGCGGCGTAGATGGTCACCCACTGGTTGATCAGTTCGAGCGACTCCTGGGAAATGTCGCCGTGGTCCAGGCAGCAGACCACGCGCGAGGTGACCGGCTCCTCGCGGATGACGAAGACCGAGCAGTCGGCATCGTCGGCCACCCGGCCGGGCACGTCCGAACCACGGCCCCAGCCGCCCTCGTGCTGGCCGCAGCCGAGGATGACCAGGTCGCATCCCTCGGCCCGGGCCTCGGCGGTGATGGCCTTGACCGGGTCGCCGCCGCGCAGATGAAGCTTGAAGGTCTTGCGCCCGGAGAGGTCCTGTTCCAGGACCTTGTCCTCCCGACGGGTAAGCGGTCCGTCCCCGCGTCCGTCGTACAGGTCCACGCCGGGCCCCAGGGCGTCGAGAAAGTCGGCCCGGTAGCGGTTCAGCAGCCGCAGCCTGGGATGGGCGTGGGACGGGTCCAGCTCCTCCTCGGCGATGTAGGAGCGGTTCTTTTCGATGGCCAGCATGACCACGTCGGCCCAGGTGTTGGCCGCCAGACGGGCGGCCTGGCGCACGGCGTACCGGCTGTAGGCGTTTTCATCCACGGCGACGAGAATCTTCATGTCAACTCTCCCTTGGTGCGGTTACCAGCAAATGAGGATGGGGCTGGAGGCCAGGCCCAGGACCTCGGACAGGGGCGACTTGCGGTTGGACCTGCGGTCCATGTGGGCCACGATCATGCCGTAGTCGCCCAGGTTGCGCGCGGCGGTCTCGGGCGAGCCCAGCAGGGTGAAGGCGCGGGCCGGTTTGTAGCCCAGCCCGGCGAGCAGCTCCCCGCCCTCGCTGAGGAGCTCGTCCGGGTGCGGGTCCTGGTGCAGGTCGTCCATGGCGTAGGCGCACAGGTCGAAATCCACGTCCCGGCCGCCGAACAATTGGTGGAAGCGGGCCACCAGGGACTCCACGTCGGTCTTCTCGTCCAGGACCAGGGCCAGCCGGTCGGACTGGATCATGTTGCGCACCAGCAGGACCGGGCACGGCATCTGGCGGTAGAGCTTGGAGCGCAGCCGCTTGCGGAAGGCGCCGGTGTTGAAGTTGGCCACCTCCCCTTCCACGAAGAAATCGTATCCGCCCAGGCGCAGCTCCTCGAGCAGGGTGTCGTCCCTATCGCCCACGCGGACGATGGGATTGGGCAGGATGAAGCAGTCGAGCTTTTCGCTGTTCAGGATGCGCTGCACCTCCTCGAGCCCGGCCTGGCGCAGCCCCGATTCCCAGGAGCGGCGTATCCAGCCGGTTTCCGAGGAGTGCGGCTTGTGGTCCGGTTCCTCCACATGCACGGGCTGCACGGCGATGCCGAGCAGCTCCGCCTTCCGGCACAGGTATCGCAGGGCCACATTGGACGCCAACGTCATCTCCACGGGGACAAGGGCTTTCAGCATGTCCATGGGCGCACCTCGCTTGTTGAATGGTTCATGAAATTCCTATTCCTTCCCTTCTTTGCCGAGGCGGATGTGCTCCTCGGCCTTCCTGATGACCTCCTGGATCTCGCCGAGCTTGAACGGCTTGGCCAGAAAGTCGAACACACCCTTGCGCATGGACTCCTTGGCCGTGTCCATGGTGGCGAACCCGGTGATGACGATGACCTCGGTGCGCGGGGAGAGCTTCTTCACCTCGGCCAGGAACTGCATGCCGTCGATGCCCTCCATCTTCAGGTCGGTGACGACGATGTCGAAGCTCCGCTCGCGGATGCGGGCCATGGCCCGGGCGCTCTCGTAGAAGCTCTCCACCTCGTAGCCCTTCTTTTCCAGGGCGGGCTGGAGCCGCTTGCTGACGATCGGTTCGTCGTCGAGAATGAGAATACTGGTCTTCGATGTGGCGGTCATACTGCCAACCTCCAATAGCTAATTGCCCACCGCCTCTTCGGCGATGTGTTCAAACTCCTGACAATGCTCGAAAATCACGGCGTCGCTGACCATGGAGACGTCCAGCTGGCGGGTGTAGGCCACCAGCAGGCCGAGGATGCGCATGAGCCGGTTCAGGTCGCGGGCCATCCACCCCTTGGCCCGGGCCACCACCAGGTCGTCCTTGACGGTCACGGAAAAATCGAACCCCTTGAGCACCTCGGACAGAAAACGCGCCCGGCGGGAGCGGCGCACCGCTCCGGTCACCCCGCCCGCGAAGCGGAACTGCACGCTGTTGCGCGAGTCGTCCTCGCTCTTGTAGCAATCGATGAGGGTGAAATGGTAACCGAGCTTGAGGCTCAGGTGCAGGTAGCGGTCAGAGACCACGGCCAGGTTCTGGCCCATGCGATTGACCCCGGCCGAGTCTGCTGAGAACGTCCGGGTCATGCTCGACATGAAGCTGGAGAAATCCACGGGCACCGGGTGGGACTGCCAGACCCCCTCCAGGGTCACGCCGTCGATGAAGGCGCGCAGGGTCTGCGAGCGGACCTGCTCAGGCCGGATGGTCCTCCTGCGGCTGGGCGTGTCCTCCCCGGCGCACTCCTCGGCCAGCCCGCCGCCTATGTCCAGGACCACCAGGTCAATGGGCACCGGGAGTTCCAACCGCCCGCCGGGGCAGGCCCCGCCCGCCCGGGCCGTGGTCGGGATCTCGGTCAGGATCTCCACGGCCTTCTCGTGGATGAACCGGGCGATGTCGTGCATGGTCCGGCACCCCTGGGGGGTGAAGTTGTTCTCCTCCGGGTCCACCAGGTAGAGGGGCTCGATGAGCTTGAGCATGCGCCGCAGCAGCCGGTACTCGTAGGTCTCCTCCATGCGGTCGCTCATGAAGTCGTGCATGCGCAGCTCGCGGACCAGACCCTGGTAGACGGTCTTCTGCTCGGCATCCAGGGTGACCACCTCACCCTCCTTGAGGACCAGCGTGGCCCGGCTGGCGTTGAGCAGCGCGGGTACCCGGTACTCGCGGGCGATGGTCGCCATGTGCCCCAGCGGCGAGCCGATGTCCGTGATCACGCCCGAAGCCTTGGGCAGGACCGCCGCGTACTGGGGCGAGGACAGGTGGGCCACCAGGACCGCGCCCACCGGGAAATCCTCCAGGTCGCGTCCTTCCCAGGCCACGAAGACCGGGCCCGAGGCCACGCCCTGCTGGGCCACGTCTCCCTCGCCGCTGAGCAGCACGGGATACTCCTTGAGGATCTCGCTCAGGGCCGGGGACTGCGGGTCGTCGCCCGCCTCCATGCGCAGGGGCCGGGACTGGAGCACGATGAGCGCCCCGGATTGGTCGAAGGCGAACTCCATATCCTGGGGCTTCTTGAAATACTGTTCCAGCCGGATGGCCGTGTCGGCCAGCTGCCGGACCTCTTCGGGCGACAGGCTGGGCGCGTCGCGCAACGGTTCGTCCACCTCCTCGGTGACCACCGACCCCTCTGGGCCGGGACGCAGGGCCGTGGGCTTGTGGGCCACGGTCTGCCGGAGCAGCTTGTGTTCCGGCCCCCGCCCCACCAGGAAGCGGTCCGCCTCCACCTCGCCCGAGACCACCGGGGAGCCGAGCCCCCACGTTGCGGCGATCTCGATGCCGCTCACCCCCTGCCGGACCGGGGACAGGGAGTAGACCACGCCGCTGGACCGGGCCTTGACCATGGCCTGCACGGACACGGCCATGAAGACCTCGTCGGGCTTGAAGTCGTACTCGCGCCGGTACTCCATGGCCGCCGGGGAGTAGGTGGAGGCCAGGACCTTGCGGTAGGCGTCGTGCAGGTCCTCGGGCCGGACGTTGAGAAAACTGTCGTACTGACCGGCAAAGGACAGGTCGCCGTCCTCGCCCCAGGCCGAACTGCGCACGGCCAGGCGCAGGCCGCCCTCGCCCGCGCTGCGGCGCAGGGCCTCCAGCTCGCGGCCCATGGCCCGGCGCACGCGCGGCGGGATGGACCCGGCCAGAATGCGCGAGCGGATCTTGCCCGAGGCCTCCTGCACGGTCATCCCGCCGTCGCGCCAGCCGCCTTCCAGGCGGACGATCTCGTCCTCGATGTCGTTGAGCTCCATGAACAGCCGGTACGCCGAGGTGGTCACCGCGAAACCGGGCGGCACGCTCCCGGCCGAGGCCTTGGCCAGCATGACCAGCCGGGTGGACTTGGCCCCGGCCGCGTCCATGTCCCGCAGGCGGATGTCCGCAAAGGGGATGGCCATGACGTCGGGCAGCACCGGGCGGCGCTCCATCTCGCTCTCCAGCTTGTGCCGGATGTCGCGGAACGCGGCGTACAGGCCGGGATACCGTCCGGGGGCCATGGCGTCGAAGGCGTCGATAAGCTCCCGGACGGTATCCACGATGAACTGCTTGGACGAGCGCAGGTACTGCACGTCGAAGATGTAGTCCCCGCCCAGCTTGTCGTGCATGGAGGCGATGGCCGTGAGGATGCGGTTGTTCAGTTCGAGCACCTGCTGGAACTGCCGGAACAGGGCGGCCAGGGAAACGCGTTCCCTGCGCCGCCTGCGCAGCAGCCTGGTGCGGATATGCTCAAGCAGCCCGAACATGGCCGATCCCCCCGCCCTAGTGGGCGCCTCCGCGTTCCTTGAAGACCAGGCTCATGAACAGTCCGGCCAGGATGGCGATGATCACGGCGGCCACCCCGTAGAGCAGCGAGTGGTCGAAGGCCAGCCTGGACAGGAAGGCGGGCAGGCCGGTCAGCCGGGTGTGCAGCTCCTCGGCGGCCATGTCCGCGATATGGCCGTCCTTCACGGCCAGGACCTCGACCCGGTACACGCCCTGGTGCATGGCCGACGGGATGGACAGCTCGGCCCGGAAGGAACGCTTGCCCTCTCCCTCGCCGGTGTATTGGATAATGCCGTTTTCGACCTCATAGAAGCCGTCCTCTTCCATGAGCTTGATGAACTCGTCATAGATCCAGTCCTCGGTTTCGCCCTTGACCGAGCTGAAGCCGAGGTCCGAGTGCTCCCAGTTGATGTTCGACGCGCCGTCCGTGCCCACCAGGAAGACGTCGGGCACGCCCTTGATCTCCACCTCGCCGAGGTTCATCCACAACAGGCCGAGCGCCTTGCCCTTCTTCTTGAAGGTCTTGTCGCTCGGCTCGCCGAGCAGGCGGATGACCGCCGAGTCGCCCTCGGGCACCGAGCCCGTGACGGTCACTTTGGTGCCGTTGAAGCCGGTGCCGATGGTCACCAGGTTGGGCCGGATGGTCATGCCCACCGGGGCGGCGGCAAAGGCCGGACAGGACAGGGACAGGGCGGCCAGCAGGGCCGCGCAGACGTATGCGATCTTCTTCATGACTAGTGACCTCCGGCCATGGCCAGCAGCACGTCGGGCGTGACCAGCAGGTTGAGCAGCATCTTGACCATGACGGCCAGGACCAGGGTTGCCAGCAGGATTTTGAGCTGTTCGCCCTTGAGCTTGCGGCTGATGCGGGTGCCGAACTGCGCGCCCAGGGTGGAGCCGAGCAGGAGCAGGACCGCCAGGACGAAGTCCACGGTGTGGTTTGTGTAGGACTGCAGGATGGTCACGTTGATGCAGGTGAACAGGATCTGGAACAGGCTGGTGCCGACGACCACGTGCATGGGCATGCGCAGCAGATAGACCATGATCGGGACCATGATGAATCCGCCGCCAACGCCCATGATGGCCGCGAGCACGCCCACCAGGACGCCGAGCACCAGAGGCATGAGCATGGACAGGCGCACCCCGGACTTGACGAAGTCGGTCTGGAACGGAAGCGCCTCCATCATGGCCGCGTAACGCGATTTCCTGACCGGCTTGGCCGGCGCGTCGGCCTCGGGCGCCTTCTTGCGCAGGCTCTGGACCGACTCGATGAACATGTAGGCCCCCACGCCGCCGAGCATGAGCACGTAGGTGATGTTGATCAGAAAGTCCGCGTTGCCCATGGCCCGCAGGACCTTGATCACCTGGACGCCGCCGAAGCCGCCGAGCACGCCGCCGATGAGCAGCAAAAAGCCCATCTTGAAGTCCACGTTGCCCAGCCGGTAGTGGGCCAGGCAGCCCGAGGTGGACGCGCCCACGATCTGGTTCGAGTCGGAGGCCGCGGCCACGGTCGGCGGAATGCCGAACATGATCAGCAGCGGCGTCATCAAGAAGCCGCCCCCGACACCGAAGATGCCGGAGAGCAGGCCGACGAACCCTCCCAGGGCGAATACCAGGAACACGTTGACGCTGTTCCCGGCGATGGGAAGATACATATGAAACATCGATACTCCTCCACTAGGTTGAATTCCATGTTCAGGCCCAAGCCCGCGACCGGGCTGGACCCGAGCCGACCTGCGCCGTCCGCCTCGCCCCCTTCGGGAGGCGGACTCACCTGCGCTTGCCGTGCGCGGACACCTTCTGCACCACCTCCACCTCGCAGCGGGTGGTGGTGTTCACCGCGTCGATCACCTTCATCAGTTTCAAGTAGAGTGATTGGCGGCCGGACGGAGGGGCGCCGATGAAGAGCTTGGTCACACTGTTCTCGCGGATGAACTTGGGGATCTCCTCCTCCATCCGGCCCCGGACCACGTAATAGTCGAGGCGGGCTCCTTCGGATCGGCCTTCGGCCAGGATCGACTCCAGCCGCTTCTCGGGCGAGCCGATCCACTCCTCGTCGTCCCCGGTCCCGCCATCGAACTCCTCGTCCACCACCAGGAGGATGGAGACGTTCACGGCCATGCGCCGGGTCAGCCCCATGGCGTAATAGGCCAGCCACAGGCTCGATTCCGATTTGTCCACAACGATCAAAACATTCTTCATTTTTTCCTTCCGTCGACCACCCAAGAGCAAGGCCGGTGCCAAGGAAGGATCAGAGAGGAGTCAATCAACTTGTTAATATATAAGGAGTTTTGTTTTCGAGAATGGCTGTCGGAAGCGATTTATCCCTGTTTTATGTTTCAAAATGAAAAACAATACACTTGTGCCACTGACCCCCTGCCGGATCGGGAACGGCAAAGCGAATAACCACTCAACTCACTATAATAATAGATATTTCTTAAAAATAGGTCATGGAAACGGACTGTATGGCCACAAGACATGGTTGTTTCATTCTGAAAAACCAGGGCCGGATATTAGCGATTCGGACCACTTTTGCGGCAAAACGTGTTTCAAAATGAACAGGCAGGAGAAAACGGTTCTGAACGCGGAAACGATAATCCGCATTTTTTCTTGAAGGCGGGCTAAAAAAAAGGGCGTCCGGAAAGCGCCGGGGGTTGGCGGGAAGACGATCGGTATTGCCGAAAAAGCCCGTGGGGCGAGGGCTCACGGGGACGAGCGGCGGCTATTCCTCGTCCGTGTCCAGGCCGAACTTCTTGAGCCGCCGCCAGAGGGTGGTCCGGGGGATGCCCAGTATGGAGCTGGCCAGTCCCTTGTTGTTGCCCGTGGCCTCGAGCACATGGAGGATGTGCCGTTTCTCGACCTCGTCCAGGGGGAGCAGTCCCGGGGTGCCGAGGTTGCTGAAGGTCAGGTTGAGCAGGTCGGGCGGCAGCTCGCGCAGGCCGATGACTGCGCCGTCGGCCAGGGCCACGGCGCGCTGGACGATGTTCTCCAGCTCGCGGACGTTGCCCGGGTAGTTGTACTGGGTCAGGACCTCCATGGCCTGGGGCGAGATGGACGCCACCTCCTTGCCGAACCGGGCGTTGAAGGTCTTGAGGAAGTGCTCGGCCAGCAGCGGGATGTCCTCGCGCCGCTCGGCCAGGGTGGGCAGGTAGATGCGGACCACGTTGAGGCGGTAGAAGAGGTCCTCGCGGAACTGCCCGGCGGCCATGGCCTCCTGCAGGTCGCGGTTGGTGGCCGCGATGATCCGGATGTCCAGGTCGATGGGCTGGGTGCCGCCCACGCGCAGGATGCGCCGGTCCTGGATGACGTGGAGCAGCTTGACCTGCATGTTCAGGGGCATCTCGCCGATCTCGTCCAAAAAGACCGTGCCGCCGTTGGCCGATTCGAGCAGCCCGATCTTGGTGGCCGTGGCCCCGGTGAAGGCCCCCTTCTCGTGGCCGAACAGTTCGCTGGAGATGAGCTCCTCGGTGAACCCGCCGCAGTTGAAGGACACGAAGGTCCGGTTCTTGCGCGGCGAGAGGTCGTGGATCGCCTTGGCCGCCCGCTCCTTGCCCGTGCCGGTGTCGGCCTGGAGCAGGACCGTGCAGTTGACCGGCGCGACCTTGCGGATCATGGCGAAGACGTCGAGCATGACCTGGCTGGCCCCGAGAAAGTCCTTGAGCGGCGGGACGTCATCCAGGGCCGCTTTCAACCGCCGGTTCTCCTCGCGCAATTCGAGTTTCTCCAGCGCCTCGCGGGCCACGGCGCGGATTTCCTGGAGCCGGAACGGCTTGACGATGTAGTTGGCCGCGCCCTTGGCCGTGGCCTCCACGGCCGAGGCGATGGACCCGTGCCCGGTGATGATCACGGCCTCCACGTTCTCGAACCCGGTCTTGACCGCCTCGAGAATCTCGATGCCGTCCATGTCCGGCAGCTTGAGGTCGATGAAGGCGAGCTGGAAGGGGTCCTCGGCCATGCGCGCCAGAAAATTGTGCCCCAGCCCGAAGGTCTCCACCTCGAAGCCGAGCTTGGTCAGCGCCCTGCCGACCATTTTGGCCGCCTGGGCCTCGTCGTCGATGACCGCCGCGCGGAACAGGGTCATGCCGCTTCTCCTTCGGCCAGGACCGGCAGGCAGACCGTGAAGGTCGTGCCCTCGCCCTCCCGGCTCCGCACGTCGATGGCCCCGCCGTGCTTCTTGAGGATGCCGTAGATGATGGACAGTCCGAGCCCGGTGCCCTTGCCCACCGGCTTGGTGGTGAAGAAGGGATCGAAGATGCGGCTCTGGGTGTCCTTGTCCATGCCGCAGCCGGTGTCGGACACGTCCACGCAGACGTGCTCGCCGTCGGTCCGGGCCGCCACGGTCAGGATGCCGCCCCGTTCCATGGCCTGGTCCGCGTTGAGAAAGAGGTTGATGAAGACCTGCTGGAGATAGTGCATGTCGCCGTGGATGTCGGGCAGGCCGTCGGGCAGGCTGGTCTCCACCCTGATGCCGTTGAGGGAGAGCTGGTTGCCGACCAGCTTGAGGGTCTGGCGGATGACGTTGTTCATGCTCAACCGGGCCAGGGGGCGCTCCTCCTGGCGGGAAAAGTCGAGCAGGTTGCGGACCACCTCGGAGGCCCGGCCGGTCTCGTTGATGATGTCGCCGAGCAGCTCGCGGACCTCCTCCTCGGGCAACTCCTCAAGCTCCTCCAGCAGGGTGTCGGCGGTCAGGGAGACGTTGTTCAGCGGATTGTTCAACTCGTGGGCGATGCCCGAGGTCAGGGTGCCGATGGAGACCAGCTTGCGGGCCTCGACCAGCTGCTCCTGGCGCTCGTCCAGCTGGGCGGCCATGGACCGGAAGGCCGAGCGCATCATCACCGACACCGGGTCCTCGCTGGTCAGGTGCTGGATGGCCTCGTAGTCGCCCTTGGCCACGCCGTCGGCGGCCCGCTGCACGTAGTTGAGCCGCCCGAGCATCTTGCGCGCCTGCCAGACATAGACCGCGGTGATCAGCACCAGGATCAGAGAGCTGACCGCAAGGGGCATGAACAGGATGCGGTTCAGGGCGTCGTGGATGGTCTGCTTCTTCTTCACGAGCAGGGCCTGGGCCGTCTCCACCAGCCGGGTGCCGTGCTGCCGGGTTTCGTCGGCCACGGACTTGTCGCCGTTGGCCAGGGAGTGCAGCAGCGTGCGGTAGGCGGCGATGTCCTCAAGCACGCCGTCATAGGTCCCCCGGCCCAGGATCTCGACGATCTGGGGCTCGAGCAGGACCACGGTGTGCTCGGCGCGGTCCAGGTAGACCAGGGCCTCGGACAGGCTGCCCGGCTCGGGATAGAACATGAAGTTCTTCTCGTAGCGCCGGGTCTCCAGGATGTCGGAGACCACGTCGTGGAACTCGTCCATGATGATCAGCCGCTCGCGGAAGGCCACGATGTTCCACCAGTACATGCCCATGGTCAGGAGCATGAACAGGACAAAGGCGAGGACCACCAGAAAAACCTTGATCTTCAACGAGTGCATACGGGCTCCGAAGTTTGCTGCGGCGGGCCCGGCGACGCGTCCCCCCGATCGGACGGGGAGGCGCCGGGCGCAGACCGTACCTTCGCCCCAAACCGGGGTAAAAATCAACTTCCGTCCCGATACCCCGTGAAAATCCGGGTCATTGCGACCCGGTTTTTTTTTGCGTTTGGGTCATTAGGCCTCGGAATGGCGGGCCTCGGCGCAGCCCGGAAACAGCGTTTTACCCGACACGTAAAATTTCATGCATTTTTTACAAGCAATCGGTTTTGCACAGCTAGTATTATGCCCAAATCATGCACGAAATGGCTCTGCGGAACCCTGTCTGGAAACGCTGGTCCCGGAATTGCTCACAAAGGGGCATGCGGTTCAATGCGAAAACCAACAGGAGGCTTCTGTGAACACCATCAAGGCAACGGACCATACATCGGTTGAAGAGACGGCCGCCGATAGCGTGGCGGTCAAGAAGGAAACGACACCGTCCAAGGGCGGGGGCATATCGCGGCGCAAAATGCTCGGTTTCCTGGGCATCCAGGTCGTGGCCGGAACCCTGGCCACCGCGGCCATCGCCGCCCCGAAGAACTTCAACCCCAAGCACTACAACCGGGGGATCACCCCCGACCAGCTGCCCGCCACCCGGGCCTGGCTGGTCACCGATCCGACCACCTGCGTGGGCTGCCGGACCTGCGAGATCGTCTGTTCGCTGGCCCACGACGACATATGCCGACCGGCGCTCTCCCGGATACATACCACCTATGATCCCCAGCACCGGCTGATCAAGCTGGCGGTCATGCCCGATGTCTGCCGCCAGTGCAACATGGCCGACTGCTACCTGGCCTGCGAGTACGACGCCCTGGTCCTCGACCCCAAGACCGGGGCGCGGATCATCGACCCGGCCAAGTGCGAAGGGTGCGGCGAATGCTTCGCGGCCTGCCCCTACGACATGATCGTGGAGAACGAGGAGAAGAGCGTCTTCTCCAAGTGCGACCTCTGCGGCGGCGACCCCATGTGCGTCAAGTACTGCCCGGCGGACGCGCTGAAGTTCATCGAGCTCGGTTAATCAGACAATGCAAGGAGATAGCACTATGTACGGATGGGCTGGAAAGATATTGCGAATCAACCTGGACGACGGCTCCGTCACCACGGAGGACACGTCCAAGTACGTGGAATACACCGGCGGCATCGGCTTCGGCTACAAGGTCATCTTCGACGAGGCCCCCATGGCCGGGCCCTTTGACCCCGAAAACCGGATCGTCTTCGCCGTGGGCCCGCTGACGGGCTCCCTGGCGCCCTCCTCCGGACGCTCCGAGGTCATCTCGATCTCGCCCCACGTCTACGCCCCCAAGTCCAAGAAGCCCCTGGTGACCCGTAGCGGCTTCGGCGGATACTGGGGCGCGGAATTGAAGTTCGCCGGGTATGACGCCCTCGTGGTCCGGGGAAAGGCCAAGAAGCCCGTGTTCATCAACGTGGTCAACGACGAGGTGACCATCGAGGACGCGAGCGCCATGTGGGGCAAGGACACCTTCGAGACCCAGGACATGATCAAGGCCAGGACGGGCGACGAAAAGACCCAGATCGCGGTCATCGGCCCCTCGGGCGAAAACCTGGTGCGCATCTCGCCGATCATCCACCGCATCGGCAACGCGGCGGGCCAGGGCGGCTTCGGCGCGGTCATGGGGTCCAAGAACCTCAAGGCCATCGCCATCCGGGGCACCAAGGGCGTGCGAGTGGCGGACAAGAAGAACCTGATCAAGTACGTCAAGAGCGTGCGCGAATTCCAGCCCGGCCCCCTGGGCTCCACCCCGCTGTCCCACGGCCCGCTCAGCTGGACCGAGAAGCACGTGGATCCCAAGGACATCAACAAGCAGGCCCTGCGCTTCGACCAGACCGAGAGCTGCGCGCCGTGGCTGAACAAGTACCACGTCAAGTCGCAGTCCTGCTACTCCTGCCCCCAGGGGTGCTACTCGTACATGAACGTGGACGGCATGGGCGGCGGCGCGGTCAGCTGTACCCAGTGGTTCTACTCCTGGCTGGGCAACCGCGACAAGACCACCTTCCTGGCCAACCAGCTGGCCAACAAGCTCGGCGTGGACACCTTCGAGATGTTCCCCATGGTCCAGTTCGTCTGGTTCCTGCAGGACGAGAAGGTGGACGGCAAGTCGCTGCTCGACCACATGTACGACAAGAAGCTCGTCAGCGCCGAGATCAAGAAGGAGCTGGAGAACGGCCACTACACCCCCGACGGCGTCCTCGGTTCCGGCGGGCTGGAAACGCTGATGAACATCATCACCTACCGCACCGGCTACCTGGGCGACACCCTGGCCGAGGGCTTCTGCCGGGCAATGTACAATATCGCCGCCAAATTCGAGTCCCTCGGCATGAGCGAGGTGGCCCGGCGCGTCACGCGCTTCGAGGACATGGAAGGCATCATGGGCGGCGTCGTGGGCGGCAACGGCGGCTGGGGCATGTCGGCCCACTACGACCCGCGCACCTTCGGCTACTACTGGGCGGTCAACTTCGCGGTGGAGAACCGCGACCCCAACCGCCACTCCATGACCAACCTGGTGGAATGGACCGGCCTGACCTTCGAGCAGGCCATGCCCGTGGCCATCAACCTCTGGGGCAGGGACATCGCCGAAAACGCGCTCAACGACCTGCACCGGGAGCGCGACGTCTCACTGACCTGGAACGGCGACAAATCGGCCAAGGCCAACGCCTACCTGGGCCAGTTCATCCACTACCGGGGCTGCGTCAAGGACAGCCTCACGGTCTGCGACTGGGTCTTCCCGATCATGACCAGCGGCCGCAAGGACCGCGACTACTCCGGCGACATCTCGGTGGAGTACAAGCTCTTCGAGCTGGTCACCGGCCAGAAGATGACCCAGAAGACCCTGGACGACAAGGCCGCCCGGATATGGGTCCTGCACCGGCTGCTGACCGCCATGGAATGGGGCGGAGGCCGCAGGGTCAACCTGCGCGAGGAGCACGACCAGCTGCCCGAGCACTTCTTCGCGGCCGAGGAATCGCGGCTGCTGCCGCCCTTCCCGCCCGCCGAGCCCCCGCATCCCCCGCTGGTCCGCGAGAACTTCGAGGCCGTCAAGGACGAGTACTACAAGCTCATGGAATGGGACGGGACGACCGGCCTGCCCACACGCCGCCTGATGAAGCGGCTGGGCATGGACAAGGAACTCGCCCGGTTCGAGAAGGAGGCCTTCGCCCTGCCGGCGTAACGCCGCAACCGTTCCTGGTTCACCTCCGTGACAGGGGCGTCCGACACCCCCGGCTCCCCCCACCGTCCTTCCCGGGGGAGCCGGGGCATACCCCGTTAAAAACCGTTCGCGCGCAACACGACAAGGAGAAGATGGATGAAGGTACTGCTGCTGACCCCGCCCGCGCCCCGGCTGCGCAACCCGGCCACAGCCGAGGAGGACCTGCTCCCGCCCAGGACCTGGGTGCCGCTGGGCATCGCCTACCTGACCAGCGCCCTGCGCAAAAACGGCGTGGAGACCGCGTTCGCCGACCTGCACGAACACTCCTGGCCGCGCGTCGCCGCCCTGCTGCGGCGCGAGCGCCCGGACGTGGTCGGCATCAGCTGCTTCACCCTGGGCCGGACCAACGCCCTGCGCCTGGCCACCGAAGCGCGGCAGGCCCTGCCCGAGGCGCGCATCGTCATGGGCGGGCCGCACGCCACCTTCTTCCCGGAGCACATGCTGGACAACCCGGCCGTGGACGTGGTCGTCCTGGGCGAGGGCGAGGAGACCATCGTCGAACTGGCGGCCCGCTTCGAGGAGGGCGGCGGACTCGCGGACATCCCCGGCCTGGCCCTGCGCTCGGCGGACGGCGTGTTCCGCACCCCGCCGAGGGAACGGTCCACGGACCTCGACCACCTCGCCTTCCCGGCCTACGACGCCTTCGACCTCGCGCGCTACAAGTCCCCTGAGATTCCGGAGCAGTACCGCGCCCTGACCGGCACCCACCTGCTCAGTTCGCGCGGCTGCCCCTTCCACTGCGGCTTCTGTTCCGTAAACCGGTTCTTCGAGGGCCGCTGGGCCAGACGCTCGCCGCGAAACGTGGCCGACGAAATCGAGCACCTCATCGAGGACAGGCACGTCCGCCACCTGTACTTCTCCGACGACCTGTTCACCCTGGACCGGCAGCGCGTCCTGGATCTGTGCCGCGAGATCATCGTGCGCAAGCTGCACTTCGTGTGGATGGCCGAGACCCGCGTGGACCTGGTGGACGAGGAGCTGCTGGGCTGGATGTACAGGGCCGGGTGCTACCGCATCTACTACGGGGTGGAGTCCGGCAGCCCGCGCGTGCTCAAGGCCGCGGGCAAGGGGTTCACCGTGGAGCAGGTCCGCCGGGCCTTCGTCATGACCCACGAGGCGGGCATGGAGCCGTGCTGCTTCCTCATGGTCGGCAACCCCGGCGAGAACCCGGAGACCATCGGCGAGACCGTGGAGCTCATCCACGCGATCCGCCCGGCGACCATGCCCATCCTGGGCATCAACACCCTGCTCCCAGCGTCAAGCCAGTACGACCGGGCCAAGGAGGTCGGGTTGATCAGCGACGACTACTGGCTCGGGACGGACCCGCCGCCGCCCTACACCCTGGAGCACGACGTGGACGACCTGATCTACCTGCAGATGCTCCTGACCCGGGGCATCGCCCCGGAGCTCTTCGAGCAGATGCGCGCCATGGGCTTCGACGAAAAATACTTTCTCATGCGCCGCATGGCCAAAGGGTTGATGGACCGCGTCTGACGACGGACGGGATATCGCGGCAACATGCCTGGGAGAATGAAAATATCACGGCAAGCGCCTTGATAGGAGATGGGCTAGGCGATATAACCGTACCAAAGGATAACACCGTGGACATATTCAAGTTCGCCATACCGGAAGTGATTTTCGGCAGGGGAAGCCTGCAGTACGCCAGCATCTGCGCCAAACGCCTGGGCGCGTCCAAGATCTTCGTGGTCTCGGACGCTGGCGTGGAGGAGGCGGGCTGGGTGGACGCCCTGCTCGACATCCTGCGCCAGGAAAATCTCGATTTCGTCTATTTCAACGACGTGGTCCCCAACCCGCGCGATTTCCAGATCCACAACGGCGCGGACCTGTACCGCCGGGAAGAGGCCGACGTGGTCATGGCCCTGGGCGGGGGCAGTCCCATGGACGCGGCCAAGGGCATCGCCCTGATTGTCAGCAACGGGGGCGTCATCGCCGACTACGAGGGTGCCAACCTGGTGCGCAACCCCCTGCCGCCCATGGTCTTCATCCCCACCACCATGGGCAGCGAATCGAACATCTCCCAGTTCACGGTGATCACGGACGTGGACCGGCGGGTCAAAATGACCGTCATCAGCCGGACCCTGGTGCCGAACATCTCCATCACCGACCCGCTCCTGCTCCAGACCCTGAACCGCGAGCAGATCATCCCGCCGCTGTTCGACTCCCTGGCCCACGCCGTGGAGTCCTACGTCTCGCCCATCGCCAACACCTTCACCGAGTCGCTGAGCCTCAAGGGGCTGGACCTGCTCATGAAGCACATCCGCCCGGCCCTGGACCGGCGCGGGCTGGACGACCTCGAACAATTGGCCATCGCCGGGACCTCGTCCGGCATGGCCTTCACCAACGCCAGCGTGGGGCTCGGGCACGCCCTGGCCCACGCCCTGGGCGGCATGCACGACGTGGTCCACGGCGTGGCCCACTCCCTGCTCCTGCCCAGCGTCATGCGCTACAACCTTCCGGTCTGCGAGGCCAAGATGGCCCGGATGGGCGAAGTCATCACCGGCAAACGCCTCAAAACCGACGAGGCCACGGCCCTGGCGGGCATCGAGGCCCTGGAGAGGCTGCGCGAGGAGATCGGCATCCCCTGCCGCCTGCGGGAGATCCTGCCGGAGCGGACCATGCTGCCCCAGGCGAGCCACAACGCGGTCAAGGACATCTGCCTGCTGACCAACCCGAGGCCGGCGGACTGGAAGGATATCCTGAACATCTACTACGAGATGTGGTGACATGACCAAAGAGAACGGCAGCGGCGGACCCGCCGGGAGCGCGAGCCTCAACGACATCATCGGCATCGAGTCCATCAAGCTCGGGTTCTTCAAAGAGGTCCAGAAGACCATCAACGAGCTCAAGGCCTCCAACAGCGAGCTCGAGCGCAAGCGGCGCGACGTCCAGGACATCCTCAACGGGATTCCCGACGTGGTGGCCGTGGTCTCGCCGGACTACCTCGTGCTCTCGGTCAACAGCGCCTTTTCCCAGACCTACGGCGACCGCGACCCCATCGGCCGGCCCTGCTACGAGGTCTTCAAGGGCGGCCAGCGGCCGTGCTCGCCCTGTCCCCTGGTCATGGCCCGCGAGGAGGGCCGCAAGGTCTGCCGCCAGTTGCAGATCATGAACGTGGACGGCGAGAACCGGCAGATCGAGTGCTCGGCCGCGCTCATGCCGGGCACCGGGGACACGCCGGGCAAGGTTCTGCTCCTGCACCGCGACGTGACCGTGGAGAAACAGTACCAGGCCAAGTATTTCCAGGCCGAGCGCATGGCCACCGTGGGCGTGCTGGCCGAGGGCGTGGCCCATGAGATCAACAACCCCCTGACCTCCATCTCGGGGTTTGCCGAGGCCCTGTCCGGGCACCTGGGCCGCCTGGCGGCCTGCCTCAAGGACGACGAGTCGTGCGGGGACCTGCTCGGGACCTTCGAGGAGTACCTGGACATCGTCCTCCAGGAGTGCCGCCGCTGCTCGGATATCGTCCAGAACCTGCTCAGCTTCGGCCACCGCGACCTGCGCGCCATGGCCATCGTCAACATCAACAACATCATCCTCAACTGCCTGAAGCTGCTCCATCCCCGGCTGTCCACCCTGCCCTCCGGGATCATCCGGCTTTCCCTGTCCGAGGACGAGCCGTGCGTCATGGGCCACCCCGGCGAGCTGATGCAGGTGGCCCTGAATCTGATCCTCAACGCCCTGTACGAGGTACAGGACATCGGGACCATCGACATCTCCACCCGCGTGGCCGGGAGCATGGTCCTGCTGCGGGTCTCGGACTCGGGCAGGGGCATCGCCCCGGAGAACATCGACAAACTCTTCGAGCCGTTCTTCACCACCAAGCCCGCCGGCCAGGGCATCGGCATCGGCCTGTCCACCTGCTACAACATCATCATGAAGCACGGCGGCGATATCACCGCCTCGAGCGAGCCCGGCGAGGGCGCGGTCTTCGAGGTCATCCTGCCCCTGCTCGAGGAGTAGTGACGCCATGGCGAATCCCGAGACGAACCGTGTCCTGGTGGTGGACGACGAGCCCTTCATTCGCAAGCTGGCCGAACGCGAGCTGGCCCGGCCCGGCCGGGAGGTGACCACTGCGGCCACGGCGGCCCAGGCCATGCGCATGGTCAAGCGGGGCGGCTTCGACGTCATCCTGCTGGACGTCCGCCTGCCCGACGGCAACGGCAACCGGCTCCTGGAGCACTTCCGGGAGACCCTGCCCGACGTCGAGGTGATCATGATCACCGGCTACTCCGAGGTGGCCAGCGCGGTGGAGGCCATGAAGGCCGGGGCCTACGACTACGTGACCAAGCCCTTTTCCCTGGACCGCATCAACCTGCTCATCGACCGGGCCTACCAGCGCCGGATCATGCAGCGGGAACTGCGCAGGCTGCGCATGAACAAGGGCGGCAAGCCCAGGCAGCAGCTCATCGGGACCTCGGCCGCCATGCGCCGGATCGGCTTCCTGATAGACAAGGTCGCACCCACGGACGCGCCGGTGCTGATCACCGGAGAGAGCGGCGTGGGCAAGAACGTGGTGGTCAACGTCCTGCACGGCCGCAGCTCCCGGGCGGACATGCCGCTCATCGTCAAGAACTGCGGCGCGTTCAACAAGGAACTGTTGCGCAGCGAACTGTTCGGCTACTGCAAGGGCGCGTTCACCGGGGCCGAGACCTCCCAGGAGGGCGTCCTGGCCCAGGCGGACAAGGGTACCCTGTTCTTCGACGAGGTGGGCGAACTGCCGCTCGAGGTCCAGGCCAGCCTGCTGCGCGTCTTCGAATCCCAGCGGTACCGGCGGGTGGGCGACCGCGAGGAGCGCGGCGTGGACGTGCGCTTCCTGTTCGCCACCAACCGCGACCTGGCCGGGGAGGTGGAGGCGGGCCGCTTCCACGAGGCGCTGTACCACCGCCTGAACGTCTTCAGCATAGATATCCCGCCGTTGCGGGAGCGCAAGGAGGACATCCCCCTGCTCGTGGCGCACTTCCTGGAGAACCTCTACCCGGACCGTCCGCCCTACCGCTTGTCCAAGCGGGCCGGGCAGAGCATGATCGCCTACGACTGGCCGGGCAACGTCCGCGAACTGCGCAACGTCATCGAGCGCGGCATCATCCTGGCCGAGAACGACCTGATCACCACCAAGTGCCTGCCCTCGGACATCGCCCGCTCCCTGGAGGAGTGTGAGAACTGCGCCCCGCTGCCCACCCTGGAGCAGCAGGAGAAGCGCTACATCCTGCGGGTCATGGAGCACGTGAACCAGAACCGCACCCAGGCCGCGCGCATCCTCGGCATCGGGCGCAAGACCCTGTACCGCAAGCTGCTCGCCTTCGAGGAGAGCTAGGCCCGGCGGCCGGGTCAGTACTCCCCGGCCGACAGGTCCACGCCGAACGTCTTCCACTGGGCATCGGCCAGGGCAGTGGCCTTTTCGACCAGCTCCGTCTCCCACGGCTCCAGGACCAGTGTCTCGGCCACCAACTGCCAGATGTACTTCACCTCATACTGGTAATCCTTGTAGTACTTGGGCAGCCGCTTCATGATCTGGTCGCGGCAGTTGGAGCAGCCGACCACGACCACGTCGGCCCCGGTGCGCTTGATCTGCTCGAACTTGTGCCGCCCGTGCCAGGCGGACTGGTCGTCGAACGGGGCTGGCCACATGCCGCCGCCCGCGCCGCAGCAGTAGTTCAGTCCCCGGTTTGGGGTCATGTCCACGAAGTCGTCCACGCATTGGGAGATGATCCAGCGCGGCTCATCAAAGTACCCCTTGCCGAAGTGGCGCTGGAGCTCCCGGCCGTGCTTACAGGAGTCGTGCCAGGTGAACCGCTTGCCCGCGTTGACCGACTTGTCGAGCCGGATGCGCCCCTCGCGGATGATCCCGACCAGGTAGTCATAGAGGTAGGTGAAGCCGACCTCGTTGTTCGGGTCCTCGAGCACGCAGGCCTCCATGCCCTTGCGGCAGCCGTAGGACCCGCCGCCGCAGTCGGGCATGATCATGCGCTCGATGTTGTACTTGTGCATGTAGTCGATCTTGCGTTTGGCCAGAAACTTGTTGGCCGCGTAGTTGCCGGTGAACAGGGCCCAGTCCACGGCCTCCCACCCCTCCGACGGCACGGTCCAGTCCTCGCGGGCCGCGTAGAATATCCTCCACCACCAGAACTGGTCCTCGAAGTCGCCGTAGACCTCCTTGGAGTTGGGGAAGAAGAGGATCTTCGCGTCCTGCTTGTCCACGGGAACGTAGAAGCCAGGACACTCCTCAGCCAGTTCGTTGCCCAGGTCGGCCATGCCCTCCAGGTATTCCCCGCGGGCGATGGCCAGGTTGTTGCCCGTGTCCACGTTGTTCTGCATGCCCTTGTGCAGGGAGCCCGGCACCCTTTCCCTGTCGCGCAGGGACTTCATGTGGGCCATGACCGCCGGGATGTCGATGTTCACGGGGCAGGAATAGGCGCACCGCCCGCAGCCGGTGCAGACCCACGGGAAATCGGACTCGACCACCTCGTCGACCATGCCGTAGGCGAGCATGCGCATGACCTTGCGGATGTCCCACTCCTCCATGCCCGGGGTGGTGGTCACCGGGCACCCGTTGGAGCAGGTACCGCAGGCCAGGCACCCGCTGAAATCGAATTTGTTCAGGAACTCCCTGACTTCCGCGTCCAAGGGCTTGGGCATAACCGTCATGGCTCACTCCTTTCGCATCGCCCGGCGCACGGACGCGCCCGGGCGTTCCGGGGACGGCCGCCCGCCCCCGGAACCGGTTTGGTTCAACGCCGGATCAGGCCAGGGCCTCGGCCTGGACCACCTGGCCGCCCTGGTCGTACATCAGGCCGCAGCGCAGGTCGAAGTGCCGGTTGACGCTCATGGTCGGGCACGGCGCGTTCAGGGCCACCTGGGTCACGGTGGAGCCCAGAAACGCCTTTTCCGGGTCGCGCTCCTTGGAGTGGTGGGCCATGATCAGCAGATCCGCCTCGCCCTGGCGGGCCGTGCGCAGGATCTCCAAGGCCGGTTCGCCCATCTCGGCCTTGAACGAGCACTCCGGGATACCGTCCAGCCGCTTGCCGTAGGTGTCCTCCAACCGGGACAGGCACTGGCCGCGCCCCTCGCCGCCGGGCTCGCTGACGTGCATGACCACCAGATTGGCCTTGTACTGGCGGGCCATCTGCCCGCCGTAGGACACGGCGCATTCGGCCTGGTCCGAGAAGTCCGTGGCCACCACGATGTTGGTGAACAGCGGCTCCTTGCAGGCCACGTCCTTGTGCACGATCATGACCGGGCAGCGGGCGCGCTGGCTGACGCGCTCGAGCGTGCTGCCCGCCATGCCCCACATCTTGGAGCGCCGCTCCTCGTACTCCTGGGTGTGCGGGCCCATGACGATGAGGTCCGTGTTCTTGGACCGGGCCAGACGCAGCAGCTCGTTGTGCGGGATGCCCGGCACGACCACGATCTGCGCGCCCGGCACATCGCCCAGGTATTCGTTGTACATCTCGCGTATCTTCTCGCCGATCTGGTCGGTCTCGCCCGAGGGCGCGAGGTGCTCGATGGAGCCCCAGCCCTGCTCCATGCCGGCCACGTGGACCAGATAGAGCTTGGACTCGAACTTGGCGGCGAACTCGGCCGCCGCCCGAACCGCACAGGCATCGATGCCGGTGGGCGTGACGCCCACGATGATGTCCTTGAACATGACTACCTCCCTCTCCTTTCCGGTTTATCCGTTCAAACCCGCTGTTTCCTCGTCTTCGGCGGGCGCGGGCTCGGCCCACGCCCTGATTGCAATGTCCCGCCTGACCGCCGGGGTCATGGTCAGGTTGGCGGCCAGTTGCACGTCCTTCTCGGACAGCCCCATGGCCAACCCCATCAGCTGAGTCAGGTAGAGCACGGGCACGCTCTGCCCGCCCGCCTTGCGCGCCCTGGCCTGGTACGCCTCCAGGTTCATCTGGCACAGCGGGCAGACCGTGACGATGGCGTCGGCCCCGGCCGCGTCGCTCAAGATGTCGGCCACGGACCGGATGGCCACTTCGGCATGGCCCATCATCAGCGAGGCCCCGCAGCACCGGTTGCCCATGTCCCATTGGTGGACCTCGCCGCCCATGGCTTCGATGAACGGCTCCATGGAGACCGGCCTGCCCGGCTCGTCGAAGACCGGATAGGGCCGCAGAATCTGGCAACCGTAGTACGGCGCGATCCTCATGCCCTGGAGCCCGTCGCTGATCTTCTGTTCCACGATCTTCGCGCCCACGTCGTTCTTGAGCACGTCGAGCAGATGGCGCACCCGGACCTCGCCCCGGTAGTGCAGGCCGGACGCGGCCAGAACCTCGTTGACCCGGCCGTGCAGACGCCGATCGCCGAGCACCTCGCGGTTGACCTTGAGCAGATTGAGGTAGCAGGCCGAGCACGGCGCGAGCACGTCGGTGAGGCCCTGGTCGGCCATCTCCCGTTCCACGATTGCCAGGTTGCGCGCGGGCAGGGCGTAGTTCATCAGTTTGCTGACCGGTTCGGCCGCGCTCGCCCCGCAGCAGGTCCAGTCCGGAATCTCGACCAGCTCGCAGCCAAGCCGCTCCACGACCAGCCGGGTGGACACGTCGAACTCGCGGGCGCTCTCGGTCAGCGAACAGCCGGGATAGTACGCGTACTTCATGACAATCCCTCCATTTCACGGGCCTTGGCGAACAGGGGCCTGAGCACCCCGCCCCGCCCCCTGCCCGGCATGCGCACCTTGCCCTTGCCGAGCATGCGCACGCCCAGCGGGACGTAGGAGAGCGGCAGCATGGGGTCGCGGGCCTTGATGAAGTACCGCTGCATCATGCTCGTCTCCTGGACCCGGCCGTGGGCCTCCACGTCGTCCATAAAGGCGGCGTAGAAAGCCCGGTTCTTCCGCGCGCCCTTACTCCCCTCTATCCCGGCCAGCCGCTTCAGGCCGGCCATGGCCGAGGTCAGCTTCAGGCCGCGCGGGCAGCGCAGCGTGCACATGTAGCAGGCCGAGCACATCCAGAATGTCCTGCTCGCCAGTATCTCGTCGAGCATGCCGAACTGGACCATCCGCCACATGGCCCTGGGGGTGATGTCCATGGCGTGCCGGTTGGGGCACGACGCCGTGCAGGTGCCGCACTGCATGCACGCGCCCACGGCCTCCCGCAGTTCCTTGAGCACCATCCGGTCGGCCTCCGGGGCCGGGCTCCACGTTTCCCTGACTGCTTGGTTCATGATCCGTCACTCCTTGGCAATGTGTTGCCCGGCCCTAGGCCGGTTCCTCCAGGGCCGCGTCGATGACCGACAGCATCGGCCCGTCGTGGAACCCCTTGAGCACGGTGGCGCTGTTGGGGCAGACCGCCGCGCACGCCCCGCACCCCTGGCAGAGGATCTCGTCCACGATAATCCGCTCCTCGGCCATGTCCACGCTTCTGGCCCCATACGGGCAGGCGCTGACGCAGGCCTGGCACAGGGAGCACAGGGAGTCGCGCACCGTGGCCACCACGGTCTCGCGGGCGATCTTCTCGGCGTTGAGGATGCGCAGGGCCCGCTGGGCCGCCGCCTTGGCCGAGGCCACGGTCTCGCGCATGCGCCGGGGCCCCAGGGCGATGCCGCACAGGTAGATGCCCTGCTTGAGGAAATCCACGGGCCGCCACTTGAAGTCCGCCTCCCGGTAGAAGCCGTCCTGGTCGATCTCCACGTCGAAGACCTCGAGCAGGTCCTCCACGTCGTTGGGCTCGATGCCGCTGGCCAGGGACAGGATGTCCGGGCGCAACTCGATCTGTTCGCGCAGAATGGGATCGAAGCCCCGGACAACAGGCCTGCCGTCCTCGAAGGTCACCTGGGGCGAAGTCAGGTCGTCGTAGCGGATGAAGACCGCCCCGGCCTTGCGCGCCCTGGTGTAGTATGTCTCCAGGAACCCCTGGGTCATGATGTCCCGGTAGAAGACGTAGATGGGCAGGTCCGGATTGCGCTCCTTGAGGGCGAGCACGTTCTTGAGCATCTCCGGGCAGCAGACCTTGCTGCAATAGGTCCGGTCCTGGCCGTCGTTGCGCCAGCACTGGATCATGACCACGGAGGACAGCGCCTTGGCGTCGAGCTGGCCGGTGGCCAACTGCTCCTCCAGGGCCAGGTGGGTCATGACCGGCTTGTGCACGCACAGCCCGGACTCGTAGACCTTGGCCTCGTGCCCGCCCGTGGCCAGGATGGTCACCCCGTGCTCCAGGGGGAAAACCCCCTGCGGGCTGGCGATGGCCGAGCGGAAGTGCCCGGCGTGGCCCCTTGAGAGAACCACCCGCGCCTCCTTGAAGACCTTGATGTTCGGGTGCTTCTCGACCTGGGCGATGAGCTCCTCCATGTAGGCGCGCGGGTCCGAGCCGTCCAGCTGGGTGTGCAGCCGCATGGCCGTGCCGCCGAGATTCTCCTCGGCCTCCACCAGGCAGACCCCGTACCCCTGGTCCGCGATGGACATGGCCGCGACCATGCCCGCCAACCCGCCGCCGACCACCAGGGCCGAGCGGACCACGTCCACGGTCACTGCCGGGCCGGACGGGTCCACGCCCTGCAAGCGGGCCACGGCCGTGGCCAGGGAGGAGTAGATCTCGCGCTCGATGCGCTTGTCCCCGTTGCCGCCCACGGTGGCGGTGTAGACGTCGACCACGTCCATGAGCGCGGGGTTCAGGCCGATGGTCCGGCCCAGTTCCTTGAGCTTCGGGATGTAGGCGTACGGCATGCACGCCCCGATGAGCACGCGGTTGGGCTTGTACTCCATGGCCGCAGCCTCGATGTCCTTCCACCCCTGCGGCGTGCAGGCGCTGCGCACGCGCATGACCTCGCAGACCGAGTGGACACGCTGCATGCGCTCGGCCAGCGCGTCCAGGTCCACGGCCTGTTCCAGGGTCGGGCAGGAGGTGCAGATGGTCACCAGGGTCCGCGCCGGGTCCCTGGACACGTCCGGGTATTCGGGCTCGGGCTCGGACTCGATGCCCGCCAGGACGTCGTAGGCCTTGATGATCCTCGACGCGGCCTGGGCCGCCGCCCCGGCGTGGATGACCGACTCGGAGATGTCGCGCGGCTCGCCGCAGGCCCCGGCCGCGAACACGCCCACCCGGCTGGTCCTCTCGGGCCGGTACGGCAGGGTGTCCACAAAGCCCCACTCGTTGAGGTCCACGCCCATGGTCAGGGCGAACTTGTCCATGCCCTTGGGCGGCCGCGCCCCGGCGGCCAGGACGACCATGTCGTATTCCTCGGC
Source organism: Pseudodesulfovibrio sp. lm2024 (assembly GCF_051175575.1). Classification (NCBI taxonomy): domain Bacteria; kingdom Pseudomonadati; phylum Thermodesulfobacteriota; class Desulfovibrionia; order Desulfovibrionales; family Desulfovibrionaceae; genus Pseudodesulfovibrio; species Pseudodesulfovibrio sp. lm2024. The sequence goes on from NZ_CP195092.1 coordinate 3,109,101, forward strand.
GACCAGTTCGCCCGAGTCGGTCAGGTACTCCAGCCGCAGCCCCCTGCCGTCGTCGGTCGGCTGGATGGAGTGCGGCCGGCTGCGCACGAAGCGCACGCCGTATTCCTTTTCCGCATTGGTCCGGTAGCGCTGGTACTCCTTGCCCGAGGTGCGCATGTCCATGTAGAAGATGGAGGTCTCCGCCTCCCCGCCCGTGGCCCGCTTGGCCAGCAGCGCCTCCTTGATGGAGAACATGCAGCACACCCCGGAACAGAAGTCCGCGTTCTTCTGCGCGTCGCGCGAGCCCACGCACTGGATCCAGGCGATGCGCCTGACCGGTTCGCCGTCGGGCCGCCGCAGATCGCCGCCCGTGGGCCCGGTGCCCGAGAGCAGCCGCTCGAACTCCACGGCGGTGAGCACGCCGGGATGATGGTAGTTCCAGATGTCCGCCCCGCCCTCGGGGTCCATGTCCGGGGAGTAGCAGTCGAAGCCCCCGGCCAGGACCACGGCCCCGACCTCGAGCTTGTCCGTGCGATCGGACAGAATGCGCACGTAGAGCTTGTCCAGCCAAGGCACGAAGGCCTTGCCCGCAAGCGGCTTGACCAGATATTCGCGCGCCCCCTGCATGACCAGGTCCCCGGCCTGCTCTTCGCCGCCCGCGTCGGCCAGGACCACCACGGGCAGGTCGGGCCGCAGTTCGCGGCTTCGAGTCAGGACCCGCTCGGCGTCCATGTCGTCCAGGTCCATGCCCACCAGCAGCAGACCCACGGGGGCGTCCGAGGCGAGCATGTCCACGGCCTCGCGGCCGGATTCGGTGAAGTGCAGCGGGAAGTTCTGCTCCTCGAGCTCCTTCTCCATCATGGCCCGCACCTCGGGGTCGCGGTCGGCCACCAGGATGTGGAACTCCTTGCGCTCCTCGAACTTGAAGTCGATGGCCCCGGTGGGGCACGCCTCGAAGCACTTCCAGCAGCGCTGGCAGCTGTCCAGGTCGAGCACGTAGTGGTTGGGGATGGCGTGGGGCACGGGCAGGTGGACCGCCGTGCGCTCGGTCAGCCCGGCGTTGAACTCGCTGGGCACGCGCACCGGGCAGACCTCGGCGCACCGGCCGCAGCTGATGCACTTGGCCGGGTCGATGAGCGTGGACTTGCGCTTGAGCGAGACCAGGAACTTGCCGGGCTCGCCCTCCATCTCCTCCACCTCGGTGGACAGCATGAGGTCGATGTTGTCGTGGAACAGCCCCTTGCGCAGGCAGAACTGGCTGGAGGAGTCGCGCGACATCAGCGGAAGCATGCGGCACATGCCGCAGTGGTCCGTGGGGAACTGGTGGTCCAGCTGGCTGAGGATGCCGCCGTGGCTGGGCCTGCGGTCGATGAGCGCCACCTTGTGCCCGGTGACGGCCAGGTCCAGGGCCGCGCGGATGCCGCCGATGCCCGCTCCGACCACCAATGCGCCGTATTGCTTTCTCATGTCTTTCCTCCCCTATGTCGGGCCGTGAATCGGATCAGGCCATGTGCGAAACCGCTTCCTGGAACTCGTCTTCCTTGAAGACCGACAGCGGCGGCGGTTCGTCCAGGCTGCGGCCCGGCACGTAGTCGAAACTCTCCTGGGTGCGCGCGGCCACGGTGCGGAACAGCTCCATGACCGGGATGTCGTTGGGGCAGGCGTTGGAGCACTGGCCGCAGCCCACGCAGGCCATGGACATGTGGGCCATGCGCGTCAGGTGGTAGAAGACCGTGTCCGTGGGCATCTTGAGCGAGCCCTTGCGCTTGGCCCAGCCCATGTACTGCCACGGCTTGTGCTCGAACACGTCGGTGTTGAAGACGCACTCCTTGCAGTAGCAGACCGGACAGGCCACCCGGCAGTTGTAGCAGTTGACGCAGGAGGACAGGTACTCGGACAGGTCGGTCAGGGTGCCGGTGGCCGCCCGGGTGCGCTCGAACATGGCGTCCCGGTTGGCGGTGCGGACCTCGACCATGGCCTTCAAGGCCTCGTCGCGGCCGCCGCCCGCCTCGGCCTCGGGCAGCCCCAGGCCGAGGAGCAGGGATTCGCCGCGCGGCGTGGCGGCCGTGACCGGGATGTGGCCGGCCAGGTCGGCCCCGGCCAACCCGAGGATGATGTCCGCGTTCTCCGGGGCCGGATGCTCGCAGGCCATACAGGCCGGGGCGATCTCCGCGCCGCCGTTGCCCACCCGCTCATGGAAGTCCAGGGTGGACTCGAACGGGTCGCGGTCGCCGCGAAACGCCTTGTAGCCGACGTTGTCGTATGCCCCCATGCAGTCCAGGCCGACTAGGATGACGTCGTCGATGCTCCCCTGGTTGAGCTTGACCAGCTCGACAAAGGCGCGGATCTCGCACGGCCGCATGACCGCCGCGATGCGCTCGCCCGCCTGGCCCCGGGTCAGCCGGGCCAGGAGCTTGGCGCTGTTCATGGGAAAGGCCGGGGCCAGCGGGTCCGCCCCGGAGAGCTGGGCCGGGTCCGTGACCAGGGTCGGCATGGGGATGCCCTTGCCGAACAGGTGCATGGGCACCAGCACGCCGCCGATGTCCGCGTTGTCCATCAGCCCGCGCAGGAACTCCTGTACCGCCGTGATCGGGTTGCCCCCGTCGATCCGGATCATTGCCGTGGTAGCCATGTCACGCCTCCCGTGCCTAGATCACGGCCATGGAACGCGCTTCCATGGGGCCGAGCTCTCTGATTTCGTTGATGAAGTTGTTGACCGTCGCGGCGAACTCGTTACCCTCGCTCGCCCCCACCCAGGTCAGCTTGACCCGCTCCTTCTCAATGCCGAACTGGGGCAGGATCTCGTTGAGGAGCTTGATCCGCCGCCTGGCCTTGTAGTTGCCGTTGATGTAGTGGCAGTCGCCCGGATGGCAGCCCGAGACGAGGACCCCGTCCGCCCCGGAGAGCAGGGACTTGACGATGTACTTGGGGTCCACCATGCCGGTGCACATCATGCGCACCATGCGCAGGTTGGGCTGCTGGATCATCCGCGAGGTCCCGGCCAGGTCCGCGGCCGTGAAGGTGCACCAGTTGCAGACAAAGGCCAGAATGGTCGGTTCGAACTCGCTACTCATGACGCGCCTCCTTGACGGGCCGTTCCACGGGAATCTCCACCGGCCGCGCCCCGCCCTGTTCCGGCGGCGGCCAGCCGGGGACCATCCCGAGCAGCCCGTCTATTTCGTTGAATATCTGTGTCTCGTTGAAGTGCTTGATCCGGGCCGCGCCGCTCGGGCAGTACCCGGCGCACGAGCCGCACCCCTTGCACATGGCCTCGTTGATCACGGCCACGTTGCGCCGCTCGTCGAACTCGATGGCCGAGTAGGCGCACAGCCCCACGCAGACCCGGCAGCCCACGCAGATGTCCGGGTTGATCCAGGAGGTGGTCGGCGAGATGGAGACCGTGCCCTTGGCCGCCAGGGCCAGGGCCTGGGCCGCGCCGCCCGAGGCGTGCGAGACCGCGTCCGGGATGTCCTTGGGCCCCTGGCAGGCGCCGGCCAGGAAGACCCCGTCCGTGGCCGTGGAGACAGGTCCGAGCTTGGGGTGCTCTTCCAGCAGGAAGCCGTCCTGGCCCTGGGCCACGCCGAAGACGCGGGCCACCTCGGTCATGTCCGCCCTGGGCTCCATAGCCGTGCACAGGACGACCATGTCCACGGGCAGGCGCACGTTCATGCCGAGCAGGGTGTCCTCGCCCACCACCACGAGCTTGCCGTCCTCCTGCACGATCTCGGCGGGCCGCCCCCGGATGAAGGTCACGCCCTCCTCCTGGACCCGCCTGAAGAACTCCTCGTACCCCTTCCCGAAGCAACGCATATCGATGTAGAAATTGTACACCTGGGTGTCGTGGCCGACCTTGTCCTTGATCAGGTGGTCGTACTTGAGCGCGTACATGCAACAGGTCCGCGAACAATACTCGTGGTAATTCTTGTCGCGGCTGCCCACGCAGTGGATGATGGCCACGGACTCGGGCTTCTCGCCGTTCTTCATGACGATCTTGCCCCCGGTGGGGCCGACCGCGTTGTTCAGCCGCTCGAACTGCAGGGCGGTGTAGACCTCGTCGTAGCGCCCGAAGCCGTATTCGCGCATGGGTGTCGGGTCCATGGTGTCGTAGCCCGTGGCCAGGACGATGGAGCCCACGTGGAAGACCTCGCGGGTCTCCTTCATGTCGTAGTCGATGGCCCCGGTGGGACAGATCTTCTGGCAGACGCCGCACTTGTCCTTGGTGATCTTCTTGCAGATCGTCCCGTCGATGACCGGGGTGTTGGGCACGGCCTGGGGCGAGTTGCGATAGATGGCCTTGCGGTATCCCAGCCCCTCGTTGAACTCGCTGATCGCCTTGGTCGGGCACTTCTCCAGGCAGGCCCCGCAGCCGGTGCAGACGTCCGCGTTCACGAAGCGCGGCTTGTGCTTGACCGTGACCGTGTAATTGCCCACGAACCCGGTGACCTCCTCCACCTCGGACCAGGTCATCAGGTTGATGTTCGGCTCCTGGCTGACCGCGACCATCTTGGGCGTGGAGATGCAGGCCGCGCAGTCCAGGGTCGGAAAGGTCTTGTCGAACTGGGCCATGTGCCCGCCGATGGACGGGCTCTTCTCCACCAGGTGGACCTTGTGCCCGGACTTGGCGATGTCCAGCGACGCCTGGATACCCGCTATGCCCGCCCCAACGATCATGACGTCGGGCAGGACCTCGACCTCGCGCGAATAGAGCTTCTGGTGGTCGGCCACCCGCTCCACCGCCGCCTCGACGATGTGCCGCGCCTTGGCCGTGGCCTCAAGCGGGTCCGCCGTGGTCCAGGAGCAGTGCTCGCGGATGCAGCAGTGCTGCATCAGGTACGGGTTGAGCCCGGCCCGGGCGCAGGCCTGCTGGAAGGTCTTTTCGTGCAGCCGGGGCGAACAGGAGGCGACCACCACCCGGTCCAACCCGTATTGCCGGATGTCCCTGATGATCATCTCCTGGCCGGGGTCCGAGCACATGAACTGGTAGTCGCGGGACACGACCACGTCCTTGAGGGTGCCCGCAAACTCGGCCACGCCCTGACTGTCGACCTTGCCCGCGATGTTGGACCCGCAATGACAGACATAGACACCGATCTTTCTGGACATGTCCCCTCCTCCATGAAAAGCGCGTTCACCGCGTGGGTTTGCCGCTGGTCAACTCCAGGGTCAGCTCGCCCACCAGCTTCTTGAGTTCCTCGTTCTCGGCCGCCAGCTCCATGTCGCCAAGCGGCAGGGGCGGCTTCTCGAACACGAGGTGGCTGTTCTCCAGAAAATGCCCCCGCCACTTGTAGTACTGGCCCGGCCGCAGATCGTGGGCCCGGCAGAGATCGTTGACGCACTCGCCCATCAATCCCGCCAGCACGATCCTGGCCTTGGTCTTGGAATCCCACTTTCTCCTCATCCGCCGACCCTCCTGCCGATATTCCAGGTCTCACCGCTGCCTGTGCTTCCCTCTGGAGAGCCGGTGAGTCCGACACCCTCCTCCGCCATCTTTCGGCCCATGCTCTGTCTCCGGCCAACCGCCCGGATCGGAAGACGAAATCCGCGATCTTCAGGATCAACACGCCGTCCGCGCGGCCGACTCACTTTGTCTCCAAGTCAAGATGCGTGCCGTTTCAAACATAGAGAGGAATATGAAGATGATAATGAAGAGACATGCCGACAGGAGCCGCATAACCGCAAAGAAAAACGGGTTTTTTTCGTCTTGTCGCGCAAGACGGTTCTTGCGCGGCAAGACGGGCCGGACCGGCGAAGAGAGTCGAGAACCGTTTTCATCTGGTGTTTCAAACACCTTGCGAAGGGGCACACTCTCCTCGTCCTCCCGGGTTTTCCGGCAAGACGCCATCTCGCCGGGCAAGATACCGGAGCGGGACGGGAGAGAATCGAACGGGATTTTCTCAATGATCCCAACACACAAAATGCATTGCTCAAAAATCGAAAATCGTGCTACCTATGAACCGTCATTCATGCTGCAAGGGGAGAGGCGCCCCATGACAGACATTCTCATCGTAGACGGAGACGCGGCCTTTACCGGGGGGTTGGCCGAATCGCTGTTGGAGCACGGCTTCGCGTCGATCTCCTGCAACTCGCTGTCCAGGGCACTGGGCATCCTGCACACCGGCTCGTTCAAGGCGGTGCTGCTCGGGGACGACCTGCCCGACGGGGATGTGGTGGACTATCTGGCGCATATCCGCGAGGTACCTTCCTTTCCCGAGGCGATCATCGTCACCCGCAGGCGGGACCCGGACATAGCGGAAAGGGCCATCCAGTCCGGGGCCTGGAACTACGTGACCAAGCCCCTGAACCTGCAACGGCTCCTGGTCCTGCTGGAGCGGGTCATCACCTACCACACCAAGGTCCACTCCGGGTTCTGTCCGGTGTCGCTGAGACGTCAGGGGATCATCGGCAACAGCCGGCCCATGCTCTCCTGCCTGGACGCCGTGGCCCAGGCCGCGACCTGCGACATCAACGTGCTGCTCATCGGCGAAACCGGCACGGGCAAGGAGCTTTTCGCCCGGTCCATCCACAAGAACTCGGCCCGCATGAACAAGCCGTTCGTGGTCGTGGACTGCGCGGCCATGCCCGACACCCTGGCCGAGAGCCTGCTCTTCGGGCACGAGCGCGGCGCGTTCACCAGCGCGGACGCGCCCTCGGTGGGGCTGGTCAAGCAGGCGGACGGGGGCACTCTGTTCCTGGACGAGGTGGGCGAGCTGCCCGTGCCCCTGCAAAAGGTCTTTTTGCGCGTGCTCGAGGGGCGCAGCTTCCGGCCGGTGGGCTCCGCTCGCGAGATCGACAGCGACTTCAGGCTGGTGGCGGCCACCAACCGCGACCTGGAGCGCATGGTCGAGGACGGCGAGTTCCGACGCGACCTCTATTTCCGGCTACGCGGCATGCACATCCGCCTGCCCGCCCTGCGCGACATCACCGAGGACATCAACGAGATGACCTGCAAGTTCATCCAGCGCCACTGCGAAAAGCTGAAGATATCCACCAAGGGATTTTCCCCGGACTTCCTGGACGCGCTCATGCATTACCAGTGGCCGGGCAACGTCCGTGAGCTGATCCACACCCTGGAACAGGCCCTGTCCCGCGCGGGCAACGACGCCGTGCTCTTCCCCCGCCACCTGCCCAAGGCGATCCGCGCCCAGATCGCCCGCCGGGCCATGGAACCGGAACACCGTGCCGCCAAACCGGCCCACCACCACGAGATCGCCCCGCCCGAGGCGTTCCCGGACCTGCGCACCTACCGCGACCAGCAGATCGCCCAGAGCGAGGAGCGCTACCTCAGAAACCTCATGGAGATCACCGGCGGCGACCTACCGTCCTCCTGCCAGATCTCCGGCCTGTCCCGCGCCCGCCTCTACGCCCTGCTCAAACTCTACGCCATCACCCGCAAATAATTAACCCATTCCCGCTCCTCACACCCAACGCACCACGGCCAGGGTCATGTCGTCGCGTTGGGGGGCGGTGGAGCGGAAGGCGGTCACGGCCTGGTTGACGGTCCGGACCAGGTCGGCGGCGCTCTGGTCCGCGTGTCCGCGAACCAGGGCTCTAAAGCGGTCCTTGCCGAACATATCGCCGCCGGGCGAGACGGCCTCCCAGATGCCGTCGGTGCCGATGACCGCGATCTGGCCCGGAGCGGCCTTCCGGCGGCCCACGGTGAATTCGGCGTCCGGGATCACGCCCAGGGGCAGCCCCTCGCCCTGCAGCTCCTCGAAGCGGTCCCCGTCGGGATCGAAAAGCAGGGCCGGGTCATGGCCCGCGCGGACCCATTCCACGGTCCCGTCCTCGAAGAGTTCAAGGAGGAACAGGGTCATGAACCGGCCCGAGCCGTCCGTGTCCTCGAAGACCAGCCGGTTCACGGCCGGGACCGCCTCGCCGAGCGGCGCGCCGCCGTACAGGAGGCTGCGCAGATAGGCCCGGGCTGAGGCCATGGTCAGGGCCGCCTGGAACCCGTGGCCGCTGACGTCGCCCACGGCCACCACCAGGCTGTCGCCACGGTCGGTGGCGCGGGGGATGAAGTCGTAGTAGTCGCCGCCGGTCTCGTCCGAGTAGGCGCTGGCCCCGGAGACGTCCGCGCCCGGAAATTCCGGGTCATGGCCGGGCAGGAGGCTGAGCTGGACCTCCTGGGCCACTTCCAGAGAGTTCTGCATGCGCACCTTGTCCTGGAGTTCGGGGATCATGGCGTTGAAGGACCGGGCGAGCTGGGCCACTTCGTCGCGGGAGCGCACCGCGACGCGGACCGAGAAGTCACCACGGGCCACGCTGCGGACCGCCTGGGCCAGTTCCCGGATGTTGCGGGTGAAGAGCTTGGACAGGAAAAAGGCCATGAAGACCACGACCAGGGCCACGGCCAGGACGACCGCGCCCATCTTGGCGTTGTGCTCGCGCACCTGGCCGGCCACGTAGCCGCGCGCGGCCCGGGCATCCCGGACGATATCCTCCTCGGGCACGATGAGCAGCAGGGAGACGCCGCTTTCGTCCATGGGCGCGAAGGCCCAGAGTTCGACGCCCGAGGGTTCCGACATGCCGATGACGCCCGGTTTCCCGGCCAGCATGGATTCGGCCATGCGCTGCAGGGGCTCGGTGTCCTCCGGGGTCAGCCAGGCTTCGGCCTCGGGTATCCACATATGGCCCATGCCGACCTGCCCTGCACCCTCGCGGGCCACGATGCGCAGGCCCGCCTTTCGGGTGGCGGGATCGAGCTGGGGCGCGACCAGCAGGGATTCGGTGTCAGCGGTGAACGGACTGTTGCGGCTCTCCTCGTTCAGGACCGCGTCCACGGGCACCACCAGGGTCAGACGGCCCTCGACCGCGCCCTCGACGTCCCGGATGGGCGCGCTCAGAGCAAAAACCATGCGCCCGGTGACGCGGTCCACCCTCGGGGCCGCCCAGATCAGATCCGAGGGAAAGGCGTCGCCGCCGGGCTCCAGGCCCATGGGGCCCTTCATGTTCCGCCCCCGGCCCATGCCGCCCTGCCTGGCGCCCATCATGCCCATGGGGCCGCCCGCCATGCCCTGGCGGACCTCGGGATAACGCACCCGCTCGCCCTCCTTGAGGGCCACGTCGATCCACAGGAGCAGGCCGGGATGATCGAGCTTGGCCTCTCCCAGGACCGGGGCCAGCTCGGCCAGGGGCGTTTTGGCGTCGCCGGACCGGACGGCCACCCGGCTGAAGTCGACGTCCAGCGGCTGAAGGGTCCCGCCCATACCCAGGCCGTAATACTCGCTCTTCAGACCGGCCAGGCGATCTTCGGGCGGGGCGTAGGCGCTGCCATGCGCGATGTGCTCATGGCCGGACAGGACGCCTTCCACCCGGGAGGCCAAAAGCCGGGCCGTGGCCTCGAGAAGCTGGCGTTCGCGCAGCAGGATGGCCGCGTGGTCGGCCACCACCCGCTCCAGGGACTGGCTGGCCTTGTGCACCAGCAGGTTGCCGCTGCGGTCGGCCAGGTTCTCGCCCATGGCGGCCATGTCGCGGCGCACGCTGCCCCAGACCAGCAGCAGGGGCGCCAGGGAGATGAGAAGAAAGAAGACAAGCAATTTCGATCGAATACGCATTGATCCATCCTGTAATTCATGGCCACCGCGCCCGGGGGGGGAGCGGCCGGGACGCGGGCGGTCACAGTGCACTCCCATTGTACGGACGATCCCGCCGCCGGACAGTATTAATTATCCGCCTCCGGTCCAAGGAGACGGCCCTTGTGCGGCTATCTGCACGACCGCTTTGCACATGACGTGCAACAACGTGCAGCATTTTACCCTGTAAATCCGTAAAAACAGCTTTTAGAAAGCGGAAAATCGGATCATACATACCCCAAAAGGCCCTATTCGCGACAAAAACAGGCTATGGCACGAACATTGTTGCAAACCCGGGTCCAAGAGGGGCCGAACGGAGCCCCCACCGCCCGGCCCATCGCCGGTGGACAAAACGACAACCACCCTTTCCCCAAGGGCCCGGGACGGGTCCGGGGAGAGCGACGAGCGGGCCCGCCCCGCAAAAGGAGAATAGCATGAACAAGGTCACCCCTCTCATCCTGACCTTCACCCTGACCCTGATGGCGGGCTCCCTGGCCCTGGCCATGGACGACGAGCTCAAGCCCGAATACATGGCCATGCGCCAGGACGTGCTCGCCATGGACAACAGCATGCGCGGGCTGGAGCGGGCTGTGAAGGATTTGGATGACCCGGACCTGTGCCAGGAAGCCCTGAAGACCATGGACGGCCACATGACGGAGATGCGCCAGCGCATGCACAAGGTGGATACCTACGCCGAGCTGTCCGGCGACATGACCCTGACCGCCTCCATGCACCAGTTGGACAAGGCGTTGACCGCCACCATGCAGGGCATGGGCCTGTGCCTCAGGGACAGGGACACGGCCATCCCCATGGTCCGGAACGGCCTGGACCGGATGCGCATCGCCCTCGACGAGGTCAGGGCCGGGATCTAGCCCGGACCGCTGTATGGAAAAAGGCCCGGAAGGTTTCCCTCCGGGCCCGTGAAGACTTGCCTTGGCCGCGCGGATCAGACGCGGTCGCTCAAGAGAATGCCCCCGCCCATGGCGATGAACAGCCCGCCGGTGAGCTTGTCGATCCTGCGCCCGAAATCCTTGAACGACAACCGGTGGCCCGGGGAGGCGATCAGGTACGAGTAACCCAGGTGCACGCTGGCCACGATGCCGCAGATGGTCACGAACATGACCGTGAACTGCTCGGAAACGGGGTGCACGGTATCCAGGAACTGCGGCAGGAAGGCCGCCGGCAAGAGGCTGTCCCTGGCGGGCGGAAAATGGGCGTGATCGGCATGCTTCTCTCGCTGCTTGGCAAAATCCCGCCAATCAGGCTATCCTTCCGGACGAGGCGACAACCCGCCTCCGGAGGATGACCGACAATGCAAGATTTTTTCGCACCGCACCTGCTGGACCTGCTCTGCCTGGCCGTATCCGCCGGGCTGTTCACCTTCTACCACCTGTACGTGCGGTACAGGCTCAAGGACAACCCGACCTATTCGCTGTACGGGGCCACCACCATCGCCAGGACGGCCTGGGTGGTCAACGTCATGGAGGAGAAGAACGACATCCTGGCCGTGCAGACCCTGCGCAACTCGACCATGGCCGCCACCTTTCTGGCCTCGACCTCCATCCTGCTGGCCGTGGGACTGCTGACCCTGTCCGGCCAGGCCGACAAGCTGGGCGAGACCTGGCACGCCATGAACCTGTTCGGCTCCAGGGCCGAAAGCACCATCACCCTCAAGCTGTTGATCATCCTCGGCAACCTGTTCATCGCGTTCTTCAATTTCTCCTTCGCCATCCGGCTGTTCAGCCACGTGGGCTTTTTGATCAACACCCCGCCCGAGGAGGGCAGCTACGGGGCGTCCATCACCTTCGTGGCCATGGAATTGAACAAGGCGGGCGGCTACTTCCACATCGGCATGCGGGCCTACTACTTCCTGGTGCCGCTCATCTTCTGGCTGTTCAGCCCCCTGTTCATGGTCGCGGCCACGGTCACCCTGGTGGTGCTCATGTCGCGCATAGAGAAGACCCCGCACCTGGACTGCGAGTACCTGAACACCCTGTTCAAGAACGCCTGCCCCCTGCCGCACAAGTAGCCCCGGTCAGGAGACCACCCACACGGTCCGGTCCTTGGCGTGGTGGATGAGCTTGTTGGACACGCTGCCGAACAGGAACTCCTCGGCCTTGGACACGCCCCGGCGGCCGATGACCAGGGTGCCGCACCCCTCCCGCTCGGCGATGGACAGGATCTCCAGGGCGATGTTCCGGCCGTGGCTGCAATCCTCGGCCCCCTCGGGCCGGACCGCGCAGCTGTCGATGTACTGGCTGCACACGGCCTCGCCGGACAGGCCGCCCTCCTCCAGCACCTTCCCCGCCTCTTCGAGAAACTCGCGCATGGCCTGGGAATGCTCCCGGCACTGCCCGGCCCAGGCCGACTCGTCCGGGAACATGTCCCGCTCCGGCAGCCGCTCGATGTGCACCAGCCGCACGGCGTACCCCATGCCGCCGCCCAGGATGGCGGCCGCGTAGCGCACGGCGCGCAGCGAATTTTCGGAACCGTCCACGGCGATGAGCACGTTCTTGAAATCCATGGCGTCCTCCCCTTTGGGCCGAGGTTGACGGCGCGGCTTCCGCTCACCCGAGGAGCCCGCGGCACGGCCGCAGCTCGTCGAGGAACTCCTCCACGGTGTCGTAGAAGACCTCGGTCTGTTGCGAAAAATGCATGAACACGTTGTTCAGTTCGGCCGGGATGTAGGCGAAGAGTTTGCGCAGGTTGACCACCCGGTTGCGGATGACCAGGGAGTGGTCCCCCGGCCCCAGCCCGTTCAGGGTCTCGGCGGAAAAGCCGCCCTCGCCCAGGTTGCCCACGTTCCAGACCTGCTTGCCCGCGCAGTAGATGAGAATGTTGCCCAGGCCGAAAATATCCAGGCCGTAAGGATTCTCGTGGAAGTCGAAGGTGTAGTCGAAGTCAATCCAGCGGTACTGGCCGGTGCCGTACTCGATGAACAGGTGGTCGCGCCGGATGTCGCCGTGCTTCTCGCCCTTGGCGTGCAGGGTGGCGATGGCCTCGCACGCGCCCAGGAAGTGGTCGAGAACGGTGGGGAAATGCTCGCGGAAATAGGTCTCGTGGTCGGCCTTGATCCCGTAGACGTACGTGCCGATCTCCCGGCCCTGGACGATGTCCAGGACGCGCACTGGGTTGTCGTGATCGTCCAGGCGGGTCACGCCGTGCATGAACCGGGGATCATCGGCCACCAGGTCCAGGATGCGCGATTCCTTCTTGGGGCTGCGGTAGCACTGGACCTCGAACTCGCCGACCTTGAGGGGGAAACGCTCGTAAAAGACCAGCTTGAGGATCTTGCGCTCGCCGGTCTCCAGCTCGCGGCACCGCTTGACCCAGTACTTGGGGTCCTCCATGCCGAAACGCCGCTCGCTCTCGTCCTTGAGCACCAGGTAGTGCAGGCCGCCCAGCGCGATGACGTCCCCGTGGTTGATGTCCATGAACTGGGTGGTGTCCGTGAACACCCTGCCGCATCGCCGGACGGGAAACTCCGGCATGTACCGTTCCACCAGACCCCTGACTTCCTCGGACATGGCGAACCTCGCTTGGCCGGTTCTCGGGGGAATTCCCTACTCTTAAACAGTATGGGCCCCGGCGGGGAATGGCAAGTAGAGATTCCGGCGCGCGGCCGGGCACAATGCGGGCGAAAGAACGGGCGAATCCGGCGGCCGGGCGGCTAGCGCCCGTCCAACCGCTTGCGCAGGGTGTGGGTGAAGTCGGTGATGATCCCGAAGCAGCCCGCGTCGATGAGGGACAGGGCCCGGTCCATGTCGTTGACCGTATACGGGGAGACCCGGACGCCCGCGCCGGTCAGACGGCGGACCAGGTCCTCGTCCAGGATGGCCTCGTCCGGGTGGTAGCCCACCGCGCCCAGGTCCGCGAGGTATTGCTCGATGTTATCGGGGTGCTCGCCCTCCACCAGCGCGGCCAGGGGGATCTCCGGGGCCAGCCGGTGCATCTCGGCCAGGTAGTCGTGGTTGAAGGAGGAAACCAGGATCAGGTCCTCGGCCTTGGCCTCGCGGATCCGGCGCAGGACCTGGGAGACGATGGACAGGTCGCCCGGGGCGTACTCCAGGTCCTTGATCTCCAGGTTCATGGGGAAGTCGTTGCGCCGGGTGAAGGCCAGGGCCTTTTCCAAGGTGGGGATGCGCTGGCCGCGCATGCGCCCAAGATCGGCCGGGCGCACCTCGCCGCGGGCGATGGTCCCGTAGGGGTCGGCCTCGGCGAACCACGTCCCGGCGTCCAGGGAGCCCAGCTCCTTCAGGTCGAACAGCCGGATGGGCCACGGCGCGCGCTCGCAAAACTCGGGCCGGGCCGAGACGTCGGTGGTCCGGCCCAGGTCGTCGTCGTGGAAGACCACCAGCTCGCCGTCGGCGGTCCGCTGGACGTCCATTTCCCAAAAATCCGCGCCGTGCACCAGGCCCAGCTCGGCGGCCAGCATGGTGTTTTCCGGCGCCAGGGCACGCGCGCCACGATGGGCGCAGACATAGCCCGCGCCCTGCAGGTGATCGAAGAACATCAGTCCGTCTTCCTGGTAAAATAGAAGTTGATCAGGGCAAGCAGCGAGGTGCCCACGATGAGCATCAGCGACACCGCGTTGATGACCGGCGTGGAGCCGTCGCGCACCTGAAGGTAGAGGTTGATGGGCAGGGTCGGTTCCGAGCCCACCAGAAACAGGGTGGTGTTGAAGTTCTCGAAGCTCATCAGGAAGGCCACGGCCCCGGCCCCGACGATGGCGGGCCGCAGGAACTTGAGCGTGACGTGCCGGATGACCCCGAAGTGGGTGGCCCCGAGGTTCAGGGCCGCCTCTTCCAGGGCGGGGTCGAACTTGCGCAGCCGGGCCGAGACCACCAGGGTGACGAAGGTGGTGATGAACGAGAACTGACCCAGCACCACCAGCCAGAAGCTCGGTCGGAAAAAGGGAATGTCGATGCCGAAAGTCTCGTCCACAAAGGTGCCCGCCGTGTTGGCGGCCAGCAGCTGGGAGATGCCCAGGATGACGCCGGGGATGACCAGCGGGGCGAGCATGATCATGTACAGCAGCCCCTTGAAGCGGAACTCCTCCTTCTCAAACAGGAAGCTCGCGCAGGTGCCGACCACCACGCTCAGGATGGACACGAAGAAGGCGGTCTCGAAGCTGGTCACGATGGAGCGCAGGTTCTGCGCGTCGTGGAACAGGCCGATCCGGTCCGGGCCGTCGGCCACGAACCAGTCCAGGCTGAACCCTTGCCACGGCAGGGACGGGAAGTCCGAGTTGTTGAAGGCCAGCACGCAGGTGACCACCAGCGGCGCGAACAGGAACACGAAATAGAGGATGATGAACGCGTTGAAGGACCAGTCGTAGGCCTTGGAGCGCGGCAGCGAACGGATCATGAGGCCACCTCCCCGAGTTTCTGGCCCGAGAGCTTGAGCCCGGCCCAGATGATCAGGGAACTCAAGACCAGGAGCAGGAAGCCGAAGGCCGAGCCCTGGTTCCAGTTGAAGCTGGCGATGAACTGGTTGTAGATCTGCTCGGTGAACCACAGGGAATTCTTGCCGCCCATGAGGTTCGGGGTCAGGTAGTTGCCCAGGGTGAGCATGAAGACCACGATGGCCCCGGAGGTGATGCCCGGCTTGCAGTGCGGGATGATGATCGTCCGCCAGATGGCCAGCTTGCCCGCCCCGAGGTCGTGGGCCGCCTCGATCAGGCTGTCGTCCAGGCTGTCCATGACCGAGACCAGGGGCACGACCATGAAGAGCATGGAGGTGTAGACCAGCCCCATGATCATGGTCGCGTCGTTGTAGAGCATCTCCACGGGCTTGTTCAGGATGCCGATCTTGACCAGGAAGAAGTTGAGCACCCCGGACTCGCGCAGCAGGATCATCCAGCCGTAGATGCGCACCAGCTCGCTGACCCAGAACGGCAGCAGGATGAAGATCATCAGCGCGCCCTGCAAACGGTGCCGGGCGAGCTTGGAGATGTAGAAGGCCACGGGCATGGCCAGAACAAAGGTGATGGCCGTGGTGACGACCGCATAGAGCGCGGTGCGCACAAAGGTCAGCCAGTAGATGGGCTCGGTGAAGAAATTCAGATAGTTGTGGGCTGTCCAGACCATATCGCCGTAGTCGTTCTCACCCCGAAAGCTCATGGTCAGCAGATCGAGGTGAGGCAGGACGATGAGCAGCATGAGCCACATCAGCACCGGCGCCAGGAATATCCAGAAGGCGAGTCGCGAGCGGGGCACGGATCAATCCTCCGCCCGGAAACAGATGCCGGACTCCGGGTGCCAGCCCACGTTGATGGCGTCACCGGGCCGGATGTGGTCGAACTTGCGGTTCTGGGGCAGGGTGACGATCAGCTCGCGGTCCTCCTTGGTGACCGTGAGCAGACGGCTGTTGGCCCCGTCGAAGAGGATGGACTTGACGGTCACGTCGAAGGTGTTCAGCCCCTCGCTCTCACGGGGCTCGATGCGCATGGCCTCGGGCCGCAGAAATAGGTCCACCCTTTGTGCGCCCGCGCAGGAAGTGTGCGCCAGGGTGCGGAAGGAGTACCCCTCGTCGGTCGTGAGGATCACCTCGCCGCTGTCCAGGGCCTGGGAGACGGTCCCGCTCCAGCGGTTGTTGTCGCCCACGAACTGGGCCACGAACGGGGTCTCGGGCTGGCCGTAGAGCTCCTGGGGCGTGCCCACCTGTTCGAACCGCCCCTTGTTCATGACCGCCACGCGGTCGGACATGACCAAGGCCTCGGACTGGTCGTGGGTGATGTAGATGAAGGTCGTGCCCACCTTGGCCTGGAGCTTCTTGAGCTCCACCTTCATCTGCTCGCGCAGCTTCAGGTCCAGCGCGCCCAACGGCTCGTCCAGAAGGAGCACCGACGGCTCCAGGACCAGACAGCGGGCGATGGCCACGCGCTGCTTCTGTCCGCCGGACAACTGGTCGATGCGCTTGCCCCCGAATCCGGGCAGCCCGACCCGTTCCAGGATGGCCTCGGTCTTCTTCCTGATCTCGGCCCCGGCCACGCCGCGCCGCTTCAGGCCGAAGGCCACGTTCTCGGCCACGTCCATCATGGGGAACAGGGCCAGGTGCTGGAACACGAGGTTCACGGGCCGCTGGTTGGGCGGCACGCCGAGCATGTCCCGGCCCCGGATCTCGATGGTGCCCGAGGTCTGGGTCTCGAATCCGGCGATCATGCGCAAGAGCGTGGTCTTGCCGCAGCCGGACGGACCGAGAATGGAAAAAAAGGACCCGTCGGGAACATCGAAGGTCACGTCGTCAACTGCGGTGAAATCGCCGAAACGCTTCACCAGGGCTCGTACGGAAAGATCGTTGGGCATATATTTACAACTGCTGAGGTACGGAATGAGGCGGGGAGCCTCCTCGGCTCCCCGCCCCGTGCCATTGTCGTTGGCCGGGTCAGATTAGTTGGCGGCCTTGATCTTGTCCAGGACTTTGCCTTCGATGCTTTCCAGCTTGGCCGGAACCGGCGGATACCACTTGATGTTGTCGATGGTCTCCTGCGGGAAGGAACGGGCGAAGTTGTCGGCCACGGCCTTGTCCGTGAACTTGAGGGCGTCCTTGGACGCGGTGGCGTACTTTTCCTGGGAGGAGAAGTAGCCGCAGTTCTCGGGCTTCATGATGAAGTTGATCCACTTGTAGGCGGCGTCCACGTTCTCGGCCTTGGCCGGGATGGCGAAGGTGTCGATCCAGCCCAGCGCGCCTTCCTTGGGGGCCTTGAAGTCGATGGCCGGATTCTCGGTGTGCAGCTTCCATCCGCCCGCGTCCCAGGCCATGGCCACGAAGACCTCGCCGGAGCGCATGGACTCGAGCAGGGCGTCGCCGTTGGCCCAGTAGTTCTGGACGATGGGCTTGGCCTCGATCAGGGTTTCGGCGATCTTGTCGAGCATGGCCTTGTAGCCTTCGACGTCGCTGTACAGGGCGAACGGGTCATAGCCCAGCGCGAAGCCCATGGCGATCAGGGTCGGGCGCTTCAGGCGGTAGCTCACGCGGCCCTTGAACTTGGGATCGAGGAGCGCCTTGAAGGAGTCCACGCCCGGGGCCTTGTCGCTGTTGATGATCAGGCCGGAGGTGCCCCAGCAGAACGGCACGGCGTAGGACTTGCCGTCCACCAGGGTGTTCTTCTTGACCGCCTCGAGCATGGACGGGATGAACAGGGGCGCTTCGATCTTGGAGTAGTCCAGGGCCTGGTAGATGTGGAATTTCTCCTGGACAGAGGAAATGCGGTCCTGGGAGGGCTGGGCCAGGTCGAACCCGGCGCCTCGGGTGGCGCGCAACTTGGCGATCATCTCCTCGTTGTTGGAGAAGGTCACCTCGACCTTGATGCCGGTCTCCTTTTCAAACTGCTCGATCAGCTTCTGGGGGGCGTATCCCTTCCAGGTCAAGAGTTTCAGGGTCTCGGCCTGCGCCGTACCGGCGAAGGCGAACATAGCCAGCATGAAAAGCACGAAAATCCGTTTCATCATCGTCTCCGTTTGCACGTAGTGGGTTAAATTCAAACGCTTGTTACATTTATCCGGTCCGTTGCGCAATAACGCATTGTTACAAACACCTTACGTTATCAGACATGTTGCGGAAACGTCACCTACTCGGTCAGCCGCCCGGCCTCCTCGCCCGGCGCAAGCGCCAGGGCGTCGTCCACCTTCAGGGCCACGCCCGACACCCCCCGCCTGAACGCCTCGCGCATGAGCGCGCACAGGGTCCGGACGGCCTCCGCGTACCCCAGCCCGGCGGGCCGGATGTTGGAGATGCAGTTCCGGGCTTCGTCCGTCGTATCAGATTTCGGGCCGTATGTCATATAAATGCCCATGCTGTCCGGGGAGCTCAAACCGGGCCGCTCGCCGATGAGGACCACGGCCATGCGCGCCCCGAGCGCCAACGCCACGCGGTCCCCCAGGGCCACCCTGCCCTGCTCGGCGAAGCACGGCGGTGCCGCCTTCAGGCCGAGCCCGTCCAGCGCGGGCGCGAACGCCCGCCAGAAGGGCGCGAAATTCTTTTCCACGGCCGTGGACGACAATCCGGCCGAGACCGTGAAGGCCACGTCGAAACCGTCGCCCGCGCGGGCGGCCAACATGGCCTCGCTCTCCGGGGTGAGCAGCCGCCCGAGATCGGGCCGCCGCAGGAACACCGTCCGGTCCGGGGCCCGGCTTTCCACCTCCAGATATTCGATTTCCCCGAAGGCGGCCTCGCGGTCCAGGACCTGATGCACCGCGTCCCGCGCCCGGGCGTGGTCCAGCTGGAAGGCGAGCACGTCGCGGGTGCGCTGGCTGACCCCGGCCCGGCCCAAAGCGATGCGCGCGTCGGTCCAGGACCGCAGCCCGGCCCAGAAATCCTCGGCCACAAGGTCGTCAGGCTTCGCGTCACCGACGGGATGCACGGATTTACGAGGACAGGCCACGGAACCGCTCCTTGTCGGGGATGTGCAGGGAATGCTTCGGGGCCTTGAGCCGGCCATCCTGGAACACGCCGGTGCGCTCCAGCCAGGCCGCGAACTCCGGGGCCGGGGAAAGGCCGAGCTGGCGGCGGGCGTACAGGGCGTCGTGGAAGGAGGTGGACTGGTAATTGAGCATGATGTCGTCCGCGCCGGGCACGCCCATGATGAAATTGCATCCGGCCACGCCGAGCAGGGTCAGCAGGGTGTCCATGGAGTCCTGGTCCGCCTCGGCGTGGTTGGTGTAACAGACGTCCGTGCCCATGGGCACGCCGAGCAGCTTGCCGCAGAAATGGTCCTCCAGCCCGGCCCGGACGATCTGCTTTTCGTCGTAGAGATACTCCGGACCGATGAAGCCGACCACGGAATTGAGCAGGAACGGCTCAAAGCGCCGGGCCACGCCGTAGGCGCGCGCCTCCAGGGTCTGCTGGTCCACCCCGCAGTGCGCCCCGGCGGACAGGGCCGACCCCTGGCCGGTCTCGAAATACATGACGTTGTCGCCCACGGTGCCGCGTTTAAGCGACCGCCCGGCCTCGAGCCCTTCCCGCAGAATGTCCAGGGTCACGCCGAAGCTCTTGTTTACGCCCTCGGTGCCGCCGATGGACTGGAAGACCAGGTCCACGGGCGCGCCCCGCTCCACGGCCTGGATGGTGTTGGTCACATGGGTCAGCACGCAGGATTGGGTGGGGATGTCGTACTCCCGGCGCAGACGGTCGAGCAGCTCCATGAGCCGCATGGCCGAGGCCGTGCTGTCCGTGGCCGGGTTGATGCCGATGCAGGCGTCGCCGCTGCCGTACATGAGCCCGTCGAAGACCGAGGCCACGATGCCCGCCGGGTCGTCGGTCGGATGGTTGGGCTGCAACCGAGCGGCCAGGGTGCCGGGCAACCCTACCGTGGTCCTGAACCGGGTGACAACGCGGACCTTGGAGGCCACGTGAATGAGGTCCTGGACGCGCATGAGCTTGGACACGGCGGCGGCCATCTCGGGCATGAGCCCCGGAGCCAGGGCCGTGAGCGCCTCCCCGTCGGCCTCGGCCGAGAGCAGCCAGTCGCGGAACCCGCCCACGGTCAGCCCGGCCACGGGCTTGAAGGCCTCGCGGTCCAGGGTGTCGACGATCAGCCGGGTCACGGCGTCGTCCTCGTAGGGGATGACCAGGTCCTCCGGGAAGGCGGACAGCGGGGCCTCGGCCAGGCAGAGCTGGGCCACGGCCCGTTCATGGGCCGAACGCGCCCCGATCCCGGCCAGTTCGTCCCCGGACTTGGGCGCGGAGGCCGCGGCCAACAGGGTGCGCAGGTCCGCGTACTCTCGGGTCACGCTGTCTATGGTAATGGCATACATGGCGGCACGGTGTTCAGGGTTAGGTTGAGGAGGCCAGGGGCTCGAACGGCTTGTTTCGATTTGCGAAAACCGTTCCACTTTCCGGGAACAGTCCCCGGCCCGGCCCGATCCGTCCCACCATACCCCGTCCGGCCCGCCCGAGACAAGGGAATTGCCGTCCTTTCCGCCCGCCCGGGCTGCGCGGCCCGGAGGAGACGGACGGCCCTGCCCGCTGACAACATTGTCAGACCAAGGGAGCCGATTGCCCGATATTGTGCAAATATCACATGTTGCGCGGACTAGACCCGCTTGGGCATTCCCATGCAGCCGAGGACGCAGTGGGCGAACAGGGCCGCGCCCGGAGCCAGGCAACGCTCGTCGAAATCGAAGCGCGCGTTGTGATGCCCGGCGGCCAGGTCGCTGCCGAGCATGAGGTAGGTGCCCAGCCCGCCCCGCCGCTGGACCTCGGCCAGCATCAGGGCGAAGTCCTCGCTGCCGCGCAGGTCCAGGCTGTCGAGGATCGCGGCGGGATCGAAAAAGTCCATGGCCTCGGCCGCCCGCCGGACCACCGCCGCCAGCTCCGGGTCGCTCCGCCCGCTCACGCTGCGCCCGACTTCGGCCAGGGTGAGGTCCACCCCGTACATCCGCGCGGCCCCGGCCAGGACCTCACGGGCGCGCTCAAACGTGAAGTCGTTGATCGCGGTGGTCGCGCCGCGCGTCTCTCCCTTGATCAGCGCGTTCGGGGGCACGACATTGCGCCCCTGGCCCGCGTTGAGCACGCCCACGGAAATCCGGGAAGCGCCCTGCCCGTGGCGCGGTATGGCGTGTAGGTTCAGGGCCGCGCTGGCCGCTGCCAGCAGGGCGTTGCGCCCCTGTTCCGGGGCCGCCCCGGCGTGGGCCGCCACCCCGGTGAAGGTGGCGTCGAACTTGGTTGTCGCCAAAAATCCGCCCACGCCGCAGACCAGCTGCCCGGTCCGGGGGGCGCGGAACCCGATATGCCCGCCCAGGAGATAATCCACCCCGTCAAGCGCCCCGGCGTCGACCATGGGCACGGCGCCGCGCACGCCCTCCTCGCCGGGCTGGAAGATCAGCCGGACCGTACCGTGAAGCCGGTCCCTGAGCCCGGCCAGGAGCTCGGCCACGCCCAACCCCATGGCCACGTGGCCGTCGTGCCCGCAGGCGTGCATGGCACCGGGGTTGATCGAGGCGAACCCTTCTCGCCAGGGGCGGTGGCCGTCGTCGCACGCCTCGTCCAGGTCGTTGGCGTCCATGTCGAAACGCAGGGCCACCACCGGGCCCTCGCCGCAGACAAGCTCCCCGACCACTCCGGTCAGGCCGCCGCGCATGCGCTCGATCAGGTCCGGGTCGCCGCCCTGGGTCACGGCGCGCTCCATGTGGGCCGCGAGCTCGTCTTGAGAAGGCACGCCGAGCATGGACTCGCGGCACACCGTGTCCCCGCCCAACCGGACCTCATACCCGGCGGCCGAGAGCGCGGCCGCGACCATGGACGCGGTCCGAAATTCCGTCCAGGCGGTCTCGGCACAGCGGTGCAGATCGCGCCGCCGTTCGATGAGCCTTGCTTCCAACCCCGCAGCCAGCCGTTGTATATCCTCGGTCATGTCGCCCTCCGATTGTGCGTCCCCCTGTTTTGGCCCATCGGCCGAGCAAATGCAAAGGGGAAGCGGCACTCGTTCACCGCCGCGACCTCAGGCCGCCGCCCACGCAAAAGGCCCGGAAGTCTGCCTTCCGGGCCTCTGCCGCGCGGCCCCATGGCCGTGGAGAAATCGTTCGCTATACCGTTTGCGCCTAGTCGTGGCTGTGCCCGTGGCCGTCGCCGCCGTCGTGGGCGTGGTCCGCGTCATGGCTGTGCGCACCGTGTCCATGGGTGTGTTCGCCCTCGGCCCCGTGGCTGTGCCCATGGCTGTGGCCGTGGCTGTGCACGTGGCAGTGCTCATGGGTATGGGTGGTGCCGTCCTCGTGGGTATGCTCGTGCACGTGGGCGTGTTCGTGCTCATGCTCGTGCTGGTGCGCGTCCTGGCCGCCATGGGCGTGCGTATGGGCCTTTCCCTTGCCGTGATTGCAACCGCAGTCCTTGCACATATCGTTGCTCCTTTTGTGGCTGGATTACTTCCCTCTATGGAGAGTATGTATTTGATCCATGCCGCTGGCAAGCCCCGCAAGAAAAGACTTTTCATGCCCGGACCGGGAGAACTTCGCCTGACGGATGACACGCTTTCGCACGAAATCCGCTTGCGTCGCTGCCCCGGCGCACGGTGCGCCGCCAAGTGCCCGAAATCAGCCGTCCAACCCGGCCACGTAGTCCATGATGGCCCGGGCCGAGCGCTTGGAGCGGGAGACGGCCTCGGCCACGGTCTTGGCCCCGGTGACCACGTCGCCCGAGGCGAACACGCCCTCGCGGGTGGTCCGGCCGTCCTCGTCGGTAATGATCAGGCCGGTCTTGCCCACCTCCAGGCCGACCAGGTTGGAGCGCGGGGCCTGGCTGACCGCGATGAAGACCGAGTCGGCCTCGAACAGGAACTCCGAACCCTCCACCGGAACCACGCGCGCCCGGCCGTCGTCGCCTTCCACAAGTTGCGTCTCCACGCAGACCACGCCCCGGTCGTTGATCTCCTCGGGAGAGGTGTAGAACTGGAAGCGGACCCCGTCGACCTTGGCGTACTCGTACTCGTATTGGGTGGCGGACATGTCGCCCTCGCCCCGGCGATAGAGCACGGTGACCTCGCGGGCGCCCTTGCGCAGGGCGGTCCGAGCCACGTCCATGGCCACGTTGCCCGCGCCGATGACCGCGACCTTGCGGCCCAGGCTGTAGACCGAGGGGTTCTTGAGGTAGTGGATGGCGTAGTGCACGTGGCCCAGGGTCTCGCCCTTGAGCCGAAGCGGCCTCGGGTTCCACACGCCGGTGCCGATGAAGACCGCCCGGTACTCATCGCGGAACAGGTCGTCGATGCCGATGACCGGCCCGATGAGCGTGTTGGGCCGAATCTTCACGCCCAGTCCCATGAGCTTTTCCTTGAGCTTCTCCAGGATGTCCTTGGGCAGACGGAAGTCCGGGATGCCGTATTGGAGCACGCCGCCGATCCTCTCCTTGGACTCGAACAGGGTCACGTCGAACCCCTGCCGGGCCAGGATGAAGGCCACGGTGATCCCGGCCGGGCCGGAACCGACGATGGCGATGCGCTTGTCGTTATTTTCGTTGACCGGGCGCTCGGGCTGGAACTGCTCCAGGTAGTAGCGGGAAATGTACTGCTCGATGCTGCTGACCTGCACCGGCGCGCTTTTCCTGCCCAGAATGCAGTGCCCTTCGCAGAAGTTCTCGTGCGGGCAGATGAGCGAACAGACCGAGGTCAGCGGGTTGTTCTCGAAGAGCATGGCCCCCGCCTTGCGCATGTCGCCCTCGAGCAGGGCCTCGACCATCAGATTGGCCGGGGTCGATACGGGGCAGCCCTTGCTGCACAACGGTTTCTTGCACTGCAGGCAGCGCGACGCCTCTTCGATTATATGCTTGCCCATCTCGTTTCCTCGTCTGTTGTCGTTGCGGCCCGGCGCGCCGGGCGGAAGGATGGTCCTACAGCATGTGCGGCCGGGGTGCAATTCCCGCGCGATCCTCCACCCCGGAGCCGGTGCCGAATCATCACCGGCTTCGATGCTGTTGACATGTTAGATAGAGCATAATAGGCGAATTTGTGGTCGGCGGTCCGTCCGCCGTCCGTCACCCGTCAACTCACGGCCGGGAGCCCGCTCCCCCGAAACCGGTGGATAACCGAGAGGCCCGCATGCGTTACTATCTGTGCATCGACGATACCGACAATCTGGAGACCAAGGGGACCGGCTGGCTGGCCGAACGGGCCTGCGACGGGATGCTGGAGCTGGGGCTGGGCTCGTTCTCGGCCATCAGCCGCCACCAGCTTTTCGTCCATGAGGACGTGCCCTACACCTCGCACAACAGCTCCATGTGCGTGGAGATAACCGAATGCGCCGAGCCCGATGCGGTCATTCGGTACATGCGGAACTTTCTCGAACAGAACGGCGCGCCCGGCTCCGACCCCGGCCTGTGTCTGGTCCCCGAGACCCTGCCCCATGCCGCCAGGGAACGACTGATCAGCTTCGGCGTCGAGGCCAAATGCACCGTGTTGAACAAGGGGCTGGCATACGGGCTGGCCCAGGAGATCGGCGTGCACCTGTCCGAGCACGGCGGCACGGGCGACGGCGTGATCGGAGCCCTGGCGGGCGTCGGGCTGCGCATGAGCGGCGATGACGGCCGCTACCGGGGCTGGATGCACCTGGGCCCCGAAGGCTCGGCCATGCCCGCAGGCGAGATAGCCCGACTGTGTGGTGCCCGTCACGTGCAGGACGAGGCGGACAACGCCCTGGCCGCCGACACCCCGGTCCTGCTCCAGGAGCGCATCAAACTCATCCGCCGCCACGGCATGCCCGTGCTCATGGCCCGCCCCGACGCGCAGGGCGGCGCCATGCGGCTGCTGCACAAGAGCGAAGTGAAGGCATACTGACACCCAAGCCCGAGCGCGGCCCGAGAACGCCCGGTGCCGGGGCGCGTTGCCCGGCTTTCCCGTCGACACCTCGATAATACCGGCCATCCGCGCGGCTTGAGCTCATGCACTCTCCCGCAATGACGGACGCTCCGCTTTCGCCCCGGAGCGCGATACATTGCGGAACGTTGCACCGAGGCCACGGGGTTGACGCCGGACTGTTTTTCCCCTAACCACCTCGCCAGGAACGCCATGGACCGATCGAGCGGCGCCACGGGTTCCTCATGGTTATGCCAGGCCAAAGGCCATCCCGACCAAATCGGGATGGCCTTTTTTTGTGTCCAACGACCAACAGGGGGAACCAACATGCTGGGCAAACTGCTCGTCCTCGTCACCTACATCATCGCCATGCTCGGGCTGGGGCTGTACATCCGGGGCCGGGTCCAGGACTCGCCCGCCGAGTATTTCCTGGCCGGGCGCAGGCTCGGCCTGTTCGTCCTGCTCGGCTCCATGGCGGCCACCAACTTCAGCGCCTTCACCGTGTTCGGGGCCTCGGGCGCGGGCTACCTGCACGGCCTGGCCTTTTTCCCGATCATGGGCTTCGGCACCGGATTCATGGCCCTGACCTTCCGGCTTATCGGCAAGCGGGTCAACCGGCTGGGCAGGCTGCACGAGCTGGTCACGCCCTCGGAGCTGGTCCAACACCGCTACGGCAGCCGCCCGCTGTCCGGCCTGTTCGCCCTGGTCATGGTCGTCTTCACCATCCCCTACCTGGCCCTGCAGCCCATGGCGGGCGGCTACGTGCTCAACCAGCTGGTCGGGCTGCCCCAGGCAGCGGGCGCGGGCATCGTCACCCTGGTCATCCTGGCCTACACCCTGCGCGGCGGGCTGCGCTCCGTGGCCTGGACCGACACCCTCCAGGGGCTGATCATGATCGCCATGCTGGCCGCCGCCCTGGTCATGGCCGCCGAACACCACGGCGGATTCGCCCAGGCCATGGGCAAGGCGCTCCAGGCCGATCCCGAGCTGTTTTCCCGCCCCGGCGGACTGGGCCGGTTCGGGCCGGGCATCTGGCTGTCCTACATCCTGCTCTGGTTCTTCTGCGACCCCATGTTCCCGCAGCTCTTCCAACGGTTCTACACGGCTCGGGACGAGAAGGCGCTGCAACGGACCATGCTCCTCTACCCGCTCATCTGCACCGTGGTCTTCGCCATGCCCGTGCTCCTCGGCGTGCTCGGGCGGCTCGACTTCCCGGGGCTGCACGGCAAGGAGGCGGACGCCATCGTTCCCCTGCTCATGACCTCGGTGGGCGGCGACTTCATGGGCGCGCTGGTCCTGACCGCCGGGCTGGCCGCCCTGATGTCGACCATGGACTCCCAGTTGCTGACCCTGTCGTCCATCTTCACCCGCGACGTGTACCCCTTCTTCACCGGCGGCAAAACCGGCTCGTCCACGGTGGGCCGCGTCTTCGTCTGCTGCCTGGCGGCGGCCGGATACGCCATGGCGATCAACCCTCCGGGCAGCATCCTCAAGATCGCCACCCAGACCTTCACCGGCCTGGCCGTGCTCTTCCCGACCATCTTCTGCGGCCTGTATCTGGATCGCCCCCGCGCCCTGCCCGCCATCGCCTCCATCCTGGCCGGCGAGGCGGCCATGGTCTGGTTCGCCCTGGCCGGTCCCGGCGATATGTCCGTCCTGCCCGCCATACCGGTCATGGGCGTGGCCTTCGGCGCGTACATCCTGGCCCACCTGCTCAGCGGTGCCGGGTTCGCCTGGCAATGGTCCGCCGCGTCCCACAAATGGGCGGCGGCCTTCGGACTGCTCCTGCTGGCGGCCTGCGACTTCTGGCAATGGACCGACCACACGCCCCTGTTCCTCGGCCTGCCCGGCTGGGTCTGGTATTTCGTGGGCCTGAGCGGCCTGCAGACCGTGCTCATGTGGCGGATGTGCCGGGAGGAGAGCGGAAATATTGCTGCTCCTCTCGGAAATGAGAGTCCTTCGAGATAACGGGAGGGAGGAGGGGGAAAATGGACCCGCCCGACAGCGGCTCAAGCCGGGGGCAAGAGAGTAATGCCCCGCGCCCAAGTGCCGGTGCGGCTCTCCGCTATCGGCTTTTGCGGTATGCGCCGGGGCCGACGCCGAATTCCTGCTTGAACCTGCGGGAGAAAGACGCGGCCGAGGCGTAGCCGCAGCGCACGGCGATGTCCTCCAGGGAGGCGCTGGTCTCGGCGAGCAGCGCCCTGCCCTTCATGAGCCGCCACTGGGCCAGGTAGTTGATCGGGGGCACGCCGACCAACCTGGCGAACCGCTCGGCGAACCGGGCCCGGGACATGCCCGCGGCCGAGGCCAGGGATTCGAGTGTCCAGCCCGCACTGGGATCGCCGTGGATGGCCTGCAGCGCCTTGGACACGTTGTTGTCCTGCATGGCCGCGATGAAGCCCGCCGGGTGATGCGCGTCGGCATCCCCCCTGCCCCGGACCGCCTGCAGGAAGACGATCTCGATCAACCGGCTCACGACCCCGATCATGCCCGGGTGCTATTGCGAGGACCGCAACCGCTGCCGCATCGCCGTGTTGAGCGAGGTCCTGGCCGAGCTCGACGCCGAGTTCAGGGACGGCGGGTAGCGGCGTACGCCATGTGACGGAGCGCGGCGCACCCGGAGGCCGGTCAGGATTTCAGTTTCAGGAAATCCCCGTCGATGATCAGCAGCTTGACCCCGGTCTCGGTCACGGACCGGTGGGAGCTCAGGTCGTCGGAGACGATATAGGACATGCCCGGCTTCAGGACCGAGCTCGGACCGTCCTGCCGCTCGTTGACCACCTCGCCCTCCAGGCAGTAGACAATGTGCCCCTTCTCGCACCAGTGGTCCGCCTTGTACCCTTTCGAGTACTCCACCACCCGGACCCGCAATCCGTCGAAGTGCAGCGTCCGCCAATAGGCGACGCCGGTCTCCCCCTTGTGCTCCGTTCGCGGAACCAAGGACCAGTCCACAGTCTGAAAGGGGATGTTCTTCTCGCTCATCGTTGCACCTCTCGGCTCTTCATTCAGTGTTCACAAGAAGATACGCAGATATCCGTGCTCCACAAGGGCTTTCTTGCGGACGCCGGTTCACGCCGGAGGAGCATCCTGGACACCTTGGGCGCAACCAGGGTCAAGGGTTCTGAGCGGGGGCTAATCGAACGTATCCGCTGCGGACCTGTCGGCCAGCATCCAGGCCGCGCCGAGCATGAGGAACTCGGCCGCCATGAGAACGATACGGAACAGGACCAGGGCCACGACAATGAGGGCCGGATTGACCACATGCAGACACCCCCCCAGCAGATACGCCGCCACGCCTTCCCGCACGCCGATGCCGGACGGCGCGAAGAGAGCCAGGATACCGGCGGCCGAGGCGAATGAATACGCGCTGATCACCATGGAGACATTGTAAAAGGTCCAGGGAAGAGGCGTAAAGCACCGCAACAGGGCGAACAAGGCCAGGCCGGTGGAGACCGCAACCAGGAAGGCGTACGGCAGCACGCTGAATATCTGCCCCTTGGTCAGGAAAAGGGAGTTTTCAGGGGCCTCCATCTTGAAAATCCTCAGGGCCACCAGGAAGGACTTCTCGAAGTAGGGCGAACCGATGAAAAGCAGGGCCATGACCATGAAAACAACGCCCGCTACAACGTAATGCATCACATCCTTGTCACTCCGCAGCGCGGCCACCAGGGAAGGGAAGGCGAGCATGGTCGCGACGATCACCAAAAAAAGATTCTCATAAAGGGTGCTGATGGTCAGCGCCTTCTTGGAAAAGCCGAACTTCTGGAAGTAGTTGATGCGCCCGAAGATCATCGCCACCTTGCCCGGGACATAGCGACCGACATGCCCGAAGATGAAACCGCAGAACCACTGGCTCCATGAGAGAGGCCGCGCCGGTTGCTCCACGCCCTTTTGCGTGGACACGAAATTCAGCAACAGACCGATGTAAATGGGTGCCGACAGGATGACGGACGCGGCAAGCCAATAGAAATCGAGTCTGGCCAAGCCCTCTTGCAACGAGTCGGCGTTGGCATGGATATACCAGACACAGGAGAGAAGGACGATCGTTATGTAGATGATATTGAATATCTTTTTGAGCGAAGGCATGGAAACCGCTTTGAATGGACTTTGCATTGTTACGACTTTCCGGGGGCGCGGTCGACCTGTCGCCGCAAAGACAGGAAAACCTGCTTGTATTTCTCGCCGCACACATCCCAGGAGAAATGGCTGCGGGCGTATTCCTGGCCCTGCAACCGGACCCGGTCCGCCTCTTCCGGATTCGCCAGCACCCTTTCGACGCAATCTCGAATCGATGCGGGATCCTTTTGCTTGAATCGATAGCCGGTGACACCGTCTTCGATCATGCCGTCTATGGTCTTGATATCGCTCGTGAGCGTCAGGCATCCGCTCATCATGGCTTCGGTGAAGACCACAGGCGCCCCTTCATTGAGCGATGGTCCCAGGAGCATGTCCGCGGCAGCATAGTACCGCACCAATTCCCGGTTCGGTTTCGGGCCCACAAATGACACATGGGATTGAAGTCCTAGCCTGTCAAAAGCCAATGCTTTCAGATCGTCCTCAATCTCACCGGTGCCCACTATCACCAGATTGATTTCAGGGTGCCGGGCGACGAGGTCCGGCATGGCCTCAAAAAGATATTCAAGCCCCTTTTCCATGCACAACCTGCCCACGGCAAGCAACACGGTTCCCTGCAAGCCGAGTTCTTCCCTCAGGGCATTCTTGGATTCGGCGCTGAGAAAACGGTCCGGGTCGGCCCCCATGGGGATGACGGCCCTGGAGATGTCCTCTCGAACGCCCATATCCAGCATCTTTTCCTCCAGGTCACGCGAGACGGCGGTAAAGCAATCGCACCTGTTCACAAAGAAGCCCTTTACCCCGTCCAGCGGGTGCAAGGTATTCAAATCACTGCCGTGCGCTGTACAGACGATGGCGCAATCGCCTCGGACCAGGAACCTGGCCATTACGGCCAGCACTCCCTGCGGGATGACCCAGTGGGCATGAATGAAATCGGGACGCAAGCTCCTGATCGCCCGAGCAATGGCGATCAACTCGAAAAGCAGCAGGAACGGCACCTGGAACAGGAACCATTTGTTCTTCTTCAAGGAAGGCAGTATGGCGCCGTCCGTCACCCGATTTGAAAAGGGCCAGAAATTGAAACGGGTAATGTGCATGCCGTCTTTTTCCTCCCGGGGAGCGCTTCCCCGGGAATAAGGGGCCAACACGTGCACATCAAAGGATTCCGCCAGCCGCTTCGACAACTCGTAGACAAAGGGAGGCGTATGGTCATTCTCATACTTGGGGAAGGTGGAAGCCACAACCAAGATGCGTTTACATCCCTTCTCCACTTCTGACGTCATCTTAGAATCCTATTGTTTTATTTGAAAGCACGACCGCAGAAGCCACGGAGAGCCCATGCCCTGGACAAAGGCCATCATCCCGGCCTTGAAGCTAATGCACTCCAATCAGCGATTTGATGGCGTTCAATGCAATATCCCACACCCAGCCATCGCTCGACTGCGAAACCCATGCTGTCCGGTACAGTATGGAGTGGACCACGCAGACGAACGCGGAAAAGACACTCCAGGCGGCAAAAAAGCCGATGAAACGAGCGTTCTTTCCATCGGACCGGACCGGGCCTTTGGCCGCGAACAAAACACAGAACCCCAGGAACAGAAACGGCCAGAATTCAGCCTTATATCTCACCGTTATTGTCGGATACGACAAGATCAAAATGACCGGGATCAATACCGTCAGGGCCAGGACCAAGTAGGATTGTCCGGCCGTCTCCCCGATCAGTTTCCTCCGCATCCTCCGAAAGACGTAGAACCCGGAAAACAGCCAGGGGCCCCACATCAGCAAAAGCGGTGAGGGGTTCTCCAGGCGCATGACCCCGGTGCCGAACATGCCGGTGAGACCGTCATAAACCGAATAGGCTCGCCCGGCCATCCCGACGCCGGTGAGGTGAAAAACCAATCCGGGAACAACGCGGCGCAGGTTGAACCGGCCCAGCTTCTTGACCGCGGCGTGCCGCCCGGACCATCCTTCCCCCTGGACAAGGAAGCCGTATCCCTCAAGGGGCGCGGGGTTGAGGGGGTCTCCCCATTTGACCCAGTTCGTGAAGAGAAGAAGGGCACCGAACACAAAAAGAATGAACATGGGGGCCACAACGTATTTCGGAGACAGCAGCGCCTTGAAGAAGCTTCTCCAAGGCCCGTTCTCGCCTCTTAATTGTTGGTACAACCGCACGATATGGAGCAGACAGAACAGGCAAACGCCGAAATACAGTGCGAGGGCAAACGTCAACCGCATGTGAAGGACGCACCCGGCGATCAGCGCGAGCAGGCTCATTTTCTCCGGTGCCGCCTCGGAATGCAGCAATATGCCGCGCAACACCACCCACATGAACAGCATCACACCCAACAGCCCCAGGACTATCGGCTCATGGTACACCGATCCGTTGGAGGAAAGGATCAGTACGGGCGAGGCGAACCAGATCAGTAGATTGGCGGACAGGATCAGCCACTCGTTCCATGCCTGATCCGCCGTTTTCCGCATTATGTCTTTCACGATATTCTGAGAAACAATGGCCACCAGCACCGCGCTGACGAAAACGATTATCCTCGAAACCGGAACCGTTTTCAGATCGACAAAAGGATGAAACGGCGCCCTGAGCAAAGCGGGGAATACCCCCCAGTAGGCATACGCCCGCCCGTCCGGGCTGAAGAAGGCCTCCTTGCCTATGCACGCCGGATCGATATCCAATCTATGGTCCATGATGCTCAGGAAAAAATGGTTGAACACCATGCCGTATTTCCCCATTCCGAAGAAATTCAACGTGCCATTGGTGATCAACAATGCGCACCAGACTATCCCGACAAAGGAAATCGCATAGTATAGGGCTCTTTTCATTCCTGAAAGGTGCAAATCTCTGCTCGCAAGAATCATGCATCAACCCTCATAGCGCGTAGCAGGACAACGCCACCGCCCAACCGTCATCCACTTTTCAACAGGAGTTCCAAGCCGCAAGACAACGTCCGGCGACATCACAGATCGTCTTCTTCCCCCAACTCGAGCCTTCTTACCTTTTCCAGCGTGATCTCTATCAAGTGTCTGTTGAAGTTGACGATGTCGGCTATGATGCCGAACATATACGCGATAAAGCCCAGCACGAGAAAAACGCCGCCTATGACGAGAGATTGAATGTGCCCGGCCCCATTGCCCGTGGCGTACAGAATGATGAAGCGGACGATCGGAAACAGCCCGATAAGCCCCAGGATGGTGCCGACGTAGAAACACACCCGCAACGGCTGGTACATCGCGTACATGCGCACCATGGTGGACAGCTGTTTCTGGATGAAGGAGGGAATACTCTTGAACAGCCGGGATTCCCGGGTCTTTTGGTTGGTCTCCACCGGAACGGAAGCTATGGCCATGTGCTTTTTGCCCGCCTGGATGAGCATCTCGGTGGTGTAGCTGAAACTGGAAACGATATTGAGCTTCAACGCCGCTTCCCTCGAGATCGCACGGAACCCGCTGACGGCATCCGGTATATCGACCCCCGCAAGCCTCCCCACGGCCCTGCTGCCGAACCGCTGGAGCAGCTTCTTGCGTTTGGAAAAATGGTCCACCTTGTCCGTCTGCCTGTCGCCGACGACGAGTTCCGCATTTCCATCCAGAATCGGCTGGATCAGCTTCGGGATGTCCCACCCGGCGTATTGGTTGTCCCCGTCTGTGTTCACGATGATGTCGGCACCCAGCTTGAGGCAGGCATCCAAGCCTCTTCTAAACGAACGAGCCAGCCCTAAATTCCTCGGATTTTTAACTATGTGATCCACGCCATGCTCTTGAGCGACCCGGATCGTGTCATCCGTCGACCCATCGTCGACAATGAGTATCTCCACGACGTCAACCCCTTCGATCTCACGCGGGATGTCCGCAAGCGTGGCGGGCAGCGTATGCTCTTCGTTGTAACAAGGGATTTGGATAACCAGCTTCACGTCGCGTCTCCCCATCTATAACAATTCCACTCAAAAATTGCGTTCTTGATATGGCAAAGCGAATTTAACACCATAGCATTGATATATTAGTTTATAGTCTGTCGCAAGTACTGACTTTCATCAGGCTTTTTCCTAACAGTTACGCTACGCTTCTCCCTTTCCGGTCCGGCGTTGCGCCCCCGTCATCGCGCCCGCTGACCGACACCGAATCAACCCATGGAATCGGGCCGCCCTATAAGGGGCCAAGAGCGCGCGAAGGACCGAAATGCCGAATACGGGACCAGGCAAATCGGATACGCATCTTCTTACATGCCATATATAAGGATAAACGGTCCGCAATTTGATTTTCCGGACACGGCCCGCCCGCTCCGGTCCGCCGGATGCCGCGCCCGCCGGGGATTGCGTCCCTTTCGGCCGACGGGGAAATCACCCTTTTGACTTGGTTTGAAGTCTCAGGTAGGGGGGATTTTCCTTTGGGGCGGACCGGGCTTTTCCCGGTCCTTCGGCCCGAGGGTTTTCGCACCGAGCGAGGAAAACGAGATGCAACGATCCATGGCCTGCAATGATTTGGAATTTCTGGCCGACTTCAATTTCGCCAACTGTCTGGTATGCGGCACCTGCGCCAACGTCTGCCCGACCACCGGGGCGCCGGGGCTGGGCGGGCTGGATACGCGCAAGGTCATGCGCATGCTGGCCAACGGGCTGGTGGAGGAGGTCGTGGCCTCGGACTTCCCATGGCTGTGCACGGGCTGCGGGCGGTGTACCGGGGCCTGCCCGGGCGGCATCGACATCACCTCGCTCATGGGCAAGCTCAAGGGGCTGCGGTCCCGCGACCAGGTGCCGGGCTCCCTGCACAAGGGCATGCTCAACAACCTGGAGACCGGCAACAACCTGGCCATCCCGCAGCAGGAATATTTCGAATCCATGGCCGACCTGGGCAACGAGCTGGCCGAGGAGGAGTGTCCCGGTTTTTACGTGCCCATCGACAAACAGGGCGCGGACACCCTGTTCTTCCCCAATTCCAAGGAAGTGTACGGCGATTTCGAGGACCAGTTCTGGTGGTGGAAGATTTTCTACGCCGCCAGGGAGAACTGGACCGTGCCCGGCAAGAACTGGGAGGCCGTGGACTGGGCCCTGTTCACCGGCAACGAGGAAGGCAACAAGGAACTGGCCCGGCGCAAGATCGAGTACATGAAGGAGCACGAGATCCGGCGGATGATCATGCCCGACTGCGGCGGCGGCTCCTACGGCGCGCGCAAGGGCATGGCCAAGCTGGCCGAGGAGAACCCGGACAACCGGGTGGATTTCCTCTACCTCTACGACTACCTCATGGAGATCATCCGGGACGGCCGCATCCGGCTCGACAAGTCGGTGCACGCGGGCCGCACGTTCACCTTCCACGACTCCTGCAAGCACGGCCGCGAATTGCAGCGGACCTTCGGCAAGGGATATTTCGAGGAGCCGCGCTGGATCATGAAACAGTGCGTGGACGACTTCGTGGAGCTGACCCCCAACCGGGAGAAGAACTACTGCTGCGGCGCGGGCGGCGGCCTGTGGCCCCTGCCCTATGAGAAGCAGTCGGCCTGGCACGCCCGGATCAAGCAGCAGCAGATCGAGGACAGCGGGGCCGACGTGGTGGTCGTGGGTTGCTCCAACTGCCGCGACCAGCTCATGCGCCGCATCCCCAAGTTCTACCAGGACCGCAAGTTCGAGGTGAAATACCTCTGGCAGTTGGTGGCCGAGGCCCTGGTCATCGAGCCGTGGGACCGCGAGCGCATCGACGCGGCCGAAGCCGAGGCCAAGGCCCAGTGGGAATCCCTGGGCGTGGCGCTCGACTGATCCCGTCTTCGGCTTCCATCACGAAATCATGCCCCGGACCGCTCGACTGCGGGCCGGGGCTTTTTCTTGCGATCGGGCAGAGCCCGGTGCTACCCTGCCCTCTCAACCGACTTCAACCCGGAGATCCCATGCAGTTCACCTTTGCCACGGCCTCGAACATCCTGTTTGCAACCGGCGCGGCGCAGCGCATCCCGGAGCTGGCCGAAACCCTGGGCAGCCGCCCCTGCCTGGTCACGGGCTCCGATCCCGAACGCGCCCGCTGGCTCGTGGACGGGCTGACGCAAACCCTGTGCGAGCCGCTGGTCGTCCCGGTCTCGGGCGAACCGGATACCGAAATGGCTTCGGACGCCGCCAAGGCGGCCCGCGAGGCGGGCTGCGACGTGGTTATCGGGTTGGGCGGCGGCTCGGTCATGGACACGGCCAAGGTCGTGGCCGCGCTGATCACCAACACGGACGACATCTACGAATATCTGGAGGTCGTCGGTAAAGGAAAGCCGCTGACGCAGCGGCCCGTGCCCCTGATCACCGCCCCGACCACCTCGGGCACGGGCTCCGAGGTCACGGCCAACGGCGTGCTCCTCAGCCCAAGTCACGGGGTCAAGGTCAGCCTGCGTTCCACGGACATGATCGCGGATATGGCCGTGGTGGACCCGCACTTGGCCGCGTCCATGCCGCCCCATGTCACGGCGGCCACGGGCATGGACGCCCTGACCCAGCTCATGGAGGCCTTCGTCACCCACAAGAGTACGCCCATGACCGACGCCCTGTGCCGGGAGGGGCTCATGCGCGCGGCCACGGCCCTGCCTCTGGCCTATGAGGACGGCTCCGACATGTCGGCCAGAGAGGACATGGCCCTGGCCGCCCTGCTGTCCGGCATCTGCCTGGCCAACGCGGGGCTCGGCGCGGTGCACGGGTTCGCCGCGCCCATCGGCGGCAGGAGCCACGCGCCCCACGGCGCGGTCTGCGCCGCCCTGCTGCCCCACGTCATGGAGGCCAACTTGCGCGCTCTGCGCGAACGCGACCCCGATTCCCCGTCCCTGCACGCCTACCGGGAGGTGGCGGTTATGCTGACGGCGGACGTCGCCTGCGAGGCCGAGGACGGCGCGGCCTGGGTACGCGAACTATGCGAAGACCTGTCCATTCCCACCCTCGGGGAACTGGGGGTTACGCGCGCGGACTTCGGCCTGCTGGCCGATCAGGCGGCCAAGGCGAGCAGCATGCGGGGCAACCCCGTGGAGCTGACCCGCGACGAACTGATCGGGATCCTGGAAAAGAGTTGGTAGAGCCGATTCACGACACCAGGCGCGGCAGCAGCGGCCCCTTTGTCCGGGGTTTGCCCGCCAGTTGCGGCAGGTAGCGCTTGAGCAGCCAGATGGCGGGCAGGCAGGCTGCGAGCGAGAGCACCGTGAACCCGAAGGTCACGGCGGTGACAGCCGCCCAATGGTCCGGAAAAGTGCGCACGTACCAGTCCGCGAACGGACCGTTGAAGTAGTGATAGAATATCCCGTTCAGGCAGAACAGGATGAGCACGTTCTCCCCCAGGAACATGAGGAACCGGTTGGCCCCGACGCTGCGGGCCACAAGCAGCAGGAACAGGCTGCCGATCAGGGCGGTCAGCGGGAAGAGCAGCACGTTGCCGTGCCCCGAGACCAGGACGACCACGGCCTGGAACAGGCGAAACGGCCCCTGGTTGAGGTCGAAGGTCAGGATGACGCCGAGCAGGCACAGCCCGGCCCCGGCCAGGAACCGCCAGCGCGGCTGCCCGCCGATGAACGCGGACTCCCGGCGCATGAGCACCCCCACCAGATAGAAGGCGTAGGACACCGGGGCCTCCGGGATGAGCCAGTAGGTCGGGCCGGGCAGGAGCGTGACGTGCAGGGTCAGGTAGTAGCCGCCCACATAGCAGGCCAGGGCGGCCACGATAATCTTCAGGTTGGTATCCAGGAACCGCCCCACCGCGAAGTGGAGGACTTCCACCACGACCAGGGCGGCCAGGAACCACAGGGGGATGTTGAACAGGGGGAAGCCCAGGAGCGTGTACCACAGTCCCTTGAGGTACTGCTCCCCCTTGGTCAGGTCGAGCAGCGGGAAATGCCCGGTAAAAAACAGGCTCAACCCCAGCAGCAGGGCCGAGAAGACCACGTAAGGCACCAGCCGGGAGGCGGCCAGCCGCTTGAGGAAGCGGCCCGCCGGCAAACTGACCTTTTCCGGGGCCAGGGTAAACCCGGCCAGCAGGAAGAAGAACGGCATGTGGAAGGAGTAGATGAACTTGTACTGGGCCGTGGCCACCGGGCTCTGGAGATACATGATCCGCTCCACGGCATGGCCGTAGTAAACCAGGAACATGCCCAGGAACCGGGCCACGTCCAGCATGGGGATACGCCCGGCCGATCTCGCTCCGCTCGCCATCTCGCCTTCCTTCGCTGAGTTACTCCACCCAGCCGTAGGTCCGTTCCACGGCCTTTTTCCACCCGGCGTATTTCTCGGCGCGGACCTTTTCGTCCATGTTCGGCTGCCAGGTCTTGTCCTCTTCCCAGTTGTTGTAGAGCTCCTCGCGCCCCGACCAGAAGCCCGAGGCGATGCCCGCCGCATAGGCCGCGCCCAGGCAGGTGGTCTCGGCCACCTTGGGGCGGACCACCGGCACGTTCAGGATATCGGACTGGAACTGCATGAGCAGCTCGTTGTAGACCATGCCGCCGTCCGCCTTGAGGGACTTGAGTTCCACGCCCGAATCCTTGTTCATGGCCTCGACGATGTCCTTGGTCTGGTAGGCCGTGGCCTCGAGCACGGCCCGGGCGATGTGGTTGCGGTTGATGTACCGGGTCAGCCCGACCATGACGCCGCGCGCGTCGGGCCGCCAGTACGGGGCGTACAGGCCGGAAAAGGCGGGCACGATGTACGATCCGCCCGTGTCCTCCACCTTGGCGGCCAGGGCCTCGATCTCGGGCGCGGATTCGAACATCTTGAGGTTGTCGCGCAGCCACTGGACCAGGGCCCCGGCGATGGCGATGGACCCTTCCAGGCAGTAGGACGGCTTGCGGTTGGAGAACTGGTAGGCCAGGGTGGTGATCAGCCCGTGCTTGGACTGGATGGGCTCGTGCCCGGTGTGCATGAGCAGGAAGCAACCGGTGCCGTAGGTGTTCTTGGCCTGGCCGGGCGCGAAGCAGGTCTGGCCCACCAGGGCGGCCTGCTGGTCGCCCACCGCGCCGCAGACCGGCACGCGCGCCCCCAAGGGGCCGCTCTCCGAGGTCGGTCCCCAGGTCCCTTCGTCGGACGAAGGCACGATGCGGGCCAGCCCGCTCATGGGCACGCCCATGATCTTCATGATCTCCTCGTCCCAGGCCAGGGTCTTCAAATCCATGAGCATGGTCCGGCTGGCGTTGGTCACGTCGGTCACGTGCGCCCCGCCCTTGGGCCCGCCGGTCAGCCACCAGATGATCCAGGTCTCGATGGTCCCGAACAGAGCGTCGCCCCGCTCGGCGGCGGCCTTGGCTTCGGGCACGTTGTCGAGAATCCAGCGGATCTTGGGGCCGGAAAAATAGGTCGCCACGGGCAGGCCGGTGGCCTCGCGGAAGCGGTCCTGGCCGCCCTCCTCGGTCAACCCCTTGCAGATGTCGTGGGTCCGGGTGCACTGCCAGACAATGGCGTTGTAGAACGGCTCGCCCGTACAGCGGTCCCAGACCACGGTGGTCTCGCGCTGGTTGGTGATGCCGATGGCCGCCAGGTCGCTGCCCTTGAGCCCGGACTTGGTCAACGCGCCCCGGATGACCTCGCCGGTGTTGCGCCAAATCTCCATGGGGTCGTGCTCCACCCAGCCGGGCTTGGGGTATATCTGGCGGTGCTCCTTCTGGTCCTGGCCGACGATGCGGCCGCGCTCGTCAAAGATGATGAACCGGCTGCTGGTGGTTCCCGAATCGACGGCTCCGACATATTTGGCCATGGTTGCTGCTCCTTGTGGTCAGGGTACGGGGAATCCCCCGCATATCACGAAACGTCTTTGGACAAAACCGATTTGGACCAGGGGATGCGGTTGCGGGAAAGCCCGAGCCGGGCCTCCTCGAACCCCAGGGCCGCGCCGACCAGCTGGCTGATGAGCACGGCAGGGACCATGGCCCGCCAGGGGCTCTTGAACGGGTGGCGATCCCGCTCCACGTCGAACTGCAGCTGGCAGTAGGTGCAGGCCGTGGCCAGGACGTGGGCCCCGGCATCGTCCGCGCTCTCCAGCTTGCGGCGCATGAGCGATTCGCTGATGACCTCGTCGCGCCCGCGCAGGGGATGGCCGCAGCACTCCAGGCGCAACGCCCAGTCCACGGTCTCGGCCCCCAGGGCGGTGACCACCCGCTCGAACACGGTGGGGGCCAGCGGGTCGTCGAACCCGGTGACCTTGCCCGGCCGCAGCGCGTGGCAACCGTAATGGCAGGCGACCTTGAGGCCGTACAGCGGCAGGGTCGCCCGCTCGGCCAGCAGGTCCGCGCCCACGTCGCGGTCCAGCACGGTCAGCAGGTGGCGGACCTCCATGCGGCTTGGCAGGGCCAACCCCTCGCGGGCCAGCAACCGCTCCACTTCACCCGCCAATACCGGGTTCTCATGAAGGCGCGAGGCCGCGTACTTGAGGTTGCCGAAACAGCATTTGCAAGGGGTCATGATCCCCAGCCCGGCCCGTTCGGCCAGGGCGAAGTTGCGCGCCGCCGAAAACACGGAGGCCAGCTCACTCTCGTTGCGCACCGGGTAGCCGCAGCAGTTGAATTCGATGTCCACCAGTTCCACGTCCAGGGACCGGCACACGGCCCGGACTGAATCCCCGTACTGGGGCAGGTGGTGGGGGATCTTGCATCCCGGAAAATAGGCGTAGCGCATCAGCCCTCCTCGCCCCCGGCCTGGCGCAGCCGCGCGGCAGCCGTGTTGCGCAGTTCATAGAGCACGTCGGCCACGCGGATGTCCTGCGGGCAATGCTCCTGGCACTTGTAACAGGTGGTGCAGCTCCAGACCATGCGCGCCCCGAGCGTCTCGTCCTTGAGCCCCATGCGCAGCAGGTTCATGACCTGTTGGGGGAGCAGGTCCAGGTCGCGCGACGGGTCGTCGCTGACCGCCACCACCGGGCAGACGCTGGTGCAGGTGGTGCACTGCACGCAGGCCCAGAACGATTCGCGGTTGTCGGCCAGCCCCTCGGGCTCGATGCGGCAGCAGATGGCGCTGCGCGCGGCCACGGTCATGGCCCGGACCGCCTGGTTCGGGTCCGGCACGGACGCGGCCGCGTCCGGCTTGGAGGCCAGCCATAGGTCCTGCAGGTTGATGCCCGCCGGGCAGATGTCGGTGCAGCGCAAACATTCGGTGCAGATGCGGCTGCCCTCGGCGAACCGCTCCAGCCCCAGGCCGGACAATCGACCGTCCCGAAACGCCCGGAGCGAGGCGAGCTTTTCCGAAGGCAGGATGTCCGGGTTGCCCAGCACGGTGAAGGACGGTGCCACGCTGCAGAGCAGGGAGCACTCGCCGCAGCGGGTGCAGGCGTCCATGCCCAGGCCTCGGGCCACGGCGCTGCCGGGCGAGCCCAGGTCGCGCCGCCCCTTGCGCACGGCCAGGTTGGCCGGGGTGGTCAACGGGTGCAGGAACTTGGCGTACGGCAGGGCCGCCAGCCCGACCAGACAGAAAAGGATGTGCACGTACCAGAAGACGCGGTCGGCCCGGCTGCGGTTCATGGCCGGGGCCAGGGGTGTCAGGGCCGAGGCCAGGGGCTTGGAGATGAAGGCCGAGGCCGTGTCGCTGTGGCAGGCCGTGCAGCTCTCGTCGTTGATCTCGAGCCCCTGCTCCACCCGGTCCGGCGTGACCAGCCGGTCGGACGGGAAGACCACGCCGAAGCGGTCGGCCCAGGCCGCCTGGAGCGCGGTGGTCTCGGGCCCGCCCGTATAGACGCCGTATTCGGCCACCATGGAGTCGAACATGGCCGGGGAGATGATCTTGGAGGCCTCGAGCAGGAACCCGGAGCCGACGATACCGCCGACCACGAGCAGCAGCGCCCAGTCCTGGAACCGGGAGAGCGCCCGTAGCCGCCGGTCGCGCCGGCGGCGGACGACCATCAAGGCTAGGCCGATGAGGACCAGGCCGCCCAGCAGGTCGCGCAGGAACTGCCAGGGATCGAGCGTCGGCTCGTAGCCGGAAAAGAGATTGGCCGTGACCAGGGAGCCCATGGCGTGGAACAGGAGCAGCCCCATGAACCCGAAGAAGACCAGGCAATGGGCCAGCCAGCGCAACGGGCCGGTACGGGCCGCGCGCTTGAGCAGCAGGACATCCAGGACAACGGCCTTGAGTATGGACAGGAGCGCCTTGGCCGCCCCCTCCTTCCGGAAGGGACGCGCCCCGTCCGGACAGGTCCGCCACCCGGCCAGCCTGCGGGCCAGGAAGGCGACGCAGACCACGGAGGCGACAATCAAACCAATGTCCAGGAAATCCATACAGTTGTCCTTATGCCAAATTAATCAGCTCCCTGCACCAGCCCCTGCACGGCGCGCCAGGCCGAGGTGATGGCCAGCCCGGCCCCGCACTTCATGCGCATCCAGTCCTGATGGGCCAGGATTGCCCCGGCCGCGAACAGCCGCTTGTGGGCGGGGCGCCCGTCCCTGCCCAGCGGCCGGAACAGGTCGTCCACTTCAAGGCCGGATGCGTTGGCCGCGTGCCCGTCGGTGTGGAAGAATTCCTTGTTGTGCCATTGCTCGCGCGTCTCGGGCTGGACCACGGGCAGGCCGAAGACCGCCTCGCGGATGGCGTGCCGGTCGGCGATCAGCCCCTTGCCGAAGAAGCGGCCCGTGGCCAGGATGGCGGCCTTGGCGCGGACTTCGGTCCTGCCGCCGCCCCTGCCGACCGTGAAGCGGAAGCCGTCCTCCACGGCCTCGGCCTCGGTCACCGTGGCCTGGGACAGGGTGCGCACGCCGAGTGCAGGCAGCCCCCGGTCAAAGGCCCCGCGCAGCCTCGGCCCCGCGATGGACGGCGGGATGGTCGGGATTTCGAAGACCTGCCTGCCGGTCAGCTCCTCCAGGTGGTCGACGACCCGGCCCGGATCGACCAGCCCGAGCACGGCCGGAAAACCCAGGTATTCGGCGTCCCCCAGGTGCGGGGCCACGGCCTCGGCCAGCTTCTCCCGGTACTTGGGATCGGCCAGGGCCCAGGCCATGTGCTCGGGGTAAAGTTCGCCGCTGCCTCTCGGGAAGGTCACGCGCGCGGCGCGCAGGCCGGACCAGGTTTCCTTGCGCATCTCGACCAGCTGGTTGCCGCTGAATCCCTTGAGCCCGTGGAAATCCACGATGAGCGTGGGGGCCGCGCTCTCCAGGGCGAGGACGCCCTTCCAGGCGGTACGCGGCACGCGCCAGGTGCGCTTGACCGTGCCCACGGGCGTCAGGGCCCGGCAGTTGTGGTCCGCGTGGCCGGTGTAATCGAGCCCCTGGACGGCCAGAAAATCCGTGAACCCGTCGATGGCCCTTTCCATGTCGGGCCGGACCATGCGGGCATAAGGGTGCTTGGGGCAGTCCCTGGACACGGCCTCGACCGCTGCCCACGGATCATCCCAGCGGATGCCCTCGGCCACCGGATGCACGCCCATGAGGTCGATGAAGCCGGTGCTGAAATCGATGCCGCCGGTGACCCCGGACTGGGCCACGGACAGCCCTGCCCTGGCCGCGAACAGGGCAGCGGCCATGCCCGCGAACCCCGCGCCGATGACCATGACGTCATGGGTGTTCCCGCTCACAGGTCACCTCCGTCGTCGCGCGCGTCCGCTTCCAGCTCCAGGTCCAACGCCCCGCAGTACAGGGCCTCCTGCAAGTCGGCCTGGACCAGGGGCAGCCCCCACAGGACCGGCCTCAGACCGCGCCAGCGCCTGCGGGTGAAGGCATGCATCTCGTGCACGCCGCGCAGGCCGGAGACATAGCCCTCGTCGTACAGGTGGCCGGTGACGCGCAGGCCGCAGAACCCGCCCTGGCACGGCCCCTTGCCCACGCGGCTGCGCAGCCCGATGCTGTTCAGCAGCGACGAGCCGTACTGGCCGTCCATGCCGTCGATGATCTGGTTGACCGCCTTGCGCGAGACCATTTCGCACTCGCACAGGATGATGTCGTCCTTGTCGCGCTCGCCGATCCACCGTTTGGGTCCCAGGCCGGGCTCGGTCCACTCGCCCCTGGTCGAGGCGGGCAGCGGCTCGGTGCGGGTGGTGCACGCCGCGTCCACGCCGAGCTTGGCGCAGACGAGGTCCGCCGTGCGCTCGGCCATGAGCCGGTAGGTGGTCAGCTTGCCGCCGGTGATGGTCACGAAATTCTCCACATTGTCCTTTTCGTGGTCGATGAGCGAGAAATTGCGGCTCACGCTGCGCGCGTCCCCGGCCCCGGCCACCAGGACCAGGGGTCGTACCCCGGCATAGGCCCGGATGTAGCGGGCGGTCTCCAGCACCGGGATCATGGCCCGCGCGTCGTCGATGATGGCGTCGGCCTCGGCCACGGTCGGGCGGCAGAGGTCGGGCGAATCGATGGTCACCGAGGTGGTCCCGAGGACCGAGACCGTGCCTCCGGGCACCAGGATGTCCGAGTCCGCGGCCTTGCGCAGCCGGTTGACCACGCGCGTGGTCAGCCGGTCCTGAGTGACCAGCAGGCTGCCCGAGGAATAGAGGATGTCGATGTGCGCCCCGGCCAGGGCGGCGACCATGCCGGCCCAGGCGCCCGTGGCGTTGACCACGATGTCGGCCTGCACCGCGAACCGCTCGCCCGAGGTCTGGTCCAGGAAGATGGAGCGGCCGATGCGCCCGTTGTCGCGCTCGAATGCCACCAGCTTGGCGTTGCGCAGGTAGCGCACGCCCCGGTCCACGGCCTGGGCCAGGTTGTCCAGCGAGAGCATGAACGGGTCCACGGACGCGTCCTCGGTGGCGTAGGCCGCGATCAATTTATCGGACAAAGCGGGTTCCAGATGGCGGGCCTCATCGAGGTCCAGGGGATGGGTGGGCACGGTGCTGGCCGCGCACATGGACTCGAAATTCGCGATATAGTTCTCATCGTCGCCCTGAACGGCCACGAACAGGCCCCCCGTGTCCTCGATGCACTGCGGGGCCAGCCGCTTGAGCAGCTCGCCCTCCTCGCGGCACTCGATGGCCGCGGCCGCGTCCGAGGCCACGTAGCGCGCCCCGCTGTGCAGCAGGCCGTGGTTGCCGCCCGAGGCCCCCGCGTTGATGTCGCGGCGCTCGGCCAGCAGGCAGTCTACGCCCCGCAGGGCCAGATCACGGGCCAGGCCGGTTCCGGTCGCCCCGCCGCCGAGTATGAGCACCCGGGTCTCCATGGTCTTCATCTTCCTATCAGCCCCTTTTCCCCAATCGCGCAGTGTGGATTTTCATTTTCTCTTGTAGCAAAAAAACGAACATGATATGAACAAAAATCATCTTTCCAAATCAAAATTACGGGTGATCTTATCCCAAAAACGGGAATTGGTCACTATCAATTTTCACTTTCCAACACAATAGCGGACTCTTTTCCGTTCACAATCGAACAAAGCGAACACCAAATGAAACAAAAAGTGAGCACGGAGATATCCGGGGAGACAGGGGAAAAAAGCGGACGACACGTCTCGGTCCGCAGCAGGCGGGCCAAAATAGTCACCCTGGTGCGCGAGCAGGGGTTCATGGCCATCGGCACCCTGGCCGAGACCTTCGACGTCACCCCCCAGACCATCCGCCGGGACATCAACGCCCTGACCGACCAGGGGCTGCTCCAGCGCCACCACGGCGGGGCCGGGCCCATGCTGAGCACCGAGAACGTCGACTACACCAACCGCAAGATACTGTGCCTGCGGGAGAAACAGATCATCGCCCAGCTGGTGGCCCAGCACATCCCGTCCCGCTCCTCGCTGTTCATCAACATGGGCACCACCAACGAGGAGGTGGCCAAGGCCCTGACCCGGCACGACCGCTTGCGGGTCATCACCAACAACCTCAACGTGGCGAAAACATTGAGTTCCAACGAGGGGCTGGAGGTCATCGTGGCCGGCGGCGTGGTCCGCCACAAGGACGGCGGCATCGTCGGCGAATCGACCATCGAGTTCATCCGCCAGTTCAAGGTGGACTACGGGATCATCGGCATCAGCGGCGTGGACCTCGACGGCACCCTGCTCGACTTCGACTACCGGGAGGTCACCGCGGCCCGCTCGATCATGGACAACTCGCGCAAGGTCTTCCTGGTCACGGACCACAGCAAGTTCGGGCGCAACGCCATGGTCAGGCTGGGCAACATCAAG
Organism: Pseudodesulfovibrio sp. lm2024; assembly: GCF_051175575.1. NCBI lineage: Bacteria > Pseudomonadati > Thermodesulfobacteriota > Desulfovibrionia > Desulfovibrionales > Desulfovibrionaceae > Pseudodesulfovibrio > Pseudodesulfovibrio sp. lm2024. The sequence goes on from NZ_CP195092.1 coordinate 3,154,031, forward strand.
GAGGTGGACGCCATGTTCACCGACGAAACGCCGCCCGCCGAACTGGTGGAGGTCATGAAGCTGAACGGGGTGGAGCTGCACGTGGCCAAATAACGATCCATCCATCCCTATTAATAGGCCGGGAGGTGCGATTATCCTGATTTTCGCTTGCGAACATTTTGTGAGGATGTTATGCTATAATGTGACTAATCAGTACAGTTTTGACCGCAATCGATCACCCGGAGACCTAACATGGGGCTTAAACTCAACGGTATCGGCAAGACGGTTGGAAGAGAGATTCATCTCAAGGGGATAGATCTCGATTTCGAATCCGGCTCCCGCTATGTGGTGCTCGGCCGCACCCTGGCGGGCAAGACCTCGCTCTTGCGCATCATGGCCGGGCTGGACCGACCGACCACCGGCACGGTGGTCGCCAACGGCGTGGACGTGACCGGCGTGTCCGTGCGCAAGCGCAGCGTGGCCATGGTCTACCAGCAATTCATCAACTACCCCTCCCAGACAATCTACGACAACATCGCCTCCCCGCTGGCCATCCACGGCCTGCCCAAGGAGGAGATCCGCACGCGGGTCATGCAGGCGGCCTCCATGCTGCACATCGACAACATGCTCGACCGGCTGCCCGCCGAGCTGTCCGGCGGCCAGCAGCAGCGTACGGCCATCGCCCGTGCCCTGGTCAAGGACGTGGACCTGCTGCTGCTGGACGAGCCCCTGGTCAACCTCGACTACAAGCTGCGCGAGGAGCTGCGCGACGAGTTGCGCAAGATTTTCCGGGCCCGCGACTCGGTGGTCGTCTACACCACCACCGAACCCACCGAGGCCCTCATGCTCGGCGGCAACGTCATCGTCATGCACGAGGGCGAGGTCCTCCAGGTGGGGCCCACGGCGGACGTCTTCCTGCACCCGGCCAACACACGGGTGGCCGAGGTCTTCAGCGACCCGCCCATCAACTTCATCAGCGGCTCGGTGGACGACGGCAAGGTCAACATCGGCCACGCCCTGTCCCTACCCGTTCCCCACACCATGTCCGATTTGACGCCCGGGGAATACACCTTCGGCATCCGCGCCAGCCAGCTCAACCTCAAGTGCGAGGCCGAGGAGTGCGCGCGCATCCGGGGGAGGATCGGGCTGGCCGAGATCAACGGCTCCGAGACCTTTGTCCACTTCAACTACGGCGACGAGTCCCTGGTGGTCCAGGAGAACGGCGTCCACGCCTTCGAGGTGGGCAACGAGGTGTCGGTCTATGTCCGGCCCGAGGCCTTCTACGTCTTCAACGCCAAGGGCGATCTCGTTATCGCGCCGGCCAACCAGTGACAGGTTCCCATGGCACGAATCGAACTGAACGAAATCAAGCACAGCTACCTGCCCAACCCTTCAGGCGAGCAGGACTTCGCGCTCAAGCGCATCCATACGGTCTGGGAGGACGGCGGGGCCTACGCCCTGCTCGGCCCCTCGGGCTGCGGCAAGACCACCATGCTGAACATCATCTCCGGCCTGCTCAAACCGTCCCACGGGTCCATCCTGTATGACGGCACCGACGTCTCGGCCATGCAGCCGGAACAGCGCAACATCGCCCAGGTCTTCCAGTTCCCGGTGCTCTACGACACCATGACCGTGTACGACAACCTGGCCTTCCCCCTGCGCAACCGGGGCGTGGACAAGCAGAGCATCCGCGAGCGCGTCCTGGAGATCGCCGAGGCCCTGGACCTGACACAGGACCTGAACAAGCGGGCCGCCAACCTGTCGGCCGACGCCAAGCAGAAGATATCCCTGGGCCGCGGACTGGTGCGCAGCGACGTGGCCGCCATCCTGTTCGACGAGCCCCTGACCGTCATCGACCCGCACCTGAAATGGGACCTGCGGCGCAAACTCAAGGAGATCCACTCCAAGTTCAACCTGACCATGATCTACGTGACCCACGACCAGGTGGAGGCCATGACCTTCGCCGACCAGATCGTGGTCATGTACGAGGGCGAGATCGTCCAGATGGGCACGCCCCAGGAGCTGTTCGAGAACCCCGAGCACACCTTCGTCGGCTACTTCATCGGCAGCCCGGGCATGAACTTCCTCGAATGCGCCCTGGACGGGCACATCGCCCGGGTCGGGAGCATCGACGTCCCGCTGCTGCCGTCGCTGGCCAACATGTGCACCGGCCAGAACCTCAAGATCGGCATCCGGCCCATGTACGTGGGGCTGCACGACGGCCCGGTGGAACACGGCATCGAGGGCACGGTCATCGGCATCGAGGACCAGGGATTCTGCAAGATCGTCACCGCGACCTTCAACGGCAGCGAGATCAAGGCCCGGGTCAACGAGAACGGCAGGGTGCCGGAAGGGAAGTGCTGGATCTCGCTGCCGCCGGAAAAGATCAAACTCTACTGTGACGAGCGGCTGGTCCGACAGGGGGGCTCCCATGAATAAATGGCATGACAACAAGGCGTGGTTCCTTGTCCTCCCGGTCTTCGCGATCGTGGCCTTCTCGGCCATCATCCCGCTGATGACCGTGGTCAACTACTCGGTCCAGGACATCTTCGGGCCTGGCCAGCGCTTCTTCGTGGGCGTGGAGTGGTTCCGGGACGTGCTCCTGGACGAGCGGCTGCACGACGCCCTGTTCAAGCAGCTGGCCTTCTCCTTCATGGTCCTGCTGACCGAAATACCGCTGGGCATCGTCATCGCCCTGATGATGCCCAAGAAGGGCTGGACCTCGTCGGCCTGCCTGGTCATCCTGGCCCTGCCCCTGCTCATCCCCTGGAACGTCATCGGGACCATCTGGATCATCTTCACCCGGCCCGACATCGGCCTGTTCGGGGCCATCGTCAACAACGCGGGCATCGCGTTCGACCACACGGCCTCGCCGGTGGACGCCTGGATCACCCTGATGCTCATGGAGATATGGCACTGGACCCCGCTGGTCGCCCTGCTGGCCTACGCGGGTCTGCGAGCCATCCCCGAGGCGTACTACCAGGCGGCCAAGATCGACGGGGCGTCGAGCTGGGCGGTCTTCCGCTACATCCAGCTGCCCAAGATGCGCGGGGTGCTGACCATAGCCCTGCTGCTGCGCTTCATGGACAGCTTCCTGATCTACGCCGAACCGTTCGTCCTGACCGGCGGCGGGCCCGGCAACACGACCACGTTCCTGTCCATCTACCTGGTCAAGATCGCCGTGGGCCAGTTCGACCTCGGTCCGGCTGCGGCCTTTTCGCTCATCTACTTCCTCATCATCCTGCTTTTCTGCTGGCTGTTCTACCAGGCCCTGCAGGCGGTGGGCACGGGAGACAAGGCATGAAACTGAAAAAACGACACATCGGGCTGATCGCCTACCTGATCCTGCTCTTCCTGCCCATCTACTGGATGTTGAACATGTCCTTCCGGACCAACGCGGACATCATGCGGTCGTTCTCGATCATCCCGACCCATCCCACGCTGGTCAACTACATGAAGATATTCACGGACCCGTCCTGGTATTCCGGGTACATCAACTCGATCATCTACGTGACCATCAACACCGTGATCTCGCTGACCACAGCCCTGCCCGCGGCCTACGCGTTCTCGCGCTACCAGTTCATCGGCGACAAGCACGTCTTCTTCTGGCTGCTGACCAACCGCATGGCCCCGCCCGCGGTCTTCCTGCTGCCCTTCTTCCAGCTCTACTCCACCTTCAACCTGATCGACACGCACATCGCGGTGGCCCTTTCCCACTGCCTGTTCAACGTGCCCCTGGCCGTCTGGATCCTGGAAGGGTTCATGTCCGGCGTGCCCAGGGAGATCGACGAGACCGCCTTCATCGACGGCTACTCCTTCCCGCGCTTCTTCATCCGGGTGTTCATCCCGCTGATCCGCGCGGGCATCGGCGTGACCGCGTTCTTCTGCTTCATGTTCAGCTGGGTCGAGCTGCTGCTGGCCCGCACCCTGACGACCACCGCGGCCAAGCCCATCGCCGCGACCATGACCAGGACCGTCAGCGCCACCGGGCTTGACTGGGGGCTGCTCGCAGCGGCGGGCATCCTGACCATCGTGCCCGGCGCGCTGGTCATCTGGTTCGTCCGCAACCATCTGGCCAAGGGCTTCGCCCTGGGCAGGGTCTAGGAGGAGGCAATCATGAATCTCGAATGGATGGCATGGACTCCGGTAACCGCCGGGTTCTTCCTGACCATTGCGGTCATCCTCGTCGGCATGACCATATGGGAGATCGTCTCCCCCTGCGTGGCGCGGCGCGGCTTCCTGCCGCTGACCACCACGCGCGGCGACCGCCTGTTCATCGGGCTATTGGGCAGCGCGTACATTCACCTGTCCTGGATCGGACTGACCGCTTCACCCGTCTGGATCGCTACGGCTATATCCGTTTGTTTCCTCGTCATCGTCATGCGGTGGGGATAGCTAGGCCGCGTGTCAAACGCGAACGGGAAACAGGAGGAACGGAAATATTGGGTATTACGGCAGAGGTCTTTTCTTAATCAGCATACGGAGGTACGTATGAAGTTGCGGCGTTTATTGATCACGGGAATGCTGACCCTGGCATTCCTCAGCCTCGCCACCGCCGGTATGGCGGACATGAAGGCAGCGGAGAAATGGGTGGACAGCGAGTTCCAGCCTTCGACGCTGAGCAAGGCTGAGCAGATGAAGGAAATGGAGTGGTTCATCAAGGCGGCCGCTCCCTACAAAGGCATGGAGATCAAGGTCGTCTCCGAGACCATCCCCACCCACGAGTACGAATCCAAGGTGCTCGCCAAGGCTTTCTACGAGATCACCGGCATCAAGGTCACCCACGACCTGATCCAGGAAGGTGACGTCATCGAGAAACTCCAGGTCCAGTTCCAGTCGGGCGAAAACGTCTTCGACGGGTACATCAACGACTCGGACCTCATCGGGACCCACTTCCGCTCCGGCAAGGTCGTCAACCTGACCGACTGGATGGCGGGCGAAGGCAAGGACGTGACCCTGCCCACCCTGGACGTCGACGACTTCATGGGCAAGTCCTTCACCACCGGCCCGGACGGCAAGCTCTACCAGCTGCCCGACCAGCAGTTCGCCAACCTCTACTGGTTCCGCTACGACTGGTTCAAGAAGCCCGAACTGCGCAAGGCCTTCAAGGCCAAGTACGGCTACGAACTGGGCGTGCCGGTCAACTGGTCCGCCTACGAGGACATCGCCGAATTCTTCACCAACGACGTGCGTGAGATCGACGGCGTGGCCATCTACGGCCACATGGACTACGGCAAGAAGGCCCCGGACCTCGGCTGGCGCTTCACCGACGCATGGCTGTCCATGGCCGGTGCCGGCGACAAGGGTCTGCCCAACGGCAAGCCCGTGGACGAATGGGGCATCCGCGTGGAAGACTGCCGCCCGGTGGGCTCCTCCGTGTCCCGCGGCGGCGCCACCAACGGCCCGGCCGCCAAGTACGCCCTGCGCAAGTACATGGACTGGCTGCGCCGCTACGCGCCTCCGGGCGCCCTGGGCATGGACTTCTACCAGTCCCTGCCGTACCTGGCCAAGGGCAACGTGGCCCAGCAGATCTTCTGGTACACCGCCTTCACCGCCGCCATGGTCGAAAAGGGCACCCCTGTGGTCAACGCCGACGGCACGCCCAAGTGGCGCATGGCTCCGTCCCCGCACGGCCCCTACTGGGAAAAGGGCCAGAAGCTCGGCTATCAGGACTGCGGTTCCTGGACCCTGCTGAAGTCCACCCCGGTGGACCGCCGCAAGGCCGCCTGGCTGTTCGCCCAGTTCTGCGTCTCCAAGACCGTGTCCCTGAAGAAGGCCCACGTCGGCCTGACCCCCATCCGGGATTCCGACATCCGCGACGAGTCCTTCACCAAGCGCGCTCCCATGCTCGGCGGCCTGGTGGAATTCTACCGCTCCCCGGCCCGCGTGGCCTGGACCCCCACCGGCACCAACGTCCCCGACTACCCCAAGCTGGCCCAGCTCTGGTGGCAGAACATCGGTGAGGCCGTCGCCGGCGAGGTCACCGTGGACACCGCCATGGACAACCTGGCGGCCGAGCAGGACAAGATCATGATGCGCCTGGAGCGCGCCAACGTGCTCAGCATCTGCGGTCCCAAGCTCAACGAGCCCAAGGACGAGTCCTACTGGCTCAACCAGCCCGGCGCTCCCAAGGCCAAGCTGGCCAACGAGAAGCCCCAGGGTGAGACCGTGGACTACGACGAGCTGATCAAGGCCTGGAAGCAAGGCAAGGCCATGTAACCCGGCCCACAAGCCAAAAAACAAGGGGCGTCCCGACGGGGCGCCCCTTTTTCCTGCTCATGATTCACGGCCGACCGGCCTTTTCCCTTGTGTTCCATCCCATCCTGAGCAATCATTTCACCGTTCCCACCCCATAACGCTTCCCTCTCCCCTATTCTTCCCGAAAGAGTTTCTCCGCGTCGTGCCCGCGACCAATCCTCGCGGCGTCTTGACGCAGGGCCGCCCCGCTCCGCTGTCGCGGCCCCGGCCATATGTAGTTTAACACCCAACACAGGAGTCCATCCAACGATGCGCAGCAAATACATCGTCTTCACGGGCGGCCCCGGCTCGGGAAAGAGCACGGTCATCGAAGCACTGCAACGGCTCGGCCATGCCTGCTCCGAGGAAACGGGGCGGAGAATCATCCAGGAGGAACTCGAACGTTCGGGCAACGCCCTGCCCTGGCGGGACAAGACAGCCTTCCGGGACCGGATGCTGGACGCGGAACTGCGTGCCCACGCGCATCACCAGAGCCACGCGGCCCCTGTCTTCTTCGACCGGGGAATCATCGACACCTACGGCTATTCGCTGCTCGAAGGCCTGACCATCTCTGGCGAGCTGTTGGCGGCCTGCGCCTCGCACCGCTATGCCAGCCCGGTGTTCATCTTCCCGCCCTGGAAGGCGATCTTCACCAATGACGCCGAGCGCAGGCAGGACTTTGCCGAGGCGCAGAGAACGCACGAGGCCATGCGCCGGGCCTACGACAGATTCGGGTATGCGCTGACAACGGTCCCATGCGCTCCGGTCGACGAGAGGGTCCGCTTCGTTCTGCGCGAACTACACCTGGGACTTTAATACCAAAAGAAGGAGGAACTCCGGTTCAGCCAATCCCGATCCGGCTGTTCACAACCGCCATCCATTGCCCGGGCCTGAGCCAATGCGCGGTACTTTCCAGGCTATTTCACTTTGCGTACGGAATCGCGCTCCACGAGCCGGGGCTCGATCCGGATGACCCGGCCCTTGTCCCGCTTGGAGCCCACACGCTCAATGAGGGTGTCCACGGCCATGGCCGCGATCTCGCTGGTGGATTGGTGAATGGTCGTGAGGGGCGGGGTCATGTAGCGGGCGATGTAGATGTCGTCGTAGCCGACGAGGGACAGGTCTTCGGGGACGCGCAGTCCCGTGCGGGCGGCCTCGTTGATGACGCCCAGCGCCATCATGTCGTTGCACACGAAAAGGGCGGTCGGCCGGGCCGGCAGTTTCATCAGCCGCTGCAGGGCGCGGATGCCGCCGCCGCAGTCGTAGTCGCCCTCGACGATCCATTCCTCGCGCACCGGCAACCCGGCTTCGGCCATGGCCGTGCGCATCCCCTGGAGCCGCTCGATGGCCGAACGGCGGCCCAACGGGCCGGTCACGCAGCCGATTTCCGTGTGCCCCATTTCAATGAGATGCCGGACGGCCATGTACCCGCCGTCCGGGGAGTTGTCGTAGATCCGGTCGACGTTGTTCGACTCCGGCCCCCAGTCGAAGACAACGGTCGGGGTGGCCCGCTCGGTTTCCAGCAGGCGGAGGATGTCGTCGTTCGCCTCGCTGCACAGAAGCAGCAGCCCGTCCACGCGCTTTTCCTCAAGCGCGTCGAGGTTGGCTTCCATGCGCTTCACGTCGCCTTCGGTATTGCACAGAAAAAGAGTGTAACCGCGTTCGTAGCACCGCCTTTCAACGGCGTGGACCACTTCGGCGAAAAACGGGTTCCTGCTGGCCGTGACCAGCATGCCCAGCGTGTTGGTCGTCTGGACCTTCAGGCTGCGGGCGATGGACGAAGGACGGTAATTCAGCTCACGAACGGCGGCGTTGACCCGCTGGCGGGTGTCCTCGCGGACAAAGCGGGTCTTGTTCAGGACATGGGAGACCGTCGATGTCGACACCTGGGCGAGTTTGGCAACATCCTTGATGGTCGACATGATCGGTTATCCGTTGTCCTTGATGAATCTGTCCACTTCCCCACGGTAGGGAATGGAGGTTTGCGCCCCGAGCCGGGTTACGGAGATGGCTGCGGCACCGTGGGCGAAACGGACGGCTCCGGCCATATCCAACCCCTGCTGCAGGGCCGCCACGAGCGCCCCGTTGAAGGTATCACCGGCGGCGGTGGTGTCAACCGGCGTGACGCTGTACCCCTCGATCCGCCGGGAAATCCCGTCGGCGCTCAAAAAAGCCCCATTCTTGCCGAGGGTGATGATGACGGTCTCCACCCCCTTGCCGTGCAGAATGGCCGCGGCCCGTCTCGCATCGTCTTCGGTGACGACCTTGACGCCCGTGAGCAGCTCCGCCTCGGTCTCGTTGGGGGTTATCACGCTCACGTCGGCCAGGAGCGAATCGGGCAGCGGCCGGGCCGGGGCCGGATTGAGCACCACGGCCGCACCGGCCTCCCGCGCCTTGCGGGCGGCCAGCTCGATGGTCTCCAGCGGGCTCTCGAGCTGCATTAAGAGGGTGTCGGCCTGTTGCAGCAAGGCAAGTTGCCGCTCCAGCACTTCCGGGGTCAGGCAGCCGTTGGCTTCGGACGAGACCACGATGGAGTTCTCCCCGCTGGCCGCGACCTGGATGAGCGCAATGCCCGTGGGCATGCCGTCCACAACCGTGACCGCCGTGGTGTCGATGCCGTCGTCGCAAAACCGCTTGAGGATGCGCGCGCCGAAGTCGTCGTCGCCCACGCAGGCGATGAACCCGACCTCCGCGCCGAGCCGGGCCGCGGCCACGGCCTGGTTGGCCCCCTTCCCGCCCGGCAGGACCTGATAGCCGTGGCCCATGACGGTTTCGCCGGGACGGGGAAAATCATCCAGCCGGACGATGTGGTCGGCGTTGACGCTGCCCAGGACTATCAATTGTTTAGCGCTCATGACGTTACTCGGACACCTGAATCTTGGTCAGGAGCCGGTTGCGGTAGGTGTCGATGATGACCGCGGCCACGATGATCAGGCCGGTGACGATCTGGCGGGCGAAATCGCCCATGCCGAGCAGCAGGAGCCCGTTGTTCAGCACGCCGATGATGCAGGCCCCCAGGAAGGTGCCCACCAGGGAGCCCTTGCCGCCCATCATGCTGGTGCCGCCGATGACGACCGCCGCGATGGCGTTGAGCTCGAAACCGACGCCGAGGATCGGGCTGGCCATGGACAGGCGCAGCATATACATGATGCCGGCCACGCCGACGCACCCGCCGCAGATGACGAAGGCCGCGATCTTGTAGAGGATGGTCCGGTGCCCGGAAAGGCGGACGGCCTCCTCGTTGTTGCCGATGGCATAGATCATCCGCCCGAACACGGACCGGTTCAGGACAATGGTCCCTATGATGACCAGCGTCAGGGCCATGATGAAGATGACGGGCAGGCCGAACACGTTCTGCGCGCCCAGGTCGGTAAACACGTCCGGAAAACCGAACAGGGTCCTGGAGTCGCTGATCTGGAGCGCCGCGCCCCGGGCTATGTTGAGCATGCCCAGCGTGACCACGAACGAGTGGATCTTCCAGCGCTCGCACACGAACCCGTTGAACAGGCCGCACAGCGCCCCGACCGCCAGGCTGACGACCACGGCGAGGAAGAAGGCCAGTCCGGGAGACAGGGCCTCATTGGTGAGTATCAGCCCGGCCACGATGGTGCAGAGCGCCAGCACGGACCCGACCGAGAGGTCGATGCCGCCCAGCAGGATGACAAAGGTCATGCCCACCGCGATGACCGTGTTGATGCTGATCTGCGTGCAGATGTTCATCATGTTGATGGGCGAGGCGAAATTGGGCGCGACGAGCATGAAAATGACGATGAGCAACACCAGCGCCACGCCGATACCGGCCTCTCTGAGCAGCAGATATGCAAGTTTCCTGAAATTCATCAGACTCCCCGTTTGACTGATTCTGTTTCCGATGCCGCTGCCGCGTCATCCTGGATGTATTCTTCGTACGCCATGGTCAGAATCCGTTCCTGATCGAATTCGTCGCGCGGCAGTTCGCCGGTGATCTTCCCGTCGGAGAAGGTGATGATGCGGTGACAGATGCCGAGCATCTCCGGCAGGTCGGACGAGACGATGATGATCGCCTTGCCCGCTGCGGCCAGCTGCCAGAGCAGAAGATAGATCTCGTATTTGGCGCCCACGTCGATGCCGCGCGTGGGCTCGTCGAAGATGAGCACCTCGGCGTCCCGGAACAGCCATTTGGCCAGGACGACCTTCTGCTGGTTGCCGCCGGACAGGTTGCCCACCCACTGGTCGATGGACGGCGTCTTGATGCCGAGATCGGCCACCAGCCTCTCCGCCACTTCCCGCTCCGTGTCCCGCTGGATGAAGCCGTAGCGGGCCACGCCGGCCAGGTCCGTGAGCGTCGTGTTCACGGCGCAGGACATCTCGAGGATGAGCCCCTGGTCCTTGCGGTCCTCGGTCAGCAGACAGATACGGTTCTTGACCGCGTCGCGCGGCGTTTTGATGGACAGCCTCTTCCCGTGCAGCAATATCTCGCCGCCGTCCTTGGGGTCCGCCCCGAAGATGGCGCGGACCACGTCGGTCCGTCCGGAACCGACCAGCCCGGCCATGCCGAGCAGTTCGCCCCGCCCGACCTCGAAGGAGACCGCATGGGCGCTGCCCTTGCAGCGCAGGTTCCGCACGCTGAGCAGGGGCTCGCCCACGGTCACGTCGTCCCGGAAGGGATACTCCTCGTCCATGGACCGGCCGACCATGAGCTTGACGATCTCCGGGATGGAGATGTCGCTGGCGACATGCGTACCGGCGTTCTCGCCGTTGCGCAGGACGGTGATGCGGTCCCCGATCTCGAAGACCTCCTGCAGGTGGTGGGAGATGAAGATGATGGTCACGCCCTGGGCCTTGAGCTTGGCGACGATGCCGAAGAGCATCTCGATCTCCTTGCTGGAGAGCGTTGCCGTGGGCTCGTCCAGGATGAGCAGCCTGCTCTCGGACGAGATCGCCTTGGCGATCTCGATGAGCTGCATCTGGGCCACCCCGAGCAATTCGACCGGCGTCTTGGGAGAGATGTCCAGCCCGACGACGTCCAGCAATTCCCGGGTATTGCGATACAGCGTATGATAATCGACCAGCCCGTATCTGCGGGGCAGGTTGTCGAAAAACATGTTCTCCGCCACGGAGAGATAGGAGAGGAGATTGAACTCCTGATAGACCACCCGGATGCCCGCATTCATGGCGTCGTGCGGCGTCTGCGGCGCGTAGGGCCGCCCCTGGTAGAGCATCTCCCCCGCATCGGGGGCGTAGATGCCGCACAGGACCTTGATGAGGCTCGATTTGCCGGCCCCGTTCTCGCCCACCAGGACGTGCACCTCGCCCTTCCTGATGTCGAGATCGACGTCGTTCAAGGCGACGACGCCGGGGAACTGCTTGGTAATGCCTCGCAGTTCTATAATGTTTTCATTTGTATCCATCCGCGCTCCCAGCAAAGGCAAACCGAAAAAACATTGCAACCCATTCAAAAAGGCAGCGGGCGCAGGGGCCCGCTGCCGCTGTTCACGTCAGGCCTACAGGTCGGCCTTGGTCACGAGCTTGATGGGGGTCTTCTGCCAGCCGGTCAGCTTCTCGCCGCCGAGAATGCGGAACCCGACCTTGATGGCGTTGGCGGCCATCTCGGGGCCGAACTGGTCGACGGTGGCCAGGCACTTGCCCTGCTTGATCAGCTCCTGCACCGCGCCGATGTTGTCGAAGCCGACGATCTGGATCTTGCCGGTCATGCCCGCGGCGGCGATGGCCTTCTCCACGCCCAGCACCATGGAATCGTTGGCGCACATGACGCCCTGGACGTCCGGGTGCATGGTCAGCAGGTTGGTCATCAGGGTATTGGCTTCCTCGGTTTCCCAGTGGGCGGTACGGGAGGTCAACAGGTTCAGGTTGTACTTCTCCACGGAGCGCATGAAACCGGCCTTGCGCTGCTTGGCGTTGTCCGCGCCGGGGTTGCCTTCGATGATGATGACCTTGGCGCCCTTGCCGAGGGTCTCGGCCAGATAGTCGCCGACCATTTCCGCGCCTTCGGCGTTATCGGGGCCGACGAACAGGAAATCCTTGGGCAGACCGGCCTTGACCAGCGCTTCCTTGTTCAGGGTGACGTCGAAGTTGACGACGGTGATGCCCGCGTCAACGGCCTTCTTGACCGGGATGGTCATGCCGACGGAGTCGGCCGGGGCGACCACGATCATGTCCACCTTCTGGGCGATGAAGTTCTCCATGGCGCTGACCTGGGTGTCGATGTCGGTCTCGGAGTTCATGCCCACCGGAATCAGGGTGAAAGTGCCGTCTTCCTCGGCATACTTGCGGGCACCCTCTTCCATGGTTTTGAAAAATTCGTTGGCCAGGGACTTCATGACCAGACCGACGACCGGCTTCTCGGCGGAAGCGGGCGCGATGGCGACCGTGAAAAGGAACGCCAAGGACATCAGTGCAACAGTGATTTTTTTCGAAAGACTCATACCGGATACCTCCAAATAATTAATGAACCGCACTCATACAATCGTTTGCGCAATCGTTTGCGTAACCATTCCCACCCTACCTTCCGTGACATTTCTGTCAAGATAATTTTGATCAAACACGAACAGCTACTCCCGCCCCAAGAGGCCCAAGACCGGCGGGATAAATGAATATTCAAATGATGTCAGATGGATAATTTCGCGACGCGCAACAAGGCGTGGGGAGACGGGTCGGGGAGAAAGGCCGCGCCCACCTTTTTGTATGCAAACGCATACCCCAAAAGGGTCGGCTCAGGGCGTGCCCGATAGACAGCGGCAACAAGTTCAGCAGGTCGGGCTGCAGCGCCTTGCGGCCATACAGCGTCCCAAATGACGGTCAACCGGGCCGAGCCGCTAGGTCCAGACGTTCCTTATGAGATTCACCATCGCCGCGATCATGGGATCCTCCGCCCGACGCGCCAGCGAGAGCAGGTGGAGAGTGAGCGTCTGTTCCAGGTTCATGACGGGAAATATGCCGTAGGCATCGGCGAGGTCCTCCACCTTGAGCGCGGGCATGACGCCCAGGCCGACCCCGTCGGCCACCAGCCGCAGGATGGCCGACTCCTGGTCCACGACAACGGCCTTGACCGGCTCTTCCCCGATTTCGTGGAACAGGCCGGTGAGAACCCTGTTCACGGGGCAATGGTCGCTGGTCCAGACCCAAGGGAACGAGGCGAGTCCCTTGAGGTCCGAGCCGCCCACCCGGTCTCTCCAGGCCTCGGGGGCGACGATGGCAAGCTCGACCTCCCCCAGGCGTCGCGCGGCGATGCCGTCGGCATCGGGGAGAAGATAGGAAAAACACAGATCAATGTTTCTCGACGTCAGCTCGGCCGCCGCGTCCCAGCTCATGGTCTCTTTCACCACGAGGGAGATTCCGGGATAGTCCCTGGCGAGCGCGGCGTGGACGTCCTTGAGCCGCAACAGGCCGGGGTCGGTGTTGACCCCGAGGACGACCGATCCGTGGCCGCCGCCCCGGGCCTTTTCGGCCTCGATCCGGAAGTCCTCGACGTCCCGCAACACGGCGTTGGCCTTGTCCTTCAGCCGCCTGCCGTCCCCGCTCAATTCCATCCCCCGGGAGGTCCGCAGGAAAAGCCTGACCCCGAGCTCTTCCTCCAGGGCCTTGATCTGCGCGCTGACCGCAGGCTGGCTCATGTGCAGCCGACCTGCCGCCCGCGTCATGTTGCCCTCTTCGGCAACGGCGACAAAGGATATGAGTTGGTACAGCTCCACGACGGTCACTCCAGGCAATCCATGGCGTTTATCGGCGCAATCCAATCATGCAATTGGACCTGACACGGGTCACCGCCTAGATTGTTGGTACAAGAAAACAATTCAACAGCGAGGCAACAATGCTCTCTCTCATTGCCGCCATGTGCGTATTCTCTCTCACAATGTCCATTTCTCCCGGGCCGGTCAACATGACGATCATCGCCTCGGGAGCATCCCATGGATTCCGGAGGACGTTTCCGTTCGTCTCCGGCGCGACCATCGGGTTCATCCTGCTCCTGCTCTCCCTGGGACTCGGGCTCATGCAGTTCGTGACCGCATATCCCGCCCTGCTCAAGTATCTGTCCCTGGCCGGTTCGTCGTTCATCATCTATGTCGGCTACAAAATCGCCACCGCAGATCCCGAGCTCTCGGTCGAGGAAGTCTCCTGCCCCGACTTCAAGCAGGGCTTCCTCATGCAGTGGCTCAACCCCAAGGCCTGGCTGGCCTGCATCGCGGGCATCTCCATGTTCACGAGCCCGGACTCCCATGCCCCGCTTTTCCTCTTCTCCGGCCTCTATTTCATCATCTGCTATCTCTCACTCACCACCTGGGCCGTCATGGGAACCCGATTCGGCATGCTCCTCGACACCCGAAAGAAGATGCGACGCTTCAACATGGTCATGGGCTCGCTCCTGTGCCTGTGCGCACTATATCTTCTCCTGACATCCATTGGGGCCTAACCCTCAAGGGTGCAGGCGACTCATATCTTATCGCATATCCCACAAAAGACGGAGGGCAGACCACATATTCAGGCCCCTGCCAGGGAAGACCGATAGAGTATCCCCCGACAGACGGCATGGGTGCAGCGATGAGAAAGAATTATGATGGGTATCAGATGTACTGCCATACCTTGCCGATTGTTGTTTTCACAACGGCAACGGCGCAAAGGTCGGTGAAGGCTATTTCGACAAGCTCGGCCCGGAGATCCCCCGCCCCCTGGCTCTTGTTGTAGGCTTCCATTACGGCAATGGACTCACCGAGGGAGCGAGACTGCGGAGAGCTGCCGTCCTGCGTCCGGGGGTGGTAGCCCAAGAAAATCTTTTCAAGCTTTTCCTGTTCTCCGTTCATGTCCTTTCCTCGTTGGTTTGCGGGTGTCGCATGCTCGATCCCGGGGCCTATATCCGGTTGACCGGGGAGCTTTTCAAACGGCCTCCCGACTGTGGACCATAACACGAACTGAATGATTCCTTCCTATTCAGTCACCGCCCTAATACCGGGAGTCCGTGTCAAGGTAGAACAAATCTTCAACCACTGCAATCCCCCCGGTTTTCTTTGCTTATTTTTGCTTTTCCACAAAAGAGGCTTGGAAGCGAACTTCCAAGCCTCAAGCTTTCCGGTGGAGCTGAAGAGGATTGAACCCACGACCTCTTGAAGGCCATGCAAGCAGCGAGGGGGCGTTTGCTTTGTCCTATGCAACGAGCGAGTCTAATGAAAGGGAAAGGAGGCGAGCGCCAATCCCCCGCTCCACAGACTCTCACCAGCCATAGGATCGGTTCAAAGTGCTTCTAATACAAAACGGTTACGGCAGATGAAACTCTCTTTGCCTTCTCCACGGCACCCTCAACGTCGTCGGCAAGGGCCAAGGCAACGCCGAGACGCCGGACTCCGGCGCATTCGCCCTTCCCGAAGATCAAGACCTTGGTATCAGCCTCACGAAGCGCCGCATCAACGCCGCCAAAGGCGGGCTTGTCCGATGTGCCATTGGATAGAATCACACTCGAAGCGGCGGCCCCGTATTGGCGAATACCCGGAATCGGCAAGCCCAAAACGGCTCTCACATGCAGGGCGAATTCGCTCAGGTCCTGAGAGATGACGGTCACCAATCCTGTATCGTGAGGGCGGGGGGAAACTTCACTGAAGATAACGTCATCATCTTTGACAAAGAGTTCAACCCCGAAAAGGCCGCGCCCGCCCAAGGCATCGGAGATCTTGCGCGCATACTCCTGAGCTTTCGCAAGGGTCGCCTCACTCATGGGTTGCGGCTGCCAGGATTCGCGGTAATCCCCATTTTCCTGCCGGTGCCCAATCGGCTCGCAGAACGTCGTTCCATCAACGTGGCGCACGGTCAACAGGGTAATCTCATAGTCAAAAGGGACAAATTTTTCGATAATGACACGCCCTTCACCTGTACGGCCGCCAGACTGGGAATAATCCCAAGCCTTTTGGATATCAGCCTCACTCTTCACGGTGGACTGCCCTTTCCCGGAGGAACTCATGACGGGCTTGATCACACAGGGAATACCGAGTTCAGCCACTGCCGCCCGGTATTCTTCCTCCGTGTCGGCGAAGCGGTAGGGCGAAGTGGTCAGGCCAACCTCCTCGGCGGCCAGCCGCCGGATGCCTTCGCGATCCATCGTCAGCTTCGTCGCATTGGCGGTAGGGACGACATTGAATCCCTCTTTTTCAAGCTCGACCAAAGCAGACGTGGCGATAGCCTCGATCTCAGGCACGATATAGTCCGGCTTCTCGTCTGTGATAACCCGGCGAAGCGCGTCGCCATCCAACATGGACATGGTATAAGAGCGGTGCGCCACCTGCATGGCGGGGGTATCTTCATAGCGATCAACCACAACAACCTCAATGCCGAGACGCTGCGCTTCAATCACAACTTCCTTGCCAAGCTCGCCACCGCCAAGAAGCATCATCTTCTTTGCCGATGCGGTTTTTGCCGTCCCCAATATCGTCATATTGCATCCCTTTGAATTGATTAAGACCAAGCTCTACACAGGGGCCCTCTATGCCAAATTTCCCCCCAAATTGAAAGAATTTCCCTTTCCGATTTCAGGCTGAACACGACTCCCGTCGGGCCATGCGAGAAGAGATACAAGGACTATTCACCCAACAAAAGAAGAGGGCATCCAGATCACTGGACACCCTCTTGAAATTCATTGGTGGAGATGGAGGGGATTGAACCCATGACCTCTTGAAGGCCATCCTCGTTGGCGTTCTATTCTCAGCAAAGCATGTGGGCGAAAGACCATTGCATCGATGTCCATGCCCTCCGCCTGGCCGGCAGCCGAGTTCGATGAAGCGGACAGGTACGGAGGCCCGATCAGTTTGACGCAATTTTGAGGGCAATGAAGAGGGAACAATATCCCACTATCCGCATACCCCCAAGGCCTGGGCGGGGGTACACAGTGAAAATTCCCGAAATTCATTGATCAAATGCGCCTGGTCATAATACCCGCCGTCCTGCGCGAGGTTGGCATATGACAGCTCATCGTGCTTGCGCAGCAACCCGAAGCACCGTTGAAAACGCACAATACGGGAATAGAATTTCGGCGAGATGCCCACGGTTCGTGAGAACAGATTGCTGATATGGCGGACCGAGAAACCAGCCTCCTCGGCCAAGTCCGCGACCCTGATGTCGCCATGGGCCCTGTTGATCTTGTCGATCAGAGATAAGACCAGGGCGGAAACACCGGACCGCTCCCGGGATCGTTTTTCGTGGTATTTTTCAAACAACCGTATGCGCTCCCCAAACGATTCAGCCGTGCAGATGCACTCCACCAACTCCTCCGCGTTTCGATACACATCGCCAAGAGGAATGCGCTGGTCCGTGAATTGATTGAGGGGACACTGCAACAGCTCGTCCGCTGTCCCGGGGAAGAACCGAGCCCCGAAATACTGAAGCCCCGGCTCGAATTTCACCTGGGTCCCCTTCTTGACGGAACCGCACACCTGCGCCGCGGGCCGACTGCCTGAACACTGGATGACAATGTCCACGGTTCCGTCCGGGACGGCGACAATGCTCTTGTCGGTATCAGGAGCGACCACAAAGCTGTAGTACTGGGCCAAGCCCCTGTCACAAAGAGCCAATCGAGAAACGTACGCCTCCGTCGACAGTTCGAAAAAAGGCTGTTCCGGCATGTAGGCTTTCTCTACATTCACATTCCACCTCCTGGCTGAGCAACTTCTGCAACAACAACGCCAGGACCAAGCCCCCTGAATAGCCTTTCTCTCCCGCCACCGGGCAACCCCCCGAAAACACGTCAGTTAATTCAGCCTGGATTATGCGGGTCCTCGTCAAACGTTCACCACTTTTTTCTACACAAACGTTAAATACTGGCGTTAAAGTAGTCGATGATTGTAATACTTTGTATGGTTTTGTAAAAATTTTAATTTTCAGTACATCGGCACTGCCGAATCAACATCTTGAAATAACATAATAAAATACAAAACCACCCTTCGCCGCCCCACCTGCTGTGACAAAGCTGTTCCGTTTTTTCCAATATGGCCGTGCGGTTCTGCTCAACAGGAGTTGACCGCACAGTTCAGCTTGCAAGGAGACAGCATCATGCAACGTATCAATTATTCGTCCGGAGCACCGTTGGAAGACATCGCCGGATATTCCCGAATGGTGAAAGTCGGAGACCACGTCTACATCGGCGGCACCACCGCGGTGCTGCCGGACGGGACTGTGGCCGGCGAAACGGCCCGGGAACAGGCCGCATACATATTCACCAAATTCATCGATCTGCTGGCGCAGGCCGGGGCCAAGGCTTCGGATGTGATCAAGGTAAAGGCTTACGTGACGGACATGGCCCTGGCCCAGGAGGTGGGCGCTGCCTACAGCGAACGTTTCAAAACAATAAGGCCGCTCTTCACCATGGTTGAAACCCCCAAACTGAACCGCCCGACCCAGCTTGTCGAGATAGAGCTCGAAGCACACATCGGATGCGAACTCGTTTAACACTCTTATCCATTCGGGAGACAAGACAATGACGAATCCGAAGATAGATTTTCTGTACCTGAACGAAGACGACATGATCGAGGCGGGCGTGACCGACATGGCCGGCTGCGTGGACGCGATGGAAGAGATGTTCCGCCTGCTCAAGATGGGCGATTTTCGCATGGGCGGAGCGGGCAACAACTCCCATGGCGTCATGATGGTCTTCCCCGAAGAGTCTCCTTTTCCGAACATGCCGCTGGACGGCCCCGACCGGCGATTCATGGCCATGCCCGCATACCTGGGCGGCCAGTTCGATATGGTCGGCATGAAATGGTATGGATCGAACACCGCCAACAGGGAAAAGGAACTGCCGCGCTCCATTCTGATGCTGACGCTGAACGACAAGGACACGGGTGCGCCGCTGGCCTACATGTCGGCCAATATCCTCAGCGCCTATCGCACCGGCGCGATCCCCGGTGTGGGCGTGCGCTATCTCGCCCGCGAGGAAAGCCGGGTCGTGGGCATCGTCGGCCCCGGCGTCATGAGCAAAACGGCTTTCGCCGCCTTCATGGCGGTCCGTCCCGGTATCGAGTGCGTCAAGGTCAAAGGACGCGGCGAGAAATCCATCCGCAGTTTCATTGACTACGTCAAAGACAACTACCCGTCCGTAACGACGATCGAAGTCGTCGACAGCATTGCGGAAGCCGTCCGCGATGCCGACATCGTCTGCGTGGGCACCTCCTCCCCCACGGGCGACGTCAGCAAGTACCCCTACATCAAGGAAGAATGGATCAAGCCCGGCGCGGTCATCTGCTGCCCGGCGGCAGGACGTTTCGACGACGATTTCATCCTCAATCGCGCCCGCAACGTCGCGGATTACGTCGGGCTCTATGAGGCCTGGGCCGAAGAGATGCCGTATCCGGCCTATCACACCGTCCCCATCCCGGCCGTGCATTGCATGGACCTCATCGCGGATGGACGGATGAACAAGCAACAGCTCCAGGATCTGGGCGACATCATTACGGGGAAACTGCCGGCGCGCGAAAGCGATGACGAAACCATCATCTATTCGGTCGGAGGCATGCCCATCGAGGATGTGGCCTGGGGAACCACTGTTTACCGCAACGCATTGAAAAAGGGCATAGGCACGACGCTCAACCTCTGGGAAAAGCCCTATCTGGCCTGATGCCGCTCCGGGAAAGGCATGGAGGGCGGACTCATTGAAAGAGCCCTCTGCGCCGAAGGAATCCGCCCCCTACCCGGCGTAGCGAATAAACCGCGTGGCCCGATTAAGCCCGAGGCTCGAATCGTCATAACAAACTGGTAAGACTTATAATCTTGGAGTGCAGCATGAAAACGGAATTACGGAAGACACTCGGCTTTTTCTCCTGCTTTTCCGTAGCGGTGGGACTGGTGGTCGCTTCCAGCACCCTGGTATCGCTCGGCCAGGGCATGGGATTGGCCGGCGGCGGCTTTGTCTTCGCCATGGCCACCGCCTGGATCCTGCAACTCTTCTCGGCCCAGAGCTATTCAGAGCTTTCCTGCATGATGCCCCATGCGGGAGGGCTCCGTTCCTACACCAAAGTCGCGATGGGGGCCCTGCCCGCCATGGCGGCGGTCATCCTGGCGTACGTCATTCCCAACATGGTCGCCGCGCCCGCGGAGTTGGCCGTGGCCGGCGCGGTCATCACCGAAACCTTTGCCCCGGGAATCCCCCCCATCGTATGGGGCGGCCTGCTTCTGATCGTACTGACCGTGACAAACGTCGTCGGTGTGGACATCTTCGCCAGGCTGCAAATCGTGTTCACACTGACCATGATGATATCCATGGCGTTGCTCGGAATCATCGGCCTTACCGGCATAGGCACCCTCCCGCCACCGGTGCTGCCGGAGCAGCCCTTCAACCCCATGGGCATGAGCGTCTTTGGCCTGACCGCCCTGGCCATCTGGCTGTATATCGGCATCGAGTTCGTCACCCCCATGGCGCAGGAAACCAAAAATCCGCAAAAGAACATTCCCAAAGCCATGTTCTACGGTCTGCTGGCCATCTTCTGCGTCAACCTCGTCTACGGATATGCCTCGCTCAAGTACGTGCCCGCTGAACAGCTCGCCAACTCCAACCACCCCCACATCGACATGGCGCTGGCCATGCTCGGCAGACCCGGCATGATCTGGATCGCCATAGTATCCATCTTCGCCAGCGCGAGCACGATCAATACGGTCATCGGCGTGGTCCCGCGCATGCTCTACGGCATGGCCGTCAGCCGCGAACTGCCCAAGGTGTTTCGCTCCATTCACCCGCGCTTCCATACCCCGTGGATCGGCATCCTGTTCATGGCCGGAGCCATGGGGCTCTTCTTCTTCGGCGGCATCCACAAGGCCCCGAACCTGATCATATACATCCTGGCGGCCTGCTGTTCCTGGCTCTTCGCCTACATCATCGCCCACATCGACGTCATCCTCCTCCGCCGCCGCTACCCGAACTTCAAACGCCCCTACAAAACCCCGTTCCATCCGATGCCGCAGATTCTCGGCTCTCTGGGCATGGGCTACGCCGTCATCAACATCGCGCCTCCGGAAATGGAAAGCACCATATTCCGCCTGGTCGCGATCATGGTCACCGGCACCCTCCTCTACGTCGTCTTCTGGCTCCGTTTCGTCGTCAAGGAACCCATGTTCCGCCCGATGGACATCCAGGCGGCCCAGGAGGAATGGGGCCTGGTGGAAAAAGAGCTCTATAAGAACGGCATACCGGCCACCTTTGTCATCAATCCCGGCTGCGGCCCGAACTGCGGCGCGGCCAACACCAAGCCGGCTGTCGTCTCAACCAACGAATAGTCACGAACAAAAGGAGACATCATGTACCTCATACAGTCCATCATCCGTCCCGAGAAAATAGGTGAAGTCACTGATGCGCTTGCCGAAATCGGCGTGTACGGCATGACGAAATTCCCGGTCATCGGCCGGGGAAAACAGAGCGGTCTGAAAGTCGGCAACACCATGTACAAGGAACTGCCCAAGGAAATGATACAGACCTTTGTCGATGACGAGCAGAAAGACGCCGCCGTGAACACCATCATGAAGGCGGCGCGGACAGGGGATGGCAACCACGGTGACGGCAGGGTGTTCGTCCTTCCGGTCGTCGAGGCCTATACCATCCGTTCAGGCGACCAGAACATCTAGACTGCCAAGCGGAGGCCACCATGTTCCGATCGAGAAGAAAACGGGTCAATGCCGCCAACGAGGCAATCCTCCACACCTCGCGCCTTTTTGCCGGGCTGTGGGGCGATGCGGAGCTGACGGAAGACGGCGATGTGCGTTTCTCCAACCTTCCCAATACGCTGCAAGGCCTGATGGCGGTCCAGACGTGGCAGCGCCAGTTGTTGGGCGGGACGATGTCCGTCAACCTCCGCCTGGAACGGGAAGTGGAGTCAACGCAACACTGCGTACTGCATTTCAGCAACGGGAGATTCCGTTGCAAGGGAAGAAGCGACAAGGCCCAATCCTTGTTGGACCGGTTGCACGCCGACACCTTGCTCATGACGGAGCTTCGGCAGTTGGACCTGGGAGGGCTGACCATTTCGATCTCCGGCGGGAAGGCGACCGTCGCGCTCACCCCCTATGGCGGCGGGCTGGCCTTTCTCGCCCTGCCCCCCCTCCAGTACCATGTCGCCTATCCTCCGGATCAGGTGGGCATGACAGCCCGGGCTCTTGAACGGTTGGAGCGGATCATCAACAGCGAAAGCGAAACCCTCGGCGTCGCCCACTAGGCGGCCATGTGCGCGGACACGGTGTTCGGGCTGGCAGGATCCTCCGCCGGGCGACATCCTCGTCATCAACTGCTTAATTCCAAGAGAATAGCTGTAACCTACTATGAAAATTCAACAGTCCGTCATCCGTCAGGCAGCCAGGTCAACGGGCATCAACGAAAAGGACCTGAACCTCTTGCTCGCTGAGGGCGAGGAACGGATATACCCGCCAAACGAATGGGTATTCCATGAATCCAGTCCGCGCCGATGGGCGGGGATCATCCTTGAGGGCGAGCTCGAGCTGATGCGCGGCCTCCACGGCGCTTGCCGGAAGGTCGGCACGATAGTGTCCGGATCCATGGTCAGCGAAGGCGCGTTCCTCGAGAACAATTCGCATTCGAACGGTGCGTTCACACGAACCGGAGTCAGAATCTGGCAAATCGCCGAGGAGAACATCCAATCACTCAAGGAAAACAACCCGGAGTTGTTTTACCGCGCGGTTGCCCAGATCGCGGTGGGAATCAACCGCCGCATGCGCATGCTTGCCGACTGCGTCCATGAGAGAAAGGACAGTCAGAGCCTGTTGATCAGCGGGTTGCGTCAGGAGAAGGACTCTCTCGGGACAAGGGATATCTTCAACCACGTCTACTATGGCGTCCAGACCCAGCGGGCCATGGAGAACTTCGCCATTTCCGGGATTCACCTGAACAACTTCGACCATATGATCGACGCCCTGGCCATGGTGAAAAAAGCGGCATCCCTGACGAACCATGCGTTGGGCGTCCTCGACGACGCCAGGATGAACGCCATCTGCCAGGCCTGCGATGAAATCCTGAATGGCCAGCTGCACGAACATTTCACCGTCGACATGTTCCAGGGGGGCGCGGGGACCTCGACCAACATGAACGCCAATGAGGTCATTGCGAACCGTGGTCTGGAGATCATGGGGCACAACAAGGGAGAGTACCAATACCTGCACCCCAATGATCATGTGAACTGCTCTCAATCGACCAACGATGTGTATCCGACGGCCATCAAGCTGGCGGTCCTGCTTTCCAACTGCGACCTCATTCGTTCCCTGCGGATTCTGCGCAACGCGCTGGCGAGCAAGGGGGAGAGCTTCAAGGATGTGCTCAAGATGGGACGTACGGAAAATCAGGATGCCGTTCCCATGACCCTTGGCCAGGAATTCAGCGCCTACGCGGTGATGATAGACAGCTCAATCGACGCCCTGGAACAAACCGCCGAAGCATTTCTCGACATCAACCTGGGAGCGACGGCCATCGGCACCGGCATCAACAGCCCTCCCGGGTATGCCGACCTGGTGGCCAGAAAGCTCGCGGCGATAAGCGGTTTTCCGGTCCGCAGAGCCAAGAACCTGGTGGAAGCGACGCAGAATGCGGGAATCTTCGTACGGATGTCGGCCAGCCTGAAGCTGGTGGCCGTACAGATCTCCAAAATATGCAATGATCTCCGTTCGCTCTCTTCCGGTCCGCGATGCGGCCTGAACGAGATCAATCTGCCGCCGATGCAGCCCGGCTCCTCGATCATGCCCGGCAAGGTCAATCCGGTACTCCCCGAAGTGATGAACCAGATATGCTACCAGGTCATGGGATATGACACGGTGGTTTCCATGGCCGCCGAATCCAGCGAGCTGGAACTCTGCATGGCTGAACCGATCATCGCATACGACCTGCTCCACGGCATGATGATCCTGAAAAACGGCTGCATATCCCTGGTGGAACGCTGCATAAGCGGTATCGAGGCCAACAGGGATGTCTGCAGGAGCTATGTCCAAAGCAGCATCGGCCTGGTGACCGCATTGGTGCCGGTCATCGGGTATGAGCAGTCTGCGGCAATCGCCAAGGAAGCCCTTGGAAGCGGCGCCAGCGTGTATGACATCGTACTGGCCAAGGGGACGCTTACCAAGGAACAGCTGGACGAAATCCTGCTTCCCGAAAACATGACCGATCCGCGAAAAATCTAACCAGCTGCCGGGAAACGGGATGTAAACTGTTGGATTTCAGATCGACACGCCACACCCCACCGAGACAAGCCACACAAGGTACGCACTGACCATCAGGAGTTCCAGATGCTTAAAAGATTACATGAAAACAGGCCCGGAGTAGAACGGGTGAACATCATTTTCGAGGGGGAACGATTGGAGGTTCCTGCGACGGAAACCGTTATAGCCGCTGTCATGGCGGCCGGAGCGGGCTTCAACCGGACCTCGCCGATCAGCGGCGCGCATCGAGCGGCATACTGCCACATGGGCGTCTGCTATGAATGTCTCATGGAGATCAACGGCGTTCCCAATCAACAGGCCTGCAAAATCCAAGTGCAGGAGGGCATGGTCGTCAACCGGCAGCGCGGCGCAAAGGATTTGACCAATGAATAAGCTCTACGATCTGATTATTGTCGGTGCCGGGCCCGGCGGGCTTGCGGCGGCGGTCACTGCCGACCAATTGGGCCTTTCGGCGCTGCTGGTGGATGAACAGCCGGAACCGGGCGGGCAGATATACCGTTCAATCGAGAGAAGCCTTCCGGAAAACGCGCATGTTCTCGGTGAGGACTACTTTGCCGGCAGCCGACTTGTGAAGGATTTTCGTGCATCCGGCGTCACCTATCTGCCGAACGCAACCGTCTGGAACATAGAGAACGGTTTCAGTGTTGATATATTGTCCGCTAATACATTGCGGCGGGTGCGCGGGAGCCGGATCCTGTTCAGCGTCGGGGCCGTGGAGCGGCCGGTGCCGATCCCGAACTGGACGCTCCCCGGCGTGATGGGCGCCGCAGCGGCGGACATCCTGTTCAAGTCCTCGGACATGACGCCGCAAGGACCGGTCGTGCTTGCGGGTAGCGGCCCGTTGCTGCTGCTGGCCGCCTGCCACCTCGTGGACAACGGAGTCGACGTTGCCGCAATGGTCGAGACGGCCGGTATGGGGGATTACTTGAAGGCAGTCCCCTTCCTGCCCGGGGCGTTGCGCCGAAGCGATTATCTGCTCAAAGGCCTGCGGATGAGACTGAAGTTGAAACGCGCCCGTGTTCCCCTGTACCTAGGCTGCCGCGATCTGGCTGTAATCGGCAACGGGCAGGCCGAAGGGTTGCGCTTTACCTGCCGCGGCAGGAAGCGGGAAGTCGCCGCGGCAACGGTCCTGCTGCACGAAGGGGTCGTCCCGAACCTGCGCCTCACCCAACTGCTCAACTGTGAACACGAATGGTACGCCCCACAGCGTTACTGGCGGCCGCTGCTCGACCAATGGGGACGAACGAGCGTTCCGGGAGTTTCTGTGGCGGGTGATTCCGGCGGCATCGACGGAGGCAAGGCGGCGGCAATCGCCGGGCATCTCGCCGCCATCAATACCGCCTGCGATCTGGAGGTGATCACCGACTCGGAGCGCAACCGGTTGGCGCAACCCCACCTCAAGGATATGCGGCGGGAAAGGCTGATTCGCCCCTTTCTCGACCATGTCTTTCCGCCAAGCCGCCAGGCGCTGGTTCCCCCTGACGATTCGACTGTCGTCTGCCGCTGCGAGGAGTTGACCGCGGGCCGGATACGCGAATCGGTAGCCCAGGGAGCGCGTCACCCCGCTCAGATCAAGGGACAGACGCGAGCCGGAATGGGCCCCTGCCAGGGACGGATGTGCGCATCGACAATCGCCGAAATCATCGCGGATAGTGGTTCACTGGATATCGCGACCATAGGCCTGTCCCGGGTCAGATCTCCTCTGCAGCCGTTGACCATTGAACAGCTAGCGAATCTGGAATTCGAGGAAGCGAGCTGAAACCCGGCCGCTCCAACCATTCGTAACTGGAAGTAAAGCCACTACAAATCAGAGAAGACTGCTATGCGGTGACCGAGTGCGAGCCACCTGCCTATCTGCAGAAACCGAGGGAACATGAAGACTAGCGCGGATGTAATCATCATAGGTGGTGGGATCATAGGTTGTTCGACCGCATACTATCTGGCGAAAAAGGGCAAAACGGTCATTGTCCTCGAAAAGGGAAAGGGGATCGGATATGGCGGATCAGGCCGCAATGGCGGGGGGGTGCGCCAGTCCGGCAGGGACAAGAGAGAATTGCCACTGGCCATGTACGGAGTGCGGAACCTTTGGCCGCATCTTTCCGAAGAGCTTGGGACGGATGTCGAGTACTACCGGCAGGGCAACCTCCGGCTGGGCAAAACCGATGAGCATCTTGAAATTTTGCGCGGACTTACCGACGTTGCCGAGTCCTTGGGCCTCGATGTGAGAATGGTGACCGGGGAGGAAGTCAGGGAAATCTGCCCGTATCTTTCCGATGAAGTGATAGGGGCCAGCTGGTGCCCGAGCGACGGGCACGCGAACCCCCTGCTGACGACGACGGCATTCTACGCCAAGGCACGCCAGCTTGGAGTGACCTTTCTTTTTGAACAAAGCGTGCTTTCCATAAAAAC
This sequence comes from Pseudodesulfovibrio sp. lm2024, assembly GCF_051175575.1. NCBI lineage: Bacteria > Pseudomonadati > Thermodesulfobacteriota > Desulfovibrionia > Desulfovibrionales > Desulfovibrionaceae > Pseudodesulfovibrio > Pseudodesulfovibrio sp. lm2024. Next base: position 3,180,833 of record NZ_CP195092.1, read on the forward strand.
GGTCGCGGGCCGGGCGAGAAAGGTCGTGACCACCCGCAGGGGATACGAGGCGGACAAAATCATCCTGGCCGCAGGCTACGAAAGCCGCGCCATCTCCAACACCGTGGGCGTGGACGTACCCATGACGAGGATCGCGCTGGACACCCTGGTCACCGACGCGCAGCCCCCCATGTTCTACCAGATGCTCGGAACCGCCATGGCCGACTTTTACGGTCATCAAACGACCCATGGCTCCTTTGTCTTTGGCGGAGGATCCCCCCTGGATGCCGACCGCATCAAGGGGCTTGCGAGCCATCCCCCGGCCACGGCCACCGCAGCGACCTGCAAGGGCATCTTGAGCTACATCCCTGCCTTGAAACACGCAAGGGTGGTCAGGACCTGGGTCGGTTTGGTTGATGTGTGCGAGGACAAGGTCCCGGTTCTCGACCATGTCGAAGAGGTCCCCGGATTGATTCTGGCATGCGGCTTCTCCGGCCATGGGTTCGGGATCGCTCCCTCCGTGGGCACTGTCTTGTCCGAAATGGCCTGCGATGAAACGCCCTCCATCGATATCAGCGAACTGAACCATGCACGTTTCGCCGACAAGAAATAGGCACGCTTGCGGCCGGGAATTCCATGAAAGCAGTTTCCTCATAGCTGATTTTACTTATTGTAAAAAAACGGCCTGCTCCCCTTTCATGTTCCAACCTTATGCCAATACACGCACTTCCCGCCGAAGGGGGCGACCTCGCAGCCTAGCACCCAAGAGAAGGGATTCCCCCTGGCTTTGGTTACGCTTGATCCATCTCCATCGGCTTCAAGCCGTCCAACATCATGAAAATCATAAACGCCCTCATGAGACTTGAGGCCAAATCCATCCGCCCTGAATTAACTTGTATATTTTGGGTCTAACCCACGAAAAAGGCCTAGAAGAAAAACCTTCTAAGCCTTTATAATCATTGGTGGAGCTGGAGGGAATCGAACCCACGACCTCTTGAATGCCATTTTTGAGGGCGTTCAACGGGAATTGCACCACAACACACTAAAAAAGAGGGATTTATTCGCCGCCAAGCCTCTTCAAGCTCCCTGTCGCATGATGTGCGGAAGGCGCGGAATGTCGGTGTTTTCGCATGGTGTCTTGGAATAAGCGGACATATAGCGGACACTGGCTAATAATGTTGTCGCTACAATCCCAAAAGCCAAGGCCCTTTAGTAGTCACGTAGCCCCACGGCAGGTCTGTTCCAGTCAGGCCTTTTTCCCAATATGAACGAATATCGTCCCAGGTCCGTCTGACCCACGCATCGGTCTCCGCAGCGTCCTGTCCAACTTCATCATCCGCCAGAGCCCGTAAAGCAAACTTCAACTCAGCAAACGTATTGGCAAAATCTCCCGGGCGACAGTCTTCAGGGACTGGGGTTAGATGGATCTCCCCAGAAATGTCTCCCCACGTCAGGTGCAATCTGATCGTGCTATCACCTGATGCTGGTGATGCCCCCGTTTTAGGTCCGGGCTTGTGTGGGTTCCCGGCGCCTTTCCAGCCCATCCATTCCGGGCAATTGCCCGGAATGGATGGCGAACTCAATGGGCGTCAGGTTGCCCAGGGACGAGTGAGGACGACTCTCATTATAGTCTAGTCGCCACGCCTCGACCTTACGCTGGGCATCCTCCAGAGACAAGAACCAGTTCACATTGAGGCATTCGTCTCTGAAACGACCGTTGAATGATTCGATATATCCGTTGTCCGTAGGCTTTCCCGGCCTGGAAAAGTCCAGTTCAACATGGTGTTCATAGGCCCATTTGTCCAAGGCCTTTGACGTGAATTCCGGTCCATTATCGCACTTGATACGAGCTGGCAGCGAGCGATCACAGGCTATCTTTTCCAGTACCTCGGTCACTTGCTCACCGGTAATACTTTGGCCGGCTTCGATGGCCAGACTTTCCCGCGTATAGTTGTCGACTACGGTCATCAGCTTGAGCCTACGATCGAAAAGAGCATCGCTCATGAAGTCCATAGACCACACTTCGTCGGGCCGTGTTGCGCTTTCTGCCTTTTCACGATGCATAGCACTTACGATGCGTTTAGGCCGCTTGCTGCGGAGCAACAGTCCTTCCTCCTTGTAGAGGCGGTATACGCGCTTGTGGTTGATTTCCCAGCCCTCTCGACAAAGCAAAACGTGGATGCGCCGATAACCATATCGAACTCGGGTTGCGGCAATTTCACAAATTCTCATGCGGAGCTCGGCCTGATCGTCGCTTTTTCGCCGGTAAGTATACAGCGACCGGGATATGAGTGCGATGCGGCATGCACGACGGATGCTCACGTCGTAATCGACCCGGAGGTCGTCCACCAACTCCCGACGACGACCAGGCCTCAGAGCTTTTTTGACAGCACGTCCTGCAGCATGACTTTGTCGAGACTCAGATCTGCCACCATCTGCTTGAGCTTGCGGTTTTCTTCTTCGAGCATCTTCAGACGGCGAAGTTCACTGGTGCCGCGACCGCCGTATTTCTTTTTCCAACGATAGAAGGTCTGCTCGCTGATCCCCATTTTACGGATCACCTCCTTCACGGGAGTCCCATGCTCGGCCTGGCGCAAGGCAAAGGCAATTTGTTCTTCAGTGTACCTTGATTTCTTCACGACGAAATCCTCCTACTTTCTGATAGTCGATTTCGCCGAAGAACTCACATTGTCGGTGGACCTATTTCACGGGTGTAGGTCACCCTGACCACTCTCCGGTCAGGGCTTTTCTTTTATCCGGGCAATGCATGGACAAAGGCAAGATATGTAACGACACCCAACACTTTTGTCGGAAATACTTACAAGACATGAGCACGTCATCATGCGTCAAGATTCTATAGCTTATTGTTTTTATGGACGACTATAGATAGGGAACGATTGTTGCTCAGATCTCCCCGTCACCAAAACAGGAGGAGTTATGAAGCCTGCGTTCCGTGTTCTTTTCGCGTTCATTCTGACGCTGGCGCTCTGTGCCCCGGCAATGGCCGAAGTTATTACTTTTTACGGAGACGACCAAGGGGCCACGCTGACCCCGGCCGGAGCCGAAGCCCAATTCCAGTCTAACCTATCCAGTGTCTTCATCGAGGATTTCTCTTCGGGCACCACCATCGATTTCGGCAACGGCATTACCGCCACCGCGAACACCGGCTCTGTAGCAAATGAGAGGTGGCACCTTTACAACAGACCTTTGACTCTGACGTTCAGCCAAGCCATCAACGCCTTTGGAACTTACATCATCGACGTGGATCAGGGATCCGATCTTTCCTTTTTCTACAACGATTCCGAGTTGGACATCCCGCATCAGGTGGTGGCAGGAGGCCTCAATAATGACGTTCATTTCTGGGGCATTATCGATACGGAAGCATTGTTCACCCAAATAACCTTCACCGGTATCACCTGGTATATTGACTGGGACAACATGCAGATCGGCACTCCCGACGTGCAGCATTCCAGCCCGGTCGCAACCCCCGAGCCGTCCACTTTCCTGCTGCTGGCGGCGGGCCTTGGCGGCATCGCCTTCCTGCGTCGCAAGCGCGCCTAGCATCAGCTTTCTAGCAAATGAAAAGGCCCGTAGGATTGTCCTCCGGGCCTTTCTTATGCGGCTTCATGTCAAGGACTCCCGCTTTTCTTTGTTTCATCATTTCATAGGGCGCACTCGTCCGTCACCCAACGGTGTAATTATCAAGTATTCCTTTTCTTATTCGTGCTCTGCGGCACCAAGTCCAGAAGTAGGTCCACTTTGTCGGCCCACTGAGCAGTGTTTATAAGGTGGATAGTTTATCGGAAGGCTAAGCCGAGGCCCCCCATATCCACCCGATTTCATTTGTATATTTTTTGTATATTCCACGAAAAAAGGCTTAGAAGGAAAACCTTCTAAGCCTTTAAATTCATTGGTGGAGCTGGAGGGAATCGAACCCACGACCTCTTGAATGCCATTCAATGGCACACTATGTAGTTGTTTGGAATACTTATCGTTTTGAGCGGGGAATATACATCGGGAGTATATCTGCGGGTAAAAGGTATATCTTTTGTATATTCTTGGGAGGTATAGAAATGGTATATCCGACCTCCCAGTCGCCCTACTCTACAGGGCCATTTTGTTCTCGGACCGGAGACAATCGGATATCCAGACCTTGACCAAAGCCTGTCTGGAAACACCGAGCCTCCGGGCCTTCTCGTCCATCTCCTTAACCATCCATACCGGGAAATCAACGTTCACTCGCTTGATTTCACGGTCAAAGGTTTCGGATTCGGCACTTCTGTCGAAGTTGTCCTTGGACTTCATAACCCACCTCACTAGTTTTCATAGAACGGACGGACATAGACCAACCATGTCCTCACCGGAATTCCTATGACGGTACCCTCTGGGTTGGACGATGGCCAGGACTTTGTCCGTAGACACTGATATTCTTGATGAAATGGTATACTTTTTATATCAAAAGTACACCAATATTGAATCCACCCTTTCAGACATCCGAGGTTGCCGAAATCCAGTCATCAATGATATAGGCAACAATAATTATGAGGACACCTACATCTGTAATTTGACCACCACACAATCCATCGATAACTGATAATTATATGGCTTTGTACGAGCGACAAAATTACTTATTTTCCCTGATGCACCACGTTCTGTGGAGTTTTCTAGTACCGTTGGCGTACGGGGGTGTCGCGAGTACCATCATCTGGTTTACCGAGTCAGCAAAGGTGTTTTCTCGATTTGTAGAAGCGTATTTCGTCTCATTCAACTGTGTCATATCAGCAGGTCTGATTCTGGGAGCTGTGTCTTTTGTCTACTTCACACAAGGGCACGTGGTTGAATTGATTGAGAAATCTTTTTTTGACAAAGATTTACGGCGAGACTCAGGTTATCAAGAGAGCAAGCGAAGGTTTCTAAGTGTCCAAAGGTCTATATCCTTTTCAGCACAGTTCATACTTGTGGCATTTCTGATTTTTTATACATGCCAATTCCCGTTTGAGGGATTTGCGCAATACGCGATGATTGGCATTGGATGTGCTCAATATGGAATGGGCGTTTATGTCGGGAGAAAACTCTTTTATTTTTCCAAGATGCTCAACGATGTCGAAAAGTTGCACACAAAAGAAGATGTATTTACAGACGGCAATCTCGGGCTCATCTCTTCCTATGTAAACATTCTATCAACTTTGACAGTTGTTTTTGTCTACGTTCATGTGAAGAGCTTTTATGGAGCTCCATTCGAATTCAATACTATTCTTGGGGCTTCCGCCAAACATTTCCTACTACTTCCTGGGATTATCGCCATACCGGTGCTGATAATATTCAACTTTTATCCCCGAAGCGTACTTCGTACTCTTTATTCGCGTTCGATTAACGTAAGGCTAGAGGAACTCACGAAAAGTCTTGAGGGCCGTGAATTAAGTCAATTCGAACAATTGAGCTATGTCGCTGAACGAGAAAAGATGTCGAGGGATGAGTTGAAATACCGATTGCAACTTTCATTGAGTGACATTCCGATTGGTATCACTATCGTCGCTCTTATTATTTCTCTCATCAAGGATGGGTTAGGCTAAAAAAGCCAAGCCGAACAGCATTTGGATTTTCATGAGCATAATACTCGGATGTTGCCATTTAGGTTTCTGCCAGAGCAGCATGAAAAACGTGCTCATAGCTATCAAAGCCATCAAGATCCCTGTTTTCATGGCACTTGAAATAGCGAGTGGCACTAGGACGACAAAAGAAATGATCTGAAGTCCAAATCCAATGCCCCTGATGCGTTTTGTCCCAAAAGCAATTGCCAGATTGTCACAATCGCCCTCGGCATCATGCACATCCATCAACAGTTCTCTTCCCATCATGAACAAAGCCAGAGAAAGGGCTACAAGGTAATAACCATATCCTAGGCCACTTGAGTTTATAGCGATGAGGATTGGGAGCATGGTAACAACGACAACATAAAAATTCTTCAATCTCGGGAAATGGTTAACGACTAGATTGTAGTTTGTCATACCCAGACAAAAGGCCACATAGTAAAAGACTGATGCTCCTGAGATATACAGCCGGATGAGAACGAGAGAAATTGCCAGAAGAGCAAAATAGAAGATGACGGCAGACGTGACGCGAATTTCCCTTCGTGGCAAAGGGCGTTCGGGATGATTGATGACGTCTTTTTCGATGTCATTGATGTCGTTGACGACAAAGCCACACATGGCAATAGGAAATACTGGGAGGGCCTGTGTAACCCCCAATAGAATATCTTGAGAATGGTAAGCCACAGGCGCCATGATTGCCAAAAAGGTGAGCAAACATGAATCAATTCGTGACAGTTTCAAGAATGTCACAGCGGAATTGAACGCCTTTGGGCGGCGGATTAAGCCCATATAATTATCAGTTATCGACGACTCTCACCTTGCTCTACCCACAGCGCGAGTGCTATAGACTGCCTTATTTTATAGACTCTACCTCCACGCTTAACCCATCGATAATTGGAAATTATGTACCATATAGATATTGCCCAAATTGTAGCCAATATTATCACAGAAGAATTGCCGGTAGACGGACAGGCAAACCTTTGCCTGTTTATGGGGGCGGGAGCGTCGCTGACTTCAGGTGCTGATTCATTCCAACAACTCAAGGAAAGAATTCTGAACAGCTATGCTTTCAGCGTGGAGGATGGTGCGGACTCAATTAACTCACTTAAAGAGTCTGATAACATTGAAGCATTCTTTCAACTCCTATTCAGCCAGGTGAAGAACGCGCGGACCAGAAGCATCCTACTGAAAGAGGCATTTCCGCATAGCGCCATTCCTACGGATGGTTATATTTGTACGGCTCTCTTATGCTCGGCAGGGGCAATCAAAAATATTATTACTACCAACTTCGACCAATATCTGGAGTATGCAGCGAAAGTCGTCGGTGTGCATGACCGTTTGCACGTTATATACGCGCATTCAAAAAGTGACCTGTCGGAGTTACATGAGATTTCTAGGAAAAAGGTGTTAACCTTTAAAATCCATGGGGACGTAGACGCGGGCATCCACTACTTGACTGAATCGGAATTGAATGAGGGGGCCTACCCTGATCACATATCAGACATTGCAAAGTACCTGATTCAGGGGAACCGAATGTTGTTTTGCGGGTATTCTGGTTTTGAACAACGATTAGCTGAATTCTTTCACAAACACATTAATTGCGATCCAATCTCTAGAAACTTGGACATATACTGGATCAATCCCAGTGCAATTCACCCAGAAGCTCCATTATCCAGAGCCATTGAGAACCGTTTGGTACAAGGGGCTGGGGGCCATGACATGGGCTTCGACAATTTTATGAAGCGCCTTGTACGCAATTTGGACCCCGATCTATTTGAAGGGAAGACCAGATTGTACAGGCCGTTTAGTCTATATGGTCCCGAAATTTGGGACAGGACGTATGAAGTCTTGGAGAGCCAGGATTATCTTACTCTGGATGGGCCTCTATATGTCAAACGACCCGAATTAGTTCAAAGGGTATGTGATACCCTTATTGCGACCGATAATATGGCGATGCTGGTTGGGCCGTCAGGTTATGGAAAAAGCTCTTTAATGCCAGAGTTAGTCGAGACACTCAAGCTGTCAAATGGTTTTAACAACACTGTTGCCCTCACCTTAGGTGAAGAGTTGAAGCCGAACCGCTCCTTAGAGGATATACTAGCTGATATCCTTGGCCTTGATCACATAACCATCCCATCTTTGACATTGATTCAATCTGATCTCGTCAACAGGCAAGCGCAGCTCATAGTGGTTGTTGATGGACTTGATCAAAGTCGGGCATCAATTGACGAAATAAAATTGCTATACAGGGATATTGCAAGATTTCACCGTTCTCTACTGCGGGAAGGAGTGACGCGCATCCGTTTTGTTTTAAGCTGCAGAACGGAAGTATGGCACCGAATCAGCAGTCGAAGTGCCAGGGTTAAAGCCGACATCTCACATGTGACACAAACTCTGGTAACAGCCTTTGACAACAGAGAAACCAAACAGGCATTCACGACCTACACTCACCACTTCAACGTTAAGGGGGAATTCGATGGTTTGTCTCCCAAGACCCGTGCTTTGCTGAGCGAACCAATCCTTTTGCAACTTATCTGTAAGGCGTATGAAAACTCCAAGCTCCCCATCAGCCTGCGGTTACATGATATTTTTGAAGACTTTGTAAAATCGCGCCTCGAAAGCCATAACGATTATGATGTGCTCCCGTTTCTTGAACGATTGGCCGTCAAATGGCTTGATCCACGGCTGGCTAGGGATGGATGTAGTTTTGGGGATCTCCCACGGATGACAAGTATGGGGAGCTTACTTGACATAGCTGTCCGTACAGGAATCATCAGAGTCTCCGAAACAGAAACAAGTGAGTACTATTCATTTTTCCATGAAAGGATATTGGAATTATTTATCGCGAGACACCTAATGCAAGTCCTCGAAGACCCAATGGGGGTAATACGATTCGACCATGATCAACTACTTGATTTCATGGAGCAACACAATGAGAGCAAGCATGCAGCGAATGTCATCAAGTTGTTTTTAACCGACCCGAGAACCCGCCGGGGGTTCACGCATTGCCTAAAAGAGGCAACAAATGCCACCAGCTTATTGCTTAAGGAATGTATTCTGACAATAGCTCAATCTGACCCCGAAGATTACGCGGATAGATTTCTTGAGTGGTATTACACGACAACTAGTGGTCGTTTAAAACGAGCTCTCATTCAGGCGGCTGCGACAACGCTTGGTGCCGCTTCCAAACTCTGGGATATTATCAACGTCGGGGGAGCGACATCTTCCCTGATGGTCCCGGCCATTCACTTCCTTGTCGACTCTTATCGAAAGAGCATCGAATCTTGCTCAGAGCATCCCAGCACCCAGGTGGCCCAGATGGGGGCTCGTTTTCAAGGTGGAAACAGCCATGCAAAAATTTTTCTCAACCTGCTTCTTGTAGCCCGAGTACGAATAGAGATTCTGCCAACCAACGTGCAAGATGAATTTTACAAATCTATTTGGCAATCTTTAGGTGAAGGAGTGCGGGCTGCGAACATGCCCAATGAAGCAGAAATTGAAGAGGCGATGAATCTCTTTGGCCCAAAGTATCTTTTCAATGCAACAGCAAGAGATTTCACGCTCTTTTTTTCAAGAACTCAGAAAGAAAAAGATCGTTTTGAGCATATACTCAAACTAATGCTCAACCCTGAATTAGCGTCTGATAAATCTCTTCGAAAAGACGTGCTCACGTGTATTCGGGATGGCGCGGACAAAATAGAGCGAATTTTACTTCAGCCTGTTTTCATCCAGGTTGCCCGCCAGGATTTCCCCCTCTACAAAAAAACAATAATGGCGATGCTTCATGAAAGTAGAGATGCCCGCGAAGCGGATTTTTGTAGTGGGAACGTAGCCTACCAGTTGGCAGCAAATGATTTTTTTGACCACTCCTTGTCATATACAGTGAATGAGTATTCGCTCAAGGAACGGCCAGATTTTTTTCTGCGTGAAAAGGCCTATGACACACTTTTTAACCCAATTGGAACATATGGCTTTACCTACCCTCTTCGGAACCCTAACGAGCCGATTGATTTGTATGCCACCTACATCGCCCGATACTGTGAAAACGAAGAAGTGGCCCCTTTGCTCAGGATGTTGCATGCAATCAGACAGACACTAACTTTGACTCCAACCGAAGGACTCCAGACCTTGAGGCCAATTCTGACCTGCAAGCATCCAGATGTCAGAGACAGGCTAGTGAGAGTGCTCGCAGAAGGGTATGCAATCAACCCGACATTAATTTCAAATTACGTTTATCGAAACGAGAACCTATTTACGACTTCGGAAATAGTGGAAATCCTGTGCGACAGGGATCACGATATCCACATGCACCCCATTACGATTCTTGAGTGGGGACGGGTCTATCGCTTTCTGTTGTCACAGAATGATGCCACCCAAAATTGGCACAACTTGCTTTTCAACATTAATAGGGCCACCTCGCTTCAGGAGATTTACAAACTTTTTTCGATGGCGGTTTCTGGAAGCCATACCAGATAGCCCTGAAGATAGAGATAGTCCAAGCCAAGTCTTAAAAAGCAATCAATGGCGTGCTCTGGAGTTTCCACAATCGGCTCTCCTGGGCCATTGAAGGAAGTATTACAAATTACCGGGCACCCAGTCAGCGAATCAAACTGTTCGATCGTCTTGAATAATAGAGGATTAAATGATTCATAGAGGACTTGGACTCGTGCCGAGCCATCGACGTGTGTGACGGCTGGAATTGGCGGTGAGGCATCCATTTTCACACGAGCCGTGTTGATCATGTAGTAGCTATCTGGAGAACCCTCGAAATATCGAGCGTACTCATGCTCAAGGATAATGGGGGCTATGGGCCGGAAAGGCTCGCGTCCTTTGATGTCACGGTTAAGACGCTCCCGTATTCTGGGGAGTGTCGGATTTGCAAGAATACTCCTGTTGCCCAAAGCACGTGGACCGAATTCAGAACCGTCAGTATAAAAGCCTATTATTTCTCCCCTTGCCAGCAGTTGCGCTAAAGTATGGCTGGGTGACGACTGGAGGGCAAACTCAATGCGAGGATAAGCATCATTCAATGCGGCGAGAATATCCTGATTCGTGTAGTGTTTCCCTGGACAGACTATAGTTGTCGATGGGGTGGAATTTTTGGGAGCAAGGAGCTCTCCTTCGTTCAGTTCCCACGCTTTCCACGACACAGCGCCATAGGCTTGACCTGCGTCATTCACAAAAGGCAGCAAGTGCAAGGAAGCACCATGGGCAGCCAACCTATCTTTGAGGATGCCGTTGGCAACTGCATTAAGTGCACACCCTCCAGCGAGGCCCAGATGTGTGCTGCCAGTAGTCTCCATCAGTAACTCCGCGCAGTGAATGAGAACATCTTCAAATACAACTTGCACACTGGCTGCGAGATCTGCTCTGACCGTGAAGCCATCATTCCTTCTAGAAAGGGCCTCGACCAATTCCCCAATCAGCTCATCTGCTGGCTGCTGGATTTCCATTACCTTGTCGAATGACTTTGTCAGTCGTATGTGTTGCTTTATTGTATCGGAATAGACGGGCTTCCCATACCCGGCCAACCCCATGGTTTTCCCTTCCTGCCTCTTTCCAAAACCGATGATGTGGCTGACCATGTTGTACAAATATCCGAGTGAATTGCTTACACTTCGAGAAAAGGCATCTGTTTCACGTAGACTCTCCCCCAGCGTCCTGCCGAGAAGAGTAATTCCTCCGGGGCTGGCATTAAAAAACGAAATAGTCTCGCGGGAGTCGGGCATCCCTACCTCGGTAGCTCTGCGAGTGTAAGCTCCTCCTCCATCAATAACCAGAACAGCCATTTCATCCGGCCACGAGTAGTGATAGATGGAAGCCGCATGAAGCAGGTGATGATTGACCACTTCAATATCAGGATATGCGCTTATGGTTCGGTGAGGAAGGATATCACCTGCGACAATGTAATCAATCTGCTCCAGTCTCATGCCTGCCGCATTAAGACAGTACTCTACCGAAGGTCTGCAAGGGATTTCAAACCACCAACCAAGCCCATGTTTGCGACGAGTAATTCTTTCGTCTTCAATGCCAACAACAATTTTACCGTTAATGGACAAAACGGCTGAATAATCGTGAGAAGAACCACCAAGTCCAAGTATTACTGACATATTGATAATTTCCAATTATCGATGGGTCTCCTCCAGCTTCAATCCCCTCCTCGGATGCTTTTTCCCCAATGCCTCCCTCTGTGCCGACAGGCTCACATGCGTATAAATCTCCGTCACCGCCAACGAACTGTGGCCGAGCAACGTCTGGATGTTGCGGATGTCCACTCCGTTCTCCAGCAAGAGCGTAGCTATGGTGTGCCGGAACATATGCGGGGTGGCGTCTTCCGGTATGCTGGCCAGCTTCTGGTATTTCTTGATGAGCTGGCGCACGGATTGGTCGGACAACGGATGCTTGTCTCTGTTGCGGAAGAACGCCGACTCGGGCTCTAGGAACTCCGTGTAGAGCCTCTGGTAGCTTTTCAAGGCCTGCACGGTCGCCTTGTCGCATAGGGGGATGACCCGTTCTCGTTTGCCCTTTCCCATTACGAGAATGTGGCGGTGGTTAAGATCAACGTCCGCCGCCCTCAACTGGCAAAGCTCCGAGACCCTGACGCCTGTCGAGAACAGGGTTTCCAGCACGGCTATATCCCTTGTGGCCTCCTGATAGGCCCTGGAGGCAACCGGAGCCTCGTACCTAAAGGCATATGCACACTGGAGGAGCTTGGTCACGGACGAAACGGACAGGGTTCGGGGGAGGCTCTTGGCCCGTTCAAGGCGGAGGCGAAGCTTCCTAAACGGTGAAGCCTCAATGTACTCCTCCTGCTCTAGGAACGTGAAAAAGGATTTCAGGGTGGCGAGCTTCCGCTTTATGCTCCGGGGCTTGTATTGCTCATCGAGCCAGCCCAGGTATTCCCGGATGAGGTTCTTATCGATGGCGGCGACCACAAGGTCATTTGACTGTTTTTGTCGGAATTGCCTCAAGTCGAGTTGGTAGGCAGTCATGGTCAGCTTGGAAAGGCCTCTTTCAAGGCGGCAGTGACGAAGGAATACGTCAGCAGCATCGGACAATTTCATTGAAACCCTCTCTTCTGTTGTGGATAGAACAGGAGGGTTTTGTCCGAAAAAGCCTACGATGTCACACAGCTAGGATAAGGTGAACAGATATAGAACGCGGGACGCACCTAAGTGATCAGGCGCGGCTTGCGCTGAATGGCGTTGCGCTTCTCCCCTTCGATTTCGTGGTAGTAGGTGCCCATGATCATTCGGAGGGATGTGTGGCCCAGGAGGTTCGCCATGGCCTTGGCGTCGGCACCGTTGGTGAGGGCTTCGGACGCGAACAGGTGCCTGATGGTGTACATGCACACGGACGCATCCAGGCCAGCGCGTTTCTTGGCGCTGTTGAAGGCCGTTTTCACGCTCTTGACGCGCTTTCCCTTGTACTCGATCAGGTAGTCCGTCTGGGCCTCGTCGCGCTTGGATTTCAGGCGCTCCTTGAACTCGTCCGTGATGGGGATGATCCTGTCGCTCGACCTCGTTTTGGTGCCGCGCACGCGGATCGTGTTGCGGGCCCAGTCGATGTCCTTCCACTTCAGGCCGAACAGCTCGCTCGGGCCGGGACGCGCGCCCAGCTCCCACATGATGTCGAGGGTCCACTTCAGGTGCGGCGGAGAGACCTCGTAGAGCTTGCGGAAGTCCTCTAGCCTGAAGTGATCCAGGTTCCTCGGTTGTTCCGGCTGCTTCATCTCGGCCCACCACGTTTTCATGGGATTCTTGTCGATGTACTCCATCCTCACACCGAAGTTGAAGATGATGTTCAAGTAGTCCATATAGCGGTTTTGGGTCGCCACGGAGTTGTCGGCGTACAGCGCGTGGACCGCGAGGAAGTCCTTGGCCTTCAGTTGGGAGATCGGCTTGCCGTCGAGGATCGGGTGCCAGTCGTTGTTGACCTTGGCGGCGATGAAACGGAGGTAGTCGAGGGAACGGCCCTTGGCCTTCTCCTGCGCCACATACTCCTTGGCAAGGTCGGTGAGGGTCATCTCGTCACGATGGACGGCCCTCTTCTCCACCTTGCTCTTTTTGACGTCGAGATCGCGGAGCTTGGCGGCCTTCTTGCCCTCCTCACCTTTGCCGAAATATTCCTTAACGGGGCTTTTCCTGCCCGCAACCCTGTATTGACAATACCAGACGCCCGTCTTCTTCATCTGCCCGACACTCATACCGTCACCGGGGAGTAGTCCGATCTCTTGCGCGGCTTCACAGCCACGAACTCCGTGGGCGACTCCATGAACTCATCGAGGACGGACTTCTTGTACATGTTCCTGCGCGGGCCGTACTTGGGCAAGTCGTAGTCGCTGATGAGCTTGGAGAAACTCCTCGCGTTCGAGTAGCCGCAGTAGTAGGCGGCGTTCTTGAGATTGAGGTATTCCGGTTCAACCATGGGGCGCTTCGCTGGACTTTCGTGGTGCTCGCTACCGGGCCTTCCGGCAGCCGTGTTCGGGGTTGCATTGGGTCATTTCGGGTTTGCTCCTGTTGAAAATATCCTTATTTTCCATGACGATATTTATATTGCTCGATTCCATCTGTACACCGAAGGGTTGGTCAGTTCCTTCGATGAACATGGGAAGCGGTCAACGTTCCCGAGTGTCAGGCGTTGCCGGGTAACAGAAAACGACACCGGGGCAGCCTGGGGTTGAGGTTCAGGCGTGAATGCGGCTAATGCCCGCACATCATGCTGGAGACAGCCATAAATCCGTTCGCGACCGGATTCGGCCCATCGAAGAGAACACGGAACTCAAGCGGCGGTTCTTCGTTCAGAATTCGGCGGAATTTGTCGTTCAGAACGGGAATCCACTGCTCATTCTTGAAGACGGCGGCCTTGTTCAGGAGGGACAGCACTTCGACGCATCCCGAGTCCATGTACAGGTAGGAGGAGGGTTTGGTCTTCAAACTCATCTTCATCTTGGAACGGCTGTCGAGGTCGAACTGCCAACCGCGCTCGCCGTCCATAAGCCACTTCTCGAAAAAGGCGGCTCTGAGGTCCGCGTGCAGTTCCTGGAGTTGTTCGGTCCAGTCCGTGCTCGGGGTGATGGAGGGTTCATGAGGAAGAGACAACAACGTGTCCGTGGTCACGATCGCCCTGTCCATCTGGAACAAGGCGTGCCCGACATAGAGGGGGCCGCCGGGGGGGTAGTCGAAGTGCCTATCGGCAAAGAAGCCTTCCTCGTCGATACCGTCCAGGATGTAGCCATGGTAATGGGTGCCTCTGATAGACTGCGTTTTGGTGCAGGCCATTCCGGTAAACTTGCCGCTGCCGCATGGAGCGGTGGCAATGTCCTTGTCGGCCAACATGAGATGGCTGACCTTACAATTCTGATTTCCAAATTTAACTTTCATGTTTTTTCCTTGTGTTTGAAGTTTCGAGGCCGCATTCGGTTTCGACCTCACCCAATGGGGTTGCCGATTCTCGGACAAACCGCCGTTACATTCCATAAAGTCCACGGTTCCGTTTCAGCTTCTTCTCAAAGCTTGGGAGCCAGGCATAGGTGTGAGGGATGCCGTACTTGTCGAACAGGCCCCGCAACCTCGGCCAGTGCTGATCCAGGTATTCGAAGTAGGGCAGGCGGTGAGCCGTGTCCTTCTCCAGGGCATCGAGCTTCTCAAGGTCAAAATGGAGGTAGCCGGTCTTGTTGAACGTGGACCACGTCACCTGGAGGTCGTACAGGGTATTCCAGTGAATGCACCGCCACTCCTCGAGCCAGGCCTTGCTGTACGCACCGGCCATGTCGTATTCCGTCCCAGTGGCTGCGAGCCGCAAGGTCATGGTCTTGCAGTCGTCTGTGCTCAACAGGAGGGCCTCGTCATTGACGCAGAAGAAGGTCCCTTCAAACCCGCCGCCATCGATGCTCGTCAAAATGCTTCCGGCGAAGAAGCCGCCGTTCCCGCCGGGAACGCGGACGTATCCGACCCCGCCGAAGTAGTCGAAATCGGACGGGTCCTTGGTGATGTTGGCGTCCACCAGCATCACGTGCTGGATGTCATCGAAATTGTCAAAATCAGTTACATTGAACATGCTAAATTCCTTGTTTTTTTGCCTGCCCGAAGGCAGAGAGTTGTTGTTTGATGCCGGGTAACGGAACGACACCGGCAGGTACTGTTTTACCGCGTCACGGCTTTATTGGAGGCGGGCTTCGGCAAGGTCCACATCGATAGCCGCGTCCAGTCGCTTGGCAACGTTGGGCAGCCATTCAGTCCAAAACGGGATTCCTGCATCCCAAAGCGCCTCGGAGAAGTCGAACCAACTGTCGTCATTCAGGAAGAGCTTGTGGCCGACACCTTCCGTTTCCTCCCAATCCATGAGGGGCAGCATGTTGAGGTTGAAAGCTCCCAAAACCCCTTCCCGATGTGGAACCAACCAGTCCGTATAAATGGACTTTGCAAGAATCTTGTGCAGGACTTTCTGACCAACCGAAAAGTGCAGGTTATAGTCAATCCCCGCATCATCTTGCAGCCACTTTTGATGCCCTTCAAAACTCGGATCAGCGGATTCCATCATACCGTGGCAGTGGCCATAAAGAAGCGGTTCTCCAGGTTTCAGGTAAAAAACCATTTCCGGATGGAATCCCTCGCCAAGATTGGCGATCATGTATCCGTGGTAAGTCAACACTTCCTCTTCAAGAAGCGGCTCAAATGCCACGACTGCAAAGTTCGACGGATTCCAAGGTTCATTAACGACCTGAAGATCAGCGATTACAAAGTTACCGACATTGTACATAAGTACTCCTTTTTTTTAGTTGTCTAGCGAGCCTTCCGACGATCGGTTGGCTACATTTAATTTTCTTAACGCAGGGCCTTACTCGGAAACCCGGTCCGGGAATCGAGCGATAAGGCTCGCCTCGCAGGGCCAGTATTCGTCGGTGGCGATCACCAGTTCGACACTGCCTTCGAGTTCCGGCAGGCCCAGCTCGCCTTGTACGGTGATCATGCAGCCTGTTCGGGTGGCATCCTTGCGCCTCAACTTGCGGGCAAACGGGGCTCCCGCCTCACATTTCGAGAAGCCGAAAGCTTCCTGGTCCTGGTCGTAAGCGAGCCAGATGTAGTCGCCGCATTCCCAGCCCTGCTCTCGCATGGTTCGCCTGGAGAACAGGAATCGATATTGGCACGATCCGTTTCCGAGCTGCTTGCAGCGGTATTTCAGGCCGTAATTTCCAGGTACTTTTTTGTGTGCAACGGGGTAAAACCCTTCCAGATTAAGCATCGAATGCTCCTTTTAGTATGAGGACCGGCACACCGGGCACCGGCCCCCGGTTCATGGTTACTGTCCGAGTACGGACTGTTCTTCGGTTGACGGCACGGATGCCTGGGCCGTTTCAGCCGGACAGGGGAATACGTCCTCGGGCAGCTTTGCCATGACCCATCCGCTACCGAGCACTTCCATCCTTTCCGGGGCGACCGTGAGTTCAACACCAAATGTTCCCTCCGTTATGGGATAACCGCGATCCTCACGGCATTTGCGGGTGAAGCGGCAGTTGGCCGACTCGACGTTGATATTCTGCAGGGTCCAGCCTTGCAGGTCCTTGCCGTCCTCAAACGCCTTGAAGCCGAAGCAGCCGGTCTCATCGTCGAAGCCGTAGGTCAGCTTCTGGCCGGACTCCCAGCCTTGTGCGTCCATCAGCTTTTTAGCGAAATGGAACGTGTACTCGCGCATTCCGCTATTAGGGAGCTGACGCCCCTTATACTTGATGCTGTATGAACTCTTTGAATTATCCATACCTTCATGGGTGAACATAGAATGTCCTCCTGCGTTAAATTGTTTCTCTTGCAGGACGCTCTGCTTGAGCATCCAACGCTCCGCTACATGCGAAACGGATTCAGCAGCCAATAAATTTTCAAAATCACCTTGACGAATTTTTATCTCAGTGGTAATCAAAGTGACACTGATACCAAAATCGATTTTCCGCCCGGCCTCCTTCGACCATGTTAAATAGAATAGAGACCTGAACTGCAAAACTAAACAAACGTGCAGCAAGTTTTTTTGTACCTCAACAGCTTGTAAAAACTCACTTTTCCGACTCACACCCATCTCTGGCTCAATTTTTTTTTGCCCTTATTCAGCTCCCAAAACCATTTCTCAGCCCACTTTTGACCTCTCAGGCCAGCCAACCAAACCGATGAAATAACAATTGGCTCAGCCCCGAAAATGGAGCTGAGCCAATCTGAGAGGCCCGGACGACCGTCGAGGCCTAGATTTCGTGCATCATGATGCTCGTGACCTCTTCAGGCTGGACACCGATGTAGCGCATGGTCACGGACGGATTGGAATGGTTGTACCGTTTGCAGAGGATCTCGAAGCCCACGCCGAAATGGACGCGCTGGATGTAGCCGAACGTCTTTCTCAGCGTCCGGCCTCCGTAGTTGCCGGGGAGATTGATGGCGGCTGCCCAGGATTTCACCAGCCGGTTGACGGTGCTCAAGGTCAAAGGCTTGCCGCCCTTGCGTGAGCCGAACAGGTAGGCTTCGGGCGAATGAAGGCCGGATTGAAGGTGCAGGTTCAGGGCCTTGCCTATTTCCTTATTAAGAAGAAGGAAATTCCGCTTGCCGGTTTTGGACTCCCTGATCTCCAACATGCCGCCCACCTTGAGGCCCTCCACCTGACCGACCTTGAGCCGCAGCAAGTCTCCGACGCGGAGACCGCTGTTGATGCCCATGACGAAAAGCAGGTGATCCCTCGGCCTGGAGACGAGCAGCCGCTTGATTGCCCGGATGTCCTCAATCCGCTTGATGGGATCGACGACCATTGATCGGGGCATCCTACTCCCCTCCCCGCTCGGCTGATTGCTTCTCTCGGAGCGTGCCGCCACCGGCGAACGCCAGCTCCGCTTTGAGGTATCTCCCGATCAATCCGGTTCCGTCGAAAACGACCAGCACCATCCCGTCCGAAAAATCGATCACCGTCCCCGAATTTCCGGGGTCACCCCTCTCCTCCGTCCTGACGAACACCTTGTCGTTTATCTCCATCCCCTGCTCCCTGAATGAAAAGTTTTGTTATTTCAGATATATAAACTTGCCATTCACTCGTAAACGGTTTCTTTCAGTCAATCCAAGTGGTTATCGTGATTACCAAAGCCGGAAGCACGTCAACTCCTGGCTATGAGTTGACATTGGGCCGGGGCGGGGACCGTGGGCCTCGACCGGGGTAAGGCTCCTGGGAGGGGTTGGGCCTTTATAGGAAGTAATGGTTGTCGGAGGTAAGCTGAGCAGCGGCCCGCTGCTCAGCGACAGGGCTCGGATGAAGGTGGACGGGGGAAAGAAGGCGACTCCGGAAGGAGGCGGCTTCTTTTCCCTTTTTTATATATTTCTTAGAAATATATTAAAAATTTAAAGGGCGTTAAAAAAAGAAGTAGGAGGATGACGGATGGAATGTTGATTGTAATTTTTGATCTACAAGTGTTTGGTATTTTTTGATCCAAGTTGGAAAAATCATTTTTGTGGCAATTTTTCCTGTTCATTTTGTTTCAGAATCGATTCCGATGGTGTATGATCGGTAATTATTATTTTGCTTGGTTGCAAAATTATAAATATGGCTAAGGATATTTTGTTCAACACCTTTAACAACGGAGATTTTATGTATCGCGAGAAGATGAATTACAAGTCGATTGGAATCGAGGCTGATCTTCACATAGGGATGAAACTGGAAGCATTAACGGAACGGAGTAACGCTGAGAGAACTGTACAACAAGGTGATAGCGGAGTTCCTAGAGGAGCGAGGCTGCATCGGCCTCAACGTCCACACGGACATCAAGCACAAGGAGAACTAGTTTATGGAATTCAACTCTGAACAGGATAAGCTCGCGGCCATGATCCTGGGCCGCTGTGAACAGGACGCTGACCATGCGGCCATCGTCTTTGACAACTTCAAGCCTGCCCACTTCCCCTATGAAGCCGAAATCGTCTTCAGGGCATACTTGAAATACTACCGTGAAACCGGGGACCTTCCCAACCGTGAAGTCATGTCCCTGACCGAGATCAAGGCCGACGACGTTCAGGACATCGAGAACTTCCTCGACCTCGTTGACGAGTTCCAGAACAGCGAGCTTCCGGCATCGTATGTAAAGGAAAAGACGGCATTGTATCACCGACGCATGGAGTTCGAGCAGACTCTCATGGATGTGGCCGATGTCGTGGACGCGGGCGAAACCTTTGACGCCGCCACGCTGGAGGAAGCGGAAGGCATTCTGAAAAAGAGCGTCGAGAACTACAAACCGCTCGTGTGCACGAAACCCAAATCCGTAGCCGATGAAATGAGCGAATTTGTGGAGTTCATCCAGAAGCCCGATGAGCGCAAGGTCGTCCCCACCGGCTTTCCGAGACTGGATGAATACCTCAACGACGGCCTGGTCGAGAAGACCCTCACAGTCCTGCTCGCCACCACCCACCGGAGGCAAGACAGCGACCATGCAGAACATGGCGTACCGCCAAGCCCTCAAAGGGTACAACGTCCTCTTCGTCACCCTTGAGGACAGCAAGGAAGCGTGCATGTTCAAGCAGCTCGCGCTCATGAGCGATATCATCCTGTTGAATCTCCAGTCGGTTCACAGGGAAAGAAAGCAGGAGCAGCTTGAAAGCGGCATGCCCAAGTTGAAAAAGCAGCTTGCGAACATGGGCCAGTTGTGGATCGTGGACCGAAGCGAACGAGAGTTCCGCGTCAGCGATTTGCGAGCGATCATCCTTGAGGTCGGCGCTGAGAATATCGACGTCGTTTACGTGGACTACATAGGCAAGATCATGCCGCCGATCGGCATGAGAACGACCACCATGTATGAAGGCCCCAAGGAAGTGGCGGCCAGCCTGAGAAGGCTCGCCATGGAAACCGCGATCCCCACCGTCACCGCAGCCCAGATCAACCGAGGCGGCATGAACAAAAAGCTCGACGAGCTGGGCATGGATTCCGTCAGCGAATCGATCGCCATCATGCACTCGACGGACGTGGCGATCATCCTTGCCAACTACGAAGACCAGGAGCGCACGTACCTGAACGAGCGCCGATACAAGATCGTGAAGAATCGCATCGCCGGAAAGCATGGCCTGGGCGGCAGTTTCTACTGGGACCTCGGCACATTGAAGATATTCGACGAGTCCGAACTCGATAAATGGCTCAAATACGCCAGGATCACCGGCGACAACCGAGACGTCCTCCAGCCCGACAATGCCGAGGACCAAGGTACGACAAAAGGAACGACGGTCGAAGGCACCGTCACGATTGAAACCATTAACAAGGAGTTGCAGTAATGCTGACTGAAAAAGATCGAGAAGAACAAAGAAAGATGTACCGGACTGCCCACCCCGGCGGCACCGGGCGGCAAAGGTCCGAATAAGCCAAAGGCCCAAGCGCTGAAAGATTCCGAGCCGAAGAGAAAGAAGAACCCCAAGTATACCTACACGGTCTTCTACAACCGCATCTACGATGCCTTCATGGCGCAAAAGCCCAACGGCTCCGAATGGGCCGTGTTCATGTACACCTATAGGGAAACCGTGGGATACCAGGGGCGCACCATCGACTTCAAGTCGGTCAATGTCGCGCACATGACCGGCCATGATCCAAGAACCGTTGATAAAGCCTACAAGGCTCTCCATGACGCCAACATCATCGAGAGCACACGGACGAAAAACCGGCGTCCGAGTCAACTTCAGCACGAGTAAATGGGGCCAGTTAAGATAACAGCCTCCAACCCGAAAGCCAGAGCCCGAAGGAAGCACAATCCTTCGGGCTTTTTCATGCCCTACTCCAGCCCCTTCAGCTTGGCAGCCAGCACCACATACGAGTTGAATTCTTTCTGTCGATGCTCCCCAACAAAAGGCACACCAGGGCCATTACGTGGTTCAATCGCTGAACATCAGTTTCGGCCTGGCCGATATCCCTGGACGATCTTTCGAGCCTTGACCAGCACAGCCTGGGAGGACGTTTCGCCCTTGTCGGCCAACAAGTCCGAAATCTCCACTCCGTCCACTTCGGGCAGTTCGTTTTCACCATCCAGATATTTCAGCACAATCTCATCGGGCATGATCTCTCCTCGCTCCAAGGTTGAAAGTACTCCTTGGCAGCCGATCTATTTATACGGACGGGGATGCACGGGAGAGCACGAGGGCCACATGAGCCACTTTTCATCAACCGAGAGAACAAGAACAAGCAACTGACGAGACCGCACGAGAGATCATGCGGCCTCGACCTTGATTTCATTTCGGGGGATTAACGAAGGCAGGAATATACAACCCGAAAAAGCTGTATACTTTTAATAACGAAGGACAGTTAGCGGCTATCTCAGCACATCCGACACGAGCCGATGGACAAGACGGATCTCGTCATCGTCGGCTTCATCCAGCATCCCGCCTATATCCTTAATCAAATAGGCCCGGTCTTCCATATGGGCATTGTCGAGAAGGCTACCGATAGGGACCTCAAGGGCCTCGGCTATCTTTTCGAGTTTTTCGATTGAAACATTACACTCAGCCCGTTCAACCTCGCCCAGATACTTGCCGCTTGAGCCAAAACGCTCGGCAACACTGTCCTGAGACAAGTTTCGAGCAATCCGTAGCTCACGAATTCGATTTCCCAACCTGACTTTAAGTTCCGACATGCCTACCTCCAATACATAAGTATAGGTGGCAAACAAGCGAACTAAACCCTCTATACGTGTTTACTTTCTCGAATTTACCACTTATAAAGGGTCAACGCAGCCATTTAGCCACCTGGAGGTTGTGAGGAGCAAAACCTCGACCTCAGACTGAAAAAGGAGAAAGCATGTCCGCCACCAAGGAAGAGTTCGTCAAGATCATGGAACAACGCATTGAAGCCGATCCCAACCAACTCGATATTCCCAATGCCCGGTTGGTAAAATTCGTCAACGACTTCGTTGATACCGAAGGCAGTAAATATCTGGACTACGGCCTCATCAATTGGGGCATCGGCATCCTCTTCTGGGGAATCCCGCTTGCCTTCCGGCAGATTACTCCCAAAGCCATTGTCCATGAACTCGACCACGGCAAGGCCATCGACCTCGACAAGCTCTATGCGGCCAATTCCGAGTGGATCAACATGGACATCAACCGAGAGATGCCCCTCCTCTTCCACAAGATCGGCGCGATGAGTCCAAGCTGCGTCCTGCTCACCAACACGACTCTCTACTACAACATGCCGAGGTCGAAGAAATCCGGTGACGCCAAGCAGCAGACCATGGGCAAGATCGACATTGCGGACATCACCCAGTTTGATACCAAGCCACATTCCATCATGGATATGATTACCCTGATCGTGAACAACAACGAGATCGGTGCATTCAACTGCAAGAAAGCGCACGGCAAGTCGGCCAACAATCTCCGCAAGCTGTTCCAATCCATCATCATGAAGAAAAACAGCCTCCTCGGATAGGTCGCCATGAGAATGACAGCAATCCTCCTTGTCTGCCTGTGCCTACTTGGATGCGCGGGCGGGCAGGAGGACGCCCCACGGCTGGCATACTTCAATGATGTAAGGTGGAGTTGGCCGCCGGAAACAACGGTTTTCGAACTGGACAAACGAGGGTACTGCACGGCCTATCCTGACCACACTCACGGAACTCGTTTGCAGGTCGTCAATGCCTTTGTTGATCAATTCAAGTCGGATGGTTGCGGCAAAGTCCAAGGACTGACTTGGAATCCCCTCCCCTTTTTCTCCTATGAAGAATGGGCAAACGACCAACTCATGTCGAAGTACCAGGAACTATACTGGCAGATCATCGAGAGATACCGACCGGCCAACACGGACAAGGCCATTCGAAGCTATGAGGCCATCCGGCAACTCTGGAGCGATTTCGTTTCGAGTTCCAGCACCCTCCAAAAGTGCAATCGGAACATCATTGTCTTCGACAAGGTGTACGCCGTCCCCAAGGCCGAAAGTCCGATCCTGAAGCGGGAGTTCTTCTACTCGCCGTTTTACGAGAAGACATACGACAAGGACGATACCCTTGTTGCCCACTGTGCCACCATCGACATTCATCTGTGGCCCAAAGTCCGCGCCGAAATTCAAGCCCAATACGGTGAAAGGAAATCAAACACGGGGATAGACGGTGAAAACTATCTGATCGCTTCAGCGGGATCGGAAGTCCAGCTATGGAACATTAATCTGAAACGGTTGGAACGGTATCTCGAACAACTCCAATCGAAGCTCAAATAGACAACAAATTTATATGGTTCGATCAAGCTGCTCAACGTGAACGAGACATCATTCGAAAACGAAAACCCACAGGAAAAGGAATCGACATGAGAACGAAAAGCTTCATACCGGTATTTCTGGGCATCCTCTTGATGGCCGTTATTTTCTACGGCTGCTCAAGCAAAACCCCCGCCTTCGATCCTAGCACTATCTGCTCCCAACAGGCAGCGCCCCTCGAACCCAAAGCGGCGCACATGATGAATGCGGGAGAACACAGGCTGTACGCCGAGCTTGACTGCAACATCGGCCAACTGAAAGGAGGCAGGGAATTCCTGCTGACCATCCAGGAGGAGGTCGAAGCCCGCACCGAAGTACCCACCGAGGACATGACCGAATTCTACGACCTCAACAAACTGATCGTGGAAGCGAACGGCAAGTTCGACGGCGTGCTGGCCCAGGTCAATCCCGAATGGATGCGGGCCATGAAGGCCAATTACAAGAACTAAGACCAAACGTTGGAAGCTTGGGAATTGAGAACTCCCCAAGCAACCTCTCCAAAGCCCATCCCCTGTGGATGGGCTTTTCTCGTTCAGAAAACAGTGTACTTTCGCCGACCCGCTGTATATTGACAGAATTGAGCAGCTTATCATCTGAAATCATTGAATAACAAGGAGCATAAATATGGATTGCATGGAACAGGCAATGAAGATGGTCGAGGCACAGGCCGGTGTTCGTGAAATGACCGCCGAAGGCATGATCTCGATGGTCAAGGAAGTGAACATGGGTCTCGCCGGAATTGCCACCGGCGAGATCGGAGACAAGGCGCAGGAACCGACGGTCGATCCCAGGAAGGCCATCAGGAAGAAAACAATCACCTGCGTCGAATGCGGCAAGACCTTCAAGACCATCACCAAGCGGCATCTGGAAAGCCACGGCCTGACGCCCGCCGAATACAAGGCGAAGTGGGGATACCCCAAGGGCCAGCCGCTCTCCTGCCGGGATACGGCCAAGGCACGTTCCGAGCGCATGAAGAACATGGAGCTATGGAAGAAGACCAAACCCAAGAAGGCCCCGGCCAAGAACCCTGAAACCAAGTAGATCATTTCACCATGATCGTAGAGGCCCGTCCGCAAGGATGGGCCTTTCATCTTTCAGCGAGAGTTCAGGGCTACACCTTCATAGAGGCCCCGCGAGGCCACGCAACTACGAGACTGATAAACCATATGGATTTTCAACAAGAATCTCCGACAAGCCACACGAGAGGTCGAAACGATGACATCCGGCTACAAGGACGAGAGACATGGCAGGATTCCCCGCTTATACGAGACAGAGAACATCCCGAGAGAAGAGAAGCTTATCTACCACCACTTCTTCATAGGCGACTCCCACTGGTACGCAGCCGAGTTCGACGGAGAGGACATCTTCTTTGGCTATGCCGTCCTCAACGGAGACACGCAGAATGCCGAGTGGGGTTACTTCTCTTTACAGGAGCTGAAAAGCGTGAAGATCGGGCCTCTACGGGTGGAAGTTGATTGTTCGTGGGAGGTGAAACGGTTTGGGGGAATTGAAGTCCGCTGAAGTCAACAAACGGTTGTCAACCGCGCCATTGCAGAGTAGGATTAAATCACACCCAACCAACGGAGGTGCTTATGCGCTCAACTAAACAAATGAGTATCACGCTTCCTAACGACATGGCGAAGATGGTCAAGGCGAAGGTCTCGACCGGCGAGTACGCGACTGAAAGTGAAGTGATCCGTGATGGCTTGCGCGCGCTACTCGCCCGTGACCGCGCCATTGACAGCTGGCTACAAAACCAGGTCGCCCCCGTATATGACGCCATGCGGGAGAATACCTCGCGCGGCGTGAGCATTGAACAAGTTCATAACAGACTGGCCGCCGAGCACAAAGAGACCCTAAAGCGGTAATGCCATACTCCCTCATCTTTGCACCGGAAGCAGAAGAACAGCTTCTCGGCTTGTACCACCATTTGGCCGATCTTGCTTCTCCTGAGATCGCACTGGAGTACACGAACGCCGTCATCGTCCACTGCGAGGAAATGAAGACTTTTCCGCACAGAGGTAACAAACGAGATGACATCCGGGCGGGCTTGCGGATAACACACTACAAAAAAAAGACGATAATAGCGTTCGCGGTCTTTGATGAGATTATTTCAATTCTTGGTATCTACCACGGTGGACAGAATTACGAGGCCATCTTGACGGAGTCAAATGACGACACACAGTAAGCATTTGTCAGCCTCTTCTCACCACAGGAGATGCAAAGCATGACAATTAAAATTGCTAGCGTCTCCCAACGGTCATAAAGCTCAAGGGATTGTACGGAAAGTTGTAACGCCACTAATGGGTTGCAAAACGCCGAACACCCCCGCTTCTGATAGATTCAGGAGAGAAATGATATGCAAAAAAAGACGAAAGACTTTTCGCAAGACATCGACAACGCCATGAAGCGTGCCGCGTTGCGAGCCAGAGAGATCGCCGTGCAGACCAACACCCCTATTGTCATCGAAGTGGATGGCAAGGTCAAAGCCGTACGAGTTACCCCCAGCGATGTCGAGCAATACAGGGAACTGATCAAAGACGCTTTATAGTTATCTTACACTGGGCTGGCTCTACGCCCAATATGGGAGCCCCCCCAAATACGACAAAGGGCAGTCATCAAAATAGCCATATGCGGGGAGACGAACAGGCGTGAATGATTATATACCACCGGCAGTTGCTTCGCTGTGCGAAAAAATAGCACCTTTCAACATCATTTCTTCCAAGCTCACTAAATTTGCTGAAGTAGGTCAGTCTGTTCAACCACTAATTGCCGAGAGTAACTCCCTTCAACCATTCGCGGGGTCGTTGGTTGAAGTAGGTCGGGCACTCGCACCTCTTGGACAGATTGCAGCATCTCTGGCGATAGGCAAAACAGTACATCCTATCGGAGAATCTTTACAAACCTCAGGGGCAATACGTCTTGCAGGGCAAATGCAAATTGCCGGGAGTGCTATCGCGGCCCATACTTTTTTTGATGGCCTGACCGTCGGCAGGGTCGCATCACTTAGCAAGGCCATCAGACAGGTTGACTGGAGTAAATTTGTTGCAGCCTCTATCGAAGATGAAAAGGCTGACGGCCTTAGCGAGGAGTCACAGGCGGCTGTCCGTTTTCTAGAGGACGGAGTAAACGCCGTATTAGACAAAACCGAACAATCCCCACAAAATATTCTTGAAGGCCTCTCCTCCCTCTACAGGAAAGCGGTCGATTCATCTCTTGGCAAAGCCGCCAAATGGATCGTGTGCTCTTTACTACGAGTGATGATTGAAGGGATAGTCTTCAGTCTGATCTGTTCCGCTAGTGGATTTACCCCTCAGTCAATTATACCCAACCATCGAGATAAACTGAACGCTACCAAGCAGTATGTGCGTAAAGAAGTTGGCGCTTTTCCGCAGCTTCGAATCGTGTCAGTTCAGTCCAGACTAAATGTTAGATATAAGCCCAATAGGAAGTCCCTAGTGGTCGGGGAACTCTATCCCTACTCAATTATTGTAATTATCGATAAATCGAATAAATGGACGAAGGTACACTTCAACGGCTACAATACTGGAGAGGACATCGAGGGATGGGTTTTTAACAAATATCTCAGCAAGATATTTTGACAATTTAAAAATAGCTCATCCTCAACTAATATCATCCATTTCAAAATACGCGAGGTCATATGAAAAAACACTCCCTTCTGCTACTTTTTGCTGCCATCTTTCTAGTTTGTTCCCTTGGAGAAAGCACGGCCAAAACCGTCAAAGGTACAGGAGTTGACGTCACGGGCGTTTCCTTTACTGACAAGGGCAGTCTTACCTTTACCCTCAAAAACCAGTTGAGTGTCGAAGTGTCAAACGTACAGGCAGTGCTGATCTCTTCTGATAACTCCGGAGAAGAAAATGCTGGTTTACTCCAGTCACAGCAGGGGCATAAAATTGCCCCAAAAGAGAGCCTCCAAATTACCTTAGCCGATGCCGACATATTGAAAGAGCTGCTCGACAAAAAGCAGGGTTCATATAAAATCATAGGTTGTGGCACATCAAACAAACCGCCGTCTACAGGTAAAGCTCAGACCTACACTAGAGCCTTTCCCCTCCCATTATCCTGGGGCTACTCTACCCCGTCCAACAAAAGAACAGAGACACTCTCAGCCGTCTATATCTATTTAGACCTGCTCCAGTAGCTGACTATCGAAGAAGCCCCGTCTACAAACGGGGCTCTTCTTTTCAATCAGAGTCGTCCAAAACTACTTAGTTGCCCCACCTAGGCCTTGGGGATTACCCACCCATTCTCTTCATTTCCTTATACGAACTGTTGAAATTTTGCTCTTTCGGCCTATACAGCGACACTTTATTTAAGCGACAAGAGGTGGTATCTATCAATAGGTATTAACTATTATGGAGAATAGGCATGAGAAAGGCCTCCGGTTGGCATCGGTTGTTTTTGTGTTTGGCTATTGCGTGGCTGATAGCCATTTCCTTTTTCGCTGTACCTAAATTCAAAAAATTCAGAGGGTGGGGAGTCGCCGCTGGCTGTTACGAACTCGCAGAGGGCCAAATGCTAGACAGAGTGCAAGAAAACTTCCCAAGATTTAACCGTAAAGCCTACGCCAAGCATGCTGCATATCCGAAGGGGGAATATGTCAACAACCCCTATTTTGGAAGCATGCCCGCCACCCCATTTGAGATTTGGCCACAAATCATACATGATTATAGCTCGATAGACTTTAAAGACATACTTAGCGAAATGACATTATGCGCTGAAAAAAAAGTGTCTCAAGCAAAGTCTGCGTCTCTCAAACGAAATCTCAGTGTAGTGCTGCATTATTATGGCGTACTAGGAGTGCTCCCGTTGTTCGGATTATACTTGATAGGACGATTCGTCGCCCCTTGGGTCATAGATGGGTTTAAAAACGAATCGTAACTTCGTTTATCCTGAGGTATGAGCAAACAACCAGTCTCCTGAGGAGTGGCACCATGAAAATAATCCTGATTGGTGGAGTTCATGAATTTTTCTCATGCAGAGACGAATTGGTTTCAGTTCTGACAGAGCTCTCTGAGCGTATGGGATCACCAGAGTTTGTAGCCGTTGAATACGGCGAAGCTTTCTACAACGAACACATCGCTCCACAGCGCTCGGCTGATGCCTTAAAAAAACGACCAGGAAGTTACCAAGCCGCCATCGAATCTGTTCTTTCAAGAAAAGAGATGGAGATCGGGGCTGAATATATCGCCTATGATTGTGTTACCCACAAAAATTTCTTTCCAGATGTGCCAACCGTTTGGCTAGATAATAATAGGTCGGTCGAGGATTGGCACATACAGGTAGCAAACAGCATGCTCTACAACAGGCTTTCCACAATCGCCGCATTCAAAAAGGCTCTCCCCAGCCATACAAAACTCAGTTGCTCGGCACTTATGGCTGCTCTAAAAAAGACCGAACCTGGAACCGAGAAATCATTGCCTCACAACCCCAAACGGGAGTTGTTGTGGCTTAAGGAACTCGAACCGTATTTGGTTGAAGATGCACAGAAGTATGGAATTGCCATTGTTGGCGCCGACCATACCAAGGATGAAGAAGGCTTTCTCCACAATCTCCTAAAAAAGTATGGACACAAGGTCGAGGTTAAGCTGACATGCTAGCCATCATTCTTTAACCAGACTTCTCCATCCACAGGAGCCATTGATGGCAGCGGACGGCATAACGACAGGAATTGCGATCACCCTGGGAGGTGCCCTTTTTCAGGAGGCAATGAGCAGGGGGCTCGACACCATACTGAAATCCAAAGAAAGAAAAGCCGCTGAAAAACAAGTCCAAACATCGATTGAATTCGCCTTAAAACAATTCTCCATGACTCACCCCGAGTTGGCAGCGTCTCTATTCGATTCCACATTTATTGAAACTGCAAAGCCTGAACTCCTGATCCTATTCAAAACCCGTAGCGAGCGCCCCAGGGCTAATGAGTTGGCTCGGCTGTACCGCGAACAATTCTCTTCTGACGTAACCCCAGAAGGGCTTGAAGAAGCCTGTGAAGATTTCATCCGGCACATAGAGAATGCCATCGAGAATGAGCCGCTATTTCAACAACTCATGGACAGCCGAGAAATCAGTCAGGGCAAGGAGAAGCTTGAAACCATTCAAGAAGAATTGCGGCGAGGCTTTCAATCCATCACACACACTCTTTCCCCTGCCACCAGCGAGATAAGGGCCTCTGCTTCAGAACTAGATAAAAACGAGATTCTTGAAAAGTTCGGACGAAGAGCTGCCGACCTACTGACATGGCCCCAGACACTCCCATCTGGTGACTGGATAGAACGCCCCGAACTTGACGAACTTTTTGAATTCGCAACCAATCCCATACGTAAGACAAAAGGTGAAAACATCGCTGTACTCTTAGGGGCTCCAGGCTGTGGTAAATCAGCTCTACTGGCAAGACTGGGCAATCAGCTACAAGCACAAGAGACACCACTCCTAGCATTAAAGGCGGACTGTCTTCCAGACAGAATCGACACAGCCACATCGCTTGAACAATATCTAGATATTCCCGAGCCAATTGAGACGTGTCTCAATAGCTTAACCGCCAAGGGAAATGCAGTCGTACTGATTGACCAACTAGATGCCCTCAGCAGCCTCCTCATCAGCAACCCAGGACGTTTAAACGCACTGATCGACTTAATATGGACCATCAAAAACAACCCCAAAGTCCGCATTATTTTATCGTGTCGGACGTTTGAATATCAATACGATGCACGTTTTTCCCAACTGGAGGCAAATGAAGTACGACTCGCAGGACTTTCATGGTCTGACGTTGATGACATATTAAAAAAACACGACATTTCATCAGCAAACTGGACAAAAGACTTCCGAGACATCCTACTTACCCCACAGCATCTCAACGTCTTCCTGGAGTACTCTGCAAAGCAAGCCGATAAAATAGTTTATGCGAGCTATCGTGGGATGTTGCAAGACATATGGGAGCGCCATGTAGCCGCCAAGGGGACAGGGAAAGCCGCCTGTGCCATTGCGGAAATGATGGCTCAGAGAGAAGAACTGTGGGTACCAATTGTCCTTTTCGAAGATACATATTTGCAAGAGATAAAAGCACTCGAACAAAGCGGCATTATCGTCCGCCAAGGCATAGAAAAAATCGGCTTCCGCCACCAAACGGTTTTCGACTTTGCTCGCGCCAAAAGCCACATCAAGCAGGCGGATTCTCTTTCAAGCTACATACTGGAACGGCAAAACTCATTGTTTATCAGGTCCACCTTATGGAGCGCCTTGGACTACCTCCGTGAGCTTGACCGCACTGCGTACTCAAACGAACTGACTAAAATTTGGTCTAGATCAGACCTACGCAAACATCTCAGGTACCGCATCATAGAATTTATGGGAAGGTTCGACATCCCTCTGGCTTGCGAGATACAAATCATACTCCCAAGGCTTAAAGACGAGGAGGACCGTCCAAAGATTCTCAGCTCGATCGCCTCTAGCACTGGCTGGTTCAAGGCAATCGAAGCGGATGACCTCCCTCGAATCATGGCGCTGGACATGTCTGAAGCGTGGGCCGCAATCCCAGTCATTGCAAATGGCCTTAAGCATTCCCCCGAAAGATGCATTTCGCTCATCAAAAAACACTGGCTTAACGCCTCTGACTACAAGGGGAATATCTACTGGATATTAACCTCTAATTACTCCCCGATAGAAGCCATCGACGACTTGTTGTTTTCGCTGGCGGACGATCTTGAACTTGAAACCATGAGCATCGAGAGAACAATAGGAATATTCGTCCAACACAATCCCCCAAAAGCTGCTCTTTTCCTGTCAAAACATCTCGACAAAAGCCTTGAACGAGCCAAAGCCACTGTAAGAGAGAACCAAAAGGACGCAGTGTATGACGATGAAAATGAAATGGTTAATTACATCCGAAGAAACGCAGACAACCATCGTCCGTTTACTGAACTGATCAGCAATCAAGATTGGCATGATCTGGAAAAAACTGTGGTCACAGCTCCTAAGGAACTGATCCCTCCGCTTTTCTCGTGGTTCGCAAAAGTATTAAGTTTTGTTGCGCACGAAAGGCCATTTTATGCCAATTGCTATACTGAAGACCATTGTCTAGATTCGTACGATAGGGAAAGTCCCTCTTCTTTCATGGTTGCACTTCGCAAGGGCGTAGAAGAGCTAACGACTGCCGAACCAGATGCATTTATAGCCCTAGCAGATGAATGGCTAGGCAATGAATTGATGGGCGTCCATAGGATTTTAATAAGAGGGCTGGTGGCCCTAGCTCCCCATCGACCAGACTACTGTCTCAACTACCTGCGGGGAGACAAACGTAGGTTGGCAATAGGCGACATATCCACTCGGCTCTGGCATAGCACCAAGTTGATTGAGGCCCTTGTACCACACCTTTCATCTCAACAGGCATGCCAGCTCGAAGAATCTATAATCAACTGGTCCTTCAACCGCAGAATGCCCGACGACGGCCCCAAAGAGCTGCGCATGCGGATGCAATGGGATCAGGAAAAGCGCTTAACGCTCTTAAACGCATTCCCGACAGACAAACTTACAAGTATTGGGCAAAAACTCCTCCGAGAGGGGAAACATGCTGGTCTACACTATGTGGAACACCCACAAAGCACAAATATGTGCTGGATTGGCCCAACCATGTCCGCTGACAAAATGGAGAAAGCCAAGGACTCTCACATCCTCAACTTGTTTGCCGTGCTGCACGATGGAGTTGAAGATCACCCCAAAAACTGGAAACTGGGCGGGAGCAGACAAACATCAAGGGCATTTGAAGAGTTTGCAAAGAATAACCCCCATAGGGCTCTCCGCATAATGAAACAGTTCACCCCTGGGGCACAAGACAACCCGGCGGGAGCTGGCTTCAAGGGGGTGGCAGAATCAGGAAAGTTCTCGCGAGCAGAAATTGAGAGCATTTTTTTAGAACTCGCAGAACGCGGTTTCTCATCAGAGAGCTTCAAAGCCAACTGCGCTATAGTATTCAGCAACATAGCCTATAAAAAGAAAGGGCTTTCGAAAGCAGTCTGCGATATCCTCAAAAGCTGGATATCAGATTGGGAGCCCCACCCAGTAGAACCAGACGACGTTGAGAAAGAAAGCTCCATCTTGTGGGGCTTTGGGGGAAGTCGCATCCTTCCGAGCGGGAATTACACAATACTAGATGCTTTAACCGGGGGTTATTTGTGCACTGAGCCTCCGCTCGTCGATGAATGGGTTGCCACCCTGACCAATCACTTGGAGATCCAAGAGAACCCCGCTGTCTGGCGGATGGTCATCTGCCAACAGCTTCAATGGCTCAAAATGGATGACAAAGAACGAGCGAACACTTTTGTCAGCCGACTGTTCTCCAAGTACCCAGAATTCCTCCATACGGAAGATTCTGTTTATTTCTTTGCATATGCGCATCGCTGGTTAGACGAAGTGGCCTTTCATTCATATCTTGAGAATCTCCAAGACGGCCATTGGTCCCGTGGAGCACAGGCCGTTGGTGAACTGATCACATTGAGGGCCGCGCTATACCCTGAGGATGAATGGTGTAAAAATCAACTAGACGAAATCATGTGCCCAGAAAAGGACCTAGAAGGCATTGAGAACCTTCGAATCGGTTGTGCTTGGTCTGCATCAGGGCTGTGGGGTGACACTGGCAATTACGACTCTTACGCAGAAGACATCCAAAGACGACTTGCGGCCTGCCCCTGTACCGAAAGGATCGCAAAGGCGCTGCTAGATATGTTTCGAGCAAAAGG
The DNA here is from genome assembly GCF_051175575.1 of Pseudodesulfovibrio sp. lm2024. Classification (NCBI taxonomy): domain Bacteria; kingdom Pseudomonadati; phylum Thermodesulfobacteriota; class Desulfovibrionia; order Desulfovibrionales; family Desulfovibrionaceae; genus Pseudodesulfovibrio; species Pseudodesulfovibrio sp. lm2024. The sequence goes on from NZ_CP195092.1 coordinate 3,214,389, forward strand.
ACCTATGAGGTATACCACCTCGCTCCAGCGGATGTTAGAAACATTCCAAAAACAACCGGAAATAATGAGAGCGGCTTGCAGATCATTCATCAGTGACCGACTGATTGATATCGTCATTTCTGCACCCAACTTAGTTGCCGATGTTTCCGAACACATCATCGCTGCGGCATCTGAAAAAGAAAGGCGGAGTCGCGCTTTTCACCTTGACCATCTTGTCCAGATATCTCTGGCCCTGCATCGCATGCCTGAATATCAAGACCGAGCTCTCACTATGTTCGAAAACTTAATTTCATTGCAAGCGCATAGCGCAGTTGAAGCTCTTAGGGATTTAACCAGATATCCTGTTAACTAGCTCCGAGTGACAGCCATCGCAAATCAAGAAAACACCGTCGTCGCCCCCTAGCCCCATGAATTTGTACTGGCCTGATATCGCTCAAGGGCTTTTGAATACATTCGATGTAGGGTATGGCAATCCTTCCACCAACCCGATATTATTTGCATATTCTTTTTACATTCCACGAAAAGGCTTACACGGACAGCCTTCTAAGCCTACGCTATCATTATGGAGACAACTACATCTCCAACCTGACAGAAACCCATCTCACGACTTCTCGGCCCCATCTATCAACCGCAACATGTCCCTCTGAGCAAACACACAGCCATCAATGTCTTTGCCGCTATAGGGAGTTTCGTTGAGTAAACCCGTAATCCATTGAATCTCACTACGAGTCCTCGGTAAATGACCAAGACGATTTTTCAACATGTACTCCATGTTGAACTTCATGTCGTTCATCGTTCCAAGCACACTTCGGCTATGGGTCTTGCCATAAGAGAAAGGGCCGAGTAGCATCTTGGCTTGAGCTATTTGCGCTGATGTTGCTTCAATGCCCAGAAGAGCTATCTCGAAGTGCTCGATGAACACCTTGTCGAAGTTCATGAAGTTCTTCTTGACCAATCCGGGCATGAACACGGCAAACCGGGTTTCATCATTGACCAGAAGAACGGATTTTCTACGAAAGAATCTGAAGATATTGCTATGCCAGCCTTGTAGCCCACGTTGACTGGTAGGCTCTAGGATTTGTGCGGGCTTGATTTCAGCTAAAAGCTTCTGAGTACATCCATGTAGGGCATTGCTGATCTCATCTCGTTGAAGGGTGAGGGAGTCCTCAACCAGATAGCCACAATCGGACTCAGGATCAACTCAGATTGATCTTCTAGGATGATGTGGTGGGTTATTCATTAAATGGGTATGGTGTCCCCCAAATTCTGTGGTGTCCCCCTAATTCTGGACAATATTCAAAAAGTTCGAAGAAGCCACGTCTTCCGGAGCATAAGTGAGAAACAAGTCACTTTGTCGGACCGGTCAACTCCGACTTTTAGGTGGCCAACGGCTCTAGCACTCTAGCTAAACTTCAAAAGCTCCTTTCACAAAATTTAGAGAGTGAACAAGTGGTTCCACAGTATCACACGACAAGTCACGGAACTCCCATTTCTCGTTTGAATAATGCTTGAAGCAGCTCCAAAAGGATTGATATTGTTCATCATCAATGAAATCAATAGAATCGTGTTTCACAAGAGGAATAATAAATACGACTATTATTGACGTGAAGTAGAAATTACCAACAACGTATGGCAAATCACAGTTCAAGCTTTTTCTAATATTGAGGCTCATTGATGGAGTAAGAGAAAAGTGACGGGGGGAATTTGTAACTGCGACCTTGGGAAGATTCTTTAATGATTGGTTTCCATTAATCCAGCCAACAGTGTCACTAAATACCTCTGGATCATAATCATCCATAACGCTTAGAGCGAACTTACACAACGCCCTATACACATCCTGTCTAGCGATCCTTTGTCCGGTATCAAGCTGAATAGGAGCGATGCTTCCATCAGCATTCATAATCTTCTGGGTCGTTGCTAAAACGACCTTATTACTACCTTCAATCTTCCCGAATACACCAGTCTCGGTTTTTATTTTGGTGGATCCTTTTTTACCTTTCACCCCAAAAAGAACTCTATGAACACCAAAATATAACGCCGCACTATTTTCTATAGTCCGTCCAAACCGGCCATTACATTCATCACACTCTTCGTTTAATACTGTGTTTTTGTTGCCAAAAGCTTCGGAAATCGCGTGTGCTTTTTGCTTAAAAGTCACTTCCGGAAAACTTCTGCCACAGAAACGACATACCCTCTTCGACTTATCTTTCTCTCCAAAAGTTCTTACCCCGTTGATTACATCAGTATGGTAGTTTTCAAAAACGCATTGAAATGTTTCTTCAATTTTTTCAACAACTCCATTATCCTCTACTCCATTTATTTTTTCCAATTCATGCTGTACAATTATTCTCTGATGTGCGGAGAGCTCTACGTCAGGAGGCAGCATAAAAAAGTATTCATCCTCATTAATCTTTTTGAATTTTGCCCACAATCGATTCACTGGTGGGACCTGTGTCTTATACTTGTCTACAAAGAATTTTAATCTATTTGCGATCTGCGCAGAGTATTGAATGGCAATAGGTTTCGAAAATAATAAAAAATTATTTTCTACACTAATACCAAAGACAAACATGAATTCAGAGAAAATAGCATACAGACCAACATCACTTTCTGATTCAACCACCATTGTCTCAGAGAAACTCATTGTATAGAAGCGCACTGCAAACATAACTAAACCATCCACCTAGAACTAACGCCGATACAGCTTTGTTGACCAAGCAAATGTCATAAAAATTGCCACGAGAAGAAGCGCTCCAACAGAGCCTACGATCCAGCCATTGGCATAGAACGGTGTTTCTGCTGCGAACTCTACCTGAGCGAAAATATCATTTGTCCTGACTGCTTCTTCAATCCCAAGCTCTCGAATATCTCGAAGGTAGTTGCAAATTCCTGCCCATAAGAAAAAAGCAGAATAGACGAGTGAGGTCGGCAGAAACATCCGGCCAAGTTTACACATCAGGAAGGGAGCAACCACGGCCCAAACAACTGAAAAAGCCAAGGCAACTATCGGAATCGTTTCGATTGTGATTGCAATGGCAATAACGGTGGCCAGACCCCATAGCATAGACTGGAATCGACTCGGACGATTATCAGGGATATTATAATAGCACTGCATACCCTTCGCTTAAAGCAACCAATCGACCTGGTCAAGATCACTTATTGCGCCGATGTCAGAGGTGCTATATTGATTTGGTTAACAACCTATTATTTTAAGCACAGGTGCCTAGCATGAGCACCCAGGACGCAAACTACATATCTCCTTCAGACTTCATGAGAGCCCGTCAACCAGAACTTTTCTCTGACACCATATCATCCGAAGAAGAATATCTCGATAAAGGGCAACTCGAATACCACCTCAGCACGCTCACCCAACGTCAGGAGGAGTTTCAGTTTGAACACTTCTGTCGAAGACTGGCTGAAAGAGAACTCTGTCCAAACTTAGTCCCTCAAACTGGACCTATGGGCTGAGGCGACTCAAAAGTCGACACTGAAACCCATCTTGTATCAGAAATATGGTTCTTCGACGTTTCGTGTGGAATTCATGAAGTGATCACGAATTGAATTGGGGCGGCGATCAGGTAGACCATGGTGATGAAGTTGGTCACGTTCCGGTAGCCTCGGGCTCTGGCTCGGGCCGCCTGAATTAGGGGGACAGCAGACCTAATTCTCCCATCCCAAAATCCAAATTTCATCCACCCGATTTCATTTGTATATTCTTTTGTATATCCCACGAAAAAAGGCTTAGAAGGAAAACCTTCTAAGCCTTTAAATTCATTGGTGGAGCTGGAGGGAATCGAACCCACTACCTCTTGGATGCCATTCAAGGCGCGACTTCTGTATATCCTAAAATCATTGAATAATTCTCCTGATGGATAACATTTTTTGGCGAAAAGCGGCGATTTTGTGCTGCGGGAGGTTATCCAACACTTCACACTGCAAATCGCATATCGACAACCTTATCTACCTCTTGTCATTTCCCGGGTGAGTGATAGATTGCTTCAAAATTTGGAGCAGATATGAACGTCTTTTATGCAACCTCACCTCAGGTAATCAATAATCTTAATCTTTCCCAAATTGCAGTTGTATTCGTACCAGACACATACCAGTCAAAATATTCAAGTAGCTGGGACGACTTCGGCTACAAAACAACCTGTCAGGTTTTTGTCGTTGATGGAGAGGATTCCTCTAGCCTTGGTTATGCAAAAATGCTGCTAAAGGATGTAGATCACACACATAATAAAATGCGAGAGATTATTGGTGAGCGTAAATACGTTGCTCTTGAAAAAATCGGGATTGACTACTTAACCTTGGGCGAAGACCGCGAGTTCTATTTAAAACTCAGCAAGATGATATCCCCTCCCAAAATTGACGACTATTTCATAGCTGCTAGAGATGCCGGATATGTCAAGCTCTATGGTGAAAGCGACTTGTTTGAATCAAAAGGGTTCGAGGACTCTCTTTTGCGCGAAATGGGAGCCAGAAAAGCGTTAGAATACGCCCGAAAAGTACATGGATATGCCGCATGCAATGATGTTGAATTCGATATCCGTTACAATCTTGATTCTTACGATGTAGAGCACATCATCACCTTTGACTTCACTGAAGGATTTTACCCTGCAAACATTAACTTGCTGATTGGAGCAAACGGAACAGGGAAAACGCAGGGCTTATTCACTCTAATGCAGGACATGCTTGATGTCGGCGAGAGCAGGAGGAGAAGAAAGGAATCAGCAGATAGTTCTTTGAAGCCATTTTTTAGCAATATAGTTTGTTTTTCTTATTCGCCATTTGAAGATATTAGCACAGCTGCGGGGAAAAAAGATGTTAGAAATTCATCCATCTTCAAACCATTTGGGTTCTACAGAAATGGAGAATTCAACAAAGATAGTCCTTTAATTTCTGCTGTAGAATCCCTTTTTGAAATAATCAAGAAAGATCATGATGATGATGAATTTAATCTTCGGCCCAGTCGGATAAGCTCATTGTTAGACATTATGCGTATCGGAATACCTGATTTTGATGACATTGGAGTTGTGGTCCCGACGAAGAAAGGAAGGGAGCGAGTTATCCCTTCAGAAGGTAGCTATGACAAACTTTTGAGATTCGAAAGCAGGGTCAAACAAGAAGCCGGTGTCATCTACCTTAAAGATGGAGAGCGGCTCAAGTTAAGCTCGGGGCAATCTATGTTTTCAACCTTAGTGGTCGGTGCACTGAGTCATATAAAAGAGGAGACATTGTTAGTCTTTGATGAGCCAGAGCTATATCTTCACCCTAGCTTAGAAATAGTTTTACTTCGGATGCTAAGGACGTTACTTGAAAAATACGATTCATATGCAGTCATTTCAACCCACTCATTGGTATTGGCACGCGAAGTGCCGCAAAGGTGTACTTCAGTCTTAAAAAGACGAGACGGCATGCCTGTAATTAGCAGGCCTCCGTTTGAAACTTTTGGGGCTAGCATGGATCGAATAAATTCATATGTATTTGATGATGCAAAAGGTCATAAAACATATCACGATTTCTTAGATCAAACGTATGCAAGATTTGGCGATTTCGAAACGACAATCAACTCTATAAAATCCGAGCTAAATGAAGAAAGTATCCTCTACCTGATGGGGAAAGAATAGTCATGGTTTGCAAGGTTAATTCATTAAACCATGACGATGTCGCGTTGGTGGAAGAGCATATTAGCGACAGAGAAGGCGGACACAATTTCCTTCTGTTCAACTGTTTTAGAGATGAATGGACTCAAGCTGTTCAAAATTATGTTGAACATAAAGGGAACCCTGAGCATGTGCAACCAGTTGGCATTGGGAAAGGACGATTAAAGACTGCTCTACACAATCTATGGGACCATCCTAAGGGGATGTCAAAAATCATTAAAAATGAACTTCAATCTCACAAATTAAGCTACTGCCCATTTTGCGGAGAAATGGGGCACCCAGAAACACATGACCATTATCTACCTAAAGCCATTTTTGCAGAGTTCTCCATTGCACATCTGAACCTAGTTCCAATGTGTGACGCTTGTCAGAAGAAAAAAGGGACCGATTACCTTATTGATGGGCGAAAGGGATTCTTACACCCATACTTTGATGCAGATGAAGTCACTGTCAATCTTTCGATTGATAGCGATTTCGAGCCGGTTCCGATATTCGATTTCGAACTTGATTGCCCGGATGAACTACGAGGGATTTTAGAAACGCATATTGATCACCTAGACATTAAAAAGCGCTTTTTTAAGCATTTATCTGTTTTTTATACAGGAATCGTCGATGGGATAACAACTGGATGCGCTCACGCCGACGACATTCGACAGAGTATCCAACTACTCCTGACTATGAATAAGGCTACCTACGAAGCTCTAAACCGAAACCATTGGGATGCTGTCATTTACAGGTCACTACTAAACTCTGATGAATGGCTAGATCATATGGTTGAAAAATGTATAGCAGCTCGTTTGTAATAGTTTATCGACACTCATGGATAAGAGCCTTGGAACGTAGATGTTTCCAAACACAACAGCCGTAACTTAACTATTCAGTAAGAGATAGGCACCCGGATGCGCTCCTCACAAACTCGCATTGCAATCAATAGTAACAGAGCGTATCATGCTGATAAACTTTTAAAATCAGTGGGTCATGTCGAAATAACCCATTCAAGAAGCTAGCATATGACTGACCCTACCGCTCCAGCGACAGGTGGCACCCCATTAGGTGAGAAGTGGGTCCACTTTGTTGGACCACCGGGAAGCGTTTGTTTGGTGGACATATCCGGATACTCAGCCGAGTCTCTCAAGTACCCAACCGATTTTATTTGTATATTCTTTTGTATATCCCACGAAAAAAGGCTTAGAAGGAAAACCTTCTAAGCCTTTAATATTCTTGGTGGAGCTGGAGGGAATTGAACCCACGACCTCTTGAATGCCATTCAAGCGCTCTCCCAACTGAGCTACAGCCCCACGTCGTTGGGTGGAGGGTAATTATCCAAGGGGCGTTCGGATGTCAACCGAAAAAATGGGCGGGTGGCCTTGTTGATTGATTCGGGGGCGGTCTTGCAGTAAGAAATGAGGACGGTTGGAATCATTAGGAGAATCAATGGGCCAGGTCCTCAAGAAAATTCTGATAAAGCTGTTGTGGGTGGGCGTGGTCTTTCTGGGGATCACGGTCATCAGCTTCTGGGTCATCCATCTGGCCCCGGGGTCGCCCACGGACCTGCAGACCACGCTCAATCCCGAGGCCGGGGTGGAGGCGCGCCTTCAGCTCGAAAAGCTCTACGGCCTGGACCAGCCCCTGCACGTGCAGTACGTGAGCTGGCTGAAGAGGCTGGTGCGCCTTGATTTCGGCCAGTCCATGTCCGGCGACCATCGGCCGGTCTGGGACAAGATCCGGGAGCGGCTGCCACTGACCTTCGGCATGAACGTGGCCTCCATGCTCCTGACCCTGCTCATCGCCGTGCCCATCGGCGTGGCCGCCGCATGGTGGCGCGGCGGGGCCTTCGACAAGATATCCACGGTCATCGTGTTCATCGGATTCGCCATGCCCGGTTTCTGGCTGGCCCTGCTGCTCATGCTCTGGCTGGGCATAGCCTGGCCCATCCTGCCCATCTCGGGCCTGACCTCCATGGGCTTCGAGTCCATGTCCGGGCCCGAGCAGTGGTGGGACGTGACCAAGCACCTGATCCTGCCCATATTCATCTACACCTCGGGCTCCTGGGCGGGCATGTCGCGGTTCATGCGCTCGAGCATGCTCGAAGTCCTGCGCCAGGACTACATCATGACCGCGCGGGCCAAGGGATTGTCCAGCCGGGTGGTCCTGTTCAAGCACGCCCTGCGCAACGCGCTCATGCCGGTCATCACCATCCTCGGCCTGTCGGTCCCGGCGCTCATCGGCGGATCGGTGATCATCGAGTCCATCTTCGCCCTGCCCGGCCTGGGCCAGCTCTTCTACCAGGCGGTCATGGCCCGCGACTACCCGCTGATCATGGGTTCGCTGGTGCTCGGCGCGGTGCTGACCCTGGCGGGCAACCTGCTGGCCGACGTGGGCTACGGCCTGGCCGATCCGCGCATCCGCGTGGGCCAGGGGAGGAGCCGATGAAGCGCCGTCCGCTCAAACGCGTCTCCCCGTGGGCGCGGCACGCCCTGCTCGTGCTCGGCGCGCTCATCGTCGGGGTCATGTCCTTCGGGGCCGTGTTCGCCCCGCTCATCGCCCCGTACGATCCGAATTTCATCAACGTGGACGCCCTGCTCCTGCCACCGAGCGCGGCCCACCTCATGGGCACGGACGCGCTGGGGCGCGACGTGTTCTCACGCGTCCTCTTCGGCGGGCGCGTGTCCCTGTGGGTCGGGTTCGTGGCCGTGGGCATCGCCACCTCCATCGGCGTGGTCCTGGGGCTCGTGTCCGGCTACTTCGGCCGCATCGTGGACGAGATCATCATGCGCGGGGTGGACATCATGCTCTGCTTCCCGTCGTTCTTTCTGATCCTGGCGGTCATCGCCTTCCTGGAACCGAGCCTGACCAACATCATGATCGTCATCGGCCTGACCGGCTGGATGGGCGTGGCCCGCCTGGTGCGCGCCGAGACCCTGTCCATCCGCGAGCGGGACTATGTTCTGTCGGCCCGGGCCACCGGGGCCGGGGCAAGGCGGATCATCTTCCGGCACATCATGCCCAACGCCATGGGCCCGGTGCTGGTGTCCGCCACGCTCGGCGTGGCCGGGGCCATCCTGACCGAGTCCTCGCTCTCCTTCCTGGGCCTGGGCGTGCAGCCGCCCGACGCCTCCTGGGGCAACATCCTGATGGAGGGCAAAGAGGTCCTGGGCATCGCCTGGTGGCTGTCCGTGTTCCCCGGGCTGGCCATCCTGCTGACCGTGCTCGGCTACAACCTGCTCGGCGAATCCCTGCGCGACCTGCTCGACCCGAGGCTCAAACAATGATCCGCATCCGCCCGGCCACGGCCGAAGACGAAGCGTGCGTCGCGGAGATCATCCGCGCCTCCATGCTCGCCAGCTACGCGCACTTCCTGCCCGCGCACCAGTTTCAGAAGATCCTCGACCTGGACCGCCCCGCCCAGGTGGCCCGCGACAACGCGCCGCGCTTCAGCCTGGCCGAGGTCGACGGCGTACCCGCGGGCGCCATGCTCCTCAACGAAGACTACGTGGACCACCTGTGGGTCCGCCCGGAGTTCATGGGGCAGGGAGTGGGCTCGGCCCTGCTCGACCACGCCGTGGACCGCGCCCGCGCGGCCGGTTTCGCCAAGCTGACCCTGGACTGCTTCCAACTGAACGAAAAGGCCCTGGCCTTCTACCGGGCCAGGGGGTTCTTCGTGGAGCGGGCCTACGTGGCCACCAACTATATGGTGGGCGAGGACGTCTGCCTCTTGGCCCGTATCCTTTAGACGGCTCCGCCTCCCGCCCTCGGCCCGGCCGTGAGCCGGTTCATGACCGAGGCCAGCCGGCCCAGGTCCACGGGCTTGGGCAGATAGTCGTCGGCCCCGGCCTCCATGAACGTCGCCCGGTCCCCGGACATGGCAAAGGCGGTCAGGACCACGATGGGAATGTCCGCGTTCCGCGCCCCGGCCTCCCCGGCCCGGATGGCCCGGATGGCCGCGAGCCCATCCATGACCGGCATCTGGATGTCCATGAGCACCAGCCCGAAATCCCCATGATCGAGGGCGCGCAGGGCCTCGGCCCCGTCCGCCACCCCCTCGGCCTGATAACCGATCTTCTCCAGGTACGCCTTGATGGCCATGCGGTTGACCGGCTCGTCCTCGGCCAGGAGCACGGCGCACCCGGCCTCGGGGCGGCAGACCGGCACAGGCCGGGCTAGGGCCTCTTCCGCGTCGCGGCCCATCAGCCCGAAGGGCAGGCAGAAATGGAAGGCCGTGCCCAGGCCGGGTCGGCTGGCCGCGTCCACGCTTCCGCCCATGAGGTCCACCAGACGGCGGACGATGGACAGCCCCAGGCCCGCGCCCTGAAACCGCCTGCCGTAGCCGATGTCCGCCTGCATGAACGGCTCGAACAGTTCGTCCATGTCCGCCTCGTCCATGCCGATGCCCGTATCGGACACGGCAAAGAGCACCCGGCAGCCGTCCGGGCCTCCGCCCGGCAGCGGGTACGCCTCCACTTCAACGCTCCCGGCGTCCGTAAACTTGACCGCGTTACCCACCAGGTTGTTGACCACCTGCTGGAAGCGCACCGCGTCGCCAACCAGCAAGTCGGGCACGGCCGGGTCCACGTGGATGTCCAGGGTGATGCCCTTGTCCTGGCAGGAAGGAGCGAAGAGCTGGCTGACGAAGCCCAAAATCTCCCGCAGGTGGAACGGCCCCTCGCTCAGGGACAGCTTGCCGGACTCGATGCGGGTCAGGTCCAGGATGTCACCGAGCAGGTCGGTCAGCCTGGATACGGACTGTACGGCCAGGTCCACGTATTCGGCCTGCTCCTCGTCCAGGTTCGTGGCCTGGAGCAGCCGGTGCATGCCCACGATGCCGTTGAGCGGCGTGCGCAGCTCATGGCTCATGTTGGCCAGGAAAAACGTCTTGGCCACGCTGGCCGCTTCGGCCTTCTCCTTCTGCCGGGCCAGCTCGGCCTTCTGGCGCAAGAGGTCTGTCCGGGCCAGGTTGAGTTTCTCGACCATGTGGTTGTACGCCTCGCCCAGCTCCAGCAGCTCCGGAGGCAACGCTTCCACGCCCACCGAGGAATCCGGCCGCCCCAGCCCCAGGTTGTCGAAGGCGTTCCTGAACTGCTCCTTGGCCGTGTCCAGGAGGTCGTCCCGGCACAGGACCGTGATGCACAGCCAGTCCATGCAGTGCAGGTCCACCCAGCAGACGTGGAAGTCGTCGTCCTCGGCACCCACGGTCCGGCACCCCTGGCGCAGCTTGAGCATCTCCCCGAGGTCGAGTCCGGCAAAGGCGGGGTGCAGCTCGTTGAAAGGCATCACCGACTTCTCGCCCTTGGCCATGTCGTCCGCCACCCCCCCCCGGTTGGCGGCGATGACCATGCCGTCGGCCCCCACCACGCAGGTCAGCTGCGAGGGGTAGGCCGGAGCCAGGACCGAGGCCCGGACCAGACTGCCCACGCGCAGGTCGATGGACCACAGGCCGATGAACTCGTCGTTCTCGTAAACGGGGATGGAGGCGGCGATGATCAGCCCCTGCCCGGCGTAGTCGACGTGCGGCGGCGACCAGCGGGCCAGCCGCTCGGGATTGGCCTCGGGGCATACCGAGGCGCAGGTGTGGTACTCGGACCACTGGAAATCCGGTGTGATGGCCGTGATCTGGTCGATGTAGGGATACTGCAGGGCCGTGTTGGTCGCGTCCTGGTAATAGACCCACACCGTGCCGGGCAGCCGCTCCTGCAGGGTGCGCAGCAGATCGCCCATGTTCCGGTGGCAGAAGAGCCGGTAGCGCGCGTCCGGGTCGTCGATCCTGTCCGGCGGCCAGGAATAGCTCATCACGCCCGCGGGCAGCCGCCCTTCGCGGAAGGCCGCAAGGTCGGGCAGGCTCAGGAAGAACCCGTCCTCGCCCACGGCGAATCCCTCGCGCTCGAGCCAGGCGTCGATCAGGGCCTTGTCGCGCGGCGTGATCTTGAACAGCTCCAGGGTGTGGCACGCAAGGTAGTGCAGGGCGTCCTTGACCCTGTCCAACTCGCAGGCGATGACCCGGGCCACGATCTCCAGCCGCGTCCGTATGCGTTGCAGTTCGAGCATGAACGATCCTCCGCGCAGCATACGCCCGCCCGAAGGGGGCACGACTCCACGCTCCCACCAAACTACGCCCGGAGCGTCTCCTGGAACATTATTATTGTTCCCCGCCGCTAAACCGCCCCTTTCCCCCGCAGGCGCGGTGAGGTATACGGGATCGACGCCCACCGCCCGCTCCACGGGCCGGGCCACACGAGGCAACGCCATGACCCGACACCCCTTCGCCCGCCGCGCACTGCTGCCGACCATGCTGCTGGCCACGCTGCTGGCCGCCTGCCTGGCCCCTCGAGCCCTGGCCGGACCCAACCTGCCGCAGACCATCGTGCTCTCGCCCGAGGTGCTCTATGAATCGCGCCGCAAGGTCATGGCCCGCGAAGGGGGCGTGCGCCCGGCCATGGCCGAGTTGAAGAAGGAGGCGGACGCGGCCATGAAGGTCCCGGTGGAGCCGGTCACGGCCAAGCCGCCCGCCGGTTCCGGCCTGCCCGCCCGCGAATACAGCTCCCTGGCCCCCTACTGGTGGCCGGACCCCGCATCGCGCACCAAGCTGCCCTACGTGCGGCGCGACGGCGAGCGCAACCCCGAGGCCGACTTGGACCGCTACGACCGGGGGCGGCTGACGCGCATGGCCAAGGCGGTGCGCACCCTGGCCCTGGCCTGGTATTTCACCGGCAACGAGCTGTACGCGGCCCGCGCCTCGGCCCACCTGCGGGCCTGGTTCTGCGATCCGGCCACGCGCATGGTCCCGAGCCTGGAGCACGCCCAGATGCGCCCCGGACATGATCAGGGCAACCGCACCGGGATCATCGAGACCGCCGCCCTCATTCCGGTCTGCGACGCGGTCCGTCTCCTGGAGCCGTCCCAGGCCTGGACCCGGGCCGACGACCGGAGAACGCGGGAGTGGTTTGGCCAGTATCTGGGCTGGCTGCTGCGCAGCGACAAGGGCCGCGCCGAGGCCGGAGCCCTGAACAACCACGGCACCTGGTTCGACGCCCAGGTGGCGGTCTTCGCCCTGTTTCACGGCGACCGCGAACTGGCCCGCGAGGTGGCCGGGCTGACCGGCAACCGGCGCATCGCCACCCAGATCCTGCCCGACGGGTCCATGCCCCGCGAACTCGAACGTACCCGGCCGCGCCACTACGTCTTCTTCAACCTGGAGGCGTTCATGGTGCTCGCCTCGGTGGGCGAGCGATGCGGCCTGGACCTGTGGCACTGGGCCTCGGCCACGGGCCAGTCCATCCGCCGGGCCCTGGACCGCGCCGGGCCGCACCTGAACCCGGCCGATCCCCTGCCCGGCACGTCGGCAGCCTCCTTCGACCCCCATGCCTATGTTCCCCTTTTCCGCCGGGCGGCTCTGGTGTATAACGACACACGTTATCTTGATTATCTGGACGCGCTGGACGAAAAGGTCCTCGCCCGCGAAACGTCCTTCATCGCGTACTGACCGTAACGATCGATCCCCGGCCCCGGAGGCACCACCACATGCTCGAACTGCTGCGCATCCGTAACCTGGCCCTCATCGAGGACGCCGAACTGGAGTTCTCGCCCGGTCTGAACGCCCTGACCGGCGAAACCGGCGCGGGCAAGTCCTTCATCATGCGGGCCGTGGACTTCCTCATGGGCGAGCGCATGGACAAGAAGCTCGTCCGGCCCGGCGCGGAAAAGGCCACGGTGGAGGCGCTCTTCGTCCTGCCCGAGGGCGAGGCCGTGATCCGGCGCGAGCTGTCCGCCGAGACCGGACGCAGCCGGGTGTTCGTCAACGACACCCTGTCCTCCCAGCCGACCATCCGCGACATGGCCGCCCGGCTGGTCATCCACACCTCGCAGCACGGGCAGCAGAAGCTGCTCTCCCCGGCCTTCCAGTCCGAAATCCTCGACTCCTTCCTGCCGGACCAGTCCCTGACCGCCGCGCGCAACGACCAGCTCGCCGCCCTGAACGACGTGCTCGACCGCAAGCGCCGCCTGTCCGAAAAATTCGAGGACCTGCAAAAACAGCGGGAATTCCTGGAATACCAGCGCAAGGAAATCGAGACCGTGGACCCGCAGCCGGACGAGGAAAACGAACTCGAGGAGCGCAAGAAGATCCTCAAGGACCGCGAGCGCGCGGGCGAATGCCTGCAGAACGCCCTGGACATCCTGCACGGCGAAGTCGGCCTGCTAGACGCCATGACCCTCCTGACCCGCGAGATGGAGATCGTCGCCCGGCTCTTCCCCGGCTTTGGCGAGGATCGCGAGGCCATCGAGGAGTTGCGCATGCGCCTGCACGACATGGACTCCCGGCTGCGGCGCGGCCCGTCGGATTTCGACGACGACGATCCCATGTCCCTGGACGACATCGAGGCGCGCCTGTTCGAGCTGGCCAAGCTCAAGCGAAAACTGCGCCGGGGCCTGGACGAAATCGTTGACATGAAGGCCGAAATCGACGAAAGCCTCTCCTTCCTCGACGCCTGCGCTCTGGACATGAAGAACCTCGCCCGCGAGGAGGACCAGGCCGCCGCCGCCCTCAAAGAGACCCTGACCAAGCTCAACAAGGCCCGCAAAAAGGCCGCCGGAGAGCTGGCCATCCGCATCGTGGACGAGCTGTCCGACCTCGGCTTCTCCGAGCACGTCAAGGTCCACTTCGAGTTCGACGCCCGCGAGCTCTACCCCGGCTGCGACGACATGCGCGGCAGGCTCATGTGGGTGCCCAACCCGGGCCAGCCCGCCCAGCCCCTGGACAAAATCGCCTCGGGCGGCGAGCTCTCCCGGTTCCTGCTCGCCCTAGTGACCATGCGCGGCCACGGCAACGCGGACGGCGAGGTGAACGACGCCCGGCCCTCGCTCATCTTCGACGAGGTGGACGCGGGCATCGGCGGGCTGACGCTCAACTCCGTGGGCAAGAAGCTGCGCGCCCTGGCCGACCGCCAGCAGATGCTGCTCATCACCCACTGGCCGCAACTCGCCCGCATGGCCGACCGCCACTTCCTGATCAAGAAGGAGGTCGTGGACAACGCCACCTACACCCGGTGCGAGCGGCTGGACGACGACGAGATCAAATGCGAACTGGCACGCATGGCCGGAGGCGGCGAACAGGGCGCGGCCCTGGCCGAGAAATTATGTAAGTAGGGGGGGATGATGCCTCCGGGCCTCAGCCGTTGGCGAGTCTTCGAGCCTTACGGATGAGGACAGCAGCGATCGGCTGAGGGAAGGGGAGGAAAACCCCTTTGAAAAGGGTTGTTTCCTCCCCTTCCCCCAGCCCCCTATCCCCTCCTTTTCCTAAACTTTTTGGATGCGCTTCGCGCGGGGTGGGCTGTGACCAACCTGTTTATTTCGCTCTACATAAAGTGGTTCTTCCTTTTGACGCCGTTTTTCGTGCTGTCCGTGTTCCTGTCCATGACCGAGGAAATGGAGAAGCCGGAGCAGCATCGGCTGGCCATTCGCACGACCATGGCCGTGCTGGTCATTTCGCTGGTGCTCTATTTCGCGGGCAATCCGATCTTTTCCACGCTGGGGATCACCCTGGACGGGTTCCGGGTAGGGTCCGGGGCGTTGCTGTTCCTGTCCGCCGTGTCCCTGGTCTCGGGCAAGAAACAGCGGCCCGAGCCGGACGATGATTCCGACGTGGCCGTGGTCCCGCTGGCCATGCCCATCACCGTGGGCCCGGCGACCATCGGTACCCTGCTCATCCTCGGCGCGGAGCTGCCCTCCACCGAGCAGAAGCTGACCGGCGCGGGCGCCCTGGTCTGCGCCTGCCTGTCCGTGGGCTTCATCCTCTTTTCCGCGTCCAGCCTGAAACGGGTCATCGGCCGCATGGGCCTCAACGTGCTGACCAAGATCACCGGCCTGGTCCTGTCGGCCATGGCCGCCCAGATCGCCTTTACCGGCGTGCGCAACTTCCTGTCCTGAGCCAGCGCCGGGGAGGCCGGTTCCTCATTTACCGGCCCCGCCCGATGCGGCCGCATGGACCTCAGCCCGGAATCGGGGTATGCTTACCCACCATGCGTATCCTCCTGCCGTTCATACTCGCCCTGCTCCTGGGGTCACCGGCCCTGGCCGGGGAAACTCTGGTTTTGGGCTACGGCGGCGGTTCCCTGTCCATGGAGTCGCTCCAGGTGCTCAAAGAGGCGTATAGCCGCATCGGCGTGAAGATCGAGGCCAGGCGGCTGCCCGCGGCCCGCTCCCTGGAGATGGCCGAGAACGGCGAAGTGGACGGTGAGGTCAACCGCATCAAGGCCATCGACGAGCAGTACCCCCACCTGGTGCGCATCGACGTGCCGGTCAACCTGCTGGAAGGGGTCGTCCTGACCTGCGACACTCCTCTGGAACACGTCACCCTGGAGGCCATCGGCAAGCTCCACCTGGGCATCAAGATCGGCAACCGCTACGCCGAGATGCTCACCGAAGGCATGGCCGACGTGACCAGGCTGCCCCACGAAAAAAAGCTGATGAACCTCCTCCTGGAAGGAAGGCTGGACGCCCTGCTGGTGGACCGCGCCTGGGCCGAGGCCGAAAAGGCCAAGCCGGGCATGGAGTGCCTGCGTGTCAACGAGCCGCCCCTGATTGTCGTGCCGCTCTACCACTACCTGAACCGCCGCCACGCCGATCTCGCCCCCCTGATCACCGGCGAACTCCGGGCCATGCGCGAATCCGGCGAGATAGACCGCATCCTGCACACGGCCAGACGCCGCTGACACCGTCCTTTACACCGGGGACGAACTGCCCTAAAAATCGGTTGCTATGACAACCGAATCCCCCCTGACCTTCGAACACGGCTACGACATCCGCTCCTACGAACCGCGTCCGGACGGTCGCGTGTCCGTGACCGCCATCTGCAACCAGCTGCAGGACATCGCCTCGCGCCACGCGGACACCCTCGGCTTCGGCCACCGCGACCTGGAGCAGAGCGGCCACTTCTGGATCCTGGCCCGGCTGCACCTCATGGTCGACCGGCTGCCCGGCTTCGGCGGGCGGACCGACATCCTGACCTGGCCCTCGGGCAACGAGCGGCTGGTGGCCCTGCGCGACTTCCTGGTCCTGGACCAGGACGGCCCCATGGGCCGGGCGACCACCTCCTGGGTGACCATGAACACCAGGACCCACCGCCCGGACCCGCCCCAGACCGTGCTCCACGAGCGTTTCATCCCGGACCGCGAACACGCCCTGACCTTCCCGACCAAGGCCGTGACCCGGCTCAAACAGGGCGAGTTCCAGACCCGGCTCACGGCCCGGCG
This sequence comes from Pseudodesulfovibrio sp. lm2024, assembly GCF_051175575.1. Taxonomy (NCBI): domain Bacteria; kingdom Pseudomonadati; phylum Thermodesulfobacteriota; class Desulfovibrionia; order Desulfovibrionales; family Desulfovibrionaceae; genus Pseudodesulfovibrio; species Pseudodesulfovibrio sp. lm2024. The sequence continues at coordinate 3,231,295 of NZ_CP195092.1, forward strand.
CTCGGACATGGACATCAACGGCCACGTGAACAACGTGAAATACCTGGAATACTGCTTCGAGGCCGTGCCCGTCGAGTGGATCGCGGACAACCGCTGCCACGGGGTGGACATCCAGTTCCGCAGCGAGGCCTTCCCCGGCGACAAATTGGTCTCGGAGTGCGCCAAGGGCGAACCGGACCAGGGAATGGACACCTTCCTGCACGGCCTGACCCGTGTCTCGGACAACAAGGAGATCGTGCGCATGCGCTCCTGGTGGAGGCGGCCGTGAGCAAGGACATCACCCTGACTTTTGATATCGAGGGCATCGACTGGGCGGAGGCGGCGTCCATCTTCGAGCGCGCCCCGCTGGGCACTCGCGAGCCGGACGTTCTGCGCCGGACCTTCGAGAACAGCGACCTGACCTGCTTCGCCTGGGAAGGACGGACCATGGTGGGCATCGCCCGCGCCCTGAGCGACCATACGGTGCACTCGGTCATCTACGACCTGTGCATGCTCCCCGAATGCCAGGGCAAGGGATTGGGCACGCGGATGATGGAGGCCATGCTGGAACGGTTGGGCACGCCCAGCGTGGTCCTGTGGTCCGTGCCGGGCAAGGAGCCGTTCTACGCGCGTTTCGGGTTCAAGCCCATGCGCACGGCCATGGCCCGGTTCGGGGACCCGGAGCGGGCCGCGGCGGGCGGCTACATCATTCTGTGACGCGCTCGTCCATGACCTTGGCCAGCAGCGAGGTCAGGGCCGGATCGTAGCGCTTGCCGTCGCCGATGAGCAGACGCACGGCGTCCGCCGTGTCACGGGCCGAGTGGTAGGGGCGGTCGCCGACGATGGCCGAAAACGAATCGGCCACGGCGCAGAGCTTGCCCATGGTCGAGATATCCTTGTCGAACCGGCGCGCCGGATAGCCTGAGCCGTCCAGCCGCTCGTGGTGCTGGTCCATGCATTCCAGAATCACCGGATCCTGCACATTGAGCCGCCGGACCATGTTCCGCCCGGCCTCGATGTGCCGCTCGATGGACTCCCGGTCGCGGCGGACCAGGAACTGCTCCTTGTCACGGATGAACTTCGGAACCATGACCATGCCCAGATCGTGGAGCAGCAGCCCGAGGATCAGGCTGATGAGCACGGTCTTCTCCATCTTGCCCCCGGTCATGCGCAGGTACAGGGCCAACCCGATGAGCATGGTGTTCACCGAGTGCACGGCCAGGTCGTAGTCCCGCTCCAGAGTGTGGGTCAGGAAGGCCACACGGCTCGGGTCGATCCAGACGTACTCGGCCAGGATGGAGACGTCCTTGCGCAGCGCCTCGAAGGTGTCCTCGCGCGGCTGGTTCAGAAAATCCTCCATGCGGTTGCGTAGGGCGATGAAAAAGATCTCGGCCACTTCCTGGGGCAGAAACCCCTCCTCCACCAGCAGCAGACCGAGCTTTTTGCTCAGATGCTCGGCGTAGACGCGGTAGTCCTCGCGCAACAGGAAGAGCCGCCCCTCCTCGGCGAACCGGGCCACCTCGGCCTGGCCGTCGCGCGACAGCCGTTCCCCGCCGCGCAGGTAGCGGCCGGTACGGCCCACCTCCGGGTCGAAGACGTACAGGTCCACAGGGGGCCGGAACTTGGGAAAACTGGCCAGGATGTTGGGGCTGATCTGCAGGTAGGTCTCGGAGAGGGAGCCGGGATCGGTGTTTGGAACCATGCGTTCACCTTGTTTTGGTCTGTCGTCACGGGTTCCATACCCTGAATTCATCCTGTTTTGAAGTGCGCGGGCGGTTCGCGCAGCCGAAAAAAGGCGGGCCCCGGTATCGGGACCCGCCGTCATGCTTCGATTTGGCTCGTTGCGGGAGGCTACTTGCTCTTGCCCTTGCCGCCCCCGTTGGAATTGCCGGAGTTGCCCTTGCCGTTGCCCTTGCCGCCCCCGTTGGAATTGCCGGAGTTGCCACGGCCGGACGAATCCTTGCCCTTGGAGGAGTCGGAATTCTTGGCGCCGCTCTTGGCCTTGTCCGAGGCACGGCTCAAACCCACGGCCTTGGAGCCCTTGCCGCCGCTCACGCCCGGCGTCTTGGACACGCCGGTCTTGACGTTGCGGCCGGTGGCCTTGCCCGCCTGGGCGGATACGGAGGCCATGGCCTTGCCCACGCCCCGGCTCTTGGTCTCGGCGCGGGTCCGGTGCTGGTTCCTGTGCCCGATGCCCAGGGTGCTCGGGTGCACGCCCAGCTCCTGGGCGATGACGCCCCAGCCCATATCCGCGGCGCGCATGGAGGCGATGGTGTCCACGGACACGGAGGCGGCGTCGGCCACGGCCTGCTCCGCATCGGCCTGGGCCGCTTCCAGGCTGGCCTGGGCGGCGTCGAGCTGGGCCTGGGCCGCGGCCTCGGCTTCCGCGTCCTGAGCGGCCTGGGCGTCGGCAACGGCCTGTTCCGCGTCGGCTACGGCCTGTTCGGCGTCGGCCACGGCCTGCTCGGCGTCGGCCACGGCCTCGGCGGAGGCGGCAGCGGCGGCAGCGGCCAGGGCGTCGGCCTTGGCGGCCTGGGCCGGGTTGGAGAAGGCGGGCGCGTCCGCATCCTCTTCGCCGGTAGCTTCGGTGTCCCCGGTATCACCGGTGTCGCCGGTCACTTCACCGGTATCGCCGGTTGGGGTGTCCGTCTGGGCCATGACGCGGGGAGCCGCGACCACCATGGCCAGGACCAGGATGGCAAACAAAAGACTCAATTTATTCAGCACGGTAAACATATCATCATTCTCCATTTGATTACCGAACGTCGGTAATGAAGCTCACCGACTGGTCCAGGGCGAATCGCTTGTCGCCCACCTGGACGTCTTCGGCTGTTCCAAACCAGCTCAGAGGCAGCCTGCTCCGACTCACGTCCGGGTTGCTGTTGAGCATGTAGTCGCGGACGGCGTTCGCTCGGGCCTTGGCCAGGGGAGCGCTCCCCTTGACGTAGGCGACGATGTTCACCGCCAGCTCCTTGTTGACCTGCATCATCGCGCCAAGCACTTCCAATGAGGCCCTGCCGTCGGCATCCAGGACGCTGGTTCCGGGTTTGAACGTCAGGCTCTTCAGCGTGACGTTGCGTTTCCCGATTATGTGATTGCGGTAGGTGAAGTCCCCATGCAGATTGAGTTGCTCCGTGGCCGTCATGGCCATGCTCCCGTCGGGATAGTACTCAAGGAACCGCTTCCATGCCGCGATCTCATCGCTCGTTCTGTCAAGTCCCCTCAAGGCCCGCGCCCTGTTGTACAGCGCTTCCGGGTTGTACGGGTCCAGCTTGAGGACCGCGTCGTACTGCTTGAGAGCCAGCGCCCACTCTCCCCGGTCCGTGTAGCCGTGTCCCAGGTAGAGGTGGGCGGAAATATGGTTCGGGTCCAGGCTGAGGGCCTTCTCGTAGGCCGCCTTTTCCCGGTCGAAATCCATCATGGCCCAGTAGGCCACCCCGGTCCAGAATACGTAGTCCGCGTTTTCCGGGGACAGCCGCACGGCCTTCTGCAGATAGGGAAGGCCCTGCTTGGGCTTGTTCAGGGCCAGATAGTACCGGCCCACATAATACGCCGAAGAGGCGTCGTCGGGATTCTCCTTGAGCTGCTCGCTCATGACCTTGATCCCTTCCTCGTACTGTTCCTGCTCCAGGTAGTACGGTCCCATCACCGTGGCGCATCCGGCGGCGAACAGGACGGACGCGAGCAACAGCATTACAATGAACTTCTTCACGCAAAGGCTCCCATGGGTTTCCGGGCCTCTCGACCCCTCAGTGAAATATACCGGGAATACGAGCCCAGGGTCACATAAAACAAAAGAAATGTTAATTAGAGATGGTCCGGCCGGTGAGACTGCGGCTGGTGAAGCCGAGGCGGATGGAAAGGTCGCCCAGGGACCCGTGATCGGCCAGCACGGCGGCCGCGCCTTCGGCTATTTCGCGGTCCTTGAGCCCCCGCTGCCGGGCGATGAGAGCCAGGCGGATGAAGTAGCGCCACTCCGGGGTCAGGGAGCCCGCGTCGAACCCGGCCTTGAGCACGGTCCGGGTCAGCGCGTAATCGAACCGGGCCTGGCCCAGCAGGGAGACCATCTCCGCGCCGGTCAGAAAGGACTCGGCGGGCTGGCCGGAAAATTCGGTGACGTAGGCCTCGACGTCCTCGCGCGGGGTTCCCTTGGCCACGCCCTCGCCCAGGGCGACCAGCACGTTCGGGTCGACTCCATCGCGCGGTCCGGGCAACAATTCGGCCACGAACAGGTAGTCGCCGATGCGGGTCTGCAGGGCGCGGACGATGAGCGGCGGCCGGACGCGCTTGGACAGCCCTTCCTCGAGCTTGTCCTCCAGCGGGGCCAGGGGGAGTTTGAGGTCGCAGGCCTCGATGAGGGGGGTGAGCAGGGACGCCCCGTCCGCCTCGGACAGATCGCCCGAAGCCACGGCGGAGCGGACGCGGTCAACGGTTTCGGGAAAGACGCCGCACTCGATCGCGCGGTCAACCTGTGAGGAGAGTCCGGCATCCCCGGCCCCTGCCGGGTGCGCCAGGAGGGACAGGCACAGCGCCAGCAGGAGCGTCAGGGCATGGAGGCTATAGCGTCTGTTCATGTTCCCCATTCACAAAAACTATCGAATTCCGGTTGCCGAACCCGTCGTCGCTGGTCATAGGCGCGTTGGGATCGGGCACGAGCTGCTTTCCGTTCACCAGGAACAGATACTCGTGGTCGCCCGGGGGGAGCTGGGCCTCGAGTACCCAGGCCTGCGCGTCCGGACTGTACCACATGACCGAGCGGTCCGCCCGCCAATTGTTGAAGGACCCGATGACCGAGACCTTGCGGGCGTTCATGTTGGTATCGTGCAGGATGAAGCGCACGGTGGCAAGCCTTGGAGCGCCGTCATCCAGGGGCCGGTTGTTGGTCACCACGACCAGGGCCAGCAGGGCCACGGCCACGGCCATGGCCGGGATGGCGGTCAGGGGCCGGACGGTCAGGACCCTGGGGCGCACCAGCCAGAGGTACAGCCGGGTCAACAGAGGCGGGCGCTTGGGCGTGAGCCGGGACATGATCCTGTTGGTCAGGTCCGCGGGCGGCTCGGCCTCGGGGCCGGTCTGCACGGCGTGGATGATGATATCTTCCATTCGCGTTTTATTTTGATCTTCCGTCATGGGTTGTCCCCCCGTCGAATTGCTGCCGGACCATGTCCAGCCCTCTGCTCAGGCGCATCTTGGCGGCGCTCACGCTGATCCCCAGGGTCTGCGCGACTTCCTGTATGGTGAAGTCGTGGCGGTAGCGAAGAATGAGCGCCTCGCGGTATTTTGCATCCAGGGCCATGACGGCCTCGAAGGCCTTGGCCCCGTCGAGCCGGTCATTCATGACCCTGGGCTCGTCCCGCCTGTCCTGTTCGCGGACCATGACCGCTGCGTCCTCGACGAACACGTGCCGGTCCCGGCCCTCCTTGCGGAGCCAATCCCGAGCCACGTTCAGGGCCAGCGTATACAGCCATGGGAAAAACCGCCTGCGCTGGTTGAAGGTCTCGAGTTTCTCGTAGGCGCGGACAAAGGCGTCCTGGGCGAGGTCGGCCGAGATGTCCTCGTCGCCGGTCATGCGCAGCATGAGATTGTACACGGGCCGCTGGTACTCGCGTACCAGGGTGCCGTACAGCTGGACGTCGCCCAGCAGTATATTCCGTACAATTTCCGCTTCGCGTTTATCTTTCATTACCCTTCCGGCGGGCCCGGAATGGGACCGCAACTCATCTGCACCCTACTATACGCGCCCAGGCCGATCCGGGTCACAGGCTCTTGCCCGGAGTTTCTTACTAGGCTATCAACATACACGCATAAACAAGGAGAAAACAACCATGGATCCCCGCGACAATCCTGTGCTCCAGGCCATCCGCGACCGCCGCTCCATCCGCAAGTTCACCGCCGACCCCGTCGACAGGCAGAGCCTGACCGCCATTCTCGAAGCCGGGCAATGGGCCCCCAGCGGCATGAACAACCAGCCCTGGCGGTTCCTGGTCGTGACCCGCGACGACCCGCGCATGGAGAAACTGGCCGCCTGCACCAAATATGCGACCATCGTCCGCTCCTCTGCGGCCTGCATCTGCGTGTTCCTGGACAAGCGGACCATGTACAGCGAGATGAAGGACCACCAAGGGGCCGGGGCGTGCATCCAGAACATGCTCCTGGCCATCCACACGCGGGGCCTGGGCGCGGTCTGGCTGGGCCAGATCGTCAACGACCAGACGGCCGCCCTGTCCGCCCTGGGGCTGTCCGAGGCCGAGCTGGAGCTCCAGGCCGTCCTGGCCCTGGGCCACCCGGACCAGAAAGGCGGCTCCCAACGAAAACCCCTGTCCGAACTCATGCTGGAGGACTTTTGATGGATATAGCGACCTTTCCGCTGGGCGCGCTGCAGACCAACTGCTTCGTCCTGAGCAACGGCGCGGAGGCCGTGGCCGTGGACCCGGGCGGCGACCCGGCGCCCGTGCTCGAACACCTCAAGGCCGGGGGGCTGACCCTGACCGCCATCCTGAACACGCACCTGCACTTCGACCACACCGGAGGCAACCAGGCTCTTTCCAGGGCCACGGGCGCGCCGATTCTGGCCAACGACGCGGACGGCTACCTCCTGGACACCTGGCTGGGCAAGGGCGGCGACATGGGGCTGCCGCCCATCGACATATATGAATGGAAGAACATCGGGCCGGGCGAGACCGTCTTTGCCGGTGCGCCGTGTTCGGTGTTCCACACCCCGGGCCATTCGCCGGGCAGCCTGACCTTCTATTTCCCGGACGCCGGGGCCGCCTTCGTGGGCGACCTGATCTTCTACCGCTCCATCGGGCGTACGGACTTTCCCGGCGGCGACCTCGACGTGCTCAAGCGCTCGGTCCGGGAGCACATCTTCACCCTGCCGCCCGAGACCCGGCTGCTGTCCGGCCACGGCCCGGAGACCTCGGTCGCGGACGAGCGGAACCACAACCCGTTCGTCGGAGGATTCTGACCATGAGCGAGCCCGTTCGCATCGACATCCGCGACAAGTGTTGAGGGGTGGGACTGGAGGTAGGTTGGTACCTCCGTTTCGCCCGGACGGACCGCGTCGAGGCCCTGGTCTCCCTGAAGGGAGCGGCCCAGGTGCGCCACCAGGAGCACATCTTCCCGGACTGGGCCTTTGCGATCGAGGAGTTTGAGGACCACGCCCGGGCGGTCATGAAACGCAAGCAACCCGTGTACGACAAGGAGCCCTGAATGGACCACGCCGCCGTCTTCGCCTGTTCCCACCGCCGTGGCGGCAATTCCGACCACGCCGCCGAGCTGCTGGCCAGGGGGGTGCGCGAGGCGGGCGGCCGGGCCGAGGTGCTCCATGTCCGCGACTTCAAGATCATGCCCTGCCTGGCCTGCGGCTACTGCGATTCCCCGGAGCGGACCGGGCGGGAGCGCTGCGTGCTCGGGACCACGGACCAGGCCTGGGACCTGTTCGCCCACTGTCTGTCCGCCCGGACCATCCTGTTCGCCTCGCCCATCTACTTCTACCACCTGCCCTCGCGGCTGAAGACCTGGATCGACCGGGGCCAGCAGTTCTGGCGGGCGCGACTCGACAACGAGCCGTGGATCGCGGCCCTGCCGGAGCGCACGGCCCACGCGGTGCTGCTGGCGGGCCAGCCCTCGGGCGAGAAGCTCTTTGACGGGTCGCGGCTGACGCTCAAATACTTTACGCAGAATTTCAAGATGGATATGTCCGATCCCCTGGTCTTCCGGGGGGTGGACACGCGCAACGACCTGCGGTCCAAGGCCGAGTTCGAGGCGCGCATCATGGCGCTGGGGGCCACGGCCTGGAAGACCGGGCCGGAACGGGCGGGCTGAGCACGTGTACCGGCCGGTCCTGAACCTTGCCCGACGGCTGGGGTTGCGCGCCGGACGGTGCGCCGTCTGCTCCGCGATCCTGCCGGACGGCGGCTCCCTGTGCCCGGCCTGCGCCCTGGACCTACCCCTGCGCACCGGCGGCCTGTGCCCGGCCTGCGGGGAGATGTCCGGCCGCAAGGAGGACCCGCCCACCCTGTGCCCCGAGTGCCGGGCCGATCCGCCGCCATGGGACGAGCTCTTCTTTTACGGGCCGTACGCCGGGATTCTGCGCAGACTGATCCTCGGCTACAAGTTCCACAACCGATTCGAGCGCAACCGGCTGCTGGCCGAGCTGGCCGTGACCGCCTTCACCGCCCGGCGCGGGCGCGTGCCGGACGCGGTGGTCCCGGTGCCCCTGCACGAGCGTCGGCTGGTCTGGCGAGGCTTCAACCAGAGCCTGGAAATGGCCCGGGGCCTAGCCCGGCGGACGGACCGCCCCCTGCTGGTCCACGGGCTGCGGCGCACGCGCAACACCCCGCCCCAGAGCCGGTTCGGGCTCAAGGAACGGCGGGCCAACATCAAGGGGGCCTTTGCGGCGGACCCGGCCCTGGTCAGGGGCAGGCGGCTGCTGTTGGTGGACGACGTGTACACCACGGGCTCGACCCTGCGCGAATGCGCCCTGACCCTGGAGCGGGCCGGCTGCGCCGGGGTGGACGTCCTGGTCCTGGCCCGGACCGTGCTGGGGTAGCCGGACCGGCAGACACCTGGGCTAGAACTTATACTTCAGGCGCCATACGAATTCCACGGAATCAAACGGCTTTCCCGCCTTGAACTTGTTGTAGTAGTAAACCTTTTTAGTGACCTTGGTGGTCCTGACCTGAAGAGGAACGGTGGCGACCACCTCATTGTCGCTGACCAGGCAGAGCTTCATCCGGGCATCCCTGATCCGGCCCACTCCCTGGAAGAGCGCGTTTCCCTGGATGACGTAGGCGTCGGCGGTCTTGTGCTCCAGGCGATACCTGAACCGCACCGACGTGCCGTCTCTGGATCGCTCATCCCGGGTGCGAATGTCCGGCCCGGTCAACTCGCGGATCGGCACTCTCCTTGCCCTGCACCCGGCCAACAAAGAACGCCCTGCCAGGAGCAAGGCGCTTCGCAATTTACCCATATATACAACCCTATGCTTTTCTTATACCAAACCGGCGGCAGTCTATACGCGTCGGCTCAGCGAGACAAGTCAAAAAGCCAACCATTTGATTTTAAATGATTATGACGTTATGAATGATGAGAACTACGGAACCCGCCTCGCCCCGGGACAGGCTTGCGGTCCCTCTTATAAAGAATGTGTTGTCCGGCTTCGAAAGAAAACGGCAAAAAAAAGCGAAAAAACCGGGATCGGGGCTTGACTTCCACAGGGGGTTGCGGCTAGGTTGCCTCCTCTTACGAATTGGAGGTTCTAACTATGTTCGCTATCATCGAGACCGGCGGGAAACAGTACCGCGTTGAAGAAGGTCTTGAACTCAATGTAGATTTGCTGAAGGCTGATGCCGGCGATTCGCTGAGCATCGATTCCGTTCTCCTGGTCGACAACGACGGCGACACCAAAATCGGTGCTCCCTACGTTGTCGGCGCCAAGGTCGAGTGCGAAGTCATGGGCCATCTCCGCGGCGACAAGATCGTGGTCTTCCACAAGCTGTCCAAGAAGGACGCTCGCAAGACCCAGGGTCACCGTCAGGATTACACCAAACTTAAAGTCAATTCCATCACGGCCTAGCGCCTGGAAGGGAGGATAACATGGCTCATAAGAAAGCTGGTGGTAGCTCCAGAAACGGTCGCGACAGCGCCGGTCAGCGGCGTGGCGTGAAGCGCTTCGGTGGTCAGGAAGTTCTTGCCGGCAATATCCTTGTTCGGCAGCTCGGTACCAAATTTCACCCCGGCGACGGCGTCGGCATGGGCAAGGACTACACCCTGTTCGCCCTGGTCGACGGCGTGGTCAAATTCGAGAAGTTCACCCGCAAGAAGGTCGTCAAGACCCGTGTGAGTGTGACGCCCGCCGAGGCCTAGTTCTCGATTACGCAAGCATAGTTGCCGGGCAGGGAGACTTCATGCTCCCTGCCCGTTTTTTGCGTTGGAGAGGCGACGGCCGAATCGGAAAAAGGTTGAGGGAACGATATGAAATTCGTGGATGAAGCGACCATCAAGGTGGCGTCCGGCAAGGGCGGCAACGGCTGCGCCAGCCTGCGGCGCGAGGCCAACGTCCCCAAGGGCGGCCCGGACGGCGGCGACGGCGGCAAGGGCGGCGACGTGATCTTTCGCGGCTCCGGCCGGTTGATTTCGCTCTACGACTTCCGCCTCAAGCGCCACTACACGGCCAAAAACGGCCAGGGCGGCATGGGCCGCGACCGCTACGGCAAGGCCGCAGACGATCTGATTGTCGACCTGCCCGTGGGCACGCTCATCTACGAGATCATCGAGGAAGAGGACGGGACCGTCCGCGAGGAGTTCATCGCCGACCTGGTGAAGGACGGCACCGAGATCGTCATCTGCAAGGGCGGCGACGGCGGACGCGGCAACCTGCACTTCAAGTCCTCGGTCAACCGCACCCCGCGCTACGCCGAACCCGGTTTTCCGGGCGAGGAGAAGCAGCTCCGCCTCGAGCTCAAGATCCTGGCAGACGTGGGGCTGCTCGGCCTGCCGTCGGCGGGCAAGTCCACCTTCATCTCCAAGGTCTCGGCCGCCCGGCCCAAGATCGCGGCCTACCCGTTCACCACGCTGGTGCCCAACCTCGGGGTCATCGAGAACGATGACTTCAAGCGTATGGTCATCGCCGACATACCCGGCCTGATAGAAGGGGCGAGCGAAGGGCGCGGCCTGGGCATCACCTTCCTCAAGCACGTGGAACGGACCCGTTTCCTGGTCCACATCCTGGCCGCCGAGGACGTCAACCGCGACGACCCGACCGACGGCTACGCCATGCTCAACCAGGAGCTGCGCGAATACAACGCCGAGATCGCCGAGAAGCCGCAGATCCAGGTCATCAACAAAATCGACACCCTGTCCGAGGACGAGCTGGCCGACATGAAGGCCAAGGTCGCGGCTTCCGGGGAAACGGTCTACTTCATCTCCGCCCTGACCGGCGAGGGCGTGGACGAGCTGCTGGACGCCATGTGGCGGCAGCTCGCCCAGCTCGACAGGGAGTAGCCCCCTACCCACGCTCGGCGAAGACCGCCTTGGCCGCGAAGATCGCGTTCAGGGCCGCCGGGAATCCCGCGTATACCGCCACCTGCATGAAGGTCTCGACGATCTCCTCATGCGTCCAGCCCACGTTCAATGCGCCGTGGATGTGCACCTTGAGCTGCGGCTCGCACGCCCCCTTGGCGGCCAAGGCCGAGATGGTGATCAGTTCCCGGTCCTTGAGGGACAGACCCGGCCGGGAGTAGATGTCCCCGAAGCCGAATTCGAGCATGAGCCGCCCGAAATCCGGGGCGATGTCCGCCAACGCCTCCACCACCCTGTCTCCCTGCTCCCCGTCCACGCGGGCGAGCATCTCCAGACCTCGTTCATATCGTTCGTTGTCCATGACAACCTCCTTTTTTTCCACCATGGCCTTGAGGCTGTGACACGTCCAATATCGCTTTTCACGCGCTGTGATATGCTGTAAATATCACTCATGACCGACCGACAGATGCGCTATTTCCTGGCTGTGGCCGAGACCCTGCACTTCCGCCGGGCGGCGGAGCGGCTGCACATGACCCAGCCGCCGCTATCAATGCAGATCGCGGCCTTCGAGGAGGAACTGGGCGTGGCCCTGTTCGCCCGCGACCGGCGGTCCGTGGCCCTGACCGAGGCGGGCGAGAGTCTGCTTGCGGACGTGCGCCGCATCCTGACGGACATGGACGCAGCGCAACGGCGCGCGGTCGATACCGGGCTGGGGCGCGTGGGCCGGTTGCGGGTGGGGTTCATCGGCCCGGCCATCGACGGCCCGCTGGGGCCGGACCTGAAGGCGTTTAGCGAGGGACATCCGGGCATCACCCTGGAATTGTCGGAGAAATCCACGCCCGAACTGGTGGAGCTGGTCCGGGACAAGAGGCTGGACGCGGCCGTGGTCCGGCTGTCCGGGCCGGGACCGGACGGGTTGGAGCACCACGTCTACCACCGCGAGACCTATGTCCTGGCCGTGCCCGCCGGGCACCGACTGGCAGAGAGGACGGCCGTTGAGCCGGAGATGCTCGACGACGAGCCCCTGATCATGTTCCCGCGCTCCCTGAACCCGGTGCTCCACGACCAGTGGACCGCCCTGCTCTCCGGGCCCGGGGCGCGGCTGCGCGTGGCCCAGGAGGTCCTGACCAAACACGCCACCGTGGCCCTGGTGGCGGCTGGCCTGGGCGTTTCGCCCGTGCCCCGCTCCACGGCGGACACCGGACGCAGGGACGTGGCCTTCGTGCCCTTCGCCGCAGCGACGCCCGAGCTGACTTTCCACCTCGTCACCCGGCCCGCCCCCCACGGCCCGGCCCTGACGATCTTCCTCAAGCACCTTTTGGGATTATCCAGCGCCGAAGACGCCTAACCGGGGCGCAGGGGTGCGAATCCCTGCCCGCCGAAGGCGAAATCACCTGATAAACGCCGCGAAGCGGCATCCTCATCTATATTCTGGAATACACTCCGGCCTAATCAAACCCCTTGAACCGGAACGGGCTTTCCTTGGCGCCCAGATTCCCCTGCCCACGCACATCGCGGTACATCTCGTAGACGCCCTCCATGACCAGGTCGAGTTCCGCGCCAAAGCCGCGCAAGGCGGCGTTCGGGTCCGGGTCCGCCACATTGATGCCGCCCTCGTAGACCACATTGACGCCCTCTTCGACATCGTCGCTGTTGACGCCGTTGTCGTCGTTCTGCTTCTGGCGGTCGTAACCGGCCAGGGTCATGAGCGTGTCCGGGCCGTCCTCGTCGGGCTGGAGGAACTCGCGGGTTTCCTGGGATTCCCGGGACACGACCTCGCCGTCTTCAAAAATCTCGGTGGTGTGCGAGGAGCGTTGCAGAATTGCCGGATGGTCGCCGTCTGTCAGCCCGGCAACAGTGCGGAAGTTCAGCCCGTCGTCAACCTTGCGGTGCGGCGCGTTCCGGGCATGATGACTGTCCTGCTTGCGCATGACCATATCGCCGTCCTCGTAGAGTTCGGTGGTCCAGTCCACGTCAAAGGGTTGTCCGAGGCGGCCGTATTCGGCCATGGCCCCGGCCGCGCCGTATTGGCCCTTGGCCGCGGCCCGGCCCAATCCTTCCATGAAAAATTCGGGCGAGGACGAGCTTTCCTGCAACTTGGAGCCCAGCAGTTCGTCCGACTCCTTGGCCTCGGGGGAGCTATACTCCTCGGCGGCGAGTCCCAGGAGATCGAGAATGCCGGGCCGATCCATGAGGCCATACCCGTCAAACTCCTCCAGGTTGAAGGAGCCGTTGCCGTGCTTGACCAGTTCGCCGTCCTTGTACCAGCTGACGTCCACGGTCTGGTACTGCTTGCCGTCCTCTGAGCCGGTCCCGTCCTCCTGGGAGTCGGTAACCGTGGCCTCGCGCAGGAGGTTGCCATCCCGGTCGAACTCCTCGCTGACCACGGACAGCCGGGTATCGTGGAAAAGCTCGCGCGTGGACTGGGCGCCCATGCCATTCACTTCCTCGTCGCTGCGATTGGTTTCCTGGGCGTATTCGCCCGACTGATCTATAATGAGATTCTTGGCAAGCTGCTTGTTGTCGTAAAACTCCTGGATGTCCGCGTGGTAGCTCAGACTGTGGTTCTCATGGGTCAGCTTGAGAAGCAAGGAGTCCGAATCGCCGTCCATCGCATCGGTCATACGCGAAAAATCCTTGCCGGACATGGCGGCGGCGTCCTTGCCGAGATTGCGGGTGCGCAGGAACATCTCGTCGCCCAAGGTGCGCTCGATCTGCCCGTCCTTGTACCAGGTGACCGAGCGGTTCATGACCGCGCCGGACCAGCCGTTCTTGTCCTCCAGCCGGTACATCTCGGCATGGATGGTCTGCGAGACCTTGCCCTGCTCATCGAAGTAGGTGGTGTCGAGCACGGCCCGGCCGTTGACCATGGTCCCGTCCACGGACTTGACCAGCTTGTCTCCGTTGTACTCGCGCACGGTCAGCGTCTCGCCGTCGACGTCGACGACCTCGACGTGGCCGTTCTTGAGGGTGCGCTCGAGATGCTTCTGGCCGAAGAGGGGCCGCCAGGCAGAGTCCGCCGCCTGGGCGGGATCCTGCCCGTCCTTGTTCACCTCTTTTTCAATCTGCTCGGCGGTGAACTTCGACACGGCCTCCTCGCTGATGGAGACCCTGTCTCCTCGCACGGACGGACCCGCCTGCCCGGTGGAATCGTCGCGTGACCGGTTGACGGAATAAGCCAATGAAGTGGAGGCGCTGCTGATGGGATCGACCATGTTGGCTCCTTGTTCCGTGCCGGGCGGGAATCGGCCCGGCTCACCAGCACATATCGACATGTCTTCACACATCTTTATATCAACTTTATATTTTCATTATATTTTTATTTTGAATAATACCAGCGCTCGGGTGGCGGCTCCCTCCGGGCAAGTCCCTGGTTGCAGGCCGGAACCAGTTGGAGTACCGTGCGCCCCATGACGAAATCGCGCATCACCAGAGACACCCTGCTCGACAATGTCCGGCGGGTGGTGGTCAAGGTCGGCTCGGCCGTGCTGGCCACCCGCGACGGCCTGAACGGCGAGGCCATCAACCGGCTGGCCGACCAGTTGGCCGAGCTGTCGGACCGGGGACTGGACGTGGTCCTGGTCTCCTCGGGCGCCGTGGCCGCGGGCAGGCAGCGCATCTTTGAGCGGACCCGCAAAAAGCACCGCAACGGCAAGGACATGGTCTCCAGGCAGGCGGCGTCGGCCGTGGGCCAGGGACGGCTCATGCACGACTACGACGAGGCCTTCGCCCGGCACGGCAAGGTCACGGCCCAGGTCCTGCTGACCCGCAGCGGGCTCAAACTCCGCGACCGCTTCCTGAACGCCCGCAACACCCTGGAACGGCTGCTGGAATGGGGCGTCATCCCGATCATCAACGAGAACGACACCGTGTCCACACGGGAGCTGGAATTCGGGGACAACGACACCCTGGCGGCCATGTGCCTGGGGCTGATCGGCGCGGACCTGTTCGTCAATCTGACCTCGGCCGACGGAGTGTTCGACAAGAACCCGGACGGCAACCCGGATGCCCGGCCCATCCCGCTCATCGAGGACATCGCCGCCCTGGACCTGGAGGGCATGTGCGACGGCAAGACCAACGTGGGCACCGGCGGCATGTACTCCAAGCTGCGCGCGGCCCGGCGGGCGGCCCAGCTGGGCGTGCCCACCCTGATCGCCTCGGGCAAGGGCGCGTTCGACATCCCCTCGGCACTGCAGGGCGGCGATACGGGCACGCTCATCCTGCCCGACGACCGCGTGGTCTCGAGCAAAAAATTCTGGCTGGCCTACCACGACGACCCGTCCGGGACCATTCTGGTGGACGGCGGCGCGGCCAACGCCCTGCTCACCAAAGGGACGTCGCTTTTACCCATCGGCATCACCGGGGTGGAGGGGTGTTTCGAGCGCGGGGCGCTCATCTTCATCAAGACCGCGGACGGGGACGAGCTCGGCGTGGGGCAGACCAATTACTCCGCCGACGAGTTGACCCGCATCAAGGGCAAGCGCACGGACGAGCTGGCGGCCATCGTCGGCCCCACGGTCTCGGATGAGGCCGTCCACCGCGACAACATGCTCCTGGACGCGGCCATCTGATGCGCAGGCTCTACCAGGATCGCAATCTCCAGTACGTTTTCGGCGTGACGCTCATGGCCGTGCTCGGCGTGTCGTCCATCATCCCGGCCCTGCCGGACATCATGAAGGGGCTGCACCTGGGCCCGGTGCAGATCGGGCTGGTCATCTCGGCCTTCACCCTGCCGGGCGTGCTCTTCTCGCCCCTGGTCGGGATCATGGCCGACCGCATGGGCCGCAAGGTGGTCCTGGTGCCGTCGCTGTTCGTGTTCAGCGGTTTCGGCTTCGCCTGCTTCTTCGCCCGGACCATGGACCAGCTTCTGATCCTGCGTTTTTTCCAGGGCGTGGGCGCGGCCCCGCTGGGCGTGCTCTACTCGACCATGATCGGCGACCTGTACCACGGTGCGGAACGCGGCCAGGCCATGGGCTACAACGCCTCGGTCCTGGCCATGGGCACGGCGGGCTACCCGGCCGTGGGCGGCGTCCTGGCCCTGCTGGGCTGGAACTATCCCTTTCTGCTCCCCCTGCTGGCCGTCCCCCTGGGACTGGCCATCCTCCTTTTCATGGACACCCCGGAGCCCAAGAAATCCGGCAGCCTCAAGGAGTATTTCGCGGAAGCTCTCCGACGAATGAAAACACGCGAGGCCATGGCCCTGTTCGCCACCACCCTGCTCACCTTCATTATTCTATACGGCCCGCTGATCACCTATCTGCCGCTGCTGCTCAGCCACCGGTTCTCGGCCTCGCCCGCGACCATCGGGCTGGTCTTCCTGGCCGCCTCGGGCTTTACCGGGCTGGTCTCGTTCCAACTCGGCAGGCTGACCCAACGCTTCGGGCAGCGCACCCTGCTCACGGCGGCGGCCGTGTTCTACGGGCTGTGCATGATCTTCACCCCGCAAGCCCCGACCCTGCTGATGACCATCCCGCCGGTCATCTGCTTCGGCCTGGCCCAGGGGCTGAACATCCCCACGGTCATGACCATGCTGACGACCATCGCCCCCATGGAGCAGCGCGGCGCGTTCATGGCCGCCAACGGACTGCTCCTGCGCCTGGCCCAGACCGTGGCCCCGATGATCATGGGCGGGCTCTACGCCCTGGGCGGCATGGACGCCGTGTTCTGGGGAGGTTTCGTCTGCGCCGGAGCCATCCTGATCCTGGCGCGCTTTTTCATCGTCAACATTAGCCCCGCGCCCTAATAGCCCACCCCGCGCAGACCGATAAGACAGTATGACCGATATCCGTTCCCGCCTGCAACACAGGCTCAATCCTCTGCATGTCTATTGCAGACTCCGCTCCCTGGGCATGGCCCATCGGACCGCCGTCATGGTCTCCAGCTGCTGGGAACGCGCCCTGTACCGGCACATCCTCTCCTGATCCGGCGCCCCGTCCCCGGGGCCGCCCACGCTACGATTCCCGATACCGCCGGATGAAGCCGTCCAGCCGGTCGCGCTGCTTTTCCATGTGCAGAATCCACGCCTCAAGGACCTCGAGCCCCTCGTTGGTGACCGAATAGACCCGCTTGGCCGGGCCGTCGCCCTCGCTGTCCCAGGAGGACACGACCAGCCCCTCCTCGTCCATCTGGCGCAGATGGCGGTAGATCATGCCCGGAGGCGCGTCGCCGCTCAGAAACCCGTAGTCCCCGATGGTCTGGATGAGCTGGTATCCGTAGGAAGGCCCTCCCTTGAGGGCCATGAGCAGGGAAGGCTGTACGTACCGTTGCGGCTTTGCGCCGCCCACTTTTTTCGACATTTGTGAAAAGTCCTTCTTGACTATATGTGCTTAGAGGATATATATGCAGTATAGACAATTATCCATTGAGGCACAACCCAAGGAGGCAGTCATGAAGATTTTCGTACGTGAACGCATGCGTTCCGAAGAAGGGACCAAAAAGCCGAGATTCCGCGTTGTCGGCGTGCAGGGCGGCGATCTGAAGATCTACGCCAAGCGCATCCGCAAGTGCGAGCTCAACGAGCTGGTCAAGCACACCGGGGCCGAAGTCGTCTATCTGGAGCGCGACGGCCAAGGGGCCGAAGGCAAGAAGGAATAGGGCGGCTTTCGATAGCGGGCCATCTGCACATTTTTCCCCGGGGGCTTTCGTCCTCACGTAGAAGGCTACGCTGCGGCGAAAGCCCCCGGGAAGAAAATGCACATCTGACCCACTCTCGAAAGCCTTGCGCAGGCGCGAGAGGACGGCGAAGAAAAAAGAGCCGCTGTCGGGTGCCTGTGCCACCCGAATCGCTCCAGTTTTAGGAAAGAAAGGGCCTCCGACTCATCTCGAGTCGGAGGCCCTTTTTTCGTGTTCGCTCCCCGCGAAGCGGCGACAAGAAGTTTAGGAAAGGATGGGGATGGGGGTCCGGGGGAAGGGGAAGGAAAAGCCCTTTCCAAAGGGTTTTCCTTCTCCTTCCCCCGGCCGCCGGAGGCTAATCCTTGTAAATGATCGTGCCCACGTGTTCGCCGTCCAGGGCGGCGTGCAGGTGTTCGGGGTGCCGCAGGACGTCGATGATCTGGAACGACTTGAGGGTCTTGGCGTTCTTGAGGAAGGTCAGGACCGGGCGCTCGACGATCAGGTCGTCGAGGTCGAGCGCAAGCAGTTCGTCCACGTGGATCTTGTCGTAGAATTTGAGAGCGTCGCGGCTCTTGGCCTTTTTGGGGTCGCTCTCGAACATGCCCTTCTCGTCCTTGAGGAAGATAAGCGAACGCGCGCCGATGTTCTCGGCCAGGAGGAACGCCCCGGAATCAGTCCGGTGGGGCGGGATGGAGCCGTGCTCGGCCGGGTGCTCGAAGAACCCGTAGGGCGGGATGCCGGTGGTGATGGGCAGGTAGCCGAGCTGGCAGTACATGTGCAGCTGCTCCAGGTGCGCGCCGTGGCCGATCATGGCCCCGCCGTGCTTGGCCAGCAGGACCGAGAGCATCTCGGCGTTCTGGGCCGAGACCTTGTCGCCGAGCTTGGACAGGACGCCGGTGGGCATGCCCAGGTCCACGCCGATGGAGTAGACGTGGCGGGCGCGGGTGCCGCCGCCGCACATGAGCAGGATCTTGTGCTTTTCCTTGGCCTTGACCAGTTCATCCAGGATGGGGAACAGCGCCTTGGCGCCCCGGTCCATGATGGACTGGCCGCCGATCTTGAGCACGTTGACGTCCGGCTGCATGCGGAAATATTCGCCCGCCTCGGTGCTCTTGAGCAGGGTGCGGTCCACCAGGGACTCGCCCATGAGCGGGGTGTCGATATGCAGTCTGCCCTTTGCGTCCTTTTCCTTTATCAGCTTGCCCATGCGCGGTGCCCTCCAAGATATGTTTTCGGATTTTCATACATAATACCTGCCGGGGGAAAAATGGCAAGCCGTTTGGAATCACGTCCGTTTGAGCATCATGCCTAGATGGATATCCTGCCCCGGGTGATGATCCAGTTCATGCACAGGCCCACGCCGAAGGCCCAGGCCAGGTTGGAGGCCATGGTGATGCCGAGCATGATCATCATGACGAACAGGCCGGAGCGCGTCTGGATGTCCTGGATGGTCAGGGCGAGCTGCGCCCCGGCGAAGAAGAGGAGCATGCCGAGCACGCCCATGGGCAGGAGGTGCAGGACGTTGATGGCCTGGGAGCCCAGGAGCACGGCCAGGGCCACGAAGAGCACGCCGATGATCACGTTGGAGCCGGCGGTGCGCGCCCCGAAGGTATAGTGCGCCGCCAGGCCGCCCGCCCCGTGGCAGACCGGCATGCCGCCCACCAGGGCGGCGAACACGTTGGCCAGTCCCATGGAGATGCACAGGGCGCGGTCCGTGACCCTGCGGCTCTCGTTGCCAAAATATTCAAAACTCAGGTCCCGGCTGGCGATGACCGCGTTGCCCATGGTCATGGGAATCTGCGGCGCCACAAGGGCGAGCAGCGCGAAACTGAAATCAGGCAGGGCCGGGATGCCGAAAGGCAGGATCTCCGGAAGATGAAACCCGATTTGAACGTCGGCCAACTCCCGCCAGGCCCCGAACAGGGTGCCGAATATTCCGCCTGCGACAACAACCACCAACCCTGCCGGGAAGCGGTTGCTGCGCAACAGCAACAGGGCGACGAGACCGAAGACCACGCCGGAGATGATGGACATGGACACCGGTCCGATGGACTGGATGACCAGAAACGGCTCCGGGACCCCGGTCATGAGCTGGAGCGGATTCTTGCCCACGATGAGGAAGACGCCCTTGGACAGGAGCAGGATGCCGGTGGACAGCTGCACGCCCCGGATGACCGCTTTGGGCACCAGGCGCGCCACCCGGTCGACCAGGCCGGTGGTCCCGAGGAACAGGAGAATCACGGCCAGCAGGATGCCCGAGGCGGTGATCATCTGGGGCGAAAGGGCCAGGCCGATGGCGTAGGCCGAGATGACCTTCATGGGCTGCACCGCGATGGGCACCCGGTAGTAGAACCCGGCCACGAGGTACATGAGCCCCACGGTCAGGAACAGCCCGGTGGCGGACATCCCGTTGATCATGATCATGCCGAAGGCCAGCGGCAGCAGGGTCCCCAGGTCGCCCACGGAGCCCGCCCATTCCATCCTGTTGAAGCTCAATCGCATGTGCTTATCCTCTGGTTATTTTCCCCGGACTTTATGAGGAGTTAACAGACTCGACTCAATGCCCGCAACCGCGATCTGCTGACTTCGCGACAACTTTTTTGTCGGCCTTTCCATAGACGGCATTCAGACCGGTGACAGTCCATCGCACCCGCGCCCCTGCGAGGTCCCATGAAATCCGGTCTCATCCCGCTCCGTCGGATGCGTCCATTGACGCCTACCGGTACCACAAGACAGACCATTCAAGGCCGCAATTGACTTCCCGCCGTGTTTCCACGACAATTCGGCCTGATTCCGGTACTTTTCCGGCAACCAGGAGCCATGCATGAAACACGAGTCCATCAGCAAGCGGGACATGAAGCGGTATCAGCTTCAGGCCAAGTCCATCATAGAGACCCTGCCGTTCATCACCGAATTCTTCGGCAAGACCATCGTCATCAAGTACGGCGGCAACGCCATGATCGACGAGGACCTGAAACGCGCCTTCGCCCTGAACATCATCCTGCTCAAATATATCGGCATCAACCCGGTGGTCGTGCACGGCGGCGGGCCGCAGATCGGCAAGATGCTCAAGGCGCTGAACATCGAGTCCCATTTCCGCGAAGGGTACCGGGTCACGGACCAGGCCACCATGGACGTGGTCGAGATGGTTCTGGTGGGCAAGGTCAACAAGGAGATCGTCAACCTGATCAACCTGCACGGCGGCGAGGCCGTGGGACTGTCCGGCAAGGACGGGCGACTGATCACGGCCGAGCCCAAGGAGCTGGCCGTGGAGAAGAAGGACGCCCCGCCCGAGATCATCGACCTGGGCAAGGTGGGCGAGGTCACCTCGGTCAACACCAAGCTCATCCACTCGCTGCTGAACGACGGGTTCATCCCGGTCATCGCGCCCGTGGGCGTGGACGAGACCGGCGCGACCTACAACATCAACGCCGACTCCGTGGCCGGGGCCGTGGCCACCGCGCTGGGGGCCAAGCGGCTGTATCTTTTGACCGACGTGCCCGGCCTGCTCGACGCCGAGGGCGAACTGATCACCTCCCTGACCGCCAAGGAGGCGTTCGAGGCCATCCGCTCGGGCGTGGTCACCGGCGGCATGATCCCCAAGATCACCTGCTGCCTGGAGGCCGTGGCCGGGGTGGAGAAATCGGCCATCATCGACGGCCGGGTGGAAAACTGCATCCTGCTCGAACTGTTCACCAAATCCGGTATCGGCACCGAGATCATCTACTAGGCCGGGCGCATGGAACACGGATTTTTCACGATCATCTCCCGGACCGAATTCGAGGCCCTGCTGCGCGGATTTCAACCGCTCGGCTCCGAGACCGTGGACCTGACCCAAGCGGCCGGGCGCGTCCTGGCGAGCGGCCTGGTCGCGCCGCACGACTGGCCCCTGCTGGACCGTTCCTGCATGGACGGATTCGCGGTCAGCGCCCGCGACGTGTTCGGGGCCGGGGAGTCCAACCCCGGCTACCTGGAGTGCGTGGCCGCCCTGCCCATCGACAAGTTGCCGGAAACCGTCCTCATGCCGGGCGAGTGCGCGCGCATCGCCACCGGCGGCGTGCTGCCCGAGGGCGCGGACGCCGTGGTCATGGTCGAGCACACCCAGGCCATGCAGGACGAGACCGTGGGCGGGACCATCGAGATACGCAAGTCCGTGGCACCGGGCGAGAACGTCATGCAGCGCGGCGAGGACGCCAGACAGGACGCCGAGGCCCTGCCCGCAGGCACGGTCCTGCGGCCCCAGGAGATCGGCTTGGCCGCGGCCCTGGGCTTCGAGGAACTCTCCCTGCGCAAACGGCCCCGGGTGGGCATCCTGTCCACGGGCGACGAACTCATCAAAGTCGGGCAAACCCCGAAGCCGGGCCAGGTGCGCGACGTGAACACCCACACCGTCGCCGCTCTGGTGGAACAGGCGGGCGGCGACCCCGTGCCCTACGGCATCATCAAGGACGATCTCCAGAGCCTGAGCAAGGCGCTCGAAAGGGCCATCGCCGAAAACGACGCGGTCCTGCTGTCCGGGGGCAGCTCCATCGGTGTGCGCGACCTCACGGTCCAGGCCATCGAAGCCATGGACGAGGCCGAGATTCTGGCGCACGGGGTGGCCATCAGCCCCGGCAAGCCGACCATCCTCGGCCGCGTGGGCGGCAAACCGGTCATCGGCCTGCCCGGCCAGGTGACCTCGGCCCTGGTGGTCATGCACGTCCTGATCCTGCCGCTTCTCCGCCACCTCATGGGCGACGCCGAAGCCTTCTCCCCGAACCGCCGCTGCCTGCGCAAGGCCGAGCTGGCCCGCAACGTGGCCTCCAAGCCGGGACGCGAGGACTACGTGCGCATCCGTCTGGAGGATCGCGACGGACAGCCGCCCCTGGCCCATCCGGTGCTCGGCAAGTCCGGCCTGCTGCGGACCATTGTCCAGGCCCATGGCCTGGCCGTGATCCCGGCCGAGTCCGAAGGGCTCTACGCCTCGGAGCTGATTGATACATGGATTGTCTAACAGCTTGATTTAGCTGTTATTCGATTAGAAATCTTCTTCCTGGCCGTCGAGCTCCAGAATCTTCCAGCCCTCAACGCCCTTCATGAGCACGAAGACGGAATCGTCCTCCAGGTTCTTGTCCAGCTTGCCCACCTGTACGCGGTAGCTCCCGAACACGCGGACCTCGGCCACGTCCTTGTCCAGATAGACCAACTCGAAGCCGAGTCCGGACGGGTCCACCTTGGCCGTGCGCAGCAGCTTGAAGGTCCCGCGCTGGCGCTGGATCTCCTTGAAGACCTCGAACTGGAAGTCGAACCGGTCGCGCACGTGGGGCGCGAACAGCATGTAGAAGTCGTCGTCCAGGGAGGTCTGCCTGACGTAGAAATCCCGGAGCAGGGCCTGTATCTCCTCGGGCACGGGATTGACCGTGTCCGCGGGAGGCACCTGGGGCTTGAACTCCTCGCCCGCTGTATCCTTGCCGTCCACCCCGCTCTCGGGCGCGGGCATCAGCGTCAGGTACAGCTTGACCTCGGACACGGCCAGCTTCATCCGCGCCAGGGCCACGCCCTCGGGAAAGACGGAGTCGACCACGATACGCAGCGACTTGAACGGCTTTCCGGGACATTTGATGATCTGCTCGCCCTTTTCGTCGCGCAGCCAGAAGGGAAACTCCGAACCGTCGGGATAGACCACCCGGCCGGACCGGATGCGCCGAAACTTCTCGAACTGCCCTTCGCCCTGGTGCCCGTTATAAAGGCCCAACCCCGTGACGCGCACCGGCATGTCGAAGGAAAACTCCATCCACTGCCCTTCTCCCGAAGAGATGCTCCCCCCGGCCCAGGCCGTGGACGGATCGCCGTCCAACAGGTTTTCCGGGCCGTATTCGAGCCCCAGGTTCATCTTGAAGCTGGACACCCGGACGTTCACATCCATAGCCAGGGCCGGAGCGGCCCAGAGCAGGACGGCGAGCAAAAGCGGCAAAAGCGGCGAAATTCCATACCGGTGGGCGTTGACCATGTCGGCATACCTATCACAACGGACCGCGCCCGTCCGCATAAATCATGAAGGGGAAATAAATGCGACATTCATGTGTATTGGCGACAGGTTACAGGGTCATCACACAGCCAATGGGGCGGACGCTAGCCGTCGCTGATCCGAAAGACGCCCAACCGTCCGAACTGCGCCACCTTGTCATACCGCTCGCGCATGGCGGCGTTGATCAGGTCCCCCTCCGGAGTGCCTTCCCGAATATACCGGTTGTTGATCTCTCGGACTATGAAGTACGGCCTTTGCGCAAAAACCTTCTCGATAACCCCGAGCGAGGTCTCCGTGTGGCCGGAGTCGATGGCGATTTCGTCCCCCAGGGAGATCTTGTCGGGATGCATCAGATACTTGGCGGGCGGCTCCATGGACAGAAACCAATAGATGATGTGGTTGTCCATGACCCAGACGTTCCGGTCCTCCGGCAGATGCGCCGCGATATACCTGGCCGTCCGGGAATCGTCGCTTGCGAGGACATGGTACTCGCTGTCCATGTCCCGAGCGATCCTGCCGAGCCTTTGCAGCGTGAAGGACAAAGGTAAGGACGGGAGCAAAAGGATGTAAAAGGCCAGGACATAGCAGAACGGGCGCATCCGGCCACAATTCTCATGAAGACGGCAGAGGAGATACCCGCCGAACAGCGCCAGAACGGGGATCAACTGCATGACGTAGTGCGCATACATCGTCTTCCCGCCCGAAAAGGATATTGTCGTCGCCACCAGGATCGAAAACAAAAAAAACAGATGTCTGATTTGCGACGGGGGACGCTGTCTTATGCGCGACAGGCAGAGAGACACTCCGCACAAGGCCAGGAGCAGCGGGAGATTCCAGCCGTCGTTCCACGACCAGACGAGGCCTCTGAGCCCGGCGATGCTCATGGCGCCGTTCGCTCCCCCCAAGGGGGTCAGGACGACCGCCCTGTACAGGTCGTCGAGAGCATGGCGGGCATAGAACGGATACAGGGCCAGGAGCAGGACGCAGCCCCCCCCGAGGGCATAGAGTGCAGCCCGGCCGAGAAGCCGCCTCTTGTCCTCATACAATATGTACAGGACGCCCGGTGCCGACAGGAGGCAGGTATACGCCAGATTGCTGCGGACCAGCACGGCGGCCCCCATGCACGCTCCGGCCAGAAACATGGCCCAGCCGCGCCGGTTCTCGGCGATCACCAGATATATGCAGCCCATCAACGGGGCCATGGCTACGGTTTCGGACAACACGGCCATCCCGTTTCCCACGGACATTCCGGCTATACAAAGGATTCCGGCAAAAAGGGCGGCCGCCCCGCCCCACATATGCCTGGCGAGAAAATAGCAGGCGCTCGCCGTGATGAAGACGCACAGGGTGCCCGCCACGCGCATGGCCGGTATCGTGGCCCCGAAGACCTTGATCGCGCCGGCGAAGAAATAAAACAGGAGTGGGGGCTTGATGTCGAAGAAGTCGACATACGGCAGGCCGCCGTTGAGGATATGCTGCCCGAACAGGATAAAGGTGGACTCGTCCCAGCCGATGGTCGGCGTGTAAAACCAGGAGAACCTGACCGCGAACGACAGGACGAGCAGCAGCGGCACCGCCGCATAGTGATTCCCCAAGAAGCGCAAATTGTTCTCTGTCATCGTCCTGTAGTCATGACGGCCTGAACGGCGATAATCCCGCCCTCCAGACTACCTGTCTGCGGGAAACGCCTTGTCCTTCTTTCCGGCGCCCCATGTGATACGCGAATTCACCATATAGTTCACTACCGTTCCGCCGACAATGCCGACGCAGTTGGCGAGTATGTCGTACATGCCGACTCCGTGCACGAGCGACATGAATATTGAATAGTTCACCACCCCGGCAAGACCGGCCGCCATGTGGAAATACAAGAAACGCCGCTTCAGGCTGTTCCCGGACCCGCGCGTCTTGAACGTGTAGAGGTTGTTCAAGGTGAAATTGGAAATGATGGAGGCTTCGATGGCGATGGGGGCGGCGACCGCCAGTCCGATGGAAAGCAGCCGGGTCAGGATGTAATACAGCCCCAGGTTGACGACGACCCCCGAGGCGCCGACAAACAGGAATCGCAAAAATTCACTGGAGTTGCGGAACCGTATCCTGACCAGATTGAACAGGAACTCGATCTGGTCGGCCATCCCCAGCTTGGAATCGCCCCTGACCCGATCCGGGAAGGTGATGGGGACCTCGATGATGTTGGCCCCGTTCCGGGCCAGCTCGAAGAGGAGCGACGACTGGAAGGAATATCCCTTGGTGGACAGTCCCGTCAGATCGCAACGCTTCAAAAGCTCCGCCTTGATGCAGCGGAACCCGGACGTGCAGTCCTTTATGGCGGGCAGGCCGCCCATGTTCCGCAGCAGCCAGCTCCCGACCAGGCTCAGCGTCCTTCGCTTGAAGGAAAAGTTCGGCGTGCTTCCGCCGAGAACGAACCGGGAACCGATGACAAAGCTGAACCCGTATTGCTCCAGGCCGATCATCAACGGCAGCAGCTCGGGCGAGTGTTGCAGGTCCGCGTCCATCTGCAGGATCAGGTCCGGATCGAGCTCCCTGATCGCGTGCGCGAAACCGCGCTTGTACGCCTCGCCCAGCCCCCGCTTTTGTCCGGTGATGATGTGGAGGTGCGGAAACCGCGCCTGCAGCCCCCTGACGACATTTGCCGTTCCGTCCGGGGAGTTGTCGTCGACGACCAGCACATGAAGTTCATGGCTGGAAATCCTGTCGGCCTGTTCGAATATCCGGGGCAGCAGGACCGCGACGTTTTCCGACTCGTTGTAGGTGGGCAGGACGATACAGGCGATTTTCATGCGGGCTCCCTCCAAAACCGGGCGCAGGCCCCGATATGGAGCGGTATATTCTATACTTTTCAATAATGAACCAGCGGGCTTCACAAATCAAGCACTTATGAATCACCTGCTGTCCACCGCCGCACGCCCTGCACCGCGCCCCCATCCGGCTGCCATAAACAAAAAGAGGAGAGCCCGGACGGACTCTCCTCTTTACTTTCTTGCTCTGTCTTACGACTAGTAGCGGTAGTGATCGGGCTTGAACGGGCCTTCCACGTCCACGCCGATGTAATCGGCCTGCGCCTTGGTCAGCTTCTCGAGCCTGACGCCGAGGCGGGCCAGGTGGAGGCGGGCCACTTCCTCGTCCAGCTTCTTGGGCAGGATCATGACCTTGGGCTCATAGTCGTTCTGGGCCAGATCGATCTGGGCCAGGGCCTGGTTGGTGAAGGAATTGGACATGACGAAGCTCGGGTGGCCGGTGGCGCAGCCGAGGTTGACCAGGCGGCCTTCGGCCAGGACGATGATGGACTTGCCGGAAGGCATGGTCCACTTGTCCACCTGGGGCTTGACCTCCTTGCGCACGCAGCCCGGGGTCTTCTCCAGGTAGACCATCTCGATCTCGGAGTCGAAGTGGCCGATGTTGCACAGGATGGCCTCGTCCTTCATGGCCTCCATGTGCTTGCCGGTGACCACGTGGTAGTTGCCGGTGCAGGTGACGAAGATGTCGCCGCGGGAGGCGGCGTCGTCCATGGTGGTCACCTCATAGCCCTCCATGGCGGCCTGCAGGGCGCAGATCGGGTCGATCTCGGTGACAAGCACACGCGCGCCGAAACCGCGCATGGACTGGGCGCAGCCCTTGCCCACGTCGCCGTAGCCGACCACGACAACGACCTTGCCCGCGACCATGACGTCGGTGGCGCGCTTGATGCCGTCGGCCAGGGACTCGCGGCAGCCGTACAGGTTGTCGAACTTGGACTTGGTCACCGAGTCGTTGACGTTGATGGCCGGGAAGAGCAGTTCGCCCGCGCGCTGCATCTCGTAGAGGCGATGCACGCCGGTGGTGGTCTCCTCGGACACGCCGCGCACCTTCTTGGAGATCTCGGTCCACTTGGTCGGGTTGGCCTTCACCGAGGCGGCCAGGCGGTCCATGATGATCCGGAATTCATGGACGTCGTATTCCTTGTCGCACAGGGTGGGGTCGGCCTCGACCTTGACGCCCTGGTGGATCAGCAGGGTGGCGTCGCCGCCGTCATCCACGATCAGGTCCGGGCCGGAGCCGTCGGGCCAGGTCAGGGCCTGCTCGGTGCACCACCAGTAGTCCTCCAGGGTCTCGCCCTTCCAGGCGAAGACCTTGGCCATGCCGGAGTCCGCGATAGCCGCGGCGGCATGATCCTGGGTGGAAAAGATGTTGCAGGACGCCCAGCGGATGTCCGCGCCCAGCGCGTGCAGGCACTTGATCAGCATGGCGGTCTGAATGGTCATGTGCAGGGAGCCCGTGACCTTCAGCCCCTTGAGCGGTTTTTCCTGGCCGTACTTCTCGATGATGGCCATCAGGCCGGGCATCTCGCGTTCGGACAGCTGCATTTCGGTGTGGCCCCATTCGGCCAGGGACATGTCGGCCACCTTGTTTTCGCAAGCGGGATCGACGGGCATGACGTTCTTGGACATAAATACCTCCAAATAAGGGATTGTTATCGTTTTTCGGCCTCGTACAGGACCACGACCAGGCCCATGTTGACCTTGAATTCCGTAACCGAACGGATATCGAAACGGGCTTCCTCAAGCCAGTTGCACATGCTCTCGCGGGGGATGCCCAGGCGGCGGTCGCCGTACTCCGAGCGCATGAGCTCGTTGTCGTGCTGGTCGAACTCGGCGATGATCAGCCGTCCGCCGATCTTGAGCACGCGCCCGGCCTCGCGGATGGCGTCTAGCGGCATGGCCAGGTGGTGCAGGACCAGGGACATGACCGTGCAGTCCGCCTCCCAGTCACGCAGGGGCAGGTGGGTCATCTCGCCGATGCGCAGGCTCATGTGGCCGTCGCCGGAGAACCGCTCCTCGGCCAGTTCGAGCATCTTGGGCGAGTTGTCCACGCCGATGACCGACCGCGACGACCGGGCCAGTATCTCGAGCATGTCGCCCGTGCCGCAGCCGATGTCCGCGGCGCAGTCGCACTCGGGCAGCCGGGTCTGGATCTCGCGCCCCAGGTCCAGGTCGCCCAGAACCTCGGCGGTCATGCGGTCCCACTCGGGCGCGATGTCGTCGAAGAACTGGCGGGTGGCCGCCGTGCGCTCCAGGATGACCTTCTCCGCCCGGTTGCGGTCCCGCTTGAGTTCGGGCTCGCCGGACATGAGATCGCGCACGCCGTTGAGAAAACTCCGTCCCGGACCTTCCTCGCTGACCCGGTAAAAGGCCCACAGCCCTTCCCGGCGCACGCCCACCAGCCCGGACTCGGACAAAATCTTGAGGTGCCGCGAAATCCGCGACTGCCCCATCTCCATGACCTGGACGATTTCACCCACGTTGAGTTCGTATTCCAGCAGGACATTGACCAGACGCACTCGGGTCTCATCCGACAACGCTTTGCAATACTTTATTATTTCCATTCAATTTGCTCTATATCAGGATATCTTGATATACGGAACAACCCTTACCTACATAAGATGGGCCGACCGGTCAAGGCGCTTTTCAGTTCGACATGTTGACATTTATTTGCGAATTGGCAATAGATTTAGACATAGTCATTACAAGATACATCTTTGCGCAACCGACAACGAGGGGAGTTTGTCATGCAAGAGAAGATGTCCAAGCCCGAGGAGACCGCCGTGTCCTCCGAGGGAACGAACGGCCATGCCCGGAAGACTGATGAGCCGGATGCGCGCGCATCCGAAGGAAAGCGTTCCGCCTGCGGGATAGACGAAGACGATTTCGACTACATGGTCACACCCTTTCCGGAGTTCATCGGCAAACACCTTTTCTTCAATAGGCTGTATCTGCCCTGGGTCGCGTTCAGCCTGGCGCTCGCGGCCATACGTGTTTCCGCCATGGCCATCTGCGGCGAGGAAAGCGGCCGGTTCGCCCTCAATATCGTCTACGCCCTGCTCCCCGGTCTCCTGGCCATTCTCATCATCGCCTATTCAAAACAGACCGAAAGGGCGACCATCGTCTTCTGCAACATGGCCGCCGACAACCAACGAGACAAGGTCATCGAGGCCTACGAAAAGCTCGTACGCCGGGCCTTCGACAACCGAGGCATGGTGGTCATGGGGGTGATCTTCGTCGCGCTGTTCTGGCCGGGCATTGAAGACCGGCAGATATACCCGACGCCGTCGCACAACATCCTCCACCGGGAGATACTGCGCGACCGCACCCTGGTCACGGTGGGCAAAACCTGGGAGCGCACTCCGCAGGCCGACAACTCCGGGCCGACAACGCCTGCGGAGTCGGGCAGGGTCTCCACTTGGGGCTGGGTGGAATTGCCTCTCGGCAAGGTCCTCCGCCTGGCCAGGGATGAGAACCTGGCGGAACAGGATAGTCGCAAGCAAAGGCCCGGCAACTACGCCGAGATCACCCTGCCGCCCCAGGACATCTATGATCCGCTTCCCCCGGACCCGACCTTCGACGAAAACATTGACGACGCGACATACAAGAAAAAGCAGCGCATCGATCCCGAATGGAGCAATCACTCGCCCAGATTGAAACGGATGTCCGAATACAAGGATAAGGGCAGACCTCCCATAGTGCGGGACACCTCGCCCGAGGGCCTTCGCAGGGAGCGGGAAAAAACGGAACGCGAGGAAAAGGACGAATGGGAGAAGCGGCGGGCTGACCAACTCCCCGGCCCCTTGCGCTTCGTGTACCAGCGGAAGAGCCCGGCGCAACGCTGGCTCCTGTCCCAGAAGACCTACAAGATGGTCATGCTGCCGCTCCTGTTCATGTCCGGCGCCATGCTCTGGTGCCTGGGCGGCATCACCTGGCTCACCTGGTCCCTGGGGCGCAAGCAAAAAAGGGGGGAGAAGAACATCTGGCAGACCATCGAGATCGGCATCCACCCTCGCCTGTCCAGAAGCGTGCGTGACGTGGGTAAAAACCTGTGGCTCGTAGCCGTTATCACCGGGGCCATATACACGGTCATAGTCATATGCATGTTCTTCGCCCGCGCGGACGCGCTGAGCCTGACCATCTCCAGCATATTCAGCCTGGTGGTCGTGACCATATTCATCGTGCCGCAACTCAACATGCACAGGCTCATGGTCCGGTCAAAATACCGTAAGATGTGCGATCTGAACTTCCAGCTGGACAACGCCCTCAATGAACTGAAAGACAATCAGGACGCGGAGAGCATCGAGAAGGCCAACGCGATCCTGGAGCTGCAGAAGGGGCTGGGCGACTGCTGCGAATGGCCCTACGACTTCAGCTCCCTGGCCATGGTCGTCGGCAGCGTGATCATCCCGGTGCTCATGGCCATATTCACGCTCTACGAACATTTCAAATAACCGCCCCCTCGACTCCGGCGACATTCCTCCAGGCAAGCCGTTGCCGGAGGCGAGGAATCATCCCCGTCCTTGAACACACTTTTTTCAATATCTAATTGTACAACGCATAGACCTTCCGTATAGGCAGAGGAAACCACATCAGGAGTTTCCATGAAGCCGTTGTACCCGCTTATCTTTTTGGCCTGTTTCGTCCTTTCCGCATGCTCCGCGGCCACCCAGAACATTCCGGTCAGCTCCAATCCGGACGGGGCGCAGGTCCTGGCCGACGGACAGGCCGTGGGCACCACGCCGTGCAACGTCACCCTGGAAAAGACCCAGCCGCATATCCTGACCGTGAAGAAGGACGGCTACAGGCAGGTGGACGTGCAGATCACCCGCAAGTACGACACTGCGGGCGTGACCCGCGACGCCGCCCAGTCCGGGCTGTGGCAGAGCTCCAACGGGGCCGACGCCGAAGGGGCCGTGGCCAACGCCCTCATGAGCGTCGGGGCCGAAGAGGAATCCGGCGACGCCTACGTCCTCTCCCCGGCTTCCGTGGTCATCAAGCTCCAACCCGTAAATGCGCCCCCTTCCCGGTCCGTGGCTCAGGCCGACGAAGCCGGAAACGACGCGCCGGTCGTCATCTCCAGCGACCAGCTCGACCCCGCCGACCAGAAGCGGCTGGAGCAACAGGGCCAGGTCAGCACCACCGAGCCCGCCACCCTGGGCGACGCCGTGGCCGACGATCCGGCCAAAGAGGCCGAAGCCGTGCTTGAAGGCGCGGCCGTGGCCGCCCCCACCGTGGGCACGGAAAAGGAATGGGGCAGCAGCCACTCCTCCACCAGGCACGAGAGCGACGGCTCGTACACCAAGACCACCACCAGCACCTCGGCCAGCGTCGGCGTGCACGTCAACCCCGTGGAAGCCGGGCTCGAGGCCGTCAAACTCCTCGAAGGGGCCGAAGAATCCGACAGCGGGTCCTCGGAATAACGGTTCGGACTCCATTCACGAAAAAGGGCTCGCCTGCGCGGGCCCTTTTTTCGTGGGAGCCTTTGGCGGCGCCTCGCCGGCGGGCGTCTCCGACGGCTTAAGAACTTTTTGAAAAAGGTTCTTAAGGATCTCCAAAACTTTTGGGGCTGACATAGATCTCTCGTCGTATTAGGGGGGACTATGAGGCTAAAAAGATCGCGTTTGTCGGCTCATATATCCGGTCGTCTGATTGAGCATTTCGTTGCTGGCACCCCAGCCCGCACAGCCAGTGAACTGGTAGGTGTAAACCGCAACACCGCGATCACTTTTTATCAGAGATTACGGAAGATTATCGCAGAGCAGATGCCTTCCGTTGAGATGTTTGCCGGAGAGGTAGAAGTTGATGAGAGTTATTTTGGCGGCTATCGCCGTGGCATTCGAGGGCGGGGGGCTGCTGGTAAAGTCCCAGTATTTGGCATTCTTAAGCGCAATGGGATGGTGTACGCTGAAATAATCCCCGACACTAAAACCAAGACCTTGAAAGGGATAATCGACTTGCAGGTTCAGCCTGACAGCGTGGTGTATACGGATGGTTTGTCATCCTACAAGGTGCTCGATGTGTCTGAATTTAAACACTATCGTATTAATCATCTCAAACGCTATGTTGATGGGCATAACCATATCAACGGCATTGAGAACTTCTGGAACCAAAGTAAGCGCCATCTGAGGAAGTACAACGGTATTCCTCGCAAGTATTTTTGGCTGTATTTGAAAGAGTGCGAATTCAGGTTTAATTACGGCTCCCCAAAAGAGCAGTTATCTATCCTGAAAAAATGGATAAAAAGGCACAACGCGGCATAGTTATCTATGTCAGCCCCAAACTTTTTGTCGCCGCTGCGCGGGGTGCGTAAACATTACGCCGCCCCCCTTCCCACACGTTGCCTCGACCGCACACTTACCCGCTGAGAAATACGGCCATCCACACCCTGCCGAACGCGCGCATGCGCATACATTAAAGTTTAGGAGGGAAAGGGGGATGGGGGTCCGGGGGAAGGGGGAAAGGGGGTACAGCCCGGGTACATAGGTAACACATTAGCCCGGGAACAGGGGTAACACTTTGGGCATGAGAGCCTGGAGGTGCCCATGCCCTGGAATGAGGTCAAACCTATGGATCAACGATGGCTGTTTGTGATGGAGGCGCAGCTTGGCGCCGAGGCCCTGGCGGCATTGTGCCGCAAGTACGGCATCAGTCGAAAAACAGGATACAAGTGGCTGAAACGATACCATGAACTCGGCAAGTTCGGATTCATGGAGCTGACCAGGAGGCCGCGCGGTTGTCCGCATAGGACGCCTGTTGAAATGCGGGAGGCCGTCGTGGCCCTGCGCAAGGCGTGGCCGGGCATCGGGCCGCGCAAGATCGCCGGTGAGCTGCGCAATCGGGGGCTCCGGCCCCCCTCCCACAGCACCATCGCCCTCATCCTCAAGGACGCGGGGCTGGTCAAGGCGCGCAGGCGGCGCAACGCCCGGTTTCGGCAATGGCCAGGCACGCTGACGGAGCCCGAGCATCCCAACCACGTCTGGAGCGTCGACTACAAGGGCTGGTTCAGGATGCTTTGCGGAAGCACCTGCTATCCATTAACGATTATGGATAGTTACAGCCGATTTCTCGTGGGGTGCGAGGCCCTGTCCCGGCCCGCCTTCGCGCCCACGCGGGAGGCCTTCGACCGGACTTTCGCCCGATTCGGCCTGCCCGAAATAATCCGCGTGGATAACGGAACGCCGTTCGCGGGGGCGGGAGCGGGCGGCCTGTCCCGGCTGAGTGCTCTTTGGCTGCGGTTGGGGATCGACGTGGAGTTTATCGAGCCGGGCAAGCCGCAACAAAACGGGGCGCACGAGCGGATGCACCGCAGCCTCAAGCGGGAAATCCGCCTGGGCAGAGGGCTGCGGCAACAGCAGCGCCGCTTCCGCGCCTGGCGTCGGCACTACAACCACAACAGGCCCCATGAAGCGTTGGGCATGGCCGTCCCAGCCCAGGTCTACGTCCGATCGGAGAGAAGATATCCAGCTGAAATACCGGACTTTCAATACGCCGCACAGCACACTGTCCGGCGGGTCAAAAACACCGGGGAAATCAAGTGGAGGGGCCGCAGGCGGTACATCAGCCAGGGCCTGGCCGGCAGTCTGATCGGCCTTCTGGAAAACCGCGCCGGCGACTTGAACATCTACGCCGGATCAGTCCTGCTCGGCATCTTGCCCGCCTCCGGTTCCGGGGGCCTGATCAGGCCCCCGGAACCGGTAGACGAACAATAAAAGTGTTACCCATGTACCCGGGCAGAAGTGTTACCCATGTTTCCGGTTGCACAGGGAACCCTTTTCTCAAAGGGTTCCCTTTCCCCCTTCCCCCGGCCGCCGGAGGCGCCCACCCAACATCTTTTGCAAAAAATGCGCGGCTGGGTTTATGCTTGCGGAGGCTGGAGGATTTTTGCGATAGTATGCTAGGGCATTCGCCAAGCCGGCTGGCGAAGGGCGGCGTGGACTCCACAGGCCGGACAAGGAGCAGGACATGTTCAAGAAGATTTTGTTGGCGGCGACCCCGCAGATCGACACGCAGACCGCGCCCAGGGCGGCCTTTGAGCTGGCCCGTTCCCGCAATGCGGAGGTGGTCTTGTTCCACTCCCTGCCCCTGGAGCGGGACGAATGGTGCTGCTTCGACGACCAGGCGGACCGCGACCGGCTGCTGGCCGCGACCGAAGCCAAGATAGCGGCCTTCTACAAGGAAGATCTCAAGGACATCCCCCATTCCATCCGGGTGTCCACGGGCAACGCGCACGAGCAGATGCTCAAGATCATCCATGCCGAAGGCATCGACCTCATCGTCATGGGCCACCACACCCAGCCGCCGCACCGTGCGGACCGCATGTGGGGCGTGGTGGACACGACCATCCGCAAGGTCTGCGCCAACGTGTTCTGCCCGGTCATGGTGGTCACCAACCCCATGCCCGCCGGGACGAAGATCAAGCGCATCGTCATGGCCACGGACTTTTCCACGCCGTCGGATTCGGCCCTGTGCTACGCGGTGCAGATGGCCTCGACCTTCGGCGCGCACCTGGACATCTTCCACGTCCTGGACGTGGGCCAGATCACGCCCAATCCAGCGTACTACATGCAGTCCATGGAGGTCTTCATCGACAAGGCCATAGGCCGCATGCAGAGCCGGTACGCCCGGGCGCTGCAGGGCGTCAGCCATGAATTCCACTGCTGGGAAGGCGTGCCGTATGTGGAGATACTCAAGCAGGCCCGCTGGCAGGAGGCGGACCTGGTCATCATGGCCCAATACTCGTCCAGCGAGGACCACGCCAAGCCCTCGGTGGGCTCCACCACCATCCAGGTGGCGCTCTCGCCGGGCTGCCCGTCCGTGCTGGTCAACTACCGCGCCCGCACGTGCATTTAGGAGTATCTATGGTCCGGATCAAAGCCGTTCTCGCCTGTCTCGCCTGCCTGCTGCTGGTCGGCGCATGCGGCGTGCCCAAGCAGAAGATTCCGGTGTCCACCGACCCGCTGGGCGCGACCGTGTATGCGGACGGCGAAAAGGCGTGCTCGGCCACGCCCTGCTCGGTCAGCCTGGACCGCAAATCCGACCACCTGCTGACCATCGTCAAGGACGGATACGAGCAGGAGGAGGTCTTGGTGCGCCGCGAGTTCAAGCCGGACAAGGCCATCCGCGACGGGGTCATCTCCGGAATGATCCTGGGCGACGGACCGGAAGGCGTGGCCTCCCGGACGGCCAAGGAAGTGGACGAGCAGGAGCGCAGCGGCGAGGCCTACGTGCTCGAGCCGTCCATCGTGACCATCAAACTGACGCCCAAGGGCGCGGGGATCTGATCCATGGCATATCGACGCACAACGGACCGGCCGGGCAGACGGCGCAAGGCCGAACGCGTGGGCGCGGCCCTGCCCGACCTGCTGAGAGGGCTGGACAGGGCGGGCGGGCGCGACCTGGTCCGGCTGTGGCGGGCCTGGGACGAGCTGCTGGGTGACGTGGCCGGCATGGCCCGGCCCCTGGGGCATCGCGGCGGACGATTGGTCCTGGCCGCGGACGATCCCATCGTCATGCAGGAGGCCCAGTTCCTGGGGCCGATGATCCTGGAGCGGGTCAATGGATTTTTAGGTAAGGAAGTCTTTGACAAAGTAGTATTCGAACTGCTAAACGGCAGAGTTCCTTTGGACGGAGAGATCCGGCCGGAGGCTCCTAAGCCTCCGAGGAAACTTAAAAAACCTGAGAAGTTAGGCAGCTTGAATGAAAAGCTGGACCCGGATTCGCCGGTTGGCAGATGTTACCGGGCGTACCAGCGCATGTTTGACGACTCATAAACGAATTCCGCCTCAGGGCATTTTTTTAAGGAGTACACCATGAGTGAAGAAGTGAAAGAAATTTCCTTTGACGAGCTTGGCCTGACCAAGCCGCTGGAAAAGATGACCGCCAAGGAGCTGCGTGCCCTGTGCATGGAGAAGCTCCCCATGGTCACCGGCGCTTCCGGCAAGGAAAAGGACGAGCTGGTCGCCGAGATCAAAGAAGTCTTCGGCATCGTCGACGAGGAGCAGATCTCTCCGTACAAGAAGCAGATCCACGAGATCAAGCGGCAGATCCGCGCCCTGCGCGTGCAGAAGAGCGAGACCGAAGGCCGCGCCCAGCGCGATCGCCTGCGCCGTCAGATCACCAAACTGAAGAAGCGCACCCGCCGGCTCGCCCGCGCCGTGTAATTTCTGCAAAAAAGAAGTTGACATAAAGAGGCCCAACCCTTAAATCAACTTCTCGCTGCTGGGCTGTCGTTCAATTGGCAGGACGACGGGTTCTGGCTCCGTTAATCAAGGTTCGAGTCCTTGCAGCCCAGCCAACTTATTGCGTCCCCATCGTCTAGCCTGGTCCAGGACGGCGGCCTTTCACGCCGTTAACAGGGGTTCAAATCCCCTTGGGGACGCCAAGGAAGCCAAAGGCCTTATGCACACAGCATAAGGCCTTTTTCTTTGCCCGGCGGCCAGCCCATGTGCGCACCCCGTCGGGCGCTCCATGCTCCCCATCGACACACCAACCTTCCCGCCTTCACGGTTCCGGCGGATCACCAGCCCATCCCCCCGCTTCCATTATGTCTGTTTTGACATAATTGTGCGGAATCATTGTATTGTTTTGTTTCTTTGCGTCGTCCACAGCCTGCGCCTAGGTTGATAATGGCGCGTAAGCCCGGCCGGTCGGCAAAAAGCCTCTGCGCCCCAGTGAGGGGGCGCGAAGGTTTGCCCGACCGGGTCGCATCGGGAATGTCTTCCGAGGGAGCGCGTCCAGAGGAACGCATGCACGCAATAGGAACCATATATCCCGTCGGGCCCGGACTGCCGGTCCGGCGATACTGAAGGGGGCCCCATGGGTGCCAGGTCCGGTTCCCTTCGACACACGCTCCCGGGAGCGCCTTCTAGCCGCACACGCCCTGTTCCGCCGGTTACCCGGGCCGGCGCTCTTCCTCATTCCTTCTCACGTCCCCCCTTCCACCGTCCTGCCCGGCGCATCGCGCCGGTTCCGAGAGCAACCCGCATTTGCGGGATTCGCCATACCGTCAATGGAGGATTCTATGTCCGTATCAACGCGTAACGCGCCGCCATCCGACCCTGCGGCCTCCTGCGTCCCGTTCTCGGGGCTCGGGCAGGCCATGCGGGCGATCGAGGCCGTAGCCATGTCCTATCGCCCCCGCTGGGAGGAAGGGCCCGCCGCCGTGCGGCCGGTCCCCACGTGCCCTGCCGGGGCTTACGGCTACGCCCTGCAATGCCGCCTGTGCCGGGAAACGCGGGCCGGATGACCATCTAACCAAAGGAGTGGATATGAGCGTCAACAGAAGAAGCTTTCTCAAACTGGCCGCAGTGACCGCCGTGTCGTCGGCGTTCGGCGGGCTGGGATTCGCCGCCGAGGCCAAGGCCGCGGACCGGATCGCCATGCTGCAGCCCAAATGGAGCAAGCAGACCACCTCGGTATGTTGCTACTGCGCCGTGGGGTGCGGCCTGATCGTCAACACCGACCTCAAGACCAAGCGGGCCGTCAACGTCGAGGGCGACCCGGACCATCCCATCAACGAGGGCGCGACCTGCGCCAAGGGCGCGTCCATCTGGCAGCTGGCCGAGAACAAGGAGCGCCCGCCCCGCCCGCTGTACCGCGCACCCTATTCCTCTGAGTGGAAGGAAGTCTCCTGGGACTGGGCGCTGGGCGAGATCGCGAAAAGGGTCAAGAAGACCCGCGACGAGAGTTTCACCGAAAAGAACGCCAAGGGGCAGGTGGTCAACCGCTGCAACGGGCTGGCCTCGGTCGGTTCGGCGGCCATCGACAACGAGGAGTGCTGGACCTACCAGGCCATGCTCCGCGCCCTCGGCCTGGTCTGGATCGAGCACCAGGCGCGCATCTGCCACAGCTCCACCGTGGCGGCCCTGGCCGAGACCTTCGGCCGCGGGGCCATGACCAACCACTGGAACGACATCGCCAACAGCGATTGCGTCCTGGTCATGGGCAGCAACGCCGCAGAGAACCATCCCATCTCCTTCAAGTGGGTGACCAAGGCCATGACCAGGGGCGCCAAGCTCATCCACGTGGACCCGCGCTTCACCCGCACCTCGGCCAAGGCCGACCTGTACTGCCAGCTGCGCGCCGGTTCGGACATCGCCGTGCTCGGCGGGCTGATCAAGTACATCCTGGACAACGACCTGATCCAGCGCGACTACGTGGTCAGCCACACCAACGCGACCTTCATCGTGGGCGACAAGTTCACCTTCGACGACGGCCTGTTCAGCGGCTACACCAAGAACGGCGACGACGCGGACTACGCCGGCAAGTACGACAAGTCCCAGTGGGCCTTTGAAACGGACGCGCAGGGGCTGCCCAAGAAGGACCCGACCCTCAAGCACCCCCGCTGCGTCTACAACCTGCTCAAGAAGCACTACGCCCGCTACGATGTGGACAAGGTGGTCAGCACCTCGGGCATCGACAAGGACAGCCTGCTTGAATTCTACAAGCTCTACTCGGCCACGGGCAAGCCGGACAAGGCGGGCACGATCATGTACGCCATGGGCTGGACCCAGCACACCGTGGGCGTGCAGTACATCCGGACCATGGCCATGGTCCAGCTGCTGCTCGGCAACATCGGCGTGGCCGGCGGCGGGGTCAACGCCCTGCGCGGCGAATCCAACGTCCAGGGGTCCACGGACCACTGTCTGCTGTGGCACATCCTGCCCGGCTACCTGGCCACCCCCAACGCGGCCCTCGACTCGTACGAGAAATACGTGACGACCAAGGCCAAGCCGCACCTGGAAGGGGCCAAGGATCCCAAGAGCGCGGCCTGGTGGCAGTACTATCCCAAGTACATGGCCAGTTTCCTCAAGGCCATGTATCCCGAGGCCTCGCTGGACGACGGCTACAAGTGGCTGCCCAAGGCCGAGGACGGGACCACCTACACCTGGCTCCAGCTGTTCGAGCACATGGACAAGAAGGCGTTCACCGGCTTCTTCGCCTGGGGCATGAACCCGGCCTGCGGCGGGGCCAACGCGGGCAAGAACCGCAGGGCCATGGCCAACCTGGACTGGATGGTCAACGTCAACATCTTCGACAACGAGACCGGCTCCTTCTGGCGCGGGCCGGGCATGGACCCGAAAAAGGTCAAGACCGAGGTCTTCTTCCTGCCCTGTGCCGTGTCCATCGAAAAGGAAGGCTCCATCACCAACTCCGGCCGCTGGATGCAGTGGCGCTACCAAGGGCCGACCCCCAGGGGCGAGTCCAAGACCGACGGCCACATCATGACCGAGCTGTTCGAGGCGATCAAGAAACTGTACGCCAAGGACGGCGGGGCGTTCCCCGAGCCCATCAAGAACCTCTCGGTGGACATGTGGCAGGCCCACGGCGAGTACGACGCCCACAGCGTGGCCAAGCTGATCAACGG
Organism: Pseudodesulfovibrio sp. lm2024; assembly: GCF_051175575.1. Classification (NCBI taxonomy): domain Bacteria; kingdom Pseudomonadati; phylum Thermodesulfobacteriota; class Desulfovibrionia; order Desulfovibrionales; family Desulfovibrionaceae; genus Pseudodesulfovibrio; species Pseudodesulfovibrio sp. lm2024. The sequence goes on from NZ_CP195092.1 coordinate 3,271,103, forward strand.
CTACTTCCTCAAGGACGTGACCATCAAGGGCAAGACCTACAAGAAGGGCACCCTGGTGCCGAGCTTCGCGTTCCTCCAGGACGACGGCTCCACCGCCTCGGGCAACTGGCTGTACTGCAACTCCTACACCGAGGACGGCAACAAGGCTGCGCGCCGGAGCACGGAGCAGACCCCGGAACAGGCCAGGATCGGGCTGTTCTCCAACTGGTCGTGGTGCTGGCCGGTCAACCGGCGGATCATCTACAACCGCGCCTCCTGCGACAACACGGGCAAGCCCTACGCCCCGCAGAAGCCGGTGGTGGCCTGGAACGGCGAGAAGTGGATCGGCGACGTGCCCGACGGCGGCTGGGCCCCGGGCACCAAGTACGCCTTCATCATGAAGCCGCACGGACACGGCCACGTCTTCGGACCGGGCCGGGCGGACGGCCCCTTCCCCGAGCACTACGAGCCCATGGAGACCCCGTTCAAGACGCACCAGTTCTCCGGGCAGTTGAACAACCCCACGGCCCTGCGCTTCGCGCACGAGACCATGGCCGTGGCCGATCCCAAGTACCCGTACGTGGCCACGACCTACCGCGTGACCGAGCACTGGCAGACCGGTTTGATGACCCGCCACACTCCGTGGCTGCTCGAGACCATGCCGCAGCTGTTCGTGGAGATGAGCGAGGAGCTGGCCAAGGAAAAGGGCATCGAAAACGGCGAAAAGGTCATGGTCGAGTCCATAAGGGGCAACGTCTGGGCCATCGCCATGGTCACCAAGCGGATGCACCCGCTCAAGATCATGGGCAAGACCGTGTACCAGATCGGCATGCCGTGGTGCTTCGGCTGGCAGATGCCCCACGACGGCAGCGGCGGCGATTCCGCCAACCTGCTGACCCCGTCGGTGGGCGACCCCAACACCGGCATCCCCGAGACCAAGGTCTTCGTGGCCAACGTCCGCAAGATGTAAGGAGAACGATATGAACGGTAAATCATTCCTGGTCGACCTGACCCGCTGCACCGCGTGCCGGGGCTGCCAGATAGCCTGCAAGCAATGGAAGAAGCTCCCGGCGGAGAAGACCACCAACTGGGGCTCGTACCAGAACCCCAAGGATCTGTCCTCCAAGACCATCCGGCTCGTCCGCTTCTCCGAGGTGGTGGACAACGGGACCCTGCGCTGGCTGTTCTTCCCGGAACAGTGCCGCCACTGTCTGGACGCCCCCTGCTCCACGGTGCCCGACAACCCCGAGGCCATCATCCACGACAAGGAGACCGGGGCCGTGGTCTACACCGAACTGACGGCCAAGGAGGACGGCGAGTCCATCCGCATGGCCTGCCCCTACGACATCCCCAGGGTGGACCCCGAGACCAAGGTCGTGAACAAGTGCGACATGTGCATCGACCGGGTGCGGGCGGGCAAGCTCCCGGCCTGCGTCCAGGCCTGCCCCACCGGGACCATGAACTTCGGCGACCGCGAGGACATGCTCAAGCTGGCCGAGGAACGGCTGGCCGCGGCACAGGAGAAGTTCCCGGACGCCATGCTGGTGGACCCGGAGGCAACCCGAGTCATCTACTTGGCCGCGATCGATCCGGCGAGCTACTACGACTACCTTGAGGCCGACGCCTCGGACGTCATGCCCGACTCCCTGTCCAGGAAGCAGTTCCTGGCCAAGCTCGGCAAGCAGATCCGGACCATGCGCTCCTAGAGAACCCCCGCGCCCCCAATGCGGGGGCGCGGACCCTCAGTACCGTCGGCCCGGCCTCACCCGCCGGGCCGACACTTTTTTTGAGGAGGGGATGGGGAGTGGCCTGGCCGCCCTACTCCCCGGCCAGGAGGTGGCGGGCTATTTCCTTTTCAGCCGGGGTCATGACCGGGTTCCGGTCGAGTAGCTTCAGCCATGTTGCGGCCTGTTGCTCGGGTGATACTTTCCGAAACCGCAGAGAGCGGTCCGCCCCGTGATCGAGCAGGAGACGGACCGACTCGAGATTCCCCTGCTCGCAGGCATAGACAAGCGGGCTTCTCACGCTGGAGACGCTGTAGGGGACGAGACGCCAGAATGGATTCGGCTCACCGTACGACTTCAGAGGGACCGTGACCCTATTCACATCCGCGCCGTGGTCGAGCAGGACCCTGGCCGACTCCGTGTAGCCGAACTGGACTGCATACATCAGGGCGGTCTTGCCGAAGGGATTGGCGTGCTCGACGTCCGCGCCCAGCGAAAGAACGCCCTCGAGATAGTCAGGATCGTCCACAGCCAGGATCGCCTCATTCTCAAAGGCGTCCCGCAGGGTCGCGCCCGCCTCCCGCAGGGCGCGGATCTCGTTGAGCGGGCGGTGGTTCAGAACGCTGACCTGAAGCATGTAGTTCAACTCCGTTTGCGAGTCCGGCATGATCGCTTCCAGACCGCTCCCGGACGGTTCCCCGGACACGGCATACCGGTACCAGGGGCTTTGGGCGGTGTTCAGCAACGCCTTGGGGTATCGTCCCAATACGCGGGTAGTCATGACATCGGCGATCCTCCCGGCATACTCGGCGGAGTCCTCGGGGGACAGAGCGTTGTGGGCGGCGAGCCACTTGGCGAGCACAGCCACGGTCTTCGTTCGCTGTGCCTCGTATCCCCGGGTAAGCAACTTCTCCCATATGCCCTGGTTCGACCACAGGGACAGGAACGTGCCTATGGACGGATCAGGGCTTCCCACCCGGCGGACGTCGAGGCACACCGAGATCTCCCACCGGTAGTAGCCCATCCCATACCACCGTTCCAAGGTCCCCCGGTATGCACCCGAAGGGGAATCCATGCTCTCCAGCCAGCTTTTGAACTTATTAACCTCCGGCAGATGAAAGGGGTCCTGGTCGTCGGGCACGCGACAGATGTACACCTGCCGGGAGGAGACCAAATATCCTGTCCACTTCGTTTCGGCCCAGGTCGCCTCCATGGCCTCGGGATGCCTGCGGAAGAGCCATAACGGCGCGCAGGGCCGAGAATAGACGTCCACGTTGATATACGCTGCCATGACATACTCGAGCACGTCCTTGAGCGAGCGGATCGCTTTGGGCAGATACGGATACTTCGGGTGATCGATCTCGCCGACCAACCGGGCGGCCATTTCGTCCAGCAGCTTGTCGCGCTCCGGCGATTCGGGGCGGGTGGTGAAGACGATATACATGCGCCAGGCGATGGCGAGGTTGTCTTCGAACTCGGCAAGGGCGGCTTCCGCTGCCCGGGGGTCGGTGGGGATGAGGTCGGCGGCCCGGCCGATGGCCTTGAGGTGCTCGGCGGGGGCGGGGTCCTGGGCTCCGGCCACGAGGCAGAGGCCAAGCACCAGGGCGACGGTCATGCACAGTTTCCGCATGGTTCGTTCCTTGTTGCGAGGTTTGCCGGAGCAGCCGCTAGAACTATGTCCGAGACGGCGCGATCGGTCAACCCGGAGCGGCGGAACGTCACGAAAGAATAAAAAAAGATCCCGGGCTCATCGCACAGGACCTTTTGCGGTCTTCATACCTCAGGATGGATGTCATCCGCCGAGAGCCCGCCGCAGGGCGGCGATATCGCCCATCAGCAGGTCCAGGTCGCGCTTGATGCGCTCCTCGGGCCAGTCCCACCACCGGATTTCCTCCAGCAACGCGATATCCTCGTCCGGGAAACGCTTGCGGATCAGCCGGGCCGGGGCCCCGGCCACCACGGCGTAGGCCGGAACGTCGCGGGTGACGATGGCCCGGGAGCCGATCCTGGCCCCGTCGCCGATGGTCACGCCGGCCATGACCAGCGCCTCGAAGCCGATCCAGACGTCATTGCCGATGACGATGTCGCCCTTGTTGTCCCAACTGTCGGCGATGTGCCGCTCGTGTTCCCACTGCTCGCCGAAAATGGCGAAGGGGTAGTTGGCGCAGGCGGCCTGCTTGTGGTTGCCGCCGTTGAACAGAAACCTGGCGCCGTGGGCTATGGAGCAGAACTTCCCGATGACCAGTTTGTCGTTATTCACGGGGTAGTGATAGAGGACGTTTTTGTCCTCAAAGCGCAGCGGGTCGTCGAAATCGTGGTAGTAGGTGTATTCGCCCACCTCGATATTCGGCTTGGTGACCGCTTCACGCAGGTTGCATGTATTCTTGTCCCCGGACCGGGGAAACAGTGGATGGCTCATGTCGTTATTCCCTCTAAGCTCGGCAGGCCGGAAGACTCGTCCGCCCTGCCCGGATCAATGAAAAGCCGCTTGTCCGAGGGGATATAGGCCGTCAAAGAGGACGCTGTCAAAATATGAATAGACATGGGCCGCGTTCTTTGCCCGAAGCGGGAGCCCATGGCGGGAAACGCTAGTGCGTCTTGAGGAACATCAGACCGATGAGCGCGGCCAGGAGCACGGTCCAGATGAGGGCCGCGCGCAGGGTGGCCTTCTTGGCGCGCTCCTTCTCGTACCAGGACAGGGGGCGGATGCCCTGGACCAGGAAGGTGCCCACCCCGGCCAGGTTGAGGCAGATGATGTTGGCCGCGAAGAGCAGGGCCGCGCCGCCCGACTCCGGGAACATCCCCGCGCCCAGGAACAGGCCGCAGGCGATGAGCGGCGGGAGCAGGGACAGGGCGACCATGACCCCGACCAGGGAGGTGGGCACGCCCAGGGTGACGGTGATGATCCCGGCCGCGCCCGAGACCATGGCCAGGATGATGTCCGAATAGGAGGTCATGCTGCGCACGGACAGCTCATGGGTCATCTCGGGCACGCCCAGGGCCAGCCCGGCCCCGGCGGACAGGGCGAGGCACAACCCCACGCCCACGGCCAGCGTCTTGAGTGATTCGCGGGTGAGCCTGGCGTCGCCGAGCGTGGTGGCCAGGGACAATCCCACGTTGGGCCCGAGCAGCGGGGCCAGAACCATGGCCCCGATGATGATGGCCACGTTGTCGCGCATGAGCCCGATGATGCCCACCAGGGAGGCGAACAGGACGAGCATGACGTAATGCTTGGAGAGCAGGGTCGTGTCCAGGACGTCGGCGTAAAGCTCCTCGCGGCTGATGGCCGCCTGGCCGCCATTTCCCTCCTCCTGAGAGGGGTCGGACTCCTGCTCCTCTTCCTTGGCCAGCTTGTCCAGCCTGGGCAGGGTCGCCTCGGCGGGATAGACCACGATGCGGTACTTGTCGGTCCAGGCGAACCGTTCCTCCAGTTCATCCATGACGTTGGCGGTCTCGGCCACGTCCAGGACCACGCGGAAGGTCAGGGATTCGCCGTCGTCGAGCGGCGAGGCCCAGAACACGTAGCCCGCGTCGGATTGACGCTCCTCAAGGGATTTCTTGACCTCGTCCTTGTCCGAACGGGGCGTGACGATTTCGATAACTCGCAATGCCATGGTGCCGACCTCGTATGGTTCCGATACCACAGGCAATACCACAGCGCGCCCCCGGAGTACATGCGCAACTCCCCTCTCCCCCGCCGCTCCGATACGCCCGCAAGTTCCCAGGCTACAAGCACGCCAAACCGCCATCACGCCCCGCGAAGCGGCGATAAAAAATTTGGGAAAAGGAGGGGATGGGGGTCCGGGGGAAGGGGAGGAAAGAACCCTTTTCAAAGGGTTTTTCCTCCCCTTCCCCCGGCCGCCGGAGGCACCGCCTAGGCGGAACCGAGTTCGTTGATGAGGCCGTCGAGCTCCTTGGCGATGGCGGTCAGCTCGCTGCACGCCTGGGCCGACTGGGTCATGGCCTTGCTGGTGTTCTGGGAGATGCGGTGCATGTCCTCGGTGGCCTGGGTGATCTGTTCCGAGGTGGCGGACTGCTCCTCGGCCGCGGCGGCGATGCCCTGGACCTGGCGCACGGAATCGCGCGAGAAGTCGACGATCTCGGCCAGGGATTTGCCCGCTTCCTCGGCCAATGAGGTGCAGGTCTCGACCACGCGGGCCACCTTGTCGGTCTCGTTGACATTGCGCTGGGCCATGGACTGGATGGCCCCGATGGCGCTGCCCACCTCGGTGGTGGCCACCATGGTCTTCTCGGCCAGCTTGCGGACCTCGTCGGCGACCACGGCGAACCCGCGCCCGGCGTCGCCCGCGCGGGCGGCCTCGATGGCCGCATTGAGCGCCAGCAGGTTGGTCTGGTCCGCGATGTCGTTGATCACGGTCATGACCCGGCCGATGTCGTCGGCCTGGCCGCCGAGTTCATCCATGTTGTCGCGCAGCAGGGAGGCGAGCTCCTGGACCTCGTTGACCGAGGCGACCACCTTGCCCACCACGTCGCGCCCGGCCCGGGCCTGGCCCTCGGCCTGTTCGGCGTTCAGGGCGGCCTCGTTGGCGTTTCGGGCTACTTCGAGCACGGTGGCGTTCATCTCCTCCATGGCCGTGGCCGTCTCGGTGGCGCGGGCGCTCTGCTCCTCGGCCCCGCCCCGGGACTCCTCCACGCGCTCGAAGAGCTGCTGCGAGGCGGAGGTCATGCGCTCGGACAGCCTGCCCGCCTGGTCGGCGACGTGCTGCATCTTGCGCTGGGAGTCGAGGATGTCGGTCTGGTCCACGATGACCTCGAGCGCGCCGACGACGCGGTTCTTCTCGTCGAGCAGCGGGCTGGCGTAGCCCTTGATGTCCACCTCGGCCGCCTCGAGCCTGCCCCGGGTGGAGCCCACGGCCCGGTCCAGGGTCTGCATGGCCTGGGTGCAGACGCAGTCCCCGGTCTTGCAGATGTCGGTGTTGAAGACGCTGCTGCACTGCTTTCCCAGAAGCTCCCCGCCGCTGCGCCCGGCGATCTCCTCGGCGTTCTTGTTGACGAAGAGCAGGTTGTGGTCGCGGTCTATGGTGAAAATCGGGAACGGGAAGGAATCGAATGTAGCGGTGTAGGTGTCGGCCACCCGGTTCATGCTCTGGATGAGCTGGGCATAGGCCCCTTCGTAGCGGTCGGCGTCGCCGCGAGCGCGGACCACGCCGCGCGCGACCTCGCGGGCCGTGGCCTCGCAGTCGTCGATGAGCGCGGAGAGGTTGACCGGAATGCGGCTGACGGACCGGTGGATGGCCCCGATCTCGTCGCGGCTGGTCGCGGGCTCGCCCTGGGCCAGATTGCCGCGCGAGACCTGTTCGGCCAGGTCGCGGATGCGGTTCAGGGGCCGGAACACGGCGTAGCGCATGACCCCGAGCAGGGTCAGAATGGGCACGAGCACGGCCAGGCCGAAGAGGATCAGGACCAGGACCACGGCGCTGTCCAGGATGGCGTTCTGGACCGAGATATCGCGGGCCAGGGTGATCACGCCGATGGGCTTGCCCTGGTAGTCCTTCACCGGCAGGTAGGCCACGGCGTAGTCGCCCTCGATGGCCACGTACTGACCTTCGGCGGCCTTGCGCAGCTGGTCGGGCGAAACCATCGCGTCCAGCTCGGCGTTTTCCTTGCCCGCCACGCGGACGTAGGCGTCGCCGACCAGCGGATACTTGGCGGGGTCCTGGAGATTGGTGGTGGTCGGGAGCAGGGAGGCGTCCATGTACAGGGTATAGAAACTGCCCTCCTCGTCCTTGAACAGCTTGAAGACGTCGCCGTAGCTCTTGAGCACCTCCACGGAGCCGAGCTGATTGCCCGCGGCGTCCTTGACCGCAACCAGTCCCCGGATGGCGAAGCCGCCGCGGCCGGGCTCGATGCCCCGGCGGGGCTTGCCGTCGCGGTTCACGTCCAAGACGGTCTTGCGGAAGCTGGAAATGTCATCGGACACATCCACCCACTTGCCGTTGCGCTTGGCCTGTTTGTCGCGCCACATGCGCGCCAGGCTGCGCCCGTTGGGCAGGTGAAAATGGAGCCTGAGCTTTTCGCCCATGGCGTCCTTGTATCCGTCCAGGGCGGGCGCGAGGTCGCTGCGCAGGGCCTCGCGGGCGCTCTGCACCAACGGATCGGCCTCGTCGTCGATCTCGCCCTGGTGGGCCAGGGAGAAGGCCCGGATGACCGAGGGCAGGCGGCTGAACAGGGCCGCTTCCTCCTCGGCCCGCACAGCGGCTTCCTCGGTGTTCTGCTCCAGGGTCTTGGCCGCGTTGCCGACCAGCATCTCTGCGAACGAGGTGCGCAACTCGCCGAACTGGCCGGTCAAAAGGAAGTAGCCCACACACCCGATCAGCAACACCAGCGGGATGGTCGGCAACAGGATCTTGTATTTGATGCTCATATCATATCCTCTCCAGATAATTGAACAGTCCCCCCTCCAGGACATGTCCGTCCACTCTCGATAAAGAAAAGCGTCGTCTGCAGGCACAACACAGCGACCCCGTAATGTAACATATCATGGGTATGCTCTGCCAGGAAACGGCATCGTACAGCCCTCGTTCATAATTTCACATTATTTTTCCCAGGATTGCCCGGCCAACAGAAAATACTCCGAATCCGCTTGTGAAAAATCGACATAAATCCCGTTACGCGTTATCCGGGCCCATCCGAAAAGGCTTGCCCCGGACGTTTTTTTGTGCCAGAAGGCCGTTTCCGCGATCGAAGCGAGCCGGCCTCAACGGGCACCCGCCCTGCCGAACCGCCCCATCGCATCCTGCGTCCCCATCGTCTAGCCTGGTCCAGGACGGCGGCCTTTCACGCCGTTAACAGGGGTTCAAATCCCCTTGGGGACGCCACGAAGCCACAAGGCCTTGCGCACCATGCGCAAGGCCTTTTCGTTTTTGGATTCCGGGCCCACCGGTCAGCCCAGGGCGGCCATGACCGCGCCGGTGACGATGATGTTGACCAGGGCCAGCGGCATGAGGATCTTCCAGCAGAAGTGCATGAGCTGGTCGTAGCGCAGCCTGGGCAGGGTGCCGCGCGTCCAGATGAGCAGGAAGGGGACGATCATGATCTTGAGCAGCAGCCAGACCGGGCCGGGCAGCAGCGGGCCGCGCCAGCCGCCAAGGAAGAAGACGGCCATAAGCGCGCCGAGCAGGATCATGTTCACGTACTCGCCCAGGAAGAACAGGGCGAAGCGCATGCCGCTGTACTCGGTGTGGAACCCGGCCTGGAGCTCGTTCTCGCCCTCGGGGATGTCGAACGGGATGCGCTTGGACTCGGCCAGGCCGCAGACGAAGAAAATCAGTGCGGCCACCGGCTGGACCACGATGAAGGGATAGTTCGCCTGGGCGTCGACGATGTCGGTCAGACTGAGCGACCCGGCGAGCATGAACACCGGGACCAGGGACAGGGACAGGGGCAGTTCGTAGCTGATCATCTGGGCCACGCCGCGCACGGACCCGATGAGCGAGAACTTGTTGTTGGAGGCCCAGCCGCCCAGGGCCACGCTGTACACGCCAATGGACGACAGGGCCAGGAAGACCAGGACCCCGATGTCCGTGTCGCCTATGACCAGCGGCACGGCATGGCCGAAGAGGTGGATGGTCCCGCCGAAGGGGACCAGGGCGAACACGGCCAGGGTGGTGAAGGTCAGGATGCCGGGAGCCAGGAAGAAGAGCACCCGATCCGCCCCGTCCGGGACCAGGTCCTCCTTGAGCAGCAGCTTCACGCCGTCGGCCAGCAGTTGCAGGGAGCCGTAGGGGCCCACGCGATTGGGGCCGTAGCGCAGCTGCATGCGCCCGAGCAGCTTGCGCTCGAACAGGACCATGTACGCGGCCAGGGTCAGGACCACCAGGAGCACCACCGCGCTCTTGATGACCAGCACCGTCAATCCGAGCAGAAATTCCTCGCCCATCACAGGTTCCCTCCGGGGCAGCTATCGTCCGTGTCGGCCCGCGCCATGGCCGCCCGGACCTCGTCGCCCTGCTCACGCCACAGCCGGTTCATGGAGACGGTCGCGGCCATGCCCCCGACAAACTGCCAGCCCGAGCCGGGCGTCTTGGGTAGAACCACCGTGTTCCGGGCCATGTCCGCGCGGCAACGCAGCACGGTCCGGGCCACGCCCTGAGCCAGCGGGATCAGGATGGTCTGGCCGTCCTCGAAACGCAGGGCCGCCGCGTCCTCCACGTGCATGTAGGCGCACGGTTCGGGCAGCAGAGTCTCGCCCGGCTCGCCGAGGTTGGCCAGCCGGTCCGCGCCGAATGTGGAGCCCGTGACCAGCACGTCGCACCGCCCTTCCCCATGCCCGGCCTCAATGAACGGGACCAGCCAGTCCAGGGAACCGAAGCGCACGGCGGCTTCGGACGGCAGGACCGGGATACCATGCTCTGCCGTGGCCTCGACCATGGCCGCCCGCAACCGCTCTTCGGGCGAAGAGGGATCGGCATGGTCCCCGGCGTCGGGAATGAGCAGGTCCACCCAACCGGCCACGGAATACGGATCATTACCAGGGATTCCCGCGCCGAGCTTGCGCGGCGGGTGCGAACCGTGGCCGTCCTGGATAACCGGGAGGCCACCGGCAAAGACCGGCAAGGCGCGTTGCAACAACCCGTGGTTGTCCACCAGGCAGCCGCCGGTCTCGAAAATCGTGTTCATGGGCAGGGCCACCTGCGCCTTGCTCCAGGTGACGGACGGCGCGCAGTCCATGCAGACCAGCAGGTCGAGCCCGCCCACCGCCTCTTCAACGGCCTGTGCGCCGGGATATTCGCCCAGTGGATCGGCCCCGACGCAGACCAATGCCTTGACGCCCTGCCCGTCGCCGCCGGGCATCAGCCGGTCTTCCAAGCTGGCCCCGTCCCCGCCCGCGAGCAGGGCCGCGCCCAGGGAGTCGGCGCGCGGCAGCAGGCAGAACAACCCGGAGCGGACCTCGGCCTGTTCCTCCGTGCCCTCGCGACGCAACAGCCGAGCCACACCGGCGGCCAGGGTCGTCCACTGCGGGGGCATGGCCGTGGTGGAACAGACCACCACCGGACGTTCGGCGCGGGCCAGGGCATGGGCGACGGCGTCCAGTTCGGCGCTCAATTCGGTGAACGCTTCGGTCCGCCCTTTCGTTATGGATTGCAGTTCCCGCCAGAAGGCAAGCGACTCGCCCTGGAAATCCGCCTCGGTGAAGGCGCGGCCGATGAGCGCGGCCAGGGCTGAGGGCATGAGCGACCGGCGCACTGGCAGTTTGACCGCTTCGCTGGGCAGATCCACGGGCCTGGGGTCGAGCACGGCCACCGTGGCCCCGGCCCTCGCCGCCTGGCGGATGGCCAGGGCGGCCATGGGCGTTTCATTCAGCGGGTCGGCCCCCAGGACCAGGACCATGTCTGCCCGGCGAACCTGTTCCAGATTCCAGGCCAGGTCCGCGTCCAGGCTTGCGGCCGCGTTCAGGCACCCGTTCCGCTCGTCTTCGGTCAGGAAAAAACTCGGTGCGGACACGCCCAGAGCACTCGTTAGCCGCCGGGCCGCCAGCATGTCCTCCAGGGTGCACCGGGAGGACGCGTGCACGGCCACGGATTCAGGGCCGTAGGCGGCGATGACCGCTTTCAGACGGTCCATTGCGGCAGTCGCCCCTTCTTCGGAAGAAACAGGCTGTCCGTCCACCAGCGCGGTGCGCGGGCGTCCGTCCATGGAGGCGTAGCCGAAGCCGTACCGGCCCCGGTCGCACAGGAAATCGCCGTTGACCGCTTCGTTGAAGCGACTCTCCACACGCAGGACCTCGCGGTAGCGCACACCGGGCAGGGTGTTGCAGCCCAGCGAGCAGTGCGTGCAGATGGACGGCTTGCGCTCCAGGTCCCAGCGCCGGGCGCGGTACCGGGACGGCTTGTCGGTCAGGGTGCCGGTGGGGCATATCTCGCCCAGGTTGCCGGAGAATGGCGATTCCAGCCTGCCCGGCTCGAACCGCTGGTAGGTCACCCGCCCGGCGATGCCGAAGGTGCCGAAGTCCGCTCCTCCGGCGTATTCGCGGTAGAAGCGCACGCAGCGGTAGCAATGGATGCAGCGGTTCATCTCGTGCTCGATGAGTGGGCCGAGATACTGGTTCTCGTAGGTCCGCTTGGGCCCCCGGTAGTTGCGCAGGGAGTGGCCGCCGGACACGGTGGTGTCCTGGAGCAGGCAGTGCCCACCCTCGTCGCAGACGGGGCAGTCGTGAGGGTGGTCGAGCATGAGCCACTCGATGACCTGGGCCCGGAAGGCCACGGCGTGCGGGTGGTCGGTGGACACGACCATGCCGTCGCGCGCGTCGACCATGCAGCTCATGTCCAGGTCCTTCTTGTGCCCTTCCAGGAATTTGACCGCGCACATGCGGCAGGCCCCCACCGCGCCCAGGGACTTGAGGTAGCAGAACCGGGGGATCATGATGCCCAGTTGTTCGGCGGCGTCGATGACCTTGGTGCCCTTGGGCACTTCCACTGTTCGCCCGTCAATGATCAGCCTGGGCATCAGCCGTCCCTCCCCTGCGCGTCCGCGTCACCGGGAGTCGACTCGTCACGGTCCAGGGAGGTCCACAGGCCGGGCTTGGCCACGCCTTCGCCCGTGAACGGGCAGCCACGCCCGTCCAGGTGTTCGCGGACCTCGTCGCGGAAATGCTTGAGCAGCCCGTGGACCGGCATGGCCGCGCCCGGAGCGAAGCCGCAGTAGGCGTGCTCCATGCCGTCGGCCACCCGTTGCAGGAGCTCCATGTCCCGCTCCCCGGCGTCGCCCGCCTCGATGCGCTCCAAAATGTGCTTCATGTAGGGGATGCCCTCGCGGCACGGGGTGCACCAGCCGCAGGACTCGCGGGCGAAATAGGACAAAATGTTGATGGTCGCCTGGACCAGGCAGGTGTTTTTGTCGAAGACGATGATCGACCCGGTGCCCAGGGACAGCCCGGCCTTTTTCATGGCGTCGAAGTCCATTGGCGTTTCCAGGTGCTCCCTGGCCACGAAGCTGGTGGACGTGCCGCCCGGCAGGCAGGTCTTGAACTCCGCGCCCGGCAGCATGCCCCCGGCGGCCCCGAAGATGATGTCCCCCAGCCGGGTGCCGTTGGGGAGCTCGAAGCAGCCGGGTTCGGCCACCTCGCCGCTCACGGAGTAGAGCTTGGTGCCGTCCCCGGCGGGCGAAGCGGCCAGGGACTTGAACCAGTCCACCCCGTTGCGCAGGATGGACGGGACCGAGGCCAGGGTCTCCACGTTGTTGACCACCGTGGGCAGTCCCCACAACCCCGAGTCGGTCATGTGGCTGTTCTTGTCCGGGTTGGGCCGCTTGCCCATGATAGCGTTGGCCTGCGCCGAGCTCTCGCCGCAGATGTACCGCCCGGCGCTGCGGTGCACGTCGATGTCGAAGGAAAAGCCGCTGCCCAGGATGTTCTTGCCCAGCAGTCCGGCTTCGCGGGCCACGTCCAGTTCCTTTTCCAGCAGCCGGGCGTCCGCGTCGTAGGACGGCCGAATGAAGAACACGCCGTGGTCCGCCTGGACCGCGTAGCCGCACAGGACGATGCCCTCGATGACCAGGTGGGGGTCGGTATTGACCAGGATGCGGTCCTTGAAGGTGCCTGGCTCCATCTCGTCGGTGTTGCACTGAATGTAGCGGGGATGGGGCGCGTCCTTGCGCACGAAGCTCCATTTGCGCCCGGTGGGGAACCCGGCCCCGCCCCGGCCGCGCAGCCCGGAGTCCATGACCTCTTGTATGACCTCCTCCGGGGTCATGGTCCGCACCGCTTTCTCAAGGGCCTCGTAGCCCCCGCCCGCGCGGTAGTCCGCGAAGCTGGCGGGGCGGCAGTCGGCGCGCCGGTTTTTGAAAAGCACCTGTTCGCTCATGACGTCACCTGCACAGACACAGCGGGATGGTGTCGACGTTTTCGCGCAGATTCTCGAGAATCCTGTCTACCTTTTCCGGAGTCAGCCTGCCGTAGTGCTCGCCGTTTATGAGCATGGCCGGGGCGTTGTGGCAATTGCCCAGGCAGGCCGTGGGCAGGACCGTGAACAGCCCGTCCGGGGTGGTCTCGCCCACCGCCACCCCGAGCTTGCGGCAGAGGTAGTCGAACAGCCCGTTCTCATGGTGCATCCAGCAGGTCACCCCGTCGCAGACGTGGATCACAAACCGGCCCAACGGCTCGCGGTAGATGAAGTCGTAGAAGGTAGCCAACTCCTCGAGCTCCACCAGGGTCTTGCCCGTGAGCCGGGCCGCGTGGCCCATGGCCTCGTCCGAAAAATATCCGAAGTGCCGCTGCAGGAGGTAGATCACGTCGATGATCTTCTCCTCCACGTGCTCTGTGCCGTGGACCATGTCCGCTATTTCCTGTTCCAATTCCCTGGGGAGCATGTTCCCTGTTCTCCTAGCGGTCCAGATCGGGCGCGATGTAGTCCAGCGAGCCCATGATGGCGATAAAGTCGGCGATGGTGTGGCCTATGGTCATCAGGGGCAGGGCCTGCACCGAGGCGTAACCGGGCGAGCGCATGTGCAGCCGGTACGGCATGTTGCCGCCGTCGCTGACCACGTAGAACCCTTGCTCGCCGCGCGGGGCCTCGGTGGCCGCGTAGGCCTCGCCCGCGGGCACCTTGGGGCCGCGCGTGGCGTTGATGAAATGGTGGATCAGACTCTCGATGTCCCGCAGCGTGTCCTTCTTGTCCGGGATGCAGTAGCGGTAGTCGTCGGCCATGAACCGGCCGGACGGCATCCACTCCAGGCACTGGGCGATGATCCGGTTGCTCTGGACCATCTCCTCGAAGCGGACCTCGAACCGGGCCAGGCAGTCGCCGTCCTCGCGAGTGGGGATGTCGAAGTCGTACTGCTCGTACCCCGAATACGGGGCGACCTTGCGCAGGTCCCGCGTCGAGCCGCAGGCCCGCAGGTTGGCCCCGGAGATGCCGTGGTCCACGGCGTCGGCGAGCGACAACCGGCCGATACCCTTGACCCTGGCCCGGACGATGGGGTTGCCGGTGATCATCCGCCGGTAGCCCGCCACCCTTTCCGGAAAGATCGTGACGAAGTCGCGGACCATTTTGTCCCAGCCGTCGGGCAGGTCCATGGCCAGGCCGCCGATGCGCAGCCAGGCCGGGTGCAGCCGCGCCCCGGTTATGGCCTCCATGATGTCCAGGATCTGCTCGCGCTCGCGGAAGGTGTGGAAGACCGGGGTGATCATGCCCAGGTCCTGGACCATGGTCCCGAGCCAGAGCAGGTGGTTGGAAAGCCGGTAGAACTCGGCCAGCATGACGCGCACGCACTGGGCGCGATCGGGCACGGCCACGCCGCAGAGCTTTTCCACGGCCAGCAGGTAGGTCAGGTTGTTGGCCGCCCCGCTCAGGTAGTCCAGGCGGTCGGTGTAGGGGATGAACTGATGCCAGGATTGATGCTCGGCGATCTTCTCCACGCCCCGGTGGTGGTAGCCGATGTCCGTGGTCATATCCACGATCTCCTCGCCGTAGAGTTCGAGGATGAAGCGGACCAGCCCGTGGGTGCTGTAGTGGTGCGGGCCGATGTTGAGCACGAACTCGCGACGCGTCGGCGGCGCGCCGTTGGCCCTTTCGAGCAGGCTGACCGCGTCCTCGGGCTGCTCGCGCCGGGCGTCCTCGGCCAGGTACGGGGCCATCTCCGTGGCCCGCTGCGGGTCGCCCTTGCGCAGGGGATGGCCCTGCCACTCCTCGGGCATGATCAGCCGCCGCAGGCCGGGATGGTCCTTGAAGCGGATGCCGAACAGGTCCCATATCTCGCACTCGTACCAGTTGGCGCTGGGCCAGACCGGCGTCACGCTGGGCAGTTCGAGCCCTTCCCCCACGGGCACGCGCACCCGCAGGTACTCGACGGCGCTTAAGGACGTCAGGGTGTAGACCGCCGTATAGTCGTGCTCGGGCCGCACCTTGCGGGCGGTCTCGTCCACGGCCGTGATGTCCTCCAGCCGTTCGAACCGGATGGGCGCTTCGCGCTTGAGGAAATCGAGGACCTCGACGATGCGTTCGGGCGGTACCGTGACCGTGGGCATGTCCACGACCGCCCCGTGCCAGGACGCGATCTCGCCGAACCGGGCGGCCAGGGCCTCGCGCAGGGAATCGTGGGCCGGGGTAAAGGAAAGTTGGGGGGCCGGGGGCGTCCACATCTCGTCGGACCGGGAGCCCGCGAACGCGGGCGGGGTCACCGAGGTGCCGCGCGCCGGGATACCGGCCATGCCCGGGCCGCGCGTGTCGCGGTCCTTGGTCGCGCCGGGCACCAGAATGTCGTCGCGCCCGCCGAGTTGGCCGCCGTCCAGGTTAAGGACCGGGCGCAAGGGACGGCCCTTTTGGCGAATCATGTCCTGGAGGGTGATCAACCCGTGCAGCAGGGCCTCGGGCCGGGGCGGGCAGCCGGTCACGTAGACGTCCACCGGGATGATCTGGTCCACGCCCTGGACCACGCTGTACACGTCGTACATGCCCCCGGTGTTGGCGCAGGAGCCCATGGAGATGACCCACTTTGGCCGGGGCATCTGATCGTAGATGCGCTTGACCATGGGCGCGGCCTTCTTGAAGACCGTGCCCGAAACCACCAGAAGGTCGGCCTGCCGGGGCGAGCCGCGCAGGACCTCGGCCCCGAAGCGGGCGATGTCGTACAGCCCGGTGAAGACCGTGGCCTGCTCCACGAAGCAGCAGGACAGGCCGAAGAACAGGGGCCACAGGCTGTTGGCCTGGCACCAGTTGAGGATGACGTCGCCCAGGCCCGCCTTGTCCGGCAGGGCGGCCGCCGCGTTAGCGTCCCCGTCCATGGCCGCCCGCACGGCCTTGTCTAGCGCTTGCGCGTCATGCCCCATTCGAGGCCCCCCTTGCGCCAGACCCAGAACAGACCGAGCAGCAGCACGCCGATGAAAAAGGTTATCTGGCTCCAGGCGGCCCAGGTCAGGCGGGTGAAGGACACGGCCCAGGAGACCACGTACACGGCCTCCACATCGAAGAGCAGGAAGAAGACCGCCACCAGCCAGAACGGGGCCGGATAGCTCGGCCGGGCCGACCCCGAGGGGATGATGCCGCACTCGTACGGACGGCCCTTCTCCCCTTCCTCGCGCCTGCGGGTCAGGACCACGGACAGGGTCAGCAGCGCCGCCACCAGACCGGCCGCCAGCAGGGCGAAGACGATCAGGGAGAAGACGCTCGGGGCCCAGGCGTTGAACCCGGTGGACATGTATTCCGGTGACGTTGGCATGCGTTTCGATTCCTTTTCGGTCAACGGCCGATCGGCCATTGCGGGCCCCGGGGCCCGGCGTTTGCGGGTCCGATGAACGATGCCCGACCTCTCCTGTTTAATAGCTTCGGCCACTTAAAACAAGTTACTGTTGGCAAAATCCTCAAAGAACATTTATCTATGTGCTCATGTTGCTGACAATTTTCACGGACCGGTTGCCTCTTCGAGGTTTTTGAGGGACACTGCAGGGCGGTTCCGGCAGGCCTCCCGCCCGCGCCGCAACGGCCGAATCGAGCAGCGAGACATGGTACACACGTTGACCGACTACATATTCCTCTCCAGGGTCCAGTTCGCTCTGACCACCATGTTCCACATCATCTGGCCGGTGCTGACCATCGGCCTGTCGGTGTTCATCCTCATGGCCGAACTGGCCTGGGTGCGCACCGGCAAGGCCCACTGGTACCAGCAGGCCCGGTTCTGGAGCCGGTTCTTCCTGCTGGCGTTCGCCATGGGCGTGATCAGCGGCATCCCCCTGGAGTTCCAGTTCGGCACCAACTGGTCCGGCTTCTCGGCCGCCACCGGCCACTTCCTGGGCCAGATCCTGTCCGTCGAGGCCATGTCCGGCTTTCTCCTGGAATCCATATTCCTCTACCTGATGGTCGCCGGATGGAACCGGCTGTCGCCCCGGCTGCACCTGTTCACCACGGCCATGGTCACCCTCGGGTCGGTCCTGTCCGCCTTCTGGATCATGGTCGCCAACTCCTGGATGCAGACCCCGCGCGGCGGGCACATGGAAAGCGGCGTGTTCACGATCACGGACCGGGTGCGGGCCATCCTGAACCCCGATCTATTCGTCTCGTTCCCGCACATGCTCCTGGCCTGCCTGACGGCCACGGCCTTCATCCTCGGCGGGGTCGCGGCCTGGCACCTGCTGCGCGCCCGGCACACGGCCTTCTACCTGCGCGTCTTCAAGTTCGCGGTGGCCGCCGGGCTCCTGCTGGCCCTGCTCCAGGCGGGCACCGGCGACCTGTCCGGGCAGAGCGTCGCCAGACACCAGCCCGCCAAGCTGGCCGCCACAGAAGCGTTCTGGAACACCAACGGCCCGGGCGAAGGCGCGGCCTGGTCCATATTCGCCTGGCCCGGCGCGGAGAACGAGCGCAACGTCGTGGAATTCCGCATTCCCTACGTGCTCAGCCTGCTGGCCACCCACGACCCCTATGGCCGGGTCGTCGGGCTCAAGGACATCCCGCGCGACGAGCGGCCGCCCATCGTGCTCATCTTCTACTCCTTCCGGGTCATGGTCTTCACCGGCACGCTGATGATCCTGGCCGGGCTGCTCGGCGCCCGGGCATGGCGCAAGGGACGGCTCACCCCGGAACGGGCCGGGGCCCAACGCAGGCTGCTGACCTTTTTCGTCTGGCTGGCCCCTTTTTCCATGATTTCGGTCTGGACCGGCTGGATCATGCGCGAGGTGGGCAGGCAGCCCTGGATCCTCCAAGGCATGCTGCGCACGGCCGACACGGCCTCGCCGCTCACCGCCCGTGCCGTTGGCCTCTCCCTGTCCATGTTCCTGGTGGCCGCCGTGGGGTTGACCTGGCTGTTCATCGCCTTCAGCCGACGGCTGCTCAAAGAGGGGCCGGGCCGCGACGTGCCGCCCGACCGCTGCGATATAGGGAGGCGGCCATGAGCCTGCACGACTGGTGGTTCCTGCTGCTGGGCGGGGTGCTCTTCCTCCACCTGGGGCTGGGGAGCATCGACCTGGGCGTCTGCCTGCTCTCCCTGTTCGCGCCCCGTGACCGGGTGGAGACCATGCTCGGCTCCATCGACTCGGTCTGGCACGCCAACCAGACCTGGCTGGTGGTCCTCGGGGCCATGCTCTTCGGGGCCTTCCCCGACGTGTACGGCGAGGTCCTGACCCGGCTGTACGGCCTGGTCATACTGTTGCTCATCGCCCTGGCCCTGCGCGCGCTGGGGCTGGAGTACCGCCACCACGCGGCCAACCCCGAGCCGTGGCGCAGGCTGGCGGGCTGGGGCGCGGTCGCCGTCATGCTCGCCGAGGGGCTGTTGCTCGGCGCGGTCTTCCTGGGCCAATCCGAGGCGACCGTCCTCTACGGGCTGGGGGCCTTGGTCCGGCCCGTGTTCTTCCCGGCCCTGCTCTTCATGTTCTGCTGCGGTCTGCTCATGGGAGGGTCGTGGCGGCTGGGCTGGCTCAAGCGGGCGCGGGGCAACGACATCGACCTGCATCTCTACGGCGCGCTCACCCTGGTGGGCGGCCTGGGCGCGGTCCTGACCGGCGGGCTGCTCTGCGGCCAGCTGGCCGAAGGGCTGGACCGCCTGCCGTGGCCGTATCTCATCCCCATAACCATCACCGCACTGGCCGATCTGGCCGTGCTGTACGCCAGCCTGCGCCCCGGCTGGCAGGGGCCCCCGCTGCCCTGGGGGCTGGCCCTCGTCGGACTGGCGCTGGCGGCCTGCGCGGCCGTGGCGCGCGGCGCGTGGGTTGCGGCAAGCCCGGCCGGGGACGGCGGGGAGCTGTGGTTCCTGACCGTGTCCACAGCCGTGCTGCTGCCGCCGCTGCTGGCCTTCCAGATTTTCCAATACCGCCTGGAGCGGCCGCGCGCCCATCCGGGACGCCAGGCCCCGGCGAACCCGGCAGGGGAGGAACGGCCATGACCCGCGACCGGTTGATCGACATCCTCAAGGGCGTGGGCCGGGGCGCCAAGGGGCTGCTCCAGGGGTACGGCGAGACCTTCAAGGCCATGTTCACCAAGCCCATCACCGTGCAGTACCCGGAGGAGAAGCGCACCCCGCCGCCGCGCTCGCGCGGACACATCATCCTGACCCGCTCCCCGGACGGGGACGAGCGCTGCGTGGCCTGCTACCTCTGCTCGGCCGCCTGCCCGGTCAGCTGCATCTCCATGCAGGCGGCCACCCGCGATGACGGCCGCCGGTACGCCTCATGGTTCCGCATCAATTTCGCCCGCTGCATCTACTGCGGCCTGTGCGAGGAGGCCTGCCCCACACTGGCCATTCAGCTCACCCCGGCCTACGAATTCGCCACCGACGCCACGCTCAAGCTGGTGGCCGAGAAGGAGGACCTGCTGGTGGACCACGGCGGCAAGGACAACGAGTACGATTTCTACCGCCACGCGGGCGTGGAGGAGAAGTTCCCCCGCGAGGAGCACGAGGGCGAAGAGCCGCCCGTCAACTACAAGAGCAACCTGCCATGACCCTGTACGCCGTCCTCTTTTACGCCCTGGCCGCCGTGACCCTGGTCTGCACCCTGGTGGCCGTGACCCGCCGGGTGCTGGTCCACGCCGTGGTCTGGATGGTCGGATCACTGCTCGGCACGGCCCTGATCTTCCTGTTGCTCGGCGCGCCCCTGCTGGCCGGTTTCGAGGTGATCATCTACGCCGGGGCGATCATGGTCCTCTTCCTGTTCGCCATCATGCTCATGGCCCAGGAGCCCAACGAGCCAAAAGAGGTCCGGGCCATGGTCCGGCGCAGGCTGTTCGCCCGCATGTTCTGGCCCGCCGTCTGGGGTCTGGCCGGGATCGTCGCCTGCATGGCCCTGATCTCCTTCGACCCGGCCAACACCACCCCGCTGACCGCCGGGCGCGTCACGCCCCGGGCGCTCGGGGCCTGGGTCTTCGGCAACGCCTGGCCCGCGGTGGAGGTCGTCTCCCTGCTGCTCTTCGCGGCCCTGGCCGGAGCCCGCTACCTCGGCCTGCCCCTGGTGCGCTCGGACCGGCCCGAAAAGATCGGCGGGAGCCTGGACCTGGACCAGCCGCCCTGCGCCGTGAACCCGGAGGACGACCGATGATCGTGCCGCTCGAACACGTCCTGCTCTTTGCCTCGGCCCTGTTTTTCGTCGGCCTGATAACCGTGGTCGCCCGGCGCAATCTGATCATGATCCTGCTCGGCGTGGAGGTCATGCTCAACGCGGCGGGCGTGGTCTTCGTGGCTGCCGCCCTGCGCTGGTGGGACATCGCGGGCCAGGGCATGGTCCTGTTCATCATGGGCGTGGCCGCCGCCGAGATCGCGGTGGGCCTGACCCTGGTCTTCCGCGTCTGGCGCAGGACCCGGAGCCTCAACCCCGACTCGCTGAAAACCCTCAAGGACTGACGGCATGACCGCGACACTCTGCCTGACCCTTTTCGCCCCCCTGGCGGGCGCCCTGATCCTGGCCCTGGCCGGGCGCGCCCTGCCGCGCATGGCGTCGGGCCTGCTCGCCTGCCTGGCCGTGAGCGCGTCCCTGGCGGGCGCGACCGCGAGCTGGGCGCAGCTTGAACACGGGCGTGAGCTGGTCGTCCATCTCTTCGACTGGTTCGAGGCGGGCGGACTGCGCGTGGCCGCGACCCTGCTGTACAATCCGCTGTGCGCGGCGATGACCACCATGGTCGCCTTCGTCTCCCTGATCATCCACGTCCACTCCCTGTTCTTCATGCGCGACGACGACGGCTGGGTGCGCTACTTCTGCTACCTCAACCTGTTCGTCTTCTTCATGCAGTCCATCGCCATGGCCGACGACCTGGTCTTCCTGTTCATGGGCTGGGAGGGCGTGGGCTTCTGCTCCTTCTCGCTCATCGGCTTCTGGTACCGCGAACCCAAGAACGTGCTCGCGGGCAACAAGGCCTTCCTGGTCACGCGCATCGGCGACGTGGCCTTCCTGGGCGCGCTGGCCGTGCTCTTCAACGCCACCGGCGACCTGAGTATCCAGCACCTGTCGAGCAACGCGCCCATCATGGCCGCAGGCACCCTGACCCTGGTAGGGCTGCTCCTGCTCACGGCGGCCACGGGCAAGTCCGCCCAGCTGCCGCTGCTGGTCTGGCTGCCCGACGCCATGGCCGGTCCGTCTCCGGTGTCGGCCCTGATCCACGCGGCCACCATGGTCACGGCGGGCGTCTACCTGCTCATCCGCACCTTCCCGGTGCTGCTCCACGCCGACGCCGTGGCCCTCCAGGCCGTGGCCGTGGTCGGCGCGCTGACCGCCTTTTTCGCCGCCTGCTCGGCCCTGGTCCAACACGACATCAAGCGCGTCCTGGCCTGGTCGACCATCAGCCAGGTGGGCTACATGTTCCTGGGCGTGGGCGCGGGCGACCCGTCGGGCAGCTTCTTCCACCTGCTGGTGCACGCCTTTTTCAAGTCCCTGCTGTTCATGGTCGCGGGTATCGTCATCCAGGCCCTGGACGAGGAGCACGACATCTTCCGCATGGGCGCGCGGGTACGCGGGCTGGTGCCCGGCGCGGCCCCGGCCTTCTTCTGCGGGGCGGCGGCACTGGCCGGGCTGCCGCCGTTCGCCGGGTTCTTCAGCAAGGGCCGCATCCTGGAAAACGGACTGAACATGGCCCAGACCGGCCAGGCCATATGGATTTTCGTCTGGGCGGCGGGCACGGTCACGGCCCTGCTCACCGCCGTGTACAGCTTCCGCGTCTTCCTGCTGGCCTTTACCGGACGTCCGTCCCTGCCCCCGGAGACCGGCACGGAAAAGACGCCCGCCGCCATGCTCCACGTGCTCTGGCCCCTGGCCCTGCTGGCCGTGGTCGCCGGGCTCCTGGACCTGCCCGCGCACTTCGCCCACCTTCTCGGCGCGCCCGCCCAGTGGCTCGACCATCTGACCGGGCTCGTCCCGGCCGCACCCCACGGGGCCGAGTGGACCGGCACCCTGGCCGAGGGGCTGGACGCCGGACTGGCCGTGTTCGGGCTCATCATGGCCCTGTACCTGTACGGCCCCTGGCGCGGGCGCCGCGCCCCGGCCCCGAACCATGGCCTGCCCCGGTTCCTGCTCAACGGCTGGGACCTGGACGCCCTGTACATGAACGGGGTGGCCCGGCCCTACGTCCGGGCGGCCTCGCGGGTCTGGCAGAATGTAGAGGACCGGCTGGTGGACGGCGCGGCCCTCGGCCTCGGGGGGCTGGCCCTGCGTGCGGGCGGACGGCTTTCCAAGTGGGGCGCGGAGCGTCTCTCCAACTATCTGCTCTGGCTGTTGCTGGGCGTGGTCGCCATGCTCGTGGTCATGGCCGCCATAGGGATTCGGTGAGGCCTGTCATGCACGATTTCCCGCTGCTCACCGCACTCATCCTGCTCCCGCTTCTCGGCGGGCTGGCCGGGCTGTTCTTTCACCGCCAACCGGCCCAGGCGCGGTTCATCTGCCTGGTCGCCGCCCTGGCCGAGCTAACCCTGGCCCTGATCCTGCTGCCCCAGGTCCTCGACGGCCGCCAACTGGTCGAGCGGTTCGACTGGATACCCATGCTGGGCGTGCAGTACGCCCTGACCATGGACGGGCTGAGCTATGTCCTGGTCCTGCTCACGGCCCTGCTCGGGGTGCTCGGCATCCTGACCTCCTGGCGCGAAATCCGCGAGGGCGTGGCCGTGTTCCACTGCCTGTTGCAGGCCGCCCTGAGCGCGGCCATCGGCGTGTTCCTGGCCCGCGACCTGCTGCTCTTCTATCTCTTCTGGGAGGCGCAGCTCATCCCCATGTTCTTCCTCATCGGGCGGTTCGGGCACGAGCGGCGGCGCTACGCGGCGCTCAAATTCTTTGTCTTCAGCATGGTCGGCGGGCTGCCCATGCTCCTGGCCGTGGTCTGGCTCATGCTGACCGGCCAGGCCCCGTCCCTGGCCGCCCTGGCCGGTTCGCCGGTGACCGGCCCCATGCAGGCATGGTGCGCGGCCGCCTTCATCCTGGCCTTCGCGGTCAAGACCCCGCTGCTGCCGGTGCACATCTGGCTGCCGGACGCCCACACCCAGGCTCCCACGGCGGGCAGCCTGCTCCTGGCCGGAGTCCTGCTCAAGACCGGGGCCTACGCCATGCTGCGCTGGGCCATCCCCCTGTTCCCCCAGGCCGTGGCGGACGCCGCCCCGTGGCTGGCCGGGCTCGGGCTGGCCGGATTGTTCTACGCCTCCTGGACCGCCATGGCCCAGCAGGACGCCAAGCGGCTGGTGGCCTATTCCAGCGTGGCCCACATGGGGCTGCTGACCTTCGCCCTGTTCGCCCATGACCGCACCGGCCTGTCCGGCGCGGTGGTCATGATGGTCAGCCACGCCCTGACCACGGGCGCGCTGTTCGTCATGGTCGGCATGCTGGCCGAGCGGTTCCATTCGCGGCGGCTGTCCGATTTCGGCGGACTGTGGGGAAAGATGCCGGTCTACGGCGCGTTCATGCTTTTCTTCGCCGTGGCCTCGGCCGGGCTGCCCGGCCTGTCCAATTTCGTGGGCGAGCTGATGATCATGCTCGGCTCCTTCAAGGTCTACCCGGTGGGCGCGTCCCTGGCCTTTTTCGGCATCGTGGTCGGCCTGGCCTACATCCTGCGCCTGCTGCGCGGCACCATCCTCGGCCGCCCCGGCCCGCTGGCCGAATCCGCCGAGGCCGTGGACCTGAACGGCCGGGAAATCCTGATCCTGTCGGTCTTCGCCCTGGCCGTGCTGCTCATCGGCATGCACCCCGGCCCGCTGCTCGACCTGATCCGCGAACCGCTCAACCTCCTGGCCACAACCAGGCCGATCTAGGCAAAGGCGGCGACCATGCACGATATCCTCCTCTTCGCACCGCACCTGCTGCTCACCCTGGGCATCCTGCTCTGCTTTATCCTGGGCACCCTGTTCAAGCGCCCGGTCGGCCTGTACGGCGTGACCCTGTCCGCCACGCTGGCGGCCGGAGCCCTGGCCCTGGCCGCATACCCCTCGGAGGCCCCGCACCTCCCCGCCCTCAAGCCGTTCCTGGCCACGGACATGCTGAGCGCCTATTTCCTGCCTCTGGTCTGCGCCCTGGGCGCGGGCGTGCTGCTCTTCTACGGTGGCGAGCTCAAGCGCAAGGGACACAAGCACGACGACGAGCTCTACGCCCTGTTCCTGACCGCCTTGCTCGGCGGGATCATCCTGGCGGGCGGGCAAAACTGGCTGGCCTTCTTCCTCGGCCTGGAGCTGCTCTCCCTGCCCCTGTACATCCTCATCGGCCTGCGCAAGGACAGCGGCGGCACCGAGGCCTCGGTCAAATATTTCGTCATGGGGGCCACGGCCAGCGGGATACTGCTCTTCGGCACCGGCCTCATCTACGCGGGCTCGGGCAGCCTGGACATCGCGACCAGCCTGCGCGGACCGGAAGGCGGCGGCACCGTGCTCGTCGGCCTGGCCATGGTCCTGGCCGGGGTGGCCTTCAAGCTGTCGCTCGCCCCGTTCCATCTCTGGGCCCCGGACGTCTATCGCGGGGCCCCGGCCTCGGTGGCCGCCCTGCTGACCTCCATGGTCAAGGCCGCCGTGGGCGGCGCGCTGTTGCGCATCGTCCTGGGCCTCGGCCCGGACCTGTGGCCCGCCACCATCCCGGTTCTCTGGGGATTGGCCGCCCTGACCATGCTGGCCGCCAACCTGGCCGCCCTGGCCCAGGACAGCCTCAAGCGGATGCTCGGTTTCTCGTCCGCCGCGCACATGGGCTACCTGCTCATGGGCGTGCTCTGCGTCAACCAGGCCGGGCCGGGCCCGGTCATGTTCTACGCCGCCGCCCTGGCCGTCATGGACCTGGCCGCGTTCGGCGGGCTCTCCCTGCTGGACGACGGGACCAAGCCCATCGACACCCTGGCTTCCCTGCGCGGCCTGGGCCGATCCCGCCCCTGGGCCGCCGGACTGCTCGCCGCCGGGCTGGCCGCACTGGCCGGGCTGCCGCCCACCGCCGGGTTCACCGGCAAGCTGCTGCTCTTCCGGGCGACCATCATGGGCGGCTACAACTGGCTGGGCGTCATCGGCATCCTGGGCGCGGCCCTGTCCGTGTTCTACTACCTGCGGCCCCTGGTCGCCCTCTACCTGCGCGAGGGCGGCGCGCCGTCGATTCCCGAACGGCTCTCCGTGGCGGGCGGCGTGGCCATCTTCCTGGTCCTGCTCGCCCTCGTCGGGCTGGGGATTGCGCCTTCGCCTATTCTGCAGTTGATTCCTTAGGGTCAAATCAGGTTTTGATGGCCGCTTCGCGGCGATGGACGGATGATTTCGCCTCCGGCGGGCAAGGGTTCGCACCCTTGCATCCCTCTTTTGCGCCTGCGGCGCGGAGTATTCGGCTTCGCGGAGTGAAATAATCTTCAATAAAAAAGGGCGGCCCCTGAATGGGGCCGCCCTTCTTGTATTTGATGGGAATCGGCTAGAAATCGCCGTCAATGTCGGCCACGCCGACCACCTTGTGGTTGACGAACTCCTTGATGCCCAGGTCGAGCAGTTCGCGGCCGAAGCCGGAATTGCGGATGCCGCCGAAGGGGATGTCCGCCTTGACCATGGTCGGGTGGTTGACGAAGACCATGCCGGTGGAGATCTTGCGGGCCACCTCCTCGCCGTGCTTCAGATCCGAGGTGAAGACCGAGCCGCCCAGGCCGAACGGGGTGTCGTTGGCGATGGCCACGGCGTCTTCCTCGTCCTTGGCCCGGAAGAGCATGGACACCGGGCCGAAGAACTCCCAGTAGCGGGCCGGGTTGTCCAGCCCCACGTTCTCCAGGATGGTCGGCTGCACGAACGCGCCCGTCTCCGGGACCTTGGGGCCGACCTCGGTGGCCGTTGCGCCGTGCTTCACGGCCTCGGCGATCTTCTCCTTGAGCTGGTCGGCGGCCTCCTGGGAGGACAGCGGGGCCAGGGTGGTCTCGGAATCGAAGGGATCACCGGCCTTGAGGCCCTCGACGCCCTTGACGTACTTCTCGCGGTAGCGGTCGTACAGCTCGTCCACGATGATCATCCGCTTGGACGAGCAGCACACCTGGCCGCCGTTCCAGTGGCGGCCGAACACGCCCCACTTGACCGTCTTGTCCAGGTCCGCGTCGGCCAGGACCACGAAGGCGTCGTTGCCGCCCAGCTCCAGGGTGGACTTCTTCAGCGCCTTGGACGCCTGGGTGGCGACCACCTGGCCCGCCTTCTCGGAGCCGGTCAGGGCCACGCCGCGCACGCGGTCGTCGTTGATGATCAGCTCCAGCTGGTCGCGGGTGGCGTAGAGGTTGGTGAACGCCCCGGCGGGCAGACCGGCCTCGAGCATCAGCTTTTCCGTGGCCGCCGCGGACTGGGGCACGATGGAGGCGTGCTTGAGCAGCAGGGTGTTGCCCGCGGATAGCTGCGGCGCGATGATCCGGGCCACCTGGTAGTACGGGAAGTTCCAGGGCTCGATGGCCAGCAGCACGCCCAGGGGCTCGGCCAGAAGCTTGTACTCGCCCTTGGTGGCCGGGTCCACGTCCAGCTTGCGCGGGGCCAGCTGGGCCTCGGCGTGCTTGGCGTAATAGTCGAAGATGTCGGCGGACAGGTCCACCTCGGCTTCGGCCTCGGCCGTGACCTTGCCCATCTCGAGCGTCAGGAGTCGGGCGTACTCGGACTTGTCCCTGCGCAGGATCTCGGCGGCCTTGCGCATGACCGCCGCCCGCTCTGCAAAGGAGGTCTCCCTCCAGGTTTCAAAGGCGGCCTGCGCGTTGTCCAGGGCCTTGCGGACCTCGTCGTCGGTGGCAAAGGGGAAGGTGGCGACGGTCTCGCCGGAATACGGATTGATGGTGGCGTAACTCATAGTGGAACTCCTTGGGCGCATGGCGCCCGGTATCGGCAACATGCCTCGGGATGTCGTGGTTGTACGAAACGGGCCGCAGACGAACCGTTTCGCGAAGTCAAATCCCGTCGCGCATGCCGCCTTGCATGCTGTCCGGGCGCACGGCCCGGAGCGGGTAAACTACAATGCTTGAGTCGGATTCCAACCGATGCCCGGGGATCGATGCATTCGGCTTCAGGTATGTAGTCGCTAGTAAAAGATACAATCAACTTGGGGTATTAATAACATTTTAATAACTATTGTCAATAAGGAATCTGTAAATTTTCGACAACTTTTCCGCTCCCCGGCCAGGGGGCGCGACATGGCGCGCCCCCTGGCCGGGCCGGACCAGGATGGTCCCCTCAGCGCCCTCGCCCGCCCGGGCAGGACCGGACATGCAGGGATTCCCGCACCCGGCACAGGAAGGCCCGGTTGTGGGACGAGCCCTCGCCCATATGCCGGTAGATGGTCATCTTGACGAAGTCGGTCAAAAACGCCCAGACCAGCGAATACCCCCAGACCAGGCCGATGGCCGCCCAGTCGATGGGCGCGATGAGTCCGAACCCGTAGGCGGCCAGCAGGGTGCCCAGGAGCTTGGTGCCCACGGCGGACCAGATCATGACCGGCGCGGGGTACGGCGGCTTCCAGAAGTACCCCCGGCTGCGCGACACGAACAGGGTCAGGTGGCCGGAAACGGCCATCTTCAGGAAGATGTAGGTCTGGACCTCGGCGATGGTCAGGTGCAGCCAGGTCAGCCCAAGATAGAGCATCAGAAAACTGCCGAGCACCCCGGTCAGCCCCATGGCCAGGGAGACCGACAGGACCCGGTGCATGTTCCAGCGCACCGGATTGGGGTCCAGCCAGGTGCGGTCGTAGGCGATGGTGATGATCGGCACGTCGTTGAGGAAGGCCAGCAGGATGATCATGATGGCCGTGATCGGGTAGAAATTGAAGGCGATCATGGCCAGGACCACGAAGATCATGATCCGGATGGTCTCGGTGATGCGGTAGATGGCGTAGCTGTCCATGCGCTCGAAGATGCGCCGGGCCTCCTCCACCGCGTTGATGATCACCGAGATGCCCGGCGCGGTCAGGACCAGGTCGGCGGCCATGCGCGCCGCGTCCGTGGCCCCGCTCACCGCGATGCCCATGTCCGCCTGCTTCAGGGCCGGGGCGTCGTTGACCCCGTCGCCGGTCATGCCCACGATGTGGTTGCGCGACTGCAACAGCTTGACGATGTTGAACTTGTGCTCGGGGAAGACCTGGGCGAAGCCGTCGGACCGCTCCACCTCGCCGGCCGCCTCGCCCTCCTGGCCGTCCGCATCGAGCCACTTCCCGGCCACGGAGATGTTCTGCCCGAGGTCGAGCTGGCCGGAAATCTCCTTGGCGATGGCCAGGTTGTCGCCGGTGACCATCTTGACCTCGATGCCGTGCTTCCCGGCCTGCTCGATGGTCTCCTTGGAGTCCTCGCGCGGCGGGTCGAACAGGGGCAGGATGCCCAGGAAACGCCACCCGCCGCCATTCTCGCTGCGGGCCACGCCGATGGTCCGGTATCCCTTGACCGCGAAGCCGTGGGAGGCCTCCTCGGCCTTGTCGCGAACGTCGTCGCCCACCCCGGCCAGGTCCAGGATGACCTGCAACGCGCCCTTGCTGACCTTGAAATCCGCGCCGTCGGGCGACTTGACCGAGGCCTCGGTGCGCTTGCCCACCGGGTCGAAGGGCACGAACTTCTCCTGGGTGTACGTCGCCAGGACGGACTTGTCCGCGAGGCCTTCCATGACGGCGATGTCGATGGCGTCCTCGTTCTCGGCCTTGGAGGCCAGGCTCCCGGCCAGGATGAGGTCGGCCGCGTCCGTGGCCTCGAAGACCACGGGGTCGCCGAGCTTGAGCTTGTTCTGAGTCAGGGTGCCGGTCTTGTCCGAGCAGAGGATGTCCATGCCCGCCATCTCCTCGATGGATTCCAGGCGCGAGACGATAGCCTTGTGCTTGGACAGGGCCAGCGCGCCCACGGCCATGGTCACCGAGAGCACGGCGGGCATGGCCACAGGTATGGAGGCCACGGTCAGGATCAGGGCGAACTGGACCAGCTCCAGGAACGGGGTGCCCCGGAAAAGCTGGACCACGATGAGCACGGCCACCAGGGCCAGGCTGAGGAATATCAGGTAGTCGCCGATCTTGATGACCGCCTTCTGGAAGTGGGACACGGCCTTGGCGTCGGACACCAGCCGGGCGGTCTTGCCGAAGAAGGTCTCCCCGCCCGTGGCCGTGACCACGGCCTCCATTTCGCCCTGCCTGGCCACGGCCCCGGAATAGGCCAGGTTGCCCACGCCCTTCTGCACGGGCAGGGACTCGCCGGTCAGGGCGGACTGGTCCACGCTGAGGTAGTCGCCGTCGATCAACCGGCAGTCGGCCGGGATGATGTCGCCCATGCGCAACCGGATGACGTCGCCGGGCACCAGGTCGCGGGCCTCGACGCTGCGCCACTCGCCGTCGCGCAGCACCCGGCCCTTGAGGGCCAGCTTGCTCTTGAGCGCGTCCACGGCGTTGCCCGCCTGGTATTCCTGCCAGAACCCGACCACCGCGTTGAAAATGAGCAGGGCCAGAATGATGAAGAAGTCCGCCCAGTGGCGCACGGCCAGGGAGAGCACGGCGGCCACCTCGATCATCCAGGGGATCGGCCCCCAGAAATAGCCGAGAAACTTCATCAGCGGGCTGACCCGGTGCTCCTCAAGGGCGTTGGGCCCGTACTTGTTTAGCCGTTTGGCGGCCTCTTCGCCGCTCAGCCCCCGGGCCGAGCTGTCCAGGTCCTTGAAGACCTCTTCGGGGCTGCGGTAATCCTGTTCCCTGGTGTCCGTGTTCGCATTCTGTGTGGCCATGGTATGTTCCCCGCGACGAAACGCCCGCACAGGGGCGTATTGTGCTGTCGGCCGGTCCGGGCTCATCCGCCGCGACATGGCGGCGGGTCCTCGTCTGCCCGGCTCCGGCAAGCAGGCAGCGATAACGATACCTGCCAACATACCACACCCGCCCCGTTTTGGACAGGGGCAGCCCCGCTCACGCGGCTCGGCGGGCAAGGGGCTCATTTCACGGGGGATCGGCGCGGGCCGGGGAACAGGGCCGCGAGTCGTCACCCAATCGTCGCGATTTCAGGGCAAAGACGCCGCCCCGAATCAGGCCGCGTCGACCTCCTCCCAGAGGTTGACCTCGGTAGGGCCGGACTGCAGGCCGGCCGTGGCCTCGCGCATGGCGGCCATGTGCGGGGCGCGGCTGTGGGCCTCCAGGTGGGCCGGGCTTTCCCATATCTCGTAAAACAGGAAGGTATTGCCGTAGCCCGAGCGGTGCAGGTCGTAGCGCAGGCAGCCCGCCTCGGCGCGGACCTCGGGCATCACCTTGCGCAGTTCCTTTTCCAGGGCCGCCTCGCAGCCATCCTTGGCCATGATCACGGCCGTCACATAGGTCTTCGCCATGTTTTCACTCCTTATGATTACGCCGGAGCGCTCCCCCGGCGGGCCGGGCCAGGGTAGCCCACGCCGGGCGGCCGGGCAACCGGCGAACGGGCCGTTTTCGCGATGTGCAAAGAATCGTGTAACCGGACACGTCCGCGCGGCGATGTTACCACTGTGGGCGGCGCGTTTTCAGCCCACGGGTTTCCGGGCGGACCGGCACCGGTTGCGGCGCTCCCTCCCCCGGCCGGAGGCCCCATCCTTTCGATCCGGCAACTCCAACGGCACGGGCACCGTCTCCCGCCCCACCCTGGCAGAGGATCGATCCCCCGGGGGCCGCGCCGAGCGCGGCTCCCACAACGGATACCGGGCGCGGCCCGCTTGCGGCCCCGCCCCGCATGAGGCATGCTGCGGACATTGACGGCACCTCAACGATAAAAGGTCGAATGCCCGTACACCTGGACGACGCAGAGATCATCGAGCGCATCCTCGATGGCGACAGGGACGCGTTCGCGCTCCTTCTCAAGCGGCACGAGAGCCATGTCTCCCGGCTGGTGGCCGCGCATGTGCCCCCGGACCAGGTGGCCGAGGTGGCGCACGAGGCGTTCATCCGGGCGTACAGGGGGCTGCCGGGCTATCGTCCGGTCAAGCCGTTCCGCAACTGGCTGACCACCGTGACCCTGCGCTGCTGCAAGGACTACTGGCGCAGGACGTACCGGAGCAGGGAAGCCCCGGTATGCGAATTGAGCGAGGACGGACAGCGCTGGATGGACACGGCCCTGGCCTCGGCCTCGACCGAGGAATTCGAGACCCTGGCACGGCGGCGCGAACTGGGCGAGATACTCTCGGCCGTCCTGGACATGCTTTCGCCGCTGGACAGGATGGTCATGACACTCAGCTACCTGGAGGAACGGTCGACCAAGGAAACGGCGGAGATGCTCGGCATCAGCGTGCCCAACGTCAAGGTGCGCGCCTTCCGGGCCAAACGGAAACTCAAAGGCTTTCTCAAGCGCTACGGCATCCAAGGAGAGGAGCATGAAGCGTAGATCCAACCCCAAGAAATTTCAGACATTGCTTTCCCTGATCCATGCGGCCCGCCCGGACTGGCGGCCCGACCGATCGTGGCGCGACGCCGTCCTGGCCGAAGCGGCACGGCTGCACGCCACGGCCATGGATCTGGACCGGCTGGCCCCCCGCTTCACCCTGGCGGCAGCGGCCGTGTCCGGGGTCAGCCTGCTGGCCGCCTTCTGGGTCCTGAACGACCTGTCCACCCGGATCCTTTCGGTCCTGTCCAGCCAGGCGCTCCAGTTCGGCGCGCCCGGCCTCGGCATATAGGGAGCGGGCCATGCGGAACTGGAAGATCTGGACCGCCTTCATGGCGGTGTTCCTGGCAGGGGCCCTGTCCGGCGTGGCCGGAACCGGTATGTACCTCAAGCTGCAATTCGCCCCGCCCCCGGACCGCGATACGTTCCGGGCCGAGATGGCCGAGCGGGTGTCCTCCACCCTGTCGCGCGAGCTGGGCCTGAACGGCGATACGGCCAAGGCGGTACGCGCCGAGGTGGTCGCCGCCCTGGACCGCCTGGAGGCCGTGCACGCGGAGCTCCGTCCCCGGGCCCGGGCCGTCATCGAGGACGGCATCGAGCGGGTGAAGAGCCACCTGACCCAGGCCCAACAGGCCGGGCTCGACGATCTGATCAAGCGCAACCGGGAGAGGCCCTTCAGCCTGTTCCGCCTGCCGCCCCCGCCTCCGCCGCCCCTGTTCCCCTGAACCGGTGCAAAACCGCGCCCAAACAGAACCTACTTGTCCACCCCGGGCAAAATTGATAGGTGTTTGATTCCAGTAGGCATCTGTCTGTAGGCCCCGGAGAGAACGCGAATTCGCGCGCCTCCGGGCCCCTTGCCGGGCGTAGGTTGGAGGCTCGCCGCGTTTGCCAAGACGCAAGCCATCCTCTCCTGAAACGCCAACGCTGCCGCATAAGAGCGAATTTTCGCGTAGGTGCGGCAGCTGCAAGGCGCAAGGAAGATGCAGGACCGCCGCGTATCTTCATACGCAAGGGTCTGCATATTCCGCAGCAACGCCGCAGATGTCGTGCCTACGCGAAAATTCGGGGAAGCGTTTCGGCACCGGTGTGTCGCTTGGTCTTCAAAACCAATGTGTGGCAGTGATGTCACGGGCAGGTTCGACTCCTGTACGCTTCCGCCATCGTTAACAAAAAAGAGACAGTCCGGAGACTGTCTCTTTTCTTTTGAAGCAAGGGTTCCTGTACGAGGCCGGCCCGCGCGCAAAACACGCGACTTGCCCAGCAAAGGGATTATCCCTTTTTCATGCTCAAGCCTATTCGCCGCCGTTGAACGTCAACGCTCAGTACAGTGACTTCCACCTCTTTGCCTGCGGCCACGACGTCGGAAGGATCACGGACAAAACTGTCCGAGAGCTGACTGATATGCACCAGGCCGTCCTGATGGACGCCGATATCAACGAAGGCGCCGAACTTGGTGACGTTGGTGACGATGCCGGGCAGCTTCATGCCCTCGTGAAGGTCTTTGATGTCGTTCACCCCTTCGGCAAAGGAAAACACGCTGAATTCGGCTCGAGGATCACGACCGGGCCTGGCAAGCTCATTCATGATATCCCGAAGGGTCGGCAGGCCGACATCTTCAGAGACATACGATCCGATGTCCACGCGGGTCCGGGCGTCCTCATTCGTGACCAGTTCGGAAACGGAGCACCCCGCGTCCTTGGCCATCTTCTTCACCAGATCATAGCGCTCGGGGTGGACGGCGCTGCTGTCGAGAATCTCTTTGCCTTTGACGCGGAGGAATCCGGCGGCCTGCTCAAAGGCCTTGGGGCCAAGCCGAGCCACCTTGAGCAACTCGCGCCGTGAAGAAAACGATCCGTTTTCGTCCCGGTACGCCACGATGTTCTCAGCCAACACCGGCCCCAGGCCGGAGACATGGGTGAGCAGTTCGACGCTGGCGGTGTTCAGGTCGACGCCTACCGAGTTGACGCACCGCTCCACAACGTCATCAAGCCCCTTTTTCAAAGCGGTCTGATCCACGTCGTGCTGGTACTGTCCCACCCCGATCGATTTGGGATCGATCTTGACCAGTTCGGCCAGCGGGTCCATGAGCCTGCGGCCGATGGAGACAGAGCCGCGCACAGTGAGATCAAGATCCGGGAACTCGCGCCTGGCCACTTCGGAGGCCGAGTAGATGGAGGCACCGGACTCGTTGACCAAAACGACGGGAATACCAAGACCGAGCTCGCGCACGAAGGCCTCGGTCTCGCGCCCTGCCGTGCCGTTGCCTATGGCTATGGCTTCGACGTCATATCGTGAACAAAGATTGCGGAGTATGTGCGCCGCGTCAGCCTGCTGTTTCTTTGAGCCGGTCGGGTAGATCGTGGTATGATCCTTCAATGCGCCCTGGGCGTCGAGAACGGTCAGCTTGGCACCGGTTCGGAAACCGGGATCAAGAGCCAGTACGCGCTTCTGTCCAAGGGGTGCCGCGAGCAGCAATTCGCGCAAGTTCGAGGCAAATACGCCAATGGCTTCGGCATCCGCCCTCTTCTTGATTTCCGCACGGACCTCGTTTTCAATGGAGGGACGAAGCAGTCGTTTATAGCTGTCTTCAAGGGCCGATTCGACCTCATGGGCATCAGGGCCGGAACCGTGGACCAGCTCCCGAATTAGCAGATTCACACCTTCATCATCCGGCGGTCGCACGGAGAGCCGGAGGACCTTTTCCTTCTCTCCCCTGAACATGGCCAATGCCCGATGTCCCGGGACACGCACAAGCGGCTCGTCCCACTCGAACCAATCCCGGAATTTCTGCCCTTCCTCCATCATCTTCTTGATGACCTTGGATTGGAAACGGCCACGCTTCACGAACAGGACGCGGAGGGCCCCACGTATCCTGGATTGCTCGCTAACGTCTTCCGCGATGATGTCTCGTGCGCCGGCAAGGGCGGTCTCGACGTCGGGGACACCCTTGTCGGCGTCGACATAGGATTTCGCCTCCAATTCGGGATTTACGCCCTTCTGCTTGAAAAGCAGCTTTGCCAAAGGAGCC
This sequence comes from Pseudodesulfovibrio sp. lm2024, assembly GCF_051175575.1. Classification (NCBI taxonomy): domain Bacteria; kingdom Pseudomonadati; phylum Thermodesulfobacteriota; class Desulfovibrionia; order Desulfovibrionales; family Desulfovibrionaceae; genus Pseudodesulfovibrio; species Pseudodesulfovibrio sp. lm2024. Next base: position 3,306,004 of record NZ_CP195092.1, read on the forward strand.
AGGCCGCGCTCCTTGGCAATGCTCGCGCGTGTCTGGCGTTTGGGGCGGTGCGGAAGGTAGATGTCCTCAAGGATCGTTTTATCCTTGGCGTTCTCGATGGCGGTTTTGAGTTCATCGGTGAGAATATCCCGTTCGGCCAAAGAGGAAAGGATGGAGTCGCGGCGCTTGTCCAGTTCGGCCAACTCGGCGAGCCGGTCACGGACTTTGCCGACGGCCACTTCGTCCATGCTGCCGGTGGCTTCCTTGCGATAGCGGGAGATGAAAGGAATCGTGGCCCCTTCGTCGAGGAGAGAAGCCACGGCTTTTACATGCTTGCCGGAGAGCGTCAGTTCTTGCGAGATGCGCTGGATATGTTTGTCATTCAAGCTTTTATTCCTGTCTTTTTTAGATACATGAGTGATTATCTCTTCACCGGGATAGGGTCTTTGCCCAACGAATCGACGCACTCTCTATCACGGCCTCCTTGTCGGCGCCACCGTCCACGGGGGCTCCCCAGACATTGACCTCCTTACCCCCTTGCCGTTTTCTTCCCCACTTCTAAATCGCCCTTGAAATACGGACAATTCATGGTCATCCCAGCCGTGACGACACGAGCAAAGAACAGAAAAAAATCAACGGCAACGGCATGATAGCCTACATCTGAGGCGCACTCCCACAGGCTCCTGTACGCTTCCGCCCGTGCTATCAATTGAGCCCGATCAGTCGGGCTTATCTTTTTTTTCAAAATTATAACCCTCGGATGCACGCCGATGTGGTATAACCGTAGGAACTAAACCCTCAACCCTACGGAGACACACTATGCCGAATATGGATTACCCCGGACCGTGCCCCAGTTGCATGGGGATAGACGGCTGCCCGACGGAAGCCGGTAAGCAGGAAGCTGTGGCCCACTACTGCAAGGGACTGGAGATGGAACTCAACACATGGAAGGCCCGCCTCTATGATGTCTTGGCATCCGAAAGGAGTGGCGACCTTGCCGATGAGATCAACCTGATCAAGTCGACGGTGAAAGAGATCGAAGCCGTTGCCGCGCAAATGCAGGGCACCTGCCCAAGCAGCTTGAGCGACCAGGAGAAGATCGTCGGCGGCAAGCTTGAAGACCTTCGGGTGCATTACACCAAGGCCCTTGAAGTCATTGCCCCCGGTTGGTTTGGAGGATAACCCAAGCGCACCCCTACCATCGATAAAGCCACCGCTTGCAGGTGGCTTTTTCATTGCCTGATCGTCCAAATGAAGAGCCGCACTCGAAAGCTGACGGTTGTTGGGCCATGAGGAGGCAAACAAAGGGAAAGTCAAATCGTCAATAATGACGATGTCATTCTCATCCAAAGTCAAGCCGGTACAGGTTCCTGTTCGCTTCGGCCCAATCAAACCGGAGCTCATAGTTGCAAAAAAAGCGCCTGCCCTTCAAAGAAGGACAGGCGCTTATGCCGTTTAGGGCGTAATTCGCGAACTACCAGCGGGGGCGTTCTTCGCGGGGCTTGGCTTCGTTGACCTTGAGATTGCGGCCACCGAAATCCTTGCCGTCGAGGGCGGCGATAGCTTCCCGGGCGCCGGCTTCGTCCATCTCGACAAAACCGAAGCCGCGCGGGCGGCCGGTTTCACGGTCCTCGACCAGCTTGACGGAAGTGACTTCGCCAAAAGCTTCGAAAGCGGTGCGGACTTCGGATTCAGTAGAGGTCCAGGACAGATTGCCGACATAAAGTTTTTTAGACATTCAAATTCTCCAAAAAAGTGATGATGTATGGCGCCCGTGCGCCGAAAAAAGGGAGCCGCGTACAAGATGCGTACACGGCTCCTCGATTGACTTGTAAACTTAAAACCAGCGCTGGCCACAATTTGACCGCGCCTTCACGGGTGCGGCTGGTGCAAGGGATAGTTCTCCTCTATTTATTGCTCCGAGTCAAGCCACAATCAATAAAAAATAAAAAAAGATATAATAAAATTTCAAAAATAAAAGAAGCGTGGGCCTTCGGCTGTTCAGTGTCGAGATGAAATGGATTCTGACGCCGACGCCTCCTCCAAGCCCCGTCCGTACACTTCCGTCGGGTCGAACACTCACGGCGTCCATGGACGCCCCTTCCAGGCTCTCTAGCCGATTGCCGGCGACGGTTTATCCTACAGGCCGTCCCCTGAAGGCTAAGGCGTGCCAGATTCTCGAACGCTCCCCGGCGCTCAACAAACTCACGAATGCGACAGGGATATACACGCCGACCAGAACGGCGGCCTTGATGAAAATCGCCGTATAGGAAGTGGAGGCAAGCTTATCATCAATGAATGCAAACGCCATCAAGAAAGCGGCTATCGGAGGCAATATCTTGAGGTAGCAATGCAAAAATTGGTTCGCAATGGATATTTGAAACTTCGTGCTCAAATAAACCATGAAAATAACAAAAAACACCAGCGAGACAACGGCACGCAATCCGGCCAGCGCCGTTATCCCACCCAGGTAGCATGCCGGTATGGAGAGCAGGACATTGACCACCAAGCCAATCGTGATGGTCTTCGAGTAGAATCCCACGTCTCCCCGGCCGATGATCAATCTTCCAAGAAGAGGCTGCAGGCCATCTATCGCAAAGGATATGGTCAACAACTGAAGAGCCGCCCCCCCATTTTCCATGTAGGAAGGGTCAACCCACACACCTATAAAATCCGGTCCCAAGAGAATGATGCCCGTAAACATCGGTATACTTATGGAAATAATATATCTCGTGTACTGGAGGTATAATCTCACAACTGTTTCGTTCTCGTTCTGGGCGTAGAGTTCACTGAAAACAGGCATGAACGCGGCAGTCACCGAATAAACAATTTCAACTGCATATGAAGACAAGCGGTTGGCAACCGCATAATACGCATTCCAAATAGTACCCAGGATGGACACAATGATGATCGGCGCGGTTATATTGTTCAGCCTACCGGCCAACGTCATATAAAACAGCTTACCGCCGAAACTTATCAGGTTTCTGAGCTGCTCACGTGCCGGTCTTTGAAGCCGTAGCGCATACGTGGGCATTTGTTTCTTGAATACGTAGTACAGCGCGCATGAAGACATGATGCTTGTCGACAATTTTACAAAAGCCAGGCCAAGCAATCCATAGCCCGCATTCAGGATGATAATGGTCGCAAACAACTTCATCACGCCTATGGAGATATCTATAACAGACTTCATATGATACTGATGAAAGCTCAGTATGATGCCGGTAAAAATATTGGCGACAAAGACAAACAGGATATCAACTCCAATAAGCGCGGAAATGGCTATGGGAGATTGCGCTCCAAGGGCCCCCTTTTCTATGGATTCAATATAACTCGGCATGAACAACATTATCAGGACCAGGCAAGCGGCCCCAAACAATGTGAACAATGAAATCGATGACGTTATTAAATCCTTTAATTCATTCAGCTTGCCTTTCGACCGATACTCCGCCGCAAGTTTTGTCGTTGCGGTCGAGATGCCCATATCCAACAGCCCTGAATAACCGGCGACAGTCAAGACCACCGCCCAAAGACCGTACTGCCGATCTCCAATGGCGTTGATTATGAATGGAGTTAAATAGAATACAATGGATAGGTTGACGAAATACCGAAGAAATGAAGCGAATGTATTTCGAGCCAACAACCTGTGAACGCTAATCATTTTAACCGACTATCCAATGTTGTTTTTTTTCGACACAAAACGCGTTACTTTAAAGCCATTTATTTTGCCGGACAACACAAAACATCAGCAAGTACCAGATTCCACCGTTGTTCGCGCCCAGCGTCGGCTTGAACTCCGGCCACGGGTTCCCCGTGGGAGATCACTTCCCGGGCCGCTCAACAGCACTTCCAAGTTATTTCTATCATTTTTCAAACGAGTTACCAAGCTCTTGGCGGGGCGTGCACAGCGTCCTCCTATTCAGGCCGATAGGCCTCTCCCCAGCTATCCGCTCACTATCCCGACCAATTCGTACATCGAGATCCATGCGCCGAACCGCCGCCTTCCGCGCCCGAGATCGGCAAGGGCTGTCCGGGGAGTCCGCCGGAAAGGAAACGGCTGGCTCGGTTCACCATGCCACGATTCCTTCGACAGGATTTTCCGGGCAGAGGACATATGGAGTTCGCCAAGCCGAACTCCAGCCTGAGGCGAAGGCCGACCGTATGTGCGGCAAATCGAATTGTTTGTTGAGAATCTTTGCTTTATAGGTAATTTTGTGTGCGGGAATTGATTCTTCGATTCGCGGCCGGACCGACAGGCAAGGACCTCTCGGTTCCTGGCGCCCGCCCAATCGACCGTTCAATGATGCTGGGGATACAACACATCCACCGATCCACCTTTGAGGGAGAACCATGAAACGGGCTTTCGTCAACCTGACCATATCCACCGATCTGGGCGATGGCTGTTCCGCCGAGATCGTCATCGACTCCATATGCAACAACACCAGTTCCGGTGGAGTCCGGGTGGCCGACGCCATCGACACTGCGGAAGTCACCAGGCTCGCCCAGGAGATGTCCCTGAAATACGCCTTCTCCGGTCTTCCCCGTGGTGGCGCGAAGACCGGCATAATGTTGCCCAGCACCCTGAGCCGGGAAGAGAAGCTCCGGAAGCTCAGGCTGTTCGGCCAGTCGGCGGCGCCCATCCTTCAGGCGGGCATCTACTACCCGGGCATGGACATGAACTGCGGCCCCGAGGAACTGACGGCCATCTATGCGGGAGCGGGAATCCCCATAGGCCCGCCCACCGACACCTCGCTTTTCACCGCCTTGTCGGCCCAGGCGGCCCTCCAGGCGTATCGGAGGCAGCACAGCACCGGTTCGGTAACGACCCTAGCCATCGAGGGATTCGGCAGCGTCGCAACCCACCTCATCAAGCGGTTGGACGAAAAGGAATTCCGGGTAGTCGCCATTTCCACCATTGAGGGCGCCGCGGCTGACGCGGGGGGGTATTCCAAATCCACCCTCCTCGACGCCAAGCAATCCCATGGAGACGGCCTGGTCCGCCATCTGGCCGGGGCCGGATTGAGCAGGGAGTCGATCTTCGATGCGGAAGCGGACGTCTTCATGCCTTCGGCCAGGGTGGGCAGCCTGACCATCGAACTGGCCGCAGGGTTGAAGACCGCCTCCGTGATACCGATCGCCAACGCCCCCTACCGGGAAGGCGTGGTCGAGGCGCTCGAAGGCAGAGGGGTGATGTGCATGCCCGGCTTCATCGTCAACAACGGCGGGGTATTCGCCTCATCCCTCTATGACTCGGGGGTCGGGATCGAAGCCATTGAGCGCCTTTGTTCGGATTCGTACAGCGACGTCCTCCGCGCCCTCATGGGCAAAGCGGCCGAACGGGGCGTCTCTCCGGTGGACATGGCCACAGACATCGCGCGCAGGGAATTCGAGGCAGCCTCCTCGAACGATTCCATCCTGGACAAGGTGATGCGCAAGGGGCTGGTGCGGAAAGCCATTCCGTCGAAATTGTCAGGAAGGCTTCAATACAAGGCGTTCATCCGCCATCTCGACAAGCTGCGCGGGGTCATCGCGGACTACGCCTGACCGGAGTGGCCCGCCCGCCCACGATCAGGGCATAGAGACGGGGCGCGCAGCGTTCAAGCAGGAGAACGCCCCCGATCGTGACCGCGACACCAAGGACGAAGAGAAGCAGGTAGGAGGACTGGACGGCATAGCCCATGTCCCGCAACCACCCGGCAAGCAGAGTGATGACCGGCTTGTGGAACATGTACAACGGAAAGGAGTACGCCGCCCCACGGATCAGCCACCGCTGTAGCCTTGACGACGGCCGCACGGGGAACAGGGCGCAGGCGAAAGTGAAAAACGCCACGGCGGCCACCGTGCCGCTGAGGCTGACCAAGAGCCATACCCCCAGGGGAAACACCTTGAGGTGGGCGACAACGAAATAATATGGGTAGGCCATGAAGGTGGCCAGCCAGACGGCAAAGGCGGCCACGGCCAGGCCTCCCGACCGGAACGGATACGGGCGGATTCTATCCAGGGACCGGCCCCAGAGCCACCCGAGCGAGACAAAGATGAGACCCGCCGGGGCGGTGTCCAGCCCGACAGGCAGGAACGGCCTGTATTTCGCGGCCAGGCCGACGAGGACAGTGCCGCCCAGGGCGCAAAGCAACGCCCCCAAACGGATTCCGGCGATTCTGGTGAGAATATCCAACGCCACGAAACACCAAAAAAGGGACGGCAGAAACCAGAGCGGAGAATTCCAGTATAGAGCGTTCGGGGATTGCGCCCAGAAGATGCCGGACAAGATTGAGACAAGGAAGCCCGGCCCGGATGCGGGCCCGCCGGCAACCCAATACAAACCTGCCGTCAGCAGGCAGGCGATGAAGTATGGTACGATGAGGGTTGTAAACTTCTTCCGGGCGAGAGAAACAAACGGTATGTCCTTGAACAGCATCCCGCTGAGAAAAAAGAACAAGGGCATGTGGAATGAATAGATGGCCTTTTCAACCGGCCAGGGGAAATGGGAGTGACCGGCCACGACCAGGGCGACACCGAAGATCCTGACCAAATCCAAGGAAGCATCGTGTTGTTTGGCCTGGTCCTTGTTCATCGTTTCCCTGCATTGATGGAGTACATATGAAAATACTCGTGCCTTCCCGATACGCTCCCGGAATCTCCTCCGAGAACCGCCTGAAGCCTTTACTAGAAAACATACTTTACTACGATTTTCAAACAGTTCAGCAAGGGCTGGCACTCCGGGCCGCGCGCAAGTTCGGGCTCGCCGGGCCCGCCCGGCCCCGGCTGCTCATCCAGGGGCAGGACGCGTCCGATGCGCCCGCCGACGTTCAGGGCGCCGTGCTGGACTGGGGGACCGGCAAGGTCCACGTGGACATGCTGCATGCCCGGGCCGGGGGCATACGCTGGCTGCACTCCATGAGTTCGGGGATAGACCATCTCCCCTTGCAGGACATCGGCGACCGGGGGCAGATTCTCACCTCCAGCAAAGGCCTGCGTCATAAAGCCGTCTCCGAATACGCCATGGGGTTGATCTACCTGGGCGCCAAACACTTTCTGGAGCACCACGACAAGACGGTCCAACGCGAGATACGGTCAGGCGAGATCGCGGGCGCCCGCCTGTGCATCCTGGGCACGGGCTCCATCGGCCGGGCCCTCGGCCGACTTGCGGCGGCCAACGGCATGCTGGTGTCCGGGGTCAACAGATCGGGACGAAAACCCGAAGGATTCGACGCGGTATACCGCACGGAAGACCTTTCCGAGGCCGTGGCCCTGGCAGACGCCATCGTCGTCACGCTCCCGTTCACCCCGGAAACGGCCCGCCTGGTCGATGCCGACGCCTTCGCCGCCATGACTCGAAAACCGTACCTGATCAACATCGGCAGAGACGCCATCGTGGACGGTGAGGCGATGAAACAGGCCCTGCGGACCGGCGCGATATCGGGCGCGGCCCTCGACATCGACCCCCAAGGCAAAAGCCATCCCTGCCACGGCGAGCCCAACGTATTGTTCACCAACCACTCCGCCTACTCCCTGGCCGGGGACAAGGAGGACCTCTTTCAGCGAATGGTCGACAACCTGCTCAGATTCACGGCAGGAGACGAACTCCTGGGGACCATCGACCTCTCTCTGGGCTACTGACCGCACTTCCCTGTCGGCCCTGCGGGAGCGGCCTACAGCTCCTTCCCCGAATGGACGTCCCGCAGGATCTTCCAGATGCGTTCCGAGGCCTTTCCGTCCCATTTCTCGGGGATCCTGCTGCCTTTGCCTTTTTCCAGGGCCTGTTCATAGGCGGCCAGGATGGCCTCGGTGGAGATGCCGCTCAAAACGTTGCTCCCCACCTCGACGGTCACCGGCCGTTCGGTATTCTCCCTGATGGTCACGCAGGGAATCCGCAAGGCGGTCGTTTCCTCCTGCAGGCCGCCGCTGTCGGTGAAGACGACCTGCGCATCCTTCCAGAACCACAGCGACTCGCGGAATCCAAGAGGCGGCAATTGCACGATGTTCTCGGGCAAGGCCAGGCCGGACGCATCGAGCTTCTTGCGCGTTCTCGGGTGCACGGGAAATATGACGGGCATCTCCCTGGCAACGATGCCGATGGCCTCGATGACGCTGCTCAGGGTGGCGACGGTATCCACGTTCGACGGGCGGTGCAGGGTCATGAAGGCGTAGGGGCCGGTTTCCGGCTTGTCCCCGGCATGCGAGAACGCCGACGCATCGAGTTGTTCCAGGATTTCCTTCTGATACAGGAGGTTGTCGATCATCACGTGCCCGACGAAATGCACCCGGGATTTCGGATGATTCTCCTTCAACAGGTTCTGTTCCCCGCTCCTTTCGGTCACGAAGCAGAGGTCCGAAATGGAATCCGTGACCAGCCGGTTGATCTCCTCGGGCATGGTCCGGTCGAAGCTCCGAAGCCCGGCCTCAACATGGGCCACGTTGATATTGAGTTTCTTGGACACGATGGCGCAGGCGAGCGTGGAGTTGACATCCCCCACCACCAAGACCCAATCCGGCTTGCATTCGAGGCACACCTTTTCGAACGCGAGCATTATGGAGGCTGTCTGCTCGGCATGGGAGCCCGAACCGGCGTTGAGGAAGTAATCCGGCTTTCCCATGCCCAGATCGTCAAAAAAGGCCTGGGACATTTCGTAGTCATAGTGCTGGCCCGTGTGCACCAGCTTGTAGTCAATACCCCCCGCCTCCCGGGCTGCGCGCATGAGGGGGGCGATCTTCATGAAATTCGGGCGGGCTCCCGCCACCAGTATTACACGGACCATCGTACACTCTCTTTGTGGATTATAGCTTAAGACCTGCCGCCTACGGCAACTCGCCCGGCGGGCAAACGGCAATCGTGTCTGCAGCGTGTTGTCTCGTCATCTCGGTCCATCAACGGAAACGATGCGCTCAAGGGAATCCATGAGCGTGCGCGAAATGGTGTATACCGAGTATTTCCCGTTGTCATAGGGGGTGATGTCCATTTCCGATCGGGCAATCCGCAGGACCATCTCCTTGATGATCTCCCTGTCGTTGAGATCGCAGGCGATGTTGCCCGTCTCCCGCAACACCCGCGCGCTGGCCCCTTCCTTCGGGGTTATCCCGATTATCGGTTTCCCGCTGCCCAGGTAATCCACCAGCTTGGAGGGAAGGAACACGCTCGGCTTGTCGGAAGGAGCGTCGACAAAGAACAGCCAGTCCGCGTCCGTTATCCTTTTCAGGGAGTCCAGATACGGCACCGGTTCCTCAAGGGTTATCAAATGGCCGAGGCCGTTCTCCGCGATCCATTGCCTGCATTCCGACGGCATCTGCCCCACGCAGACGACCTCCAGCAGATCGGAGATACCCGCTGTCTCCTCCAGTTCCTTCAAGGCGGCGAACAGGGGCATTGGGCTTCTTTTCCTGTAGAAATGCCCGGTGTGGAGCATCGTCATGCGCCCCCCGCCATTGCCCCGCGCCTTGCCAAGGCTCCGATACCAATCCGGCACAAAGGCGTGGGAAAGGACCGATGCCTTCTTTTTTGTCTCCTCCCCATACCCTTCCATGGCGAGTTCGACGGTCTCCGGCGAGGTAAAGAGCAGGGCGTCCGCCTTCTCGAACACGTTTCGCTCGAGCCCTTCAATGTATGAAAGGAGTTTCCCATCCAATTCCTCATAGGGATTGTTCGTCCACGGGTCGCTGAAAAAGGCCACCCATGGCAACGAAAGCCTCTGGGCCAACCTCATCCCGAGCAGATGGTTGCTGTGGGGCTGCGAAAAACTCATGATCAGATCATAATCGCCCTTTGCGACCCAATCCAGCTGCTTCCAGGCGGAAAACGTCCACTCCTTCTTCACCGGCATGACCAGCCGGTAAAAAAGCGAACGCAGCAGGCCGCTGGACTTGATCAGGCGCAAAGGCGGCGACAGTTCGCAGGATTTGATCCGATGCACCCGGACCGAGTCCGGGACCAGCGCTGTGGCCGCATCGTCGATCATCATTTCGCCGGGCGGCTCGTAGGTCTTCGGATCAACCATCACGACGTCGACCTGAGCGCCCTGGGAAGCCAGCCCGTGGGTTATCCGCAGATTGCGGATGGACGCCGGATAGAGCAGCGGCGGGAATATGTACATGACAGCCAGAATTCGCATCGTACTCACCGGCCGGGTCGACGGGAACGCATCCTCACTCGGCCCGGCTCTCCGGGTTAAAAGGTCAAGTCCACCGTATTCACGTTTTCCGCAGGCAACGGGAGGTCGATGACCTTGTCCATGTACTGGACCCGCAGCCCCCAGCCATCGGGCTGTTTCTTCTCCATGCTTCCTTGGTACGCCTTGCCGTCCCTGTTCGTGTACAGTGAATCCGGTATGATCACGGCGAGATCCGTTCCCCGCTGTCCCTTGGCGCTCCAGACCGCCTTCCCCAGCTGATCGACGACGCTGGCCACATACTGCCCGTCGCCGCCCGCGGGCGAGGAGCGCAACACCACCTTCCGGCAATAGACGATCTCCTGCACGGCGGCCCTGCTCGTATCGCAGTCCACGTCCTCCCTGGACGCCCCGCCGATGTACGTGTTGTCCAGCAACCGCACCGTGGACGGATAGGTGGCGTACTGCCCCCATATGGTGTGGTATTCCCCCCCGCCCTCAAGGCGCGCAATAGTGTTGCCCGTAAACAGGGGATACCCTTCGCAGCGACCGTAGAAATCGCTCAACAGCAGGTTGCCCCAATTGCTGGCGATCAGATTCCCCTCGAACAGGAACCCGGACGACTGGTTGTTGAACACCAGGCCCACGGCGGCCGCCTTGGCCCCGTTCCCCTTGTTCAGGCCGATGATGATGTTGTTCCTGATGAGCGCGGTCTTCTCCGGCCCCAAACCGACGAACAGGGCGCGTCCCCAACTGTCAGGGTTCTTGTTCAGCACGTACTGATTGTCGAACAGCCCCTTTTCCGCCCGCACGATGAACAGATTGTCCTCGATATTCACGTTCCACGTCTTCCCCCAGCCGAACCGGACGCAGGCCGCGCCCGTGGAGCCGAACTCAGCGCCCGGCTTGGTGTTCTGCACGTCCACATAGTTGGAATAGACCGCCGTTCCGGGGCCGGGCCATATGCCGATGGGATGCACGCCGCGGCCGATTATCTTGTTGTGATGGATGCTGCCGCTGGAGGTGACGATGCCCGACGAGTTCGTGACCTCGCTTTCGATGTGGATCTCATTGTGGTGGATTTCCGCCGACTGTTCGGAGCGGATGCCTATCTGCCGGACGCCCCTGAGGACATTGTGCCGGATGACGATTCCCTTGCCGTTGGTCCGGATGGCGGGCACGCCCGAGTGCCGGTCCTTGACCACGGTCCCGTTATCGATGAGCTCATTGTGGTGGATGTCGTCGCCCGGATGGCCCCTGTACACGAATATCCCCGCCAGGTTGTCACCGCTGTAGGTGATCTTGAGGCCCGCCAGCTTGACCGGTTCGATGTTGAGAAGGAACACCGGATTGGCGCCTCTGCCGTAGGCGTCGCCCTTGCCGCCGCCTTTGCCCTGCTCGATTTCACCATTTATCAGGACGAAATCCTTCGGGTTGCTCCAATCATTCTGAAAGACCCCGCACCCTTTGCTTGAAACGTTGTTGTACGTAACCTTGTGGCCGTTGAGATTGAGGGTGATCCTGCTCCCCTTGACCGTGAAGGCGGTCTCGTCGGCGACAACATCCGCTTCGAGAATATACTCCGTGTTCCCTTTGGTCAGCACGGCCGGTCCGGTCAGTTTGACTATGTTGGCGCGTTTCGGGCCTTCTATCCGTTGGACACCTTCCGCGTACGCCATGTCGGCACGCGCGGTCTCATGCCTAGCCGAGGGGAATTGCCACTCGAGGGCCTCGTTCAGGGGAATCCCTTCCGCCATGGCGGGCATGGCGGATGCCCCCAACAATACGATCAAGGAAACACATATGGCGGCAAGCTGTTTCATCCTCATCCCTCCTCGGATTCAAACCATTTCGGCCCAAGCCCCGCATCGTTCTCCGGGGCTTGGTTCACAGTCATCTGACCCGCGTTAGACGGCAGACCGCGAAACCGTAGAATATTCCACTCTTCTTTACACCTTCATACTAGACAGTACTCAACGGCAAAGATCAACTTATCTATTCCACTGGCAAAGTGGTTGGTGCGCCTCGCAGACCGGGAATGGAGGTCAAGCGCTATGCACCGCTCGCTCCCTCCTAAAGGGCCTCATGCGAATTGCCGCGTTTTACCCGGCGCACGACCGCCCGTTTGGCAGTGACCAGACAGCCGGTGAGAAATCCCCAGCCGAGCCCCGCATGGATCGACCAAAAAATCGCCATCATCCTGAGCATGCAGCCGCCTCCCGCGCCCCGGCACAGACCCAGGGAAAAGGAACCGACAAGGAGACAGTACGCCGCCAGCGGCGCCAGCATTGCCAAAGCCGGCCACCAGTTCACCGCTCCCGCGGCAGCCAACGGAACGGACAGGACGGCCGCCGCAAGCAACAACACGAACACCGGCGGGACCAGCAGGTTCAGCGACAGGGTATCCGGATGCTTCATCAGCAATTCCCAGCGTCCGAGCCCGTACCTGCCCATCTGCCGGAACAGGGAGGCCAGCGAATCACGGGGGTAGTATTGAACCAGCAGCCTCGGGCTCGTGTACGCGGGCAACCCCGCCTTCTCCACCCGGTAATTGAACTCGACGTCTTCGCAGGCGTCGAAATTCTCATCGACGTAACCGATGGTCTCGAAGACCTCTTTCGCATACGCCGCGCCGTTGCTCATGGGGCTCGCGAAGCCCTCGTAGTCGCCATAGATGAGCGAATCCCCGCCATGGCCTATGCGGCTCGCCCGGGCCGCGGCCACCGCCTGCTGGAAGCCGCTCAGTCCCGGAGGATCCAGGCGCTGGGGACGCCCGAGGCACTGTGCGCCGCTCTCCTTGAAAATTCCCACCATGTCGGAGAGCAGAGTATTGCTCGGGATATGGCAATGCCCGTCGATGACCAGGAAGTATTCGCCCCTGCCCTCCCTGAAACCGACATTTCTCCCCGAGCTCGAACGCCTGCCCGGGTTGTCCTCGAGCCTGACGCCCGGATTCTCCCCGGCGATTGAGCGGACGATGTCGCGGGTTCCGTCCGTGGAGCCCCCGTCCGCCACGATGACCTCAAAGCGATCGGCCGGATAGTCCTGCTCCAGAAGCCGGTGAAGAGTCTGCGCAATGTACGGCTCCTCGTTGTAGACCGGCATGACGACCGTGACGAACGGCAGGGGATTGGCGGTCATTGCGCTTTCTCTCCGGACAGCTTGCGAATGACCTTTGCGGGCACGCCTCCCACAACCGTCTTTCCCGGCAGGCTGCGGGTGACGACCGCGCCCGCTCCGACGACCGTATAGGGATTCACGTCCGCCATGATCACGGCCTTGGTGCCGATCCAGCTCCCCTTGCCGATGGTGATCCGATATGAGTCATGATCCTTGGGCTGGTGCTGAAAGCTGACGGAGCTGTCCGCAATGCCGTGCTGATGGCCGCCGTCGAGCACGTGCGTGTACGCGCTCAGCATGACGCCTTCCTCGAGGACGCACCGGGCGACAATGCAATACGCGCTGATATAGACGTCATCCTTCACCACGACGTCCCAGTGGGAGAAATAGCTGCCGAATTCCATTACGGACCGGCCGCTGCACTCGGTCAGCGTCCGGCGGTAGAACGCCATGCGAAGATAGCATCCGATCTTTCCGGGTATGATGGCCAGCAGCTGGCCTGCGCCCTGAAAGAACGTCAGGCTCCTGAAAAGCATGTTCAGCACGATCAGCGGCGAGACCAATAAGAACGCCGCGGCCCCCGCCAGGTTCTTGAGCATTTCCCTCATGAAACACATCCCATATAGAAGGCCTTGAACCTCTCCATGCACGAGCCGATCTCATATCGGAGACTTCGACGTCGGCTCACTTCGCCCATCCGGGCGCGAACGTCCGCGTCGGCCAGGCTCGACATCCCCTCGGCAAGGGCCGGGATGTCGCCGGGCGGGACCAGTGCGCCGTTCTCGCCGTCCACCATTTCCCCGGCGTCGCCCACATCGCTGCAGACCACGGGCAGCCCCGCCGCGAGATATTCCAGGATCGTGTTGGACATGCTCTCCGACCGGGAAAACAACAGGCCCACGTCCAGTGCCGAAAGGATATCCGGGATGTCGCTCCTCTTGCCGAGAAACTCCACCCTGGACCGGACGCCCAACTCCGACGCCAGGCTTTCGAGGTCCGACCGGCAGCGGCCGTCCCCCACCAGCACCAGCCTTAGCCGATGGTTTTCCGAACAGGCCATGGCGAACCCCTTGAGCACCCCGTCATGGTCCTTGACCGGCCGCAACGTGGCCACGCACCCGACCACGATGTCCCGGTCCTCCGCCCCCCACTCCGCGCGCAGGGCGTCACGGGCCGCAGACGGCGTGAACAGCGACAGGTCGATGCCGTTGGGGATCACCTCGATGATCGCTTCCGGTATGTTCTCCCGCTCCATCATCTGCCTCCGGGTGCTGTGGGCGTTGGTAATGAAGTGCGTCTGGAATCTCCGTATGATCCGCCTCAACGCCCGTTCCTTCCAGTTCAGCCAGTACCCCTGGTCCCTTCTGGAGCCGACGATGACGGGAATGCCCGCCACTCTGGCGGCGATGGTTCCGAAAAGATCGCCGTCCCTGTGAAAGGTGTGCACGATATCGAACCGGTTTTCTTTCAAATACCTTGCCAGACCGATCAGGCGAGGGACAAAGGACAAAGAGGCGACGGAAGGGACTTCAGCATGGAATATCTCCCCCTTGTACTTCGATCTCGACCACTCCGACTCCCTCAGGATACAGAGGCAGGGTTGAAAGACCCGTGTGTCCAGATTCTCCAGGATGGTGTTGAGCTGCTTCTCGGTTCCGGCCGTGGGGCTCTCGATATAATCTATGATGAAGGCGATGCGGATTCTCCGTTTCATCTTGCCCCCTTTTCCATCATGGCGTCATACAGGCCAGCGTACTGGCACGCCTGGCGGTCGAAGGTGAACCGGGAATCGACCAGTTCGAATCCCCCCTTGCCGAGCCTCTTCCGCAGCGCCCCGTCCGACGCCACCCGCGTCAGGGCGTCCGCCAGGGCCTGCGGGTCATCGAGCGGCACCAGGACCCCGGTGACGTCGTCGGCCACGACTTCCCGGGTGCCCCCGGCATCCGTGGCCACGACGGGGACGCCGTGGGCCATGGCCTCGAGCACCACGACAGGAAGCCCTTCCGTCAGGGAAGAGAGAACGAACATGTCCGCACCGGCGAGCAACCCGGGAAAATCTTCCGTGAAGCCATGCAACCGAACCCGATCCTGCAGGCCATGCCGGTTGATCAGACCGGTCAGCAACTCCCGTTCGGGCCCTTCTCCGAAAATCGACAGGCGGAAATCGGGAACGCCCGAAGCCATTCTCCGCACAGCCTCAACAAGTCCCCCGAAATTCTTCTCCGGGCTCAGCCTCCCGCCCGCGACGAGCCAACAGGTGTCCTGCGGAATCCCGTAACGCGTCCGCACCTCCTGCCTGTCCTGCATGCGCTCGGGCAGCCGGACGCAGTTTTTTATGACATGGATGCGCCGGACGGGGACCCCGGCCCGGGCGAGGCGCCTGGCCTGCTCCTCCGACACGGCCACCACGGCGTCGGCTACGCGGCAAAACAGTTTGTCGATGGCGTCGAACCAACGGACCTTGCACGATTCCCCGGTCCAGCCGTGCGAAACGACCACCAGAGGGATTTTGGCCATCCAGGTAGCCAGGCGGCCGAGAATGTCCGCCTTGTAGCCATGGGCCACCAGCACGTCGATCCTCCTCTCCCTGAGCACCCGGGCGATCTTGCGCACCCCGTCCAGGCCGAACTTCAATCGGGTCTGGATGCTCAGGCAATCGAATCCCATCGCCCGGCCCGCGTGGAGCATGGGATTGTCCGCGTTCTCTTCCTGGAAAGAACCCAGGAGGAGGTGGTATTTCTCCTCGTCGACATGCTTGAAATGCTCGAAGATCATTTTCTCCGGGCCCCCGACGAAATTCGACGGACGAAGGTGCAGAATCCTAGCCCGCATGCCCACGGCTCTCCCTGGCCCGCAGCCACACGTCGTTCATCACCGTGGCGATGCTGTCCCATGTGTACATGGACAGGACCCGCTGCAATCCGTTGTCGGCCAAGCGGTCGTACTCGCCGGGCGCGGACAGCATCTCCACCGCCTTCCGGGCAAACCCCTCGGCCGAATCCTCCAGCATCAGGTGCACCCCGCCGTCGAGCTTCAACCCCTCGGCCCCCACGGACGTGGACAACACCCTTTTGCGCATGGACAAGGCCTCGAGGATCTTCAACCGCGACCCGCCCCCGATCCGCAGGGGCACCACGTACAGGCTGGACCGGGCGATGTACGTCCTCACGTCGTCGACCGTCCCGGTCACCGTGACGCCGGGTATCCGCCGCCATTTCCCGGCCATGTCCTCCGGGGGGAATCTGCCGACGATGGTGAATGTGGCCGTAGGCAACGCTTCCCGGATCAACGGGAAGACGTCGTTGACGAAGTGGTTGACCGCATCCTGGTTCGGCCTCCAATCCATGGACCCCGTGAAAACCATGCTGTTTTCCGTCTCTTCGCCGGCGACCGGGGCGAAATACTGTTCGTCCACCCCGTTCGGAACCACGGTCGCGTGCGGACAATCGAATTTCTCCAAGACACACTGCCTGTCCTCGTCCGAAACGCACATCACACTGTCATAGAGATGGACCGCCCGGGCCTCGTACTTCTCCATCTTTTTCCACTGGAGCCGGATATAGCTTTTCTTGAGCGGATTGACCTCGCGCTCCCACATCCGTTTCCAGATGAGCGCCTCGACATTGTGCGTGGAGAGCACCGACGGATACGTCCCCAGCACTTCCCGCAGATTCACGGTGTAGGGCGTCCATTCGCAGTGCACCAGATCAAAGGACTGGCGTGCGACCAGATCGGCTATGACCTTGCGCATGCCTTTCGAGAAGTGACGCTGTACGACATACGGATCCGGGGACAAGAGGTTGGCCAGCAGAGCCGAGTAAAACCTCACGCCATGCTGCTCGACGACAGGCGACGCAACGGGATGCACCACGACATTGGGACAGCCCGGCAACGCATCCGCATCTCCATGGCATACGAGGTGCAATTCATGCTCTCTCTGCATTCTGAGGAGAAGGTTGTACGTCCTCAGACGCTTCCCCGTATTCAGCGGCCAAGGCAACTCTTCATCCACTACCAACACTTTCATCAGGACTGTCCCTCGCTCCGCACGATTAAAACGGTTGCTCGCCGAGCTTCGATATACAGAACCGGTATTTCCCGGAATCCTCGGACTGTATCGAAGCGACCAGTTCCACATCGTACCGCATGGTTTCCCCGAAGCGCTTGCGGATCAGGCCGTCCAGCGCGGCGGCATCCTCTTCCGCCCAGGTCCCGGCGGGCACGATCCGGAACGTCAACCGGTCCAGTTCCTCCTGGATGATCTGCAACTGCTTGACCCCTGGCAGAGCCATATGGAAATTCTCCGTCAGGGAGATGCCCGACACATAGCTGCCGTCCGCAAGCTGGACGTAGTCGGCGATGCGCCCCTCCAGGGAGGTGATCAGCGGCGCGGTTCTGCCGCAGGGACAGAACTCGTTCGACAGCACGCCGACGTCGCCCACCTTGTAGCGGATGACGGGCATGGCCATATTGGTCAGGTCCGTGACGACGATGGCTCCCGCCTCGCCCTCGGGCAGGGGCCTGCCCTCGCCGTCGACGACCTCGACGACAAGGGTGTCCATGTTCACATGCAGGCCGCGATGGGCATCGCACTCCGAGCCGATGAGGCTGACCTCTTCGCATCCGTAGCGGTTGAACACCCCGCAATCGAAGACACGCTCCAGCACGGTTCTTTCAAAGTCGTGCAAGACCATGGCGGTCGAGATGATCCCCTTGGGCCTGATGTCGTCGTACCCCTTCGATTCGCAGTACTTGGCGAACAGGTACAGCGAGTGCGCATGGCCGAACAGGACGGTCGGCCGCTTTTCCAGCAAGGTTTCGTGGTATCGGTCCATGATGCCCTCGTCCATCTTGAGGGTATCCAGCGGGATATGGCGGATGAGAAGCAGGTTCCTCAGCCGGGAGCGCCAGTCGGCGTACTGCTCCGGGTTTCCCCAAATCGCGCCCACCCGTTCCCCGAGCCGCCAGCCGGTCCACATGTCGTGCCGGACCGTGCACCCCCGTTTCCATTGCAGGCTGTCCTCGTCCATGAACAGTTCGAGCGAAACCCCGGTGGAACCGGATGTCTTCATCCGAAACAATGACGATTTGTCGTAGCCCGCGGCGATCATGTCGTCGGCGCTGGAACGGATTTCATCCTTGGTGAGCAGGGGCAGTTTCCCGAGGTCGTCCCAACCGTCCAGGCGGCGGCCCTTGTACTTCTCCGCGTAAAAGGCCGTGTTGCCGACGGCATGTTGAAAGAGCCCGGCGAGTTTCTCCCACTGCCACTTCAACATGTCGTCCCTGTCCGCGTACTGCGTCTTCTGAAAACGTTTCAGATGGCGCAGATAGGGAGAGCCTTCGTACATCGCCCACAACGGCGCAAAGAAATTTCGTGAAACATGGGAGAACGGATCTCCCTGGAATCTGGCTCGTTCACTCATTGTCTCGACTTCCCGAATGCTTTTTCATACCTACAGCAGCCCGCTTTGGGCGAGCACGGCTCCCATCGAGTCGAAAGGCAGCGTCTTCAGCAGCACCTCCAGCTTCCCGTATGTCCCGGAGAGATTCACATAGTGGCGGAACCGGGATTTCAGGCTGAGGTTGCCGACCCGGGGCTGGTCCGGATCTATCTCCCATGGATGGAAATAGACCACTGCGGGCTGCCGCTCCACGGCGTTCACACGCTGCAGGGAGTTGCGGATCAGTGAAATGGGAAGCAGACGGAGATAACCGCCACCGGCCACCGGCAGTTCCACGGACTTGCCGAACAGGGAGAACCGCCTGGTCGTCAGCGGGAACTCGGCGATGCTGCCCTCATCCCGTTTCAGCATATGGGGGAAGCGCTTGGCGTTCGGGATGCCGTACCTGTCGTGATAGATCGGAAAGATGCTCGAATCGAACCGGAATCCCTCCTCGATGAGAATATCCAGGGCCCAGAGCGAGCGCTCGGTGACGGTGTAGCTGGGAGCCCGGTAACCGATGACCGCCTTGCCGACCTGGTCTTCGAGGATGGCTTTGGCCCGGTGTATGTCCTCGCGAAAGGCCTTCGGGCCGATATCGTAAACAAGTTGGTGCCCATAGCCATGGCAGGCGATCTCATGCCCGCGATCCGCTATCCTGCGGACCAGCTTCGGCGCTCTTTCCGCCACCCACCCGAGGGTAAAGAACGTCCCCTTGACGCTGTATTCATCAAAGAGGTCGAGAATGCGGGCTACATTGTTCTCCACGCGCAACTCGTACCCGTCCCAACTGGAGCGGTCTATGCTCTTAGCGAACGCGCTCACCTGGAAGTAATCTTCCACATCGACCGTCAAAGCATTCGTCATTGTCTGCATCGCCGCTCCCACGCCAGGCTAGTTCCCGGGCAACCACTCTGAAATCACGGGATAGAAGGTTCTCACAAAATCATTCAGCGTTTCCGAAATCCCGTCGTCTCCCGCCGCGACGGGCATGGACACCCGGATGAAGGCGGCGTCCTTGCGCCGGGCCACGAGGGAGTTCCACATCTCGGACAGCTTGAGGGCGTACTCGTCGGTCAGGATTCCGCCCCTGACCTGGTACCAGTAATAGAAGGAGATCGTGGTCGCCTCCTTGCTCATGACCGTGTCCGCGATCTCGATGTCCCGGCCGTCATGCAGGCGGATCGGAACGAGCCCGGATGAGTTGGTGTACCAGCCGGCGCTGGGCAGACAATTGCGCGGGGAATGGATGCCGCCGTCGCCCTTCCTGCCGCCGTGATAGCCGATGTACAGGGTCACACGGTTCCCCTTGGCGTCCATGTAATCGCGGGACATGTAGTCCGTGGGCCGCAGGATGGCCATGATCTCCTGGGAGAAAACATCCTCCCGGACCATGCGCCATTCGCCGACCCTTGCCGGAAACTCGACCAAGGGGCGCTCCAGAAGAATGGGCCTCGCCTCGACGAAGTGGATGTAGGCCCCGGCCGCGAGCAGCAGGATGAGGACGAGGACGAACTTACGATTCATGGCGCTTCTCCCCCCACTTCAGGACCCAGCCGATCACGGCCATGATGACCATGGCCACGAAAAAGACCATGAACCCGGCGAACTCGTGGAAAAATCCTTCCGCCGCCACGCTTCCGTAATGCTTGGCCAGGATGCCGGTCAGGAAGACCCGCAGGATGTTGGTGATCACGGCCACCGGCAGGGCCGAGACGATGAGCGCCCATTTCTTCCATGCGCCGCGCTGGGTCAGGAAGGCGAAGGCCACGCTCAACGCGATCAGGGACATGAGCGAGCGCAGGCCGCTGCACGCGTCCGCCACCTCCAAAGTGATGTTGGGCAGCATGATGATGTTGCCCTCGCGCAGGACCGGGTAGCCGAAGAAGACGAGTCCCTGGACCGAGACCTTGGCCACGAAGAGCTTGAGCGGCATGGTCATGGAGTCGTAGATGATCGCCGGAATGGGCACCATCAGGAGGAGGTAGAGCAAGGGAAGCAGCATCCGTTTGCACGGCTCCCAGCCCAGGATGTAGAGGATCGTTCCGCCGGTGATGACGATCATCGAGGTCCGCATGGTGAAGTATTCCGTGGCCAGGGACCCGACGACCAGCTGGGCCACGCCCAGGAGCACGACGGCAAGCCCCCAGCCCGCCGGTCGGACCGTGGCCTCCAGGATGCTCTTGCGGTTGGCCCAGAGGAAATAGCCGGAGACCAGCGGCACCAGGAACCCGTGGGAGTAATTGTCGTCCCTGGCCCAGTCCGCGACCATATCCGCGATGATTTCGTGGTACACCAAGCCGATGACCGCGCAGTAGGCGGCCACGTACCACTTGTTTGCTTCAAGCCATTTGGAAACTGTCACGGGTCCTCCGGATGCCTGCCGTTGCGTTCTTGGTCGCCGGTGCCTAGCCCTGGGGCCTGGAGATGCCGACGGTGACGGTTTTGGCCTGGTGGCGGATGGTGTCGATGGGGCGGGTCATTTCCTCGATGGCCTTGTTCAGGATGGTCAGGATGTCGGCCAGGCGGGCCTCGGTGGCCTGGATGGCCTGGGCCTGGTTGACCAGCCAGAGCATGTAGTTGGCCAGGCTCGCGGCCACGCGGGCGGGCAGGGCCGAGTCCGTGGCGCCCGAGGCGATCCGCTCGTTGCATTCGTTCAGGGCGATGAGCAGCTTCTCGCGGTCGAAGGTGGTGGTGTCCTCGAGCATCGCGCCGATGAGCACGCGCGCCTTGCGGAACGGCTCGGCGTGGCCGTCGATGGCCTTGGCCGCGGACACGCCCCACCAGTGGCCGGCCACGGTCTCGAGCACGAAGTCCAGGCCGCCGCCCGCGCGGGGCACCTTGACCGTGGCCTCGGCCACCCGGTCGAAACGGTCCTCGTCCTCGGCGCAGAACACGATGGGCGAGCCGTTGTGCGCCTTGAAGATCGTCGTCTCCTTGACCGTGTCCGTGACCACCATCTCCGGCAGGTCCGAGGCCATGACCAGGGTCAGGGGCTCGGTGGACAGGTCGATGTGCTTCTTGTCCTCCGTGACGTCGCATGGGATGGATTTATAACATAATTCCGATAGCTTGATGCGCACTTCCTGGGCCGCGACGCAGTTGGCGCCGTTGCCGACCAGGGCCCAATAGCGGTGCACGGGCGCGTATTTGCGGGCCACCTCGGCGATGGCTTCCTTGTTCTCCAGGACCTTGTCGATCTTCCCGGGGAGTCCTTCCAATGCCTCGATTTCCTTGAGGATGGAAGGCTTGTCCATGGTCCCGAGGATGTCCGCCAGCCAGAGCGAGAGCAGCTTGCCCGCCGCGATCTGGGAGTAGAACGCCTTGGTCGAGGCCACGGCCATCTCCACGTCGCGGCCGTTGCTCGTGTAGATGTGCGAGTCCGATTTCTGGACCAGGGGCGAGTTGCGCCGGTTGACGATGCAGTTGACCCACGCGCCCCGGTCGCGGCACAGGTCCACCACCCGGTTCGTGTCCGTGGTCGTGCCCGACTGGGAGACCGGGATCAGGAACACGTCGTCCATGCGCTCGTCGCCCATGAACCCGATGAGCTCGCTTCCGGTGTAGGACTCGATGGCCATGCCGGTGTCGGCCAGGGTGCGGCGCAGCAGCCGGGCCACGGCCATGGCGGCCACGGCGGCCGTGCCCTGGCCCACGCAGATGATCCGGCGGATGGGCCGGGTCTTGTCCAGCAGCCGCTCCACCAGGGCCGGGCCGCGCCCGAACCCCTCGGGCAGGAACTCCACCGCGCCGTTTTTCTTGAGATATTTGCCGTGCAGGGTGTTGCGCACCGAGTCCGGGGCCTCGTGGATTTCCTTCTCGATGTAATGGGCGTACTCGCCCCGGAAGATGTCGCGCGAGAAGATTTCGATCCGCTCCTCGGCCAGCTCCACGGGCTCGCCGTTGTCCAGGTAGCGGGCCACCGGGATGGCGTCCGAGGGATCGGTGTCGCGCAGGACAACCGACACGCCGCCCTGGCGGTGCACGGCCACCGGGAAGGACGAGCGGGCGCGGGCGGCCATGCCGTAGGCCTCGCTGGCCACCAACCAGCCGTCCCGGGTGCGGCCGATGTAGAACGACTGGCCCGAGCCCTTCTGGGCCAGGAATTGCGAGTCGAAGTCGTTCAGGTTCTGCATGACCACGGCCAGGGATCCCTCGCAGCGCCGGAGCACGTTGCGGAACCGCTCCTCGGCGTCGTCGCTCTCCTCCACGCCCAGGTGGAAGAGCACGGGCAGGATCTTGGCGTCGGTGGAGATGGCCGGCGGGATGTGCGCGCCCTTGGCCAGCACGGATTCCTCCACCAGGGTGCGGTAGTTGTCCACGTCGCCGTTGAGCACGAACATGGTCTTTTCCAGGCCCGTGGACATGTCGCCCTCGACCAGCCCATCGACAGGGTGGCAGTTGGGCACCGAGATGATCCCGTTGGACGCCCAGCGGGTGTGGGCGATGATGTTCAGGGTCTGCAGCCCCTTGGACATGGCCCACAACAGGTCGTCATGTTTGATGAATTCTCTGAGTGCCGCGCCGTTGTCCCCGAGCTGGCCGACCAGCTGGGCTACCTTGTACAGGAAGCGGCAGGCGGTCCGGCCGTCGCCGAGTTTGCGCACCAGCACCTGGCGGGTGTCGGCGTTGTTGATGGAGCTGCGGTCGGCCAGCTCGCGCTTCTGCGCGGCGGACAAAGCGGCCTCCGGGTCCACGCCCTCGGGCAGGACGAAGGCCAGGGCCACGCCCGCCGAGTCGCGGCCGCGCACCTCGAGCTTGTCGATGGACTGGAGCACCTGCTCGGCCCCCCAGGCCAGGAAATGCCGGTCGCGCGCGTCCGCGTCCTTGGCCAAATCCCCGGGCATGAGCGCCAGCGTCCGGTCCACGTTGACCAGCACCTCGCGCTCGATCTGCCACAGATAGTCGTCCAAGGCCTCGCGCAGCGACTCCAACTCGTCCGTGCGCGGCCCCTGCTCCAGCTTCACCGCCGCCGCATTGCGCAACGCCCGGATGGTGTCCCGAATGGACGACAACGCCCGCAGCGCCTCGCCGTCCCCCACCAGCCGCATGTGCAGCCCGAAGGACATCAAATCATAAAACCGCCCGGCCAACTCATCCAGCGGCCCGCTGGCCGCGAGGAGGTCGTCCCCCTTGTTGGCCTGGGCAAAGGACGTTTCAAGCTCCCCGAGCCAGGACACGTCGGGCACGGTCACCCACAGCCTGTTGCTCAAAAAACTCGCGATTCCGCACATGGTTCCCTCTCCTTATCGCAACGGACGGCGCTAGCGTTTGTATTTGTCCTCGAAGCGGACGATGTCGTCCTCGCCCAGGTAGCTGCCGGTCTGGACCTCGATGAGTTCCAGGGGGATCTTGCCCGGGTTTTCCAGACGGTGGATGTTGCCCAGCGGGATGTACGTGGATTCGTCCTCGCACAGGATGGACTCGTTGTCCCCGTTGACGATCTTGGCGGTCCCCTTGACCACCACCCAATGTTCGGCCCGGTGAAAATGCTTCTGCAGGGACAGGACCTCGCCCGGTTTGACGATGATCCGCTTGACCTGGAAACGGTCGTCCGCCGAGATGGACTCGAAGCTGCCCCAGGGGCGGTAGACGATCTTGTGCGCCTCGGTCTCGGGACGGCCCGCGTCCTTGAGGCGCTGGATGACCGACTTCATGTTGTCCAGCTTGTCGTTGGCGGCCACGAAGACCGCGTCCTGGGTCTCCACCACGGTGGTGTCCCGCAGCCCCAGGGTGACCACCAACCGGTTCGAGGAACGCACGTAGCAGTTGACGGTGTCCTCGGCCACCACGTCGCCCAGCAGGCTGTTGCCCGCCTCGTCGCTCGGATGCATGTCGTGCAGGCTCTTCCAGGAGCCGAGGTCGCGCCAGGCCAGATCGATGGGCACCACCTCGATGTCGTCCACCTTTTCCATGACCGCGTAGTCGATGGAGTCCGACGGGCACTGCCCGAACTCCTCCTCGCCCAGCCGGATGAAGTCCAGGTCCCGGTAGCTGTTCTCCACGGCGGTCCGACAGCTCTTGAGGATGGCCGGGGCGTGGGCGGCCAGGGCGTCCAGGTAGTTTGAGGCCTTGAACAGGAAGATGCCGCTGTTCCAGAGGTATTCGCCCGATTTCAGATACTCCTCGGCCACCTCGCGTTCCGGCTTTTCCACGAAGCTGTCCACGGCGTGCACGCCCTCGGACGCGGCCTGCCCCTTGCGGATGTAGCCGTACCCGGTGTGCGGGTGGTCCGGGACCACGCCGAAACAGACGAAGCGCCCCTGCTTGGCCCGTTCGTAGCCCAGGGCCACGGCCTTGGAAAAGGCCTCGCCGTCGGCGATGGAATGGTCCGCGGGCATAACCAGCAGGACCGGATCGCCGCCGTGCTCCATGAGGGCGGCCACGGCCGTGGCCGGGGCGGTGTTGCGTCCGAAGGGCTCCAGGACCATGCGCCCGGACGTGCCGAGCCTGCGCAGCTGCTCGGCCACCAGGAAGCGGTGCTCGTTGTTGCAGACCACGATGGGTTCGGCCGCTCTGGGCAGGGCCATGCACCGGGCCACGGCGTCGGCGAAGAGCACGCGCCCTTCGGACACCTCGATGAACTGCTTGGGGTACAGGGTCCGGGAAAGGGGCCACAGGCGGGTGCCTTGCCCGCCGCAAAGTATGACTGGCTGCAACATATTCAACCTCGTTCGGTCTTTTCCACCCCTCTGGTCGGGGGCTTCATCTGGTTCTCGGTGTTCACTGCACCTTATGAGCTCTTGAGCCCGTGCTTTTTCATCAGGTCGTAGAAAGTGGGCCTGCTCACGCCGATGGACGCGGCGGCCTTGACGATATTCCCGGAAAACTTCTCCAGCGCGTTCTCCACCATATCGCGCTCCAGGAGGAACCGGGCGTCCTTCAGGGAGATGTCGTTGGTCTGAAGCTTCTGGCGCAGGGCTTCGTCGCCCTTCATGCCCAGGTCCTCGGGCAGGATCTCCGGCCCGGTGGCCATGATGACCGCCCGCTTGACCCTGTTCTCCAGCTCGCGGATGTTGCCCGGCCACTCGTATCCCTTGATGCAGGCCAGGGCCTCGTCGGAGAACCGCTTGGACGTGGTCCGCTGCCCCACGGAAACGGACTTGAGGAAATAGTTGGCCAGCAGCTCGATGTCGTCGCCGCGTTCGCGCAGGGGCGGCAGGTTGATGGTCATGACCCCGACGCGGTAGAAGAGGTCCTCGCGGAACGCGCCCTCCTCCATGGCCTTCTGGATGTCGATGTTGGTGGCCGTGATGATGCGCACGTCCACCGGAATCTCCTTGCGCCCGCCCACCCGGGTGACGACCATCTCCTGGAGGAAGCGCAACAGCTTGACCTGCAGGGTCATGGGCATCTCGCCGATCTCGTCCAGGAACAGGGTGCCCTTGTCCGCGTATTCGACCTTGCCCTTGACCAGCTTGTTCGCGCCGGTGAACGCGCCCTTCTCGTGTCCGAAAAGTTCGGACTCCAGCAGGTTCTCGGGAATGGCGCCGCAGTTGATCGAGACCATCTCCATGTCCGAGCGCAGGCTCTTCTGGTGCACGGCCCGGGCGACCAGCTCCTTGCCGGTGCCGGACTCGCCGCAGATCAGGACCGGCACGTCCGAGGCGGCCACCCGGTCGATCTGGTTGAAGACGACCTGCATGCGCGCGCATTCGCCCACGATGCCGCTCTCGTTGACGGTTTTCCTGCGCAGCTCCTGGTTCTCGCTCTCGATGTTCTGCAGGTACATGGCCCGGTCGACCATGACCTTGAGCTCGTCCAGGTTGACCGGTTTCTTGTAGTAGTCGTACGCCCCGAGCCGGACCGCCTGCAGGGCCGCGTCCTTTTCCTCGTTGCCGGTGATGACGATGACCTTGGCCGTGGGGTCCATGCGCAGCATCTCGCCCAGGCAGCGCAGCCCCTCCCCGATGCCGTTCTCGTGCGGCGGCAGCCCGAGGTCCAGGGTGACCACCGCCGGGGAGTGCTTTTTGAACAGCTTGAGTCCCTCTTCGCCGTCGCGAGCGAAGATGAGCTCGTAGTTCGACTTGGACAGCCCCCACTTGAGCTGCCGGAGAATCTCGTCGTTGTCGTCTATGATCAGAAGCTTCTGCATGAATAAGAACCCGTTGGTTTGTCTCGTTTACCTTGCCTCGGCCGGGGCGGGCAGGGTCACGGTGAAGATCGCCCCGCCCCCCTCCGGGCTCGTGGCCACGATGGAGCCTCCGTGGGCTTCCAGAATCTGCTTGCTCTGGTACA
The DNA here is from genome assembly GCF_051175575.1 of Pseudodesulfovibrio sp. lm2024. Classification (NCBI taxonomy): domain Bacteria; kingdom Pseudomonadati; phylum Thermodesulfobacteriota; class Desulfovibrionia; order Desulfovibrionales; family Desulfovibrionaceae; genus Pseudodesulfovibrio; species Pseudodesulfovibrio sp. lm2024. Next base: position 3,332,882 of record NZ_CP195092.1, read on the forward strand.
GGCCGATGCCCATACCCTTCTTCTTGGTGGTCTTGAACGGGACGAAAAGCCCGCCCTCCAGGATCTCCTCGTCAATGCCCGCCCCGGAGTCCGAGACCCGCATGACCGGGCCGTTCTCGTCGCCGACAAAGACCTTGAACGGCGCGTTATCCCCGGCCTCCATGGCGTTGAGGTAGAGATTGACCGCGACCTTCTTGAACTCGGACACGTCCAGCTCCACGGACACCGATTCGCCCGAGAATTCGATCCTGGCCGACGGCAGGGCCTCGGCCGCGCTCTTGGCCACCTCCATGAGGTCCACCAGTTCCAGGCTCAGGGACCCCTTGGTGGGGATGTTGGTCAGCTGGGCGATGAGCGTGTTCATGCGGCCCACGATGTTGCTCAGGGAGTCGAGCATGTCCTGCTGGAATTCCGGGTCGTTGATGTACTCGCGGGCGTTCTCCTCGAGCAGGGACAGAGGATAGACCTGGTTCTTGAGGTCGTGCAGGACGAACGCCGCCACCTTGCCGAAGGCCTCCATGTCGCGGGCCTCGGCCAGCTCGTCGCCCAACCGCATGTTCATGAGCACGGCCGCCGCCTGCATGGCCACGGCCTCCATGAGCTCCATGTCCTCCTGGTCGTAATTCTCGACCACGTTGATGGGCGCGCCCAGAATGATGACCCCGACCAGGGACCGGGCCGTGCGGATGGGCACGATGAACCGGCAGCTCCGCTCGGCCAGAAAGGTCTGCGCCTCCTCGCCCAGATCGACCTCCTCGCGGCGCAGGTCCAGGATGTGCCGACGATCCTTGAGCAGGCGGACCAGCGGCGAGCGGGCCGGGATGGGCATCTTGGAATCGTCCATCTCGTGGAAGCAGATGGGCGCGAAGTCCGTGCTGTGGCGGCCCTGCAGGAAGATGCACCCGCCGACGATGCCGAAGGTCTCGCAGTAGACGGTCAGGATGTTCTTGTAGAGCTCGTCCCGGCTGCGGGAGTTGGTCACCCGGTCCGTGAAGCGCTTCCACTCGATGCGGTAGTCGTATTTCTCGCCGTAGAAATGGCGCTGGATGGCCAGCCGGAACTTGCGGCGCATGGACTCGGAAAGGGAGATGACCACCAGGCCGAGCACGCCGAGGAAGGCGACCATGGTGAAGGCGTAGGCGTTGAACTGGTTGCCGAATATCTTGAGCCCCTCGCCCACCAGCCCGACCAGGACCAGGAAGAGGCCGCAGAACAGGACCACGAACGAGCGGTATGTCAGGCTCTTGGAGATGGTGATCCGCTCGTCGTTGCCCCGGGTGAACTCCGAGTAGGCCATCAGCAGCACCCCCACGATCACCCCCAGGGAGCGCGTGGTGATGAACCCGGTGTCGATGGCCCGGAAGATCATGGATTGGCTGTAGTAGAGCACGTACGAGGCCAGTACCGTGCCGACGCCCACGATGGAGAACTTGATCTTCCATTTCACCCCGTGGGGTGCGTTGGCGATGGTCGCCTCCAGGTTGAACAGGGACACGGCCATGAACAGAATGACCTGGAGGTAGAAGAAGAAGGCCACCGGCTCCAGGAAGAGGGTCTTGTCGGTGTGGAAATCGGGAGAATAGTAGAAATTCCGGGCCGGGAAGACCAGGACCATGGCCAGGGGCACCAGGGACAGCCCCATGAGCAGCTGCTGGGTGGCGGGCAGCTCCGGGAAGGAGAACTCCCGGCGGTAGGCATTGGAGAACAGGATGCAGACCGGGCAGGCCAGGGCCATGCAGTAGAGGGAAATCTGGCTGATGGTCAGGAATTCGGCCGGGTACTCGAGGAGCAGATAATCGCACACGCCCAGCCCGGCCACCAGCCAGAGCAGGACGAGCAGGGAGACGGTCTCCCACCTCCGGCCGCCGCGCGAAAGGGCTATCAGGGGATAGAGGGCCGCGAGAACGACGGCCAATATCTGGACCGCGCCGCTCAGCATTCCCGGCCTCCGTCATGCAAAAAAAAGGGCGCATGCCCACCCATGGTTGCGGCATTGCGTCCGTCGCGTTTCAAAGAAACGTACGGCTTGGGGGCTGCGGCCGCGGCGAGGCATCGCTCGCACGCATTATGGGGCTTTTCAGGCAAACGTCTCATAGATCATTCCTTTGGACCACATCCCTGTACCGTATTCATCGACTCGTACCGCTCGCTATCCTCCCCTTGCAATTACTCCGGACACCGGACCGTCATCGCCGCCACGTCAACGTCAACCCGACGGAATTGGACCTGTAGTCATTCGCGTCCGTCTGCTCGTCGTTCATCTTGAACCGGTACGACAAACTCGCGGAGGTGCTTTCGGACATACTGTAGCTCAGGCTAACCAGAGAGAATATCGTCTTTTCGCAGTCAGGGTTCGTGTACAAGTTCATATAGGCATTGTAATTGAAAGAAAGCCGCTCCGACAGGTCGTGTCTCCCTCCAAAACTCGGACGCCAATAGGTCGTCCTGCTGGCCTGGTCCTCTTCATAGTCATAGTACGCAAGCGTTAATATAAAATTTCCCCGTTCGTATTCATTCCTCAAACTGACTTCATGCACATACTGGTTCTTCGTATCCGCGGACTCGGGGTCCTCCGTGAAATCCATGGATGACGATATGCTGCCTATAATCGTCGGAGTGAACGCGTGGGTTATGCCGATGAAATACGGGGTGTACTGCTTGTTCGAGGAGTCCTCGGTCGCGTAGTCCGTATAGGTTGGCGACACGTTTGCCTCAATGTACGATCCCTCGGCGTACGAATACGTTGTCCCCAACTTCAGATTGTACCGCTCGAACCCTCCATCTTCCCAACGCGGGTCATGTTTCTGGAACCCGACGCCTCCGGTGAATTGCCATCTGTCGGTCAACTCATGGCTCAAGTCCGCGTACAGCTCGTATATCCGTTTATCGACGCTGCCTTCCTCCGAGTACCAGATGTCCCGGAACCCCGCTCCGGTCTTCAATGAAGTCCGGTCCTGAAGCGGGACGACGAAGTAGGGCCTGATGTCAAACGTGTTCTGGTCCGTGGTCCCTGCCGTGGTGTCGCCTTCCTCCACATCGCCCCGGGTGGCGTTCGTGTAGACCTTTTTATAGACGTCTGAAGTATCTATGAAAAAGAAATCCTTGATGGCCTCGATCTCGCCCCGCGCATTCAGGTAGTTGTTCTGTTCATCCCCCTTGACCTGGTCAAGATATTTCTTGTTTTCAAAATCGTAGGAGAGATCGAAGAGAACCCTGGAATGCTCATAGGTAGCGCTCAGCCCCGGCTTGACGATCCACAGGTAGTCCCCTTTGGGGTTCTGCGTTTGAGTAACGTTGTCGTTGTACTCCATGGTGGTCGATATTCTCGGCTCGATCGTAAAGTCCGCGCCCCGGGCCACTCCCCCCAAAGGAAGGAGCAGGCTCAGAACCAGGAGCACCACGGGGAATATTGACATGTTTACTATGGACACGACACCCTCTCAGCGGACGGACACTGCAGACGCACACAATGAAATTTTATAAGCTTTACTAGCTATCCAATTGCATTGCAAGGCGCTTGCTCCAGGATTCTCCGCCTACTCACCTCCGAACAAGAGTCTGTAGGCCCATCCCTTTTTCACGGGACGCTCCCCTTTTTTATCCACTTGTTTCATGGGTTCCATTCTCTGTTGCGCCATCTTGTTCCAGCACATGGCCTTGACGGACTCCATGCTGTCCTCAAGCAGCTTCAGCTTCTTTTCCACGGCTTCCAGCCGATCCATCAGAACGACCATCGAGTTCTGGTCGGTCTTGGAAGACGAACGTTCCAGCATATCCAACCGGTTGCTCAGGTCGTTGATGGTCTTGAGCACCTGGGATGCCCGCTTGGGCAACTTCCTCGCCCGGTGCAGGCCGCCGGCCGTCGCGACCGGCCTCTCCTGCGAGCTCTGCCAGTACTGCCGCTCGAAATCCAGTTCCTCGGCGATGGCCGAGACGTCCTCTCCGGCGATGTCCCGCTTCTCGCCGGCAAAGGCGTCGAGCAGGAGGTAGTCGCACAGGATGTTGATCAGGCGAGGCACCCCTCGGCTCAGGTCGTGGATCAGATCCAGGGCCTCGGGCGCAAAGGTCACGGCCTCCCTGTTACCGGCGCTTTCCATCCGGTAGTATATGTATTCCTTGACCTCTTCCCGATCCAGGGGCCTGAGGTGGCAGCCGATCTGGATGCGCTGCCGCAGCTGCAGCAGCTCAGGGCTGTTCAGGGTGTCGCGAAGTTCCGGCTGTCCCACCAGGACGATCTGGAGCAGCTTGCCGCCGTCGGTCTCCAGATTGGAGAGCATGCGGATCTCCTCCAGCAGGTCCGAGGACAGATTCTGGGCCTCGTCGATGATCAGGACGGCCCGCTTGCCCTCGGCGTACTGGTCGATGAGAAACTCGTTCAGGTCCCGCAGCAGCGCGGCCTTGGACCGCCCGTCGGTCTCCAGGCCAAAATCGTCGTTAATCATGGTCAGGAGCTGATGGGAGTCCGCCTTGGTGTTGAAAATCTTTGCCAGGGTCACGTTGTCGAGATGGCGCTTGATGAGCTCGCGGATGAGCGTGGTCTTGCCCGCGCCCACTTCGCCGCTCAGGAGGATGAACCCGGCGCGCTCCTCGATGCCGTACCGCAGGTACGAGAGGGCCTTGCCGTGGGACCGGCTCATGAAGAGCATGTCCGGGTTCGGCAACAGGTCGAATGGCTTGGACCTGAAGTTGAAGAATTCCTCGTACATGGCGCCGCCTCAATGCCTAACTAGGCATTGTAAGAGTATTTGTAGCTGTAGTGCGCGTACCCGCTGTAGCCCGAGGCCGAATGCCCGCGTGAGGCCTGGGTGAACACGGCTCCGGCCACGTTGGCCCCGCTCAGGGCCTCCAGGGTCTCGTTCATCTCGTACTTGGACAGCCGCTGCTCCCTGACCACCAGGACCACCATGTCGGCCAGCCGGGCCAGGATGCGGCTTTCGGCAAAGGGCAGGACCGGCGGCGTGTCGATGATCAGGAAGCGGTCGGAATACCGCTCCTTCATCTCGCGCAGGACCGTGGCCATGCGCTGGGAGGCCAGCAACTCGCCCGGGTTGGCCATGGGCGTACCGGCCGGAAGGAACGACAGTTTGCCGATGCCGGTCCGGATGATGGCGTTGCTGACGTCGGTGCCTTCGAGCAGGCAGTCGGACAGCCCGTAGCCCTGGTCCATGCACAGCAGTTCGTGGCAGGAGGGCTTGCGCAGGTCGGCGTCCACCAGGAGCACGGTGTGGTCGAACTCCTGGGCCAGGCTGATGGCCAGGTTGGTGGAGGTCACGCTCTTGCCTTCGCCCACAGTGCCGCTGGTGATGACGATGGTGTTCTGGAACCCCTTCTTCTTGGTCAGCCGGACCAGATTCTGCTTCAGCTTGCGGAATTCCTCGGCCGCGGGGGACACGATATCGTTCAGGGAGACCAGCATGTGCTGCCCGGCCACCCGGTCGAGCACCTCCTGGGGAATCTCCTTTTTAGGAGCATGTCCCAGATCGCCGCCCGGCGCACCGCCGATGGTCCGGCCGGTGGGGATGGAACGGCCCTGCCGCTCTCCCTCTTTGCCGCGCAATTGGGACGCTTTCTTCAATGCTTCTTCTATTCTGCTCATATTCATATCTCCCGTCAGCCGACCATGCCGGCGACTTTGGCTATCACTTTATCCACGATACCGAGGTGGAGAAATTCCACGACCAGGAAAGACAGGGTGATCAGCAGACCGACGACGCCCACGGCGTATACCCACCGGTCGCGCTTGCGCTGCTTGGCCACCTGTTCCTCGTCCCGGACCTTGGGGATGACCGCCAGCACGGGCACGCCGTACTCCTTGAGGTCGTCCAGGGTCTTGATGCTGGGATTGATCAGGTCCAGAAGGATGATGAGGCCGATACCCAGGCCGATCCCGCCCGCTATACCCATCAGGATGATGAGCGGCCGGTTCGGCTTGGAGGGCTGGGTGGGCACCACCGCGGGGTCGAGCACCCGGAAGGACATGGACTTGTCCTGAAGCTCCATCTCCTTGGAGACCTCGGACTGTCCATAGCGGGAAACGAGCTTTTCGTAGATGATCGTCTCGTTGTGCAGCTTGCGCTGCAATTCCGCCAGCTCGCTGCGCACGGCCGGGATCCTGCGGAGGATGTCCCGATTCCTCTCGATCTCTTCTTCCAGATTTTCCTTCGTATTCTCAAGCGAGGCCAGCTCCACTTTGAGGGACAGGTACTCGGAGGTCCGATACACGGCGTTCAGCTCGGACGTGCCGCTGGACTGGAGCCGCTGCTTTGTCGCGGCGATGGCGTTTTCCAGCTGCCTGACCTTGGGGTGGCTCTCCGTATACCGGCCCCGCATGGCGTCCAAGGCCTTCTGCTGCGAGTCCAGCTGCTGCCTGAGCGGCGTGTTGCTGACCAGCAGGTTCTTGGACGTCTTCAGCGCATTGATGCGGATGTTCAGTTGATCGAGCCGCGAGCTCGCGTCGAGGAGTTCGCCCCGGATGGCCCCTTCGTCGGCGAACAGCACCTGGCCGGCCTCGGCCTTGAACTTGTCGATCTCCTGTTCCGCGGCGTCGATGCGCTTCTTGAAGACCTCGATCTGCTCGGCCAGGAACTGGGTCGCCTCAAAGGACTCCTTGCGCTTTGTCGAGGTGTTCTCCTCGATGTACAAACGGGTGAGGGTGTTGACCACATCCCGGGCCCTGACCGGATCGACATCTTCCAGGGATATCTTGAACACGCCCCTGCGTTCATCGAGGCTTACCTGGATACGCCTCTGCAACCCCGCGATCATGGCGTCGAGATCGCGAGCCGAGGTGGCGTGGACATCCATATCCAGGGCCTTGATGACGTTGAGCACCATGGTCCTGGAGAGCATGGTCACCTTGATGGCCTTGATCTTCATGTTCATGGACGGCGTGATGGCGATACCCTTGACCAGGTCGCTGATGACGTTCTGCTCGATGAAGACGGTGGACCTGGCATCATACTTCTTGGGCATGACGTATGCGGCGACGATCGCCGCGAACATGACGACGAGAGCGATGGACACCAAGATCCCCTTGCGCTTCAGCACCAGGTGCACATAGCGCATGATATCGAAGCTGCCTTCGTTGGAAAAGGCATCTGAATGCGGATTGGCCATTGCTTTTCCTAGAAGAAGCTTTCGTGCGCGATGATGTAGTCACCGGCCTGGAGCTGGACGTTCTGCTTCAAGTCGCCCTTTTTGATGAGGTCCTTGGTGCGAACCGGGATGCGCTCCTTCTTGCCGTCGACGGTGCGGACGATGACGATCTCGTCCTCGTTGGCGTACTTGTTGAACTCGCCGGCCATGAGCAGCGCGTCCAGCACGGTGAGCCCGTCCTGGTAGAGGATCGCCTTGGGCTGGTTGACCGCGCCGACCACGTACACATTCTGATCGTACTTGACCGGCATGAAAATGGTATCCCCGGGTTCCATGCGAATATCCTTGGTAAAGTCGCCCCTGTAAAATAGTCCGTAAAAATCGGACATCACCTTTTTCCCGTCGCGATAGACGTAGGCCTTGTGCAGATCGGCCCGGGCCAGAGTGCCGAGGGAGGCGAGCACGTGCAGCAGCGTCGTCCGCTGGGGCATATCGAACACCCGGGGCTCCACGCCGCCACCGACCACGAAGATCCGGCTGTTGACGCTCTTGAGCAGGGAAATATTGAGGATCGGATCCTTGATCAGGGTTGCTATGCTCTTTTGCAACCGCTCCTTGAGTTGGGGCAGCGTGCTGCCCGCGGCCTCGATGTCATCGACGCCCGGCATGGATATCTTGCCGTCGGGCCTGACAATGACAGTGGAATTCAGTTCGTCCTCGCCCCAGACGTGCACGGCCAGTTGGTCGCCCTCGCCGATCACGTAATCGTCGGCGAGGCCGACCGCCGGTGCCAGGAGCACCAGGGCCGCAACCAAAACACATGTTTTCAAGATACCACCGAAAATCTGCATCCCTCTCTCCTTTTTCTAGCGTCCGAGCTTCTTGACCATGACGGCGATGGTGTCGATCATGATCCTGAAGTCGAAGAACAGCGAATAGTTTTTAATGTAATACAGGTCGTAGCGCAGCTTTTCAATGGCGTCCTCCACCGAGGCGCCGTAGGGGTAGCGGACCTGGGCCCAGCCCGTGATGCCGGGCTTCACGAAGTGGCGCTCGGAGTAGTATGGGATGACCTTCTTCAGGTTCTTGACGAATTCGGGCCGCTCCGGGCGAGGTCCCACCAGGCTCATGTCCCCGATCAGCACGTTGAAGAGCTGCGGGATCTCGTCGATGCGGGACTTGCGCAGGAACGCGCCCAGCTTGGTGACGCGGTTGTCGTTCTGCTTCGCCCACACGGCGCCGGATTCCTTTTCGGCGTCCTGGCGCATGGAGCGGAACTTGTAGATGACGAAGTTTTCGTCGGCCTTGCCCACCCGGATCTGCTTGAAGAGCACGGGGCCCGGGGAGTCCAGTTTGATGACCAGGGCCACCAGGGGCAGCAGCGGCGAGACCAGGACGATCCCGATCAGGGACAGGACGATGTCGCCGATGCGCTTGAAGAAGCGGCGCAGCCCCATCATCTTGAACCCCTTGGAGAAGATGAACCAGCTCGGGGTGATGTTTTCGAGCATGAGCTTCCCGTTGACGCGCTCGTAGAACTCGGGGGCGTCCAGGACCTCCATGCCGCTGAGCTTGCAGTTCAGGATCTCCTGCAGGGGGAAGGCCCCGCGGCGCTCGGTCAGGGAAATGACCACCTTGCTGGCCTTGGCCTTCTTGGCCCGCTCGAGGATCTCGCGGGTGGGGTTGTCCACCTGGGCCTCGGGATCGGACCACTGGCCGGGCACGCACTCGATGAAGTCGCGGAACTGGTAGCGGCCGCCAGAGGCCAGGGCCAGCCCCTTCATCTCCTCGGCCAGCTTGCCGTTGCCCACAATGACCACACGGTGCACCATGCCGGGGATCTTCTGCCAGTTCCTGGAGAGCACGATCCAGCTCGACTGGAACAGCCCGAACAGGCATAGGACCAGGAGGACCATCTCTTCCAGACGCATGAACAGGCCGGTCTGCCAGTAGACCAGAAAGGCCACGTTGGTCGCCAGGATCAGGCTGATGAACAGGCTGGGATATCCGTCCGTCTTGTCGCCCTTGGTGGCGTACAGGGTCATGTGCACGATGCAGGACGAGACCAGAACCACGGCGACCAGGGCCGCCAGGTCGTAGTAACGCCCGCGGAAAACCGTCAGGACCTCGCTGAAGTCGTTAAAAAACAGCAGCGAGCCGAAAACGAGCGCCAATGCCAGGGACAGGAAGTCCTTGAATACTCTAAGCGATGCTATTGCTACCATGATCGTCTCTCCCTCTTGATCAAGCGCACCTATTCGCCGTCAATAGACTTAAGCAGTTTGCGGGCGTCCGTGCTCATTTCGCACTGGGGGCAGTCGGCCACGGCCGTCAGCTTGGCCTTGGCCCGCTCCCTGTCGCCCGCCTTGTAATAGGCGTAACCGAGATGATAATTGATGTTCTGGTCCTCGGGCTGCGCCGACGCCGCCTTTTCGAGGACGGTGACGGCGGTGTCCGCCTTGCCGTTCACGGCCAGGGCGTAGCCGAAGGTATCCATGATCGAGGGGTTCCACGGGGCCTGCAGATAGGCCTTGTAGGCCAGGCGCAACGCCTCGGGGGCCGTCTTGGGATTCTCCACGTAGATCATGGCCAGGTTGTTCAGTGCCGGGATGTATCTGTCGTTCAGTTCCAGCGCCCTGTTGTAGCTGGTGGTCGCCTTGTCCCTGCGGCCGGTCGTCAGGTAGACGTCGCCCTGCATGGCGTGGGCCTGGAAGGATTTCTCATCGCTCTTGATGACCGAGTCGAAATAGGCCAGGGCCTTGGGGTAGTCGCCCAGGCTGGAGTAATAGCGGCCGAGTTGCAGCAGCAGGACCGGTTCGGGGCCGCACTTGGCCACGCCCTCGTCCAGGGCCTTGCCCCAGTCGCCGGTCCGCCCGGCGTTCATGTTCACGTCGGCCAGGATCAGGTACCCGCCCGGATTCTTGGGGTTGAATTCGCACATCTGGCGGGCCGCGGCCACGGCCTTGTCGTATTCCTTCATGAGCACGTAGGTCCGGGTGCGCAGGCTGAGCCCCGCCTCGCGGTTGATCTTTTCGATCTCGTTGCTCATGGTCAGCACATCTTCGTACCGCTTCAGGGCAAAAAGGATGTCGGCCTTCTGCTGGACCAGCCTGATGTTGTTGGCGGACTGGGCCAGTCCTTCATTCACGACGGCCAGCGCGCCTTCGTCATCACCGGCCTTCCGGAGACTGCCCGCATACGCCATGTAGGCGGCATCATCGCCGGACTTGATCGCTTCCTGGTAGACCGAGGCGGATTCCGCACCCTTGCCGAGGGTATCCAGGACCACCGCCTTGGCCAGCAGGGCCCTCATGTACCCGGGGCGCTGGGCGAGAAGGGCGTCGTACTCGGCCAGAGCGCTCTCGGTGTCCCTTTCGGCCAGATCCATGGACGCGAGCATCATATACGGGGCCGGGTTCTTTTCATCCAGGGAGCGGGCTTTGCCCAGGTACTCCCGCGCATCGGCGGAGTTCTTGTCCAGGAGGGCCATGCGGGCCAGTGAGACATACAGCGGCACGTCGTCCCTGGTATCCTTGAGGCCATCCTTCAGGACCTTAAGGGCCAGGTCCTTGTCTCCGTTGCGCAGATAGAAGCTGGACAGCACGAGACGGGGACGGATGCTGTCGGGAGCCGCGTTCATGGCGCCCTTGAGCGCCTCCTCGGTCTCGCCCATCTCGCCCTGCTCGTAGTACAACGCACCCATCTTGATGAAGGCGTTGGCGAAATTCGGGTTCTTATCCGTGATTTCCTTCAGCTCGCTGAGGGCCTTGCCCGGATCGCCCTTGGCGGTGTAGGCGTCGCCCAGAATAACCCGGGCCAGGACGTTGTTGGAGTCGACCTCGATGATCTTCTGGGCCTCGGCGATGGATTCGTTGAAGCGCCTCTGCTGGAAGAGGATAAGGCTGATCATCTCGCGGGCCTTGAGAAACCGGTCGGACCGGTCGGCGGCCACGCGCAGCTGGGAAATGGCGGTTTCCAGGTCGCCCATGCCGTAGTAGCTCATGCCGAGGTAGAAATAGCCTTCGACATCGGGCTGGATGGACACGGCTTCCTGGAAGGCGTTGACGGCCGCCTGATAGTCCTTCTTGGCATAGCTGACCATTCCCGTGAGCATCTTGCCGAACGGCATCTTGGGAGCACCGGACTGGAGTTCCTTGGCCAGGGCCAGAACGCCGTCGTAGTTGCCGTCGGCCATGAGCGTCTTGGCGTAGAGATACTTGGCGTAGCCGTCGGTGGGATGGGCCTTGACCAGGGCCTTCATGGTGTCGCGATACGTCTCCTGGTCGTTCTGCATGCCGGCGAGCTTGGCCTTGAAATACAGCCCTTCGCGATTGGTCGGGGAGGCGGCAAGCAGGTTGTCCACGAGTTCCTTGGCCCTACCCGGATTGTCTTGGGCCAGGGACAACTGCGCCAGGGCCAGTTCGGCCTCTTCCTGGTTGGGGTCCAGGGCCAGCGCCTTCTCGAACATGGCCTTGGCCTCGGCCTCCTTGCCCTGCGCCCATTCGGCACGGCCGAGCAGGCTGAACCCCTCGGCGGACTTGGGTTCCTTTTCCGTATACGCGGCCAGAGCCTCGGCGGCCCCCGCGTAGTCCTGGCTGAACAGCTTCAGGCGGCCCGTCTCGAGCAGCAATTCGGCGTCATAGGGGTTCTGTCGGGCGTACTTCTCGAAGCTCTTTTCGGCCTGGTCCAGTTTTCCCGTTCTCAGGTAGGCCTTGCCCAGGGCGAAGCGCGCCTCCATCTTTTCCGGAGACTGCTCGAGCAGTGTCTTGAAGATGACGATGGCCCCCTGATAATTCTTCTCCTGCATATAGCGCTGGCCTTCGGCCATGAGATCGGCTTCGGAGTTCTGTCCGCACGCGGGCAGCGCGCCGGCCAGGAAGAGTAGGAAAAATATGGATGCGACTCGAGCTTTCACAACAGCCTCCAGAGAGATGTCAATTGTCGTTCGCGGCCAGCAGTTCGGCCGCCAGGACGACCAGTATTGCGATAACCATGCCAAGTCACATTATAATGAGTATCATTCAGAAATTATTGACAGTATACTGTAAAACCCTCTCTCGAATAGGTGTTTGCATACGCCTTTTGTCCGGGAAACCCGGACACGATTACAATGGCAATCGGCCTCGAATTATTCCTGCTTGTTCCTGAAGCCGGGAGCACCTTGGACACCGCTTCGGGCGAAGGGCAACAACGGCCCATCGGTATCCCGACTTCCATGTTGGAGTTTTCCACAGCCTGCCCGATGGCGGATCATTTTTTCTACGGAAAAGGCCGAAACGCTTCATGCGCCGCAAGCCTCCCCAAAGTGGGGTCTGGCACCCCGCACCGAGCCCGTATTTTCACTATTTTCTCTATATTTTTTCTAAATATTAATAATCTGAATCTCTGCCGCTATAAACATCAAGCATATCAATATCAGTTCTTATTCCGATTTTTCCGGATTTCTCGGACAACCGTGCTCCGAGCATATATGAACGGCCCGGCCCGCATGTTGACATTGTGTTAAAATGCTGCGCCGGGCCATGGCGACGAGCCCCCTCGGCTCCCCGTAACTTCTTTGCGGCGCTGAGGAAGACAAAGAGCCGGTAACTTGATACGGATAGGGCTATATTCCAGAAGAGCGACCTTGAATGATATACCGCATAGCCAGACAAAATCTCTTTCACGACAGGGTGCGCCTGTGCGTGACCCTGACCGGTATCGTCTTTGCCGTGGTCCTGATCACGGTGGAGATCGGGCTCTTTCTCGGCTTCACCCGGACCATTTCGGCGGTCATCGACAATTCCGGCGCGGACGTGTGGGTCACTTCCCGGGGGGTCAAGAATTTCGACATCGCTCTGCCCTTGAAGGAGCGCAAGTATTACGAGGTTCTCTCCCTGCCCGAGGTCGGGGACGCGGCCAAGTTCATCATCCGGTTCGCGGACTGGAAAAAACCGGACGGGCTTCAGGAGTCCATCGAGATCATCGGCTACGAGACCGACAAGGACATGGGCGGCCCGTGGAACTTCGTGCGCGGCTCGGGCAAGATGCTCGACCTGCGGGACGCCATCGTCATCGACCAATTGTACATGGAGAAACTCGGCGTGACCCGGCTGGGCGAGCAGGTGGAGATCAACAGGAAAAAGGCGCGGGTGGCGGCCCTGACCCAGGGGATCCGGTCATTCACCACCTCTCCCTACGTGTTCGCCTCCCTGGACGCCGCCCGGAGCTATACCATTCTGGAGCCGGGCGAGTTCACCTACCTGCTGGTCCGGGGCAAGGACGGGGAGACCCCGGGACGCCTCAAAAAGGCCATTTCCAACAGGGTGGACAACGTGGACGTGTACACCACTCCGGAATTCAGCGCCAAGACCCAGCGCTACTGGATGTTCAACACCGGGGCGGGCACCGGGCTGCTCATCGCGGCCTTCCTCGGCCTGGTGGTCGGCATGGTCATCGTGGCCCAGACACTGTACGCCACCACCCTCGACCACATCGCCGAGTTCGCCACCCTCAAGGCCATGGGCGCGCCCAACAGCTACATATATTCGATCATCATCGTCCAGGCGACCATCTCCGCCCTGCTCGGCTACTCGCTCGGCATCCTGGCGGCCAGCATCATCTCGGACATGAGCGGTTTTTCGGCCATGGTCATCGTCCTCCCCTGGGGGCTCAAGCTGGCCATGCTCGGCCTGACCCTGTCCATGTGCATCGTGTCCGCGATCATCTCCATCCGCAAGGTCATGCGCCTCGATCCGGCGCTGGTCTTCAAGGGCAGATAGCATGCCGGATTCCCGAACCGTCATACGCATAAAAGGCGTCTCCAAGCATTTCGGCACCGGGGACAACCTGACCTACGCCCTGAGGGACATCTCGCTTTCGGTGGACCGGGGCGAGGTGCTGATGCTCATGGGCCCGTCCGGCAGCGGCAAGACCACCCTGCTCTCCATCATGGGGTGCATCCTGCGGCCCGACGCGGGGACCCTGGCCATCGACGGGATCGAGGCCACCGGGCTGAGCGACCGCAAGCTTGGTCAACTCCGTCTCGAGCACCTGGGATTCATTTTCCAGGAGTACAACCTCTTTCCGACTCTGTCCGTGGCGGACAACATCCTCGTGGCCCTGCACCTGCGGGGCATCACGGGCGCGGAGGCCCGCAAGCGCGCGCTGGCCGCCCTGGAATCCGTGGGGCTGGAAGCCAAGGCCGACTCCATGCCCGAGACCATGAGCGGCGGCCAGAAGCAGCGGCTGGCCATCGCCCGCGCCCTGGCCGGACGGCCGAGCATCATCCTGGCGGACGAACCCACCGCCGCGCTGGATTCCGCCAACGGAAAAATGATAGTGGAACTCATGACCGGACTGGCTCATGAGCGGAACCATTGCGTGGTCATGGTCACCCATGACCCGCGCACCATCGGCTACGCGGACCGGATGCTGACCATCGAGGACGGCGCCCTGGCCCCGAACGCAACCACGCCTACCGCCGGCGGATAGAAGCATGAAAACCGTTATCGCCATCATCGTCATCATCCTGGGAGCGGCCATGTTCGTCCATTGGCGGTACCCGCAATGGCTCGACGACTATCTGCCCGCCACGGACCGGCGGACCGAGACCTTCGGACAGATGCCGGAGATCGACAGGCAGTCCCCCTGGGTGGCCGGATTCGGCAAGGTGGAGCCCGTCTCCCAGAACCGCCGCCTGGCCTTCGAGATCAGCGGCCTGCTGGACCAGGTCCCGGTCAAGGAAGGCGACGCGGTGAAGCAGGGACAGGTGGTGGCCCGGCTCAGGAACGACGAATACGCGGCCCGGCTCGAAGCGGCCCGGTCCGATGCCCAGGCCCTGAAGGCGCAATACGACAAACTCATGGCCGGAGCGCGACAGGAGGAAAAGACCGAGACCCTGTCCGTGGTCCAGCGGACCAAGTCGGTCATGGAGAACGCCCGCGTGGAGATGAAACGGCGCAAGGAGCTGCTCGCCCAGAACCTCATCGCCAAGGAAGAGGTGGACCGCACCGAGACCGAATACCTGGTGGCCGAAAAGGAGTATGAAGAGGCCCGCCAGCGCTATCTGGTGATGAAGAACTTCTCGCGCAAGGAAGACATCGCCGCGGCCTGGGCGCAATACGAAGCGGCCGTGCAGCGGGCCGTGGACATGCAATCCCAGCTGGAGAAGACCCGACTCAGAAGCCCGGTGGACGGCAGGGTCCTGCGCGTGCACCGCCAGCCCGGCGAAAACGTGTCCATATTTTTCGAGTGCCCGGTGCTGACCGTGGCGGACATCAGCCGCTACCAGATCCGGGCCGAGATCAACGAGAAGTACGCCGCCCTCCTCGAACCGGGCCAGGAGGCGTACTTCACCTCGGAGGCCTTCGGCAGCCTCCGTTTCAAGGGCAGGATCGAACGGGTCGGCAGCATGACCGGCCCCAAGACCGTGACCCTCGACCTGCCGCAGGAAAAGGCCGACACAAAGGTCCTCGAGGCGATCATAGCCCTGGACGACCAGGACGGCCTGGTCACCGGGCTGACCGGAGACGTCTTCATCCTCACCAGCGAAAACTCCGGCCTGGTCAGAAACCAGGTAGGGGCCGGCGCAACCGACTAATAAAAATGAAACAGAGCAATTACGACCTGCTGGCGCGGGTCATTCCCTTCGGCCTGTACATGGCCTTCGTGGCCGTACTGGAGATCCCGAGCCTGCTCGGGAACGAACCATTGTCCCCGGCCTTCATCCTCGGCCTGTATCCGGTCAAGATCGCCCTGGTCTGCGCCGCGCTTGCGGCGTTCAGGAAATCCTACACCGACCTGGACTGGGGCTCGCTGCGCCAGGCGAGACCCACCGCCCTCAGCGTCGTCACCGGTGTCGCCGTCTTCATCCTGTGGATCAACCTGGACCTGCCGTGGGCCGTTCAGGGCGAACTGACCCCGTACGATCCCACCCAGGCCGCGCCGGGCTGGGCGTATGCGCTCATATTCGCGCGGGTGGCGGGCGCGGTCCTTGTCGTGCCGATCATGGAGGAGCTGTTCTGGCGCTCCTTCCTGGTCCGCTACCTGATCGACCGGAACTTCATGGCGGTCCGTGCCGGAACCTTCACCCTGTTCACCTTTACGGCCACGGCCGTGCTGTTCGGCCTGGAGCATCAGCTCTACCTCGCCGGCATCCTGGCGGGCCTGGCGTACAACGCCATCTACCGGAAAACGGCAAGCCTGATCCAGTGCGTCCTCAGCCACGCGGTGACCAACGGCCTGTTGGCCGCCTACGTTTTAACCACTCAGAACTGGCGGTTCTGGTAGGCCGAAAAACTGTAAAAACCACCCCAAAAACCTGTCGGAACCCTTAACACATTCCCCCTTCCGCCCAGCTCTTTCGATGCAAAATAACGCGAATTCAAATAGTTATAGTTTGGCACGTCTACTGCAACAAACAGGGCAACTTTGAACCTAATACCAAAAGGGGCCCGTTATGAAGAAGTTGTTTATGTATTTTGCACTGGCGCTGGCCGTGCTCGCCATGCCCGCCATGGCCCAGGCCGCCAACATCTACGGATGGACGCTGGATCTCTCCGCCTACGGTGGAAGCACTATCTCCGACATCGACCAGCTCAGTGTCTATGGACAGGGCTTGATCGACCAGAGCTACGGCGGTAACGGTCAGCTTGACGCTGGCGATCCCTTCAGCGTCAATTCTCTCCTCTACACCGTCGGTTATACCGACGGCAACGGCGTCTACTACAACAATCCCAATTGGGGCGGCGGGAACGAACTCTTCTTCGCCTCGGACAATCTTAAGGGTATCATCACTAACGTGGCTCCCGATGGGAGCTTCAACTACCAGTACCAGAGCGGTGACATCACCATGTACTTCGGCAACAGCAATGACCTTGCCGGATCGACCGCGCTTGCCAAGATGTCCCTGTCTTGGGGGCTGGGCGATTCCACCAGTGAGAACAATGGCGGCGCGGCCCTGGCTGGTCAGACCGACCTGGGCATCAAGATCCTTACGACGGTTCTCGCCAATGGGCTGATTTGGTTCGACAAGGCGGATTACCCGGAACTGGCTGGCGACTACCCCTGGCTGTCCACTTTCTTCACCTTTGACCTCTACAACAACCTGAACCCCAACATTAACCCGCCGAACCCGGATTTCGGCGCCGACGGCTTCACTGCTACCGTCACCACCGGTGGCGACATCACCCTGGTGGCCACTCCGGAACCGTCCACCTTCCTGATCCTCGGCTTCGGCCTGCTCGGCCTGGTCGGCTTCCGCAGGAAGTTCAGGAAGTAAGCAGTAAGTCTTACAACCCCCGATACGGTATCAAGCGGGTGTGGCGAAAGCCGCACCCGCTTCATACTTTTGGCGGCCTGACAGGCCGCCGCTTTCACGTCCAGCGCCTCTGCCCTGCTTCCCCTTGCCCGCGCCCACACGGCGAGTGTTTCTATATCCGACATCAACGGCACCTACCTGAATGGCCGCCCACCACGCCGATATTGCGTGTAACGAGAACCGGGCCAAGCGTTTTATGCATGAAAGGACACGAGCGCACGCTAAAAAACATGAGCGGCCAAGGCGAAAACGCCCCGGCCGCAGCGGAAGAACGGTGCCGGAATCCCCGGCTAGATACGGAAGGATTCCACGGGACGGCGGTAGGTGCCGAAGTGGATGGGCTTGCCGAATCCGGCCCGGAAGAGCATGACCGGCCCCTGGGCCCAGGCCTTGGGGAAGAGTTCGGCCAGGCTGGCCCAGACCGTGCCGAGCATCTCCCGATGCCTGGCGGAAAAGGCCTCGGGCCCTTCCAGCAGCCAGCGCAACCGGAAGAGCGTGACCGCGGTCATGGGCTGCATACGCAGATTGTAATGGGTCAGGGTCAGCCAGACCCGCTGCAGGGCGCGGCCGCCCCGGAGGAAGTCCGCGATGCCGGTGCCGGGCACGACCAGGAGACCGGCCCCGCCGCTATGGCGGATGCCCTTGGCGGCGATGGACGCGCCCACCCGGCTCGCGCCGAAGACATTGGCCACCCGCATGGTCTTCCAGGACTTGGTCGCCTTGAGGAACAATTCGCCCCCCAACCCCGCCTCCAGGTTCTTGAGCGGCAGGCCGTCGCGGGTCTCTTTGGCCGCCTCGGGCGTGAACCGGACCATCTTGACCAGGTGCTCATGCAGGTCCCGGCGCTCCATGCGGATGCGGTCGGCAAGAAAAATGGCGTCGGCCAGCTTGTTCAGCCGCTCCGGCGTGTTGATCCAATCGAGATTGCCGCCCGCTTCTGCCCCCACCACGGCGAGACGGTTGAATATCCCGGCCGGGATCTGCCGCTTGCGGTACGGTTTGCGGTTGGTATGCCGCCGCCAGAGGGCGTCCACCAGGATGTCCTCGCGCGGGGTCCCGGCCCGCGTAAGTTCGATGGCGGCAGCCAGGTCGGGACTGTCGGGGGTCGGGCCGAGGGCGACGGTCGGCGTCAATCCGCAGGCTTTTGCCGCGATGGCGATGTTCTCCACGGCCGCGCCCGAGGCGATGGCCGTGGCCAGGTTGCCCACATTGAAAAAGGAATCATCGGCCGCAAGGTCCATGCGCACTTCCACGCCATGGTCCCCGGCCTTGAAACGCCACGGCTGGACGTTGTCGCCGGACGGCGCCTGGACGCCCGCCTTGAGCAGGTAGTCGTACACCGGCCGCAGACTCTCCCCCTCGGCGGGCAGCTTGGGCGCGGCCACGGGCTCGCAGCCCACGCGCTTGGCCCGCTTGAGCATCACGTTTTCGAAGAGCCAGGCCTTGAGCCGCTGGCCGCAGGACTTGTTGCCCTTGCGCAGCCTGCCCCGGCAGACCTTCCGCAGATAAGGATCGAACTGGATGTAATACGGGGCCGGATGGACGCCCTTGCGCCCGAGCAGCAGCCGCACCACCTCGGTGGCGGCCAGGGCCGAACACATCTGGCAGCCGATGATCGTGGACGGGCCCTTGCCCAGGTCGAAATCGACCACCGAGGAGTCCATGTACCGGGCGTGGGAGGCCTTGGGCGCAAGCCCCATGGCGAAATGAAGGTATTTGCGGGTCTCCTCCATGTTGTCCGTGATGTCGAAATACTCGTCGAACGACATGCCGCCCGGCGTGAAGACCAGCAGGGCCGAACTGAAGCCCAGCGGCCCGGCGGTGATGACCGGGATGCCCAGTTCCTTGGCGCGGTTGAAAAGCATGCGCCGGACGTCGAAGACGAAAAAGTCCAGGCCGTCCACAACCACATCCACGTCCTTGAGGAACGCGTCCACGTTGTCCGCGTTCAGCCCTTCGGGGAACTTGGCGACCTCGATGTAGGGATTGACCGAGAGCGCCTCCCCGGCCATGACGTCGAGCTTGGACTTGCCGAAATGCTGGACCCGCGCCCCGAACTGGCGGTTCATGTTGGCGGGCTCGAAGGAGTCCATGTCGGACAGGTGGAATTTGCCGACCCCCAGGCGGGCCAGGGTGACGACGTGCACGCCGCCCACGCCGCCCAGGCCGGGCACGGCCACCCGCGCGTTGATGAGCCGGTCCATGTCCGCGGCGTCCAGGAAGCCGATGGTTCGGGAAAACGCCTCTTCGTTGTAGGCGTAAATGTCCCCGAGCCCCCACTGTTCGGCTATGGCCCTCAGAGCGGCTGCCTGATCCGTGTCGGCCATGGCTACACCGTCACCGGGTATCTCATCTGGATGTCTTCCGCGCTGTACAGGGCCTTGTGGTACAACGTCTCGACGTACTGCAGTTGCTCGCTGTCGAGGCTGTCCAGGATCTCGGGGCGGACCTGGAAGAAATACCGCGCCGCGTCGTAATCCAGGGGGATGTTCCGCGCGCCGCTGAATTTCATGTACTTGTCGACCCCGGCGTTGTGGATGCGCCGGAAGAAGGTATACAGATCGGTCTCGAACTCCTGGTCCCTGAACGTCTCTTCCAACTTTTCCCAAAAAATGTCGTAATTGATGCGCAACCCCACGGCCGGCGCGCCCACCGGAGCGTAGAACCGCTCCTCGGCGAACTCCTCGAACATGAAGATGGCCTTGTAGAAGGTGACGTGCTTGGGATTGACCATGATCAGGATGTCGTTGACCTTCGCCTCAAGGGCATACTGAAAATACGCTTTGCCCAGGAACATGAGCAGGTTGTGCCAACGCCCTTCGCTGGGGGTGGCCAGGGCGCAGATCTCCGCGACCTTGCGGCCCTGGGCGCGCAGTTCGTCGATCTCCGGCTTGTACAGCGAATCCATGGGCAGGCCGAAGAGCTCGGAATCCTCCACCTGTGTCAGGGTGGAGATGACGTCCTTGTAGCTCTTGAAAGTGAAGACGCAGGTGGTGGGCAGCAGGCTGTGGATGCCGTAGTGGAGTTGCGCCGGATGGGGCTTGGTGATGTACCCCACCAGGTCGTATTCCTTGTAGACGATATTGAACGCCTGCCGGTACTCGTCCAGAGTCTCGGCGATCTTGATGGCGGGCTTGTCGATATCGTCCAGCTTGTTCTTGGTCAGGGACGATCGCCTGATGCGGATCGTCCTCCGCTTTTCGATAGCCTTGACTCGCTCTTCGCGGCTCACCTGCTCAGCCACGGCCTTCCTCCTGTCTCAATGTATCGGATTGCACATTGCCGCGCGGATGCAGTGTTCACAATGACGGCACCGCACCGCAAACACCCCGTGGGCGTCTGAAAACATACTGCCAGATTCGGGTACGATTGGCTACCCGCACACATCCGTTTTACAATAAAAATACGTGATGTGCGAAGCCGTTTGAACAAATAATAACATGCGGAAAAAGCGATATATGAACAGGGATGCATCCATGGACAAGATATTTCTTGTCCAACGCCCACTTCAGCACAATGCTCGGCTTGAAAACGCAGTGAATCCGGGCAATAGCGATATCGCGCCGCCGAGTTCCCCGGACGGTTTCAAAAGACATCCTGTTTCGCTCACAGGGCACCTGCCGGCATGAGGCTTGTTTCGCCTCTTCCCGTCTGGCGACAGGACCGTTTCAATTGGTGTATCGGGGCAGACTGCCCCTGCCTTTTCGGCAACGAGCACATGCCTTGCGGCTTAGGGTCCCGCTTGCGAGGCAAAAGGCCGGTCAATCTCCACGGAACCAAGTTCCGAAAGCCTCGTGAACCGTTTCGAGCCCGGCCCCGTCAATCCTGCTCGGCTTCGGAGGCTTCGGCTTCCACCGGCCTCATGCTTATGTATTTATGCACTATCCAGCTTCCGACGGTGGTTAAATAGACGACGTATACCCAAGTGTAACGCATCATATTGTGCCCCGTCAGCCCCGCCACAAACAGAATAATGATCAATTGCTTAATCCCGACACCCGTCTTGGATACAAAATCCATGACGCGCACCTCGTTATCAAGTTCCGGGTGCCGACCGTATAGTACAGCCAACTTGCGTCCGGTTTTTGCAATCCAATTCGAGCGGAAGTAGCACAGGGAAAAAAGCAATGCGAACGGGATGGTACCCAGCAACCCGGTATCGGATAAAAGCTGTGCCACAAGATTATGCGATTGCAGTCCCTTAACACCATCCGGCCATGTAAATATCAGGTTATCCGGCCCGACCCCCATCAACGGATGTTCCTGCCAGACCCTTATACCCTGCTTAAAGCCCAATATCCGGCCTTCGGCCGACTCGTGCGCACTGCGGGCATTCGGCGCCACGCTGGGGTCGATCAGAGAATAATAGCGGTCACGCATCTCTTGAGGGATCACGTTCCAGACGACGAAAAACATCACGACAGCCAGCATGATGTACATGAACTTCCTTTTGCTTTTCCCGAAAAGCAAAAAAAAGAAGACGAAACATTGAACCAATCCGCTCCGCGACCCGGTCTGAAAAAGGCAGAAAAGGGATGCCGGAACATAGGCATATAAAACATAACGCATTTTTTTCGATATTACATCGGTCCGAAGAAGCACCCAAAGCATGGGGTAGGACAGGACCAATGTGGACGAAAACGAATTTGACTGCCCATAGGTATTGTCAAATCCTATCATCCTCGTCATTCCCATGGTGTATTGGAATCTGCCGCCCAGGAACTCCCTGAGCGACAAGAATACGTACAGCGCCGTGATGAGCGCCATTAATTCAATCATTTTCATATATCCGCGCTCATCATGAATGGCGAATATCATCATGATGAACACGATACACTCAGTCGTATATGTATAGACTGCGTTGTATGAATTGCTGAAGTCTATTCCGAACAGAGCACAAATCCACAGAGCCGAAAAATACAGCAGGAAAAGGACTACAATTGAATCAAGTTTTATCTTTTTACGGGGGAATATGGCGAAAGCCACAAGCACAATAATGAGATAAAATCTCTCAATGTGTAAATCACCAAGAAAAGTGAAGTGCTCATATGGACGAACGATAAGAAGAAAAAGACTGCCTGCCAGCAAGTATAGCATTATTCCAACCACATATGATCACACGTTTCAGATCGGAGAAGGAAGACCTCTATCCAACCGTCGGCTTCTGCATTCAATTCCGTTGCCGCGGTCAACGCACAAACAAATCGCAACATTGAATCAATCTCAAAGTGCGGCATTGGTTTTCCGAATAGCATAAGCCTACCTCCACGACAAACACCAACATCTGGATGAGATGTGTCGAATCGGCAAACCCGGCAAGGAGAAAGACATACCGCGATGTCCAACGACGAGAGTCCGCCCGGAAATCACTCCGGCGGCATCACCCGAATCATTTCCCGGCAAGCATTCGCATCGGTGTCTTGATCAATATCTTGGCCAGCTCCAGGACCTGCTCCATGTTCACTCCATATCTACAACTCTTGAAGACCTGACGGACGGCGGCAACCATCTGTCCTTCCTGCCGATGATAATAGGCGGCGAGCAGGTGCCTGTCGCGTAGCTGGCTATGGATTATCCCGGCCGCACTATTCGTCAGGCCATCATATCGGCTGCATTCTTCAAACACTTTGATCTGCGTGGAGAGCATGGCCAAGGCTTTGCCCGTGGCCGGGTCCGTCAGGCTGCCGGGCTGCCGGTAGTACACGCCTGTCTTTTCTCTGCTGAATGCGCACTGCAACCCTTGATCACGAAAAAGGTGAATGGCGAACAAGCGGTCTTCCGCCCATCGGTAGGCCTCATTGAAAAGCAACCCGTTGACGCTATCCCTGCGCATGAGAGCCGCCTGGAGATGGAAAAAACCTTCGCCGAGCAGGGCCTCATGCAGGTCGTCCATGACCCGGAAGAAGCCGTCTTCGATGGGCTCGGTCCTGAAATTCGGTATGGCTTTTCGGGTCGAGAACCAGTCGCCCAGCACCTCTTTGGTCTGGTAGTCGACGATGTCGAAGTTGAAAAACGCCATATCGAAATCCCGGCGTTTCTCAAGGAAGGACACTCCGCTCTCGAGGTGGTTGGGCAGCCAGACGTCGTCCGCGTCCAGAAAGGCGATGTACTCCCCGGTGGCGCGCTTCAGGCAGGTGTTGCGCCCGCCGCCCGGCCCCTTCGCCCCAGTGTTTTCGAGCAGGACGATCTGCGGGTGACGTTGCGCCAGGCGGGCCACCGTCTCTCTCGTCCCATCGGTCGAACGGTCGTCGGCGACCAATATCTCAAGGTCGTAGTCCCCGTCCTGCGCGAGGATGCTCGCGATCGCGTCGGGAATGACCTTCTCGGCGTTGTACGCCGGCATGACTACCGAAACTTTTACCGTCATATGCAACCGTTGCCGCCGAGGCGGCCGCCATGCGCATCCAAGCCGACATCGCGCCACAAAGCCCTGCGCCGCACAGACGCCACGGCTTTCAGGCCGCAGGATGATCACTTAAAACGCCCCCGGGCCGTAGCAAAACCTCCGCCTGCACGGGTCCTACAACATATCAAATACGCTAACGATATTCCGCTATACTGACAACAATAAAAACAGGAGGATCGCATCGGCCGTACCGCCGGAGCCGACCGGGCGCGCCGGATGCAATCCTCTCCACTGCCCAAAAGAAAACGGCGGCCCGGGACGTGGCGCCCCGATCCGCCGTTCAGATCCTCAGAGTCTCCAGGCCTTAGGTCCAGATCTTTTCAGGCATGTAGGGATGGGTGCCTTCGATGACCTCGAGGCCGGATTTGGCCTGGATCTTGGTGATCACGTCGTCGGCGTGGGTACAGTGGTCGGACAGGCAGGGGCCGATATGGATCTTGGTGGGCTGCTCGCTCAGGGGCACGTTCCAGAGCTTGACCTGGGCCAGCCGCTGGACGACGGACGCGCCCGGACAGCCGCCGCAGTTGAGGATGCCCAGGACCTCGGCCTCCTGGTCCTTGTAGCGCTCGAACTGGCCCTCGCGCCGGTTGAAGGCCACCAGGCAGCGGGAACAGCCGATGCAGACGTCGTCCATGGTATTGCGGCATCCGATGATGAGAATCTTTTCCATGCGAACCTCCGGTGTGTAGTTGTTCCTCCTCCTTGTTTCATTTGAACGTGTGCGTCAATATTCATACTATATTAGGGAATGAATGCCGCGCGGCGGCAGCACCCGTCATCGCCGCCTGTAAGCCGACCGCCGCGAGCGGTCCGTACTCCCGGCCCCGGCACCCCTGTAGGACGTTGGCGGGAAATCCTCGCCCACGTCATGAGGGCGGAAAAAAATCATCGGCACGGTCATGCCGACGCGACCTTCCCGGCCTGCGAAAAGCATTGCGGCGAGAGGCTTTTATCGCTCCTTTTTTTAATGATGCACAGATGTTGCACAAGCTTGAAAGGAGCCGCAAGTTGTGATGGACTGCTCAGCATGTCGGTGCTAGGTTGCATCCCCCGGCAAGATTGGAGGTCTTTCAATGTTCAGTTTCTTCACCAACTACAAAAAAGCGGCCATGAAATTTCTTTCCCAACACCAGGTCGGCCAGCGCCTCTTCTCCACCGGAGACGGCGGCCGCAAAATGCGCTTTTTGCGTGAAAAGGGCTACGTGATCTCCGAGCGCGTCTCGGAGAACCGTTGGGTCCACGAGATCGTGAAAAAGCCCTAGTTCCGCAAACTTCCGGCGGGCGGGCCCGACCTGCCGGCCGGACCCGCCACCTCCCGACCCAGCACCGCCGCTCCATCGGCCTGCCGCCCCTCCTCCCTGAGACAGGGAATTCTGCGCCCGTGCCCGGGCCGACCCCATTTTCCACTTTTTTCCGAGTCATTATCGCACATGTGAATTTCCTCGCAAACCCTTTGCCAGTTCTGGCTTGGGCCCCTCTCCTGAGAACGACTTTCAAATAACCTACCCAACAAGTTCCCATGTCTTTTTAATATATTACAAGGCTTCTGAGAACTGTTCCCACATCATAGTTTCTGCTTGACGTATACATGACATCTAACATACCGGGCAGGTAGGTATTAAAACCTCGTGACTGAGTAGGTATTTTAACCCACTCAACCAGGAGGAGTTTGAGACCGGATTTTCGCGCGGCGCAAGAAGCCGCGTTTGGGGGGCCGGAGGTGCCCGGAAACGGGACCAGGGGAACGGGCCGATGAGGCCGGTTCATTGCCATCAAC
Source organism: Pseudodesulfovibrio sp. lm2024 (assembly GCF_051175575.1). NCBI lineage: Bacteria > Pseudomonadati > Thermodesulfobacteriota > Desulfovibrionia > Desulfovibrionales > Desulfovibrionaceae > Pseudodesulfovibrio > Pseudodesulfovibrio sp. lm2024. The sequence continues at coordinate 3,358,460 of NZ_CP195092.1, forward strand.
GCTTTTGAGAAAGGGATCGACACATGGCAAACGGTAAACGGATACTGCGATTGACTGCCATCGTGATCGCGCTGGCCGGCGTGCTCGGCTTCCAGTTGGAAGCCATGGGCATGTTCGACACGGCGAGCGAGGCCGCCGGGCGACCGGACGTGATCATGATCGACACCATCGCCAAGCTGGAGTCACTTGAACAACCTGCGGCCGTGTTCCGGCACGACCTGCACACCAAGGCCCTGAAGGATCAGGGCATGAGCTGCGAATCCTGCCACAAGAAGGACGCCAAGGGGAACGTGACCCTGGCCTTCGACCGGCTGGAGGGCCAGGACCGGGCCGGCATGTCCGCGTCCGAACTCAAGGACATGTACCACAACGGCTGCATCTCCTGCCACGTTCAGAGCGAGGAGAAGGGGTTCAAGACCGGCCCCAAGGCCGGCGAATGTCGCAGCTGTCACCAGGAGCGGCCCGAGGCCGCCGACCGGGTCCCGGCGGGCATGGACAACATGCTCCACTTCGTCCACTGGGATTCCAAGGTCATCCCGGCCGACGCGGGCAAGGACACCAACTGCGGCGCCTGCCACAAGAAGGCGGGCGAAGAGGACAGCTGGCGTTTCTCCGAAGCGGCCAAGACCGAGCCCCTCAAGGACGTCTTTCACAGCCAGTGCGTGACCTGCCATGAGAGCCTGATCGAGAAGAAGGCCGACCGCTCCGGCCCGGTGCAGTGCGCCGGTTGCCACGGCGAAAAGGAAACCGCCGAGCGCGCGGTGGAGATGGCCAAGAACCTCAAGGCCATGGGCGGCACCCTGCCGCGCCTGCCGCGCAAGCAGCCCGACGCCGCGCTGATGTTCCACGGCGAACCCGGCAAGGTCGAAACCATCGTCGCCTTTGACCACAAGTCCCACGAGGCCGTGTCCGACAGCTGTCTGACCTGCCACGTGGACGGCGTGAACGCGCCGGTGGACAAAAGCTACGTGGCCATGCACGACGTCACCGTCGACACCTCCTGCGTGGGCTGCCACGTCAAGGAGCAGGCCAAGCCCGAGTGCGCAGGCTGCCACGCTGCCCGGTCCACGGTCAAACAGCCCGCCGAGGCCACCTGCGCCAGCTGCCACACCAAGGTCGGCGCCGACCTCGAGCCCGCCCTGACCGCCGAGGCTCCCAAGGAGATGAAGCAGGCCATCGCCCAGCGGTTCGTCGACGCCCGCGCGGGCAAGCAGCCCGAAACCGTGGCCATCGACGACATCCCCGAGTTCGTGACCATCGGCTCCATCTCCGACAAGTACCAGCCGAGCAAGATGCCGCACCGCAAGATCGTGCTCAAGCTCATGGACGGCATGAAGGACAACCGGCTGGCCACGGCCTTCCACACCGCGCCCAAGGCCATGTGTTCCGGCTGCCATCACAACAGCCCGGCCTCGGCCACGCCCAAGTGCAGCAGCTGCCACACCAAGACGGACGGCAACCGCCCGGGCCTCAAGGCCGCCTACCACGCCCAGTGCATGGATTGTCACAAGCAAATGAAGCTCGAAAAGCCCGCCTCCACCAACTGTGTCGCGTGCCACGAGAAGAAAACCAACTAGCCGAAGGAGCCTATGATGTTACGCAGAACCTTCCTCGGATTGTTGGGTGCCGCGGGCGCGAGCGCAGCGCTGGTCAAGCCGACCCAGGCCGGAAACAAGCACTTCGGCCCGCACCCCGACACCCACGGCGTGCTCTTTGACGCCACCCGCTGTATCGGCTGCCGCAAGTGCGAGCAGGCCTGCAACGAGGTCAACGAGCTGCCCGCACCCGATAAACCGTTCGACGATCTGACCGTGCTCGACACCGAGCGCCGGACCGACGAAAAGACCTTCACCGTGGTCAACAAGTACCAGACCGCGCTGAGCCCGGTCTTCCGCAAGCAGCAGTGCAACCACTGCCTGGAACCGGCCTGCGCCTCCGCGTGCTTTGTCCGGGCCTTCAAGAAGCAGCCCAACGGCGCGGTGACCTACGACGCCTCGGTCTGCGTCGGCTGCCGCTACTGCATGGTGGCCTGCCCGTTCTCGATTCCGGCCTACGAATACGACGAGCCGCTGACCCCCCGGGTCCGCAAGTGCACCATGTGCTATCCCCGCCTGCTGGAGGGCAAGCTCCCCGGCTGCGTGGAGAAATGTCCCAAGGAGGCCCTGGTCTTCGGCAAGCGCGACGAGCTGATCAAGATCGCCCGCCAGCGCATCGCCCAGTTCCCGGACAAGTACGTGGACCACATCTACGGCGAACACGAGATGGGCGGCACCAGCTGGATGTACCTGTCCGGCGTGCCCTTCAGCCAGATCGGCATGCGCGAGGACCTGGGCACCACGTCGGCCCCCGAGCTGACCGCCGGTCCCCTGGCCGCCGTGCCCATCGTGGTCGGCCTGTGGCCCGTGCTGCTGGGCGGCATCTACGCCGTGAGCAAGCGCAACGCCAAGGTCGCCAACGACGAACGCGTCAAGGCGGTCAAGGACGCCCTGAAACGGGCTGGCGAAGAGGCCGAGAAGAAGCTTCACGAGGAGCTGGGCAAGGCCGAGCAGGCCAGCCAGCGGCGCATCGAGGTCGAGGTCAAAAAGGCCGTCGAAGAGGCGCTCGCTCCCAAGGAAGAGGACGCCGGAACCAACGAGGAGGAGTCCTAGATGTCTGTCGAAACCACTGCGGTGGCGAAGAAATCCCTCTTCACCCCGTTCAATCTTATCGCAACGGTCATTCTCATCGCCGGGCTGGTGGTCACGGTGATGCGCTTCACCGGCGGCCTGGGCGCCGTCACCAACCTTGACCAGAACAACCCGTGGGGCATCTGGATCGGCTTCGACCTGATGTGCGGCGTCGCTCTGGCCGCGGGCGGATACACCACCTCCGCCGCCTGTTACCTCTTCGGACTGAAAAAATACCACGCCGGGGTCCGCCCGGCCATCCTGACCGCCTTTCTGGGCTATGCCCTGGTGGTCTTCGCCCTGGGCTACGACGTCGGCCGTCCCTGGCGGCTGCCCTACCCCATCTTCGTCCAGCAGGGCACCACGTCCCTGCTCTTCGAAGTGGGTCTGTGCGTCATGCTCTACCTGACCGTGCTGTTCATCGAGTTCACGCCCGCCCTGTTCGAGTGGCTGGGCCTGAAGAAGATCCGCAACATCGTGGTCAAGATGACCCTGGCCCTGACCATCCTGGGCGTGGTCCTGTCCACGCTGCACCAGTCTTCCCTGGGCGCGCTGTTCACCATCGCCCCCTCGAAGCTGCACCCGCTGTGGTACTCCCAGTACCTCCCGGTGTTCTTCTTCGTGTCGAGCATCTGCGCGGGCATGTCCATGGTCATCTTCGAGGGCACCCTCTCCCACAAGCCCATGCACCACTTGATGGACAAGGAGTACCTGGACAACCACGACGGCCTGATCCTGGGTTTCGGCAAGGCCGCTTCCCTCGTGCTGTTCGGGTACTTCGCCATCAAGCTCATCGGCCTGGCCTACGACAACAACTGGCACTACCTGACCACCGGCTTCGGAGCGTGGTACCTGGTCGAGATGCTCGGTTTCGTGGCCCTGCCGTCCTTCCTGTACGCCGTGGGCGTGCGGGACAAGAATCTGACCGTGATCCGCTGGGCCGCAGGACTGACCGTGCTCGGCATCATCGTCAACCGGTTCAACATCTCCATGGTCGCCTTCAACTGGCAGCTCCCGGCCGCGCAGCGGTACTTCCCGAGCTGGGGCGAGATCACCATCTCCCTGTTCGTGGTGACCATCGGCGTGCTGGTCTTCCGGTTCATCTCCACCAGGATGCCCATCTTCTACGAGCATCCCGACTACAAGGGCGAACACTAGGAGGTTGCCATGGAATTCTACACTCTCCAAGACTACTACACGTTCACCAAAGGGACCGTGTACCTGATCATGGGCGGCATCCTCGTGGCGGCGACCCTGTACTGGCGCTTCCTGATGGGCGGCAACAAAAAGGACGACTAGCCGCTAAGGCCATCGTTTCCAATTTAACGATATGACTATCAAGGAGAAGCGGAAATGTACGATTTCCTGACCGGGCCCATGCTCTGGCTGACGTTCATCGTCAGTTTCGGCGGCCTGCTCGTTCGCGCCGTGATGTATGTCAAGGGCCTCAGCTGGCAGCTCGACCGCGTGGCGTACCGTCCCAATATGAAATACGGAATCAGGGGGGGCGTGCGCTCCATCCTGGCCTTCATCATCCCGTTCAAGGCCCGGCTGTGGCGGACCCGCCCCGGCTTCACCCTCATCTTCTTCGCCTTCCACATCGGGCTGCTGGTCACCCCGATCTTCCTGGAAGCGCACAACGTGATGCTCCAGAACGCCTTCGGCTTCAGCCTGCCCGCCCTGCCCACCGGGATGGCCGACGGACTGGCCTGGGTCTGCCTGGTGGGCGGCCTGTTCCTGATCCTGCGGCGCATCGCCTTCCCCGAGGTGCGGATCATCACCACCTTCTACGACTACCTGCTGCTGGTCATCTCGGTGATGCCGTTCATCACCGGCCTGATCGCCCGGTACGAGATGGGGGACTACAACTTCTGGCTGGCCGCCCACATCCTGAGCGGCGAAATCTGGCTCCTGGCCCTGCCCTTCACCAAGCTCAGCCACGTGGTGCTGTTCTTCATGTCCCGCATGCAGCTGGGCATGGACTACGGCATCAAGCGCGGCGGCATGAAGGGCTCGGACATGGCCTGGTAACCGGGCTTTAGCCTACATTACGGAGAACCGAAATGCCTGAAGGTAAATTCTGCAATAAGACGCCGATCACCACCGACGAACAGCTCAAGGCGACGCTCGGTGACAAGGGCGGCAAGCAATACTACGAAGAGATGAACCATCTGGACGTGGACTCGGACAAGCTCTGGGCCACCATCCAGAAGACCATGAAGTCCAGGACCAAGACCTGGCTCGAGATCTGCGCCCACTGCGGCCTGTGCGCCGAGTCCTGCTTCCTGTACCAGGTCAACGGCCGGGTGCCCGAACAGGTCCCGTCCTACAAGATCCAGTCCACCCTCGGGGTGATGGTCAAGAAGAAGGGCAAGGTGGACAACGAGTTCATGCAGATGTGCATGGAGACCGCCTGGTCCAAGTGCACCTGCTGCAACCGCTGCGGCATGTACTGTCCCCACGGCATCGACATGGGCGTCATGTTCAGCTACCTGCGCGGCCTGCTCTACTCCCAGGGCTTCGTGCCGTGGGAGCTGAAGATCGGCTCCGGCATGCACCGCGTGTACCGCGCCCAGATGGACGTGACCACCGAGGACTGGGTCGAGACCTGCGAGTGGATGGCCGAGGAGAACGAAGAGGATTGGCCGGGTCTTGAGATCCCCGTCGACAAGGAAGGCGCGGACATCATGTACACCTGCAACGCCCGCGAGCCCAAGCACTACCCCGAGGACATCGCCGAGGCGGCCATCCTCTTCCACGTGGCGGGCGAGAACTGGACCGTGCCCTCGGAAGGCTGGGAGCAGACCTCCCTGTCCATGTTCGCGGGCGACTGGGAATGCTGCAAGGACAACGTCCTGAACGTCTACTCCGCGCTGGAGCGCCTCAAGCCCAAACGGGCCATCGGCACCGAGTGCGGCCACGCGCACCGCGCCACGGTCATCGAAGGTCCCTACTGGGCGGGCCGCCCCGACGGGCAGCCGCCGGTCCCCTACATCCACTACGTGGAGTGGCTGGCCGAGGCCCTGCGCGAAGGCAAGCTCAAGATCGATCCCGCCAAGCGTATCAAGGAGCCGGTCACCCTGCAGGACTCCTGCAACTACGTGCGCAACCAGGGTCTCAAGGACGTCACCCGCGAGATCATCAGCTACATCGTGGAACCCGGCTACTTCGTGGAGATGGCCCCGAACAAGGAGCACAACTACTGCTGCGGCGGCGGTGGCGGATTCAACGGCATCGGCAAGTACCGCGAACAGCGCAACGTGGCCCTGCTCAAGAAGAAGGAGCAGATCCTGGCCACCGGCTGCAAGCTGGTCATCGCGCCCTGCCACAACTGCTGGGACGCCATCCGCGACCTGGAGGAAGAGTACGAGATCGGCATCCGCTGGTCCTTCCTCAAGCCGCTGGTCATCGGTATGCTCGACGTGCCCAAGCATCTGCTGCCCCCCGAGGAATAAACCGGAGACCGTGTAACCAAAGGACGAGGTGATCTATGTTCAAGAAGATTCTACTGGCGACCAGCGGTGCTCCGTCCACCTTCGGCGCCGCGCGGGTGGCCTTCGACATGGCCAAACGCTACGGAGCCGAGGTGGTGGTGTTCAACGTCATGGGCGTGCCCACCAAGGCCTTTTCCCAGGTGGTCAACGACGTGCGCACCGGTGAGGAGATCGAGGTCGACGACGAATACCGCGCCTGGGTCGAAGAGGAGCTCAAGTCCACCTTCGAGAAGCAGATCGAGTCGGTCGAGTTCGCCAAGATCGTGACCACCACGGGCGTGCCCAGCCGCGAGATCCTGCGCGCAGCACGGGCCGAGGACGCCGACCTGATCGTCATGGGCGCGAGCTCCGGCGATTCGAGCGCCTACCGCAAGGGCTACCCCGGCTCCACGCTCCAGCGCGTGGCCAAGGCCGCCCGCTGCCCGGTCATGACCGTACACCGCGAGACCGCCTCCTACTGGGGCGGATTCGGCAACATCGTGTTCGCCACCGACTTCTCCAAGCAGGCGGAGAACGCCTTCAAGTTCGCCCTCAACTCGGCCAGGGAGCTGGGTTGCGACCTGACCCTGTTCCATGCCCTGGACATCAGCGGCAAGGTTCTGGACCAGAACGCCATCGAGGACAAGCTCATCGCGGCCCGGGCCCGCATCCGCGAGACCTACGTGCCGCTCATGGGCGACTTCAAGGACTTCGACATCGAGGTCTGGGAAGGCGTGCCCTACGTGGAAATAGTCAAGATCGCCCGCGAGCGGTCCGCCGACCTCATCGTTCTGGCGCACCACTCCCGCGAGCTCGATCCGGAGCTGGCGTCCATCGGTTCCACCCTGGAGCAGGTCATCCTGCGCGCCGGGTGCCCGGTGGTCAGCGTGAGCAAGCCGGACAAGGTTTAGAACAGAAGAGCGGCGCGCCCGGCGGGTGCCGGGCGCGCCTTGAAGAATATAAATGCCGCAGTCGGCCTTGGCGGGAGCGACTGCGGCAAATCAAGAATCAAACGCATTGATTCGTGAGTACCAGGAGGAACGTTATGTCCAAGAAGATTCTCATAGTCGACGACGACCAGGAAATCCGTTCGTATCTGTCCGAACTGCTCGGCGACAACGGGTATGAAACCGTGACCGCCAATGACGGCGCCGAGGCCGTGGAGATCGCCAAGGCCGAAAAGCCCGATCTCATCACCCTGGACCTGGAAATGCCCAATGAATGGGGCCCGAGGTTCTACCGCAAGATCAGCCAGGACGACGCACTCAAGCGCACTCCGGTGGTGGTCATCAGCGGACTCAACGCGATCAAGTACGCTATTCCCAAGGCGATCGCAAGCCTTACCAAGCCTTTTGAGCCTGCCCAGCTGCTGAAGATCGTCAAGGACGCCATCGGTTAGCAGCCCGACGGGTTGGTTTTTACCGGCCCGCGGATCGGTTGCGGTTCGCGGGCCGAATTTTCCGACTTGAACTCGCGCGCGGGTTGAGTATACGTTGCAGGCGTTGCGGGGTAACCCCGCCACTTGAAACCAGGTTGAGCTCATGCCAAAGAAAATCATGGTGGTGGACGACGATCCGGATATCGTCGATTACCTCATCAGCGTATTCGAAGACCACGGATACGACACCTGCCGCGCTTCCGACGGGATTTCAGCCTATGAGGTGGCCATGGCCGAAAAGCCGGACCTCATCACGCTGGACATCGAAATGCCCCACGAGTGGGGGCCTCGGTTCTACCGTCGGCTTACCAGTGAAGAGGAGTTCTCCGACATTCCGGTGATCGTCATCTCCGGGCTTTCGGGAATCCATCTGGCCATTCGGCGGGCCGTGGCGACCATCAAGAAGCCCTTCGACCCGGCGGATGTGATCCAGATCGTACGAGAGGCACTGGGCGAATAGCCCGGTCCGCAATCCTGGACTGAGGAGAGCCCCCGCAGGGAAGCGGCCGCCCGGGGCGGTCGGCGGCGAGACTCTCCCGGAGGGTGTGATGGATTTCAAACGACTGTTGCTCGTGGACGACGAGGAAGGCGTACGCCGGTTCCTCGGCCTCTCGCTGATGGACCTGGGCTATGAAGTGGAAACCGCCGCCAACGGCCGGGAGGCCCTGGAGGTCTTCGACGCCTTCAGGCCCAACATCGTCTTCACCGACATCAAGATGCCCGTCATGGACGGCATCGACCTGCTCAAGGCCATCAAGGAGCGCTCCCCGGACACCGAAGTGGTCATGATCACCGGCCACGGGGACATGGACCTGGCCATCGAATCCCTCAAGTTCGACGCCTCGGACTTCATCACCAAACCGATCAACAACGACGTTCTCGAGGTCTCGCTGGAACGCGCCCGCGAACGCTACAGCATGAAGCTGCAGCTGCGCGAGTACACCGAGAACCTGGAGAAGCTGGTCCAGGAAAAGACCGACCGCATCGTGGAGCTGGAGCGCCAGAACGCCGCCTGCCAGGTGGTCCAGGGGTTGTCCTCGGCCCTGTCCGACGCGGCCCAGGAGGTCGAGACCGGCTACGGCGTGTTCAACGAGCTGCCCTGCCTGGTGTCCATCCACAACCGCTACCTCGAGATCGTGGCCCACAACCGCCTGTTCGAGGAGCGCCTCGGCAACCAGGTGGGCAACAACAGCTTCGACATCTATTCCGACCGCACCTCGCCGGGCAACGCCTGCCCGGTGCAGCGCACCTTCGAAACCGGCAAGGGCCAGCGCAGCAAGGAGAATTTTCTGACCAAAGACGGCGAGGAGATACCGGTCACGGTGTACACTGCGCCGCTGCCCAACAAGGACGGCGAGATCGAGCTGGTCCTGGACATCTCCGTGGACATGACCGAGCTCAAGCGCCTCCAGGACGAACTGTATACCACCCAGTACAAGTACCAGCGCCTGTTCGACGAGGCCCCCTGCTACATCACCGTGCAGGACGCGGACCTGAACATCGTCGAGGCCAACCGGCTGTTCAAGCGCGACTTCGGCGAGGTCGAGGGGCACTTCTGCTTCGAGGCCTACAAGCACCGCAGCGAGCCGTGCGAAGGGTGCCTGGTGGACAAGACCCTGCTGGACGGCGAGTCGCGCCAGCGGGAGACCGTGGTCACCACCCTGTCCGGCGAGCAGAAGCACATGCTCGTCCAGGCCGCGCCCCTGCACGACGCCTCGGGGCGCATCTTCCAGGCCATGGAACTGTCCACGGACATCACCGAGATCCGCAGGCTCCAGGACCACCTGACCTCGCTGGGCATCATGCTCGGGTCCATGTCCCACGGCGTCAAGGGCATGCTGACCTCGCTGGACGGCGGCATCTATCGGCTGGAATCCGGCCTGAAAAAGGGCGACGAAGAGCGCGTGGCCGCGGCCACCCGGACGCTCAAGTCCATGATCGGCCGGGTCAAGAAGATGGTCCTGGACATCCTCTACTACGCCAAGTCCCGCGAACTGGAGACCGAGGCCGTGGACGCGGCCGGGTTCCTCAGGGACACTGCGGACATCGGCGCGGCAAGGGCCGCCTCGGGCAAGGTCGAGTTCGTCCGCGACATCCCGGAGGACCTGGGGACCATCCAGGCCGACACCGCCGCCCTGTCCGCCGCCCTGGTCAATTTCCTGGAGAACGGCGTGGACGCCTGCGAGGGCCGCAAGGACGGACGCCTGTCCCTGTCCGCCGAGCGCACGCAGTCCGGCCTGGTCATCACCATAGCGGACAACGGCATGGGCATGGACCGCGAGACCCGGGACAAGATCTTCACCCTGTTCTTCTCCTCCAAGGGCAAGCGCGGCACCGGCATCGGCCTGTTCATCTCCAACCAGACCATCGAGCAGCACGGCGGATCCATCCGGGTGGAATCCGCCCCGCACGAGGGCTCGACCTTCGTCATCACCCTGCCCGACAGGGCCGGGCAATAGGGGGCCGGGCAACGGCCGAGAACCGGGAAAGCCGGTACAAAAACGGCCGCCGATTGATTGTCGCGGTGTTTTTCCCTATGCTTTCGGGACGCGCGCCGCGCGCCCACCACTTTCACAGCCGGGGACAAAGACAATGAAACTGACCACACGCAGCCGATACGGCACCCGATTGCTCCTGGACATCGCCCTCCATTCCGAGAACGGCAGTCCGGTCCCGAGCAAGGACACGGCCGAGCGTGAGAAGCTGTCCCTGAAATATCTCGAAAAACTGATCAAGATGCTCAAGCAGGCGGGCTACGTGAAGGGCAAGCGCGGCCCCAACGGCGGCAACGTCCTGGTGCGCGAGCCCGAGGACATCTCCATCGGCGAGGTGGCCCGCATCCTGGACGGCGAGGAGCAGGTCCTGGGCTGCGAGGGCGACCCGTCCACCTGCCCGCGCGCAGCCGTCTGCCTCAAGCGCTCCATCTGGGACGACGCCTCCCTGGCCATGTACAGGATGCTCGACTCCTACTCCCTGGCCGACCTGATGAAGGACGCGTACCTGTGTCCCGAGAACCCGCCCAAGAGCGACGGCTAGCCCGGACGGACCGGCCGCCCGAGAGGAAGGTGCCAAGGTGCTGAAGCGGTTCCGCGAGAGCCTGATCGCGAAGATGATCCTGTCGGGCGGGGTGACGCTCATCCTGTGCATCTTCCTGTGGACCGGGTTCAACGTCTATTACTTCAAGAACAACGTGGTCTCCAACGTCATGTCCGACATCGAGATGGTCTCGGACACGATCATGCTCGCCCTGCACTACGCGATGATGCTCGACAACGAAGAGGACATCAAAGAGAACATCAACAACATCGCCAAGCAGGAAGAGATCGAGAACATCCGGGTCTACAACAAGCAGGGGCGCATCGTCTTCTCCAACATCCCGGCCGAGATCGGCACGGTCATCGGCCAGGAGACCCCGGCCTGCCGGGCCTGCCACCAGTATGCGCCGCCGCCTCCGGCCCTGCCCCTGTCCAAGCGCACCCGGATGATCGAATCCGGCGGCCGCCAGCTCATGGCCATCATGACCCCCATCGCCAACTCCGAGGGGTGCTCGCCCGGCCCCTGCCACGTCCACTCGGGGGACGAGCAGGTCCTCGGCCTGTTGGACGTGACCGTGAACATGGACGACAAGAACTCCATGATCATGATGTTCGAGCGGGCCAACATGGGCATCTCCGTGGTCGTGTTCGCGGCCACCTTCCTGGCCCTGTTCGCCTTCACCTACCGTTTCATCTTCCGGCCCATAAAGCGGCTGATCACGGCCACGCGCGGCATCAGCGGCGAGACCGACTACACGGACATCGACATCGAGCAGGTGGACGAGATCGGCACCCTGGGCCAGGCCTTCAACATGATGGGCCGCCGCGTCTCGGACAAGCACCGCGAGCTGCTCGATCAGCGCGAGGAATACCGCAACCTGTTCGACAACGTGCCCTGCCTGGTCTCGGTGGTGGACACCGACTACCGGGTCATCCGCCACAACTCGGCCTACGAGGGGCATTTCGGCCCGCCCGGCGGCAAGCACTGCTGGCAGGTGAACAAGGGCCGCCTGGAAAAGTGCGAGGTCTGCCCGGTCGCCCGGACCTTCGTGGACGGCAAGGCGCACATGTCCGAGGAGTCGGGCATGTCCAAGGACGGCCGTCCGATCCACTGGATCGTGTACACCTCCCCGGTGCGCGACGAAAACGGCAAGGTGGTGGCCGCCATGGAGATGATGGTCGACATCACCCACCGACGCGAGCTGGAATCCAAGCTGGCCGCGTCCGAGCACCGCTACCACGCCATCTTCGACTCCATCCCCAATGCGGTCTTCGTCCTGGACCGCAAGACCCTGGAGATCCTCAACTGCAACGAGTCCTCCCAGGAAATGTACGGCTGGGGCCAGCTCGAGATGCGCGGCCGCAGCTTCATGGAGTTCTTCCGCGAGGACGAGGCCGGGGACTGGGAGGAGGCCGTGCGCTCGCAGTCCGAGATCGAGCTGTGCACCCACGTGGACAAGACGGGCAGGCCGTTCTTCGTTTTCCTGAGCATCTCTCCGGCCCGGTTCGAGGGCCGTGACACGTTGATCGTCACCTGCACGGACGTGACCCGCAAGATCGAGATGGAGCAACAGCTCATCCAGGCCAGCAAGATGACCACCCTGGGCGAGATGAGCACCGGCGTGGCCCACGAGTTGAACCAGCCCCTGACCATCCTCCAGGCCATCTCCAACCTGCTGACCCGCCGGGCCGAGAACGGCGCCGAGGTCTCGCCGGAGATCATGCGCGAGATGGCCGAGGGCATCTCCACCCACGTGGACCGGGCGGCCAAGATCATCGAGCACATGCGCGAGTTCGGGCGCAAGTCCGACCTGCGGACCATGCCAGTACAGGTCAACGAGGTCCTGGAGCGCGGCTTCGAGTTCTTCAGCCAGCAGTTGCAGGTGCACAACATCCGGGTGGACTGGGAGCTGGAGGAGAATCTGCCCCTGATCATGGCCGACTCCAACCGGCTGGAGCAGGTGGTCATCAACCTGCTGCTCAACGCCCGCGACGCCATCGAGGACCGCTGGAAAGACGACAAGACGGGCGCGGACAAGCGCGTCCTGCTGCAGTCCTACAGCACGCCCGAACGCGTCGTCTTCCGCATCTGCGACACGGGCGCGGGCATCCCGCCGGCCATCCGCGAGCGGCTGTTCGAGCCGTTCTTCACCACCAAGATCGTGGGCAAGGGCACCGGGCTCGGCCTGTCCATCTCCTACGGCATCGTCACCGACTACGGCGGGAAGATCAAAGCCGATTCCTGGGAGGAGGGCGGCGCCTGCTTCGAGATATCCTTCCCCCGGGCCGAGTGCGAGCTGTAGGCCCCCTCACCGCGACGCCTTTCGGGCCGGAAAGCGATTCCCGGCCCTTTTTTGTCCCTTTTCACCTCCGAATCGGACGGATACGTCGATCGCGGCTAAAAAATAACGCGTCTCCCCTGCCCTTTTTTCGCATTTCCTGCTAACGGGTTGTGGAACCCCTCCCCTGTCCGGACCGGGGGCAATGGTCCGAGGGGAGGGGGAAACAACCAGGAGGAGGTATGCAGCGAAAAAGCAAATCCGTTCTGTTGGTCCTGTTCGGCATCCTGATCGCCTTCCCGATCTTCAGCATGACCTATTACACCATGGTCAGGACCTCGACCCCGGAGTTCTGCGGGTCCTGCCATGAGATCCGCCCGGCGGTCATGGCCTGGGAGAGCTCGACGCACCACAACAACGCGCAGGGGTTCGTGGCCGACTGCATGGACTGCCATCTGCCCGCGCCCCAGGACACCGTCGACTTCTTCTTCACCAAGACCATGCACGGCATGAAGGACGTCTTCTCCCACTTCACCGGGGGTGACGAGCGGTACGACCGGGCGGTCATGCGCGAGCGGATCTGGGCCACCATGAAGAACGACCAGTGCATGAAGTGCCACCGGAACATCCTGCACATGCCGGGCAAGAGCGGGGCCATGCTGGCCCACCGCAGGGTTCTCTACGCCGGAAACGGCCGGGAGTACCGCTGCACCGACTGCCACCGGCATCTGGTCCACAACGACAGGCAATTCTACGAGTACAAGCAGTTCAGCGCCCCCTACCGGGCCAGCGGGCTGCCCAATCTGGGTATCTAGGAGGTTGGTTTATGTATCGCAAAGTGACGTTCACCCTTGCCGCCGCCATCGCCGTCGTCGCCCTGACCGCGCTCGCGGCCGGAGCGCAGAATTTCCCCAAGGTCCGCGAACTGCGCATGGACCGGGCGACCCCGCCCCAGGGCACGGCCTGCATCGAGTGCCACAAACAGGAGACCCCCGGCATCTTCGCCGACTGGGCCATGAGCCGCCACGCGGCGGCGGGCATCACCTGCCTGGACTGCCACCAGGCCCAGCCCGGCGACGGGGATATCAGCACATCCCATGAGAAGTACTACTCCATGGGCGACCTGCCCATGGGCGAAAAGCAGTACTTCGTGCCCGTGGCCTCGGCAGTCACGCCCAAGGACTGTTCCCGCTGCCACCCGGACGAGGCCATGCAGTACTCCAAGAGCAAGCACGCCAACACGCTCGAGATCATCTGGAAGATCGACCCTTGGCTCAACGGGGGCATGAATTCCGACAACGAGCGCAAGACCGGCTGCTTCTACTGCCACGGCACCGTGCTGAAGATGAAGGACGGAAAGCTGGACAAGGACACCTGGCCCAACGTGGGCGTCGGCCGCCTGAACCTGGACGGCTCGCTCGGCTCCTGCACCAGCTGCCACACCCGGCACCGTTTCTCGGTCATGGAGGCGCGCAAGCCCGAGACCTGCGGCCAGTGCCACCTCGGCCCGGACCACCCGCAGATCGAGATCTACAACGAATCCAAGCACGGCGACATCTACCAGGCGTTCAAGCAGGAGTACAACTTCGACTCCGCGCCCGGCGCATGGACCCCCGGCGTGGATTACCGCGCCCCGACCTGCGCCTCCTGCCACATGTCCGGCTCAGGCGACGTGGCCACCACCCACGACGTGACCGAACGCATCTCCTGGGAGACCCAGGCCCCGCTGACCATCCGCCCGTCCGAGTTCAAGCCGCTGCCCGCGGCCACGGACTGGAAGGTGGAACGCGACAAGATGAAGAACATCTGCAGCCAGTGCCACGGCCAGGCCTGGATCGACGACTTCTACACCCAGCTCGACACCTCGGTTGAGGAATACAACGAGGTCTACTTCAAGCCGGCCAAGAAGACCCTGGACGAACTCTATGAAAAGGGGTTGCTCGACAAGACCAAGTTCTTCGACGAGCACCTTGAGGTGCGCTTCTACGAGCTGTGGCACCACGAGGGCCGCCGGGCCCGCATGGGCACGGCCATGATGGCCCCGGACTACGCCTGGTGGCACGGCTTCTACGAGTGCAAGCACCAGTTCAACCAGTTCATGGAGGAGGCCAACCACCTCATCGAGACCAATACCAAGGCCTACCGCTATCCCGACTTCCCCAACGCCACGGGCGATACCACCCGCCCCGAGCAGCTGTTCGGCAAGAAGTAGGCGGTCATTCGGCAAACCGATACGGGGGGCGTTCGCGCCCCCCTTTTCTTTGCCGCCCCGCCCTGTCCGGACCAGCGCCGCCAAACATTGACCTTCCGCAGAAAAAACGCGATATTAGAAATTGAAATAGGGTTCCCCGCACACCTCGGCGGCCTTGGCGGACATCCCCCCGCACGGGAGACATGACATGAGCGAAACATCCCTGCGCAAGCAGCTTGAACAGGCGCAACGGCGCATAGATGAACTCGAAGAGTCCCTTGGCGAGGCCGCCAGGGCGACCTGCGAGGACCGCTACCGCATGGTCTTCGAGAACGCGCCCGGCGGCATGGCCATCGTCACCGAGCAGGGGAGAATCCTCCTGTCCAACGCCGAGGCCAAGCGGTTCCTCGGCCTGTCCGGCGACGACAGCGAGCGCAACGTCGAGAATTTCTACGTCAACGTGGAGGACCGCAAACGCCTCCTGGCGCTGATCCGCGAAGAGCGGCACATCCGCAACCACCCGGTTCTCCTGCACCGCGACGGCGGGCCCTCCATGTGGGTCAGCCTGAGCGCCCGGGCCATCGACTACGGCGGGGAGCCGGCCAACCTGATCTCCTTCACGGACATCACCGAGCACCGCCGGGCCCTGCGGCGGCTTGAGCTGGACGAACTCCGCTTCGAACGGCTCTACGCCCTGTCCGAGATGACCCAGCACACCGAGAAGGAAATCCTCGACTTCGCCCTGGAGGCCATCACCGAAGTGACCGGCAGCGAGATCGGGTACATATATCAGGTCAACGAGGACCAGACCGAACTGACCCTGCACGCCTGGTCCGAAAACGTCATGAAACGCTGCACCATCAAGGACGCCCCGGAGGTCTATCAGATCTGCGAGACCGGGCTTTGGGGCGAACCCCTGCGCCAGGGCAAACCGGTCATCATCAACGACTACCCGAGCCTGAAGAAAAAGAAGGGATACCCCGACGGCCACATCCCGGTGCGCAACCATCTGGGTGTGCCGGTCTTCGAGGAGAACCGCGTGGTCTTCCTGGCCGGGGTGGGCAACAAGCCCGAGGACTACACCGAGGACGACATCCGCCACATGGAGCTGATCATGAACGGCACCTGGCGCATCGTCCAGCGGCGCCGGTCCAGGGCGGAACTCCGCGCGGCCCATGCCGAACTCGAGGAAAAGGTCAGGCGGCGCACGGACCGGCTGCAGCAGGTCAACCGCGAACTGGCCGGGCTCAACCTCCAGCTGATGAGCAAGGACCAGGAGCGCGAACAGGCCCGCATGGAGCTGTTGCGCTACCAGCGGATCATCGAGACCAACCCGGACCTCATCTCGCTGATCGACGGCCACTACCGCTACGTCATCGTCAACGAGTCCTACTCCAGAATTTTCGGCCTCAAGCGGGAGTCCATCGTGGGCCAGCCCGTGAGCATCCTGTTCGGCTCCGGCGCCTTCGAGGAGCGGTTCAAGCCCGCCATCGACCGGGCCCTCAAGGGCGAGACCCTGACCGAGGCCACCTGGCTGCACCTGCCCGACGCGGGCGAACGCTACATGTCCATCACCTACCAGCCGGTCCGGGTCCAGGGCGACGAAACCGAATACGTCTCGTTCGAGGCCCGGGACATGACCGACCTCAAGCGCAGCGAGGAAAACCTCAAGGCCATAGCCGAGCGCCTCGACCTGGCCACGGACGCCGCCCACATCGGCATCTGGGAGTGGGACCTGCGCACCGACGACCTGCTCTGGGACCGTAAGATGTTCGACCTCTACCAGGCCGAGCCCAGGCCTTCCAAGGAACTGTTCGACTTCTGGCGCAGCTGCATCCACCCCGAGGACCTGGCCGCCACCGAACAGCAACTGGCCCGGTCCATCGAGACCAAGGAGCCGCTCTACCTGGAGTTCCGCATCGTCCGGGCCGACAAGGCCGTCCGGCACATCCGCATCGAAGGGCTGGTCCAGATGGACGACAAGGGCATGCCCATCCGGCTCATCGGCATCAGCATGGACGTCACCGAGCAGCGCAAGATGGAAGACGAACTGCGCACCCTGGCCTCCACCGACCCCCTGACCGGGGCGAGCAACCGCCGCCAGTTCATGTCCCGGCTGGGCGAGGAGTTCGAGCGCTGCAAGCGGTACAACACCTCCCTGGTCCTCCTGTCCCTGGACATCGACCACTTCAAGCGCATCAACGACACCTACGGCCACCCGGCCGGGGACGACGTGCTCAAGGAACTGGTCGCCCTGTGCCGGAACACCCTGCGCACCACCGACCTCTTCGGCCGCGTGGGCGGCGAGGAGTTCCAGGCCGCCCTGACCCAGACCCGCATCGGCGCGGGCGAGAACACCGCCGAGAGGCTGCGCCGCCGTGTGGAGCAGTGCGAGGTCAGGACCCACGACCAGATCATCACCTTCACCATCAGCATCGGAGTGACCGCCCTGGCCCCGGAGGACGAGTCCATCGAGGGGCTGCTCAAGCGGGCCGACGACGCCCTGTACCAGGCCAAGCGCAGCGGCAGGAACCGAGTCATCGTCCTCTGACCCCTTGACGCGCCGCGCCCGTCTCCCTACCCTTTTCGATAACGAATACTGCGACCACTGCGAGGTTCCCCCCATGTCCCTTTTCAAGAAAGACAAGAAAGAAGACTGGTTCCTTCCCGAAGACGTCCGCAAGCAGCTGACCGAAACCTTCCAGGCCCTCAAAGAGCCCGTGCACCTTGAACTCTTTGCCCAGCCCGGCGTCAACGACGAGTTCGCCGACTACACCGCCAAGTTCGGCGCGGACCTGGCCCGGCTCAACGACAAGATCACCTTTGAAAAATTCGACATCCCGTCCGACCGGGCCACGGAACTGGGCGTGACCGCCTCGCCCACCCTGTGCCTCAACCCGGACGACTACCACATCCGGTTCCTGGGCGCGCCGCTGGGCGAGGAGGGCAAGTCCTTCATCACCTCCATCATGCTCGTCTCCCTGCGCATGAACGGGCTGTCCGAGGCCTCCCTCGCCCTGCTCAAGCCCCTGGACGAGGAGCGGCTGGTCCAGGTCTTCGTCTCCCCCTCCTGCCCGTATTGTCCCGGCCAGGTCATGCACGCCGTGAAGTCCGCCATCGCCCGGCCCGGCCTGGTCAAGGCCGAGTGCGTGGAGATGAACGAGAACCGGGAACTTACCGAAAAGCACAACGTCGGCTCCGTGCCGCACACCATCTTCGACAACGGCGCGCACGACGGACTGGGCCTCATGCCCGAGGAGCGCTTCGTGGTCGAGATGGTCTACCTCAAGTCCGCCGAAGAGCTCCTGGACGAGGGCAAACTGCCCGGCGTGGAAGGCTTGCAGACCGCTACCGGCTACGGGACCATCGAGCCCGGAGCCGTGGACCTGGTCATCATCGGCGCGGGCCCGGCCGGGCTGACCGCAGGCATCTACGCCGTGCGCGCCGGGCTCAAGGCCGTGGTCCTGGAGAAGTCCATCGTCGGCGGCCAAGTCGCCCTGACCCCGGTGGTCGAAAACTACCCCGGTTTCACCAACGTACCCGGCAAGCAGCTCATGGACATCATGAGCGAGCACGCCCGCCAGTACGTGCCCGTGCACGAAGGCGAAGGCGTGGAGTCCATCACCATGGGCGACCCGGCCAAGGACGAGCCCATCGTGGTGACCACGGCCCGGGGCGAGTACCCGGCCAAGGCGGTCATCCTGGCCACGGGCGCGAGCTACCGCAAGCTCGGCGTGCCCGGCGAGGAGACCTATTTCGGGCGCGGGGTCAACTACTGCGCCTCCTGCGACGGCTACCTGTACAAGGGCAAGTCCGTGGCCATCATCGGCGGCGGCAACACCGCCCTGACCGACGCCCTGCACCTCAAGAACCTCGGCGTGAACGTGACCATCGTCCACCGCCGCGACGCGTTCCGCGCCCAGCAGTCCCTGGCCGATTCCGTGGAGCGCGAAGGCATCCCCGTGCTCTGGAACACCGTGGTCGAATCCATCGAGGGCGACGGCAAAAAGGCCACCTCGCTCAAGCTGCGCAACGTCAAGGACGACGCGCAGACCGAGCTGCCCCTGGACGGCGTGTTCATGGCCATCGGCCAGAAGGCCGCCACCGAACTGGCCAAATCCATGGACGTGAAGCTCAACGCCGACGGCTACGTCGAGGCGGGTCCGGACATGCGCACCAGCGTGCCGCGCGTCTACGTGGCCGGCGACCTGACCGGCGGCCTGCAACAGATCGTCACCGCCATCGGCGAAGGCTCCGTGGCCGCCATGTCCGCCTTCGAAGACATCTCGCACCCGTACTGGAAAGAGTAGGATCGCCTCCGGCGGCCGGGGGAAGGGGAGAAGGAAACCCTTTGAAAAGGGCTTTCCTGTGCAACCGGAAACATGGGTAACACTTCTGCCCGGGTACATGGGTAACACTTTTATTGTTCGTCTACCGGTTCCGGGGGCCTGATCAGGCCCCCGGAACCGGAGGCGGGCAAGATGCCGAGCAGGACTGATCCGGCGTAGATGTTCAAGTCGCCGGCGCGGTTTTCCAGAAGGCCGATCAGACTGCCGGCCAGGCCCTGGCTGATGTACCGCCTGCGGCCCCTCCACTTGATTTCCCCGGTGTTTTTGACCCGCCGGACAGTGTGCTGTGCGGCGTATTGAAAGTCCGGTATTTCAGCTGGATATCTTCTCTCCGATCGGACGTAGACCTGGGCTGGGACGGCCATGCCCAACGCTTCATGGGGCCTGTTGTGGTTGTAGTGCCGACGCCAGGCGCGGAAGCGGCGCTGCTGTTGCCGCAGCCCTCTGCCCAGGCGGATTTCCCGCTTGAGGCTGCGGTGCATCCGCTCGTGCGCCCCGTTTTGTTGCGGCTTGCCCGGCTCGATAAACTCCACGTCGATCCCCAACCGCAGCCAAAGAGCACTCAGCCGGGACAGGCCGCCCGCTCCCGCCCCCGCGAACGGCGTTCCGTTATCCACGCGGATTATTTCGGGCAGGCCGAATCGGGCGAAAGTCCGGTCGAAGGCCTCCCGCGTGGGCGCGAAGGCGGGCCGGGACAGGGCCTCGCACCCCACGAGAAATCGGCTGTAACTGTCCATAATCGTTAATGGATAGCAGGTGCTTCCGCAAAGCATCCTGAACCAGCCCTTGTAGTCGACGCTCCAGACGTGGTTGGGATGCTCGGCTCCGTCAGCGTGTCTGGCCATTGCCGAAACCGGGCGTTGCGCCGCCTGCGCGCCTTGACCAGCCCCGCGTCCTTGAGGATGAGGGCGATGGTGCTGTGGGAGGGAGGCCGGAGCCCCCGATTGCGCAGCTCACCGGCGATCTTGCGCGGCCCGATGCCCGGCCACGCCTTGCGCAGGGCCACGACGGCCTCCCGCATTTCAACAGGCGTCCTATGCGGACAACCGCGCGGCCTCCTGGTCAGCTCCATGAATCCGAACTTGCCGAGTTCATGGTATCGTTTCAGCCACTTGTATCCTGTTTTTCGACTGATGCCGTACTTGCGGCACAATGCCGACAGGGCCTCGGCGCCAAGCTGCGCCTCCATCACAAACAGCCATCGTTGATCCATAGGTCTGACCTCATTCCAGGGCATGGGCACCTCCAGGCTCTCATGCCCAAAGTGTTACCCCTGTTCCCGGGCTAATGTGTTACCTATGTACCCGGGCTGTACCTCCTTCTCCCCTTCCCCCGGACCCCCATCCCCTCATCCTTCCTAAACTTTTTGGAGCCGCTTCGCGGGGTGCGCCATGGCGCAAGCCTGCCTGCCTTCGCGCATGGGGTTGTTCCTGTTTCGGTAAAACGGGCTTGACTCCACAAGGCCCCACTGCTACCCCTGAACTCTCCGATGTGACCATCGGTCACTTTTTGACCGGAAGTCGCAAAACGACCGATGGTCGCAATAAAAATCTTGCGATTCCGGGGAACGAGGACAGGGTATGGCGACCAGACAGCAGGAAAAATCCCGGCAGACCATGCAGGAGCTCATGGCTTCGGCCATCGCGTTGTTCGGCACCAAGGGGTTCGCCTCCACCTCGGTGGCCGAGATCACCGAGCACGCGGGCTACGCCAAGGGCAGCTTCTACCGCCACTGGAACTCCAAGGACGAACTGTTCCTCCAGATCGTGGAGCAGAAGTTCAAGGAGTACCGGGCCACCCGGCACGACCGGGTGCAGCGGGCCGCCGACCTGTCGGAGGCCATGAACATCATCTGGGATTTCCTGGAGACCATCGTGGCGGACCGCAACTGGTCGGCCATCTTCCTGGAGTTCACCATCCACGCGGCCACCAACGAGTCCCTGCGCCGCCTCCTGAACCAGTCCGACTACCGGCTCTCGGACCGGGTCTTCGCCGACCTGGTGCGCGACCACGTGACCAGCGACTTTCCCCCCGAGAAGATCGGGGCCCTGAACACCGCCCTGTTCGAGGGCTTTCTCATCCACCGCGCGCTCGGCACCGAGACCCTGTCCCTTGCCGAAGTGCGCCAAGCGGCCATCGACCTGGCCGTGAGGAACGGAACCAGGCGGGACTGATCCCGCTACGACCATATCACTTCATTACAAGCGAGATGCACCATGCGTAAGATCCTGCTGACCCTGACGGCACTGGCCCTGATCGCCGCCGGCCTGGCCTCCCCGGCCTGCGCCGAGTCCGTGCGCCTGACCTATTCCAGCTTCTTCCCGCCCACGCACATCCAGTCCAAACTGGCCGAGCAGTGGTGCAACGAGGTCGAGACCCGCACGGGCAAGGCGGTCATTATCGACTTCTACCCCGGCGGCACCCTGAGCCCGGCCAAGCAGTGTTACGACGGCGTGGTCGAGGGCATCTCCGACATCGGACAAAGCGCCCTGGCCTACTCGCGCGGCCGCTTCCCGGTCATGGCCGCCGTGGACCTGCCCATGGGCTACCAGAACGGCGTCCAGGCCACGGCCGTGGCCAACGCGGTCTACGACAAGTTCTCGCCCGCCGAATTCAACGACGTGGTGCCCATGTACTTCCACGCCCACGGCCCGGGCCTGCTCTTCACCGTGGACAAGCCGGTCAAAACCCTGGCCGACCTCAAGGGTCTCAAAATCCGCTCCACCGGCAACTCGGCCAAGCTCATCGAGGCGCTCGGCGGCACCCCGGTGGCCCAGCCCATGCCCGCCTCCTACCAGTCCCTGCAGAAGGGCGTGGTCGACGGCTCGGTCCACCCCATGGAATCCAACAAGGGGTGGAAGCTCGGCGAGGTGGTCAAGCACTGCACCCAGTCCCAGTGCGTGGGCTACACCACCACCTTCTTCATCGTCATGAACAAGGACAAATGGAACGAGATTTCGCCTGAAAACCAGAAGATCATCCTGCAGATCAACCGGGAATGGTCGGTCAAGCACGGCCAGGCCTGGGACGCCTCGGACGCCGAGGGCAGGAAGTTCCTGGCCTCCAAGGGCGGCGACTTCATCGAGCTCGATCCGGCCGAGGCCGACCGCTGGGTTCAGGCCGCCCGGCCCGTGCTCGACGGCTACGCCGACGGCGAGGGCAAGGGTGTGGACGGCAAGGCCGTTGTCGAATTCATTCAGGCCGAGATGGCAAAGACCCCGTAAGCCGCCAGGCGGAACGGCTTCTCTGCGGACATGCGCCCCGGTTCCAAGCGGCAGTACGGAACCGGGGCCGCCCCGCGGAGGCCATGTTTCACGGGCAGGGCTCGGGGCATTCCATATACAAGGGGGGAGACTGCGGACTCCTCCTCGGACCCCATGCAACCATCCGGAGGGAGACAATGAAGAAACTTTTAACCACGGTCCTGGCCGTCGGACTGCTCTGCGCCGGGTTGACCGCGCAGGCCCAAGCCGAGGTCAAGCTGACCTACTCCAACTTCTTCCCGCCCGCCAACCACCAGTCCCAACTGGCCGAGGCGTGGTGCAAGGAAGTGGAAAAACGCACGGGCGGCAAGGTGGTCGTCGAATACTATCCGGGCGGCACCCTGTCCAAGGCCGCCCAGTGCTACGACGGCGTGGTCGAGGGCATCTCCGACATCGGCCTTTCCTGCCTGGCATACTCGCGCGGCCGCTTCCCGGTCATGGCCGCCGTGGACCTGCCGCTGGGCTACACCAGCGCGGCCCAGGCCACGGCCACGGCCAACGCGGTCTACGAGCACTTCAAGCCCGAGGAACTGGCCGACGTGGAGCCCATGTATTTCAACGGCCACGGTCCGGGACTGCTGTTCACCGTGAGCAAGCCGGTCAGGACCCTTGAGGACATGAAGGGCGAGAAGATCCGGGCCACCGGCAACTCGGCCAAGCTGGTCGGCGCGCTCGGCGGCACCCCGGTGGCCAAGCCCATGCCCGAGAACTACCAGCTACTGCAAAAGGGCGTGGTCGACGGCTCCATGCACCCCATCGAGTCCAACAAGTCCTTCAAGCTCGGCGAGGTCTGCAAGTTCGGCACGGACTCCTACTCCGTGGCCTACACCACCGTGTTCTTCATCGTCATGAACAATGACAAATGGGCCTCCATCGACCCCGAGTCGCAGAAGATCATCCGCGAGATCAACAAGGAATGGGCGGCCAGGCACGCCGCGGCCTGGGACGAAGCCGACGCGGACGGACGGCGGTTTTTCCTGGACAAGGGCGGCGAGATCGTCCAGCTGACCGCCGAGCAGTCGACGGCTTGGGCCGAGGCGGCCCGGCCCGTGCTGGACGGCTACGTGGCCGAGGTGGCCGAGAAGGGCCTGGACGGCGAGGCCATCCTGGAATTCACCCGGTCCACCCTGAAATAACCGATTACAAGACGGGGCGGGACCGATTCCCGCTCCGCTCATCGTGCAAAGGATTGAAAATGGAAGAAGCCAAGCGGCCGCTCCACATCACTGAAAAGATCATGCGCATCGTCGCGGCCGTCTGCCTGGCGGGCATGGCGGCCATGACCGGCGCGGACGTGTTCCTGCGCGGGGCGTTCAACACCCCCATCTTCGGCTGCGAGGAGATCGTGGCCATCCTCGGCGTGGTCGCCGTGGGCTTCGCCCTGCCCTACGCCCACTACCAGAAGAGCCACATCGGCGTGGAAATCCTGGTCCGTCGCCTGCCCAGGCGGGTCCGCGAGGGTGTGGAACTGGCCACCAACCTGGCCACATTGGCCCTGGTCTCGGTCATCACCTGGCGCATGTTCCTCTACGCCGGGACCCTGGCCGAATCGGGCGAAGTCTCCATGAACCTAGAGCTGCCCGAGTACTACGTGGTCTACGTCCTGTCCTTCGGCTTCTTCGTCTACGCCCTCTGCCTGCTCGCGGACGTCGTCAAATTCTTCGGGAAACGGGGGGCCTAGCCATGGATCCGACCACAGCCGGAATCATCGGCATCTGCATCATGGTCATCCTGTTCATGACCAGGATGCCCGTGGCCTTCGTCATGATGCTCGTGGGATTCGTGGGCTTCTCGCTGCTGACCTCCTGGCGGGGAGGTCTCAACCTGATGAGCCGCAACGTTTACGACGCCTTCGCCTCCTACGAACTGTCGACCATCCCGCTGTTCATCCTCATGGGCCAGATCGCCTTCAACTGCGGCATCTCCCGGCGGCTGTACCAGACCGCCTACCGTTTCCTGGGCAACACCCGGGGCGGCCTGGCCATGGCCACGGTCTCGGCCTGCACCGCCTTCGGCGCGGTCTGCGGGTCCAGCCCGGCCACGGCCGCGACCATGTCCACGGTCGGCATCCCGGAGATGAAGCGCTACGGCTACGCCAACTCCCTGGCCGCCGCCTCGGTGGCCTCGGGCGGAGGGCTGGGCATGATCATGCCGCCCTCGGTGGTCCTGATCATCTACGGCGTGCTCACCGAGCAGTCCATCGGCGCGCTCTTCGTGTCCGGCATCCTCCCGGCCTTCCTGCTGACCTTCCTGTTCATCGTCGGCATCTACATCCAGTGCAAAATCAATCCGGCGCTGGGCCCCAAGGGCGACACCTTCACTTGGGCCGAGAAGTTCCGCTCCCTGGCCAACCTCATCGACACCCTGCTCATCTTCGCCCTGGTCATCGGCGGCCTGTTCTGGGGATGGTTCACACCCACCGAAGCCGCGAGCATCGGCGTCATCGGCGTGCTCGCCCTGGCCTTGATCAAGCGCCAGCTCACCTGGCAAGCCTTCGTCAACTCGCTGTACGAGACCCTGCGGACCTCGTGCATGGTGCTGGTGCTCATCGCGGGCGCGGTGGTCTTCGGCAAGTTCCTGGCCGTGACCCGCATCCCGTTCGACATCGCCAACTGGGTGTCCGCCTTCGACATGCCGCCGTTCGCCATCATGGGCACGATCATCCTGATCTACTTCATCGGCGGCTGTTTCATGGACTCGCTGGCCTTGATCATGCTGACCATCCCGGTCTTCTACCCGGTGGTCACGGGCATGGGCTTCGACCCCATCTGGTTCGGCATCATCATCGTCCTGGTCACCGAGATGGGGGTCATCACCCCGCCGGTGGGCATAAACGTCTACGTGGTCTACGGCATGTGCCGGAAGATCGCCCCGGACGTGACGCTCGAGGACGTGTTCAAGGGCATCCTGCCGTTCATGCTCTCCATCGTCATCGGCATCGGCCTGCTCTTCCTCTTCCCGCAGATCATCCTGTTCCTGCCCGGACTGATGTACTGACGGACCGGACGAGCCGACGCGCGTAAAAAAGCCCCGGACCGAGTCCGGGGCTTTTTTTTTGCGCACAACACGGCTCGGATCAATAGCGTTCGAGCCCGCCGTCCTGGCCGCCTTCCGGCCCAGGTAACGCCTTGGGCCGGACGCTTGCGCGGTCGCCGCGCCCCTGTCCGCAGTCGAAGAACGCCATCATCTCCTGCAGGCTCTCGCCCTGTCCGGCCAGTTCCTCGGAGGTGGCGGACACCTGCTCGGCGGCCGAGGCGCTGCTCTGGGTGGCGTCCGAAACCTGGTTCACGGCCGTGCCGATCTGCTTGATGACCAGGTCCTGCTCCTCGCAGGCGGAACGGATCTGGTCCATCAATTCCGAGGTCCTCTCGATATCCGGGACCAGTTCATCCAGCATGTGCACGGCCTCGTCCGAGGCCATGACCGTGGATTCGGAGAGCTGGCTGATCTCGCCCGCCGCCTTTCCGCTACGCTCGGCCAGTTGGCGGACCTCGGCGGCGACCACGGCGAACCCCTTGCCGTGCTCACCGGCGCGGGCCGCCTCGATGGCCGCGTTGAGGGCCAGCAGGTTGGTCTGCCGAGCGATATCCTCGATGATCGAAATCCGCTCGGCGATCTCCTTCATGGCCCCCACGGCCTGGGCCACGGTCTCGCCGCTCCGGGCGGCCTTGCCGGCAGCCGTGGCCGCGATCTCGGCGGTCTCCCGGCTGTGGCCCGCGTTGCCAGCGATGGAACGGGTGATCTCGGAGATGGACGAGGCCAGTTCCTCGGCGCTGGCCGCCTGCTCGGTAGCCCCCTGGGACAGGGTCTCGGCCGTGGCCGAGAGCTCCTCGCTGCCCGAGGCCACGTTCTGCACGGCCCCGTTGACCCCGAAAACCACATCCCGCAGCCGGACGATCATCTCGCCCATGGCCCCGAGCATGCGCCCGATCTCGTCCTTTCCCGACGCCCGCACGTCCCGGCTCAGGTCGCCTCCGGCCATGGCCGAGGCCACATCAAGGGCCAGGGAAACCGGCCTGGTGATCATCCGCGCCAAAAGCCAGCCGATCAGCAGGGCCAGGATCGCGGACAGGCCGACGCCGCCGATGACGGCCAGCTCGGAGTGGAGGGAGTCGGATCCCATGTCCCTGTCCGCGTCGTGCCCGATGGTCTCCAACGCGGCCATCAGCTCCCGGCCCACCTCGTCGACCCGGGTGTCCGCGAGGTCGATCTCGCGCAGCAGCTTCTCGTAGTCGGCCTGAGCGGCCATCACCTGGCCGGCCGCGCCGCGAAAGCCCTCCTCGTGGACCCGGTTCAGGTTCCTGATCCGCTCGATCAGTTCCGGTTCGTCCACGGCGACCACTATCAGGCCGTCCAGGCTGCCGCCCTCGAGCAGGAGGCCGACCAGCCGGTCGAACGCCTTGAGGGTGGCCTCGTATTCCTTTGCCAAAACCGCCTCGCGCTCCACGGTCCCCGGCTGGACATACTCCTCCATGACGATGCGGGACCGGCCGATGTTGATCTTGATCTCCATGGCCATGTCCGCCCAGGATATCTCCCGCGAAAGGATGTCGAAGGCGTCGGCCCCGGCGATTATCCGCCGGTCGATGAGCTCGTCCACGCCCTTCTCGAATTCATCCAGGGCCAGGGCCACCGATTCGTGAGCCGCCTCCAGGGTCTGCATGGCCGCCGCCCGGCGCTCCATGGCCGCGAATGTGGCTTTCTTGAGTTCGTAAACGCTGCGGACGACGGGGGTGAATTCGTCCTTGTGCCGGGTCCGGACCCGGGTGGTCAGGTCGCGGATAACGGGATTTCGCGCGGCCCGGATCTTGGCCCGTTCATCGGACACGCCCTGCAGGACGCCGCCGGCGAAATAATCGAAATCGCCTGCGACCTTTCCATGCTCGGCCCAGCTTTCGTCCAGCGCCTTCCCGTCCGAGGCGTCCAGAAACTCCATGACCATCTGCATGTCCGAGCGCACGGCGTACTTCATCTCCAGGGCGGCATCCACGATGTGGCTCGAGGCGACCATGTCGTCCTGAGCCACTTTGACGTAGACTCCGGTGGCCAGAAAAAGCACCACGATAATCAAGAATCCGCCGATGATTTTCGTCCCGACGGGGACATCCGACAACCTCATTCGATCCTCCAAAAGCGTCTGTTCCATCCACAGGGAGGAAGACTCCTCCCATCTATAGATGATTAGGAGAATTTGGCGGTCGTTTGTATTATAAAAACGGAGAGTGCAGTCCGTCGCGGGCTCAGCGGGCCCGGATGCGCGCGGCGTTGAGCCGCCCGTCCACGTACTGGGCCAGGGCGGCCACGGCCTGGTCCGAGGTGCGGAAGGTGCACAGCCCGGCCTCATTGAGGCGGTCCACCAGGGGGTCGTACTGGCGGCCGCCGTCGACCACCCCGATGACCGGGGTATCCAGGGTGGGCAGCGACTCGGCCAGGAGCGCGGCGATGGAGCGCTCGTCATCCATGGTCATGGGCGTGTCCGGATCGGCCAGGGTGCGCATGACCGGGGACATGGGCACGAGCCCGGCCACCACCGCGTCCACGCCGGGGTCAGCGGCCAGGAGCCGGATGGCCTCGGCATGGACATGGTCGTCGGCCCCCGGCGTGACGTCCAGGGGATTGGTCACCGTGACCAGCCCGGACAGGCGGTTGTCTTCCACCAGGCCATGCAGGGCCTCGCGGGTCCTGTCCGACAGCGGGGCCAGGACCATGGAGTAGTCGTCGGTCTGGATGGAATCGGCCATGCCCACGGCCTCGAATCCCGCGCCCGACATGGCGGCCAGCCGGTTGCCGCCGATGGTCTTGCCGCTCAAGCGCTCGGCCAGCATGAACAGGTTCTCGAACTGGGTGAAGGAGTGGGCCACGATGGCTCCCGCCTGGCGCACGCAGGACTCGCAGACCGCGTAGTCCCCGGCCAGGGAGGCGGTGTGGCCGCTGGTGGCGGACTTGCCCTCCGGGGTCCTCCCCGCCTTGTAGAAGATCACGTCCTTGCCCGCGCGCACCGCCCGGCGCACGGCCCGGCAGAAATTCAGCCCGTCCATGTCGTTGAACCCTTCCGCGTACACGGCGATGACATCCACATCGTCGGCCTCGGCGAAATGAGAGACCATGTCGCCCAGCGTCAGGTCGGTCTGGTTGCCCATGGAGACCATGTAGGCCGGGTTCAGGAAGGGGCATTGGGAGAGCCGGGTCAGCATGAACGCGCCCGACTGGGAGATGAAGGCCGCCCGATGGTGATCGCCGGGGGCCAGGGGAGGCAGTTTCTCCTCGGGGATGAACCAAGTGTCGTACCGGCCGGGGCGGGAGACCACGCCCATGCAATTGCCGCCCAGAAAAACCGGGCCCGCGCCCTGCTCATGGGCCTCGTTGATGCGGGCGATGACGCCTGCCGCGCGTTCACGGCTCTCCTCGGTCTCGCCCATGCCGCCCGGAATGAGCATGACCGACTCGGCGCAGT
The DNA here is from genome assembly GCF_051175575.1 of Pseudodesulfovibrio sp. lm2024. Lineage (NCBI taxonomy): Bacteria > Pseudomonadati > Thermodesulfobacteriota > Desulfovibrionia > Desulfovibrionales > Desulfovibrionaceae > Pseudodesulfovibrio > Pseudodesulfovibrio sp. lm2024. The sequence continues at coordinate 3,387,608 of NZ_CP195092.1, forward strand.
CCAGGGCCACCAGATCGTCCACCAGGGCCGGGACCTGGTCCGCGCCCACGGCGACCACGAACAAGTCGAGCCGCCTGTCCAGGGACTTCAGGTCCGGCACGCAGGCCACCCCGTCTATCTCGGTCTCGCCCGGCTTGAGCAGACGCACGTCCTCGGCCGGGAAGCCCGCCTCAAGCACGTTCTTGAGGATGATCCGCCCGAAATTCATGCGCGAGGCCGAGACCCCGACGATGCCTATGGAGGAGGGCTTGAGCAGCTTGGCGATGCGCTCCACCGGCCGGGGCGCGCGGACCGACGTCGGGCTCGAGAACCGGCACAACCCGTCCAGAGGGACCATCAGGTAGTCGGCGTAGGCGAACGGGTTGATCTCCAACTCCTCGATGTGAAACGGCGCGTCCGGGTTGTCCGGGGAGTAGTGGTTGGCCATGTTGATGAACGAGGAGAAGCACTCGATGAGCTGCTCGTCGGTGACGATGCGCCGCTGCCCCCGGGTCAGCCCGGCCAGCTTGCGGTAGGAGATGGTCTTGCGGAAGAGCTCGAAGAAGCGCCCCCCGTCGGTCAGGGCCGTGGAGGCGATGGTCATGGCCTGGCCCTTGCGGAAGCGCCGGGCGTAGAGTTCGGTGTCGGTGCCGCCCAGCCCGGCGGTGAGGACCATGCCGAACTCGCGGGTCTTGCGAATACCGACCAAAAGCTCGTTGCCGAACGCCGTGGAGTCCGGCTCCATGAACTGGACCATGAGCACTCCGCGGAGGTCGCGGGCCGCGGCCGTGACCAGGGGCTCGCCGGTCAGCCCGCGGTACGGGCCGGGCGCCGAGCCGGGCGCGCGCTCCAGGGCGGCGGCGAAGTTCTCCGGGACCTCGTAGAGCATGCGCCGCACGGCCGAGCGGATGGCGTCCGGCCGGTTCTCGACCACGCGCACCCCGCCCGCCTCGGTCTTGTGCACGATGGACGGCGAGACGATCTTGAGGACGACCTTGTCCCCGGGCAGGACCGAAAGCTGCTCATCCGTAAACCGACCCGAGCGCGGCAGGAGCACGCACCGGGGCGGGGTCTCCGCGCCCGAGGCCTTGAGCAGGTCGTAGACCTCGTACTCGAACAGGGAATCGCGCCCCTGGTCGCGGGCCTGCCCGAACAGGGCGTCGATGGCCTCGAAATTGATCTCCACCTGAACCGAACCAAAGGCATAATGGGCATTCGCCATGCCGCTCTCCGTATATTCATCGGGCTCAAAAAGCCCGGCTGCTGGTTATTTGACGAACTCCGCCCGGCCATAGGCCCGGACGATCCGCTGGAAGCTGCCGCTCTCCCGGATGGCCGCCATGCCCGTGTCGAACTCGCCGCACAAAGGCTTGTCGACAAAGACCACCTGCCGGTCCTGGGCCGGAAAAATCGGGTGGAAGGTCACGGCCTGATCCAGGTCCACGGCCCGGCCCGCCGGGGAACCCTTGAGCCGGTTGCGCCAGTAGAGAAAGACGCGCCGCTCGGAGATGACCACGTCCACCCGCCCGGAAAAGAGCATGCGCACCTGCAGGGACTGGTCGCCGAGCTCGCTGTACAGGTCGTTGTCCCGGGTCATGGCCTTGAACTCAGGCCCGAGATAGCTGGCCGCGTCCTGGAAGCCCAGGACCATGTACCCCGAAAGATCGGCGACGGAACGGATGCGCAGCTCGCGGACGGCCAGGGTCACGGCGTAGTTCCGAAAGGTCAGGGTGGGCGCGGAATAAAAGACCGGTCGCCCGGTGCGCTCGGCCATGTCGTAGCCCACGCTGCTGGCCAGGCAGTCCACGTCCCCCTGGGCCAGGGCCATGGGCAGGCGCAGGTTGGGCAGAAAGACGAACCGGGCCTCCAGCCCGGCCGCCCGGAAGGCGGCGCGGATGACGTCCACTTCGAGCCCGGCGTCCTGCTCCCTGAGGGCGTAGGGCGCGATGGCGAAGCCCACGCCGACCCGGACCTCGCGCGCCCGGGCCGAGGCCGGGGTCGACAGGACCGCGACCAATGCGGCCGCGATGAGCAAGGGGCGCAGACTCCATATCATGCCGGGACCTTACATTGACTCCACAGTGGAGTCCAGCCGGGGGCCATCGGTCACAGCCAGTCCACCGTCGGGGCCGGGCGCGGGGGGATGGCCGCGTACCGCCGCGCCGGTCGGCCGAGCATGAGCGCCCCGTAGACCGATTCGCCGTCCTTCAGGCCGAGGAACCCGCGCACTCCGGCGTCGTGCGCGGCGGCGGCCACCAGGTAGCCGCACCAGCACGCGCCCAGCCCGGCGGCCGTCAAGGCCAGTTCCAGGTAGGCGGTGGCGATGACCCCGTCCTCGCGCGGGGTGATGCCCTGCCCGGGCCCCACGGCCACGGCCAGGGCCGGGGCGTTGCGGCAGATGATGTCCGTGCCGTTGTCCCAGGCACGGACGATGCCGGGCAGATGCAGGGCGGCGGCCAAGCCGGACTCGGCCTCGGACTCGGCGCGCATCCATCCGGCCACGGCTCCGGCCACCTCGGCCACCCGGTCGCGCCCCTCGGCCACGATCCATCGGGTGGGCCGGGCGTTGTGGCCCGACGGACAGTATTCGGTCACGGCCAGAACCCGGCCGAGCAGATCGCGGTCCACAGGCTCGTCGCGGAAGGCGCGCACGGACCGCCGCGCCTTGAGGAACTGTTCGGCCTGGTCATAGGAAATGTTCAGCGAGCGGTCCACGGGCTCGCCGCCGTCCGCAAAGCGCGTGAGCCGGATGGCGTCGGCCGGGCAGACGGCCATGCAGTGGCCGCAGTCCAGGCAGTAGGCCTGTTTTTTCTCGTGGGGTTCGGGCAGCCCGCCCTTCTCGAAAACGATGCACCCGGCCGGGCAGTCGGCGGCGCACAGTCCGTCCCGCTTGCAGCGGGTCTCGTCGATGGTGAACAACGGCATATTCTCTCCTTTGCGGGGTGGTCCGCGCAGTGTGGCCTGTCGCGGCCTTCCCGGCAAGCATTGCGTTGACCGGCAAACGGTTTTACCGTATTTCCTGTGCCACGGGCAGGATGGGGAATCTTGCCCTCTTTACGACGATTCGGCCGACAAACGGTCCATTCATACCACGAGGTTTTTTCATGAGCAGCAATCCCGAGGCCCCGGAAAAGGGCAAGGACTTCATCCGCCAGATCATCGACAGGGACATGGAAAGCGGCAAGTACCACGGCCGCGTGCACACCCGGTTCCCGCCCGAGCCCAACGGCTACCTGCACATCGGCCACGCCAAGTCCATCTGCCTGAACTTCGGCCTTGCCCGCGACTATCAGGGCAAGTGCAACCTGCGCTTCGACGACACCAACCCGGTCAAGGAGGACGTGGAATACGTGGACTCCATCCGCGAGGACGTCCATTGGCTGGGCTTTGACTGGGACAACAACTTCTACGCCTCGGACTACTTCGAGAAGCTCTATTTCATCGCCGAGCTGTTCATCAAGATGGGCAAGGCCTACGTGGACCACCAGTCCGCCGACGAGATCCGCGAGAACCGGGGGACCCTCAAGGAGCCGGGCAAGGAGTCGCCCTATCGCGGCCGCACCGTGGAGGAGAACTTGGCCCTGTTCCGGTCCATGCGCGCGGGCAAGCTCAAGGACGGCGAGTGCATCCTGCGCGCCAAGATCGACATGAGCGCCCCCAACGTCATGCTCCGCGACCCGGCCCTGTACCGCATCAAGCACGCCGACCACCACCGGACCGGCGACGCGTGGTGCATTTACCCCATGTACGACTTCACCCACGGGCTGTCCGACGCCATCGAGGGCATCACCCACTCCATCTGCACCCTGGAGTTCGAGAACAACCGCCCCCTGTACGACTGGTGCGTGGACACCCTCATGGAAGGGCTGAAACAGCCCGAGCTGTTCGGCGAGCACGCCGCCATATATAATGAACTGGCCGCGCTCCCCGGCTTCACCGACCGCCCCCGGCAGTACGAGTTCGCCCGGCTGAACATCACCGGCACCGTGCTCTCCAAGCGCAAGCTCATCCAGCTGGTCCAGGAGAAGTTCGTCACCGGCTGGGACGACCCGCGCATGCCGACCATCTCCGGTTTCCGGCGGCGCGGCTTCACGCCCGAATCCATCCGCGACTTCTGCGAGCGCATCGGCGTGGCCAAGGCCGACTCCATGGTCGAATACGCCTTGCTCGAGGCCTGCCTGCGCGAGGACCTGAACAAGCGCGCCGCGCGGTACATGGGCATCATGGACCCGGTCAAGCTGGTCATCGAGAACTACCCCGAGGATCAGGAGGACGTCTTCGAGATCGCCCTGAACCCCGAGGACGAGTCCTACGGCGCGCGCAAGGTGCCGTTCACCCGCGAGCTCTGGATCGAGCGCGACGACTTCATGGAGGAGCCGCCCAAGAAGTTCTTCCGCCTGGGCCCGGACCGCGAGGTCCGGCTGCGCGGGGCGTACTACGTCAAGTGCACCGGCTTTGAAAAGGACGCGGACGGCAAGGTCACCGAGATCCGGGCCACCTACGACCCCGAGTCCAAGGGCGGCTGGCTGGAAGGCGGCCGCAAGGTCAAGGGCACCCTGCACTGGGTCTCGGCCAAGCACAGCCTGGACGCCGAGGTGCGCAACTACGGCCCGCTGTTCACCAGGGAGAACCCCAACGCCGTGGAAGAGGGCAAGACCTTCACCGACTACGTGGACCCCGACTCCCTGACGTCCCTGACCGGCTGCAAGGTGGAACCGGCCATGGCCGACATGGCCGCCGGGACCAACTTCCAGTTCGAGCGCACCGGCTACTACTGCGCGGACCTGCGCGACCACAAGCCCGGCCAGGCCCTGGTCTTCAACCGGACCACCACCCTGCGCGACACCTGGGCCAAGATCCAGAAAAAATCCAGCTAGTTTCAGACTGCAAATCACCAATGAAAAGGCCGCCTTGCGCGGCCTTTTCTATTGCACCGGCGTGGTCGTGCGAAAAAATAACCATTTCCCGCTTGACACTGATTGCCCGATCAATCTATACCCGAATCAACGACTGATTGCACAATCAATCGATACGAGGAAACCAACGAAATGACCAAGAAGGAAGCGATACTCAAAGCAGCCCAGGAGGCCTTCGGGCAACTGGGTTTCCACGCAGCCACCGTCAAGGACGTGGCCGGACGCGCGGACGTTTCCTTCGGCCTGGTTTCCCACTACTTCGGCAGCAAGCAGGAGCTCTTCCTGGCCGCCGGGTTCGACATGGCCGACCGGCTGATCCTCCGCCTGAGCGAGGCGACCGCCAAGGCCAAGAACGGCATGGAGGCCATCCGGGCCTACATGACCGCGTATTTCGCCTTTACCGAAGAGCACCGGGTCGGCTTCCCCGTCCTGCTGCGCTGTTCTCCCTTCAGCCACATGGAGCCCGGTGTCGACGGCGCCAAGGTGATGGAGAAGTTCAGCATCTTCATTGACGAATTGAAACGCTGCGTCGCCCTGGGCATCGGAGACGGAACCATCCGCTCCCTGCCCCTGGAACAAACCGCGCTGATCATCTACGGCAACATCGTCGGCTCCGTCCGTACCAGCCTCCTGTCCCCCTACGAGTCGACCGGGCTGTTTGCCGAGACCATCAACCACGTGGAACGCAGCATCACCATAGACGCCGAGCAGACGGAAGGCCCCCGGACATCGACCAGCCTGCCGCTGGCGCAATAAACGGATCAAAAGCGACTTTCAACGAGAGAGGTAAAGAACATGTTCAAGAATCTTACCGCCTCCAGAATAGTGGAAATCATCCTGGGCAGCCGTGCCTGGCTGAACTACATTGATTCCTTCAAGTCCTGGTCGGAAGACTGGGCAAAGACACAGCACCCTTAGTCCCGAACGCATCAAACACCTCCTAAAGGCGCACAGAAATGGACCGCAACCCACACCTGACAGCCTGACAGATACGTTTCGGACACCCCGGCACTGCCGGGTATCTGGGAGCCGCGCAAGCGGCTCCCTTTTTTTGTGCTGCTTCTCTGTCGCATATGCAACATATATGTCGCAACATGTCGCATAGTGCGACACATGCAACATCAATGCGACACCACCCTTTCCAGGTTCATTTCTTTAGACTTTTTATAACCCATAGAAATAGCATATTATAATAGATATAAAACAATTTTGGCACGCCGGTTGCTATATAGCTCATAACGTTTCACCAGCAATCAACAAACTCTGCGGGAGGGCACGATGTTTGAAAAGAACGTGACCAAGGTGGTTCAGGACTGCATTCTCGACAGTGGTATTCAGGCCAAGGTCGTCGCACAGAAGATCAACAAGCCGTATTCGACCCTGATGCGGGAGATCAATCCCTTTGACGCCAGCGCCAAGCTGGGAGCGGAAACCCTGCTCGAAATCATGAAGGTGACCCACGACATCCGTCCGCTCCAGTTCATGGCGTCCGAGATGGGCTTCAGCCTGGAGACCGGCAACGCCTAGCCGATTCCGGGACCGATTTTCGGCCGGGCCTTGCGCCCGGCCTTTTTTTTGCCCTTCGCAGGCACTGCGGAAACATGCCTGACGCCTTGCCAATGTCGCCCGTTCGGCTTAGAAATACAAAGGTATCTCTCAACCGGAGGATGACGAGCGACACATGAGCATACATCCCGGAGCCAGGCTTCCCAGAGCCGACTCTCTCGGCCGTCGGGCCAAATTCGCGCAGCTGGCCTTCATCTCGGCCATCGTCCTCGTCTTCTCCTGCGCGCTGATCCTATTTAACGCCTACCGGCTGCACGTCCGGCTGTCCGAGCGCACGGACAGCATCGCCCATCTGGCCCGGACCAGCCTGGCCAGCGCGGTCTGGCAGGTGGACTACGCCTCGGCCCGAGACTTCATCGACGCCGTGCTCCAGGACGACACCGTGGCCTTCGCCCAGGTGGTCACCGGCCGCGAGGTCATGGCCGCCAAGAGCCGCCCCCGCTTCACCGGGCACGACTTCGACTATTTCACCAAGGACCGGCGGTTCATCACCAAGTCGGTGGAAATCCGCAAGTACGGCGACTGGATAGGCTCCTTCAACCTGGCCGTGTCCACCGAGGGGTATGTCCAGGAGATGGCCATGTACGTGGGGTTGACCTTCGCCATGGGGCTGCTCCTGATCCTGACCCTGACCCTGGCCGCGGTCCGCTACATGCGCAGGCACTTCCTGACCCCGCTCATGGACCTTGAGGAGGCGGCCACGACCATCGCCGACGGCGACCTGGACGCGCCCGTGGACACCTCGGCCTCCAACGAGCTGGGCAGCCTGGCCCGGGCCATCGACGACATGCGCCAGTCCGTGCGCCACCTGATCAACGACCTGCAGGAGGCCAACGCAAAACTGCAGAACCACCAGAATCAGCTCGAGACCAAGGTCAAGGAGCGCACCGAGGAGCTCAAGCGCAAGAACGAATCTCTGAACGGCGCATTGGACCAGGTGCGCCGGGCAAAGCGGGCCGCTGAGATGGCCAACGCGGCCAAAAGCAGCTTTCTGGCCTCCATGAGCCACGAGATCCGCACGCCCATGAACGCCATCCTGGGCATGGCCGACATCCTCTGGGAGACCGAGCTGTCCGACGACCAGGCGCGCTACGTGGACGTCTTCCGCACCGCGGGCGAGAACCTGCTCGAAATCCTCGACGACATCCTGGACCTGTCCAAGATCGAGGCCGGGCACCTGACCCTGGAAAAGACCTGGTTCCAGCTGGACGACATACTCGATCGCTCCTGTGACGTGATCCAGTCCAAGGCCGCCAAGAAGGGGTTGGCCCTGAGCTGCAAGAGCGGCCCTTCGGTCCCGGCCCGGCTCAACGGCGATCCCACCCGGCTGCGCCAGATACTCTTCAACCTGATGGGCAACGCGATCAAGTTCACGGACTCGGGCTCGGTGGCCCTGAAGGTGGAGCTGGCCTCCACCGACGGCGAGACTGCCCTGCTGCACTTCTCCATCGCGGACACCGGGGTGGGCGTGTCCGGCGACAAGCTCGGGGCCATCTTCGACGCCTTCACCCAGGCGGACAGCTCCACCACCCGCCAGTTCGGCGGCACCGGCCTGGGGCTGGCCATCAGCAAGGAGCTGGTCCACATGATGGGCGGCCGCATCTGGGCCGAATCCATGCCGGGCAAGGGCAGCATCTTCCACTTCACGGCCCGGTTCGGCGCGGCCGGCGGGTCCGAGGCCGTCCAGCCCGCCCCCCCGGCCAAACCCGCCGAGGAGCCGCCCCTGCCGCCCCTGAACATCCTCATGTTCGAGGACTCCCGGTACAACGCCTTCGTGGCCCAGACCTATCTCGAATCCACCCCCTGCTCCATGACCGTGGCCGAGGACGGCGCAAGCGGCCTGGAGCTGTTCAAGCAAGGGGGCTGGGACCTGGTCCTCATGGACATCCAGATGCCGGGCATGGACGGCTTCGAGGCCACCCGCGCCATCCGCGCATGGGAACGGGAGCAGGGTCTCGACCCGGTCCCGGTGGTGGCCATGACCGCCTATGCCATGAACGAGGACGCGCGGCGCTGCATCCAGGCGGGCGCGGACTCACATCTGCCCAAGCCGGTCAAGAAGAGCACCCTGTTCGAGACCCTGCGCAAGCTGGCTCCCAAACGTCCGGCCGGGCCCGAGGAAACGGACGATGCCTGATTGCCGACTGTTGTGGTGTCACGGCTCCCTGAGCCAACCCTGGGGGACCAAGAGTATGGCCCTGGCCGACGCGGCCGGGGAGTTCGGCCTGACCATGGAGGGCCCGGATTTCAGCGATCTCGAAAATCCCGACGAGCGGGTGGAGCGCCTCCTGTCCATCCTGGCCGAGGACGACCGGCCCGCCATCCTGGCCGGGTCGAGCATGGGCGGCTACGTGGCCGCGGCCGCGGCCATGCGCGCCCGCGTCCCGGCCGTCTTCCTCCTGGCCCCGGCCTTCTATTTACCTGGCTACGCGGTGCACGTCTTCCCCAACCTGCCGGGCCGCGTCACCGTGGTCCACGGCTGGAACGACGACGTGGTCCCGGTGGACAGCGCCATCCGCTTCGCCAAGACCCACAAGGCCACCCTGCACGTGCTGGCCGACGGCCACCGGCTGGAGGAATCCACCGAGACACTGTGCATCCTGTTCGCCCGGTTCCTGGCCCGGGCCCTGGCCGATCTCGGGGAAATCGCATGATCCGCGCCCTGTCCTCCCTGTGCCTTGCCGTCCTGTGCGCGACCTTCGCGCTCCCGGCGCTCCAGGCCCGGGCCGAGGACTTTCCCCTGCGGCCCTACTATCCCGAGGTGCCGTACATCACCACCGACCAGCTCCGGGCCGAGTACGACACCGCCGTGGTGGTGGACATCCGCTCCCGCCTGGAATACGAGGTGGCCCGCATCAACAAGGCCGTGCTCCTGCCCCTGGGCCAGGAGGATTTCGCCCAACGGCTCGAGGAGCTGCGGGCCAAGCCCGCGCCCGAACCCCTGGTCTTCTACTGCAACGGCCACTCCTGCGCCAAGAGCTACCAGGCGGTCCAGCTCGCCCTGTCCCTGGGCTTCAGCCGGGTCTTCGCCTATGACGGCGGCATCTTCGACTGGATCATCGCCGCCCCGGACCGGGCCACGCTCATGGGCGAGACCCCGGCCCGCCGGGAACGGGTCCTGTCCGCCAAGGCCCTGGACCGACGGCTGCTCTCCTTCGAAGAATTCGAGCGCCAGGCCAAGGACCCGAACACCCTGGTCATCGACATCCGCGACCCGTTCCAACGGGACGTGGTCCCCCGCCTGTCCTCCATCCGGGCCATACCCCTGGACCCGCTGCTCGACCTGGTCACCTCGCGCATCTGGACCGAAAAGCGGCTGCTCTTCTTCGACGCGGTGGGCAAGCAAGTCGGCTGGCTGCAATATTTCCTCAAGGCCTACGACTACTTCGACTACGGATTCCTGGACGGCGGCGTGCGCGCCATCGCCGACGACCCCGCCCTGGTCCGCCCGGTGATCGAGGCCGACCGGACCGTGGCCAGCGACCAGGCCATGCTCCTGTCGCTGACCGCCGACCAGCGGCTGGACAACGCCGACCGGCGGGCGGTCAGCTACCTGCTGGCCAACATCAAGTTCAACAACTACGTGGTCATCGACATGGACCGGCTCCGCGGGGACACCGGCCTGGCCGCCCCCATGTTGCTCAACTCCGTCAGGAAGCTGTCCTCCCTGGGCTACGCCGACCATTCGCTCATGCAGGGCATGCTCATCGTCCGGGTGGACCCGAGGCTGGCCTGGAAGGGCCGGACCGACACCGGCCTGTGGAAGGACAAGGTCCGCGAATTCAACACCGCCAAGGGCAAATAGCCATGCGCACCGGTTCTCCGACACGGCCCGTTCCGTTTCTCATCACGCTGATTCTCCCGCTCGTTCTGCTCTCGGCCGTAACTCCGGCCCAGGCCCAGGAAAAGGCGTCCATCATCCTGCAATGGCTGCCCCAGGCCCAGTTCGCGGGCTACCTCGTGGCCAAGGAAAAGGGATTCTACGCCGAGGAGGGCATCGACCTGACCATCCTGCCGGGCGGCCCGGACATCCTGGCCAGCGACTGGCTCGAAGACGGCCGGGCGGACTTCGCCACCCTGTTCCTGACCACCGGCCTACAGCGGCGCGAGTCTCTGCCCCTGGTCAACATCGGCCAGATCGTCCAGCACTCGGCGCTCATGCTCATCGCCAAGAAGTCGTCGGGCATACGGAGCTTCAAGGACCTGGATGGCCGCAAGGTCGGGCTGTGGGCCAACGAATTCCAGATCCAGGCGCGGGCCCTGTTCCGCAGGCAGGGCATCGCCGTCACCGTGGTCCCACAAACCTCGTCGCTGGACCTGTTCATGCGCGGGGGCGTGGTCGCCTGTTCGGCCATGTGGTACAACGAATACCACACCCTGCTGACCTACGGGCTGGACGAGGACGACCTCCAGCCCCTGTTCTTCAACGACGCGGGGCTGAATTTCCCGGAAGACGGCATCTACTGCCTGGAGAAGACCGCCAATGAGCGCCCGGAGCTGTGCGCCAGGCTGGTCCGGGCCTCCCTCAAGGGATGGAACTACGCATTCGCCCACAAGGACGAGGCCCTGGACATCGTCCTCGCGCGCATGGCCGAGGCCAAGGTCCCGGCCAGCCGGGCGCACCAGCGTTGGATGCTCGACCGCATGGAGGACGTGACCATGGCCGACGACGGGGCCATGGGCGTGCTGCGCCGCGAGGACTTCGACCGGGTGTCCAAGGCCCTGACCGACACCGGATTCATGGACCGGCCCCCGGCCTACGAGGATTTCTACAGGGGGATGGCGCGATGAAACGGTACCCCATCGCCTTCAAACTGACCTTCCTGATCCTGTCCTGCGCCCTGGTCATCGTGGCCGCCATCGTGGCCTACAACTACATCTCGTCGCGCGACATCATCCTGCGCCAGGCCGAGGACAACTCCCGCCTGCTCGTGGCCGGGACCGCCGGGCGCATCGACTCGGTCCTGTCCGGGGTGCGGAAGGTGGCCGAAAACGTTGCCTTCTCCCTGGAGGACGCCACCCTGTCCAAGCAGGAGATCCTCGAGCTGAACCGGCGGGTGCTGGCCAACAACCCCGAGATATACGGCATGGCCATCGCCTTTGAGCCGTACACCCTGCAGCCCGACAAGCTCTATTTCGCGCCCTACTACTTCCGCTCGGGCGGGCGCATCGGCTTCACCATGCTCGGCGACGCCAAATACCGCTATTTCTACATGGACTGGTACCAGATTCCCAAGGAGCTGGGCCGCAGCGCCTGGACCGAGCCGTACTTCGACGAGGGTGGCGGCGGCGTGCCCATGGCCACCTACTCCGTGCCCTTCTACCGCACGGTGGACGGCAAGACCGCGTTCGCGGGCGTGGTCACGGCGGACATCTCCCTGGCCTGGCTCCAGGAACTGGTCGGCTCCATCAGCCTGTACGACTCGGGCTACGCCTTTCTCCTGTCGCGGCACGGCACCTTCATCACCCACCCGGACGAAAAGCTGGTCATGAACCAGACCATCTTCTCCCTGGCCGAGGAGCGCGGCTCGCGGGAACTGCGCGAACTGGGCCAGCGCATGCTCTCGGGCGAGGCCGCGTTCACGGACGTGGGCACGCTCCTGTCGCCCAAGGACAGCTACATGTTCAGCGACGGCCTCAAATACGGCGGCTGGTCCCTGGGCGTGGTCTTCCCGCGCGACGAGATGCTGGCCGACGTCTTCCGCCTGTCCCGGTCCATGATCGCCATCGGCGCGGTCGGCTTCGTGCTCCTGGTCCTGATCACCGTGGGCATCGCTAGGCGCATCACCCACCCCCTGCGCGAGCTGTCCGCGTCCGCCCGCGAGATCGCCTCGGGCAACCTGGATATCAAGCTCCCGGAAATCCGGGCCAACGACGAGGTCGGCGACCTGGCCGAATCCTTCAAATACATGAAGACCTCCCTCAAGGAATTCATCCGCGACCTGACCTCCACCACGGCGGCCAAGGAGCGCATCGAATCCGAGCTGCGCATCGCCCGCGAAATCCAGATGGGCATCCTGCCCAAGCTCTTCCCGGCCTTCCCGGACCGCCGCGAGTTCGAGGTCTTCGCCTCCATCGAGCCCGCCAAGGAGGTGGGCGGGGACCTGTACGACTTCTTCTTCGTGGACGAGACCCACTTCTGCTTCCTGGTGGGCGACGTGTCCGGCAAGGGGGTGCCCGCCGCCTTCTTCATGGCCGTGACCAAGACCCTGCTCAAGGTCGTTGCCGAGCGCGGCCTGGACCCCGGCGACATCCTCACCCGGGTCAACGCGGACCTGTCCTCGGAAAACGAGTCGTGCATGTTCGTGACCCTGTTCCTGGCCATCATCGACATCGAGACCGGCGAGACCCGCTACGCCAACGCGGGGCACAACCCGCCCGTGTTCCTGCCCTGCGGCGGCGAGCCCGAGTGGATCCCGCCCTTCGGCGAGCCTGTGGCCGGCATCATGGAGGGCATGCGGTACTCCACCAAGACCATGACGCTTAAACCGGGCGACCTGCTGTTCATCTACACCGACGGCGTGACCGAGGCCATGGACCCGGACGGCGGCCTGTTCGGCGACGACCGGCTCATGGCCATGCTCTCCGCCGAACAGGAACCCTTCGCCCCCAAGCTGGTCAAGGACGTGGGCGAAGCCATCCGCGTCTTCGCCAAGGGCGCGGAGCAGTCCGACGACATCACCATGCTGGCCATGCAGTTCATGGGGAAATGCGAGCCCTGACCGCCAAGAAGATATAAAATTATCTAAATCGACACACTTATCCCCAACAGCTTGGGAAAACACCTTTTTCCCCACCAATCATGGTCCCCGTGCAGTGATTTGAGCCCTTTTCTGGCGCACTTTTTCCAAATTCCATTGACGAAAAAGGAAAAAACGCGCTAACTTCCCCTACTAGGCAGAAAATCCAACATGTGGGGGGTAAACATGTTCGAGAAGAATCTGACCAAGAAAATGCAGGACATCGTTCTGGAAGGACACATCCCGGCAAAAGAGGTGTCACGGGTGATCAAGAAGCCGTATTCCACGCTGCTTCGCGAACTCAATCCCTTTGACGCCCACGCCAAGCTGGGGGCCGAAACCATGTTCGAGATCGTCAAGGCGACGCACAACATCTCGGTCCTCGAATTCATGGCCCGCGAGCTGGGGTACACGCTCCGGCCGCTCGACGGGCTGCAACCGGCCAGGAAGAGCGTCAAGCCGCACCGCGTGCACGAGCAGGAGGCGACCATGTAAGACGGTCGCGTTCGGCGCAACGACACACTGCCCGGAGCGTGCACGCCATGCCCCGGGCAGTGATCCCTGAAGATCCGGTCGCCCGACGACCCTTTCATTTTGACTTTGCCCATCGATTGGTTTTTACTGTCTCAAGCAATCAAACGCTCCAAGGAGGAAGGGCATGTCCCAGGATACATTCAAAAAAGCACTCGCCGTCGGCCGTCCGCCGAACGTCGTCAAGAATTTCCCCAACTCGCAGGCGCTCATCGTCAGCGGCAAGGTCGTGGACCGGGCCATGCGCGCCAAGGGCCAATGCATGACCATCGCGGCCAACGGCCGGAACATTTTCATCATCGAAGGCGCGCTCAGGGCCGCCCAAAAGGCCAACGCCGCCATCATCATCGAGATCGCGCGCAGTGAATCCACCTACTGCCCGACCACCCTGTGGAATATCGCCCGGCGCGTGGACTACCTGTGCAACAAGCTCGGCATCACTGTGCCGGTGGCCGTGCACGCCGACCACTACTTCATGAAGAAATGGGACGACGTGGCCGAGGCCAAGGCCGAGATCCCGTCCGTGTTCGACTCGGGCGTGACCTCCATCGCCATCGACGCCTCGCACATGACCGACGACCTCAACCTGCTCGGCAACCTGGCCGTGTCCCCGTCCATCCCGACCTGGGCCGGCTACGAGACCGAGATCGGCGAGATCAAGGGCGAGTTCGGCCTGTCCAGCCCGGTGGAGGCCAAGTTCCTCATCCAGGGCCTCAACGCCCACGCCCTGTGCCCGGACTGGATCGCCCTGAACAACGGCACCACCCACGGCATCGAGGCCTCGGGCGAAGGCATCCAGGTGGACCTGACCGCCAAGATCCACGAAGCCCTCAAACCCTACGGCACCTCCGGCGCACAGCACGGCACCTCGGGCAACGACTCCGCCCGCCTGCGTGAGATCGCCGCCAAGACCGCCACCACCAAGGCCAACGTGGCCACCGCCCTGCAGATGATTTCCTGGGGCGTCAAGGTCAACGACTTCGGCAACGCCATCATGGACGGCGACCAGTTCGCCAAGGTCCCCGGCCAGGGCGTGGAAGACTCCCTGTGGGACGAGATGGTCGCCTACGCCGACGCCAACGGCATCAAGGGCGGCAACTACAAGAAACTCAACCTCGTCTTCGAACGCCGCTGGCTCGGACAGAGCGAATCCGTGCGCGACCGCATGGCCGGGGCTGTCGAGGACTTCGTCTACGACCTGCTGGTCAACGTGTTCAACGCCAAGGACACAGCGCCCATTGCCAACGACCTCATCCTCGAAGCCGGCTCCTACGACCTCGGCCCCAAAGTCGAACGGTTCGAAGACCCGGCCCAGTGGACCGAAGAAAAAATCAAGGCCCAGGCAGCCGCCATCGACACCGACAAGGGCCCCCACGGCGACTTCGACGACTAGATCCAGACCCGAAACACATGAAAAGCCCGCCCGGACCGACCGGGTGGGCTTTTTTTTGAAAAGCATACCGTTGACTCCCTATATGAGTAACGCTGGTTTGGAGTCGGCCTTCGACGGAAGTACCGGATGATTTCGCCTCCGGCAGCCCCCCCCTCCCGGCCTTTTGTGGAACATACCATCAAATGCCTTCCCTCCGCGCTGAAGAATAAAATATAGTTTTCACCAAAAAATCCGTCAAAATATGCTTTTTCGTTTTCAAAAAGGGAAATATCACCGGGAAAACAGCTCCAACTTCGAAAACCGCTTGCATTTCCCCTTCAAAAAAGTACCTTGCCCCAAACGGGATATGAGGCGGCTCCCTGCGATCACCTTCACGCTCCCCCGGCAGAGCGGCACCATACCCGAACAACGATTCCACAGCACAGTTCATCCCATCCGCGGCAATGCGGATATTGTTTTCGAGATAAGCAATGACCATGCGGGAAAGCAAAAAGTTCGAACTTGTCTTCAAGGACAGGATAGGCATTGTCTTCGACATCACAAAGCTTATCCAGAAACACAACATGAATATCATCTCCATGGAGGTCGAACAGGAGGATGGCTGCGCCAAGGTTGCTCTGGAAATAGACAACGCGGGCGACAGCATAGACAACGATGCGCTGCTGCCCCTCTTTTCCTCTTTGCCCGGCATCAGGAAACAGGGGGAATTGAACCGGCTGCCTCAGGAGAAACGGGAACTGTGGTCGCGCGTTCTCTTCGACTGGATGAGCGAAGGCATTCTCTCCGTGGATGCCCGGGGCATCATCAACACAGCCAACAGCGTTGCCTGCCGATTGCTGGGCCTCCCATACGAATCCCTGGTCAACACCCATGTCCGGGAGGTCAGTCCCGGCGATAACATTCTACTGGAATGCGTGGAAAAGAAGATTCCTGTCCGAAGAAGGAAATCCGTAGTCACCAGCACGGGGCGGGTGGAGTTCTACGGGTCCGCAAAGCCGATCCACAACTCGCTGGGAGAATTTGTCGGCGCGGTCCTGCTTATGAAGGATCTCAAGGAAGTCAAAGCCATGGTCGATGCCGTCATGGCCCCCATTGAAGTCAGCTTCGACGACTTCATCGGCGACACCCCGGCCATCAAAAACCTCATCGCATTCGCCCGGAAGACCGCCGAGTTGGAAACCACCATTTCCATCACCGGAGAGAGCGGAACCGGAAAAGAACTTTTCGCCAAGGCCATCCATTTCGAGAGCGGACGGACCGGCCCGTTCATCCCCATCAATTGCGCGGCGTTGCCCGAAGCCCTCATTGAAAGCGAACTGTTCGGCTATGTGAACGGCGCGTTCACCGGCGCCAAGACAAAAGGCAAGCCGGGGTTGTTCGAGGCCGCGCACAACGGCACCATATTCCTCGACGAAATCGGCGACATGCCGCTGGGGCCGCAGGCCAAGATACTCCGCGTCCTGCAGGATGGTTTCGTCCGGCGGATCGGCGGGGTCGAACAAATCCCGGTCAACGCCCGGGTGGTCACCGCCACCAACAAGAACCTGGGGGACATGGTCGAAGCGGGCGCATTCCGGGAGGACCTGTTCTACCGAATCAATGTGCTCAACATCCAGATCCCTCCGCTGCGGGAAAGGGTGGCCGACATTCCCCTGCTGATCGAATCCTTCCTGCGGCAATTCAACCAGAAACTGCAGAAAGAGGACCAGACCATCAGCAAGGAAGCCCTGAACCAGCTGCGCTCCTACGGCTGGCCGGGCAACGTGCGGGAGTTGCGCAACGTCATTGAGCGCGCCTCCATTCTCAGCGACTCCAGCGAGATCGCATCCGAGGCGATACACTTCCATACCAAGCCGCTCTGCTGCGGGCAGCAATGCCATCCGGTACCGCAAACCGTGCGTGAACGCCCCCTGAAAGAACTGGTCGGCGACTATGAAAGGAATATCGTGCTCAATACGCTCAACTCCACTTCAAGCGTTCGCCAGGCGGCGCGTAAGCTGGCGCTTTCCCACACCGCCCTCCTCAATAAAATTCAAAAATACAGGTTGTCCCACAAAAAAACCGCCTCTTTCTGGGAGTCCGTTCAGCCGTAATTGGCTGCCGGCCGCGCTTTCCCAGACTCCCCGGCTGTCCTTTCGGCATCCGCCTTCCACATGGCGCCCCCCGGCAACAAACCGCAACAAGTGGAAATAAAACGCACCACAACAAAACAAGTCCAACATTCCGGTGAGTTCCCCCCAAAAGTCACTATCGTTGGAAAGAATACGGACCACCCGGACGGCTGCGCACATTTGCTCAGCCGCCTTTTTCTTCATTGCAACAATCCGACATAACATGCTGAAATAAAATATTTTCAACACATCATCCCCCAAAGTCATCCGGCCTTCATTTTCATTGGCATGAGGATTGCCTTTGGAGGGAAGCCGTGGGCATTGCGGTCCTTCGCCCCGGCACCGGTCAACACCAACCACCCACCTTAGGAGGTACTACAATGAAAGTTGGAATCTTGAAGGAAATCAAATCCGCGGAAAACCGTGTCGCCATGACCCCCACCGGAGTCGAGGTCATGCTGGCGAACGGGCACGAGGTCATGGTCGAAACCGCCGCCGGAACGGGAAGCGGATTCCCGGATGAGGCGTATGCCGCCGCCGGGGCCGCCATCATCGACACCCCCGCCGAAATCTATGCCGCCGCCGACATGGTCATGCACGTCAAGGAACCCCAGCCTTCGGAATACGAACTGGTGCGCGAAGGCCAAATCGTCTTCACCTATTTCCACTTCGCTCCCGACGAGCCGCTGACCCGCGCCTTCATCAAGAACAAATCCGTCGCGATCGCCTATGAAACCATTGAAGGACCCGCCGGAGACCTGCCCCTGCTCACTCCCATGAGCGAGGTCGCGGGCAGAATGTCCATCCAGGAAGCGGCCAAATACCTTGAGCGCGACTTCGGTGGACGTGGGCTGCTCATGGGCGGCGTCACCGGCGTGGCTCCCGCCAATGTCGTGGTCATCGGCGGCGGTGTCGTCGGCACCAACGCGGCCATGATGGCCTGCGGCCTCGGCGCCAAGGTATCCCTGCTCGACATGAACCTGGACAGGCTCCGCCATCTCACGGAAGTCATGCCCAAGAACTGCTTCCCCATGATGAGCAGCCCCTCCCTGCTGCGCGCACTGATCCAGGACGCCGACGTGGTCATCGGCGCCGTGCTCGTGGCCGGAGCCAAGGCGCCCAAGCTCGTGACCCGCGAGATGCTCAAGACCATGAAGCCGGGCGCGGTCATCGTTGACGTCGCCATCGACCAGGGCGGCTGTTTCGAAACCTCCAAGGCGACCACGCACAAGGACCCGGTCTTCGAAGTCGAAGGCGTGATCCATTACTGCGTCGCCAACATGCCCGGCGCCGTGCCCGTCACCTCCACCATGGCGCTGACCAACGCCACCCTGCCTTACGCTCTCGAACTCGCCAACAAGGGCTGGAAGCGGGCGGCCACCGAAAACCATGCAATCAAGACCGGCCTGAACATCGTCAACGGCCAAGTGACCTACAAAGGCGTGGCCGAGGCCTTCGACCTGGATTACGTCCCGGTCGACGACGTCCTGTAGCGGGGCGGCGGTCATTCGCCAAAAGACATTCAACAGGAGTTCACAGCTGGAAATCCAAGGTCATGAAGCCAAGGAGATTGTATGGAGTTTTTGACGATACTGGATGGACTGGTAGGTAAAATCGGGGCGTTCGCCTGGGGCCCCCCCATGCTGATACTGCTGGTGGGAACGGGCGTCTGGCTCACGTTCGCACTACGCTGCATACAACTGCGGAAGTTGATGCACGCCCTTTATCTCGCCCTGGTCAAACGCAAGGAAGAAACGGACGAACCGGGTGACATCACCCACTTCCAGGCCCTGATGACCGCCCTTTCGGCCACGGTCGGCACGGGCAACATCGCCGGGGTAGCCACGGCCATCGCCATGGGCGGCCCGGGCGCTCTGTTCTGGATGTGGGTCACCGGCCTCGTCGGCATGGCCACCAAATACGCCGAGGCCGTGCTGGCCGTGAAATACCGCGTCGTGGACGAAAACGGCGAGATGAGCGGCGGACCGATGTACTACCTCGCCAACGGCTTGAAAATGCCCTGGCTCGGGGCCGTCTTCGCCTGCTTCGCCTCGATCGCCGCCTTCGGCATCGGCAACATGGTTCAATCCAATTCCATCGCGGAAGCGGTGCAGGCGACCTACCACATCTCCCCGATGGTCACCGGAATAGTGCTCATGGTCTGCGTGGGGATGGTCATTCTGGGCGGCATCAAGAAGATCGGCCAGGTGACCGGTTTCTTCGTGCCCATCATGATCATCTTCTACATGTGCGGTGCGCTGTATATTCTGGTCACCCACATGGCGGGTATCCCCGCCGCACTGACCCTCATCGTCGAGCAGGCCTTCGAACCGACCGCCGCCGTCGGCGGATTTGCCGGAGCCTCGATAATGCTGGCGATCAGGATGGGCGTCGCCCGGGGAGTTTTCTCCAACGAATCCGGCCTCGGCAGCGCTCCCATAGCCGCAGCCGCAGCGCAGACCAAACAGCCGGTGACGCAGGCCCTGGTGTCCATGACCCAGACCTTCATCGACACCCTGGTGGTCTGTACCATGACCGGGCTCGTCCTGATCCTTACCGGAGTCTGGTCGAACGGTATGACCGGCGCGAAACTGACGACCATGGGATTCGCCGCGGGCATGCCCGCAGGGGAACACGTGGTCGCCATCGGCCTGGTCCTCTTCGCCTACTCGACCATCCTCGGATGGAGCTATTACGGAGAGAAATCCATCGAGTATCTTCTCGGCGTCAAGGCGGTGCTGCCCTACCGGCTCCTCTTCATCTGTTTTGTCGGTGCGGGCGCCGTGGCCAAACTCAGCCTGGTCTGGAACATCTCGGACACCCTGAACGGCTTGATGGCCGTTCCCAACCTGATCGGCCTCCTGCTGTTGACGCCGGTGGTCGTTTCGGAGACGAAGCGGTATTTCGAGAAGGACGGCGAGCAGACGGAAAAGGCAAGCGGATTCTCGCAATCCGCCGTGTCGCAATCCGAGGAATAACGAAACCCGATACCCCGCCCGGGACGCACTTTCCGGCGGGGACAAAACATGCGAGACGGCTCACCGTACAACACGCGCCGTCTGCGGTTCCCACCACCTGATGGGAACATCCCCCATAAAAAAAACGGCGGACCCGAGGTCCGCCGTTTCTCTTTCTTCGTTAGCCCCTACCGGGGCTGGACCGACGCCGTGCTAGACGTTGAACAGGAAATGGACCACGTCGCCGTCCTTCATGACGTATTCCTTGCCTTCGACGCGAAGCACGCCTTCGCTGCGGCATTTGGCTTCGGAGCCGTGCTTGACGAAGTTGTCGTAGGAGATGACCTCGGCGCGGATGAAGCCGCGTTCGAAGTCGGTGTGGATGACGCCCGCCGCGCGCGGGGCCTTGTCGCCGTCATGGATGGTCCAGGCGCGGACCTCCTTTTCACCGGCGGTGAAGTAGCTGATGAGGCCCAGGGTATGGAAGCCGGTGCGGATGATCTGGTCCAGGCCGGATTCGGTGATGCCGTAGGACTCCAGAAATTCCCGATAATCCTCGTCTTCCAACCCCACGAGTTCCTCTTCCATGCGCGCGGAAATCTTGACGAACTCGGCGCCGCGTTCCTCGGCCAGGTTGCGCACGGCGGTCACATAGCCGTTGTCCTCGGTCAGGCCGTCCTCGTCCACGTTGGCGCAGTAGATGACGTTCTTGGCCGTGATCAGCCGGAGCTCCTTGAGCAGCTCGGGCAGCGCTTTGGCGTCGCTCTCGAAGGTGGACGCGGGCAGCCCCTGGTCCAGGTGGGCCATGAGCTGTTTGCCGGCCTCGATCTTCGGGGCCAGGGTCTTGTCGCCCTTGAGCATCTTTTCCATGCGCTCGATGCGGTTTTCGAGCACCTGCACGTCGGCCAGGATCAGCTCGGTCTCGATGATCTCGATGTCCCGCAGCGGGTCCACGGAGTTGGCCACGTGGATGACGTCGTCATCGTCGAAACAACGGACCACGTGCAGGATGGCCTGGGTCTCGCGGATGTTGGCCAAAAACTTGTTGCCCAATCCCTCGCCCTTGCTCGCGCCCGCCACCAGGCCCGCGATGTCCACGAAATCCACGGTGGAATTCTGTACCCGCTGCGGCTTGACCAGCCCGGCCAGGACGTCCAGCCGAATGTCCGGCACCGGCACCACCGCCTTGTTGGGCTCGATGGTGCAAAACGCATAGTTCGCGCTCTCGGCGTTCTGGGCCTTGGTCAGCGCGTTGAACAACGTGGACTTGCCCACGTTGGGCAGACCGACAATACCTATACTCAGCGACATGGATACTCCCAAAAAAAAGATTGCCGGAACACAACCCCGGCGCGGCCCACTCTTTACCCGTCTTCCCGGCCTGAGGCAAGTCGAGGGAGAGAGCGCCTCCGGCGGCCGGGGGAAGGGGGAAAGGAAACCCTTTGAAAAGGGCTTTCCTTTCCCCCTTCCCCCGGACCCCCATCCTCCTTTCCTTCATAAACTTTTTATTGCCGCTTCGCGGTGTTGGGAGCGCATGCGGGAGGAGGAATCGATGTAAGGAAAACTTGTTACAGTCAGGCGAAAAAGCACTTGGACAGGGAACCCGGCAAACTCCAATAAACACCCCCGCGATTCGGGCAGAGAAAACGGCGCACCTCTTCCGAAGAAGAAGCACGCCGTTCATTCCGTTTTCTCTGCCCGAATCGCGCAACCGGCACGGCGGAAGGCGTCCGCACGGCCCCGAGCGCAGCGAGGCGATGGGGGTCCAGGGGGGGCCTTGCTCCCTGGCGGGTGCAGGGCAGCGCCCTGCCCGATCGCTGCTGTCCTCATCCGTAGGGCTCGAAGACGCCCGCCCGGCGAGGGCCCGCCGGAGGCATCCCCTACTACCTACTCCCTCGGCCGCCTGGCCTCGACCGTCTTGCCGGGCTTGAGTTCATAGGTCTTGCCGAATATTTCCACGGGAACGACCTTGTCGCCCTGGTGGAAGGCGGTCATGTTCACGCGGTCCTGTTCGATGACCAGGTCGAACCAGATGGACCGCCACAGGAAGGACAGGCGCATCTCGCCCCAGTGCGCGGGCGGGTCCGGGGCCACCTGCATGGGTGTGGACGACAGGTTGAGCCCGGCGAAGTCCTGTTTGATGACCTCCAGGGTTCCGGCCATGACGCCGGTGTGGATGCCTTCCACGGTGGTTCCGCCCTGGGTGTCGTGGATGTCCGAGTCCATGGCCTCCATGAACCAGTCCCAGGCGATGTTGCTCGGGTAGATGTACTTGGCGATGACCGCGTGGACCACCTTGGACAGGGTGGAGCCGTGGCTGGTCCGTTTCTCGTAGAAGTCGTAGTTGTCCTTGAGCAGCTTGATCGGGTCCGGGACCTCGTGGCCGAGCTTGCGCAGGATGCGGGCCACTTCGTCGGGTTCGAGGATGTACCAGGTCATCAGGGTGTCGGCCTGCTTGGCGACCTTGTAGTTGTCCGGCGAGTCGCCCTCGGCCTTGAGGATGCGGTCCATGCGGTGGATGGAGTAGAACCGTTGCCGGTAGGAATCCCAGTCCAGCTCGGGCAGGCCCATGTAGCCGTCGAACTGACTGATGATCCCGTCCTCGGTCATGATGACGTTGAGCTTGGTGGTCATGTCGCGCCACTTGTCGATGTCCTGGTCGGTCAGGCCGATATGCACGCTGATCTGCTTTGCGAGCTTGGGCGGCAGGGCCTCCAGGATGAACAGCGCCTTTTCGAGGAGCCAGACGACCATGATGTTGGTGTAGGCGTTGTCCCGCACACCAGGTTCGGTCGCGCCGGGCAGCTTCTCGTGGAACTCGTCCGGGCCCATGACCCCGTCGATATGGTATTTGCCGGCGGCCTCGTCAAAGGTGGCGATGTTGCCCCAGAACCGGGCGATGTCGAGCATCAGCTCCGCGCCGTGTTCGCGCAGGAAGGTCTGGTCGTTGGTCCAAGACACATAGCGCCAGGCGTTGACGAAGACCGCGATGGACACGTGCCGCTGACGGCGGGACAGGTCCGGCCCCCAGGACTTGGCCTCGGGGTTGTAGTGGACCTCCTGGGTCTCCTCGCTGCCGTCGTCGGCTGTCTGCCAGGGGAACATGGCCCCCTGGTAGCCGTTTTCGCGGGCGTATTCGCGGGCCGCGTCCAGGCGATTGTACCGGTACATGAGCAGCGCCTTGGATATGTCCGGGAAGTTGGCGTCGTAGAACGGCAGGATGTAGACCTCGTCCCAGAATATGTGGCCCCGGTAGGCCTCGCCGGACAGGCCCCGAGCGGGCATGCCCGCGTCGCGAAGCGCGTTATGCGGGCTGGCCGTGACCAGCAGGTGGTAGACGTGCAGCCTGAGCACCCGCTGGACGAAGCGGTCGCCCTTGACCCGGATGTCGGCCTTCTGCCACAGCCCTTTCCAGGACTTGGCGTGCGGGCCGTGCACGCCCTTGAAGGTCTTCACAAATTTGAGCCCGTCCTGGCACAACTCGCGCAGGTCGCCCGGCTCGCGGTCGAGCGAGGTGCGCACGTAGACGAATTTCTCCAGGCCGTAGCAGTGATTCTCCTTTACCTGGACGCAGATTTCCTCGGACACCCTGGACCGGCTCTGGACCACCTCCTTGCGCACCTCGAGGGGCTTGCCGTCCTCGAGCATGCGGGTCTTGGCGGCCATGACGATCTGGTAGCGCGAGTGGGAGGTCTCCATGTGCAGGTAGATGCCTTCCCCGCCCTTGCCTCCGCCCACCCGGTTCAGGTGGCGGGTGTTCAGGCTGGAGTAGCGGGCCACGCCCTCATTGCTGACGTTGCCGTCCAGCGACGAGCGGAAGGTCAGCTTGGCGGCGTAGTTGAGCGGCGTGAAGTCGAACTGCAGGGCCAGCAGGTGCGGGTCGGCCATGGAGGCCACGCGCCTGGAGGAGATACGGGTGATGCGGCCCACCTGGTCGCGGACCACCAGATGGCGCTCCATGACCGCCTCGCGCATGTTCAGCCGGTGGGTATAGCTGAGTATCTCCATGGACAGGGGCGAGACGAACTCGCCGTTGCCGATCTTGAACGACACGGGCAGCCAGTTGGGGCAGTTGACCAGGTCGTTGTTCCAGATCTCGCGCCCCTCCACGTCGCTGGGGGTCTTGTTGAAGATGCCGGAGATGTAGGTGCCGGGATAGAAGTAATAGGACGAGCACTCGCACTCGTAGGCCCCGCGCGAGCCGAGATAGCCGTTGCCCACGCAGGTCAGGGTCTCGCGCAGCTTCTCGTCGCCCGGCTCGAAGCCGTGGTAGGTCAGGTACCACTCGTCCGTGGCCATGCCGGACTCGAACCACTCCATGAGGTCGTCCACGGTGATCTCGCCCAGATCGGACACGACCATGTCGGCCCCGAACCGTTTCAGCATCTGGCCGCCGATGTTCCGGGCCACGCCGAGCGTCAGCCCGAAGTTGCCCGCGCAACCGGCCTGGACGCCGGACAGGGCGTCCTCCACCACCACGCACTCGCCGGGCACAAGGCCCATCTTTTCGGCGGCCGTGACGAAGATGTCCGGCTCGGGCTTACCCTTGAGGTCCAGCTCGGCCGAGACCACGCCGTCCACGTGGGCGTCGAACAGGTCGGTCAGCCCGGCCAGCTCCAGGACGAGCATGCCGTTGCGGCTGGAAGTGGCCAGGGCCACGAGCACGCCGTTGCGCTTGAGGTCCTTGACCAGGGACACGGAGGTGTCGAAGACCTCGGGCCCCTGCTCTTTGAGAATCTCCTGGAAGAGCGCGTTCTTCTTGTTGCCGATGGCGCAGACCGTGTCGAAGCCGGGCGCGTCCTCGGGCGTTCCGGGGTCGAGGCGGATGTTGCGGGACTTGAGGAAGCTGAGCACGCCCTCGAAGCGCGGCTTGCCGTCCACGTAATTCTGGTAGTCGCTGGTGCGGTCGAATGGCTCGAACGGGGTGTTCGTCGCCTCGGCGTGGTGTTTCAGGAATTCGTTGAACGAGGCTTCCCACGCCTGGGCATGTACCTTTGCCGTCCGGGTGATGACGCCGTCCAGGTCGAAAACGACGCCCTTGAGTGTGATTGCTGCCACGGATCACTCCTTTGAATGTTGATTCTCCGGTGTCCGGGTCACAGGGTACCCAGAATGGTCACGAGCATATCCGGCTCGGGCACGATGAGCGCCGCGCCGGTCAACCCGGTCACCCGCTGCGCCAAATCCTGCTTGCGGGTCACGAAAATCGCGCGCGTCTGCGGCGACAGGCTCAAGGCCGCCTCGAGCATGGGTACGTCCGAGCCGGTGTCGCCGCAGATCAGCCCGACCCCGTCCGCCATGCCCAGGCCGAGCTCGTCGTTGAGGAACTTCACGCCGTCGCCCTTGTCGAAATCCTTGAGCCCCTCGCCCTCGGTCTCGACCGTGAGGATGATCTCCACGTCCAGGCCGGTGTCCTCGATACGGAAGTTGCGCTCGCCCGGGTCCAGCTCGGCCACCAGGGCTTTCAGGGTGGCCAGGAACGCCTCGGATTCGGCCTTGTCGATGGACCCGCCGATGTCCTGGCGGGCCACGGTGGACTGCCCGAACTTAAACTGCAGGCCCGAGCCGATAAGGGTGAACTTCTCGTATTCCGGCCGCCCGGTCAGGTCCGTCAGCCGCATGTTGAGGGCGTCCATGGCCGCCTGCTTTTCCGGGGTGATCTCCAGCCGCCGGATCCGGCCGTCGCGGTCCAGGCACTCCCGCCCCTTGGACGCGGCGTAGTAGAACGCGCCGTCCGGGTTGACCGAAATCTCAATCAGCCCGTCCAGGGGGGCCGAGGTCAGGATGACCGGCCTGTCCACGTGGGTCCGGGCGAAGCGGGTCAGAAAGACCGCGTTGTAGATGGACTGGATGGAGGTCAGGTAGCGGGCGCAGTAGTTGTTGACCGTGCCGTCGCGGTCCGTGACCAGACTGTCCAGGTCGGCCCCGCGCAACAACTCCCGGCCGCCTTGCACGTAATCGTCGAATCCGGGATGGTAATCGGCCAGCATCTCGAGGAAGGTCTCCTCGCCCTCCTCCAGGTAGAAGAGGTCCTTGCGGGCCTCGTCGATCTCGTAGCCCATGTCCAGGGAGATGGTCCGGCCGCCGCCCAGGCCGAGGCGCTTG
Organism: Pseudodesulfovibrio sp. lm2024; assembly: GCF_051175575.1. Classification (NCBI taxonomy): domain Bacteria; kingdom Pseudomonadati; phylum Thermodesulfobacteriota; class Desulfovibrionia; order Desulfovibrionales; family Desulfovibrionaceae; genus Pseudodesulfovibrio; species Pseudodesulfovibrio sp. lm2024. The sequence continues at coordinate 3,413,906 of NZ_CP195092.1, forward strand.
CCACCCTCCTCTTCGGGCACGGCTTCCAGGGATTCCAGCAGGTTGGACAGGGATGCCGGGATGTCGCCGTCGACCGATTCCCCATTAAGGATCGCGGCCACGGCCCGCTTCCGGATATTTCGGGAAGCGGCCATGAGCGCGTAGAAATCCTTCAGTGTCTTCAGTTCAACCTGGTCGATGCCGGGCATCCGCCCTCCTTTTATTAGTATTCGAAACGCACGGTGTAGTTGATCACCTTCCCTTCCTTTCCGGCGGAGGGAACCACGCCCTTCAGGTCGAATTCGATGGTGCCCGCGTCCTTGGCCGCGTACGGGGTGTCCGCGTTGAGCACGGTCCACTGACCGGACAAGGCCTCTTCGAGCCGGATGTCCCTGGGCTCGGCCGAGCCGTTGCGCACCGTGATCCGCCAGCCGACCTCGGCCGCGTTCTTGCCGATGCGTTGGAAGCTGGTCTGCACGCGCTCCACGTTGACGTCGAACGAGCGGCCGATGACCAGCCGGACGTCCTCGCCGTCGGCCACATGGCCGATGTGGGCTTCGCCCGCCAGCAGCTTGGCGCCGCTGGAGTCGGGCATGAACACGCGGACCACGCCCGCAGGCATGGGCTTGCCCAGGTTGTTCACCTGCGTGTTGGTCATGAGCAGGGCCGACTCCACGCTCTGGGATATCTTGCCCGCACGCTGGCTCGGGGTGCTGCGGAAGCGGCTGGACAACTCGGTCTTGACCGGGACGTTCGCGGCCGAGAACAGACCCACCTGCTTGGAGCCGGAGGCCGGAATGGACACGTACCGGCCCGGATCATAGACGTGGTACTGGGAGAAGGACTCCTCGGTCGCCGGGGCCGGGGCCGAGTCCATGGCCATGCCCTCGGCCATCACGGCGTTGGCCCGCATGAGCATCTTGGGTGCCGCCGCGCGCTGCACGTCCCCGGCGACGAGGCGCAGGTCCGCACCGGAAAAAGCGTGGCCCGAGTTGTTGTCCACCGTGGCCCAGGCGTCCAGGTCCGCCGCCTTGCCGGACTGGGTCACGGTCAGATTGTAGTCCGCGCGCCAGGTAAGGCCGCCCATGAGATAGCTCAGGGCCACGTTCTTGCGCCCGGCGACCGTGCTGCGCGTGGTCAGGGTCAGGGTGGGCTCGGCGTCGAGCCCCTTGGGCATCTCGGGCAGGAGCAGGGCCTCGTACGAGCCCACGTAGACCTCCTTGCCCATGGAGAAGATGGGCTGGCCCGCGTTGGACAACAGCTTGGCCTTGCGCAGGATGCGCGCGTTGGCGTCCGACGGGTCGGGCAGGACCACGGACAGTTCCTTGCCGATGTATGCGTCGAGCAGATTGCCCGCAGTGATCGGCTTGTAGGAATACTCCACGTCCTCCACGGTCATGTCCGGGGCCGTGGCCCGGATGGAGGAGGCGTCGACCGTGGTCGGGATATCGGTGAAGACCACGGCGGCGGCGCCCTGAGGCAAGGTCACCACGCGGGATTCGGTCACCTGGGCCTGGCCGGAGTTGTACACGGCCAGCACCGATCCGGCGGCATGGGCCACACCGGCAAAGGGAGCAAGAAGAAAAAGCACTGCGGCGAGCAGTTGGACGGCGGGGAAAATTGGCCGATTCATCGGTCCTCCGGGGTTGAGTCGAGATTTCGCAGGGACAAAGTACCAGTGCCTAGCCTCCAGGATACACAGCCCCGGCCGATTTTGCAAAAATATAACAAAGAATATCACTACGGCCATCACGGTCCGGAAACCACGGTAAACCGCCATGCAACAGCATCCGATATCCCCTCTCCCGGCAATCCGCGCACCTATTTCCCATCTCGCAATCAGGAATGATTTCTGTTAGAAAAAAACCACATGAAGATTCTCATTATCGATGACTCCAAGGCCACCGCCAGCCAGCTGACCAAGATGCTGCTGGGCGCGGGCCATACCGACGTGTCGGACGTGGATTCCCTGGAACGGGCCATGCGCACCATGCAGCGCTCCGTGGCCGGGGATACGCCCGTGGACCTGGTGCTCATCGATCTCGACAACCACGACACCGACGGCATCGCCGCCATCCTGACGCTCAAGTCCCACCGCGAGTTCGAGGACATTCCGATCATCGCCGTGGCCCCCAACGACGGGTCCGACACGCTGGACCGCGCCTTTGCGGCCGGGGCCTCGGACTACATCGTCAAACCCGTGGGACGCACCGAACTGCGCGCCCGCGTCCGGTCCGCCCTGCAACTGCGCCGCGAGATGCTCAAGCGCATGTTGCGCGAACGCGAACTGGAGCGGCTGGCCCGCAAACTGGAGCGCATGTCCAACCAGGACGGGCTGACCGGCCTGGCCAACCGCCGCTGCTTTGACGACACGCTCATCCGCGAATGGGTGCGCAACGGCCGCGAAGACAACTCCCTGGGACTGCTGATGATCGACATCGACCATTTCAAGGCCTACAACGACGCACTCGGGCACGTGGACGGCGACGTCTGCCTGCGCGGCGTGGCCGAGGCCATCCGCGCGGCCACCAACCGGCCCGGCGACCTGGTGGCCCGCTACGGCGGCGAGGAGTTCGCCATCATCCTGCCCGGCACCGACTTCGACGGCGCACGGGTGGTGGCCGAAAACATCCATGCCAACCTGGCCAAATCCTGCATCAGCCACCCCCAATCCCAAGTGGCCTGCAACGTGACCGTGTCCATCGGCGTGGCCGCCACCGTGCCCACCTGCGACACCACCCCGGAACACCTCATCCAGGCCGCTGACCGCGCCCTCTACCAGGCCAAACAGTCCGGCCGAAACCGCACCGAAGCCATCTGCCTCCCCGACCCGGACCTGGTCCGGCAATAAGACCCGGGGAAAGGGGAAGAGGGGACCCTCTGCAAAGGGGCCCCTCTTCCCCTTCCCCCGGCCCCCCATCCCCATCTCCTCCCGAAACTCTTTATTGCCGCTTCGCGGGGTGGGACTTGATATATTGGATGTTTCCCCAATAAAACCGCTCACCTCGTAGAGCGACTCAGGTGCGCAGCCCCCGACAGCGGCTCTCGCCTCCTCCTTCTTGGAGCTCCCCGGTTGGCCCCGCCAACCGACGGCGGCTCTTTTCCCCACGCGCCGGCACGGGCCAAGGCTTTCGAGAGTGGGTCAGCTGTGCATTTTCTTCCTGAGGGCCTTCACCGCAGTGTAGCCGTCTACATGAGGATGAAAGCCCCCTGGAAGAAATGTGCGGATGGCCCTCTATCGGAAGCCGCGCAAAAGGAAGGCCGCGCTCCGGGGAAGGGCGCGGCCTACAGGGATGTGGGCGGGCGGCTGCAAGGATCAACCGACCGCGAGGAACTATGGGGAAGGACGAAAACTAGCGAAGGAAATGAATGGACAGGTAGCTGCCGCAGCAGGGGCAGACCTTGACCGGAGTGGTCCGGCCCTCGTCGTCGCGGATGACCGCTTCCCAGGGGATGAAGCCGTCAAGAGTGTACTGAACCATCAGCCGGTGACCACACTTGCAAAAACGTTCCTGCATGACTCTCTCCTTGCCTTGTACCGCGCCGAAGCGCGTGTGTCGTATTCGTTGACTGAACGTGACTCTTTAATAAACAAACCTTGGCTTTTGTGTCAACTAATATTTTACATTTTGTTGAGTGTTTTTCTACAAAATGTTTATTCAGAGAAACAGCTTTTAATTCCAGCAGGATACCAAAAAAGCCCCCGCAGCGCGACGCGCTGCGGGGGCTGGTTTCGGCATAGCAAAAAAGACTAGCGGTATTCCCGCGACGCCCACAGGATCTGGCCGATGACGCGCACGTTGTCGAGCTCGTCGCCGGACAGATGGATGGGCGAATAGTCCACGTTGTCGCTGCGCAGGACCAGGGTGCCGGGCAACCGTTCCACACGCTTGACCATGACCGTGTCCTCCACGCCCACGGCGTAGATGCCGCCGGACAGGACGTCGGTGCGCGACTGGTCGATGAGGACCATGTCCCCTTCCTTGATCTCCGGCTCCATGGAATTGCCGATGACCTCCATGAGGACCATGTTGGCCGGGTTGCCCCTGTGGGTCAGCCAGTCGGAGCGGAAGGAATAATACCCCTCCACCTGGCCTTCGGTCTCGAACGAGCCGCCGCCCGCGCAGAGCCGGGCGCGCACTTTGGGAATCTCCTCGTAGCACGCCCCGTCCTCGGCGGCGGCCGCCAGGGCGGCTTCGGGCCGGGGAAACCCCTTGCCCTGCTCCAGCCACAGCGGATTCAAACCGAACCGGGCGGACAGGTCCAGGATCCAGCGGGCGGGCACGGCTCCCTTGCGCTTGGCCAGGGAAACCGCAGCCCGGCCCACGTCCAGCTCGCGGGCCAGCTGGGACTGGTTCTTGATCTCCGTTTCCGAACAGAGTCGCTTGAAAAAGGCTTCAAATCCGTTGCTCATCGTTGCGCCTTGGTTAATGAATGTTGCTGAACGACTGTTTACTATTGATTAACCACACTGTCAACCATGGAAGTCATTTTTGTCGCCTGATGACGGACAAAAACAAAACATGCGGAAGGCGACGCCTTCCGCATGTTGGTTGTCGGGATAACGGCGCAGGCGCGCCCGGTCCGGACCCGGCCTAGATCAGATCCTTGTAGTCCATGGACGCTGCCGCCACGGAGCGCAGGCTGAAGTTCAGCTCCAGCCGCTCCACGCTGGCTTCTTCCAGGACCACCTCCACGGTCTGGCCCAGGAAGAAGGACTGGCCGGTGCGCTCGCCCACGAGCATCTCGCGCTGGGGCCAGTAGGTGTAGTAGTCGTCGTCCATGGTGGACAGCCGGATCAGCCCCTCGGCCATGACCTCCTTGAGCTCCACGAAGAAGCCGAAGTCGGTGATGTGCGAGATGACCGCGTTGAAGGTTTCGCCGACCTTGTCGCGCATGAACAGCACGGTCACGCGCTTGAGGATCTCGCGCTCCGCGTCCATGGCCACCCGTTCGCGGCCGGACAGATGATTGGCCACGTTGAGCAGCTTCTTGTGGCCGGGCACGGGCGCGGGCCCGACCTCGCCCTCGTGCAGTGCGGCCTTGACCAGCCGGTGGACCACTAGGTCGGCGTAGCGCCGGATGGGCGAGGTGAAGTGGGCGTACTCCACAGACGCCAGGCCGAAGTGGCCCTCGTTGTCCGGCGAGTACTTGGCCTGCTTCATGGAGCGCAGGAGCATGCGGTTGACGATGTATTCCTTGTCCGTGCCCTCCATGGAGGACACCAGCATCTGGAGCTTCTTGGGGGTGATCTCCTTGGGCATGACCACGGACTTGTCCGTGCGCGACAGCAGCCTGAAGAGGTTCTTGAGCTTCTCCTCGTCCGCCGGGGGATGGATGCGGAACATGCACGGCAGATCGCGCTCCACCAGGAAATGGGCCACGGCCTCGTTGGCCGCGATCATGAATTCCTCGATGAGCTGGTTGGCGAAGTTGCGCTTCTTGGGCCGGATGTCCTCGGTCTCGCCGTGCACGTCGAAGAATATCTCCGGCTCGGGCAGGTCGAAGTCCAGCGATCCGCGCTTGGAACGCAGGACATTGATCTTGCGGGCCAGTTCCTCGGCCAGTTCGAGCATGTCGATCAGGTCCGGGGCGATGGTCTTGCGGGCCTCGGCCTGCTTCTCGATGATCGCGTCGCGCACCTGGGAGTACGTCAGCCGGGCGTGGCTGCGGATGACCGCCGGGAACAGCTCGGTCTTCACCGTGCGGCCGTCCGGGTCGGTGTCCATGCAGGCCACCATGGTCAGCCGCTGCACGTCCGGGTTGAGCGAGCACAATCCGTTGGACAGCTTCTCCGGGAACATGGGCTCCACGGACCGGGGGAAATAATAGGAGTTGCCGCGCTCGAACGCCTCGCGATCCAGCGGCGAGCCCTCGGGCACGTAGTGGGACACGTCGGCGATGGCCACCCACAGCCGGTAACCCTTCTTGCGCCGCTCCACCAGGATGGCGTCGTCGAAATCGCGGGCTGTGGACCCGTCGATGGTAACAAAAGGCTTGGCGGTCAGGTTGCGGCGGCCCGAGAAATCCTTCTTGGACGGTTCGGCGGGCAGCCCCTCGGCCTGGGTCACGGACCCGGACGGGAACCGGGTGCGGATGTTGTGGTTGGACTTGACCAGCGCCTCCTGCACGGCAATGTCGGTCTCCTCGCCCAGCCGCTTGGTGATCTCCCCTTCCCACATGGTCGGGTCGATACGCTCGCCCGGCGCGCACAGGGCGATCTCGCCCGGCTTGACCTGGATGGACTCGTCCTTGAGCGTGGCGATGATCCCGAAGTTGAGCCTCGGGTCGGACGGGCGGCAGAGCCATTCGCCGCCGGTCATCTTCTTGACCACCTTGACCGGCAGGACCTTGCGCCCGCGCTCCAGGATGCGCACGATGCGCCCCTCGGCGTTGCGCCCGGCCTTGGGCTCGCCGACCACCGAGACGACCACGCGGTCGCCGTGCCAGGCGTCGTTCAGGTCGCGCTGGTTGACGAAGACGTCCTTGCGCCGGGAGTCCTCCGGGACCACGAAGCCGTACCCCTGGCGCTGGATCTCCAGCCGCCCGGTGATGCAGTGCATGGACTCGGCCAGCCCGTAGCCGCGCCGGATGCGCACCAGCTTGCCGTTCTGGACCAGCTCCTTGAGCAGATCCTTGACCGAGGCCTTGTCCTTCTTCTTGAGCTTGAGCTGGCGGATGACCTCGGCCCGGGACATGGGCCGCTTCACTTCCTTGAACAGTTTGAGCAGCGCGGCCGTGGACAGGGCCGGGGTGGAGGGCCTGGGTTGACTGCGTTTTCTCTTAGCCATTGTCGTCTCCCTTGACGGGCGGCAGGCCCGCCTCGTGTCGCGCTCTGTAGTCCGCCGCATGTTCGGCGCGGTCCGCGCGGCGCAGCCTGAAGGAATCGTAGCGCCGGTTCCACCAGGTGGAAAATTTCGCCTTCTCGCCCAGAGTGGACGGCCCGAACTCCAGGTTCAGGTCGAACTGCCAGAAAATCTCGGTGCACATGGAACCCAGCTTGACCGCGTCCTTGGGCGTGCACAGCACCGCCACGCAGCCCAACCGGGCGGCCTCCTGGGCCAGGTCCAGGGCGTCCTGCTTGGAATAGGTATGATGATCCCGGAAGACCCGGTGGCGCTTGGGCGGATACCCGAAGTACGCCTCGGCCGTGGCCTCGACCTGGGCCGGATCGCCCACGCCCGTAACCAGCAGGTACGGCGCGCCCTCGAAGTCGCGGACCGTCTCGCCGCCGATGACGCTGCGCAATCCGGTGGGGGCCAGCCGGAAGCTGAACACCGGCTTGCCGAACCGCGACAGCCGCTCCAGGATGCGCGGCTTGAGCACCGCGAACCCCTTGGGCCCGATCTTGATCAGGAAGGCGTCGGCCCGCCTGAGCGCGCTCTCGGGCTCGCGCCAGGAGCCCGCCGGGATGACCCGGTTCCACTCCTCGCGCAGGTCGTCGGGCCGAAGCAGCACCAGGTTCACGTGCCGCTTCACCGCCATGTGCTGGAACCCGTCGTCCAGGATGATCAGCTCGGGATGCGCCTTGCACATGACCGCCTTGCCCGCCCTAGTGCGATTCGGGTCGACCATGACCAGCGCCTTCTCGTGGGCCCGGGCGAGCATCAGCGGTTCGTCCCCGGCCTCCTCGGCCAGCGCGCCCGGTTTGACCTCATAGGGCAGGTGCTTGGGCTTGGCCCGGTAGCCGCGCGTCAGCAACGCCACCGGGATGGACTTGGACTCGGCCCAGCCGAGCAGCCAGTCGGCCACCGGGGTCTTGCCCGAGCCGCCCCAGCCGATGTTGCCCACGGACACGGTCAGCGCCGACGGCTCCCAGCCGGGCAGCAATCCCCGGCGGTACAGCCCGGCGCGAAAAAGCATCATTCCGCCGTACACCCAGGAAAAAGGACGCAGCAGCGGATACAGCACGCGTTGCAGATGGGTCACGGTCTCGGACATGTCGCTCCAGGGAAAAGATTCGTCATTGAAGAAGCATACGTCCCTCCCATGCCGCTGGCAAGGGATTGTGTCGCCTGCGGCGACCGGGGGAAGGGGGCAAGGGAACCCTTTGAAAAGGGCTTTCCTTTCCTCCTTCCCCCGGCCCCCCATCCCCCTTTCCTTACTAAACTTTTGGGGCTGACATAGATCTCTCGTCGTATTAGGGGGGACTATGAGGCTAAAAAGATCGCGTTTGTCGGCTCATATATCCGGTCGTCTGATTGAGCATTTCGTTGCTGGCACCCCAGCCCGCACAGCCAGTGAACTGGTAGGTGTAAACCGCAACACCGCGATCACTTTTTATCAGAGATTACGGAAGATTATCGCAGAGCAGATGCCTTCCGTTGAGATGTTTGCCGGAGAGGTAGAAGTTGATGAGAGTTATTTTGGCGGCTATCGCCGTGGCATTCGAGGGCGGGGGGCTGCTGGTAAAGTCCCAGTATTTGGCATTCTTAAGCGCAATGGGATGGTGTACGCTGAAATAATCCCCGACACTAAAACCAAGACCTTGAAAGGGATAATCGACTTGCAGGTTCAGCCTGACAGCGTGGTGTATACGGATGGTTTGTCATCCTACAAGGTGCTCGATGTGTCTGAATTTAAACACTATCGTATTAATCATCTCAAACGCTATGTTGATGGGCATAACCATATCAACGGCATTGAGAACTTCTGGAACCAAAGTAAGCGCCATCTGAGGAAGTACAACGGTATTCCTCGCAAGTATTTTTGGCTGTATTTGAAAGAGTGCGAATTCAGGTTTAATTACGGCTCCCCAAAAGAGCAGTTATCTATCCTGAAAAAATGGATAAAAAGGCACAATGCGGCATAGTTATCTATGTCAGCCCCAAACTTTTTGTGTACGCATTCGCGTGGGCGGGAGGTGGCGGGATGGCGTGCGACTTCGCGGGGAGGAATGCGGACATGACAAGGCGGTCAGAAGGGACATAAAAAAGGCCGTACTCCGGGGAGTACGGCCTTTGATGTGGCTGTGGTGCCGGGACTATCGCCTGTCGCCCATCAAGCGGAGCAGCATGAGGAACAGGTTGTAGAAGTCCAGGTACAGGGTCAGGGCGCCCAGGATGGTGCCGCGACGCACGGCCGCGGTGTCGCCCATGGGCACGTTCTCGCCCATGGTCTTGAGCTTCTGGGTGTCGTAGGCGGTCAGCCCCACGAAGATGATCACGCCGATGACCGAGATGGCGAACGACATGCCCGGGCTCTGCAGGAACATGTTCACCACCATGGCGATGATGATGCCGATCAGCCCCATGAAGAGCAGGCTGCCCCACCCGGTCAGGTCCTTTTTGGTGACCATGCCGTAGAGGGACATGGTCCCGAACATGCCTGCGGTGGTGATGAAGGTCGAGACCACCGAGGACGTGGTGTAGGCGTAGAGGATCGGCGCCAGGGAAAATCCGTTCAGCGCGCTGAAGGCCAGGAACAGGGTGGTGGCCGTGCTCGGGTTCATGGTCCGGATCTTGAAGCTCATGAAGAAGACCATGCCGAAGGCCAGGAGCAGGGCGATCATGGGCAGCATGGTCGGCGCATACCCGCCGGTCTGGGGGTTGTACACGAACGCCAGGTTGGTCAGGGCGGGAACGGTCAGGGTGGCGAACGCGATCAGGGCGGTCAGGCCCAGGCCCGCGCTCATCCAGCCGTACACGCCGCGCATGAAGGCGTTCAGGACTTCGGCCCGGGAAGTCTCCGTCCGTTGCATGCTGGGATACTGAGTCATTTATATTCCTCCGAATTGATTACGTGCTTGCGGCCGGGAATCCCCCGGCACTGCTTCTATCTAATCAGCTTTTCGGGCCGTGGCAAGAGGATGCAGCAAATTGCACAACCCCCGCTGCACAACGGCCGCCCGGTTCAGCGGCCCGTGCGCACCCCGTACAGCCGCTCGGCCTGCTCCACCGTGACCACGGTCATGCCGATGGGGGCCAGGGTGGCCGCCGCCAGCTTGAGGTGCTGCCAGCCCCACGGGATGCCGATGATGGTGATGAAGCAGCCCAGCGCGGACAGGATGTGCCCCAGCGCCAGCCACCAGCCCGCGAACACGAACCAGAGAACGTTGCCCACCAGCCCCCAGCCCGAGGTGCCGATATCCGGCCGGCCGGTGACCATGTCGCGCCGGACCAGGGTCCGGCCGAAAGGCAGCAGCGAGAACCCCGCTATGACGAAGGCGGACCGGGCCCAGGGCAGGCCGACGATGGAGATGGCGAAGATGCAGCCGGCAAAGAGCCAGCCCAGGGCCATGAACGCCCCGCCGATGATCCACCAGATCACATTGCCGAGAAATGAAAGCATGCACACTCCTTGCGCTGGATTTTTCAGCTACCGTCTTGGCCCATCCCGCCGCGTTCGTCAATGATGCAACGAACTCTGCACGGGCTTGGCCGAGGTCATGAGCATCCCGCCCACCAGGGCCGTGAACGGGGCCACGGTGACCAGCCCGAAGCTGCCCACCAGGGTCTTGAGGACCTCGGCGGCCACATAGATGAAGTTGAAGGTGGTATCCAGCGGAATGCCCTGGGCCATGAAGGCCATGAGCAGGGTGATGAACCCGCCCGAGTAGGCCAGCAGCAAGGTGGTGGTCATGGTCCCGACCACGGCCCTGCCCACGCGGATGCCAGACCATACCGCCTCCATGCGCGAGATGCCCGGCTTCTTGTCGACCACCTCGCCCATGGCCGAGGCCACGTCCATGGCCAGGTCCATGACCGCGCCGCAGGAGGACAAAAACACCCCGGCCATGAACACCCGGGTCAGGTTCAGGTGGCCGTAGCCCGCGTAGAGCAGAGTCTCGGCGAACGGCATGACCGCGCCGTGCATGTGGAACCGGCCGGTGAAGTAGATGCCCAGCGCGCAGCTGGCCGCCACCCCGAGGAAGGCCCCGAGAAAGGCGGTCAGGCCGGTACGGTTGATCCCGGCCACCAGGAAGATGATCACCGCGCACAGCCCGGCGACCACGCACAGGGTCAGCCAGACCGGGTCGGCCCCCTTGAGCAGCATGGGCACCAGGACCTTCCACAACAACAGGCCGGTGAAGACGAACGAGAGCAGCGCCTTGAATCCGGTCAGCCCGCCGAAAAGGAGCAGCAGCGCGGCGAACAGCCCGAGCAGGAACAGCTCGAGCCCGAGGCGGTAGTGGTCCTGCGGGTTGACGTAGATGACCTTGCCGTTGCTGTTCACGGTCAGGATGACGTAGGCCGTGTCCCCGGCCTTGAACAGCTTGTCGCGGTCGAGCTGGCCCAGAAGCTGGTTGTTGGCCGTGAACGTCTCGCCTTTGAAAGGTCCGTCCAGGATATCGAGGGTGACCGCCTGCTCGCCCGCCCGGATCATGCCCAGGCTCTGGACGTGGCCGTCGTCCACGGCCGTGATCCGGGCCGTGCAGTGGACCGCGTCCCGGTCCTTGGTGGTTTCGAATCCGGTGGGCAGGAAGTAGAGCCCGGCCGAGATGAGGATGAAGATGAGGACCAGAAGCCAGTCGCGGGTCGTCTTGCTGGGTGCGTACATGGGATTCCCGAAAAGGGGGCGGGCGGACCGCAGCCGGTCCGCCCGCCGAAGGTTTGGAGGTTCGCGTCTAGTTGGCGGCCACGCGGACGTTGGCGGCGTCCGCGTACACGGCCTTGGCGGGCAGGCCCATGGAGGACATAATCTTGGTGGCCACGTCCTTGTTGTCGTAGCTGCCGTTGAAGGCCTGGGAGCCCACGCCGATGGCCGAGGTCGAGACCGGCACGCCGGTATGCTTGTAGGAGGTCCAGCCCAGGCCGGCCTTCTGGTTGAGCACGTGGGTCAGGGTCACGGACAGCGGGTCGTACTCGCCGTAGAGCAGGTATTCGCCGCCCTTGATCTTCTCGCCCGCCATGGAGCGCTTGAAGGCCTGCTCGATGTCGGCCTGCTGGTAGTCGGCCAGGACCATGGGATCGGTCTTGGCGTCGCCCTCGAACTTCAGGCCGAAGTCGGCGGTGATGATCGGCTTCATGGCGCTGAAGTCTCCGCCCTTCTTCTTGAAATCGGCCAGGGTCTCGTCGGTGAACTTCTGGAAGGAAACCTTCTGGTGGCTGAGGATGTCGTAGTGGGAGCCGTACTTGGTGCCCGCGAAGCCGAGCGTCAGGCCGCCACACTCGTGGTCGCCGGTGACCACGATCAGGGTCTCGTCCGGGTGCTTTTCGTAGAAGGCCATGGCCTTCTGCACGGCCTGGTCAAAGGAGACGGTGTTGTCGATGGAGGCGGCCGCGTCGTTGGCGTGGCAGGCCCAGTCGATCTTGCCGCCCTCGACCATCAGGAAGAACCCCTTGTCGTTGTCGAGCATCTCGATGGCCTTGCCCGTGAACTCGGGCAGGGTGATGTCCTTGTCGGTCATGTCCATGACGTAGGGCAGCGCCTTGCCGTCCTGGAGCCAGGCGTTCCAGGCGATGATCTTGCCGTCGCCGGGTTTGAGGGCCATGAAGTCCTTCTTGTCGGTGACGATCCTGTAGCCGTTGGCCTTGGCCTTTTCCAGGGCGTCGCCCATGGGGGCCTTGGACTTCTTGCCCTGGGGGTCCTTGAGCCCGCCGCCCGCGAAGAAGTCGAAGCCGGAGTCGGCCAGGGCGTGGTCGATCTCGTGGTACATGGAACGGGTCTTGACGTGGGCGTAGAACGCGGCCGGGGTGGCGTGGTCAACGGACACGGACGAGACGATGCCGACCTTCATGCCCTTGTCGCGGGCCATCTCGGCCAGCGTCTTGACCGGCTTGAAGGACGGGTCCACGCCGATGTAGTTGATGTTGGTCTTCACGCCGGTGGCCAGCGCCGTGGCCGAAGCGGCGGAACCGGTGATGAACCGGTCGTTGGCAAAGGTGGTGGTGATGCCCTGGGCGGGCATGGAATCGATGGCCAGCTTCTTGCCCAGATAGGCGGAACTGGCCGCGCGCTGGGGCAGGCCCATGCCGTCGCCGATGAAGAAAAATACGTATTTCGCGTCCTTGGCCCAGGCGGAACCGGCCATGAACACCATGGCCAGGGCCAGCGCCAGGGCGCACCTGACAAACAGTTTCTGCACTCTCAACATGTCAAAACTCCTCGGTCCGTTGGGTGTTGCTTAAGTACCCATTGTCTACGCCCGGAAGGTTACAGAAACATGAGACAAGACGAAAAACGGGTCACGGCACGGTGACAAGTATGTCACGGACGCATCATACCGATTTTCCCGATCAAACGCCAACCCCCCACAGGACTCCCCGCCCCCGCCCGTTCCGCTTTCGCCGGGAACCGCTTGAAAACAGGCCGGGATTGATGGATACTCATTCTTGATTCGAACACATCGCGTGCCATCATTTTGTCTTATTTATCCACACAAGGCCGCGTAAACCGCGCAGCGATAAACCCCGGAGCGAACAGACATGGAAACGACCCCGCAGACTCCGCCCAGGAGCAAGGAATACTGGAACAACCACGCCCGCAGCTTCCCCCGGTTCGAGGAGGGGGAGGACAACTACGAGGCGGGCGTGATGCGCATGATCAGGGAGCACGGCGTGGACTTTCGCGGCGCGTCGGTCCTGGACGTGGGCTGCGGCAGCGGCATGTACACCATCCGCATCGCCCGCGAGGCCGCCCGGGTCACGGCGCTCGACGTCTCGGACGTGATGCTCGACATCCTGCGCGGGGACGCCGAGGCGCTGGGACTCGCCAACATCGACTACGTGCGCTCGGATTGGATGGACTACGGCGACGATGCGACGTTCGACATCGTGTTCTGCTCCATGACCCCGGCCATCATGAGCGAGGAATCCCGGCTCAAGCTGCTGGGCCACGCGCACGGCAAGACCGTGTTCATGGGCTTTGCCGGGCTGATGAAATCCGACGTCATGACCGGCCTGTACGCAAAATACGGAGTGACGCCCAGGATGTTTGTCAACGGCACCGAGATGCGCGACTGGCTGGATGCAAAGGGCATCCCCTACGCAGCCTGCCCGGTGGAGGGCACCTGGACGGTGAAGAGCCCCCTGGATAAGCTGACCGACTCCTGCAACACCTTCCTGTCCCAATACGGCGTGACCGCCGACCAGGACCACCTGCGCGGCCACCTCGCCCGATTCGAAGAGGAGCCCGGCGTGTTCGTGGAGCGCACGCAATACAAGATCGACCTGCTCATCTGGGACAAGGCGTCGGTCTGATCCCGGCGCAACGGATTCGGCGCCGGAGCGGCCCGCCGCTTGACACCGCCCCGGGCGCGCCGTTAAGTGAGGGCCATGCGTTCATCGGAACACCATATGAAAACACGCCGTTGGTGGTGGCAGGCTTTACGGAGCATGCCCCCAGCATAATGCGTTAGGTATAAGAGCTGTCGGCATGCATGGCCGGCGGCATCGTCTTTTTTTCAAGGGCTGTCGGCATTTCCGGCAGCCCTTTCTTCATCCACATTCGAAGACACCGAAAAGGAGACGAACCAATGAAAAGAATTCTGACCGGGGAGCGGACCACCGGCAACCTGCACATAGGCCACTACTTCGGCTCGCTGCAATCGCGGGTCGAGCTGCAGGACGAATACGAGACCTTCATCATCCTGGCGGACATGCAGGTCCTCTACGACCACCTGGAGGACGACAAGGGCAAGGCCATCCGGGGCAACGTCTACCAGGCCCTGCTCGACAACCTGTCCGCAGGGCTGGACCCGGATAAGGCCATCTTCTTCGTGCAGAGCGAAATCCCGGAACTGGCCGAGCTGGCCATGTTCTTCTCCTTCCTGGTCTCCGTGGGCCGGGCCAAGCGGAACCCCACGGTCAAGGCCGAGATGGAACAGGCCGGAACCAGCTACGAGCACATGAACCTCGGGTTCCTCTCCTTCCCGGTGTCCCAGGCGGCCGACATCCTCCTGCCCAAGGCGGACCTGGTGCCCGTGGGCGAGGACCAGATCCCGCACGTCGAGCAGACCCGGGAGATCGCCCGCCGGTTCAACACCCTCTTTGGCGAGACCTTTCCCGTACCGGACCATCTCGTCTCGGCCTTCCCCCGCCTCCCGGGCCTTGACGGTCACAGCAAGATGTCGAAATCGCTGAACAACGTCATCAACCTCACGGACGACGCAGAGACCGTGAACCGCAAGATCAAAAAGGCGTATTCCGGCGAGGGGCACGCCCTGTTCACCTATGGCAAGCTGTTCGGCGTGGAGCCCGACGAGCGCATGGGGGCCTTCAAGCCCGCCCTGGCCGAAGGAATAAACGCCTTTCTGGAGCCCATCCGGACACGCCGCAAGGAATTGGAAAAGGAGCCCGGCTTCCTGCGCGAGGTCCTGGACAAGGGCCGGGACCGGGTCCGCGAGATCGGCGCGGAAACCCTGGCCGAGGTGAAGGCGCGGATGGGAATGGTCTATTAGCGGGGAGCCGCCACGGGTGTCCGGCGGTGACCGAGCCCGATCGGGCTATTGCATGAAGTCGTGGGCCCAGCGGACCAGGTTGATGGCGATGAGCAGCCCGCCCTCCCAGCGGCGGACCTTCCAGCCCGTGCGCAGGAGGATCAGGACCAGGCCGACCATGCCCACCAGGACGATCAGGCCGGACGAGGCCTCGGGCGAGACCGGCAGCGGTTTGAGCAGGCAGGTCAGCCCGAGCACGCCCGCGAAGTTGAAGAAATCCGAGCCGATGAGGTTGCCCAGCAGCATCTCGTTCTTGCCCCGGATGGAGGCCGCCAGACAGGTGACCAGTTCGGGCAATGACGTTCCGGCCGCCACGACGGTCACGCCGATGACCCAGGAGGACACGCCGAGCTTGGTGGCGATGGACGTGGCCGCCGTGACCATCAAGTCCCCGCCCGCGGCGATGGCGACAAATCCGGCCGCGAGCCAGATGCCGTCGCGCCAGGTGGCCGTCTTGCCCCGCGTCTCCTCCAGCTCCTCCTCGCCCACGGCCTCGCGCTTCATGCCCAGGTAGACCAGGTAGCCGATGAGCAGGGCCACGAGGCACGCCCCGAAGACGCGCCCCAGCGTGCCGGTGAAGGACACGGCCAGGATGCCCGCCGTGGTCAGGAACAGAAGCAGCCCGTCGCGGTAGACGATGGTCCGGTTGGAGACCAGCGGCTTGATCATGGCCATGAGCCCGAGGATGAAGCCGAGGTTGAAGATGTTGGACCCGACCACGTTGGACAGGGAGATGTCGTTCTGCCCCCGGAAGGCCGCGTTGATGGTCACCAGGAACTCGGGCGCGGAGGTGCCGAGCGCCACGATGGTCAACCCGATGACCAGTTCGGATACGTTGTACTTGCGGGCGATGAGCGCCGCCGAGGCGACGATCCAGTTGGCCCCGAACCAGAGCAGCAGCGCGGACGCGCTGAAGGTGACGATGTCTATGAACATTGGCGGACTGTAAGGGATGGCGCAGACGGGCGCAAGTTAAGCCTGGGCGCGGTCCTTCTTCCACTCGCGGACGATCTCGGGCTTGGGATCGGCCCAGTCGAGCGCGGTCTCGCGGGCCGGGGCCACGGCCACGGTCTCGGTGCGGCCCAGGCGGCAGACGGACACCCGTATGGGATCGCCCGTTTCCTCGAACCGCTTGCGCGCCTTGCCCGAATAGGAGCTGATCAGTGCGGCGGCGTCGCGGACGACCTCCGGGGCCCAGTCGCCCTGAAGCGGCCTGCCCACGGCCAGGGGGCCGGGGAAGTCGGCCAGCTTGAACACGTAATCGCCCTCTTCCGCATAGGCCGCGAGCGCGTCGTTGTCCTCGGCGGTCCGGCCGAAGGCCAGCCAATGCGCACCGGCCCAGACCTGGCGTCCGGTGCGGGCCAGGGTGAAATCATTGGGGGCCGGGCGGTCGCGGTGGCTCAGCAGCTTGACGAACCGGGCCGCGCCCTGGGCCTCGGTCAGGCAGCAGCCGCCCGCCGGGGTGGGAATCTCGGTGAACCCGTAGTGCTCGGCCAGGGCGTACTGCGGCTTGCGGCCGCGTCCGTGCCAGTCGTGCAGCCTTTCGCGGTCCACCAGCCCGGACTCCTCCATGGGCGTGGGCGGGAGGTTTTTGGCGCACAGGGGGCGCAGGAGCACGTCGCGCACCTCGGCCCGCTTGGTGATCAGGTTGAGCGCGTCCTCGCGCTGGCTCATGGGCCGCTGGCCGATGACCTCGCCCGAGATCAGGAACTTCGCGCCGTATTCGGCCATGAGGCCGTGGGCGTGTTCGAGCATGATGATCTTGCAGTCGATGCACGGGTTGAGCCACTTGCCGAAGCCCTGGGACGGCCCGTCCAGCACCATGTCCACGTAGGCCTGCCGGATGTCCACCTCCACGGCCTCGATGCCGTAGTGGTCCCGCCAGAACGGGATGAGGTGGGGTTTGCCGAAAAAGGGCGTGACAAAGTGCAGCCCCAGGACCGTCAGCCCCTGGTCCATGACCGTGCGCACGGCCAGGATGGAATCCAGGCCGCCGGACAGCAGCGCCAGCGCGTCGTATGTGTTTCGTTCCACCATGGAGGGGTCCCTTATGTGAGATCGGGGGCGAGGGCAACCCCGCAGTTCGGGGCCAGGGGGCGGGATGCTTCCGAAGCAGGACGTTGAAGCGGTCCGGGAATTCCTCGGGAGAGGGGCGCGGTTCTTGAGATACTTGAGGGAGACCGGGGTACGCCCCGCAGGGTGCAACCACCTGCGCGTTCAATGTTTTTTCTCCATATATATGGGTGTTGCCCGCGAAGGGCGTATCTGGTATCTGAACGTGTTGCTCGTTTGTTGCCGCCCGTAAATTCCGGAGGAGACCCCATGGCCCGTAAAGCCGTAGACCCCGAAGCCCTGCGCAAGGAAGCGCTGGGCACCGCCCTGACCACCATTGAACGCAAGTTCGGCAAAGGCTCGATCATGCGTCTGGACGGCGAGGCGTCCCATTCCATTCCCTTCATCCCCACCGGCTCCATCGGCCTGGATATCGCCCTGGGCATCGGCGGCGTGCCGCGCGGCCGGGTCATTGAAATCTATGGCCCGGAATCCTCGGGCAAGACCACCCTGGCCCTGCACATCATCGCCCAGGCCCAGAAGGCGGGCGGCGCCGCGGCTTTTGTCGACGCCGAGCATGCGCTCGATCCCGGCTACGCCAAGCGGCTGGGCGTGCACACCGACGACCTGCTCATCTCCCAGCCCGACTACGGCGAGCAGGCGCTGGAGATCGCCGACCTGCTGGTCCGCTCCGGCGCGCTCGACGTCATCGTCATCGACTCGGTGGCCGCGCTCATCCCGCAGTCCGAGCTCGAAGGCCAGATGGGCGAGACCCAGGTGGGCGGCCAGGCGCGACTCATGTCCCACGCCCTGCGCAAACTGACCGGCACCATCCACAAGTCCAACTGCGTGGTCATCTTCATCAACCAGATCCGCATGAAGATCGGCATGACCGGCTACGGCAACCCCGAGACCACCTCGGGCGGCAACGCGCTCAAGTTCTACGCCTCCTGCCGGTTGGACATCCGCCGCATCCAGACCCTCAAGGACAAGGAAGAGGCCTACGGCATCCGCGCCCGCATCAAGGTGGTCAAGAACAAGGTGGCCCCGCCCTTCCGGCAGGCCGAGGTGGACGTGCTCTACGGCCAGGGCATCTCCCGCATGGGCGAGCTCATCGACATGGGCGTGGAGAACGGCATCATAGAGAAATCCGGCTCCTGGTTCGCCTACGGCTCCGAGAAGCTCGGCCAGGGCAAGGAGAACGTCCGCGCCCTGCTGCAGGACAACCCGGACCTGGCCCATTCCATCGAAGAGGCCCTGATGACCCACCTCGGGTTCCGCGACATGCCCGAGGACGAAGCCGCGCCCGCGCCGGACGCCGGCGAATAGACCGACTTTCAGCCCGAACCGAGCGCCCCGGGCCGCAAGCCACGGGGCGCTTTTATATCGGTAATACCTTTCCCTGGAGAACAACAACACGATGAAAGCCAATGAAATCCGCCAACGCTTCCTTGAGTACTTCGAGAGAAACGGCCACACCATTGTGGAGTCCTCTCCGCTGACGCCCAAGGACGACCCGACCCTGCTCTTCACCAACGCGGGCATGGTCCAGTTCAAGAAGCTCTTCCTGGGCCAGGAAAAGCGCGACTACATCCGCGCCACCACCGCCCAGAAGTGCCTGCGCGTGGGCGGCAAGCACAACGACCTGGAAAACGTGGGCCGCACCGCCCGCCACCACACCTTTTTCGAGATGCTCGGCAACTTCTCCTTCGGCGACTACTTCAAGGAAGACGCCATCCGGTTCTGCTGGGAATTTCTGACCGAGGAGCTCAAGCTCGACAAGAGCCGCCTGTACATCACCATCTACAAGGATGACGACGAGGCGGGCGAGCTGTGGCAGAAGGTCGCCGGGGTCCCGGCCGACCGCATCTACCGGCTCGGCGAAAAGGACAATTTCTGGTCCATGGGCGACACCGGCCCCTGCGGCCCCTGCTCCGAGGTCCACTACGACCAGGGCGAGGAAGTGGGCTGCGGCCCGAGCTGCGGCATCGGCAAGTGCGACTGCGACCGCTACCTCGAGATCTGGAACCTGGTCTTCATGCAGTACGACCAGGCCGAGGACGGCACCCGCACCAACCTGCCCCGGCCTTCCATCGACACCGGCATGGGTCTGGAGCGCATCGCGGCCGTGGCCCAGGGCGTACACTCCAACTACGAGACCGACCTTTTTCAATCCATCATCCGGTACACCGCCGAGCTGGCGGGCGTGAAGTACCGCCAAAGCGAAGAGGTGGACACCGCCCTGCAGGTCATCGCCGACCACTCGCGGGCCATCGCCTTCCTCATCCCTGACCAGGTCCTGCCGTCCAACGAGGGCCGGGGCTACATCCTGCGCCGCCTGATCCGCCGCGCCTACCGCTTCGGCAAGCTCATGGGCCTTGAGGGCTCCTTCCTGTGGAAGACCGCCTCCAAGGTCATCGACGACATGGGCGGCCACTACAAGGAGCTGGAAGAGACCCGCGACTTCATGGTCGAAGTGGTCAAGGGCGAGGAGGAATCCTTTGCCAAGACCCTGGACAAGGGGCTGGAGATGCTCGAGGAGGAGCTGGCCGAGTTGAAGAAAGTAGGTTCCGCCGTCGTGCCCGGGGAGACCACCTTCAAGCTCTACGACACCTACGGATTTCCCATCGACATTGTCCGCGACATCGCCGAACAGCAGGGCATGGGCGTGGACGAGGCCGAGTTCGACAAGTTCATGCAGGAGCAGAAGCAGCGCTCCAAGGCGGCCTGGAAGGGCTCCGGCGAAAAGGACGTCGCCTCCATCTTCCAGACCCTGCTCGAACAGGACGTCACCTCCGAATTCTCCGGCTACGAGACCATGGCCGACCAGTCCGGGATCGCCTACGTGCTCACCCCCGAGGGCGAGGTCGTGGACGAGCTCAAGCAGGGCGAGTCCGGCTGGCTGGTGGCCGAGGTCACCCCGTTCTACGGCGAGTCCGGCGGCCAGGTGGGCGACACCGGGGCCATCGCGGCCTCGGGCGGCAAGGCCGACGTGCTCGACACGGTCAAGCCGTCCCAGAAGCTGACCGCTCACAAGATCGTCGTCACCGAGGGCGCGCTCAAGCCCGGCGAACAGGCGTTCTTCAACGTGGACCGCACCCAGCGGCTGGCCACCATGCGCAACCACACCACCACCCACCTGCTCCACGCCGCCCTGCAGAAGGTGCTCGGCGACCACGCCAAGCAGGCGGGCTCGCTGGTCGGCCCGGACCGGCTGCGCTTCGATTTCACCCACATCAAGGGCCTCTCCCATGAGGAGATCGCCGAGGTCGAGAAGCTGGTCAATCAGGCCATCTTCGACGCCATCCCCGTGACCCGCGAGGTCATGTCCATCGAGGCCGCCCAGGCCAAGGGCGCCACCGCCCTGTTCGGCGAGAAGTACGGCGACACGGTCTCGATCATCGAGGTGCCCGGCGTGTCCATGGAATTCTGCGGCGGTACCCACCTGGACAACACCGGCATTGCCGGGTCCTTCGTGATCACCTCCGAGTCCGGCGTGGCCGCAGGCATCCGGCGCATTGAGGCCGCCACCGGCCACAACGCCGTGGCCTGGCTGAACGAGCGCCGCGAGGCCGTGGCCGAGGCCGGGGCCATGCTCAAGGCCCAGCCCGCCGACCTGCCCGGCAAGGTCAAGGACCTCCAGCAGCAGGTCAAGGACATGCACAAGGAGATGAAATCGCTCCAGGCCAAGCTCGCTTCGGGTGCGGGCCGCGACATGATGACCGAGGTCGAGGAGATCAACGGCGTCAAGGTCCTGGCCGTGGAGCTCGAGGCCCCGAACATGGGCGTCATGCTCGAACAGATGGACGCCCTTCGCTCCAAGCTGCTCTCCGGGATCATCTGCCTCGTCGCCCCGCACGACGACGGCAAGGTCTCCGTGGCCCTGTCCGTGACCAAGGACCTGCACGGCCGATTCAAGGCCGGCGACCTGATCAAACCCGTGGCCGGCGAAGTCGGCGGCGGGGGCGGCGGCCGCCCGGACCTGGCCCGCGCCGGCGGCTCCAACCCGGCGGGCGTCAAGAACGCACTGGCCAAGCTCAAGGAACTGGTCGCCGCGTAACCGGGACGCACGCATATACCGACATATAAGCCCCCGGCGTTTTTCGCTCGGGGGCTTTTTTTGGGAGAGGGGGTGGAAACCGCCTTCGGCGGAGTTATCGGGTGATTTCGCCTCCGGCGGGCAAGGGTTCGCACCCTTGCATCCCATTTTGCGCCTGCGGCGCGTTTTTTCACTGAATACGGAGTGGGTGAAGGCGGTTGCGACGATCGGGTTTACGTAAACAAAATGCTTGTGGCCCGCTCCCATTTCAGGTAAGAACTCTCTCCCGGTCTGTACACCGGCTTAGGAGAACAACCCGTTACAACCCCGTTCTCCCGGGTCCGGCGGCCTGATCGCGCGACCACTCTTATATAGTTGAATTGGGTTGACAGGCGGGCGCAATGCCCGTAAAGGTCCCCTTCTTGAGAATTTGCAAGGAGCATTTTTATGAAGACATATAGCCCGAAGCCGGAAGACGCGAACCGCGAATGGTTCATCGTCGACGCCACGGATAAGATCCTGGGCCGCCTGGCCACCGAGATCACCACCCGTCTGCGCGGCAAGCACAAGCCTGAGTTCGCCCCCCACATGGACATGGGCGATTTCGTGGTGGTCATCAACGCCGACAAGATCAAGGTCACCGGCCAGAAGATGGACGCCAAGATGTACTACAAGCACACCAACCATCCCGGCGGCCTCAAGGAAAAGACTCTCCGCCAGATGTTGGAGATCAAGCCCGAGAACGTCATCACCGCCGCTGTCAAGGGCATGCTGCCCAAGAACAAGCTGGCCGCCCAGCAGCTGAAGAAGCTGAAGGTCTATGCCGGTCCCGAGCACCCGCACGCGGCCCAGGCTCCCAAAACTCTGGATTTCTAATCGGGGATTATCATGAGCGATTTCACCTACGCCACTGGCAAACGTAAGAATGCGATCTCCCGTACCCGCCTCTACGCCGGTACCGGTCAGATCACCGTCAACGGCCGTCCCTTCGAGGACTATTTCCCCCGCAAGACCCTGCAGATGGTTGTCCAGCAGCCCCTGAAGCTGGTCAAGATGCTCGATCGCTTCGACATCAAGGCCAACTGCTCCGGCGGCGGCGTGTCCGGACAGGCCGAGGCCCTGCGCCACGGCATCACCCGCGCCCTCTGCGCCCTGGACCCGGAACTGCGCTCCGTGCTCAAGCCCGCCGGTCTCCTGACCCGCGACGCTCGTAAGAAAGAGCGCAAAAAGTACGGTCTCCGCGGCGCCCGCGCCTCCTTCCAGTTCTCCAAGCGTTAAGCCGAGACTGGGACACCCAGACCTCACAAGGTCGGTATCCGCATGGATGCCGACCTTTTCATGTTGGAACGCGCCGATTTATCCCCGAAAGGCCCGCTCTTGCGGCTAACAGGGGAAAACTCCCATTCAATTCTTGCCCGGACTCCTATTTGTCCCTAGAATGCCCATATTATGCCATCCAAGAAAAAACCGCAGCCGCGCATGCTTTTCGCCTCTCCTGACGGAGAAATTTTCGATCACCCCGACCTGCTCCTGATGGTCCGGCGCGGCGACGAGTTCGGCCTGCCCCGGCCCGACGAGATCATGCCCCTGCCCGACGAGTCCGAATTCTTCATGCTGCCCGGACGCCACGCCATGGGCTACAGCCAGGAGGAAGGCCGGGCCGAGATCATGGAAGAGCTGGCCGTGGCCGCGTTCGTCTGCCCGGCCCACACGGTCACCGGGGTCGCGGCCTACGAGTCCGACGACGACGCGCCGGTCCTGCCCCTGCTTTCCTACGCGGCCATCGGCTACGCCAACGGCAAGTTCTGGGTCTGCGCCAAAAAGGTGGACGAGGACAAACGCCAGGTCTTCACCCATGTCCCGCCCGACCGCATCGAGGCGGGCGCGCACGAGCTGCTCTCCGCGATGCCCGAGAACCGCCTGGTCAACCACCTGGCGGGCTGCGCCCTGACCAGCGGGTGCCCGGCGGCCAAGAACCTGGCGCTGGGCCGGTTCGAATGCCCGCTGCCCACCTCCCAGGCGTGCAACGCCGAGTGCGTGGGCTGCATCTCCTACCAGCCCGAGGAGTCCGGCTTCCCATCCCCGCAATGCCGCATCTCGTTTCGGCCCACGGCGGACGAGATAGCCCAGATCATGCGCCGACACGAGTCGCGCGAACGCCGCCCCATCTTCTCCTTCGGCCAGGGGTGCGAGGGCGAGCCCCTGCTCGAGGCCGAGTTGATCTGCGAGGCGACCACCCAGTACCGCAGCGAGGGCGGCCAGGGCACGGTCAACGTGAACACCAACGGCTCGCGCCACCAGGCCATGCCCGCGCTCAAGATCGCCGGGGTCAACTCCATCCGCGTCAGCCTGAATTCCGCGCGCAAGGGTCCCTACGAGACCTACTACCGGCCCAAGGCCTACTCCTTTGACGACGTGCGCGAAACCATCTGCAAGGCCCACGACGTCGGCCTGTTCGTGTCCCTCAACCTGCTCTTCTTCCCGGGCATCACCGACACCGAAGAGGAATTCGACGCCCTGGTCGAACTGGGCGAGACCTGCCGCTACGACTTCATCCAGCTGCGCAACCTCAACCTCGACCCCGAACTCTACCTCCGCCTCATGGAACCCTTCGGCCACTCCCCGTCCATGGGCTTCAACAACTTCAAAAAGCGCCTGAAAAAAGCCCTCCCCTGGATCGAATACGGCTACTTCAACCCATATTTGGGATAGCCTGGAGGAAGAATGCCTCCGGCGGCCAGAGGGGAAACTTTTGAAAAAGTTTCCCCTCTGGACTCCCCTTCCAAACTTTTTGTGTGCCTTCGGCATGGCCGTGCGCCCACACCAACTGACTTCTTTCACTGAAAATCCTACACTCCCTCCCGTATTCCTATTCATAAGCACGACTTTTCGCGCACTATCGCACGCGCGGATGCGCAAACAAAAAGTTTAGGAAAGAAGAGGGGATGGGGGTCCGGGGGAAGGGGAGAGGGGAACCCTTTTTTCAAAGGGTTCCCCTCTCCCCTTCCCCCGGCCGCCGGAGGCGCACAAAAAAAGGGCCGCTCCTGATGGAGCGGCCCTTTTCTTGTGAACTATACCGCCCAAGCTACGGGAAGACGACCTCGACCTGTTCGGCGGCTTCCTTTCGTTTGGTGATTTCGCCGATGCGGTAGGCTTCGACATCGTCGCGGGCGTCGAGGCGTTCGAGTGCCACGTCGGCGTGTTCCGGGTCGATGATGAGGATGTAGCCGATGGAGCAATTGAAGATCTGGAGCATCTCGGGCCAGGACAGGTCGCCCTGTCCCTTGATCCATTCGAAGACCGGGAGCATGGGCCAGGAGCCGAACTGGATGGAGGCGGCCACGTTTTCGGGCAGCACGCGGGGCACGTTGTCGTAGAACCCGCCGCCGGTGACGTGGACCATGCCCTTGACGGGCAGTGAGGCCAGCAGTTCGAGGACCGGCTTGACGTAAATCTTGGTGGGCTCGATGAGCACCTCGGCCACGGTCTTGTCGGTGCCGGGGAAGGTGGCGTCATGGGCCAGGCCGGATTCGCCGAGGAGCTTGCGCACCAGGGACCAGCCGTTGGAGTGCACGCCCGAGGAGGCCAGACCGATGAGCACGTCGCCGGGAGCGATGTCCTTGCCGGTGACCAGCTTGGGGGTGTCGACCATGCCCACGGCGAAACCGGACAGATCGTATTCGCCGTCCGGGTAGAAGCCGGGCATCTCGGCGGTCTCGCCGCCGAGCAGGGCGCAGGCGGACTGGCGGCAGCCCTCGCACACGCCGGAGACCACCTGGGCGGCCACGCCGGGTTCGAGCTTGCCGGTGGCGAAGTAGTCGAGGAAGAAGAGCGGGGCCGCGCCCTGGACGAGCACGTCGTTGACCGACATGGCCACCAGGTCGATGCCCACGGTGTCGTGGCGGTCGAACATGAAGGCGAGTTTGAGCTTGGTGCCCACGCCGTCGGTTCCGGCCACCAGCATGGGGGCCTCCATGCCCGCGATTTCGGGCTTGAACAGGCCGCCGAAGCCGCCGATGTCCGTGGCCACGCCGGGCGTGAAGGTGGACTTGACCATGTCCTTGATGCGGCGGACGAATTCGTTGCCCGCTTCTATGTCCACACCGGCTTCGGTGTATGCCTGGGATCGCTTGGCGCTCTCGCTCATGGGTCTCTCCTGGTTGGCTTTGGTCGCTTATAGATGGAAGGCGGACCAAGTTCAAGCAACAAGTGCGCGGCCCGCCATTTGCATTGCCAGGGGAGTATTCCGTACCTATAGTATAAGAATGTGGCAGTATCGTAATGCCGAGGAGGAAACCATGCGCCATTTCAGCGTACTAGCCGTGCTGGTCCTGGCCGTTGCCCTTTTGACGCCGACCTTGGGCCTGGCCCAGAACAAGTTCAAGAACGAGGACACGGCCAAAAACCGGCAGACCAACACCTTCGGCACACGGCCCGTGGAGGGCGAGGCGCCGGTGACCACCTTCGGCACCAACGAGGCGGGCGACACGACCATCGACTCGCACCAGCCCAAGCAGGAAGAGGTGGACTGGTACGACAAGGTGATCATCGCCGTGGACCCGGACGTGTCCTGGCCGAACAAGAAGTCCAGCTCCTCCACCACCACGACCACGGATGGCGTGAACACCACCACGTCCACGACGACCACCACGACCACGCAGGAATGACCGGGACCGCCCGCCGGTCCGGCCCTTCTGGAACAAACCAGCCGGGAGGTACGATCATGATCGAAGCGAGACTGTGGAAACCGCTCAGGGACGGCGTGGTGCAATGCCGCCTGTGCAACCATTACTGTACAATCAAGCAGGATAAGCGCGGCCAGTGCGGCGTACGCGAGAACCGCGGCGGCACCCTCTATTCCCTGAACTACGGCAAGGTGGCGGCCATGAACCTCGACCCGGTGGAGAAGAAGCCGCTCTATCATTTCCAGCCGGGCTCCATGACCTTTTCCTTCGCCACCATGGGCTGCAACCTGGCCTGCACCTTCTGCCAGAACTGGTCCCTGTCCCAGCCGCCGCGCGACGGCGCGCCCATCCGAGGCCAGGAGGCCACGCCCGAGGAGCTGGTGGCCGAGGCCGTGCGCCTGGACGCCGCGTCCATCTCCTACACCTACTCGGAGCCGACCATCTTCTTCGAGCTGATGCAGGACACGGCCCGGCTGGCGCACCAGGCCGGACTCAAGAACATCATGGTCTCCAACGGGTTCATGAGCAACGAATGCCTGGACGCGCTGGGTCCCGACATCGACGCCATCAACGTGGACCTCAAGTGCTTCACCGAGGAGTTCTACAAGGACATCTCGGGCGCGCGGCTTGGGCCCGTGCTCGACAACCTGAAGCGGATCAAGCACGAGTTGAAATGGTGGCTCGAGGTAACCACCCTGCTGATTCCGGGCAAGAACGACTCCACCGGGGAACTGGACCGGCTGACCGATTTTCTGGCCAATGAGATCGGTACGGACACGCCGTGGCACATCTCCCGGTTCCATCCCGACTACAAACTGACCGACGCCCCGCCCACGTCCGGCTACTCGCTGGACACGGCCTACACCATGGGCAAGGCCAAGGGGCTCAAGTACGTGTACATCGGCAACATGCCCGGCTCCAACAAGCAGGACACCCTCTGCCCCGGCTGCGGCAGAGAGCTGATCACCCGGACCGGCTTCTCGGCCAGGGTGCAGGGCATCGAAGGCGGCAAATGCCGGGCGTGCGGCCACGCCATCCACGGGATCGACCTCGGCTGACGGCTTGCAAACGAACCGCTTTTTCAGTAGGTATGCACACCTTGCGCGAGCAGCCACTGGCAGCGAGCCTGGTCAGGTGATCGAGGATTTCTCCTGGCAAGGCGCAAGAGAAATTCAGGACCGCCGCGTATCTTAATACGCAAGGGTCTGAATCTCTCGCAGCAACGCAGCCAGGGGGAATCCTCGATCACCTGACGGAGTGTGGCGCAGACTGGTAGCGCGCCTGCTTTGGGAGCAGGATGCCGGGGGTTCAAATCCCTCCACTCCGACCAGCCGATTCAGGCCCCGGGCATTGTCCGGGGCCTTTTTTGCGCAACGCTTGCCATCCAAGGCGTTTCAGAATTATCCTATACATATGAAGTATCTTCTCATCCTCGCCGTGGCGATTCTGGCCGCCCTGTTCGGGCTTTCCCGCATGTCCGCCCGCACCCCGGACCGGATCGGGCCGGTGGACGGACGGCTCATGGGCTGTCCGGGACCGGACAACTGCGTGTCGTCCCGGGCCGAGAGCGCGGACCGGCGCATCGCGCCCCTGGCCGCGGGCGGGCCGGTGGACGAGGTCATGGCCCGGCTGGCCCGGGCCATCGGGGCCATGGACGGGGAGGTGGTTCAAACGCGCGGCAACTACCTGCGGGCCGTGTTCACCAGCCGGTTGTGGCGGTTCCGGGACGACCTGGAGTGCCTTTACGACCAGGAGGCCGGGCAGATCGAGGTGCGCTCCGCGTCCCGGGTCGGCTACTCGGACTTCGGGGTGAACCGCAAGCGGGTGGAACGGCTGCGAGAGATGCTGGCCGGACGGTAGGCCGCTTTCCCCAACACGGGAAATCGGCTATGGAGGCGTATATGCAAGAGATTGAATGGCATGAATCCCACTCGGTGGGCGTCCCCTCCATCGATGAGCAGCACAAGCGGCTCATGGCCCTGACCAACCGGCTCTTCCAGGCCATCATGAACGAGGCCGGAGAAGCGGCCCTGGAAGGCATCCTCAACGAATTGGCCGACTACGTCTCCTACCACTTCACCCACGAGGAGGAACTGCTGCGCAAGTACGGCTATCCCGAGGACCTCCTGACGGAGCACGAGGCCGAGCACAAGGCCCTGACCGACGAGGTACACCGGTACATCGCCCTGTACCGGAAGGATCCCGCCAACCTGGACCTGTCGGTCTACGTCTTCCTGCGCGACTGGACCACCGAACACATGAGCCGGTCCGACTCCGAATATTCCGAATTTCTCGTGGCCCACCACGCCGAATAGCTTCCCGCCCCAGCCCCGGATTGACGCCGCCACGGCCCTCCGGCTACGATCCGTAGACCTGTCCCGGGTCCGCCAATATCAAGGAGCGACCATGTACTGTCTCTACGCATTCAACGGCGAACTGATGTGTTTCGTGCACGTCCTGCTCAACGCGCTGGACATGAAGGAAAAGGGCAAGGAGGCGATCATCGTCTTCGAGGGCTCGGCCGTGACCCTCGTGCCCGCACTGGAAAAACCCGACAATCCGTTCCACGCCCTCTACCAAAAGGCCAAGGATGCCGGGCTGATCGCGGGCGCGTGCAAGGCGTGCTCGTCCAAGCTCGGCGTGCTCGACGCGGTCAAGGGCGCAAACCTGCCCCTGCTCGACGACATGTCCGGCCACCCGTCCATGGCCGCCTACATGGCAAAAAGCTACACCATCCTGACCTTCTAGCCGACCGGTCCGCGCACGCGGCAGGGCCTCCTGCCGCGTGCGGATCGCCAAACGTGTTTTTTTCGGCGATTTTCCCAAAAAACTGATAAAAACTTCACTAATTTCCCGGCAAAATCGAATTTAATCCGGCAAAAACCGGGCGTAGAAGTGGACAGCCGGGGGAAATTATCATACAGACATTTCGCTTTTGATAATTTATCCGTTCGCGGACTAAGGGAAGGGGCGCCCGAAAGGGGTCCCGTTCTCTTTTTCCGCACCCGGGCACAGGGGCGCGCCGCCCTTCCGGCCCACACGGCAAGCCGCGCCGGACCGCGCGGCCCACGCTTAAAAAACGCAGGTGAAATATGGCTCAACGTGAACAATGGGGCTCTCGCGCAGGATTCGTCCTGGCAGCGGTCGGGTCCGCCATCGGTCTGGGGAACATCTGGCGCTTCCCCTACATGGCCTACGAGAACGGCGGCGGCGCTTTTCTCATCCCGTACATCTTCGCCCTGCTGACCGCGGGCATCCCCTTCATGATCCTCGAATTCGGCATGGGCCAGAAGTTCCGGGGTTCCGCGCCCAAGGTCTTCCGCGCGCTCGGCCGGAAATGGGAATGGCTCGGCTGGATGCAGGTCATGGTAGCCCTGGTCATCTCCGTATACTACGTGGCCGTCATCGGCTGGACCATCAACTACACCGGGTTCGCCCTGAACCAGTCCTGGGGAGCCGATCCCAAGGCGTTCTTCTTCGGCGACTACCTGGGCCTGAGCAAATCGCCGCTGGCCCTGGGCGGCATCCGCTGGCCCATCCTGGCCGCCTGCACCCTGGCCTGGGGCATCACCTGGCTGGCCATCACCTCGGGCGTGCGCAAGGGCATCGAGCGGGCCTGCAAGATCCTCATCCCGCTGCTCTTCGTCCTGGTCCTGGTGCTCATCGCCCGCGTGGTCAACCTGCCCGGCGCCATGACCGGCCTGAACTACCTGTTCCACCCCGACTTCTCCAAGCTGGCCGATTTCTCTGTCTGGGCCGACGCCTACGGCCAGATATTCTTCTCCCTGTCCATCGGCTTCTCCATCATGCTCGCCTACTCCAGCTACCTGCCCAAGGACTCGGACATCAACAACAACGCGGCCATGACCGTGTTCATCAACTGCGGCTTCTCCCTGCTTGCGGGCATCATGATCTTCTCCGTGCTCGGCAACATGGCCCACGCCACCGGCCAGGACGTGTCCGACGTGGCCGGCGCGGGCGTCGGCCTGGCCTTCATCACCATCCCGGCGGCCATCAACACCATGCCCGCCCCCGTGTTCGTCGGCACCCTGTTCTTCCTCTGCCTGACCATGGCCGGGGTCAGCTCGCACATCTCCATCGTCGAGGCCGTCAGCTCGTCCTTCATCGACAAGTTCGGCCTGAGCCGCAAGCGGACCGCCACCCTGGTCTGCGGCTTCGGCTTCCTCGCCACCCTGGTCTTCACCACCGGCAGCGGGCTGCTCATCCTCGACATCGTGGACCACTTCATCAACAACCTCTGCATCCTCGGCCTGGCGCTGGCCGAAATCCTGCTCATGAGCTACATCGTCGGTCTCGACGACCTGAACCTGCACGTCAACGCGGTCTCGGACTTCAAGGTCGGGCTCGCCTGGCGGCTCTGCCTCAAGCTCGTCACTGTGGCCGTACTCGGCTACACCTTCGTCATGAACATCGTCACCGACCTGGGCACCCCCTACAGCGGCTACGCGCAGTCCGACCTCGCCCTGCTCGGCTGGTCCCTGCTGCCCGTGGCCTTCGTCCTCGCCCTGGCCCTCAGCCGCCGCGAAGCGACCTACGGCTTCGTCCGCCAAAACTAAGGAGACACCATGACCACATCCGCCATCATCATGCTCTGCATCGGCCTCGGCGTCACCTGGGGCGGCGCCGTCTACTGCATCCGCATGGCCATCAACAACAAGCGCCACTAGACGGCCTTAGGTTCGTACTGAAAAAGGGGGCGGCATCTATGATGCCGCCCCCTTTTTTCACCTCCCCCATCCCCCTTTCCCTCCGAAACTTTTTGGGCCGCTTCGCGGTAAGTGCTCAACCTCGTATCCGTCCGGTTTACGGGCGGTTGCGTTGGGGCGAAGTGTTGACAACCGGGGCGCGGCGCAGG
Organism: Pseudodesulfovibrio sp. lm2024; assembly: GCF_051175575.1. Taxonomy (NCBI): domain Bacteria; kingdom Pseudomonadati; phylum Thermodesulfobacteriota; class Desulfovibrionia; order Desulfovibrionales; family Desulfovibrionaceae; genus Pseudodesulfovibrio; species Pseudodesulfovibrio sp. lm2024. The sequence goes on from NZ_CP195092.1 coordinate 3,444,916, forward strand.
TAGATAATGTATCTGCTCTGGCGCAAAAGGGTCCTTTTGTGCGTATTACTGCATTCCCTTCGGCTTCCGGTCCTCTGTCCGGCGCTTTGCGTCGCCCGTGGAGCTGCCCATGTACCTGAAACGGTACCTCATCACCTTGGCCTTGTACTACCTGCCCTACGCCCTGCTGGTGCGCTGGGTGGACGGCAACGGCGCGCAGGCCAACGAGGCCCATGCGGCGGCCCATGCCATCATGGGCCTGCTCTACGCCGCCATGAGCCTGAACCTGGTGGTCTTCCGGCCCCAGGCGCGGTTCGCCTTTGAGTCCTGGACCCACCGAACCCTGCGCTGGCTCATGTACCTGACCCTGTACATCGCGCTGGCCCTGCTGCCCGCCTTGTTGTTGCTGTCCCACGATTCCGGGATGTTCCGCATCCTTCTGCCGGTGCCGGGTCTGCTCTTTCTGGGCATGCTCTTTTCGCCCGAGGAAAAGAAGAAACCGGACGAGCGAGAAGTGACGAAGGTGCTGGCCGACGACGGTCCCAGGCGGTGGCTGACCTATTTCGGGCTGTATCTAACCGTGCCCTTTGCCGGAGGGCTGCTCATCGCCATGCTGGTCCCCGAGCCGTTCACCCTGCGTGCGCTGACCCTGTTCTCCCTGTCCGTGGTGGGCATGGCCCTGTGGATGCTCTACCGGCTGACCGTGTCCCGGCCCAACATCCGGTTCGCCTCCCTGACGCGCGGCCAGCGCTGGAAGCGGTTCGGGATCCATGCGGCCCTGTACCTGGCCCTGGTTTTCGTCCTGCCCCGCGCGCTCGAAACCCTGTTCGGCTACGGCCCGGCCATGGACACATGGCTCATGCTCCCGCTCCTGGCCTCGGCCGCCTACGGCCCGGACATGCTCAACGTCGCGCTCCGCATCCGCCCCCGAAAACCAAAACCCCGCCCGGAAACCAAAGACGAACGCCTGCAACGCCGCATGCGGGAATTCCGCGCCCAACACCCCCTCACCCCGGACCGCTAGGCACAAAAAAAGCGTCGGGGATACCGACGCCATCCTACCCCCCAACTCCCAAAAGCGTCGGCAGCGCAGCGCCCCGACGCCCCCAGACGCATCAAGACTTTCGAGAGTGGTGTGGCAGTGCGTTTTTCGAGGGCGCGGCTGACCGCAGCGTAGTCCCCCTACGTGAGGATCAGCCGCGCCCTCGGAAAATGTGCTGACGCGCCGCTATCGGAAGCCGCCGCCCCCCTATACGTACCAGTACATGAGGACGTAGTGGCAGGCGCTGCCGCCGATGACGAAGAGGTGGAAGATTTCGTGAAAGCCGAAGCGCCTGGGGAGCGGGTCAGGCCATTTGACGGCGTATATAACCGCGCCCAGGGAGTAGACCAGGCCGCCGGCCACGAGCCAGGCGAGGGAGGCGGGAGACATGGCCTTGGTCAGGGGGTAGATGCCCACCAGGACGAGCCAGCCCATGGCCAGGTAGATGGAGGTGGACAGCCAGCGAGGGGCCGAGAGCCAGAATATCTTCATGACGATGCCGCCGAGGGCGATCCCCCAGACGACCCCGAACAGGGACCAGCCCCAGGGGCCGCGCAACGGAATGAGGCAGATGGGCGTGTAGGTGGCCGCGATGTAGAAAAAGATCATGGAGTGGTCCACCCGGCGCAGGAGGCGGACGCCCCGTTCACCCAGGGGCAGCCAGTGATACAGGGTGGAGGCGGTGTAGAGCAGGATCATGCCCCCGCCGAAGATGGAGAAGGCCACGATGTGCCACGGCAGGGCCGGGCTGGCCGCGCGGGCGATGAGCAGGACCGTGCCGAGCACGGCCAGCGCCGCTGCGATGCAATGGGTCAATCCGCTGACCGGGTCACGAAGCGATAGGATCATAATAGCTCCCTGGCATTGGTGCCAGCTTCACTGTTACACAGTCGCCGGAAGCAAACAAGTGTTTGGCGGGCGGCTTTTCGTGCCGGGCACGAGGGCGCGGCAGCTCGGGGTCGCAGGCCGCGCCGGATCAGAATCCGCCCCGGCTCCAGGGCTCGATGGACGAGTTGGAGCACTGCTCGGCGTCGTCGATCAGGTCGGCCAGGGTGAAGGTGTTCAGCCGGTCGTACATGGCGTCGGCGGCCTCCTGCCACAACCGGCGGGTCAGACATTCCTTGATGCGGGCGCACCCCTTTTCGCCGGTCCGGCACTCCACCAGGGAGCCGTCGCCCTCCAGCGCGTGGACCACCTCGCCGATGGGAATCTCGGAGGCGGGCTTGGCCAGGGAATGGCCGCCCCGGGGCCCGCGCTTGGACTTGACGAAGCCCACGTCCTTGAGCTTGCGGATCAGCTTTTCCAGGTACTTGGCCGAGACGCCCTGGCGGTCGGCGATGTCCTGGATGCGCACCGGCCCCTCCTTCCCGTGCTGGGCGATGTCGAGCATCATGCGCGTGCCGTAGCGGCTGCGTGTGGTCAGTTTCATGAACGACTCCTTTCTGATTGCTATCTAGATACCCGAGCCCTGGTCTCAGACTCACCACTTGGTTTTCCCTGGGATTGTGTACCCGGACAATTCCGAATCTTTCCGTAGGGGAATTAACACAAAAAAAAGGCCGCGACAACAATCGCGACCTTTGGGGTCTGATTTTTTGCAAACCCGTGCGGCTTACGGCCTGCGGCGGCTCTGCATGTAGGCGGCCACGCCGAACAGGCCGAAGATCCAGCCGATGCCGCCGAAGATGTCGACCATGGTCGGGCCGGAATCGTGCAGCTCGGCGAGCATGCGCTTGATGGGCTCCACCTCGCGCTTGACGATGGCGTCCACCTCGGCGGCGGTCAGCGCGCCCGACGCCGGAGCTGCCACGGTGGCAGGCGCTGTTTCGGCCTGGGCCGGGGCAGCGGGAGCGTTTGCCGCCTGGACAGGGTTCTCCTCCACGACCATATCGGACGCGGGCCTGGGAGCATCGGCGAACTCGTCGTAGCGCACGGTCCATTCGGCCTGGTGCCCCTGCCCGGCCTTGAGCAGCAGGCGCAGGTCCATCTTCTGCTCGCGGGCCGCCTCGGGGATGACAAAGGAAAACTTGCCGTCGGTGTCGGTCTCGCCGCTGAGCAGCTTGGCCCCGGTGGCGGCGTCGTAGACCTCCACCACGCCGTCATAGACCCGCTTGGTCCGGCTGTAGCCGCTGTCGGTGACGATGCGGTCGCCGTCGACATAGGCGAAGATGTTCACCTTGTGGGCCTCGGACACGGCGGCCATGCACAGGGTCGCCGCCAGGGCCAGGCAGACGGCGATGATCAGACGATTCATGACAACTCCTCGGGTTGGTCTGGTGAAAATTGCGGGCCGGATCAGCAGCCCAGGACCTCGGGCTTGACCTTGGACAGGAACGAATAGGCGAAGCCGGTGATGACGCCCTCGATGACCATGACCGGCAGGTGGGCGACGAACAGCACCTGGGCCGCCTCCACGAACTCGTCCCCGGACAGGGCAAGGGCCGCCGCGGTCAGGGTGGCGCTGAGCAGCATGGCCAGGAAACCGCAGGCGAACGCCCCGGTGAACCGGCTGCCGACGCCGCGCTGGAGCATGGGCCGGAAGAGGTAATGGCAGAGCACGGCGGGCGCGGCCATGTTGAAGCAGTTGACCCCGAGCACGGTCAGGCCGCCGTACTGAAAGAGCACGGCCTGCAGGGCCAGCCCCACCAGGATGGCCGGGAAGGCCGCCCAGCCCAGGACCACGCCGAGCAGGCCGCCCAGGATGAGGTGGGCGCTGGACGGGCCGATGGGCACGTGGATCAGGGACGCGATGAAAAAGGTGGCGGCCAGGATGGCCACGGACATGATCCGGTCATAGTCGATCTTCTTCAGGCCGATGGCCGTACCGGCCACGGTGAGAGCCGCCCCGCCCGCGAGTACGGGCCAGGATAGAACCCCTTCCGAAATGTGCATAGGACCCGCTCTTGGTCATTGCCGGCAAAGCAACCTCCCGGATTCCGGAAGGATTTCGCTAGCGTGTTAACAATCGAAAATTTGTATACACCCACGGTCCGTTTTTTACAAGCGGTGTTTACGCCCCCTGCCCAGGGCGGGCGTATTGCCATCCCCGGCCCTTTGCGGCACTGTTGGGACGCACGGCAACCAAAGGGAGCGTCCATGTCGGTCATCATTCGAAAGAGCCTGCTCGAACTCATCTTTTCCGGCGCGTTCATGAAACGCTGGAACGACAAGCTGCGGCCCATGGAGCTGGTGGAGGTGGACAAGCAGGGACACAAGATGATCGTGGCCTGGCTGCTCTTTTTGCTCAACTCGCGCGGCATGGACGTGGCCCGCAAGCGGGCGCTCGGCGAGTCGATCATCGAGGGCGGCATCTTCGACTACCTCTACCGGCTGGTCATCACCGACATCAAGCCGCCGGTCTTCTACCGCATCAAGGAGAACGCCGAGGACTACGCCACCCTGACCAACTGGGTGCTCAAGGAGCTGAACCCGCGCATCATGCCGCTGGGCGAGGACTTCATGCGGCGCATGGGCGAGTATCTGATGCACCCCGAGGACAAGGGGCTGGCCCGGCGCATCCTGCACGCCGCCCACCTGTACGCCAGCTACTCGGAGTTCAAGCTGCTCAAGTCCATCAACCGCATGGACCACGAGCTGACCGAAATCGAACAGAGCTTCATCGACCGGCTGGAGGCCATGCGCGACCTTTCCGGCGTGTCCGAGCTGCTCGACGAAGACGGCTCGGTGCTCGGCGGGTTCGCGCGCATGTGCGGGCGGCTGCGCTTTCAGAAGCGCTGGTCCCAGACCCCGCGCGTGCCCGAGACCTCGGTGCTGGGCCACATGTTCATCGTGGCCGCCTATTCGTGGTTCTTTTCCATGGAGGTGGGCGCGTGCCGGGCCCGCAGCCAGAACAACTTCTTCTCCGGCCTGTTCCACGACCTGCCCGAGTTGCTGACCCGGGACATCATCTCCCCGGTCAAGGCGGCCTCGCACGATATCAGCGAGCTGATCCACGAGTACGAGATCCTGGAACTGCACCGGGTGGTCCTCAACCCGCTCAAGCAGGGCGGGTACACGGACATCACCGAGCGGCTGGAATATTTCCTGGGCCTTGAGGTGGGCAGCGAGTTCAAGGCCACCGTGGTCCTGGACGGCGTGATCACCGAGGCCCCGGAGGCCGACCTGGCCGGGAAGTACAACCACGACACCCTGGACCCCAAGGACGGCCCCCTGCTCAAGGTCTCGGACTCCATCGCGGCCTACATCGAGGCCCACACCGCGCTCAAGAACGGCATCTCCTCGGGCCAGCTGCACCACGCCCTGTACCGCATCCAGCAGACCTACAAGGAACGCCCGGTGGTCGCCGGGGTCCAGGTCAGCGCCCTGCTGGCGGATTTCGATTAAAAAGAGAAGACGAAAACCTCGATCGAGGAGGCTTCCTTAGACAGGATAGTAAACGCTTGCCTTAGACCAAGGGGAACTTTTCTATTATCTTGCCTTTTCGTCACGAAGAGTTGTCGAAAGTCTTTACCAGATATCGCCAACATGGTTCGCCTCAAATTATACCAGTAACCAATCTGACACAAAGACAGTATCTCACATCCCGCCAATTTCATTTAAGCTACTTCACCTGCTTAACATACTGATGAATATCATATATACTATTTTCGCCTTCAGAAAAAGCAGCTAGTCGAATACTGACACCATTACTATTTCGTGAGACAAGGAGTTTCCTCATGAACCGCTTGATAATCACAACAGCCTTCTTGATAGCACTATCGATTCCGGCTCAAGCCTATACCGTGATTCATAGTGACACTGATTTTGCCTCGTTTTACACCGCACCTTCAACGAGCCTCTCCTTTGCTACGATGAAGGACGGCACCCAATTCGGCGAAAGCGTAACAACCAGCCCACTCTCTACGGGCCAAAGCACCAACATCTTCGGCGAGCTCTCGTATTCCGTCCGAGAATATGCATTTGACGACGACTGGTGGTTTCGGAGCAACACAGGAGGTAGCGGCATGACATATACAGCCGTTGCCTGGATGGATGGAGCAATCAACGGCGAACAACCTTTCAATTCATGGGATGAACACTACATTGATGTGTTCCATTCCGGAACTAATGGAGCGGCAACACCATTTTCGATGCTCACAAACGTAGGATTCATAGGAATTATCCCTGGTCCAGGGGAAAACCTATTTAAACTACGACCGGTTGGTGTAGAGCGAATATATGATTTTTATGCCGGGTACACCACACTACCTCCCGCTCTCCCAGCCCCCGAGCCGGCTACAGTACTTCTTCTCGGCGTCGGGCTCATCGGGTTGATAAGGGTAGGCAGCAAATACTTAGGCTAACACCCAAAACGGAGCTGAAAGCCGTTTTGAGGCCAGTCGGCCCACCTCACAGTCCAGCCTCCTGCTAAACCGCTACTCGGTCTCGGGCTGCAGCTCCCCGGCGTCGGAGACGAGCTTGACCTTGGTGACGATGCGCTTGGGGACGCGCTTGCCCTCCAGGGCGTCGCAGGCCGTGGTCACGCCGAGGTAGCCTATGCGGTAGGGCTGCTGGATCATGAAGGCATCGATAAGCTTGTCGCGCAGCGCCTGACGGATCTCCGGGGTCTCGTCGAAGACCAGGACGCGCATCCTGTCCGCCAGGTTCAGTTCGCGGAGGGCCTGCACGCAGCCCAGGGATAATTTTTCGGACGAGGCGAAGACCGCCTTGACGTCCGAATGCCGCGTGAGCAGGGCCATGGCGTTGTGGTAGGCGTTGCCGACGCTGACGCCGACGAATCCGGACTGGAACAGTTCAACGTCCGGGGCGCGGGCCACCATGGTTTCGGCAAAGCCCGCTTCCCGGTCCTGGGTGGACCCGTTGTCGTCCGAGTGGCGCAGGAGCAGAACCGGGCCCTTGCCGAGGGTGAGCCCGAGCAGGTATTCCGCGGCCTCCCGACCGGCCGCCCGGTTGTCCGTGGCGATGAAGCTGGTCAGCTTCACCCCTTCCATGGACGAATCGATGCCCAGCACCAGGGTGCCGCGCTGCCGCGCCTCGTTCAGAGCGTCCGCCAGGAAGGTGGTATGGGTCGGCGCGATGACGATGGCGTCGGGCCTGTCCCGCATCTCCTCGGCCAGGATGGCCTGTTGCGCCTTGACGTCCTCATGGAGCAGCGGCCCCCTGAAGACGACCTCGACGCCCCGCTCCTCGCCCGCGTCCATGGCCCCCTGCCTGACCGCCTGCCAATAGGGGGACACTTCCGACTTGGGCACGACCAGCACCTTGAACTCCTCGGCCAGGGCGGCCACGGGGAACGAGCAAAAGAAGACACAGCACAACAGCAGGTTCAGCAGGGGCAATCCCCCGGAAGGAGCGCCGTGTGCGGCGCGGGATTGTCTCAACCTATACCGCATACGTTAACACTGCCTTTTTTTTGTCGTTAAGGCCATTATATTGAGCCCGTTACCTCCAAGCTCCGGCAAGAGAGCCGTTTCCGGCCTATTTCAATTCCAGCAGGGCCACGGTCTCGATGTGGTGGGTGTGCGGGAACATGTCCACGGCGCGGGCGCGCTTGAGCTCGTACTTGTCCGAGAGCCGCTTCACGTCGCGGGCCAGGGTGGCGGGGTCGCAGGACACGGCGATGATCTTCGGCGGGGCCAGCTCCAGAATGGCCCGGGCCGTGTTCTCGTGCAGGCCCGCGCGCGGCGGGTCGATGATCAGCACGTCGTTCTCGGGCAGCGCCTTGAGGTTGGCGACGGTGTCCAGAGTGCCCACCGCGAAGTCGCAATTCTCCAGGCCGTTGAGCTTGGCGCTGGACCACGCCTTGGCCACGGCCTCCTCGCTGATCTCGAAGCCTATGACCCGCTTGACCTTGTCCGCCAGGAAGATGCCGATGGCCCCGATGCCGCAGTAGAGGTCGAGCACGGTCTCAGCGCCGGTGAACCCGCCGAACTCGCGGACCGTGCCGAACAGCTCGCCCGCGCCCGCGGTGTTGGTCTGGAAAAAGGCGTTGGGCCCGATGTGGTAGCGCGCCTGGCGGCCGTCATGCTCGACCATCTCCTCCACCACGCGGGTGCCCAGACGGTAGACAACCTTCTCGCCCGAGGCGGCCAGGGAACGGCGGGCGCGCGAGGAATGGACGAACGAGGTCAGGTCCGGGAAACGGTCCACCAGGGCCTTGCCCAGTTCTTCGGCCCGGGCGTAGAGGCGCGTCTCCTCGTTGGTGATCAGGTGGACCATGGTCTCGTTCAGAGACGTATGGCGGACGACCAAATGCCGCCAGAAGCCGCTGTTCTCCGAGGGATCGAAGGCGGGCAGGCCCGAGGCGCGGGCGAACTCACGGGCCGCGCGCAGGATTTCCACGTCCCGTCCGGCGCAGAGGTGGCACTCCTCGATGTCCAGGACCGGGGCGAGCCCCTTTTCTCCGACCGGAAGATTGGTGCGCAGCCCCAGGTGCAACCCGTCCGGGCGCTGCTCAAAGGCGAATTCCATCTTGTTGCGGTAATTCCAGACGGCGGGCGACGGCGCGGGCGCGTCCATGGCAAACCCTTCCACTCCGCCGATGCGCTTGAGGGCGTTCTCCACCTGGGCCGCCTTCTGGGCCACCTGCTCGCCGTATTCCAAATCCTGCACGGCGCAGCCGCCGCACTGCCCGAAGTGGGGGCATTTCGGCTTCACGCGTCGGCTTGAGGGTGCGACCACCGATTCGAGCTCGGCCTCGGCAAACCGTTTCTTGGCCTTGACCACGCGGGCCGTGACCGTGTCGCCGGGCAACCCGCCCGCCACGAAAACGGCCATGCCGTCCACATGGGCCACGCCCCGGCCGCCAAAGGCCAGAGACTCGATGGAACATTCTATGATTTCGTCTTTCTGCAAGGGCATGGAAGCCTCCTGTGGTTCCGGTATGCCCGCTACAGTGGCACGCCGGGACGCCGTATACAATGATTGGTTGAGGAAAGGGGGTTTGACACGGTTTCGCCCCCCTGTCTATGTTTTACCCCATGCTCGACAAGGCCACCGCCCTGCCCGCCCTTATGCGCAGGCTTGAAAAGCTGCCCCGGGGGCACGCCCTGGACCTGCGCACGTACAAGCGCAACCGCTCGGTGCTCGTCCGGCGCACGGGGGCGGACGCATTCCACGTGGCCGAGGACGGCTTCCGCCAAGAGGACTTCCGGGTCCCGTTCTCCGGCCTGAAAAAACTGCTCAAGACCCTGCTGAAAAGGGAATTCCCCCGCTCGACCAAGATTCGGGTCTACGACCTGGGCGCGGCCGACGGCGAGGACCTGCCCACGGGGCGCAAGGTCATATGATCGACCTCGGCGCGGCCCTGCCCACGGCCCTCTCCCGGCTGGACAAGCTGCCCGACGGCGCGGTCCTGGAACTGCTGACCTTCAAGCGCGACCGGGGCGTGGCCGTGCGCAAGGTCGGCGCGGGCTTCGAGATCCGCGAGTTCGGCTTCCGGGACGAGACCCATGCCGAGGACGGTCCCGGACTCAAGAAGCGGCTCAAGGCCATCCTCAAGCGGGAGTTCCCCCGGTCCAACAAGGTCCACGTCCGGGAACGCAGGCCATAGGGGGCTACCCCCTGGCGGGCGGGTAGTATTCGCGCAGGGTCATGGAGAAGTGGCCCACCGCCACCTTGGACCGGACCTTGACCGGGATGCGCCGCTCGTCGGCCGAGAACCAGACGTACAGCTCGGCCTTCCTGGATTTCTTGAACACGCCGGACAGATGCTTGATGTCCAGGCGCACGCGAAAGGCTTCCACGTCGCCGATGCCGGTCTCCACGGTCTCCCTGTCCTCCACGAACGCCTTGCCCACCACGGACACCTTGCCGTCCGACACGTTGGCGTCGAACACCATGCCCTTGTACAGCCCCTGCTTGCGGAAGGCGAACAGGATGGACATGGGATCGAAGACGTCCACGGGCTGGTCCAGGGTGTGCTGCAGCTTGCCCCGGGCGTAGCGGTAGGACTGGTTGGTCTTCTTGTCGAAGATGAGCTCCACCTTCTTGTGGTAGGAGCCCTCGTTCTGGTCCTTCTTGTAGCGCAGGGCGTAATTCACATCCATGTCGGTCCAGGCCTCCATGGTGTCCCGGACCTTGTAGAAAGTGTCCACCCAGCCCAGGGTCCGGGCCTTGGCGAAAAAGTAGCGGGCGGGCCTGCCGTCCACCTCCGTGTCGTCCAGGCAGAGCAGCTCGGCCCGGCCCGCGTGGATCACGGTCCAGTAGATGTCATAGTAGAGCCTTTCGCCCGGCCCGAAGGGCGGGGACGGATCCTCGGCGGCCCGGACCGGAACGGCCAGGAGCAGCAGCAAAAAGGCGGTCAGGAGAATTTTACGCATACCACATAATCGCCACGAACCGCGCGCAAGTCAAGGAGACCCCGTAACCTCGCCGTTGTAATGGACAAATACCTGCACACGCGTTACGAGGGTGAGAGAAGAGGCCCTGACTCAAGCAAGTTATCGGAGGAATAGCCCCTATGATGCTCAGAAAGCGCGCCTGGGATATGATGCGCGACGAATACCCGACCGTACAGGAAGACGCCAGCCTGGCCGAGGCCATCCGCGTCATGCGCGAGGCCATGGTCGAGGCCCCGGACTCGCAGGTGGTGGTGGTCCAGACCAAGGGCGGCAAGCTCAAGGGAACCATCAATCTCTGGCAGCTGTTCAAGGCGGTCAAGCAGTCCGTGCTCAAGGACGAGAACCTGACCCTGGACGGCGAGGTGGACTGGGACCAGCAGTTCGCCAACGCCTGCCTGATCTGCACCCAGCTGCGGCTCGACGAGTACATCATCCCCAACCCGCCGGTGCTCAGGCCCAACGATCCCATCCTGGTGGTCCTGGACGTGTTCCTCAAGTCCCGTCGCGACTGGGCCCTGGTGGTCGAGGCCGACAAGGTCATGGGCGTTGTCTACGTGACCGACGTGTACCGCGACATGACCCGCGACATGGTCCAGATCTTCAAGAAGTAGTTTTCGCGATTCCCCGAAACGCGCAGGGCCCGCTCCGGATGGAGCGGGCCCTTTATTTGTCGGTAATGTCCCGGCGTGCCGCGCCGGGGCTATTTCATCTTCAGGTCGATGAGCAGGAGCATCTGCAGCGCCTTGGTGATCTCGGAATCGTAGCGCGGGTCCTGGGCCAGGGCGTTGGCCGCCTGCACAGGGCTCATGGCCTCGGCGTAGGGCCGCTTGGTGATCATGGCGCAGAAGGAGTCGGCCACGGCGGTCAGCCGCCCCGGGAACTCCTGCTTGACCGACTTCAGCGGATAGCCCGATCCGTTCACCCGCTCATGGTGCTCGGTCACGCACTGGTCCATCTCGGCGTAACGCAGGCCGAGCTTGCCGAGCATCTCGAAGCCCACCTTGGTGTGGGCGTTGATCTTGTTGCGCTCGTCGCCGGTCAACGGCTTGTCCTTGGTGCGCAGGAAGGCGGGCACCTTGGCCATGCCCAGGTCGTGCAGGAAGAGCCCGGCCAGGACGCGATCAAAGGTGGCCCGTTTGACCCCGTCGGCGAACCCCTTCTCCTTGATCTTGCCCCACAGGGCCAGGCCGAGGAAGCCGGTGTTCATGGAGTGGTTCTCCAGGGTGTGCTCGCGATGCAGCCGCCGGACCAGCGCGCGGGCGCGGCGGATGTCCGCGTAGAGGTATTCGGACAAAACCATGAGGTCCACCCAGAGCTTGTCGAAGACCGCTTTCACGGGCTGCTCGAAAAACTCGGCCAGCCTGCGGGTCAGGGCCTGGGTGAAGATGTCCGCGATCTCCTTTTCCTTGAGATTCTTGTCCACCAGGACCAGGTCGAGCTGGAAGCTGATGTGCTTGACGTAGACCGGATGGTCTTCGCGGGAGACGAAGACCAGCCCCTCATTAGTCAGTCCGGCCAGTTCCTCCACCTGGTCGTTGGAAAGCCTGCCGCCCACCTTGTAGTAGGGCACCACCCGGGCGACATCCTCCTTGAAGGTGAAGATGTTCAGGGGGGGCCGGTATTTGTTGAAGCTGCCCAGGATATCTTGGCTGACCTGGTAATACTCCTCGTTGAGTCCGTCGGGAATGTCGTGCTTCTGGTCGGCTCGCATCTCTGGGCTAATCCTCTTCCTTGCTCAGTTTCTCGTACAGCTTGACCACGTTGGTCTGGGTGGCGGATTTGCCCTGCTCGGGCTGGCCCGCCGTGATGATGACGATGTCCCCTTCCGTGAACTCGGCGCACTGCCGGACAAAGACCTCGGCGCGCTCCTGATGGTCATGGATGACGTCCAGGGGTATGGCAGGGATAACCCCCCAGGACAAATTTGTGAAGTGCCTGACCACACGGTCGGACGACAGGGCGTAGACCGACTGCCTGGGCCTGCACGACGAGAGCAGCCGCGAGGTGGCGCCGGAAGTGGAGTGGCAGACGATGGCCCGGGCGTTGGTCTTGCCCGCCAGCATGGCCGCGGCATAGGCCAGGAAGGTCGAGGGGTTGTCCCTGGCCCCGCCCCGGTCCAGCTCCTCGGGCCCGGACTCGAACATGAAGGCCTCGATCTGGTAGGCGATCTTGCGCATGAACCGGACGGTCTCGCCCGGGTAGTTGCCGATGGCCGTTTCCTCGGAGAGCATGACGCAGTCCGCGCCGTCCAGGATGGCGTTGGCCACGTCCGTGGTCTCGGCCCGGGTGGCCATGGGCGAGTTGACCATGGAGAGCAGCATCTGGGTGGCCACGATGACCGGCTTACCCGCCTGGTTGCACTGTTTGATGATCCGCTTCTGGGCCACGGGCAGCTCGGCCAGGTCCAGTTCCAGGCCGAGATCGCCGCGCGCCACCATGATGCCGTCGGCCTCGGCTATGATCTCGTCCAGGCAGTCCAGGGCCGCGGTGCGCTCGAGCTTGGCCACGATGGGCAGGGGCTTGCCGTGTGTGAGCATCTCCTTGCGCAGATGGCGGATGTCCTCGGCCTTCTGCACGAAGCTCATGGCCACCACGTCCACGCCCAGTTCCAGGCCGATGACCAGGTCCGCCTTGTCCTTATCGGTCAGCGGGGCCAGCGGGGTCTTGGTGCCCGGAAAGGTGATGCCCTTGCGCGGCGGACACATGCCCGAATTGGTGGCCTTGAGGCGGATGAGGTTCTCGCCCTCGATCTTGACCACGTTGAAGCGAATCATGCCGTCGGACAGGGCCACGGGGTCGCCGACCTTCACGCCGTGGAACATCTCGGGGATGTCCAGGCAGATGAACGGCTCCTTCACGCCGTCGGCCTTGTCCGGGGTGCCGAGCAAAACCTCGGTCCCCTTGGTGACCTCGATGGCCCCCAGCCCCACGTCGCAGGTGCGGATCTTGGGGCCGGACAAGTCCTGGAGCACGGTCAGGGTCAGGCCGGTCTCCTTCTCCAGCCGGCGGATGATCTCGACCATCGTGGCGAAGAACTCCTTGCCGCCGTGGGAGAAATTGAGCCGGAAGATCTTGGCCCCGGACTCGACCAGCTCCTTGACCGCCTCGTAGGTATCGGTGCCAGGGCCGAGGGTGGCGATGATCTTGATATGCCTGTCCATGACAGCCTCCCCGCCCCGGCCCGCGCCTTGTGGGCGTCCCTGCCGGAGCTTGTCTTGTGTTTTGAATTTACAGAACAATTGCCGAAGGCACTCGTTCAAGAATGGTGCAAGTCTAGGCGCGGGGCGCAAAAAAATCAATGATACTCGGTGAATTTTGGCCGCCATTTCCGGGAGAACGGTTGACTTTCCCTTGATTTTCGCGCAGAGGTGGGAAGAAGTGGAATTTAGTGTAGACATAGTGTAAAGATGTGGAGCAAGCTGGCGCTCCGGGGAAAATGATGAAGTTTCGAGGTCACGCACACAGAAGCCTGGACGACAAGGGACGGCTGATCCTGCCGCCCGAGTTCCGGGATGCGATCCGGGAGGAATTGCCGGACGCGGTCATCGTGCTGACCATTTTCGACAAGCATGTCATCGGCATAACCCCGGACCAGTGGAACAAGCTCGAACGCGAACTGGAGTCCATCAAGTCGCCCAGCCGCGCGCTGCAGAACACCATTCGGCTGCTGAATCTGGGGTACACCGAGACCCCGGTGGGCAAGCAGGGGCGCATCGCCATTCCCGCGCACCTGCGCAAGTCCGGCAAGCTGGACAAGGAAGTGGTGGTCATCGGCGCGGGCAGGCGGCTGGAAATCTGGTCCGCCGAGGCATTTGAAGACCTGCTCGACCAGGACTACGACGTGTCCACGGAGCTGGCGGAAAACAACGTCTCCCTGCCCTTCTAGATGAAGACGGGAGAGGTCAACCCCGCCTCGCTGCACACCACGGTTCTTTTACATGAAGTGGTTCGGTGGCTGAATCCGCGCCCCGGAGGCCGTTACATGGACGGCACCCTGGGCATGGGCGGCCACAGCCTGGCGCTTCTTCAAGCGGCGGGCGAGGGGGCCGAGCTCGTGGGGCTCGACCGGGACCGGGAGGCGTTGGCGCTCGCGACCAAGCGGCTTGAGCCGTTCAAGGACCGCGTGCACCTCTTTCACCTGCCCTTTTCCCGGTATGAGGAAGCGCTCGACGAGGTCGGCTGGGAGTTTATCGACGGCGCGGTCCTGGACCTCGGCGTCTCCTCCCTCCAGCTGGACGAGGCTGATAGAGGATTCAGCTTCATCCACGACGGCCCCTTGGACATGCGCATGGACCCGGACGTCGGCCCCCCGGCCGAGGAACTGGTCAATACGCTGAAACACGGGGAGTTGGCGCGCATCATCCGGGTCTACGGGGAAGATCCCTTGGCCGGGAAGATCGCGTCCGCAATAGTGAGGGAACGGGAAAAGGGAGCGATCACGAGGACGCTCCAGCTGGCCGAGATAGTGCGGCTGGCCTACCCGCCGAAGATGCGGCACACGGCCCGCAACCACCCGGCGACCCGGACCTTCCAGGGACTGCGCATAGCGGTCAACAGGGAAACTGAGGAACTTGAACATTACCTTTCAACCATAGTCGGACGCCTGAAACCGGGCGCGAGGCTGGCCATAATCTCGTTTCACTCCCTGGAGGACAGGGCCGTGAAGCACGCATTTCGGGATGCCGCCAAGGGATGCAAATGCCCCCCGCATCAACTCCACTGCACCTGCGGCGGCGTGCCCGAAATGAAAGTGCTGACCAAGAAACCGGAGGCCGCCTCGGATGCCGAGAGGGATGCGAACCCCCGCGCGAGGAGCGCCAAGCTCCGGGTCGCGGAGAGGCTCGGCCCCGACGGAGAAGAAGCATGAGCAAGACCGACAAAACGCTCCTTTGGATGGTGCTGGGCCTCTTGGGCATGGCGCTGTTCCTCGGTTTGGGAGCGGTCTGGTTGAACATCGAGCGCATGGATCTGGCATACGACCTGCGCAAGATGGAGCAGAGCCTGGGCCGGAAAGAGGATCTGGCCGCGAAACTGACGGTTGAGAGGAACAACCTGGTTTCGCCCTACAGGCTGAAAAAGCTCGCGGGCCAACTCGGCCTGGGAGTGGCGGCGCCGGGCCAGATACGGCGCATTGCCTCGCAATAGCGACGCGCTTACGCCATACAACGCGCCGCCATAGTGGGAAACAGGGAATACGATGGCACAGGACAATACAAGGCGCACGGATCACAGCGGGATCAAGATGGGGTTCGTCACGGCCCTCTTCGCGATCGCCCTCGGTGCTCTGTGGGTGCGCACCGGCTGGGTGCAGCTCTACGAGGGCGACGCCCTGGCCGACCAGGCCTCCAGACAGAGCCTCGCCGCCGAATACGAATACGGCGAGCGGGGCCGCATCTTCGACCGCAACGGCGAGATGCTGGCCACGTCCGTGGAGGCCCAGTCCGTCTTCGCCCGTCCCCACGAGATAGAGAACGTGGACGTGGCCGCCGACACCCTGTCCCGGGACCTCAAGCTGTCCCGCCGCGAGGTCTACCGCAAACTCAAGTCGCACAAGAAATTCATCTGGATAAAGCGGCAGGTCTCGGACCGCGAGGCGGCCGCCCTGAACCGGGCCGACCTCAAGGGCATCCGGCTGACCACCGAATATTCCCGCATCTATCCCAACGGCCACCTGGCCGGGCAGCTGCTCGGCTTCACCGACATCGACGGCCGGGGCCGCGAGGGCATCGAGCGCATCTTCGACAAGCTCCTCGCCCCGAGCAAGGCCGAGTTCGTGGTCCAGCGCGATGCCACGGGCCGCCATCTCTACCTGGACGCCCACGGCCGGGAGATGGACGTCAACGGCCAGGACGTGCGCCTGACCATCGACACCCACATCCAGCACGCCGCCGAGCAGGCCCTGGCCAACTCCGTGGCCAAGTACGACGCCCGGGCGGGCATCGTCCTGGTGGTGGACGTCAAGTCCGGCGACATCCTGGCCATGGCCAGCGAGCCGTTCTTCAACCCGAACACGGTGCGCTCGTCCAAGCCGTCCCATCGCCGCCTGCGGCCCGTGACCGACATCTACGAGCCCGGCTCGACCATGAAGCCGTTTCTGATCGCCGCCGCCCTCCAGGAAGGGACCATCACCCCGGACACCCTGATCGACTGCGAGAACGGCCGCTGGAAGGTGGCCCGCCGGGTCATCCGCGACACCCACCCGTCCAGATGGCTCCCGGTCCACAAGGTTCTGCGCTACTCCTCGAACATCGGCATGGCCAAGATCGGCCTGAACCTCGGCTCCGGCGTGTACCACGACTATTTGACCAAACTCGGTTTCGGTGAGAAGACCCACCTCGGCCTGCCCGGCGAGTCCTCGGGCATCCTCCGGCCGCCGGGGTCCTGGACCTCCGTGGACCTGGCCTGCATCAGCTTCGGCCAGTCCATCGGCGCGACCGCCGTGCAGCTGGCCCGCGCCTTCCTCTGCCTGGCCAACCAGGGAGCCACCCGGGACCTGAATCTCATCGTGTCCCCCCGGACCGAGCGCAAGAACGCCTCCATCCAGGTCTTCACCCCCGAGACCGCCGCCACGGTCCTGAAGATGATGGAGGAGGTCGTCCAGGAGGACGGCACGGGCCGCAGCGCGCGCATCGAGGGCATCACCATGGCGGGCAAGACCGGCACCGCCCAGAAGGCTTCCAAGGAAGGCGGCTACGGCGATCAGTACCTGTCCTCCTTCGTGGCCCTGGTCCCGGCCCGGGACCCGGAGCTGCTGGTCATCACCATGATCGACGAACCGCAGAAGGCCAACTACGGCTCCATGGTCGCGGCCCCTGTCTGCCGCGAGGTGACCGTGCGCACCCTGGCCTACCACGGCCAGCTGTCCGAGACCCTGCACGCGACGGTGGAGGACGTGCCCACGGTGGACGAACTGGCCGACGAGCCGCTGGCCGAGGCCGTGCCCGCGCCCGTGGCCCGCATCGACGACGGCAAGGTTCCGAACATCGAAGGCATGCCCGTGCGCCGGGCGATCGAGACCCTGGCCAGGATGGGGATAGTCCCCGTGCTCAAGGGGAAGGGAATGACGGTCAAGCGCCAGGAGCCCGCAGCCGGGCGACCCTGGCCCGGAAACCGCAGCAAGGAGGGAGCGGATGATGTTTTTGTTCTCTGGCTCTCATAGCGAAAAGGAAAAGGAACGGGGCGTCATGGATTTCGAGACCCTGTTGGAAAAGGCGAGAAAAGGGATGGTCGTGCGCACGGATTCGCGCAAGATCCAGGACGGCGAGTGCTTCGTGGCCATGCCCGGCACGGCCGTGCGCGGAATCGACTACATCCCGGGCGCCATGGACAACGGCGCGCGCTACATCGTGGCCCCCGAGGCCGCCCGCGATCTGGTTGCCCCTGTGGTCGAGAAGCGGGCCGTGGCCGTGTACGTGAAAAACCCGGCCATCGCCCTGGGCGAACTGGCCCGGGCCCACTTCCAGGTCATGGACCGCGACCTCAAGCTGGTGGCCATCACCGGGACCAACGGCAAGACGACCACCTCCTACATCATCGAGCACCTGCTGGCCGCAAGCGGGCTCAAGGTCGGCGTGCTCGGCACGGTCAACTACCGCTGGCCCGGCTTCATGATGGACGCGCCCCTGACCACCCCGGACTGCTGGATGATCCACGAACTGCTCTTCAACATGAAGAAGGCGGACGTGGACGTGGCCGTCATGGAGGTCTCCTCCCACGCCCTGGACCAGTACCGCGTGGCCGGGCTGGACTTCGACGCCGCCGTGTTCACCAACCTGACCCAGGACCATCTGGACTACCACCACGACATGGAGACCTATTTCCGGGCCAAGGCCAAGCTCTTCGCCGAATACCCGCGCCTGGACAAGGCCGGGGTGATCAATTTCAACGACCCGTACGGCCGCCGCCTGCTCAAGGAGTGCGAAGGCGGCATCGGCTACGGCATCGGCGAGACCTCCCTGGTGCAGCGGGAGGTCGGCGACAAGCCCCTGGTCCAGGGGCGCATCCTGTCCATGACCGGCCAGGGCATGGAGATCGAGACCTCCTTCAAGGGCAAGACCTGGGTGGTCCAGTCCCCGCTGGTCGGCTCGTTCAACGCCCTGAACCTGCTGGCCGCCCAGGCCGTGGGGCTGCAGCTCGGCCTGAACTGCCGCGACATGCGCAGGCTGTCCACCTTCCCGGGCGTGCCCGGCAGGCTGGAGCGGGTCATGAACGACAAGAACCTGGACATCTTCGTGGACTACGCCCACACCCCCGACGCCCTGGAAAACGTCCAGAGCGCCCTGAAGAAGCTCGATTTCAAGCGGCTGATCACCGTGTTCGGCTGCGGCGGCGACCGCGACCGGGCCAAGCGCCCGCTCATGGCCGCGTCCGCCGCGCGCTACGCCGACGTGGCCGTGCTGACCTCGGACAACCCGCGCACCGAGGACCCGGCCGCGATCATGGACGATGCCCGCCCCGGACTGGCCGGGGCCAAACGCGTCATGGAGAACCCGGACCGGGCCGAGGCCATCAAAATGGCCGTGGCCGAGATGGAGCCGGGCGACGCCCTGCTCATCGCGGGCAAGGGGCATGAGGACTATCAGATCATCGGCACCACCAAGCGCCACTTCTCGGACAAGGAAGCCGCGCTCAAGGCCATAGAGGAATTGTATTCGTGAACCTGACCCTGGCTGAAGTCGCACGCTGCCTCGGCACCCTGGCCGACGAGGGATTCGAGAAGACCGTGGTCACCGAGGTGAAGACGGACTCCCGTACCGTGGAGCCCGGCGACCTCTTCTTCTGCATCGCGGGCGAGAATTTCGACGGACACGAGTTCGCCGGGCAGGCCGCCGAGAGCGGGGCCTGCGCCGTGGTCGCCTCGCGCATGATCGGCGAAGTGAAAGCGCCGATCATCATGGTCCGCGACACCAAGGCCGCCTTGGGCAGGCTGGCCGCCTGCTGGCGCGACACCTGCGGGGCGAAGCTCGTGGCCGTGACCGGCACGGCGGGCAAGACCACGGTCAAGGAGATGCTCCACGCCGTGGCCTCCCAACGTTTCGCCACGGCCAAGAACTACCGCAACTTCAACAACCAGATCGGGCTGCCCCAGTCCATGCTCAAGGCCTCGGCCGAACAGGAGCTGTGGATCATGGAGCTGGGCATCTCAAGACAGGGCGACATGGAGGAGCTGGCCCCGGTGGCCAGCCCGGACCTGGCGGTCATCACCAACGTGGGCCCCGGCCACCTGGAAGGCCTCGGCAACGAGGCGGGCGTGGCCCAAGCCAAGACCTCCCTGCTGCGCTATCTGCGCCAGAACGGCCGGGCCGTGATCTGCAAGGACTACCCGCTGCTCTGGAACGCCGCCCTGGAACTGGTCGACGCGCCCGTGGGCTTCTCGGGCCGGGACGACGCCGACACCGACTTTTTCGCCGTGTACCTCGGCTCCACGCCCGACGGGCAGGGGTGCTTCCGGCTGCGGACCCCGGACGGCGACGGCGAACTGAACGCCCCGTTCCGCGGGGCCCACTACGCCGAAAACCTGGCCTGCGTGGCCGCGGCCGCCCATTGTCTGGGATTGTCCCGCGACGACGTGGTCAAAGGGGTGCAAGCCATGGCCACAGACCCGCAGCGCTTCTGCTGCAAGATCGGCAAGGGGATCACGGTCATCGACGACACCTACAACGCCAACCCCCTGTCCATGGCCAAGTCCGTGCGCACCGCGCGGGAGATGGCCGGGGACCGGCCCCTGGTGTTGGTGCTCGGCGACATGCGCGAGCTCGGCAAGGAGGCCATGGCGCTCCACGAGGAGCTCGGCCGGGTCCTGCGCGAGGTCGCTCCGGCCATGGTCTTCTACAAGGGCGAGCACTTCCTGGACGTGGAGCGCGGCTTCGGCGGATACATGCGCGAGGCCGATAAACCCGAGGAATTTCTCGAGGCGTGGCGCGAGCTGTGCATCACCGAGGGCGTGGTCCTGGTCAAGGGGTCCCGCTCCCTGAAGATGGAGCGGTTCGCCAACGTCCTCTGCCGGTCGCTGGACGCCCGGCCCCAAGGAGGCGGCCTGTGATCTACAACCTGCTCGTTCCGCTGAGCACGGACGTCGGCGTCCTCAATGTCTTTAGGTACATCACCTTCCGTTCGGTCTGGGCCCTGTTGACCGCGCTGATCATCTCCATCCTGTTCGGACCGGCCATGATCCGCTGGCTGACCCGGATCAAGTGCGGCCAGTACATCCGCGAGGACGGCCCCAAACACCAGGCCAAGCAGGGCACCCCGACCATGGGCGGGCTCATGATCCTGCTGTCCGTGGGCGTGTCCACGCTGCTGTGGGCCGACCTGACCAACATCTATGTCTGGCTGACCCTGCTGGCCTTCGGCGGGTTCAGCGCCATCGGCTTCGCCGACGACTACATCAAGGTGGTCAAGCGGCGGAACAAGGGCTTGTCGGCCAAGGCCAAGTTCTCCCTGCAATGCTTGGTGGCGGCCACGGCCATCGCCCTGCTGATCAGCGAACCGGCCTACTCCACCCGGCTGTCCGTGCCGTTCTTCAAGAATTTCAACCCGGACCTTGGCTGGTTCTACCTGCCCTTCGCCCTGGTGGTCATGGTCGGCGCGTCCAACGCGGTCAACCTGACCGACGGGCTGGACGGACTGGCCATCGGGCCCATGGTCGTGGCCATGGCCTGCTTCGCCATCTTCATTTACGTGTCCGGGCACGCGACCATGGCCGAATACCTCCAGGTCCAAAACATCCAGGGCATCGGCGAGGTCACGGTCTTCTGCGGGGCCATGGTCGGCGCGGGACTCGGCTTCCTGTGGTTCAACGCCCACCCGGCCCAGGTCTTCATGGGCGACGTGGGCTCCCTGGGCCTGGGCGGCGCGCTCGGCTTCGTGGCCGTGCTGGCCAAGCAGGAGTTGCTCCTGGCCATCGTGGGCGGCGTGTTCGTCTTCGAGACCCTGTCGGTCATCCTGCAGGTCGGCTACTTCAAGCTCACCGGGGGCAAGCGCATCTTCAAGATGGCCCCCCTGCACCACCATTTCGAACTCAAGGGCATCCCGGAATCCAAGATCATCGTCCGGTTCTGGATCCTGTCCATACTCATGGCCCTGATGGCCCTGTCCACGCTGAAACTGAGGTAGAACCGTGAACCGCATCGTCCGCAACTTCATCAACGAGGCCATCCTCACCGGCAAACGGGCCGTGGTGGTCGGCACCGGCAAGTCCGGCCTGGCCGCCGCCCGGCTGCTCGACGTGCTCGGGGCCAGGGTGCGTGTGGTCGACCGCGACGAGACGGTCACCGAGGAGAAGCTCGGACCGCTGGCGGGCAAGGCCGAGCTGGTCACCGGCCCCCACGGGAAGGCGCACTTCGCGGACGCGGACATGGTCGTTTTCTCCCCGGGCGTGGCGGTGCGCAAGCTCGCCCCGGTGCTCGAAGGCATCCCGGCGCGCAATCTGGTGTCCGAGCTGGAGCTGGCCTCCTGGTTCATCGAGGCCCCGATCCTGGCGGTGACCGGTTCCAACGGCAAGACCACGACCACCACCCTGATCACCGAGATACTGGAAAAGGCGGGCCGCCGCGTGTTCACCGGCGGCAACATCGGCGTGCCCCTGTGCGAATACCTCCTGGACATGGACCCCGCCGAGATCATCGTGCTCGAGGTATCCAGCTTCCAGCTGCAGAACTGCCGCCTTTTCAAGCCGCACGTCGGCGTGTTCCTGAATTTCGCGGCCAACCACCTGGACTACCACCTGGACCTGGAAGAGTACCTGGACGCCAAGCTGCACCTGTTCAGCCGCATGACCCCGGGCGACACCGCCCTGCTGCACGAGTCCCTGCGCCCCCTGCTCGAAGGCCGGACCTTCACCGGCGCGCACATCGAGTGGTTCGGCCCCACCTCCCGGTTCGAGGCCCCGCACCTGCTGGGCGAGCACAACCGCTCCAACGTGGAGGCCGCCTGGCAGGCCGTCAGGCGTTTCGGGATCAGCGAGGAGCAGGCCGCCGAGGCCATCCGCGAATTCCGCCCCCTGCCCCACCGCATCGAGCCCGTGGCCGAGAAGAACGGCGTGCTCTACGTCAACGACTCCAAGGCCACTACCCTGGACGCGGCCGAGGCCGCCGTGCACGCCTTCGAGCGCCCGGTGCGCATCCTCATGGGCGGCGTGTGGAAGGGCGGCGACGTGACCAAATTCGCAAACGGCATCAAAGGGCATGTGGCCGCTGTCGGCCTGTTCGGCGGCTCGCGCGACATCCTGGAGCCGGAGCTGGCCAAGCATTTTTCCGTGACCTGGGACGAGACCCTGGAGGCGGCCGTCCGGCGGCAGGCCTCCCTGGCCGAACCGGGCGACGTGATCCTGCTCTCCCCGGCCACGTCGAGCTTCGACCAGTACGCGAACATGGCCGAGCGCGGCGCGGACTTCAAACGCGCGGTGGAGGGGCTCCATGGCTAGCACGCTGAACGCCAAGCAGGGCGGCGAAAGGGGCCGCATGGACTACTGGCTGCTGACCGCCACGCTGATGCTGGCCGGGTTCGGCCTGATCATGGTCCTGTCCTCGTCCGGCATCATGGCCGAGCGCATCTACGGCGACACCTATTTCTTCTTCAAGCGGCAGCTGATGTTCACGGGCGCGGGGTTGGCGGCCATGATCCTGCTGACCCGGATTCCGCTCAAGGCCGTCTACTCCCTGACCTACGTCTGGGTCGGACTGGCCATCGTCCTGCTCGCCCTGTGCGCCAGCCCGCTCGGGACCACCATCAACGGGGCCAGCCGCTGGGTGCGCGTGGGCCCGGTCAACGTCCAGCCCCTGGAATACGCCAAGGTGGCCCTGGTCCTGTACCTGGCCTACTTCTTCGCCCGCAAACAGGACCTGGTCCGAACCTTTTCCGTGGGCTTTCTGCCGCCGTTCTTCGTGACCGGTTTCCTGTGCGGCCTGCTCCTGCTCCAGCCGGACTTCGGCGGGGCCGTGGTCATGTGCGGCCTGCTCTTCTTCATGTGCCTGGTGGGCGGTACCCGGTTCAGCTACCTGTTCATCTCGCTCCTCTTCGCGGGCGGCGCGGGCTGGCTGCTCATTTCGTCCTCGCCCTACCGCTTCAAGCGCTGGACCGCCTTCCTCGATCCCTTCGCCTCGGCCCAGAACGAGGGCTACCAGCTGGTCCAATCCCTGTACGCCTTCGGCTCGGGTAAGATATTCGGCACCGGCATCGGCGCGGGCCAGCGCAAGCTCTTCTTCCTGCCCGAGGCGCACAACGACTTCATCATGGCCGTGGTCGGCGAGGAGCTCGGCTTCGTGGGCATGTCCCTGTTCTTCCTCCTGGTCGGCCTGTTCCTGTACCGGGCCTTCCGCGTGGCCATGAAACTCGAGGACCTGCAGGACCGGTTCACGGCCTTCGGCACCACCTGCATCCTGGCCCTGGGCATGGTCCTGAACCTGGCCGTGGTGCTCGGCACCGTGCCGCCCAAGGGCGTGGCCATGCCGTTCATCTCCTACGGCGGCTCCTCCCTGACCGTGTCCTTCATCTGCGCGGGCATCCTGCTCAACCTCTCCCGGAGGGTGCAGGCATGAGCCTGAACCGCGTCGTACTGACCACCGGCGGCACCTGCGGCCACATCTTCCCGGCCCTGGCCGTGGCCACGGCCCTGCGCGAGTACAACAAGGGCGTGCGCATCCTGTTCATGGGCGGCCCCGGCCCCGAGGGCGAACTGGCCCGCAGGCACGGCCTGGAGTTCCTGGAGCTGCCCGCAGGCGGCATCATGGGCAGGGGCGTCACCGGCCTGCTGTCCGGCCTGGGCTGGCTCGGCACGGGCATACCCAAGGCCGTGTACGAGGTCTGGCGCTTCCGGCCCGAGGCGGTCATCGGCTTCGGCGGATACGCGGGCTTCTGCCCGGTGCTGGCCGCGCGCCTGCTGGGCATCCCCACGGCGGTTCATGAACAGAACTCCGTGCCCGGCGTGACCAACAAGGTCCTGGGCAAAATGGTCAAACGGATTTTCCTGAGCTTCCCGGACGCCATGGGCGTGTTCCCGGCCGACAAGACCTTTTTGACCGGCAATCCGGTGCGGCCCGAGATATTCAAGGCGGGCGAGCGGCGGCGCGGCCGGATTCCCGGCAAGCGGCTGTTCGTCTTCGGCGGCGGCCAGGGTGCCCGGCCCATCAACGACGCGGTTATCGAGGCGCTGCCCAGGCTCATGGAGGCCGGGGTGGAGATCGTCCACCAGGCGGGAAAAATCGACTTTTCACGCGTGCGCGCCGCTTACCGGGCGGCGGGCGCGGACCCGGAGCAGGTCCGGGAATTCATCGACGACATGGGCGCCGAATACGCGGCCTGCGACCTGGTGGTCTGCCGGTCCGGGGCGTCCACGGTCTTCGAGATAGCGGCGGCCGGGGCCCCGGCACTGTTCGTGCCCTTCCCCCAGGCCACCCACGACCATCAGACAATGAACGCGCGCGCCATGTCGGACCTCGGCGCGGCCGTGCTGCTGCCCCAGTCGGGCTTGAGCGGCGCGGTCCTGGCCGACCGCGTGCTCGGGCTGCTCGCCGACCGCGAGCGCCTCGAATCAATGGAAACAGCGGCCAGGGGCATGGCCAGGCAATACGCGGCCCGCGACATCGTGGCCGGATTGACCGCCATGGCCGGGCAGGAGTTATAGATTATGGCAGCACAGGGACCCTATCTCACCGTGGGCGGCGAAGCCTGCCCGGCCATGCGGGCCAGGGTGAACAACATCCATATGGTCGGCATCGGCGGCTCGGGCATGAACGGCATCGCCGAGGTGCTCATCAACATGGGCTTCAACATCACCGGCTCGGACCTGTCCGCGTCGGCCGCGGTGCGCAGGCTGGAAAAGCTCGGGGCCACGGTCTTCATCGGCCACGGTGCCGACAACGTGGGCGAGGCCGACGTGCTCATCAAGTCCACGGCCATCCCGGACAAGAACCCGGAACTGGTCGAGGCCCGCGAGCGCGGCATCCCGATCATCCCCCGCGCCGAGATGCTGGCCGAGCTCATGCGGCTGCGCACGGGCATCGCCGTGGCCGGAACCCACGGCAAGACGACCACCACCTCGCTGCTGGCGACCATCTTCACCGAGGCGGGGTTGGACCCGACCGTGATCATCGGCGGCAAGCTGAACACCTACGGGGCCAACGCCCGCCTGGGCGAGGGCGACTACCTCATCGCCGAGGCGGACGAGTCGGACGGTTCGTTCCTGCGCCTGGCTCCGATCATCACCGTGGTCACGAACATCGACAAGGACCACATGGATTTCTACGACAACCAGGACGCCATCGACCTGTCGTTCATGCGCTTCATGAACTCGACCCCGTTCTACGGCATGAACGTGGTCTGCGGCGACGACGAGGGCGTGCAGCGGCTGCTCCCGCTGATCAAGCGGCCCTACCTGACCTACGGCCTGGGCAAGAACAACAAGCTGCGCGGCGAGATCATCAGCTCCCACCTGCGCTCCCTGTTCAAGGTCTGGCTCGACGGCGAGGAGTGGGGCGAGGTCACTGTGGCCCAGCCCGGCACGCACAACGTGCTCAACGCCCTGGCCTGCATCGGCGTGGCCCTGGAGGTCGGCCTGGAAAAGGACGAGATCATCAAGGGGCTGGGCAACTTCGGCGGCGTGGGCCGTCGCTTCGAACGCAAGGGCGAGAAAAAGGGCGTCATCGTGGTCGACGACTACGGCCACCATCCAGCCGAGATCGTGGCCAACCTGAAGACCGCCAAGGAGTGCTACCCTGACCGGCGGCTGGTGGTCGCCTTCCAGCCCCACCGCTTCTCGCGCACCCAGGCGTTGTTCGGCGAGTTCTGCAAGGCCTTCGCCGACGCGGACATCCTGCTGCTGACCGAGATCTACCCGGCTTCGGAGTCCCCCATCCCGGGCGTGTCCGGCCTGTCCCTGGCCCAGGGCATCAAGCAGGTCTCCGAGACCAAGGTGCAGTTCTTCCCGGACTTCGAGTCCCTGGAAAAACGGCTCAAGGACATTCTCAAGCCCGGCGACCTGTTCATGACCCAGGGCGCGGGGTCCATCTGGAAAATCGGCGAAAACTGGCTCGAACAGGAAGACGGCCCCGAAAACAGCCGTGAACACGGCAACGGAGACGAGGAGCGATAGATGCCTCTTGAACTGACCGCCAATCCCCTGCTCTCTCAGCGCACCACCCTGCGCCTCGGCGGCCCCGCCGTGGTCGAGGCGGTCGTGCGCGAGGCGGCCGACCTGGACGAGCTCTCGGCCTTCCTGACCAGGGAGACCCTGCCGCCGTTCGTCCTGGGCGCGGGCAGCAACCTGCTGGCCGGGGACGAGCCCCTGGAGCTGGCCCTGGTCCGCGTGGCCGACTGCCCGGGCCCGGAGCGCGTGGAGCGCGACGGGGAGGCGATCATCGTCCGCTGCGGCGCGGGAGCCCGGCTGCCCGGCCTGCTCGGCTGGGCGCAGAAGGCGGGCTTCACCGGCCTGGAAGGCCTGACCGGCATCCCCGGCACCGTGGGCGGGGCCGTGGCCATGAACGCGGGCTCCTACGGCGTGGAGATCGGCGACCTGGTCACCCGGGTGCGCGTCTGGTCCCCCACCGGCGGGCTCGCCTGGGTTGACCGCAGCCAGTGCGATTTCGGCTACCGCCATTTCTCTCCGGCGCAGGTGCCGGGCAAGTGTCTGGTCTGGGAAGTGGAGCTGACCCTCGGGGAATCCGACCCCAAGGGCGTGCGCCGGGCCATGCGCGACGTCTACGAAAAGAAGAAAGCCACCCAGCCGGTCACGGCCCGGACAGCGGGCTGCGTGTTCAAGAACCCGCCGGAAAAGAGCGCGGGCAGGCTGCTGGACGAGGCGGGCCTCAAGGGCGTGCGCCTGGGGCACATGGCCTTCTCGGACATGCACGCGAATTTTCTCGTCAACCTGGGCGGCGGCAAGGCCGCGGACGCGCTCGAGCTCATGGACATGGGCCGCCAGCGGGTCGAGGAGCAATTCGGCATAACTCTCGAACCGGAGGTCATCGTACTGTGAGCACCCTGACCATGGGCAAACAGAGCCGCCTGAACATCGGCGGCAAGCGCACCGCCCGCGGCAACACCCGCAAGCGCAGAAAATCCGCCAATCCCCTGCTGGCCGCCGACAGGTCTCCGCGCAGGCTGGCCGGGGCGGGCCGGTTCATGTTCCGCATGGTCATGCTCAGCCTGGCCCTGTCCATCGTGGCCGTGCTCGGCGTGGGGCTGCTCTACGGGTACCGCTACATCACCGCGCACCCCTATTTCGACCTCCAGGACATCCGCGTGGCGGGCAACGACCGGCTGAGCTACGAGACCATCCTCCAGACCGCCAAGGTGGAACTCGGCCGGAACTGCCTGGACATGAACGTGGGCGAGGTCAAGAACCGCCTGGACGCCAACCCGTGGATCGACTCCGTGGCCGTGCGCCGCGAGCTGCCCAACCGGCTGCTGATCGACGTGCGCGAAAAGGTCCCGGCCTTCTGGGTGCGCCAGGGCGACGGATTGTATTTCGCGGACGCGCGCGGCCGGGTCATCGCGCCCATGCACCCGGGCGAGCAGGCCTCCCTGCCGATTTTGAGCGTGGCCGAGGACCTGCCCGACGGGCCCGAGGTGCTGGCAGGCATCCTCAAGAAGATGGCCGACCAGCAGACCCCCTTCACCCAGGCCCAGACCGCCTGGATCAAGCTGACCAGCGCCCACGAGCTCGAGATCTACCTCGACGGCGCGGCGGGCGGCAGGGGGCTGACCGTGAAGCTGTCCATGGACCGCTGGGAGGTCCAGCTGGAACGGCTCAAGGTGGTCTGGCGCGACCTCATGCGGCGCAACGAATTCGACGCGGCCTCGATCATCGCGGCCAGCGGCGACAAGATATGGATACAGAAGCGCAACAACCCGGCAGCGGGTTAGCGCCCGACAATATCTCACAGGGAACAACCGAGGAGTCAGTATGGCAAGAAACGATCTCATAGTGGGCCTGGACGTGGGCACCACCAAGATATGCACCGTGGTCGGCGAGGCCACCGACAACGGCGTCGACATCATCGGCATCGGCACCGCCCCCTCCACCGGGCTGCGCCGGGGAGTGGTCGTCAACATCGAGAAGACCGTCCAGTGCATCAAGAAATCGCTTGAGGACGCCGAACTCATGGCCGGTTGCGACATCCGCACCGTGTACGCGGGCATCGCGGGCAGCCACATCCAGGGGTTCAACTCCCACGGGGTCATCGCGGTCAAGGGCGGCGAAGTGACCCAGCGCGACGTGGACCGGGTCATCGAGGCCGCCAAGGCCATCGCCATCCCCATGGACCGCGAGGTGCTGCACACCCTGCCCCAGGAATTCATCGTCGACGACCAGCGCGGCATCGCCGATCCGCTGGGCATGGCCGGAGTCCGGCTGGAAGTGAAGGTCCACATCGTCACCGGCGCGGTGACCTCGGCCCAGAACATCATCCGCTCCTGCAACCGGTCCGGCCTGGACGTGTCCAACATCGTCCTGGAGTCCCTGGCCTCCTCCAAGGCCGTGCTCTCGGCCGAGGAGCGCGAGATCGGCGTGGCCCTGGTGGACATCGGCGGCGGGACCACGGACATTGCGGTCTTTTCCAAGGACTCCATCAAGCACACCAGCGTGCTGGCGCTGGGCGGCCACAACCTGACCAACGACATCGCCTACGGGCTGCGCACGCCGATGATGTCCGCCGAAAAGATCAAGATGGACTACGGCTGCGCCATGGCCGACCTGGTCACCAGCGAGGAGATCATCGAGGTCCCCAGCGTGGGCGGGCGCGAATCGCGCAAGATGAGCAAGCGCGTCCTGGCCGAGATCTGCGAGCCCAGGTGCGAGGAGATACTCGCCCTGGTGGACCAGGAGCTGATCAAGTCCGGGTTCAAGAACATGATCGCCGCGGGCGTGGTTCTGACCGGCGGCACCGTGCTCATCGACGGCATGCAGGAACTGGCCGAACAGATTTTCGACCTCCCGGTGCGCATCGGCATTCCGGCCGAGGGCATCGGCGGCCTGGCCGAGGAGGTCAGGAGCCCCAAGTACGCCACGGCCGTGGGGCTCTTGCTCCACGGGGCCGAGGAGGAAGGGCTCCACAACAAGGTCCGGCCCTTCAAGATCCGCGACGACTCCGGTTTCGACCGCATCGTCGGCAGGATGAAGAAGTGGTTCTCGGACATCGCATAAACGAGGAATGATTTTGAGGATACAGGGAAAGAATCAACAGGGAAACGCTCAACAGGGAACAAACTGAGGAGGACATTGAAATGGAATATTTCGAAATCGAACATGAAACCAACGCCAAGATCAAGGTCGTGGGTTGTGGCGGAGGCGGCGGCAACGCGGTCAACAACATGATCCAGTCCGCGCTCAAGGGCGTGAAGTTCATCGTCGCCAACACCGACAGCCAAGACATCCACAAGTCCCTGGCCGAGCACAAGATCCAGATCGGCGAGAAGCTGACCAAGGGCCTTGGCGCGGGCGCCAACCCCGAGATCGGCCGGTCCGCCGCCATGGAGTCCATGGACCAGATCCGCGAGGCGCTGGACGGCTCGGACATGGTCTTCATCACCGCCGGCATGGGCGGCGGCACGGGCACCGGCTCCGCCCCGGTGGTGGCCCAGGTGGCCAAGGAACTGGGCGCGCTGACCGTCGGCGTGGTCACCAAGCCCTTCTACTTCGAAGGCAAGCGCCGCCTGGAACAGGCCGACGAGGGCACCCGCGCCCTGGCGGACGTGGTCGACTCCATCATCACCATCCCCAACGACCGCCTGCTCCAGCTGGCCGCCAAGAAGGCGTCCTTCTCGGACATGCTGAAAAAGGCCGATGAGGTCCTGTACTACGCGGTCAAGGGCATCGCCGACCTGATCACCGTGCACGGCCTGATCAACCTGGACTTTGCCGACGTCAAGGCGGCCATGTCCAATTCCGGCATGGCACTCATGGGCACCGGCATCGCCTCGGGCGAGTCCCGGGCCAAGGAGGCGGCCATGAAGGCGATCACCTCCCCGCTGCTCGAGGACGTGTCCATCGAGGGCGCCAAGGGCGTGCTGATCAACATCACCTGCGGCCCGGACATGCTCATCGACGAGGTCTCCGAAGCCGCCGACATCATCTACAAGGAAGCCCACGACGACGCCGAGATCTTCTTCGGAACGGTCTTCGACCCGGATGCGGGCGACGAGATGCGCATCACCGTCATCGCCACGGGCATCGAGCCCGCCATGGAGGAGCCGGAACCGGCCCTGTCCAAGGCCGAGCAGCAGAAGCTGCTTCTGCTCGGACCCCGCGGCGTGAACAAGGCCGCCGAACAGCCGCGCCGCTCCGGGCACCAGCGGGTCTTAAACACGGACCGCAACATCCCGGCGTACCTGCGCAAGGCGGGCGGTGAACTGAACACCACGGAGCTGCCCGCGCGGCAGGTCTCCCAGCGCGCCGTGGCCGGTCCCGGCGAGGAGGAGTTCATCTTCGAGGAAGACAACCTCGACGTTCCCGCGTTCATCCGCAAGAACGTGGACTAGACGCGATATGCGGCGCGTGTAAGGGGGTGCCCTCATCGGTACCCGTACCCTGTATCATGGCGTGTCGGAGCCCCCTGCTCCCGACCTCGGAGGACGGCTGCCCGTGGCGCTGGCCGTCCCCGGAGGCGACAAGGCGGCCCTGTCCGCGCTCGGCTGGCAGTCCGTGTACCGGACCCTGGCCGAAGCGCCCGGACTGGCCGTGGAGCGGGTCTTTCCCGACAAGCTCGGCACCACCGAGGGTGTTGATCCCCGGACGCGCGAATCAAAGAGCCCACTATCCTCATTCCCTGTAATAGCCTGGAGCATCACGTTCGAGGAGGACTTCCTCAGCCTACCTCGAACGCTCCTGGCAGCGGGCGTTCCGCCGCTTGCGGCGGAACGCCCATCTCTTCCCCTGGTCGTGGCCGGAGGCCCGGTGGCCTTTCTCAACCCGGCCCCCATCGCCCCGTTCGTGGACTGCTTCTGGGTGGGCGAGGCCGACGGTCGATTCCTTCATTTCTTCGACACCCTGCGCGAGCTGGTCTTTGACGGCGCGGACAGGGAGACCATCCTCGAAACGGTCAAGGACATGGACGGCGTGTACGCGCCGGGCCGGTCCAGGACCCCGGTCAAGCGCATCACCTCGGGCGGCCAGGGGCCGCTGACCGATCCCGCGTTCTCCTGCTTCATCTCGGGCCGGGCCGCCTTCCGCGACACCCTGCTGCTCGAGGTCAACCGGGGCTGCCCCTACGGCTGCCGGTTCTGCGCGGCGGGCTACATCTACCGGCCTCCGCGCCACGCCGAGCTCGACGAGCTCAAGCGCATCGTGGAACTGGCCGACCCGCCCAAGGTCGGGCTGGTGGGCACGGCCCTGACCGACTGGCCCGAGCTGCTGCCGTTCCTCAAGTGGCTGCACGAACGCAAAAAGAAATTTTCGCTGTCCTCCATGCGCGCGGACGGCATCACCGAGGAGCTGCTGGTCTACCTGCGCGAACGCGGCATCCGGACCATCACCCTGGCCCTGGAGGGAGCCAGCGAGCGGCTGCGCCGGATGATGAGCAAGAAGCTCGACCCGAAAGACTTCCTGAACGCGGTCCGGCTGTGCGCCCGGTACGGCGTGAACCACCTCAAGATTTACATGATCGCGGGCTGGCCCGGCGAGACCGATGAAGACTACGCCGAGCTGGCCGATTTCCTGGCCGAGATCGTGCGCATTCGAAGCGAGGAGCCCGGCGGGCGCAAGAAGCAGTTCATGCGCATCACCATTGGGGTCAGCTCGCTGGTGCCCAAGCCGTTCACCCCGTTCCAGTGGGCCCCGATGCTCTCCGAGGACGCGCTCAACAACCGCATGAAAGGGCTTGAGAAGCTGGCCAAGCCGTACAAGGGCGTGACCCTGCAGCACGACGACCCGTTCCAGGCCCGACTCCAGGGGCTGTTGGCGCGCGGCGGCGAGGAGCTGGCCGAATTCATCCTCCTGGCCGCCGAACACGGCGGCTGGAAAAAGGCGCTCAAGCTGTGGGACGGCGACCCGGCGGCCATCCTGGACCGCGAACGCGGGCAGGACGAGCCCTTTCCCTGGGAGGTCGTGGACATCGGCGTCAGGCGCGAATATATGTGGAAGGAATGGGAACGGGCCAAGGCCGCCAAGGTCAGCCCGGGCTGCTCGGCCCGGGGCTGCGGGCAATGCGCGGGCTGCGGCATGGAAACCCCGCCCGGACCATAGGCCCGAAAGGACACGCCGCATGCGCAACACCACTCTCCTCCTCGCTCCCCTCGCCCTGTTCGCCGCGCTGCTCCTGTTCTCCCCCGCCCCGGCCGCCGACCCCATCGTCATCTTCGGCAACGACTGCAAGCCGCCCGAGTCCTGGGTGGACAGAGGCCGCCCCAAGGGCTTGCTGGTGGACATACTGCACGAAATAGAGGCCCGCACCGGACTTTCCTTCGACATCCGGCTGGTGCCTTGGAAGCGGGCCTATATGAGCGCCCTGGAGGGGCGTGGCGGCATCTTCGGCCTGTCCAAGAACATGGAGCGCCTGTCCCTGTTCGACTTCTCCGAGGTCATGTACGTGGACGAGATGCGCCTGGTTGTCCTCAAGGGGCGGGAATTCGTCTACCGCTCGCCCGAGGACCTCAAGGGCATGACCCTGGGCGTCACGCGCGGAGCCTCCTACGGCGACGAGTACGACCGGGCCAAGGGCAGGCTGTTCATCCCCAGCGAGGACTCCGGCCCCATCTCCCGGCTGCGCATGCTTCTGGCCGGACGCATCGACGCGGCCCTGATCGGACCGGGCCCGGCCTCGGTCCGCTTCGCCATCAGCCAGGACAGCATGCTCCAGGAGAACCGCGACCAGTTCGTCATCCTGGACACCCCCTTTGTCCGGGACGACAACCACATCGGCTTTCCCAAGACATCGGAACGGCACGACGTGATCGACAAGATCAACCGCGCCCTGCTGGAAATGCGCAAAGACGGGACCATCCGGCGCATCGAGGACCGGTACTGACTGCCCGTTTTTCCTCACACCTGACACCCCACCTGTGGTATTCTCCCGGCAATGGACCCTATCCAAACCAAGGAGCAAGCCATGAACAAGCTATTCATCATATTGTCGTTGCTGCTGATTCCGTACACCGCCCTGGCGGCGGACGGACGAAACGTGGACTACGAGGTCAACGGCGAATCGTTCGAAGGGTATTACATCAGCCCGGCGGACAAGGCCCCGCTGGTCTTCCTGGTCCACGACTGGGACGGGCTGACAGACTATGAGGTCAAGCGGGCCGGGATGCTCGCGGACCTGGGCTACGCCGTGTTCGCCGTGGACCTGTTCGGCAAGGGCGTGCGGCCCGAGAAGATCGAGGACAAGAAGCGGCTGACCGGCGCGCTGTACGCGGACCGGCAGATGATGCGCACGCGGCTCATGGCCGGGCTGAACAAGGCCGCCGACCTCGGGGCCAACCTGTCCGACGCCGTGGCCATGGGCTACTGCTTCGGCGGCACGGCGGTTTTGGAGCTGGCCCGGTCCGGGGCGAAGCTCAAGGCGTTCGTGCCCTTCCACGGCGGCCTGGCCACGCCAGACGGGCAGGACTACAAGGCGACCAAGGGATTCATCCTGGTCTTCCACGGCACGGCGGACCAGTCCGTGCCCATGGCTCAGTTCGCGGCCCTTGCCAATGAACTGGAGGCCACGGGCATCCCCCATGAGATGACCACCTACTCCGGCGCGCCCCACGCCTTCACCGTGTTCGGCTCGGACCGCTACCGCAAGGACGCGGACGAAAAGTCATGGGCGCGGTTCACACAGTTCCTGGGCCAGACATTGCGGTAACCCGCCGGGGGGAGCTTTCCAGGGCTCCCCTCTGGCGTTGCGCGGGAAAAGGGGCTAGATAGACGGCCATGAAACACCGTCACGCACCGTCCGACCTTTACCGTGTATTCCCGGTCCTCCTGGCCCTCCTGCTGCTCTCGACCCCGGCTCTGGCCGAGCAGCGGCCCGAGAGATTCGTCACGCTCAACGAGTTCCTTCCGGGTGCGGTCTATGACGTCAAATACTACACGCGCGACAACTTCGTGGGCGCGCGGGTGGACGGCTACGAGGCCCCCAAGGTCCTGGTGACCGTGGAGGCGGCCACGGCCCTGAAAGCGGTCCAGGCGGACGTGGCGCGGTTCGGGCTGTGCCTCAAGTTCTTCGACGGCTACCGCCCGCAGCGGGCGGTGGACCACTTCGTGCGCTGGGCCGCCGACCTCAAGGACACGCGCACCAAGGCGGCGCACTACCCGGACGTGGACAAGCGCAACCTGTTCCGCGACGGGTACATCGCGGCCCGGTCCGGCCATTCGCGCGGCTCCACCGTGGACCTGACCCTGGTGGACCTGTCTACCGGCGTCGAACTTGACATGGGCACCCCGTTCGACTTCTTCGGCCCGGAGTCCTGGCCCGAGAACCCCGATTTCCCGCCCCAGGTCCGGGCCAACCGCGCTCTGCTCCGCGCCCTCATGCTCGGCCACGGCTTCAAACCCTACGAGGCCGAATGGTGGCACTTCACCCTCAAAGAGGAACCCTACCCTGAAACCTACTTCAACTTCCCGGTGGAATAGGCCACCCTTCCACCACGCTCTCCGCGAAGCGGCACTAAAAAGTTTTGGAGATTCTTAAGAACCTTTTCCAAAAGGTTCTTAAGCGGGTCCAGGGCAGCGCCCTGGCCGCCGGAGGCAAAAAAGCCCCGGTCCGCACACGCGGACCGGGGCTTTTAAAGCGTATAGATCTCGGCCTACCAGGCGTAGAGCGGGAATTCGCGGGCGAACTCTTCCACTTCCTCGGCGATGTTGGCCAGGGTCTTGTCGTCGTTCATGTTGTCGAGCGCGGCCACGATGGCTTCGGCGACCACGATCATGTCCTCTTCGATCATGCCCCGGGTGGTCAGGGCCGGGGTGCCCAGGCGGACGCCGGAGGTCTGGAACGGGGACTTGGTCTCGAACGGGATGGTGTTCTTGTTGGCGGTGATGCCCGCCTTGTCCAGGGCGATCTGGGCGTCCTTGCCGGTGTAGTCCTTGTCGGAGAGGTCGAGCAGCATCATGTGGTTGTCGGTGCCGCCGGAGACCAGCTTGTAGCCCGCCTCGGTCAGGGAGGCGGCCAGCTGCTTGGCGTTCTTGACCACCTGCTGCTGGTATTCCACGAAACCGGGGGACAGGGCCTCGCCGAAGGCCACGGCCTTGGCCGCGATGACGTGCATCAGCGGGCCGCCCTGGATGCCGGGGAAGATGTTGGAGTTGAGTTCCTGCTCCAGGTCGTCGGAGCTCAGGATCATGCCGCCGCGCGGGCCGCGCAGGGTCTTGTGGGTCGTGGTCGTGGTGTAGTGGGCGTGCTCGATGCAGGACGGATGCTCACCGGCCGCGATCAGGCCCGCGATGTGGGCCATGTCGACCATGAGCTTGGCCCCGACCTCATCGGCGATGGCCCGGAAGCGGGCGAAGTCGATGACGCGCGGGTAGGCGGACGCGCCGGCGATGATCATGGTCGGCTTGTGCTCCTTGGCCAGCTTCTCGACCGCGTCGTAGTCGATGGTCTGGGTGTCCTTGTCCACGCCGTAGTGAACCATGTTGAAGAGCTTGCCCGAAAAGTTGACCGGGGAGCCGTGGGTCAGGTGGCCGCCGTGGGACAGGTCCATGCCGAGCACGGTGTCGCCGGGTTTGCAGGCCGCGAAGTACACGGCCATGTTGGCCTGGGAGCCGGAGTGCGGCTGGACGTTGGCATAGGCCGCGCCGAACAGCTCCTTGGCGCGGTCGCGGGCCAGATCCTCGACCTCGTCCACGAACTCGCAACCGCCGTACCAGCGCTTGCCCGGATAGCCTTCGGCGTATTTGTGGGTCATGACCGAGCCCTGGGCCTGGCGCACGGCGGTGGAGACGAAGTTTTCGCTGGCGATGAGCTCCAGCTTGGAGACCTGGCGTTCGATCTCGTCGGCAATGGCGGAGGCGACCGCCGGGTCCTGGATAAACAGCTCTTCCATGGTGATATCCTCGTGAAGTAAAATGTGGATGCGAATGGCTTCCCAGCCCAAGCGAGGCGGCTGGCGATCCTCGCGCCACAATCAACGGTCACGGCTTTTTCACCGCTCCCGGCAGGCGCTCCCGCCGTGCCCCGTGCACTGGAGATCCGTCCTTATATCAATACGGAACACTCGTTCAAGCTGTCCCGGTTGTGCCATGGGGAGGAGGAAGAATGCCTCTGGACTCCCCTTCAAAACTTTTTATCGCCGCTTCGCGGGGTGCGGCGCTAACCCTTACGCCCGCCCCTTGTATCCGGCATGTGGACGATAAGGCAAGAAGCTTTGCCCCATTAATCCGAATTTACTTCCCTGCCCGCCCCTCGCGAAGCGACCCGAAAAGTTTGGGAGGGTGAGGGGGGAGGCAAACAAAAAAGGGCCGCTTGAGCGGCCCTTTTATTTGCTGATCGTCGCTTACCCGGTGAAGCGTTTGAACAGGACACAGGCGTTGGTGCCGCCGAATCCGAAGGAGTTGGACAGGGCGTATTCGGCCTGAATCTCCCTCGGCCCGTCGGCGCAGACGTCGAGGTCGCATTCGGGGTCGGGTGTTTCGCGGTTCATGGTGCCGGGGATAATGCCCTCGGCCAGGGTCTTGACGGCGAAGACCGCCTCGACGCCGCCCGCCGCGCCGAGCAGGTGTCCCATCTGGGACTTGTTGGCGCAGATCTTGATGTTGTAGGCGTGGTCGCCGAAGACTTTCTTGATGGCCCGGGTCTCGCAGAGGTCGTTCAGGTAGGTGGAGGTGCCGTGGGCGTTGATGTGGTCGATCTCGGAAGGATCGACCTTGGCCTCGCGGATGGCGGCGGACATGGCGTAGGCCATGCCAGCGCCGTCTTCGGGCGGCGCGGTCATGTGGAAGGCGTCGCCGGACGCGCCGTAGCCGACCACTTCGGCCAGGATGTTGGCGCCGCGCGCCCGGGCGTGCTCCAGGCTTTCCAGGAGCAGCAGGCCGCAGCCTTCGCCCATGATGAAGCCGGTACGATCCTTGTCGAACGGCCGGGAGGCCAGCTCGGGCTCGTCGTTGCGCACGGACAACGCCTTCATGGCGTTGAACCCGGCCACGGCCAGGGGCGAGATGGTGGATTCGGACCCGCCGCAGATCATGGCGTCCACACGGCCCATGGCGATGTCGGTGTAGGCCGTGCCGATGCCGTGGGTGCCCGAGGCGCAGGCCGTGGTGGTGCAGATGTTGGGACCCATGGCGCCGGTCTCGATGGAGACCTGGCCCGCGGCCATGTTGGCGATGAGAATGGGGATGAAGAAGGGCGAGACCTTTTTGGGCCCGCGATGGAGCAGCTTCTCGTGGCAATCCTCAATGGTCTGGATGCCGCCCAGTCCGACGCCGATGATGGTACCGACCCGGGGCCGCTCGTCTTCGGGAATGGTCCAGCCGGCGGTCTTGAAGAGCATGCTGGCGGCGGCCACCGCGTACTGGGTGAACGTCTCCATACGGCGCACTTCCTTCTTGCCGATGAACTCGGTCGGATCGAAATCCTTGACCTCGCCGGCGATGGTCGTGGCATAGTCCGTGGTGTCGAACTTCGTGATCTGGCCGATGCCGGATTTTCCGGCCAGGAGGTTCTGCCAGCTGGTCTCGACGTCGTTGCCAAGCGGCGTGACGGCGGCAACACTGGTAACAACTACCCTGTTCATAATACCTGCCCGTTGATGTGTCTGGGTTGGGAGAATGAAAAGGAGCGTCCTACACCACCGAGGTGCGTAAGACGCTCACAATATATGTACTTTTACTCGGTCAAGCTTAGATGGCCTTCTCGATGTGCGAGATGGCGTCGCCGACCTTGAGGATCTTCTGAGCTTCTTCGTCATCGATTTCCAGGTCGAATTCCTCTTCCATGGCCATGATCAGCTCGGTCAGGTCCAGGGAGTCGGCGCCCAGATCTTCGACAAAAGCGGCGGTCTCGACGACTTCGTCTTCGGACACACCCAGCTGATCCACGATGATCTCTTTCACTTTCGCTGCTACGTCGGACATAGTTTCCTCCACTACACAAATGAGTTTTTTGCTAGATTACATGTACATGCCGCCATTCACGCCCAGCACCTGGCCGGTGATGTAACCGGCTCCGGGGCCGGCCAGGAAGGAGACGGCGGCTGCGATATCCCCGGACTGCCCGAGGGTTTTTAATGGAATTTGTTCGAGCATGGCCTCGACCACCTTTTCCGGCAGCTCGGCGGTCATGTCGGTCTCGATGAAACCGGGGGCCACGGCGTTGACCGTGATGTTGCGACCGGCCAGCTCGCGGGCGGCGGACTTGGTCAGGCCGATGAGGCCGGCCTTGGCCGCACAGTAGTTGGCCTGACCCGCATTGCCCATCTGGCCGACCACGGAGGTGATGTTGATGATCCGTCCCGAGCGCTGTTTGCCCATGATCTTGGACGCTTCCTTGAGGAAGACGAAGCAGCCGGTGAGGTTGATGTGGAGGACCTTGTCCCAGTCCTCGTCCTTCATGCGCATCATCAGCCCGTCGCGGGTGATGCCCGCATTGTTGACCAGGACCTGGAGATCGACCTTGCCCTTGATCTCGTCCTTGAAGAACGCGGCGATGGCGTCCCGGTCGGCGGAGTCGAGCTGGAAGGCGCGGGCCTTGCCGCCCGCCTTTTCGATGGACGCGACCACCTCGTCGGCGGCCTCGGGACGGCTGACGTAGGTCAGGAAAACCTCGAAACCGTCGGCGGCCAACTGCTCGGCCACGGTGCGGCCGATGCCTCGGGAACCGCCCGTAACCAGGGCGACTTTGGGAAGATCGCTCATCAGGTACCCTCTTGTCGTTCTCTTGTGGTCAGGACCCCATATCCCAATTGCTTACGGACTGCAAATTGGCACCGGGATCGTAACCAAAAAGTTTATTCCCCATTTGCCTGCAAAAAGCAAACAAACAGCCGTTTTAAATTCTAGAACCGGATCAGGGCCGAGCCCCAGGTGAACCCGCCGCCGAAGGCCGGGATGAGGACCAGGTCGCCGGGCTTGATGAACCCGGTGTGCACGGCCTCGGTCAGGGCCACGGGGATGGCGGCCGCGGAGGTGTTGCCGTACTTGTGGATATTGGAGAAGACGCGTTCCTCGGGGATGTCGAAGCGGCGTCCCACGGCGTCGATGATGCGGTAGTTGGCCTGGTGCGGCAGGAGCACGTCCACGTCGTCCTTCTTCAGCCCGTTGCGCTCCAGGATGGCCTCGGAGATCTCGGTCATGTTGCGCACGGCGTGCTTGAAGACCTCGCGGCCCTGGAACTCGACGAAATATTCAGGGCCCACGGCTTCGCCCAGCTTGTAGGAATAGGCCGACCCGCCGCCGTTGACCGTGAGCAGGTCGCCCAGCGAACCGTCGGCCGCGAGCATGACGTCCAGGACCTCGGGCCCCTCGCCGGGCTGTCCGGCGGTCAGGACCGCCGCGCCCGAGGCGTCGCCGAACAGGACGCAGGTGGCCCGGTCCTCCCAGTTCATGCGCCGGGTAATGACCTCGCTGGCGACCACCAGGACCTTGGAATCCGGCTCCAGGCAGATCTGCCCGCGCGCGGTCTGCAGGGCGTAGAGGAAGCCGGAACAGGCCGCCTGCACATCCATGCACATCTGACCGGTGATGCCGAACCGCTCCTGCAGCCGGCAGGCGGCGGACGGGATCACGGAATCCGGCGTGAAGGTGGCGCAGATGATATGGGTCAGCTCGGACGGCTCGATGCCCGCCTCTTCCAGGGCCTGCATCGAGGCCTCGAGGGCCAGGTCGGAAGCGGCCTGATCCTCGGCGGCGAGGTGCCTTTCCTTGATCCCGGTGCGGGTGGTGATCCACTCGTCAGAGGTATCGACGATTTTTTCGAGATCGGCGTTGGTCAGGACCTTTTCAGGGGCGTAAAGGCCAAAGCCGCGAAGGATGAAATGAGTCATGGATTGGGTGTTTATGACAATGGTACGACGCGGTCAAGCTGCGCAAGATTTTTCACATCCCGTAGGGATGCGCACTGCGTCAGGCCGCGTCCCTGTCGGGCTTGGCGGCCAGCCCCTTGTGGGCGGCCACGCCTTCGGCCAGGTGGCCGTAGGCATTGTTGCGCACGCTGGTGGCGGCCATGCGGATGCAGTTGGTCATGGCCAGCTCGTTGGACTTGCCGTGGGCCACGATGACGATGTCGCGCAGGCCGAGCAGCGGCGCTCCGCCGTATTCGGCGTAGTCCACGATCTTCTTGAACCGCTTGAACGCGCCGAAAGACAGCAGCGTGCCGAGCATGGACAGCCAGCTGGACTTGAGCTCGTCCTTGAGGATGCGGCTCAGGGAGCGGGCCAGCCCTTCGGAAAGCTTCAGGGCCACGTTGCCGACAAAGCCGTCGCAGACCACGATATCCACCTCGCCGGTGAAGATGTCGCGTCCCTCGACGTTGCCGATGAACCTGAGCTGCGACCGCTTGAGCAGGTCGAAGGCCTCGCGCACGGCGGCGTTGCCCTTGCCCTCCTCCTCGCCGATGGACAGGATGCCCACGGACGGGTCCTTCACGCCCAGGACGTGCCGGGCCAGGACCTCGGCCATGAGGCCGAACTGGAGCAGATGCTGCGGCTTGGAGTCCACGTTGGCGCCCACGTCGATGAGCACCACCGGGTTCTTCTCGGTGGGCAGAATGCCGGCCAGGGCCGGACGCTGCACGCCGGGGATGCGCCCCAGGACGAACATGCCGCAGGCAACGGTCGCGCCGGAGTTTCCGGCCGAGACCACGCCGTTGGCCTTGCCTTCCTTGACCAGGCGGCAGGCCACCTGGATGGAAGAGTCCTTCTTGCGCCGCAGGGCGTCGGCGGGCTTGTCGTCCATTTCGACCACCTGGGAGCAGTGGACCACTTCGATGTCCAGCCCATTGGTGTCGAGCTTGGCGAGCTCGGCGCGCACCTTCTGCTCGTCGCCGACGAGCACGATGGCGATGCCTTCACGCGCGGCGCTGACCGCGCCGGGCACGACGACGCCGGGGCCGAAATCGCCCCCCATGGCATCCACGGCTATGCGTGGAATCCGAGTCTCTTCGGTCTTAGGCATTTTCGCCGTCAATGACCTGGCGTCCCTTGTAGGAGCCGCAGACAGAGCAGGCGCGGTGGGGCAGAGTGGGCTCGCCGCACTCGCAGTAAATGACGTTCGGAGCGGCAACCTTGTCGTGGGAACGGCGCATGCCCTTACGGGACTTGGACGTTTTCTTCTTGGGGACAGCCATGATATATACCTCGTATTGATTTGTTCTCAGCCATTTGCCACGGAGCCGGACTCCGGGCAAGGGGCGTTACTTTATCTTCAAGTCGCGGAAAACCGCAAGCCTTTCGTCGCCCTCTTCCGGCTGGCAGGTGCACTTGCCGGTATTGAGGTTGGCGCCGCAGCCGGGGCAGATCCCCTCGCATCCATCCGAGCACAGGGGCTTGAACGGCAGCGACAGGGCGAATTCCTCCCACAGGAGGGAGCCCATGTCGAGCTGCAACTGGCCGTTGTCCACGCGCATGCGCGGCTCGCCCTCGGCGTCTTCGCCGTCGGGCAGCTGCTCATAGGCGTCGAACGCCGCGTCGATCTCGAAAGGATACGGCTCGGCGCAGCGGTCGCAGACCAGCAGGACCGAACCCTTGAGGGTGCCGCGGATCAGCGCCCCGTCCTCGGACTGGGGCATGACCGTGTACTCGGCCACCAGGTCGCGGTCCGGACGGATGGACAGCTTGAATTCGCGCCACGCCTCGCGCCAGAAGTTCTGGTCGTCGAAGGTGAAGCCTCGGCCCTCTGCGGCAATGTCGCTTATAGTCAGCCAGAATTCAACCATGGTCTTCTCCGTTTTTTTCCCGGTCCTTTCCATACCGGCAGGGCCCGGCCCCACGGCCGGACAACCGGTGCTTCCTATATGGTAATAAAATCCCCTGTCAAGAAAAAAACCCTTGCCATTTGTTGCCGGGCTCGGTAAGGATTCTCTCCCGCCGCCTGGACAAGCTACCATTTTCCAGCGGCCCATTACGAGCGAAAACAAATTATTTCCTTAGAATACATTAGGAGGTCGCAATGTCCCAGGTTTGCGATATTTGTGGAAAGGGTCCCCAGAGCGGCAACAACGTGAGCCACTCCCACATCAAGACCAAGCGTCGCTTCATGCCCAACCTGCAGAAGGTCCGCCACCAGCTGGAGTCCGGACAGGTTGTCAGCATCAAGGCCTGCACCCGCTGCATCCGCAATGGTGCCGTGGTCAAGCCCGTGGCCAACCAGAAGCCCGAAGCCTAACCGCCGCAACACATTTCGTTTGCGAAAAGTTGCCGCCGAATCCTCGGCGGCAACTTTTTTGCGTCCTGTGAACGGCGGCCCATGCCGCCCCGCCGCCTCCGGTCACCGCGCGCCTCGGCGCGCATCCCCCACCCTGCTTCTTCACCCATTGTGCAGGTTCCTGCCCGTCCCGGGCGCAACCCCTTGCACGTTTGCACTTTTCCAGCTTGACCACTCACCATATAAGTCGCTGTAATTCCATACCAAAAACTTTGGCACGGTCCCTGCTTTCTTTAGGCAAACACGCTCTGGAGGCTTCATGGATTATCTGACCACATACGCGAACTGGTGTACCGGCCCGGGATTCGGGCACGGCCCGATGTTCGGCGGCGGGTTCGGCACCATGGGCATGGGGTTCGGCTTTCCCGTCGGGGGGATCGTCCAGCTCCTCATCCTGGGCATGATCATATACTTCACGGTGCGCCTGATCCGGAAACCCGCCACACATTCCGGTCCCGGCACGCCGGTGGATGTCCTCAAACGCCGATACGCGGCCGGTGAACTCGACCGGGAGACGTATCGCGCCATGAAGGATGAGCTCCGCAACAGCTAATGGACATACACACCTCCCCAAGCAAAGGCCCCCGCCGGACTCTCCTTCCGGCGGGGGCCTCCTCGTGCCTTGGATGCGATGAAACCTACAGTTCGACCGCCCGCTTGATCCGGGCCAGGGTCTGCTCCTTGCCGAGCACGACCATGGTCTCGAACAACCCCGGAGACTGGGTCTTGCCGGTGATGGCCACGCGGATGGGCTGGGCGATAACCTTGAACTTGATGTCCTTGTCCTCGATGAATTGCTTGTGCACGTCCTCCAGGGCGGACTCGGTGAACTCGGAAAGACCCTCCATGCGCTCGGCGATCTCGGCGAGCAGCGGCTTGGTCTCCCCGGTCAAAAACTTCTTCACCGCGCTCTCGTCGTAGGGCAGGAACGCGGCGTCCACGATGAACGGGCGGGCCTGCTCCAGCATGTCGATCACGGACTTGGCCCGGGGCTGCAACAGGGGCGCGATCTTCGCGAACCGCTCGCGGCTCACGGACTTGGCCTCCTCCTCGCCCACCTCGCGGGCCAGGAAGTCGCAGAGCATCCCGGCCAAGCGGTCCGGGTCGGCCTTCTGCATGTACTGGCCGTTGACCCACTCGAACTTGGTCAGGTCGAAAACCGACGGCGAGTTGCCCAAGCCGTCCGTGGTGAACAGCTCGACCATCTCGTCCATGGTGAACAGCTCCTGGTCGCCGTGGGACCAGCCCAGCCGGGCCAGGTAGTTGGTCACGGCCTCGGGCAGGTAGCCCATCTTCTCGTACTCCATGACCGACAGCGCGCCGTGGCGCTTGGAAAGCTTCTTCTTGTCCGGGCCCAGGATCATGGGCACGTGGCCGAACTCCGGCACGTCCCAGCCCATGGCCCGGTAGATCAGGATCTGGCGCGGGGTGTTGTTCACGTGGTCGTCGCCGCGCAGCACGTGGTTCACGCCCATGTCGTGGTCGTCCACCACCACGGCCAGGTTGTATGTCGGCGTGCCGTCCGAGCGGCGCAGGATCATGTCGTCCATCTCGGTGTTCTCCACCGAGATGAATCCCTTGACCATGTCCTTGTACCCGGTGGCGCCCTCCTGCGGGGCCTTCAGCCGGACCACGCCCGAGGTCAGCCCCTTG
Source organism: Pseudodesulfovibrio sp. lm2024 (assembly GCF_051175575.1). Classification (NCBI taxonomy): domain Bacteria; kingdom Pseudomonadati; phylum Thermodesulfobacteriota; class Desulfovibrionia; order Desulfovibrionales; family Desulfovibrionaceae; genus Pseudodesulfovibrio; species Pseudodesulfovibrio sp. lm2024. The sequence goes on from NZ_CP195092.1 coordinate 3,489,167, forward strand.
TCGCGGCAGGTGCCGTCGTACTTGGGCTTGCGGCCTTCCTTCATGGCCTTCTCGCGCATGGCGTCCACGTCCTCCTTGCTACAGTCGCAATAGTAGGCGTGGCCCGAGGCGATGAGCTGGTCGATGACCTCGTTGTGCCGGTCCGCACGCTCGGACTGGAACACGATCTCGCCGTCGTGCTCAAGCCCCAGCCAGCGCATGGAGTCGATGATGGCGTCGGTCGCCTCCTGGGTGGACCGCTCACGGTCCGTGTCCTCGATGCGCAGGCGGAACTCGCCGCCCATTGAGCGGGCCAGCAGCCAGGAAAACAACGCGGTGCGCGCACCGCCGATATGCAGGAACCCGGTGGGGCTCGGCGCGAAACGGGAAACGATCTTGGTCATGTGAATGCCTCCGGCGGCCAGGGAACCTTTTGAAAAAGGTTCCCTGGACCCTCCAAAACTTTTTAGCGCCGCTTCGCGGATGGTGCGAACGCGGCGGGTGTTTCTAGTATGTAATATGTCGATCCGATGCCTCTCGGCCCACCCACTCCCCTTCGCGAAGCGACCCAAATAGTTTAGGAGGGAGAGAGGGGATGGGGGTCCGGGGGAAGGGGGGAGAGGGAACCCTTTTCTGAAAGGGTTCCCTCTCCCCCCTTCCCCCGGCCGCCGGAGGCATCATCACCGCTATACGGCTTCGACGCCCTTCACTTGGGGGAGTTCCTTGAGGATAATCCGTTCGATGCCGTTTTTCAGGGTCATCTGGGACATGGGGCATCCTTTGCAGGCCCCGGTCAGGCGGACCTTGACGATGCCGGAGTCGGTGACTTCGACCAATTCCACGTCGCCGCCGTCGCCCTGGAGCATGGGACGGACCTTGTCCAGCACGGCTTCCACTTTATCTCGCATGACAAAACCTCCGTGAATTCGGGTTCGGTCGGAACATCTACGGCCTGGCGCGCCGGTTGTCAAACCCGGCGCGCGGGCCGGCGGGTTTATCGGGATTCGGGGGCCCTGTCGAGCGGCCCGGCTATTGGTCGAGGAGGATGGCGAAGGCCTCGTCGAGTTCCTCGTCCAGGTCCTCGACCATCTCGTCCATCAGCTCCGCGGTGAAGTTCATGGAGGCCCAGACCTCGGGGCACGGGGGCTGGACAAAGAACTCGCCGCTGGAGCCGACGCCCAGGCCGGTGGCGATGGTCTCGGCGCAGTGCACCAGGAGCGGCTCGGCCTCCTTGTGGCCCTTCTTGGGCTGGTGATGTTCCAGCACGGCGGAGACCAGGATATAGGGGAAATTCCACTTGCGCAGGAGCATGCCGCCCAGGGTGGCGTGGTCGAACCCGAGCAGTTCCTTTTCCTCGACGAACAGGACCGCGTCCTTGGCCCGGGCGTGGGCGTGCACGGCCGTGGCCCGCTCCGGCTCCACCTGGAGCAGGATGAGCTGGCCGATGTCGTGCAGCAGACCGGACACGAAAGCGCGTTCCGGGTCGCCCTGGCCGGTGATGCGGCACAACCGCCGGGCGATGAGGCCGCAGCAGATGGAGTGCTTCCAGAACTGCTCCATGTTGATGACTTCGGCGGGCACGTCCTTGAACAGGGACATGACCGAGGTGCCCACGGCCAGGGTGGACAGCTGGTTCACGCCGACCACGGTGACGGCCCGCGAGATGGTGTCGATCTGCATGGGCAGGGAATAGAAGGCGGAGTTGACCATGCGCAGGAGAAAGGCGGTCAGACCGGGGTCCTGGCTGATGATCTCGGCCAGGTCGTCGGCCGAAGTGGACCGGGAGCTGATGGCCTGCTGCAACTCCAGGAAGACCTGGGGCAGGGCCGGAAGCTGGTGGTCGTGCCGCAGGATGTCCAGAGGGTCCAGGGCCTGGACCTCGGGCAGCGGAGACTCGGCCTTAAGCCGTTCGTACCGGTGCGGATTGGCGGTCATGTCCGCGGCCACGCGCTTGACCCCGAGACGGGCCAGCCGCTTCAGGGAGTCATCCGGTTTCTTTATGAACTTGAACCGCTTGTTGAGCAGTTTTTTTGCCGCTTCGAGGGTTTCGGGCGCGTACGCCTTGTCGGCCTTCACCCGGGCGCTTTCTTCAGCCATCTGTCGTTCCTTAGTGGTTATGGAAGCCAGCCGACTGCAACATAATAGAAAGCACGTAGGATATAAAGCCCTTTTTGCCGAAAGCCGGAAGCCTCGCCCCTTCTAGAGCAACTGGAAGTTGTATTGCAGCCGCAGCCGGACCTGGTAGCCGTCCCGGCCGCCCATGCTCTCGTCCGCGTCCTGGTAGGAGAACCGGCTGAGCGCGGTGAGCCCCTTCAGGTCGCCGTCGAAGTCGTAATAGAGATCCAGGTCGTACTCGTTGCGGTCGAAGGAGGCGTTGCGCCCCGTGTCCGGCGTATCGCCGAAAACGGCCTTGATATCGGCCCGGTAGCCGTCCCAGCCGATGTGCGAAAAGTCGTAGGCCAGGCCGAGCAGGAGCGCCTTTTCCCCGGCCCGCGCAAAGTTGTAGGCCATCATGTTGTTGAAGAACGGATAGGTGCCCCAGGAGCTGCGGATGCCCTCCGAGTCGTCCACGATGGTCCCGCCCAGGTCGAAGGTGAAGCCGCCGTACATGAGCGAGCCCATGAGCCCGGCCTCGCCCGTGCTGTAGTCGCCCCTGAGCTGGTCGCCCACGCTGCGCTGGTCCACGCCCTGGAAGAGCAGAGAGTAGTGGACGCCTTCGGGGTCGCCGAAGGTGTACTTGAGCTGGGTGAAAAAGGTGTTGTCCAGGTCCGGGGCGTAATAGTTCCAGAAGCGCAGCGGCAGGTAATCGAAGGGTTTCCAGTCGGCCCCGGCCATGACCACGCCCCGGTCCTTGTCCCGCAGCCCGGCCATGTAGCTCATGGACTTGAACAGCTCGGTGTCGCGGCCCTTTTCCTTGTCCACCCAGAACAGGGACAGTTCCAGGTTGTCGATGTCGCCGGATTTCAGCCCGTAGGCCTCGAATGTCTGGGGAAGCATCCGGCTGTCGTTGCCGTTGATGAACGGGGTCTCGATGCGCTGCCGCCAGACGCGGGCTTCGGTCCCCGCGTACCGGGCCTTGAGGTACGCCTCGCCCAGGGCCGCGAACCCCTCGTTGTCCGAGGAAAGCAGCCCGGTGCCGCCCTGGTCCTCCTGGTTGAACTCGCCGGTCAGGGGCGCGGTGCCGTACACGGCCGCGCCCGCGCCGAAGTGGTCGGCAATCCACGGGGTCTCGTACTTGAGCCAGCCGCCCAGGGCCAGGGACTCCTTGATGTTGTCGAACTCCTGCCCTGTCGTGGTCTTGTTGCGCTGGGTGAAATAATAGAGCCGGACCTGGCCGGTGACGGTGCCCCACTCTGAGGGCTTCTTTTCATCGGCTGCGTAGCCGGGCTGAACGAGGATCAGAGAGAGGAGACAGGCCAGAACAAGATGCGAAAGTTTGGCGGACACGGCGAAAATCCTTGCGTTGAGACCTAAGAATACGGGGGACGCACCCCGAACGATGGGCTCACGCTACATCATCGGCGCGGGAAAGGTAACCATTATCTGGCCGGAATTAAGGGCTTAAAAAATAAAATGCGGATTGTTCGCCTTTTCGTGGCACACGGTGGTCATGGGCCCGTGGCCGGAATAGACGCGGGTGTCGTCCGGCAGGGTGAAGATGCGCGAACGGATGGAGCCGAGCAGCTCCGACGAGCTGCCGCGCGGCAGGTCGGTGCGGCCCACGGCGATCATGAACAGCAGGTCGCCCACGAATACGCACCCGGCGGCCGGGAAGAAATAGGACAGGCTGCCCGGCGTGTGGCCCGGCGTGTCCAGAACCAGGAGCGGCTGGCTCAGGGCGGTGCGCCGCCCCGGCACAATGGGCGTGTACGGGAAGTCGATGAACCGCGCGAACTCGCGGCAGCCGCCCGCCTCGAAGGAGAATTCCTTGAGGAACTCGTCCTCCCCGCTGGCATAGACCGGAGCGGGATGGGCCTCAAGCAGTTCCTTGACCCCGCCGATATGGTCCAGGTGAAAATGGGTCAGGTACACGCCTTCCAGGGTCAGGTTCAGGGCCTTGATGCGCTCGATCAACCGGCCCGGCTCCAGGCCGACGTCCACGACCACGGCGCGGCCGTCCAGACTCACCAGGTAGCAGTTGGTCTCGTCCGGACCGAGGATGAAGGTTTCGATGGTCAGTCTGGCCATGGCTTGCCCTGTCCCGCTTCCACGCGTATGCAGAAGATGACGTTAACGATTTCGCAAGGATAAGAACAAGGTAAAGAATGCTGTACTTTCTGGGCAACTGTCAAATGGATTTCCTGTCCCGGTCCGTGGCCGGGCTCGGCCTGCCTGTCGGACACTCCGAGCTGGCCTCGCCCATGACCCACGCCAGCCACCCGGACGGGATCCCGCCCGCCCTCGCCCGCTTGGTCCGCGAGCACGGCCTGGCCGACGCCTTCAACGGACGCCGGCCCGAAGACCAGTTCGGCCTGCCCGGACAAGAAAGCCAGCCGCCCGCCCTGCTCGTCCTGAACCTGTTCCATGAGACCGCTCCGCTCTTTAGGCACGAACGGAACGGCTTCATCTTCCACATGAACCCGGCGGCCTGGCGCGCCGCCCCGGTCCTGGTCGCCTGGATGGAGACCAACTGCCGCGCCATCGCGCCCAACCCGGCCACCTACCTGAAACGGTTCGGCCAGTTCCTCGCCTACATCCGCGAGCGGCTGCCGGACACGCCGATTCTCCTTGTCACCCGCCTGAACCATTACCCGGCATTCGGCCCGGCCCCGCATTCCTATCTGGAGAACTGGACGGCCCTGAGCCGCGAGGCCCCGGCACACTATGCTGTCTGGGAACGCGAACTGGGCGTGCGCACCCTCGACGTGAACCGCGTGTTCGGCGGGATATGGCGGGAATCCGGGGACGGCATCGAAACGCATTGCCCGTTTCTCAAGATCGAACTGGAAGAACGCGACGGCACGGTCACCGGCCTGCGCGCCTCTCGGGACGTGGAGCACATCGGCCCGCTGTGGGCCCGGCTGGCCGACAAGGTCGCGGACTTCACGCAGACCGGGGAAATCCGCTACGACGAGACGGAAACCACAGTGCCCGAGTGGGACCGGGCGTGGCAGCCCGCGGTCCTGGACGACGAGGCGGTCATCGACCGCTTCGCCAGCGAGCGCAACTACCCCTGGGCCGAGGCGGTGGGCAGCTTCTTCATGGACCTCTCCCGCGACCGCACCCCGCTGCTGGCCGCGTCCGGCGAATTCATGCCCGTATGCCACAACACCCTGCACATGGTCCGCGCCTACGGCCGCATCTTCAAGAATCCGCTGCTGGCCACCTTCTGCGACACCCACCGTCCGGCCGCCGAAGCCTTCGCCGACAACGGCCCCCTGTACCGAGCCGACTACCTGGCCCGTCTGGACGAGATCCGGGCGCATGCGTTGAGCTGACGGCATCGGCGGCGGAAGCCCGAGAAAGACGAGGACCGGCTCGGCAACGCCGAACCGGTCCTCTTGACGCATGCAGCGCCTGTCAGATCAGTTGTCCTGAATGAATTCGAGAATGTCCTTGTTGATGACGTCCGCATACGTCGTGGCCATGCCGTGGGGGTACCCCGGATAGGTCTTGAGCGTCCCGTTGCTGAGCATCTTGATCGAACGCATGGCCGAGTCCTTGATCGGCACGACCTGGTCGTCCTCGCCGTGCATGACCAGGGTGGGAACGTCCATCTTCTTGAGGTCCTCGGTGAAGTCGGTCTCCGAAAAAACCTTGACGCAGTCGTACTGCGCCTTGACCCCGCCCATCATGCCCTGGCGCCACCAGTTGAGGACGATGCCGGGCTGGGCTTCCACGTTGTCGCGGTTGAATCCGTAGAACGGCCCGGAAGCGATGTCATGGAAGAATTGCGCCCTGTTCTTGAGCAACTGCTCGCGGAAGCCGTCGAACACTTCAAGAGGCGTGCCCTCGGGGTTGCTGTCGGACTTGACCATGATCGGGGGCACCGCGCCGATCAGGACGGCCTTGGCCACCCGCCCCTTGTCCGCGCCGGCCACGTAGCGGGCGACCACGCCGCCGCCGGTGGAATGGCCGACCTGAATAGTGTCGCGCAAATTCAGCTTGTCCACCAACTCGGCGGTATCCGCCGCATAGTGGTCCATGTCGATTCCGGCCCCGACTTGCGAGGACCGGCCGTCACCCCGACGGTCAAACGCGATGACGCGAAAGCCCTTGTCCAGGAAGTAGAGCATCTGCGAATCCCATTCGTCGGCGGTCAAGGGCCATCCATGATGGAACACGATCGGCTGTGCGGACTCGGGGCCCCAATCCTTGTAATAAATATCAACGGCGTCTTTGGTTTGGAATATAGCCATGATTACATCTCCTTTGGTTTGCGAAAGCGATTCCACCCGGCTTCATGATCCCGATGAAAACAGTTTAAGGGACAACATAACACGGCTTGGATAAAAAATCTCGTCGTTCCCGTGAAAAAGGCGAAGTCTTGGCGGAACGCCGGGCAGGCCGACAGTCATTCGGGATCGTGGGAAGCGATGCGCACTCGCTCCCATCGCCAGCCTACGGAGGCAACCGCCCCCCTACCGGGCAAACGACCTGGCCGACCGGGGCGAAATCCGGGCGCACGCGCCGGACTGCGGGATCGCCCCCCGCCGTCCATGGAGGGGCGGGGAGACACCGCAAAACAAGAGGCCCCGTATGAAACGGGGCCTGTACTTTCATGCTTGTTTCTTCAACTCGGGATGGCGCACGTAGAAACCTTCCAGAGGTTCCATGGGAGTACCGCATCGAGGGCACGTTCCGTCTCGTGCTTTGGCAAGAGGCAGCGCGGTTTCGCAATGGGGGCAGACTGTAATCGGTTCGCTCCTCTTTCTCCCACAAAATGCGCCAACAATCATAAACACTCCGACACCACCGACACTGACACCCATCGCGAGGAGATACCGCCCCCACTCCCAACAATATCCGAAACGGGTACAGTATCCGAGATCGAATACCATAGTCGAGGCAACCAGCAGACTAGCGACCCCACCAGCCAGAGGCAGTAGGCTGAGACTTTTGTTTGCCCGAACGCTTTTCTCTTTTTGAGATTGAGTCATATATTTGTTTCCCCCCCTTCTATTGCGATTGTTGCGGTTTGCCCTTCGACCGTTTCGGGAGGCATATTCGGGCTAAACGGGTCCGTCGCAATCCTGCCTTTTCATCGGGGCGGATCAGGTGCTATTGCCGCAGCCGTCACGGTACAAAAGGTGAGCAGAAGTGCGAAAGAGCCGATGAGGGCAGTGAGGACCATCATGAGCGAAGAGGTTGAATGCCATATGGTTAGCAAATAATTGAACGGGACATACAAGGAAATGGTCGCGACAATGAAAGCGATTTTACCGGCTCCCTTCAACCTCCGAGATTCACCCGTGGCCACTCTTACAAGGAGCGGGGAAAAGGCGGTATATGCTCCTGAAAAAGACAAGACAGCCAACACGCGAACATAAAACGCCGACTGGCCCAATTGGACAGCGACCGCCAGCACAATGGACACAATGAGAAAGACAAGTAGCAACAAGAGCGAGTATCTCATGTTTCTCCAAGAAGCCATCAATCCAAAATACTCTCTGATAGTAATGGATTTCTCGCTGCTTATAGCGATCAAGAGCGGTGAAGCCACAAACGCGAACACGACAAACGCGAAAGGGCTGTTCTCCAAAACGACCACCATGAAATAGAATACAATTCCGGAAAATAATATTACGCGGCTGTTGTTCAGCAACCGAGTAGTGACAAACTGTAACATTGGCACCTCAAAAGGGACTGACGACAGGATTCGCCGCCAGCCCCCTCATGTCATTTCTTCCATGTTTGATTGTAATATTCGTCTATTTTCTCACCGCGTTTGCCGAACCGGCCTTCTTGTATTTCTTCAATCCGCTGATCGTATTTCCCAATACCATTTTCCCAGATACGCGTTCCAGCTTCCAAGAGAACATCCTTTACGCCTCCACTTGGAGGGAGAAACACATCCGCCGCTTCTCTACCAATTTTATTGATTGTGGGTGCCGCTCTCAAGAAGGGACCAGCCAATTGTACCCACAATCCCAATGGGTCGTTACTATTAACCGGGTCATCAAGACAATACCCGTACCAGTCCGGGTCGCCGCCCTTGTCCCCGATGGGGTCCGGCGCGGTCCACCTGCCGGTCCTGACGTCGTAGTCCCGCCACCCGAAGCGGACGAAGCCCAGGTCCCGGTCGTGCAGGCCGCCTGCAAAGCCGATGGGCAGGCGCAGGCTCGGGTTGGTGTCCTCGATGATGCCGCCGAACGGGTCGTACAGCACTTCCTTTATCACGTTGTCGTCCACGTCGGCAACCACGCGCAGGGAGCCGACCTGATCGTAGAAGAGCCCGGCCACGATCCCGTCGTCGCGGCGCATGGCGAAGGGCGTGCGCTCGCCGTCGCGGTAGGCGAATTCGTAGGCGTGTTGTCCGTCGTGGAAGGCGGCCAGGCGCACGAAATCGAGCCACTGGTAGGCCTCGACGAGCTGGCCGTTCCGGTACTTGGCCACGCGTTGCCCGTCCTCGTCGTGGGCAAAGGTGAAGACCTTGTCCCGGTCCTCTTCCTCGGCTTTGAGCAGCCGATAGTCCGGGCTGTACTCGTACAGGGTGTACACGCCCTTGTCCGACCAGATGGACCGGAAACCGCGCTCGTCATGGGAGTACTGCCCGCCCCCCGCGCGCATCAGCCGGTTGTCCGAGGTGTATTGGTAGTCCCGGTAGTTCGCCCCGGCCGTGGCGGGCAGGTAATCCCGCACCCGGCGGCCTTCGCGGTCGTACCAGCATTGGCAGATCAGCCGCCCGTCCAGTTTGGCCTCGGTCAGCCGCCCGCCGTCGTCATACGCATAGGTCCAGGTGGACTTGCGCCCCCTGACCGTCTCGGTTTTCTCCACAATCCGCCCGTCCGGGCCGCGCCTCACGTCACAGGTATATGGTGCTGCCATGGCAACCTCCTGGTTTCGCCCCCGAGGTCCATCCCCAGGAATCCAAACCAGCATACCCCCGGTTTTCGCCAACACCCTGTTTTGTCGAAGAATGACGCCCAAAAGCACCAGATAAGCATAAAAAAGCAACTTGACAGGGGGAGGAAGAATGCCTCCGGGCCTACAGCCGTTGGCGAGTCTTCGAGCCCTACGGATGAGGACAGCAGCGATCGGCCAGAGGGGAAACTTTCGAGAAAGTTTCCCTCTGGACTCCCCTTCAAAGCTTTTTGTGTGCCTTCGGCAAGGACGTGCGAACGCAACAAGACGGCCTCCGGCTCAAAAAGGCCGAAACACATCAACCGGCCCCGCCGAAGGCGGAAATAAAAAGTTTAGGAGGGAAAGGGGGATGGGGGTCCGGGGGAAGGGGGAAAGGGAAGCCCTTTTCAAAGGGTTCCCTTTCCCCCTTCCCCCGGCCGCTAGCGGCGGGTCAAACCGTACTTTTTAAGCTTATATTGCAGGGTGCGACGGCTGATGCCGAGGGCTTCGGCGGTGCGTTCGCGGTGGTTGCCGTTTTCCTCGAGGGCCTGGATGATGGCCTGTTTTTCAGCCTCTTCGAGGTTGGCGGGCGTGGGCGCGGGCCGTCCGGCGTGGTGGAACTCCATGTCGATGACGTTTTCGCGCGCGCCGGTGATCTGGGGCGGCAGGAGATCCGGGCCGAGCGCGTCGGACCGGGAGAGGATCAGGGCGCGTTCGAGCACGTTTTCCAGTTCACGGACGTTGCCGGGCCAGTCGTAGCCGGACAGGGCGTCGAGAAAGGCCGGGGTGACGGTACGGATGATCTTGTTGTTCTTGTTGCCCAGCCGCCGGAGCAGGAAACTGACCAGAAGCGGCAGGTCCTCCTTGCGCTCGCACAGGGGCGGGATGCGGATTTCGAGCACGGCCAGCCGGTAGTAGAGGTCTTCGCGGAAGCGGCCCGCCTCGACCTCTCTTTTCAGGTTCCGGTTGGTGGCCGCGATGATCCGGGTGTCCACCTGGATGGTACGCACCGAGCCCAGCGGCTCCACGGTCTTTTCCTGCAAGGCGCGCAACAGCTTGGCCTGGAGCGGAGCGGGCATTTCGCCGATCTCGTCCAGGAACAGGGTGCCGCCGTCGGCCAGCTGGAACCGGCCGGGCTTGTCCTTGACCGCGCCGGTGAAGGCGCCCTTTTCGTAGCCGAAGAGTTCGGACTCCAGCAGGTCGTCGGGCAGGGCCGCGCAGTTGACCTTGATGAGCGGCTTGTCGGCCCGCAGGCTGGCCTTGTGCAACCCTTCGGCCACCAGCTCCTTGCCGGTACCGCTGGGGCCGAGGATGAGCACCGTGGCCTCGGTGGGTCCGGCCTGGCCGACCAGGTTGCGGACCAGTTCGATGCCGGGGCTGGCCCCGATGAAATCCGGCTCACTGCCCACCTCGGCGCGAAGCCGGGCGTTCTCGTCGAGCAGCTTGTGGTATTCGAACGCCTTGCCGAGCACGGCGGTCAGCTCGTCGTTGTCCGCGGGCTTGGTCAGGTAGTCGAAGGCCCCGCGCTTCATGGCGTCCACGGCGCTGCCCACGGAGCCGAAGGCGGTCAGCAGGACCACGGGCATGGAGGGCCGCCGGACCTGGAGCTCCTTCAAAAGCTGCATGCCGTCCATGCCGGGCATCTTCATGTCGACCATAGCCACGTCCGGGTAGGTGTCGGACTCGGCCTCCTCGGCCAGCACGTTCAGGGCGCGCTCGCCGGATTCGGCCTCGAGCACGGTCCAGCCGTCGTCCTCGAGCACGGCGCGGACCATCATGCGATGGCCCGGCTCGTCGTCGACGATCAGCGCGATACGTTCTTCGTTCATGATTCCAATTCCTTATCTGGGGAGGGCTGCGGATCCGGGAAGAAAAGCTTCATCTCGGTCCCATGGCCCTGTTCGGATTCGATGATCACCCGGCCCTTGTGGGCGCGCATGATGTTCTGGACGATGGCCAGCCCAAGGCCGGTGCCGGTCTTCTTGCCGGTGACGAATGGCTTGAACGCCTCGTCCTGGATGGTCGGGTCCATGCCCGGCCCGTCGTCGGCCACGATGATCCAGACGCCCTTGTGGCCGCGCATGGAGACCAGCCGGACGTGTCCGGGCTTGTCGCAGTCCGCGCACCCCTGGATGGCGTCCAGGCTGTTGGAAATAAGGTTGAGCAGGACCTGCCGCAGCGCGTCCGGGTCGGCCCAGACCGGCTCGGGGCCGAAGTCGAACTCCGGCTCGATGAGCTTGTCCTCGAAGTCGAAGCGCATGAGCTGCCTGAGCGAATCGCCGACCTTGGCCAGATCGATGAAGGACGGGTCCAGCTGGCGCGGCCGGGCCAGGTAGAGCAGGTCCGTGACCACGCGGTTGAGGCGGTCCGCCTCCTGGACCATGGCTGTGGCGTACTGGTCGAGCGGGGCCTGGCCCTTGAGCTTGGTGGCGAAGAGCTGGGCGAAGCCGCGCAGGGAGGAGAGCGGGTTGCGCACCTCGTGGGCCACGCCCGCGGCCAGGGAGCCGATGGCGGCCAGCCGCTTGGCCTCGTTCAGGTCCTCCTCCAGGGAGCGGATCTGGGTGCGGTCGCGGATGAGCACCAGCTTCTGGGCTTGGTCCGGCCCGTCGCTGCCGCCGTATTCCTGGAACGGCAGGAAAAGTATCTCCAGCTGGCGGCCCTGGTAGTCGAACTGCTCCCACTCCACCGGGCCGGACGGCTGGTTCTCGTTGGTCTGCAGGCCGAAGTCGAAGTCCTGCCAATAGGTGCCCACGATCTCGGGCGGACGTGGAGGACCGTCCTCGCCCTTTTTGGCCGCGCCCGCCCTGGGCCCGGACTCGGCGTCCCCGGTTTCGGGGTCCTCGTCCGGCTCCGGGGCGAGCAGCTGGCGGGCCGAGCGGTTGGCGGCCAGAATCTCGCCGTCCTCGGCCAGGGTGACCAGGCCGTCTGGCATGTTGTCCAGAAGCTTGTTCTGGAACCGCTCCAGGCGGATCAGCTTGCGGCTGGCCCCCCGGCGGCGCAGGTAGGCGAAGGCCAGGGACCAGAGGACCACGGCGGCCAGGAAGACGTAGCCGGTCTGGTAGGTGGCGGCCTGGCGGTACTGGCGGAACTGGCGCATGTGCTTTTCCGCGTTGAGACCGACCACCAGGTAGACCTGGGACTGGGTGTTGTCGAACATCATGCCCGGCCCCATGTCGTCCATGTGGCCCTGGTTCAGGTTGCGCGCGCCGTCCTGGCCGTTCACGCCGAGCAGGGCCGCGATGCCGGACCGGACCTGAAGCCCGGACAGGAGCACGCTGGTCTTGTCCACCTCGGCCATGACGTGCCAGGCGCGGCCGGGCTCAATGTCCTCGGCCACGGCCTCGGGCAGCTGGAAGATGGGATGCTTGCCCTTCTTGACCGAGGTCACGATGGGATGCCCGGCGCGGTTGAACAGGGTCACGAACTCGATGTCGTCGGACTTGGCCAGCTCGGTGAAGAGCTCTTCGGTCATGGTCCGGAACAGGGTCGAGGACTGGTTGCCCATGCGCAGGGTGCGGGCGATGCGGAAGATGTTGTTGTCCACGCCGCGCAGGATGGAGTTGCCGGTCATGACCATGTGGTCCTCGACGATCCGCCGCTGCTGCGCGATGGATTGCCAGGTCAGGTAGAGGCTGCCCAGCCCCAGCACGATGAGCGCCAGGACCAGGGCGACCAGGGGCCCCTTCTCCCTGCCTTCCGGGTGAACTACATCCATACGGCCTCTGTTACTTGCCCTTGACGATCAGGTAGATGTCCCTGGGCGACATGTCGTGCTCGCCCGCCAGGCTCTTGAAGGAGGACTCCGGGGTGGCGTCGATGCCCGCGCCCCTGAGCCGGGCCAGGACCTCTTCCAGCTCCAGGCCGTAGGTCTTGCAGACGGCGGTGACCGTCAACTTGCCGGTGCCTTCCGGCGGCTGGGCGGGCATCAGGGAAAAGGGATCGCCCCCCTGCCTGGAGCGGATGATGTCGTAGACGTGCTGCGGGCTCACGCCGCGCGACCGGGCGATGTCCTTGATCAGGGAATTCTCGTTGATGGACGAATCGAACCCGGCCTCGTGCAGGGCGGTCACGGCCATGGCCGCGTCCAGGCCGAGGAAGCCGCAGAACTTCTTGAGCGGGCTGGTCTCGGCGTGGCCGTACGGCGGGTTGCCGTAGGTCTCGGTGGCCTGCTCCTTGATCTGCGCGCCGTAGTCGAGCAGCGTGCTCATGGGCGGCACGCCGATGAGCGTGCCCGCGAAGACCAGAAAAACCAGGATGAAGCTGACGATCATGGGCCCGGTCATGACCACCAACTCGCGCGAGCGGTTCTTCATGTAGTTCATGATCGGCTTCCAGTTGAGCCAGATGTGCAGGATCAAGGCGAGGAGGAACAGGGTGCCCACGGTGGTGTGCACGTCGCCCCACTGGCTCTTGGTCATGCCCAGCAGATGCCAGTCGGCCCAATAGGCCACGCGGCCTTCGGGCACGATGTACAGGATAACGCTGGTGATGGTCGTGACGACAAAGGACAGAAGCGCGGTGAGGGACGTGATTTTTCGGAACATCCAGGGACCTCCTCAAGAAAAATGATACGTTGCCGCCAATCCCCTGCACGCCCGCCATCGCCTGCAGATGATTACTCGCGGGACAGGCGGCCCCACGCCGCCTATCCCGCAATATCCTGTTTTCCGGGTTATCGGAAATATCGTTTCAATTCAACGGCCTAGTACATTCCTCTGTCCATGCCCTGGCCGCGCATGCCGCGTCCCTGGAAGGAGCCGTCGCACCCTCTGCCGTAGCCGGGGCCGGGGCAGGCGCCGAAGGAGGCGATGCCGGTGGTCTTGACCAGTTTGTCGGACATGTCCACGCGCAGGTCACGCAGCTTGTTGCGCAGGCTGGAGATGTCGGTGACCAGCTTGGTGATCGCCTCCTCGTCCGCCTGGCCGCCGTTGATCATGGCCTGGAGCACGGACTGCTTGGCCCAGATCCGGTTGCGGACGGTCTCGAACTGGGGCTGGTACTCGTCGATCACGGCCTTGACCTCGGCCTGCTTCTCCGGGGTCAGCTGGCTGAACGCCGGGCCGTAGCCCGGGCCGCCGCACGGACCGGCAAATCCCCGGCCCGCATTGGGTCCGGCCACCGCGAACGCGGCCAGCCCCAGGATCAGGACCGCCGCCAGAGCCGAGATGGAGATACTTTTTTTGGACATTTCGTCGCCTCCTAAAAAATGATGCTTTCATGCGAACAGGAAGAAGAGAGTGTGTGTGATCTTCTTGTCCCCCGACAAAGCATCGCCCGTGCCAAACGCCTAACCATAGGGAATACAGCCGGTTAATTGTGACAGACCGGAGACTCTGCACTTATTTTGTGCAGCTTGATGCACGCATATTGCACACATTTTGTGCAATGTGCAAGGACGCGTCCCTTGACAAGGTCCCTATCCTGCACAATCTACAACACATCGACAGAGAATATGTGCGCCGGAGATACGATCATGCCCATCTATGAATATATCTGTAAGCAGTGCGGGGCCGAGTTCGAGGAGCTCGTGTTCGGCGGCGAGGCCGTCCCCTGTCCTGAGTGCGGCGCGACGGAGACCGAAAAGCTCATGAGCGCCTGTTCCGCCAAGGTGGAGGGCGGCCTGAATCTCGACGCCCTGCGGGACTCGGGCTGCGGCTCGGGCGGCGGCTGAGGCTAGCGGCGCGTCCCGGTCCGGGACGCATCACTTTTCGAAAGGCCCGGCCGCATCGCGCGGTCGGATCTTTTTTTGGCCGGGAGAGAAATCAGGGTTGGAAGCCGCTTCGCGGCGTTTGTTAGGTGATTTCGCCTCCGGCGGGCAGCACTAGCCCTTAGGCGAGTCATCGAGCCTTAAAGACAGCAGCGATAGGGTTCGCACCCTTGCATCCCGTTTATGCGCCTTCGGCGCGGGTTTATTTGCGCTTCGCCAGGGGGATGGGCGGGCCGGGGCGGCGCAAAGGGCGGGCGTTTCCTTTCGGGACGAGAAGTGATAGGTGGTCCGAACCGACCTCCACTTCGAAACGAACGAGGAAACCCATGCCCAACAGACTGCCCTGGCCGGAATATTTCATGCGCATAGCCCATCTGGTGGCCCAGCGCTCCACCTGCACCCGCCGCGCCGTGGGGGCCATCGCCGTGCGCGACAAGCGCATCCTGGCCACCGGCTACAACGGCGTGCCCACCAACATCGCCCACTGCGAGGAGGTCGGCTGCCTGCGCGACCAGCTCGGCATACCGTCCGGCGAGCGGCACGAACTGTGCCGGGGGCTGCACGCCGAGCAGAACGTCATCATCCAGGCCGCCACCAACAATCTGGACCTCAAGGGGTGCGACATCTACTGCACCACCAAGCCCTGCATCCTGTGCACCAAGATGCTCATCAACTGCGGCGTGCAGAATATCTACTACGCCGAAAACTACCCCGACGATCTGTCCGAAGCCATGCTCGAAGAGGCAGGAGTGAACCATGTCTTCATGGAAGGCGACTTCAAATAGCGAAGCGTTCTTGGACCGGGCCGTGCATCTGGCCCGGCGCGGGCGCGGGGCCACGGCCCCGAACCCGTGCGTCGGCGCGGTGCTGGTCCGCGACGGCGCTGTCGTGGCCGAGGGCTGGCACACCCGGTACGGCAAGCTCCACGCCGAGCGCGAATGTCTGGCCGACGCCCGCAAAAAGGGCGTGGACCCGCGCGGGGCGACCATGTACGTCACCCTGGAGCCGTGCAACCATCACGGCAAGACCCCGCCGTGCACCGAAGCGCTCATCGAGGCGGGCGTGGCCGAGGTGGTGGTCGGCGTCCGCGACCCCAACCCGGTGGCCGCCGGCGGCGTGGAAAAGCTCCGCAGCCACGGCATCGAGGTCACCGTGGGCGTGCTCGAAGACAAATGCCGGGACCTCATCGACGACTTCCTGCTCTGGCAGAACACCCACTCGTCCTACAACATCCTGAAGATGGCGGCCACCCTGGACGGCAAGATCGCGGCCAGGGACCGCAGGCCCGAACCGGTCTCCTGCCCCGAATCCTTCGCCCGGGTCCACGACCTGCGCTCCATGGTGGGCGCGGTCATCGTCGGCGGCAACACCTTCTACGCCGACAATCCCAGCCTGACCTGCCGCAAGGAGAACCTGCCCGCCGACTTCGTCCAGCCCTGGGGCGTGGTGGTCACCTCCCGGCTGCCCGACGACCCGAGCCGCTTCACCCTGCTGCGCGAACGGCCCGAGCGGGCCATCTTCATGACCTCCAGGACCGCGGCCCACAGCCCGCAAGCCGACGTCCTGCGGCGGCGCGGCACCTCGGTCTGGCCCCTGCCCGGCCGGGCCGGAGCGCTGTCCCTGTCCTGCGGCTTCGAGCGCCTGCGCTACGACTGCGCCTGCCACTACACCCTGTGCGAGGGCGGCGGCCGGTTCGCCATGACCCTCATCCAGCAGGGTCTGGCCGACGAGATCGTCCATTTCGTGGCCCCGCGCATCCTCGGCGACGAGGACGCCCCGGCCGCCTACTCCGGCCGCCAGGCCCCGTCCATGGCCCAGGCCCTGGATTTTCGCATCGCCGATCTGGAGCCCGTGGGCACGGACCTGATGCTCACCCTGCGCAGCCGCTGAGGCCCCGCCCGGCACAAGGCCGAAGCTTGCCTTGTCATCCCCGCTTGGCTATTATTGTTGGATGATGGTAACCAGTCTCGTTGTCGTGCCGCTGCTCGCCTGCCTGCTCCTGGCCTCGCCGGGGCAGGCGCATGAGTCGAGCGACCCCGCCGAGGGTCTCACCTACCTGACCGAGGAGTTCAGGCCCCTGAACTATACGGTGGACGGCAGGCCCACCGGCCTGTCCGTGGTCCTGCTCAAGCTGATCTGGAAGGAGATGGGCGTCCCGGAACAGCCCATCCAGGTCATGCCCTGGCCGCGCATCTACGACAGCGCCCAGCGGGACCAACACGTGGTCATCTTCTCCATGTACCGGACCGAGGAGCGGGAGGCCTCCTTCAAGTGGGTCGGGCCCATCGTCAAGGGCAGGCTGGCCCTGTTCGCCCTGCGCTCCCGAAACCTCAGGCCCGGCTCGCTCAAGGATTTGGCCGGCCACAAAATCGCCTCCCTGCGCGACATCGCCGCGGCCACCAAGATGCTCCGGGCCGGATTTCCCCTGGTCTACACCTCCAGCGCCGAGCACGCCTTCCAGCTCCTCGAATCGGGCCGCGTGGACGCCCTGGCTCTGGACGAATTCAAGTTCCGCCAGACCATTACGGCCACGAACGCCCCACCGGACGCCTTCGAGGCCATCCTGGTGCTGAGCGAGGACTCCCTGTACTACGCCTTCAGCCGGGACGCCTCGGACGAACTGATCGCCCGGTTCCAGCGGGCCCTGGACACCATCGTCAAGCGGCCGGTCTACCGCAACCTGCTCAACTTCTACGTGTACTGAACCGCGCCCTGTTCACGGACCTTCCGGCTCGGGCGCGCGACGGCGGCCGCGCCCCCGGAGCAGAGGGACCGGACCGGCCTCAACCTTGCCTTAACATTACCGCTCGGTTAGAAATACAGCATGTTGCTTGCAAGGCTCGTCGCCGCGCCGCTGTTCGTCGGACTGCTCATGGCCTCACCGGGCCTTGCGCAGGCTTCAGACGACCCCGCTGCGGGAATCACGTATCTGGCCGAAGTATACAGGCCGTTCATCTGCATGGACCAGGGCAGGCCCACCGGCCTGGCCGTGGACCTGCTCAAGCTGATCTGGCGGGAGATGGACGTCCCGGAACAGCCCATCGAGGTGATGCCGTGGCCACGCATCTACGACTGCGGCCAGTGGAACAGGCAGGTCGCGATATTCTCGGTCTACCGGACCAGGGAACGGGAAACCATCTTCAAATGGGTCGGCCCCATCGCCAGAGGACGCCAGGCCCTCTTCCGCCTGCGATCGCGAAACCATGAGAAGCTGTCCCCCGGCGGCATGACAGGCCTGAGGATCGCCTCCCTGCGCGACACGGCCTCGACCTCCAAGGTCCTTCAGGCCGGAATCATCCCGACCTACGCCAGCCACGCCGAGCACGCCGTCCAGCTCCTGCAATCGGGACGCGTGGACGCCATCGCCCTGGACGAATCCCGCTTCCGGCACACCATAGCCGCCATGGGCCTCTCGGCCGAGGATTTCGAGACCGCCCTGATCCTGAGCGAGGACCCCCTGTATTACGCCTTCAGCCCGGACACCGACGACGCCCTGATCGACCGGTTCCAACGGGCCCTGGATGCGGTCACCAAGCGCCCTGTTTACCGGACGCTGCTCGATCGCTACGCGGATTAGGGCTTTTCAGCCCCCCGCTCCTTTTCCCGCTTGTCTTTCCTCCCGCCGTCGACTACCCCGTGACAATGCTCCGCCACCTACCGCCGTTCCTCCTGCTCGCCATCGCCCTGCTCGCGGCCGTTCCGGCCCGGGCCGCCGCACCCGCCGATCCGGCCGCGCACCTGACCTACATGACCGAGCAGTACTGGCCCATGAACTACGCCCGGGACGGCCGACTCACCGGACTGGCCGTGGAACTGCTCAGGCGCATGTGGCGGGAGATGGGCGTGCCGGAGCAACCCATCGAGCTGTTCCCCTGGCCCAGGGCGTACGACATGGGCCACGTCGATCCCCGGACCGTACTCTTCTCCATGTACCGGACCAGGGGGAGGGAGCGGGACTTCAAATGGGTGGGCCCCATCGTCCGGGGCAAGACCGAAGTCTTCACCATGCGCTCCCGCCATCTGGGCGCGCGCTCCCTCAAGGATCTCGGCGGCTGGCGGCTTACCGCCGTGCGCGACGTGGCCTCGGCCAACATCCTGCTCGACGCGGGGTTGCCCTACACCGGCTCGGGCTCGCCGGACACGGCCATCAAGATGCTACGGCGCGACCGGGTGGACGCCGTGGCCATGGACGCCATGCAGTTCCACCACTTCGCCGCCCGCATGGGCTGCCCCACGGGCGAGTTCAAGCCGATCATGACCCTGTGCACCGATCCGCTCTATTTCGCCTTCAGCCTGGATACGCCGGACGCCCTGATCCGCCGCTTCCAGAAGGCCCTGGACGCCGTGACCCACACGCCGGGCTACCGGGCGCTGCTCAACAAATACCTGAACTGACGTCGTTGATTTACAGCCCCCGTTTCTCCTGCTAGAGGTCGAAACATGCAGCCCCGTCAACGCCGTCTCCACCGATCCACAGCCGCCGGGGCCGCATACTTTCCGGCCGGGCCGCTGGCGGGCCTGGCCCTCTGCCTCCTGCTCCTTTTCCCGCCTCTCCCGGCCTCGGCCGCGAACCGCAGGTGTCCGGCGGACCGGCTGGCCGAATACGCATGGCTGACCGAGGAGTACTACCCGTTCAACTACGAGGAGAACGGAGTCATGAAGGGGGTCGCCGTGGACCTGCTGCGCATGGTCTGGGCCGAACTCGGCACGCCCGAGCAGCCCGTGGAGTCCATGCCCTGGGCCAGGGCCTACGAGCGGGTGCGGCACGAGCCCGGCACCGCGCTCTTCTGCGTGGCCCGGACCCCGGAACGGGAGAACGCCTTCCGCTGGGCCGGCCCCATCGCCTCGGCCCGGTTCGCGCTCATCGCCCGCAAAGAGCGGCGCATCAGCCTCACCTCCCTGGACGACATCAAGGGGCTGGCCGTGGGCACCGTGCGAGAGGACATCTCGGACGCCCTGCTCGCCGGGTACCGGAGCGTGGCCCGCATCCAGCCCGTGGCCCGCATGCGCCAGAACATCGACAAGCTCATGACCGGTCGCCTGGACATGGTGGCCTACGAGGAGGGGTGCTGGCACCAGATCACGGCCCGGGAGGGGCTCGATCCGGACAGCTTCGAGATCGTGTACGTCCTGCGGGAGACGCCGGTCTACTTCGCCTTCCACCCGGACACGCCGCCCGAGTTGGTGGACGCTTTCCAGGCCGCGCTGGACAAGGTCAAGGAGCGGCCCGGCTACCAGGACCTGCTCGGCGCTTTCCTGCGCTAGCCGCTGATTTACACCCGCTCCCCGGCCTGCTACAACGGCCGCATCCAACGCCTGAAACGAGGTATTTTGTATGTTCACCGGACTGATCATGGGCATGGGCCGCATCGAGGCCGTCGAGGCCAGGGGTTCCGAAACGCGCTTCCGCATCCGCCCCCTGTTCGAGATGGCCGACATGGAATTGGGCGAATCCATCGCCGTGAACGGCGCCTGCCTGACCGTGGAGACTTTTGCCGACGGCTGGTTCACCTGCTACGCCAGCCGCGAGACCCTGTCCGTGACCAGCCTGGGCTCCCTGCGGCCCGGGAGCACCGCCAACCTGGAACGGGCCATGGCCATGGGCGACCGCTTCGGCGGGCACATCGTGGCCGGGCACGTGGACTGCATGGCCGAGGTGGCCGAGGTGCGCCCGGCGGGCGAATCGAAGATATACCGCCTGTCCTTTGACGCGGCCCACGGCCGCTACGTCATCCCCAAGGGCTCGGTCACCCTGGACGGCATCAGCCTGACGGTCAACGACTGCGCCCCCACCTGGCTCGAGGTGAACATCATCCCCGAGACCCAGAAGGTCACGACCATCTCCGGCTGGACCCCGGGCACCAGGGTCAACATGGAGACCGACGTCATCGGCAAGTACGTGGAGCGGATGGTCCAGCCGTGGACCGCCGGTTCGGAAGCCGCCGAACCCGGCGGCATCACCATGGAGTACCTGCGGAAGAACGGCTTTTAAAAAAGCCGTTCTTTGGTCCCCTCGAAGAAGGGGGAAGAAGAGCACGCCTTATGGCGTGCTTTTTGGTGTGCCCGGAGGAGCGTCCGCGCATCCGCGTCCAGGCTTTGGGTTGTCCTCCTCACATTGTTTTTCGCCTTTACGGCGACTTCCTTTTTTGCTGGCGCAGAAAAAAGGAAGCAAAAACTGCGCTGTGGTGCGAGCGCGGCGGAAGCGGACCCAAGAGCCCGTAGGCGGCTTTCGCTGCCCGGATAGATGTCTGCTGCGCAGACTCGATCCGGTTTGCGCTTCGCCACCAGACACGGGCTCTAGGGGCCGCTTCCGATTGCTGGCCTACGCATGAATGTATTGGGTCGTGGCGTTTGGCTTGGCGTAAAGCCCGCCAGGAACTCATTGAGGCGCCCCTGGAGCGACTCGGACGCTTGCGTCCGACAGCGGCTCCCTCAATTACGAATCGCAGCACGGCCTCCCGCGTCCCGCCACACCTCTTCCTTTCACCCAAACGAGCCCTTGAACGTGAGGTTAGAAGCTGACCGCGAGGGGCGGCGGCTCTTCGAATCGTCGCGAGCGCAGCGAGCCTCGATTCGGGAGCCGCCCCGAGCGGATCAGCTTCTTGCCTCCCGTTCTCCGGGCGGCCGCCCCACACTCCAAGGCCCTTTTTTTCGTCTATTTTTTTGGGCCAGCAAAAAAATGGACCCCGCCGGGAGGGCATGGAGCATCGTGCAGGGGGCGCAGCCCCGCACGGCGGCTCTCGGAGGCTGAAGGGGTGCAATCCCTTCACCGGCTCTCGCGTGCCGCAGGCACGCTCTTCACCGCCCGGAGGAGTCTGCAACCCGCATACAAGTTATCCACACCCTATCATTTCGGTATTCAGAATAAACTCAAAATCACCGATATTCCGCGAAAATGAAGAAATCCCCCCGCTCCCCCTAAACAAAACAACTTCAACGCCGATACGTAGTAGGAAGCGCCGGGACCTTCCCGGCCTTGCAAAGAGCATCACAAGGGGCATGCCTGCCCCGCCAACCCCGCATGGACGCGGGAGGGAGACAACGGTATGGCCATGGACGGCGATATTCTGTTTTCGATCATCACGCCCTCGGCCGGAAATCGGCCGAACGCCCTGAAAAACGCGGTCTCGTCCGTGGAAAGGGCGGCCCGGTTCGCCGGGCTGGAGCGGAACCAACTGGAAATACTCATCGGGTTCGACGGAGCCAGGGGCGGCGCGCCCGCCTGCGACTACCCGGTTCGGACCTTCAGCCTGCCCGAAAGCCGCGACCGGGGGCACGGGGTCCGCAACACCCTGCTCAAGCTCTCGGGCGGGGAGAAAATCATCTTCCTGGACGACGACAACGTGCTCAAGCCGTGCGCCTTGAGCCGCTACCTGCGCCACCGGGACGCCGAGATGGTCATCGGACGGATCGACGCCCAGCTGGCCCTGGGCCAGCCCTGGCTGCCGGTCTTCGACGACGGGCCGCTGGTCAGGCCCGGCAACCTGGACCTGCTCTGCCTGTGCCTGTCGCGCAGGCTGGTGGTGGACCGCTGCGGCGGCTGGCGCTTCCGGGGCGAGTTCGACTCCTGCCAGCGGAACATGGCGGACTGGCACCACCGGGCGCGCAGCGTGACCGTCATCGAGGACGTGGTCGGCATCTTCGACGCCGGACGCAGCCTGGATCGCGCGGCCCTGTCCTCGCGGCAGAAGGCCCTGCTCGACGGGCTGATAGGCGAACGGGCGACGCCGCTCACCCGCCCGGTGGACCGGCGCGCGCCGGGCCTGGCCCTGGCGTAGCCCCTTTGCGGGGCCGGCCGGCTCCGCTGGATAACGTAGGGGCTCGGCCTCTTTCCTTTTTTTCGTGTTTTGGGTACAAGACAGACAAGTCCATACGCGAAACAAGGAAGGCAGCATGTCCCAGACTCTCAAAGGCCGCCTGCGGCAACAGGCCTGGCGGATTTTCCTGCTCCAGTGCGGCCTGTCCCTGACCGTCGTCGTTGCCGCCCTGCTGCCGGTCTCCCTGCTGCACGACCAGATGTACAACATGGCCGCCCTGATCCTGGCCGCCGCCCTCGTCCTGGGCATCGCCCTGTTCTGCGGGGCCCGGCTCATGCGCCTGCTCGAAGGGGCCCACGACAAGATCGCCGACCTGACCACCCACGACGACCTGACCGGCCTGCCCAACCGGAACTGGTTCTTCGACCGCCTGGACGAGGAGATCGCCCGGGCAGAGCGCTACGGCAACAAGCTCGCCCTGGTCATGGTCGACCTGGACCACTTCCGGCAGGTCAACGACGCCTTCGGCCATCCGCTGGGCGACCTGGCCCTGGCCGAGGTGGCCCGGCTGCTGGCCGCCAACGTCCGCACCTCGGACGTGGTCGCCCGCTACGGCGGCGAGGAATTCATGATCATCCTGCCCGAGACCGACGCGGACCGGGCCGCGCGGGCCGCCGAAAAGCTGCGCATGGTCGTGGAGGTCAACGACATCAGCCTGGAAGGCCCGGAGATCAAGGTGACCATCTCCTGCGGCGTGGCCGACCTCGCCTCGGTCAGCCCTCAGCGGGGCTCGCGGCGCGACGCCCTGGTGGTGGCCGCGGACAGGGCCATGCGCCGGGCCAAGCTCAACGGCCGCAACCAGGTGCTCGTGCACGCGCCCGAGCACGAACGCCAGCTCACATTGGTCTGACCGACTTTCGCCCTCGCCCGTTGCCAACGGCCGCGCAGTGACTATACTTGCGGGGAGCGGCCGGAACGGGCCCGGATCGTCCCCCTGTCCCGGCCTTTCTACAACCATCTGATATACATACGATTTCACCGGGGAATTTTCCCCTTCCCCAGCGAAGCCATTTACGCTAAATACATTGGTTCCCCGCCGGACGGCGTCGGGCGAGGATTTTCCGCACCCTTTACCGGGTAAACCATCATCGAGGTAGAAGCATGCCCCTCTGCAAAATCGAAGAAGCCATTGAGGATATCCGCCAGGGCAAAATGGTCATCATGGTGGATGACGAGGACCGCGAGAACGAAGGCGATCTGATCTGCGCCGCCGAGGCGGTCACGCCCGAGATCATAAATTTCATGGCCACCCATGCGCGCGGGCTGATCTGCCTGCCCATGTCCAACGAGATGGCCGACAATCTCGGCCTGGACCTGATGACCAAGAAGAACGAGTCCGGCTTCGGCACCAACTTCACGGTTTCCATCGAGGCGCGCGAGGGCGTGACCACCGGCATCTCGGCCAAGGACCGGGCCACCACCGTGCTGGCCGCCGTGGAAGACGGGGCGGGCCCCGACTCCATCGTCACCCCGGGCCACATCTTCCCCCTGCGAGCCAAGGACGGCGGCGTGCTGGTGCGCACCGGCCAGACCGAGGGCGGCTCCGATCTCGCCCGCCTGGCCGGGTTCAAGCCCGCCGCAGTCATCTGCGAGGTCATGAACGACGACGGGACCATGGCGCGCATGCCCGACCTGGAGAAATACGCCGACAAGCACGGGCTCAAGATCTGCTCCGTGGCCGACCTGATCGCCTACCGCATGAAGTTCGACGGCAAGTCCGTGACCAAGGTGGGCGAGGCCCATCTGCCCACCCGCTGGGGCAACTTCGAGTCCGCCGCCTTCCATTCCGAGGCCGACGGCAAGACCCATATCGCCCTGTACATGGGCGACATCCACCCCGACGAGCCGACCCTGGTCCGGGTCCACTCCGAGTGCCTGACCGGCGACGTGTTCGGTTCCCTGCGCTGCGACTGCGGCCCCCAGCTGCAGGACGCCATGTGCATGATCCGCAACGAGGGCAAGGGCGTGCTGGTCTACATGCGCCAGGAAGGGCGCGGCATCGGCCTGGGCAACAAGATCCGGGCCTACCACCTGCAGGACCAGGGGCTCGACACGGTCGAGGCCAACGTCAAGCTCGGCTTCCCGCCGGACATGCGCGAATACGGCACCGGGGCGCAGATCCTCGTGGCGCTGGGCGTGTCCAAGATGCGCCTGATGACCAACAACCCCAAGAAGATGGTCGGCCTGGAGGGCTATGGCCTGGAAATGGTCGAACGCGTTCCCATCGAGGTCGGCGCCTGCCAGCTCAACGAGCGCTACCTCAAGACCAAGCGCGACAAGATGCACCACCTGCTCAAGGTCGACAAAGACTAAAGCCCCGCAAGTTGACTTTTGGGGAACCGATAACATATTACACCGCTATATATTTCATACAGTAGGGAGAATACACCATGTCCGTGAAGACCATCGAAGGGATGCTGGACGCCAAGGGACTCAAGATCGCCATCGTGGCCGCCCGGTTCAACGACTTCATCGTTGACCGCCTGATCTCCGGCGCGGTGGACTACCTAGTCCGCCACGGGGCGTCCGAGGACGACCTGACCCTGATCCGCCTACCCGGCGCCTTCGAGCTGCCCATCGCCGCCCAGAAGCTGGCGCGGTCCGGCGAGTACGCGGGCATCGTCGTGCTCGGCGCGGTCATCCGCGGCGGCACCCCGCACTTCGACTACGTGTGCAGCGAGTGCGCCAAGGGCATCGCCCACGCCTCCATGGAGTCCGGCGTACCCATGGGCTTCGGACTGCTGACCTGCGACTCCCTGGACCAGGCTATCGAACGGGCCGGAGCCAAGGCGGGCAACAAGGGCGTGGAAGCCGCCTCCGCCCTGCTCGAGACCGTCCGGGTCCTGGAGCAGATCTAGCTCATGGGCTCGAAATCCAAGGGCAACAGGCCCGGCATCCGCAGGGTGGGACGCACCCTGGCCTTTCAGGTGCTCTACTCCACGCATTTCCTGGACAAGGACAACCCCCAGGACATGGACACCCTGTTCGACAGGAACCCCATGGTCCTGGAGCAGGAATCCGAGACCGCGTGCGCGTTTGCGCGCGACCTGGTCATGGGCGTGAACGTGAACCTGCACGACATCGACAAGACCATCGAAGCCCACTCCCAGCACTGGAAGATCGAGCGCATCGCCATGGTCGAGCTGTCCATCCTGCGCCTGTCCCTGTATGAGATGCTGTTCACCGACATCCCGGTCAAGGCGGCCATCAACGAGGCCATCGAGCTGTCCAAGACCTTCGGCGACGACAAGTCCCGTTCCTTTGTGAACGGCATCCTGGACGGCGTGGCCAAGACCTCGAACCGGTCCTGATCCCCGGCCTCCGGGCCACGCGAAACGACCACATTTTAGGATACACCATCATGGCATTAGGCAAATACTCCCCCGAGGACATCGAGAAGAAATGGCAGGGGATCTGGAAGGAGTCCGGCTGCTTCCAGGTCGAGACCGATCCGTCCAAGCCCAAGTACTACGTGCTGGAGATGTTCCCCTACCCGTCCGGCAAGATCCACATGGGCCACGTGCGCAACTACTCCATCGGCGACGTGGTGGCGCGTTTCAAGACCATGCAGGGGTTCAACGTCCTGCATCCCATGGGCTGGGACGCCTTCGGCCTGCCCGCCGAGAACGCGGCCATCAAGAACGAGACCCATCCGGCCACCTGGACCTACCAGAACATTTCCGAGATGCGCGAGCAGCTGCAGCGGCTGGGCTACTCCTACGACTGGCGGCGCGAACTGGCCACCTGCCGCCCCGAGTACTACAAGTGGGAGCAGATGTTCTTCCTCAAGTTCCTGGAAAAGGGACTGGCCTACCGCAAGGACTCCCCGCAGAACTGGTGCCCGACCTGCAACACCGTGCTGGCCAACGAGCAGGTGGAGGAAGGGCTGTGCTGGCGCTGCGACTCCGAGGTGGAGCAGAAGGACATGGAGCAGTGGTTCCTGCGCATCACCGACTACGCGGACGAACTGCTCAAAGACCTCGACACCCTGGAGGGCGGCTGGCCCGAGCGCGTGCTGACCATGCAGCGCAACTGGATCGGCAAGTCCTATGGCTCGGAACTCACGTTCCAGGTGAAAGACATGGACGAGACCATCGACGTCTTCACCACCCGGCCCGACACCCTGTACGGGGCGACCTTCATGTCCGTGGCCGCCGAGCATCCCCTGGTCGAGAAGCTCATCAGTGACGCCCCGAACAAGGCGGAGATCGAGACCTTCGTGACCAACATCCGGAACATGGACCGCATCAAGCGCGGGGCCGACGATCTGGAGAAGGAAGGCGTGTTCACCGGCAAGTACTGCGTCAACCCGGTGACCGGCAAGGACATCCCCATCTACGTGGCCAACTTCGTGCTCATGGGCTACGGCACCGGCGCGGTCATGGCCGTGCCCGCCCACGACCAGCGCGATTTCGAATTCGCCACCAAGTACGATCTTCCCAAGCAGGCGGTCATCAACCCGCCCGAACTGCAGGAGAAGGGCGAGAAGCTCGACGCGGCCAGCCTGACCGAGGCCTATTCCGCGCCCGGCTTTTTGATCCACTCCGGCGATTTCGATTCCATGCCCAACGAGGACGCCAAGAAGGCCATCGTCGAGCACCTGGACCAGTCCGGCAAGGGCAAGATGGCCGTCAATTACCGTCTGCGCGACTGGAACGTCTCCCGCCAGCGGTTCTGGGGCGCGCCCATCCCGGTCATCTACTGCGACGACTGCGGCGCGGTTCCGGTGCCCGAAAAGGACCTGCCGGTCCTGCTGCCCGAGAACGCCCAGGTGCGCAAGGACGGCAAGTCGCCCCTGCCCGCCATGGAGGAGTTCGTCAACTGCGCCTGCCCCAAGTGCGGCAAGCCCGCCCGGCGCGAGACCGACACCTTCGACACCTTTTTCGAGTCCTCCTGGTACTACATGCGCTACTGCGACCCGCGCAACGAGAGCGAACCGCTGGGCGCGGAGCACCTGGACTACTGGATGAACGTGGACCAGTACATCGGCGGCATCGAGCACGCCATCCTGCACCTGCTCTACTCCCGGTTCTTCACCAAGGCGCTGCGCGACTGCGGGTACGTCAAGAACGCCGAGCCGTTCGCCAACCTGCTGACTCAGGGCATGGTCCTCAAGGACGGCGGCAAGATGTCCAAGTCCAAGGGCAACGTGGTCGACCCCAACGCCATGATCAACCAGTACGGCGCGGACGCCACCCGGCTGTTCATCCTCTTCGCCTCCCCGCCGGTCAAGGAGCTGGAGTGGTCCGACCAGGGCATCGACGGCGCGTACCGCTTCCTGTCCCGCCTGTGGCGGCTGGTGGAGGAGCTGGAGGACGTGCTCACGCCCATGACCCCGGCCTCGGCGTCCCAGCCCGCGTCCGACGCGGCCAAGTCGCTGCGTTTCAAGGAGCACGACACCATCCGCCGGGCCACCCGCGACATCGAGAACGAGTTCCAGTTCAACACGGTCATCGCGGCCATCATGGAGCTGGTCAACGAGCTCTACCAGGTCAAGGACGAGCTCAAGGAAAGCGATCCGACGGCCCTGTCCTCGGCCATCGCCACGGCCGTGACCCTGCTCTCCCCGGTGGCCCCGCACATCTGCGAGGAGCTCTGGCAGGCCCTGGGCCACACCTCCCACATGACCTCCCAGCCCTGGCCCGCCTACGACGAAAAGGCCCTGGTCCTCGACGAGGTGACCATGGTCGTCCAGGTCAACGGCAAGGTGCGCGGCAAGTTCGAGGCCCCGAACAACGCGCCCAAGGACGCGGTCGAGAAACTGGCCATGGACCTGGAAAACGTCCAGAAGTTCATGGAAGGCAAGACCGTGCGCAAGGTCATCGTCATCCCCAACAAACTGGTCAACATCGTGGTCGGCTAGCCCGACAAATCATCGCAACGATAAAGGCCGGGAGGTGCAACCTCCCGGCCTTTTTGTTCACGCCTTGAAACGGATCTTTGTCCGCTACTTTCCCCCAACTTCCTTCAGGTAGGCCATGATATCCGTATATCCCCGGATCTCCGCGAATTTCAGCGGGGTATACTTGTGGAAGTCCAAGGCGTTGACGTCCGCCCCGTGCTCCACCAGGAAACGGCAGTTCTGCAATCTGCCACTGTTGGCGGCGACGTGCAGCGGAGTGCCTTTGTAATAATCCGTGGTGTTGACGTCCACGCCCGCGTCGAGAAAGACCTGCATTGCCGCCGGGTCCTTCCCTGCCGCCGCTGCGGTCAGGTACATGCCGCGCGGCTTGGCCCCCTTGCTCAAGAGCAGCCGGATCATCCCCGGATCGGATTTGGTGGCCGCCACCAGCAGCGGGGTGCGCCCGAAGACCCCCTTGGCATTCGGATCGGCTCCTCCCTCAACGAGGGCCGCCACGGCCTCCCCATGCCCGGAATCCACAGCCATGTTCAGGGGCAGCCCGTGTCCGCTCATGCGGTTGGCCTCCGCGCCCCGATCAAGGAGAATCCGGATCACGTCCGGGTTGCCCTGGCGCGCGGCCATGAGCAACGGAGCCCTACCCTGTGGGTCGGCGAGATTGGGATCGGCCCCAGCCTCGAGCATGGCCAGGACCAGATCGGGCTTCCCCTTGTCGGCCAGGAGGTAAAGCGGCGTGCGCCCGAGTTCGTCCATCACGTTTGGGTCGGCGCCCTGCCGCAACAGGGCGATCACGGCCGACTCCGCCCCCTTCTCGCAGGCATTGTGCAGCGGGGTCTTCCCCAAGCGGCCGGAGCTCTTGTCCCGCGCCTTACTACCCAGCAGGGCGACGACCTCGCCATGATTTCCGGCCGCCGCCTGGTCCAAGGCGCTCCGGCCGTGCCGGTCCCTGATGTCGGGGTCCGCGCCATGGCGCACAAGGAGCTTGCACAAATCAAGATGCCCCGCGCGGGCGGCCTGGTACAAGGGCGTGACGCCGTCGCTATTACCTATGTTCGGATCGGCCTTGTGCGTCAGAAGCAGCTCGACCACGGCCCCGGTGTCGTACACACTGCGCAGCCCCACCGCGCTAGACAGGGGGGTGCCGCCGCCCTTGGTCGCCAGGTTGGGGTCCGCGCCCTTTTCGAGGAGCAGCCGGACCACGTCCACCGCGTTATCGCCCGCGGCCATGTACAGGGGCGTGCCGCCGAATCGACTGTTCCGGACATTGGGATCGGCCCCGGCCTCGAGCAGGATACGGCACATCTCGAGCGTCTTGGCCGGGCCGTTGAAGCGGTAGCCGGACACGGCCCCGATCAGCGGCCCGCCTTTGCCGTCCTCGCCGTTGGGATTTACGCCTTCGGAGAGAAACCGCTGCACGGCCTTGACCTGACCCGAGGCCACGGCCATCCCGAATTCCATTGCCTCGGCCGAAACGGCCATAAGGAGGGGGAAAAACAGAAAAAGAAAAAACTGCGCACGCAAGGTTCGAAAAGCCACGGGGAATCTCCTCGGGTTTCGAAGCAGCGAGAGCAGTCGCCAGTGCGTATGTAATGACAGATTTTTCCGGCCCTGCCAACCCGGGTGACGCGATCTCTAGAAGATCATGTCCTTGGACGGGACCACCTTGCAGAACCGCCGGTTCAGGGTCTGGTTGTGGTGGGCCACTATCTGTTCGCCGGTGAGCACGCCGTTGTCGTAGGAGGTGTGGGCGTCGCCCACCAGCACGGACTCGTAGCCGTGGGCCAGGGCGCTGCGCACGGTGGTGTCCACGCAGCACTCGGTCTGCAGGCCGCAGAAGACCAGTTTTTTCGCGCCCAGCCTGTCCAGGATGGCCTTCAACTCCGTGTTCCAGAAGGCGTCGTAGGAATGCTTGCGCGACACGGTGTCGCCCGGTTGCGGGGCGATGGCCGGGTGGAAGAGCCAGTTGTGGGTGTCGGCCTCGAATTCGCTGCCCGCGCCCTGCGTGGTGTGCTGGACGTAGTGGACCGGCACGCCGTTTTCGCGGGCCGAGGCGATGAGCCCGGCAATGGTTTCGAGCACCCTTTCGCCTTCGAACGGGGGCATTCCCGGGGTTTCGAACATGATGTTCTGGACGTCGATGACGACAAGGACGGTTTCGGACATGTTTCCTCCGGGTTGCGGTACGTTTCCAGGCCCCTTGTTTTCACCATCCCGGAGGCCGCGTCAACCACCGGTGCCGGATCATCCGCCGACCCTCTGGACCTTTGCCGCGAATCCCTTTATCGTTCCCCAATCACTGAACACCTGGAGAAATTGATGTCCCTGCTTCGATATACGGCGCTCCTCATGCTCCTCGCCCTGTTGGCCGGTTGCGGCTACTCCTTCGGCGAAGGCGGCACCTCCGTGCTCGATCCGCGGTACCGCACCGTGGCCGTGGACGAGGTCCAAAACCCCACCACCCTGCCCTGGCTCGAACAGCGCCTGCGCAAGCTGCTGCGCGACGAGCTGCACAACCGGGGGACCATCACCTGGGTGGACGACAAGGACCAGGCCGACGCCCTGATCACCATCAACATCGAGCGGTACTATCGGCCCACCGCGGTCGAGGGCGTCAACGAACGGACCCTGCTGTCCGAGGCCATTTTCCGGTTCCAAGCGACCATCCGCTCGGCCACGGACAACTCCGTGATCTGGAGCTCGGGCCAGATATCCGAGAACTGGCCCTACGACTACGGCAGCGGACAGGAAGCGGACATGGAGGTCACCCGGCGCGGCATCCAGGTGCTGGCCGACCGCATGACCCAGGACTACTAGCCCCGGAAGAACCATGGCCAACCGCCCCCGATACCTCTTTCTCATCTGCCCCGATCCCCAGCTGATCAAGACCCAGGTGGACCAACGCCTGAAGGCCTCCGGCCAGGACGGCTGGGAGATCAAACCGTTCTGGGGCGATGACGACGATCCCCTGCCCCCGGCCTTCTGGACCGACCTGACCATCAAGTCGCTCTTCCCCCAACCCAAGGCCCTGGTCCTGCGCCGCGCCCACGCGCTCAAGGCGGACCAGTGGGACAAGCTCGACGCCTCGGTCAAGGGGCTGGGAACCGACATCTACCCGATCTTCTGCCTCGAGGGCGAATGGAAGGGCAAGAAGCCCCCCATCCCCCCGGCGCTCTCCCGGCGCGGGCTCTACAAGAAGGCCCGCGACGCGGGCTGGGTCTGGGAGTCCCCGGGCCTGGACCAGCGGTCCCTGACCGACTTCGTCAAGGGCTGGGCCGCCAAGGCCGGGCTGACCTTCGAGCCGGGCGCGGGCCAGGCCCTGACCATGGCCCTGCCCACGGACGCCGTGGCCGCCCGCCTGGAGCTGGACAAGATCGAG
Source organism: Pseudodesulfovibrio sp. lm2024 (assembly GCF_051175575.1). NCBI lineage: Bacteria > Pseudomonadati > Thermodesulfobacteriota > Desulfovibrionia > Desulfovibrionales > Desulfovibrionaceae > Pseudodesulfovibrio > Pseudodesulfovibrio sp. lm2024. The sequence goes on from NZ_CP195092.1 coordinate 3,520,909, forward strand.
CTGGCCGCCGGCGACGAAAAGATCGTGCGCAAGGTGCACGTCGACCTGGTGGCCCGCACCGGCGAGATGCCCTTTTTCGACCTCATGGACGCCCTGGCGCAGCCCGGGGCCGAGGCCTCGGTCTGGAAGCGGGTCATCGACGACCACTCCAAGTCCGCCAAGGACCAGATGCTCTTCAACCTGATCGGATTCCTGGCCAGCCAGGCGCGCATGTACTGGCTGCTGGCCCACGGCGGCAAGGCCGCGGGCAGCCCGTTCATGCTCAAGAAAAAGGCCCCGCTGGCCAAACGCCTCGGCGCGCGCGGCATCGCCCGGATGATCGACCTGGCCATGGAGGCGGAACTCTCGCTCAAGACCGGCGAGCGCAAATACGAAGAGGCCCTGGACATGCTCATGGCCGGGCTCATCGACCTGTTCCAGCCCAAGGCCCAACCCCGACGGTACTGACATGAACAAGAACGCGCCCCACTATCTCGGCCATCGCCAACGCCTCAGGGAGCGGCTCGAAAACAACCCGCGCGGCCTGGCCGACTACGAACTCCTCGAACTGCTGCTGGCCATGACCCTGCCCCGGCGGGACACCAAGCCCCTGGCCAAGGAACTCATCGACCGCTTCGGTTCCCTCCAGGACGCCTGCTTCGCCCGGCCCGACCATCTCAACGGAATCAAGGGGCTCGGCCCGGCGGTCCGGTCCCAGTGGACGCTGCTCCAGGAATTTTACGCCCGCCTCGGCGAGGCCGGGGCCCGGCGCGGCCAGACCGTCAGCGCCCCGGACACCCTGGCCAAAGCTGCCATGGCCCGGCTCGGACACAAGGACACCGAGGAGTTCTGGACGGTCTTCATGGACACCAAGAACCGCATCATCGCCTGGGAACAGATGAGCAAGGGCACCACCAACGCCACCGCCATCTTCCCGCGCGAGATAGCGGCCGCCGCCCTGCGCCTGGAGGCCACCAACATCATCCTGGTGCACAACCACCCCGGCGGCGGCAGCGACCCGTCGTCCGAAGACATCCTGCTCACCGCCAAGGTGACCGAGGCGTGCGCCAGCCTCGACATAACCGTGCGCGACCACATCATCGTCACCGACCACGACTATTACAGCTTCAACGAATTCGGGAGGCTCTAGGTGCGCGAGATGGCCGCCATCGTTCGGGGCAGGGTACAGGGTGTCTGGTTCCGGGGCTGGACGCGCGAAACCGCCCAAGCCCTCGGCGTCACCGGCTGGGTGCGCAACCTGCCCGACGGGGCCGTGGAAGTCCTGGCCCACGGCACCGACCAACAACTCGACCAACTCGAAACCCAACTCTGGCAAGGCCCGCCCCTGGCCCGCGTCACCGCCATCGAATCCCGCCGCGCCGACACCGACACGCCATTGCCGAATTTCTCGGTGCGCCGCTGACGCGGCGAGGCCTCCGGCGGCCGGGGGAAGGGGGAAAGGGAACCCTTTGAAAAGGGCCTCCCTTTCCCCCTTCCCCCGGACCCCCATCCCCCTTTCCCTCCTAAACTTTTTACGCCGCTTCGCGGAACGTAGCAGCGCGACAAGGAGTGCTCCTTTTACTCGTCGCACGCCCTTGCGCGTTCGCACGGCCCTGCCGAAGGCACACAAAAAGTTTGGGAGGGTCCAGGGAACCCTTTTTAAAGGGTTCCCTGGCGGGGTCCGGGGCAGCGCCCCGGCCGCCGGAGGCAGCCATCACGAATAACAATTTACCATAATAATGGACTTGCCAACTCCGTTTGACGATATATGTAGGGTAACACCATCTGTTTGCACACAAATCAGAGGATATCCATTTGAGTCAAAAAAAGAAGAAAACCCCCATCCGTCCTTCGCGCATCAAGCGGCCGGAGTCGGATGTCGAGATCGATAAGTCCCCGGAAGTGACCGACGACAGCCGTGACGGCGAGGATCTGCCCGAGATCATCGAGGCGTTGACCGCCGGTCCCGGCACGTCCCTGTTCGGCGACGGAGAGGACATGTCCGGGCACAACCCGGCGGACATCCCGCAGGTCCTGCCCGTGCTGGCCGTGCGCGACATCGTGGTCTTCAACTACATGATCCTGCCGCTCTTCGTGGGCCGCGACAAGTCGGTCCAGGCCGTGGACGCGGCCCTGGCGGGCGACCGCTACATCCTCATCCTGACCCAGAAGGACGAGGGTGTGGAGGACCCGTCCCCGGACGACCTGTACATGACCGGCACGGTGGGCATGATCATGCGCATGCTGAAAATGCCCGACGGCCGCCTCAAGGTTCTGGTCCAGGGGCTGGCCCGCGCCAAGGTCAAGCGGTTCACGGCCAGCGAGCCGTACCACATCGCGGAGTTGTCCCCGATCATCGAGCCCGAGGCCGGGCCGCTCTCTCCGGAGCAGGAGGCGTTGGTGCGCTCCTCGCGCGAGCAGTCCGAGCGCATCCTGACCCTGCGCGGCATCTCCAGCGCGGACATCATGTCCGTGCTCAACAGCGTGTCCGATCCGGGCAGGCTGGCCGACCTGATCGCCTCCAACCTGCGCATGAAGGTGGAAGCGGCCCAGAAGATTCTGGAGTGCGTCGAGCCGTTCCGGCGGCTGGAGCTGGTCAATGAGCAGCTGCTCAAGGAGGTCGAGGTGGCCTCCATGCAGAACAAGATCCAGACCATGGCCAAGGAAGGCATGGACAAGGCCCAGCGCGACTTCTACCTGCGCGAGCAAATCAAGGCCATCAAGCGCGAGCTCGGCGACGAGGGCGACGAGTCCGAGGAGATGGAGGAGCTGCGCAAGGGGCTGACCGCGTCCGGCATGCCCAAGGAGGTCATGAAGGAGGCGTTCAAACAGCTGCGGCGGCTGGAGTCCATGCACGCCGAATCGAGCGAGGCCACGGTCATCCGCACCTATCTCGACTGGATGATCGACCTGCCGTGGAAGAAGCTCTCCCGCGACCGGCTGGACATCAAGAAGGCCGAGGAAATTCTCAACGCCGACCACTACGACCTGGAAAAGGTCAAGGAGCGCATCCTCGAATACCTGAGCGTGCGCAAGCTCAACCCCAAGATGAAGGGCCCGATCCTCTGTTTCGTGGGGCCTCCGGGCGTTGGAAAGACCTCGCTCGGGCGGTCCATCGCCCGTTCGCTGGGGCGCAAGTTCCACCGCATGTCGCTGGGCGGCATGCGCGACGAGGCCGAGATTCGCGGCCACCGGCGGACCTACATCGGAGCCATGCCGGGCCGGATCATCCAGGCCATCAAGCAGTGCGGCACGCGCAACCCGGTGATCATGCTCGACGAGATCGACAAGCTCGGCTCCGATTTCCGCGGCGATCCGTCCTCGGCCCTGCTCGAGGTGCTCGACCCGGAACAGAACTTCTCGTTCACCGACCACTACCTGAACGTGCCGTTCGACCTGTCCAAGGTCATGTTCGTGTGCACGGCCAACATGCTCGACTCCATCCCCGGCCCACTCATGGACCGCATGGAGGTCATCCGCATCCCCGGCTACACCGAGCAGGAGAAGACGGTCATCACCCGGCGCTACATCATCCCACGTCAGATCAGGGAGAACGGCCTGAACGACGACGAGTTGGTCATCTCCGACAAGCTGGTCTCCAAGGTGGTCCGCGAGTACACCCGCGAGGCGGGCCTGCGCAACGTGGAACGCGAGATCGGCACCCTGTGCCGCAAGATGGCCCGCAAGAAGGCCGAGGGCGAAAAGGGGCCGTTCAAGATCACGGCCAACAACCTGTACAAGCTGCTCGGTCCGCCGCGTTTCCTGGATGACGAAAAGGAACCGACCCTGCCTCCGGGCGTGGCGGTTGGGTTGGCCTGGACACCGGTGGGCGGCGAGATCCTGCACATCGAGGTGACGACCATGCCGGGCAAGGGCAAGCTGACCCTGACCGGCAAGCTCGGCGACGTGATGAAGGAGTCGGCCCAGGCCGCCCTGTCCATCGCCCGCGCCCGCGCCGACCTCTACGGCATCGACCCGAACTTCGCGGACAACCGCGACATCCACGTACACGTCCCGGCCGGAGCCACGCCCAAGGACGGCCCGTCCGCTGGCGTCACCCTGGTCACCGCGCTCATCTCCGCCCTGACCGACACCCCGGTCTCCCCGGACCTGGCCATGACGGGCGAGATATCCCTGCGCGGCCGCGTGCTGCCCGTGGGCGGCATCAAGGAAAAGATTCTGGCGGCGGTGTCGCGCGGCATGAAGAAGGTCCTCATCCCGGCCCAGAACAAGAAGGACCTGGCCGAGATTCCGGACGAGCTGCGCAAGCGCATCACCATCAAGACCATCGAGAAGGTGGACGAGATCTGGCCGCTGGCCAAGGCCAAGTAGCCCGTTCCCCCATACGAATGAAAAGGCCCGGACCAAATTGGTCCGGGCCTTGTTTTTTACGGAAAGCCCTCGCCTAACGCGGGGTCACGTCCTTGACGGCGTTGCCCGACGGCGCGGACACCGGGATGGGCGCGTAGTCCGAGCGGGTGAAATCGAGCCTCTTGAGGTCGATGGCCCGCAGGGTCTGGTCAGCGTAATCCGCGAAGTAGAGCACCCGGTTGGTCAGGTCCTCGATGGCCGTCCACTGCGTGTAGTCGGCCACTTCTCCCTGCGGGGTCTTGTCCCGGCTGACGCCCTTCATGACGTCCACCTGGTTGAGCAGGTGCCGGGCGAAGACCACGGCCTCCTCGGCGTTCTTGGGCTGATAGGCGAACGTGCCGAGCACGGCGGTGCGCACGAAGCGGGACGGCGGCGTGCAGTCGCCCGGCAGGCCGAACAACCCCGAGCCGTTGCCCGTGCCCTTGAAGGTCTTGCCGTTGAGCTCGAGCGCGGGCTGCATTTCGGCGGAAAGGTTGACGTAGTTGCGCATGTTGGCCCAATGGCCGGGCAGGGGCGGCTCGTTGGTCATGACGCCCAGCGGGTTGTCGTAGATGTTCAGCTTGCCGTCTATCCACTCGGCCACCATGCTGTTGCCCTGCGCGTCGTGCACGGCCAGGTGCAGCACCGGAATGCCGCCCAGCCCGGCCAGTTCCCTGCCCCAGACGAACACGCCGGGCAACGCCTTCTTGACCTCGGCCACGGTCTCGAAACTGCCGAGAATCCAGTCCGGCACCAGGGTCACGTCCAGGGCCTTGGCCTCGCTCCCCTTGGGCACGGCCTGGTAGCCGACCGACGGGAGCCAGAGCAGCTTGGCGGACAGCCCCTTCTCGTTCATGCCGTCGGTGGACGCCTCAAGCCCGAGGACGGAAAAGGCCACGAACCCATGACGCTGTTTCCACTGCATGCCCTGCTTCTTGCCGGGCGCCTCCGAACTCCACTGCTTACCCCGGGGGTAGACGGTCACCTTGGCCTGGTCGTTGACGCCGAAGTCCATGGACCGCCCGCCGACAACGGTCCCGTCCCCGGCCTTGACCACGAAGTCCGTGCACGCCATGGCCGGCGCAGCCGCCAGCAACAGGGCCAGCAACGATATAACCATACGGTATAGCATAAAAACTCCTACTGATAAGGGTGATCCCCACCCACCGGGCGGGGCAATCGAATGCACCCTGAATACCCCTCCCCCGCACAAAGTGTCGAGTCGTAAATAACATAATACCCAACTTGACGCCGCGCAGGTCGTGCCCCGGCCGGGGTTCCTTGATTTCGCAGAGGGAAAGATGTAGCAGACCGGGCCGACGCACCCTTGGAAGGCGCGGGTCGGGCGCCCTTTTCCTCCCGGAAATGGTTGATCCCCACGAAGCAAAACAGACCGCGCCGAAGGCGCAACATGGGGTGCAGGGGTGCGAACCCCTGTCCGCCGGAGGCGAAGTCACCCGACAACCGCCGCGAAGCGGCCTTCCAGTCCTGATTTGCTAGAACTAATCCTCGCTCCCGTGCCGCTTGAGCTCCACGTAGCCCACTCCGCCGGACCGGGCGCGGCCGGGTTCCACGGGGCGGCCGACGAGGGTGTCGTCGAGCTTGAGCCTGCCGGACCCGGCAGCCAGCAGCTGTCGGGCGCGGGCGGCCACGGCAGGCGGCACGGGCGGCTTATCGTAGCGGGCCAGCAGCCGCTCGTCCGCTTCCAGGCCGACTATGAGTTCGAGCAGGTCGTTGGTCACGGTCAGGGCGGGATTGAACTTGTGGGACTGGATCAGGTAATCCAGGGAGCGCGTCCAGTCGTTGTTCTCGTAGTGGGCGCGGGCCAGGTTGTAGAAGAGGTTCTCGTCGTCCTGGACGTATTCCAGGGCGCGGAGAAAGAAGGCGATGGCCAGGTCAAACAGGCCGCATTTGCGCAGGACGATGCCCAGGTCGTTGTACAGGAACTGGTCCCGTCCCTCGAAATCGGCCCCGCTGCGGGCGAGGTCGTTGAACAGGGAGGCGGCGCGGGCGGGCTCGCCCTGTTCCAGGTAGACCAGTCCCAGACCGAACAGCCCGTTGAACACGCGCCCGTCGATGGCCGAGGCCAGGGCGTCCTCCGGGGTGCCGCGCTCGAGCATGGCCGGGACGACCTGCTCCTCGAAGTAGGCCAGCTCGGGCGAATAGTCCTCGACCAGGTCGTCCAGAGTGATCAGCTCGGTCTCGCCTATGGGCAGGTGGCGGTCGCTGAGCAACCGGCTGGTGAAGTCGTCCTCGCCGGTCTGCTCCACGAAGCGGAAGGTCAGGCTCTCGTGGGTGCGGCTGTTCACGCCCATGCCCATCTTGACCGGGGTGGCGGCGGAGAAGACGCAGCGGACCAGGCCGCCCGCCATGAACACCCGGCCGGACGGACCGGCCAGGGACTCCTCTCCGTTGTCGAGATGCAGGGCAAAGAATTCGTCTTTCATGGACCCTCGGCAGGGGCTTGGGCGGGACCGAAGGGGCCCGCTTTTACGCATACTTTTCCTTAGCCGGGCGCGGGGTGCGGTGTAAAGCACGGATTTCGCGGACAGGGGTGGACACGGCGGGGTTCGGACTTACCTTATGTCCGGGCCGGGGGCGACGTTGCCAGTCCGGTCCTTTTCAGCTATGGAAACCCTCTGCCGGGAGCGCCCGGCCCATCAAAACACCGTTTCGGAGCACGACATGCCCATTTTCGAATACAAGTGCGATGCGTGCGGCAACGAATTCGAGGAACTCGTCTTCGACCGCGACGAATGTCCCCCCTGCCCCAAATGCCAGTCCGAAAAAACCGGCAAACTCATGAGCGCGGTCCGGTCCAAGGTCGGCGGCTTCTCGCCCGACGCGGGCGGCGATTCAGCCCCGGCGGCCCCCAGCGCGCCCTCTTCCGGCTGCGCCGGCTGTTCCGGCGGCAACTGCTCCAGCTGCGGCTAGCGTTCTCCTTTCACAGACCAAGGTTACATACAGCATGAAAAAGCTCACCATCGCCACCAGAGGCTCCGCCCTGGCCCTGTGGCAGGCCAATCACATCAAGGACCTGCTCGAGGCCGAACACCCCGGACTGTCCGTGGACCTGCTCAAGATCAAGACCAAGGGCGACAAAATCCTGGACGTGCCGCTGGCCAAGGTCGGCGGCAAGGGTTTGTTCGTCAAGGAGATCGAGGAGGCGCTGCTGGACGGCCGCGCCCAGCTGGCGGTCCACTCCATGAAGGACGTGCCCACCGAGCTGCCCGACGGCCTGGAGGTCGGCATCATCCCCGAGCGCGAGGAGTCCACGGACACCCTGTGCTCGGCCAAGTACGCCGGGCTGGACGAGCTGCCCCGGAATGCTGTGGTCGGCACCTCCTCCCTGCGCCGCCAGTCTCAGCTCAAGGCGCTGCGCCCGGACCTGCGCATCGAATCCCTGCGCGGCAACGTGGGCACGCGGGTGCAGAAGCTGCTCGACGGCGAGTTCGACGCCATCGTCCTGGCCACGGCCGGGCTGAAGCGTCTGGGCATGAAGGCCCCGCACATGGAGATCCTCGGCCCGCCGGACTTCCTGCCCGCCGTGGCCCAGGGGGCGCTGGGCATCGAGTTCCACTCCGAGAACCGGGAAGTGCGCGATCTGCTGGCCTTCCTGGACCACGAGCCGACCCGGCACCAGGTCCTGGCCGAACGCGGCTTCCTGACCGGTCTGGACGGCGGCTGCCAGGTGCCCATAGCGGCCTGGTCCGTGATCGACGGCCAGAACCTGCGCCTGACAGGCTTCGTGGCCGACGTGGACGGGTCCAACCCCATCCGGCGCATGGTCGAGGGCGACGTCAGGCATGCCTGGGACCTGGGCATGATCCTGGCAGGACAGGTCCTGGAAGCGGGCGGCAAGACGATCCTCGACGCGGTCTACGCCCGGGAAACCAAGTAATCCGCCCGGCACCCCTCTGTCCCACCGGCGGAACTATACATTTATTTATATGAAAAAGATCAGAAAAATAAAATTGTTGGGCGATCGTCAGCCGCGCGGGCCGATTCACGCCCTAAAGCTTTCTCAATATTTACCGATCAAGACGGCAAGGAATATGTTCAACACTCCATGGCAGGAGGTACGAATCATGGAAGTTGCCGGTTTTGAAGTACAGGGTCACACGATGGCCGAACAGATCAAGTCGATCCGCAAGGTTCGTCTCCAGCGCGAAGTGCTGGAGAACCCCGAAATGGCGCGCGAACTCGTCAAGGTCGAGTCCACGGGCACCTACAACGCGCGAGGCGATCTCGTACAGGCGGTCTCCACCGACTTGGGGGACGCGTAGTGTGTAGTGTGGCGAGTGCGAGTCGCTCAACCAAAAAGTAGGGCCGATCAGTTTGATCGGCCCTACTTTTTGGTTGAGCGACTCGCAGTGGAGGGGGGGGGCGGCTTCCGATAGCGGCGCGTCTGCACATTTTTTCCGGCCGCGCCAATCCTCACGGAGACGGCTACGCTGCGGTTGTCGCGGCCGGAAGAAAATGCACAGCCACACCACTCTCGAAAGCCTATTCCGAACGCGGGGGACTGAGCCGCTGTCGGGTGCTGCGCACCCGAATCGCTCCAAGAGGAAAGATGGGGTCCTCGGTTCATTGTTAAACTGAGGCTTTTGTGGCTTGTCACCCCGCGAAGCGGCGACAAAAAGTTTGGGAAAAGGAGGGGATGGGGGTCCGGGGGAAGGGGAGGAAAGAACCCTTTTCAAAGGGTTTTTCCTCCCCTTCCCCCGGCCGCCGAAGGCTACCTGCTTTCCGACACGCCGGCGGAGGCGAAGGTGGCCATCTGGTTGTAGATGTTGGCGGCGGCGCGGACGAGGAACATGGCGCAGGCCGCGCCGGTGCCTTCGCCCAGGCGGAAACCGAGATGGAGGTAGGGATTGACGCCCATGGCCTCGACCACGGCGGCGTAGCCGGGTTCGGCCGAGGCGTGGCTGAGCAGGCAGTAGTCCTTGACCGCGGGATGGATCTTCCAGGCGGCCAGGTAAGCGGCGGTGGAGATGAAGCCGTCCACGCAGACGAGCTGATGGTTCCTGGCCCCGCCCAGGATGAGCCCGGCCAGGGCGGCGATCTCGAAACCGCCCAGGGCGGCGAGGATGTCGACCGGATCGCCGGATTCGATGGTCTGTTTGTTGGCCTCAAGGCCGCGCCGGATGACGGCGGTCTTGGCCGGAAGGCTGTCCGGAGCCAGGCCCGCGCCGGGGCCGGTCAGCCCGGCGGGATCGAGGCCCAGGTAGGCGGAATACAGGGCCGTGGACGGGGTGGTGTTGGAGATGCCCATGTCGCCGGTGCCGATCACCTTGACGCCGTCCGCATGGGCGCGGTCGGCCAGGGACACGCCGAGCATGAGGGCCTCGAGGCACTGCTCGCGGGTCATGGCCGGGCCCTCGGCCAGGTTGGCCGTGCCGGGCGCGACCTTGGCCTGGATCAGGGCCGGGTGCTCGTCGAACGGCCCGCCGCAGCAGCCAGCGTCCACCACGAAGAGTTCCGCGCCCACGGTCTTGGCCAGGACGTTGATGCCCGCGCCGTCGGCAAGGAAATTGAGGACCATCTGGCGGGTGACCTCCTGGGGATAGGGCGACACGCCCTCGGCGTTGACGCCGTGATCCCCGGCCACGGTGTAGACCCGCATGGGGTCGGCCTGGGGCGGCTGGCCGCCCTGGATGAGATAGAGCCGCAGGGCCAGTTCCTCGAGACGGCCGAGGCTGCCCACGGGCTTGGTCAGGTGGTCGAGATGGGCCTGGCCCTCGGCCTCGGGCGCGCGGTCCACAGGGGATATTTCGTCGAGTATGCGCTTGAATGCTGTTTCCATTATGCGTTCCTTGCTGGTAATTTTCGGTCCGGGAGGCATACACCGGGGGCCGGGGGAATGCAAACCCCGGAACCCGTTGCGGTGATGGGATTTCCGTGCTATCCGTACGGAAATATTTGCCAATTTTCTTCGACCAGGAAAGTACATGAACCGGGAACTCTGTCTCATCCACGCCAACTGCCAGGGCGAACCGCTGCTGGAGCGGCTGAACTGCTGCCCGACCTTCCGCGAGCGGTACGAGTGCCGCCTGTACACCAACTACGTGCGCGAGCCCATTCCGGATGCGGATCTGGCCCGCTGCTCCCTGTTCCTGTACCAGCACCTGGGCCCCGACTGGGGCGAGTTGGCCTCGGAATCGCTCATGGGCAGGCTGCCGGACCACGCGCGAGCCCTGTGCGTCCCGAACATGTTCTTCAAGGGGTACTGGCCCACCTGGTCGGGCCGGGCCGGGTTCGACTACCGCTGCGAGCTGCTCGACGGCTACATCGACGCCGGGCTGTCCACGGACGAGATCATCCTGCTCTACCTGCGCGCCGACCTGGCGGCCAAGCTCGACCTGGAGGCGCTGCTGCGGGCCACGCTCACGCGCGAGCGCGAACGCGAGGCGCACACCCCAATCAAGTACATGGCCCTCATCGAGGAGCGCTTCAGCCGCGAGCCGCTGTTCAACACGGTCAACCATCCGGGCACGGCGCTTATGGACCACGCCGCGCGCGGCGTGCTGCGCGAACTCGGCCTGCCCGGGCCGGACGCGGACGGACTGGCCGCGCTGGGCGATCCGTTCCCGGATTTCGAACAGCCCATCCACCCGTCCGTGGCCGCCTTTTTCGGCTGGGACTTCGCCGGGCCGGGGCGAGAGTACGAGGTATACGGCCGCAAGCTGTCCTTCGCCGCCTGGACCGCCAACTACGTCCACGCGCGGCAACACGGCATCACCGACTTCATCGGATTTCTGCTGGGCGCTGCGAACACCCCCTAGAAAACGAGGCCCCCGGCGAACCGGGGGCCTTTCTTTATGCCTTGCGGGCCGAGACCAGGGCCATGGCGTCATCGGGCTGGGGCCAGTCCGCGTGGGACCGCACGCCGCTGAAGCCCGCCTCGCCGAGCAGGACCGCCATCTCGTTCCCGGTCCATGCCTTGGTGGTCGAGCGGTAGGACACCGGCTCGGCGCGGCCGTCGATACGCACCAGGAAGCGCTGCCGGGCCACGCCCTGCTCTTCGAACCAGTCGTTCTCGGTCAGGCAGACGTAGGGCTCGTCCGCGAACAGGCCGCCCTCGGGAGCGCGAACCTCCACGGCCTGACCCAGGCCCACCGAGCGCACGGCTTCGAACCGCTGGCGTTCGATGAGCAGCAGCCCGCCCGGCGCGAGCGCGGTATGCGCCTTGGCCAGCAGACGACGCGCCTGAGCCGGGGAGAAGACGTTGAACTCGCCATAAAGCATCATGACCAGGTCGAAAGGGCCGCCGAAGTCCGCCTCGGTCACGTCGGCCAAGCGGAATTCGCAATTGGCCGGGCCGTGTTGCCGGGCGTGGACGATGGACGCCGGGCTGAAGTCCAGCCCGACATAGCGGCGGCAGCGCGGCGCGAGTTGCCGGGCGTACAGGCCGGGGCCGCAGCCGAGGTCGAGCGCGGCGGGTTCGGGCGCGGGGAATCGGGCCGCGATCCAGGCCGACTGGGCCTCGACCACGGACAGCTTGCGGCTGGCCAGATGGTGCGCCTGGGAGAGGTGCTCCTTGAGGATGCGCGCGCTGAACGCGGGATCGTTCCAGGGAATCTTGTAGCCGTCGTCCCACAGGGACGTTATATCGTATAGCCTATTTTTCATGGTTCGCTCCAAATGAGTGGAAGGAGTCGCCGGACGCGGCGACGGGCCGAAACCGTATGGCAGGGCTAGGAGCGCATGGGCACAGGGGTATCCCGGACCGGGCATGCCGTCAACCCGGCCCGCCATCGAACGTTAAGTTTTGTTAAGGAGTGTCCGATAGGAGGTGTACGCGACCATCACGGAGGAAGGTCATGTACATACGGATGGACACCACACAGGTCGAGGGCGGCTCGGTTTTCGGACCGTTGCCCGAGGAGGACGCGCGGGAGCAGGCCATGTACTGGCCCGGCGACGCCGTGGACATCTCCGAGGAGGCGGTCAAGGCCTTCCGCGAGGCGGCCATCGAACCGATCAAGAACGGGACCTTCACCCTGGACCGGCTGGAGCAGCGCATCAACACGGTCCGGGCCGAGATCGCCCAGATCTGGAGTTCGGCCCTGCCCGACCACGAAAAGTACATGCAGATATCGGCCCGCGAAAACGAGATCGCCCTGCTCCAGGCCGGGCAGTTCACCTTTGCCAAGGCAGGATTCACGCTGTCGGTCTAGGGCTTACGGCTTGCAGACCTTGCACGGGCGGAACCCCGCTTTGAGGGCCGCCTGACGCGTGGCGAAGTACACGACGCAGTTCTTGCAGTTATAGTAGCGGCAGCCGGGCCGGTGGAAGATGTGCGAATTGCGGTTCCCGTGGTACTCGGCCGCGGCCACGGCAACGGGTTCGTTCCGGACCACGGGACGTTCCCCGGCCGCCGACCCGACGGCCATGAGAAGCAGCAGGAGCGCACAGGCAAACAGCTTTTTCATGGCTCCCTCCTACTCCCGGAAGGAAGAAAAATCCAGACCGCGAAAAAAAGCTGCCGGAAACAATTCCGGCGGCTTTTCTTTTTCCCGTCCAAAAGACTATTTCAATCGCGGCGGGCCGAGCACGATCATCTCGGCGATGGTGTGGTCCACCTTGGGGAGCATGCGCAGGTTCTTGCCCACGAACTGCATTTCGAGCATGACCAAGTCCTTGTACATGGGGGTGCGGTCCACGAACGGGGGATTGTCCATGCCCTCGGTCAGCTCCTGGCAGCGGTAGCAGCCCGGAAAACGGACCTCCTGGCCCGTGTGCCGGGTCAGCAGGTTGGGCACGCCGTGCATGCGGCAGATCATCAGCCGGTGCTCGTACAAGCCGCAGACGCCCTGCTTCTCGTCGATGTTCAGCGGGCACATGACGTGCGGGCGCTCGCCGCGCGACAGGGCGGCCTGGGCCTGCTCCACGTAGTCGCGCGCCCGTTCCCTGATCGCTTCGAGCCGATCGGCGGGGAGCTTGTTCAGCCCTTCCCACATGTAGGCCCACTCCACGTAGGTGTGGTGTTGGAAAAAGGACAGGCAGCAGTTGTCGGTGCAGCCCTCGCAGGTCATGCCGATGGGGCCGGCCGCCTCGTCGTAGCGGGCGACCATCTTGTCGTATATGGCGGCCAGCTTGCGGAAGGCGGCCTTGGGGGTCGGTTTGTTCATGCTAGGTGAAGGTGTTGAAGGATGATGTCCACGCATTCGTCCGGCGCGCACCGGTCCGTGCGGACCGTCAGGTCGGCCGCCTCGCGGTACAACGGCAGCCGCTCGTTGTAAAGGTCGCGCATGGTCTTGCCCGGGCCGATGGCCAGCCCCCGGTTCTCGCCGTCGCCCACGCGCTCGATGAAGGTGGCCTCGTCGATGTCCAGCAGGACCACCGGTCCGAGCCGCTTGAGCCGCTTCACGGCCCTGGGGCCGTAGATGACCGAGCCGCCTGTGGAGATGACCGTGCGCGTCAGGTTCAGGTCCGAGACCAGCCCCTCCTCGATACGCAGAAACTCGTCCAGCCCGTAGGTGTCCATGATCGCCTGGAGGCCCAGTCCGTAATAAGACTCCATGTAGCGGTCGGTGTCCAGCTGGCCCCAGCCGAGCCGCTTGGCCAGCAGTCCGCCCAGGGTGGACTTGCCCGCCCCGGCCATGCCCACCAGGGTGATGCACGGGCTGCTCACTTCGTCGCGCTGGATGGGCGTGAAGGCCATGCCTACTCGCCCCGGACCAGACAGACCCGGTCCTCGCCGTCGCGCTCGTTGACCAGCACGTTGACGTGCTCGTCGCCCATGGTGTCCAGCCGCTTGCCCACGTAGTCCGCCTGGATGGGCAGCTCGCGGTGGCCCCGGTCCACCAGGACCAGCAGCTCCACCCGCTTGGGACGGCCGTAGTCGAGGATGGCCTCCAGCGCGGCGCGCACCGTGCGGCCGGAATAGAGCACGTCGTCCACCAGCACGATGGACGTGCCCTCCACCTCGAAGCCGATCTCCGAACAGTTGATGGTCGGGGCCAGCTCCAGGTTGGTGGTCCAGTCGTCGCGGTACAGGTTGATATCGAGCTTGCCCAGCGGGACCTTGCGGCCCAACCGCTCGTCCAGGAGCAGCTTCAGCCGCTCGGCCAGGTCCGCGCCCCGGCGCTGGATGCCCAGGATGGCCAGGGACTCGTCGTCGCCCCTGCGCTCGTAGATCTCGACGGCCAGCCGCTCCAGGGTTCGGCTCATCTCCTTGTCGGACAATATGGTGCCGCAGTCTTTCATCATCTCGGCCTCGCATGGCTTAGCGGTTGAAGGAACATAGGAAATTAGCCCATCGACAAGGGGTGGTCAACTCCGCCCCGGGCCCGCAGCAACTTTCGATTTGACAAAGGGTACTATTGATCTTACCTCTTCATCTCCCGACCCAAATTAGGAGGCATTATAATGATCGAAGTCACTGAAGCTGCCCAGAAGCAGCTTGACGGCTACTTCCAGGACAAGGAAGCGTCCCCCATCCGCGTGTATCTCGCGGCCGGAGGCTGAGCGGGCCCGCGCCTGACCCTGGCTCTGGATGAGCCTAACGATAAGGATGACGTGTCCGAGGCCGCTGGATTCACCTTCCTGGTGGAAAAGGACCTGTTGTCCCAGACCGGCAACATCAAAATCGACATGACCTACTACGGATTCGTCGTGGAATCCGAGAACCCCGTGAGCGGAGGCGGCTCCAGCTGCGACTGCTCCTCGGCCGGTTCCTGCGGTTCCGCCGGCTCCGGCGGCTGCGGCTGCTAGCTGGCGATAAGCGGCGATCCACTTCGTTGCTGCAAAAAGCCCGGACCCTCGCGTATTGAGATACGCGTCGGTCCCGGGCTTTTTTTGCGCCTCGCGGCTCACCACTTCTCGCCAGCTAGCCCACCTCCCGCTAGGGGAATAAGACGAAAGCTCGGCCGGAAACTCGCGTATACAGATCCGGGCCGGGTCTTATTTTCGCCTCGCGGCGGACGGGTGACAGCCGGGCGGGCTGTACATGTACCCCCAGGGGGTTATTTTCCATTTTTATCAGCTGCAATTACACATGGTTGTCCGGGCTCTGCGGGCGTGGTGATCGTTTTTCTCTTTACAACGGATAGATGATCCTTATTGTTTTGAGGAACGAAACCAATCCAGGAGAGTAACTATGATCACTGTTTCCGAATCGGCCCAGAGCGAACTGACCAAATACTTCGCGGACAAGGACGTCCAGCCCATCCGCGTGCACCTGGCCGACGGCGGTTGCGCCGGACCGCGCCTGTCCCTGGCCCTGGACGAGCTGCGCGACGGCGACAAGTCCTTTGAGCAGGGCGACTTCACCTTCCTGATCAACGAGGAACTGGCCCAGGCCTCGGGCGCCGTGTCCATCGACATGACCCCCTACGGCTTCCAGGTCTCCTCCGAGAACGAAATGGGCGGCGGTGGCTGCGGCTGCTCCTCCTGCGGCACCGGCTCCTGCGGGTGCTAGCTGGCGATAAGCGGCGATCCGCTTCGTTGCTGCAAAAGGCCCGGACCCTCGCGTATTGAGATACGCTTCGGTCCCGGGCCTTTTTTGCGCCTCGCGGCTCACCACTTCTCGCCAGCTAGCCCATCTCCCGCTCAGGGAATCAGCCAGGGAGCGCCAGGGACGCCCGCATTCGCGGGCTGCTGACGCAGGAAAGGCGTAAAAGAAAAGCCGAGTTATGCTTTCCCTCTGAAGAGCACAACCCGACAGCCCCCTTACGCCTTCAGAACAGAAAAAACCTTACCCCTCACATCCTCCCCCTGGAGCACCTTCGGGTGCCCCCGGCACCCGAACCGGCTCTCGCGCCCGCACGCCATCAGGCTTGGGAGAGTGGTGCAGATGTGCATTTTCTCGGGCGCAGCCGCCCCGCAGTCGTACATCGGTACGGCGAGGACGCGGCAAGCCCGAAAAATGCGCAGATGCGCCGCTATCGCAAGCCGCGCCCGAAGAATACCAAGAAAAAGGGCGGTGCTCGCATGGCACCGCCCACTTCGATTAGGACCGCAATCCCGGCCCTGACAGCCGGGTTTAATCGAAAGTCCTTTCATCGACGAGACGGGGCGCATCATCCGGCAAGGTGCCGGGAGCGCAGGTCTCGACGACTGGTCGCAATTTCATCAAGGCCTGGAAGTCGGCCTCGAAACTTTCCGTATCGAAAGTATGGGCCGTTTCGGCCAACACCAGGAGTACGTCCCTGCCATTAACATGTTTTACACGAATCTGCCAACCGGAAATGGCCGGGAATCTCGAAAAGAGCGTGGCGGCCTGCCCCGGATAGATGAACTGGCCCTTGACTTTGGCCGTGTCGTCGGCCCGCCCTTTCCATCCGGAAAGCTTTCTGGCCGTGCGCCCGCAGGCGCACATGCCCAGGTCCATGGACGACAAATCGCCCGTGGCCAGCCGGACCAGCGGGTAGTCGGTGAAGAACGGGGTGACCACCACCTCGCCCACCTCGCCGTCGGGCACTGGCAACCCGGTGGCCGGGTCGCATATCTCCACGTGGCGGGAATTGGACAGATGCATGCCGCCCAGCTCCCGGCACTCGTAGGCGATGCAGCCCACATCCGCCGTGCCGTATCCCTGGCGGATAGTGATGCCGAACATCTCCTCCACCTCGGCGCGCAGCGTCTCGGGCAGCGGTTCGGCGGCCACGTACGCCTTTTCCAAATGGAAGTCCTCCTGCGGGTCGAGCCCCATGGCCCGGGCCTTCTCGCCGATGACCTTGAGGTAGCTGGCCATGCCGATGAAGGCGTTGACCGGCAGCCGGGTCATGAACTCGATCTGCTTCTCGGTGTTGCCCGGACCGGCCGGAATGACCGCGCAGCCGATGTCCTTGAGCGGCTCCTCGAGCATCAGCCCGGCCGGGGTCATGTGGTAGGAAAAGGTCATCTGGGCCAGGTCGCCGGGCCTGAACCCCGCAGCGAAGAACCCCTCGGACCACGCCCAGTAGTCCGGCTCGCGCCCCTCGGGATCATAGATCGGGCCGGGCGACTGGTAGATGCGCGACAGCTCGCCCGGCTTGGCCGCCAGGAACCAGCCGATGCCGTGCTCCCGCTGCCACTTGATGATGTCCCGCTTGCGCAGGGGCGGGATCTTGGCGTAGTCGTCCCAGTCCTTGAAATCCTTGGCGCACGCCCCGAGTTCCCGCAGCCGCGCCTGGAACTCGCCCGACGACCGCTCGGCCGCCAGGAGCACCTCCCTCACCCCTTTCCACTTGCGCTTCATCCGCTTGTCGCGCGGCTCCGTCTCATACTCGGTGTAGTACATGGATGAATGCCTCCCGAACCCCGTTCCAGTCGTTGTCGCCGCTCCGCCGGGTGCGGAGAAACCTGCCGATTCTTTTGTTCTGGAGCCTACGACAGATGCCACATTTTTGCCACCACTCTCCCCTTATCATTCCTTGAAAAGGCTTGGGAGAGTGGGTCAGCCGTGCATTTTTCGAGAGGGGATTTGACCGCAGCGTAGCCTTCTACGTGAGGATCAAATTCCCTCTCGAAAAATGTGCGGATGGCCCACTATCGCAAGCCGTCAACCAAGCCAGCGTTTTCTTCGGCGATAGTGTTTGACGTCGCGATAGCTCTTCTTGTCCCCGGCGCTGCCCATGCCGAGGTAGAATTCCTGGACGTCCGGGTTGTTGAACAGGTCCTTGGCCGTGCCGTCCATGACCACCCGGCCGTTCTCCATGATATAGGCGGTCTCGGCCACGGACAGGGCCGCGCGGGCGTTCTGCTCCACCAGCAGAATGGTCACGCCCTCCTTCTCGTTGAACCGCCTGATGATGTCGAAGATCTCCTCCACCAGCAGCGGGGCCAGCCCGAGGGACGGCTCGTCGAGCAGAAGCAGCCTGGGCTTGGCCATGATCGCCCGGCCGATGGCGCACATCTGCTGTTCGCCGCCGGACATGTACCCGGCCAGCTGTTTGCGCCGCTCCTTGAGCCTGGGGAAATACTCGTAGACCAGGGCCAGCGAATGGCCCATGTCCGAACCGGGCCGGGTGAACGCGCCGCAGCGCAGATTCTCCTCCACGGTCAGGTCCTCGAAGATGCGGCGGCCCTCCATGACCTGGAACACCCCCTGGCGCACGATATTCTCGGGCGCCAGCCCCTGGATGGGCTGGCCGCGATAGACCACCGCCCCGTCCGTGACCTCGCCGTCTTCACATTGCAGCAGACCCGAAATCGCCTTCAGCGTCGTGGACTTGCCCGCCCCGTTCGCCCCGAGCAACGCCGTGATCCGACCCTCCGGACAGGCCAGGGACAACCCCTTCAAGACCAGCACCACGTCGTTGTAGACCACTTCCAGATTCTCGACTCTGAGTATGTTGTTCAAGATTGCCTCCGGCGGCCTGAGGGGAAACTTTTGAAAAAGTTTCCCCTCAGGACTCCCCTTCAAAACTTTTTATCGCGCCGCAGGGCCTGCGTGCGAAATCGTCATATTTATGGGCGGCGGGAGACATACCGAGCCAAAATCCGACTTGTCGCGCCCGCACCATCCACGCCGCCATGGCGTCCCATCATGTTCCGCCCCCTTCCCTGGCGGCGTGGCCCAAAAAGTTCTGGAAGGGGGTCTGGGGGAAACCTCTTCCAAGAGGTTTCCCCCAGCTCTTCATATCGCCTAGTGGCCGAGCCAGTCTTCTCGGCGTTCGAGGATTTGTTCTTTCACGAAGGTCAGTTTGCCGTCCTGGATGGTGTAAAGGAACACGGCCATGTTCGGGCGGTGATCGTCGGGGTAGTAGGAGATGAGCGGGGCCAACCCCATGGGGTCGTATTCCCGCAGGGTTTCCAGGGATGTCTTGAGGGTTTCGCCGGTCAGCTCGCCGTTGGCCAGCGCCCGTTTCATGCCTTCGGCCATGACCAGGATGGACACGAAGCCGCGCGTGTAGTGGGTCATCTGCGGCTGGTTGTTGGTGATCTCCATGACGGCCTTCATGCCCGGCACATCCTGGCCGTAGACCGCGGCGGCCTGGTTGGAATAGGAGCCGTCCGCGTCGGCGCCCGCCAACTTGGGCAGGGTCTCGTCCGTGCCCCAGATGTCGGTGAAGAAAACGGTATCCAGGCCGATGTTCTTGGCCGACTTGAGGATGACGGAGGTGGACGGCGTGGTCCCGCCGATCCAGCAGAAGTCGGGCGCCTTTTCCTTGATGGGCAGCAGCTCGGTGGTGGCGTCCATGGCATTCAGGGCCACGTTGGCCTCGCCCACGATCTCGTAGCCGATTTCCTTCGCGTATTCCTTGCCGCCCGGAATGGGGGCCAGTCCGTACGGGTGGTCGGGGTAGATGAAGGCGACCTTGGGAGCGCGCGTCTCGGTCCAGTTATCCTTGAAGTACTTGAGCGCGGCGCGCAGCTGGGTGGTGTAGTCGGCCGCGATGAAGAAGTTGTACGGGGCCACTTCGGGGTTGGTCAGGTGGGCCGAATAGGAGGCGGACAGGTTGGGAACCATGTCCTTGGCCAGGGTACGCACCAGCGCCTCGGTCACGGCCGAGCCGAACCCCTGGATGCAGACCACGTGGTCGGTGTTGACCATCTTCTTGTACAGGGAGAGTCCCTGCTGCACCTTGTATGCGGTGTCCTGCAGATCGAATTCCAGGGGACGTCCGTTGATGCCGCCCTGCTTGTTGATGTACTCGACCCCGCCCTTGAGCCCGTCGGCGTAGGGCACGCCCACGGACGATGTCGGCCCTGACAGGTCCACCAGGCCGCCGACCTTGATGGGCGTGGCGTCCTGTTTCGCGGTTGCGGCCGGTTTTTCGTCTCCGCCTCCGCAGCCGACCAGCATCAGCCCGGCCAGGAGCAGGATGCAGACTGCGGTTATGATTTTTCCAACCCTCATGTGGTACTCCTCGAGGTTGAAGTTGATGCGCCCTTCCCCGGACGCCTCGTATGTCCACCCGCCGCCCGGCGGCGGGGTTGCGACCGCACCCCTAGTGGGCGAACGGATAGAGTTTCCAGTAGGCCTTGACCAGCCGCCAGCGGTGGGCCAGCCCTTCCGGCTCGAAGATCAGAAACAGGATGAGCACCAGACCGAACACGCCCTCGCGCAGGGCCACGATGTACTGGGCGATGTCCGGCAGCACGGCCGAGACCGTGTTGGACAGGCCGGTCAGGACCTCGGGCAGCAGGACGATGAACGCGGCCCCGAAGACCGAGCCGAGCACCGACCCCAGGCCGCCGATGACGATCATGGCCAGATAGGAAATGGACAGGCCGATGTTGAACTGCTCGGCCGAGATGTAGCCGGTGTAGTGGCCCCACAGGCCGCCTGCCACGCCCGCCAGGAACGAACTCACGCCAAAGGCCACGAGCTTGTAGCGGAACAGGTTCACGCCCACGATCTCGGCGGACAGGTAGAAGTCGCGGATGGACACGAAGGCCCGGCCGTACTTGCTGCGCATGATGTTGGTGACCATGAGCAGGGCCCCGGCGGCAAAGGCGAGGAGCAGGAAGTACATGCGCACCTCGGTGTCGAAGGAGAACCCGAGGATGGACGGCGGCTCCAGGAGCAGCCCGTTGGACCCGCCGGTCAGCGCCCCGCCGTGCAGGAAGACGTATTCGAGGACCAGCTGGGCGGCCAGGGTGGCGATGGCCAGGTAGATGCCCTTGAGGCGCAGGGACGGCACGCCGAAGACCATGCCGACCATGGCCGTGACCAGGCCGCCGGTCAGGATGGCCAGGGGGAACGGCACGCCGTGGACCGAGCACTGCCCGGCGGCGTAGGCCCCCACGCCGAGGAACGCGCCGTGGCCGAGCGATATCTGGCCGCACACGCCGGTCAGCAGGTTGAGCGACACCGCGCCGATGACCGAGATGAAGATCAGGTTCATGATCGAGGTCAGGTGCGTGTTCAGGATGAACGGCGCTGCGCACAGCAACGCCAGGAACAGGGAGACCATGAGTTTCTGGAACCCGGACGGGAAGACCTGGGTCTCGGCCTCGTAGGAGGTGAAGAAGAGTCCGCATTTGCCCTGCATGGCTAGACCCTCTCGATCTCTTTGGTGCCGAACAGCCCGTACGGCTTGATCATCAATATGACCACCAGGATGATGAAGGCCGCGACCTCGCGGAAGCCGCCCAGGCCGAGGAACTGGCGGGCCGCGCCGTCGCAGACGTTTTCGAGCACGCCGATGATCAGGCCGCCCAGCGCCGCGCCGAGCAGGGAGTCCAGGCCGCCGAGGATGACCGCCGGGAAGACCTTGAGCCCCAGGTGGCCGATGTGCGAGTTGATGCCGTTGATGTTGCCCAGGATGACCCCGCCCACGGCGGACACGACACAGGCGATGCACCAGCTCATGGCGAAGATGTTCTTGATGCCGATACCCATGGACTGGGCGGCCTGCTGGTCGAACGCCGTGGCCCGCATGGCCACCCCGGTGCGCGAGTACTTGAAGAAGAGGGAGAACACGGCGAACAGCACCCCGGACAGGATGAAGGCCGCGATGTACACCGGGGCCACGGGCAGCCCGGCGATCATGACCGGCTCGGTGGGCAGGACCTGGGGGTAGACCCTGATCTGCGTACCCCAGAAGAGCTGGACCAGGGACTTGAGCACCGAGCTCATGCCGATGGTGACCATGATGACCGAGATGTGCTCCTCGCCGATGAGCGGCCGCAGGACCATGCGCTCGATGGCCAGGCCGAGCAGGACCGAGAAGGCCAGGGTGATCAGGAAGGCCCAGATGAACGGGATGTGGAACTGGACCGTCAGGGCGAAGCAGACATAGGCCCCGACCATGACCAGCTCGCCCTGGGCGAAGTTGACCACCTTGGTGGCCTTGTAAATGACCACGAAGCCGAGCGCCACCAGGGAGTAGATGGAGCCGACCACCAGGCCGTTGACGATGAGTTGCAGGTAATATTCCACTTAGCCCTCCATGTCTTGGATGCGGATGTCGCCGCACATCCGGCGGACGCAGCCGTCCTGGTAGGTGATCTCGGTCTCGAGGCTGAGCGCGCAGACGTCGGTGTAGAGCGCCTCGATGAGCGCGCCGTACCGCTCGCCGATGGTCCCGCGCTTGACCTTGCGCGTGCGGGTCAACTCGTTGTCGTCCGGGTCCAGCTCCTTGTAGAGCAGGCAGAACCGGCGGATGCGCGTCTCCTCGGGCAGGGTCGCGTTGGTCCTGGCCACCTCGTCCCTGATCAGGGCGTAGACCTCGTCCTTGGCCGCCAGGTCCTGGTAGGTGGTGTAGGTGATCATCCTGGACTCGGCCCAGTGGCCGACGATGGCCATGTCGATGCACAGGATGGCGGCCACGAAGTCGCGGCCGTCGCCCAGGACCACGGACTCGCGCAGAAACGGCGAGAACTTGACCTTGTTCTCCAGGAACTGGGGCGAGAACCGGGTGCCGTCGGCCAGGTGCATGACGTCCTTGAGGCGGTCGATGACCACCAGCCTGCCGTTGTCGTCGAAGTAGCCCGCGTCGCCCGAGAGCAGCCAGCCGTCCTCGGTCAGGGTCTCCCGGGTGGCCTCGTCGTTCTTGTAGTAGCCCAGGAACACGGCGGGCGAGCGCGACAGGATCTCGCCGTCATGGGAGATGCGCACCTCGGTCTCGGGGATGGGCGCGCCCACCGAGGTGAAGTCCACCTCGCCCTCCTTGTGGATGCAGGAGATGCCCGCGATCTCGGTCTGGCCGTAGATCTGCTTGAGATTCACCCCGATGGCGTGGAAAAAGCGGAACACGTCCGGCCCGAGCGCGGCCCCGCCCGTGGTGGCGCTGCGCATGCGCGAGAAGCCCAGCCGGTCGCGCAGGGCGCGGAACAGCCCCTGGTCGGCCAGCAGGTACTTGAATTTCAGCCACGGGGATGGGGTGTCGCCCGCGAAGACCGTGTCCACATACTCGTAGCCCACGGGCAGGAAGCGGTTGTACAGCCAGCGCTTGACCGGGGTGGTTTCCATGATGTCGCCCGCCACCTTGGCCGCGATGGACTCGTACACGCGCGGCGGGGAGAAGATGAAGTGCGGGCCGATCTCGCGCGAGTCGGCGGAGGCCGTGTCCGGGGTCTCGGGGAAATTGACGCAGAACCCGAAGAGCAGGGCCGAGGCCACGGCCATCATCTGCTCGCCCATCCAGGCCAGGGGCAGGAAGGAGACGAACTCGTCGTTCGCGGTCTTGGGATCGTACTTGCCCAGGTTGTGGGCCATGGACAACAGGTTCTTGTGCGACAGCACGGCCAGCTTGGGGCGGCCCGTGGTGCCCGAGGTGGTGGCGATCAGGCACGGATCGTCCGGCCTGCCCCGGCGGATTCGCTCCTGGAACCGGGCCAGGCAGTCGCCGCCCTTCTCGCGCCCCAGCCGCCGGACCGCGTTGAAGCTCTTGAGACCCTCCACCCGCGACTCGTAGGCCTTCAGTCCCTTGGGGTCGTGGTAGACGATGTGTTCGAGGTCCGGCAGCCGCTCGCGGAAGGAGAGCATCTTGTCCACCTGCTCCTGGTCCTCGGCCACCACCAGCCGACACCCGGACAGATCGAAGACGTACTCGATCTCCTCGGCGGGCGAGTCCTGGTACAGGCCCAGCGCCATGCCGCCCAGTCCCTGGATGGCCAGCTCGGCCCAGATCCATTCGGGGCGGTTGTTGCCGATGAGGATGACGATGTCCCCCTTGCCGAGATCCAGGGCTTCGAGCCCGCAGGCGAACTCGGCGGTGATGCGCAGGGAATCCTCCCAGGAGACGGCCTGCCAGACGCCCCATTCCTTTTCGCGCAGGGCGGTCTTGCGGGGCCGGTCCCCGGCCTGCCGGGCGAGCAGCCTTGGCAGGGTGGTCATGTACGGTTTGGCCATGAAACGTCCTCTTGTCCGGCCAAGGGCCGGGGCTTCCTTGTCTGGTTCGCGACGGGCCGGCGGGGCGGCGCGCCCTGCCGGTCGGCGTCGGCTATCTGCCCATGAACGCGGCGTCTTCGGTGCCCAGGTAGGCCTTGATGACGTCCGTGTTCGCCTGCACTTCATCCGGCGAGCCCTCGGCGATCTTGGAACCGAAGTCGATGACCACGACCTTGTCGGAGATGTCCATGACAACTCCCATGTCGTGCTCGACCAGCAGGACGGTGACGCCCCACTCCTCGGCTATGTCCAGGATATATCGGGCCATGTCCTCGGTCTCTTCGAGGTTCATGCCCGCCATGGGCTCGTCCAGGAGGATGAGTTTGGGCTCGGCGGCCAGGGCCCGGCCGAGCTCCACGCGCTTGCGCACGCCGTACGGTAGTCGCCCGGCGTGCTGGTGGCGGTATGGGGATAGGTTCAGGAAGTCGATGACGTCCTCCACCCGGCGTCGGTGGCGGCGCTCCAGGCGCACGGTCCGGCCGAAGTGGAGGATGGACGAGAGCAACCCGTAGTCGATGCGGCTGTGCCGCCCGACCATGAGGTTGTCGAGGACGGAGAGGCCCTTGAACAGGGCGAT
The DNA here is from genome assembly GCF_051175575.1 of Pseudodesulfovibrio sp. lm2024. Classification (NCBI taxonomy): domain Bacteria; kingdom Pseudomonadati; phylum Thermodesulfobacteriota; class Desulfovibrionia; order Desulfovibrionales; family Desulfovibrionaceae; genus Pseudodesulfovibrio; species Pseudodesulfovibrio sp. lm2024. Next base: position 3,545,583 of record NZ_CP195092.1, read on the forward strand.
GTTCTGGAATGTCCGGGACAGTCCCAGCTCCGTGCGCTTGTGCGCGGGCAGGGAGAGCAGACATTCGCCGTCCAGTTGAATGGAGCATGCGCCGCGCGCCGCGCCGTCGGGCGTGTAGCGGCCGCTGATGCAGTTGAGCATGGAGGTTTTACCGGCCCCGTTGGGGCCGATCAGGGACGCGATGGTCCCCTGTTCCACGGAAAAGGACACGCCCATGAGCGCGGCGATGCCCTTGAAGGTGAGCGTAACGTCGCGGACGTCGAGATAGGCCATAATCGTTCCATTATGGTCTCGGAACCCCCTGTCCCACGCGACGTCCGCACGGCCCGTCGGTGAATTCCAAAACACCGTCCGGGTCCATATGCTGCCGGGAGGCCAGTCGGGCCCTAGGTCCACTCCTCCTCGAAATCCTCGGGAGCGACCAGTTTGTAGCCCCGATCCTCGAGCGCCGCGGCGACCGTGGACGGGTCTTCGGTATCTATTCGGACGACCACGATGCGGCGTCCGCTGTAAAAGAAGGTGCCGGTGGAGATGATCGAAATCTTCATGTTGGCGATGACCCCGGCGACCTCGTAAAGTACGCCGGAACGGTCCTCCACCTCGAGGGTCAGGCGGCTGCCGCCCTCGCGATATCCCATCTCCTCGGCCAGAACGTCGAGCATGACGTTGCGGTTGATGTAGCCGATGAGCTCGCCGGTCTCGCCGACCACGGCCAGCCCGGCCAGATTCATCTCGTACATCATGTCGGCCGCGCCCTCGATCTCGGTCTCCGGGGCCACGGTCTTGATGTCCGTGCGGTAGATCTTCTCCACCGTGAGCTTGCTCATCAGGTAGTTGAGCTCGTGTTTCTCCAGGGAAGTCATGATGCTGGGCAAGGCGGCCGAGATGTCTTCCTTGCGCACGTAGCCGACCAGCTTGCCATCGTCGTCCACCACCAGGAGCATCCAGAGCTTGTTGTCCTCAAGCTGTTTCTGGGCGTCCTTGACCAGGGTCTGGGGGGTGACCTTGACGAAGTCGCGAAGCATTTTCAGTCCGACGTACATGTATTCCTCCTTGGCAGGGCAGCGCGTGCTCTGAGTTCTGTAAATGGCATGGATTCGTCCAGGCTGGATACACGTTTTCATTGAACGGCGCAATTCCAACCGTGAGCGGCGCGTTCCGGGACAAGCCCGCCTCCGCAAACGGCGAAGCGACAGCCCCCCGGCCTTGACCCTTTTGCATATCAAAGAGTAACTATGATATGCAGGGGAAGGTAAAGCCGCCGTTTAGCGGTGAGGCTACCTTCGTCAGGGGGCCAGCATTCATGTTTTTCAAGAGCAAACACCCGACCGACCAGGGCAAGCCGCCCGGCGAGGATCACGCGATCCCCGCGGGAGGAATCCGCATATTCCTCGTCCTGCTCCTGGTCGTGCTCGCCCTGCTGGCCCTCGGGGGAACGCTCCTCTACCATGTCGAACGGAACGACTACCTCGATAGGCTCGGTGCCGTGGAGGTCAACTCCCTGGACCGACAAAGCGGCGCCATATCCAGGGAACTTGACCACTTAGCGGGCGACATCCTGTATCTCTCCAAACAAAACGAACTCCTCGAACTTCTGGACTCAGGCGGCCAAAAGGCTTTTCTGGAAATGGAGCGGGAATACCTGCAACTGGTTCAGTTCCGACAGGAATACGACCAGATCCGCTTCCTGGACAAGTCCGGCCGGGAAAGAATCCGGGTGAACTGGGCCGACGGAAGCCCTCAGGCCGTGCCGCAAAGCCGGCTTCAGGACAAGGGGACGCGCTATTATTTCAAGGAGAGCTTCGCCCTGGGCAACAACGACATCTTCCTCTCCCCCATGGACCTCAATATGGAGCACCAAAAGGTGGAGGTGCCGTTCAGGCCCATGCTTCGCGTAGGCACGCCCGTCTTCGACTCCTTGGGGCGCAAGCGGGGCATCGTCCTGATCAACTACAACGCGCGGAACATGCAGGACCGCATACTGGCCGCCGGAGACCCCGCCGAGGGGCTTACCATGCTCCTCGACTGCCGGGGCTACTGGCTCTTGAGCCCGGACAAGAACCAGGAGTGGGGGTTCATGTTCCCGGATAAGCTCGACGTCTCCTTTGCCCGCCTGTTTCCCGACGAATGGGGTCGCATGAAAGGCGAGGATCAGGGCCAGTTTCTCACGGCCAACGGCCTGTACACCTTCTTGAAGGTATCCCCCCTGGCCGACATGCAGGTTCGCGATTCCCGATTGCACTCCTCCCCCTCCCCGGGGCTGACCGACAGAGGCAACCAATCCTATTCCTGGACGCTCATTTCCTGGGTTCCCACCCCGACCTTGGATAAGCAGGCCCACACCCTGCTCTTCAAGCTGTTCATCGGCGGCGGCGCGCTCCTCGCCCTGATCGGCTTCGGCGCATGGCATCTGGCCATGGCCGTTTCGCGGCGGCGGCTGTACCAGGAGCAGCTCGAGGAGGCGGCCATGTTCGACGCCCTGACCGGCCTGCCCAACCGCAAGCTTTTCTTCGACCGGCTGAACGAGTCCATGAGCCTGTCCGTCCGGTATGAGCGCAGGCTGGCCCTGCTGTACATCGACCTGGACGGCTTCAAGGCGGTCAACGACACCCTGGGGCACGAGGCGGGCGACGAAGTGCTCAAGCGGGTCAGCGCGCTGTTAATTGGCCTGGTGCGCCATTCCGACACCGTGGCCCGGCTGGGCGGCGACGAGTTCGTGGTGATGCTGAACGAAGTAGCCAACGTGGGGGACGCGGCCCTGGTGGGCGAAAAGCTCGTCTCGGCCCTGCGCGCGCCCTTCTCCCTCAGGGAAGGCCCGGCGGCTATAGGCGCCAGCGTAGGCGTCTCCGTCTACCCCGAGCACGGCACATCCGCCGATGTCCTGATCCAGAAGGCGGACCAGGCCATGTACGTCTCCAAGCACAAGGGCAAGAACACCTGCACCATGGCCGATTCGTCCCGCTGCGCGGACGCCTGAGCCCTCTCCCGGATCAACCCATGCGTCTGAACAGCGGGACCTGGGCGCAGCAGCCCGACAGCCCGAGCGCCCGGTAGACCGCGTCCATGTCCACGGCCTGGCGGACCACCGAGGCCAGGTGGTCCAGGGCGTCCTCCAGACCGAAGACGGACTGGACCCCCTCCAGCGGGGACAACCCCTTGTCCATGCGCAGCTGGTCGATGAACCAGCGGCGGAACTCGTCCGCGTCGAACAATCCATGCAGATAGGTGCCGATGATCCGGCCGTCCGGGCGCATGTAGCCCAGCGGCTCGCCCGCGCTGTCGCGCAGGGCCACGCGCAGGTCGTCGGACAGGGGCTCGGTATGGCCGTGGTGGATCTCGTAGCCGTGCACGGACAGACCCGAGGCCGAATGCGTGCCCCATGTGCGGGTCAGGGTCTTTTCCGGGGCCAGGGTGGTCTGGACCGGCAAAAGGTCGAAACCCTCCACGCGGGTAGTCTCGGACTCCAGGCCGTAGGGGTCGTCCACAAGGCGGCCGAGCATCTGGAACCCGCCGCAGATGCCGACGATGCGGGTGCGGCCCTCGGCCAGCTCGCGCAGCACGGCGGCCATGCCCGTGCCCTTCAAGGCGCGCATGTCCGGCACCGTGGACTTGGAGCCCGGGATGATCACCGCGTCCGGCGTGCCCACGTCGCGGGCGTCTGCGGCCACGCGCACGCGCACGTCCGGCTCGTTGTACAGCGGGTCGATGTCGTTGAAATTCGAGATGCGCGGCAGGTCCAGGACCACGATGTCCACGCACTGGTCCTCGGGCAGCTTGTCCGCCTCGGGCCGGAACCCCTCCTTGAACGAGACCGAGTCCTCCTCGGGCAGCCCGAGGCCGTGGATGTACGGCACGGTGCCGAGCACCGGCTTGCCCGTGCGCTCGAACATCTGGCCGAAGGCCGGGTCGAGCAGCGAGGCGTCGCCCCGGAACCGGTTGATGACGTACCCCTCCACCAGGTTGCGCTCTTTGGGCGTGAGCAGGCTCATGGTCCCGACGATGGAGGCGAAGACCCCGCCCCGGTCGATGTCGCCGGTGAGCAGGACCCGCGCCTTGGCGTACTCGGCCATGGCCATGTTGACGATGTCGTGGTGCTTGAGGTTGACCTCGGCCGGGCTGCCCGCCCCCTCCAGGACCATGACGTCGTGCTCGTTGGCCAGGGAGTCGTAGGCCGCCTTGACCGCGTCAAAGGCGCGCGGCTTGAACTCCACGTACTCGCGCACGTTCATGTTGCCCACGGGCCGGCCCATGACGATCACCTGGGAGCCGGTGTCCGAGCCGGGCTTGAGCAGCACCGGGTTCATGCGCACGTCCGGGTTCAGGCGGCAGGCCATGGCCTGGGTCACCTGGGCCCGGCCCATCTCCCCGCCCTGGTCCGTGACGTAGGAGTTCAGCGACATGTTCTGGGCCTTGAACGGGGCCACGTCGAACCCGTCCTGGAGAAAGATGCGGCAGAAGGCCGCCGCCAGCACGGACTTGCCCGCGTTGGAGCTGGTCCCCTGGATCATCAGGGCCGGGGTCTTGCGCGCGCGCCGGACCAGCGGAGCGCGCGCCGTGCCCGCCACCGCCTCCATGGCCCGGATGAGCCGCTCGTTGTCCTCGCGGCCGCGCACGGCCACCCGGAACCATTTGTCGTCCAGGCCGGTGTAGTTGCCGCACAGCCGGATGCCGATGCGGTGCTCCATGAGCAGCCGCTCCTGCAAAAACGTCGCGTCCCGGCCCACGCGGTCCATGCGGCAGAACAGGTAGTTGGCCGCGCCGGGCAGGACCTTGATGCCCGGCACCTGCCGCAGGCCGGAGGCCAGGGACTCGCGCAAGAGCCGGGTCTGCTCGCGGGTCTCGGCCAGGTAGGCGTCGTCCTTGAGGCAGCGCTCGCCCACCTTCTGGGCCAGGGTGTTCACGGACCAGGCGGGCATGTTGTGACGGATGCGCAGGATCACGTCCGGGTCGGCGAAGGCCAGCCCCAGCCGCAGGCCGGGAATGGCGTAGGACTTGGTCAGGGACAGGACCGTGATCACGTTGGACGGCCGGTCGCGGATCAGCCGGTCCGCGTCCCCGGGAAGGAATTCGGCAAAGGACTCGTCCACCACGAAGGTGGACTGGGGGAACATGGTCGCCACCTCGCGCAGGTCGTTGGCGGACACGAGGGTGCCGGTGGGATTGTTGGGCGAGCACAGAAAGACCAGGGAGGGCGTGGTCAGAAGCGGCCCCATGGACGGGAAATCCACCGTGAAGTCGTCGGTAAGCGGCGGCTCGGCCACGGGCAGGCGGTGGGCCCGGCAGGACCGCGCGTAGTCCACGTAGGTGGGCGACGGGATGACCGCCTGACGGAACCCCTTGAGCCCGGCGATGGCAAAGAGCAGTTCGGACGCGCCGTTGCCCGCCGTCACCTGGGTGGGCCAGACCTTGTAGCGCTCGGACGCGGCCATGATCAGCCGGGTGCACTCCGGGTCCGGGTAGGCGTCCACCTCCTGGAGCGCCTGACCGACCACCTGGCCGAGCCATGGCGGCGGCCCCAGCGGATTCACGTTGGCTGAAAAGTCGAGGATGTCCTCCACCGCGCACCCGGCCGTCTCGGCCATGCGCCTGCGGTTCCCCCCATGGGCGAACTTCCGCTCGTCCAACACCTCGGGTATCCCCGCGAAAAGATTCTGCTTATCCATGAAAATCCTGTCGCCTGCGCGTCAACTGTAGAAAATTTCGAGACTTTTCATTGGAATACGCGCAAAGCGGGCGGGTGTCCACTTGCAAAGGACGGCGATGGCCTTCCGGGGTTGCCTCCATTCACAAATCCGATTGGCAATCGCTCCCGCTTTGTGCGACCCTGCGCGAGCGTTTCGTCATGCTTTTCGGCGGGCGCGTTCCAAGACATCTCAAGACCAAGGCGGATAGCATCATGTGGAAGCGTGCGGTGTGCACCAAGGACTGCCCGGATACCTGCGGGCTGCTGGTCAAGGTGGAGGACGGCAGGATCACCAAGGTCAAAGGCGACCCGGAACACCCCTACACCCAGGGGTTCATCTGCAAGAAGGGGGCGCGGTTCCCGGAACACGTGCACGGCGCGGCACGGCTGACCACGCCGCTGAGGCGCACCGGCCCCAAGGGCGGCGGCCAATTCGCCCCGATCACCTGGGACGAGGCCCTGGACGAAGTGGCCGCCAACATCCGGCGCGTGGCCGACGAGTTCGGGCCCGAGGCCATCCTGCCCTACACTTACGCCGGGCACATGGGCATGGTCCACCGCAACGCCGGACACGCCCTGTTCAACAAGCTCGGCGCGAGCCGACTGGACATGACCATCTGCAGCGCGGCGGCCATCGCCGGGTTCAACGCCTCCCTGGGCTCCGGGCCGAGCACCGATATCCCGGAGGCCGCCAAGTCCGATTTGATCGTCATCTGGGGCAACAACACCCTGGTGACCAACGTCCACGCCTGGCCGCACTTCACCCGGGCCCGCAAGAACGGCGCGAAGATCGTGGTCATCGACCCCTACCGCAACGCCACGGCCCGCGAGGCGGACAGCCACCTCATGCTCCGGCCCGGCACGGACGCGGCCCTGGCTCTGGCCGTCATGCGCGTGCTCATCGACGAGGATATGATCGACCACGATTTCATCCGGGCGCAAACCATCGGCTTCGACCAACTCAAAGAGCGTGTTCAGGAATGGCCGCCGTCGCGAGCCGCCGAGGTCTGCGGCCTGTCCGAGGCCGAGATCATCGAATTCGCCCGCGCCTACGGCTCGGCCCGCGCCCCGTACATCCGCACGGGCTGGGGCCCGGCCCGGCAGTTGGCGGGCGGCATGGCCATGCGGACCCTCTGCCTGCTCCCGGCCCTGGTCAACGCCTTCGCCAAGCCCGGCGGCGGCATCACCCGGTCGCTGGGCGGCGCGCCCGGCAATGCCCCTTCCCTGACCCGCGACGACCTGCGGCCCCCGAACACGCGCATGGTGAACATGGTCCACCTGGGCCACGCCCTGACCGAACTTAACGACCCGCCGGTCAAGCTGCTCTACAATTACCTGTCCAACCCGGCGGCCGTGGCCCCGCAGTCGGCCCAGGTCATGGCCGGTCTGGCCCGCGAGGATCTGTTCACCGTGGTCCAGGAAATGTACATGACCGACACCGCCCGATTCGCGGACGTCATCCTGCCCGGCGCGAGCTTCCTGGAGGTGGCCGACCTGTACCGCTGCTACGGCCACAACTACATCCAGATCGGCAGGCCGGTCATCGCCCCCGTGGGCGACTGCCGGTCCACCCTGGGCATCTTCCAGGACCTGGCCAAACGGTTGGGCTACACCGAGGAGGTCTTCACCCTGACCGAGGACCAATGCATCGAGCGCTTCCTGGCCGAGTCCGCCGACTCGCCGTACCTGGCGGGCGTGGACCTCGACGCCCTGCGCCGGGGCGAGCCGATCCGCCTGAACATCCCGGCCAATCCCTTTGCCCAGGGCTTCAAGACCCCGTCCGGCAAGGTCGAGTTCTTCTCGCAGGCCATGGCCGACCAGGGGTTGGACCCGCTGCCCGACGGCACCCCGGTGCGCGACCCCGAGGGCGGCGACCAGTACCCGCTCGAATACCTCACCCCGCCCCACCCCCTGCTGCTCAACTCCGCCTTCAACGAGGTCGAGTCCATCCGCGAGCGGACCGGCGGCCCCTCGGTGCTCATCCACCCTGAAACCGCCGCCGCGCGGGGCATCATCCAGGGCATGACGGTACGCGTGTTCAACGGGCGCGGCCAGAACACCGCCCGGGCCGAGGTCACCGAGGACACCCGCCCGGACCTGCTCGTGGCCGAAGGACTGCACTGGCCGAACCGAAAGCCCGGCGAGGGCTCCAACCAGCTGACCAGCCAGCGATTGACCGACATGGGCAACACCTGTGCCTTCCACTGCAACAGGGTGGAGGTTGAGCCTGCCGGCTAGAGGGGAGCGGCTTCCGATAGCGGCGCGTCTGCACATTTTTTCCCGGGGGGCTTTCATCCTCACGTAGGAGGACTACGCTGCGGTGAAAGCCCCCCGGAAGAAAATGCACAGCTGCACCACTCTCGAAAGCCTATTCCGGGGCGAATTGGCGGCCGAAGAAAGAGCCGCTGTCGGGTGCTGCCCATCCGAATCGCTCCAATGGAGTGAAGAATCAAGAGCCCCAGACTCGAGTATGAGCCGGGGGCTTTCCTATGCACGACTACCCCGCGAAGCGGATAGAAAAAGTTTCGGAAAGGATGGGGATGGGGGTCCGGGGGAAGGGGAAGGAAAAGCCCTTTTCAAAGGGTTTTCCTTCCCCTTCCCCCGGCCGCCGGAGGCAACCAAAAAGCCGCCCAAGGGCGGCTTTTTGATTATCAACGAGTAGAGCCAGGCTAGGTCTTTTTCAGCTTGGCGGTGTCCAGGGGCAGGTCCCTCAACCGGACGCCGGTGGCGTTGAAGATGGCGTTGGCCACGGCCGGGGGGACGGAGGGGACGCTGGGTTCGCCGATGCCGCCCGCCTTGACTCCGCTGTCGGCCAGATGGAACTCCATCTTGGGCACCTGGGTCATGCTCAGGATCGGGTAGCCGCTGTAGTTCTCGGTCTGCGCGCCGCCGTCGGCGAAGTGCATGGCCTCGTTGAAGGCCATGGACAACCCCATGACCGCGCCGCCCTCCATCTGGGCCGTAAGCGCGTCCGGATAGACCGACATGCCGCTGTCGACCACGCCGACGATGCGCTGCACGGTGACGTTGCCGGTAGCGCGATCCACGGTGACCTCGGCCATGTGTGCGACCACGGTCTCGAAGCACTCGGCCATGGCCACGCCGCGCCCCACGCCTTCGGGGGCCGGGGTGTTCCATCCCGACTTCTCCGCCAGCAGGCTCAAGGCCCTGTGGGACCGGGAGCCGGGCTCGAGCATGGACAGGCGGAACTCGACCGGGTCGCGGCCCGCCTTGTGGGCCAGTTCGTCCATGAAGGATTCCACGGGGAAGACGTTGTTGGAATAGGCGATGGAGCGCAGCCAGCCGACGCGCATGGGCAGGTCCACGAGCGCGTAGTCCACGAGGAGGTTGTCGAGCTTGTAGGGCATGTCGTCGAGCCCCTGGATGGACGAGGAATCCATGCCGTCCTTGACCGCATCGGGCTGCACCCTGGACAGGATGGAGGGCGAGGCGATCTTGTGCCGCAGGGCCGTGAGGTTGCCCTTGGCGTCCAGCCCGCCCCGTGTCCGGCAGACGCTGGCCGGGCGGTAGACGTCGTCGCCGAACTCGTCCTCGCGGGTCCACATGAGCTTGACCGGTCGGGACACGGCCTTGGACAGGGCCACGGTCTCGGCGACCACGTCGGACTCGATGCGCCTGCCGAACCCGCCGCCGCAATAGGTGGTCATCAGTTCTATCTTGTCCTCGGGCAGCCCGGTGACTTGGGCTGCGGCCTTAAGCGAGTCGGTCTGGCCCTGGATCGGGACCCAGATGCGGCAACGGTCCTTTTCGACAAAGGCCGTGCAGTTGGACGGCTCGAGCTGGGCATGGGCCATGAACGGCACGGAGTAGGCGGCCTCGATGGTCGTCGCGGACTCGGACAGGGCCTTGTCCGCGTCGCCCCGGCTCTTAATGGCGCCGGTCCCGGCCATCTTGCGCTTGAAGAGCTCGGCGATGTATTCGTCGCTCAGTTCGGGCAAGGTGCCCTTGGACCACTTGGTGGCCAGGGCCTCCCGCCCCTTGAGGGCGGCATAGGTGTTGGTCGCGAGTACGGCGATCTTGTCGTCCTGGCGCAGGACCTTTTCCACGCCCTTGACCGCCATGGCCGCCTTTTCGTCAAACGACTCGGGTTTGGCCCCGTAGCTCGGCGGGCGGTCCATGACCGCGATAAGCATGTCCGGGACCTTGACGTCCAGGCCGAACGCGGTGCGCCCCTGGACCTTGTCGACCATGTCCAGCCGCTGCCGGTAGGTGCCCATGATGGCGTAGTCCTTGCGCTCCTTGAAAGGCGGCTTGTCCGGAACCGGCTGCTTCGCGGCCGCGCCGACCAGTTCGCCGTAGCCCAGGCTGCGCCCGTCCGGGCCGATCACGCGGCTGGCCTCGGCCCTGCAGCGGGCCGGGTCCACGCCCCATTGCTCGGCTGCCGCGCGGATGAGCATGAGCCGGGCGGCCGCGCCCACGGAGCGCAGCAGGTCCCAGCGGTGCCGGATGCTGGTGCTCCCGGCGGTCAGCTGGACGCCCCAGACCGGGTCCTTGAACACGTCGGCGGCCAGGGCCATCTGCACACCCACCCGGCTCCAGTCCGCGTCCAGCTCGTCGGCCACGATCATGGCGATGCAGGTGTGCGTGCCCTGGCCCAGGTTGGTCTGGCCGACCCACACGGTGATCCCGCCGTCCGGGGCTATCTCCAGAAAGGCGTGGGGCTTGAAGGTCTTGTCCGCGGCCAGGGCCGGGGAAAGGTTGACGAGGGTCATGCCGCCGGGCACGGCCACCACGGCCAGGGCCAGGCAGCCGTTCTTCAGGAATCGGCGTCGGGTCATTTCCTTGGTCATGACTTGCTCCCCTTCTTCATGGTTTGCGCGGCCTGCTTCATGGCCGGAAGGACCCTCGGGTGGGTCCCGCAGCGGCAGGTGAAATCGTCCATGGCCGAGGCCAGGCCCGCTTCGGACGTATCCCCGCCGTGGGTGAGCACGTCCACGGCCTGAAGCATCATGCCGGGCTGGCAGTAACCGCACTGGGGCACCTGGTGCTCGATCCAGGCCTGCTTCACGGGATGGTCCTCGGGCAGCCCTTCGATGGTCACCACCTTGCCCTCGCCCACCGCGGAGACCGGGGTCACGCAGGACCGCTCGGCCGCGCCGTCGATGAGCACGGTGCAGACACCGCACATGCCTTCGCCGCAGCCGTATTTGACGCTGGTCACACCGATGTCGTCGCGCAGGACCCACAGAAGCGGGGTGTCCGGATCGACGTCTACCCGATGGTCTTTGCCGTTGACGTTGATGACAATCATGTTCCCTCCGGTTGTTTGACGGGTTGGACAAGGAGCGCCAGGACGCCCGGGTATTCCGATTACCGCCTACATAGCACATTGTGCCCGATCAGACAGCATCTTCGATGCAAAAAATCATCCTCACCCCCTAGACCGGAGAAATCCGTTGAGAACCTCGAGTATTCTCTGATATCATTGCTTTTCCCCCCCGCTCAGGCTAGTAAGATCGAGCATTTCCGGACAGGCCCGTCACTTTTTAACCGCGAGATTATGCGAACGGCCCTAGCCCTAATCTTCATGTTGCTGTTCCTGCCGACGGCCGCCCCGGCTGCGGAGGACGCGCCCTATCCCTTCACCGACCCGTACCGGGCCACGGTGCTGGGCACGCCCGCCGACGTGCGCTACCGGTTCGCGGACCCGGTCCGGCCGGACGTCCGGGCCATCCGCATCGAGGGCCGCCAGGTGCCCGAGGTCTTTTCCTACAGCCGGGACATGTTCTTCACCACGGCCCTGCAGGACCACCCCGCCCCGCTCATGTTCGTCATCGCGGGCACGGGCGCGGAGCACAATTCCGGAAAGATGGCCTTCCTGACCCAGGTCTTCTTCGAAGCCGGGTACCATGTGGCAGCCCTGTCCTCGCCCACGCACATGAACTTCGTCATCAGCGCTTCGGAGCACCGGGTGCCGGGCTACGTGCCCTATGACGTGGCCGACCTGAACCGGGTCATGGGCTGGGTCCGCGAGGAGCTGTCCAAGGAGTGCGGGATCACCGGGTACAGCGTCTCCGGGTACAGCCTGGGCGGACTGCACGCGGCCTTCCTGGCGAAGCGGGACGCCGAGACGCATGAGTTCGGCTTCACCCACGTGCTGATGATCAACCCGCCCGTGTCCCTGTACACCTCGGTGACCCGCCTGGACTCCTGGCTGACCTGGGAAAACCTGGGCCGGACCACGGTGCACCGGGAGATCGAGGGGTTCATCGACCGCTTTTCCGACTACTACCTGCACGCCGACGTGACCGACCTGGACGACGATTTCATGTACGACATGATCACGGACATCCATCTCAGCGAGCGCGACCTCAAGACCCTGATCGGGGCCGCCTTTAGGGTCTCGTCCGCGTCCATGATCTTCTCCTCCGACGTCTGCCTGCAGGCCGAATACCTGGTCCCGCCCGACCACTATCCGCTGAAGACGTCCAGCCCGCTGCTGCCCTACGCCCGGCAGGCCTTCAACATCCCGTTCGAGGGTTATCTGGACGAATACCTGCTGCCCTACCTGCGCTACAACGACCCGACCGTCACCCGGGCCGGGGCGCTTGAGCGGTGCAGCCTGGAGTCCATCCGGGACTGGCTCGAGAAGACGGACAAGGTCGTGGTGGTGGGCAACAGGGACGACGTCATCCTGGACGGGAAGGACGTGCGCTTCCTGGAGACGGTCTTCGGCAGCCGGGCGCATCTTTTCGAGCACGGCGGGCACTGCGGCAACATGATGTACCCGGCGTTCGTCCGGGTGATGCAGGACATGGTGCGCCCATGAACGCGCGAAACGGTTGCCTGCTCGCCTCGGCCCTGCTGGCCCTGCTGCTCCTGGGCGGGTGCGGCCCCAAGGTGGTGGACGTGACCGACCCGCAGGCCGGGTTCCCGACCGCCGGGTTCAAGGCCTCGGCGCATCACTGGCCCCAGGCCGACTCGCAGTCCCTGCGCTTCCTGGACATCTACGACCCGTGGGAGCCCATGAACCGCAACCTGTACGAGATCAACGCCACCCTGGACAAGTACGTCATGCTTCCGGCGACCAACGTGTACAAGCTGGTCCTGCCCGCGCCGGTGCGCACCGGGGTGAAGAACTTCTTCGCCAACCTCAACGAACTGCCCACCGCGTTCAACAGCCTGCTGCAGGGACGGTTCAAAAAGGTGGCCATCTCGTTCTCGCGCTTTCTGATCAACTCCACCTTCGGCCTGCTCGGCGTGCGCGACCTGGCCTCGCACAACGAGAAGCTGCCGCGCCAGAACGAGGACGTGGGCCAGACCCTGGGCTACTGGGGGCTTGGACCGGGCCCGTACTTCGTCATGCCGATCATGGGCCCGTCCAACGTGCGCGACACCGTGGGCTTCGGCGGCGACATCCTGGTCCTGTACGTGGAGGTGGAGATGCTCTACCAGGCCGCGGGCATTGAGAACCAGACGCCCCTGGACCTGGCGGACCTGGTCCTGCGCGGCTTGAACATCCGGGCCAACACCGCCTTCAGCTACCACTCCACCGGCTCGCCCTTCGAGTACGAGATGGTCCGGTTCATCTACACCAAGAAGCGCGAACTGGACATCCAGCGGTAGGCGCGCCCGTTCAGCTGGAGGCTTCGTCCTCGGCGAGGAAGGCGGCAACCACATGCTCCCTGAAGCGGGCCACGTGCCCGGACAGGGGATTGCCCCGGGTATGCAGGACGATGCTCGACGGCGGCAGCGCGGGCAGGCCGTGCCGCGCGTCGTAGGCCGCCAGGTCGGACGGAAGCGTGCGCCCGATGGCCGGGGTTATGGCCAGCCCCGCGCGGGCCGCGTCCAGGACGCCGGACAGCCCCCTGCTCTCGTAGACGATCCGGTAGGCGCGCCCGGCATCCGTCAACGCCCGCTGTGCCCATTCATGAAAAATACACCCTTCCTCCACCGCCAGGGGAAGCACCCGGTCCAGGTCAAAGTCCGGGCGGGCCGCCCAAACCAGCCTGTCCCGGCAGATGACCTGCCCGCCCTCATAGTCGTCGGTGCACAGGCCGATATCCAGCTCCCCCTCGTCCAGCCCCTTCCTGACCACGTCGCTCGTGCGGCAGTGCACCTCCACGAAGACGCCCGGATCGGTCCGCGCGAACCCGGCGAGCAGCTTCGGCAGCAGCCCCAGGGTGTAGTGCTCGGGCGATCCGAACCGGACGATCCCCTCCGCCCGCGCGTCCGAGAGCGCCAGCACGGCGGCGTCATGGTGCCGCACGATATCCCGCGCATGGGCGACCAGCAGCTTCCCGTCCGGGGTGAGCCTGGCCGTCTTCCCGTCCCGCACGAACAAGGGGCGGCCCACTTCCTCCTCGAGCCGTCTGATCTGCACGCTCACGGCCGATTGCGAGCGGTTCACCTGCTCGCCCGCCCTGGTGAAACTCCGGGTGGAGGCCACAGCCAGAAATGTCCGTAAATACTCGGTCGGCAACTGCATTCGATGCAACCTGTTCATCGTTTTAAAGAAAACAATTCATTTCACACATCGTTTATGCGGGCTTAGCCTTGCCGTCAATCATCAACGCCAACCGCAGAACGACAAGGAGCGAAAATGGACATACTGACGCTGCTCGGCAGCCCCAGGGCCAGGGGGAACACGGCCACCATACTGGAGAAGGCGGAATCGGAATTCAGGGAACAGGGGCACCGCGTGAGCCGGATTCACGTCGCCCGCCGGGAGATCAAGGGATGCCTCGGATGCAACCAATGCAGGCAGTTCGCCGACCGGATCGCCTGCGTGCGGCAAGACGACGCGACGGAAATCCTGGAACGCATGATCGAGGCGGATGTGATCGTGTTCGCGACCCCGGTGTACTACTGGGGCATGACCGCCCAGCTCAAGGCCCTGGTGGACCGGACCAATGCGCTCATCACGCGGTACGGGGAACCGGAGCAGACCTCCCTGGTCCGGGGGAAGGGATTCGCCCTGCTGGCCACCGGCGCGGGGATTTACGAGAACAACGAACCGGTCTTCACGACCTTCCGCATGACCGTCGCGGCCCTGCAGGGCAGGCTGGTCGGCGAACTGCACGTGGGCGAATGCCGGGAGCCCGGCGACATGACCGACGAGACCAAGGCCAGGGGGACGGCCTTCGCCAGGCGGGTCCTGGAGCAATCCCTCCCGGCCCGGACATAGCCCCACAGGCGGGGAGGCCCGCTTTTGTCCGGCGGCTCAACCGCGTTCCAGGGCATGCTCAATGAAATCGAGCACCCGGACCGTGAACGGGCCGTCGGGCCGGTCGAGATCGCGGAACGAGGCGAAATGGTTCCTCCCCTCCTGGACGAGCAGCTCACCGTCATTACCCCGTTTGCGCCATGCGGTTAGGTATTCCCGCGCCTGCCGCCGGAATTCGGAGGATTCCTCCCCGCCCCCTGAGACGCAGGGTGCGTCCGGAAATGTCAACGGCGCACGCGAAGAGGCCCGCTCCTTTCGGGAGCGGGCCTCTTCCTATTGCAATGCCTATGTCGCCCGTTGCGGCTAGGCGGAGGTCTCCGCGGCGGTCTTTCCGGAGAAGACGTACTTGAACAGGAAGATGGCGAACGCAACCGCCGCGCCGATCAGGCCGATGATCACGGAGGTGTCGTAATCCAGTCCGAAGCCGATCTTGGCGTTGGCGATGAAGGTCACACAGACCGCGGTCATGAAGACTGCGGGCAGGGTGGCGATCCAGTGCAGCTTGCCGCGCTGGGCCAGGTAAGCGGCGGACGCCCACAGGACCAGGGCGCTCAGGCACTGGTTGGAGAAGCCGAAGTACCGCCAGATGGTCGAGAAGTTCTGGGTGGAGATGACGTAGCCGATGACGAACAGCGGCACGGAGATCAGCAGGCGCTTGCTGACCGCCTCCTGCTTCATCTTGAAGGTCTCGGCCACGATCAGGCGGGTGGACCGGAACGCGGTGTCGCCGCTGGTGATCGGCAGGACGATGACGGCCAGGATGGCCAGGCCGCCGCCGATGGAGCCGAGCAGGGAGTGAGAGACCTCGGCCACGACCGCGGACGGGGAGCCGGAAGCGATGACCGCGGACAGGGCCTGCGGGTTGTCGTAGAAGGACACGCCCAGCGCGCACCAGATAAGGCCGATGACGCCTTCGATGATCATGGAGCCGTAGAACACGGCGCGGCCCTGGCGCTCATTCTCGACGCAGCGGGCCATGAGCGGAGACTGGGTGGAGTGGAAACCGGAGATGGCGCTGCACGAGATGGTGATGAAGAGCAGCGGCCAGATGGGCTTGTCGCCGGGATGCATGTTGCTGAAGCTCAGATTGGGCAGCACCTGGTGGCTGGAGAACATCAGCGCGATGAACAGGGCGGTGGTCATGGCCAGGAGCAGGAAGCCGAGCAGCGGGTAGATGCGGCCGATGATCTTGTCGATGGGCAGGATGGTGGCCAGGAAGTAGTAGCCGAAGATGCAGGCCACCAGCAGGCCGGTGTTGATGCCGGTCAGGCCGTTGAGGAGCTTGGCCGGGGAGAGCACGAAGACCACGCCCACGAGCATGAGCAGGATGAACGAGAACAGACGCATGACCTGGCGGGCGGGCATGCCGAGGTACTCGCCGACCACCTCGGGGATGGACGCGCCGTTGTTGCGCACCGAAAGCATGCCGGAGAAATAGTCGTGCACCGCGCCGCCGAAGATACAGCCGATGACGATCCAGATCATGGCCACCGGGCCGTAGAGCGCGCCCAGGATGGGGCCGAAGATGGGGCCGATGCCCGCGATGTCGAGCACCTGGATGAAGATGAGCTTCCACTTGGGCATGACCATGTAGTCGATGCCGTCGGCCATGGAGACGGCCGGGGTCACGCGGTTTTCATCCGAACCGAAGATACGGTCCACGAACGTGCCGTAGACGAAGTACCCCGCGATGAGAAGGGCTATGCAGCCGAAGAAAAAGAGCATGTTTCACAACCTCCGATGAAATGTTACGCCGCCGGGCGGCGACTTTCATATAGGAGATTCCGTGAAGAGGATGCGACGGTTCCTGTCCGAACCGTCCGTTTTTCGGTCTGAAAAACCGTATCGGCTGACTGAGCGGTCAGGCGCGGGCGGGCACATGGAGCACGATGGTCGTGCCCCGGCCCGGGGTGCTGTCCACGCTGGGGGCGTACTGGCGGCCGTAGATGTGCTCCATGCGGCTCAAGCAGTTGCGCATGCCGATGCCGCCGTTCACCGAGTCCGCGCACTCGGTGTTCAGGACGCGGTCCAGGGTCTCGCGGTCCATGCCCACACCGTCGTCGGCCACGCGGACCTCGAGGCAGCCGTTTTCGCGCCGGGCGGTGAGCCGGACCGTGCCGCCCCGCTCCCGGCCGAGCACGCCGTGGCGGATGGCGTTCTCCACCAGGGGCTGGATGGTCAGCGGCGGAATGGGCCAGTCCTCGCACCCGGCCTCCACCTCGGACTCCACCCGGACGCGGTCGCCGAAGCGGGCCTGCTCGATGGCCAGGTAGGAGCGCACCTGCTCCAGCTCCTCGCTCAGGGGGATGAACCCCCGGCTCAGGTCCAGGTTGCGGCGCATGTACAGGGACAGATCCATGAGCAGCTCGCGGGCGCGCTCGGAATTGGTCCGGCAGAACGAGGTGATGGTGTTCAGGGAGTTGAACAGGAAATGCGGGTTGATCTGGGCGTGCAGGCGGCGGATTTCGGCCTGGGCCAGCATCTGCTCCTTGATCTGGATGTCCTCCAGCTCCACCTGGGTGGAGAAGAGGTTGGCCAGCCCGGCGGCCACCTCGAACAGGGTGGCGTTGAGCGGCCGCTCGCGGCTGCCGTAGAACTTGAGGGTGCCGACGATCTCGTCGTTCTTCTTCAGCGGCACGATGATGGCCGAGGTCATGGGGCAGTCGTCCTGGTTGCAGCCGATGGCGTCGGCGCTGTGCAGGAAGGTGGGCTGGCCGGTGCTGAGGACCTCGCGGGTGGCGTTGGTGCGTATCTCGCACCCGGCCAGGTGGTGGTCGTCGCCCGCGCCGATGTGGGCGAGCACGTCGCTGGTGTCGGTGATGGCCACGGCGGCCACGCCCACCCGCTTGTAGATGATCTCGGCCGTGGCCGCGGCGGTCTCCAGCGACAACCCCAGGCGCAGGTAGCTGACCGCCATGTTGGCGATGTCCAGGATGATCTGTGCGTGCAGGGACTCGCGCCGTTCGCGGTCGCGGGAGAACAGGTTGACGACCTCCACGAACAGGGCCGCGCCGAACGCGTTGACCAGGACCATGGGCGGAGCGATGAGCTTGACCAGCTCCCAGGCCACGGGGAACGGCCTGGACATGAGCAGGAGCAGCCCCATGTGCATGGTCTCGCCCGCCAGGGCCAGGACCGAGGCCATCCGCCAGTTCATGGCCTTGTCGCCGTATTTCCAGGCGATCATGCCCGCCACGAAGCCCTCGATGGCCGTGGCGATGCCGCAGGGATAGGCGCTGAAGCCGTTCAGATCGAAGACGATGCGGTGCACCCCGGCGATGAGCCCGGCGCCGATGCCGACCACAGGCCCGCCGAACAGGCCGCCGGAGATGACCACCATGGCGCGCAGGTTGGCCACGGAGTCGAAGACCGCGTTGCCGGTGTAGGTACCGAGGA
Source organism: Pseudodesulfovibrio sp. lm2024 (assembly GCF_051175575.1). Taxonomy (NCBI): domain Bacteria; kingdom Pseudomonadati; phylum Thermodesulfobacteriota; class Desulfovibrionia; order Desulfovibrionales; family Desulfovibrionaceae; genus Pseudodesulfovibrio; species Pseudodesulfovibrio sp. lm2024. The sequence continues at coordinate 3,563,849 of NZ_CP195092.1, forward strand.
TGCCGAGCAGGCCGAAGAGGATGGTCACCAGGACCGTGCGCAGCCGGGAGCTCTCGCTGGTGAAGTGCATGCGCCGCACGGGCATGATGGTCATGAACAGGAAGACCACGCCCACCATGAGACCGAACCGCTCGGCCAGGGTCAGGGTGATTTCATAGGTGTTCAACGCGTTCTCCTACATTCACCTAGAGTTCCATGGCGTCTTTGAACGGACGCACCCGGGCCTTGCTGACCGTGATCTCGGTCTCGGCCTCGTCGCGCATGGTCAGCACGTACTTGCCGTTGAACCAGGGGGCGTAGGTCCGCACCAGCGCCAGGTTGACCAGCTGGGACCGGTTGGCCCGGAAAAAGGGAAATCCCTCCAGCCGCTCCTCGAGGCGGTCCAGGGTCACGTCGCTGGCGCAGGGGTAGAGGGCCTCGCGCGTCTTGGCGTGGATCCGGCGGTTCACGCAGTCGAAATAGACGATCTCCTGGGGGCTCAGGAGGATGTTGCGGCCCGAGTGCTCCACGCTGATGCGCGTCACGCCCGGCTTGATGCCCGCGCCCGCCAGCAGCCTGCGCAGGACCTCGCTCGACTCCCGGTTCTCGCTGGCGGCCAGCCGCCTGCGCACCCGCTCCAGGCTGTCGGCCAGCCGCTTGGGGTCCACGGGCTTGAGCAGGTAGTCCACCGCGTTCTCCTCGAAGGCGCGGATGGCGTAGTCGTCATAGGCGGTGACGAACACGACCAAGGGCTGGCCGTCCATGGCCATGACCTCCTGGAGCACGGAAAACCCGTCCCGGCCCGGCATCTGGATGTCCAGGAAGACCAGATCCGGGCGCTTGGCCGCGATACTCTTGACCGCGTCCGCCGCGTTGCCCACAGTGCCGACCACGTCGATGTCGCCGTGGGACGAGAGCAGGTAGTTCAACTCGTCCCGGGCGGGCGGCTCGTCGTCCACCAATATGGTCCGTATGATGTTGTTCATAATCATTCCTGCGTACGGGGGTACGCAAGGACGAAGTAAGGCATGCGCGGCCAGTTGGCAAGCCCGCACGACACCGCGCACCGGTTCGGCTTCCTCATTCCCGGCGGGCGCACCGGAAAACAGCACGCCCTCCGGGCTCGCGGCGACTATATATCTTGACAACATGGCCCCTCTGACCCGAAGGAGGTTATGGAGGGAAGCCCCTCCGAAATACACCGACCATTTCAGAGGTGACCCATGGCCGCCCGCTCCCGTTCCAAGACCGGCAAGGCGAAGCGTTCGCTCCGGCGTCCGGCCCGCAACAACCCCGCGCTCCCCCTGGCGTCCCCCGAGGCGCAGCGGGAGACCCTGGCCGACCGCCTTTCGCAGGAGCGCGCGGCAGCGTTTGTGGCGGCTCTGCGCCCGCAGGGCGAGGGTGCCGACCATACGGTCAAGGCGCTGCACGACGCCGGGCGCGAGGCGTATGACGTCTGCGAAGCCATGCTGGACGAGCTGGAGCTGGACCCGCCGCTGGCCTGCAAGCGCGGCTGCATCCACTGCTGCTACAACCAGGTGGCCCTGACCGAACCCGAGGCCCTGTTCCTGGGGCTGCACCTGCTGGGGACGCGCTCGCCCGAGCGGCTGCGGGACCTGGCCGACAAGGCGCAGAGACTGGCCGATGACCTGACAGGCAAGAGCTGGCAGGAGATCGGCATGATCCGCCACAAGCTGCCCTGCCTGTTCCTGGAGGACGGCGGCTGCTCGGTCTACCCGGCCCGCCCCCTGGCCTGCCGGGGCTGGAACTCGGTGAACGAGAAGATGTGCCTGCTCAGCAACCTGTCCGGGGACGCCCTGACACCCATCGAGAACCATCCCATTGTCCGGGAGATCGCGGACGGCATCCAGACCGGCCTGCTGCGCGGCGCAAGCGGGCTGGGCCTGGAGGCCGGCTACCTGCTCATGGCCCGCGCCACGGCCCTGCTCCTGTCGGGCGACCCGGAACAAGGGGTCATGGACACCACCGCCGACTGGCTGGACGGCAAGCCCTTCTTCGGGCGCAAGGCCAAGTGGTGACCGGCCCGTAGCCCCGCAGCGAGAAAGATATCGCGAACGCAAAGAGATCTTCCTCTGAAAGCTGGCCCACATCGCACGTCGGGTGTATAAGCCATACAGGAGGTCCCATGAGCAAGAACAAGAAGATCGGCGTCTCTTTCCCTGTCGAGGAATCCATTACGTATGCCGACGACTCCGTCGTAAGCCAGACCCTGCTGAACAAGGACACGGGAACAATCACCCTTTTCGCCTTTGACCAGGGGCAAGGCCTGAGCGAACACACCGCCCCGTTTGACGCCGTCGTCCACATCCTGGATGGCCAGGCCAGAATATCCATTGGCGGAGAGCCCCACGTTGTCGGCAAAGGCGAGATGATCATCATGCCCGCGAACATCCCCCATGCGCTGCAGGCGGAGCAAAGATTCAAGATGCTTCTGATCATGATTCGCGGCGAGTAAAAACAGCAATCTCCGATGGGATTGCATGTTCCCGTGAACTGCGGTTCGGTGCAAGGTAGGTATTTTCCCCTCTAAGCGCCTGGACAGAAGCCGCAACTTATGCTGTTATTTTTTACAAAATATGGAGTTGTCGATACAATTAATCTTATTTATCACAATTGGTTAAGTATTGAGAGCCATGCCTCGACTTAATGAACTCACCCTGCCGGTCAAACGATGGACCTTTCTCATTCTTGTCTGCTGGACATGTGTCAGCATTTTCTTTGTCGAATACACTTTTCATCTTCTCGAGGAATCCACCTTGGCGCAGGTCCGCACCAAGGCGCAGGAAGCGTTCAACAAGGACCAATCCTTCCGCTTCTGGGCCACCATGCACGGCGGCGTGTATGTTCCCATAACGGAGAAGACGCCCGCCAACAAATACCTGTCGCAGGTGGAAGAGCGGGACATAACCACGCCTTCGGGGCGGGAACTGACCCTCATGAATCCGGCTTACATGGTCAGGCAACTCAATGAGTCCTTCGGCTCCCTATACGGCGCCCAAGGGCACATCACGAGCCTCAACCCGTTGCGCCCGGAGAATGCCCCGGACGAGTGGGAAAGAGCGGCTCTCCTCCAGTTCGAAAACGGCGCGGATGAAGTCTATGCGATCCAGAATACAGGCGGGGAACGATTCGCCCGCCTGATGCAGCCCATGCAAGTGACCCGTGGATGCCTCAAGTGCCATGCCCACCAAGGCTATAAGGTCGGCGATGTCCGAGGCGGCGTGAGCGTAAGCGTTCCCATGGCTCCTTTCCTCGCCGCTCAGGCCGACCTCAAATTCAAATCGGGTCTTGTCGTTTCCGGGCTCTGGTTTTTCGGCGTCTGCCTCGTCCTTTTCGGTTCCTCGCTCCTCGCCCGGAACTTCCGGGAACGGGACATCCTGACCCGCAACCTTGAAACAGCCAAGACGAATGCGGAATCGGCCAACTCGGCCAAGTCCGTCTTCCTGGCGAACATGAGTCACGAAATCCGGACGCCGCTCAACGGCATCATGGGGATGCTGCAGCTTTTCAAGTCGACGCCCTTGACCGCGGAGCAATCGGAATATGTGGATGCGGCCCTCCAATCAAGCCAACGGCTGACATTCCTGCTCTCGGACATCCTCGACCTTTCCATGATAGAAAAAGGGGTTCTCACGTTCCGCCATGAACCGGTGGAGATCGCCTCCCTGGTCGACTCCATCCGGAATCTGTTCACGGTCGCAGCCAAACAGGCGGGGATCGACCTCGTTTTATCCGTGGACCCGGATGTGCCGCAACGCATCATGAGCGACCCGACCCGCCTGCAACAGCTTCTCACCAACCTGGTCGGGAATGCCATAAAATTTACCCCCAAAGGCAGTGTCCGGTTATCAATCCACAACCTGAAGCCCTCTCCTTCGGGCCAATGCAGACTGCTGTTCGTGGTCGGCGACACCGGAGAAGGCATACCGGACGACAAAATCTCGCACATATTCTCCCCCTTTGCCCAGGCGTCCGAAGGATACACGCGAAACTACCAGGGGGCCGGGCTCGGCTTGGCCATCTGCTCCCGGCTGGTGGACGCCATTGGCGGTTCCATATCGGTCAGCAGCCAATTGGGCCAAGGCACGGACGTATACTGCAGCCTGACGTTCGACCTCGTCCCGGGCGACCCGGTCGCAATTCCCGACACGCGGTCTGATGATACCCAGCCCTATTATGACATGGCTATCCTCCTGGCCGAAGACGACCAGGTCAGCAGAATGGTGGCCGAGCGGCTGTTGAGCAAGAGCGGCTGCCACGTCACCTGCGCCAGAGATGGCCGGGAAGCTCTCGACATCCTGAAAGGCGACCACTTCGACCTCGTGGTCATGGACATCCAGATGCCGGTCATGAACGGCCTGGAGTCAACCAGGGCCATCCGCAACGGCGAGGCCGGGGAATGGTGCCGCGGCATACCGATCATCGCCATGACGGCCTACGCCATGGACTCGGACAGGAAGCGCTTCAACGAGGCCGGAATGGATGACTATATCCCCAAGCCCGTGGACAATGAGACCCTGCTGGAAACATTGCGCAAATATTCCATTCTCTTGAAATCATAGCCAGCCCCGATTCGTCGGTCGACCCGGGACAGGACCTGATCGACACCACGGCCGACGGGCTGCGCGGCAGGCCCTTCTTCGGGCGCAAGGCCAAGTGGCGAGCCTCCCGGTATCGGACCGCCCAAGACAATCGCGCACAAAAAAGCCGCTCCAAAGAGCGGCTTTTTCATTCCGTATTGAACCGTCGGCTAGTTCAGCAACGTGCCGATTCGATTGAAGCGGATGTCGGTCAACGAGCCCCAGGACCAGTAGATGACCAGGGCCTTGCCCACGATCTTGGACCGTTTCACCGGGCCCCACCAGCGGGAGTCGTAGGAGCCCTCGCGGTTGTCGCCCATGACGAAGTACTCGCCCTCGGGGATGACCACCGGGCCGAAGTTGTCGCGCACGGGCAGGGTGTCGGCCTTGGTGTGCATCACGTACGGCTCGTCCAGGGGCTGGCCGTTGATGTAGACCACTTTGTCGCGCACCTCCAGGGTCTCGCCCGGCAGGCCGATGACGCGCTTGATGAAGTCCTTGGACTCGTCCTCCGGGAACAGGAAGACGACGATGTCGCCGCGCTGCGGGTCGCCGGTCTTCATCAGCACCTTGCCGTCCGTGGTGTCGAGCCAGATGTCGGACGGCAGGCGCACGTCGTAGGCGAACTTGGAGACCAGCAGGTGGTCGCCGATCTGCAGGGTCTCGAGCATGGACCCGGACGGAATCTTGAAGGCCTGGACGATGAAAGCGCGGATGACGAAGGCCAGGAGCAGAGCCACCACGATGGCTTCCAGGGTATCACGAAACGATTTGAGAGAGCTTTGAGTCATGGGATTCCTTATTGGGAGGGCCGACTAGTCCTCGTCGGCTTTCAGTACGGACAGGAACGCTTCCTGGGGGATTTCCACGTTGCCCATGCGGCGCATGCGCTTCTTTCCCTCTTTCTGCTTTTCCAACAACTTGCGCTTCCGGGTGATGTCGCCGCCGTAGCACTTGGCGGTGACGTCCTTGCGGAAGGGCGCGTTGCGTTCCTTGGCAACGATCTTGTTGCCGATGGCGGCCTGGATGACCACCTCGAACATCTGGCGCGGGATGCTGCGCTTGAGCTTGAGCGCGAGCGAGCGGCCGATGCGGGCGGAGTTCTCACGGTGCACAATGCAGGAGAAGGCGTCCACGGGGTCGCCGTTGATCAGGATGTCCAGCCGGACCAGGTCCGCCTCGCGGTAGTCGATGACCTCGTAGTCGAGGGAGGCGTACCCCTTGGTGGAGGATTTCAGCTTGTCGAAGAAGTCGTACATGACCTCGGCGAACGGGATCTCGTAGGTGATGACCACGCGCGTGGAGGTGATGTAGGCGATGTTCTTCTGGATGCCCCGCTTCTCCTCGCACAGGGCCAGGACCGCGCCCACGTACTCGTTGGGCACGTGCACCTCCAGGCGCACGAACGGCTCGTGGATCGCCTTGATGCGGGTCGGGTCCGGCAGCTTGGACGGGTTGTCGATGATCAGGTCCTCGCCGGTCACGGTGGTGACCTTGTAGATGACCGACGGGGCCGTGGTGATCAGCCGGGCCTCGAACTCGCGCTCGAGGCGTTCCTGGATGATCTCGATGTGCAAGAGCCCCAGGAAGCCGCAGCGGAAACCGAAGCCGAGGGCCTGGGAGGTCTCGGGCTCGTAGGTGAAGGCCGCGTCGTTGAGCTGGAGCTTTTCGAGCGCCTGCTTGAGGGTCTCGTATTCGGCGGGCTCCACCGGGTACAGGCCGGAGAAGACCATGGGCTTGACCGGCTTGAAGCCGGGGTACGGCACGGCCACCGGGTTGTCGGACAGGGTGATGGTGTCGCCCACGGGCGCGTCGCCGAGCTCCTTCATGGAGGCGCACAGGAAGCCGACCTCGCCCGGACCCATCTCCTTGATGTCCTTGGCCTCGGGCATGAACGCACCCAGCCGGGTGACCTCAAAGGACTTGCCGCTCGAGAATATCTTGATCCGGTTGCCCTTTTTCAGGGTGCCGTCGATGATCCTAAAGAGGACCACCACGCCCTGGTAGGAGTCGTACCAGGAGTCGAAGATGAGCGCCTTGAGCGGCGCGTCCGGGTCGCCCGAGGGCGGCGGCAGCAGATGGATGACCGCGTCGATGACCTCCTGCACGTTCAGCCCGGTCTTGGCCGAGACCATGATCGGGTTGGAGCAGTCCAGGCCGATGACCTCCTCGATCTCCTTGCTGATCAGCTCGGGGTCGGCGCTGGGCAGGTCGATTTTGTTCAGCACCGGGATGACCTCGAGGTCGTTGTCCAGCGCCAGATACACGTTGGCCAGGGTCTGGGCCTCGACCCCCTGGGTGGAGTCCACCACCAGGAGCGCGCCCTCGCAGGCGGCCAGGGACCGCGAGACCTCGTAGGAGAAGTCCACGTGGCCGGGCGTGTCGATGAGGTTGAGGATGTATTTCGACCCGTCGCGGTCGGTGTACGGGATGCGCACGGTCTGCGCCTTGATGGTGATGCCGCGCTCCCGCTCCAGCTCCATCTTGTCCAGGTACTGGTCCTTTTTCTCGCGGTCGCCGACCATGCCGGTGATCTCGAGAATGCGGTCCGCCAGCGTCGACTTGCCGTGGTCGATGTGGGCGATGATGCTGAAATTGCGTATTTTATCGATCTTGCTCATGATTTCCATTCGTAATGGGAATTTTCCGCCGGGCAAGGGGCAAGACCCCGTCCACCGGGCGCCGGAATGGTCTTGTAAGGCATTTGCACCCGGCTGTCCAATATATATGGGCGGCGGACGCCGGGCGCAACACTGTGCAGGACTTTGCCCTCCCCGGCCCACTCCTTCGGCCGCCCGCGCGCCGGGCACCCCCTTCAAGACCGGAACCAGGCCAGATGGGAACCGAAAGTATTGTGTCTTTTCAGGCGCATTGCGGAGTAATCGTCATTTTCCGCCAGCCCCTCTTGTTCCAGGCCCGGTGAAGTGCTACGTAATTCATAAACGTAAAAACCATGCCCGGAGCGCGGGAGGCAAGGCGACGGGCACCATGTGCAAGGAGTCTTCGAGATGTCTGCAAGCAGAGCTATATTGTCCGACCTGCTGGCCGAGGCAGGCGTGGCCGTGAACGGGAGCGACCCATGGGATATCCGGGTCCAGGACGAACGACTTTTTCACGACATCCTGCTCAGGAAGAACCTGGGCCTGGGCGAGGGATACATGCGCGGCTGGTGGAACTGCGAGCGGGTGGACGAGTTCATCTGCCGCGTGCTCAAGACCGGCGCAGAGAACCGGGTGCGCGACTCATGGCGGTTGGTGGTCAAGGCCCTGCCCTCGCTTGTCTGCAACCTGCAGAGCCTGTCGCGCGCCCGGATGGTGGCCGAACGCCACTACGACCTGGGCAACGACCTGTTCCAGGGGTTCCTGGACCCCCACCTGCAATACAGCTGCGCCTACTACAAGGGCATGAACGGCTGCCCCGAGACCCAGACCGACGAGGAGGTCTCCCGCGACCTGGAGCGGGCGCAGGAGGCCAAGATGCGGCTGATCTGCGACAAGCTGGAGCTTGAGTCCGGCGACCGGGTCCTGGACATCGGCTGCGGCTGGGGCGGGCTGGCCCGGTTCATGGCCGAGGAGCGCGGCTGCTCCGTGGTGGGTGTGAACATCTCCAAGCAGCAGATCGCCTTTGGCCGCGAGTTCTGCGCGGGCCTGCCGGTGGAAATCCGCGAGATGGACTACCGGCTCCTGGATGAGACCTTCGACAAGATCGTGTCCGTGGGCATGTTCGAGCACGTGGGCCCCAAGAACTACCCGGCCTTCATGCGCACCGTGGCCCGCTGCCTGAAGCCGGACGGACTGTTCCTGCTGCACACCATCGGCAGCAACACCTCGGGTCCGGGCCTGGACCCGTGGATCGCCACCTACATCTTCCCCAACGGCTGCCTCCCGTCCATCGCCGAGGTCTCCAAGGCCGCGGAAAAGCACTTCGTCATGGAAGACCTGCACAACTTCGGCCCCTACTACGACCGCACCCTGATGAGCTGGCTGCGCAACTTCCGCCACACCTGGCCGAGCCTTCGCGACAAGTACGGCGACCGCTTCAAACGCATGTGGGAGTATTACCTGCAGTCCTGCGCCGGAGCCTTCCGCGCCAGGGATATTCAGCTGTGGCAGTTCGTGTTTTCGCCCATCGGGCGGAGCCAGCCGGAATGCCGGTGGGGATAGACCCCTCACATCTCCATGGAAAACGGATTCAAGAACTGTCTGCCCCAGAGCGCGGCCCTGTCCACTTCGGACAGGGCCGCTTCCTCGCAGACCGTGTCCCAGTTCTCGCGGATGGATTCGACCATGGCCTCGGCCATGGTCCGGGCCTCCGCTTCAGTGAGCAGGAAGGACCCGGCGGCTGCCAGGCAGGTCTTGAGGCGACTCAACCGGTCGCTGCCGTGGATGAGCATGGCCTGAGTGGCCTCGTTGCCCGAGCGCCCCTGGGGGCAAATGTCATAGGCCGGGGTCAGGGAGAGGGTAGAACCGTTCCAGAAGGCGGCATGATTGCGCGCGTGGTCGTCGGTATTACCGGACAGAACGTTGAAGAGCAGGCGTGAAAAGAGTTCCCTGAGCGTCTCGCGCGGCGCGTCGAAACGGTGGCGGATGATCTCGGCCAGAATCTCGTAGCCGGCATAGCGGGCCTGCATCTCGTCCAGCCCGAACAGGGTCAGGGCCGAGACCATGGCCCTGCGCGTCCAACCGTTGTCCGTGGATTCGCGGTCGAATCGCCGGACGAGCAGGACGTCCTTGCCGCCCGCCGCCGCCAACCGGACCGGAGCCGCATCGATGCCGCAGAGTGCGGCCAGGCGCATGGCCGCATACTCCGCCTTGACCACGTTGAAATAGGTGTCCGTGGTCGAAGAAAACTTGGCCACGTACTTTTCGCCCCCATCCTCAATGAGCACCTTGGGCCGGGCTCCGCCGATGGAGCTGCCGTGGAGCAGCGCCTGATCCAGGGCGGGCGACAAGGGGACGCCCCGCTCCACGCGGTCCGCCGAGGCAAGCAGTTCTTCCAGGGTGGCGCTCTGCCCCGCGCGCGGTGCGTAATCGACCGCCGAGGCTTGGAAATCCAAAGCGCCGATGCGGTCGGAGCCCGATTCCAACAGGTAGGTCAATTCGTCCAGGGCGTCCGTATCCGCCTCGCGTCCTCCACCGCCCAGAAGCCGGTTCAGGATAACCCGGCGTCCCCAGGCGTCCGGCGCGGCGTCGCGGATGCAGCCCGGCATGAGCAAGCCGTCCGGCAGAGGCAGCACGCCCCGGCGCAATGGCAACTCCGGCTCGTACAAGGAAATAGCCTGGGGGTCACCATCCACTCTCTCCAGGTAGGACCGGCCGTAGTTGAACCGGAGATACGGCCCTTCGGCCTCCAGCTTCCCGGCCACCACCGGCTCGGTTTCGCCGGGCAGCCAGACCCAGACAAACGCCTCCCGGACCGCGCTCTCAGAAGTCATCGTCCACCTCCCTTGTCTTCACGCGCACCGATCGGGGCAGCAGCCGCAGCTTGTCCTCCATCTGCCGGACCTGCCGGGCCAAGGCCGGCGGCTCGGCCTCGAACAACGGCACGCCCACAAGGCTTGCCGCCTCGAAAACCCCGCCTATCCGGCAACTCGGATCGCCGTTTTCAATGCGTTGAAGGGTCCGACGGGAAACCCCTGCCCGATCGGCCAGTTCCCGCGCCGTCCAGCCGCGCTCCTTGCGCCCTGTCCGAATCAGTTGCCCGAGCAGGACCACCGCCTCCAGGGCGTAGCGGGAATATGCCGTTTCCGAACGCTTGGTCTTCATCCTTCACCTCGCATGAATGGGTCATTAAATACCCATATAATAGCTTTATGGGCAATATATAACCCACTAATATAAACATGGCAAGAGAGGGGGAGAGCCTTTCCTGTTGGACGGCGTCTAGGGAGCCACCTTCCTGAGCGCCCGCTCCAGGTCCGACTTCTCGAACGGCTTGGCCAGGTATTCGTCCATGCCCGCCTGTAGGGCGCGGACGCGGTCGTGGCCGGCGGCGTGGGCCGAGAGGCCGATGATGGGGATGGTTGCGACGTGGGCGAGTTCCGGGGTCGTGCGGATGGCGCGGGTGGCGTCCAGGCCGTTCAACAGCGGCATCTGCACGTCCATGAGCACGGCGTCGAAGGGGTGGTCGCGCAGCTGGGCCAGGCAGTCGCGGCCGTTCTCGGCCTCGGTCACGGTGTGCCCCATGCGCTCCAGCAGGCGGCGGGCCATGATCCGGTTGACGCGCTCGTCCTCCACCAGGAGCAGGCGCAGGGGCGCGCCCGCCTCCGGGCCGGGGGCCGGTTCGGCCGTATCCTCGAACTCGTCGATGTCCCCCACGGACAGGGTGCAGCGGATGGACGTGCCCCTGTCCGGCTCGCTCTCCACCTCGCAGTTGCCGCCCATGAGCCGGACCAGCTTGCTGACGATGGGCAGCCCCAGCCCCGTGCCCTGATAGGTCCGGGTCATGGAGCCGTCCACCTGGGAGAACGGGGCGAAGATGCGTGAAAGGTCCTCCTCGGCGATGCCGATGCCGGTGTCGTGCACGGAGAGAAGCAGCCGATTGCGCCCCGGCTCGGGGTGCCACAGCTCGCAGGCCTCCACGGTGATGACCCCCCTGTCCGTGAACTTGACCGCGTTGCCCACCAGGTTGAAGAGGATCTGACGGATGCGCCCGGCGTCGCCCAGGTAGTATTTCCGGGCCGAGGGGTCGATGTCCGCCCGCAGCTCCAGGTCCTTGTCGCGCGCCTGGAGCTTGAAGAAATCGAGGCTCTCCTCCACCAGCCCGGCCAGGTCGAAGGGGGCCTCGCGGATGTCCAGCTTGCCCGCCTGGATCTTGCTGAAATCGAGCAGGTCGTTGAGCACGCGCAAGAGGTTGGCCGATGAATGCAGGGCCGTGTCCACGAAGTCCCGCTGCTCGTCGCTCAACCCCGAGGTCTGCAGCAGCTGGAGCATGCCCATGACACCGTTGAGCGGGGTGCGCACCTCGTGGCTGATGTTGGCGATGAACTCGTCCTTGACCCGGTTGGCCGACTCGGCCGCTTCCTTGGCCTGGACCAGCCGCTCCTCGAATTGCTTGCGGTCGGTGATGTCCGCGTGCGTGCCGACCATGCGCTCGGGCCGCCCGTCCCGCGTCCAGGCGATGGTCTTGCCCCGGGCCATGACCCAGGTCCAGCCCCCTTCATTGTTGCGCAGCCGAAACTCGATGCGGAACTCCTCGCCGGACCGCATGTGCGCTTTCACCCGGGTCTCGGCCTCGTCCCGGTCGTCCGGGTGGAGCAGGTTGTACCAGGACTCGTAGGACGGGGGAAAGGCGTTCGCCTCGTAGCCGAGCATGGCGTAGTAGCCGGGGCTGAAATAGACCTTGTCCGCGTCCAGCCACCAGTCCCACAGCCCGTCGCTGGTGGCCTCCAGGGACATCTGCAGCCGCTCCTCGCTCTCGCGCAGCCTGATGCGGGCCCGGCGCAGGCTCGACACGTAGGCCAGCAGCAGGCAGACCAGCGCGGCCAGGACGGCCACCGCGCCCGCAACCAGGGAGAGCTCCGTCTTGTGCTTGGCCCACAGCGAGTCCGGGGCGTTCAGGAGCCGGGTGTCGGCGGGCAGGTCATCCGGGTCGATGCCGAACCGCTTGAGCACGTTGTAGTCGAAGACGAACTGGTTGGCCTCGCCGCCCTCGACCACGGACAGGTCGCGGACCGGCGTACCGTCGAGAATGGCCAGGGCCATCTGCGCGGCCCTGCGCCCCTGCTCGAAGTGGGAGATGATCTTGCCGCCCAGGACGCCCATCCCCAGGCCGTGCTCCCACAGGTCATAGATCGGAACCCGCGTATTGTCCTGGATGCGCCGGAGTCCTTCGTCGAAGGACACGGTCGCGCCCGAGGCGTCCTTGTAGGCCGAGAGCAGGAGTATGGCGTCCGACGGGCCCAGGGCGCGGGTCCGCTCGGCCAGCCCGGCCCAGGTCAGGTCGGTCAGGGACAGGACGGCCAGGCTCCGGTTGGGAAACTCGACCCGCTGGGACAGGTAGGTCAGCAGGTCCGCCCCGCCGCTGGTGGTCCCGTCCACCACGGCGTACATGGTCCGCAGGCCGGGCTGCAGATCGAACGCGGTCCGGAGGGTCGCCCCCATGGAAACCGCTTCGATGACCCCGGTGACGTTGTCGTCGTCCCCGGCGGAGTGGGCCAGGGACTGGTCGTTGACCCCGAAGAAGACCACCGGAATGCCTGGAAACAGTTCCTTGCGGTTGGCCAAGGCGAAGCGCAGGGCGTTGTCGTCGGCGGTCAGGATCAGGTCGTAGGCGGGCAGGCGCGAGAGCTTGTCGGCAAGCATGGCGCGGAAGGCGGCGATGTCCTCGGGCGCGCCGAACCGCTTGGAGTCCATGTACTCCACATCCAGGTCCACGTCCGCCGGATCGAAGACCGACTCGATACCCTCGATCTGATGAAAGAATGTAGGGAAACCGGGATGGTAGGAACTGATCAGCAGGACCTGCGGACCGGACCAGGACTGCACGACCTTGGCCGAGGCGTCCACCCCGGCGGCCCGGACGGACGCCGCGAGGCAGAGGACGAACAGCGCGGCGGGCACGGCCCTGAGGGCCGCGGACGCCGCGAGGACAAGAGCCCGCTCATTCACCTTCTCCATCATCACACCCTCATCTGTTTCCGCCGGATTATATTGCAATACCCACAGGCGGTCACGTGGAGCAATTATTACTTGCCCGGCCGGGCAAAAAAAAGCCGCCCGGAAGGCGGCTTGGATGCAATACGCCCGTATTCGGGCTAGGCCAGCAGCGCGTCCAGGCGTTGCGTGATGAACGCCTGAATCTCGGCCAGGCGCGCCTCGTCGGCGGGGCGCACGGTCCTGACCCGCTCGGCGATGGCCGCCTCGTCCAGGCCGCTCATCATGCCGATGGTGAACTCGTCCACCTCCTCGTCGGCGGGCACCAGGCCGCAACCGCCCACCGCGCCCACGACCTCGCCCTCGACCTTCACGGGCACGCTGACGCGGACCATGCCCGCGTCGCAGTATTCGACGAACGGCTCGCCCTTTTTCAGCAGCTGGGTGAACATCTGCCCGGCCGTGGCGCAGATGGCCCCGAACCCCTTCTCGTCGTTGCGGATGGCCCGGCACAGGTCGTTGCCCCAGGTGTTGCCGAGCAGCCGGCGGCCATCACTGTCCATGATGTCCGCGTTCAGGCCGAAACGGTCGTGCAGTTCCTGCTGCAATGCGGCCAGGTCCTCTTCCGAAATCAAATCCTTGAGCGTCATGCGGAGTACTTCCCGAAACTGAAGTTGTTGGGCGAAAGGCCCCAACCGGTTTACAGCGAATCACGGCCCCGCGCAAGGGACGCGGGCCGGTCGGTTTTTGGTTTCCAGCCCGGACAAAACCCGCTAGAACATGTGGCGGAGATCGACAATGACCAACACGTTCAAAGACACGCTGCGCGGCATGACCTTCGGGGTGCCGTGGAACCTCGCCCTGCTCACCCTGGGCTCCTTTCTCATCGCCTTCTCGGTCAAGGCCATCGCCGTGCCCCACGGGCTGCTCACCGGCGGCATGTCCGGCATCGCGCTGTTGTGCTACTACGCCTTCGGCGGGCTGACCACGGGCCAGTGGTACTTCGCCCTGAACCTGCCCGTGTTCATCCTTGGCTGGGTCTTCGTCAGCAAGCGGTTCTTCTTCTATTCGCTCTACGGCATGGTCATCTCGTCCGTGTTCATCGACGCCATCCCCTACACCCTGCACATGAAGGACATCTGGCTGGCGGTCATCACCGGCGGCGGGATCATGGGCGCGGGCGTGGGCATCGCCCTGCGCTCGCTGGGCTCCACCGGCGGGTCCGACATCCTGGCCGTCATCTGCAAGGAAAAGTTCAACATGTCCATGGGCTCCTTCGAGTTCTGGTTCAACATGCTCGGCTTCGTGGCCGGCTTCATCTACCTGGACATGAACATCGTCTTCTACTCCATCGCCATGACCTTCGTCATCGCCTTCGGCATCGAATACGTGCTCGGCATGTTCTCCGAGCGCAAGATGGTCATGATCGTCTCGGACCACCATGCGGCCATCAACGCGGCCATCCTGACCGACCTGGACCGGGGCGTGACCATCCTTGAGGGCACGGGCGGCTACTCGGGCGATCCGCGCAAGGTGATCATGACCATGATCTCGTCCATGCAGCTCAAGGAGCTGGAAGAGCTGGTCTACACCATCGACCCGGACGCGTTCTTCATCATGGGCTCGCACTTCCACGTGCAGGGCCAGGGGTTCTCGTCCAGGAAGGTCTACTAGATGATTTTCAAGGCAGAAAAGAAGGAGACGCCGCCGCCCCGGACCATCGGGCTGATCACGGACTTCGGCCTGACCGACCCCTACGTGGGACAGGTCAGGGCGGTCCTGGCCCGCAAGGCGCCCAACTGCCCGGTGGTGGACATCTCCCACCACGTGGCCCCGTTCAACGTGGCCCAGGCCGGGTTCTTCCTGGCCGCCAGCTACGAGCATTTCCCGAGCGACGCGGTCATCCTGGCCGTGGTCGATCCGGGCGTGGGCACGGACCGGCGCATTGCCTGCCTGGAGATCGGCAACCGGCTGCTGCTGGCCCCGGACAACGGGCTGCTCACCCTGGCCCTGAACCGCGCCTGGTCCGAGGTCCGCGCCTATGACCTGACCAAGGCCATGGACGCGCCCAGGAAGGTCGCGCACACCTTCCACGGCCGGGACGTGTTCGCCCCGCTGGCCGCCTGGCTGGCCCTGGGCGGCAGGCCCGAGGGCGTGGGCCGGGAGATCGATCCTGCGGACCTGGTCACGCAGACCTGGTCCAGCCCCGAGATAGACAGCGGCCGGGCCTCGGCCCACGTGGTCCACATCGACCGCTTCGGCAACTGCGTGCTCAACCTGGAGGCGGGCTGCCTGGGCACGCCGAACGGGCTGCGCATGGAATCCCCGGCGGGCGGCCCCCTGGCCTACGCGGTCAAGTACGCGGACATGCCCGAGGGCGAACCCGGCCTGCTCGAAGGCAGCCAGGGGTTCCTGGAGCTGGCCGTGAACCAGCGGTCCGCCGCGAAACGATTCGGCCTGTCCATGGGCGACGCCGTGGAACTGGCCTGGGAGGCATGACGTGCTGCGCGACTTTATCGACACCCTCGGCTTCCTGACCCGGCTGGCCCCGGCGCGGGTCATCCCGGAATCGGCCATGAACCGGTGCATCCGCTGGATGCCCCCGGCCGGTCTGGTCCTCGGCCTGCTCATCGTCCTGCCGCTGTGGCTCGGCCTGTTCGCCGCCTCCCCGTGGATCCAGGCGTGGCTCATGGTCGCGGCCTCCATCTACCTGACGCGCGGCCTGCACATGGACGGGTTGGCCGACGTCTGCGACGCGGTGACCACCCACACCGACCCCGCGCGTTTCTGGCAGGTGGTCAAGGACAGCCGCACCGGCGCCTTCGGGGTCATGGGGCTGGTCATGGCCCTGGCCGGGCAGGTGGTCCTGTTCCACGCCATGCTCGCGCGGGGCGAGTACTGGGCCGCGGCCTGGGCCTTCGTCCTGGGCCGGGCGGCCGCCGTCTGGCTCGCCTACCACGTGCGCCATCTGGTCCGTCCGGGCCTGGGCAAGCTGTACATCGACGGGGCCACCCTGGGCGTGGCGCTCACGGCCACCCTGTTCACCTTCGCGGCCGGATGGATCATGGCCGGGCTGCCCGCCACCCTGGCGTCCACGGTCATCGCCACCCTGGCCCTGCTCTGGCTGTACCGGCTGGCCGAGCGGGTCGGCGGCGCCAACGGCGACTTCCTGGGCTGCGCCGTGATCCTGGGCGAGCTGGCCGCCGGACTGGGCTTCGCCCTGGTCATGTAGCCCGTTTCACCCGATCTTTCCTTGGCAAGCCTCCGGCCCCCCGGTAGGATGCCGGTCATAAACCGACATCCCGGAGGATATCATGCATAAACGACTTCCGTTCCTATCCGCCCTGCTGCTCGCCCTGTTCCTGCTGCCGGGCTGCGCCCCCAAGATCAAGCTGTTCGCCTCCCCGGCTACCGAGCCCCTCAAGGAGTACGTGGTCGACGGCACGGCCGAGGGCAAGATCGCGCTCATCCACCTGCGCGGCTTTCTGTCCACCGAACCGGCCCAGGGCATGCTGCGCTCCCAGCCGAGCGCGGTGCAGGAGATGGTCAACGCCCTCAAGCTGGCCGAGGCCGATGACGAGGTCGGAGCCGTGGTCGTGGCCATCGACTCGCCCGGCGGGACCACCACCGCCTCGGACGTGCTCTACCACGAACTGACCGACTTCAAGAAACGCACGGGCAAGCCCGTGGTCGTGGCCATGTTCGACGTGGCCGCCTCGGGCGGCTACTACGCGGCCCTGCCCGCCGACTGGATCGTGGCCCATCCCACGACCATCACCGGATCGGTGGGCGTGGTCTTCATGCGGCCCAAAGTGAACGGCTTGCTCGACAAGGTCGGCGTGGGCGTCGAGGTCTCCAAGTCCGGCCGAGACAAGGATATGGGCTCGCCGTTCCGGCCCACCACCGAAGAGGAAAAAGCCTTGTTCCAAGGGATCATAGACGACATGGCCACGCGTTTCTACGCCCTGGTCCAGGCCCACCGCCACCTGACCCCGGCCAACCTCGAAACTGTCAAGACGGCGCGGGTCTTCACTGCGAACCAGGCCTTGGCCATCGGCCTCATCGACCAGATCGGCTACATCCAGGACGCCTTTGTCAAGGCCCGCTCGCTGGCCGGGCTGGCCCCGGACTGCACGGTGGTCACCTACCGCCGCGACCTGTACCCGGACGACAACCCGTACAACACCATGGACGCGGCCGAGCCGTTCAAGCCGACCCTGCTCGGCGTGGACGCCAGCTTCATCCTGCCCCCGCGCGCGGGCTTCTGCTACGTCTGGGAAGGCGGCGTGACCCGTTAGGCCCTGACCCCGATTCGCCACACGGCACATGAAGGCCCCGGCTCCATATGGAGCCGGGGCCTTTCCGGTGCGTTGCCGGTCGGCCGGGCGATCAGTAGATGCGGTTGCGGAACATGACCACGGCCAGGGCCATGCAGGCGAGCCCGATCAGAGCCAGGGGCCAGACCTGCATGAGCAGCACGTAGGTCGGCGAGTTCTCGATGAACACGCCCCGGATCAGGACCAGGACGTAGCGCAGGGGGTTGACCAGGGTGATCCACTGCACCGGCTCCGCCATGTTGGCGATGGGCGTGGCGAAGCCGGACAGGAGCACGGACGGCATCAGGAACAGGAACGAGCCGAGCAGGGCCTGCTGCATGGTCACGGACAGGGACGAGATCATCAGCCCCACGCCCACGGCCGCGAAGATGAAGAAGGACAGCCCCAGATAGAGCAGCCCCAGGTTGCCGCGCAGGGGCACCTCGAACCAGTAGACTGCGGCGAGCATGATCAGCGAGGCCTCGAACATGCCGATGATCAGCCCCGGCGCGGCCTTGCCTATGAGAATGCCGATGGGCGACAGGGGCGTGACCAGCAATTGGTCGAAGGTCCCGTGCTCGCGCTCGCGGGCCACGGACAGGGCGGTCACCAGCATGGTCACCACCATGGAGATGAGGCCGACGATGCCGGGCACGAAGAAGTCCCGGCTGAGCGCGTTTTCATTGTAGTAGATGCGCGAGACCAGGATGGACGGGCTGGCCTTGCCCGCCCTGGCCAGGCGCGCGGCGTTGTACTGGCCGACCACGTTGCTCAGATAGTTGCCGATGATCCCGGCGGTGTTGGAGTTGCGCCCGTCCAGCAACACCTGCACCGGAGCGGAGCGGCCCGCCTTGAGGTCCTTGGCGAAATTCTGCCCGATGCGCAGGACGAAGCGCACCCTCCGGCTGTCGATCATGTCCCGGATGACCTTTTCACCCCGCACCTCGCCCACCATGTGAAAATACGGAGACCCGGACACCCCGGACAAAAACTCCCGCGACTCCACGGACCGGCTCAGGTCCTCGAAGGCGTAGGGGATGTCGGTCAAATCGAAGGTGGCCGCGTAGCCGAACAGGATCAGCTGGATGATCGGCGGGCCGATGACCACGGTGCGGCTCTTGGGGTCCTTGAACAGGGTCAGGAACTCCTTGATGATCAGGGCGAAGATGCGGCGCACGTTTTCCATGGGCTCACTCCAGGCTCTTGCGGGTCTTGCGGAAGGCCAGGGTCATGAACACCAGGGCCAGGACGATGAGCCCCGCCAGGTTGGGCAGCAGGACCGAGGCCACGTTGCCCGCCAGAAACAGGGTCTGGACGATGTTCACGAAATACTTGGCCGGGACGATGTACGAGAGCACCTGGATGAAGATGGGCGTGCTGGACAGCTCGAAGATGAACCCGGACAGGAAGAACGACGGCAGGAAGGCGGCCAACAGGGCGATCTGCCCGGCCACGAACTGGTTCTTGGCCGTGGACGAGATGAACAGCCCGAGCCCCAGGGTCCCGACCATGAACACGCCGCCCAGCAGCAGGAGCAGCAGGAGGGAGCCCCGGAACGGGACGTGGAACAGGAACACGGCCATGACGATGCACAGGACCACGCCGCCCATGCCGAGCATGAAATAGGGGATCAGCTTGCCCAGGACGATCTCCAGCCGCCTGACCGGGGTGACCAGCAGCGCCTCCATGGTCCCCCGCTCCCACTCCCTGGCCATGACCATGGCGGTCAGCAGGGTGCCGATCAGGGTCATGATGATGGCCATCAGGCCCGGCACCAGAAAGTTCTCGCTGCGGATGGCCTCGTTGAACCAGATGCGCTGCTCGAGATCGACCAGCCCTATCCGCGTCAGGTCCCTGGCCCCGGGCAGGGTCCGCGAGACCGAGGTCAGCCAGCGGTTCCAGGTCATGGTCACGTAGCCGACGACCTGCAGGGCGCGGTTGGAATCCACCCCGTTGACCACCAGCTGCACCGGGGCCTGGCCGCCGGTCATCAGGCGGCGGGTGAAGTCCGACTGGAGACGGATGACCGCGTCCACCTTCCTGTCCAGGAGCATCCGCTCGGCCTCCTCCCAGGAGGTCGTGGGCACCGGGCCGAAATACTCGGAGTGGCGGAAGCGGGCCAGCAGGCTCGAGGCCGTGGGGTCGGGCTTGTCCATGACAAAGGCCACGGGCAGCTTCTTGGGGTCCAGGCTGATGCCGTAGCCGAAGAGCAGGAGCATGACGATGGGAATGACGAAGGCCAGGGCGATGCTCGAGGGGTCGCGCACGATCTGCAGCCATTCCTTGACCAGCAGGGCGCGCAGCCGGTTGAAGTCGAGTCCGTTGCGCACGGTCATCCCTCCTTTTTCCGTTCCCGGTGGTCCTCCACCAGCTTGATGAACGCCTTCTCGATGGTCGCGTCACCGTCGGTCCCGGCGTACCGGCGTATTTCGTCCGGCGTGCCCTGGGCCAGCAGCTCCCCGGACATCATGATCAGCATGCGGTCGCAGTACTCGGCCTCTTCCATGAAGTGGGTGGTAACCACCACAGTCACGCCCTGCTCGGCCAGGGAGTTGATCCGGGCCCAGAACTGCCGCCGGGCCAGGGGATCGACCCCGGAGGTGGGCTCGTCCAAAAAGAGGATGTCCGGCTCGTGCATCAGGGCGCAGGCCAGGGAGAGACGCTGGCGGAAGCCGAAGGGCAGCTCCCCGGACGTGGTCTCGGCCTGGCCGGCCAGGTCCAGTTCATCCAGCGCCCACCGCACCCGCTCCTCGCGGCGCGTGCCGGACAGCCCGTAGACCTTGCTGAAGAAATTCAGGTTCTCGAGCACCGAGAGCTGGCCGTAGAGGGAGAACTTCTGGGCCATGTAGCCGAGGTTCTTGCGCGCCTTGGCCGCGGCCTTGCGCAGGTTCAGCCCGCCCACTTCCAGGGTCCCGCCCGTGGCGGGCAGCAGGCCGCAGAGCATGCGGAAGGTGGTCGACTTGCCCGCCCCGTTGGGCCCGAGCAGGCCGAATATCTCCCCCCGCTTGACCGAGAAGGTCAGCCCCTTGACCGCGTAGAAATCGCCGAACCGCCGTTCCAGGTCGGCCACGCTGATGGCCGCGCCGTCGCCCCCGCCGCGCACCGTGCTCACGTTCAGGGCCGGCGGGGCGGCTTCGGTGTCGCGGTTGAGCAAAAGCATGAAGCCGTCCTCGAACAGGGGCTCGCTCTCTTCCGGATCCCCGGCCCCGGCCTCACCGAACAGCGCCCGAGGCATGTCCGCGTCCTTGGTGACCACGCGGACCCGGCCCGATTCCAGGGTGGCGTCGACGATGCCGGGCTTGCCGAACAGGCGGCTCTGAACCACGCGCGGGGTGTCGTCGGGCGTGACCCGCCAGGTGCGGCCGCGCGCCTCCCCGATGAACGAATCCGGCGTGCCCTGCCCGATCATCTCGCCGTCCTGGAGGATGAAGACCTGGTCGCAACGGGCCGCCTCGTCCAGGTAGGCGGTGCTGACCAGCACGGTGATGTCGTCCTGGCGCACCAGGGTGTCCACGATGGACCACAGCTCGCGCCGGGACAGGGGGTCCACGCCCACGGTGGGTTCGTCCAGGAGCAGGAAGCGCGGCGTCTTGAGCAGGGAGCAGGCCAGGCCGAGCTTCTGCTTCATGCCCCCGGACAGCCGCCCGGCCAGCCGCTTGGTGAACGGGGCCAGGTTGGTCATGGACATCAAGGACTCGTAGCGCTCGCCGCGCACGTCGAGCCCCACGCCCTGAAGGTTGGCGTAGAGATCCAGGTTCTCCTGCACGGTCAGGTCCTCGTACAGGCCGAACCGCTGGGGCATGTAGCCGATGGCCGACTGGATGTCCTGGGCCCGTTCGACCGAGTCCATGCCGAGCACGGCCACGCTGCCCTCGTCCGGGGCCATGATGCCCGTGGCCAGACGGATGAGCGTGGTCTTGCCCGCGCCGTCCGGCCCGAGCAGGGCATTGACGCTGCCTGGCTCAAGGGTCAGCGAGACCCCGCGCAGGGCCTCCACCCGGCCCTTTCCGCGCGCGAAGCTCTTGCGCAGGTCCTTGATCTCCAGGGGAAATGAGACGTTTTCTTCCGGCATGGTCATGCCTAGTTCCCGGCGGTGTCCTGCGCGGCCGCGTCGGCCGTGGTATCGAAATGGACCGTGACCGGCATGCCCAGCCGCAACTCGTTGTCCGGGTCATGGACGTTCAGCCGGACTTCGTAGACCAGGGAGGTCCGCAGTTCCGGGGTCTCCACGGACCGGGGCGTGAACTCCGCGGTGGAGGAAATGAATCCGACCCAGCCCTCAAACCGCCTTTCCGGCCAGGAGTCGGCCACGGCATAGCCGCGCATGCCCGGCTTGAGCAGCCCGAGCTTGTCCTCGGGCACGTAGGTCCTGACCCACTTGGGGTCCATGACGCCCAGGGTGAAGACCGGGCTCTGGGCAGAGGCCATGTCGCCCGGCTCCAGGTTGCGGCTGCGGACCACCGCCTTGGTCGGCGCGTACAGCGCACTCTCGGCCAGCTGCACGTTAAGCACTTCCAGGTCGGCCTGAAGCTTGTTCAGGGAGGCCTTGGCCGAGGCGATCTCCTCCCACCGGGCTCCCTTTTCCATGAGGATGCGGTTCTGCATCGCCACCTGGTACTTGGCCTTGGCCACGTCGTACTGGGCCAGGGCGTCGTCCAGGTCCTGCTGGGCGTTGGCCCCGCTCTTGAGCAGCCGCGACTGCCGGTCGTAGGTCCGCTTGGTCAGGTTGCGTTCGGCCAGGGCCTGGCGCTCCTCAGCCAGGGCCTGTTGGATCTCCTCGGGCCGCGACCCGTTCTCCAGCTGGATGACCACGTACTTTTGGGCGTCCGCCCCGGCCTGGACGGCCTTGATCTGGGCCTCCAGCCGTTGGGTCTTAAGCTGGGCCAGCTTCTGCCCCTCTTCGACCACGTCGCCCTCCTCCACCAGAACATCCCGGATCCGCTCGCTTTCCTTGAAGGCCAGGTTGACCTGGCGGATGTCCACGTTGCCGTAGAGCGCCAGCGCGCCGGTATCCGCATCCGGGCAGTACGCCCTGTACGCCCAGTAGCCGCCTGTGCCGAGGAGGACCAAAGCCAATATGATTATGACGATCTTACGCATACCGTAACGACTTCCTGTTTTTTTGGGGCGCGGAGCTTTCGGGCCTTGCGCCCATTGTCGCATCAAGCGTCATCCAGGGGAAACAATTTTTCAATCAGCCGCTTGAACTCGATTTTTTCCGTCTCATCCAGGGGCGAGAGCGTCCGTTCCATGAGCCCGAGGCACTCGGGCAGGACCCGCTCCACCAGGGCGGCTCCCTTTTCGGTCAGGACCACCATGCTCTGCCGCCTGTCGTCCTCGTCCGGCTGCCGGGAGACCAGCCCCTGGCCCTCCAGCCCGCGGATCAGCCCGGACATGGTCGCCCGGGTGATGCCCTGCTCGCTCGCCAACTCCGAGGGCAGGGCCTGCCAGACCTCTCTTCGCCGCAGGAGCATGAGCACGATCCAGCGGCTGTGGCTCAGGCCGTGCGCCTCCAGCACACGATCCAGCCGCAGCAGACATTCGCTGCCCAGAGCCAGCAGGCGGACGAATATCTGCACCCCGTTCACATCGGCGCTCGGCAGCACGGCCCGCAGCCGGTCGACCATCGCCTCGTCCGGAAAGTCTTTGAGGAAAAACATGACACCATGATAGTTAGGCCCCTAATTATTGTCAAGGGGGTCAGCCGGAAAAGGCGACCGGTCCGTTTCACGCGTGCGACCAGCCGCCACTGGCCGTCCATAGCGTGTTGCAAGTGATGGGGGGTTGCCGTAATGTGTGGGCTTCACCCGAATTCCAAGGAGTTTTCCCATGCAACTTATTTCCACCCAGATAGCGGGGTACATGGAGCGGTCCTCCTGGATCCGCAAGATGTTCGAAGAGGGCATTGCCCTGAAGAAGAAATTCGGCGAGGACGCGGTCTGCGACTTCAGCCTGGGCAACCCGGACCTGCCCCCGCCGCCCGCCATCAAGGAAGGGCTCCTGGAACTGGCCGAACAGGCCGACAAGCCGTTCTTCATGGGCTACATGCCCAACTTCGGCTATCCCGACGTGCGCGAAAAGCTGGCCGCCGAGGTCTCCAAGGAGCAGGGCACGCCCGTGACCGCCGACTGCCTGGTCATCACCTGCGGCGCGGCCGGTGCGCTCAACTCGTTCTTCCGGGCCGTGCTCGAACCCGGCGACGAGGTCATGACCCCGGCCCCGTTCTTCGTGGAGTACGGCTTCTACTGCGAAAACCACGGCGCGAAACTCGTCACGGTCCCGGCCAAACCCCTGACCTTCCAGCTCGACCTGGAGGCCATGGACAAGGCCATCACCGACAAGACCCGCGTGGTCATGCTCAACTCGCCCAACAACCCGTCGGGCGCGGTCTACGACAAGGCGTCCCTCGAAGCCCTGGCCGCCATCCTCGAAAAGCACAACGCCAAGCGCGAACGGCCCATCTACATCCTGGCCGACGAGCCCTACCGGTTCCTGGCCTTCGACGGCGTGGACGTGCCCAGCCTGCTGCCCATCTACAAGTACACCGTGGTCTGCTCGTCCTTCTCCAAGAACCTGTCCATGGCCGGTGAGCGCATCGGCTACGCCCTGGTCAACCCGGCCATGGAGGACAAGGCCACCCTGGTCGGCGCCATCACCCTGACCAACCGCATCCTCGGTTTCGTCAACGCCCCGGCCCTGGCGCAGAAACTCATGGCCCACGCCCTCGGCTCCGGCGTGGATATCTCCATCTACGACGACCGCCGCAAGGCCATGGCCGAAGTGCTGGACGCCGCAGGCTACGAATACACTATGCCCAAAGGCGCGTTCTACTTCTTCCCCAAGGCGCCCGGCGGCGACGACGTCAAGTTCTGCGCCGCACTCCAGGAGGAAAAAATCCTGGCCGTGCCCGGCTCCGGGTTCGGCTACCCCGGCTTCTTCCGCCTGTCCTTCTCCGTGGAGGACAAGATCATCCCCCGCTCCAAACAAGGCTTCGCCGCCGCCCTGGCCAAATTCAAATAGCCGGACGTCTGATACTATATAAAAGGAGTGGACGCGCTTTGCGCATCCACTCCTTTTTTTGCCTCCGGCGGCCGGGGGAAGGGGAAAAGGGCTTTCCCTTTCCCCTTCCCCCGGACCCCCATCCCCTTTCCCTTCCTAAACTTTTTAGCGCCGCTTCGCGGATAGGCGAGGCGCGGGGAGGCGGCTTTTTGCCGACTCTGTTCGAGGTCCGCCTTTTTTTGGGGCTGAGCCGATGGGATACGTGGGTGATCATTCCGGAGCGAATATCGGCGGGGTTAAAAATTTTGGTCGCATCACCCTGGTCCGGCGGGAAAGTTTAAAAACTTGTACCGGCCGCCTGTGCGGCGGCATTTGATCCTGTGGTTCTTGTTGGCATTTAATAGTCTGTAATATTTGGATTAAAAATTTTTCTGCAAGGAGCTACGTAGTTTGGCACGGCCGATGCAATAAGAATAGCATCTTCCTTTTTTTGCACCGAGAAAGTCACAGGCCTCCGCAAGGAGGCCTTTCTCGTTTCAGAGGGGAGCATTATCCTCGGACTGTATTTTGCGGATGCGAAAAACGGGCTTTCCTGCTATCTCACCGTCCATGAATTGGTTATCGAGTTTATCCTTCGCATTCTTACTCCTCTTTTTCCCATATTTCCTTCAGGATACGAGCCAGGCAGCCGTTTCGGGCGACCTGCGGGTGCTGGCCGAGCCCAACGGGCGGGCGGTGCGGACCGTCGACGGCGAACTCGACGGCTGGGCCGTGGACATCGTGCACGAGCTCATGCACCGCACGCACTGCCGGGCCCACATCGAACCCATGCCCTGGGCGCGGGCCTACGCCATCGCCCTGGACAAGCCCGACGTGGTCCTGTTCCCGGCCACGCGCACCGAGGAGCGCGACCCGCTCTTCCACTGGGTGGGGCCGATCTTCCGGGTGCACTGGTGCTTCCTGGCCCGCAAGGGGTCCGGGATCACCATCCATTCCCTGGACGACGCCCGCAAGGTCGGGTCCATCGGCACCTACATCGGCGACGCGCGCGACCGCTATCTGACCGCGCAGGGGTTCACCAACCTGCAACGGACCACCAACGACGCGACCAACTACCGCAAGCTGGAATACGGGCGGCTGGAACTCATCGTGGGCTCCGACACCGGCCTGGCCTCCATGGTCGACGCCGCCGGGATCGACCCGGACAATTTCGAGGAAGTCTTCCCGCTCAAGGAGGTGGACCTGTACGTGGCCCTGTCCCGCGACACCCCGCCCGAGACCGTGGCGGCCTGGCAGCGGGCCTTCCGGGACCTGCGCGGCGACGGCACCCTGGCCGACATCCTGGCCCGCTGGCATCCGGGCGTGAAGCCGCCCCTGGACGAGCGGCTCCCGTGGCGCTACAAGACGAACTGAGCATGAAAAAAGCCGGTCCGGGCAATCCCCGAACCGGCTTCTTCATTGGCGTGATGCGCCCGGCTATTTCTCGTAGACCGCGCCGCGCGAGGCCGAGGTGACCAGCTTGGCGTAGCGCCGCAAGAACGGCGACGTGATCTCCTTGACCACGGGCTTGTGGATCTTTTGGCGCTCCTCGAGCTCGGCGTCGTCCACCAGCAGGTTGATCTTGCGGGCCGGGATGTCGATCTCGATCCTGTCGCCCTCGCGGATCAGCCCCACCGGGCCGCCCGCAGCGGCTTCCGGGGAGATGTGGCCGATGGCCGCGCCGCGCGTGCCGCCCGAGAACCGGCCGTCGGTGATCAGCGCCACGGACTCACCCAGCCCCATGCCGGAGATGGCCGAGGTGGGGGTGAGCATCTCGCGCATGCCCGGGCCGCCCTTGGGGCCTTCGTACAGGATGACGACCACATCGCCGGGCTTGATCTCGTTGCCCAGGATGGCGGTCACAGCCTCCTCCTCGCTGTTGAAGACCCGGGCCACGCCGGTGTTCCGCATCATCTCCGGGGCCACGGCGGACTGCTTCACGCAGCACCCCTCGGGCGCGATGTTGCCGTACAGGATGGCGATGCCGCCCTCCTTGGAGTACGGCTCGTCGATGGGCCGGACGATGGTGTGGTTGGTCACCTTGGCGTCCATCTCCTTGAGGTTCTCGCCCAAGGTCTTGCCGGTCACGGTCATGACGTCGAGGTTGAGCAGGTCCTTCTTGACCAGCTCGCTCATGACGCCCGGAATGCCGCCGGACTCGTCCAGGTCCTGCATGTAGTGCGGACCGGCCGGGGCCAGTTTGCACAGGTTGGGCGTCTTCATGCTGACTTCGTTGAACATCTGAAGCGAAAGATCGAGGCCCGCCTCGGCGAACAGGGCGGGCAGGTGCAAGGTGGTGTTGGTCGAACAGCCGAGCGCCATGTCCATGGTCACCGCGTTGTGCACGGACTTCTCGGTGACGATGTCGCGGGGGCGAATGTTCCTTTCGAGCATTTCCATGACCTGCATGCCCGCCTTCTTGGCCAGACGGATGCGGGCGGACATGACCGCCGGGATGGTGCCGTTGCCGGGCAGGGCCAAGCCGATGGACTCGGCCAGACAGTTCATGGAGTTGGCCGTGAACATGCCCGCGCACGAGCCGCAGGTGGGGCACGCGCCCGCCGTGTATTCCTCCAGCTCCTCCTCGGTCATCTGTCCGGCGCGGACCTTGCCCACGCCCTCGAACACGGTGATCAGGTCCGAGGTTTTCTTGTGGCCGGCCAGCATGGGGCCGCCGGACACGAGCACGGCCGGGATGTTCAGGCGGAGCATGGCCATGAGCATGCCGGGCACGATCTTGTCGCAGTTGGGGATGCAGACAATGGCGTCGAACGGATGGGCCGTGGCCATGATCTCCACCGAGTCGGCGATGATCTCGCGGCTGGGCAGGGACATCTTCATGCCCTCGTGGTTCATGGCCAGCCCGTCGCACACGCCGATGGCCGGGAACTCGAGCGGCGTGCCGCCCGCCATGCGGATGCCCGCCTTCACGGCTTCGGCGATGGTATCTAGATGTACGTGACCGGGGATGATCTCGTTCTGGGCGTTGCATACGCCGATCAGGGGCCTGTCCATCTCTTCCTTGGACAGCCCGCTCGCATACAGCAGCGAACGGTGCGGGGCCTTTTCCAATCCACCAGTCATCTTCTTGCTACGCATCTGAATACCTCTCGGGTTACGGAAATTCGGGCAGCCAGTTCACTACCGATAAGGGCGGCCTGTCAACTTTTTTCACTTTCCGCGCATGTATTAGGGCCGCTCCCACGGGCCCGCATGCTTATGGAAGAGGCTTCGCTGACGAGGTCGGCCTGGGGGCCTGTCCGGGGGCTTCGGCCGAAAACGGGAAAGCCCCGCCGGTCGCCCGGCGGGGCCTTGTCCTGAAGAAGGGATGGCAGGGGAAGTGCTCGTTTTCTTTCAGGAGATGGTGTTGTCCGGGCGTTCCCGGTCTGTTTCGCCCTGGGCGACGGTTGGGGTTTCGGTTGGGGCCTAGCGGCCCATATCCACTTTGAAAGGCCAGGCCATGATGCCGCCTTCCATGACTTTGACGTTGGTCCAGCCCCGGGCCTCGAGGATGCGCTGGGCCTCGTAGCCGCGCATGGAGATCTTGCAGAAGGCGATGATCTCCGCGTCCTTGTCCTCGGGCAGTTTCGACTGGGCATCGCGCAGCCCGCCCAGGGGGATAAGGGTCTCCCCCACGTTCAGGCGCATGGTCTCGAACTCGCCGGGGGCGCGCACGTCCAGAATGAACGGCGTCTCCCCGTTGTCCAGTTTGGCCTTGACCTCCGCGTTGCTGATGCCGGTCATCCGGCCGCACATCTTGTTGTCCAGGATGTGGGCCGTGGTGATGAAGTGGTCGATGGCCAGGGAGAACGGCGGGGCGTAGGGCAGGTCCGCCGTGTTGATGTCCAGGACCGTGTTGCCGTTCATGACGGCCATGGCCGCCTCGGCCAGCTGGCGGTTGACCTCGCCCGGCCCCACGCACTGGAAGCCGAGGACGCGGCCGGTCCTGGCATCGGCCACCATCTTGGAGACCAGCAGACGCGCGCCCATGAAGCCGGGCCGGTCCAGGCTGGCGTTGGTGGCCGTGACCACCTCGAAGCCCTCGTCCCGGGCCCGCTTCTCGGACAGGCCGGTGGCCCCTGCGGACAGGTCGAAGACCTTGCAGATGCCGCTGTTCACCGTGCCGGGGAAGGTCCGCGTATCGCCCAGGACCATATTGTCCGCGGCCACGCGCGCCTCCAGGTTGGCCAGGTCGCCGTACGGAGCGAAGGTCTTCTTGCCGGTGATGCGATGGTTGATCTCCACGCAGTCGCCCGCCGCATAGATATGCGGATCGGACGTGCGCATGTACTCGTCCACGGTGACGCCGCCGAATGCGCCGATGGCCAGGCCCGCGTCCCGCGCCAGGTCCGCGTTGGGGACCACACCGATGGAGACCACGGCCAGCTGGCAGGGGACCTCGGTGCCGTCCTTGAGCCGGACGCCGGTGAGTTTTCCGCCCTGGCCCAGGAACTCGGCCACGCCGTTGTCCGTATGCACGGTCACGCCCTTGGACACGACGTGCTTCTCCACCAGCTTGGCCATCTCCCAATCCAGGAACATGAGCAGCTGGGAGAGCATCTCCACCACGCTGACGTTCATGCCGGATTGGGTCAGGGCCTCGCAGACCTCGATGCCGATGAGCCCGCCGCCCACGATGACGGCGTCCCTGACCCGCCCGGAATCCACCAGGCCGCGCAGCCTGTCCGCATCGCGCATCTCGGACAGCGAGCAGACGCCGTCCAGCTCGATGCCCGGTATGGGCGGGCGGCGCGGGGTGGCGCCGGTGCAGAGGATGAGCTTGTCGTACGGCACGGTCGACGCTTCTCCGCTGCCCAGATCGATGCTGGACACGGTTCTTTCCTCGCGGTTGATGGCGGTCACTTCCGTATTCACCTTTGCGTTCACGCCCTTGGCTGCGGCAAAGAACGCGGGGTCGCGCACCACGCCCGTGGGCGTTGCCAGCAGCGAGTCTCTTTCATCGAAGTCGCCTCCGATGTAGTAAGGGTAGCCGCACGAAGCCATGGACAGTTCAGGGGCCTTCTGCAACAGGGTCACTTCGGCCTCGGCGTCCAAACGCCTGGCCCGCGCGGCGGCCTTGGGTCCGGCGGCGGAGCCGCCTATGACAACGATCTTTTGTGCACTCATGCCATTTCTCCTTTGGGTATCTCCTTCCGGCCGGGGCCGGGGGATACGGTGGCGTTGTTTCGGTGCCCAAAAGCGAATCATTCCGGGGCCGGATCGACCCCATCTCCTTGATGAAGCCATCCTACGCCGCAGCCGGACGCGGTCCATTGATCGAGATCAATGCCGCGCCTTTTTTTCGAAGGAGAAAAAGATGTTCGGGGGAAACCCCACAGGACAACGAAAAAGGCCCCGCCGGGCGAAACGGCGGGGCCTTGGTTTTAGGAGAAGAAGGTTGAGGTGTCGGTATCCGGTCTACGGCCTGTCAGAGCGGCCCGAGGCGAAGGTTCCGCTGGGGAACATCGCGGTGGGCTTGGCCACGGCGGACAGGTTTTCGGGCATGACCATCTGGGCGTCGATGTCGCCGATGTGCTCGCGGTAGGCGATGATGTCCTGGACCGTGCACATGGCCATCTGGTGCTTGATGGCAAAGGCCACGATCTCGTGCAGCTTGGCCATGGTCCCGTCCGGGTTGGTCAGCTCGCAGAGCACGCCGCACGGCTCGAGACCGGCCAGACGGTTCAGGTCCACGGTGGCCTCGGTGTGGCCGCCGCGCTCGAGCACGCCGCCGGACTTGGCGCACAGCGGGAACACGTGGCCCGGGCTGGCCAGGCTGGCGGGCGTGGCGTCCGGGGCGATGGCCGCCTTGACCGTGGCCACCCGGTCCGCCGCGGACACGCCGGTGGTCACGCCCTGAGCCGCCTCGATGGAGATGGTGAAGGCCGTGTTGTAGGCGCTGGTGTTGTTTTCGACCATCATGGGCAGGCCGAGGGAATTGATCTTGTCTTCGGTCAGGCACAGGCAGACGATGCCGCTGCACTCGCGGATGAGCATGGCCATCTGTTCGTTGGTCAGGGTCTTGGCCGCGAAGATGAGGTCGCCCTCGTTTTCGCGGTCCGCGTTGTCCGTGACCAGCACCCCGTTGCCCTTGCGCAGGGATTTGAGCGCTTTTTCGACCCGCGAGATGGGGCCGCCGAACTGTTTGAGGATTGGCTGATCCATCATGAATCTCCTTCAATAAAGAGTATGAATGAATCAGGGCGCATAGACAGGCGGACGGACGCAAGCGCCCGCCGCGGCGACCGGAGGCCC
The DNA here is from genome assembly GCF_051175575.1 of Pseudodesulfovibrio sp. lm2024. NCBI lineage: Bacteria > Pseudomonadati > Thermodesulfobacteriota > Desulfovibrionia > Desulfovibrionales > Desulfovibrionaceae > Pseudodesulfovibrio > Pseudodesulfovibrio sp. lm2024. Next base: position 3,594,632 of record NZ_CP195092.1, read on the forward strand.
AGGCGAAGGAACCGCCCGGCATCGGCCGCTGGACTGCCTCATTCTCTTCATTCCGGACTGTTACCGTCGGCCCCGGATTCGCACCGGGTCTGCTGGACCCCCTCCACCCGGAGGGGCGCTCGCGGGCTCACCGGCATAGCCGGATCACCGCCGGTGGGGACTTCCACCCCGCCCTGAGAACAAGTTGGCTATAGCCATAAAACCGAACTGACCGCCAAGTCAACCAATACCGGTACAAATCAGCGGGGTTTTGTCCGCCCGTCCGGACGGGGGCGCGCAACCGTGCGAAGACACGGGCGATCGGTCTCAAAAGGAAGACCGCCCCGTCCGCACCGGGACCGCAAAAGGCGGCCCGACATCCTTGCCCACATCCGGTTTTCGGTGTAGTGCTCACAGCCATGCATGAAATGTCGATTGTCGAATCCATCCTCGGCATCCTGCGCGAAGAGATGGTCAAGTATGACGGCCAGAAGCTCAAGAAAGTGACCCTCAAGAACGGCCGTCTGGCCGGGGTGGTCACCGAGTCCCTGCAGTTCGCCTGGGAGGCGCTGATCCCCGGCGGCGAATTCGACGGGGCCGAACTCGAAATCATCGAGGTGCCGGTGAAGGTGGCCTGCGGCGAATGCGGAGAGGTATTCAGCCCGAAGCACACCCGGTGCATGCCCTGCCCCAAGTGCGAGGCCCTGCTGGGCCACAAGGTGCTGGAGGGCAAGGAGATGCTCATCGACTCCATCGAAGTGGACGACCAGCAATAAAGAAGGAGTGATTATGTCCAAGGAAGTGACCATAGTCCGCAATGTGCTCGAGGCCAACGACCGGCTGGCGGACGAGCTGCAGAAGAATTTCCGGGTTAAGAAGATCCTGTGCCTGAACCTGATGAGTTCCCCGGGCGCGGGCAAGACCACCCTGCTCGAACGGACCCTGAGCGACCTCAAGGACGAGTTCAAGATGGCCGTCATCGAGGGCGACCTGCAGACCGACAACGACGCCCAGCGCGTGGCCGCCACCGGGGCCCAGGCCGTGCAGATCAACACCGAGGGCGGCTGCCACCTGGATTCCGGCATGGTCATGGACGCGCTCAAGGCCATCGACACCGAGGGGCTGGACATCCTGTTCGTGGAGAACGTGGGCAACCTGGTCTGCCCGGCCGAGTTCAACGTGGGCGAGGACTACAAGGTCACCCTGCTGTCCGTGGCCGAAGGCGACGACAAGCCCGAGAAATACCCGTTCATGTTCCACATCTCGGCGGTCATGCTCCTGAACAAGGTGGACCTGCTGCCCTACGTGGACTTCGACCTGAGCAAGGCCGAGGCGCACGCCAAGAAACTGAACAAGGACATCGAGGTCATGCCCATCTCCGCGCGCACCGGCGAAAACATGGAGCAGTGGTACGACTGGCTCCGGAAGAAGCGCGCCGAGAAGCTGTAGACGCTTACCCGAAACCGATCTCCAAAGGGCCTCCCGACCGGGCGGCCCTTTTTCTTTGCGGTTGCCCGGCCCGACCGGGCCGCGCTATGATCCGGAAAACCGTCCAAGGAGCATTCCATGAAACGACCGGCGTTCTTCGCGTTTATTGCCTGCCTGCTCTGGGCCGTCCCGGCCATGGCCGGGGTGGGCCTGACCGAAGTTGTCTTCAAGGACGCGCAACGCGGACGGACGCTGAAGACCCATGTCTGGTATCCCTGCGACGGCGGCCAAACCGAACGCTTTGCGGAAAACGTGGTCTTCGAGGGCATCGACGCGGTCGGGGACGGGAAGATCAAGTCCGGGAAGTACCCCCTGTACGTCCTGCTCCACGGGACCACGGGCAACTGGCGCAACCTCTCCTGGCTGGCCGCGCGGCTGGCCGAAAACGGGGCCGTGGTCTGCGCGGCCGACCATCCGGGCTACACCTCGGGCGTCGGCACCCCGGCCTCGCTCCTGCGCGCCTGGGACCAGCCCCTGGACGCAAGCTTCCTGGCGGACGGGATGCTCCGCTCCCGCTTCCGGGAGGTCATCGATCCGAGCCACATATTCGCCGTGGGCTATTCGCTCGGCGGCTACAGCGCCCTGGCCCTGGCCGGGGCAAGGCTCGACCTGCGCCGCTATGTCGAGTTCTGCGCCAAGGACCAGGACAGCTCAAGCCGCTACTTCCGCGCCGCCCTGCCCGGCCTGACCGAACAGGATTTCACCTACGCCGCCCAAGACCTCACGGACGCCCGGTTCAACAAGGTCGTGGCCGTCGCGCCGGGATTCGTGGAGTCGTTCACGCCCGCATCCCTCAAGGGGATCACCATCCCGGCCCTCATCATCGGCGGGGGAAAGGACCGGAACATTCCGCCCTCCACCCACTACTATCCCCGGTTCGAGGACTTCCCGCCCAACGTGGCCTACCGGGAGATACCGGACGCCCAGCACTTCAGCTTCATGCAGATATGCCAGCCGGGCGCGGTCAAGATCCTGGCCGAGGAGGACGCGGCGTTCGTCTGCGAGGACCACGGCAGCGACCGGCGGGCCATCCACGATCAGCTGAACCGCTACGTCGTGGAGTTCCTGCAACCCGAGGCCGACTGACCGGGCCGGACGCCCAACCGGCACCAGGCGAATTTTTCGCCCGGTTTTTGTTGGCAACCCGGTTTCCCGGTTGTACGGTGAGCCCATGCCGTTTCCCAAGAACCTCCCCCTCGAGGCCGTGTTCGCCTCCATCGCCGACGGGCTGTTCACCGTGGACGCGGACTGGAACGTGACCTATTTCAACGAGGCCGCCCGGCGCATCACCGGCATATCCGAGGAGGACGCCCTGGGCCGCAAGTGCTGGGACGTGTTCCGCTCGTCCCTGTGCGACGGCCGGTGCGCGCTCAAGGCGTGCATCCACCAGGGCGGGCGCATCGTCAACAAGTCCATCTTCATCGTCCGCTCGGACGGCACCACCCTGCCCGTGTCCATTTCGGCCGCGCCGCTCAAGGACCGCGACGGCAAGGTGGTCGGCGGGGTGGAGACCTTCCGCGACCTGACCGACATCCACGTCTCGCGCCAGCAGGCCAAGGACATCTACCGCTTCGAGAACATCGTGGGCCGCTCCCAGGCCCTGGAAAAGATATTCCGCATCCTGCCGCAGATCAGCCGGTCCGAGGCGACCACCCTACTGCTGGGCAAGAGCGGCACGGGCAAGGAGCTCTTCGCCCGAGCCATCCATTCTCTGAGCCCGCGCAAGGACGGGCCGTTTGTCGCCGTTAACTGCGGGGCCCTGCCCGACACCCTGCTCGAATCCGAACTGTTCGGCTACAAGGCGGGCGCGTTCACCGATGCGCGCACGGACAAGCCGGGCCGGTTCGAGCTGGCCCACGGCGGCACGGTTTTCCTGGACGAGATCGGCGACATGCCCCAGAACCTCCAGGTCAAGCTGCTGCGCTTCCTCCAGGAAAAGACCTTCGAGCCCCTGGGCGGCGTCAGCCCGGTCCACGCCGACGTGCGCGTGGTGGCCGCCACCAACCGCGACCTCGAGGACGCCGTGGCCGAAGGGACCTTCCGCCAGGACCTCTTCTACCGCCTCAACGTGGTCACCCTGACCCTGCCGCCCCTGACCGAGCGCCAGGAGGACCTGCCCCTGCTCATCGACCACTTCCTGGCCGAGTTCAACGGCCTGCGCGACAAGGCCATACGCGGGATCAGCGAGGACGCCCTGCACGTGCTCATGCGCCACGACTTCCCGGGCAACGTGCGCGAGCTGGAAAACATCCTCGAATACGCCTTCATCCTCTGCCCGGACGGGTTCATCCAGGTGGAACACCTCCCGGAATACCTGCACCCGGAAGGACAACGCCAGGATACCCCCGACGGACTGTCCGGCACCATGGACGACATCAAGCGCCGGGCCGCCCGGCAGGCCGTGCGCCGCAACAATGGCAAACGCATGGCCGCCTGCCGCGAACTGGGCATCACCAAGGACACCCTGCGCCGGTTGCTGGCCGAGCCGGATACGGGCGAATAACTCGTCTATCCTTCTGCACAATGGGCGAATTAATCGTCCATTCTTATTTTCTCCATACTTGCAATATCCTGTTTTAACAGACTATTATTCTTGGCACGGTCTATGCTCATCTTCGATCAACCGGTTCGGGTCCTGCCGGAATTTTTTGGAGAGAGATGATGCGATCGGATTCCGCCAAGCTGATCTGCCTGGCGTGCTACCAGGACCGACTGGCCTCCGTGTGCGAGAACGCGGACGGATACAAGCTATTTGAAATACGCGACCATAAATCTTACCCCGCAGGCCTCCTATCCCTTCCCTCAAAGGACCCTATGGACAGGACATCCGCCATATTGGCCTGCGGGGTAACCATTTTTCTGTGCGGCGCCATCTGCAACCGCACCCGCAACGCCCTTGAACAAGCAGGAATCACGGTTATCCCCTGGCTGACCGGCACCGAATCCCAGGTGCTGGAAGGGTATCTGCGCGGCGGGCTGGCCGATCTGGCCATGCCGGGAGTCGCGGTTTGACTTTTCCCCCACTGTGGTTATCTCTCTGTAACCCGGCCGCGGCCGTTCGCCGGCCGGGTTCTACATGTACTTCTAGGGCGGCTACGGGTCGCCGTTTTTCGGGAGAATCATATGAGCGATTGTCAAGGATGTGCGTCCGCCTCGCCTGACGGAACCTGCACCAGCGCCACGGGCTGCGACAAGCCCGAAGATCAGAAACTGCAAAAGACCCTGAGCCGCATCAAACACAAGATCGTGGTCATGTCCGGCAAGGGCGGCGTGGGCAAGTCCACCGTGGCCGCCAACATCGCCGTGGCCCTGTCCCTGGCCGGCAAGAAGGTCGGCCTGCTCGACGTGGACGTGCACGGCCCCAGCGTGCCCCGCCTGCTCTCCCTCAAGGGCCAGCAGCCCCACATCGGCGACCAGGTCATGGAACCCGTGCCGTGGAGCAAGAACCTGTCCGTCATGTCCCTGGGCTTCCTGCTCCAGGACGACCGCCAGGCCGTCATCTGGCGCGGTCCGGTCAAGATCGGGCTCATCAAGCAATTCGTCGAAGACGTCATGTGGGGCGACCTCGACTACCTCATCGTCGACTGCCCCCCGGGCACCGGCGACGAACCCCTGTCCACCCTGCAGACACTCGGACCCACCGCCATGGCCGTCATCGTCACCACCCCCCAGGGCGTGGCCATCGACGACGTGCGCCGGTCCGTGTCCTTTGTCGGCGAGGTCGGCAACCGCGTGCTCGGCATCGTCGAAAACATGTCCGGCTTCGCCTGCCCCGACTGCGGCAAGGTGCACCAGATCTTCAAGTCCGGCGGCGGCGAAGACCTGGCCAAGGAGTCCGGCGTCCAGTTCCTCGGCCGTATCCCCCTGGACCCCGCCGTGGCCGACTCCGGCGACGAAGGCTACCCGTTCATGAAAGTCCATCGCGATACCGCCACCGGCAAGGCCATGGAACACGTCATCGCCCCCATCCTCGCCCTCCCCGACCCGCCCAAGGCGTAGCCGGGATTATCGCCAATTTAAAAGTGAGGACGCGCTGCGCGCGTCCTCACTTTTTTTTGCCTCCGGCGGCTGGGGGAAGGGGAGGAAAAACCCTTTGAAAAGGGTTCTTTCCTCCCCTTCCCCCAGACCCCCATCCCCTCCTTTTCCTAAACTTTTGGGGCTGACATAGATAACTATGCCGCATTGTGCCTTTTTATCCATTTTTTCAGGATAGATAACTGCTCTTTTGGGGAGCCGTAATTAAACCTGAATTCGCACTCTTTCAAATACAGCCAAAAATACTTGCGAGGAATACCGTTGTACTTCCTCAGATGGCGCTTACTTTGGTTCCAGAAGTTCTCAATGCCGTTGATATGGTTATGCCCATCAACATAGCGTTTGAGATGATTAATACGATAGTGTTTAAATTCAGACACATCGAGCACCTTGTAGGATGACAAACCATCCGTATACACCACGCTGTCAGGCTGAACCTGCAAGTCGATTATCCCTTTCAAGGTCTTGGTTTTAGTGTCGGGGATTATTTCAGCGTACACCATCCCATTGCGCTTAAGAATGCCAAATACTGGGACTTTACCAGCAGCCCCCCGCCCTCGAATGCCACGGCGATAGCCGCCAAAATAACTCTCATCAACTTCTACCTCTCCGGCAAACATCTCAACGGAAGGCATCTGCTCTGCGATAATCTTCCGTAATCTCTGATAAAAAGTGATCGCGGTGTTGCGGTTTACACCTACCAGTTCACTGGCTGTGCGGGCTGGGGTGCCAGCAACGAAATGCTCAATCAGACGACCGGATATATGAGCCGACAAACGCGATCTTTTTAGCCTCATAGTCCCCCCTAATACGACGAGAGATCTATGTCAGCCCCAAACTTTTTGGTGCCGCTTCGCGGGGACGGGAGCGGAAGTAACCGACTCTCTTCACGGCCAGGTCCAAGACGCCGCCTTCTCAATATCCCTTATCCCTCGCCCCGCCTGGCGGCGTGGGCAACCGTCCCGCAGGGTTCGCGCCGGACGACCCTCCGAGGCCCACGGACGTCCGGCGCGAACCCTGCGGGACACCGCCAGCCCGCGACCAGCCAAACCCTTCACACCACCCACCTTCGCCGCAGGCGACACAAAAAGTTTGGGAGGGTCCAGGGAACCCTTTTCAAAGGGGTCCCTGGCGGGGCCTGGGGCAGAGCCCCAGCGGGGTCCGGGGCAGCGCCCCGGCCGCCGGAGGCATCAACCGCCATCATCCCCTCGCTACCCGCTCTCCACGGTGCTGACGAGCCGCAGAATCTTGCCGGACGCGCGGCGAAAGGCGTCCACCACGGCGGGGTCGAACTGGGAGCCGGCGCAGCGTTCTATTTCGCGGCAGGCGCGGTCGGTGTCGAGGGCGGAACGGTAGGGACGGTTTTGGAGCATGGCGGACAGGGAATCTGCCACGCTGATGATGCGCGCGCCGAGCGGGATGGCCGCGCCCCCGAGGCCGTGTGGGTAGCCTTTGCCGTCCCAGCGCTCGTGATGGTGCAGGACCATGTGGACCACGCCGATCCGTTTGAGGGCGGAGACGGGTTCGAGGATGGCGGCACCGGCCTCGGGATGTCGGCGCACGGCCCGCCATTCGGCGGTGGTCAGGGGGCCCTGTTTCCTGAGCACCGAGTCGGGCACGCCGATCTTGCCGATATCGTGGAGGTGCCCGGCCACGTGGATGACGGCGGCCTGGCTTGGTGTCAGCCCCATGGCCAGGGCCAGGATGCGTGCGATCTCGGCCACTTCGTCCGAATGCATGGAGGTGTGCGGGTCCTTGGCGTCGATGGCGTTGCCCAGGGACTCGGCGAACTGGTGCAGGGCCGTGGTCACGAAATGGGTCGGGTCCGGGCAGGCCGGAGACGGCCCCGGCATGGGAGGAAGGGCTGCCGGGGCCGTGCGGGACGGATTCATGGCTAGGCGGCCCTGCCTTTGGTCAGGACGGTCAGGGAGTCGAGATTGCGCATGATGACGCGGTGCAGGACGTTGCCTTCTCCACCGCCTTCCACGGCGCGCCCGGCCGCGATGCGGAAGCTGACGCGCGCCTCCTCGTATTTGCCGGACATCTGATAGACCAGGGCCATGTTGTTGCGCACCTTGGCCTCATGCAGCGGCGAATTCATGGCCCGGGCCAGGTTGTCCGCCTGGGTCAGCTGGAACAGTGCGTCGCCGGGACGGCCCTCATTGCAGGCGCGCATGCCTTCACGGTTGAGGATACCGAGTTTTTTGAGATCGCTCATTCGCTTCTCCTTGGGTTGGATGTTTCCCGGCCTCGCCATGGGCGGACCGGCCGATACATCGACCCTGCAGAGAAGCGCGTCTCCCGCCCGGACGGGAAAACCCTGTGTTCAGTGCGTTCGGCATGGGAGGACAATATTGAAAACAATTTTCATTTTCAAGACTTTTCTACATTAATTTTCCCCGCCCCGGAGAGTGGCCGACACGCTGGCGCGGCGGATAAAATTTGCGTAGGATGCCGAAAACATGGAGTCGTCATGCCGCGCAAAATCTTTCGCCTTGTCCCGGCCCTGCTGGCCGCTGTCCTGACTATCGCCGCCCTGGGCGGCTGCACCGCCGCCACCACCGCCGAGAAGCAAGCCGCGCCCGTCAGCCAGTCCAGCGGGGCGGCCGCCCTCAAGGTCTCGGTCTCGTACCGCGAGCGCATGCTCCTGCCGCCGGGCTGCGTCCTGCTCGTGGAGCTTGAGAACATCTCCCAACTCAGCCCTGAAGACAACGCGGTGGCCAACACGTTCATCCCGGTCAAGGCCGCCCCGCCCTTCAAGGCGGTCGTCAAGTACGACCCGGAAAAGATCATCAAGCAGCTGCGCTACGCGGTCTCGGCGCGCATCGTGCTCAAGGGCCAGGTGCTCTTCTCCGGCTCCGTGCGCATCGATCCCCTGTCCTGGCCCGAAGGCAAGCCCGTGGAGATCACCGTGGTCATGGCCAAGCGCTAGGCGCTCCCGTCTCGGTCCCTGTACACAGGACGCGAAAAGGCCCGGCGCATGGCGTCGGGCCTTTTTGTCTTCGCTGGTGGCGCACGGCGGCGCGGCGGACTATCGGGCGATCATGGAGCGCAGCAGCTCGGCGCAGTTCTCCGTGTTGTGCCCCATGTTGTCGAGGCAGTCCACGAAGTGCAGGAGCTGGTAGATATCCTTGAAATCGATGTCCTTGTCGTAAATTTTTGTCTGCAGGTCGTTCTTGCGGCGACGGACCTCGTCGCGCTCCCTGCGGACCTTGCGGAAGCACTCCTTGGTGCCCTCGCGGTCCAGGGACTCGCCGTTGAGCAGGGCGATGGTGGACTTGAGCGCCGGGCCGAGGAGCACGGTGCACTTGGCCACGGAATCCAGGAGGTAGATCATCTCCTTCTGGACGTCTTCGGGGATGGCCACCGGACGCATGGCCAGCCAGTGCAGGGCGTCCTGGGCCGCGTCCAGCACGTTGTCCTGGCTCTTGGTGTAGGACAGGAACAGGTGTTTCTCCACGGCCATGAACAAGCCCTTGGGCAGGTGGTTGCGGATGTTGCGCTTGATGGAGTCGGCGTGGTTCTCGATCTCGTCCACGGCCTTGGTCAACTCCTTGAACTCGCGGCACACCCCGCCGGAAACATAGCATTCAAGGGATTCGTCGATGGCGGCGATGCACTCGGCGATCTTGTCGTAGTGCTCGACCAGCCCGTCCATGGGGGAGCGGCTGCCGAGCAGACCGAAGAAGGGAATTCTCAATGTCATATGGTGACCTCTACTAAAAAGGGTTATTGCAGTTGTAGTCGTAACCTAGCTGTAACACAACCATTTGAGCAGCACAAAGATAACAATGCTGGTCAGGGCGGCGATGGGGACGGTCGCCACCCAGTAGGCGACGATGCGCAGCAGGACCCGGAAATCCACGGCCGAAAAGCCGCGCGCCAGGCCCACGCCGACCACGCCGCCCACGGCCGCGTGCGTGGTGGATACCGGCAGGCCGAGATTGGAGGCGACCAATACGGTGGACGCGGCCCCGAAGTCAACGGCAAAGCCGCGCGTGTTGGTCAGGGTCGTGATCTTCTCGCCCACCGTGGCCATGACCTTGTGCCCGAGCACGGCGATACCCACGGCGATGCCGAGGCCGCCCAGGACGAGCATGGGCCACGGGACCTCGGCCTTGGCCAGGAGCATGTGCTCCTTGGCGATGAGGTAGATGGCCGCCACCGGGCCGATGGCGTTGGCCACATCGTTCGCGCCCTGGGACAGGGCCACGTAGCAGGACGTGCCGACCTGCATCTTGCGGAAAATCCGCTCCACGCCTTCCGCGCCCTCCTCCTCGTCCAGCACGAACCGGGACACGAAGCGGCGGGCCGCCGCCCAGGCCGCGAAGGACAGGGCCGCGGCGATGGCCAGCGAGGTCAGCCAGTGCAGGCCGAGCGCCTTGCCCGCCGGGGTCTTGTATAAAAAGGACAGGGAGATCATGGACAGGGTGATGGCCACCCAGATGGGCGCCCACTTCTTGGCCTGTTGGATGAAGTGGCGCTGGAACAGAATGTAGCGCCGGATGTGGGTGAAAATGAAATAGGCGATGGCCGCGGCAAAGAACGGGGAGATGATCCAGGACAGGACGATGCCGCCCATCTTGAGCCAGTTGACCACATCCGGGCCGCCCGCCACCAGGCCGAATCCGGTGATGGCCCCGACGATGGAGTGCGTGGACGAGACCGGCAGCGACGTCAGCGTGGCCACCAGCACCCATAGCCCGGCGGCCAGCAGCGAGGCGAACATGCCGATCATGATCAGCTTGGGGTCGGCGATGACCGATGGGTTGATGATCCCCTTGCTGATGGTCGCGGTCACGTGGGAGCCGAGAAAGACCGCGCCCACGAAGTTCAGGATGCCCGCGATGAACACGGCCTGCTTGACCGTGATGGCCCTGGCTCCCACGGCCGAGGCCATGGAGTTGGCCACGTCGTTGGCCCCCAGGTTGAACGCCATGAGGAACCCGGCCCCCACGGACATGTATAGAAACAGATCGTATATATCCATCGTATCGCCCCTCTTTCGAGGGAATTGGTTAGAGGTTGCCTACAGAGCCGTTTCCCCCGGCTTGTTCAGGCGGAAGCAGAACCGCGCGCCCCGAATGTCTTCGCCGTAGCCGTCGTGCCAGATGTCGCCGCCCAGGTTCTTGACGATGCGGCGGCAGATGGCCAGGCCCAGCCCGGCGCTGCCCGACCCGTCGATGGTGTTCTCGTCCACGCGGTAGAACCGCTCGAACACCTTGGTGGAGTGCTCCCTGGAGATGCCCGGCCCCTGGTCCTCCACGCAGAAGACGATGGACTCGCCGTCGTCCTCGGCGCTGACCGTGATGACCCCGTCCTCGGGGCTGTACTTGACCGCGTTGTTGAGCAGGTTGTGGAAGACGTGCAGCAGCCCGTCGGTCTCGCCCATGACCATCATGTCGTCCTCCGGGGTCCGGGTGCGGAAGGTGATCCCCCGCTCACCGGCCCACACGACCAGGTCGTCGATGGCCCGGGAGAGGTGCTCGCGGCCGGACAGGGGAGCCAGCTTGACCCGCTTGCCCGCCTGCTCGGACTTGGCCAGGGCCAGCATGCTGGAAATGACCTTGTCCATGTGGTCCGCGTTCTTGAGCACGGTCTCCAGAAATTTTCGCGCCGCCTCGGGATCGTCGGGCGGCATGTCCAGCAGGGTCTCGGTATACCCCTTGATGGAGGTCAGCGGCGTGCGCAGCTGGTGGGAGGCGTTGGCCACGAAGTCCTTGAGGCCCTTCTCGCTGCGCTTCATCTCGGTAATGTCGTAGAAGACGAGGATGACCTTGCGCACCCCGTTCTGGTCCAGGAACCGCTCGGCCGTGACCTCGACGGTCCGCGTGTCCATGATGTCGATCTGGATGGACCGGGGCCCGGCCTCGGGTTCGGCGATGACCTGATCCACCAGGTCCTGGATCTCGAAGCGCCGGATGACCTCGATGGGCGAGCGGCCCACGGTGGACGCGGGCAGGTTGAACATCTCGTCCAGGGCGGCGTTGAAGGATTCGATGCGCCCGTGGGCGTCCAGGGTGAGCACGCCCTCGCGCATGCCGCCGAACACGGCCTGCAACTGGCCCTTCTGGTCCTTGATGAGTTCGATGTTGCGCTCGATGGACTGGGCCATGGCGTTGACCGATTCGGCCAGGGGCTTGAACTCGCCGCCGGGCAGGACGCGCAGCCTCTTGGAGTAGTCGCCCTCGCCGATGGACCGGGCCAACTCGGAAAAGGCCCGGATGTCGCGGCCCATGTTGTGGGACATGATCGCGCTGAGCAGCACGGCCACGGCCAGGGTGCCCAGGAAGAGCCAGATCAGGTTGGTGCGCAGCAGGTCGAGCCGCGCGCTGACGTGGGAAAACGGCACGGCCATGCGCAGGATGCCCGCGTCCACGACGGGCACGCCCGAAAACTTCCTGGCCACGTAGAGCATGTCCTTGTTCAGGGTGTCGGAGTGACGCACGTTGACGCCCCAGCCGTCCTTGAGCGCGGACAGGACCTCGGGCCGATGGCTGTGGTCGTCCATGGAGCCGAGGTCGGCGAAGGGCACCTCGGAGTCGGCCACCACCTTGCCGCCCACGATGTAGGTGATTCGGGAGTTGAGCTTGAAGGCCAGCGCGTCCAGCCACTCGGCGAAGTCCTGCTCGGAATCGAACAGGGAGTGGTCCTGGATGAGCCACTCGATGGCTTCGATCTGGTGCCGCGTGCGGATCTCCGCCTCGGTGACCAGTTCGTCGCCCACGATGCTCGTGGAGTAGAAGAAGACCACGGCCATGGCCATGAGGAGCAGCCCCCAGGTCCACAGCAGTATCCGCATCTGAAAAGAGCGCAGTTTCATTGCCCCGTCCTTGATGGCGCGTTCAGCGGTTACAATGTTGATCGACGAGATCAAGTACCTTTTTCGCCGAACGCGTGCGCTGTGTAACACAATCGTAACCGAATTGTAATGTTTCCTAATGTTACAGTTATGTGACAAACGGGGTCGAAAATGACAAGAAAAAGCGGCTGAAAAACGACCCATTCGGCCAGCTCGCAACCATCCGTTTTCCAGCCTCAATCATCTGTATTTATTAATTAGTTCTGAAAAACGATCACGCAAGGACTCCCGCGTTCCGGCAATCCCGGCGCCGGGTGCGCCCCATTGTCGCATCGCCCGCGCGCGCACCGGGACCGGCGCGGCGGATCCGGACAATGTCCCGGCCGGTGCCGGAGCCGACAAAATGGTCGATTCGCCCCCTGACCACGCAAAAGGCCCGGCCCGGGGCGCGGCTCATCCGCACTCCGGGTCGGGCCCGAAACTCGCTTGGCGCGCGCAGGCTAGAAGCCGCGCATGCACTCCATGAGGTAGGTGGAGACCTCCACGCGGCAGACCCCGTTCTCCACGACGAGACGCACGTTGTTCTCCGGGATCAGGGCCATGTCCTCGGCCACGTTCAGCCACTTGCCCTCGACCCACTCCGGGGTCACGCCGTTGGCTTCCATCTCCCTGACGGGGTAGCTCTCGGCCACGACCCATTCATCGTCTTGCACAGCAGGCATATCTTGCTCCCCGGCCCCCTCCCGCGCTCGCGCGCCCGGCGGCCTCTCGTTGTTCGTTACCGGAAAAAAACTACACGTACTCGCGGCGGTTCTGCCCGAGCAGGCAGAAGGCCTCGTAGGTGATGGTGTCGCCCCATTCGGCCAAATCCTCGGGGGTCACGGGACGCTCGCCCGGTCCGCCCAGCAGCCAGGCCTCGTCGCCCGACAGGACCTCTATCCCTTCACCCATAAGATCGGTCACGTCAACCGCGGTCATCTGCATGCACACCCGCCCCCGGATGGACACGCGCTTGCCGTGCAGGACCATCTCGCCCTTGTTGGACAGGGCGCGGCTGTAGTTGTCGGCGTAGCCCACGCCCACGATGGCCACCACCGAGTCGCGCTCGGCGGTGAAGGTCCAGCCGTAGCTGATGGACTCGCCCTTTTTCAGGGGATGGACCTGCATGACCGGAGCCGTGACCTCCATGGCGGGCAGGAGCTTGCCGGGCAGCCGTTCCTGCCCCGCCCCTTCCAGGGGATCGCAGCCGTACAGGCCGATGCCCAGCCGCATGGAGTCCAGGCGGCAGTTGTCGTGGACCAGGCCTCCGGCGGAGTTGGCCAGGTTGGCCTCCACCGTGAAACCGGCCCTGGCCAGGCCGTCCAGGGCGGCCTGGAACCGCTTGGCCTGCAGGGCCACGTCCTTTTCCTGGCCGGGTTCGTCGGCCCGGGCCAGGTGCGAGGTGGCCATGACCGGCGTGACCGGGGTCCCCTTGAGCAGGGCCGCGACCTCGTCCGCCTCTTCGGGCAGGAATCCCAGGCGGCGCATGCCGGTGTCGAACTTGAGCCCGATATCCAGGGGGCCGTTCTTTTCGGCTGCGGCCAGGACCCGCTTCAGCTGGGTGAAATGGGAGATGGGCGTGATGATCCGGTGGTCCCACAGGGCCTGGACGTCCTCGTCGGAGACGGGCCCGAGCAGGGCCATGATGCGTTTGCCGCAGCCGGACTCGCGCAGCTTGGCCGCCTCGTGGACAAAGCCCACGGCAAAGGTCTCGGCCCCGTCCTGCTCCAAGGCGCGGGCCACCTCGACCAGACCGTGGCCGTAGGCGTCGGACTTGATGACCGGGATGACGTTGTCGTGGATTCGGGTGAACAGGCGGTAGTTGTGGCGCAGGTTGTCGAGGCGGATGCGCACGCGGAGCTTGTTGTAGTCTATCATCACTTTCTCTTGAACAGTTTTTCCAGGTCGTTCGGCGTCCAGCGCAGGACCACGGGCCTGCCGTGGGGGCAGAACTCGCGCTCCGGCGTCTTGAGCCAGGTTTCCAGCAGGGCAAGGGCCTCGTCCACGGCCAGCGGCTGATTGGCCTTGATGGCGGTCTTGCAGGACATCATGGTCCACAGATCGTCCAGCCCCCTGGCCTTTTCCGCCAGGGCGTCCCTGAGATACTCCCGCGCCTCGCCGGTTTCAAGTGTCGGGGGGATGCCCCGGACCAGCGCCTTGGCCGGGCCGTCCATCTCGATGACGAAGCCCATGGCGCGCAGGTCCTCGCGCAAGTCGGCCAGGACCTCCGCCTCGCTGGGGTGCAGGGGCAGTTCCAGGGCCAGGGCCAGGGGCTGGGAGTCGCCCTTCTTGCGCTGCTCGCGCATGGCCGCCAGCAGGACCCGCTCGTGGGCCGCGTGCTGGTCCACCAGCTCCAGGTCCGGCCCCCGGCGCAGGACCAGGTAGGTGTCCGCGATCTGGCCGAGGTAGGTGTAGCCGCTGCCCGCCAGGGTGGCGGGCCGCAGGGCGTCGGGCCCGGGCTCGCGGGCCAGGGACGGCGCGGGGCCGCCTCCCCCTTCGGGCGCACCGCCCTCGTCGCGGAAGGCCTGTGGCGTCACGGGCAGGTCCAGGGCGCGGGCCCGGTCCTCGGTGAACGCCCTGTAGGTGGAAAATTTCGCGTCCTGGAACGCGGACGGCCGGTGCGCGGACCGGGACGGCTCGGACGAACCGCCCGGAGCGGACGGCGCGGCCTCCCGGTAGGCGGGAGAGCCCGAAAAGCCGGACGGCATGGAGGAGCGGCCCGGCTCGGGCGCGGCGCAGCCGGTCCGGATCTCCCCGTCCGGGTCGGACAGGGCCTGGAGCACGCCGGAGCGGATGGCCGAGAACACGCGCCGCTCGTCGATGAAACGGACCTCGAGCTTGGCCGGGTGCACGTTCACGTCCACCTCGTCGCGCGGCACCTCCAGGAACAGGACCATCTGCGGGTATTCGCGGGACAGGAGCATGCCCTTGTACGCCTGGCGCACGGCCGAGAGCATCAGCTTGTCCTGCACCGGGCGGCCGTTGACGTAGAGCAGGATGCGGTCGCCGCGACCCTGGGCGGTGTTCGGCGACCCGGCCGCGCCGTGGGCGCGGTAGCCGTCGCGGCCGCAGTTAAACGGCCTGAGCCCCTGGCACACGGCCGGGGGCCAGAACGCGGCCAGCCGGTCGGCCAGGGTCTGGCCGGGGGGCAGGCGGAAGAGTTCGCGCCCGCCCACGGTCAGGGAAAATCCGGTCTCCAGATGGGCCAGTGCCACGCGCATGAGCACGTCCTGGCAACGGCGGTTCTCGGTGGACTCGGTCTTGAGGAACTTGAGCCGGGCCGGGGTGGCGGCGAACAGGTCGCGGACCTCCACGCGGGTGCCCGAAGCGAGCGCCGCCGGTCCCTTGGACGCGACCTCGCCCGCGCGGACCTCGATGAAGGAGGCCTCGTCCGCGCCCCGGGCGCGGGAAGTCATGGTGAACCGCGAGACCGAGGCGATGCTCGGCAACGCCTCGCCCCGGAAACCGAAGGAGCCGATGTCGGACAGGTCGTGGAAGTCGCGAATCTTGCTGGTGGCGTGCCGGGTCACGGCCAGCTCCAGCTGGTCCGCCGGGATGCCCGCGCCGTTGTCCTGGACCACCAGGGACGAGCGGCCGCCCTGCTCCACGGTCACGTCGATGCGGGTGGCCCCGGCGTCCAGGCCGTTCTCCACCAGTTCCTTGACCACGCTGGCCGGGCGCTCGACCACCTCGCCGGCGGCGATCTGGTTCTTGAGCCCCGGGGGCAGCACTCGAATTTCAGGCAATGCGCTCATGTCTTCTCTGGTCATCGTCTCAAGGTAAGCATCGGGCCCGGCGGGGCAACCCCCGACCCTCTGGAAAAGCCCCTGCCGCCCCCTAGAAGTTGAGCAGGTCGAAGCCGACCGAGAAGCGGTTGTCGTTGGGCCGCTGGCTGTAGGTGAAATGCAGGGTGTAGCACTCGGCGGCCCAGTCCAGGGTGATGGTCCGCTCCAGGTCCCGCTCGCTGATGAAATCGTGGCGGTACAGGGCTTCCAGGGCAAAGGTGTCGTTGATGTTCCACTTGCCCCCGAGCTTGAGCGCGGACACGTCGTCGTCGCGGGTGCGTTTGTACTCGTCCAGGCTCTGCAGGAAGTCGTAGCCCACGGTGATCTCGCCCAGGCCGTCCTTGTAGAAGCGGATGGAGTTCTCGGTCTGGGTCATGTCGCCCTTGTAGGGAGAGAACCAGTAGCGGGTCAGGATGTCCACGAAGTTGGCGGGCTTGATCTTCAGCTCGGTCATGATGTCCGAGAACGGCCGGCGCTCGTAGCGGTCGCGTTCGTCCGTGCGCTGGGCCTCGCGGATGTCGTAGGACTGCTCCACCCTGAAGAGCAGGAAGTCGAGGTAGTCCTTGGCCACCCGGGCCACGGGCTCGCCGTCCGAGCCGGGCGACAGGACCACGCTGTCGCGGCGGCGGTCCAGCACGCTGGTCAGGGAATAGGTCACCGCGTTGCGGCCGTCCTGCCGGTCGTCGGTGTCGAAATACGGAAGCTTGTCCTGGCCGGTGGGGCGGTTGGTATAGGTGTACTCCACCCGGGGGATGATCGAATTCTTCAGCCGGGTCCAGCGCGACGTCCCGGCCAGGCTCTGGTCCGCCTTGGGCAACTCGGCCAGATCAAACGTCCGGGTCATCTCCGAAAAGGCCGTGAACCCGCCGGTCCAGGTGGTCCGGGTCTGGAAGCCGTCCTTGATCTTGGAGGTGTCGATGTTCTCGTCGCGTCCGCCCGTGCCGACCACCGTCATGTTGCCCACGTTTTCGCGGCTGGTCAGGGAATAGGCGGTCTCCTGCATGGAGACCGAGGGGATGAGCGTCACGTAGCGGCTCTTCATGGGATATTTCAACTCGGGCGAGATGATCGCGCGGTGGCCCGCGTCGCCGTACTCGCGGTGGAAATAGTCGTATTTGGCGTCCAGGGACCCTTCGAACCCGGCGCCCAGGGACTGCTGCCAGGCGTAGGCGTTGAGCTCGGGCAGGATCTGGACGGTCGGGTCCTCGCTGCTCGGGTTGTTGCCGTTTCTATAGGCCAGGTTCTGGTCGTACTGGGTCAGGCCGACCACGCCGAACCGGTCCCAGCTCCGGCTGACGTACAGCTTGTTCAGCCGGTGCAGGGAGTCCTTGTTCTCGATGTCGCGGCCGAACACGTCCAGGAACTCCTCGCGGGTCTTGTCGTATCCGTTGGGACCGTCCTGGAACTCGCGCAGATAGTTCTGGTCCGAGACCAGGTCGAGATCGACCTTGATCTTCCACTGCGGGCTGCCCAACCAGCCGTCGTACTTGCCGCGCACCCACCAGCGGTCGCGGTTCTTCCGGGTCAGGCCGTCGCCCCGGTAGTCCTTCCACTCGTCGGACTCTTTGGACGCCCGGATGTTGTCGTTCAGAAAATCCGCCTGCCACATCCCACGCGACGAGGCGTCCTCGGTGTGCCGGAACTCCACGCCCTGCATGTAGCCGCGCCGGCTCATGTAGTTCTGGTAGAAGGTGGCGTCCATCTCGTCGTTGATGACCCAGTAGTACGGCAGGTTGACCTGCAGGCCGAGCTTGTTCGAGCTGGCCATGTACGGCATCAGGAAGCCGCTCTGCCGGGGGCCCCGGCCGGGCAGGGCCATGTACGGCCAATAGAAGACCGGGACGTCCTTGATCCGGAAGGCTGAGTGGTACAGGCGCACGCGGCCGTCCAGGCTGATGTCGCCCTCCTCGCTGGTCACGGACCAGGCGGGCCGTTCCCCGGAGCAGGCGGTCACCTTGGCGTTCTTGAAGGTGTAGGAGTCGCCCACGGACTTGCCCACCCGCTCGGCCTCCACGTAGATGTGCGGCTTGGCCATGAACAGCTTGCCGTTCTTGAGCCAGCCGGTCATGTTGTTCAGATCGAACTCGCCCTCGTCCGCCTGGAGGAAGTCGCCGCCCCAGTGGGCCCGGATGTTGCCCTTGAGAAAGACCCAGCCCGTGGTCTGGTAGTAGCGCGCGAAGTCGGCGCGCAGCTGGTCCTCGCCCAGGCTCAGGGAGACGTTGCCGAAGGCCTCCACGTACTCGCTGGTGTGGTCGCCCACCACGCGGTCCGCCGAGAACGTCCATTCGTCCTGGGCGGGCGTCTGCACGGGCGCGTCCGGCACGTACTTCCTGACCTTGTTCGGGTCGGGCGACTTGCCGATGATCGTCCACGGCAGGCACAGCGACAGGACGAGAAGCGCCCCGAAGGCCAGCGATATGCGTGAAAGCTTGCGTTTCAAAAAATCGTCCTTCGGCTACCGGGACCGGAGGTACCTGTCGTCCTTGTCCAAGTAATTTTGGACGTAATCCCTGGCCCCATCCTCCAGGCTCGTCATTTTGACGGTGCAGCCCGCAGCCTTGAGCTTGTCCATGTTCGCCTGGGTAAAGTACTGGTACTTATCGCGAATCGCCTCGGGCATCGGGATATATTCGATGTCCGGCTCGCGGTTCATGGCGGAAAACACGGCATTCGCCAAGTCATTCCAGGTCCTTGCAGTTCCCGTACCGATGTTGAAGATGCCGCCCTTGTCGCGGTTCTCCAGAAACCAGGCCATGATGTCCACGCAGTCCTTGATGTAGACGAAGTCGCGCTTCTGGCCGCCGTGGGGGTACTCTTCGCGGTAGGATTTGAACAGCTTGAGCTTTCCGGTCTCGAGGATCTGGGAGTGGGCCTTGCAGATGACCGACTTCATGTCGTCCTTGTGGTACTCGTTGGGCCCGAAGACGTTGAAGAACTTCAGCGAGACGATTTTGTCGAGCAGCCCCGCGTCCTTGGCCCACAGGTCGAAGAGCTGCTTGGAGTAGCCGTACATGTTCAGGGGACGCAGCTTGTCGATGCCGTCCTCGTCATCGTCGAAGCCGAACTCGCCGTTGCCGTAGGTGGCCGCGGACGAGGCGTTGATGAACCGCGCGTCGTGGGCCATGCAGAATCGGCAGACGTACTGCGTGTAGCGGTAGTTGTTCTCCATGAGGAAGTCCGCGTCCAGCTCGGTGGTCGAGGAGCAGGCGCCCATGTGCACGACCGCCTCGGTCTCGAACGGGTCGTCGCCCTCGAGGATGAACTTGAGGAACTGGTCCCGGTGCAGGTAATCCTGGTATTTCAACCCGACGAGGTTGTTCCACTTCTCGCTGGTGGACAAATTGTCCACCACGAGGATGTCGTCAATGCCCATCTGGTTGAGCTTCCAGACCATGGCGCTGCCGATGAAACCCGCGCCGCCGGTGACTATATACATGGCTACTCCTTGATGCCTCTGTGACGCCCAGGGGCGTAAACGCTTCTACATACTGTGTTCAAGGGCGGGACGCAACCGCAAGTACCGGCTGTTTCCCTGGACAGTCACAGGCTTTATGATACCATACTGTACGTGCGCACTTGCGGGGTACCCCTGTTTTGCGTATACAATGATAACAGGTCCCCCTGATGCGGTGATCCAAAGTTTGCCAATAATCTCTAAAGGAGTGAGATCATGACACAATCTAGAAAACTGTTGTTATTCATGCTGGCTGCGATGTTGACTTTCTCCTTCGCGTTTGCCGCAACCGCCAACGCCAAGATGGTCAAGAAAGTCGATAACTTCATCTTCTTCGTCGACCAATCCGGCTCCATGGCCATGCGCAACGCCGACGGCGTCAAGAAAATTGAAAAGGCCAAAAGCGACATGCTGGCCCTGAATGCCGCCATCCCTTCCCTCGACTACAATTCGGCTGTGCTCCTGTTCGCCCCGTTCGAAGTGCGGTGCGCCCCCAAGGCGTACTCCGACGCCAACGTGGCCGCAGCGGTCAACGGCATCGACTCGGATTACCAGATCTTCAACCGCCGCACCCCCATGGGCACCGGCCTTGACGACATCAACCCGGTCCTGGGCAAGATGTCCGGCAAGACCGCGCTGATCATCTTCACCGACGGCGAGTCCAACTACGGCTCCGACCCGGTGGCCGAGGCCAAGAATCTGTACGCCAAGTACGGCTCCAACCTCTGCGTCCACGTGGTCAGCTACGCCGACTCCCCCGAGGGCCAGGCCGTGGTCGACGGCATCCGCGCCGCCTTCCCCTGCACCGTGCCCGCCGACGGCGCGACCTTCACCGACGCCACCGCCCTGAACAAGTACGCCAAGGACGTCTTCTACGCCGACGTGGCCGAACCCGCTCCGGCCCCGGCTCCGGCCATGGCTCCGGCCCCGGCCAAGGAAGTGGTCTCCTTCAACCTGAACTTCGGCTTCGACAAGTACCAGATCACCGACGAGATGATCCCGGTGCTGGAACAGGCCAAGATGATCCTGGACGAAGACCCGGCCGCCACCTACGAGATCTCGGGACACACCGACTCCACCGGTACCGAGGCCTACAACCAGGGATTGTCCGAGCGCCGCGCCAACTCCGTCATGAAGTGGCTGACCGACAACGGCATCAACGCCAGCCGCCTGGAGGCCAAGGGCTACGGCGAAATGTCGCCCAAGTACGACAACGCCACCAAGGAAGGCCGCAAGCTCAACCGCAGGGTTGAAATCCAGACCAAGTAAGAGTATACGGAATCCAGGTTGGGCGGCACTCCGCCGCCCAACCTCCTGCTCTGGTTGGAAGGATTCAAAGCCATGCACAAATTTTTCGCTTATGCCTTTTTGGCCGTGTTTCTGACCGGGGCTTTTTTTGCGGCCACCGAACAGGCCTCCCTGGCCCAGGATCTGGCCTCCATCTCCCCGGGCGACGCCAGCGCCAAGATCAACACCAAGAACATGCCCCTCTACCTCGACGAGGGACTGGTCTCCAAGAACGCGGACTTCAGCAAGTTCGCCAGGGTCAGGGCCAAATCCCTGGACCGCAACCACCGTCTGGCCCGCTCCCGCATGCAGATCACCAAGCAGGCCGACGGCTCCTATCTGGCCCGCTACCACGCCATCGACATGGACTCCATCGTCACCAAGGTCCGCCGCTCCTCGTCCAAGACCGTGCCCTTTGTCGGGGTCATGAGCTTCTGCGAACTGGTCATGGAGGCAAAGGGCGAATCGCCTTCCGCCTGCCAAAAGGCCGAGTTCACCCCGGTGACCGTGATCCCCAACCGCCAGATATTCAGCTTCCGCAAGGGCGCCTGGCAGTAACCTTCCGCTCTCCCTTTTCCCGCGCGGCCCCGGCCGCTCTTTTCGCGCGTGCGCCGTCCGGCTTGCCCCTATCCGGCGTACCGCCGTGGCCGGAGCAGGCCTTGCACCGATTTACGTTGCCTCGCCAAGAGATTGCATGTAAAAAAACTTACCTGTTATAGTCACATACCCGGCAGCCCCCCCCACAACAATCGGAACGATCCCATGAGAGAATTCATCCTAGGCACGGCCCCCATTCATCACGTGGAAAAGGCTGTTGCCGAGATCATGGCCTCGAATCCGGAAAGCCGCTGCCACCTCTTCGTCAAAAAGGACTACTTCGACCGATTCCGCAATGCGGACATTCCTTTGCACGACTTGCGCAAGATCTCCGTCCACAACGCGAACCTTTTCTACAACATCCTGACGCTCAGGCCTTCGACGATCCATGTCGTTGTCGGGGAGCACTATTTCCATTCGAACGTGATTGCCACCTTGCGCACCTGGAAGAAATTCCTGAGACTGTCGTTCAAGACCAACATCTACCACGCTGCCGAACCCGGCAATGTCGCAGCCAAACAGGCTGTCGACACATACAGGGCCGTGCACCTTGACGGGAGCGATGCGTTTTTCAACGTCAAGCTGGACATATCCGCATCCTACACCGAACAGGACCGCTGGTTGGGCGGGGTGGCCAAGATGCCCGACCGCTCCACCATTTTCCGGGATTTCCTCAAGCTGCAGTGGTTCAAGGCACTGCATGCGCTCAATCTTCACGAAGCCCTGGTGGCGAACGACCTCCTCGGCGACTGGCTGACGGACTTCAACGACTACTGGGTCGGCGTCCTGGGTTGCAGGCCGATGCGGGTAACGGACTTTCACTTCCTCCTCCAACACTACAGGGTCAAGCAGCGGAACGCCGACGAATACACGCTACAGACGCGATGTGAACATTCGAACGCCTGGAAGGACCCCTGCCTGCTGGCCCAGACATTCACCCTGGTCTACAACAACGCGCTCAACCCTCTGAAATTCCGCGCCGTGTGCGAACGCATCAACAGGCACGACAGGGTGCTCGAATTCGGGTGCGCCATGGCCCCGGCCTACAACACCTATCGCCATTTTTATCAGCACAAGAAGGCCAACTGGGTGTTGTCGGATATCGAGAACTTTCCTTTCCATTACGCCAGGCACCGCTTCGCCCGCGATGAGAACGTCGAAGCCGTCCACCTGATAGCGCCCGAACACTACGAAGACCCGCTGCACGACCTGGACGGCCGGTTCGACATGATCATCGTCCTGACCGTCTTCGAGCACCTGCACAGCCCGCTCGTGACGCTCAAGCACCTAATCTCGAAACTCAAGAGCGGCGGGCTCCTCGTCTTCGATTACATCCGGTCCGAGGCCAAGGGGCTGGATTCGGTCCAGGGCCTCGAACAACGGCAGGATACCCTGCGCCACATCCGCAACCACATGATTCTCGAGGAAGGCGACCTAGCCGAATCGGTCTCTTCGACATCCATGTGCTTCGCCCGAAAGCCTTAGCAGGAACCGCTCCTGCCGCGCTCTCGCCCCACTTCAAGCTCCCGCTCCCAACACGCCTGCCGCGTGCTCATTAAATTTTGCGTCCCCGGTTGCCCTGGCCCCGGTTCCCGGATACAGACAAGGTGATACCCGCCGCCTTGAATCGTTCGGGCGGCCACCTTTGCCAAGGGGGGCGAGATGATCAACTACTGGCCGCTGAAGTTTGAAACCGCCGACATGCGCCGCCGCACCGTGGACGGGCTGCGCGCCCTGCGCGGGCTGGTCCGCGACAACATGCCCGGCTCCACCCTGCACGACACCCTGGTGCTCGGCACCTGGAACATCCGCAACTTCGACGACAACCGGTTCGGCCACGGCCCGCGCATCAAGGAGTCCCTGTACTTCATCGCCGAGGTCGTCTCGGCCTTCGACGTCCTGGCCGTGCAGGAGATCTGCCGCGACCTCGGCCCGCTCAAGCAGGTCATGCGCCTGCTCGGCCCGGGCTGGGATTACGTGGTCACCGACGTGGCCGAACAGGACGGCGGCAACCGCGAGAGGCTCGGGTTCATCTACAACAAGGCCAAGGTCCGCTTCAAAGGCGTGGCCGGGGAGATGGTCCTGCCTATCAAGGACCTGATCGCACACGGCGACAAGCGCATGCAGCCCTCGCGCTCGCCATTCGGCTGCGAGTTCCAGGCGGGCTGGTTCCGCTTCCTGTTCACCACGGTACACATCTATTTCGGCAAGGAGAGCCAGGGCACCCCGGAGTACGCCCGGCGCGTGGCCGAGATCGACGCCGTGGCCGCCAACATCGCGGCCCGCGCCGAAAAGGAGCCGTGCAGCTACATCCTGGTGGGCGATTTCAACATCGACGAGATGGGCGATCCCTCGGGCAACGCGCTGATCCGCAACGGCTTTCAGGCCGCCCAGAACAACGTGGGCTCCAACGCGGACAAGACCCGGTTCTACGACCAGATATCCTGGCTGCCGCGCAAGGGCACGGTCCGCCAGACCCGCTCCGCCCGAAACCAGGGCGTCCTGGACGTGCTCTCCGCGGTCATGAACGAGGACCAGTTTCCGGACTACCGGCAGGCCGTCGAGGCCACTGTCCAGTGTCAGCTCGACAAGGCCCGGACCGAGCGCGCCCTGCGTCTGGCCAAGTCCAGGGACGTCTCTGACCAGGACAAGCGCATCGCCAAGCTGACCGCCCTGCTGGCCGACGCCGACGCGCTCAAGGACTACTATCTCAAGACCTGGCGGACCTTCCAGATCAGCGACCATCTGCCGCTGTGGGTGGAGCTGTCCGTCGACTTCAGTGCCGAATACCTGACCCGGCTGCGGAACATGACCGGCACCCAGACCCGGGACAACGCTGAGATCCCCATGTAGCGGCTGGACAAACCGGGCCCGGACCCGCATGATGCGGACTCCCGAAAACCCGTGATCCACCGAAGGAAACCAGACATGGACGGAAGAAACCGCAAGGACGTGCGCCCCGGTCAGCGCGTCAACATCGTGCTCAAGAAAGACCAGCGCACCGGAAAACTGACCGAGGGCACGGTCGCCAACCTGCTGACCAAGTCGCCCACCCACCCGCACGGTATCAAGGTCCGCCTGGCCGACGGCCAGGTCGGCAGGGTCAAGGAAATCCTCGGACAGGAGAATTGACCATGGCCCTGCGCATCTGGGTGGACGCCGACGCCTGCCCCAACGCCATCAAGGAAATCCTGTTCAAGGCCGCCCAGCGCCGCCAAATCCCGCTGACCCTGGTGGCCAACACGCCGCTTCGGGTGCCGCCGTACCCGCTCATCGACACCATCGTCGTGGGCGCGGGCTTCAACGTGGCCGATGACGAGATCGCCCGCCGCGTCAACCCCGGCGACCTGGTCGTCACCGCCGACATTCCCCTGGCCGACGCTATCGTGACCAAGGGCGCCACCGGCCTCAACCCGCGCGGCGAACTCTACACCGAAGACAACGTCAAGGGCCTGCTGCGCATGCGCAACCTCATGGAGGAACTGCGCTCCGCCGACCTCGCCCCCGGCGGCCCCGCCCCCCTCGGCCCCAAAGACAAACAACAATTCACCAACCACCTCGACCGCTTCCTGACCAAGGCCGGTAAATAAGACGCCTCCGGCGGCCGGGGGAAGGGGAAGGAAAACCCTTTGAAAAGGGCTTTTCCTTCCCCTTCCCCCGGATCCCCATCCTTTCCGAAACTTTTTGGTGCCGCTTCGCGGAATGCCAAACGTACCAATACCCTCCGGTGCATCCTTGAAGCGAAGGCCCCTGCCTTCCTCTTTGGAGCGATTCGGGTGCGTAGCACCCGACAGCGGCTCTCTCCCCCGTGCTAGCACAAGGCTTTCGAGAGTGGGTCAGCTGTGCATTTTCTTCCGGGGGCTTTCACCGCAGCGTAGCTGTCTACGTGAGGATGGAAGCCCCCGGAAAAAATGTGCAGATGGCCCGCTATCGGAAGCCGCCCACCTGCCAGCTCCTGAGAGACAAAAAAAAGCCCCGCCAATTAATGGCGGGGCTTTTTTTTGTCTCTCAGGAGCTGGCCGCTACAACTTAGCTTTAATCGCTGCGGCGATGGTTTTACCCTGCTCATAGCATTTGTTGAGGACCTCGTGATCCGGGATAAACTGGTTCTTGACCGGTTCCACGATCTCCATGTTCATGTCCTCGAGCCACTGGGTCAGGACCTTGACGCATTCGCCGGACCAGCCGAAGGAGCCCACTGCGGAGCCGATCTTGTTCTGGGGACGCAGACCCTTCATGTAGGTCAGCATGTCGGCCATGAGCGGCAGGATGCCGTTGTTGTGGGTCGGCGAACCGACGATGACCGCGGCGGCGTCGAAGACCTCGGCCATGACGTCGGAGTGGTGGTTGTTCTTCATGCACATCAGGCGCACGGAAACGCCCTCGTCGGCCAGGCCGCAGGCCACGGCCTCGGCCATCTTCTCGGTGGAGTGCCACATGGTGTCGTAGACGATGACCGCCTTGTTTTTGGGCTTCTGCTCGGCGTAGGCCTGGTACTTCTCGATGGCCCAGGCGCAGTCGTCGCCACGGAACATCAGGCCGTGGTCCGGGCAGATGGTCTCGATCTCCAGCCCCATCTCCTTGATGGTCGCCAGGGTCTTGAGGACCACCGGGGAGTACGGCAGCACGATGTTGGCGTAGTAGTTGGCCATGAGCTCTTCCAGACGGTAGCGGTCCACCTCGTCGGCCCAGCGCTCGGACGTGGCCCAGTTCTGGCCGAAAGCGTCGTTGGTGAAGGCGAGCTTCTCCTCCGGGCAGTAGGTCAGCATGGAATCGGGCCAGTGGAGCATGCGAGTCTCGAGGAACGAGAGGGTCCGCTTGCCGATGGAAAGATCGGTGCCGGTGGGGGTGACCTCGACAGGCCAGTCCTCGTACTTGAAGTGAGCCTTCATGGCTTTCTGGCCCATGGGGGAAGTGAAGATCTTCTCGGGCTGGTATTTCTCCACGACCTTGGCCAGGCAGCCGGCGTGGTCGGGCTCGAGGTGGTTGGCCACCACGTAGTCGATCTTGCGGTCGCCGAGCACCTGGGCGATGTTGCACTGCAACGTGCCCCAGAACTCCTCGGCCACGGTGTCGATCAGGGTCACCTTCTCATCCACGATCAGAAAATTGTTGTAGGTGGTTCCCTTGTGCGCCTTGGAATAGCCGTGGAAGTCGCGACGGTTCCAGTCGACGGCGCCGAGCCAGAAAATGCCTTCCTTGATTTCAACAGGTCTCATTGTCTTCTCCACATTGAGCGGTTACTCAACCGCCATGGTAAAAAAAGGAGCGCGTACCGGGGTGCGCGCTCCCTGCCCGCAGACGGGCCGAAAATTAATCCTCGGGTACGAAGCTGTCCTTGTCCGCACCGCAGACAGGGCAGGTCCAGTCGTCGGGCAGATCCTCGAACTTGGTCCCGGCCGGGATGTCGGAATCGGAATCGCCCTGGGCCGGATCGTACACATAGCCACAAATCTCACAGACGTATTTCTGCATGGGATCAGTCTCCTTTTGGTCGCCCATATTCGCAGCAGCGGCTGCCGCTGTCAACTTTTCGGTATCGGTTTCTACAGGTAATTCACAATCGGATTTGGTGGAGCCCGGTCCCACCAGGGGCCGGAAGCACTTCTTGGTGCCGCCGCAGATGGGGCAGCGCCAGTCGTCCGGCAGGTCTTCGAATCGGGTATCCTTGGGGATCTTCCCCTTCCGGTCGCCCTTGTCCGGATTGTAGATATAGCCGCAATTGACGGTCTGGCATTGGTACATCTCTTCGGGCAGGGCCATGGCTCCCTCCTGGGATGAAAAGGGGCGGGCCTTGCAGCCCGCCCCCCGTGATGTGCGTGCGGGTCCCTCGCGGGCCCCTTCCACCGGATTCGCCTACGCGGTGGCGGCCCACAGGCCGTGCAGGTTGCAGTACTCGCGGGCCTTGAGGTCGCCGGACAGGCCGCAGATGCAGAATTCGGCCTCGGGCTTGTCGCCGGGCTTGAGCATCTTGGTCAGGACCTTGTCGCCCACCTGGAGCTCGATCCATTCGATGTAGTGCTTTTCCTCCATGGGATGGGCCACGGAACCGACCTTGACGGTGACCTTGTCGCCGTCCTTCTCGATGACGGGGACGTGCTTTTCCTTGGCGGCGTCAACGGTGTTTTCGGTCATCTGAACCATATCCTCGCCGCAGCAGACCAGGTCGCCGCCGCCTTCGTGAATGGCCATGACGATATTACCGCAAACATTACACTTGTACACTTCGCCCAGTTTGATAGCCATGTCGAATCCTCCTTAAGGATGAGTTGAGATTATGTTTACCAGTTGGTGTCTTTGAGTTCGAAATGGGCCTGGGGATGGTCGCAGGCCGGGCATTTCACGGGAGCGGTGGAGCCCCTGTGGTTGTAGCCGCAGTTCTGGCAGCGCCAGACCACTTCCTCTTCCTTGACGAAGACGTGGTCGGTCTCGATGTTCTTGATCAGCGCCCTGTAGCGCTCCTCGTGGTAGCGCTCGGCCACGGCGATGTTCTCCATGACCGCGGCGATCTCGTTGAAGCCCTCCTGGCGGGCCACTTTGGCGAAGCCGGGGTACATGTCGGTGTTTTCCTCATGCTCGCCCTCGGCGGCGGCGTAGAGGTTCTCGAGCGTGGTGCCGATGACCCCGGCGGGAAAGGAACCGGTCACCTCGGCGGTGCCGCCCTCAAGGAACTTGAACAGCCGCTTGGCGTGTTCCTTCTCATGCCCGGCGGTCTCCTCGAAAATCTTGGAGATCTGCACGTAGCCTTCCTTCTTGGCCACGCTGGCGAAATAGGTATATTTGTTGCGAGCCTGGGACTCGCCGGTGAAAGCGTACATCAGGTTCTTCTCAGTCTGGGTCCCTTTCAGTGACATGGTTCCTCCTTATGGAATCTATCCTTGGTTTTCCGATTCACCACGCACCTTACACAATATTACGCTCATTGTCGTATCTTTATGTGAAATGGTGCGGGTTTTTATTCTTCGGTCATTTTTTTCTCCCGGCAAAACTCCGGGTTACACTCAACTTGAGAATAGTTACTACATAGGATGCATCCGACTGTCAAGCGGATAGGGCAATGATTTCACCATAAATAAAGCCGGTTGCCCCCAGGGGCAACCGGCTTTGAGCCGTGCGAACGGCTATTTTCCGAAATTTACTGCCGCGCGGCCTGGCACTTGGGGCAGATGCCCACGAACTCCACGTTGGTGGTCAGGATCTTGTAGCCGCTGGTGCAGCTCTCCGGGATGACCGGGATATCGATCTCGCACTCCACGTCGGCCACGGCGGTGCAGACCTCGCAGCGGATATGGGGATGCGGCTCAGGAGTGCCGTCAAAGCGCTTCTGCTCGCCGGGGGCGCCCAGTTTGAGCACCAGCCCCTTGGACGACAGGAACTCGAGGTTGCGGTAGACCGTGCCCAGGCTGATCCTGGGGATGATCTTGCGCACCATGTCGTAGACCTCATCCGCCGTGGGATGCGACTTGACCTTGCGCAACTCTTCCAAAATCACTTTCCGCTGTTTGGAAAGCCTGAAACCCATCTCTTGAGCCATGGACGTCCTCCATATTTGATAACAATTACTATTCCCCCAGTTCGGCTTTGTCAAGGGGAATCGCCGCCAGCGGAATGTATGGCTCATTATACCAGAATCGGATTTACTGCAAACAGGCCGACAGGCTATGCCATAGTGGCCCGTATTTACAGAATAACCGCATCACTTGCAGCGGTCCGCGCGGCCTTCTGCCGACGCAAAAAGGCCCGGCCGGAGCCGGGCCTTCGGGATTGTCTTGCCGCTAGTCGCGGAACTTGGCCACCAGACCGGCCAGCTTACCGGCCAGTTCCGAAACCTCCTGGATGCCCTGGTTGGACTTGCGGATGCCGGCCAGGACTTCCTGGGAGAGGTTGTTGATCTGGGTCACGCGGGTGTTGATCTCGTCCGAGGTGGAGGACTGCTGCTCCGCCGCCGTGGCGATGCCGTTGACCATGTCGGCGATGGAGTTGGAATGCTTGACGATCTCGTCGAGCACGCCGCCCGCCTCCCGGGCCATGTCCGAGGTGTTCAGGACCCGCTTCTTGGCCGTGTCCATCTCCTTGACCACGTTGCTGGTGGACTGCTGGATCAGGGAGATGGCCCCCTCGACCTCCTTGGTGGCGTCCATGGTCTTCTCGGCCAACTTGCGGACCTCGTCCGCGACCACGGCGAAGCCTCGTCCGGCCTCGCCCGCGCGGGCCGCCTCGATGGCCGCGTTGAGCGCCAGCAGGTTGGTCTGGTCCGCGATGTCGTTGATCACGGCCATGACCTGGCCGATGTTCTCGGCCCGGCTGGACAAGGCGGCCAGGGCCTTGGCAAGGTTCTCGGTGATGGCGGCCACGGAGTTGATCTCCTCCACGGTCTTGCCCACCACCACGCCGCCCGAGGCGGCCACCTTGTTGGCCTGGTCCGAGGCCTCGGCGGTCTCGGAGGCGTTTCGGGCCACCTCCAGCACCGTGGCGTTCATCTCCTCCATGGCCGTGGCCACCTGACTGGTCTCGTTGGCCGAGGTGTCCACCCCGTTGGCCAACTGGTCCATCTGGGTGGACAGGATGTTGGAGGCCTCGTTGAGCTTGTTGGCCACCTCGGTGACCTCGTTGGCCACCTCCAGGAGGTTCTGGCGCTGCTGTTCGATGTTCCTCCTGTCCTCTTCCTCTCGCGTCAGGTCGATGAGCACGCAGATGACGCCCACGGTGTCGCCCTCGGCGTCCTTGAGGGGGGAGGCCTCGAACAGGAGCGGGAAGGTGGTGCCGTCCACGCGCGTGAAATGAAAGCGTCCGTTGAGCGGCTCGCCCGACGTGATGACGTCGCCCGCGTTGCAGGTGGAGCCGTCATCGGACTCGCAGGCGAAGACCTCGGACACGGGACGGCCCTTGAGCTCTTCTTCGCCCAGGTCGAGGATGGCCTGCAGGGGCGGGTTGACGAATTGCAGCTTCTGCTTGTCGTCGGTCACGAACAGGGGGACCACGATGCCGCTGAGCACGCTCTGATTGTATTCGAGCTGGTTCTTGATCTGGCCGACCATGGCCCCGAGGTAGCGGGACAGGGAGCCGAGCTCGTCGGTCCCGGCCACTTCGAACCGGGCGTCCAGGTTACCGCCCGCCACGTCCTCGGCCGTGGCCGCGATGGAGGTGATGCGGTTGACGATGGCCTTGCGCATAAAGATGATCAGCGCGGTCAGCAGGGCCAGGACGCCGAGCACCGAGATGCCCGCGGACTTGAGCTGGTTCTCAAGCAGCGCGTTGTACTGCGGGCTGACGTCGATGGCCACGACCATGGAGCCGAGGATATCATGGCTCCGACCGTGGCAGTGGTAGCAGAACGGATTGTTTTCAATGGACTTGACCTCGACGAAATGGCGCTTGCCGTCGATGTCCTCAAGCTTGCCCTCGGCCAGTTTCTCGTCGAGCCCCTTGGCCACCAGCTCGGGCAGCCCGGCCTCGGGGCGTACATCGAATATCTTCTGGCGCTCGGCCTCGGTCACGGTGGAATAAGTGATCTCGCCCTTGTAGTCGGTCAGGTAGACCTTGATGTCCGGATAGCGCTCTGACATCTGCAGGAACTTGAGTTCGGTGCCCTCGTTGTCGCCCTTGGACATGGGGTCCTCAATGGCGATGTAGAGCATGTCCGCCACCCGTTCGGCGGCGATTGCCACTTCCTGGAGCGTATGATCTTTTGTGGACAGGGAGCTGTAGGCGAACAACCCGGCAAAGGCCAGGATGGTCAGCAGGGACGACAACAGGATGAGCTTGACGCCCAGGGAGCGCGTGATGAAATTGTCCATGCCGGCCTCCTAATGCGCCCCGCCGAACAACAGCGGCTTGAAGTCAAAGGCCGAAACCCGCTCGGGGTTGTGGCACACAGCACAGTCGTCCAGACTCAAATTCCTCTTGATCAGGTCCGTGTCGCCCCCGGACTCGACATGGTCGTAGCCCGGCCCGTGACAGACCTCGCACCCGGCCTCGGCCATGTTCGGGGTCTTCTCGAAGCTGACGAACCCGCCCGGCTTGCCGTATCCGGTCATGTGGCAGCCGTAGCATTCGGCCAGCTCCTCCTTGGTCAGGTCGTCCATCATGATCTTGACGGAATCCCCGGAGTGGGCCTTCTTCGCGAATTTCTTGTAATTGCCGTATTCCTTCTCGTGACATTCGCTGCACGCTTCGGAACCGACGTATTGGCCGGATTCCGTCCGGCCCGTACCCGTCCAGGCAACGGATACGACAAGGGCTGCCAGCGAAAACGCGCAGCAGCCCTTGATCCAAAACGATCTATTCAACATGAACCAACCCCCATAGCTATAAGGCCAAGCGCCGCAACCAGCCGGGCACCCTCAACCCGGCAGAGCCAAATATGCCGTCACCATAGAGACTTATTCACTTTTGGTAAAGGCTTGACGTAGGGGATTGTGTTCTGTTCGCTCAATTTACCAGGCCAGGGTCTCCTTGAAGGCGCGGGCCAGGTCCTCCACGTTCGAGTCCAGGACCTTGCGCCCGGACAGGGTGGCGTTCAGGGCGGGAGATTCCGAGACCTTGCCGATGCGGGCGCAGGCCTGTCCGGCGAACAGGGCCTCGAACCGCTCGCAGTCGGCCGGGGCCACGGAGACCACCAGGCGGCTGGCGGATTCGGCGTACAGCAGGCCGGTCAGGTTGAGCTCGCCGCAGGCGGGCACCTTGTCCAGGTCCACGTCCGCGCCCAGCCGTCCGCCCACGCACATCTCGGCCAGGGCCACGCCCAGGCCGCCGTCCGAGCAGTCGTGACAGGCGGTGATCAGCCCGGCCTGGGAGGCCGCGAACACGGTCTCGTAGCGTTTCTTTGCGGTCAGCAGATCCACCTGGGGCACGCGGGCGTCGGAGAAGCCGAGCTGGTCGGCGATCTCGCTGCCGCCCATCTCGGGTTTGGTCAGGCCGAGCACGTAGATCGCATCGCCCGGCTTCTTGAAGTCCGAGGTCAGGCACTTGTTCACGTCCGGGATGACGCCGATGATCGAGAAGAGCACGGTGGGCGGAATGGAAATCTTGCGGCCCCCGCCCTTGTAGTCGTTCTTCATGGAGTCCTTGCCGGACACGCAGGGCACGCCGAAGCCGAGGCAGAAATGGGCCAGGGCCTGGTTGGCGCGGACCAGCTGGGCCAACTTATAGTGGCCGTCCGGGGTGGACTCGGACTGGACCGGGTCGCACCAGCAGAAGTTGTCCACACCGGCCATGTAGGAGACGTCGCCGCCCACGGCCACCGCGTTGCGCACGGCCTCGTCGATGGCGTTGGCCATCATCCAGTAGGTGTCGTAGTCCGAGAACTGCGGGCAGATGCCGTGGGAAACCACCAGCCCCTTGTCGGAGCCATATTCAGGCCGGATGACGCCCGCGTCGGACGGGCCGTCGGCCTTGACGCCGACCATGGGCTTGACCGCGGACTTGCCCTGGACCTCGTGGTCGTACTGCCGGACCACGTACTCCTTGGAGCAGATGTTCAGCCGCCCGAGCATGGCCTTGAGCAGGCCGTCTTGGTCGTCGGCCACGGGCACGGCGTCCTGGGCGATCTCGGGCCGCTTCCAGACGGCCTTGAGTTCCATCTGGGGCACGCCGTTGTGCAGGAAATCCATATCCAGGCAGGTGACCAGCTTGTCGCCATAGCGCACCAGGTACTTACCCGAGTCGGTGAAGGTGCCGAGCGCGGTGGACTCCACGTCCATCTCGTCGGACAACCGCATGAACTCGTCGAGCTTGTCGGCGGGCACGGCCATGGTCATGCGCTCCTGAGCCTCGGAGATGAGGATCTCCCACGGACGCAGCCCGTCGTACTTGAGCGGGGCCTTCTTCAGGTCCATGTCGAACCCGCCGGAATCCTCGGCCATCTCGCCCACGGAGGAGGACAGGCCGCCCGCCCCGTTGTCGGTGATGGCGTGGTACAGCCCGAGGTCGCGTGCGCGCATGAGAAAGTCGTACATCTTGCGCTGGGTGATGGGGTCGCCGATCTGGACCGCCGTGGCCGGGGAGCCCTCGTGCAGCTCCTCGGACGAGAAGGTCGCGCCGTGGATGCCGTCCGCGCCGATGCGGCCGCCGGACATGACGATAACGTCGCCGGGCAGGGCGCACTTTTCATAGGACGGGTGGCCGGACACCGTGACCGGCATGGTCCCGATGGTGCCGCAGTAGACCAGGGGCTTGCCCAGGTAGCGCTCGTCAAAGACGATGGACCCGTTCACCGTGGGGATGCCGGACTTGTTGCCGCCGTGCTCCACGCCCTCGCGCACGCCCTCGAACACGCGGCGCGGGTGCAGCAGCCGGGGCGGCAGCTCGCCCTCGTGGAACGGGGAGGCGAAGCAGAAGACGTCGGTGTTGCACAAGAGGTTCGCGCCCATGCCCGTGCCCATGGGGTCGCGGTTGACGCCGACGATGCCGGTCAGGGCCCCGCCGTAGGGATCGAGCGCGGACGGGGAGTTGTGGGTCTCCATCTTGACGCAGACGTTGATGGACTCGGAGAACTTGATCACGCCCGCGTTGTCCTTGAACACGGACAGGCAGTAGTCGCCGCCCTCGCGGGAGGCCGCGTTGCGCTGGCGGATCTGCTTGGTCGAGCCCTGGATGAAGGTCTTGTACAGGCTGGAGTACTCGACGGTCTTGCCGGTCTCGGTGTTCTCGTACTCGATCTTGGCGGAGAAAATCTTGTGCTTGCAGTGCTCGGACCAGGTCTGGGCCAGGACCTCGATCTCGGCGTCCGTGGGATCGGCGGACAGGCCGATCTTCGCGCGCTCGGCCACCACCGCCGGGTCGGCGAAATAGGCGCGGATGTCGTGCAGCTCCCTCAGCGACAGGGCCAGGGTATTGGCCCGGGAAAAGTCCATCAGTTCGTCGTCGGACATGGCCGACAGGGGGATGATGGCGACCTCGTCCGAGGCCTGGCCCGTGACCCGGGCGGCCTTGGCCTCGAAGCCGGGATTCTCGGCCCACTGGGCCGCGGACTTGTACTCGAAGCGCTGGATCAATTCGTTGGCCAAGAGGTCCTTGGCGATGTGGCGCGCGTCCGCGTCGTCCATGTCGGCCTGGATGAGGTACTGGCGCGAGGTGTAGACCTTGATCCCCTCGCGCTCGCCCTTGGACAGTCCCAGGACCACGCCCATGGTCTCGCGGGCGGTGCGGCCCTCGTTGTCGGTCACGCCGGGCCGGAAACCGACCTCGATGATCCAGTCGAAGTCCCGCGCCAGGGGCTTAAGCGAGACCTCGTGCAGGACCGGGTCGTGCAGCGCGGCCCGCTCCAGGACCAGGTCCACCTGCTCCCTGGTCGCGCCCTCCACGGTGAACACGTTGACGATGCGCACGTCGCGCACGTCCATGCCGAGTTCACTCTTGATCTTGCGGGCGACCCTTTCGCCCAGCACGTCCCGGACGCCTTCCTTCAATCCAACGATCACACGACAAAGCATATCTGGCCTCTCCTCTCGGAATGAAAAGCTGTAGGGCCGGCCTTCCCTCGCGGATGACCGGCCCTGAAAATCACTTGGTTCGGGTCAATACAAAATCCGCTGCCTGCTTGAGCACGACCAGCTCTTCGCCGGGCGCGAACCCGTCCAGGCACGCCTTGGCCTTTTCCACGTACAGGGCGGCCTCCTCCCTGGTCTTGTCCGAATAGCCCCCCTCCCGGACCTGGTCCAGGACGTCGGCGGCCTGGGCGTCGCTCAACCCTCCGTCCTTCAGGGCCTCCAGCAGGGCCTCGGCACCTGCCCCGTCGCCCTCCTCCATGAGCAGGATGAGCGGCAGGGTGACCTTGCCCTCCTTGAGGTCGCCGCCCTCGGGCTTGCCCGTCTCGGACGTGGGCGAGGCGTAGTCCAGGGCGTCGTCCACCAGCTGGAAGGCGATGCCCAGGTTCAGGCCGAACTCGCCGGCCGCGTCCTCCTGCTCCGGGGTGCTCCCGGCCAGGGCCGCGCCGCACCGGCAGGCGCACTCGATGAGCCGCGCGGTCTTGCCGATGATGATGCGCATGTAGGTCTCGCGATCCAGGGACGGATTGCGCGAAAATTCGATCTCCTCGATCTCGCCCGCGGCGGTCTCCATGATGCCCTTGGCCAGCAGCCAGGACAGGCGCGGATTGCCGTAGCGCGCGCCCATCTCGTTGGCCAGGGCGAGCAGGGCGTCGCCCGCCAGGATGGTCTCGGTCCGGCCGAAGACCAGATGGGCCGCGTCCCGGCCGCGCCGCAGTTCGGCGTCGTCCAGGTAGTCGTCGTGCAGCAGGGTGGCGGAGTGAAGCAGTTCCAGGGCGCTGGCGATGGCGTGGTAGTCGTCCTTGCCGTAGCCGAGCGAGCGGGCGAACAGGAGCGTGAGCATGGGCCGGATGCGTTTGCCCCCGGACCCGATGATGTACTTGGCGACGTCGCGGACCAGCCCGTTGAGCTGGTCGGCCTCGCGGTCGAGAAAAGCATTTATTCCGGGAAGTTCCCGTTGAAAGAAGCGCAGAAGTTCGTCCATAAATATGTACTATGTCAGGTTGCGGGTTGCGGGGCAAGCCCCGTATTACGCGGCAAACAGGGTGGCCGCCGCGTTGTGAAGCGACCTCAATGCGCCCTTCAGATTCCAGTCGCCGGGTTCACGGGAACCCACCAGGTTGGAGATGGTCCGCACCTCCAGGAAAGGGAGCCCGCGCAGGGTGGCGGCATAGGCGGCCGCAAACCCCTCCATGTTCTCCATCTGCCCGTTGCAGGCGATCTTCAACCAGCCCGCCCGTTCAGGGGTCCCGGTCACGCCGGACACGGTCACACCGGCGACGCGCATCCATCCGCCGTCCAGGGTCAGGCCCATTTCCGCAGCGTCGCGCACCGGAAACAGCTTGAGCCGGTTCCAGATCCTGCCGCCGCCCGTCTCGGCCTGAGCAAAGCCCAGCCCCTTGGGATCGGCCGCGCCGAGCTCGTCCAGCAGGCCGTATTCCGGCCAGGTCTCCTGCCACGCGTAGCAGGTGGAGCCCATGGGCGTCTCGCCCAAATCATACCCCCCGGCAATGCCGAGATCGACCACCCCGTCAACGTCCGGACGCACCAGCCACTGCCCGGTGCGCAAGCCCGTGTTCAGCAGCCCCACGCCGGTCACGCCCAGGAGCACGGTCCGGCCGCCGACCTCGTATTCGGCCGTCTCGCCCTGGCCCACGGCGGGCGCTTCCGGGAAGGCGGCCCGCATCTCGTTGGCCGTTGCGGTCAGGACCAGGAGCACAAGAACCTACAGCCGCCAGCAGGCGACGGATTCGGCCTCAAGCTCGGCCCGGTCGAAAAATCCCTTCACGTCCACCACCAGGGCCCTGGCCGGGTCGGCGAACCAGCCCTTCAGCTCGCTCACGGCAATGTCCTTATAAGCCGCGTGCGGGACGGCCAGGATCAGCGCGTCCAGGTCGCGCAGCTCGTCGAGGGAGCACAGGGACACGCCCAGCTCAAGCTCGGCCTCCTCATGGTCGGCCTCGGCGTCGTGCACCAGCACCTCCACGCCGTAGTCGTCAAGCTCGGCCAGGATGTCCACCACGCGGGTATTGCGCAGGTCGGGCACGTTCTCCTTGAAGGTCAGGCCGAGCACGCCCACGCGCGCGCCCATGATCTTGCAGTCGTTCTTGATCAGCCGCTTGATGGTCGCCTCGGCGATGTACTTGCCCATGTTGTCGTTGATCTCTCGGCCGGCCAGGATGACGTGGGGGTGCAACCCCAGGGCCTGGGCCTTGAAGGTCAGGTAGTACGGGTCCACGCCGATGCAGTGGCCGCCCACCAGGCCGGGCCGAAACGGCAGGAAATTCCATTTGGTGCCGGCGGCCTCGAGCACGTCCAGGGTGTCGATGCCCATCTGCTCGAAGATCAGGGCCAGCTCGTTCATGAGCGCGATGTTCAGATCGCGCTGGGTGTTCTCGATGACCTTGGCGGCCTCGGCCGTGCGGATGTTCGGGGCCAGGTGGGTGCCCGCCTTGACCACGGTGCCGTAGACCTGCTGGAGCAGCCTGCCGGTGGGTTCGTCCTGCCCGGCCACGACCTTGGCGATGGTCTCCAACCGGTGGACCTTGTCGCCGGGGTTGATGCGCTCGGGCGAGTAGCCCACGGTGAAATCCGGGCCGCAGGTCAGGCCGGACTCGGCCTCCAGGATGGGCACGCAGACCTCTTCGGTCAGGCCGGGGTAGACCGTGGACTCGTAGACCACCACGGAGCCGGGCTGGAGATGCTTGCCCACCGAGGTGGAGGCCCCGCGCACGGGGCGCAGGTCCGGGGTGCGAAATTCGTCGATGGGCGTGGGCACGGCCACCAGGATGAGCCGGGCCTTTTCCAGGTCGTTGAGGTCGGCGGTGAAGGTCAGGTCTACGTCGTCGCCCACGGTGGAGAAATCCACTTCGTTGGTGCGGTCCAGGCGCTGCTTGAGTTCGGCCACGCGCTTTTCGGACACGTCCACGCCGAGCACCCGGAAATGCCTTCCCAGGGCCACGGCCAGCGGCAGGCCCACATAACCCAGCCCGACCACGGCAATGGCGTCTTCCTTGGTCTGCAACCGCTCAAAATCAACCATGCTCATTATGTGTCTCCTTGACTCCCCGGGTGGACACCGATCGGGTTCTGTGGCTTACTGGCCCCCATGAACATCGACTGGTCGCTTCTCATCGCCGCCATCGGACTGGCCCTCGTCTTCGAGGGCATACCCTATTTCCTGTTCGCCGAGCGGATGCCCCGGCTGCTTACCCGGCTGGCCATCCAGCCGCCCAAATTCCTGCGTTTCATCGGGCTTGCGGCCATCATCCTCGGCCTGCTCGTCATCTCGTTCGGCCGCTCTTTATCCCAATAAGGCAGGGGCTGTCCAGAAAGCCCGGCCCAATCCCCCGGCGGGGCAAGGCTTTCCGACGCCGCGCCGGACTGCGGCCCACTAACCCTTATTCGTCTTTTTCGGAGCGCCCTTTTTCTTCGGAGCGCCCTTTTTGGGGGCCGCCTTCTTTTTCGGGGCAGCCTTCTTGGCGGGCGTTTTCTTAACGGTACCCTTCTTCGCCGTCGCCGCTTTCGGGGCGCTCTTTGCCGAAGCCGCCGCTTTCGGGGCTGCCGGTTCCGGGGCAGCTTCGCTCTTCAGCCCGCCCGGGGCCTGGGCCACGTGCAGGTAGACGATGCCGGACATCATGGGGACGTTGTAGACCCGCTCGAAACCGGCTTCAAGCAGTTCCTCGCCCAAGGCCCGCTCGTCCGGGAAACTCTTTATGGTTTCGGCAAGATAACGGTAAGCGCCCGGATCGCCGGAGATGCGGTCGCCGAGAAACGGCAGGACCTTGTCCAGGTAGAAATTGTACAACCCCTTCCAGACCCGTTTCGAGCCGGTGCCGAACTCGAGGATGCACAGCCGCGCGCCGGGCTTGAGCACCCGCAGAAACTCCGCATAGGCGTCCTGCCGGGGCAAAATGTTGCGGATGCCGAAGGCGATGGTCGCCGCGCTCATGCAGTCGTCGGGCAGCGGCAGGCTCCGGCCGTCGGCCTGGACCGGAAAGATGCGCTCCTCGCGGCCCTTTTTCAGCTTCTTGGCCTTGCCGTTCTCGAGCATGGGCAGGGCGAAGTCCAGCGCCGCCACCTTGCAGTCGGGGTATTGCCGCAGCAGCTCCACGGACACGTCCATGGTCCCTGCGGCCAGGTCCAGGACCGTGCCGCCCGGCTCGGGACGGGCCGCCTTGGCCAGCCGGTAGCGCCAGTAGATGTCCTGGCCCCCGGACAGGGCGTGGTTCAGGAAGTCGTACCATCCGGCGATGCGGCCGAACATGTCCGCCACCCGCTTGCCGTGCTCGGCATGGGTGGAGGCCCCGGTGTGGGACGCGCATTCGGGACGGGCCATTACTCGGCCTCTTCCTCGATGATCGCCTGGCGCGAGCCGTCCCCGGCGGTCACGCCGGTGATGGTGCGCATGATGTCCTTGTAGATGACGTCGAAATTCTGTCCGAAATTGGAGGGG
This sequence comes from Pseudodesulfovibrio sp. lm2024, assembly GCF_051175575.1. Classification (NCBI taxonomy): domain Bacteria; kingdom Pseudomonadati; phylum Thermodesulfobacteriota; class Desulfovibrionia; order Desulfovibrionales; family Desulfovibrionaceae; genus Pseudodesulfovibrio; species Pseudodesulfovibrio sp. lm2024. The sequence goes on from NZ_CP195092.1 coordinate 3,634,041, forward strand.
GAGATGCGCCCCACCTCGATGAACTTGATGACCACTTCCTTGGCCACCTGCAATGCCTGCTTGTCGTACTTGTCCATGGTATACGCTCCCGGTCGTCAAAGGAAAAACCGCCCGGTGGGAAATGGCCTTGACCAACATAGTCAGGGTAGCCGGGCGGAGAAAAAGGGAGAAACCGGAAAGCCCCTCTCTTTTTTCGGGGTCAGTAGCATGGGCCGGGCCGGTTCGTCGAGGGGTTTAGGGAGCGCGGGCGTCTGCCGCCGCAAGCGGATTTTGCTGGACGGCGAAGGGGTTCCGTCCTACCAATGCTCGACCCGGCCAGCCGGGTACTCCGCGCCCCGAGGTGCCCATGAGGATTCCGCTTTACACCGCCCTGCTGCTCACTGCCTCCAACGTGTTCATGACCTTTGCCTGGTACGCCCATCTCAAGGAGCTGAACCAGCGCCCGTGGTACGTGGCCGCCCTGGTCAGCTGGGGCATCGCCCTGTTCGAATACCTGATCCAGGTCCCGGCCAACCGGCTGGGCTACACGACCCTCTCCCTGCCGCAGCTCAAGATCATGCAGGAGGTCATCGCCCTGGCCGTGTTCGCCCCCTTCTGCCTGCTGTACATGCACCAGCCCCTCAAACTCGACTACCTCTGGGCCGCCCTCTGCCTACTCGGCGCGGTGTATTTCATATTTCGGTCGTGACGGACTGATATGGAAAATCCGTAGAGGAAGCCGCTTTGCGGCGATGGTTGGGACTTCGCCTCCGGCGGGCAGCACTGGCTCTTAGGCGAGTCCTCGAGCCTTGGAGATAGCGACAGCAGCGATAGGGTTCGCACCCTTGCATCCCGTTTATGCGCCTGCGGCGCGGGAGGTTATTTGAAGGGGCAGCTGCCGCTGTCTTCGGACAGCCGGTTGCGGCCCTCGTGTTTGGCCCGGTACAGGGCCGCGTCCGCCCGCTCCAGGACGCGGGCCGGGGTGGACAGGGCGCCGTCGTGGACGTACAGGCCGATGCTGGAGGTGACCCGGTGTTCCCGGCCGTCCACGGTGAACGGGGTGGAGGACACGCTCTCCAGAATGCGCTCGGCCACGCCGCGCGCCGCCGTGCAGCGCTCGCCCGGCAGGAGGATGACGAACTCGTCGCCGCCCAGCCGGGCGATGATGTCCTGGCCGCGCACGGCCGACACGCAGCGCTCGGCGAACCCGCCCAGGATCACGTCGCCCGCGTGGTGGCCGTAGGTATCGTTCAGAGTCTTGAAATTGTCGATGTCCAGAATGAGCACGGCAAAGGGCGAGCCCCGGTCCACGCCCCGATCCAGCTGATCCTGCAACTCGCGCCAGAACACCCGCCGGTTGAGCACCCCTGTCAGCGGGTCGGTGACCGCCTCTTCCCTCAGCCGCTCCTCCTCCTGCTTGCGCGCCCGGATGTCCACGGCGATGCCCGCCAGCTGCTCGGACCGCCCGCCCGTGCCACGCCGCAGGTTGCCGATCAGCTCCACCCAGCGCATGTCGCCGCAGTCCGTGAACAGGCGCAGGTCCTGGCGGAAGACGTCCTTGTCCCCGGCCATGTGCCCGCGCACGGCCGCCAGCAGTCCGCGCCGGTCCAGGGGGTGGACCAGGCGCAGGGCCGCGCGCAGCGAAAGATTGATGTTCTCGGTGGGCATGGGCACGGAGTGGATCAGCTCGGCCGCGCACCACAGCTGGCCGGTGGTGAAATCGAAGGACCAGGCCGAGCTGTCCGTGATCCGCCGCAATATCTCGAACTGCTTGCGCTTGGCGCTCAGGCGGTCGCGCAGCACGGCGTTGGCGATCAGGTACCCCGCGGTGCGCAGCAGCGCGATCTCCGCGTCGGTCCAGTCGTACTCCCGCTCGCAGTCGTCGAACCCGAGCGTGCCCCACCACTCGTCGTCGACCATGATCGGGATGGTCAGCATGGACTTGATCCGCTGCACCTCCTGGCTGTCGCGCAGCCAGCCCGGCTCCAGCCTGCCGGTCAGGACCTTCTGCCACTCCCCGCGCCTGCGGCTGTGGATCATCCTGCGGTAGCCGGGCCGGTCGATGGGATTGGTGAACATGGAGAACATGGGCATGCCGATCTGCTTGTATCTGGGCGCGGCGGCCCACTCGAAAGTGTAGTTCTGGGTGATGTGCGTGTCCGTCAGCTCCAGGGTCTGGAAGATCCACACCCGGCTCACACCGGTGACCCGCCCGAGCGCGGCCAGCAGGTCGTTGACCCCCTCGGGCCACCCCTTGCCCGAGGTCAGCTCCTCGGCGCTGCGGGCCATGGCCGAAAGAAGCGCGGCGGTGCTCCCCTCCTCGTAGGAAGTTCCCAGCCCGTCGAATGTCCCCGTCTGTATAGGCATAACGGCCACAGTCCACACCATCGGGGCGTCCAGGTCAAGGAACGATAATCACTCTTGCCATCCTTGCCGCCTGTTGATACATGAGGTTCAATGCATTCTCTAGACTTTCTCAAGAACAGGCGCAGAAAGCGCGCCCGGCTGTTCCGGGCGCTCCTGCTGGTCCTGTTGGCGTGCGGCATGTTTCCCGCCCCCGTGGCCTCCGAGGTCATCGGCAGCGTGGACACGGTCTTCCACATGTTCTCGCGGGACGACGACATCGTGGTCGAGGCCTTTGACGACCCGGACGTGGCGGGCGTGACCTGCTACCTGAGCCGGGCCCGCAAGGGCGGGGTCAAGGGCATGATCGGCGTGGCCGAAGACCCGTCCGACGCCTCGCTCATGTGCGTGGCCACCGGGGACATCGAAGTGCCCGAGCGCGTCAAAAGCGGCAAGGCCGACGGGGACAGGGTGTTCAAGAAGGGCACCTCCCTGGTCTTCAAGTCCATGCAGGTGGTCCGCTTCTACGATCAAAAGCGGGACGTCCTCGTGTACATGGTCTACAGCGACCGGGTGGTCGAGGGTTCGCCCAAGAACAGCATCACCTGCGTCACGGTGCGGTGACAAGGAGGCGGCAATGAGCAGGGACGAATTATCGCGGCTGGTGGGCGACGCCCTGGCCGATCCGGACCTGATCCGGGAGGCCATGACCCTCAGGGACCGGCCCGCCCTGGAGTCCTTCGTGCGCGGGCGGGGCTACGCCCTCTCCCCGGACGAGATGGACGAGGTCTGGGAGCTGGCCCGCAAGGTTCTGGGCGGCGAGGACGTGGACGCGGCCCGCTGGCGCATGGCCACCGTGGGCAACGAGCACCTCGCGACGCAGGACTAGCCGCCCCGCCGGATCAGAACCGCCAGAGAATCCGGGCGAATCCGCCCAGGGCGTTGTCCAGGTCGTGGGACGACTTGTACGAGCCCGCCTTGTTGTACAGCTTGTATTTCCGATTATAGTGGTATTCCGGCCCCACGCTGAAGGTCAGGGCCTTGTTCGGCATGTATTCCAGGTAGAGACCGACCTTGGACCGGACCACGCTGAGATAGCCGTCGCCGTAAATCGGGTTGTCCGGGGCCAGCCGGTAGGTCTTCTCCTGGGTGGAGACGGCGAAGTTCAGGGCGATGCGCTCCGAGCCCGGCTCGGCGTCCTGGAGCAGTCCCACGGACTGGAGCGTCTTGCGCAGGGTCTTCTGCGACACGGCCACGGCCAGCCCCAGCTCCACGTCGCCGAACAGGTCGCTGTTCAGGGCGGACAGTGCCACGGTCCGGGCGGTCAGCCCGAGCATCCAGCCGTCCCAGAAGTCGTAGGCCGCCCCGCCGTCCACGCCCACGCCCACGGCGCCGGGCGCGACCTTCTCATAGGAGGCGTTCACCTCCGCATTGACCCAGTACCGCCATTTGTCCGTGAGCCGGTTGTTCAGCAGCCGGGCCCGCAGGGTGATGTCCTGGAGGGTCTCCCAGGGGGTGATGCCCCCGCCCGCGCCGAACCGGCGGCCCAGGTCGTCCTTGCCCGACCAGTCGAAGTAGTCGATGTCATAGGACAGATGAAAGATGGAATAGTCGGCGGCCAGGGAGGCGCGGGTCACGCTGACGCTGCCCAGCCCGTTGCTGAAGTCCGCCCGGGCCACGTGGCCCAGCCCGCCCTGCAGCTGCAGGTCCTTGCTCACGTTGGTCGGCGCGGCCACCAGAAAGCCCGGCTCGTTGCCCATGGTCACATTGGATTGGGCCAGGGCGCGGGGCGAGAAGGCCGACAGGGCGGCGAGGAGCGCGGCAAGGAGGACGAGGGCGCGAAACATGGCGCGGAAAATACACTCTCGCCCCGGCGAAGGCAATACCGCCGAGCCGGGGGCCGGAGGCGAAAAAGCCCGGCCCGGCGGGTGCCGGACCGGGCTTGCCATGCCGTGATCGCCGGGGCTAGGCCCCGCAGCACTTCTTGTATTTCTTGCCGCTGCCGCAGGGGCAGAGGGCGTTGCGCGACACCTTGGCGTCCTTGCGCACGGTGGCGGGCTTCTTGTCTGCCGCGGACTCGCTGTCCGTGTACTGGAGGTCGTCCGTCTCCTCGTGCTTGAACTCGTCGTCCTTGACCTCGGCCTGGATGCGCAGGTGGGAGAAGGAGCGCAGGGCGCTCTCCTTGATGGTGTAGATCAGCTCGGAGAAGAGCTCGAAACCCTCGCGCTTGTACTCCTGCTTGGGGTCCTTCTGGCCGTACCCGCGCAGGCCGATGCCGTCGCGCAGATGGTCCATGTTCAGCAGGTGCTCCTTCCAGTTGCGGTCCAGGGAGTCGAGCAGGAAATAACGCAGGATCTCCTGGTAGTGTTCCGAGGTGGAGGCGCGCAGGTAGGCGAATATCTCGTCCACCCACTTGCGGGCCTGCTCCATGTCGGGCAGGCCGGACTTGGACCACTCCGGGAAGCGCTCGAAATTGAAGACCTCCTCCAACCGCGCCCGGACCGATTCCTCGATCTCCTTGTCCGGACCGCCCTTGGCGTCCAGGGCGGGCTCGAGGATCTCCTCCAGGAGGTCCTCGGCGTACTCCGTGGCGATGGGCTCGACCTCCCGGGACTCCATGAGTTCGCGGCGCAGGCCGTAGATGGCCTCGCGCTGCTGGTTCATGACGTCGTCGTATTCGAGCAGCTGCTTGCGGATTTCGTAGTGGTGGCCTTCCACGCGGGTCTGGGATTTCTCGATGGCGTTGCTGACCATCTTGTTCTCGATGGCCATGCCGTCCTCGAGGCCGAGCTTCTCCATGATGCCCTTGAGGCGGTCGGAGCCGAACAGCCGCATGAGGTCGTCGTCGAGCGCCAGGTAGAAGCGGGACGAACCCGGATCGCCCTGACGGCCCGCGCGGCCGCGCAGCTGGTTGTCGATGCGCCGGGACTCGTGGCGCTCGGTGCCGATGATGTGCAGGCCGCCCAGTTCGCGGACGCCCTCGCCGAGCTTGATGTCGGTGCCGCGACCGGCCATGTTGGTGGCGATGGTCACCTTGCCCTTGTGGCCCGCTTCCAGGACGATCTCGGCCTCGCGCTCATGCTGCTTGGCGTTGAGCACGTTGTGCGGGACCTTGCGTTTCTTGAGCAGGTTGGAGAGCAGCTCGGACTTCTCGATGGAGACCGTGCCCACCAGGGTGGGTTGGCCGGACTTGTAGCACGCCTCGATGTCCGCGGCGATGGCCTTGTATTTCTCTTCCTGGGTCTTGTAGATGGAGTCCGGGTTGTCCTTGCGGACCATGGGCATGTTGGTCGGGATGACGATGACGTCCAGGCCGTAGATCTGCTGGAACTCCACGGATTCGGTGTCCGCCGTACCGGTCATGCCGGCCAGCTTGTCGTACATGCGGAAGAAGTTCTGGAAGGTGATGGAGGCCAGGGTCTGGTTCTCGGCCTCGACCTTGACGTTCTCCTTGGCCTCGATGGCCTGGTGCAGCCCGTCGGACAACCGGCGGCCCGGCATGAGGCGGCCGGTAAACTCGTCGACCAGCACGACCTGGTCGTCCTTGACGATGTATTCCACGTCCTTGATGAAGCAGTGGTGCGCCTTGACCGCCTGGAGCACGTGGTGCTGGAGCGAGATGTTCTGCGGGTCGAACAGGTTGTCCACGCCGAGCAGCCCCTCGATCTTCTCCACGCCCGCGTCGGTCAGGGTGATGGACTTGGTCTTCTCGTCCAGGACGAAGTCGCCGTCGGGCACGGCATCCTTGTCCTCGGGGTCCATGGGGCTGGACTTGACCAGCTTGGGCACGATGGCGTCCACGCGGCGGTACAGGCCCGACGACTTCTCGCCCGGCCCGGAGATGATCAGCGGGGTCCGCGCCTCGTCGATGAGGATGGAGTCCACCTCGTCCACGATGGCGAAGTTGAGCGGCCGCTGGACCAGCTGCTCCTTGTAGAATTTCATGTTGTCGCGCAGGTAGTCGAAGCCGAACTCGTTGTTCGTCCCGTAGGTGATGTCGGCCGCGTAGGCCACCTGGCGTTCCTGGTCGGTCAGGCCGTGGACGATGACGCCGTAGGTCAGGCCGAGGAAATTGTAGAGCTGGCCCATCCACTCGGCGTCGCGCGAGGCCAGGTAGTCGTTGACCGTGACCACGTGCACGCCCTTGCCGGACAGGGCGTTGAGGACCACGGCCAGGGTGGCGACAAGCGTCTTGCCCTCACCGGTCTTCATCTCCGATATCTTGCCCTGGTGCAGGACGATGCCGCCGATGAGCTGCACGTCGAAGTGGCGCATGGGCGGATCGAAGGCGCGTCTGCCCGCCTCGCGGACCAGGGCGAAACACTCGGGCAGCAGATCGTCGAGGGTCTTCTCGCCCGCGGCCACCTGCCCTTTCCAAGCCGCGATCTTGACCGGAAAGTCGCTGTCGGCCAAGGCCTCCATCTCCGGTTCGAGCGCATTGATCTGCGCGATGATCGGCTTGAGTTTCTTCAGGTATCGGTCGTTCTTGGAACCGAAGATCTTTTTGAGCATGTATGGGTTCTCCAGAAAATCTTTGGCGGCCCTTCAGTGCGCGGCCGCGAACGCTGTAGTGCAAGATAACGTCGGGAAACGGAAAGTCAACGCGACAATCGTGTGACAGCCCCTGTTCCGGGCGGACACAAGGGATAGCACAAAGCGGGCCGGGCGTAAAAGGGACGGCTCCGGGCCCTTCCGGGACGGAAAAACAACGGCGGAAGACGTCACCCGGCGCGCCCGGTTTCCCCCGCGCCGGTCCGCAACTCCCGGTACCAGGCCGCGCCCACGGCCCAGCCCAGAACGGATACGCAGCACTGGACCGGGACCTGGAGCCACTTCGAATATATCAGGGTGAACAGGCTGGAGGGAAAACCGTGGGACAAAATGTCGGACGGCAGCCGCCGGGCGGCCCACCACAACAGCGCAGTCAAAAACAGGGTTCCGGCCACCGAACGCGAGAGCCCCCAGGAACGCCGGAAGGACACGCGCTCCCCGGCGGCCGCGCCCGCCAGGGTGAACCCGAAGCTGCAGAGCAGGTACAGCAGCGGCAGCGCCCCCACATAATAGGATGCGGTCCACAAGAAAAAGGGATTCTTCCCGAAGACCGGCTCGGCCAGCCACTGCACGCCCCAGCCGAGCAGCCCCCACGCCAGGCCGAAGCAGAGGTAATAGCAGAAGGCGTAGGGCAGCGCCCGCAGGAACCGGCGCGAGAAATCCGGCCCGAAAAACCCGCGCTCCCCGTCCCCGCGCAGCACGGCGCCCGCCACGACCACGACCAGGGCCAGACCCAGCAACGCCCCCAGGACCGACCACGACCAGCCCGCAGTGTACAGGTACGCGCCCTCCAGCCGCCGCAAGGGCAGCAGCTTGGAGGCGAACGACCACAGATACAGGATCACGGCGCTGACTATAAAGGGCAGCGGCTCGGCCCGCATGCGCCCGAAGGCCGCGCGCAGGACCCCGCCGATCCGGCGCAGGGCCGTCCGCCAGGTCTCCTCGGCGCGTATGAACCAGGGGGAATCGGGCACGGGCTACGTTGTCACCGCTGATGCCGAGGGGAAATAATCACGGTCTTATTCGCCCTCCGGTAAATCCGCGTACGGTCCTACGCCCGAACCGGCGCGCGGGTCGGGACCATTGCCGGGGGCGCTTCCGGACGCGAATTCGAAGGCCGGGCCCGAACCGGCCACGGGACCGGCGGCGCGCAGGCGCAGTTTCTCGTACCAGACCGCGTTCATGACCAGCATGACGATCCAGGAGAACAGGTCCAGGGCGAAGGTCAACAGGCCCATAATAATCAGGCCCGCCCCCAATTCGCCGGGAGCGGAGGAAAAAACGAACAACTGGAAGATTCCGCCCAGGACGATGACCGGCACGGCGATCAGCATCATGGCCCCGAACATGCGCCAGGAGTGGCCCCGGGTCAGGGCCAGGGCCTCGCGCACCCGGACCGCCTCGCCCACGGCCGCGGCCGGGATCATGATCCCGAGGCGCAGCATGATGGCCAGGACGATGGCGTAGCCGACAACGACCACGCAGAAACCCAGCAGCATGGGCATCGGCGACAAGGACGCCCCCCCGCCCTGCGGTACATACATGTAGATCAACGCCCCGAGGGGAATCATGAAGACGAACATGACCGCGAAGAGCAGGGCCACGATGATCAACCCCCGGACAAAGACCCGGCCTATGGCGGGCCAGAAGGGTCTGGGCAGAACCGTGCCCGTCCCGCGCTGCATGGTCACGGCCAGATGGTTGGACGCGGTCACCAGGAACAGCATGCCCAGGAGGTGCACGCAGAACGTCAGGAAGAACAACAGGAAGGACACCTGCCCGACGCCGGTCGACACCGCAGTGGCCACCATGCCCGCCGCCACGGGGACCATGCTGATCAGCAGCAGCCCCGAAAACGTCCACTTCCGTCTCCAGCTCAAGGCCACGGCCTGTTTGGCCACGGCAAAGGGCGAAATCTTTTTCGACATCACACTTTCTCCCATGTTTCCTGATTCTGAACGAGTCCGGCGTCCGTTGACAGCGGCGGGCCGGAAACGGTTTCCTCCGGGACGAGCGCCTTCGCGGCTGCCTCATGCCGTTCCCTGAGCCGGACATACCAGGCCGAATAGATCATGATCGTGAACAGCAAAAATGCCTCGCTCACGGCAAACGCGAGGAGCCATGCCGGTTTATGAATGGGGGCCGGTCCGCCATCGGGCGAATAGAAGAGGATGGCCAACCCGAAATAGGAGACCAGGCAGGGGAGCGTCGTCACGATCATCCGCAGCGTATGTTTTTTGCCCAAACGCCAGGCAAGCGAGTAATCGTACTGGTCATCCACGGCGATCGCCGTCAGGACGAAGCCAAAACGAAGGAAAAGGATCATCATGACCACGTCATTGATCAGCGAGAGAAAATCCGGGGTATTGGGCGAATCGAAAAGGATCAAAAGGCCCATGCCGGGGAAAAAACCGATCACAAACGCCAGCAGCTTGGTGACGATGCCGATGGCCACAACTCCCATGACGAACTTCCAGAACTTCCCGACAGGCTCTTCCCGGCCCCGCAGACATTGAATGGTGCGGTGCATAATCCGGCGATACAGCCAGGGATTGACCAGCACCATGATCAGGATCGGCACCCACATGACGACGGAGGAATGCTTGCTCAGGACGTCGGGGGCCATGATGGACACATAATCGGCGGCCATGGCGAGAGGAAGGAGGGGAAGATAGGCGGCCGGGGCCATCCTGAACGCTCGAAGCGCGTCCTTCATGACCGCTACCGGCGAAATCTTGTCCGACATGTATACCTACCTTATGGTTTCAAGCCAGTGGCCCACCGCCACCCCGTCCGGTGCGGTGGCCGAGAGTTGGGCCAGGCAGGCCGAACATCCGGAGAGCACCGCGTCCGCGCCCTTAAGCGCGTCCCAGCATTGCCGGTTGACCGGCTCGGTCAGGCCGGGCGCGGCCAGACGCATGATCCCGCCGAAGCCGCAGCACTGTTCGTCCGTGACCCTGACAAGCCGGTCGCCCAGAACCCGGCGCAGGAAATCCCGGTCCGAATCCATCGGCCCGGCGTGGCACGGGTGGTGATATCCCAACCGTTCCGGCACGTTGCCGGATATCACGAATGCAACACCGCGCATAGCAACCGACAACGGCAGTAGGGAATCCATCCATTGCGCGGACTCGGCCTCGGTCTCGAAACAGTCGTAGGCCCTGAGCCCGGCCAGGCAGGAGGCGCAGAAGACCGCGATGCGCGGACGGCCCGCCTCGCGCCAGACCGCCAGGTTGCGCGCGGCCATGGCCGCGGATTCGTCCGCGAACCCGGCCCCCTTGAGGCCCGAGCCGCAGCAGGCGAAGTCGCCGGGCAGGACCTCGACGCCCAGGCCGTCGAGCAGCTTGAGCGCGGCCATGAGCCAGCGGCCCTGCACGAAATTGGCCGTGCACCCCGCGAACAGGAGCAGCTTCTCGCCGCGCAGGGTGTCCGGGTAGGACGTCGGCGTCAGAAAGGGTTCGAGTCCGGGCCCGCCGGTCATGTCCGCGAGCATCTTGAGCATGGGGCCGAGCTTCTCGGTGCGGAACCGTTCGGGCACCAGCCCGGCGGCCTTGGCGCTGGGGGACCAGAGCTGGCGGGCGCGGATCAGCCAGGTCTTCCACAGCCAGGACTTGAAATTCGGGTGCGCGGCGCGCAGCGCGGCCACCAGGCCGGGCACGTCCTGGCCCTGGGAGCAGACCTCGCGGCACCGGCCGCACCCCAGGCAGAGCCCGGCCAGCCTGGCCACGTCGGTCTCGGACAGCCTGTCCGGGTCCTCGGCCAGGACCCGGCAGAGGTCGGACTTGGAGCGCGGGCCGAGCTCCTCGCGCCCGGTGGCCTTGAGCAGCGGGCAGGCCTGGAGGCACTTGCCGCACAGGATGCAGTGGGAAACGTGTTGGGAGATTGGTTCGGCCATGGCCTAGGTCCTACCCGCGTCGGATTGCCTTGGCAACCGGTCCGGGGTCAGCGGAAGAGCCGGTTGATGACCCGGCGCACCAGCCCGCGCCCCTTGGAATCCCGGACCGCCAACCGGCGCCGGTCGGCGCGTTCGGCCAACTCCGGACGGGCCTCGATAAGTATCTCAGCGACCATGCGCGCGGCATCCCCGGTGAGCCCGGCGCACTGCTGGAAATGGGCGGCCTCGTCGTCCTTGACCGGTTTTATCAGCACGCGGCAGCAGGTGGACTTGTGCGCGTCCTTGAACCGGGCGTGCAGCGCGTTCACCGCCTCGCGCACCTTGTCCGCGTCGCGGTAGGCCCTGCCCTCGCCGCCCAGGAAGAGCCCCAGGACCAGGGCCCCGCCGCTGACCGCTCCGCACAGGCACCCCGCCCCGCCCTGGCCGATGGACAGCCCGGAGGTCAGCCCCACCGCCTGCTGCTCGGTCAGTCCCCCGTCCAGCCCCTCGTTGAAGGCGAGCAGGACGGCGTCGGCGCACAGGTGCTGCCGGGTGCGGTAAAGGTTCTCGGCGCGGGCCGCGATGGTGTCGGCCAGGGGGGATTGCATGGTATCGGTCATGAAAAAAGGCCTTTGCACCGAGGATTCGGTGCAAAGGCCGGGTTGACTAGTCTTCGGTCTCCACCGGGTAGCCCTTGCCCTTCCAGGCGAAGATGCCGCCGGGCTGGCGGATGACGTTGGTGTAGCCGAGCTTCTTGGCCCAGATGGCCCCGTTGTGGCTGCGGGTGCACTTGACGAAGCCGCAGTAGACCACGATGGGCACGTTCTTGTCCGGGCCGAGCAGGGCCTCGTAGTCGGCCTCGGTCTTGCCCGCGGTCTTGGTGGTGTCCCAGGTCTCCATCAGCGGAACCGGGAACTCGAAGGCCACGGCGCCGGGGATGTGATTCTTCTTGTAGCTGGCCTCGTACGGCATGGTGTCCACGATGATCATTTTCTTGCCCGAGTCGATCCACGCCTTGAGATCCTCGGAGTTGATCACGTCGTAACCGCCCTGCTGGACTTCCCGGACCAGCTTGACGGCCCCTTCCTCCTTGACCGCCTCATCCTCGAACTTGTCGCCGAACAGCCCGGCAAAGGCCGAGGACGCGGTCAGCAACAGGGCCGCACAAACAAACAACAGCAATACATTCCTACGCATGAAACTCTCCTTGGGAACCACAATAAGATTGTCAGGACAGGACGCGTCCGCTCGCGAACCTCCGCCACCAGTAACAGTACAGAATCCCGGCCAGCATGAGCAGATCGCGGTAAAACGCGATCCGCAACCCGCTGAAGGCCTCGGCCTCGGGGTCGCCCGGCCCGTAGCAGCCGCAATCGATGTCCAGGCCCAGGTGCAGGCCGTAGCCGAGCACGGCCAGGAAGACCACGGTCAGGACCGCGATGGTCTTCAGGCTGCCCCGGAAATCGAACACCAACCCGGCGCCCGCCACGATCTCCACCACAGGCAGGATGTAGGCCACGGGCATGACCAGCCCCCGGGGCACAAGCCCGAAGGCGTCGATGACCACGGCCAGCTGCTCCGGATCGGTCAGCTTGATGACGCCGGCCACCAGGAACAGCCCGCCCAGGATGACGCGCGCGGCGCGGTACAGCCAACGGGAGGACAATACGGACAATACGGGATTCATAGTGAATTCCCATATCATGTTGATATAACTATGAACAAATCGAGATAAGCCGGAGTATCAAAAACATCTATAGACTAATTCTATATCAGACGGGGGAAGTGTATTCGCGGGACCGCCAAAAGGCGGCGCGCCCTACCACCCTTTGCCGGGATTCATGATCTCGTTGGGGTCGAAGACGCGGCGCACGGCCTCCATGTAGTGGAGCTGGTCCGCGCCGAGCTGTTCGGGCACGAAGGACGCCTTGGTCAGGCCGGTGCCGTGTTCGCCGGAGATGGTCCCGCCCAGTTCCACGACGGCCCGGAACAGCCGCTCCTTGACCCGGTGGGCGGCCTCCACCTCGCCGGGACGGCTGGCGTCGTGCATGATGCTGGTGTGGATGTTGCCGTCGCCCAGGTGCCCGTAGCAGAGTACGGGCAGCCCGGCGTCGGCCCCGGCCTTTTGCGCGATGTCCACCAGTTCGGGCACCCGGCCGCGCGGCACGGCCAGGTCCTCGGAGAGCTTGTTGGGCCGCAGCCGGTAGGAGCCGGGCGAGATGTCCCGACGCGCGGCCCAGACCGCCTCCTCGGCCGCGCCCTCGCCCACCTCGACCGAGACCGGACGCAGGGGCGCGAGCGCCTTTTGGAGCCGGTCTATCTCGGCGGCCACGCCCTCGGGGGTGCCGTCGAACTTGAAGAGCAGCGCGGCCCGCGCCTCTTTCGCCAGGGGGATGTCGCCGCCCAGGCGCACGGCCTTGATGGTCGTCGCGTCCATGAATTCGCAGGCGCAGGGCAGCAGCCCGGCCCCGAACACGGCCTTGGCCCCGTCCATGGAGGCGGCCAGGTTCACGAAGCCGACCAGGACCGAGCTCGACGTCTCGGGCAGGGGGATGAGTTTGACCGTGGCCCGGGTGATCAGCCCGAGCTTGCCGTCCGCGCCCACGAACAGACGCTTGAGGTCCAGGCCGACCACGTCCTTCTGGGCGCGGCCGCCCATGGCCAGCACCTTGCCGCCCGGCAGCACTGCCTCCACGCCGAGCACCCAGTCGCGGGTCACGCCGTACTTGACGGCCCGCAGCCCGCCCGCGCAGGTGGAGATGTTCCCGCCCATGGTGGATATCTTCACGCTGGCCGGGTCCGGGGGATAGAACAGCCCCTTTTCGGCGCACGCCTTCTGAAAGTCCGAGGTGATCACCCCGGGCTCCACCTCGGCGGCGAAGTCCCGCTCGTCGATGTCGATGATCCGGTTCATGCGCAGCAGGGAGACGGTCACCCCGTGCAGCAGCGGCACGGTGTTGCCCACCTGGCCAGTGGCCCGCGCGCGGGGGTATATGGGCATGCGCTCGGCGTCGGCCCATTGCAGCAGCTCGGCCACCTGCTCCCGGCACTCGGGCCGGACCACGGCCCACGGCATGGAGCGCATGCGGCTGGCGTCCGTGGAAAAGGCGTTGAGTTGCCCGGGATCGAGCACGCACCCGTCTCCGGGGAACAGATCGGTCAGAAACGCCCGGTGGGCGTCGGTCAGGGACTCGGCGTATCGCGGCATGGTGCGAACCTACGAGGGCGGTCCCCGGCTGTCAATGGCCCCCTACGAGCCGTGGCCCTTGAGATAGGCGTCGATACGCGTCTGCACGTTGCGCTCCAGGTTGCGGAACCAGAAGGCGTAGTCGAACTTGTGCAGCACGCCCGGCGGGAAATGGCCGATCTCCATCTTGTCCGGCGGCACGGTCTCCAGGGCCCCGTTGTCGAGGTTGATGCGCGCCCCGGCGTACTGCGGGACCATGCGCAGGACCTTGCCCTTGAAATCGTCGAAGAAGACCGCGCCCAGGTTCAGGTTCCTGTCGGCCATGGTGTCGTCGGTCCGCCAGTTGAGCGGGTTGATGCAGATGGCCCCCTCCCGCAGCACGGGCGACCCCGTGGCCCCGGGCTCCTGGGTGTTCCAGGACACGATCACCCCGGTGTCGTCGGCTCCCGTGGCCGGGCGGAGCCACGGGTATTTCCGCAGGTCCTCGCGGGTCACGGAGTAGCCGATGACGTAGGCGGCCACGAGTTTTTCACGCAGGACCGGGTCCCTGAACCGGCTGCGCAACAGGTCGAGCAGGACCACCGACCCCTGGCTGTGCCCGGCCAGGATGAACGGGCGGCCCTGATTGAGGAAATTCAGGTAGTAGTCGAAGGCGCGGTGCACGTCGTCGGCCCCGACGCGGAAATAGGGGTTCAGGGTCATGTCCGTTTCCGGGTCGAGCGCGGCAAAGGATACCTGGCGGTAATAGGGCGCATACAGGTTGGCCGCCCCGGAGTAGACCCCGGCCTGGGCCTTGAGCAGCCCCTGCACGTCCGCCCGCAGCGCCTGGTTGAACACGTCCATGTTCAGGGGCGTGGTCTCGGGATAGATGGTCGGGTAGACGTAGAAGACGTCCACCGCCTTGCCGGGGTTGTCGGGCAGCGCGGCCCAGCTGATCATCCGCCCGTAGTCCGGGCAAGCGGGCAGGCAATCGACCGGCGCCCCGGTTTCGGGCGCGGCGGCCGTGGCGGCCTGGACAGGGCCGAACGCAGCCGGACAAAACACCAGGAAAAGAATAAGGGTCCTGATCAAGCGCATGGGCATCTCCGTGTCTTGTTTTCCGTGTACGTACCAACTGCGGGCGCGAGAGAAGCCCGCAAGCGCCCTTCCCGCCCGCCGGTTTCCTACCCGACTTCCATCCAGGCGGCGTCGTTGCGCGAACTCTCCAGGCACGCCTCAATGAACTCCACGCCGCGCAGCCCGTCCTCCCCGGTGGGAAAATCCACGGCCGCGCCGGTGGCGATAGTCGCGCAGAACGACCGGTAGATGTTGGCGAACGCCAGCAGCCATCCCTCGGGGTGCCCGGCCGGGGTGTGGGAATAGGCCATGGCCCCGGGCAGCATGTCCGGTGCGCCCCGGGTGATGATCCGGGCGGGCTCGTTCAGGGGCGTGTAGCGCAGGTGGTCCGGGTCCTCCTGGAACCATTCCAGCCCGCCCTGGTCGCCATACACGCGCAGCCGCAGCCCGTTGACCGCGCCGGTGGCCGCCTGGGAGTACCAGTACAGCCCGCGCGCGCCGGTGTCGTATTCGGTCAGGATGGTCCCGTTGTCGTCCAGCGCGCGGCCCTCCACCAGGGAATCGAGCCGCGCGGCCAGCCGGGTCAGGTTGAGCCCGGTGACGTGGGGCACCAGATACTCGATGTGCGAGCCCACGTCGCCCAGCGACAGGGTCCCGCCGCCGCGCTCGGGGTCGGCCCGCCAGGACGCCTGGATGTGGCCCGTGGTCTCCAGCGGCTCGGCCAGCCATCCCTGGGGATACTCGCAGTTGACGAAGCGGATCTCGCCGACGTCGCCGCGCGCGATCATCTCGCGCATCTGCCGGACCATGGCATAGCCCGCGTAGGTGTAGGTCACGCCCAGGACCAGCCGCCGCTCGCGGGCCAGGTCCACCAGCTCGCGAGCCTGGGCCGAGGTGTGCGTGAACGGCTTGTCGCACATGACGTTGATGCCGCTTTGCAGGCACGCCCTAACGTTGGGGTAATGGGCCTCGTTGGAGGTGACCACCACCGCGAAATCGATGTCCCCGGCCTCGAGCCGGGCCAGCTCCTCGGGCGTGGCGTAGATCCGGTCCTCGTCCAGGCCGAGCTCCGCGCCCAGGACGCGGCTCTTCTCCAGATCGCGGGAAAAGCACCCCGCCACCAGCCGGGCCTGTCCGTTCAGGGCCAGGGCCCGCCGGTGCACCTGGCCGACAAACGCGCCGGGACCGCCGCCGATCATGGCATATCGCATACGCGCCTCCTGCCACCGACATAGCCCAAAAAACGGCTTGCCGAAAGGGAGAATGCAACTGCGCTCTTGCCTCCTTTCTTCCCAGCGGATACTGTCGGTCAACCAATGGCGGTACACTATTGAGGACAACTCCCGGTGAAGCCCTTTCTCGCCGCGATCATACTAAGCCTCTTCCTGACGCATATCCCATCTCCCGTCCTGGGAGCGGACGCCGTACGCGCGCCGTCCGTGATGTTCTTCTCCCCGGCGGACGTGGCCGACCGCCCCTTCTGGCGCATGTTCTTCGAATTCATGCGGGCCGCGGCGGACAATCTCGGCCTGGACCTGCGCATCATCCCCTCGGACAACAGGTTCCTGGTCCCAATAAATGCGCGCGCCGCACTGGCCGAGGAAGTGCCGGACTACGCGATCTACGTCTACCAGGCCAAAACCACCGTTGACCTGCTCCCGCTGCTGGAGCGGGCGGGCGTCAAATCCATCATCTGCAACACCCGGCCGGTGGAGAGCGAACAGGCGGCGGTGGGCCGCCCGATGGAGCGGTTCGCGCACTGGATCGGCCAGATCTCCCCGGACGACCGCGAGGCGGGCTATCTCTCGGCCAAGCTGCTCATCGAGCAGGGGCTCGCCCTGGGCCTGACCGCGCCGGACGGGAAGCTCCACATGGCCGGCCTCGGCGCATACGAAGTCATCTCCCCGGCCTCCCTCAGGAGAAAGGGCATGGAAGAGGCCGTCGCCAAAGAGCCGCGCGCGGTCGTGGACCGCTTCGTCATCGCCGACTGGCAACGGGCCAAGGCCCGCTACAAGGCGGAACGGATGCTGGACATGTACCCCCTGGCCCGTGCCTACTGGGCCGCCAGCGACAACATGGCCCTCGGCGCCATGGACGCCGCCCGGACACACGGACTGATTCCGTCCGTGGATTTCCTGACCGTAGGCGTCGGCTGGACCGAGGAGGGCATCCGGGCCGTGCGCGAGGAAGAGATGTTGGCCACTGTCGGCGGGCACTTCATGGAAGGAGCCTGGGCCCTGATCATGGCCCTGGACGACTACAATGGCCACGTTTTCGCGCAGCCGGTCCAGAGCTCCCACATGAAAGCCATCACCCGCGATAATCTGGATACGTACCGCCCGGTCCTGACGCAGGACAACTGGAAGCGGGTCGACTTCAGGCGGTTCTCCAAGACCTGCAACCCCGACCTCGCGGCCTACGAGTTCACTCCCGAGGCCGTGCTCCAACAACTGGCCGGGAAATAGGCACCGCTCCCGTCTGGCAAGGCGGGCTGCCCTATGCTATCCCTCCAAGGCATGGGATTCTTCACGAAACTGCTGTCCGGCCGGACCATGGACGGCCGGACCGAACACCGGGGCTCCCCGGGCGAGGACGCGGCCGCGCGGCACCTCGCGTCCAAGGGGTACAAGGTGCTGGACCGCAACTGGCGCTTCCACCAGTGGGAGCTGGACCTGGTCTGCCGCCACCGCGACACCGTGGTCTTCGTGGAGGTCAAGACCCGGCGGGCCGGGGCCATGGGCGCGCCGGGCGAGGCCCTGACGCGCAAGAAGCAGGCGCGGCTGATCAAGGCCGCCAGCCATTACCTGACCGCGCACGACCTCTGGGACGAGCCGTGCCGGTTCGACCTGGCCTCGGTCACGGACACGGGCGCGTCCCTTTCCGTGGAGATCGAGGAAAACGTCTTTCAACTGGACGGGCAGAGAGCATGAGCGATACCGGCACCCTTTACGTGGTGGCCACCCCCCTGGGCAATGCGGACGACCTGTCGCCACGGGCGCGGGCCATACTGATGGACGCGGACGTGGTCCTGGCCGAGGACACCCGGCGGGCCGGGCTGCTCTTTCAACGGCTGGGACTGACCCGGCACGGCAGGCTGATCTCGTTTTTCGAGCACAACGAGGACAAGAAGCTGCCCAAGGTCCTGGACCAACTGGCCGACGGCTTGACCGTGGCCCTCATCTCGGACGCGGGCACCCCGCTCTTGTCCGACCCCGGCTTCACCCTGGTCCGCGCCTGCCGCGACGAAGGGTACCGGGTCACGCCCGTGCCCGGCCCGTCCGCGCCGGTCACCGCCCTGTCCGCGTCCGGGCTGCCGCCCCTGCCCTACACCTTCCTCGGCTTCCCGCCGCGCAAGAAGAGCCAGACCGAAAAAATGTTCCGGGCCCACCGAGACACCGGGGCCACCCTGGTCCTGTTCGAGCGCAAGACCCGCCTGGCGGGCACCCTGGCCATCGCCCGCGACATCCTGGGCGAACGCGATTTCTGCGTGGCCCGCGAGCTGACCAAGGAGTACGAGGAGTTCCTGCGCGGCAATCTCGGCGCGCTCGACGACTTCGATTTCGAGCTGCGCGGCGAGCTGACCGTGATCATCGCGCCCGGCGGTGACGACGGCGAGGCGGAGGAGGCGATCATCCTCGAGCGCATAGCCGAAGAGACCGAGGCCGGAGGCAAGCCCAAGGAGATCGCCCGGCGCGTGGCCGAGCGCAGCGAAGGCTGGACGGCCAAGGCGGTCTATGCCTTGATGCGGGACTGATTTTGAGGCGGGAGAAAGGCGAAATCAGGTTTTGAAAGCCGCTTCGCGGCGAGTGTAGGGTGACTTCGCCTCCGGCGGGCAGCACTAGCTCTTAGGCGAGTCCTCGAGCCTTAGAGACAGCGACAGCAGCGATAGGATTCGCCCCCTTGCATCCCGTTTTGCGCCTGCGACGCGGTTGTCAGGCTTCGCAATAGGGGACCGAATCTCGATAAAAAAACCGGAAGGCCGGAAGCGGGGGTGAATCCGCTTCCGGCCTTCCGGTTGAAACCGGCCGAGGGCTGGGCTACACGCCGTACAGGGCGTCCTTGTGGAAGAAGCAATAGAAGTCGTCCGACTCGGCGAACAGCGCGGGATGCTTCCGGCCGAACCGGCGGATCGTGCGGATCGCGGTCGGGCAGCAGGCTTTGAAAAACGAACCGACCACCGGTCCCAGGCTCGCCAGAAACGCCATCAGGGCGAAAGACAGTACTCCGTCCACAAAGAAGAAATCGAATTCCATACTTGAAACCTCCAGAAATAGTTCAGTCCATATGGTAACCATTTTTCTATTGCAAGCAACCCCCTTTGATAAATTCTTTAATTCACATTCGCACGCCAGGCGGGCATTTCCGGGCGACTTGACTTCTCTGCCCGACTGCCCCACAACGCCCCCATGAGCCTCGAATCCATTGCAAGCAAAGCCTTTGACGGGATCCTGCCCTCCGACGCGGAGATCTTGTGCCTTATTGAACAAGCGCCGGAACGCCTCCCGGAGCTCCTCGCCCACGCCCACAATATCCGCGCCGCGCACCTGGGCGATGAGGTCGGCCTGTGCGCCATCGTCAACGCCAAGTCCGGGACCTGCTCCGAGGACTGCGCCTTCTGCGCCCAGTCCGGGCACCACGCGGCCGAAAGCCCGGAGTATCCCCTGCTCTCCCCGGACGAGATCGCCGATGCCGCCGCCCGAGCAAAAGAGGCGGGCGCGACCCGCTTCGGCATCGTGGCCTCGGGCAAGCTGGTCGGCGGACGCGACATGGACGGCTTCGAGGCGGCCATCCGCCGCGTGGCCGGACTGGGCATGATCCCGGACCTGTCGCCGGGCATCCTGGAGCGCGGCCAGCTGGCCCGGCTGAAACAGGCCGGGCTGCGCGGCTACCACCACAACCTGGAGACCTCGGCCACGCACTTCCCGAAAATGTGCTCCACCCACCGCTACGAAGAGGACGTGGACGCGGTCCGGGCCGGGCTTGACGCCGGGCTGTACGTCTGCTCGGGCGGCATCTTCGGCATCGGCGAGACCTGGGACGACCGGGTGGAGCTGGCCCTGCTCCTGCGCGAGCTCGGCGTGCCGTCCGTGCCCATGAATTTCCTGACGCCCATCCCGGGCACCCCGCTCGAAGGCCGGGCCCCGCTCTCGCCCGAGGAGGCCCTGACCATCGTGGCCCTGTACCGCTTCCTGCTCCCGGACCGCCATCTGCGCATCTGCGGCGGACGGCCCACGGTCTTCGGTGCCGACAGGCAGCGCGAGCTGCTCACCGCCGGGGCCAGCGGCCTGATGGTCGGGGACTACCTGACCACCAGGGGCGGCGACGCGGCCTCGGACCTCGAGGACATCCGCCGGGCCGGACTGGTCCCGGCAAAGGAGTGATCCCCATGGCGGACGTGACGCCGCGCGGCGCCCCCCGGACCCAGCCCCCGCTGGCCGACCTGCACCGGCTGGTCTGGACCGCGCTCATGGCCGCCCTCATCGGGGCCGGGGCGTACCTCATCTTGCCCATCGGCCCGGTGCCGGTGTCCATGCAGCCGTTCTTCATCTTCCTGGCCGGGTACCTGCTCGGGCCCCGCCACGCGGCCCTGGCCATGGCGCTCTATCTCCTGGCCGGAATCGTCGGCCTGCCCGTGTTCGCGGGCGGCAAGTCCGGACTCGGCTACCTGCTCGGCCCCACCGGCGGCTACCTGATCGGCTTTCCGGGCACAGCCCTGATCTGCGGCCTGGCCCGGACCCGGGAGGGCGGGCTGCCCTGGGCGCGCGGCATCCTCGCCGGGCTGGCCGGGGTGGGGTTGGTCTACGCCACCGGCGCTCTCTGGCTCAAGGCCGTCCTCGCCCTGACCTGGACCAAGGCATTGGCCCTGGGCGTACTGCCCTTCATCCCCTGGGACATCCTCAAGGTCATGGTCGCCCTGGCCTGCGCCCGGCACATGGTCAGGCTCGGATTGACGCCCGGCCAGAGGTAAGTGCAAACCCCCGTACCTACTGGACAGACCCGATTGTCTGTGCTTTGATGCGCTCCCGTGAACAACCTGTTAGGATGCGCAAAATGAACACCACGCCGCTGACCGATATCCACCGCCTGACCTGGACGGCGCTCATGGCCGCCCTCATCGCGGCCGGGGCCTGCGTCAACCTGCCCATCGGGCCGGTGCCCGTGTCCCTGCAGACCTTTTTCGTGGCCCTGGCCGGGTTCACGCTCGGCCCCAAACGGGGCGCACTGGCCGTGGGGCTGTACCTCCTGGCCGGAGCCGTCGGCCTGCCCGTGTTCGCGGGCGGCAAGTCCGGGCTCGGCCACCTCTTCGGCCCCACCGGCGGCTTCCTCATCGGCTTCGCACCCTACGCCCTGGTGGCCGGGCTGGCCCGCACCGACGGCGGCATCTCCTGGGCGCGCGGGTTCGTCTTCGGTATCCTGGGCATGGCCCTGCTCTTCGTCATGGGCGCGGCATGGCTCAAGTTCTCCCTCAACCTGACCTGGGCCCGGACCTGGGCCGTGGGCGTGGCCCCGTTCCTGCTCTGGGGGCTGATCAAGACCGCCCTGGCCGTGATCACCGGCCGGTACCTGGTCCGCGTCAACCTCCTGCCCGCCCGGGCGTGATCCCGGATGGCCATGGCGGTTCACGGCATCTCTCCCATACGGGCCGACTCCCGGACGGTGGCCTTCCTGCGCAGTTTCGTGCGCTGCTACCTGACCGGCGCGGCCTTCAACACGCGCGGCATGCAGAACATCGGGCTGATGTACGCCATGCTGCCCGGGCTGCAAGCCATCCACGAGGACCCCAAGGACCTGAAGGCGGCGCTCAAGCGGTACGCCCGCCACTACCAGTCGCACCCGTTCTGGACCCCGTGCATGGTCGGCATCCTGCTCAACGTGGAGACGACCATCAGCGCGGGCCATTTCCCGCCGCGCATGCTGGCCAAGGTCAAGGACACCACCAGCTACACCCTGTCCGCCATCGGCGACTCGGTATTCGCGGGCAGCGTGCTCATCTTCTGGGCCCTGTCGACCATCTGCCTGCTCCTGTCCGGCTTCCCGGTCCTGGCCTTCGCCATCGGCCTGATCTTCTTTCTCGGGCTGCAAATCTTCCGCGCCTACACCTTCGTCTGCGGGGTCAAGCACGGGTTCCGTTTCCTGGAGCGGCTGCGGCGCTGGGACCTGATCAACTGGGGCACCAAGGTCAAGTACGCCAACGCGGCCCTGCTCCTGTGGCTGTGGACGCTCATCTGGCCGCGCCCCTACGACTGGTGGGAGTTCGCGGTCGGCCTGGCCGCGCTCATGCTCTTCGGGCGCTACGTGCGCACCGGCCTGCTCTCGCGGGTCCTGGCCGTGGCCGTTTTCGTGGGCCTCACAGAAATTTTCCCGTGGGTGGAGACACTGGCCAAAAACGCTTTTGGCTTGTGATTTCCCTCCCGATCAGACATAAACACGACGTGAAAAGCAGGTTTTGATATGACGGATGAAAACACCATGACCGACGAGGCTCCGGGATACCTGTCCCGGAAGGTGGTCGTCTCCTCGGAGAACGGGCTGCACGCCCGGCCCGCCGGACGGCTGGCCCAGGAGGCCCAGACCTTCGACGCCGAGATATCCCTGGTCGTCGAAGACCAGTCGGTGGACGCCAAGTCCATCCTCGATATCCTGACCCTGGCCGCGGGCCCGGGCAACCTGGTGGAACTGCGCGCCAAGGGCGCGGACGCCGAGGCCGCGCTGGACCGGCTCGAGGCGCTGTTCCTGAACAAATTCGAAGGGGCATAAATGGCTGACTCGACCCTCACGGGCATACCGGTCGCCACCGGCATTGCCATCGGCAAGGCCTTTTTCGTCAACCGGAACCATATGGCGAACCTGCCCCGGCAGATCGTCGCCGCCGAAGACATGCCGGAGGAGATAGAGCGTCTCCACGCCGCCTTCAAGTCCGTCGAGACCGAACTGGCCGCCATCCGCGAGCAGGTCCCGGAGGAGCTCAAGAGTCACGGTTCGCTCATCGACACCCACCTGATGATGCTCAAGGACCCCAAGCTGTCCGGGGCAGCCGAAAAATATATCGAGACCCTGGGCCTGAACGCGGCCTGGGCCCTGGAAAAGGCCGTGGCCGACCAGGAGGCCGCCTTCGAGGCCATCAAGGACCAGTACATCCGCGAGCGCATGCAGGACGTGCGCGTGGTCGCGGAAAAGGTCCAGACCAAGCTCATGGGCGTGAAGACCGACCTGGCCTCCATCTCGGGCAGGGCCATCATCATGGCCCACGACCTGACCCCGGCGGACACCGTCGAGCTCCAGGTAGACAAGATCATGGCGTTCGCCACCGTGCGCGGCGGCAAGACCTCGCACACGGGTATCATGGCCCGGTCGCTCGGCATCCCCGCCCTGGTCGGCGTGGGCCGCCTGGAGGAGGTCCACGACGGCGACCTGGTGGTTATCGACGGCCTGACCGGCAAGATCGTGGTCAACCCCACCGAGACGGAGCTGGCCGAATACAACGAGCGGGCCGCCCTGTTCGAGGACTACACCCGCAAGATCCGCCGCCACTGCCATCTGCCCGCCGAGACCTTCGACGGCTCCCGCGTCAACGTCTACGCCAACATCGAGTTGGTCGAGGAAGTGACCGCCGTGCTCGACAACGGCGGCGAGGGCGTGGGATTGTACCGCACCGAATACGCCTACCTCAACCGGACCACCCTGCCCACCGAGGACGAGCTGGCCGAGAAATACATCGACCTGGCCGCGATCATGGCCCCGCGCAAGGTGGTCTTCCGCACGCTCGACCTGGGCAGCGACAAGTTCATCTCCACCTTCGGCGAGCTCAACGAGACCAACCCGGCCATGGGCCTTCGCGCCATCCGCTTCTGCCTCAAGAACCCCCAGCTGTTCAAGACCCAGCTGCGGGCCATCCTGCGCGCCTCGGCCTACGGCAACGTCTCGCTCATGTTCCCCATGATCTCGGGCGTGAAGGAGGTTCGCCAGGCCAAGGCGTGGCTGGCCCAGGCCAAGGCCGAACTGCGGCGCGAGGGCGTGGACTACGACCCGGACATGCCCGTCGGGACCATGATCGAGCTGCCCGCGGCCGTGATGATCGCCGAGTTCCTGGCCCACGAGGTGGACTTCTTCTCCATCGGGACCAACGACCTGATCCAGTACTCCATCGGCGTGGACCGGACCAACCGGCACGTGTCCTACCTGTACCAGCCCCTGCACCCGGCCACCCTGCGGGCCATCAAATTGGTGGTTGACGCCGCGCACCAGGCGGGCATAGAAGTGTCCCTCTGCGGCGAGGTGGCCTCGGACCCGTTCTGCGTGCCCATTCTGCTCGGCATGGGCATCGACTCCATCTCCATGACCCCGCAGGCCATTCCCGGCATCAAGCGGATCATCCGGCAGACCAACATGCACGACTGCCGACTGCTCCTCAAGGACGTCCTGGAATGCCGCACGGTCAGCCGCATCAACAACCTGGTGATGGACAACATCTTCAAGCACTTCCCGGAAGAAGTGACCTTCTTCTCCTCGCTGCTCGAAAACGACGAGCTGCCCAGCTAGCATCATGGCCAAAAAGAAAACCAAGACCGCCACGCCCGGCACCATTGCCGTCAACAAGCAGGCCCGCCGCCTCTACGAGATCCTCGAGACCTTCGAGGCGGGCATCTCCCTTGTCGGCTCCGAGGTCAAGTCCCTGCGCGGGGGCCAGGTCTCGTTCAAGGACGGCTACGTCTCCTTCCGGCAGGGCTCGGCCTTCCTGGTGGGCGTGCACATCGCCCCCTACGAAAAGACCGGCGTCTACGACCAGCACGACCCGGAACGCCCGAGAAGGCTGCTCCTGCACAAGCAGGAGATCGTCAACCTCCAGGCCAAGACCGAACAGAAAGGGTTGTCCGTGGTGCCCATGAAGATGTACTTCAGCCACGGCAAGGTGAAGGTCCAGCTCGGCCTCGGGCGCGGCAAGAACGTCCACTCCAAGAAGCAGGACCTCAAGGACCGCGACATCGCCCGCGATACCCAACGCCAACTGGCGGCGTATAAGTAAGGTTCGCCTCCGGCGCCCGGGGGAAGGGGAGAGGGGGACCCTTTGGAAAGGGTCCCCCTCTCCCCTTCCCCCGGGCCCCCATCCCCTCTTCCCTCCTAAACTTTTTGGATACGCATTCGCGTGATTGCGGGTTGCGCGCAGGCGTGCGCCTTTGCCTCACGCCGTCGATCGAGAGAGTACGGCGAATACGAGTTCTTGAGCCAGGGTCGTCGCTATTCGGTTGCCTGGTCGCCCGTTGTCGCGCTGCGGCGGGGGCGGGTCGGTCTTCTGGGCGGACGCTTGCGGCGCGTCGGCGCGGCTGTGGTGGAAGGTTCGCCCCGCACGCTGTCGGTCTGGCTGGTCACGGACCGGATGACCTGGGGCACGAATCGCTCCGAGAACCCGGCCACGAAGCTCCAGAACATGACCTTGGCCATGTCCTGGCCGCTGACCGGGCTGGTCTGTTGCAGGAAGGCGGGCAGGTCCACGGCCCGGTCGTTGGTGAAGGCCGGGATGTAGAACTTGGGGAAGATCGGCAGGTCGAGTATGCCGGTCAGGAAGATGACGTAGAGCACCAGGGCGAAGATGCCCCCGAACAGGGGGATGATCAGCACCGAGGCCCAGGACTTGGAGAGAATGTCCAGCTCGTCGTCCTCGATGCTCCCCAGCCGCTGCTGGATGGACACAAAACCGCCCATGATCCCGCAGCCGAAGACCACGGCCGTGATGAACACGTTTTTCCCGAACCACATCCCGCCCGCGAACAGAAGCGAGGTCGCGCCCAGGGCTATGCCGGAATAGATCAGCAATTGCCGGGAGATGAGCATGATATGCTGTCTGCGCTCGTTCATGAGTCCTCCTCATCCGCGCAAGGCCGGACGGCGCACGGATATGCGCCATCGCTACCACGAACAGGGGATCGAGACAACCGGCCCGCCGAAATCGGGCACCAAGTGGGGATCAGAACAGGCTGGCCTGCCGCTGCGGCTTGTCCTCGGGCCGGACCTTCTTGAAGGTCAGCCGGTGCATGCGGCAGGGGCCGAGCTTTTGGATGGCCTCCACGTGGACCTTGGTGCCGTAGCCCATGTGGGCGTCCAGGCCATAGCCGGGATAGCGCCGGGCCAGCCGGACCATGAGATGGTCGCGGAAGGTCTTGGCCAGGATGGAGGCGGCGGAGATGGCCGGGACCTTGCCGTCGCCCTGGATGACGTATTCCTGGGGGATGTCGCGCCCCAGCGCGTAGTGCGGGATAAGCTTGTCGCCGTCGATGCGCAGAAAGCGCGGCTCTCCCCTCATGGCCCGTACGGCCCGGCCCATGGCCCGGAACGTGGCTTGCAGAATATTGATCTCGTCGATCTCCCACGGCCAGGCCACGCCCAGCCCCCAGGCCACGGCCTGCTCCCGGATGAGCGGATACAGCGTCTCCCGCTTCCCGGCGGTCAGCTTCTTGGAATCATTCAGCCCCGGCAGGTCATACTCCACCGGCAAAATACACGCCCCGGCGACCACCGGTCCGGCCAGACACCCCCGCCCGGCCTCGTCCACGCCCGCGATCTCGGCCGCCGAGTAACTCCGTCCGCCAAACAACAACACCTGCGACATCAAAAACCTCCGGCCCACCTTGTGCCCCATTCCGGGCCGAAAAGCCACACCCCCAAACCACAAAAGCCCGGAGTGTCGCTAGACACTCCGGGCATATATATCCATGTAACACCGGGTAATTTTTTGGAGAGGTGGTGAGATGCGGCGACGCGAGCGGAAGCCGGGGCCGAAGCGTATCTTAATACGCGAGGGTCCGGGTTTCGCGAGCGGCGTCGCAGATCGCCGCCTATCCGAAAAATTACTCCCAGATCTGCTTGGACTTGATGCGGGCGGCCTTACCGCGCAGGTTGCGCAGGTAGTAGATGCGGCTCCGGCGAACCTTGCCCTCGGAGACCACTTCAACGCGGTCGATGTAGGGGGAGTTCATGGGGAACACGCGCTCCACGCCGATGCCGTCGGAAATCTTGCGCACGGTGAAGGTGGAGTTGGTGGTGCCGCGGCGGCGGCGCAGGACCGCGCCCTGGAAGACCTGAATGCGCTCTTTCTCGCCCTCGATGATCCGGTAGTGCACCTTGACGGTGTCGCCGGCCTTGAACTCGGGGATATCCAAGCGGATGTGTTCGGCTTCGATTTTCTTGATGATGTCCATGGTATGCTCCTTAAAATTATAGAGTGCTGGACGGTCGGCCCGCGGCCGTCATCCGCCTCTAGTACTCATCCGCGATCAGCCGGTCGACGATGATGGCGACCGCGCTTCTGACCGAAAGATGGTTGTAGTCATCCAAATACCGAAGCGGCCGTACAATGCCGTCCGTCTTGGAGAGGACTTCTTCCGCCAGACCGTGTCCGGTACCAAATATCAATAATACCGGAGAGTTGGCGAGCCAGCTTCGCACTTCGCCAAAGGTCAGGGCGGGCTGGGCTTGCTTGCGGCGATCCAGTCTTGCTGACGTGGCCGCGAGGCGGGGACATTGCCCTGTTTGGGCCTCGATGTCAAGGACCGCCCCTTCGATATCGTCAAAAACCTTGACCTTGGAAAAGGCCTCGGCCCGGTCCGGATTGGCCTTCGCCCCGGCCCCCTCGCGCCAGTGGCCGAGCAGCTTCTCGGCCAGCGCCTTCTGGTCCTCGATGGGCGTGGTGGCGTAGAACCCGCCCAACCCGTAGCTGCGGGCCACGCGGGCCATGTCGTGCAGGTCCAGGTTGGTCACGGACACGGCCACCTTTTCGCCGAACTTGTTGACCACCGGGTAGTGGCACAGGGCGATGTACAGGTTGCGGCCCAGCCGGGTCCGCGGCAGGGTGCGCAGAAAATCGATGTCCTCCACGGTCAGGCCCGCCGTGGGCAGAATGTCCGGCCTGTCGCGCAGGGTGGCGGTCAGGGACTGCTCCCGCCTCCAGGCCTCGATCTTGCCGTGGTCGCCGGAACGCAGGACCTCGGGCACGGTCAGTCCCTCGAAATCCTCGGGCCGGGTGTAGTGCGGATATTCGAGCAGCCCGGCGGAAAAGGACTCCTCGTCGCCCGAGTCCTCGTGGCCCATGAAGCCGGGAAGCAGCCGGGCCACGGACTCCACCAGGCAGACCGCTGCGGCCTCGCCGCCGTTGAGCACGAAGTCGCCCACCGAGACCAGCTCGATGGGGTAGAGATCGAGCAGCCGCTCGTCGATGCCCTCGTAGCGCCCGCAGATCAGGGTCACGTCCTCTTCACGGGAGAGCTCGCGGGACAAAACCTGGTTGAGGGGCTTGCCGCGCGGGGAGAGCATCAGGATGCGCCCCTTGGACTCGATGGAGTCCAGCGCCTTGATCATGGGGTCGAGCTTGAGGAGCATGCCGGGCCCGCCGCCGAAGGGGCGGTCGTCCACGGACTTGTGCACCCCGCCCGCGAACTGGCGGACGTCGACATAGTCCAGGCCCACCAGGCCGGTCTCCACGGCCTTGGACATGAGCCCGCTGTCCAGCGGGGACTCGAAGAAATGCGGGAAGATGGAGACCAGGTGGAAATTCATGAACCCTGCTTTTGGGAGCGCGGCGGACGGCGCTTCTTCTTTTTGGGCGGTTCGGGATTGAGGTACAGATCGAGCAACCCCTCGGGCGGCTCGATGACGATGGTCTCCGCGTCCAGGTCGATATCCAGGACGAACTCGGGCACGGCGGGCAGCAGAATCTCGACGCCCGCGCCGTTCTCGATGACCCAGGTGTCCTGCTCGCCGGTCTCGTAGTATCCCTTGAGCTCGCCCACCTCGACGCCGTCCTCGAGGACCACGCGGCAGCCGATCATCTGGTAGAGATAGTGCTCGCCCTCGTCCGGCTCGGGCAGGTCGGCCTCGCGGACCAGGATCTCGCGACCGCGCAGGGCCTCGGCCTGGTCCCGGTCGGTGATCTGGGGCGAGGTCAACAGGACAAGGTCCTTGTGCTCACGCCAGGAACTGACCTCAAGGGGCTTGGGGCGTCCCTTGGGGGCCGACAGGTACAGCGGCACGTCGTCGAAAAGGGTCGGGGAGTCCGCATAACTTCTTATGCCGAACTCCCCTCGAATTCCGTGCGCCTTGACCACCCCGCCCACGGGGATGAAACCGGGCTCTTCTTTCATGGGCCACCGTGTGGTTGCTGCAAAAGACCGGGGCCGCCGCGCGGGGGGTGCCCGCACGCCGGTCCAGGGTCGTTCGCGTCTCGCCTCGGGCCGCCTGGGCCCGCACGCGGACGTGCAAATGTAAGCCGTTCGCCGAAGGGAAAGGCTACTCGAGGATCTCCAGGACGGAGCGTTTCCGCGCCTTGGTGGAGGCGGCACCGAGCAGCGTGCGCATGGCTCTCGCCGTGCGGCCCTGCTTGCCGATGACCTTGCCCAGATCCTCCTTGGCCACCTTCAGTTCGATGACCGAGGTCTGCTCGCCTTCGACTTCGGAAACGTGCACTTCGTCCGGGTTGTCCACCAGGGACTTGGCAATGTACTCAATCATCTCTTTCAACATGACGTCACCTCCGGTGCAGGCGCGTCGCCGCGCGCCATGAATATGAGCTGCCAAACGTGGTCCGGACCCTGCAGGTCGGGCCGGCGGGCCCGCCTGTGAAAAAGCGCAAGCTACTTGCCGGCTTTCTTCAGCAGAGAACGAACCGTATTGCTGGGCTCAGCGCCCTTTTCCAGCCACTTCTCGATCTTCTCCATGTCCAGCGCGATCTCGTTCGGCTCGACCATGGGGTTGTAGTGCCCGAGGTATTCGACGGGGCGTCCATCGCGGCGCACGGCGCTGTCGAGGGCCACCACGCGGTAGAAGGGACGCTTCTTGGAACCCATCCGGGTCAGTCTGATTTTCATTGCCATGGTTCTTATACTCCCAATAGTTGATTAATACGTTTTTGCCTACTTTATGGCAAGTTTTATCACTTGCAGGACATGAAGTCCCGGTCACTTACTTTTTCTTTTTCTTCTTATTCTTCTTTTTGTTCAGCTTTTTCTTCTTGCGCTCTTTGAGCGTCTTCTTGGAGACGGTGCGCTGGGCGCCTTCCTCCTCCATGCCGGGCATACCGGGCATCCCCGGCATTCCAGGCATTCCGGGCATGCCGCCGCCGAGCGCGCTCATGTCGGGCATGCCGCCCCCGCCCAGGCCGGGCAGCTTGGGCAGGCCGAACTTGCCCTTCTTCTTGCCGCCGCCCATCATGGACTGCATGACCTTGCTCATCTGCTTGAAATTCTTGATGAGCGCGTTGACGTCCGCGACCTTCACGCCCGAGCCCCGGGCGATGCGGTCCTTGCGGCTCGCGTTCTTGAGCAGATCGGGCTGGCGGCGCTCCTTCAGGGTCATGGCGGAGATGATCGCCTCGGTGCGCTTCATCTCGTCCTCGGGCAGGGCGTTGTCGCCCAACTGCTTCATGATGTTGCCCATGCCGGGGATCATCTTGAGCAGCCCTTCCATGGACCCGAGCTTCTTGAGCTTGCGCATGTGGCCCAGGAAGTCCTCGAAATCGAACTCGGCCTTGGCCATCTTCTCGGCCATGGCCTTGGCCTCGTCCTCGTCGATCTGGCCCTGGGCCTTCTCGATGAGGGTCATCATGTCGCCCATGCCGAGGATGCGCGAGGCGATGCGGTCCGGGTGGAAGAGCTCCAGGTCGGAGAGCTTCTCGCCCACGCCCACGAACTTGACCGAACGGCCGGTCACGGTCTTGATGGACAGGGCCGCGCCGCCCCGGGCGTCACCGTCCATCTTGGTCAGGACCACGCCGGTGATGCCGAGCTTCTCGTTGAAGCTTTCGGCCACGGTGACGGCGTCCTGGCCGGTCATGGCGTCGGCCACGAACAAAATTTCCTGGGGCTCGCACTCGCGCTTGATGTTCTCAAGCTCGTCCATCAACGTCTCGTCGATGTGCAGGCGGCCCGCGGTGTCGAACAGGATCAGGTCGCAGCCGAGTTCCTCGGCCTTGGCCATGGCGTCCCTGCAGATGTCCACCGGGTTCATGTCCGTGGTGGACGGGTAGACCGGCACGTCGAGCTGCCGGGCCAGGGTGTTCAGCTGGTCGATGGCCGCCGGGCGGTAGACGTCGGCGGGCACCAGGTACGGCTTTTTGCCGTGCTGCTTGCGCAGGAACATCGCGATCTTGCCCGACGAGGTCGTCTTGCCCGAGCCCTGCAGGCCGACCATCATCAGCTTGAGCGGCTTGGCCTTGAGGTCCAGGTCCTTCTGTTCGCCGCCGAGCAGCTCGATGAGCTCCTCGTTGACGATCTTGATGAAGTGCTGGCCGGGCTCGAGCCCCTTGAGGACCTCGTCGCCGAGAGCGCGTTCCTTGACCTGGTCAACGAACTGCTTGACCACCTTGAAGTTGACGTCGGCCTCGAGAAGCGCGAGACGCACCTCCCTCAGACCCTCCTTGATATTGTTCTCATCAAGGG
Organism: Pseudodesulfovibrio sp. lm2024; assembly: GCF_051175575.1. Lineage (NCBI taxonomy): Bacteria > Pseudomonadati > Thermodesulfobacteriota > Desulfovibrionia > Desulfovibrionales > Desulfovibrionaceae > Pseudodesulfovibrio > Pseudodesulfovibrio sp. lm2024. Next base: position 3,665,455 of record NZ_CP195092.1, read on the forward strand.
TCTTTTTGCCGCCCAACTTGGAGAAGGTGGCGCCGAGTCTTTCTTGCAGGCTCTCGAACAACGGATCAACTCCCTGGAATTACTAAATTTATTCTTTTCGCCTGCGCGAGGACCACCGTCCAGCGCGGGCAAAGAGGACGTTTGTTAAGCCAGATTCCCCGGATAGTCAAGGGCGGCGGGGGATGGCTCACAGGAGGGAGCCCTGCTTGGGGGGCGTTGGCGGCCCGTCGCCCGGGGCGGGTTCGAGCAGTTCCGGGCCGTCCGTGACCGGGCTGCTCACCCGCCGGTTCACGGGCCAGGCGCGCATGGCCCGCGCCGGGTACGGGACCAGCAGCCGGGCCAGATCACCGCGCTCGGCGGCCGGGTCGAGCCAGGCGGTCCAGGCGTCCGGGGGCAGGATGACCGGCATGCGGTCGTGGACCTTCGCCATGACCGCGTTGGACGGGCAGGTCAGCACGGCCAGGGTCTCCAGGACCTCGCCGGTTCTCGGGTCGGTACGGCTCGCGCCGATCCCGGCCAGGGCGAAGCAGCCCACGCCGTGAAGGGCGAAGGCGAACGGGATGCGCTCCCCGCCCTCGCGCCGCCACTCGTAGAAGGCCTGGGCCGGGACCAGCAGCCGGTGGGCCCGCGCGCCCTCGCGGAAGGACGGCTTGTCGAACACGGTCTCGGCGCGGGCGTTGATCAGCCGTGCACCCACGCCGGGGTCGTCGCCCCACGGCGGGACCAGCCCCCAGCGGCGACGGGTGAAGCCCCGCCCGTCCACGGCGAGCACGCCCGCGTCCGGGGCCACGTTGTAGCTCGGGGCGTAGTCGTCCGGCGCGGGGAGGCCGAAGACCTCTTCCAGCCGTTTTTTGGGGATGCCCAGGGCGAATCGTCCGCACATGGCGGCCAGCATACCCGGTTGCGCCGCCTTTCGCCACCCCGGCCGAATCGGGGGACGAATGTTGCGCGCCGACCGGGAATGTGCGAACAATCCATGGCAGATGGAAAAATTCATGGAATCGCTCTTCGTCCGGGTCTGGCTGACCCATTTCGTGCCCGCCTTCTTTGTCGGGGCCGTGTTCCTGCTGTCCGTCAAGGACCTGCCCGCGCCCAGCCTCATCCCGGCGGGCGGTGCCGGGGATCTGGTCAAGGCCGTGCTCAACGGCGCGGTCGTGAGCCTCGCGGTCCTGCTCTTTCATCGCTGGCGGGACCGACGCATGCGCCACCTGTGGCCGGACGCCTCGGCCGCCTATGCCGGGCCGCGGCTGCGCTGCGCCGTCCTGGTCGGCTTCCTGGCCGGGGCCGCGGACATCCTCCTGACCCTGAGCGAATGGGGCATCCTCTTCCTGGCGCTCCTGGTCCTGTCCGTCCTTGTCTGGAACCTGCGCGCCTTCACCCGGCGCAGCGTGGTCCTGCTCAGGCCCGGCAGCGAGATCACCTGGGTCGACGTGAACGAGCTGCTGCGCATCTACCTGGCCACCCTGATCGGCTTCACCCTGGTCAACGCGGCCGTGGACGGGCTGCACGTCCTGGCCGGAAACACGCCCCCGTTCAACTTCATGGGCGGAGGCGGCGAACTCTTCCTCAACGCCCTGTATTACACGGTGGTGACCATGACCACCCTCGGCTTCGGGGACATCGTGCCCGGCACCTCGGACGGCAAGGTCCTGCTGATCATCCAGAGCCTGACCAGCTACTTCATGTTCGCCTTCATGATCGGCATCATCACCCGGGGCGTGACCTCCGGCCGCGACCGCTGACCGGCCCCCGCCCCATGCGGCCGTATCCGGAGCGGGCCGCTTTGTGCACCCCGGTGCAAGCGGTTGCCAGCCGGGCGCGATGGGTATAGGGGACCCGCCAGACAAGAAAGGTTCCCATGAAAATCACTCCCGACCGTTTCCGGCTGGCCGTCCAGGCGGCCTTCACCCTCTTTTCCCTGTACGCGGGCTACCGCTTCATTCTTTTCCTGGACTGGGCCACGGGCCGCACGGACGCGTTCACGCCCAAGCCGGGCGCGGTGGAGGGCTTTCTGCCCATCAGCGCCCTCCTCGGCTTCCGACGGTTGTTCTCGTCCGGGTTCTGGGACCGCGCACACCCGGCCGGGCTGGCCATCTTCCTGGCCGCCCTGGTCATGGCCTTCCTGTTCCGCAAGGGGTTCTGCGGCTACGTCTGCCCGGTGGGCTTTCTGTCCGGACTGCTGGAGCGGGCCGGACGCAGGCTCGGGCTGGCCAAGGTGCCGCCCCGGCGGCTGGACCTCTCCCTGCACGCCCTCAAATACCTGGGCATGGGGGCGTTCCTGTTCACAGTCTTCTCCATGGCCCCGCGCACGCTGGAATCCTTCCTGCGCAGCCCGTTCAACATGACCTCGGACGCGCGCATGCTCGACTTCTTCCTGCACCCGTCCGGCATGGCCCTGGCCGTGCTCTCCGCCCTCATCCTGCTCAGCATCGCGGTGCGCAACTTCTGGTGCCGGTATCTCTGCCCCTACGGCGCGCTGCTCGGGCTCTTCGCCTGGTTCGGGCCGGTGCGCGTGCACCGCGACAAGGACGCCTGCGTCCACTGCGGCAAATGCTCGGCCAGCTGCCCCTCGGGCATTTTGGTGGAGAAGAAGGAAGCGGTGCTCACCCCCGAGTGCATCGGCTGCGGCCAATGCGTCGGGGCCTGCCCGGTGAACGGGTGCCTCGGCTTCCGGACGCTGGGCATGCGCATCCCGTGGCAGACTGTCGCCGTGGGAGCCGTATTGGTGCTGCTCGCGACCAGGGTCTGGGCCGGATACGCCGGGGGGTGGGACAACCCCCTGCCCCCGGAGATGCTCAGACGCGTCTACCAGGCGGGCGCGGGGCTGATGTAGCGCCTACTCGGCGCAATCCACACAATAGGGAGACTCGGGCATGGCCTTGAGCCGGGCCATGGGAATGGGCTCGCCGCAGTCCAGGCACAGGCCGAACTCCTCGTCCTCGTCCACCCGTCTGAGGGCTTCCTCCAGACGGACCAGCCGGACCCGGGCCTTGGACAGCTGGGCCTCGGCCACGGACTGGTTGACGATGGTGTCCATGCGCGAGATGCGCCCGATGGCGTTGTCCGGGGCCACGGGCTTGACCAGTTCCTCCAGCCGGGGAATCTCGGCCTTGAGCGCGTCCATTTCCTCTTCGGCGAACCGCTTGAATTCCTTTTTCTGCGCTTCGGTCACGAGAGTCTCCCCAGCCGTTGCATGGCGTCTTCGAGCACATCCATCTCCTTGGCGAAGCAGAACCGCGCCAGGGTCTCCCCCACCGGGCCGGAGTAGAAGGCCGAGCCGGGCACGCAGGCCACGCCGGTCTTTTCCAACAGGTACAGGGCGCGCTCCTTGGCCGTCCCCCCGGGCAGGGAGGTCACGTCGGCCAGGGTGTAGTACGCCCCGTCCGGGACGTGCGGGGTCAGCCCGACCGAGCGCAGGACGTCGCAGAACCGGTCCCGCTTCATCTGGTGGTCGTCGGACACGCCCTGGTAGTAGTCCGGGCCGAGTTCCTCCAACCCCTTGGCCGCGCCGATCTGCAACGGCGCGGGCGCGCAGACGTAGACCAGGTCGCTGAAGTGGCCGATGGCCAGGGCCCACTCCGGGTCGCACAGGGCGTAGCCCAGCCGCCAGCCGGTCACGGCAAAGACCTTGGACAGCCCCGAGATGGTGATGGTCCGCCTGGCCATGCCCGGCAGGGTGGCCGGGGCGATGTGCTTTTTCCCGTCAAAGACGAAGTGCTCGTAGATCTCGTCGGTGAACACGAACAGGTCGTGGGACTCGGCGAAGTCGGCGATGAGTTCCAGTTCCTTGCGGTCGAAGACCTTGCCCGCCGGGTTGGACGGGGTGTTCAGGATGATGGCCCGGGTCTTCGCGGTCACGGCCCGCTCAAGATCTTGCGCGGTGAAGCCCCACTCCGGCGGCTCCAGGGTAATGTAGACCGGCTTGATGCCGAGCGAGACCATGGTCACGATGTGGTAGCCGTAGTACGGCTCGAAGACCAGGACCTCGTCGCCCTCGTCAAGGAGAGCGAGACAGGCGGCGTAGAACGCGCCCGTGGCCCCGCAGGACACGACCACCTGATTCTCCGGGTCCAGGTCCATGCCGGTATACCGGCGCTGCTTGGCCGCAATGGCCCCGCGCAGGCGTGGCAACCCGTCGAAGCGGGTGTATATGTTGGTGCCGTCGCGCATGGCCTGCTCCGCGCCCTCGACGACCGGGGCGGGGACGGGCAGGTCGCACACGCCCTGGGCCAGGTTCACGCCGGACACGCGGGCGCATTCCAGGGTCATGTTGCGGATCTCGGATTGGGCCACAAGCGGTCTGCGCTTGCTCACTTTCAGGGTCATGGGGTACTCTCGGGTTGAAACGGGTATTACATACAATAAGGACAGACCATATATGACTTCACTGCGGAATAAAACCCTGATCCTGACCGGCGCGTCCATGGGCATCGGCGCGGCCCTGGCCGAAAGTCTGGCCAGGGAAGGCGTGAACCTCGTCCTGAACGCGCGCACCAGAGAGAAGCTACTGGCGGTCCGCGACCGCTGCCGCGCCTTGGGAGTGCGCGCGGAATGCGTGGCCGGAGACGCGTCAGACGACGCGGTGGCCGAGCAATTCGTGGACGCGGCCCAGGATATCGGCGATTTCTACGGTTTCATCCACGCCGCCGGGGTGCTCGCGCCCGGACCGGCCGTATGGGAGCTCCCCGCCGACCGCTTCCGCGAGGTGGTGGACAGCTCCCTGACCTCGGCCCACCAGCTCATGCGCCACGCCGTGCCGCCCCTGCTCGAGCGGGGCGAGGGGCTGGCCGTGTTCTTCGGCTCCGGGGCGGCGGATCGTGCCCAGACCGGCATCGGGGCGTACTGCGCGGCCAAGGCGGGCGAGGAGCACCTGGCCCGCCAGCTGGCGGGCGAGGCCCCGGCCATCACCACGGTCATCTGGCGGCCCGGGGTGGTCGAGACGCGCATGCAGGCCGACGCCCGCACGGCCGTGGGCTCGGCCGCCGCGCCCCTGCGCGAACTGTTCGCCTCCTGGCGGCGGGACGGGCTGCTCCTGACCCCGGCGCAGTCCGCGCGCGGCCTGGTGGACTTCCTCCAGGGCGATCCCCGCGCCTTCCACGGCAAGGTCGCGGACATACGCAAAATCTGAACGCGGGTTGACGCTGGGCGCACATCCCCCTATAGCCGGTAATACGTCAAACTCTTTTAAGGAGAATCCCATGAGAGTCCTCGCTTCCGCCCTGCTGTCCCTGCTGATCCTGGGCCTGCTCGCCGCCTGCTCCGGCAACGACGCGGCCGACGATCCCAAGCTGTCCGACCAGGGCAAAGAGGTAATCCAGGCCGTGGGCGGTCCGTTTTCCGCCGACGAATTCGAGAAATTCCTGGCCGACCTGCCCAAGATTCCCGGCCTGACCGCCCATGGCGCGCAGGACATGAGCAACGCTTCGGACGCGGCCATGAACGCGGCGGTCAAGGACGCCATCACCGGCCTGGGTTGGGACGAGGACCGCTTCCTGTACATATACAGCCACGCCATGACCATGGTGAACCTGGACCAGATGCAGCGCATGACCGGCCAGATGCAGGCGCAGCTCAAGGACATGCCCGACGAGCAGCGCAAGGCCATGGAGCAGATGCTCTCCCAGCAGATCGGCGGCCAGCTGGACGCCGTGCGAGCTGAGGTCGACAAGCAGATTCCGGACTCGGAACAGGCCATCGTCCGCGACAACATGGATGCGCTCATGCGCGTCATGGGCATGCGGTAGGTCAGGCCATGACCGATCTACTCTCACTCTGGGGACTGGCCACGGGCCGCAGGCGCACGGACATCGTCCTGCCCGGCAGCCCCGAGCGCTGCCTGTCGCGCCGCGCCGTGGAGGATACCCAGGGCCGCGTCTGGATGCTCGAGACCCTGCGGCCCGGACAGTTCGGACGGCGCGAACGCATCGGCCGCGCCCTGGACAGGCTGTCCCGCGCCGGACTGCCCGCGCCCGCCTACCTGGCCGGGCCGGACGGCCGCTTCGTGGTCGAGCACGAGGACGGATACCACCAGCTCTCCCCGTACATCCCCGGCGACCCCCTGCCCCAGCCCGAATACATCGAGGACGGCGCGCGCGGCGAAAGCCTGGGCACGTTCCTGTGCCGGTTGCGCGAGGCCTCGGGCTCGGTGCGCGAATTCGACGACGAGCCGCCCTTTGTGCTGGAGGCGTACGTCAACGAACTCATGGCCGCCATGGCCGGACGCCGCCCGGACCTGCACCGGGCCCTGACCCCGGTCCTGCCCGCCCTGGTCCCGCTTTTCGAGGCCTGGCACGGACTGCCCTCGGCCCTGTGCCACGGGGACTTCCATCCCCTGAACGTCATCTGGCACGGCCGGTCCGCCGTGGCCGTCATCGACTGGGAGTTCATGGGCATCCGCCCCTGCCTGTTCGATGCGGCCAACTGCCTGGGCTGCGCGGGCATCGAGGACCCGCCCGCCCTGGTGCGCGGACTGGCGCCGGCCCTGTTGCGGACCCTGCGCCAGGGCATGTGCCTGGACAAGACCTCCCTGGCCCTGCTGCCCGAGCTGGTCCTGGGCCTGCGCTTCGCCTGGATGTCCGAATGGCTGCGACGCAAGGACGAGGAGATGGCCGGGATCGAGGTCAGCTACATGCGCCTGCTGGCCAACTCCCTGGACACCCTGCTCCCGGCCTGGAAGAAACTGCTCGGAGAATGATGCGCTTCATCAACACCTACGCCCGGCTGCCCGAGTCCTTTTTCGAGCGGATCGCCCCGGAACCGGTGGCCGCCCCGGCCCTGATCCGCCTGAACCGCGATCTGGCCGCGCGCCTGGAGCTGGACCTGCCCGGCGATGAAGCGGCCCTGGCCGAAATCTTCACCGGCAACCGGCTGCTGCCCGGCTCCGAGCCCCTTGCCCAGGCGTACGCGGGCCATCAGTTCGGCCAATTCGTACCCCAGTTGGGCGACGGTCGGGCGCACCTGCTCGGCGAGGTGGAAAACGAGGCGGGGGAGCGGTTCGACATCCAGCTCAAGGGGTCGGGCCGGACCCGTTTTTCGCGCGGGGGCGACGGTCGCGCCCCGCTCGGCCCGGTCATCCGCGAGTACGTGGTCAGCGAGGCCATGCACGCACTGGGCGTGCCGACCACCCGCGCCCTGGCCATGGCCGCCACGGGCCAGCCCGTGTTCCGCGAGGACGAGCTGCCCGGCGCGGTCATCACCCGCGTGGCCTCCGGATTCGTGCGCGTGGGCACCTTCGAGTATTTCGCGGCCCGGCGCATGGAGGACGAGCTGCGCGCCCTGGCCGACCATGTCATCGAACGCAACCACCCGGCCGCGCGCGAGGCCGACACCCCGTACCTGGCCCTGTTCGAAGCCGTGTGCGCGGCCCAGGCCGACCTGATGGCCCGGTGGCTCTGTCTGGGGTTCGTGCACGGGGTCATGAACACGGACAACACAGCCGTGAGCGGGGAGACCATCGACTACGGCCCGTGCGCATTCCTGGATTACTACGACCCGGCCATGGTCTTCAGCTCCATCGACCACATGGGCCGCTACGCCTTCAACCAGCAGCCCACGATCATGGCCTGGAACCTGGCCTGCCTGGGCGGCTGCCTCCTGCCCCTGCTCGACCCGGACGAGACCAAGGCCCGCAAAGCGGGCGAGGCTGTCCTGGAACGGTTCATCCCGGGCTTCACCGAGCACTACCGCCAGGGGCTGTGCCGCAAGATCGGCCTGCCTGCCGACGAGGAGTCCTTTATCCTGGCCCGGCAGCTACTGGACCTCATGCGCCGCAGCCGGGCCGACTTCACCAACACCTTCCGCGCGCTGTGCGACGCCCAGGCGGCCCCGGCCCCGTTCACCGGCCTGTTCGCCACGGCCGAGGAGGTCGCCACCTGGCTCAACGACTGGCTCCAACTCCTGGAACAAAGCGACTCGGCGGATACCGCCCGCGAGACCATGCGCGCGGCCAACCCGGCCTACATTCCGCGCAACCACCGCATCGAAGCGGCCATCCGGGCGGCTCTGACCGGGGATTTCGCGCCCGCCGACCGGCTCATCGAGGTCCTCAAACGCCCCTTCGAGGACCAGCCCGAAAACGGTGAATACGCCGAGCCGCCGCGCGCCGAGGAGCGGGTCACCCAGACCTTCTGCGGCACCTAGCCCGCAGGCGGCCCCGATCCGGGGCCGAGACATCCTGTGAGTCCCGCCGCACGAGAGCCGTGCGCGGTCCGTTCCTATCCGTTAAGTGGCCGAAAAAGCGCCTCAAGGGAGCGCGTTCACAGGGCCGTCATTCCGATTTGGCCCGGGCGGCGGTCTTCCTGTAATAGCTGCCCAAGGCCTCGACCAGGGCGTTGGCGGCCAGCCAGGCGCAGTGGCGGTCGTCCTCGGGCAGGCGGTCCGTCCCGCCCAGCCCTTCCAGGACGGTCTCGCCGGTGACGGCGGCCAGGTCCTCGCAGCGCTTGCCCACGGCCAGTTCGGCGGCCATGGAGCCGCTGATGGCGCTGGAGCCGCAACCGTCGGTGGCGAACCCGGCGTCCACCACGATCTCGTCCTCTATCTGCAGGTATATCCAGATGGTGTCGCCGCACCCGCCGGTGGACGAGCCCTCGTAGTCGGCCCCTGCGGGCTCCCCCCGGTACGGCTGGTCCCGCCACCGCTCGAATCCGGCCTGGCCGTAGGCCTCGACCGCCTCTTCGTTGATCTTGTCCTGCAGTTCATTCACGATGTCGTCAAAGCTGGGCATCATCCCGTCCATTTGCTGATTGGTTAGCCGCCGTTCCCGTCCCGATCCCTCGTGCAGCTTGTTAGCAGCCCGGATTCCGTTCAGCAACCGCTAACCCCAATCAACACAAGCCGCACTGCTCAAAATGCCACAAAAAAAGACCCCAACCAACCAGTGAGGTCTCCTCAAATCTTCTTTCCATCCTGGAGCGATTCGGGTGCGCAGCACCCGACAGCGGCTCTCTTATCGCGCCAGCACAAGGCTTTGATTCGCCCCGTCCTGGGGCTCACCCCTTCGGGGCGTTGCGGAAAGACCGCAACGCCCAAATCCGCTGTCCTGCGGATTTGTCGAGAGTGGGGCAGCTGTGCATTTTCTCGGGGGCAAAGCAACCGCAGCGTAGCCGTCTACGTGAGGATTGTCGCGGCTGGAAAATGTGCAGATGGCCCGCTATCGTAAGCCGCTTAGGCTAGTCCTCCAACTCAGAGGCCAAGGCCGCGATCTCTTCGCGGATGATCTTGGCCGCCTCGGCAGGCACCAGCTGGGCGATCTCCTCGCGCAGGCGGCGCTCCAGCTCCTCGACACGGCCTTCGAGCTGGCGGACCGTGGCCTGGAGGCTCTCCAGGGTGGGTTCGCCCTCCTCGCGGGTCTCGGCCAGAAGCATGTCCACGTCCGCGTCCACGGCCATGCCCGCGTCGGGCGGCATGGCTTCGGCGGCCAGGTCCTCGTCCAGGGACCCTTCGTCCAGGTCCATGACCATGTCGTCGTCCAGGTCCGCGTCCGCCTCCTCGGCGTCCATGACCCCGGACACGTCCACCTCGACGTTGTCCAGCAAGCTGTCCACGTCCTCGATGTCGTCGTCCTCGAGCTGGTCCAGGCCGGTCAGCTCGGCGTCCACCGGGGGTTCCGCCGCCTCGTCGAACAGATTGCCCTCCACCACGGCGGGCTCTTCGAGCTCGACGGGCTCCTCGGCTTCGATGTCGAGGTCGATTTCGGGCTCAAGCTCAATCTCAGGCTCAAGCTCAATCTCAGGCTCAAGCTCAATCTCAGACTCAAGCTCAATCTCAGGCTCAAGTTCAATCTCGGGCTCGTCCATGATGGCCTCGATGTCCTCGGCGGCGACCGCCTCGTCCACCGGCGTCTTGGACGCGGGCTCCTCGGCCATGGCGGCCAGCAGGTCGTCGGTCATATCCCCGGCATCGAGGGAAATTTCATCTCCGGGCTCCGAGGCCGCCTGCTCCTCGATCAGGTCATCCAGATCGAGGATCGGCTCGTCCTCGTCCTCCATGGGTTCGGGGGCCTCGGCGGCCTCTTCCACCAGGTCGTCGAGATCGATGATCTCCTCGTCCTCGGCCTCCACGGACTCGGCAAGGTTCTCCTCGGCGATGTCGTCCACCAGGGCCTCGACCTCGTCGGCGCTCTGCGCGGCGGTCTCGCCCGCATTGGCCTCCTCGACCAGGTCGACCACCTCGTCGAGCATGATCAGGTCGTCCTCTTCGGCACCCTCGTCGTCGGCCTCGGCTCCGGGCTCCTCGACCAGGTCGTCCAGGATCAGCAGGTCCTCGTCCCCGGATTCGTCTTCGGATGCGTCCGCGACGGATTCCTCCACCACGTCGTCCAGGACCAGGAGTTCCTCTTCGGCGTCGCCGCCGGACTCCACCTGATCGTCGAGCACAATGGGACCGCCGCTCTCGTCCACGACGGGAGCGTCCTCGAGATCGTCGGCGAACAGATCCTCGAGCTCCTGCTCGAAATCCGCGTCAACGGTATCGGGATCAAAGCCCTCGCTGTCCGCAACGGGTTCGTTCAGCACGTCGCGCACGTCGGCGTCGTCATCTTTGGGAGGAGGCGGTGGGGCCGGAGTCATGGAGACCTCCAAAGGAGTTTAAAAAGGGGGGCCGTTCTGCACAGCCCCCCTTGAATTCACCCTAAAGGCTTATTTGGGGTGGCATTCCTTGCAGCTGACCGGAACGGCCTTGCCGGCCTTCTTCTGCACCTTGTGGCAGCCGAGGCAGGAAGCTTCGGACTTCTTGCTGTGGAAGGCGGCGTAGAAGCCGGTGGGCTCCTTCTTAGCGGCCTTGCTGGCGTCGGCGTGACAGCCTTCGGCTGCGCAGCTCTTGGCCTCGTCCGGGGACTTGGCCTTGTGGTGGCAGACCAGACAGTCCAAACCGGAATCCACGTGTTTCTTGTGCGGGAAAACCACGGGCGTCTTGGTCGCTTTGGCGCCGGCGGGGACTTCCATGGTGATGGTGTCTGCGGGCGCGTTGGCGGCGATGACCACGGGCAGGCAGAAAACACACACCAGGGCGGCCACCATCAGGCTGATGATGAGAGATTTCTTCATTTACCTAGTTCCTCCTGTTGCATAAAAAATAAACAGTCACACTCTCTACTATGCGGGATAAATAAGTATCCACCCCCTGTCAAGCGGGGGCTGCCATCGTAGACCCTTGCTTTTACCCGATAAAGCCCCTTGAGCGCAAGGGGGGAATTGCACTTTGATCCAGACGTTTAGAGTGCGTATTTGCGGTGATAGCCGCGCGGGGTGAGCATGCGGCCGTCCACCAGGCGGGTAGCGGAGTTGCCGACGATGAGCACGGTCTGCATGTCCACCCGCTCCACGTCCACGGCCTTGAGCGGCACGGCCTCGACGAGCTGGCCCACGCGGTACGCCTTGCGGACCATGCCCACCGGCGTGCTCGGCCTGCGGAACCGGCCGATGATGTCCAGGGCCTCACGCAGGTGGTCCGAGCGCTTCTTCGAGCGGGGGTTGTAGATGGCGATGACGAAATCCGCGCTGGCCGCCGCCTGGAGCCGCTGTTCGATGCGCTCCCAGGGGGTCAGCAGGTCGCTCAAGGAGATGGAGGCGAAGTCGTGCATGAGCGGCGCGCCGAGCAGGGCCGCCGCCGCGTTGAAGGCGGCCACGCCGGGGACGACCTCGAACGGCACGGTCTGGAGCAGCCCCTCGTTTTCGAGCACTTCCAGGAGCAGCCCGGCCATGGCGTAGATGCCCGCGTCGCCGGAGCAGACCATGACCGTCCTGCGCCCGGCCCGGGCGTGCTCCACGGCCTGCCGGGCGCGGTCCACCTCGCCCATCATGCCGGTGGAGACCACAATCTTGCCTTCGAGCATCTCATCCGGGACCAGCTCAATGTACCCCTTGTATCCGGCCACGACCTCGGCCTCCTCGATGGCCCAGCGGGCCGCCGGGGTGAGCAGGGACAGGTCGCCCGGTCCGAGACTGACCGCCTTAAGCACGGTTGCTCCGGGCCACGGCCAGGGTCACGGTGTTGGTCTTCTCCTTGGTAACGACCAGCTCCCCGCCGTGGGAGGCGAGCAGGGCCGAGGCCTCGGCCACGCTGGGCACGCCCATGTGCGCCTGGACCCGGTCGGACGGCGTGGGCGCGTCCACGGCCGCGAGCTGGGCCGTGGAGTAGAAGACCGGCTCCACGCCGAACTCCTCGGCCGCTTCCAGCAGCCCTGCCTCGTTGCGCTTGGCCTCCACCGAGCCCACCGAGGCGATGGATTCCATGGAAAAACCGTATTTCTTGAACACCATGTAGACGTGGTCGAGGATCTCGTAGGTGGTGATGTCCCTCCGGCAGCCGATGCCCAGGTGCAGCACTCTAGGGTGCAGGGCCAGGCTCCCTTCCGGGGCGTCGTTGTGCCAGGAGACCCAGATGCCGGGCTTGGCGTCGTTCCAGTCCCCGTAGCCGACCTTGCCCTCGAACCCGGCGTTCCAGGCCAGGCCGAGCCAGTCCTCGGGGTCGTAGAGCTGGACCACGCGGTCCTCGAGCAGGGCCATGTTCACGTCCTTGACCTTGCCGATGGTCCCGATGGCCAGACCCTTGGCCATGGCCAGGCTGTCGATGGACAGGACCCCGGCCGCGTCCGTGGCCGTGGTGATGACCGACTGCCCGCCCATGGTCCGGGCGCAGCGGTCGGCCAGTTCGTTGGCCCCGCCCAGGTGGCCCGAGAGCAGGCTGATGGCGAACAGCCCGGTCTGGTCCATGCAGACCACGGCCGGGTCGGTCTCCTTGGATTGCAGGTGGGGGGCGATGCAGCGCACCACGATGCCCGCGGCGGCCACGAAGATGTGGCCGTCAAAGGCGTTGAAGGTGGCCGAAACGAGCGTCTTGAGGGACTCGAACGAGATGGCGTCCTCGGCCTCCAGGTTCTTGGAGGCGTAGAGGGTGCCCGGCAGTCTGGCGGCCAACCGTCTGCCCACGGCCAGTCCCTGGGTGGTCAATGCGTATATGGCGATTTTCTTGGCTGGCATTGCTATTATTTAGCAGCAACCGACCCTTGGGGGAAGAAAAAACCGCACGAAGCGGGGTGTTTTTTCCCGGCTCGCCGCACGCTTCACGAAAAACGGGCCGGGACCCCGAAGGATTCCCGGCCCGGTGCGTAAGCAATGTCGGCGCGGCCTAGAAGGTCACGGCGCGGGCCGCGTCCAGCGTCTTCTCGAAGTCTTCGTCCGAGTGGGCGAAGGAGGTGAAGGCGCACTCGAAGCCCGCCGGGGCCAGGTAGACCCCCTGGGCCATCATCTGTTTCCAGTAGACGGAGAAGGTGTCCTGGTCGCACTGGCCGGACTCGATCATGTTGGTCACGGGCCTGTCCGAGAAATACATGGTGAAGGCCGAGCCCGCCTGGGCCACGTAGACCGGCTTGCCCTTGGACTCGACGATGGCGGCCAGCTCACCGGTCAGCGCCTTGGTCTTCGCCTCCAGGGCCGCGTAGTCGCACTCCCGCAGCCGCTTGAGGGTGGCCAGCCCGGCGGCCATGGCCACGGGGTTGCCGGACAGGGTGCCCGCCTGGAACACGCCGCCCACCGGGGCCATGTGCTCCATGATCTCGCGCTTGCCGCCGTAGCAGCCCACCGGGAACCCGCCGCCGATGATCTTGCCCAGGGTGGTCAGATCCGGGGTGATGCCGTAGCGCTCCTGGGCACCGCCCGGGGCCAGGCGGAAACCGGTGATGACCTCGTCGAAGATGAGCACCGCGCCGTACTTTGTGCACAGGTCGCGCAGCCCCTGGAGGAAGCCGTCCTTGGGCAGGACCAGCCCCATGTTGCCCGCGCAGGGCTCGACGATGACGCAGGCGATCTCGTCGCCGGACTCCTCGAAATGCTTCTTCACGGCGTCCAGGTCGTTGTAATGGGCGAGCAGGGTGTGGCTGATGACCTCCTCGGGCACGCCCGGAGTGCCGGGCACGGTGCCCGCCGCCGAACCGGCAGCGGCCAGGAAGGCGTCGGCGTGGCCGTGGTAGTTGCCGATGAACTTCACGAACTTGTTGCGCCCGGTATAGCCGCGCGCCAGGCGCAGGGCGGACATGGTCGCCTCGGTGCCGGACGAGACCATGCGCATCATCTCCATGGACGGGATGATCTTTTGGATTTCCTCGGCCAGCAGGACCTCGCCCAGGCAGGGCGCGCCGTAGCTGGACCCGTGGTCCACGGCGGCGTGGGCGGCCGCGTTCACGGCCGGGTCCTGGTGCCCCAGGAGCATGGGCCCCCATGAGAAGACGTAGTCGATATATTCGCGGCCTTCCACGTCGAAGAGGTGCGCCCCCTTGGCGTTCTCAATGAAGACCGGCTCGGATTTGACGTATTTGCAGGCCCGCAGCGGCGAGTTGACGCCGCCGGGCATGAGGGTCTGTGCCTTGGCGAAAAGGGATTTCGAATCCATGACGTGCTTCCTATTTGAAATAGACCATGGAGGTCTTCTTGAGTTCCTTGAGGGACCGGAGCGTGCAGTGGTCGGAGATGCCCACGGCCTGTTCCAGCTCGGCCACCACCTCGTCGGTCTGCCCCGGGCGCTCGCCATGGATCATGGTGTAGACGTTGTAGGTCCACTCCGGGTAGGTGCGCCGGACGTAGCAGTGGGATATCTCGGGCCGGTCCGCGAATATCTGGCCGACCTCCTCGGTGCGCTCGTCCGGCACCCGCCAGGCGACCATGGCGTTGTGGCCGTAGCCCGCCTTCTGGTGGCGCAGGGTGGCCCCGAAGCGGCGGATGATCTTGCGCTCCTTGAGGTCCCTGATGAGGTCGAGGACCTCGTCCTCGGTCACGCCCACCTCGTCGGCTATGGTCTTGAACGGTCGCTCGGTGTCCGGCAGGTCGCCGCCGGCCAGGGCGAGTATCCTTTCCTCGGTTTCGCTGAATTGTATTGCCATGGGGGGTCTATACCTTCCGCCGCCCCCGGATGCAACCGGCCCGGACGGAAAAGCCCCGCCCCGGATGGTCCGGAGCGGGGCGGAACACGCTCGGTCGTACGAAGCTAGAAGCGTTCGAATTCTCCGGAAGCTACCGGCGAATGCCCTTCTCCCGTCCCCGGAGTCCGGTGCGGCAGCGGCTGCGCACGGTGGACGACTCCATACCCGCCGGTATTATCGCTGTACCGGAAGTACCCCACGGTCTCGATCAGCTGCGCGGCCTGGCCGGAGAACTCCTCCGAGGAGGAGGACATCTCCTCGGCGGACGCGGCATTGGCCTGGACCACCTGGTCGAGTTGGTTGACGGCCATCGAAATCTGGTCCGCATTGGAGGAGAGTTCGTCGTTGGCCGCCGCTATTTCGCGGATCATTTCGGACGTATGCCTGATGTCCGGGACCATCTCGCCGAGAAGGTTGCCCGCGTTTTCCGCCACGTCCACGCTGTTCTGGGAAAGGACGGATATCTCCTGCGCCGCTGTGCCGCTTCGTTCGGCCAGCTTGCGCACCTCGGCGGCGACCACGGCGAATCCCTTGCCGTGCTCCCCGGCCCTGGCGGCCTCGATCGCGGCGTTCAGGGCCAGCAGGTTGGTCTGCCTGGCTATTTCCTCGATGATGGATATCTTTTCGGCGATGTCCCGCATGGCCGTGACGGTCTGCTTCACCGCAGCCCCGCCCTTCTCGGCCCGCTGCGCGGTACGGCCGGCGATCTCGTCGGTTTCGCGCGCGCTCTTCGCGTTGACCTTGAGCGCCTCGGCCATAGTGTCCATGGACGAGGATATCTCCTCCACGGACGCCGCCTGCTCCGTGGCCCCCTGGGACACGGCTTCCGAAGTGCCGGAGAGTTCCTCGCTGCCGCTGGACACGGCCGCGGCCCCTTCCTTGATGGACGAAGCCACCTCGCGCAACTTGTCCCGCATAAACAGAAACCGTTCGGCCAATCTTCCGATCTCGTCCCGGGAATCCACGGTCATCTCGGCATCGAGGTCGCCGGAGGCGATCCGGTCGGCAAAGGCCACTCCCTTGAGCAGAGACCGGACAATGGCCCGGGAAAGCAGCACGAAGGCGGGGAGCAGCAGGACCAAGGC
Organism: Pseudodesulfovibrio sp. lm2024; assembly: GCF_051175575.1. Classification (NCBI taxonomy): domain Bacteria; kingdom Pseudomonadati; phylum Thermodesulfobacteriota; class Desulfovibrionia; order Desulfovibrionales; family Desulfovibrionaceae; genus Pseudodesulfovibrio; species Pseudodesulfovibrio sp. lm2024. The sequence continues at coordinate 3,681,451 of NZ_CP195092.1, forward strand.
GGCCAGGAAGACCCCCACGGAGCCCCACAGGGAGCTGTGCAGCGCGGTCCGCATCCCGGAGGTGGCCTCGACCGACTCCTGTCGGATGGAGTCGGCGATGGTGTCCAGCTCCGTGGCGATCACCTCGCCTTCGGCGTCCAGGGAATCGTCGATGGCGTCGAAAGCCGCCATCGTCTCCTTCTCGGCCTTTTCCCCTTTTTCGATCAAATTCTTGAGGTCCACGCTCACCCTTTTCTCGAAGCGGGGCAAAGCCTCGGCGATTGCGGCCACCGCTTTCCGTTCCGCCGCGGTGGACGCCGCGCCTTCAAGCCCGGACAGATACCGCCGCATCGCCGCGGACTGGTCCGCGATGATCTTGAGCCGTTGGTCGGAGATATGCCCGTCGGCCCGGTCGATGATGGCGTCCATGGCCGCCAGGCTGAGCCTGGTCAGCGAAAGCTCCGCCTTCACGGCCCGCCCCGCCGCCTCCAGCTCGCCCCGAGCGGAAAAGTTCTGTTCGAGTTCTTCAAGGCTCGCTTCCATTGTATCGCCGTCCTGATCCAGGACATCGTCCATCTCGGCGAATTCGGCGTCCATCTCCTCCTGTCGCCTGCCCGAGGTCTCGATCAAGTTCTTGAGCCGCACCCGGACGGCGTCGGTTAGATGTTGCAGCGAGGCTTCGATCCTTCCGAACGCCGCCTGCTCCTCGGGCGAATCCATCACCCGTTTCAGCGTCCGCCCTTTGCTCAGCAGGAACTCGCTCGTTTCATTGATCTCCTTCATACGCTCCGGCTCGATGACTCCCGAGTTCTTATCGATAATGGAGTCCATGGCGGCCAGGAGCAATTTCGAATGGGCCAGGCGCATCGCCTCCACCGTGCTCATTTGACCCTGGCGTTCGATCAGGAGGTCGGCCCCGCCGGAAACGACGCCGTTGCTCCAGACAATAACCGCTCCCAACAAAAGCAGCGCCAGGGTCACTCCCGACCCGAGTAAAGCCATTTTCCATTTCAAAGACATGTTTCCCTCACAAGGTTTGAATCAAATGAGCTATTGCTTTATCCCGATCGCCGTATTTATTTCAACTAGTTAATACCATGTTAACGCAAAGCGCATGAACGAATTCCCCCTGCCGCCTCCTCGCTCTTGCCACCGCCGAACGGTACACGTATGTTCTTTCATTCGACGAAACACCAAGGAGATCAATCGAATGAAAATAGCCGTACTGGGCGCGGGCGCATGGGGCACCACCCTGGCCGACATGCTGGCCAAAAACGGACGGGAGACCACCCTGTGGGCGCGCGAGCCCGAGGTGGCCGCCGACATCCGCAAGCATGGTGAAAACCGGGTTTTCCTGCCCGGCGTGTCCCTGTCCGAAGCCCTCAAGGTCGAATCCGACCCGGAGACGGCCTTCGGTGGGGCCGACTATTTCCTGGTGGTCATCCCCAGCCAGTTCATCCGCCCGGCGCTGTCCGGGTTCCGCGACCTGCTCCCGGACAGGCCGGTGATCGTCAACGCGTCCAAGGGGATCGAGCTGTCCTCCCTGGCCCCGGTATCCCGCGTGGTGGCCGAGGCGCTGGAGGGCAAGGCTCCGCGCTACGCGGCCCTGTCCGGCCCGTCGTTCGCGGCCGAGGTCTCCAAAGACATGCCCACGTCCGTGTCGCTGGGCTGCGAGAACCACGACCTGGGCCGCGAGTTGCAGGAGGTCTTCTCCACCCCGTATTTCCGCGTCTACTACACCCCGGACTACCGGGGCGTGGAGCTGGGCGGCGCGGTCAAGAACGTCATCGCCATCGCGGCGGGCATCGCCGACGGCCTGGGCTTCGGCCACGACGCCCGGGCTGCCCTGATCACGCGCGGCCTGGCCGAGTTGAGCCGTCTGGGCGAGGCCATGGGCGGCCAGGAGCGGACCTTCATGGGGCTGTCCGGCATGGGCGACCTGGTCCTGACCTGCACCGGCGACCTGTCGCGCAACCGCCAGGTGGGGCTCAAGCTCGGCCGGGGGCAGACCCTGGACCAGATCATCGGCGAGATGAAGGCCGTGGCCGAGGGCGTCAAGACCACCCAGTCCCTGCACGACCTGGCCGCCAAGCTCGAAGTGGAGTTGCCCATAACCGAGCAGGTCTATAAGATACTCTATGAAGGCAAGGACCCGGCCGAGGCCACCACGGACCTGATGAGCCGGGATTTGAAGGACGAATAAAAGTTCCAAAGGGCTTCAGCATGAACGTTGAACTTTTTATTGAAGAATTACCTACTGATCCCTTCACGGCCCTCTACACCGCATTGAGTCGTATCGTTACACATATAACGCATACTGAAACAAAAGCAGGTGAGTACTGGGACACAGATCTATCATTTGACGAACTGATTGAATGCATGGCTATTATTAGCGTATTAACTAAAAATGCTGACATAAACTATACCATACCAGATGTCAGCGGAGAACCAAAATCTGTTCGTCGGACTTTGGCATTTTCTATGTATTTTCTTTTTGAAGGGGTCAAACAAAGATATAATGAACAAACATCAAGACGCATGTTAAAAAATTCTATCGAAAAATATTCTCAAATTTTGACGAAAGAGTATTTCTATTACGAATTTTCCGATGGAGATCTTTCTAGAATCCAAGATTTAATAAGTACTTTAAGAAGCGACATTAACAGCAGTACTCTTTTCACAGAAGAGCATCGCAGAAGACTGTTGCTAAAACTCGAAAAGCTTCAGACCGAATTACATAAAAAGATGTCCTCACTTGATCGTTTTTGGGGTATTTTTTCTGAAACAGGGGTAATGCTAGGCAAATTCGGTAATGACGCAAAACCCTTTGTGGATAGGATTCGTGAAATCGCTGAAATAGGTTGGCGGAGCCAAGCACGCGCGGAAGAACTGCCAAGCGACTCGCCGCTCTCCCTCATAGGTAAGGATACCAAAGAACTCGACGAATAACCCGGAGGCCGCCATGCGCCGCATCGTCACCGTCACTGTTTTCGCCACGTTGTTCGCGGCCGCCCTGCTCGTCGGCGGCTGCGCCAAGCCCTGGACCCACCCGGACTACACGGGCGCGACCCTGGACCGCATGTTCAAGAACGACTCGGTCCAGTGCGAGGTCGTGGCCGGAGAGAAGTACCCCCTGGACAAGCACAAGCAGAACAAGGAATTTCTCATGTGCATGACCGACAAGGGGTGGAACTACCACCCGGACGGCGAGGGCTTCACCTTCCAGACCAAGCCGCGCTAGGAGGCCGCCATGGCAGAACGTCCGGTTCTCGTTCTCGGCTCCACGGGCTACGTGGGCGGGCGGCTGGTGCCGCTGCTGCTCTCGCGCGGCCACCGGGTGCGGGCCGCCGGGCGCAGCGTGGAAAAGATCCGCGCCCGCTCCTGGGGCGAAAAGGTCGAGGCCGTGCGCGCGGACATGCACGACCCGGAAAGCCTGAAAAAGGCGGCCCACGGGTGCGACGTCTGCTTCTACCTGGTCCACTCCATGTCCCGTCCGGGCCGCGACTTCGCCGAGCAGGAGCGCGACGCTGCCTACAACATGGTCCGGGCCGCAGGGCACGCGAATCTGAAGAGGATCATCTACCTGGGGGGGTTGGGCGAGGACCGCGAGGACCATCCCCTTTCCAAGCATCTGCGCTCGCGGGCCGAGGTGGGCCGCATCCTGACGCTGGGCCCGGCCCGGGTGACCACCCTGCGCGCGGCCCAGATCATCGGCTCGGGCTCTTCCTCCTTCGAACTGGTCCGCTACCTGGCCGACCGGCTGCCTTTCATGATCACCCCGGCCTGGGTGCGCACCAAGACGCAGCCCATCGCCATCCGCAACGTCCTCGGGTACCTGGCCGGTTGCCTTGAAAACGAGGCCACGGCCGGGCTGACGCTGGATATCGGCGGGCCGGACGTGTTGTCCTACGCGGAGCTGTTCCACCTCTACGCCGAGGTGGCCAGCATCCCCCGGCGGCGGCTGCTGCCCCTGCCCTTCGTCTCCCCCCGGCTATCCTCCTTCTGGGTCTCCCTGATCACCCCGGTGCCCATGGCCCTGTCGCGCGCGCTCATCGAGGGGCTACGCAACGAGGTGGTCTGCCGCGACGACCGCATCCGCGAACTCGTGCCCCAGGAGCTGCTGTCCTGCCGCGAGGCCATCCGCCGCGCCCTGGAAAAGACCAAGCAGCAGGCCGTGGAGACCTGCCTGTTCGACGTGGGGTCCGCCTGCATGCCCGAGTGGGCCTCGGCCGACGATCCGCTCTACGCGGGCGGCACCCGGTTCGAGATGGGCTACAAGGCCCGTCTGCAAGGCGACCCGGACAAGGTCTGGGAACAGGTGGCCCGCATCGGCGGGGAACAAGGCTGGTATTTCGGGGACCCGCTGTGGCGGCTGCGCGGCTTCATCGACCGGCTCCTGGCCGGGCCGGGCATGAAGCGGGGCCGCCCGCGCGGCGACCTGCCCCCACGCGTGGGCGACGCCCTGGACTTCTGGCGTGTGCTGGCCTCGGACAAGGGACGGCGGCTCCTGCTCCTGGCCGAGATGCGGCTGCCCGGCGAAGCCCTCTTGGAATTTACCCAGGACGCCCGGTGGGGGAACGCCGTGGACCTGGCCATGACCGCCAAGTTCCTGCCGCGCGGCCTGACCGGCATCCTTTACTGGTACGCCATGTATCCCTTCCACGTGCTGCTCTTCAAGAACATCATCGAGAACATCTCCGACCTGGCGGGCACCACCCTGTACGAGCCCGCCCGGAGGGTGCGCTAGCCGTGGAAAAACCGCTCAGAACGGGCCGGACCACCGGCTCCTGCGCCACGGCGGCGGCCATGGCCGGGGTGCGCTTCCTGCTGACCGGCGAACGGCCCCAGACCGTGGACGTGCCCCTGCCTCCGGGCGGCACCCTGGCCGTGCCGATCGAGCGCATCGAGCCCGAAGACAGCGGGGTGCGCGTGACCGTGGTCAAGGACGGCGGCGACGACCCGGACGTGACCCACGGCCACGACATCCAGGCCGTGGTCCGCGTTGAGCCGGACGGCTCCATTCCGCTCGTAGTTATCCTGGACGGGGGCCGGGGCGTGGGCCGGGCGACCCTGCCGGGGCTGCCCGTGCCCGTGGGCGAACCGGCCATCAACCCCGAGCCGCGCAAGCAGATCCAGGCGGCGGTCCGGCTGGCCGCCGAGGGGTTTGCGGGCCGCATCCTGGTCACCGTTGAGGTCCCGGAAGGCGAGACCATCGCCGGGGCGACCATGAACCCGCGCCTGGGCATTGTCGGGGGCATCTCCATCCTCGGCACCCAGGGCATCGTCAAGCCGTACTCCCACGCATCCTGGAAGGCGACCATCCGGGAGGGCTTGAGCGTGGCCCGCGCCCAGGGGCTGGACCGGGTGGTCTTCACCACGGGGAGGCGCAGCGAGCGGTTCTACATGGCCGCCAACCCCGGCACCCCGGAGACCGCCCTGATACAGGCCGCCGACTTTTTCGCCTTTTCCATGCGGGCCGCCGCGGAGCACGGCTTTTCCGAGGTCGTCTGGGCCGTGTTCTTCGGCAAATTGGTCAAGCAGGCCCAGGGGCTGGAGTACACCCACGCCAAAACCCATCCCGTGGACTTCGATCGGCTGGCCCGGCGCTGCCTGGAGGCGGGCGTCGATCCTGCGCTCGTCCCGGCCGTGCGCGGGGCCAACACGGCGGTCCAGGCCCTCGCATCGCTGGAGGGCGATCCGGCCCGTGACAATCTGCTCAAGTTGCTGGTAAAGGAAGCCGCTGGACATGCCGAAAGGTATGCAGGCGACAATTGTTCGGTTTCCTATGCGGTGTTCGACTTCGACGGCCGCGCCCTCGGAGACTAGGCCCGGCGCGCGGGGACAATGCGCGCCCGGCAGGAACGAAAACGGGAAGAAGGGGCGCAGATGGCGGTTCTCTCCGTCGTGATCCCGAGCCATGACTATGGCCGGTTCAGCGACAGACTCTTCGGCTCCCTCGCGGCGCAGACCCGGGGGCTCCATGACGTGGAAATCATCTTTGTGGACGACGCGAGCGGCGACGACTCGGTGGACCGGGCCGAACAATGGGCCGAACGGCTCGATTGCGAGCGGTTCGCCGTGGAGCGGCTGGACCGCGTGGGCAGGCCCGGGCCGGTGCGCAACCACGGTCTGGCCATGGCCCGTGGGCGCTACCTGTTCTGCCTGGACCCGGACGACGCCCTGCTGCCGGATTTCATGGCCCGGTGCGTCGAGGCCCTGGACGCCAACCCGAAGATCCACGGGGTCTACCCGGACTACTACGAGTGCACCCCGCAGGCCCGGCGCGAGACGCGGATGCCCGAATTCAACCAGGGTCTCCTGCGCACGCAGAACATCATGCCGCCGCCCACCGTGTGCCGCCGCGAGGTGTGGGAAGCGGGCCCGCGCTACCGGGCCAACACCGACTACGAGGACTGGGATTACTGGATCCAGTGCGTGGCCGCCGGAGCGCGGTTTCTGCACATTCCCGCCCCCCTGTACGAGTACCACTTCCACGACGACAACTTTTCCTACCAGGCCCGGCGAAACGACGGCCCGGCCAAGGCGGCCATCGTCCTGAACAACCCCAAGTTCTTCCACCCCGTGGTCGTGCAGTGGGCCGAGGACCTGCACCGCGAGCGGCTGCACTCCCAACCCTTCACCCGGGGCTACATCCCCTCCCCGGAAGACGTCCGCGCCCTGCTGAAGACCGTCGAGGACAAGGTCCTGCACGCCTCCTGAGCCTGGTCCGGTGAACGCATGCGCATAAAAAAAGGCCGCCCCGAGGGGCGGCCTTTCCTGTTTCACGGGCTTCAAGCGCCTATTCGCCTTTCTGGAACGTTTCCCAGTCGGCCAGGAATTTGGCCAGCCCCTGGTCGGTCAGGGGGTGGTGCATCAGCTGCATGATGGTCGAGTACGGAAGGGTGATGACGTCCGCGCCGATCAGCCCCGCGTCGAGCACGTGCATGGGATGGCGCACCGAGGCGACCAGGATTCTGGTATCAAAGCCGTAGTTGTCGAACATGGTCCGCATCTGTTCCACGCCCTCCATGCCGGACTGGCTCAGGCCGTCGAGCCTGCCCACGAAGGGCGAGACGTAGGTGGCGCCGAGCTTGGCCGCGAGCAGGGCCTGGGTCGGCGAGAAGACCAGGGTCACGTTGGTCTTGATGCCGCGCTCGGTCAGTTCGCGGAGGGCCTTGAGCCCCTCGGGGATCATCGGGATCTTGACCACCACGTTGGTGCCGAAGGAGACCAAATCCTTGGCCTCCTTGATCATTTCCTCATGGCTGGTGCCGATGACTTCCAGGGAGACCGGGCCGTCGACCATCTCGCAGATGAGCGCGGCCTGTTTGCGCCAGTCGCCGCCCTCGCGGGACATGAGCGTCGGGTTGGTGGTCACGCCGTCGAGCAGGCCGAGTTCACCCACTTCGCGGATCTGGTCCAGGTTGGCGGTATCGAGAAAGAATTGCATGGTTCCTCCTAAGTGGTCGGGCAGGACGCGCCGGGTTTGCTCGGGTGTGATAACATAAACAAAATAAAGTGAAAACCTTCCGCAAGGTTTTTCACCTCCCGCGCATTGCCCTTCCCCCCCGGCCCGGTTTCGTTTACATAGAGGCAATGACCAAGATGGAACCCGTCCGCATCATCGGGCTGCCGCCCGGCTCCCTTGTCCCCACCGCCTCCGCGGCCGAGGCCCTGGCCGAGGCCGATCTCGTGGTCGGCGGCACGCGGCTGCTGGCCGCCTGCCCGGACACGCTCATACCGGAGAAAGCCCACCGGCTGGCCATCGCCGGACCGCTCAAGCCGATCATCGAGGCCGTGCGCAAAAACGCTGGCAAAGGGCGCAAGGTGGTGGTCCTGGCCGACGGCGACCCGCTCTTCTTCGGCATCGGCAAGCGGCTGGGCGACGAGCTGGGCCGCGAGAATCTGCTCGTGGAGCCGAGCCTGTCGACCATGCAGCTGGCCGCTGCCCGGCTGGCCCTGCCGTGGCAGGACATGGACTTCGTCTCCCTGCACGGGCGCGACGACTTTTCCCCGCTGTACGCCGCATTGGTGCGCGCGGACCTGATCGCGGTCCTCACCGACGCGGTGAACACGCCCGCCGAGGTGGCCCGCGCCCTGATGGAGCGCGGCGCGGATTGTTTCTCCATGACCGTGCTCGAGAACCTGGGCGCGCCGGACGAACAGGTCCGGCCCCTGTCCCTGGCCGAGACCTGGGGCATGGAGTTCTCGCTCCTCAATCTGGTCATTCTGGAGCGCCAGTACCCGCCGGAAATCGCCCTGTCGCTGGGCATCCCGGACCATTTTTACCTGCACCAGAAGAACCTGATCACCAAGCTGCCCGTGCGCGCGGCCGGACTGGCCCACCTGGGCGTGGCCCCGGACTCCACGGTCTGGGACCTGGGCGCGGGCTGCGGGTCCGTGTCCATCGAGGCCTCGCACCTGGCCCGGCGCGGCCGGGTCTTCGCCGTGGAGCGCAACAAGACCCGCGCGGCCATGATCCGCGAGAACATCCGGCGCACCGGGGCATGGCTGGTGGACGTGGTCCTCGGCGACATGCCCGGGGCCCTGGAAGGACTGCCCGAGCCGGACCGCATCTTCATCGGCGGGGGGCTGGGCGGCGAGGCCAACCAGGACACCGTCCTGCTCGACACCGCCTGCCGCATGCTCAGGCCGCGCGGCCGGATCGTGGTCCACTGCATCCTGCTCGACTCGCTGCACGCGGCCAAGGACCACTTCCAGTCCCTGGGCTGGCACTTCGGCGTGACCCAGCTCCAGGCATCGGCCACGGACTCCCTGGCCGGCGACCTGCGCTTCAAGGCGCAGAATCCCGTTTTCGTGCTCTGGGCCGAAAAGCCCTAGGGGGCGTTCCGCCGACTCTTCGTCCCCTGGCCGCCGAGCGGCTCGCGGGACCGGCTGCAGTAGCGGTCCACCAGCCGGTCGTAGGTCCCGTCCCGGCGGATGGCCTCCAGCCCCTTGTTGAAACGGTCCAGGAGCTCGCGCGAACCGGGATAGGTCCTGGAGACCATGAGGTGCTGCGGATTGAGATTCCAGGGGGTCGGAGTGGACCGGAAAAGATGGGCCCGGCTGGGGAAGATGCGGTTGATCAGGGTCCAGCCCACCAGCTCGTCCTCGGCGAACAGGGCGGCGCGCAGCTCCCACAGCCTGCGCACGCCCGAGGCCTCGCCCGGCGCGTAATCCACGGTCAGCCCCTTTTGCCTGAATATCTCCTCGTAATAATGGCCCGAGGTCCCGGCGATGGTGTAGCCGCGCAACGCATCCAGGGAGGTGTAGTCGAATGCGCCCATCCGCCCCTTGAGGTAGAAGAAGACGTTGCGGCAGGTCCAGATGGATTCGCTGAACCAGGCGTACCCGGCGCGCTCCTCGGTGCGGGCGTAGGGGTAGGCCCCGAAGGCCTCGCCCTCCCGGATCATCATGGCGCAGCGCCGCCAGGGCCGGTACAGGACCCTGGTCTCCAGCCCGGCCTCGGCAAAGGCGGCCGAAACGATTTCGGTCAGCAGGCCGGGGCGCTCTCCCTTGCCCAGCACATAGGGCGGGTACTCGTCGGTCACGAGGACCACCGGACCCTCGGCCCGGACCGGAAGGGAGAGGGACAGGACCAGGGCGGCGAGGACAAGGACGGCTTTCCGGGACATGCTTCACGGTAACACGCTCTTTTCCTGTTTGCCTCTATTATTTTCATCCGGGCGACAGCTAGTGGTGGCACACCCGGAGCGCATGTATTACCGTGGGCGCCATGTCCGAAGCCTCTTCGCCGCCGCCCTCCGGGCGCTCCCCCGCGCCGCGACCTATCCGCGCCCTGTTCTCCTGGGCCCTGTACGACTGGGCCAACTCCGGGTTCGCGGCCCTGGTCCAGACATTCGTCTTCGCCGCCTACTTCGCCCGCGCCGTGGCCGAGAACGAGACCCTGGGCACGGCTTGGTGGGGCAACATGATGGGCGTGTCCGGACTCGTCATCGGCCTGGGCGGCCCCCTGCTCGGGGCCGTGGCCGACCGCACCGGGCGGCGCAAGCCCTGGCTGGCCGCCTTCACCGGACTGTGCATCGCGGCCACCGGACTGCTCTGGTTCGTCCGGCCCGATCCGGCCTGGGTCTGGCCCGCCCTGCTCCTGGCGGGCGCGGGGACCGTCGGCAGCGAGTACGCCATGATCTTCTACAACGCCATGCTCCCGGACCTGGCCGACAAATCGCGCATCGGCCGCTGGTCGGGCTGGGGCTGGGGGCTGGGCTACGCGGGAGGGCTGGTCCTGCTGGTCGTCGCCCTCTACGGCCTGGTCCAGCCGCCGGGCTGGTTCGGCGTGCCGCGCGCGGACGCCCTGAACGTGCGCGCGGTCATGCCCCTGACCGCCCTCTGGTATCTGGCCTTCTGCCTGCCGCTCTTCCTGTTCACCCCGGACACACCGGGAACGCGGGTCCCGCTCAAGCGCGCCGTGGCCGAGGGCGCGGCCCAGCTGCGCCGCTCGCTGGGGGACCTGCGCCGCCACAAAGACATCGCCCTGTTCCTGCTGGCCCGCATGTTCTACAACGACGGGCTGACGACCATGTTCGCCTTCGGCGGCATCTACGCGGCCGGGGCCTTCGGCATGAACCCCGGCGAGGTCATCGTCTTCGGCATCGGCCTGAACGTGACCGCCGGGCTGGGCGCGGCCTCCTTCGCCTGGCTGGACGACCGGCTGGGGCCCCGGCTGACCATCATCCTCTCCCTGGTCGGGCTGACCGTGCCGGGCGCGGCCATCCTGCTGGTGAAAAGTAAGACCCTGTTCTGGATTTTCGGGCTGGCTATCGGTATATTCGTAGGGCCGGTCCAGGCCTCGAGCCGGTCCTGGCTGGCCCACGCGGCCCCGGCCGAGTTGCGCAACGAGATGTTCGGCCTCCTGGCCCTGTCCGGTAAACTGACCTCGTTCATCGGCCCGTTTCTGGTGGGCTGGCTGACCCTGGCCACCGGCAGCCAGCGGCTGGGCATGTCCGCCGTGGTCGGCCTCTTCGCCCTGGGCCTGATCGGCATGTTCTTCGTGCCCGCAGTAAAACGCAATCAGGAGTGAACCATGTCCGAATTCCGCTTTGAGCTTTCCGACGGGGAAAAACAATATCTCAAGGACCTGGTGGTCCGGGCCATTTCGTCCGGCCTGGGCATGGGCGGCGACAACCGGCCGCCCGAGCCGCCCACGGACAGGCTGCGCGAGGAGCTGGGGGCGTTCGTCACCCTCAAGCTCGGCGGCAACCTGCGCGGCTGCATCGGCAACGTCCAGGGAACGGGGCCGCTGTACCGCACGGTCTGGGACATGGCCCTGTCCGCGGCCTTCCGCGACCCGCGCTTCGAGCCGCTGGGCGAGGACGAGTTCAAGCGACTCGAGTACGAAATTTCCATACTGGGCCCCATCGAGCCGTGTCCGGACCCGGAATTGGTCCAGATCGGCCGCCACGGGCTGATCATGAGCGCCCACGGCCGCTCGGGCCTGCTCCTGCCCCAGGTCCCGGTGGAATGGAACTGGGACCGCGAGACCTTCCTGGGCCAGACCTGCTACAAGGCCGGGCTGCCGCGCGACGCCTGGAAGGATCCGGACACGAACATCTTCTGGTTCGAGGCCGAGGTCTTCTGACGGGCCGGAAGCCGGGAAATTCCCCTATCGACAGTGGGAGTTGATATCGTGTATAGATTTATTCCATGAATGGACGGTCCGGCATTGTGCCGAGCCGCCGGGCAACCCGTACCCGGGCAAGGTGTGCCATGGACGCGAAGCCGGAAAACACCCAAACGGCCGTAAGGGCCGACAACGTGATCGCCCCGGCCGAGGCCAAGGTGCGGAAGATGCCGGGCGTGCAGTTGCGGGTTTCCCTGGGCAAGAACGTGGTCATCCGGGTTCCGGGCGCGGACTGCTCCTACCGGGGGCGCATAGTGGGGCTGGACCCGTACGAATACCTCATCGCCTCGGTCCGCATGCCCGCCCGAATCCGCGAGCAGCTGGCCCTGGGCGGCCAGATCATCGTCAAGTACATCCACCAGGGCGCGGTCTACGGGTTCAAGACCACAACCTTCAACGCGATCACCTCGCCCACCTCGCTGGTCTTCTTCGCCTATCCGTCGAGCATCGAGAAGGTGGAGCTGCGCAGGGATTCCCGGACCAAGTGCAACATAGACGGCATGCTCCGGTCCGAGGAAGGCGAGTACGAGTGCATGATCGTCAACATCAGCGCCACGGGCTGCCGGGCCACGGTCCGGGCCGGCACGCGCGACCCCATCGCCCGGCTCGAGGTGGGTGATCCCCTGGTGGCCATCGTCAACCTGGGGACTGAAGGCACGCTCAAGCTGCCCATCGTGGTCAGGAACATCAAACGGGAGCAGGGCCTGCACATCATCGGAGCCATGTTCCTCGACCTGAACGACATCGAAGAGGAACGGATCGGAACGTATCTGGAGAGAATGCGCCGATTGTCCCGCTAACCCACCAGAGTGCCGATATGATTAAGAAAATTCCCATAGAAGCCTTGAAACCGGGCATGGAAGTGATCCAGGTGCCGGGAGAGCTCTGGCAGCACCTGCCCTATTTGTATTCGGAACCCGGGATCATCGAATCCGAGGCCGAGGTGGCCCGCCTGCTGGAACTGGGCTATAGGGAGGTCTTCGTGGTCACCGAGGAGGCCGGGGAGCTGTCCGACGAGGCCCACCTGGACCAGCTCATCTCCGGCAGCGAAGTCGGCCGCGAACCCAGGGCGCGCACCCCCTTCGGCCAGGCCATATCCTCGGCCATGGTCACCTACGAGGACGCCATGGCCCACGCCATGCAGATCGTCCAGGACGCCAAGCTCGGGCGCAAGATGGACTACGCCACCTCGCTCAAGACGGCCAGCGCCATCGTGGAGTCGGCCGTGTCCAACCCCGACACCCTGGTCTGCCTGTCCAAGCTGTCCGAATTCGATGACTACACCTACACCCACTGCATCAACGTGGCCGCCATCAGCGTGGTCTTCGGCGAGTACATCGGCATGTCCCGCGACGAGCTGGTGCTGCTCGGCGTGGCCGGAATGATGCACGACCTGGGCAAGACCACGGTCCCGGCCCGGATCATCAACAAGCCCGGCCCCCTGACCGGGCCCGAGCGCGAGGAGGTCCGCCGCCATCCGCAGTTCGGCTGCGACATCCTGCAGCGCAACGGCGACATCCCGGGCCGCGTGCTCAAGGCGGTCATGCACCACCACGAGCGGTACAACGGCTCGGGCTATCCGGCCGGACTGGCTCGCAAGGACATCCCGGCCTTCGCCCGCATCCTCTGCCTGGCCGACGTGTACGACGCCCTGACCTCGGACCGCTGCTACAAGAACGCCATCCTGCCCAACAAGGCGCTCGGCATCATGTACGGCATGCGCGACCAGGACTTCGACCCCACCGAGGTCCAGCTGTTCATCAAGTGTCTGGGCATCTTCCCGGCGGGCAGCTTCGTCAAGCTCAACACCGGTCAGTACGCCCTGGTCTTCGAGACCAACTCGCGCGAACCGCTGAACCCGAAGATCCGCATCGTCATGGACGAGCACATGAACCCCATCCACACCCGCGACGTGGACCTGACCGCCCAGCCCGAGGGGGCCGGAACCATCGAGATACTCGAATGCGCCGACCCCTCGGCCTACCGCAAGAACCTCATGAACTACCTGACCAGAAACTGACCGCGACCCGCCGGAGACCCTCGATGCTGGACACGAATATTTGGCTTGGCGTGATCGTGCTGACGATCCTGCTCTACACCTTCAAATGGTGGTTCGGACGCCGCCGCAAGGTGAAGGTCTACCGGGTATCGCCCGAGTCGCTGAAGCGGGCCAAGGAGGTCGTCGTCGTCGTCCTGGCCCTGGTGGAGGACGGCGAGAGCTTTCCCCTGGACGAACGGCGGCTCCTCTACCCCAAGGAAGACGTCAAGAGCGCGGCCAAGATCATGGCCTATTACTTCTGGAAAAAACGGCGACACGACGAGCTGTCGCGGGTCAAGAACTGCTTCGTCTCCCTGGCCCGGTTCCAGGACACCGGGCTGGACCTGGAGGCCCAGGAACGCAGGGCCGCCCGCGAGCGCGCCCGGCTCGAGCGCGAGCTCAACTACTACATGACCCACTCGCCCTTCAACGCCCGGCGCGTCTAGGCGGTCACTCCCCTTCCGGCCCCGCGGCCCGTATCTCGGCGAAGCGCGCCTTCAGGCGGGCCAGGATGTGGTCGTACCCTTTCGGCGTGTGCGGAATCAGGCAGGTGGTGCAGTCCTTGACCCCGGATTCGAGGATCACGTAGTTGCCGCCGCATTCCTCGAAAAAATAGAGCGGGCAGAAGCAGAACAGGCAGTTGAACCGCTCCGGCCGCCTGGTCTTGTGGCAGGGAAAATACTCGCAATCCGTGTTGCTGAAAAAGCGATGGCTGTTTTGCATGTCAGCGGAACTGTACCTGCTTGGCGGGCGGCTCGCAATCCTCGTCCGCCGGGTATTCGGCAAAGGGGAAGGGCCGCCGGTTGTCGTTCAGGGTGGCGTAGCGCATGATCCGGTAGCCGTACTGGGACAGCGCGTTGCAGGCGCGCCGCAGCGGCTCGCTGCGCTTCTTGGCCACGAGCAGGTAGGCGTACTGGAACAGGGTGGCCACCTCGATGATCAGGGTCAGGACCTCGAAGAAGATGAGGCAGACCAGGGTGACGATGAGCCGCTTGAGGATTTCGCCCCGGCTCACGGTGGTTGCGCGGGTTTCCGTGGACATAGTGGTACCCTCCTGGATGTCGTTTACTCGAAACCAGCCTACCCCATCCCGCCCGCCGTGCGCAACCGCGACCGGATCCGGGGCGGGGAGGGCCGGGTCATGTCTTCTTCACAGGGTCGTCACGCCACGGTGACCCGGTCGCCCACCCATGGGGCTATTCTGGTTCCGCCAACCCGCCGGAGCCCCCATGAGCATACTGCAAATCCGATACTGCCCCCACTGCGCGACCAGGACCTACCACCGCTTCATGAGCCGGTTGCGCTGCCGTTTCGCCCGCGAGGCCGGGTGGCTGTGCGTGTCCTGCGCCAAGCGCGAGCGTGAGCTGCGCCGCCGGGCCGCGAGCCTCGGCCTCGACCCGGAACTCGCCGCCGACTCCGGCAGCCCGTAGCCCCCGCCTGCCGGGACTGTCCAGCCCGTCCGGAGGTCTCCCTTTTCAAAACCGCGGTTTGCCCGTAGGCTAGAGCGCGCACCACGAAACGAAAAAGGAGTCCCATGATCGAGAACACGAATCTGGCCGTGTACGTCGCGGGCATCACCCTGCTGGCCCTGGTAGCCTATCTCTGGCTGCACGTCAGGGTGACCTCCTTCAGGGAGAGCCGCGTCGAGCGCATCAAACACCTGCTCAAGGACCCGGAGACCAGCGCTGCCATGCCCACCGACGTCCTGTCCGACAAGGAGGAGTTGCAGGACCGGCGCCACATCATCAAGGGCGTGCGGTCCCGGTTCACCATCATCCGCAGGACGCTGATCCTGTGCGTGTTCGCGGCCTGGGCCCTGGCCCTGACCTTCCCGTTCATCGGCAAGCTGCCGAGCACCATGCTGTCCATCCTCATCGCCGTGACCACGGCCGTGGTCGGCATCGCGGCCCGGCCTCTGGTGGAGAACATGATCTCCGGCATCGTCATCAGCTTCTCCAAGCAGCTGCGCGTGGGCGACACCCTGATGATGGACTCCCAGTACGGCACGGTGGAGGACATCTCCATCACCCACACCAAGATCAAGACCTGGGACTGGAAGCGGTACGTCATCCCCAACAGCCGGATGCTCAACAAGGAGTTCGTCAACCTGACCCTGAACGACTCCCTGCTGTGGGCCTACCTGGAGTTTTCGGTCTCCTACGACGCGGACCTGGAGGAGGTCAGCGACATCGCCACCCGCGTGGCCAGCCAGAGCCCGCACCACAACGCCCAGGAGCCGCCGCAGTTCTGGGTCATGCGCATGGACCAGGAAAGCGTGACGTGCTGGGTGGCCGCCTGGGCCGACTCCCCGGCCGAGGCCTGGAACCTCAAGAGCGACATCGCCGTACGCCTGATCCGCGAATTCCGCGAACGCGGCATCCCCACGCACATGAACCAGGTGCATCTGAACCAGGGGCCGGTGACGGCGTGAGGCGGAGGCTGGCCCGCACCGCACCGAGGCTGGCGAGCGTCGTCGGCACCCTCGCCACCGCAATCCGCACAAGCCGCTGCAACTCTTGAAAGGGAAATCCAGTGGAGCAGACTTCAACTTCCTTGACACACTATAAATACATAGACGGGTTGCGAGGATGGGCCATTCTTTTTGTCGTTTTTCTTCATGTCAGTTTTGGTATTGCATCGATCAAATCGCTCTCCGCCTACCTTCCCGCACTCAAAGTTGATATCGCTCTGGGCGGTACGGCGAGATTGATCGCCGATCACACGGCCTACGGCGTCCAGCTCTTTTTCATCGTCAGCGCGCTCTCCTTGACAATAAGCGCATCCAGGGGAGGATTGGAGTCACTTGGCAGATACGCGGCCAGGAGATTTTTTCGTATTGCCCCCATGTTTTATGTCGGCATCCTGCTCTACCTCTTTCTGTACGGCTTCAGCCCAAGACTCGCGGCCCCCGGGGGCATCTCTTTCGAGGATGTCGCGGCAACGGTTTTCTTCATCCATAGCTGGTTTGAAAACGCTTTCAATTCCGTTGTCCCGGGCGGATGGTCCATCGGCAATGAGGCGATGTTCTATGTGATATTCCCCTTTGCCTATCTCCTTATGGTGAAGAATCTGAAGGTGTTTCTCCTGTTTTTCCTGGGGACCTTGCTTTACGCCCAGTACATCTTTGTCCATTCCGTTGCCCAGGGGACATGGGACGCCTACCGGTACTTCAATTTTCTGAACCAATTGCCTGTGTTCATGATCGGCCTCTTGGTCGGAAGGACACTCCTGCAAGAGAAAAAGCCGGCCCTTTACGACCGGTTTCCGGTTTTTCCCATTTTCATTGCCATGGTCGTCCTCCTCCCGTTCCTCAAGATAGATCATTGGCTGGAACCGCACCTCGTCTTTTCGCTGGCCATCGCCGTATTCATTGTCCTGCTGGCGCGAAACGGATCCGTGTTCTTTGAAAACAGGATTATCACCTATATCGGCAAGATATCCTTTAGCGTGTATCTTCTCCACTTCGCGGTGCTGTCCACATCCTATGACATCGCATCGCACTTCATACCGGGCAAGGGCATCCTCTTTCTGGGAACGTATTATCTGATCGTTTTGTTCTTCACCCTTATTCTGGCTTCCATAACCTATCACTGTATCGAATTGCCCTTCATGAACTACGCCAAGAGGATACGTTCCCGCCGGTGCCCGGCGGGATCCCCGCAACTGCCGACCCGCATCGGTGACGGACCGGCTCATCCGTTCGGGACGCACCGTGCGCTGTCCACGATCCGAAACCTGAAAAGGGCCGTCTTCAGACAGCCCTAGATTTTCCATCGAGAGTGCGGCCTTCGCGCGCATATGGCGAATCCACCCCCGGTTCACACAGATTGGCGGAGTGTCGGATGTGGCGTCCGGAACGGCGGCTGGTCTTGCGGGCAGTCTGTCGGGCCTTCTAATCTCCCAGCCACTTCAGCCACAGCTTCCTGGACCTTGGGCCGTCGAATTCGCAGAAGTAGATCTTCTGCCACGTGCCGAGCTGAATCTCCCCGCCCTCGACGATGACCATTTGCTCGCAGCCGAACATGGAGGACTTGATGTGCGCGTCCGAGTTGCCCTCGGCGTGCTGATAGTCGCCGCTGTGCGGGACCAGCTTGCGCAGGTTGACGACGATGTCGCGGACCACGTCCGGGTCCGCGCCCTCGTTGACGGTGACGGCCCCGGTTGTGTGGGGGCAATACAACAAGAGCGCCCCGTCGGACCATCCGTTCCCGTTGATCACACGACGTACGGCGGCGGTGATGTCCACCATCTCTTCGCGTTCGTGTGTCCGGATACTGAGTGTTTCCATATTGCCCTTTCCGGTTGAAGTTAATCATATCGCAGCGATTAAGAGCGGTGCCATCATGCACGAGTTAACGATGCCGGACAACCTCGCGAAAGGATGCTTGTCTTCCGGTACCGGGTTTGTGCACAATGTGGCCTGGGACGCAGTTGTCCTGAACATTTATACTGAGTGATTTCATGAAACGCACTTTTGTTTTGATCGCGCTCCTTGTGTTTTTAGCGGGCCCGGCGCGATCGGCATTCGCGGAACGCCTTGTCACAGTGGCGTTTCCTCTTTTTGCTCCGTACCGAACCATGGAAAACGGTCGGCCCGCGGGACTCGTGGTGACCCTGCTGGACGAAGTCGCGAAACGGATGGGCTTCAAGGTCAAGTTTGTGGAAGTGAGTTTTCATCGGGCGATGTACATGCTCGACAATGGAGACGTGGACATCATGCCGGGCCTGTTCAAACGAAAGGACAGGGAAGAGAGGTATCTCTATGTCGAGACTCCGTACCGCCATGAAAGAACGAGCTTCTTTGTCCTGAGAGACGGTCCGAGGATCGAGTCGTATGACGACCTGCGCGGGCTGACCATCGGCACGTTGGAAGAGGTGAAATATTTCGATCGATTCGACAGCGACGATGCGCTGATCAAGAAGCCGGTTCTTTCCGATATGCTCAATATCAGGAAGCTCCTGGAAGGGCGTATCGACTGTTTCGCCATGGCCGGAGAGGTCGCCAAACAGAAAATCGCCATGGCCGGAGGCAAGGAAAGAATCGTTCAAGCCGCGTACCGCCCCCCCAAAAAGGATGGCGTTTATCTGGTCTTCTCCCGACGATCCCCCAACAAGGACCTGGTGGAAAAATTGAATGAAACGCTTTCAGCCATGGAGAGGGCGGGAGAGCTGGACAGGCTTTACCAACTTCATTTCGGCTATTAGGCGCTTATCGCCTTGACGCTCACGGCCCTGTCCGGCGGGCGTCGGCCGGATGATTGCGCCCTACTCCGCCTTGGGCAGGGCCACGTCGGCGATGATCGGGCGGTGGTCCGAATAGAGCTCCGGACCGACAAGGAAATGCAGCGGCACCGCGCCGTTGGCGGTCACGACGTGGTCGATGGACAGCCTGACAGGGATGCCCTTGTATTCGTCGTAGAACGTCCAGCCGTACCCGCTCCCGGTCTCGGCAAAGGCGTCGTGGAAGCCGCCCCAGACATCCCGGAAAATCCGGCTCTGCCGGGGCATGTTGAAGTCCCCGGCCACGATCACCGGCAGGGAGGCGTTCCCGGCCAGGGACGCCACCTGCATGGAGGCGCGCTCGCGCCCCGAGGTCTCGTCCCGGAGCATGCCCGCCTTGGCCGGGTCCACGCCCAGGTCACGGCTGACCACGTTTTGCAGGCCGTACCGGGCGCTCGGAAGATGCACGGCCACAAAGGCGAACCGGCCTTGCGGCGCGTCGATCACCGCGCTCAGCCCGCTCAACCGCTTGTTCAGATGCGGCGGATGGGCGGTCCAGACGCTCTCGCCCCGCTCCAGGGGATAACGGGAATAGATGGCCACCCCGGCCCGCCTGTAGGTATGCCACCCCGGGATGACCGGCAGCGCGAACCATCGGGGCAGCTCCTGCAGGGACACCACGTCGACGCTCAGGCTGGTGATCAGCCCGGCCAGGGCGTCCCGGTCTATATGGCCGTCCCTGGTGTTGAGGGACAACACCCGGACGGTCTCCCCCGGCGCGGCCCGGGGCGAATCCAGGACCACATTCCAGCCGAGGAAAGGCCACAGGAACACCCCCAGGGACAACCCCAGCGGGAGCAGCAGGAAGCGTTTGCGGAACAGGGCCAGGGGGATGAACGCAAGCAGCGGCAGCCCCAGGAGCCAGCGCGGGCCGAAGAGCAGCAGCGTGGCCGGCCACCAGCGGTCGCCCAGGGCGTACATCAGCGCCGTGGCCACGGCCATGCAGGCCAGATAGAGCCAGGACAGAGCAGAGAGGATGGGTCTGGATGTCTTCATGCGTCCGGTGGTGTGTTCAGCGTTCGTCCGCCGCAGGATATCGGATCATGTCCGCACTTATACCGCACCGGCCGTCCCGGAGACAACCCCGTTCCCGTCAGGCCCGGTACATGTGCCGGAAATCCTTGTCGTACAGCAGGGACCGGGCCTTGCCCGCGTCCTCGCGCCCCTGGCCGGGCAGGACCAGGAATACGGTCTGGCGGGTGAAGCCGTTGTCGCGCGCCGCCCGCGCCAGCTCGGCCAGTTCGGTCTCCACGACCTTCTCGTCCGGCCAGCCCACGCGATAGGCCATGACCACCAGGGTCGCACCGGCCAGGCCGCCCGCCAGAAGCTCCCGCTGCACGCCCTCGGGGTCGCCCGCCGACAGATAGATGCACATGGCCGAGCCGTGGGCCGCCAACTTGCGCAGCCCCTCACCCTCGGGCACGGGCGTCTTGCCTTCCAGCCGGGTGAAAATCAGCGTCTGGGTCACCTCGGGCACGGTATACGACCGCCCCGCCGCGGCGGCCGCCGCGAACCCGGCGGTCACGCCCGGCACCACCGCATACGAAATCCCGGCCGCGTCCAGCAGCGCAATCTGCTCGCGGATGGCTCCGTACAGGGACGGGTCGCCGGTGTGCACGCGGGCCACCGTGCCGCCCTGCGCCACGGTCTCGACCATGAGCGCGTGGGTCTCCTCCAGGCTCATGGGCGCGGAGTCGGCCACCCGAGCGCCCTCCTTGGCCCCGGCCACCACCTCGGCGGGCACCAGGGACCCGGCGTAGAGCACCAGATCGGCTTCCCCGATCAGCCGCCGTCCCTTGATGGTCAGCAGTTCCGGGTCGCCCGGTCCGGCACCGATGAAATACACGTCCGCCATCACAGCACCTTGCTCATGAAGTCCGGGTTGAGCCGCAGGCCGTTGACCGCTATGAGCGCGCACGCCTCGGCGTCCGAAGCCGCGTTGTGGTGGTTCAGTTCAATGCCCAGGTGCGCACACACGCTCGGCAGCTTGTTCGAGGCCAGCTCCCATGTCTTGCGGGCCAGCTGCACGGTGCACAGAAACGGCTGCTCCGGCGCGGTCCAGCCGGATTCGCGGCAGCAGGTGTGCAGCACCGACTTGTCAAAGGCCGCGTTGTGCGCCACCAGAAAGTCCGCGCCCTGGAAATAGACCTCCAGCTCGGGCCACAGGTCGCCGAAACTCGGCTCGTCGCACACGTCCGACCAGTGGATGCCGTGCACGCGCACGCAAAAAGGATTGAACTTGGCCCTGGGCGGGCGGATCAGACGGTAGTCCCGGGCCACGATCTCGCCCCGGTCCACCACCACGATACCCAAGGCGCACGCCGAATCCCGCTTGGGATCCGCCGTCTCGAAATCAATCGCCACAAACCGCACGTCGTTTAGTGTGGGCATAGGAAGCCTCCGGCGGCCGGGGGAAGGGGAGGGAAAACCCTTTGAAAAGGGTTCTTCCCTCCCCTTCCCCCGGACCCCCATCCCCTCCTTTTCCCAAACTTTTTGTGCCGCCTTCGGCGGGGTGGGGGCATGGAGATGGGTTACATTAAATCAGGTTACTACAAAATATCGTTCAAGCCGCCCCTTCGCTCCCGCACCCGCCCCGCGAAGCGGCGATAAAAAGTTTGGGAAGGGGGTCCAGCGGGCAACCCTTTTCAAAGGGTTCCCCCCTGGCCGCCGGAGGCATTCTTCTTCTAAAATCCGTCTTCCAGCGGCGGCCAGACCAGGGCTTGGGTGTCGGTGTCCGTCCCGGCCGAGGGTTGCATGGCCAGGTTTCGGATGGCCGGTTTGAGGTGCACGAACCGCCCGCGCTGTTCCAACCGTCCTTCGGCCAGCCATTGCAGGGCCTGGGGCAGGATGCGGTGTTCCAGCTTGATGATGCGCGCGCCCAGCGCGTCGCCGCCCTCGCCCGGCTGGCACGGCACGGCGGCCTGGATGATGACCGGGCCGTGGTCCATCTCTTCGTCCACGAAATGCACGGTGCAGCCGGATATCTTGACCCCGTAGTCCGCGGCGTCGTCCTGGCCGTGCACGCCTGGAAAGCTCGGCAGCAGGGCCGGGTGGATATTGATCACGCGCCCGCGAAACGGCTCCAGGAAGACCGGGGTGACGATGCGCATGAATCCGGCCATGACCACCGCGCCGGTCTCGTTCACGCCCGACTGGCGGATGGCCCGGACCATCTCCTCGTCGAACGCCTCGCGGGAACCGAACTCCGTGTGCAGCAGCACGCGGGTGGGGATGTTGTGGTTGCGCGCTCGGGTCAGGCCGAAGGCGTCTTCCCTGTTGGAGACGACCACCTTGATCTCGGCGTCGAGCATGCCCACTTCGATGCGGTCGATGATGGATTGCAGATTGGACCCGCCCCCGGACACGAGGACGGCAATGGGCATTGCCATGGATGCTCCCTTGAATGGTTGAAAACGGCGGGGGTCGGCCCCGTCCCAGAACTTGGCCCAAAGCGCGCGCTTTTTCAAGGGCGGATTTCCGCGCCTGCGGCCGCATTGCCTTTTTACGGCACGCCCAGTATTGTCTTCTCCAATACCTACTATCAGCCAAGAGACTGTTCATGAGACGCCTGTGCCCGCTGCTTATCCTTTTCCTTCTGCTCGGCCCTGTCGCGGCCGGTGCGGAAGGGGTGCGCGTCATCACCGAGTACAACCCGCCCTGCAGCTTGGACACGCGGAATGGTGCTTCGGGCATCGCCACCGACCTGTTCCTGCTCATGGCGGACCGGGCCGGGCTCGAGATGGCCCGCGAGGACATCCGCGTCTGGCCCTGGGCCAGGGGATACAAGGAGATACTCGAAAAAACGGACGTCATCCTCTACGCCATGGCCCGGACGCCCGGACGCGAGGGATTGTTCCAGTGGATCGGCCCGGTCATGCCCCTGCACTTCAGCCTGATCGCTCTCAAGGACAGGAAGGTGGTCATCAAGGACCCGGTGGAAGGTGCCGGACAGTACCGTTACGGGACCATGCGGGCCAGCGCCTCGGAACAGGAACTCATACGGCTGGGCGTGCCTCCGGGCCGCATGGACTCGGTCCACGACACCACGCTGAACCTGCGCAAGCTCGTCCAAGGGCGCATAGACGTTGTGGCGGGCACCGAATCCGCCCTTTTTTACACCATCCGCAAGATGGGGCTGGAACCGGACACATTCGAGGTCGTCCACCGGCTCATGAGCGCCAATTTCTACTTCGCGGCCAGCCGGGACATGGACCCGGCCATAGTGTGCCGCCTCCAGGCCGCCCTGGACGGGCTCAGGGCCGACGGCACGGTCGACGCCATCATCCAAAGTTACCAATAGGAGCGCCCGGTCAGCCCTGTTCCGGCATGAAAAAAAGGCCCGGCGCGCAGGATTACGCGCCGGGCCTTGTCTTGTCGTATCGGGTGCCGCTACTTCGCGGTCGCGTCCTTGATCAGCGCGTCCACCAGGCCGGGGATGGTGTAGTCCTCGGGCTCCAGCACCGGGGTCAGGCCGAATTTGCGGATCGTGTCCGAGGTGACCGGGCCGATGGAGGCGATCTTCACGTCCGGGTAGTTCTTGAAGGCGTCGGCCGGGACCAGCTCGAAGAAGTTCTCCACCGTGCTCGACGAGGTGAAGGTCACGTAGCGGATGTCGCCCGCGCCCAGCGCCTCCATGATCTCGTCGCCCGAGGCCTGGCCCAGACGGGTCTCGTAGACCGGCAGGACCGTGACGTTGCAGCCCGCCGCCTTGAGCTCGCGGGGCAGGACCTCTCTGGCCACCTTGGCGCGGGGGATGAGCACGTCCGAACCGGCGATGCCGCGTTCGAGCAGCCCCTTGACCACGTGCTCGGCCACGTATTTCTCGGGGATAAAGTCCGGCTCGATGCCGCGCGCCCGCAGCTCGTCCGCCGTGGCCGGGCCGATGGCCGCGATCTGCATGCCGCCGAAGATGCGCGCGTCCAGGCCGATGGCCCGCAGCTGCTGCCAGAAGTGTTTGACGCCGTTGACCGAGGTGAACACCACCCACTGGTACCGGGCCAGCTGCAGGATGGCGGTCTCGACCTCGGCGTAGTCGTCCAGCGGCTCCACCGAGATGGTCGGGAACTCGCGCACGCACGCGCCCTGCTCGCGCAGCACGCCCACCAGGCCCGAGGCCTGCTCGCGCGCCCGGGTGACGATCACGCCCTGACCGAGCATGGGCTTCTTCTCGAACCAGCCCAGCTTGTCGTGCAGGGAGCAGACGCCGCCCACGATGATGATGGACGGGGCCTGCCAGTTGCGCGCCCGGGCCTCCTCGGCCACGTGTTCCAGGTCGGACACGAACGAGGTCTGGTTGCAGCGCGTGCCCCAGCGGACCAACGCCACCGGGGTGTCGGCCGCGCGGCCGTTGTCCATGAGATTCTTGGCGATCATGGGCAGGTTGCCCACGCCCATGTAGAAGACCAGGGTGGAGGTGGACTGCCCGTACACGGCCCAGTTGTGGCCGGACTCGGACTTGGTCGGGTCCTCGTGCCCGGTGATGAAGCAGACCGAGGTGGTGTGGTCGCGGTGGGTCACCGGGATGCCCGCGTAGGCCGGGGCGGCCACGCCCGCGGTGATGCCGGGCACCACCTCGAAGTCGATGCCCGCTTCCACGAGTTCCTCGCCCTCTTCGCCGCCGCGCCCGAAGACATAAGGGTCGCCGCCCTTGAGGCGGCAGATGACCTTGCCGGACTTGGCCTTCTCAACGATCAGATCGTTGATCTTGTCCTGGGGCAGGGTGTGGTCGCCGCCCTTCTTGCCCACATACAGGATTTCGCAATCCGGCTTGCACCACTTCAGGAATTCGGCATTGGCCAGATAGTCGTAAATCATCACGTCGCACGACTCGATGATCTCCTTGGCCCGCAGGGTGAGCATGCCCGGATCGCCCGGACCGGCTCCGACGAGAAACACGTTTGCCATAAAATTGCCTCCGGCGGCCAGGGAACCTTTTGAAAAAGGTTCCCTGGACCCTCCAAAACTTTTTATCGCGGCGCAGGTCGGTTGTGCGGTATCCGCATTCTCGAATGCGCCGGGTCAGGATCAGCCTGTTGCCTGAAAGACTAGCCCATCACGCTTTCGAGCCGCGCCTTGAGCTGGGTCAGCTTGGTCTTTTCCTCTTCCATTTCGGCCAGCTTCTTCTTCTCGCCCTCGACCACCTCGGCGGGCGCGTTGTTCACGAAGCCGGGGTTCTTGAGCTTTCCGGCCACGCCCTTCATGGTCTTTTCG
The DNA here is from genome assembly GCF_051175575.1 of Pseudodesulfovibrio sp. lm2024. Taxonomy (NCBI): domain Bacteria; kingdom Pseudomonadati; phylum Thermodesulfobacteriota; class Desulfovibrionia; order Desulfovibrionales; family Desulfovibrionaceae; genus Pseudodesulfovibrio; species Pseudodesulfovibrio sp. lm2024. The sequence continues at coordinate 3,706,599 of NZ_CP195092.1, forward strand.
AGCTTGCCCAAATTCTTGTCCAGCCGGGCCAGTTCGGCGTCGAAGTCGACCACGCCCTCCAGGGGCACGGACAGTTCGTTGCCCTGGACCACGGCCGCGCCCGAGGCCTTGGGGGCCTTGACGTCCGGGCCGATGGTCACGTTGTCGATGCGGGCCAGGGACTGGATCAGGCCGAGGTTGGCCTCGAGCACCGCCTTGTCCGCGTCGCTCACGGTCTTGATCAGCAGGTCCAGCTTCTTGGCCGGTTCGATGAGCAGTTCAGTGCGGATGTTCCGGGTGCCGGAGACCACGCCCATGAACAGCTCCATCTCGGCCACGGCCTTGTCGTCCAGGCAGTCGGGCCGCCTGTCCGGGAACGGCAGGGTGGCGATGTCCTCGCTGCGGTCGTCGCCGGCGGGCCTCGGCAGCACGTTCCAGATCTCCTGGGTGATGAACGGGGTCACCGGGTGGAGCAGGATCATGGTCTCGGACAGCACGGTCCACAACACCCGCTGGGTGGCGGCCTTGGCCTGCTCGTCCTCACCATAGAGCGCGGGCTTGATCATCTCCAGGTACCAGTCGCAGAACTCGGACCAGATGAACTTGTAGAGCGTCTGGGCGATCTCGTTGAAGCGGTACTCCTCGGTGGCCCGGGCGATGGATTCCTTGACCTCTTCCAGCCGGTGGAGAATCCAGCGGTTGGCCAGGTCGTCGGCCGCGTGCACGTCCGCGTCCGGAATCTCGTCGGGCAGGTTCATCATGGCGAACCGCGTGGCGTTCCAGACCTTGTTCATGAAATGCTTGTACCCCTCGATGCGCTGCTCCGAGAGCTTGATGTCACGGCCCATGGCCGCGAAGCTGGTCAGGGTGAAGCGCAGGGCGTCGGCGCCGTACTTCCCGATCATGTCCAGCGGGTCGATGACGTTGCCCGTGGACTTGGACATCTTCTTGCCCTGCTCGTCGCGCACCAGGGCGTGGATGTAGACATGGTGGAACGGGATCTCCTCCATGAACTGGAGGCCCATCATCATCATGCGCGCCACCCAGAAGAACAGGATGTCGAACCCTGTGACCAGGCAGGAGGTCGGGTAGTACTTGGCCAGCTCTTTCGTGTCGTCGGGCCAGCCCATGGTCGAGAACGGCCACAGGGCCGAGGAGAACCAGGTGTCCAGCACGTCCTCGTCCTGGATCAGCCTGGACGATCCGCACTGGGTGCAGACGGTCGGGTCTTCCTTGGCGACAATCAGCTCGCCGCAGTCCTCGCAGGTCCAGGCCGGGATGCGGTGGCCCCACCATATCTGGCGGGAGATGCACCAGTCGCGGATCTCGTCGAGCCACTGGTAGTAGGTCTTGGTCCAGTGCTCCGGGAAAATCTGGGTCTTGTCCGGCACGGCGGCGCGGGCCTTTTCGGCCAGCGGCTTCATGGACACGAACCACTGGGTGGAGACGTGGGGCTCGATGGTGGACTTGCAGCGGTAGCACACGCCCACCGAGTGGTCGTGGTCCACGATCTCGCCGAGCAGTCCTTCGGCCTCGAGGTCCTCGAGCACGAGCTTGCGCGCCTCGGTCACGGACAGTCCCCGGTACTTCTCGGGCGCGTTCTCGTTGACGAACCCCTTCTCGTCCAGAATGGAGATGACCTCGAGATTGTGCCTGCGGCCGATCTCCCAGTCGTTCATGTCGTGGGCCGGGGTGACCTTGAGGCAGCCGGTGCCGAATTCCACGTCCACGTAGGCGTCGCCGATGATCGGCAGCTCGCGGCCGACCAGGGGCAGGATGGCGGTCTTGCCGATGTACTTGTTGAACCGCTCGTCGTCCGGGTTCACGGCGATGGCCGAGTCGGCCAGCATGGTCTCGGGCCGGGTGGTGGCCACGATCAGGTGGCCCGAGCCGTCGGCCAGGGGATATTTGACGTGGTGCAGCTTGCCGGGCTTGGCCTCGTGTTCGACCTCGTCGTCGGCCAGGGCGGTGTGGCAGCGGTTGCACCAGTTGATGATGTAGTCGCCCTTGTAGATCAGCCCCTGCTCGAACAGGGCCACGAAGACCTCGCGCACGGCCTTGGCCCGCTGGTCGTCAAAGGTGAAGCACTCGCGGGTCCAGTCGACCGACGCGCCCATGCGTCGAATCTGGCTGAGGATGTGGTCGCCCTTCTCCTTCTTCCACTCCCAGACGCGCTCGATGAACTTCTCGCGCCCCAGATCGTCGCGGGTCAGCCCCTCGGCCTTGAGTTGCCGCTCGACCACATTCTGGGTGGCGATACCCGCGTGGTCCGTGCCCGGCACCCACAGGACGTTCTTGCCCTGCTGCCGATTGAAGCGGCAGAGGATGTCCTGGAGCGTCAGGTTCAGGGCGTGGCCCATGTGCAGGACGCCGGTGACGTTGGGCGGCGGGATGACGATGGAATAGGCGTCGCCCGGACCGTCCGGGTCCGGGGTGAAGGTCTCGCTCTGTTCCCAGTGGGTCTCCCACTTCTCTTCCACATCCCACGGTTCGTAGGCTTTGGCTAACTCTTTCCGCGCCATATCGGTGCCTCCGGCGGCCGGGGGAAGGGGGAAGGGAAACCCTTTGAAAAGAGGTTTCCCTTCCCCCTTCCCCCGGACCCCCATCCCCCTTCCCTTCCTAAACTTTTTGTGCCGCCTTCGGCGGAGTTCGGAGCTTTAGCGGGGGGTCTGTTTCTTATTGGGACGGTGCCTAAACACCGTAGTATCATTCCGTATTTTCTTGCGGTCAACGGCCGCGCTTGATAGCGTCGGCCTACACTTGTCAAGAGCGCCGCATATGTCAAGCATACATATATATTGGGACGAATCGCACTTCTGGGGGCTGCTGGCCGCCCGGGCCCTGACGGCCTGGGGTGTGCCCCACCGGCTGGTGCGCGGCTCAGAAATAGCCGATGGCGCGCTCTCTGGCAAGCTTGGCGAGGTCCCGGCCGCGCTGCTCGTGCCCGGCGGACGGGCCAAGGGCAAGGCCGACCGGCTGGGCGAACGAGGCATGGACGCGGTCCGCGAATACGTGCGCGGGGGCGGCACCTATCTCGGCTTCTGCGGCGGGGCCGGTCTGGCTCTGTCCACCCCCTTCGGCCTGGGCCTCTCGCCTTGGGTGCGCAAGGGATACCGCAACCGGCTGCACCACTTTCTTTCGGGCCATGTGCACGCCAGCCTGGACGCGAAAAACGACCTGGTCCCGGACGGCATGGACCAGGGGCTGCTCCCGGTCTGGTGGCCGGGCCGGTTCGACCCGGTGGACCCGTCGGTCAGCGTGCTGGCCCGCTACGGCAAACCCGGCCCGGACTTCTGGGTGGCGGATCTCAACCTGGCCACCCTGCCCAAGGGAACCATGGCCGACTGGGAGAACCTGTACGGCGTGAACCTGAGCCCGGATTTCATGGAAGGCGCCCCCGTGGTCGCGGCCAACGAATTCGGCAAGGGGCGCGTCGTGTTGAGCTACGCCCACCTGGAGACGCCCGCCTCCCGCCAGGCCAACCGCTGGCTCTCGCACATCCTCGGCCGGGTGCTCGACGAGCCCGAATCCGCCGTGGCCGCACGCGGTCCGGTCCCGGCCTGGGACGTGGCCGCCCGCCCGGCCGTCTGGGAAGACGCAGTGCTCATCCGCGCCCGCCGGATCATGGAGGAGATCATCCGCACCGGGTCCGAACACTTCCTGCTCTTCTGGCGCAACCCGTGGCTGCTCGGCTGGCGGCGCGGCATCCCTGGCGCGGGCGTGAATACCCTGTACTCGCTCATCTGCGAATCCCTGGCCGCCGAGCCCAACGACGCGGCGCTCGCCTTCTGGGAGGAGCACCGCGACCGCTTCCGGGTGCTCATGGACCTGCTCGGCAACGGCCTGACCGGCTACCTGCTGGCCGAACGGCTGGCCATGACCGTGTTCCACTCCGATTCGGGCGCGGTCTCCAAGGAAGGCCTCCGGGAGCAGCGGCGCGCCCTGTTCGGCCTGCCCCCTGAGCCGGGCGGCATATACGCCGACCTGGCCGGGCTGCTGGAAGAGCTCTACTGGCGGCTGTCACCCACCCGAAATACATAACGATTCCTGAAACTCCGTTTTTCAGCCGATTGCCAGGTGACTGGCCGGTGTGATATATGTAACAAAAGGTGTGGTCCCGACCGAAATGGATCGGCCGGGAAAACCCTTTATTCCATTCATCATGCAAAAGCGGTGCGTCATGACGGATGAAGAAGCCTTGAAAGCGTGTCCCGAAGCGGTTTTCCGCTTCTCCATGTCCGAAGACGGCATGAAGCTGGGCGTCAACCGGTACTTTCCTCCCAACGGCGGAAAGGAGCCGAGCGTCGCCCTGCTCAAGGCCCAGGTGGCGGCCTGCGGGGTCCGCCTGCCCGTGGACGAGGACGCGGCCAAACGCATCGTGGAGGCGGTCCAGACCGGAGGCGAGTTCCGGGGCATCACCCTGGTCCGGGGCATCCCGCCCCGCGAGCCGAGGGAGGCCACCCTGGCGCCCTTGGGGGACCTGGCGTTTCCCGTATTTCCCGGGGACCGTTTCCTGCGTTTCCGCCCGGCGACCGAGGCGGCCGACGGCGAATCCATCGACGGCCGGGCCGTCCATCCCAGCGGCGCCTTCACGCCCAAGCCGGTCAAGATCGAGATAGGCGATAACGTGGCCTGGGACAGCGCCGAGGAGGCCTACTACTCCCAGGTCTGGGGCATGGCCCACATCCGCGACGACAAGGTCTCCGTGGACCCGCTGGCGCACATCACCCCGGATGAAGTCGAGGTCGTGGGGGCCATCTTCCACAAGGATTTCCGGGGCGTGCCCATCACCCCCGAGCGCATCGAAAAGGAACTGCGCGACATGGGCGTGCTCCTCCCCGTGGACCTGCAGATGCTGGCCGCCAAAATCCGGCAGGCGGCGGACATGAACATGGCCCTGCCCAATCAGGTCCTGGTCAAGGGCGCGCATCCGGTGCCGGGCCGCGACGGCTGGCTGGAATCCCTGGTCGCCACCCGCGAGGAGACCGGCACCGAGGACTCCGCGGGCCGCCTCGATTTCCGCGACCGGGGCGTCTACCCCATGGTCAACACCGGCCAGATCATCGGCAGGCTCCATCCGCCCACCCCGGGCGAGGGCGGCATCGACATCTACGGCAAGACCATCCCGCCGCACGCGGGCAGGCCGCTCAAGATCACGCTGGGCGAGAACGTCCTGCTGCAGAACGACGGGGTGACCTATTCTTCCAAGGCCCAGGGCGTGGCGGTCATGGAGCGGAACACCCTGTCCGTGACCCAGTGCCTGGTGGTCCAGGGCAACGTGGACCTCAACTCGGGCAACGTGAAGGTCGAGCACGGCTCGATCAAGGTCCTGGGATCGATCCAGGCCGGGTTCTCGGTCTCGGCCCCGACGCACGTCCTGGTGGAGGGGTCCATCGAAAGCGCCACCGTGTATGCGGGCGGCCTGGTGGAGGTCAAGGGCGGCATCCTCATGCCCGACGGCGGCGAGATCATAAGCGACGGCCGGGTCATCGCCAACTACGCCGTGGGCGCGCGCATCCGGGCCAGGCACGACGTGATCATCGCCAACGAGATCCAGAATTCGGTCATCCGCACGGACGGCAGGCTGGTGGCCCTGTCCGGCAAGGGCACGGTCCAGGGCGGCGTGATCCTGGCCCGCAAGGGCATCGAGGTCAACGAACTCGGCTCCGAGCTGGGGGTGGCCACGACCGTGGGCATCATCGTCGAGGAGGCCGAGGACGAAGAGCTGCGCGAGGAGCGGACCCGCGTGGTCAAGGCCATCCAAAAGATCGAGGCCACCCTGGGCACCGAACCGCCCGAGACGCTCCTGGCGCGCACCCCGGAGGCCAAACGCCCGGCCCTGCTCGAAGTCATCAAGCACCGCGCCGCCCTGGTGAAGCGGCGCGAAGCATTGAGCGCCAAGATCCACCGACTGCTGCTGCGCCACCAGGAGGAGATGCAGGGCGTGACCGTGAAGGTGAAGAAGTTCGTCCACCCCGGCGCGATGATCACCTTCGGCAAGATCAGGAAAAAGGTCGAAAAGCGGCTCGAGGCCTCGACCTTCTACTGGGACCCGGAAAAGCGCGACGTGCTCTGCCGCTAGCCTTCCCCGTATTCCACCCGGACCAGGGTCAGCCCCTGCGGCGGCACCGTGGCCGGAGCCAGGGTGCGGTCGCCCGATTCCAGGATGGCCCGTACCCCGTCGATATCGAGCTTCCCCCGCCCGCAGGCCGCCAGACAGCCCACCAGGTTGCGGACCATCTGTTTAAGAAACCCGTCCGCCGTGAACCGCCAGACAGATTCGTGCGCGGTCACGCCGCCGTGCCGCGAGATGTCGGTGACGGTCCGCACCGTGGACCCCACGTCCGTGCCCACGTTCTGGAAGGCCGCGAAGTCGTGCTCGCCCATGAGCACCCGGGCGGCCGCCTCCATGCGCGCAAAATCCACCGGGCCGCAGTCCCAGACGAAGCGGCGGCGCTGGGGCAGGCAGAACTCCCGTTCGTGCCACAGGCAGTATTCGTAGGTCTTTGATTTGGCCCCGTACCTAGCGTGGAAGTCGTCGGCCACGGACCCGGCGTCGAGCACGCGCACGTCGCGCGGCAGGATGGCGTTCAGGCTGCGTCGCCAGGGGAAACCGGGCCGGTCGTCCGGGATATCGAAATGGACCACCTGGCCCAGGGCGTGTACCCCGGAGTCGGTCCGCCCGGAACCGTGCACGCGGATCTCGCGCCCGAGGATGGTCAAGAGCGCCCGCTCCAGCTCGCCCTGCACCGTGCGGTCGGCGGGCTGCACCTGCCACCCGCAGAACTCGGTCCCCTCGTAGGCCACAGTCAGTCGAATACGCGTCATGCGCCTGCTATACGTGAACCCGCCCCACACTTCAATGAGAGGGGAACACACCCGCGCCGAAGGCACATAAAGGGATGCAAGGGTGCGAACCCTTGCCCGCCGGAGGCGAAATCAACCGACCTCGCCGCGTAGCGGCATCCATACCTGATTTTCATTCACCCCCGACAAAAAAAGGCGGACGGCCCGAAGACCGTCCGCCCGTTGGATTCGTCGTTATGTCCGGCCTAGTTCTCGAAGGGAATCTGGAGCTTGGTCAATTCCTCGGAGAGCTTGGCGGCCTTCTTGGATTCCACGAAGGACAGGATCTCGCCCGCCTGCCTGCCGCGCATGCCGGACAGGACCTTGACGGCCAGGGTGTCGTCCATGGACTGCAGGATTTCGGCGGCCTTCTTGGCCTTGGTGTTGGAGAGCATGTCGACCAGCTGCTTGACGCGCTGATCCTTGATCTGCTTGGCCTCGTCGAGCATGGACTTGATCTCGTCGTGGAGTTTCTGGACCTTGACGGCCTCGGCCTTGATGGACGCCTCCATCTCCTTGAGGGTCCGCTCCTTGATGGCCAGCTCCTCCTCTTTCTTCTTCAGGGCCTTCCACTCGGCGGGCATGTCCGCTTCGGTGCGTTTCTCGGCCGCGGCCTGGTCCCTGGCCGTCTCCTCTCTGGCCGCGCGGTTGGCCTCGGAGTCGGCCTTGTCCGCGATGGGCGTGGCAGGATCGGCGCTGGTCTGGGCCTCGGCGGTCTGTCCGGAGAGCACGTCGGGCAGCACGGTCTCGACCGCCTTGAGCGTCAGGGAATCGACGCTCAGAAGGCCGAACACGGCCAGCTTCAACAGTGCCAGGAAAACGAGGCTGAGCAGGACCTTAGTGATCGTGAGGCTCGAACCGGATCGTTGACATTTCGTCGTTTTCCTTTTCTTCGCGGGCGTTTTCTTGGTCATGGTGCCTCTTGGCTTGCGTTTGCTTGAGCTTCTCCAGGAGCTTCTTGTCCCTGGACCGTTCCACGGCTTCCGTGCGGGATCTTTGCAATTTGAGTTCCAAACTGTTCAGCTCCACCCGGGCGATCGAGATGTCCTGGGACAGGGCGTCCTTATACTGCCGCCACAGCCACATGTCGTTGGCCGACCTGCGCGACTCGGCCTCGGCGTCCAAATGGGCGGCCAGCCGGGCCTCGAGCCCGGCCAGCTTCTCGGCCTGGGCGTCGCGGGCGGCCTTGGCGCGGGCCAGGGCACCCTTGGCCTGCTCCTCCAGCTGCTCGCGATAATCGAGCACCTTGTCGAGCTTGAAACGGAACGGTTTGGGCATGGGCGAGCCTGTCCTGACGTTGCCTTGACGCGGCCGGACTAGCCCCGGGCCCCGGCGGGCCTGCCCGCCATGCCGCAGTAGCCTGTGCCCTTTTCGCGGTCCACCCAGCGCCACATCATGCACTGGGCCACCTGGCACATCTTCATCTTGTCGTCGTGGGTCATGAGCAGGGGACAGAACAGGAATTTCGCGTCATCCACGTGAACGAGCATACACCATCTCCTCGGGAAAAATGAAAAACGGCGCGCCGAATCGTCGGCGCGCCGTCAATATAGCGTGTATCCGGACCGCTGGCTAGCTGCCGGGCACGGCCTTCTGCTGGGCCACTTCCACGGTTTGATCCGCCTGTTCCGCCACGGATTCGGCCACGGGTTCGGCTTGCAACGCCTGGGCCACGGGCTGCGGGGTGTCGTCGCTCAAGGTGACCAGGGTCTCCATGCCGAGCATGGACTTGAGCTTTTCGAGCGCCAGCACCGAGCGGCGGGCCTTGTCGTCCAGGACCTCGGCGTACCCGCCGTCACGGATGACCTTGGCGTAGTCGCTGTCCTGGAGCTTGGGGTTGTCCTTGAAGCGGGCCTCGAAGTTGCGGGCGTATTCCTGGATCAGGCTGTTCATGCGGTTCTCCGGCATGGCCAGAACGCTCTTGAGGCCGTCGGCCAGGAACTCGGGGCTCAGGTCCGGGGACTCGACCACCTTGGAGAAGCTGCGCACGTAGCGCAGGGTGCCGTCATAGATGTGCGAACGCTGGACCACGTTCATGCCCGCCCAACCGGCCTTGAGCCACTTGAACAGGAAGACCGTGGAGCGCGGCGCGGCCGCGTCCTGCTCCACGAACACCTGGACCGAGCCCGAGGCGTAGGTGAAGGTGTCCATCCAGCCGATCATGCCCCGATTGAGGCCTTCCTGGCCGGAGTAGAAGTAATCCCAGCGGGTATCGTCCAGAATGGCCCCCTTGCGGCCCACGTCGGACTTGCCTTCCTGCTGGGACACGGAGATGAGCACGTTCTTGCCCTGGAATTTGGTCAGGATCATCAGCCGGTTCAGGTCGTAGCCGTAATACGCCTCGGCAAAGGAGTCGGGCGTGGTCATCTCGTACTCACGGCCGCGAACCACCACCGGCTCGGCCTCGGTCAGGCCGGGCAGTTCCTCCCACATCCCCCTGGACCGGGCCAGGAACTCGCTGCCCTTGCGCCAGCCGGACATGCGCAGGACCGCCGGACAGAGCAGGTAGTTGGGGATGTCCGGGTTGTAGAAGAACTTGAGTATGCGGGTCAGGTCCGTGGACACGTCGCGGCGCAGGCAGATGGCCCGTCCGCCGAACCGTTTGGCGGGTTCGATGTCCTTGGGATCGGCGTCCACGTTGACCACGAAGTCGAGCATGGGCCGGATGTCGGCCAGGGAGAGTTGCTTGGAGTTGTCCTCGAGCACGCCGAAAAGATGGGAGATGCCCTTTTCCACGTCCCCGGCCAGCGGCTCGGGCTTGGGGGAAAGGTTCACTTCCATGAGCCCCTTGGGCTCTTCCTCGGCCAGGGCGGGCACTGCGAACAGGCACAGCGCGAACAGCGCCAGCATGAGAACCCACCTGCCCCGATTACGGGGCTTTTTTTTATTTTCCATAAGTATTACAAAAGGTTGTTTTTGTTTACACCCGCCGGATAGCGGGCCATTTTGTTCATCACTGCAATACATTAATGTAGTAACGTTCATCACGTTTGGCAAGCCGGATCGGCCGGCCGCGACCGTCCCGGATCAATCCGCCGAATTGGTTGGCTTTTTCTTGAACCCCAACAGTTCCACGCGGGTCACGGCCTTGCCGCCGAACTTGCGCCGGACCTCGTCCACGGCCTTGTCCAGTTCGCTGGTGGCCTCCTTGCGGGCCGGGGCCTCCTCGAACAGGGTGACCTGCCGGGCCCGGGCCTCGAAATTGGACACTCCCACCCCGATGAGCCGCACCGACCGGGGCAGCTTCACCTGGTCGAGCAACGCGCAGGCGGTCTCGTAGATGACCCCGGTGTTGTCCGTGCGCCCGTCCAGGCTCTTGGACCGGGTGATCTGGCTGAAATCCGAATACTTGACCTTCAGGGTCACGGTCCGGCCCTTGTACCCGTGACGGCGCAGGTCCTCGCCCACCCGCTCGGACTGGGCCAGTAGCCATTTCCTGAGCAGGGTACGGTCCGTGGTGTCCTCGCGGAAGGTGTTTTCCGCGCTGCAGCTCTTGGCCGCCTCGTGGGGCGTGACCGGCGTGGGGTCGATGCCGCGCGCCCGGTCGTACAGGGCCGCCCCGTACTTGCCCAACCGGTCCTCCCAGTACTCGCCGGGCTTGAGCAGGATATCTCCGCAGGTGCGCACGCCGAGCCGCTTGAGCACGTCCAGCAGCTTGGCCCCCACCCCCGGGATCTTGCCCACGGGCAGCGTCCGCAAAAAGTCCGCGACTTCCTCGTGGCGGACGATGTACATGCCGTCGGGCTTGTCCATGTCCGAGGCGATCTTGGCCAGAAAACGCACCGGGGCCGCGCCCACCGAACAGGTCAGCCCGGTGACCTCCTTCATGCGCGCCTTGATCCGTTGCCCGACCTCGTCGATGGGCCCGAACAGCCGCTCCAGCCCGGTCCCGTCCAAATACGCCTCGTCCACGCTGGCCTGCTCCACCGTGGGCGAAAACTCCCGCAGCACGCCCATGGCCAGCCGCGAAATCTCCTTGTACCGGCCCATGCGCCCCGGCACCATGATGATCTCCGGGCACAACTTGCGCGCCTTGACCACCGACATGGCCGAACGCACCCCGTACTTGCGCACCTCGTAGCTGGCCGCAGACACCACGCTGCGGTCCGACGTCCCGCCCACAGCCACCGGCTTGCCCCTCAACTCCGGGTTGTCCAGCTGCTCCACGGACGCAAAAAACGCGTCCATGTCGATATGTAAAATCCAGGTGCGCATCCCCATAATTTTACCCGCTCCCGCCCAACCCCGCAAGGGGAGGCCTCCGGGATGCCCCCGGCGGCCAGAGGGGGAAACTTTTGGAAAGGGTCTAGACTAGAACAGAGGACTCTTCCGGAGTATCTTCAGGAGGACCATGTACATGTCCTTCCTGTGGTTGAATCGGAACTCACATTCCTTCAAATGTAAATTGAAAGTGGCTTTGGCAATGCCATGGAACTTAACAAGCCTTGTTTTTGCGAAGCCCCAAAAGCTCTCGATACCGTTAATGTGATTCGTCCCTTTAGCAAACTCGCCTTCCCCGTGGTCTATCCGAAAATGTTTCTGATAACCTAAGTCCACCAATCCATGATAAGAACGTAATCCATCAGAATGAATTACACTTTCAAGGTCTACCTTTCCTCGGATGATTCCTTGAAGGGTGGCTTTGGTGCAGTCTGGGACGATCTGCGTGTAGACGAATCCCCTTCGTTTCAAAATTCCGAAAACGACCGTTTTCCCATAGGCTCCACGGCCAACACGACCTTTCTGCCGACGCGGGCCAAAGAAGCTTTCATCAACTTCGATCGTCCCAGTGAGGGGGGATTGCGCTTCACAAAACTCGGCGATTCGCACTCTGATGGCATGTATATACCGATTGACGGTATTTCTATTTATTTTCGCCACCTTGCTTATCTGAGTTGCGTCCAAGTCGTAGCAAAACAGCCTGACCAGCTCCCTGGTTTTGGCTTCCGAAATTTTCGAACGAGTTGCGTACTTGTTTTTTACCGGCATAATTGACCTATTACCGGAAAACCAGATCCTGTTCTAGTCTAGCCCCTTTGGAAAAGTTTCCCCTCTGGACTCCCCTTCAAAACTTCTTGTCGCCGCTACGCGGGGCGGGAGCACCTTTTATGGCCCAGATGCATAATCCGCATGAGGCCCCATTTTTCTCTTAATGGAGTGAATCGGGTGCGCAGCACCCGACAACGGCTCAGTCCCCCGCTATCGGAAGCCGCTGGTCGTGCTAGCTCTGGCACGCCTTAACGAACGCGCGCGGGATTTCGGGATTGGAACCAAAATGAAGGTGCACGTAAGACCCCAACGTATTCCAGGTCACGAACCCTTCCGGTGTTTCAAGGGGGCCTTTGCGACCAGCCAAAGCATACACCGGATGTAGGACGTCGGGGTCGTGGGTCTGTATGGAGGAGTAGTGGAACTCATGCCCACGAGCGCAGGTTCCGGCCGGGCCGAGCATGGTGGTCTCGCGGGCCGTGACCTCGCGGTAGCCCAGGGCGCGGAACTTCTCGCCCATCTCGGCGCGCACCGGGTAGACCCCGGCCATGGCGTAGCGGCCCCGGCCGGTGACGATGTCGTTCATGAGCAGCATGAACCCGCCGCATTCGGCGTAGACCGGACGGCCGGACTCGCAGAACTCCTTGATCTCGCGGCGCAGGCGCGTGTTCTGGCCGAGTTCGAAGGCGTACAGCTCGGGGTAGCCGCCGCCGAGGTACAAGCCGTCCAGGTGCTCGGGCAGACGGGTGTCGCTCAAGGGGGAGAATTCGATCAGCCGCGCGCCCGCCTCGCGCAGCAGGCGCAGGTTCTCCTCGTAGTAGAAGCAGAAAGCGTTGTCGCGGGCCAGGCCGATGGTCACCTTGGGCAGCTGGGGCACGGGCTCGAACGGGGCCACGGCCTCCACCTCGGGCACGGAGCGCAGCAGCGCGTCCGGGTCGAGCCCGGTCTCCACCCAGTCGGCCAGCCGCTGGTAGCGGTCCAGGTCCGGGCCGTCCTGGTCCGGGGTGACCAGGCCGAGATGGCGCGAGGGGGTGGAGATGTCCTCGTCGCGCCCCAGGCAGCCGAGCACGGGCACGTCGGGCACCAGGGTCATGGCCTCGCGCAACAGCTCGGCGTGGGCCGGGCTGCCCACGCGGTTGAAGATCACCCCGGCGATGGTCACCTCGGGATCGAAGTCGGCGTATCCGGTCACCAATGCGGCGGCGGACCGGGCCATGGACCGCGCGTCCACCACCAGGATGACGGGCAGACCGAGGATTTTGGCCATCTGGGCCGTGGACCCGGCGTCGCCCGTGCCGGAAATGCCGTCGAACAGCCCCATGACCCCCTCGATGACGGCCACGTCGCTGTCCGCCGCATAGCGGTTGAAGATATCCAGGTTGGTGGGCTCGCCGAGCATCCAGCCGTCCAGGTTGTGGCTGGGCACCGGGCGGCCGTGGCGGGCGCATGCCAGGGCGTGGTGGCCGGGATCGATGAAGTCCGGGCCGCACTTGAACGGCTGGACCTTCAGCCCCCGGCGGGCCAGGGAGGCCATCAGCCCGAGCGAGATGGAGGTCTTGCCGCACCCGCTGTGCGTTCCGGCGATAACGAATGCCCTGACCGCGCCCATGTCCGCTCCCGGCCTAGACCAGGCCCTTCCTGGTCAGATAGTCCATCATCTTGCGCCCTTCCTCGTGCTTGGGGTCCAACTCCAGGCACTTGGTCACGGCCTCGGCGCAGGCGGCCCAGTCCTGGCGCTCGTACTGGGCGCGGGCCAGGTTGTACCACAGGTTCTCGTCGTCGTGCGACAGATCCAGGGCGCGGCGGTAGTAGTCCACGGCCTGGCCGAAGAGCTTCTTCTTGCGCAGGGCGATGCCGTACTCGTTGAACAGATGCTTGTGGTCGTCGGAAAAGGCGGTCTCCAGGCCGAGGATGCGGTCAAAGACCTTCTTGGCCTTTTCCTCCTCGTCCCGGGCCAGGAGGCACAGGCCGATACCGAAGTTGGCGCGCACGTTCTGCTCGTCCAGGTTCAGGGCGTTGGCGTACTCGTATTCGGCCGTGAAGTTCTCGCCGCGCTTGCGAAACTTGTCACCTCGGGCCACGGACTTCTGGACCGAACGCAGATTGCCGACCACTTCCTTGAAGAGCTGTGGCATGGGCAGGTAGTCGGCCAGCAACTCGTCCTTGGTGATCAATTCCACCTTGCCGAAGGGGACGTGCTTGTTGTTCAGCCCCTGGATTTCGATTTTCTCGCCTTCCACTTCCTTGGCGTAGTACAGGGCCGTCTGCTTGACCCGGCGGGCCGTGGTGCCCGTGCCGATCTTGGCCATGCGTTCGATGGAAAAGACGCCTTCGATCAATTCTTGTTCGCTCGTCATTGTCAGCTCGTTATGGTCAGCTTGTTTTGGTCAGCCCGTTGTCGTCCGATGTCCGAGGGGCGGCCGGAAAGGCCTACCGCGTTCATCCGGGGACGATACACCGGATCGGGCCCGATAGGAAGCGCCCTACTCGGCCGGAGGTTCCGGGGCGGGAGCGGAGCGCAGGACCAGGTAGCCCGCCGCGCCGGCGATCACGGACGCGCCGAGGACGGCGGTCTTGGCCCCGGCGAGCAGCCCCGGCGACTGGCCGAAGGCCAGGGTGGCGATGAACAGGGACATGGTGAAGCCGATGCCGCCGAGCAGCCCGGCCCCGATGAAATGTCTCAGCGTCACGCCGCGCGGATACCCCTCGGACAGGCTGACGATGAACAGGACCATGAGCACGATGCCCACGGGCTTGCCCAGGACCAGGCCGAGCGCCGTGCCCAGGGCGGCGGGCACAGCCGGGGCCGGGATGCCGCCCCCCAGGGCCACCCCCGCGTTGGCCAGGGCGAAGACCGGCATGACCACGTAGTCCACCAGGGGATGTAGGCCGTGCTCCAGGCGCTGCAGCGGGGTCTGGGCGCGGGTGGTGATGTGCTGCATGGACAGAAGCGCCGAGTGCATGTCCTGGTTGGTCAGGACCGACTCGTCCGGCCCGGCGGCCTCGCGGTAGTCGTCGAGCAGCCGGGCGGCGTTGACGGAATAGGCCGCAGCCTCGCACCGGGTGCGCGCCGGGATGGTGAAGGCCATGAGCACTCCCGCCACCGTGGAGTGGACCCCGGACTTGAGCACGAAGAACCACAGCAGGCAGCCCGCCAGGGCGTAGAAGACCGGAGTGCGCACGCCCATGCGGTTGGCGGCGAAGGCCAGGGCCAGGCAGGCCGCGCCCAGGCCGAGCATGGTGAACGAGATGTCCGCCGTGTAGAACAGGGCGATGACCAGGATGGAGCCGATGTCGTCCACGATGGCCACGGCGGTCAGGAAAATCTTGATCTGATAGGGCACGCGGTCGCCGAGCAGGGCCAGGATGCCCAGGGCGAAGGCGATGTCAGTGGCCATGGGAATGCCCCAGCCCACGATGGACGGTTCGCCGTGGTTGACCAGGGCGTAGAGGGATGCGGGCACGACCATGCCGCCGATGGCTGCGGCGATGGGCAGCACGGCGTGGCTGCGGGTGGACAACTCGCCGACCAGGAATTCACGCTTGATCTCCAGGCCGACCACGAAGAAGAACAGGGCCATGAGTCCGTCGTTGACCCACAGGATGACCGGCTTGGACAGGGCCGCCCCGCCGAAGCCCACGGTGAACTCGGTCTCCCACAGGGCCACGTAGGATTCTGCCCACGGGGAATTGGCCCAGGCGAGCGCGGCCAGGGCGCAGATGATGAGCAGGATGCCGCTGGTGGATTTGGAACGGAAGAACTCCTGGAACGGCATGAGCACCTGTTCAATGGGTTCCACTCCGCAGGCCATGAATTCGCGTATCGCCATGGTGTATCTCCGTTTTTTCCGTCCGGGCGTCAGCCGCGCCGCTGCCCCCCCAAGAGGTGGTCCACCTCGGACACGGTCAGCGGCTTGTAGAAGAAATAGCCCTGCACGAACCGGCACCCCTCCCGCTCCAGGAAGGCGAGCTGGCCCGAGGTCTCCACGCCCTCGGCCACGATCTTGAGCCCCATGGACTCGCCCAGGGAGAAGACCGTGCGCACGATGGCCTGGCTGTCCGGGTCCTCGTCCACGGCGATGATGAAGGAGCGGTCCACCTTGACCACGTCGATGGGGAACCGCTGCAGGTAGGACAGGGAGGAATAGCCGGTGCCGAAGTCGTCGATGCAGATGCGGATGCCGAGATCCTTGAGCTGCTGCAGGATGTCCTCGGCCACGGACGGGTTGTCCATGAGCGCGGACTCGGTGATCTCCAGGTTCAGGGAGTCGGCGGACAGGCCCGAGTCCTCCAGGACGCGGGATATCTGCCCGGCCAGCATGGACTGGCCGAAGTGCTTGCCCGAGATATTGATGTTCACGGTCAGGTCGCCGCCGTCGGTCACCCCGGCCAGTGTCTGCCAGCGTTTGACCTGGGCGCAGGCCTCCTCCAGGACGAGGTTGTCGATGGCGTAGATCAGGCCGGTGTCCTCGGCCAGGGAGATGAAGTCGCCGGGGCCGATGATGCCGTGTTCCGGGTGACGCCAGCGGACCAGGGCCTCGAACCCGCAGACCTGCCGGGTGTCCAGCTCGACGATGGGCTGGTAGACCACCTCGAACTCGCGCAGGTCCACGGCGCGCCGCAGGTCGGTCTCCAGCTCCATGAGCTGCAACGCCTGGTCGTGCATCTTGCGGTTGAAGACCTTGAAGCGCGATTTCCCGAGTTCCTTGGCCCGGTACATGGCCGTGTCCGCGTCGCGCAGCAGCGCCTCGGGCCGGTCGTAGCCGTCTGTCTTGAGCACGATGCCCAGACTGGCCGAGGTGAAGACCTCGTTGCCGCCGATGGTGAACGGCTGGCGCACGCCCTCGAGGATGCGCCGGGCGATGGCTATGGCGTCCTTGGGCGCGGAGATCTCCTCCTGCAGGATGGCGAACTCGTCGCCGCCGAACCGGGCGATGGTGTCCACGGACCGGCCGCACTGCTCGAGCACGCGGGCCACCCCGCGCAGCAGTTCGTCGCCCGCGTCGTGGCCCAGCGAATCGTTGACCACCTTGAAGCGGTCCAGGTCCATGTACAGGACCGCGAACATGTGCTTGCGCCGCCTGGAGCGCTCCATGGCCATGCGCAGGTGGTCCAGGAACAGGGCGCGGTTGGGCAGGCCGGTGAGCGGGTCGTGGAAGGCCTGACGCTTGAGTTGGTCCTCGGCCTTCTTGCGCATGGTGATGTCCTCGATGGACCCCTCGAAGCAGACTATGTTGCCGTTCTCGTCCACGATCTTGCGCGCGTTCTCGGCGACCCAGATGATCCGGCCGTCGCGCTTGCGCACCTTGGACACGAAATTCTTGACCTCGTTGCGCTCCTCGATGAGTTGCAGGAACTCCTTGCGCCGGTCCGGGTCCACGTACATCTGGGTGCCGATGTCGTAGATGGAGCTCATCAGGTCCTCGGGCGACTTGTAGCCGAGGATGCGGGCCAGGGCCGGGTTGGTGTCCTGGAACCGGCCCGAGTAGGAGGACTGGTAGATGCCCTCCACCGCGTTCTCGAAGATGGTCCGGTACTTCTTCTCGGCCTTGCGCAGGGCGTCGCCGATGACCTTGCGCTCGGCGATCTCGATCTTGAGCTGGGTGTTGGTGCGCATCAGCTCGCCGGTGCGCTCCTCGACCTTCTGCCTGAGGGCGTCGCGGGCCTCCTGCAGTTCGCGGGTCTTCTGTCGGACCCGGTCCTCCAGGCTGCCGACCAGCTCGGATATCTGGCCGGTCATGGCCGCCATGGCCTTGGCCAGCTGGCCGACCTCGTCGTTGGAGTTGATCTCCGGGACCTGGCCGAAATCCTTGACTGCCACGCGGCCCGCGTACTCGGTCAGCTGCCGCAGCGGCTTGGATATGTTGACCACGAACAGGAAGACGAGCAGGAGGCTGGCCCCGAACAGGATGAGCATGACCACCTGCTGCTCGACCACGGCCTCGTGGATGTTTTGGTCGATGACCGCGTAGTCCATGCCGATGTGCACGTCGCCGGCCAGGCCGGAAAGGATGGGGCTGGAGACGTGCAGGTACCGTTTGCCGTCGAGCATGACGTCGCGCAGGAGGTGTTCCTCGCGGGTCTCCACACGGGGGGTTTCTCCCACCAGACGCAGGATCCGCTCCGGGATGAACGGCACGAAGGTGTGGGCCAGGACGTTGCCGTTCTCGTCGGCGACCAGCACGTAGGAGACCGCGTTGATGCCCAGGTACTGGTCGATACGGCCCTGGAGCGCGCCCGCGTCCTGGCTCAGGATGGTGGAGATGTCGGACTCGGCCACGGACCGGGCCAGGGCCAGGGCCTTGGACTCGTATTCGCGGGTCATCTCGTCCCGCAGCCGGTTGGAAAAGGTCACGGAGGTGACCACCGCGATCATGCCGAAGATCACGACCATGAGCAGCAGCGGCTTGATGAACAGCTTGGAGGCCCTCATTTGCGCCACCTCTCCCAGCTGTCCACGGCCCGGAAGCTGCCGTCCCGCACGGTGGTCAGGTAGACGGCGTCGAGCCCCTGATGGCGGTCGGGGCCGAACCGCGCGTCCACTCCGATGCCCAGGTCGAAGTCACGGATGGACTCCATGACCTCGGGGATGCGCTCGCGCGCGGGCTCGTCGCCCATGCGCCGGACCATCTCGCCCAGGAGCATGCCGTTCAGAAAGCCCTCGAAACTGACGAAGCTGTAGCGGCGCGGGGCATACGCCTCCCCGGCCGAGGGCACGACGCCCCCCTCGTAGTTGCCCATGATCTCGCGGTACAGGCGCACGCCCGGCAAGCCCGTCTCCTCGTAGCTGGGGACCACCTGGGACTGGATCAGGTCGGTGGTGTAGTCCCTGCCCGCTCGTTCACTCTCGGCCTTGAGCAGGTCGAGCATCTTGTCGCTGTCCGTGAAGGACAGCCCGGCGATGGGCAGGTCGCACCCGGCGTTGCGGGCGTCCCGGATGAAGCCCGCCTGGGAGGCGTAGGTCCCGACCACGATGATGGCGTCCACGCCCGAATCCAGGAGGTGCCGGGCCTCAAGGGAGAAATCCTGATCAAAGGAGGCCCCACGGCGGTAGGCGGCCTCGGACACGATGTGCAGGCCATGAGCGGCCAGGGCGCGGCGCACGCCGTCCCAGCCCGTGCGGCCGTAGGCGTCGGACTGGTAGAAGACGCCGATGCGGCTGCGGCCCACGGCCAGCAGATGGTCCACCAGCCCCCTGGTTTCGTCGAAATAGGAGGCCCGCAGGTTGAAGACGTACTGGCCGAACGGCTCGCCGCGCAGCGGCTGCGCCCCGGTGAAGGGAAAAAGCATGCAGATGTGCCGGTCGCTGAATTTCTGCAGCAGGGGCAGAACATGGGTGGCCGTGGGCGTGCCCACGTAGCCGGCCAGGGCGAAGACGTTGTCCCGGACGATGAAATTGACCGTGTTCTGGAAACAGGGGCCGGGGTTGTACCCGTCGTTGGCCGGCTCGACCCGGATGGCCCAGCCGCCTTCGCCCACATGGGCGTTGTAGTGGTCGAGGTAGGCCATCAGCCCGCGGTAATATTCGATGCCCAGTTCGCCGTTGGCTCCGGTGAAGGCCGCGGACATGCCGAAGACCAGCTCGCGCTCCCCCTGGGCCCGGGCCGGAACAAAGCCGAACCACAGAACGGCGAGCAACGCGAGCAGCGCGGCAAAAGGCGGTATTCTCCTCATTTTATCCACGGTTGAGTCATGCCATCCCTGATAAAAAAGTGCAACCGCCGCACGGAGTTCTTCGGCTTGTAAACGCCGTCTCGGGGGATCGGAAAACGGGGCCGGAGCGGGAAAATCTGATCTAGTGCGCGTCCACGAACTCGCAGCGCAACCCGCCCTGGCCGTCCACGTGGATCAGGGCCAGGGAGCCGTTCTCGCCAAGCGAGCCCGGATTGACCAGCCGGACGCCGTCGACCACGGACCAGTCGCGGGCGTGGGTGTGGCCGTAACAGACCAGGTCGTAGCCCGGACCGAAGGCCTGGGCCACAGCGGCGGGCACCCGGGAGCGCGGGCCCCAGCCGTGGGTCACGCCCACGGTCAGGTCCCCGACCTCGGCGGTGAGCATGGGCTCCAGCCGCTCGGCCAGTTCCGGGTCCCAGTCGCAGTTGCCGCGCACGCACAGAAAGTTGTCGTGTTGCAGAAAATAGGACCAGGTGGCCGCGGAGGAGATGTCCCCGCAGTGGATGAGCGCGTCGGAAGGACCGAGCCAGCGGGCGTAGACGGCGTCGAGCCAGGAGGGCGGCGTACCCATATGGGTGTCCGAAATGACGGCGATCTGCATGGAACCGGAAAGGGGTGTGCCTATTCGGCGACCTTCTTGGCGCGGTAGCGGATGTACGCGTCACGGACCGCGGCGTACTTGTCGACGGCACCGTCGGTCAGGGCCTCGTATTCGTTGCCTTCGAGCTGCAGGGAGAGCTCGTTCAGGTTCTTGTAGGCGCGGATGCCGAGGAACTCGAGGAAGGTGAATTTGCCGTAGGTCAGCGGATCGCAGTAGGCGTCCGCAACCCAGCCCACGGTTCCCCGGACGGAACTGGGGCCGATGAACGGCCAGACGAGATAGATGCCGGTGCCGATTCCGGCCTTGCCCAGGGTCTGGTCGAAGCCGTCGGCCGTGGGCCGCTCGGGTTCCCAGTTTCTGGGCATGCCGCCGGTGACGTCGCCCAGGCCGAGCACGCCGAACGAGGTGTTGGCCACGAACTTGGAGGTCTCCATGTAGGCGGCGTCCCACTTGCCGGTCAAAAGGTCGTTGAGGAACCGGACCGGGAAGAGCAGGTTGGTGAAGAAATTCGAAACCCAGGTGCGGGGACGGGGCGGAATCGCCCAGGCGTATCCCTGGGCCACGGGCCGGAACAGGCCGCGATACAGGGCGTCGTTGATCTCGAACCAGAACCGGTTCCAGCCGGACAGCGGGTCGCTGACCAGGGGCTGGTTGTTGTAGGCGGCGTCGAACTCGTCGAAGTCGTCGACAACGCCGGGAGGGGTCGAGGAGGTGCGCCCGGGCTCGTCGCCGAACTGGGCGACGGTGATGGGTTCGGCCGGGGCTTCGGCAGCAAAACAGACCCCCGTCACTCCAAGCAGGAGCGCGGCGGTCAGCACTATGGCCAGCAGACGAAAGCCCTCTTTTTCTCCGATCATCACGACGCCGGTTCTTCCTCTTTGCCCTGGTCGATCTGTTCGATGCGATCCTGGATTGTTTTCAGCAAATCCTCGCCGGTCCCCTTGTTCAGGACCTCGGCGAACTGGCTGCGATAATTCATCACCAGGCTCACGCCTTCGGCGACGACATCATAGATCATCCATTGTCCTTGAACGATTTTCAAGCGAAATTCAACAACTATTTTTTTGTCATTGTCAATGATTTCTGTTTGAACCTTCGCATTATTTCCGGAAATCTCCTCCCGCTTGTACTCCACGTTCTGCCCGCCGTAGGCCGGAATACGCTTCAGATAGGAGCGTTCCAGGAGTTTGACGAAGGCCTCCTGCAGCTGCTCGCGCAGCTCGGGGGACATGTCCAGCCAGGGCCGCCCCACGGCGTATTTGGTGACCAGACCGAAATCGATATACTGCTCGGCCACCTCGCGCAGACGGGAGATGGCCTGGTCGTGCCGGGCCGTGTCCTGCATGGCCGGGTCGGACAGCATCTCGACGATCTTGTCCACGCCTTCGCGCACGCGTTCGGTGGGAGACTGCGCGGCCCGGGCGGCCGAGGCGCCGAAGACCAGGAGGCAGCCCAGGACAAGGGCCAGTGTTATTTTCTTGCAAACCATAACGTTCCTATCCCTGATAAGCCCGCAACCCCTAGACGGAGCCGAAGGCGAACTTGCTGATGAGATCCTCAAGATCGACGGCGGGCAGGGTGTTGAACAGGGTGTCGCCCGGCTTGACCGGGTCGCCGAGTCCGCCCGGCACGATCTTCACGTACTTGTCGCCGATCAACCCGTTGGTCTTGATCGCGGCGATGGCGTCGTCCGTGAGTTCCACTTCCTTCAACAACATGAGGGAGACGGCGGCCACGCCCTTTTTCTGGTCCAGGCCGATATGGCTGACAAAGCCGATCTCCACGCCGTACATCTGCACCGGGGCGTTGACCTTCAGCCCCGAGATGTCGGTGAAATTCGCCTTGATCTCGTAATACTTGTCCGAGAACAGCTGCACGTTGCCGAGCTTGACGCTCATGTAGACAACGGCCAGCAGCCCCATGATCACGAAGATCCCCACAGCTGTCTCTTTCTTTATCTTGAACATCGGTCGTCCTTACGAATGGTGATTTTCGCGCCCAGGGCCTCGCTGCAGTCGATGCGCATCATGGCCGGGTCGATGGGCGGCATGGTCAGCCTCGGGGCGTCGCGCTCCTCGGCCTTGCGGTCCAGGAACCGGCGCAGATACGGGTCCGTGGTTTTTTCCAGTTCCTCGATGGTCCCCTGGTACAGGCAGCGGTGCTCGCCCAGGATGACCACGTAATCGGCCAGCCCGCGCATGCTCGCCAGGTCATGGGTGACCACGACCATGGTCATGTCGAAATGGCACATCATCTCCAGCAGGAGCTGGTCCAGCTCGGCCGAGAGCACCGGGTCCAGGCCGGAGGTGGGTTCGTCGCAGAACAGCACCTGCGGGTCCATGACCAGGGCGCGCGCCAGGCCGGCCCGCTTGCGCATGCCGCCGGACAGCTCGTTGGGGAACAGGTCCAGGGCGTGGCCCAGGCCGACCAGTTCGAGCCGGTCCTGGACGATGCGCATGATCTCCGGCTCCTTGAGCCGGGTGTGCTCGCGCAGGGGCAGGGCCACGTTGTCCTTGAGCCGCAGCGACCCGAGGAGCGCGCCGTCCTGGAAGAGCACGCCCGTGCGCTGGCGCATGCAGTGCATCTGCCTGGCCGTCAGCCCGCCCAGGTCGTGGCCGCCCATCAGGATGCGCCCGCCCATGACCGGGTGCAGCCCCAGGATGTGCTTGAGCACCGTGGACTTGCCGCAGCCCGAGCCGCCCACGATCATGGACAGCTTGCCGCCGGGAAATTCTATGTTCAGATCCTTGACCACGGGCGTCTCGCCGTACCCCACGGTCAGGTTCTCCAGTCGTATGCTCGGTGCTTCGCTCACGCCCTCTCCCCTACCACAACAGCGATGTCAGAACGTAATCCGCCGCCAGGATGACGACGCAGGACTTGACCACCGCGTTGGTGGTGGACTGGCTGACGCCCTCGGGACCGGCGTGGCCGGAACGCAGGTGCGTGAAATAGCCCTCGAAACAGCAGATGGTGCAGACCAGCACGCCGAACACGATGGCCTTGATGAACCCGCCCTGGATGTCGTCCCAGTCCAGCGAGCCGGACACCCGCGACCAGTACACGCCCGCGTTGGCCCCGAGCAGCTTCACGCCGGTCAGCCAGCCGCCCCACAGGGCGATGAGGTTGAAGAACGCGGTCAGCAGGGGGAAGCTGATCAGGCAGGCGGCCATCTTCGGGGCCACCAGGTAGCGCATGGGGTTGATGTCCATGATGGTCAGGGCATCGATCTGCTCGGAGATGCGCATCACCCCGATCTCGGCGGTCATGGCCGATCCGGCCCGGCCCGTAAGCATGATCGCGGTCAGCACCGGGGCCAGTTCGCGGACCATGGACAGGGCCACGCCCGTGCCCAGAAAGCCGTCCGCGCCGAACACCGACAGGGCGTAGTAAAGCTGCATGCCCATGACCATGCCCGTGAACAGCCCGATCAGGGCGATCACCGACACGGACTGCACTCCGATGAAATATATCTGGCGGACGATCTTGGGGAATTGCCCGAGACCCGCGAAGATGAGCCGCAGGGAATCGAGGAGAAAGAGAGCCAGGCTCCCGATCTCGTCCACGATTTCGCGACAGATCCCGCAGGGGAACAGAGGCATGGCTGTTCCTCGTGTTTTCTCCGTCATATGATTGGCTCCCCGCCCTTGGACGGCGCTCCGCGCCGCTCCGACAACCGCCGCCCGCCGTCGACAAACGGCGGGCAACGCATCATTCAATTAGGAATCTTTACCCAATATAAACATAAACGGCAAGGCCGTTAAATACATTTACTTATGGAATCAGGCCGGTTTCATGGCGCGCCGGACTCAGTCCTCCTCGGACTTGCCGTTCTTGCGCGCCCACCAGTCCTTGTCCGGTCCCAGGAACCACCACTCCTTGTGGTCGGTCTTCATCACGGTCTCGGCCAGCTCCCGGCCCCACTGCGTGCGCACCCGCTTGACCGCGTCCCCGAGCCACTGCCCGGCGTACTTGTTGCCGTGGTCCAGCTCCTCCTTCAGATTCAGGATGAAGTCAAGCTGGTCCGCGTCCTGGGCCAACTTGGCCTCCAGGGTCTCGGTCTCCTCCAGCTCCTTCCAGTACCCGAGGATCTCCTCGCGCATGCCCGTGCCCTCGGTGGCGTGCTCCAGCACCCGGGTGCGCTCGGACTTGTTGTAGATGTGGGCCACGTAGTTGAAGTCCCCGGTGCGCGCCTCGTGCAGGTCGTGGAACAGGCACATGTACGTGGTCCGGGCCACGTCAGCACCGGCCATCAAGGCCAGCACGTGGCCGATGACCGCCGTGCGGAACGAATGCTCGGCCACGTTCTCCGAGCCCGTGCCCAGAAACTGGTACCCGGTCCTCGGCGTCTTGCGCAACATGCCGCACTCGTTGAAAAAGTCTACAATCCTAGTCAGTCTATTCCGGTTTTTTATCATTTACACCCTTTCTTAGTATGAAATTCACCCCATCAACCTGGATAGTAACGAGTGTTGTATTGTCATCAGCTACAAAGAAAATTCGATTGCCAATCTTCGCAATATACTTAAGA
The DNA here is from genome assembly GCF_051175575.1 of Pseudodesulfovibrio sp. lm2024. Taxonomy (NCBI): domain Bacteria; kingdom Pseudomonadati; phylum Thermodesulfobacteriota; class Desulfovibrionia; order Desulfovibrionales; family Desulfovibrionaceae; genus Pseudodesulfovibrio; species Pseudodesulfovibrio sp. lm2024. The sequence goes on from NZ_CP195092.1 coordinate 3,731,219, forward strand.
GGGTAGTACCTCTCAGGCACTCCAAAATCACTTTTATATGCGTCTAAATATCTATATTCTTTTCTTTTAATAACATCATCTGCCTTAACTGTACCTAAGTAGTACGAAGACAAGAGAGGCAACATAGAAAAAAATGCTATGTATAATCCATTTATAAATTTCAATTTACTTCTAGATACAAACGCAACTACTACTGAAAGTAGCAGAATGATGGCAAGAATTGGTACCGTATTTTCTCCAATCCACCTATTCCTGAAAATTGTGATTGTCATCCCAAGGACACCGGCAAATCGAGCAACTTCATCACTATTTTCGCGTTTAACCACAAGCCTAAATAAGCGTGGGATCGAATACACGACGGCAGAATAGACGACAAGGGATAAAAAAGAGTAACCTGAAGGGATTATTGAGCTTTTAGCTATCTCAGAGACAGAATAAAAATCAATAAAATTCCACCCAAAAAAACTCCAATAGCCCTTTAAAAAAGCAAATGACAACAGGAACGAATATCCAAAGAGAACCGACACTCCTATCCGATAATATTCGCTAAACAGCTTGAGAGGCGTGAGCTCTTTGCTATAAGTCTCAGACATACTTCCCCCTAAAAAACATAGGGCTGCGACCGTCTATTCAAACAGAGTTCTAGATAAAATGGCTACTAAAGTAATCACATCTTCATACAGAACTAACCGAGTTCTTAGGAGTATTACTATATGTCACAACGACACTTAGAGGCATCAAGCAACGTAATAATCAACTGCGGTAGTCCGCGTTGATGGACACGTACTCGCGGGTCAGGTCGGACGCCAGGAGCATGGAGGAGCCCGGGCCGTCACCCACGTCGATGTGGATGACGATGTCCCGCTCCTTCATGATCGGGCCGAGCAGGTCGTCCATGTCGCCCGGCTCCGGAGTGCCGTCGCGGAAGACCAGCACGCCGCCGATCTTGAGGACCAGGTCCTCGGCCTTGAAGTCCGCGCCCGAGTAGCCCGCCGCGCAGATGATCCGCCCCCAGTTGGGGTCCGAGCCGAACAACGCGGTCTTGACCAGGGGCGAGTTGCCCACGGCCCGCGCCACCTTCTCGGCGTCCAGATCGTTCTTCGCGCCCGAGACTTCGATGAAGGCCACTTTCGTGCCGCCCTCGGCATCCATGACGATCTTGTAGGCCAGCTCCTCGAGCACGGCGAGCAGGTGCTTGCGCAGCAACACGTAGTCGTCCTCGGACTCGATGGCCACGCCCGATTCGCCGTTGGCCAGGGCCAAGACGCAGTCGTTGGTGGACATGTCGCCGTCCACGGTCACCCGGTTGATGGTCAGATTCACGCAGTCGGCCAGCATGGTCTGCCACGCCTCGGCCGAAATGTCCGCGTCGCAGGCCACGAAGCAGAGCATGGTGGCCATGTTCGGCGAGATCATGCCCGCGCCCTTGCACATGCCGAGCAGGCGGACCTCGCCGCCCTTGAGCTCAAAGGCGCTCTCGGCCAGCTTGTGCACCGTGTCCGTGGTCATGATCGCGCGGGCCGTGTCCTCGGGACCGGCCGTGGCCAGGCTCTCGCCGAGCGCGGGCATGACCGCGGCCCATTTATCCATATTGAACTGCGCGCCGATGACCCCGGTGGAGGCGGGCAGCAGTTCGTCGGCCGGGACGTTCAGCGCCTTGGCCGCCAGGTTCAGGGTCTCGCGGCAGTTGGCCCGGCCCTGCTCCCCGGTGCAGGCGTTGGCCTGGCCCGAGTTGACCAGGAAGCCGGACATCTTCCGGCCGTCGGCCAGCATCTCTTTGCACTGCAGCACGGGCGCGGCCTGGAACTTGTTGGTGGTGAACACCCCCGCGGCCACGGCCGGGGTGCGGCTGACGATGGCCCCCAGGTCGAGTTTGCCGGGTTTCTTGAACGACGCCGCGGCCGCGGCGAAGGTATATCCAACGGGTATCTTCATCGGGTTCTCCGGATGCTGTTTTCGAATCGACCACAGCCATAACGCAGAGACGGCCCGCTGAAAAGAGAGAAATGGTTGCCTCGGACCGTAAGCGGGCGTATGGCAGACGACATGGACCCGCTCACCCTCGCGCTGATCTTCCTGACCTTCTTCTTCGCCGCTTTCCTCAAGGGCACGGCCGGTCTCGGCTTCGCCACCACCTGCCTGGGCATCATGGCCGCCTACCTGGACATGCGCCTGGCCATCCCCCTGGTGATCATCCCCTCGCTGCTCTCCAACGCCCTGGTCATGATCGACGCGGGCGGATTCCTGCCCATCCTGCGCCGCTTCAAGTTCATGTTCCTGGCCGCACTGCCCGGCCTGGGGCTTGGCCTGTGGCTGCTGGGCGGCAGCTCCTCGGCCATGCCCCGTCTGGTCCTGGGCGCGGCCATGATCCTCTACGGCGGCGGCCAGCTGTGGGGCGGCAACCTGCGCCTGACCCAGCGCCCGCTCCTGGACTGCGCCGTGGGCCTGGTCACCGGCGCGGTCAACGGCCTGACCGGCTCGCAGATCATGCCCATACTGCCTTACCTCATGGCCCTGCCCATCTCCAAGGACGAACTCGTCCAGGCCATCAACACCTCCTTCACCCTGTCCTCGATCATCATGCTCGTGGGCCTGAACAAGCTCGGGCTGGTCTCCCTGGAGGTGGTCGTGATCTCCCTCGCCGGGCTGATCCCCGTGTTCCTGGGCATATACGTCGGCGGCAAGGTCCGGCGCATGCTGCCCGAGGCCACCTTCCGCCGCATCGTCTTCGCCCTCATCGGCCTGCTCGGCGTGGGATTGGTCATCCGCGCCTTCCTCTAGTCCTTGCCATCCGGGCCGAAAACGGCCTATTCTGCGACAAATCGGATATCCAAGGAGTCCACCCCATGCGCACCACGTCCCTTCGCCTGATCGCGGCCCTTTTGGCCGTGGCCGTCCTCAGCCTGCCCGCCCTGGCCGGGCGCAAGCTCCACGTGTCCAGCGGACAGACCGTGTACGTGCCCATCTACTCCCACATCTACCAGGGGCCCAAAGGCAAGCCGTACAACCTGTCCGGCCTGCTCTCCATCCGCAACGTGGACTACGACCACGCCATCACCGTGACCTCGGTGAAGTACTATGATGACAACGGCACCCTGGTGAAGGACCACTTCGTCGAGCCCGTGGTCATCGAGCCCATGGGCACCCGCGAGGTCTACGTGTCCGAACGCGACCTGTCCGGCGGATCCGGGGCCAACTTCACGGTCAAGTGGCAGGCCGAGAAAAACACCGCCGTGCCCGTGATCCAGGCGGTCATGATCGGCACCGCCTCGGGCCAGGGCATCTCGTTCGTCTGCGAAGGGGTGGCCATAGAGGAGAACTGACGCCGGACCGGCCGGCCCTCTTCCCTACTCCCGTCCACCGTCCGCGCCGCCCGGCCGATGCCGGAAAGCGCGTCTCCCATAGCATAATCCGTCGCCGCGCGACAAACCCGCCGCATGACCGTCGCGGGGAATGCCGCGAACCGCCGAGCCCGTTCGACAAACAATGAAAACCAGCGTCTTCACCAGTCTGTTCATCGCCACCGTGGTCGTCATGCTCGGCATCGGGGTCATCTCCCCCATCCTGCCCCTGTACGCCCACGGCATGGGCGCGTCCGGGCTGCAGATCGGCGCGATCTTCTCCGGGTTCGCCCTGTCGCGCCTGTTCCTCGCCCCGCTGGTCGGGCGCTTTGCCGACCAACACCGCAAAAAGCGCATCCTCATGGCCGGCCTGGTCCTGCTCATCGCCATCTCCCTGGCCTACGTGGCCGCCGACACGCCCGCCGTGCTGCTGCTCATCCGCCTGATCCAGGGCGGCGCGAGCGTGCTGGTCACGCCCGTGGCCCAGTCCTACGTGGGCGACATCACCCCGGTGGGCCAGGAAGGGAGGGTCGGCAACCTGTACTTCATGTCCATGTTCATGGGCATGGCCGCAGGCCCGTACCTGGGCGGCTGGCTGTGCGACGCTTACGGGATGGCCGCGCCCTTCCACGCCATGAGCGCTCTGTCCTTTCTCGCCCTGCTCCTGATCCTCTTCCTGGTGCCCGACGCACCGGCCACCGAGCCGAAGTCCGGCAGATCCCGGTCCGGGTTCAAGGGGCTGCTGCCCATCTTCCGCGACCGGCCCATGTGGGGAATCATGACCTACTTCGCCACGCGCGGCTTCTACCGCTGGGGGTTCAACTCCTTCTTCCCCATGCTGGCGGTCCAGGTCAACGGGGCCAGCGCCGCCGCCATCGGACTGGTCCTGTCCTCCTACATGTTCGCGGGCTCCCTGTTCCAATACCCGTGCGGCCTGCTGGTGGACAGATACCCCCGCCGCCGGGTCGCCTTCGTGCTCTGGGGCGGGGTTCTGGCCGCCCTGTCCATGCTCGCCATCGCCTACTTCCGGACCATGGTCATGTTCCTCGTCCTCTCCCTGGCCATGGGGCTGCTCAGCGCGGTGTCCCGGGCCGCCTGCATCGCCATCCAGACCGAGCGCGGTCGCATCCACGGCATGGGCGCGGCCGCCGGGGCGTTCACCGCCTCCATGAGCCTGGGCCAGGTCACCGGCCCCCTGATCCTCGGCCTGATCGTGGACCGGTCGGACATCCCCCTGGCCTTCATCGTGGCCGGGCTGGTCGGCCTGGCCGGAGCCCTGGCCGCCCCCTACCTGCTGCGCCAGAGCGGCGAGGGCCGCGCCGCCTCCCACCCCCGCCGCAAGACGCAGGAATCCCGCGACCACACCCTGCCAAGGGTATAGCCGCGGGATCGTTCATGCGGAGTTCCCATGTATCGGCAACGCGGGCCTCAACCGGCCCGACCGCCGAAATTCCTTAGGCGTCCAGCTCCTTCATCAGCCATTCCTTGATGGGCGGGGTCAGTTCCAGGATGCCCTTGATGCCCTTGATGTCTTCCAGCAATTGCCTGGCCAGGTCGTCCGGCAGCTTCTTGGAACAGAGGATGGTCGAGCCGTAGTTGTCCATCTTCATCAGCACCACCTTGGGCTCGGCCCAGGTGTCGATGGCGAAATACACGGAATACTCGCCGGACGTGGTCACCGGCGAACGCATGGCGTCGCGATAGTTGTTGTTGCCCCATTCCAGGTACAGGGTGACGGCATCCTCGTGGATCATGTCCCAGTTCACTTCGTTCAGCCACTGCTTGCAGGCGTTGCTGTCGTCGCTCATATTCCCTCCAAAAGATATTTATTCCGTATTTCTGATAATAAGTCTCATCTGGATTCTTGTCCACCCCGACGGTCACGGATCGATGCCGTTCTCCCTGTTCTGCCGGACCACCCAGGCCAGGACCGCGAAACCGGCCACCAGCATCAGCCCGGCCAGCTCCCGGACCCACAGCGCCCAGACCGCGAATCCGGCCGCCAACAGCGCGAACACCAGCCGCACCCGCTTCACCCGGTTCCACGGCGCGGCCGACCAGTCCTTCTCCCATTCCACGCCCCGGCGCGCGAACTTGAACCACCGGTTGCCCGGCGGCTCGTCCAGCTTCAACTCGAAAAAACCCGCGCCCAGCAGAATCAGCGAAGCGGCCAGCATAAGATAGCTGTGCGCAAGCAGCGTCAGGCAAAACAGGACCAGGGCCGCGCAATGCAGGCTCCAGTTCCATGGCTGCCGGTGTCTGATAACCGCGAGCGCGAACAATGACGAAGGCGTGACGCCCATGCTCCCTCCCGCCTTGACCATACAAACGACTTCGCCGTCATTGCAACCCAATACGGGTTTTTGTAGAATCTTGGGACGGAGGAACAACATGGATACCTATCTCATCTCGCGGGCCGTGGCCGAAGTGGGCGAATGCCTGCGTGTCGAAGACCGCTTCCTGGCCACCGCCGAGTCCTGCACCGGCGGCCTGCTCGCCAGCACCCTGACCGACACCCCCGGCAGCTCCGAATGGTTCGCCGGGTCCGTGGTCGCCTACTCCAACGCGGTCAAGAACAAGCTCCTCGGCGTGCCCGCCGATATACTGGAACAGCACGGCGCGGTCTCCGAACCGGTCGTCCTGGCCATGGCAAAAGGCGTGCTCGAAACCATCGGCGCGGACGTGTCCGTGGCCATCTCCGGCATCGCCGGTCCCTCGGGCGGCACGCCCGAAAAACCGGTCGGCACCGTCTGGATCGCCTGGGCCTGGCCCGGCGGCTCCCGCGCCAAACAGTACAGCTTCCAGGGCACCCGGGACCAGGTGAAGAACCAAACGGTCATGGCCGCCATCAACGGACTGTTGGGCGTGACCAAGTAGCCGGGTGAATGCCTCCGGCGGCCAGGGCGCTGCCCTGGACCCGGCAGGGAGCAAAGCCCCCTGCACCCCCATGTTCGCTTCGCTCAGGGGCGTGCGAACGTGAAAGGCTGGCGATGACGCCTTTCGCCTTGCCGGTGTGCGATTTCGATCAGAAAAAACGGATGAAACGGCGTGCTTCTTCACAGAAGAAGCACGCCGTTTTTTTCTGCCCGAAATCGCGGGTTGTTTTTTTTTTGGGGGAAGGGCGAAAAGCGGGAAGGTGAACCACGTTAGCCTTTGTCAGAAAACGCCGCTCAGCCAATCAGACGGGAACCGCCACCTAATTTGGGGGACACCTAGAGAATGGGGAAGGAAGAATTAGGGGGACGGAATTAGGCGGAATTAGGGGGACACCTCCCTAATTCAGGCGGAATTATGGCGGAATTAGGGGGACACCTCCCTGGAATTAGGGGGACACCTCCCTAATTCTCTTTCTTGGGCCAGGCTTTTTGGGTCTTACATCCTTCCCCAATATCGACTGCAATCTGTCGAAGAAGGGATTGCTTCCCAGAGGACGGCCTGTACGCCCATGTCCTCTTAACAAGTCACGGTCGCGATCACTGGTATCATCTGCCCAAAAAACCTCCCAATCCTCATCCTTGAAAAAGTCGGAAGGCGTCGGTTCCCACGCTGAATAATGTGGTGGGGTTCTCCTGGAACTACTATCCGTGAAATTCTTGGCATGCCACTTCATATCAACGCCACTTATTCAACGTCAACAATTAGGGAGGAGTCCCCCTAATTCACCCAGATTTACCAGATTTCTCCAAGCTACATGCCATCACGCAATCTCAACTATCGCATTCCATTTCTTCTCCATCTCAAGAACAAAATAATCAAGGATTGCTTGGCGCTCGTCATCGGTTAATGGCTGGTCATTGTAAGGAGGGTCCCATTTTTTTATCATTTCGCGAGACACCCAAAATACGGGCCGTTCACCTTTTGGCTGGAACCATTCGCCATAGATAGAAATTGTTTTACCGTCTACGGCACACATTATCTCGCCTCTACTTATACCTTCAAGCATGACACCACCAACAACGAGCTACTTTTCGGAATTAGGGGGAGGAATTAGGGGGACACCTCCCGGAAGAATTAGAGGGACATCTCCCTAATTCCGTCATGCCGCGTCCGCGCCTTCGCCGCAGGCGGCACAAAAAGTTTGGGAGATTCTTAAGAACCTTTTTCTCAAAAGGTTCTTAAGCGGGGTCCGGGGCAGCGCCCCGGCCGTCGGAGACGCCCGCCCGGCGAGGGCCCGCCGGAGGCATTCCCCTACTCCATACCCTCGTCGACCAGCAGGTCGCGCCCGGAGGCCGCGCCCCGCGCCAGGTCGTCGACGCGTTCGTTGAGCAGGTGTCCGGCGTGTCCCTTGACCCAGTGGAAGGAGACGTCGTGTTCTTCGATGAGCGGCATGAGGCGTCGCCAGAGGTCCTGGTTCTTGACCGGTTTCTTGGCCGCGGTCTTCCAGCCGTTGCGCTGCCAGTTCTTGAGCCAGCGCTGGGTGATGGCCTGCTGGACGTATTTGGAGTCGGTCCAGAGGTCCACGGTGCAGGGCCGGGTCAGGGAGGACAGGCCGGCGATGACGGCGAGCAGCTCCATGCGGTTGTTGGTGGTCCGCTTGTAGCCCTGGGCGAGTTCCTTGTAGTTGTCGCCGTTTTCGCCCTTGTACTCGCCGCAGATGAGGACCGCGCCGTAGCCGCCCGGGCCGGGGTTGCCGAGGCAGGAACCGTCCGTATACATAGTCACGCGATCACTCACGCTTATTCTCCTTGGTTCAATGAATCGAGTTTCTTGAGGATTTCCACCAGGACCTCCTGGATGGCCAGAGGCCAGTCGCCGTCCTTGAAGGCCGGGAGCAGGAAGGTGGTCTTGAGGGAGTCGATGAATTCCGGGCCGAGGGCCGAGCGCATGAGCGGCGGGAAGCGCAGTTCCGCCGCGTCGATGGCCGGGGCCAGGCCGATGTAGAGAGTCTTGTCGTCCAGTTCCGGGACCACGAAGTCGCCGCCGTAGACCTGGATCTTGCAGTTGAGCCCCCATTTGTCGCGCAGGGTTTGGGTGAAGGAGACGATCATCTTCTTCTGGTCCTTGGTCAGGGTGCCGGTCTCGTCGTACACGGCGCTCTGCTGGTTGAGGACCTCGACCACGTGCTCGTTGTTTTTCATGAACGCCCAGATGACGGCGGCGAAGACCAGCACGAGCGCCAGGGAGCGGATGACCTTTTCCCTGGGCGTGGAACCGTGCACTCGGGGGATGTTGATGCGGCGCATTTCCGTTTTCTAACGTGCGGAAAGATTTCAGGCAAGGGCGAAGGGAGGCTTCGGCTTCTTTGCCTGGGCCGCCGAGTCAGGTTCGAGTGCAAGGCGCAAAAACGGTTCAAGGCCGAAGCGTACCCGGCGTACGCGAGGGTTTGAACCGTTTGCGGCAACGCGGCAATCGGGCCTGGATCGACGGCCTAGCCCTCGCCGCGCAGGGCCTGGATGGGATCCAGGGAGGCGGCCTGGCGGGCGGGCTTGAGGCCGAAGACGAGGCCCACGGCCTGGGACCCGGCCAGGGCCATGAAGAACGCCTTCCAGGAGAACTGGATGGTCAGGATGTCGAGGCGCGACAGAAACTGCCCGAGCCCCAGGCCGAGGAACAGGCCGAGCACGCCGCCGAGCAGGGTCAGGGCGCAGGCCTCGACCAGGAACTGGAGCATGATGGCCGAGCTGCGCGCGCCCATGGCCTTTTTCAGGCCGATCTCCTCGGCCCGCTCCGAGACCGAGATGGAGAAGAGATTGGCCAGCACGAACCCGCCCACGAGCACGGCGATGCCCGCGGTCACGCCCAGGAAGATGGTCAGGCCGCCCTTGAAGAACGCCAGGAACTTGAGGATCTCGTCGGCGGTGACGATGGAGAAATCGTCGTCCTCCTCGGGCGCGAGGTGGTGCAGGCTCCGGAGCAGGGAGCGCAGGTTCTCGGTGTGGGCGGCCATGTAGTCCGGCTCCACGAACTTGACGCGCAGGGCCCGGAAGTATTTGCGGTCCATGTTGTAGCGCTGGACCAGGGTGGACAGTGGGATGACGATGCGGTTGTCCACGTCGCCGCCCCCGCCCGAGGTCACGCCCCGGTAGGAGAGCTTGCCGATCACCTGGAACGGGATGCCGGAGATGTACACGACCCGGCCCACGGGCGACTCGTCGCCGAACAGTTCGCGGGACGGGGTCTCGCCGAGCAGGGCGACCTTGGCCCCGATGCGCTCGTCCTCGGCCGACAGGTCGCGGCCCTCGCTGAGCGGCCAGTTCCAGGCCTTGGAATAGCCCTGGGTGGTGCCGATGATGACCACGTCGTGGTAGGTGCGGTTGCCCGCCCGGACCGGCTGCCCGTACTTGGCCCGCATGGGCAGCACCTGGTACGCGCCGGGCAGGGAATCCCGGATGCGTTCGGCGTCCTCGCGGCTGAGCGTCAGGGTGCGCATGCCCACGGCCCGTTTCTGGAAATTGCCGCCGAAGACCAGGGCCGCGTCCGGGCCGAACATGTCGACCATGTCCACGGCCATGCGGTTGGCCCCGTCCACGGCCGTGACGATCAGGGTCAGTGAGGCGATGCCGAAGGCCACGCCCAGGACCACGAAGATGGAGCGCAGCTTGAAGGCCCAGACGGCCTCCAAGCCCATGCTTGCTACTCTGGTTATGGTCCGCAACATGATTTCGACGTTCCTTGCGCCCTTGACCCCCTCTCCATTCCCGACCGGCTTGCACCGCTTCGCCAAGGGCGGGAGGGATTCCGGGCCTGTTCATCGTTGCCGTTCAATTCTTTCCGCCAATCCAACCCGCTCCGCCCTTCCGCTCCCGTACGCGCCTGCAGAAGGCACCCAAGAAGTTTGGAAAGGGAGTCCCGAGGCATTCATCTTCTCTCCTACACCTTCACATCCTCGGCGATGCGCCCGTCGTGCAGGCGGATGATGCGGCCGGCCTCGCGGGCCACATCCTCGTCGTGGGTGACCAGGACGATGGTCTGCCCGGCCTGGTGCACGTCGTGGAAGAGCTTCATGATCTCGCCCGAGGTGTTGGAGTCCAGCTGCCCGGTGGGCTCGTCGGCCAGAAGGATTCGCGGGTCGTTGAGCAGGGCGCGGGCCATGGCCACGCGCTGCTGCTGGCCGCCGGACAGGCGCGAGGGCTTGAAGTGCATGCGGTCGGCCAGCCCGACGCGCTCCAGAAGATTCTCCGCACGGGCGGCCAGCTCGGAGCGCGGCTTGCCGGAGTAGAGGCCGGGCAGGATGACGTTCTCCAGCGCCGTGGCGTAGGGAATCAGGTAGAAGGACTGGAACACGAAGCCCAGGGCGCGGTTGCGCAGGTCGGACTGCTCGTCGTCGTCCAGGTTGGAGGCGTCGCGGCCGAGCAGGTTGTAGACGCCCGCCGTGGGCCGGTCGAGCAGGCCGATGATGTGCAGCAGGGTGGACTTGCCCGAGCCGGACGTGCCCTGCAGGGCGATGAACTCGCCCTGGGCCACGTCCAGGGTGATGCCCTTGAGGACCTCGATGCCGGGGTCGGACTCGTCGCCCTTGCCCTGAAGGAAGGTCTTGGTGATGTCCCGGAGCGAGATGGCCGACTGGGTCATCACAGCCCCTTCTTGCCGACCTTGGCGCCGGGCAGGACCAGCTGGGTGGCGACCACGTCGCCCTCGGACAGCCCCTTGAGGACCTCGGAGCGCTCCAGGCCGATGAGGCCGAGCTCCGGGGCGACCTCCTCGGGCTGCTTCTCGGGGTCGGTCACCCGGAAGCAGACCTGGCGGTCCTTGACCCACTTGAGCGCGTTGTTGGGCACGGTCAGGACGTCGTCCTTGGTCTGGACGACGATCTTACACTGGGTGGTCATCTCCGGGCGCAGGAAGTCGGCCTGCTCACGGGTCACTTTGACCAGGGTGCGGTAGTAGACGATGTTGTCGCGGATTTCGGGCTCGGGATAGATGCGGTCCACCGCGCCCTCGAAGACCTTGTCGCGGTAGGCGTCCACGGTATAGCGCACGGCCAGGCCGGGCTTGACCCGGCCCACGTCGGTCTCGTCCACGTAGATCCACATCTCGAGCTTCTCGGGGTTGAGTACGGTGATCAGGTTGGACACGGACAGCCCGGAGACGATGGTCTCGCCCTCCTGGGCGGCCACCTGGCTGACCACGCCATCGATGGGCGAATAGATGCTGGTGTAGGAGAGCTGGACCTCCAGGGTGCGCAGCTTGGCCCGGGCCGCGGCCGCGCTGTAGCGGGCCATCTCCGCGTCCTGGGTGGCCACGTCCAGGGAGTCCTGGGCCTCGAGCTTCTTGCGGACCAGGGTCCGCTTGCGGGGCAGGTTCTTCTCCATGTAGTCGAGCTTGGCCAGGGCCAGGTCGAGGTTGGCCTTGGCCTCGGCGATGCGCGCCTGAAGCTCGCGGGCGTCGATTTTGGCTATGAGGTCGCCCTTCTTGACGTGGTCGCCGACTTTGACCGGCACGGACTCGAGCACGCCGGTGGCCTGGGCCCCGATCTTGACCTGCGCGCCCACCTGGGCCTTGACGATGCCGGTGGCCTCCAGGACCTTGGCCACGCCGCCCCGGGTGACCTCGGCGGTCTTGAGGACCTTGATACGGTCCCTGGACTGCCCCGCGGTGAAGTACCAGACGCCGCCCCCGGTCAGGAGCACGGCGATGAGGATGAATATGAGCTTTTTCATGTCTGCTTATCTTTGTCCTGTTGGATTTCCCGTCGCAGCACGGCGGAGAAATCGGCGGGTTTACGCGGCTTGCGGCCGAACAGCGCATCGCGGAACGTCGCGGCCCTGAAGGAGTAGCCGCAATCGCCCGGAAGGGTGCCGCCCCTGTAATATAGCGACTTGGACGGATAATTTCTACATAAAGCGGGCCGGGTGTCGTGGGCGGTGCACAGGTTGTCCTCCCCGAGCAGGGCGCAGTCAAAGAGCAGAAAGCCCTGGTCGCCGCGCCCGGCAGGGCGGAACCGGACGTATTCCGGGGCCTCGGCCACCAGCCTTTCGTACTGGGCCATACGGCGCAGCCAGCGCCCCCGGTCGCTCAGATGGATGGACCGGCAACAGCCGCCGCAGCATTGGCACCGGCCGACCACCTCCACCTCGCGGCGCAGGACGCGGGAACGCGTCCGGCGGAAGAGCCCGGTCAGAAAATCGCGCAAGGACATGGGCGCGGGCTCCGAAATATGCCCGAATCGATCGCGTTCACGGTTTTTCCTCCGGCTTTTCTTGACCTGTCCCGGCAATATGCCTACTTCTGTTCATTATGAATTGGGATTGGGACAAATTACAAAAGCAGCAACAGGGGCGCCCCGGCGGCAAGCCGCCGAGCTTCGACGATTTCCAGGACCAGCTTGAGAAACTGAAGAAGTTCAAGCTGCCCGGCTGGAAGCTCGTCATTCCTCTCATCGTCCTCCTCTGGATCGCCAGCGGGTTCTACATCGTCGAACCCGACGAGGTCGGCGTGGTCAAGCAGTTCGGCAAGTTCAACCGCATCACCACGGCGGGTCCGAACTACCACATTCCCTACCCGGTGGAAAGCGTGCTCACCCCCAAGGTGACCCAGATCCGGCGTGTGGAATTCGGCTTCAGGTCCGTGGGCAGGCCCATCACCCAGAGCTTCCAGCAGGGAGTCAGCCGCGAGGTCAAGGAGGAATCCCTGATGCTCACCGGCGACGAGAACATCGTCTCGGTCCAGTTCATCGTCCAGTACATGATCAAGGACGCCGAGAATTACCTGTTCAACGTCAATGACCCGGAGCAGACCCTGGCCCACGCGGGCGAGGCGGCCATGCGCGAGATCATCGGCAACGGCAAGATCGACGACGCCCTGACCACCGGCAAGCAGGAGATCCAGGTCCAGACCCGCGAGCTGATGCAGCGCATCCTGGACAACTACCGCAGCGGATTGTCCGTGGTGGCCGTGCAGATGCAGAACGTGCATCCGCCGGACGAGGTCATCGAGGCCTTCAAGGACGTGGCCTCCGCCCGCGAGGACAAGAGCCGCTACATCAACGAGGCCGAGGCGTACCAGCGCGACATTCTGCCCAAGGCGCGCGGCGAGGCTTCCCGCATCACCAACGCGGCCCAGGCCTACAAGGAGACCAAGATGCGCGGGGCCGAGGGCGACGCCGCCCGGTTCCTGTCCGTGCTCAAGGAGTACAACAAGGCCAAGGACATCACCCGCAAGCGTCTCTACCTGGAGACCATGGAGGCCATCCTTTCCAATCCCGACGCGGAGAAGCTGATCATGTCCGACGACGCGCTCAAGCAATCCGTGCCCTACCTCCCCCTGGACAAGCAGCTCCGCCGGGCCGCTCCCAAGGAAGCGAACTAAGGGGGACATGACATGAAAAAAACGACCATCATCATAAACGTACTGATCATCCTGGGGGCCTTTGTCCTGACCTCCGCGGCCTTCACCGTGGACCAGACCCAGCAGGCCATCGTCATCCAGCTCGGCCGTCCGGTGACCGGCCAGCTCGGACCGGGCCTGCACTTCAAGCTGCCCTTGGTCCAGAACGTGGTCTTCTTCGACGCCCGCATCCTGGACTTCGACGCCAAGCCCGAGGAGATCACCACCACGGACAAGAAGTACATGAACGTGGACTCCTACACCAAGTGGCGGATCACCGACCCCCTGACCTTCTACACCAAGGTGCGCACCATCCAGGGCGCCCGCGCCCGGCTGGACGACATCGTCCGCTCGCAGCTGCGGGTGGCGCTGGGCCGCTACACCCTGATCGAGGTGGTCTCGCACAAGCGCCAGGAGATCATGGACGCGGTGACCAAGCGCTCCCGCGAACTCCTCCTGCCCTACGGCATCGAGGTCCTGGACGTGCGCATCAAGCGCACGGACCTGCCCGCCGAGAACGCCCGGTCCATCTACGGCCGCATGAAGGCCGAGCGTGAGCGCCAGGCCAAGCAGTACCGCTCCGAAGGCCAGGAGGCCTCGGCCAAGATCAAGGCCAACGCCGACAAGGAACGGGCCATCATCCTGGCCGACGCCCGCAAGCAGTCCGAGATCATCCGAGGTGAGGGCGACGCCCAGGCCACGAAGATCTACGCCGAGTCTCTGGGGCAAAATCCCGATTTCTACGATTTCATCCGGAGTCTGGACGCCTACAAGAGTGGTTTCGACAAGAATACCCGCTTCATTCTGACGCCAAAGAGCCCCTTCCTGAAACACCTGCGATAGAAAAACACCCGTGTCTCAAATGAGGATGTGGTCACACGAGGGCCACATCCTTTTTCTTTTGCCAAAAAAAACCTTAAACGATATCATTGACATTATCGGGAGATTCTCCCAAAGTCGCCAGGAGATTTTCCCGGCAATGCAAAAACGGCGATATTCGCCGTTCGGTTCGGGGGAATATTCCCCCTTTAAAAATATAATGGTGTACATACAGGGATTGCCATATTCCGATAATGAGGAATGGTCTCCCTGAATGCCGCCATCACTCGTTAAGGAGCGACTATGCCCAAGAAGAAACGGAGATGTGACGAAGCGCAGCTCAAGTGGTTCGAGGAAGCACTTGAACGCATCAAAAAGGCGACCGGAGCCCGCACCCAGGTCCAATTGGCCGAGGTGCTCGATGTCCGTCAATCGAGTATTTCGGACGCCAAGCGCAGATGCTCTATCCCCGCTGACTGGTTCTTGAAATTGTATCGCAGCCACGGCCTGGACCCGGACTGGCTGTCCGAAGGCGTGGAGCCCGTGTACATCAACGCTGACAAGGCCAAGGTCCCGGCCGACACCCTGCTGCGCGAGACCCCGGCCCCCTACGGCCGCATGAACTCGCGCGGCCGCCTGGTGCCGGTCTCCACCATGGCCGGCGCGGACAAGGACGCCGCCGAGTGGGAGCCCAAGTCCATCGAGGAACTGTCCGTGCCCGAGTCCTTCTGCCGCCCCAAGCTGCTGGTGGTCAAGGTCGACTCCGCGAGCATGGACCCGGTCATCACCCGCGGCGCCTTCGTCGGCATCGACCGCGACCAGAGCGAGCACCCGGACGGCGACCTGTGCGCGGTCCACTTCCCGCACCAGGGCCTGACCATCCGCCGGGTCTTCCACCAGGGAGACACCTTCCTGCTCAAGGCGGACAACGACCAGTACTCCGATCTGACCATCCCGGCCGAAGAGATGAACGAGCGCACCGTGGGCCGCGTCATCTGGGTTCTGCAGAACCTCGCCCCCATGTAGGGAGCGCCGGCTTCGCCGGAAGCGAAAACGCCACAAGAGGGCCGTCCGCATGCCGGACGGCCCTTTTTTCACGCCTTGCGCGCGCCCTTTTCCGCCCGCAGGCATGAATCCTTGACTTGGGCCCGCCTGCGGCCCTACTCTCCGGGCCATGAGCACCACCAAGAAGACACCCCCGGCGTCCCAGGCCAAGCCCGTCACCGCGCCCGACATCCTGGCCATGAAAGGCGGCGACAAGATCTGCTGCCTGACCGCCTACGATTACCCGACCGCGCTCATCGCTGACCAGGCGGGCGTGGACCTCGTTCTGGTGGGCGACTCCCTGGCCATGGTCGTGCTCGGCCGCCCGGACACCCTGTCCGTGACCGTGGACGAGATGGTCCACCACACCAGGGCGGCGGCCCAGGGCGTCAAGCGCGCCCTGCTTGTGGCCGACATGCCGTTCATGTCCTTCGCCACCGTGGACCGGGCGCTTGAGACCGCCCACCGGCTCATGGGCGAGGGCGAGGCCAGAGCGGTCAAGCTCGAGGGCGGCCAGGCCGTGGTCCCGCAGATCACCGCCCTGACCGAGGCCGGGGTACCGGTCATGGCCCACGTGGGGCTGACCCCGCAGCATGTGGCCAAGTTCGGCGGGTTCAAGGCCCAGGGCAAGTCCGCCGAGGCCACCCGCGTGCTCATCGAGGACGCCCAGGCCGTGGAAGAGGCGGGCGCGTTCAGCGTGGTCCTGGAGGCCATCCCGGTGGAGGCCGCCCAGCTCATCACCGAGGCCGTGAACATTCCGACCATCGGCATCGGCGCGGGCAACGTGACCGACGGCCAGGTCCTGGTCTACCACGACGCGCTCGGCCTGTTCGACCGCTTCACCCCCAAGTTCGTGCGCCGCTTCGCCGAGTTGGGCGAGGCCTCGCTCCAGGCCGTGGAGATGTACTGCGCCGAAGTGCGCAAGACCACCTTCCCGGGCGACAAGAACACTTTCTACATGCCAGAGGACGAGCTGGCGCAGGTCCGCAAGATCAAGGTCAAACCCAAGAAGAAATAGATGCATCTGGACCTCTCCTGGCCGGTCCTCTGGAGCGGTCTGTTCTGGCCGCTCATCAGGCTGACCTTCTACATCTCCGTGGCCCTGATGGTCGGCATACTCATCGAGTCCCTGCGCTGGACCCGGTACGCGGCCAAGCTGGCCGACCCCCTGGCCCGGCGCGCCCGGCTCAAGGACATCTCGGCGGCCAGCTTCACCATGGCCTTCTTCTCCGGGCTGACCGCCAACACCATGCTCGCCGATGCCCACGAAAAGGGCGAGCTGTCGGACCGGGAGCTGGTCCTGTCCAACCTGTTCAACTCCCTGCCCACCTATTTCCTGCACCTGCCGACCATCTTCTTCATCGCCAGCCCGTTCATCGGCTCGGCCGCCTACACCTACGTGGGGCTGACCGCCCTGGCCTCGGTCCTGCGGACCATGGGCATCGTCTTCGCGGGCAAGTTCCTGCTCCCGCCCCTGCCGCCGGGATGCCTGCCCTGCCGGTTGGCCGAGATCGAGGGGGACAACGGGCGCAAGGTGCGGATCACCTGGCGGCTCCTCAAGCGGCGGCCCGGCCCGGTCGTGCTCATCGTCCGGCGCAGGCTGGCGGCCACCCTGGGCCGCGCCCTCGGGCAGGCCTGGAAGCGGTTCATAAAGAGGCTGCCCAAGATCCTCTACGTGACCTGCCCCATCTACATCCTGTTCTTCGTGCTCAAGCAGCTCGGCCTGTTCGCCTGGCTCCAGTCGGCCATGGCGGGCGGGGTGCCGCTGTTCACCTTCCTGCCGCCCGAGGCCCTGTCCATCGTGGCCTTCCACATGGCCGCCGAGTTCACCGCCGGGCTGGCCGTGGCCAGCGCGCTCATCGCCGACACCTCGCTCACCCAGGTGCAGGTCATCCTGGCGCTCATGCTCGGCAACGTGCTCTCCTCGCCGGTGCGCGCCTTCCGCCACCAGTTCCCCTACTACGCGGGCATCTTCCGGCCGCGCATGGCCTTCAAGCTCATCCTCTACAACCAGCTCTCACGCAGCCTGACCATCGCCCTGGTGGGCGCGGTCTACGCCCTGCTCATGCACTGATCCCCCGCCTGCTTGTGCAACAGTGCACAAAAATATGTGCAATGCACATCACATTGCACAAACGTTGAACATGCAACGAACCAACAACGTACTGTAATCATTGACTCCAGCTCTTTGGCACGTCCTATGCTTAGAGCAAGTCATGATTGATGCAGTTACCGTCACTCTCATCATCCTGGTCGCCGTGTTGTTGCGGCGGCCCCTCCTCACCGACCCGGACGCCGACCACGGCGTCCGGGAAGACGGGGAAGATTTCGGCTTAACGGCCAGGGTCCCCGTGCCCGTCCGGACGTCACCCCCCCATCCTGTCCGGGTGAAACGGCGCTAGGACCAGGCCTTTCAGCATATACCATACCTCCCTTGAAAAGCAGTTTCTAACCTCAACACCCCTCCTCAAAAGCAGACCTCTAACCTCTGAAAGGGCCGCGCAAGCGGCCCTTTCGCCTCTTTGGCGGGGCAACGATTTCCAAATCGTCCGGGGCCTTTCCTTGTCAGAATCGCCCCAACGGCGTATGTATACGTAAAATCGGCATACTCAAACGGCCCGGACGTGCGCACATGAACGACCTCGACAAGGACCCCGACCTCCTGAACGGCAACCTGCTCGACCTGACCGACGAAGAGCGCATGGCCCTCATCGTCGAACGCGTCGAGGCCAAGTTCCTGGACTACGACGGGTACGACTTCTCCCGGCGGCAGCTCCTGGCGCTGAACATCTTCTTCGAGCTCTCCCAGGAACTGCGCGGCCGCGATATGTTCTACGCGGTCTGCATGGCCATCCCCCAAGCCCTGTTCGATCTCGACTCGACCATGTACATCCTCGAGGACGAGGAGACCTTCTCCCTGGCCGCCTGCTCCACGGGCAAGTGCGACAAGGACACCACCCTGCCGTGGAGCGAGTTCATGAACGAGCGGCTGACCATCCGGGGCGAGTACATGCACATCCCCATCCGGGGCAACCCGGAATACAACGACATGCTCACCTTCGAGCCGCCCCACAACGTCCTGGGCAGCTTCGTCATGCGCCCCTGTTCCGCCCTGCCAGGCCACGCCCGGCTCTTCCTCGAAAAATACGTCAACCGCGTGGGCTATCAGCTCCACCACCGGATCATCCGCGCCCGCAACCGCGAGCACATCGCCTTCATCAAGTCCATGGTCCAGGATATCGGGCACAACGTCATCGTGCCCAACATGTACTACAAGCTCTATTTCAACCGGCTCAAGCGCAAGATCGAACAGCTCCACCTGGCCACCTCCTCCATCCTGTCCAAGGTCAACGAGGGCGCGACCCCGGAACTGGTGGACGACGGCAACCGGCTGGCCGAGATCGCCGGGGGCATCGAGGCCCAGTACCAGGAGATATACTCCCACTACGAGTCCACCTCCATGTTCCTGGAGACCCTGCTTCGGCGGCGGCACTTCGAGGAGGGGCGATACGTGCTCGAAAAGCGGGACGTGGACCTGCCCACCGCGGTGGTCGCTCCGGTCGTCGAACGGTTCCGCCACCGGTTCGCGGAAAGCGGCATCGAGCTCGTCCTGATCGGCGAATGCACCGAGGACCAGGTCATCCGGCTGATCCTGGACCGGGGCCTCATCTCCCAGGTCCTGGACAACCTGCTGTCCAACGCGTTGAAGTACACCGAGCCCGCGCCCAATGGCGAAGGCGGCGAGGAAAAATGCGTGACCTACGGCTGGAAGGTCCTGGCCGACTTCTTCGGACCGGGCAAACCCGGCATCCGCGTGTGGGTGACCTCCTCGGGCGACCCCCTGGACCTGAAAGAGCCCATGGACGTGTTCAAGCCCGGCTTCCGCGCCGACAACGTGGCCCACAAGGCGGGCACCGGCCGGGGCCTCTACTTCGTCCGCCAGGTGGTCGAACTGCACGGCGGCAAGGTCTTTTATGAGTATGCCGACGGCGGAAACGAGTTCTCCTTCGTTCTCCCGTTCGAGCAGGCTTGACCTGAGAACGCCGGCTTCCGCTAGCGGCGTAACGAGCATGGGACGTGGGCCGGAGACTTGCCCGGCTTGACAATCCGGCGGATTGCCTGTCCAATTGCGGCTCGATTTATCTTTCATTTTCGGAGCGCACATGGACATCCATACCTATCTGGTCTTTCTGACCACCACCGTGGTGGTGTTGCTGATCCCCGGGCCCACCGTGATGATGGTCGTGGGCAGCTCACTGGCCCAGGGACGGCGCGTCGCCGTGCCCCTGGCGTTGGGCGTGGGGTTGGGCAACGCCGTGGCCGCCACGGCCTCTCTGGCCGGGCTGGGCATGCTCCTGGCCGCCTCCGCCGAGCTGTTCACCGCTTTCAAGTGGGTCGGCGCGGCCTATCTCGTCTACCTCGGCGTCAAGGCGTGGCGGGCCGACCCCGAGGCCGGAGCCGCACCGGAGAATACGCGCCCGGCCAAGAAACGGACCCACATGCTCAACGCCTGTCTGGTCACGGCCACCAACCCCAAGGCCATCGTCTTCCTGTGCGCCTTCCTGCCCCAGTTCATCACCCCGGACCGGCCCCAGCTGCCGCAGCTGCTCATCCTCGAAATCACCGTCCAGATCCTGAGCATGGCCTCGGCCCTGTTCTACGCCCTGCTCGCGGTCAAGGCCCGACGCATCGTGGCCAACCCGACCTCCATGAAGATCGTCAACCGCATAGGCGGTTCGACGCTCATCGGCGCGGGGATACTGACGGCCGCTTTGAAGAGGGCTTAGTAGGGAGGCGGCTTCGCCGCGAAGTTTTTTCGCTGCGCGATTGAATCGCTGTCGCACCAAGTAGAACGCCCCCGATCCAAGCAAGGATCGGGGGCGTTTTGCATTCTCTTTATTGTGATCAGTCCGTCTCAGCCACCGGGTCCGGGGGGAGTTCGGCCGCCTTTTGGGCCAGCAGGCGGCGGTAGTAGGACAGGCACAGGCAGGTCATGGGCAGGGCGATGAGCAGGCCGAGGAAGCCGAGCAGCCTGCCCCAGACCGACAGGGACAGAAGGATGAGCCACGGGGACAAGCCCAGGCTCTCGCCCTGGATCTTCGGGACCAGGACCGCGTCCTGGATGACCTGAACCACGGCCATGACCGCCACGGCCAGGCCGATGCCCACCCACACGGATTCACCCGCCTCCAGCGAGTCGAGCCCGGCCAGCAGCAGAACCGGGACCACCCCGGCCACGCCCAGGTACGGCGCGATGTTCAGGATACCGATGAGCATGCCCATGACCAGGCCGAGCGGCAGCCCGATGAGCATGAAACCGATGGACATGAGCACGCCCACGATCAGGCAGACAATGATCTGGCCCCGGAAATACAGCCCCATGGTCTTCTCGAACTCGTCCAGGAACCCGGTCACGCTCTCGCGGTACTGCGCGGGCAGGTAGTCCTGCCACCCGGCCTTGATGCGCCCGAAATCGGCCAGCAGAAAGATGACGTACAGCACGATGACGAACACGCCGAACAGTCCGGCCGCCGCGTTGAGCGCGCTCACGGCCACGCCCCGGATGCCCGGAACCAGGTTGCCGAGCACGCCCTTGGCCGCGTTGAGCGCGCCCTGGGCCGTGAACAGGTCCCTGACCTCGGGAGACTGCACCGTGTCGCGCAGCCACTGCCAGATGTCCGGCGGCAGATGGGCCGCCACCTTGTCCGCGAACTCGGAGTTGGTGAGCAGCCGCGACAGGACTTCGCCCATGTGCGCGAACTCGCCGACCACCATGGGCACCACCAGCAGGACCAGCCCGGCCACGGCCACCAGCAGGAACAACATGGTCAGCAACACGGCCACGCCGCGATTGCCCACCTTTCTCTCGATGAAACAGGTCAGGGGATTGAGCAGATAGGCCACCAGCAGGGCCGCCACGAACGGCACCAGCACGCCCGACAGATAGCCCAGCAGCCAGACCATGCCGATGAAAAACCCGGCCCCCAATACCATCCGCACCACGGAATCCAGGGTGTACGGCTTGCCGCTCTCGAACATGACCCCTCCAGAAAAAAGATAATAAAATGAATCTGCCCCGTTCCTTACCAGCCCACCCCGGTTTAGACAACGCCCACTTGTGTGAATATGCCTTGCCTCCGGTATGCCCTCGCCGGACGGGCGTGAAAGGCATGCCTCCGGCGGCCAAAGAACCTGTTGAAAAAGGTTCTTTGGAATCTCCAAAACTTCTTGTCGCCGCTGCGCGGGGTGCGAACGCGGTCAGACAGCTCTCTTTACAAGGCTCACCTCGCACGCACGTCCTGCCGTGTAGACGCACGCCCAGACTTGACCTCCGCACGCGCGAATGCGCATACAAAAAGTTTAGAAAGGGAGAGGGGATGGGGGGCCGGGGGAAGGGGAGAGGGGAAACCTTCTCAAAGGTTTCCCCTCTCCCCTTCCCCCGGTTCTTCCTCAACCTCAGCGCTACACCACGTCGCGGGAGCGCATGCCGAGGAGGAAGAGGATGGCGTCGAGGCCCAGTGTGGAGATGGCCTGTCGGGCGCCCTGTTTGACTTTGGGTTTGGCGTGGAAGGCGATGCCCAGCCCGGCGAGGTTGAGCATGGGCAGGTCGTTGGCCCCGTCGCCCACGGCGATGACCTGTTGCAGGGAGATGCGTTCCTGGTCGGCGATGGACTGGAGCAGTTCGGCCTTTTTCTGGGCGTCCACGATATCGCCCACGGCCTTGCCGGTGAGCTTGCCGTCCACGATTTCAAGCTCGTTGGCGTAGACGTAGTCGATGCCGTAGCGTTTGCGCAGGATTTCGCCGAAGTAGGTGAATCCGCCGGACAGGATGGCGATCTTGTAGCCCACGTTCTTGAGGTTGGAGATGAGTTTTTCCGCGCCTTCGGACATGGGCAGCCGGTCGGCGACCTTTTGCAGCACGGACTCGTCGAGCCCTTCGAGCAGGGAGAGGCGTTTGCGCAGGGACTGTTTGAAGTCGAGTTCGCCGCGCATGGCGGATTCGGTGATGGCGGCCACCTGTTCGCCCACGCCCGCCTCCTTGGCCAGTTCGTCGATGACCTCGGCCTGGATCAGGGTGGAATCCATGTCAAAGGCCACCAGGCGGCGGTTGCGGCGGAAGATGTTGTCTTCCTGGAAGCCGATGTCGACCATCATCTTGGAGGAAATCTCCAGGAACTGGGCGCGCAGCCCGGCCACGTCCTTGGGGGTGCCGCGCACGGTGAACTCGACGCAGCCGCGCGAGCACTCGTAGTCGTTGCAGTCGAGCGGCACGCGCCCGGACAGCCGGTAGATGGTGTCGATGTTCAGGCCGGCCTCGGACACGACCTTGGTGATGGCCGCGATCTGCGAGGACGAGACCGAACGGGCCAGCAGGGTGATGATGTAGCGCGGCTTGTGCGCCTCGCCCACCCAGGAGTTGTACTTTTCCTCGTCCAGGGGGTGCAGGCGCATGGTCACGCCGAGCTCATGGGCCTTGAAGAGCAGATCCTTGAGCACGGGCTGGGAGTTGGCGGGCAGCCGGATGAGGATGCCGAGCGTCAGGAAGTTGTGGATGACCACCTGCCCGATGTCGAGCACGTCCACGTCGTAGCCCGCCAGGACGCCGGACAATTCCGCCGTCAACCCGGGCCGGTCGCCGCCCGTCACATGCACCAATATGATCTTTTCCATGGATAAAACCCCCGTGAGAACTTCGAGCGGACCATCTCATATATCCCCAAGACAGTAAACCTTGAGCCCCGAGCACTCCCGGCAGAGCACCAAAATGCACCCACCTCCGCGAAGCGGCACAAAAAGTTTAGGAAAAGGAGGGGATGGGGGTTCGGGGGAAGGGGAGGAAAGAACCCTTTTCAAAGGGTTTTTCCTCCCCTTCCCCCGGCCGCCGGAGGCACAACCAAGACCAGCCCCCGGCGCGGCGCGTCGGGGGCTGGTCTTGGCGACAACCGGGCAGGCCGGTTACTTCTTGTCCGATTCGGACTTGGCCTCGCGGATGTAGGCCATGCCGGGGGTAAGAGAGCGCAGGTGACGCTGCAGGAGCAGGTCGGCCTCGCGCTTGTTTTCTGCGGTATAGGCTACGTATTCTCTACCGTTGTCTTCGATGACCACTTCAAACATGGTAAACCTCCGTTAGGCCCCGCTGTCGTCGGAGCCGGTCTTGGCGATTTCAACTTCCCTGGCGACGGGCTTGGGAGCGCCGCCGAAATTCGCGGACACGACCTTGGGCTTGACCTCGGCGGCCACCCCCTGGGTCATGTGGATGGTTCCTTCAACCACCGCGCCGTTTTCCACCACAAGCACCTTCGTGTCAAGACTGCCCTTGAGCACGCTGGTCTTTTCGAAAACGGCCTTGTCCTTGACGTGCACGTCGCCGAGGATTTCGCCGCAGGAGTTCAGCTGCCCCACGCGCACGGACCCTTCGATGCGGGCCTTGCGCCCGAGGATGAGCACGCCTTCGGTGGAGATTTCACCTTCGAACCGGCCGTCGATACGGACCGTGCCGATGAAATCGAGTTTGCCCTTATATTCGGTGCCCACGCCCAGAAAGGCGTTCAATTCGGAATTTTCTTTGGTGTTTTTGCTGGAAAAAAGGCCCATTTCATCTTCCTCGTTCGTTTCACGGTCGGCCAGGGCCGTCCCGTATTACGGTCATTACAGCATAGCAGGATTTCCCTATATACCCGGCTGGTGCCGAATGCCACTTTTTTTTCCACAGGGGAAGGGCCCGATCCGATGGAAAAATAATCGCCGGGAACGGGCGGCCCTTTACAGCTTCCGTCATCCCATACAAATAGTTGGGCATAGTGCCGTCCAAGGAACGGCGGGCATTTCTTTTCAAAGGCGGCGCGGTAAGACCGCAAAGGGGAATAAGAGAATGGCCCGTTCCGCGGACGAAGGGGCGCGGTCAGTCCAGGACCTTGCCCATGCTCAGGCGGGGCTCGGCGGTGAAACCGTTGGCCTCGTAGAAGCGGCGCACCGCCTCGTTGGATTCGAGAATCTGGAGGTTGACCTTGACGCAACCGCGCTGCTTGAGGGCCTCGAGCGCGTGGTCCAGGAGGCGGGAGCCCAGCCCTTGGCCGCGTCGGTCCGGGGCCACGGCCATGGAGTATATCCAGCCCCGATGGCCGTCGTATCCGGCCATGACCGTGCCGAGGACATCGTCGCCGTCCTCGGCCACCCAGAAGAGATCGTCCACCGCGATCTTGCGGTCGATGGCGAAGGCCGGGTCGTTGTAGGTGGCCAGGTAGCCGAAGACCTCGCGCCACAGGGCCATGACCCGTTCGCGATGGCGGGCGTCGTCGTAGGTAAGAATGGCGGCGGACATGCGGATTGTGTAGCCCGCGCCCGGGGAAGAAGTCCAGCCGTGCGCCACTCCCTCTTGACGCGGTCACCCCGCTCACCTAGATAGATTTCATGAAACGCAGCGAAATCAACGCCCTCATCCAAGACGCCAAGGAATTCTTCGCCTCCTTCAAGTTCGCCCTGCCCCCGTGGGCCTTCTGGTCCCCGGACCAATGGAAGGGCAAGGGCGACTCCGAGGTGGTCCGCAACCAGCTCGGCTGGGACCTGACCGATTACGGCGCGGGCGATTTCGACAGGCGCGGGCTGATCCTGTTCACCATCCGCAACGGCAACCTGGCCACGGGCCATCCCAAGAAGTACGCGGAAAAGATCATGATCGTCCGCGAGAACCAGATTTGCCCCATGCATTTCCACTGGTCCAAGACCGAGGACATCATCAACCGTGGCGGCGGCAACCTGGTCATCGAGCTGTATGGCTCCACGCCCGCCGAGGAGCTGGGCAAGGAGCCCCTGGCCGTATCCGTGGACGGTTTCACGCGCATCGTCCAGCCCGGCGGCACGGTGGTGCTCACGCCCGGCGAGTCCATCTTCCTGGAACAGGGCATGTACCACCGTTTCTACGGCGAAACCGGCAAGGGCAAGGTCCTGGTGGGCGAGGTCTCGTCCGTGAACGACGACAACACCGACAACCGGTTCCATGAGCCCCAGGCCCGGTTCCCCGAGATCGACGAGGACGAAGCCCCGCTGCACCTGCTGTGCACGGACTACCCGGATTACGTGTAGCCCCTCGCTTCGCCTTTTCCGGCTCCGGCACCCCTCTTTTCCCGCAATAGTCACGCATTATACCAAATGCGTGACTTTCCAGGTTTTTCTTTACAGAGAAAAAAATGGACTGTTATGGTCCGTATTTAGTCTCCGCCTGCCTGGCGCGGGCGTTTTATCGGCACGCGCTCCAGGCTATCCCGGACAACATCCAAGCCCGAGAGAGGTTTTTCCTGATGAAAAAACTGCTGCGATTGCCCTTGATTGCCTGCCTGCTCCTGTTGCTGCCGTGCTCTTCCGCCCTTGCCCAGCGCACCGTCACCGACCAACTGGGCCGTACCGTGTCCATCCCGGACGAGGTCAGCCGGGTGGTGGTCCTCCAGCACCAGTCCCTGGACGTCATGATCCAGCTCGGGGCCCAGGACAAGGTCGTCGGCATCCTCGACAAATGGGAGAAGTACCTGCCCGGCGCGGCCAAGACCATGGCCGACATCAAATCCCTGCCCACCCCCGGCGGGCTGGATACCGTGAACATGGAGGCCTTGCTGGCCGTCCATCCCGACCTGGTCATCGTCACCCACTACGCGCCCAAGGAGATGATCCAGCAGATCAGCGACGCGAACATCCCGGTGGTGGCCGTGTCCCTGTTCGACGCGGCGAGCCAGGAGGCCGCCAAGCTCAACCCGGACCTGGCCGACGCACAGGCCGCCTACAACAAGGGGCTCAAGGACGCCGTGCTGCTTTTGGGCGAAATCTGCAACAGGCAGGCGCGCGCCGAGCGGCTCATGCTGGTGGTCGAGGCCAACCAGAAGGTGCTCAAGTCCCACCTGGGCGACATCCCCGAGGGTGAGCGGGTCAAGTGCTACATGGCCCGCAACAACCTGCACACCTACGGCGCGGGCAAGTACACCAGCGTGATCATGGAGCGCGCGGGCGGCGTCAACGTGGTCGCCAAGGAGGTCACCGGCTTCAAGGAAGTGACCATGGAGGACGTGCTGCGCTGGAACCCCGAGGTGGTCTTTGTCCAGTGGCGGCACCGCTCCGCTGCCGACGGACTGCGCAACGACCCGGCCTGGCAGCAGGTCTCGGCCATCAAGAACGGACGGCTGTACGTCTGCCCCGAGTACGTCAAGCCGTGGGGCCACGCCCTGCCCGAATCCATGGCCCTGGGCGAGCTGTGGATGGCCAAGACCCTCTATCCCGAGAAATTCAAGGACGTTGACCTGGATGGCCTGGTCCAGTCCTACTACAAGGAATTCTACGGCATTGCCTTTGAATAGACCCTACCCCCAGCGGCCGCGTCCGACCCTCGGCAGTCTTGCTCCGTGGGCGGGCGTGGCCGCCGTTTTCTGTATAGGGCTGGCCTGGGGCCGGTATCCGGTGGGCATATACGAGGTCCTGCGCATCCTGGGCCACGCCGCCGGGCTGCCCATCGCCCCGGACTGGCCGGGCGTGCTCGACACCGTGGTCATGCAGGTCCGTCTGCCGCGCGTACTGGCGGCCATGCTCATCGGCGGCGGGCTATCCGTGGCGGGCGCGGCCTTCCAGGGGCTGTTCCGCAACCCGCTGGTCTCGCCCTACATCCTGGGCGTGGCCTCCGGGGCCGGTTTCGGCGCGGCGCTCGGCATCCTGCTGTGGAACTCGCCCTGGCTGATCCAGGGCTCGGCCTTTTTCTTCGGCATGCTCGCCGTGACCGCGGCCTGGATCATGAGTAGGCTGTACCGCTCGTCCGGGCCCATGATCATCATCCTGGCCGGCGTGGTGGTCGGCGCGTTCTTCCAGTCCCTGCTCTCCCTGGTCAAGTATGTGGCCGACCCGGACGACAAGCTGCCGGTCATCGTCTACTGGCTGATGGGCTCCCTGTCCTCCATGTCCATGGACCGGCTGCTGACCGTGCTGTTGCCCATGGGCGTGTGCGTGCTCGGCCTGCTTTTGGTCCGCTGGCAGCTCAATGTCCTGTCCCTGGGCGACGAGGAGGCCCGCACCCTGGGCGTGGAGGCGGGCCGTTTGCGCCTTGGCGTGATCGTGGCCGTGACCGTGGTCACGGCCAGCGCGGTCTCGGTCAGCGGCATCATCGGCTGGGTCGGGCTGGTCGTCCCACACCTGGCGCGCATGGTCGTGGGCCCGGACTACCGCAGGCTCATCCCGGCCAGCCTGGCGCTGGGGGCGTGCTACCTCGTGCTCATCGACGGGCTGGCCCGCAACCTGACGGCCACCGAGATTCCGCTGGGCATCCTGACCGCGTCCGTGGGCGCGCCGTTCTTCGCCGTACTGCTCGGCAGGGGGAGGACCGGATGGGCATGACCCTGCGCGCCGAGGACTTGAGTTTCGCTTACCCGGGCCGCGACGCGGTCTGGGCCGACGTCACCCTGACCGCCCACTCCGGCCACGTGCTGTCCATCCTCGGCCCCAACGGCACGGGCAAATCCACCCTGCTGCGCTGCCTGGCCGGGCTGGTGCCCCCGCAAACCGGACGGGTCTTCGCGGGCGACCATGATCTGTCCGCCATGAGCCGCCGCAAGACGGCACAGGCCATCGCCATGGTCCCGCAGACCCACACCCCGGTCTTCACCTACCGCGCCCTGGACGTGGTGGTCATGGGCCGGACCCCGCACCTGGGCGCGTTCGCCTCGCCGAACAAAACGGACTACGGCGCGGCCCGTGCGGCCATGGAGACCATGGGCATAACGCACCTGGAAAACGTGTCCTACAGTGAGACCAGCGGCGGCGAGCGGCAACTCATCCTGTTTGCCCGGTCCCTGGCCCAGGGCGCGGACATCCTGCTTTTGGACGAGCCCACCTCCCACCTGGACTTCGGCAACCAGGCGCGCACCCTGGCCCTGATCCGGTCCCTGGCCGACCGGGGGCTGACCGTGATCATGACCACCCACTTCCCGGACCACGCCTTCGAGATATCCGACCGGACCGCCCTGCTGGCCCGGGGACGGCTCCAGGCCGTGGGCGACACCGGCGCGGTCCTGTCGCCCGAGTCGCTGTCCTCGCTCTACGGCCTGGGCGTGGACATCCACCGGCTGGACAACGGTCGGACCGTGTGTACGGTCCGCAAGGAGGAGCCATGACCCTGTCCGCGTTCGTCGCCGGGAGCCTGCGCAAGGCGCTGCCCGCCATGGCCGAGGCCGTGGGCCTGGCCCTGGACGTGCGCTTCGGCCCGGCCGGGCTGCTGCGCGGCCTGATCGAGGACGGGGAGCGCCCCGGCCTGTTCCTGTCCGCGAGCATGGCCCACGCACGGGCCGTGGCCCGGCTCGCCGACTACGGCGAGGCCGCGCCCCTGCTCGAAAACCGGCTCTGCCTGTTCGGGCGCGAGGAGATTCTGGCCGACGGCGATGCCCTGCGGGCCATGCTCGACCCGGACAGCCGGTTGGGCACGTCCACGCCGGGCGCGGACCCGGGCGGGGACTACGCCTTTGCGGTCTTTGACCGGGCCGAGACCATCCGGCCGGGCAGCCGGGCCATGCTCCGCGACCGCGCCCGCCCTCTGGTCGGCGGCGACATACCGGACAGAACGGCGGGCAGCGGCTCGCCGGTCGTCGCTCTCTTCCGGACGGGCAAGGTCGACCTCTTCCTGGGCTACCGGACCACGGCCGTGGACGTGACCGCACGCTGCCCCGGCCTGACCCTCCTGGACCTCCCCCCGGAACTGGCCGTGCGCCCCCGCTACGGCGTCGTGGCCCTGGATACGGACAAAGCCCGAGCCGCCCTGGACAAACTGCGCTCGACCGGGGCCATGGAGGCGGCTGCGGGTTGTGGCTTCCAACCTCCTCGCTGATTCCCGGCCACACCGAATCAACCGCACAAAAAAAGCCGCCCCGAAGGGCGGCCTTGTTCTGCCGTATTCACGGGCCGTCAGGCGGCGACCCTTCCCTCGGCCATGTTGACCATGCGGTCGGCCCGGGCCGCGTATTCGTTGTCGTGGGTGACCATGACGATGGACAGGCCGTCCTCCTTCAGGTCCGCCAGCAGGCGCATGATCGCGTCGCCGGTCGCCTTGTCCAGGTTGCCGGTGGGCTCGTCCGCGAACAGAATGGCGGACTCCTTGACCAGGGCGCGGGCGATGGCCACGCGCTGCTGCTCGCCGCCGGACAGGTGGCCGGGCAGCTTGCCGCCCTTGCCGGACAGCCCCACCCGGTCCAGGCAGGCGTCGGCCCGCTTGCGCACCTCGGCGGTCACCGGGCCGAGCCCCTGCATGTAGGGCAGCAGCACGTTTTCGCGGGCCGTCAGGTACGGGAGCAGGTGGTGGAACTGAAAGATGACCGCGAAGTCCCTGCGCCGCAGCTCGTTCAGGCGGGCGCGGGAGGCGTGGGTGATGTCCTCGCCCTGGTACAGCAGCTGCCCGGAATCCGGGGCCAGCAGAGTGGACAGGATGTTCAGGAAGGTGGTCTTGCCCGACCCGGAGCGGCCCACGATGGACACGAACCGGCCCGGCTCGACCAGCAGGTCCGCGCCGTTGAGCACGGCTGTCTCGCCGCCCTCGCCGCTGAAGGTCTTGGTGATGTTTCTGGCTTCGAACATGGTCGCTCCTAGAGTGCGATAAGGGCTTCGGACGGTTCCACGGAGGCCGCCTTCCAGGCCGGAAGGAAAGCGGACAGGACCGACACGGCCACGATGAACAGGCCGGTCAGGGCCATGTGCCCGGGGTTGAAGGACAGGGCGGCGTCGGCGGCCATGTCGAGCAGGGCCAGGACCTTGAGGCTCAGGGCATAGCCGCCCGCGTAGCCCGCCGCCCCGGCCACCAGGCCGATGAGCACGGCCTCGAAGCAGAAGATGGCGAAGACCCCGCCCCGGCTGAAGCCGAGCGAACGCATCAGCCCGATCTCCTTGATCCGTTCGTTGACCGAGGAGAGCATGGTCACGCCGACCATGCAGCAGGCGATGAACAGGATGACCAGGGACACGGTCAGGATGAGCCGCTTGACGAAATCCACGGAGTACATGCGCTGCTTGACGATGGACTGCAGGGCCTGGATGTCCGTGCCCGGCAGGGCGGTGCGCAGCTCGCTCACGATCTCCTCGATGGGGCAGCCCGCGCACAGGGCGGCCACTTCCACGAAGCTGACGCGCCCCGGGTTGCCGAAGTGGGCCTGGGCGAAATCCATGCCCGCGAACAGGACAGAGTCGTCGTCCGAGCCGGTGGGCTTGAGCACTCCGGCCACGCGCACGGGCGTACCGTTCAGGGTCAGCTCGGAACCGGGTTGCAGGCCCAGCGACGCGGCCGCTTTGGCCCCGGCGAGCACGCCGTCGTCCGTGGTCGGGAACGCGCCGTCCACGGCCCAGTAGCCCTTGAGGATCTTTTCGCGGTCGAAGCGCACTCCGACCACGCCCACGGCCGTGTCGCCAGCCTTGGCCATGGACACCAGCTTGGGCGCGACCACCGCGATGCGCTCCTTGAGCTCGATGTGCGCCACCCGGTCGGCCACCTCGGCCTCGTCCAGGTCGTGCACGCCCAGCGCCATGTCGCCCATGGCGAAACCGCCGTAGCTGACGGTCAGCTTCTCGCTCCTGGGCATGATCAGGATGTTCGCGCCGTAGGCCGAGAGCTTCTTTTCCAGGGAGCCGCCGACCACGCTGGACACGTAGTTCAGCGAGACGATGGAGGTCACCCCGAGGGTGAAGACCAGCAGCAGGAGCAGGGTCTTGACCCATTTCCTGCGGGTGTTCCGCAGGGGAATGGTCAGAATGTTCATACTAGAAGTACCCCACTCCGGCGACCAGGTCGGCGGTCTTGATGGTCACGTTTTGTTCGTCGTAGGCGCGGGCCAGGGGCGAGGGGTTGCAGCCGCCCTTGACCTCGTTGATGCGCGAGGAATGGAACCGCTGGCCGCAATTGTTGCAGACCATGAAATCGCCGTCCTGGCTGTACCCCTTCTTTTCGCCGTAGCAGACGTCGCAGGCGTCGAAAGCCGCCCGGATGATCCCGTCGCGGCTCTTCATGACAAAGAACTTCACGTCCTTGCCGCCCGCGTCATAGGTGTAGAAATGCGCGTTGCCGTCGGCCACGTCGCTCACCGGGATGGTCACCACCCCGTTTCCCGCCGTGACCGAATCGCTCCCCCCGAACCCCCAAAAGGCATGGGCCGCCCCGGACAGGGCCAGCACGAACAACGATGCAAGGACTATGGATTTGATCCCTTTCATGATTTCCTCCCGAAAATAATTCCAGACTTCCAAGGTATGAAAATACTGCGGGCCTGTCCCGCAAACAATGCACAAAGCCCATTTTCATGCAATCCGCGCACCAAACAGGATCGCAAGTCTTCAGAACCGGTTACCCGATAAGCCCCCGCCAAATCCCGTGCACCCCTCTGCCCAATTGCACAACCGATGTGCAACACTCCGCACACACCCAACAAAAACACCCGCGCCAGCGGGTGTCCAGTCATGCACTCAAAAGCGCCCCTCATGGAGCGACTCGGGCGGCAAAGCCGCCCGACAACGGCTCTCACTCCCGCACGTCGCCACAAGCAAGCGCCCTCTTCCCAGGCCGTCTCACCGCGCTAGCACAAGGCTTGGGAGAGTGGGTCAGCTGTGCATTTTCTTCCAGTGGGCTTTCACCGCAGCGTAGCCGTCTACGTGAGGATGAAAGCCCACTGGAAAAAATGTGCAGATGGCCCGCTATCGCAAGCCGCCCACCGTCCGAGCGCCTATTTCCCGAACGGGCATTTGGGGAAGGAGCAGGACTTGCAATTCATGCAGAATCCGCCCTCGCCCAGACGGGCCAGGTCCTTGCGGCGCAGTTCCTGTCCGGCCAGGATGCGCGGCAGGACCACGTCGAACGCCGTGGTCTTGTAGAACAGGGCGCAGGCCGGGACGCCGATGATGGCGGCGTTTTTCAGCTTGCCCACCAGGGTCATGGTACCGGGGAGCATGGGCACGCCGTAGAGGTCGCCGTGCAGCCCGGCATCCACCAAGGCGGCGCGGGTGACGTCGTCCGGGTCCACGGACATGCCCGCCGTGGTGATGACCACCTCGCAGCCGCCGTCGAGCATGGCCGTGGCCGCCTTGGTGATGGCCTCGCGCTCGTCGGGCACGATGTCGGTCATGTGCACGGTGCAGCCGAGCTTGATGACCTTGGACGAGATGATCGGGATGAACTTGTCCTCGATGAGCCCCTGGAAGACCTCGGTGCCGGTGACCAGGATGCCCACCTTGGCGGGCTTGAGCGGCAGCACGGACAGGACCGGGCCCTCGCCGATCGCGGTCAGGGCGCGGCTGAACCGGTCGCGGGAGATATACAGGGGGATGGCCCGGGTTCCGGCCACGCCCTTGCCCTCGGGCATGAGCGAGCCGTCGTGGCGTGTGGCCAGCATGACGTCCGGGGAAAGGTTGAACCGGGAGAGCGCATCCAGGTCGATGGACAGCAAGCCCGGATACTCGGCGAAGAAGTTGATCTTGCCCTCTTCCGGGTTCGGGTCGTAGGTAACGCCCGGCCCGGCCATGCGCTTGGCGAACGCCTTGACCGCCTCGTTCTCGTGGACCCACTCGTCGCCGGGCACGGCCTCGCCATCAAAAACGTTGAACTTGCCGATGCGTTGCAGACGGCAGACGTCGCCGATGTCGAAGGTGTCGCCCGCCTTGGTGATGGGGCCCTTGGACTCGCCGGGCTCGATGCCGGTCATGTCGTGAACCGCCTGCTTGCCCACGGCCTGTTCCACGGGGACTACCTTGAGGTCCGGGGCGTCGTCGGCGCACAGGACGCCCTCCATGGACACGTACGGGTCCTCGCCCTGGCAGCCTCGGCAGATGGAGCCGTCCGAGCCGGGGTACGCCTCGCCGCAGACCGGACAGACGTCGATGGTGGTCATGTGGCCGTGGCCGAGGAATTTCTTGGATACGGTCACGGGCCGGATGGAACAGATGGTGTCCCCGGCCTCCTCGATCTCCTGGAAGAGCCGGTCCGTGTCCTGTTCGGCCTTGGGCTTTTCCTTCATGAACCAGGCGCGGATCTCGGGCCACTTGTCGAGCTTTTTCTGGTCCACGGCCACGCGGAATCCCTGGCCGGTGAACTTGTCGTACAGGGACACGGCGTAGCGCCCCAGCAGCTTGACCTTCATCCAGTTGTTGCCCGTGGAGCACAGGGTCAGGAGCTGGACCGCGTCGGGCAGACACTTGCCGGACTCGACCAGGGCCTCGAACAGGGTGCCCTCGGGTAACCTCGCCTTCGCCGCCTCCACCATGTACCCGCCTATGAGCAGGCCCGGCGCGGGATAGCCGTGAAATTCCTTGGCCTTTTGCTTAAATTCCTCAAAGGTATACTGTCCGATGTTCATGCTTGCCTCGTCGTTCGAAAGAGTACACGGCGTTGCCGCCGCCGCGATTTCTCCACATTGCCGCTGAAAAATGGAAACGCACTATGCCACGCGCGTGACATCGGCGCAACAAGGCCCCTCCTTGCATGTTCCTGCACAACGTTTGAGCGGATATCGGTGTCTAGCGTTCCGCAGGAGTGAATCCGCGCACGCCCATAAGCCCGCCCGCCGGATCGCGGAACACGGCCACGGCTCCATCGCCGTCGCCGGGGGCGGGCCGGAGCAGCACGGTGCCGCCACACGCTTCCACACGTTCGACCACGCCCGCCACGTCCCGCGCGGCCACCATGGGAATCCAGACCGCCCCCGGGAACCCGTCCGGCGGCGCGGTGATGGCCCCGCGCGGGCGGTTGCCGGCCAGGAGCATGACGTAGGGCACGCCGCGCAGCGAGATACGGTCCGCTTCGTACCCGGCCAGCCCGGCGTAGAACCGCTCTGACGACGGGACGTCGGCGGACCACAGCTCGGCACCCAGGAAAGCGCCGTCCTCCGGGGCGCGGTCCCTGGGATCGCCCACGGACGAGGCCAGCAGTGAAACGCGCGCGCCCTGCGGGTCGCGAATCTCAGCCATGCGGCCGCGATACGGCCGGTCCTCGGGCGGATTGACCGCCTTGGCACCGGCGGACTGCGCCCGCGCAAAGGCCCTGTCCGCGTCGTCCACGGACAGGCACGCCACCCAGCCGGGACCGTGCCCGCGCCACGGCTCCCCGCCGCCCACCAGGAAGATCGTGCCGATGCGCCTGTCCTTGTTCAGAATGGTCTTGACCGTGGCCGAGCCCGGATCGGTCCGCTCCACGGACCAGCCGAAGACTCGGTCGTAGAACCGGGCCACGGCGCCGATGTCCGGGGCGTAGAGGTCGAACCAGACGAACTTGCCGGGATAGGCGAGGTGCCCTGCGTCCGGGGTGACGGTGGGCAGATCTATGGTCGTCGCGCAACCGGACACGGCCGCCAGGGAGAACAGGAGCAAAAGGGAGAGGATGGGCGCGAAGGGGACGCCGGGCCTGGCGCGCCCTGGGGCGGCGGGCACGGTGCGGTTCGAAGAGGTCTTCATGGGGGGCAGCATAGCACACGGGCCGGGCAAAACGAACCCGGCGGGCGAAAAAGAGGCCGCCCCGTTTCCGGGGCGGCCCTGTTTCAGCCTTGATGCCTAGCGAGGTGACGTTACGTGGCCAGGCTGTTTGCCGGTTTTAGGCCTCGGCAGCGGCTTCTTCTTCAGGTGCGCAGTCGCAGACGTCCTCGGAGGAGCAGCCGCAGGGCAGCTTCTGGGAGTGGCCGACTTCGGCCTTGACGGAGGTGGCGATCTTGAAGAGCACGGTCACCACCAGTGCGCCCACGGAGTAGACCATCAGGGAGACCATGAGTTCCTTCACGGTCGGCCAGTACGGCGTGATGGTCTCGAACGGGGTCGGGTTGAACCCGCCGATGAGCAGGCCGAGGCCCTTGTCGATCCAGGTCGCGATGATCAGGATGGCCAGGGTCCAGGGCAGCAGCTTGAGGTTGTTGCGGAAGCGCGGGGTCACCAGCAGGGTGATGGAGATCGCCGCGAACGCGATGAAGGTCCACATCAGGGTCACCAGACCGGTGCTGGCGTGCTCGAACAGGTACAGGATCGGGTGCATGTGGCCCGGCATGTTCGAGTAGAACGAGGTGAAGATCTCCAGGGCGAAGAAGAACATGTTCACGCACATGGCGTAAGCGATGATCTTGACCAGGGTCTTCACGGCGTTCTTGGCCATCTTGAAGGTGGTGAACTTCTCGGTGAGCATCATGACGAGCAGCAGGATCGCCGGACCGGAGCAGAACGCGGAGGCCAGGAAGCGGGCGGCCAGGATGGCGGTCAGCCAGTAGTGGCGGCCGGGCAGACCCTGGTACAGGAACGCGGTCACGGTGTGGATGGAGAAGGCCCAGATGATGGACGTGTAGATGAACGGCTTGAGCCACTGCGGGTGAGGCAGGTGCTGGCGGTCCGCCTGCAGGCAGGTCCAGCCGACGAGCAGGTTGAGGAACAGGTAGCCGTTGAGCACGATCATATCCCAGAACAGGATGGAGTTCGGAGTGGGATGGAAGATCATGTTCATCATGCGGGTGGGCTGCCCGATGTCCACGACGATGAACAGCAGGCACATAATGCACGCCGCGATGGCCATGAACTCACCGAAGATGACCATGTGCTTGTTGGTCTTGTAGGAGTGGAAGTAGTTGGGCAGCACGATCATGACGCCCGAGGCGGCCAGACCGACGAGGTAGGTGAACTGGGAGATGTAGAATCCCCAGGACACGTCGCGGCTCATGCCGGTGATCTTCAGGCCGTTCATCCACTGGTCGATCAGGGCCGTGGAGCCGATACCAATGAGAACCAGGAGGAACGCAATCCAGCCGTAGTATCTCTTGGAGCCTTTCAGAGCTAATTCAAGCATTCCGATTCCTCCTAAATGATGTAGTAAACACTGGGCTCAGTGCCTGCCGAGGGTTTACGACGAATGGTGAACTTCTCGCGAAGCACCTTGCGGACTTCGGAATCCGGGTCCTTCAGGTCGCCGAAGTGCATGGCGCCCTCGGAGGCCTCCACGCAGGCGGGTTCCTTGCCCACGGCCAGGCGCTCGACGCAGAAGTTGCACTTCTCGACGACGCCGCGCATGCGGGTGGGGAACTCGGGGTTCAGCTTCTCCAGATCCAGGCCCAGCCGGGGCTCGCCCCAGTTGAACGAACGGGAGCCGTAGGGACAACCGGCCATGCAGTAGCGGCAGCCGATGCAGCGGTGGTAGTCCATGGCCACAATGCCGTCCGGGCGCTGGAAGGTCGCCTTGGTCGGGCAGACGCGCACGCACGGCGGGTTCTCACAGTGGTTGCACAGCAGCGGGAAGACGCGCTCGTGGACCTCTTCGGCCAGGTGCGGGTTCTCCTGCTCCGGGAAGGTGTGGGCGTAGGTATCGTGCCACAGCCACTTCACTTCCTTCTTGCCCTCGATGTGGGGCACGTTGTGGATGTGGTGGCAAACCCCGGCCAGCTTGTCGATGGCTTCGGCGGTGTGCAGCTTGGTGGTGTCGATGACCATGGCCCAATGCTTGGCATGGACGGCCGTGGCATTGACCTTGACCGGGGCATGGCCCTCGGAGGCCAGGACCTTTTTGGGGGCCACGGCCAGCCCGGCGGCGGCGATACCGGCAAGCTTGATGAAGGTTCTTCTGCTGTTCTTCATTATTTCAAACCCTCCGGCTGAACGTGGCAGTCCCAGCAATAGGGAGAGACACCCGCGTCGTTGTGACACTTGTCGCAGAAGTCGGCCTTGCTGGTGTGGCACTTCATGCAGGTGTTCTGCAGGGAGATGGTGAACTCTTTGCCCTTGTGGTTGATGTAGGTCCGCTTGCCGTCACGCAGGGCCCAATCACGCCACTCGTTCAGCAGCTTCATATGCTCGGTGCGCATGAACTCGGTGGATTCGATGCACTCCTTCTCGTTCTGGGGCAGCTTGAGCTCGGGCTCCTTGTACTGCTTGGTCATGGTGCCGAGCGCAAAGGGAGCGGTCAGCATCGCGAAGAAGATGACCAGCCCGGCGACGATCGCAAATCCGTTGTACATTTTCATTTATGCATCCTCCTTGGTCGGGGGCGTCCAGTCGTCGTCTTCGTCCTCGAAACCGGGGAGGGGTTCCTGGCGCATGTCCATGGTCCGGACTTCGCCCTCTTCGAGGACCAGGGCGTTGGCGACCAGCTCATGGGTGCCGGAGATGGTCACGCCCGGGGCCCAGTAATCGGCCAGCGGGATCAGGGTCGCGCGGTCGATGGCGCAGATGCAGGCCATCAGGTTGACGCCGTGCTGCTCCTGCACGTAGCGCAGGGCGTTGCCTCGGGGCAGGCCGCCGCGCAGGCGGATTTCCATGATCTCGTCGGTGTTCAGGCCGGAGCCGCCCGCACAGCAGAAGGTCTGCTCGCGGATGGTCGCCGGAGGCATCTCGAAGAAGTTGTTGCACACGTGCTTGAGCACGTAGCGCGGTTCCTCGAGCAGGCCCATGCCGCGCGCCGGGTTGCAGGAGTCGTGGAAGGTGACCCGCAGATGGTCGTTGCGGCTGGGGTCCAGCTTCAGCTTGTTGTGCTTGATGAGGTCGGCGGTGAACTCCGTGATGTGGAGCATCTTGGTCGCCGCGGCGGTGTTGAACACGGTGCCGGTGATGGGCGACTTCGGCGTCGTCATGCCGGACCACTGGGTGTCGCCGTTCATGGTGTCCATGTACTGGTGGATGACGCGCCACATGTGGCCGCACTCGCCGCCCAGGATCCACTTGCAGCCCAGACGCTCGGCCTCGGCGTACATCTTGGCGTTGAGCTTCTTCATGGACTCGTTGTTGGTGAACGAGCCGAAGTTGCCGCCCTCAGACGCGTAGGTGGACATGGTGTAGTCCAGGTCGAGGTAGTCGAACAGGAGCAGGTAGCCCATGAAGGTGTAGATGCCCGGATCGGCGAACACGTCGCCGGACGGGGTGATGAACAGGATCTCGTGGCCCTTCTCGTTCAGCGGGGCCTTGACCCTCCGGCCGGTGACCTCTTCGATGTCGTCGACCATAAAGTCCACGATGTCCTTGAAGGCGTGGGGCTGGATGCCGAGGTGGTTGCCGGTGATGTTACAGTTGGAGACCGGCTCCATGATCCAGTTGGTGTTCAGGCCGACCAGGTGCATGAGTTCGCGGGCCATCATGGTCATTTCCGCGGTGTCGATGCCGTAGGGACAGAACAGGGAGCAGCGGCGGCACTGGGTGCACTGGTAGAAGTAGATGAACCATTCTTTCAGGACATCCTCTTCCATGACCCGGGAGCCGGTGAACTTGGACAGGATCTTGCCGGCCACGGTGAACTCGCCGCGGTAGACCGAGCGCATCAGCTCGGCGCGGAGCACGGGCATGTTCTTGGGATCGCCGGAGCCGATGAAGTAGTGGCACTTGTCGGCGCAGGCGCCACAGCGCACGCAGATGTCCATGAACAGTTGCAGGGAGCGGAACTTCTTGAGCCGCTCGCGGAAGCCGTTGACCACGGTCTCCTTCCAGTTGGCGGGCAGCTTCCAGTCCACGTCGGACGGAACCCACTGACGGGCTTCGCCCCACAGGCCGGGCAGCTTCTTGTCCATGTACTCGATCTTCTCGGGCTTGGCGGGGTAGCACCAATTGCCGGGCGAGAAGTCCACCGGGGTTTCCATCCATCCGGTGAGCGGCGGGTTGTAATCTATGCTCTTGAAGAGCTCGTCTGCTTTGGGAATGTCGGA
Source organism: Pseudodesulfovibrio sp. lm2024 (assembly GCF_051175575.1). Taxonomy (NCBI): domain Bacteria; kingdom Pseudomonadati; phylum Thermodesulfobacteriota; class Desulfovibrionia; order Desulfovibrionales; family Desulfovibrionaceae; genus Pseudodesulfovibrio; species Pseudodesulfovibrio sp. lm2024. The sequence continues at coordinate 3,770,331 of NZ_CP195092.1, forward strand.
CATATTCTTATCTCCTCGATAAAGAAAGTATCACCTGGCGGTGAACCCTAGGCCTCGGCCTCGTCTTTGGGCACCCCGTTCTCGGGGTTGTCCAGGGGCAGACCCGCCTCGGCCATGGGCACGCCGAATTCCTTCTCGTAGTCGGCATAGGCGTGGGCCTTGATGTTGGGGTCGTTCCAGGGGTTCACGTGGTGCTTTGCGCGCGAGTCGTTCGGCAGGTTGCGGGTCGGGGACAGGAAGACGCCCGGCATGTGCATGAGCTTGCTGAACGGGAAGTAGACCATGAGCGTGCTGACCAGGAAGACGTGGACGAAGAAGGAGACGGAGATGGTCTCGGGGACGACGTAGTGGAACGTCACCAGACCCATGGTCAGCTCCTTGATCGCGATGATGTCGACCTTGGCGTAGTAGCGCATGTAGATGCCCGACAGGGCGACGGACAGGATCAGCAGCAGCGGGAAGTAGTCGGAGACGTAGCTGATGTAGTTGATCCTGGGGAGAACCAGCCTGCGGCCGAGCAGCAGAAGCACGCCGGCCACCAGGCCGAGGTCGCTCAGGTACATGACCGGAGCGCCGATCTGCAGGATGCCGTCAACGAACTCGAGCGCGCCCACCGGGAGGAAGGGGATCGGTTCGAGGAACAGGCGAAGGTGCCGCAGGGCGATGATGAAAAAGGAGTAGTGGAAGGTGATGGCGAAGAGCCACAGCCACTTGCTCGATTTGTAGGCGACGACCGGATGGTCCTTGCCTTGGTGCAGGGACACCTGGGTGTTCCTGAACAGGGAGCGGAACGCGAAGACCTCGAGAACCATGCGGAAGAAGGTCTGGGCGCCGGTCTGGGGACAGTCCAGCTTGTTCTGCTTGAACAGCTCGGGATCGAAGGACTGGAACTGGCCGCCGGTTGTGGGGATGCGGAACGGCACGGCGCTCCGGCCCCAGGTGACGACTTTGTATACAAAGCCGATAATGAAGATGATGAACGCCGTTGTCGGGATGCAGACACCGAAGAAAGTCCTCATGTGTGCCGCATCAACCCCGAACAACGGGATCAACACCAGGAGAAAGACGAACAGAAGTGAGTAAAGAGCATTCATCTACCGTCACCTCGCTTGAAGGTTGGACCGCCGGGTTTACCTGGTCGGCCTGCCACTTTTCGGGACTCCTCCGGAGGGGCCGGTGCAAAGATGTTTGAAGCTATGCGTTGAAGACGGATCCACATCCTCGCGGAAGGAACCCCCACCCCTCTTCATACTTCGCCCGGCTTGCACCGTGCGCCACACCCGGCGCGTCCCTAATCGGCCGATTTATCGGCCGTAACGTCCGCAACCATTCCGGCTTTCCTGAGCAGGCTGCTCTGGGCGCGCTTCACTTCCTCCACGCGGAACCGGAAGACCTCTTCGCGACTCTTGCTGTAGATGTCGAAGGACATCATGGCCAGGTTGTCCACCTTGGCCTCGAACCGGAGCAGCTCCTCCAGGGTCCCGTCCTTCTTCATGGGCCGGAAAAACTCGTCGCGAAGAAGTTTTTTCAGCAAAAATACAAAACTGATGGCCTGGGAGGGGGTGAAATCCTGCACCGCCCGGATACGGATGAGCTTGTCGAGGCTCCTGGCCATGCCCTCGGCGTCCCGCCACTCGATCAGGTGATCGATCAGTTCCCCGGTGGCCTCTATGATGGCCGCCCCTACCGGGTTCTGGAATCGATCCTTCTGCCGGGTCCAGACTTTCTGGGTTTCCTTGGGATAGGTCCCGAGGACCAGTTCCGCCCACTTCTGCGACAGCTCGGCCTTGCGTTCGGCCAACGTGGATTCAAAAGTCATTAACAACCCGCATCAATCCGTGAAATGGCCCACTTGCGAACCCGGCCTTCACGGCGCGGGCGGGCATTTCACGGACAGGCCTTAGATAGATAGTGAAAATCGTCACGTAAAACTCAGAACCATATTCCAAACCCATGGGAAAACGTCAAGGTTTTTTCAAGGAAAAACCGGTCAATGAAAAGGGTTATCAGGGCTTGACCGCCCCCTTGAAAATCGCTGCCGGACACCTTCCCGGTCAGCCGCGCACGACCCTGTTGCGGCCCATGCGCTTGGCCTTGTACAGGGCCTCGTCGGCCCGGTTCAGGACCTCTTCCACGGTCTTGTCCCCGGCGCTCACCCGGGTCACGCCCATGGACACCGTGAAGGACACGGTCTCGCCCCCCACCTCCACCTCAAGCCCGGCCAGGGTGGTGCGCAGCCGCTCGGCCACCTCGGCCCCCTCGTCGATCCCGGTCTGGGGCAGGAGGATGGCGAACTCCTCCCCGCCCAGACGGCCGAAGATGTCCGGCGCGCGCAGCAGCGACGACACCGCGCCGGACAGCGCCTTGAGGACCTGGTCCCCGGCCGCGTGGCCGTAGGTGTCGTTGATGGACTTGAAATAATCGATGTCGAGCATGATCGCGGCCAGGGACAGGCCGTAGCGCTTGGCCCGCTGCACCTCCACCCCGCCCAGGGTAAAGAACTGGTGGCGGTTGCTGGCTCCGGTCAGGGCGTCGGTGGTGGCCAGCAGCTTCATCTCCTGCTCCAGCTCGATGCGTTTGGTCACGTCGTGGATGACCGAATAGAGGCGCTGGGCCCCCTGGACCATGATCGGCCCGGAGTAGACCTCCACGTCGCGCATCTCGCCGCCGGCCAGCCGGTGACGGACGATGAAGTAGGTCCGCCCCTCGTCCATGGAACGGCGCATCTCGGTGAACATCTCGTCCCGGCCCAGGGCGTTGATCTGGCTCATGTTCATGGTCCGCATGACTTCCACCGGGTAGCCGTAGAAATGTTCGGCCGCCGGGTTGGCGTCGATGATCCGCTCGGACTTGGGATCGGTCAGGAGCATGATGGCGTGGTTGTTCTCGAAAAAGGCCCGGTACTGCTTCTCGCTCTCGCGCAGGACCTTCTCGGCCTCTATGCGCCGGGTGATGTCGCGGAAGGTCCCTTCCATGGCCACGGGCTCGTTCTGGTTGTTCAGGACCTGGTGGGCGTTGGCCTCGATGACGATGGCCGTCCCGTCCTTGCGCCGGGCGGTCATCTGCAGCCCCCGGACGGCCCCCTTGGCCTGCAGGACCTCGCGGAAACCGGCGCGCTCGCTGGTCTGCCGGTACAGGGTATCGATGTTCCGGCCCACCAGCTCGGACTCCTCGTACAGGAGCAGCCTGCATGTAGCCGGGTTGACCATGAGCACGGTCCCTTCCAGGTCCGTGACCATGTACCCCTCCTCGATGGTCTCGAAGATGCGCCGGAACTTCTCCTCGCTGCGCTTGAGCTCCGCTTCGGCGTACTTGCGGTCCGAGATGTCGCGGATGACGTTGACCACGCCCAGGGTGGACCCGTCGTCGCCCTTGATCAGCGAGACCGACTGGTCGGCCGGGAATATCTCGCCCTTGCGCCGCTTGAGGGGCAGCTCGAACAGGGCGCGCTCCCCGGCCTCGAAGGCGGCTCGCGACCGTTCCAGAAAATCGTCATAATGCTGGGCGTTGACATGCAGGCCGCTGACCGGCTCGCCCTGCAGATCGGCCTGGGACCGCTCGAACATGGCCTCGGCCGCCGGGTTGGCGTCCAGAATGGTCATCTCCGGGGTGAGGATGAGCACGGCCTCGCCCAGTGCCACGAAGGTGCTGCGCAGCCACAGCTCCTTTTCGGCCAGAGCCTCCTCGATGACCCGCTGCTCGGTGATGTCCGTGCCCGACAGGAGCATGCCCACGGGCAGGCCGCCCTCGGTGGTCAACACCTGGCTCTGCCACTGGACCATGCGCTTGAACCCCTCGCGCGTGGTCACCTGAAAGGTGCGCTCGTCCTCTTCCTCCACCTGGCCGGACAGGACCAGGTACATGCAGTCGCGGATCTCGTCCCGCTGCACCGGGGGGACCAGGGCCTCCACCCAGTCCCGGCCCAGAAGCTCCTCCTCGGCGTAGCCCAGCACGCGGCAGGCGGTCCGGTTGATCATGTCGATCCTGCCGGCCGCGTCCAGGGTGAAGACCATGGACCCGACCACGTCGAGATAGTGGGCCACCCGGTTGCGTTCCCCGGCCAGCTCGCGCTCGCCCTCCACCCGGTCGGTGATGTCGTCCAGGACCACGGCGTAGCCGGTGCCCCGGTCGGAACAATCGGCGGCCAGGGAGACCGCGACGTTGAAATGGCGCTCGCCGTGGCGCTGGACCACGGGCACGTCCAGGCGGCAGGCCTCGACCGTTTCCTCGCCCAGCCCCTCGGACTCCAGGGCGCCCTCCAACCAGGGGGCGAGTTCTCTCAGGGGCACGGGGGCATGGTCGCCCCGGCACCACGCCTCCATGTCGGCCGCGCCGGTCAGCTCGCAGGCCGCCGGGTTCATGACCTCCACCATGAGGTCCGGGTCGAGCAGCAGCACAGGGGTGCGCAGGCTCAGGAACAGGGTGTTCAGCCGCGACGTCCTGAGGCCGGCCGCCGCGTCCCGGTCCGCTCCGGGGTCGGCGTCCGGAAACGGTCCGGCGGACTCCGCCAGGATCCCCTCGCAAAACGACGCCCAGAACGCCACGGGATCGTCGCCGTCGCGCAGGCGGGCGGCGTGTTCCCGGACGCGTATCCGGAGGCGTTCCTCGGGGGTCGGGCGGCGGTTCTTCAAGCGTTCTGTCCTCGGTGGGTGGTGTGGTTCGACGGCCATTCCCGCATGGGCCGTCCAGGGCGGACGGCGCACCGGATACGGGCGGAAACCATACGTCTTCACGCCGCCGTTGTCGAGCCGGACAGCCCACTTTCGCTATTTGTCACAATGAATGCCCGACCGCGCAAACACGCTGTACGCCGGGCCGGAGAGGCGTATGTCACCAGACTTACAGAAAAGTTGATCTCGAGGCCAGGTCCGCCGCACGCACGGCGGGACAAAGGGACAAAAAAGGCCCGCTCCTTGGAGCGGGCCTGAAACGGTATGGGGATCAGAACTCGTTATCGTCCGGGACGTCTTCCGGCGCCGGGGCGTCGGGCAGGTCCTCGGCATCCATCGGGAACGCGTCGGGGGCCTCGTCCGGGTCGGCCACGGCCTCGGACCGGGGCTTGGCCGCGGGCGGCTCCATGTACCGGGCGAAGACCAGGAAACCGGTGTGGGCGACCATGCGGTCGTCCGGGCGCAGCCGGTCGGCCACGGGCTTCCAGCGGCGGACCAGGATCTCCAGGACCTCGAGGTCGGCGAAGGGGCCTTCCTCCAGGCCGCGCAGCAGGTCGGACACCTGGTTGACCGTGGGCAGCAGGAAGCCGCACATGGCGCCGGGGATGACCGCGCTCGGGATGGAGTGGAGATATTCCCACGGGGTGCGCACGTCCAGGAACAGGGCGTCCGCGCCGGAGTGCAGGAAGCCGTCCTCGATGTTCTGGTTGACCTGCTCCACGCGGTGGGACAACCCCACGCGCTCCAGGTTCTTGCCCGCCAGCTTGAAGAAGTCGGCGCGCCGCTCGTAGGTGATGACCTTGCCGGTGTCGCCCACGAACCAGGCCAGGGCCGTGGTCAGGCCGCCCGAGCCCGTGCCGGACTCGATGACCGTGGAGCCGGGGCCGATGCCCAGCTTCATCATCAGGTAGCCGATCTCCTTGGGGTACATGATCTGCGTCTGGCGCTTCACCCCCTTGATCAGGTCGTGCAGGGTCGGTTTGAGCACCAGGTACGCCTTGCCCAGGTGGGTCTGGACGTACTGGCCGAAACCGGCTTCGGCGATGTCGTCCATGAGCAGCTTGCCGTCATGGGTGTGGACCTCGCCTCCGGCCTCGAGCTTGCGCAGGTAGCGTTTGCCCTTGTGGCTGATGAGCAGAATAAGTTGTCCGGGTTCGATCATGGTTAACAGGCCTCCTGGGAAAGATGGCCCTGAGTACGGTTCGCAAGGCCGGAAGTCAAGGAAAACGGGTTCACTTCCCGGGCAGGGCCACCCGCAGCGTGGTCCGGTCCTCTTCGTCGGAGACCGACAGCTCGATGGAACCGCTCATGGCCCCGGCCGCCAGCCGGGCCGAATAGGTGCCCAGGCCGGTCCCGCCCGGCTTGCCGCCGGTGGAGTATTTGTCGAAGAAATTCTCGCGCAGCGCCTCGGGCACGGCCCCCGCGTTGGACAGGGTCAGGACCACGGGGTCCCCCGCGTCCAGCCGGACCGAGACCTCGCCTCCCTCGGGCGCTGCCTCCACCGCGTTGAGCAGCAGGTTGGCGATCATGGTCTCCAGCAGGAGCTTGTTGGCCGGGATGGTCGGACCGCCCTGCCCCGGGTCCGGGCTCCCGTCGAGCAGGACCGACACGACCAGTCTCTTGTCCTCGATCTGCCCGCCCAGGTTGGCCAGGGTCTCGCGGACCACGCCCATGACGGCGACGGATTCGGGCTCGTAGGCGTAGGTCCCGGCCTCGATCTTGTAGAGGACCAGGGACAGCCCGATCATCTGCAGGGCCCTTTCGGCCTGGTGCTCGATGAGGTGCAGCATCTCGCTCAGTTCGGCGTCCAGGTTCTCCTCTTCCATGAGCAGGAGCCTGCACCCGTTGATCACGCCGATGATCGGCCCCTTGAGGTCATGGGTGACGATGCGGTTGACGTCCTCGCGCAGTTCCTCGAGCCGCTTCTGCTCGGAGATGTCCTGCACGCTGACCACCAGGCTCGAACGGCCGTCCACCGAGGTGGAGACCATGTTCTTGAGCACCGGCAGCCGGGAGCCGTCCTTGCGGGTCAGATAGCTCTCGTCCGTGCAGGGCGCGCCCTCCTCCACCGCGCCCCAGGGACAGGAGGAGGCGTTGCCGCACAGGATTTCGCTGCAGGGCAGGCCCATCAGCTCGTCGCGGGTGTAGCCGGTCAGCCTCTGGGCCTCGGGGTTGGCCCCGGACAGGGTGTGCTTCTCGATATCCACCACGAAGATGCCCACAGGCAGAGAGTCGAAGATGCCCTTGATGCGGCGCCTGTAGCGTTCCAGCGCCTCGGACCGCTCCTTGCGCTCGGTCACGTCCAGGGCAAAGGCGTAGAAATAGTAGTTCCGCCCCTGGCGGTCGCGGGCCATGGACATCTCCAGGCGTATCCAACGGATCTCCCCGTCCTTGCGCCGCATGCGCACGATCAGTTCCTTGACGTAGTCCTCGGTCTTGGCCCGGCTGACGATGCGTTCCACGTCGGCCGGATCCACGATGTGGGAAAAGGTGCTGCCCTCCAGGGCCTGGGCCTGGGCCATCTCCTCGGGCGAGTCGTAACCGAGCATGCGGGCGTAGGCCATGTTGCGCTCCACGAACCGCCCGCCCACGAAACCGTGGGTGATGCCGACAGGGCTGTTTTCGAACAGGATGCGGCGGCGCTCGTCGGAGATGCGCCCCTCGGCCTCGGCCTTGCAGCGCCGGTCCACCTCGGCCTCCAGCTCCCGGGTCCGGGCCACGAAGTGCTCCTCCATGTCGCTCCGGGCCCGGTCCAGGGCCTCCTGAACCTCGTCCATGGTCCTGATGGACGGCAGCCAGTACCACAGCCCGACCAGGAGCAGGGTCGAACCGGCCAGCTGGCCCACGACCTTGGCCAGGTAGAAATTCACATGGACGTCGGCGACCACGCCCCAGCCCGGGATGCCGAGATGGTCGGTGATCTCAAGGAATAACCCGAAGAGGATGAGCAAGAAGCCGATCTTGATGAGCAGGAAGCCCTTGCGGCCGTAGGACACGGACCTGTCGGCGCGGATGAAGAGCCCCAAGGCCAGGGCGAGGACAATAAATCTGAGGACTTCGAGAATGACTTCCAGCACGAACGGTTCCTCCGTAAAGACGGGACTCGGCAGTACATTATACCAGGGCCGGTGTCCGACCAATTATTAATTCCGGCATCCCGGAAGCCTGCCGCCGAACTTGACAGAACCGCGCAGGTACTTAATAAGCTGGCAAGAGTTAAGGACTCCTTCCAAGGAACGCGACGCGACATGGCATACAAATACGTCTTCGGCCCGGTCATGAGCGGGCGGCTCGGCCGCTCGCTGGGACTCGACCTGCTCGGGGACCGCATCTGCTCCATGGATTGCGTGTACTGCGAGGTGGGAGCCACCAGGGACCGGACCTGCGAGCGCAGGGTGTACGTCCCGGCGGCCGACATACTCGGGGAGCTCTCCCTGTGGAAGGAGGAGGGGCTGGAGCCGCCTGACATGATCACCCTGGGCGGGCTCGGCGAGCCGTGCCTGAACTCGGAGATGGAAAACGTCATCCTCGGGGCCAAACGGCTTTTTCCCGCGACGCCCGTGGCCGTGCTGACCAACGCCAGCCTGATGACCGACCCGGACGTGCGCCGCGAACTGTGCGCCGCCGACGTGGTCCTGCCCAGTCTCGACGCCCTGGTGGAATCGGAATTCACCAAGGTGAACCGGCCCGACGAGGCCGTGAAGCCCGAGGCCGTGGCCGAGGGGCTCCTTGCGTTCAGTAATGAATTCAAAGGAAAGATATTTTTGGAAATTTTGCTTGCCGAAGGAATTAATGATTCCGACGAGAACCTCGGCAGGCTGAAGGATTTTTGCCAACGGCTTGCTCCCGACCGAGTGGACGTGGTCACCCTGACCCGTCCCGGAACGGTCAAGGGGGTCCGCCCCGTGGACGGGGCGGTTCTAAGCCGGTGGCGCCTGGCGCTCGGAGGCGGGGAGACCCGCACCGGCGAGCGGCGGGCCCAAGGCGGCAAGGAGATGAGTCTGGAGCGGATGACCGCTGCCGTGACCGCTTCCCTGCACCGCAGGCCCCAGACCGCGCAACAGCTGGCCCTGGCCCTGGGAGCGGACCTCGACAAGGTCCGCCAGGCCGTGGAAGCCCTGGAAAAGATGGGCGACGTCACCCGCCGGGATGACCGGGGGGAGACCTTCTACCACGGCACGGGCCATGTCATAGAGGACTGAAGGGCGCGCCGGGATCAGACACACACATTTCTCGTCACGAGGTTTTTATGACCAAGAAGAAACGGCAGAAGATGTTCATCTCCGTACTGCCGGGAGAACAGGTCGAGGTCGTCATCGCCGAAGAGGGCAAGGTCAACGAGTACTACGTTGAGATGGTCCACCAGGCCAAGACCAAGGGCAACATCTACAAGGGCTACATCCACAACATCGACAACGGGCTGCAGGCCGCGTTCATCAACTACGGGGCCGAGCGCAACGGCTTTCTGCAAATCGACGAAGTCCACCCCGAGTACTACGTCAACGACGTGCCCACCAAGAAGGGCCAGCGCTTCCCGCTGATGCAGAAGGTGCTCAAGCCCGGCCAGGAGGTCCTGGTCCAGGTGGTCAAGGAGCCCACCGGCAAGAAGGGGGCGTTTCTGACCTCCTACCTCTCCCTGCCCGGCCGCAGCTTCGTCTACACCGTGGGCCGCAGTCAGATCGGGGTCTCGCGCAAGATCGAAGACGAAAAGGAACGAGGCCGCCTCAAGGCCGCCCTGGAAGGGTTCGAGACCACCGAGGGCGTGGGCCTCATCGCCCGCACCGCGGCCATCGGGCAATCCAAGGCCGCGCTGGAGCGCGACTACAAGTATTTGAACCGGCTGTGGACCGACATCCGCGCCAACGCCCAGAAGGTCAAGGCCCCGGCCATCGTCTACAAGGAGCTCGGCCTGGCCGCCCGCGCCGTGCGCGACTACTTGACCCTGGACATCACCGAGATTTGGGTGGACGACAAGGAGACCTATGACCAGGTCCACCAGTTCGTGAAGCTGGCTTTCCCGCGCAAGAACAATCTGGTCCGCCTGCACGAGGACAGCGACCTATCCCTGCTGGAACGGTTTAACGTGGTCAAGCAGGTGGAGGAGATTTACTCCCGCGAGGCGTCCATGCCCTCGGGCGGGCGGCTGGTCTTCGACGCCACCGAGGCCCTGACCGCGGTGGACATCAACTCCGGCAAGATTGGCGGGGAAAAGAATTTCCAGAAGATGGCGCTCAAGACCAACGTGGAGGCCGCCCGCGAGATCGCCCGCCAGCTCAGGCTGCGCGACATCGGCGGCCAGGTGGTCATCGACTTCATCGAGATGAAGAACCCCAAGGACTGCCGCGAGGTGGAGAAGGTCATGCGCGCGGAGATGAAAAACGACCGCGCCCGGACCGACGTCTCACGCATCTCGTCCTTCGGCCTGATGGAGCTGGTCCGCCAGCGGCTCGGCTCCTCGGCCATCGCCATCTCCACCGAGCCCTGCCCCTGCTGCAAGGGCACCGGCATCCGCCGCAACATGGAATGGCAGGCCCTGCAGGCCCTCAAGGAAATCCACCGCGACCTGCGCAAGCCCGGCGGCGAGGAGGTCGAGTTCGACTGCGAGGAGGAGCTGGCCATCTACCTGCTGAACAACAAGCGCGGCATCCTGGCCGACCTGGAAAAGCGCTACAACAAGTCCATCCACATCGATATCGAGTACGAATACGACGAGTAGCCGTACCCGGACATAAATAAATGAAAGGCCCCCGTCCCGAGTACTCGGGACGGGGGCCTTGCGTGTAATGGTTGAGGCGGGCCTGCAACCGAAAAAGCCGCCTCATCCCGTCTTACTTGTCGGCATCGAATATCCGCCGCGCCGCCTTCATCTCGCCCGGCGTGGCCCTCCTGCATCGTATCGGGTCGGACAACTCCCCGTAAATCCGCCCGAGCCCCTCCACGAACCAGATTACGGCCAGGGGCCGTCGCCGATTGTTCCGATCCACATAGAAGTAACCGACCTGAATGGCCTCGCGCTCCTTTCCTTGCAAGGCAACAACCTTGCGCTGCGCGATTCGTCCGACGATGTTGTATGGTTCTTCGGAGTCCTGCGTTATTCCTTGCCCGTCGGCAACCGCAGCATACACCCTGGCTTGGAAGGTCCACTCGTCCCCGCTCAAATCCAGGAGAACAAAGTCTTCAGGCGCAGACCGCAGGACGACCCGGCTGCCCTGTATCGTGTACGTCCGCACGAATCGGCTTTTCCGTTCGGGCACCCCGGTCTCCCCACTCTGCGGCAGAGCCCCGGGCGGCAACGTGGTCTCGACGAGCACCTTCAGCCCGCCCTCAGCCGTCCGGTCCACCCCGAAGACTTTCGTGGGTCCTCCGGCATAGTGTTCGTACTCATATACGCAGCCGGGTTCCGGCCCCACGTATCGCTCGGGACGGCACCCGGCTGTGGCACGACCGGAACACAGCAAGCCGATCAGGATTACGGTGATTAGTATATTTTGTTTTTCCATAGTTAGTTAGGGGCCAGGCCTAAACGATCCCCTCCGAATATCCCCGGGGACCCACGGATTAGCACACCACCATACTGACCATTCATCTATTTTTGTTGTTGATGCACAATAAGCCGTCGAATATTCTGTGCTTTGTATCTTTCGCTTTCTATGCTCGGTGTTTGTTTCTAAAGCCTCTCGCCTTGTTCCGCATCCCATACAAATATTTACCTTTCTCTCCTCAATAATGTAATATGATCTCGTCCATAAAACCAATGTTGAATTTATAAATTGTGTAAAAATTGGGCTTTGCATATTATATGAAGGAACTGATCGCGATATTTCTTCCCATCTGCTGTATTCATTTACATAATAGCATTCAACTATTTTACAATTACAATTCGGATGTGGTTTTTCTGGTTCATTTCCTTGTGAAAAATATTGCCCATCAAGCTCATTACATTTCTCACATGCTCCAGGATTGGCTTGCCATTGTACCTTATTTGCAGGAATAGCGCCTTCGCTCTCAGGGGATTCTGGCTGGCTTCCCATTAACCCTACCGGATCCACCCCGTTCACCGGGTCATCCAAACAATACCCATACCAATCCGGGTCCCCGCCCTTGTCCCCGATGGGGTCCGGGGCGGTCCATCTGCCGGTTCGGACGTCGTAATCCCGCCAGCCGAAGCGGACGAAGCCCAGGTCCCGGTCGTGCAGGCCGCCCGCAAAGCCTCAATAAGCCATGTGCCGACTTCTCCGGCGGTTACTTACATCTGATAGGCGCTTTTTATGACAACCCGGACAGGCTGTCGTGTCTTGAAATAGGTATAGGGTTGAGTGACCTGAAGATCCATTGTCACAATGCGAACATTCTTTCCGACATGAAAGGCAAAGAGCTCGTATGCTGTCTTACCATCTTTGTGTCCGACCGCACCGGTCCATGGTTCGCTATGCTCAATATCAGTGAGCTTACCATCCTGCGTTACGCTAACCGACAGTTTTCCCGGCATTGATCTCACAGGGTAAGCCAAATCGGACATGGAACCTTCCACCACGACGAACAATCCATATTCTCCATAATATTCTGGAGAAAACTCTATTCTTCGATGTATATTTTCCCATATCGGAAGATCTTCATCAAATACTGGAGCATAAAAATCGTTGCAGAGATTTGATAAAACCGCATTCTGCATTCGCAAAGGCAGGACTAACCACCCACCTATTCCCATGATTATAAGCATAAGAAGCACGGTAATGAATTTACCTAAATTCTTATTCAATATTTTCATTACCGCGCTCCTTTATATCTATTTGCCAAATGACTCTTTTCCCTTAGTCAAAGACCAATTATTGGCAGTTCTCTTATATTTTGTCCGCAGCTTGTCGGCATAGTCCTGACAGTTGTTACCCAACAGTCTGTATTCTCCCGGATTAACCGAATCAACTGTTTCACGCATTAGCTCATCGTCGTAATGCTTTCTTTCCATTTGGTATGGTTTCTTCCCCACTTGATTATCTTTTCCCGGTCCATCCTTGAAAAACCGATGTTATCGCCTGAGCCATCCTCATAGAATCCATGCTCATGAGCGATTTCAGTATTCATCTTGTCATCAAGAGGGTTGTCAGAAAATAAACCGAGCAAAGGCAAAGAACCTAATCCTCTTTTACCAAACCGGAACACCCCCAGCGGATCCACCCCGTTCACCGGGTCATCCAGACAATACCCGTACCAGTCCGGGTCCCCACCCTTCTCCCCAATCGGATCAGGCGCGGTCCATCGACCGGTCCTGACGTCGTAGTCGCGCCAGCCGAAGCGGACAAAACCCAGGTCCCGGTCGTGCAGGCCGCCCGCGAAGCCGAGGGGCAGGCGCAGGCCCGGGTTGGTGTCCTCGATGATGCCGCCGAACGGGTCGTACAGCACTTCCTTTATCACGTTGTCGTCCATATCGGCAACCACGCGCAGGGAGCCGATCTGGTCGTAGAACAGCCCGGCCACGGTCCCGTCGTCGCGGCTCATGGCGAAGGGCGTGCGCTCGCCGTCGCGGTAGGTGAATTCGTGTTGGTGCCGCCCGTCATAAAACGCGGCCAGGCGCACGAAGTCGAGCCACTGGTAGGCCTCGACAAGCTGGCCGTTCCGGTACTTGGCCACGCGTTGCCCGTCCTCGTCGTGGGCAAAGGTGAAGGCCTTGTCGCGGTCCTCCTCTTCGGCCTTGAGCAGCCGATAGTCCGGGCTGTACTCGTACAAAGTATACACGCCCTTGTCCGACCAGATGGACCGGAAACCGCGCTCGTCATGCGAGTATTGTCCGCCCCCCGCGCGCATCAGTCGGTTGTCTTGGGTGTATTGGTAGTCGCGGTAGTTGGCCCCGGCCGTGGCGGGCAGGTAATCCCGCACCCGAAGGCCCTCGCGAAGAATGTCTCCGGCGGCCAGAGGGGAGACTTTCGAGAAAGTTTCCCCTCTGGACTCCCCTTCAAAGCTTTTTGTGTGCCTTGGGCAGGGCCGTGCGAACGCGCGATTTTTTCTAATTCTTTGGAGCGATTCGGAGAGCGCAGCTATCCGACAGCGGCTCTTTTGCCGCGCTATGGATAGGCTTGGGAGAGTGGGTCAGCTGTGCATTTTTCGAGGGTCCGCCTGACCGCAGCGTACTCCCTGTACGTGAGGATCAGGCGGGCCCTCGAAAAATGTGCAGATGGCCCGCTATCGCAAGCCGCCCTACTCCATGGAAGGCAAAGTAAAGATGAAGGTGGAGCCTACGCCTACCTCGGACTCGACCCAGATGCGGCCGCCGTAGTGCTCGATGATCTCGCGGCAGATGGTCAGGCCCAGGCCGGTGCCCTTGGGCTTGTTGACCATGGTGTCGTCGGTGTGGGTCTGGTGGAACTTCTCGAAGATCTGGGACTGGTCCTCGGGGTGGATGCCGGTGCCGGTGTCCACCACTTCCACGCGCAACTGGTTGAAGCGCGGGAAGGCGCGCAGGGTGACCGAGCCCTTTTCCGTGAACTTGGAGGCGTTGTTGAGCAGGTTGATGAGCACCTGCTGCATGCGGTCGCGGTCGGCCAGAATGCGCGGCAGGCCGGGCTCGACCTCGGTGCGCAGCTCCAGCGAGGTCTGGGCGAACATGCCGGAGACCGAACTGGCGGCCACCTCGATGACCTCGTTCATGTCCAGGTCCTCGTCGCGCCAGCCCATGGAGCCGGACTCGATCTTGTTCAGGTCGAGTACATCGTTGATCAGCCGGGTCAGACGCTCGCCCTCGTGGCTGATGATGGCCAGGTTCTCGCGGATGCGATTGCCCTTGCGGGCGAGGGAGCTGTCCGGGTTGACCAGGGGCAGGAAGTTGCGCGTGAACTCCTTGTTCAGCAGCTTGGCGAAGCCGAGAATGGAGGTCAGGGGCGTGCGCAGTTCATGGGAGACCGAGGACAGGAAGGCGGACTTCATCTCGTCCAGCTCGCGCAGACGCTGGTTGGCCTCTTCCAGCTCGCGTGCCTTGTTGACCAAGTCCTCGGTGCGCTCGCGCACCAGCTGCTCCAGATGGCGGTTCAGGTCGGCCAGGTCCTGCTCGGCCTTCTTGCGGTCGGTGATGTCCTCGAGGATGCCGTCCACGAACACGAAGTCGCCCTCGTCGTCGAGGATGGCCCGGGCATTGAGCGAGCCCCAGATGGTCTTGCCGTCGCGGCGGTAGTATTCGGCTTCGAACCGCTTGACCTCGCCCTGGTCGCGCACCCGGTCGAAGAACCCCTGCATGTGGTCCGGATTGACCATGATCCGGGAGCTCAGGGAGCGGACGTTGGACAAGAACTCGTCCAGGGAGTCGTAGCCGAAGATGCGGGCCATGGCCGGGTTGGCCCGGCGCAGCACGCCGTCCGGGGTGGCCTGGAAGATGCCCTCGATGGCGTTCTCGAAGATGGACCGGTATTTCTCCTCCGCTTCCTGGAGGGTCTTGTTCATGGTCTGGAGCTTGTTCTCCCGGCCCTCGATCTCGATGGACATGCGCCGGAACCGTTTGGCGATCTCCAGGAGCTCGGCGTGGTAGACCTCGCCGAAGTCGTAGGAAAAGTCGCCCTTGGCCACGCGGGCGATGCCGGACTGGAGGACCCTCAGCGGCTTGTTCAAGAAGACGCGCAAGAGCAGGCCGGTGATGGCCAGGATGACGGAGATGGACACGACGATGATGATGATCGACACGAACATCTGCTCGTCGAGGCGCTTTTTCTCGCGGGCCAGGGTGAAGTCGATCTCGGCCCGGCCGATGGTGCGGCCCTCGAAGATGATCGGCCGGACCTTGCTGAAGTCGGCGGGCGTGCCCGAGAACTTTTCATGGGCGAAGACCACTTCGTTGCGCGAGCCGTAGATGCGGATGCCCTGGACCATGTCGTCGTGGGTGTAGACCGAGCCGATCAGCCGGGCGTTGTCGTAGTCCAGGTTCCAGATGGGCACGGCCAGGATCTCGGCCACGGAGGAGATGGTGTCCTCGCCCTTTTTCTCGGCCGTGTCCCACATCTCCTGGGACTGCTGCCAGTAGATGAAACCGCCGAGCGCCGTGGCGATGATCATGACGATCACCACCAGGCTGAAGGTCAGGTCCCGCGAGATGGACCTGCTGGTCAGGAGAGGCCTTTTTCTCTTGGGTTTGTCTGCTCGCATCTGTTTTCCGGAAAAAGGGAAATGGGGGACAACTCCCGAATCATGCATCCTCCAGAGAGGCTGTACACGACTCCCCGCACCGTGTCATCACAGTTATATCGGATAGCGGCCCCGGAGTCGGGCCACGGTCCCGTCCTCGATGAGCCGGTGCAACGCCTTGCGCAGGAGGTCCCGCACAGGCTCCGGCACGCCCGTGGATACGTAGACGCGCATGAAATCGCGCTCCAAAACCAGGGGCTGGCCCAGGAACCGCCGGTGCAGGCCGAGCCGTTTCGCGGCCTCGGTCAACCCCTGCAACGGGCCGAGCACGGCGTCCACCCGCCCGGCCATGAGCATCTTGAAGCCCAGCTCATGGTTCGTGCATGGAAAGGGGATGAAACCCAGCTCCCGGGCCCGGTCCAGCTCGTGGCGCGATCCCCGGACCACAGCCACGGTCTTGCCGCCCAGGTCCCGGACGTTGCGCAGGGGCGTCTCCACCCGCGCCCAGGCCACCATGGTCACCGCCTTGACCGGACCGATGTCCTCGGCCATGTCGACAATGCCGCCCTCGGGCGGAATGATGATCATGTCCGCCTTGCCCGTGGCCACCTCCTCCACGCCTCGGGCCAGGGGCACGAGACGGTTTTTCGAAGCGAATCCGGCCTCGCGGGCCAGGGCGTTGCCCAGTTCGTAGCAGAACCCGGCGGGCCGCCCCGCTTCCATGTGGCCGCACGCGCCCAGCTCCGCGGTCACGATGCGCAACTCCCGGTCCATGGCGAAAGCCAGGGCCGGGAGACACGTCGGAAGAGACGGAAGAACAAGCGAAACGGCGAGCCAAAGGACGAGTGGAAGGATGCGCGGCAGGGCCGGTCGCGAAAGACGTGGCGGGAGGGGATGAACCGAACTATGGGGCATGGCGCAATCTATAACGCCTCCCTTGAAAATGCAACGCGCCGCCGCATCGGCTGCGCGGGGCTTGCCTTCTTCCAGGCTCTCCCTTATCTGTGCCGGAACCGACCATGCGCACGCCCCTGACCACATGGCTCCCGGCAGCCCTGCTCCTCGCGGCCCTGTGCCTGACGGTCCCGCAACGGGCCGGGGCGCACCCGCACGTCTACGTGGACGTCTCCCTGACCTTCCATGTGGACGATAAGGGATTGTCGAGCGTGCACCAGACCTGGCTCTTCGACGAGATATTCACCCGGGCGATCCTGAGCGAGCTCGGGCTGGACGCGGCCGCCCTGGCCACGCCCGAGGGACAGGCGGCCGTGCGCGACGGGGCCTTCGCCTACCTGGCCAACTACCATTACTTCACCCTGATCGAGACCAACGGCAAGCAGGTGCCCGTGACCGTGGCGAACTTCCACGCAGGGTTGAACCACAACCGCTTCGTCTACGACTTCGACGTGCCGCTCGACCTGCCCGTGGACCGGCTGGCCGACTTCCGCATGGCCGTGTTCGACAAGGAATACTACACGGACATAATCTACGCCGAGAACGGCATCCGCTTCGACGTCAAGGGCGGGGTCTCGGTCAGCCACTCGGTGCGGGCCGCCAAGGACCACACCTACTGGCGCTACATCGTGCCGTCGGCCGTGCACATGACCGTGTCCGCCGCGCCCGGAGCCGTACCGTCCGTGGAAACGGACCGGGTCGGCGCGGACCAGGGGACGGGCGTGCTCGGCCGGGTCATGGACCTGGTGCGTTCCACCCAGAAGGAGCTGACCAAGCGGCTGAACGGGTTCGGCACCCGGCTCAAGGACCAGCCATGGGGCGCGCCCCTGTGGATGTTCCTGGCCCTGTCCTTCGTCTACGGGGTGGTCCACGCCGTGGGGCCGGGGCACGGCAAGGCCGTGGTCTGCTCCTGGTTTCTGAGCCGCCCCGGCTCGCTGCTGCGCGGCGCGCTCATGGGCAACGCCATCACTTTCGTGCACATGGGCTCCGCCGCCCTGGCCGTGGGCGCGGCCTACCTGATCTTCTCCTCGGGCATGGGCGGATTCGCGGCCGCCAGCCGGGCCATCCAGCCCGCCGGATACGCGCTGCTCGCCCTGATGGGGCTGTTCCTGCTGGGCAAGGCCGTGCTCGACCTGCGCCGGGGCGGCCCGCTCGCGGACCACGCCTGCGCTCACGCCGATCCCGAGGGCGGCGACGTCAAATCCATCCTGGCCGTGTCCTTCGTCACCGGCCTCATCCCCTGCCCGGGCGCGGCGGTCATCCTGGCCTTCGCCATCGGCCTGAACATCTTCTGGACCGGAGTGGCGGCCCTGCTGGTCATGGCCCTGGGAATGGGGCTGACCACCACCCTGTTCGCCTGGTTCGCGGTCTGCGCCCGCAAGACCGCCCTGACCCTGTCCGGCCGCAACCGCCGCCTGTTCGGCTATATCCACGCCGGGCTGTCCATCTGCGGCGCGGCCGCCATCGGCCTGTTCGGCGCCGCCCTGTTCATCGGCTCCCTGACCGCCTGATCCCGCCTCGCCGGAGGCTCCCCGACCACCGGCCGCGCCCGGCACCGATTTCCTTGACTCAAATCCCGTGTCCACAAAAAACCATTGACAATATTTTTTACTTTTAGGTAAAAAGTACCCCACAACACTTTCCAAAACGAAAATACGGACCGACAAAAATGAAAAACGCATTGGACTCGCAAGACAAGCGGCTGGTGGCCGAGCTGACCCGCGACGGCCAGCTCTCGCCCGGCAAGATCGGCGAGGCCACGGGCGTGACCGCCCCGACGGTCCGCTCGCGGCTCAAGAACCTGATGCAGGCGGGCGCGCTCAAGGTGGCCGGATTGGTCAATCCCACGCGCGTCAAAGGGCTGACCGTGGCCCTGGTGGGCATCAGCCTGATGAGCCACGAGCAGCTCGGCGAGAAACTGGACCAGATCGGGGGACTGCCCCGGGTCAATTGGGCGGCCGTGGTCACCGGGCGCTACGACATCATCGTGGAGATCGTCTGCCAGGAAGGCATGGACGACCTCTACCATTTCCTGGATCGCGATCTGTCCCAGGTGGGCGGCATCAACGCATCCGAATCGTTCGTTGTCATGAAATCCCGGCGCAAGTGGCTGATGTTGCCCGACGCCGTGATCGAAACCTTCACCAAATAACTTCAATGCCGCCGGAGAGGGCGGAGAGCTTTGCAAAGGAGCATCAGATGATTATCGGTATCCCCAAGGAAATCAAAACGCTGGAAAATCGTGTCGCCATGACCCCGGGCGCGGTGGAATCCCTGGTCCGCCAGGGCAACGAAGTGCTGGTCGAGGCCGGCGCGGGTCTGGGCAGCGGCCTGACCGACGAGGAATACGCCGCCTCCGGCGCCAAGA
Source organism: Pseudodesulfovibrio sp. lm2024 (assembly GCF_051175575.1). Taxonomy (NCBI): domain Bacteria; kingdom Pseudomonadati; phylum Thermodesulfobacteriota; class Desulfovibrionia; order Desulfovibrionales; family Desulfovibrionaceae; genus Pseudodesulfovibrio; species Pseudodesulfovibrio sp. lm2024. The sequence continues at coordinate 3,789,426 of NZ_CP195092.1, forward strand.
TGGTGTCCGCCGCCGAAGCCTGGGGCGCGGAGATGGTCATCAAGGTCAAGGAGCCGCTGGCTTCCGAATTTCAGTACCTGCGCAAGGACCTGCTCCTGTTCACCTACCTGCATCTGGCCGCCGCTCCCGAGCTGACCAAGGCCCTGCTCGACGCCGGAACCACCGGCGTGGCCTACGAGACCGTCAAGTCCGCCGACGGCACCCTGCCCCTGCTGACCCCCATGTCCGAGGTCGCCGGCCGCATGGCCACCCAGGTGGGCGCGCACTACCTGGAGAAGACCCAGGGCGGCCAGGGCATCCTGCTGGGCGGCGTGCCCGGCGTGTACCCTGCCGAAGTGCTCGTTCTGGGCGGCGGCGTGGTCGGCACCAACGCGGCCCGCATCGCCATGGGCATGGGCGCGCGCGTGACCATCCTCGACCTTTCCCACCAGCGTCTGCAGTACCTGGACGAGGTCTTCCAGGGCCGCATCACCACCATGATGTCCACCGAGCCCAACATCCGCCAGATGGTCCAGCGGGCCGACCTGGTCATCGGCGCGGTCCTGCTGCCCGGCGCCAAGGCCCCGAACCTGATCACCCGCGACATGCTGCCCCTGATGAAGAAGGGTTCCGTCATCGTGGACGTGGCCGTGGACCAGGGCGGCTGCATCGAGACCACTCACGCCACCACCCACGACAACCCCACCTACGAGGTCGACGGCGTGGTCCACTACGGCGTGGCCAACATGCCCGGCGCGGTGCCCCGCACCTCCACCTTCGCCCTGGTCAACCAGACCGCTCCCTACGCCCTGCGCCTGGCCGCCAAGGGCCTCGACGCCCTCAAGGAGGACGCCGGACTGGCGCTGGGTCTGAACACCTGGAACGGCACGCTGACCTGCCCGGCAGTCGGCGAAGCCCTGGACATCGCGACCATCACCCCGGAAGAGGCGCTCGCCCAGATGTAGCATCCGGCGTAGCACCCTCTCACGAGGCGCAAAAAAACAAAGGCCCCGGTCGTTCGACCGGGGCCTTTTCCTTTGTCGGATATCGCGGGCCTGTATGCGGGCTGCGCAGTTCCGGCGCGAGGCCGGGCGTCTCGGCCACGGGTCTCGCCCCCTGGAATCGGCCTCTGCCTTCCCGATCCGCGCCTTCGTCAGCGAGCCGGGGGCAGGGGCGCGACCAGGCGGAAGGTCCACCTGACCACCGGGGGGCTGGCCAGGATCAGGGCCAGGGCCACGGCCGTGGGGACCAGCAGCCAGACCGTGGAGCCGACCAACCCGTAGGCGGCGGGCCACAACCGGTAGGGGACGAGGAGCGCGGAATGGAGCAGGTAGACGTGCAGGGAATGGCGGCCGACGCGGGTCAGCGGGTTTTCGCCGGAGGGGACCAGGGCGAGCGCGCCCAGCCCCAGGCCGAAGGCCACGGCCAGCTGGACCGCCCGGGCGGACAGCCCCACGCCCACGCCGGGCCCCAGTGCCGCGTACGGCGCGTTGCCGTAGAGCATGGGCTGAAAATTGTATCCGGAAAGCCACCAGGCCAGGAGCAGCCCGGCCGCGACCAGGGCCGCGCCCGCCGCGCGACCGACCGTCTCGGTGGGCGGCCTGCCCGTTTCCCGCAACCGGTGCCCGGCCAGGAAGAACGGCAGCAGAACCACGGTCCGCGACAGGCTCAGGTCCAGGCCGAGGAACGGGACGAACCCGGCGGCCAGGGCCAGCACGATGCTTGCGGACAGGGCCAGGGGCACACGCCGGACGTACGGCAGGACCATTCGCCAGACAAACAGGCTGAGCAGGTACCACAGCCCGTAGAGCCCCTGGAGAAAGGGGTACGGCGCTTCGCCCATGAGCCGCAGGACGAGCGCGTGCAGGGCGAAGAAGACCACGTACGGGGCCAGGAGCAGGCGCGCGTTCTTCTCCAGCGCGGGCATGCCCGTCTCGGCCCGGGAGAGGTATCCCGAGACCAGGGCGAACATGGGCATGTGGAAGAAGTAGACGAAGAAATAGAGCGCGTCCGCCGCCCGGTCGCCGCTCGGCACGGGCCAAACCAGGTGGCCCATGACCACCAGGATGATGAGCAGCCCCTTGGCGTTGTCGATGCGGATGTCGCGGCCGTGCATACCCTCTCCTTAGCAGAGTCGGCACGGCCGGGGAAGCGGGCCCGTACCCCGCGAGGCGGCCTGCGCGACGCCCCTTGCCTTCGTGTCGCGCGGCGGGTAGAAATACGGACGGCCTTTGAGCCGGTCATCCAACATGCCGAATACTTTTATCATCACATGGAACAATGACACCCTTTGAGCTTTTGCTGATCAAGCTCACCGTAACCCCGGTGATGATGCTCGCCGTCTCGCTGGCGGCCAGAAGATGGGGAGGATTCGTCGGCGGGATCATCTCCGGCCTCCCCCTGACGTCCGCCCCGATCATGTTTTTCCTGGCCGTCGAGCAGGGGGCTTCCTTTGCCGAGCGGGCGGCGTCGTCCGCGCTGTCCGGGCTGACGGCCGTATTGCTGACCTATCTCTTCTATCTCCACGTCACCAGAGTCGCCTCGGTGCTCATGGGCTGCCTGAGCTCGCTGGCCTTTTTCGCCGCCTGTTCCCTGCTGACGTTCCAGGCTCCCTTTTCGGGCTGGGCCATACCGGCGGACCTGCTGTTGATCGGCGCGCTCATCCGTTGCACCGGTGTGACCGGCGATAAACCGGCAGCGTCCCCCAAAACCCCTTCGTGGAGCATCCCCCTTCGCATGGGTGCGTCCACCGCCTTGCTGCTCGCGGTCACCGCCCTGGCGCATCTGATCGGCCCGCACTGGAGCGGCCTGCTCTCCCCCATCCCGGTGGTCGCCTGGCCGTTGACGGTCTTTCTGCACAAGCTGAACGGCAGGCCGGAAATGGTCGCGGCCGTGCGCGGCAACGCCATCAGCGCCCTCGGGATCATCCTGTTCTATGTGGTGGTCAGCGGGTTCATGGTCCGGTTGGGCGTATTCGCGGCGTTCTCCCTCGCCCTGCTCTCCGCCGTGGCCGCCACCCTCGCCCTGATCATGGCGCTCAGAGCCGTCCGCGCGCGAACGGCCGCGTCGCACTGACGTACGGCGTCACGGTCGGTCCCGACAGACGAAAAGCGCGGTAAACCCGCCCTCTTCACCCAAAAAACGGAATTACTGGACCAGCAGCTTCTGGCCCGGATGGATGGTCGACCGCTTGCTCAGTTTGTTCAGCTTGCACAGCTGGTACAGGCTCATGTCGTGCCTGCGGGCGATCTCGATCAGGGAATCCCCGCTCTTGACCACGTAGGTCTCGGGCTTGAGGGTCTCGCGGTACTGGGCCATGAGCGGGTGGTAGCGTTCGGCGAACTCCTCGGCCGCGCCCTCGGGCAGGAACAGGACGTGCTGGCCCGGCGGGATGACCTCGCCCAGCAGCTGCGGGTTGAGGTCGCGGATGTCCTTGTAGTAGGTGCCCGCGGCCTTGGCCACCAGGGTCAGGGGCGTGGGGTACTTGGCCCGCAGTTTGACCCGGTCGAACTTGCGCGGCTTGTAATAGTCCTCGGGGTGCAGGTCGAAGCCGTAGCGCGCCGGGTCGTTGAGGATCAGCTTGGCCGCGATGGCCCGCAGCACGTAGCGTTGGGTCTCGTCGGGCAGATGCAGTTTGTAGTAGTCCTTGACCTCCTGCTTCCCGATCTGCCTTTCCAGCCCCTGTTCGCCCATGTTGTAGGCCGCACAGGCCAGGGTCCAGGAGTCGAACCGGTCGTGCAGGTCCCTGAGGTAGGACGCGGCCGCGCCCGTGGCGAAATAGAAATTACGCCGCTCGTCCACGAAGCGGTCCACGGTCAGGTCGTAGTTGCAGGCCGTGGAGGAAATGAACTGCCAGATGCCGCGCGCCCCCCGGCTGGACCCGGCCCTGGGCTTGAGCGCGGACTCGATGACAGCGATGTACTTGAGGTCGTCGGGCATGTTCCGCCCGCGCAGCACGGTCTGGATGTGCGGGAAGTACCGGCCCGTGCGCTTGAGCCAAAGGATGACCTGGGCGCGGTCCCAGAGCATGAGCAGGAGTTCCTTTTCCAGCCGCTCGCGCACCTCGGGCAGGTGCAGGGGCACGAACTCGCCGCAGAAATAGAGCGGCCCCTTGATGCGGATGGCGGATTCCAGCGACGGGAAGGCAGCGGTCCGCATGGGCGCGAGCATCTCTATGTCCCCGGCCCGGGCAGTGCCGTGCAGGGGCGCGAGCAGCGCGAAGCAGAAGAGGATCAATCCCGCCGCCAGCGGGAGAGCGGGGTGCCGCCTGGGCATGTATGCTCCCGTCAAGGCCGGGCAGGGGAACCCCCTGCCTGTGGCCGATTACAGTTTTGATTTCAGGACGATGTCCGTGATGGGGCCGCGCGAGCGGTCGCCCTTGAGAACCATGTGCGCATAGTTCTTGTACCCCTTGAGCTTGCGGACTGTCCAGTTCAGTCCGTTGTTCGACTCGTTGAGGTACGGGTTGTCCACCTGCCGGGTGTCGCCCAGGCAGATGCACTTGACGCCTTCGCCCATGCGGGTCAGCAGGGCGCGGGTCTCGCCGCGCGACAGGTTCTGCATCTCGTCCACGATGACCACCGCGTTCTCGATGTTCATGCCGCGCAGAAAGGCCACGGGCTGGACCTCGAACTTCTTGGGGTTGAACTTGAACGAGTCGCTGGTCGGGTCCATGAAAATGCGGTTGGCGGGCCGGATGTCGTGCAGCTTGATGAGCAGGTCCTGGATGTACTTGATGTACGGCAGCATCTTCTCCTCGATGTCGCCGGGCAGGTAGCCCATCTTGGCCCCGATCTCGACCACCGGCTTGACCAGGTAGATCTTGCGGTACGGGTTGTCCTTGCGCTCCAGCATCAGGTACAGGGCCGCGGCCAGGGACAGGAAGGTCTTGCCGTAGCCCGCCTCGGACTGGATGGAGACCAGGTCGATGCCGTCGCAGAGCATCAGCTCCAGGGCCAGGTTCTGGTACACGCTGCGCGGTTTCACCCCCCATATCTCGTGGGTGTAGCTGATCTCCTTGGGCCCCTCCGGGCCGTGGAAGACCGGGGTGCCGTTCTCCCAGCGGAAACAGTTGCGCACCGGTTCCTCGCCCTCCTCCACAAATCCGGTGTAGCGCTGGGACTCGGACCTAAACGGATCGGAGTCGCGGTATTCCTCGCTGGGAATGCCGTAGCACTTGGCCTTGATCTGGAGAATGCGGTCGTTGGTGATCAGCGTCGCCTCTTCCGGCCCCACATGGAGGATCTCCTTGAGGATGCGGTCGTCCATCACGGGGTCCGTGAGGGTCTCGGCAAAGTCCGGGGGGAAGATGTTGACGGCTTCGTCTTCGAGGATGGCCCGCACCGCCTGGGAGACGATGTGGCCGATGCGCGGGTCTTTCTTCAGTCCGTCCAGCTCGCCCAGGACGGTGTAGGGAATGTAGATCTGGTTTTCCACCCCATTGCGTAGGGCGATGATGCATTTGGGGTTTTCAATAAGGACGTTGGTGTCGAGGACAAAATGCTTCTGGGCCATAATCCCCCGTCCGAGGTTGATGTTGATTCCAGGGTTTCTCACGACTTGGCACCCGTGGCCGGGAATCAGCGAATCAATTTCATTGTATGCCTCCGCTTAGGTTCAACCAGTTATGCAAACAATGACCAGTTTTCACGAGAAAGTCTAGAGACAAGATGCCCGACCGCACGCCGAAACGTCATGGCGAAACGGTGACGATCCGATGGAGCGGAGCGGCGGGCCGCTGTCCTTCAACCGTCCGCAAACCCTTGTGAACCCTGGCTTTGCCGAGCGTTCGGCGGTTTTTCTGCCCATGCTATCCAATTGGAATTGCGAACTAATATTAATTCGGGAAATCCGCTCTCCCACCCTAAGCATTCGCGCCTCGCGTCCGATAAGAGAAGCAACCCGGAACTCCCGGTCAACTCCAGGAGGCGGGCAACCAATCCGCAGGCAAGCGGGAGGACGCGGTCGCACGGATGCGGCCGGGGCTGCGCAGCGGATGAGGGGAGACCTTGGGGAAGGGCATATGCCGCCCTTCCCGCTGACTTCAATAACCCAGGGAGGGGTTAATGAAGGGTTATGACGACAGCCGCGGGCGGACCGCGGCCCATATGGAAACCGAGCGCGTGCTCGACGCCTTCGACGAAGTGGACACCGGGCGGCACCGGGATTCCGCCCAGGAGCGCGCCGACAAGATCGCCAGGCTCAAGGCCGAGGTGAACGCCGGTAGCTACGAGCCCGACGTCATGGACATCGCCAGGCTGCTGACCTCGGCCATGGACCCGACGCTCTAGGAACCAACTCAACGGCGCACGGGGCCGGGGCGGGAATAATCCCGCCCCGGCCCCGTGCGCCGTTGATTATCCACTTGTTCGAGAAAATCAGCATATGATTGCCGCTTCGCGGCGTTTATCGGGTGACTTCGCCTCCGGCGGGCAAGGGTCATAACCCTTGCATCCCATTATGCGCCTGCGGCGCGGGCTGTTTATTTTTGCCGTGACTCCGGGGAGTTGACCGGTGCGGGATAATCTGGTGAGTTGTGGGGCTCGACGAGAACCGCATCAACGCCCCCGGAGGAACGACCATGGGCTCCGCACCCCGTATGGATTGGAACAAGCTGCTCGACGCCACGCGCACGGACTGGAACAGCGAACAGAAAGGCCCGCGCAGCCCCTTCCAGCGGGACGTGGACAGGATCATCTTCAGCGACGCCTTCCGCCGCCTGTCGCGCAAGACCCAGGTCCATCCCCTGAACGAGAACGACCACATCCACTCCCGGCTGACCCACAGCCTGGAGGTGGCCACCGTGGGCAAGAGCCTCGGCGAACTGGTCGGCGGCTTCCTGGCCGAAAAGGGCGAACTGCCCGACGGCATCACCCCCATCCACCTGGGCGAGATCGTCCAGGCCGCCTGCCTGGCCCACGACATCGGCAATCCGCCCTTCGGCCACAGCGGCGAGGCGGCCATCAAGGACTGGTTCAAGACCCGCTCCAACATCGACGAGTTCCTCGCCCCCGGACTGCTGACCGACTTCACCAAGTTCGACGGCAACGCCATGGCGGTGCGGACCATGCTCAGCACCGGATTCTACAAGGAGGGCATGAACCCCACCTACGCCGTGGTCGGCGCCCTGCTCAAATATCCCTGGCCGTCCACCTTCGACGCGGGCAAGGACAAGTTCAGCATCTTCCGGACCGAGGCCGACACCGTCCGGACCGTGGCCCGGGCCCTGGGCCTGATCGACAAGGGCGAGCGGTTCGCCCGCCATCCCCTGGCCTTCCTCATGGAGGCGGCCGACGACATCTGCTACCGGATCATAGACATGGAGGACGCCACCGAACTGGGCATCCTGCCCGAGGGCTTCATGTACAAGCAGTTTGCCGGGCCGCTTGACCTGGACGCCACGCCCGAGAGGGCGCAGCGCTATCGCAAGCGGCACTTCCGACAGCGCAACAGCATCATCCGGGCGAATCTCATCGGCCGCGCCACAGACGACGCGGTCGAAGTGTTCAAGGCCCGCTACGACGCGGTCATGGACGGCTCCCTAGACCACTCGGCCAGCCTGATGGACATGTCGGACGGCATCTGCCGGACCATCCACGACGCGTACAAGGGAATCGAGGATCGGCTGTTCCTCTCCCGGCGCAAGGCCGTGCTGGAAATGGGCGCGCAAAACGCCCTCGGCCTGCTCCTGGACCGGACCATGGTCGACGTGGACAACACGAAACAGCCGCCCGTGGTCGCGATCAACCCCAAGGTCCAGGCGCTGCTGGGCAAGGAGCTCATCGACGACATCCCCGGGGACGAGCTGTACGACTACCGGCTGGTCATGGCCATCGTGGACTACATCTCCGGCATGACCGACCACTACGCCACCGACCTGTGCCGAAAGCTGCTGGGATTGGGATACTGAACACGCCTTGAAAACGAGGAAACGGCCGGGCCGGAACGATTCCGGGACCGGCCGCTTCGCGTGAGGAGGTGCAATGCCCAGCCCTTCCTTCTGCCGACCACAAACAGGACATTCACACTTGCCCACTCCATAGCACGGTGGCGATTTTCCCGCCGTTATAATCTGCTCCGGGAGGGCACGTCGGCGAGACGAACGAAGAATCCGGACGGCCGGGCCGCCCGGATTCCGGTTCACGTATCCTTTGACCGCACTCAGAAGCGGTCGAATTCCCCGCCCTCTCCCGAGGGGAGCGCGGCCGCCTTCTCCTGGACCAAACGGGTACTCGTCCGGCCCGCCGAACCGGACTGCTCCACCCGGAAGAAGCCGACCACCTGCTGCAACTGCTCGGCCTCGCCCGCCAGGGTCTCGGAGGTGGCGGCCACCTCCTCGGCGGCCGAGGCGTTCTGCTGCACCACGCCGTCCAGCTCCTGAAGCGCGCCGTTGATCTGGCTCGCCCCCTGGTTCTGCTCGGCCGAGGCGGCGGCGATCTCCTGGATCAGTTCGGCCGTGCGGCGGATATCCGGGACCATGTCGGCCAGCATCTTCCCGGCCTGCTCGGCCACATGGACGCTGGACGCCGACAGCTCGGATATTTCCCCGGCCGCCTCGCCGCTGCGTTCGGCCAGCTTGCGCACCTCGGCGGCGACCACGGCGAATCCCTTGCCGTGCTCTCCCGCCCGGGCCGCCTCGATGGCCGCATTGAGCGCCAACAGGTTGGTCTGGCGGGCAATCTCCTCGACAATGGATATCTTCTCCGCGATCTTCTTCATGGAATCCACGGTGCTGGCCACCGCCGCGCCGCCGTGCTCGGCGTCCTCTGCGGCCTTGAGCGCTATCTTCTCCGTGGTCCTGGAGTTATCGGCGTTCTGCTGGATATTCGAAGTCATCTCCTCCATGGAGGATGCGACCTCCTCCACGGCCGCGGCCTGCTGGACCGAGCCCTGCGACAGGCTGTCGGACGAGGAGGTCAGCTCCACGCCGCCCGAGGCCACGCTGTTGCTGCTCGCCTGGACGCTGACCACCACGTTCTTGAGCTGGGTGAGCATCTCGTCCATGGCCCCGGACAACTGGGCCAGTTCGTCCCTGCCCGTGTCGCCGGCCACCTGACCGAGCTCGCCGCGCGCGATCTTCTGGGCGAACTCCACGCTGGCGTGCAGGGGGCCGATGATCGACCGGGCGATGAGCATGCACACCGGGACGACGATCAGGGCCAACCCCAGAAGGACCGCCATCCCGATCCACATGACCAGGTTGCGGGTGAATCCGTTCAGCGCCTCGGCTATGGCGGCCTTCTTGCTGTTGATCTCGTCGATGTAGATGCCGGTGGCCAGCATCAGGTCGTCCGTGCCCGGCACCAATTGCACATAGGAGAGCTTGGGGGACGGTTCCTTCTCGCCCGGCTTGGGGAACCAGTAGGTCACGAAGCCGCCGCCGTTCCGGGCCTTCTCCATCATTTCCTTGATGTAGGACGTGCCCTTCACGTCCGTGTTGTTCAGGCGCATCTGCCCGATCAGGGACTTGTTCACGCCGTGGGCCACCAGGGTTCCGTCCAGCCTGTATCCGAAGTAGTAGCCGTCCTCTCCGAAACGGACCTTCTCGATCTCGCTCTGCAGCACGGCCCACCGGTCCTGGCCGGTGGCCCCGGACTTGGCCAGGGCGTCGCCCGCCTTGGTGACCATGGTCTGAACCGAATACGTCAGCGTCCGCTTGAACCCGTCCATCATGGCCTTTTCCGCCTCGGAGGTCCCTGTGGCGGACAGGTTGACCATGCCCCACCAGAACCCTCCGCTGGCCAGGGCGGTCGACAGGACCAGCAACGCCAGCAACGCGAAAATCCGCGTCTTGATCCCAAAATTCCTCAACATAGGCAGTCCTTTTATTTCAGACGTGTATTACATAAACACTTATGCATACATCATCCATACAACAAAATAACCATTATATACATTAGAACTGGCCTCTTGCTGCAACAAATTCGATACAACAGACCGGAGTGCCCTAAAACAGAGACCCCGGACAGGTGATCACCTGTCCGGGGTCTCCCCGATAATCTTGAGTGTCGAGTCTTACGGACGCGTTTCCACGTACCAGCCGCTCGACTTGGTCAGCAGGTCCTGGACCCTGCCCACCAAGGCGTGGGGGTCGGTCAGATACCCTTCGAGCAGCAGGGCGGACTCGTAAAGCTGGTTGGCGGCCTGGTCGATGAACGGATCATTCTCGTCCTTTTCCAGGATGGCCAGCATGTTGCGGATGAGCGCATGGTCCGGATTGATCTCCAGAATCTTCTTGGGGATGGAGGTGTCCTTGCTCATGACGCGCATGATCTTGTCCATGGACGAGGTCACGTTGCCGTCCGGGTTGGCCAGGCAGACCGGGGACTCGGACAGCCGGGTGGACGCCTTGACCTCGGTCACGGCGTCGCCGAGCGCGTCTTTCATGCGCGCAAGCAGCTTGTCCAACTCGCCCTTCTGCTCTTCGTTCAGCGGCTCGGGCTTGTCCTCCTTCTCCATGGACTCGAACTTGTCGAGCTTGGCCATGTCCGCGTGCTCAGCCGAGACCAGGGCACAGCCCTCGTATTCGCGCAGGGCGTCCATGACGAATTCGTCGATGGGCTCGTACAGGTACAGGACCTCGACGTGCTTGCGGCGGAAGACCTCCAGGTGCGGGGACAGGGCGAGCGCCTCGCGGCTCGGGCCGTAGGCGTAGTAGATTTCCTTCTGGTCTTCCTTGGCGCGGGAGATGTAGTCGGCGAACGAGGTCAGCGCCTTGTCGTCGTCGAGCGCCGAGGAGTTGAAGCGGACCAGCCCGGCGAACTTGTCCTTGTTCAGGAAGTCCATGTAACCCGCCTTGAACAGCTCGCCGTGGGCGCGCCAGAACTCGCTGTAGCGGTCCGCGTCGTCCTTGGCCAGCTTGGTCAGGTGGTCGAGCACCTGCTTGACCAGGGTAGAGCTGATCTTGCGCATGAGCAGGTTGTCCTGCAGGGTCTCGCGCGAGATGTTCAGGGGCAGGTCCTCGGTGTCGACCACGCCTTTGACGAAGCCCAGGTACTCGGGGAGCAGGTCCTTGTTCTGTTTCTCGATGAGCACGCGGCGCACGTACAGGTCCAGCCCCCGGTTCTCGCGGCCCAGGCCGAACGGGTCGTTGCCGTGCTTGGGGATGAACATCAGCGCGTTGAACTGCACCGGCGCGTCCACCGAGGTGTGCAGGGTGTCGAAGGGGTCCTCCGAGTCAAAGGTCAGGAACTTGTAGAACTCGGCGTACTGCTCGGCCTTGATCTGGAACTTGGGCTCCCGCCACAGGGCCTGGATGGTGTTGACCCGCTCGTCGCCCACGAAGATGGGGAAGTTGATGAAGTTGGAGTGGGTCTTGACCACATGCTTGAGGTGCGCCTCGTTGGTGAACTGCGAGGCCAGGTCCTCCTTCAGGCTGACCGTGATCTCGGTGCCGTGGGGACGGTCCTCGTCCAGCTCCTGGAGCTTGTAGTCGGTGCGGCCGTCCGAGGTCCAGGCGATGGGCTTGGCGTCGGCGTCCATGGACCGGGTGGTCACGGTGACCTCGTCGGCGACCATGTACACGGAATAGAAGCCCACGCCGAACCGGCCGATGAGCGAATCCAGCGACTCCTTGCCCTCTTCGGCGAGCCGGGCCACCTCGGCCGTGCCCGAATGCGCGATGGTGCCGATGTTGCGCATCAGCTCGTCGCGGGTCATGCCCACGCCGGTGTCGGTCACGGTCAGGGTCTTGGCCTCGGCGTCGCAGGTGATGCGGATCTCCGGGGCCAGGTCGTCGGTCTCGCCCGAGGCCTGGGTCTTGAACCGGGCCTTTTCCAGGGCGTCGGACGCGTTGGATATCAGCTCGCGGAGAAATATCTCCTTGTTGGTGTACAGCGAGTGTACAAGGATATCGAGCAGTTGGCTGACCTCAGCCTTGAACTTGTGGGTGGTTTTCTTGCCCATGAAAAGATACCTCCGTACGGGATGAGATGCGCGCCCGCCGGATGCGCGGCTATCGCGCACCCGGCGGGACTTTTTCGATAGAGAGAGTATGTTCGGGAATGGCGTCCCGGGAACAGGTCTTAAGTAGATACGGATTTGATCTTGTCAAGCAGGTATTTTTCCATTTCGCGCCGATCCTTGCGCAAACGGACCATTTCGGCCTCCATGACCGCCAGCTTCTCCTTGAGCTCCCGGTTTTCGGCCCTGAGCGCCTCTGTCTCCTGCATGGCCGTGGAGATGCGCAGGGCGGTCTCCTCCAGCCCCTCGCGGATATCGGCCACATCGGCCCCGCTCTCGGCGGCCAGCACCGAGCGGATGCCCTCGCCCACGGACTTGGCGATCTCCATGCCGATGGCCGCGGCCATGGTCATGACCTGATCCATGGACCCCACGGCCTGCACCGGCGCACCGCCGCCGCCCGTGGAAGCGGGCACGGCGTCGGCCTGGAGCGGGTATTCCTGGGAGAGCCGGTCCATGACGTCGCGGGCCGTGTGGCCCTCTTTCAGCAGCCTGGAGATGTTCGCGAAGATCTCCACCGCCTCGGGCTTGAAGCGCTTCTGGCGGCCCCGGCCCACGCTCGGCAGATGCTGGGCGAACCGGTTCTTCCAGTAATGCACCGTGGATTCGGGCAGGTCGAGCTCGCGGGCGATCTCGGCTACGGAAAGGACTTTCTTGCCAGTCATGTCACGCTCCCTTGGCTAGCTTGCGGTCTTTGTTGTTCTTCATTGGAGTACCGGAATCACCAGCTTTCGACAAGAAAAAACAGACTCCATCATACTCATTTCACAATGATTTTTCATATCCACAACAAACCGCAGCCTGTTGTGGTTGATATTCTTGAATTTTTCTAGACTTTTTCGTGGAAATTCGGCCCGACACCCCATCCCACGCGGGTTTGCACTCGGGGGCGGAACGCTTTATGGTCGCGAAGCCCACGCAAGGAGCCCAAAGGACACCGCCATGAAATCGCCGCTCGACTCCAAGATCCTCTACACCGCCGTCCGGGTGGTCCTCGGTCTGCTCTTCGTCTACGCCGGGACGCTCAAGCTCATGCATCCAGAAGGGTTTGCCGTGACCATCAACATCTACGGCCTGGTCTCCTGGAAGATGGCGGGGTTCCTGTCCTACGCCATACCCTGCGTGGAAATCCTGTCCGGGCTCGGCCTGATCCTGGACGTGCGCGGCGCGTTACTGATCGTTGTCGCACAGTTGTTGGGGTTCATGGTTGTCCTGCTCTACGCCCTGTATCTCGGCCTCGACGCCGACTGCGGCTGCTTCGGCACCCCCAAGAACACCGACAACGCCCCCACCGGCCCGCTCGTGGCCTTCCTCCGCGACGCCGTCATGCTCGCCGGCTGCGCCCTGCTCTACGTCCAACGCCGCACAGCCGGGTTCCGGCCCTGGGCTATCGGGCGGCTGTTCGGGCAAAAGAAAGACCGTTAGAGAAAGCCGCTTCGCGGCGGTTGTCGGATGATTTCGCCTCCGGCGGCCAAAGGGGCGAGCCCCCTTTGGAGTCCCTGTGTCGCCTGCGGCGAAGGGTGGGCGCTGGAGTCGGGAGTAATTGCGCGGAAGGTTTGGATGAGCGCGGTCGGGACGGTAGCCTACGCAGCCCAAAAAAAACGTAGGTTAAGCGAAATCGAGAAGGCAGCGTATCGGAACTCCCACCCTGACAACATCCGCACCATCCGCGAAGCGGCACAAAAAGTTTAGGAAGGAAGAGGGGATGGGGGTCCGGGGGAAAGGGAGAGGGAAACCCTTTTCTCAAAGGGTTTCCCTCTCCCTTTTTTACGCACTATACGAGGCGCTACTGGACGAGTTGCCAGGAGCCGTCGGGTTGGCGGTAGGCCTTGGCGTAGACGGTTTGTGTGGAGCCGTCGGCCATACGGGCCTTGATGGTCACGTCGCGTTCGACGCGGCCGTCGTTGTATGCGCGCGGCGGTTCGGGGATGGCTTCGTAGCGGGTGCGGGTATCGGGGTTGACCCACTGGGTGGTATAGCCGGACGGCGTGGTTTCGAGGGTATTGGCCAGCTGCGCGCGGTCGGCCTTTTCCATCTCGTTGCCCACGATGTAGCCGGCGAGCATGCCCACGCCCGCGCCGATGGCCGCGCCGGACACCTTGTTCTTGAAGGTCAGGGCGCCCAGGGTGGCACCGGCCAGGGTGCCGATCCCGGCGGCGTTCTGCGCACGGGTGGTCTGGCAACCGGCCAGCAGCGACAGCATCAACACCAACGATATGGCGGTCTTCATAAAAGTGGTCTTCATGGTTTCATCCTCCTTGCAGCCTCACGGCCTGTTCACGATTCCAGGCCGCTCGGGCTGTGCTCTCGTACAGACAAGAGCACAGCCCGTGCCACGCAGTAACAAACTGAAATTACTTCAGATCACGTGCGCATAGAAAGGCTCGTGCGCGCAAAATGCGCACCGGGACGCAAGAATCGTCCACGACTCGGAGGGAGATGGGGAAGGCGCGGCGGGCTCAGCGGCCGCCAAGGCCTTCCAGCAGGATGGACACGTATTCCTCGACGCCCTCTTGGCTCAGGGGGCCGAATCCGATCATCTGGCGATAGACCATGGGGGCGTAGATGAGATCGATCATCAGGTCGACGTTCACGTCGTCGCGCAATTCGCCCCGCGCCATGCCCCGGTGGAGCATGGCCGCGACCTCCTTGCGACGGACGCTGAGGAAGCAGTCCCAAAAATCCTTTTGAAAATCCGGGTCGCTCTGCCCTTCGGCCAGAAAATGGACGAGGGCCTGCCCCTGGGGGGTCTGGTGAAAACGGGTCAGGGCGGAGAGGTGTTGCAGCAGGTCGCGGCGCGTGGAGCCGGTGTCCGGGATGGGCGCGTGCCGGTACTTGCTCTCCAGAAAGGCTTCCAGCACGAGATGGGCCTTGCTTGGCCACCACTTGTAGATCGTGGCCTTGCCCACCTTGGCGCGGCGGGCAACGGCCTCGATAGAGATATCGCGGAGGGATTGTTCCCCCAACAAGTCGAGCACCGCCTGGATGATGGCCTCGCGCGACTGTTCGCTACGCGGTCGGCCCGGCCCCCGGCGCTCGGCTTTGCCTATGGTCACGAAACGGTCGCCTCCTCACCCGTTTGCGGCTCAAAACGATACAGGATCAGGGCCAGGAGGCTCAAAGCGGTGCCGCCCATGGCGACGGCGGTCCACCCGTGCACATGGTAGAGCAGGGTTCCCAGCACAGACCCGAGCGCACCGCCCGCAAACATGATGGTCATATAGATGCCGTTGGCCCGCCCGCCGATGGCGGTGGGCACGGAATACACGATGCGCTGACTCAGTATTTGGTTGGTTTGCACTCCCGCGTCAAGCAAAATGGTACAGATCAACAGCCCCGCCAACATGGCCTGCGCGGCGGCGAATCCGGAAAGGGCGAACACGGCCGCCACCAGTCCCATGGCCCCCAGGGTCGTCACGGCCGTGCGCCCCCTGTCGGCCTGACGCCCCGCCCAGGGAGCGGCCACCACGCTACCGGCTCCGGCCAGGGCGAACAGACCGATGCCGTAGGAGCCCATGCCGAACCGGTCGGCCAGCAACAGGGGAATCGCGGTCCAGAGGATGTTGAAGACGCAGAACAGCAAGGCTTGGTAGACGGCCCGGCGTCTCACCGTCGGCAGGTCGCGCAGCAGCCGGACCATGGAGGCGAGAATGCGTCCGTAATGCATGCCCCCCTGCGGCCTGCGGACCGGCATGGCGAAGGCGAGCGGCACGGTGCAGCAAAGCAGCAGGGAACCGGAAAGGTAGAAGACGCCCCGCCATCCCAACAACCCGGCCAGGAACAGGGTTGCTGGCCGTGCGAGCATGATGCCGCCGAGCAGTCCCGCCATGACGATTCCCACCACGCGGCCCCGGCGTTCAAGCGGCGTGAGGTGGGCGATGGTCAACATGAGAATCTGCCCCGCAGCCGAGCAGAGCCCGAGAATGAAGGACGACAGGAAGAACACGCCGCTGGTTTGGGCCGAGGCCACCCCGAACAATCCGGCGACCGCACCGGCCAGACACGCCAGGACCAGGGCGCGGCTCTCCACCAGATCCGCCAGGGGGACCAGCAGGAAAAGCCCCAGGCCATAGCCCACCTGAGCCACGCTGACCAGAGATCCTGCCAGTTCGGGCGTCACGCCGATGGCCGGAGCGATGGAGGCGACCAGCGGCTGCGCGTAATAGAGATTCGCCACCAGCGCGGCGATGACCAGGGTGAACAGGGAGACCGTGATCCTGGACAGCTCTTTTTCCATGCCCGGCCCACTTGATGTATTGGTTGATGACATAACATTCCTCATTGAGCGGTGTATTCGCCCGTTTGCGGCGCAACGGACGAATCGCACCCGTTTCCGCCTTATTGTAAAACTGAACGTTCAGTTTTATAATTAGCCACACAGCAGAAGTCAACGGCAAAGGATGAAATGCTTGCATCTCGTCTCTTAACCCCTTGAATGACGACTAAAAATCCATCGACAGCCATGCCGTACGGTTGGGATCGGACGCGCCCCATACCCCTGCCTACCCGTGTGAGATGCAGGCGCTTTGGGTAAACACTCCGGCACGCATCGCCCCATGAAGAAGGCCGCCCCGAAAGGCGGCCTTCTCAAGCTCTGGGAGGATCGTCGCGGGGAGGCTACGCCAACCGCAGCTCCCGGGGCATCTCGGGCATGGCGCCGGATTGCCCGCAGACGTGGGCCGCGACCTTGGCGGCGTAGCGGTTGATCTTGTCCAGGGGCCACTGCTTGAGATGGCCGAGCACCAGGGCGGCGGTGAAGGCGTCCCCGGCCCCGATGGTGTCGACCACCTTGATCGGCTCGCCGGGCAGATCGGAGACGGTGTCCGGGGACAGAAGCAGGCTGCCCTTGTCGCCCCGGGTCAGGACCGCGAGGTCGAGACCGTGGCGCTCCATGAGCGCGCGCAGGGCGGGCTGCTCGCCCGGAGGCAGGGAGAAAAGGCGGGTCACGATGTCGAGTTCCGCGTCGTTGATCTTGAGCACGTCGGCCGCGTCCAGGGATGCGGCCAGGGTCTCGGGGGAATAGAAGTCCTGGCGCAGGTTGATGTCGAAGACCTTGAGCCCTTTCCTGGCCGCTGACAGGAAGCGGTGGATGGACCGGCGGGAAATCTCCCCGCGCTGGGCCAGGGAGCCGAAGCAGATGGCGTCCGCATTGGCGGCCAGGGTCAGGGCGGATTGGTCCAGGGTCAGAAAATCCCAGGCCACATCATCCGGGAAGACGTAGGTGGCCACGCCGTCCGCGTCCACGCGGGCGTCCACCGTGCCGGTGGGATGATCCGGGTCCAGGGACACGGCGTCGATGTTCAGCCCCAGGCAGACGAGCAGGGACAGGGCTTCGCGGCCCAGGTCGTCGTCGCCCACGCGGGACACCGGCACCCCGGCCCCGCCCAGGGCGTTGACGTGATAGGCGAAATTGGCGGGCGCACCGCCCAGCAGGCGGGTCTGGGGCAGCACGTCCCAGAGGATTTCCCCCAGCCCCACGGCAAGAATCGGATGCATGGCTACCCCGCTTTTTCCACGATCAGTTTGAGCCGCTCCCGCGCCCGCCCGCGCAGGGGCGAATCCGAGGACGCGGTCCGTTCCATGAAGGACACCAGGTTGTCGAGGGCGTTTTCCATGTACGGATGATCCGGCCCGAGCGAACGCTCGTAGGCGGCGAAACCGCGCTCGAAACAGTCGAACGCCTCTTCGGTCCGCCCCCGGTTGTCCAGGAACAGGGCCAGATTGCACAGGGCCCGACCGGTCTCGGGATGGTCCTCGCCGTAAGCGCCGCCGTAAATGGACAGGCTCTTGCGGAAATGGGCCTCGGCCTCGGGGTCCTTGCCCAGCCGCTCGAAGAGCAGCCCGGCCAGGTTGTGGCTGGACGCGGTCTCCGGGTGGCGCTCGCCGTATAGCTCGGCGGCCAACTCCAGGCTTTGCAGCGCGTGTTGCAACCCCTGCCCGGGGCGGTCCAGGGCGTCCATGAGCAGAGCCAGGTTGTGCAGGCAGGAGGCGGCGGCCGGGTGGCGCTCCTGATCGGCTGCGCGGAGCACGGCCAGGCAGTCGTTCAGGGCCGCCTCGGCCCCGGCGAGGTCGCCCCGCGCCTGCCTGACCATGGCCAGCCCGTTCAGGACCGGGGCCGTGGCCAGGTTGTTCTCGGTCAAGATTTCGCGTTGCAGGTCCAGGCAGGCGTTGAACGCGGCCTCGGCTCGGGCCAGATCGTTCCCGGCCCAGTAGACCGTGGCCAGCCCCTCGAGGTCGGCGGCGATGTCCGGGTGGTTGCCGCCCTTGAGGGCCACATCCACGTTCATGGCCGCTTCCAGGAGTTCGGCGGCCTCCTGGTGGCGCTGCTGGTAGTAGAGGGAGAATCCGGTCTGGTGCAGGACCCGGTTGGCCGCTGCCGTGTGCACGCCGAGCTCGGCGACCAAGTCGCGGCAGGCCAGGACGTGGGGCATGAGCCACCGGACCATGGGCCATTGCTGCGGGTCGGCGTCGGGCAGGGCCAGGTTCAGGGCGTAGATCGCCCGCCCGGCCCATTCGGCGGCCTGTTCCGGGTCAAGGGAGCGGCGCAGGGCCTGGCGCACGTCTCCGGGCAGGGCGAATACCTGGTGGTCGGCATCGGCCATGACCAGATCGCGGCCCACCAGCGGGTCCATGAGCGCAGTGGCCGCGAAAAAGGCTGCGGCCGGGTTGACCAGGGCCGGGTTGTGCGGGGTGCCGTCCACGGACAGGGCGAAATCGTAAGGCAGGGGGGCGTCGGCCAGCATGGCGGCCATGAAAAGGGTTTCGGCCCCGCCCGGGGCCTCCCGTTCCACCTCCCGGACCAGGTCCAATACGGTCTCGGGGCTGCGGTCGTCGCGTGTATCCGTCACGGAATGCTCCTTGTTGACAAATCTTGCTCTGACTATCCGGTTTGCCGGGGGAATTCAAGGCGAGGCGTGAAAAAGGGCGCTGCCCGGACCGGCCGGACAGCGCCCTGCAAGGCGTTTATCGGGAAGCGGCTAGCGCTTGACCGAGATGAGCGTGTTCAGGACCGAGTCCGAGGTGGTGATGACCTTGGTGTTCGCCTGGTAGCCGCGCTGGGTGACGATCATGGTCGCGAACTCCTTGGCCATGTCCACGTTGCTCTCCTCCAGGGACTTCTGGCTGATGGTCCCGCGCCCCCGGTCTCCGGCCTCGCCGAGCATGGCCTCGCCCGAGGCGTCGGTGGCCAGGAAGTTGGTCCCGCCGTCGCGCTTGAGCCCCCAGGGACTGTTGAACTTGTACACGGCCACCTTGAACATCTCCTCGGTCTGGCCGTTGGAGAAATGGCCGCTCATGACCCCGTTCTGGTCCACGCTGATGGAATCGAGGTAACCCCAGGAGTAACCGTCCTGGAGGTGATACATGGTGGCGGACGGCTTGTCGTAGCTGGTGGTCACTCGGGCGTCGCGCTTCATGTTGTCCATCTCGATCAACAGGTCCGCATTGTTGCCGATGGAGGCGGCCGTGCCGCCGCCGCTGGTCCGCCAGGAGCCGTTGGCCGAGCTGATCCCGAAGTCGTAGCTGATGGTCCGGGTCTCGCCGGTGGCGCCGCCGTTGCTGCCAAAGGTATAGTTGAACTGCGCCAGGCCGTCGTCGCTGAAACTCGCCGGGACCCAGGAGGACAGGCTTTTGCCGCCCGCTCCGGAGGTGGCCGTCGGGTCCAGGGTGTAGGCCGACTGGTTGACCAGCACCCCCCGGTCGTTGAAGGTCAGGACCCCCATTCCGGCCAGCCCGGCAGCCGATGTGCCGTAGGCCGACGAGCCGTCCGACTCCCCGGGGAAGGCGATGACGTATTCCCAATAGGTGTAGCCCGGCACCGCGTTGGACAGGTTCGAGGTGGACACCGGGTCGAAATAGACGGTCATCTCGTGGCGGCCGCCGTTCTCGTCGAACACGCTGATGGACGTGGAGTACTGCGGCCGGGTATTGCCGAAAGGCGTGGCCGCGTTGCTCAGGTTGGCATTGTACGCCTGTACCATGGCGAAGAACGGATTGTCTTCATTGGAGATCTGACTGGTCGCCGTGCGGTCGAGCTGGGTGACCAACTCCACCGAAGAGGTGGCCAGCGGCTCGGACCGGACCACGCGGGCGACCTGGCCGTCCACGGTGATGTCCTCGTAGGGCAACTGGATGTCGGACACGCTCGTTCCCCACGTTTTGGTCTCCCGGTCGTAGGCGAACCCCTGCAACCGGTACCCCTGGGGGTTGACCAGGTAGGCCTCGGTGTTGAAGCGGAATCCGCCCGCCCGGGTGTAGCGCATGGTTCCCGAGGAGTCGCTGACCCCGAAGAACCCCTGACCCGAGAGAGCCAGGTCCGTGGACGCCGTGGACGAAGACAATGGCCCGTCCGTAAAGATGCCCCGTATGGCGGACACGCCCACGCCCATGCCCATCTGGCTGATGCGCGAAGCCCCGGAATCATACGTGGCGCTGCCCGAGGCCACCTGTTGGCTCATCAAATCGCCGAACAGGATGTTCGAGCGCTTGTAGCCGATGGTGTCGACGTTCGCCAAGTTGTTGGCCAGGACTTGCATGCCCTGGCTGTGGGCTATCACGCCTGTGGCGCCCACATACATGCTTCCAAAACTCATACTTCCTCCGATCCGGCGCTCGCCGGATTCGCGGGAACCACCGGGATACCCATTCCCGGCAATAAATTCCCGACGCCTTCTCGGAAGTGTAAACAGCAAGGGGTGTGCCATTAAGAAAACTTTATGTTTCCAGAGAGTAAGCGTCGGTCCGGGCGCGGCACATCCTGCCGGGACGCGTGCCGGTCCGCCCTTTTCGCGTCCCCGGCCAAAGCCCCCGGCGCGGGCGGGCGAGGGGACGGGCCAGCCGATCTTTCCCTTGCCAGATACCGGCGGCGCGCGTAGTCTTGCGCGACTTCGAACCCCGAGTGACACCAAACGAAACCATGGAGATATAGTAATGAAACGGATTCTTCCCCTGCTCGTCGTCGCCATCCTGGCCCTGGGCCTGAGCGCCTGCAACCAGGAGCAGCCGATCAAGATCGGCATCGTGGACGAGGCCGCCGCCTTCAAGGAAAACAAGCTGGCCACCGAGGCCATGGCCCACCTCCAGGAGATGGGCAAGCCGCTGCAGCAGAAGGCCGAAGCCGCCTACAAGGCCATGCAGGCCAACCAGACCGAAGAGACCGTGGCCGCCTACAAGCTGGCCATGGGCGAGCTGCAGAACACCATGAACGCCGAGCAGCAGCGCATCGTCGCCATGGTCGACGCCAAGTTCAACGAGATCCTCGAGAACTACCGCAAGGAAAAGGGGCTGGCCGTGATCCTGAGCAAGCAGGCCGTGATCGCGTCCAGCGAGACCGTGGACATCACCAAGGACATCGAAGCAGCCATGAACAACGTGACCATGGACTTCTCCCTGCCCGAAGCGCCCCAGGCCGAGGCTCCCAAGGCCGAGGCTCCGGCCGCCGAACAGGCCGCCCCGGCGGCTCCCGCCGAGGAAGCCGCTCCGGCCCCCGAGGCGAAGAAAGAAGCGGAATAACCGCCCTGCGCATGAAAAGGCCTGTCCGCCATATGGCGGACAGGCCTTTTTTTATTGCTGTCTGCAACTCAGCCGTCGTCCCGGAAGCGGACCATGAGGTCCCGGGTCCGGCCCAGGCTGTCGTTGAAGTCGTCGAACCGCTCACGCAGCGGGACCAGGTCCCCTTTGCGCCCGGCATACTCCATCTCCAGGGCCAGCCTGCCCAGCGTTTCGGCGCGAACAACCCCGCACATGCCCTTGAGCGAATGGGCCAGCTTGGTCGCCCGGCCCACGTCTTCGGCACCCAAGGCCTCGGCCAGTTCGGCCACGCGCTTCGGGCAGTCCTCAAGAAAGGCATCGATGAGTTCCACTGCCAGTTCCCGGTCATGGGCCAGGCTGGACAGGAACTGCTCGATGTCGAACAAATCCCGCGTCATTGCTCCCCCTTCGGTTCCAGTAGAAAAAGCAGCTTAGCATCCGTGAATGGGGTTGGAAAGTGGTTTTCCTGCCTGTATAGGTCAAAAACAGGGAATAACCGGCTCAAACGCAGGTACAGACCGCTCCGGAAATGCGCTTCCACCGCCCATGGTCAAAGGCGAGCAGGATCTCCTGCACGGTCCGGTAGCGGCAGTCGCGCAGGCACAAGCGGACCGGCTGACGCCGGAAGCCCTCGGCCACCCGTCGGCCGAATGAGGCGTGCGAGCGCACCCACACGTCCCTTTCCGGGGCAGCGGACCGGACCCGGCCGTACGCCTGCTCCCCGCCCAGGCCGCCCTGCTGCGGGGCAGTGACCACCGTGGGCCGGTTCAGGGACAAAATCCGCCGCCTCCCCAGAAAGGCGAGGGCGGAATTCCCACAGAGCAGCACACCGCAATCCACGTCCCCGAACCGGAAGGCCAGACCGCTGCCGGGCGCGCTCAACCGCCGGACCGCCTGGAACAGTTCCGCCGCCGACACGCTCCCCGCCGGGCCGGGCTCCCCGGTGACCGGCAGGCCGTTCAGGCACATGAACGGGTGCCGGGACACGAGATGCCCTTCCTGCCGCCCGGTCTGGCGGAACCAGCGTACCCGAACCCCGCCACGGGCCAGCAGCCCCTCGGCGGCCACGGACACGGCCAGGCTCCCGGCCACCTCGCGGGCCATGCGCTGGCGGGCCACGGACATCCCCTCGGCATAGCGATCCAGCAGCCTGCCGCAGAGCACCGCCCGCGACCCGGTCGTCTTCTTCCGCGCCAGATCGTCGAGGCAGAGCGGCAGGAATTCGCCCCCGCCCCCGGCCGCGCCACGGCCCAGAAACAATTCCGCCACCACCGCAAAGACCTCGGACGGCGTCGCCTTGCCGCTCGTTTCCGGCTGCCGTCCCAGGCAGGCGGCCGCGCCGAGCAGGGCCATCTTCGCGGCCGGGGCCAACGGGCGCACGGCGGGAACGGTCGGCAGGGTGTCGGGCAAGGGAGAGGAGACGTCCGCCTGCGCTGGCCAGCCGCAGCAGGCCAGCCAGTGCGCGATCTTGCCGTCAAACCCATGCGCAGCGCGGGCAAGGGCGCGAAGGCTTTCGGGCAGCCAGTACTCCCCCACCGGATAGTCGCTGTCCATGAGATCGAGAATCCCGCCGAGCCGGTCGAACGACGCGGATGTGCACACCACGGCCCGCAATTTGCCCACCCGCCGTTCCCTGAGCAGTCCGGGCAAATCCCCGCCCAACCCACCGCCGTCAAAGAGATAAGCCCCGCGCCGGGTGGTCAGCAGGCAGGCCTCCCCCCGGTCCACCGGAAGCACTCTGAATGTCGTTGAACCCATTTGTTTCCTTGATGAATTTCGCCACACCGCGCGCTTGTTCGAGCTTAATATATTCAAAGTGATTTTCTATATCAAGAAATAATTCAAACCGATAAAAACGACCTCCCGCAAGGGGCTGTTATTTCAGGCGTCTCCCCTGCCGCGTTCAGCCCATCGAACGGACTATAGTATAATTTTACCTTTTAATTCAATGTATTGCAGCGGCGAGGTCCGTGTCTTGCATCGAAAAGACATAGGCGTTGACAAGGTTTTGGGCGGTCATTATATGCCTCGGACCTAAAACAACAAGGAAGCAATCCTGATGCGAATACTATTCAACTACACCATCACTCCGGTCCTGTGTGCGGCCCTGGTGATCATGGCCGTGGTTGTGGTCGTCAAACAGCAGAAGATCGACGACCTGCACCACCGCCTTGAGCTGGTCCAGAAGACCGCCGAAGCACGCAAGATCATGGTCGAGGAGGCCCGCCTCCTGCAGAAGGCCAAGAATATGTCCCCGGTGCGCACGGTAACCGTGACCGCCTACAACCCCACCACCGATCAGTGCGACGACGATCCGCTCATCGCCGCCTCCATGCGCAAGGTCCGCTCCGGCACCATCGCCGTGTCCCGCGACCTCTTCGACCAGGGCTGGGTCTTCGGCCGCAAGGTCCGCATCGAGGGCCTCGGCATCTTCGAAATCAACGACCTCATGAACAAGCGCTTTCACCAGCGCATCGATATCTTCATGTGGGACGAATCGAGAGCGAGAGAGTTCGGGCGCAAGAACATCAAGGCGGCGCTACTCGATATCTAGTTCGAGTGAACTCGCAAGTAAGGGCCCCGTCACGGGGCCTTTTTTATTGCGCCCGAAGATTAAGCGGCTCGGGATAGCGGGCCTATCCATAGTGCGAAGAGCCGCTGTTCGGGGCGTGCCGCCCCGAAATCGCTCCAAAGAATGGGTAGGAGGGTGCCCCATATAGAAAGGCAAGTGCCTCGCTCGACACAATGTCGGGCGAGGCACTTGCCTTTCTATAAGGAGAACGCACCGCCAAAGATCTGGAGCGACTCGGGTGCGCAGCACCCGACAGCGGCTCAGTCCCCCGCGCTCGGAATAGGCTTTGATTCGCCCCGTCCTGGGGCTCACCCCTTCGGGCGTTGCGGAAGGACCGCAACGTCCAAATCCGCTGTCCTGCGGATTTGTCGAGAGTGGGTCAGCTGTGCATTTTCTTCCGGGGGCTTTCCCCGCAGCGTAGCCGTCTACGTGAGGGTGGAAGCCCCCGGAAAAAATGTGCAAATGGCCCGCTATCGGAAGCCGCCCCCCGCTAATCCAGCCAACTAATCTCGACAGTTCTCCTCGTGGGGATACGCTTGTAGCGATATTTCGGATATCCCAACATCAATGCAGCGTAAACGCCGTGTCCTTCGGGGATGCCCAACTCCCTGCGGATGTTGCAGCAGCCTTCGGCCACCTCCATGAGGAAACCGGCCCAGCAGGCGCCGAGGCCGTGGGCGTGGGCCGCGAGTTCGAGGTAGGCGGCGGCCAGGGCGCAGTCCTCGGCCGGGTTGAAGCCGTCCTCCGGGGCGTGGGCCACGGCCACGTGGGGCGCACCGTGCAGGATCTTGTCCACGCCGCGCGCCCAGTTCTTGACCACGCCGGGCATGATCGAGTTGGTGGCCATGTACTCCACGGTCATGCCCGCCAGACGCCGGGTGGCCTGGGGCGTGCGGGTCACGATCCATTGCGCGGGCTGGCCGTTCTTGGCGCTGGGCGCGAACGAGGACACGGAGAAGAGGTGGGACAGGACCTCCTCGGGCACGGGCTTGTCCTTGTAGGTGCGCACCGAACGCCGTCCGGCCAGGAACTGATCGGCCTGGGCCGGGGTCAGCTTGAGATCACGGTCCAGCGGGCCGCACTGGCCCGGGGCCAGCCCCGGGGTCACGGCGGGCATCTCGGGCAGGGTCACGGCCCCCACCGGGCAGACGGCCACGCAGTGGCCGCAGTTGATGCACGTCTTCCTGGCCGCGGGGCGGAGCTTGGGAAAGCCCTCGCGGTCCTCGACGACGAGGTCGAAAGGACACTCGTCACGGCACGCGCCGCAGCGCTTGCAGATATCCTTGTCGGCAAACATAGGTGCTCCTCAAAGGGGGCTGAAGGGACCCGGCGGACCGGGAAAGCGACGCGGCCTGGCTACTTCCGGGCCGCCGCGGCAATGGCCGGGATGGCCTCGTACATGACCCCGCGCAGGGCCTCGGCCAGGATGTCGGCCTCGGAGGAGTAGCCGGGAACGACCACGTCCTCGACCTCGCTGGTGTACTTCTCGGCGTGCAGTGTCGTATCGCCGCGCGAAACCACGATGCGCACCGAGACGCGGCCCTTGTAGGTGGTCACGCCGGTCTGGTTCAGGGTCAGGTCCAGGACCTGGCCGGTGACCACCAGCTCGTCGTCCGGAGACATGATGGCGGTCCGGTACTTGACCTTGCACCCGGCGTTCTCGAGCTCGTCGAACAGGGCCCAGCCCACCCACTCGGCCACGTCGGACAGGGAGGTGATGGTCTCGTTATCCGTGGTCTTGCCCAGCGCGGTGGCGGGCCGCTGGTCCTCGAAGCGGAAGACCGTGATCTCGCCCACGCACGGGGCGTCGGTGGAGATCAGGGCGTATTTCAGCTTGATGGCGTTGCCCGCCGCACAGCCGGCGGCCAGGGCCACGGCCAGGAGCAGGGCCGAAAACAGCGTCCATTTCATATATGTCTTCATCGAATCGTCTCCATCAGATTTGGTCGCCCTTGACGGGCGGTTCCTCGGTTGCCTGGGGTTTGTCGTCCAGTTCGGATTCCATCTTGTCCAGGAGTTTGCGGGTCAGCTCCATAAGCCGGTCCAGGTTCTCGCCCACAAAGGACTTGGCCTTGTCGTCCAGTTCCTTGTCCGTGGGCGCGCCGCCGGAGTCGGCCTCCCCGGACTTGTCCGAAACGCCCCCCTGTTCGAGCAGGGAGCGGATGTGCTCAAGGTTCTCGCGCACCTGGGCGAGCTCCGCGCGAAACGCCTTGTCGCGTTCCCCGGCCTCCTGGCGCAGGGCCTTGACCTCGGCCTCCAGGGCGTCGATCCGCTCGGCCTCGGGGGAGGGGCCGCCGCAGGCGAAAAGGGCCAGGACCAGGACGAATGGTGCCAATCGTTTCATGGGGCGTCTCCTTCGCATGCCATCCGATAGCACAACCGGTCGCGGGCTGACAATCGGCAGGAGCCTCCGAAGCCGGGGACCGGCGCGGGAAGACTGGAGCGGAGGTCCGGAAGGGGCGTCCTCCTCCTTGCTTTTCACCTGTAAATCCGTACAATGCGCTCAGTCTGGATGCTTCCATACCCTACTCCTGAGAGAAGATACCGGCTATGAACACACTGCGCGCCCTGACAATGCTGATCGTGTTGGCTGCCGCGGCCGTCCCGGCCATGGCCTCCGACTATGTCCAGGCCCCTCATCCCACCGGCTTCCGCGGCCTATCCTGGGGCACCTCCCTGTCCGACGCACCCGGCCTGGTCCCGGTGCAGGAGGCGGGCTTCGAAAACACCTACTTCAAACGCGACGAGCCCAAGACCTTCGGCAAGGCCGAGATCATGTCCGTTGCCTACTACTTCAACAAGGACAAGCTCTACCGCGTGGGCATCGCCTACAAGGGCAGGGTCAACCAGTTCTTCCTCAAGGACATGCTCATGCAGCGCTACGGCGCGGGCCGGGGCATCGGGTTCCGCTACGGCTGGATGTGGCCCGACTTCTCCATCGAGCTGGACTTCGACAACGACAAGGACACCGGCAGCCTCTACTACACCTTCGAGGGCGCCCTGAAATAGCCCGGCGAACGACAGGACCATGGACCGTACCGCTCCCCACAGACTGAAGGCGCGCTACAAGGCGCTGTACGCAGCGAGCATATTGGCCCTGGCCGCGCTGCTGTGCGTCTGTTTCGGGGTGGTCTACACCCTGCGCCTCAATCCGGACGGGGACCACACCCGGCTCTTGCAGCTGGCCTACCTGTGCATGGTGGCCGGATTCTTCGTCCTGGCCGCCCAGGGGCTGCTCGTGTACAAGAAGGTTCTGCCCGGCATGGGCCGGGACGCGACTCGGGCCGACGAACTGGCCGAGCAGCTGGAGCGGCTGACCGTCCTGGACTCCCTGACCCAGGCCTACAACCGGGACAAGTTCGAGGAGATCATGACCCGGGAGCTGGGCAACGTCCGGCGCTACGGCCTGGACCTGTCCGGGATCATGCTCGACCTGGACGGCTTCCGGGCCATCAACCAGGCCCACGGCTATTCGACCGGAGACCGCCTTTTGTCCAACCTGGCCCATTTCCTGAGCGCCCAGCTCAGGACCAACGACTTCCTGTTCCGCTGGCACGGCGGCAAGTTCATCATCCTCTGTCCGCACACCGACATCGACCGGGCGGCCATCGTGGCCGAGAAGCTGCGCATGCTCGTGGGCCACAAGATCTTCGGCGGCAAGATCCGCGTGTTCCTCTCCCTGGGCGTGGCCCAGGCCGGGGAGGACGACACCCAGGACAGCTTCCTGCAACGGCTCCAGTCGGGCCTGGCCGCGTCCAAGAACGGCGGCAGGAACCAGGTCACCGTGGTCCGCGCCCCGCTCCTCCCCTACTGACCTCCCCGGCCCCGGCGGGCCCATGCGGGCGGCGGTGCAAAACAACCGCTCTAACCTGTTTCCTTTTTTTCCTGTTCTAAGCTATACGGAGAGTGCGATTTTCAGACACTGCGAACAGGACGGCCCGCCATGGTGCAGGACAAGACCGCGCACTACCTCAAATACGCCCCTACCAGGGTCCTGCTGCCTTCGGCGCTGATGCTGCTGCTCTTCGCCGGTTCCATCTTCCTGTACCTGCTGCCGTCCATCGAAGAGGCCCTGCTCGACGCCCAGAAGGAAAAGGTCGTGGAGATCACGGACACCGTGGCCGGCACCCTGAACCATTTGAACGAGATGGCCGAGCGGGGCGAGATCACCCTGGACAACGCCAAGGAGCTGGGCGCGGAATTCGTCAAACAGACGCGCTACGGGCCGGACGCCAAAGACTATTTCTGGATCACGGACCTGACCCCGCGCATGATCATGCACCCCTACCGCCCCGAGCTGGACGGCCGGGACCTGACCGACTACCGGGACAAGGAGGGCAAGCGGGTCTTCATGGAGTTCGTGCGCGCGGCCCGGCTGAGCCCGGACGCCTTCGTGGACTACTACTGGCAGTGGCAGGACCGGCCCGACCGCATCGCCCGCAAGCTCTCCCACGTGCGCCTGTTCGCCCCCTGGGGCTGGATCATCGGCACCGGGCTGTACACCGACGACGTCCAGGCCGAGATCGACGTGTACCGCGACCGCGTGGCCATGATCTTCCTGGGCATCCTGCTGCTGAGCTCCCTGCTCTCCCTGTACGTCATCCGCCAGACCGGCATCACCGAGAAAAAAAGGGCCCAGATCCAGGGCCAGCGGGAAAAGCTGGTGCGCGTGCTCCAGGAGAGCGAGGAGCGCTACCGGACCATCGCGGACTTCGGCTACGACTGGGAGCTGTGGGTCGGCACGGACGGGATTATCCACTACTGCTCCCCGGCCTGCCTGCGCATCACCGGCTACCCGCCGGAACGGTTCTTCGAAGACCCCGGCCTGGTCCGCGAGATCATCATCACCGACGACCACGACGCCTGGGACGCCTACCTGGTGGAGGCCGACTCGGACCGGGGCGACTCGCTGGACTTCCGCATCCTGACCGCGGACGGCAAGACCCGCTGGCTCGGCGTTGTCGGGCGGTCCGTGGCCGGCATAGGCGGCAAGCCGCTGGGCATGCGCCTGAGCTTCCGCGACATCACCGACCGCAAGGCCATGGAGGAGCAGCTCCGCCACCAGGCCCTGCACGACCCCCTGACCAACCTGGCCAACCGCACCCTGTGCCTGGACCGACTGAGCCAAGCCATGCGGCGGGCCAAGCGGCGCGAGAACTATTTCTTCGCGGTCATCTTCCTGGACCTCGACCGCTTCAAGATCATCAACGACTCCCTGGGCCACCGCTTCGGCGACATGGTCCTGACCGAGACGGCCATCCGCCTGACCGGCGAGATGCGCCTCCTGGACACGGTCTCCCGGTTCGGCGGCGACGAGTTCGTCCTGCTCCTGGACGAGCTGTCCAGCCCGGGCGAGGCCATCCGGATCATCAAGCGCGTGCGCAAGCGGTTGTCCGAGCCCTTCCGCTTCAACGGCAACGAGGTCCAGACCACGGCCAGCTTCGGCATCGTCCTGAGCCCGGTGTTGAACGGCAAGGCCGCGGACGTGCTCCAGCACGCGAACATCGCCATGCACCGCGCCAAGGAGGCCGGGCGCAACCGCTTCAAGGTCTTCACCGAGCGCATGCTCGAAAGCGCCGTGGACCTGCTCACCCTGGAAAACGACATGCGCCGGGGGCTGGCCAACAGCGAGTTCTACGTGGTCTACCAGCCGATCATGGACCTCGCAGGGTCGGATATCATCGGTTTCGAGGCCCTGGCCCGCTGGGACCATCCGGACCGGGGGGCCATCCCGCCCGCCGAATTCATCCCCATGGCCGAGGAGTCCGGGCTGATCATCGAACTGGGCGAGTGGGTCCTGCAGCAGGCCCTGCGCACGCTGGCCGGGTGGCGCAACGAGACCGACGGCGCGGACGACATCATCATGTGCGTGAACCTGTCCAGCAAGCAGTTCGCGCGCACCGACCTGGACAAGACCGTGGTCCGGGCATTGGAGCGGTACAGGCTGCCGCCCTCCTGCCTCAAGCTGGAGATCACCGAGTCGTCCATCATGAGCAATCCCGAATCCTCCCTGCGCATCCTCAACCGGCTCAAAAAGGCCGGGGTGCGCTTCTCCATCGACGATTTCGGCACCGGCTACTCGTCCCTGTCCCAGCTCCAGCAGCTGCCCGTGGACACGCTCAAGGTAGACCGGACCTTCATCGCGCGCATGCGCACCGACCCGGAAAACATGGAGATCGTCCGGGCTGTCATCGCCCTGGGCCACTCCCTGGGCCTCAACGTGGTGGCCGAGGGCGTGGAAGATTCGGACCAGCTCTGCTCACTGCTCAACCTCTCCTGCAACTCGGTCCAGGGGTTCTATTTCCACGAGCCCATGAACGCGGCCAAGGCCAAGGACCTGCTCAGGCGGCGCACCGACAAGACCGCCGAGGACACCCGCGAGAAGCTGGAACTGGCGCGGCGCGACTGCCCGCCCGACCAATAGGGCCGGACGCCGCGCACGGCGCGAAAAAGCCCTGCCGGATACGTATCCGGCAGGGCTTTTTCGCGGGATCCGTCCAGGGCGGACCGTGTTCCGGCGGACGCTATTTCGCGCCGCCCCCGCCCTCGGGCCCGTATCTGTCCACGAACCACCGCACCTGGCGGCAGACGCCCATGAGCAGGTTGAACTCATTGCGCTTCAGGTTGATCTTGCTGAAGAAACGGCGCACCGGGAGCATCCAGTAGTCCGGGTTGTCGTCCTTGAGGAAATCGATGGCCAGCAGGGTCTCCTGGAGGTTGCCGAAAAGCGCCTCCTGCTCCTGGACCGTGGTCGGCCGCTCCTCGGGCGGGCCGTCCGGGGTGAACGGATCGGCCAGGGAGCGCTTGAAACACTCGTACAGGACCACGACCACGGCCTGGGCCAGGTTCAGGGAGGTGCCCTCGCGGCTGGTGGGGATGGTCACCAACCCGGAGCAGATGGAGGTCTCCTCATTGGTCAGCCCCTTGTCCTCCGGGCCGAAGACCACGGCCACCCGGCCGCCGGTGCGCAGCCGCTCGTCCACCACGCCCGCCAAAGTATCCGGGGCCATGATCCCCTTGCGCCAGCCGCCCGTGCGGGCCGTGGTCCCGAACACGGCGGTGCAGCCGTCCACGGCCTGCTCCAGGGTGTCCACGATGCGCGCGGACTCCAGAATGTGCCGGGCATGGGCCGTGGCCAGGGGCAGGGCCTTGTCCATGTTGAAGTTGTACGGATCGACCACCACCAGTTCGGATACGCCCATGTTCAGGCAGGCGCGGGCGACCGAACCGATGTTCTCCGGGTATTTGGGGCGGAACAGGACCACCACGAGCTTGTCCAACATGGGTACCCTCCTTGGGCGTTGACGACGAGGCATGTACCACACCGCGCGGGGATGTCAAAAGGCGTTTCGCCCCCGCCCGCAGCCCCAGGCGGCCGGGGATTTCCACAACCGGGAACATAAGAACCGGTTATATAAAAGATAATTAAATCAAGCAGTGAGAACCACATCACCGGAGAATTGCGTTGAAATATTTGTCGTTCTGTGCAACAACAGGATACCGAGTGGAATAGTCTTCCCCTCGGGGGTGTGTTTTACCGCGCATACGCATGCAGACGGTAAAAAAAGTTGCGGTCCTTATTAACTTCTGTGGTTCCTTAGGAGGAAACATGAAACGGATTTACATCCTGGTCTTTGCCCTTGCCCTAGTTTTCGGCATCTCTTTCAACGCGCAGGCAAAAAAACGCTATGTGTTCGGCGGCGGTCCGGCCGGCGGAACGTTCCAGATCGTCGCCAACGCCATCCAGGTCTTCGGCCCCATCAAGAACAACGAGAATTTCTCCATCAAGGCGCAGTCCTCCGGCGGTTCCACCGAGAACCTGCGCACGGTCAACGCGGGCCGCTCCGCCTTCGGCACCGTGTACGCGGGCGAAGTCTACCTGGGCCGCAACGGCAAGCTGACCGGCGACCCGAACAAGTACGAGAACGTCCTGACCGTGGGCTACCTCTACGGCGCGCCCGCCCAGCTGGTCATCCGCAAGGGCTCGGGCATCAAGTCCGCCAAGGACCTGGCCGGCAAGAAGGTCGGCGTGGGCAACGCCGGTTCCGGCGCGTTCGCCAACTGCGAGCGGTTCTTCACCCACCTGGGCATCTGGGACAAGATCGAGCGCAACGCCATGGGCTACAACGACGCGGCCCAGGCCTTCGGCAACGAACAACTCGACGCCTTCTGGCTGCTGACCGCCTACCCGTCCGGGGCCGTGATCATGGCCGCCCAGACCAACGACATCGACCTGGTCGACGTGGGCGCGGACGCGGCGAACTCCGGCTACTTCGAGGCCTACCCCTACTTCGGCAAGCTGACCATCCCGGCGGGCACCTACCGCGGGGTGGATCACGATACCCCCTCCTTCTTCGACTCCGCGCTGCTCGTGGCCAACGCCGACGTACCGGCCGAGGACGTCTACCAACTGCTCAAAGCCGTCTGGTCCGAAGCCGGTCTCAAGCACATGGTCGAGCAGAAGAAGACCTTCAAGGCCATGAGTGTGGCCGACGGTCTCAAGGGCGTGAATCCCGAAGCGACTCCCCTGCATCCCGGTGCGGTGAAGTTCTGGAAGGAAATGGGCGTCCTGAAGTAGGCACCCCGCTCCCGACATCGTGCACGGGCGGGCCGCACGGCCCGCCCGTTTCGCGCGTTCCCGGCCCCCCCGGTCCCGGCCGCCGGAAACGCGCGCATCGAACCGATCCGCCCCGCACGGACCCTGGTCCGGTCTCCCGTCACGGGCGTCCGGCAAACGGTCCGGCCTCACGGTGCGGCACATTTTCCAACCGCTGCCCGCCAGGGCGGCCGAGAGCGCGCAATGTACGACAAATTAAACAGATTCGAGCAATTCCTCTTTGACTTCCTGTCGGTGGCCATGGTCCTCTTCTACTCCTGGTCGGCCATCTTCGAACCGGCGGCAACCCAGTATCACCGGGGCATCTACGTCATCATCACGTATATCCTCGTGTTCCTGCTCTACAAGTCCCGGCACCTGGCCACCCGCATCCTGGACTACCTGCTCATGCTCGCCTCGCTGGTCTCGGTGGGCTACTGGATCCTGAATTTCGAGGTCATCAACTACCGCACCGGCATCGAGACCGACATGGACAAATGGATGGCCATGATCGGCGTGGTCCTCGGCATCGAGCTGGCCCGCCGTGTGGTCGGCAACGTCTTCGTCATCATCGGCGTGCTCATGCTCCTGTTCGGCATGTACGGCGCGCACATGCCCGAGCTCATCGCCCACGCGGGCGCGAGCTTCCCGGACCTGTGCACCAGCATCTTCTACCGCTCGGACGGCGTGTTCGGCATCATGGCCAACGTCCTGGCCACCTACATCATCCTGTTCGTGCTCTTCGGGGCGTTCCTGGAAAAATGCGGGGCCCAGCGGTTCTTCATCGACTTCCCCCTGGCCGCCGTGGGCCACAAGGTCGGTGGCCCGGCCAAGGTCTCGGTCATCGCCTCGGGCCTGTTCGGGTCCATCTCCGGCTCGGCCATCGCCAACACCGTGTCCACCGGCACCTTCACCATCCCGATGATGAAAAAGGCCGGGTTCAAACCGCACGTGGCGGGCGGCATCGAGCCCGCCGCCTCCATCGGCGGCATGTTCATGCCCCCGATCATGGGCGCGGGCGGGTTCATCATGGCCGAAATGACCGGCCTGCCCTACTCGCACATCATGCTCGTGGCCATCTTTCCGGCCATCATGTACTTCTTCTCGGTCTTCGTCATGGTCCACTACGAGGCCAAGAAAAACAACATCGTGGGCGAACGCTACAAGGTCGGGGCCATGGAGATCCTGCGCAAGGAATGGCTCTACACCACCCCGCTCATCCTGATCACCATCTTCATGCTCGCGGGCTACTCGCCCGGCTACTCGGCCATCGTCGGCCTGGCCGCCTGCATCGGCCTGTCCTTCAAGGACGAGGGCCAGCGCATCGACCCCACCCTGCTGGTGATCATGGCCTTCATGGTCCTGTGCCCCTGGATCGTCAAACTTATCGCCAAGACCGGCGGCCCCGAAGCCGCCGCCACCGTCAAACCGTTCCTGTCCGGGCGCATCCTGCTGCTCTACGGCCTGATGGTCTCGGCCGGGGTGTTCGCCTGGCGCAGACAGACCGTGGCCGGCATGAAGAACGAACTGGGCGGATTCGTGGCCGCCGCGCGCGAAGGCACCATCAACTCCCTCAAGATCGGCGCCACCGTGGGTGTCATCGGCATCATCATCGGCGTGCTGACCTACTCCGGCCTGGTCCTGACCTTTGCCGACATCGTCATCGAACTGGCCCACGGCAACCTCGTCCTGACCATCCTGCTCATCGCCCTGGCCTCGCTCGTGCTCGGCATGGGCGTGCCCGTCACCGCCGCCTACCTGATCACCGCCGTGGTCGCGGTCCCGGCCCTGACGCACCTGGGCGTCAACGAGGTGGCCGCGCACATGATCGTCTACTGGCTGTCCCAGGACTCCAACATCACCCCGCCGGTGTGCATCGCCGCCTTCGCCGGTGCGACCATCGCCGGGGCCAACATGTGGCGCACCGCCTTCACCTCGTTCAAGTTCGCCAAGTTCCTCTACATGGCTCCGTTCCTCTTCGCCTACGTCCCGGCCTTCTCCCTGGATGCGACCACACAGAGCATCCTCATCTCGTTCTGCGCCATCACCGTGGCTGTGTTCGCCTACGCCTGGTTCCTCAGCTTCATCTGGATCAAACCCCTCAAACGCCTCCTCGGCATGGCCCCGGCCTGAGCCTCCGGCGGCCGGGGGAAGGGGAGGAAAAACCCTTTGAAAAGGGTTCTTTCCTCCCCTTCCCCCGGACCCCCATCCCCTCCTTTTCCCAAACTTTTTATCGCCGCTTCGCGGATGGCGCGGTCTTGAGAGAGCGCCATTATTCGCCACAGCCCCAGAACGCCGCGAAGCCGTTTTTTCAAGTTCAGCCTATCCCGCCTGCGGCGTTGGCAACCGTCCCGAAGTGTTCGCGCCGGGCGGCCCTCCGAGGCCCGTGGACGCCCGGCGCGAACCCTTCGGAACACCGCCCAGCCCAGCTACCACCCCGCCTACCGCGCAACCGATACGCTCTCCTGCGCTCCCACTTCGCCGCAGGCGACACAAAAAGTTTGGGAGGGTCCAGGGAACCCTTTTCAAAGGGTTCCCTGGCGGGGCCTGGGGCAGCGCCCCAGCGGGGTCCGGGGCCGCGCCCCGGCCGCCGGAGGCATCCCCCACCACAAGGTGATCGCCACGAGCCGTTATAATAATTGCCAGCAATCGCCGAGGGCGTTGTCTTAGCAGTAGGTGCATGGCAAACAACGCCCACCCCGGACGTTGCCGCGCCGTTCGGCTCGTCCATGCCTTCGGGCCAGGAGGTTTGATGCCCCGTCTGTCCGCCATTTTGTTCACCCTGTGCTGCCTGGTTCTGGCTGCGGTTTCGGGCTGTTCTTCGGATACGCCGGACAAGGCGCGCAAGGAGACGGCTCCGGCCAAGCCCATGACCCTGACCTTCAACGGCGGGCCGCGCGGCGGTACCTTCAACCATTTCGCCAACAAGATGGCGGCGATCATCTCCGAGGACGTGCCCTATCTGGACGTCCTGACCAAGCAGTCCGACGGCTCGCTGACCAACCTGCTGGCCCTGTGCGCGGGCAAGGCGGACATGGCCATCGTCAACGCGGGCGACGCCTTTCTGGGGCGTACCGGCAAGCTGCATTGTTCGGACAAGAAATACGCCAAGGCGCGGGCCCTGGCCTTTTTGTACGGAGCCCCGGCCCAGCTGGTGGTCCGCGCGGATTCGGACATTCGCACGGTCCTGGACCTGCGGGACAAGACCATCGCGGTGGGCAACCCGGGTTCGGGCGCGGCCCTGTCCGCCGAACGCTTTTTCCGGCATCTCAAGCTGTGGACCCGATTCCGCCACCTGCCCGTGGGCTACAGCGAGGCCGCGGCCGAATTTGCGAACGGCGGGGTGGACGGATTCTGGACCCTGGCGGGCTATCCCACGGCCGCGGTCATCGAAGCGGCGGCCTCGGTCCCGGTGCGCATCCTGGACCTGCAGGAGGCGGCCACGGTGTCCGGTTTCTACCGGCTCTATCCCTTCTATTCGTACGCGAGCATCCCGGCCGGGACCTATCCGGGCCAAACCGAACCGGTGGAGACCTTCCAGGACGCGGCCCTGTGGTGCGTCCGTCCGGGCCTGGACAAGCGGACCGTGTACGACAGCCTACGCGCCGTGTTCTCTCCCCAACGGCTTGAAGAGATGCGCCGCATCCACAGCGCAGCCCGCAACATGGGCCCGGAGACCGGCATCGACAACCTGTCCATCCCCCTGCACCCCGGCGCGGTCCGCTTCTGGTCCGAACACCAGCTGGAGATCCCGCCCATCCTCATGCCGTAAGGCGGCCTCGCTTTTCCCTGCTCCCCCGACAAACAGACGCAACCCTTTGATTTGATTGACCGCTCAACCAATTGACTGCGAATCGTCCGCAATGCGTTGCCGTGCAAGGATAAATACTGCTTGACTGGAATTGAAAAACCCCCGTACCTATGAGCAATCTGTATTGCGGTCACACCAGTCTGTCGGGAGGTTGTCAGGCACGGGCCGTGCCGGTCCGCGCATCACTTTTCCGCTCTTCAACGACTGGGCCATAACTGAATCATAGGGAGGCCTGATCATGGCATTGTTCACCAAGGAAGAAGCGCTCAATTACCACTCCAGCAAACGCAAGGGCAAGCTGGAGGTCATCTCCATCAAGCCGTGCAGGAACCAGAAGGACCTGTCCATGGCCTACAGCCCCGGCGTGGCCGAGGCCTGCCGCGCCATCCACGCGGACACGGAAAAGGTCTACGACTACACCAACAAGGGCAACCTGGTGGCGGTCGTGTCCAACGGCACCGCCGTGCTCGGCCTGGGCAACATCGGGCCCGAGGCGGGCAAGCCGGTCATGGAGGGCAAGGGCGTTCTGTTCAAGATCTTCTCCGACATCGACGTCTACGACCTGAACATCGCGGCCAAGACCCCGGATGAAGTGGTCGCGTTCTGCAAGCTGCTGGAGCCCACCTTCGGCGGCATCAACCTCGAAGACATCAAGGCCCCAGAATGCTTCGAGATCGAGACCCGGCTCAAGGCCGAGATGGGCATCCCGGTCTTCCACGACGACCAGCACGGCACGGCCATCATCTCGGCGGCCGGCATCATCAACGCGCTGGAAATCTCCGGCAAGAAGATCGAGGAGATCAAGATCGTGGTCTCGGGCGCGGGCGCGGCGGCCATCGCCTGCTCCAACCTGTACGTGCACATGGGCGTCAAGCGCGAGAACATCTTCATGTTCGACTCGCGCGGCCTGATCCACGCCGGACGCGAGGGCCTCAACGAGTTCAAGGCCGCATACGCCCAGGCCGAGGACAAAGGCTCGCTCGCCGACTGCATGGTCGGGGCCGACATGTTCCTGGGGTTGTCCGTCAAGGACGCCATCAGCCAGGACATGGTCAAGACCATGGCCGACAACGCCATCATCTTCGCCTGCGCCAACCCGGACCCGGAGATCACCTACGACGCGGTCAAGGAAGTGCGCCCGGACATCATCATGGGCACCGGCCGGTCCGACTTCCCGAACCAGGTCAACAACGTGCTCGGCTTCCCGTTCATCTTCCGGGGCGCGCTCGACTGCCGGGCCAAGACCATCAACGAGGAGATGAAGATCGCCGCCGCCGACGCCTTGGCCCGCCTGGCCAAGGAGCCGGTCTCCCAGGATATCTGCGACG
Organism: Pseudodesulfovibrio sp. lm2024; assembly: GCF_051175575.1. Taxonomy (NCBI): domain Bacteria; kingdom Pseudomonadati; phylum Thermodesulfobacteriota; class Desulfovibrionia; order Desulfovibrionales; family Desulfovibrionaceae; genus Pseudodesulfovibrio; species Pseudodesulfovibrio sp. lm2024. The sequence goes on from NZ_CP195092.1 coordinate 3,827,201, forward strand.
CCTTCGGCGTGGACAAGCTGGAATACGGCATCGACTACATCATCCCCAAACCGCTCGACCCGCGCGTGCTCACCTGGCTGGCCCCGGCCGTGGCCAAGGCCGCCATGGACACCGGCGTGGCCCAGATTCAGCTGGACCTCGACCAGTACGCCAAAGACCTCGAAGCCCGCATGGCCGCCTCCAAGGCCCGCACCAAACTCGTGGTCGACTCCTTCGGGTACGACATCTAGTCGAACCAACGATACGTTTTGAAAAAGGCCGGGCATACTGCCCGGCCTTTTTTTAGGAATTGTGGATGCCGCTGCGCGGCGTTTGTCGGGTGACTTCGCCTCCGGCGGGCAAGGGTTCGCACCCTTGCATCCCATTTGGCACCCTGTCGGGCGCATCTTTTGTCGCGCGTTGCGCTGGGAGGCGTTGTCCTCTATGCTTTGCGTATGGACGAATCCACCATCAATGAACTGCGTGCGCTGGCTGAAAAGAACGGCATCGACCCGGACCAGCTGCTGGAGATCGCCAGGGCCGACGGGCTGGACGAGGAGCTGAGCGCGGCCATGGCCGACGTGCTCGGGGACCTGACGATTTTCGGGCAGGCGCTGGACGAAAAGGACAAATAACCGTGCCCCGCCTGTTCATCGGCATAGGATTACCGGGCACTTACCGACAATCGCTCAGCCCAATCATCAAGGCACTTTCCGGACTTACCGATGCCAGTGTGAACTGGTCCAAGCCCGATACCTGGCACCTGACCCTGAAGTTCCTGGGCGAGACGGACAAGGCGCGTATTCCGGCCATAAAGGCGGCTCTGGCCGCTGTGGATTTCGCCGCCTTCCCCCTGCGCGCCGGAGGCGCGGGCGCGTTCCCGGACGCGCGACGCCCCAAGGTCCTCTGGCTCGGCCTGGCCGAGGGCGGCGAGCAGGCAGCAAGCCTGGCCCTGTCCATCGAGGACGCCTTGGCCGCCATCGACATCCCCCGCGAAAAGAAACCGTTCCGCCCGCACCTGACCCTGGGCCGGGTACGCAAGCCCGCCCCAGGCGACTGGACCCCTGTCCTCGACACGGCGGCAACCCACCCATGGCCGTCCTTTACGGTGGAGAAATTCACCCTCTGGCAAAGCACCCTCACCCCCGAGGGAGCCATCCACACGCCCCTGGCCGAATTCTTCGCCCAATAGTTCAACCACCACTTCAACAAACACCAAAAAGCACGCATCCCTGCGGACGCGCGCCCCTGCCGAAGGCACATAACAAGTTTGGGAAAGGGGAGGGATGGGGGTCCGGGGGAAGGGAGGGGAAAACCTTTTTCTCAAAAGGTTTTCCCCTCCCTTCCCCCGGCCGCCGGAGGCATTCTTAAACGTCTATCTCAATGCCGATGGGGCAGTGGTCGGAGCCCAGGACATCGGGTTCGATCCAGGCGCGCGAGACCTTGTCCTTGAGTTCCTCGGACACGAAGAAGTAGTCGATGCGCCACCCGGCGTTGTTCTTGCGGGCATTGAAGCGGTAGGACCACCAGGAGTAGTGGTGCGGCCCGTCCTCGAACAGGCGGAAGGTGTCCACGTAGCCGTGCTCGATGAACTTGTCGATCCAGGCGCGTTCCACGGGCAGAAATCCGGACCGTTCGCTATTGGCCTTGGGATTCTTGAGGTCGATTTCCTTATGCGCGGTGTTGAAATCGCCGCCGACCACAATGGGCTTGGTCTTGCGCAGGGTCTGGGCGTGTTCCAAAAAGGCGTCGTAAAAGCCCATCTTGAAATCGAGGCGCTCGTCCGACATCTGGCCGTTGGGAAAATAGATGTTGAACAGGTGGAAGTCCGGGTATTCGAGATGCAGCACCCGGCCCTCGTCGCGGAAGCGGTCGTCGGGCAGGCCGGTGTCCCAGGACAGCGGCTCCGGGTTGGCGAAGCAGGCCACGCCGGAATAGCCCTTCTTTTTCTTGGACCAGTTCCAGTAGTGGTTGGAATAGGAGTCCGGCTCGCGGTCGTCCGGGTCGAGCTGGTCCGGCTCGACCTTGGTCTCCTGAAGCATGACCACGTCGCCGCCGCAACCGTCCAGCCAGTCGCGGAAATCCTTCTTGAGCACGGCCCGGTAGCCGTTGATGTTCCAGGAATAGATGATCATGGCGTGCGTCTCCTAAGGCAGGATTGGATGCCGCTGCGCGGCGATGTCGGGTAATTTCGCCTCCGGCGGGCAAGGGTTCGCACCCTTGCATCCCACTTTTGCGCCTTCGGCGCGGCTGTTGTTCGCTTCGCGAGGGAAACCGGGAACTCCGTCTTCTCACCAAAAAACGAAGGGGAACCGGTTTTGCCGATTCCCCTTATGCCGCGTGCGCGGCGAAAACTAGTGCTCGTTCGGTGAGCTGACCTTGATCATGACCAGCGCGGCGATGGTCAGGAACAGCCCCAGAAAAAACCAGAAATAGCCTATCATAATCGCATCCTCCACGTATTTAAGCAGTTGTGTTTATGCACATAACAGAATATTTTGCGGATGGAAAGCGACGGCGGCCCGGAGAAATCCCCTGGGCCGCCTGTTTTTTTTATCTCGCGGAGAACGGCTAGGGCTCGATGGTCGAGCCGAGCACCTTGAGGAACTCGCGCATCCACTCGGGGTGGGCGGGCCAGGCCGGGGCGGTGACGATATTGCCGTCCGCGCAAGCGTTGGATGCCGTGGCGTTGACCTCGCACCAGGTCGCGCCCGCGCCGTCGATGTCCGGCTTGACCGCCGGGTAGGCGGTGCAGGTCTTGCCCTGTATGACGTTCGCGGCGGTCAGGATCTGCGGGCCGTGGCAGATGGCCGCGATGGGCTTGCCCGCGCTCGCGAAGTGCTGCACGCACTTGATGACGTCCGGGTTGAGGCGCAGGTATTCGGGGGCGCGGCCGCCGGGGATGACCAGGGCGTCGTAGTCCTCGGCCTTGATCTCCTCGAAGGTGGTGGTCACGCCGAAGTTGTGGCCCGGTTTCTCGGAGTAGGTCTGGTGCCCCTCGAAGTCGTGCACGGCGGTGGCCACGGTCTCGCCCGCCTTCTTGCCGGGGCAGACGGTGTGGACCGTGTGGCCGACCATCAGGAGCATCTGAAAGGGAACCATGGCCTCGTAGTCTTCCACGAAGTCGCCGACGAGCATCAGTATTTTCTTGGCTGCCATATCATTTTCTCCAGGCTAGGGTTTTCACAGGTTCCGAAAGCATAGCCCCACCCCGGTTTTTGTCAACACGGTTTCGTGACAATCCAGGTCCCTTGCCGTAGAACCGGCGCATGGACAAATTGGACGCCGTCATACTCGGAGCCGGGGCCTCGGGCCTGTGGTGCGCCATGACCGCCGGGGGACGCGGCCGCAAGGTGGCGGTCGTGGACCACGGGGCGAAGACCGCGCGCAAGGTCCGCGTGTCCGGCGGCGGCATGTGCAATTTCACCAACCTGGACGCCTCGCCCGAGCACTACCTGTGCTTAAACCCGCATTTCGTGAAATCCGCCCTGGCCCGCCTCTCGCCGTGGGACGTGGTCGGCTTCCTGGGCGAGCACGGCATCACCTATGAGGAGCGCGACCACGGCCAGCTCTTCACCCTGGAGGGCGCGGGCCGCGTGGCCGGCGCCCTCGTCGAGCGCTGCCAGCGGGCGGGCGTGGAAATCCTGACCGGCTGCGAGATCGGCAAGGTGTCCGGCAGCGGGCCGTTCACCGTGGAGGCGGGCGGCCGAAGCCTCACCGCCGACAACCTGGTCCTGGCCCTGGGCGGGCCGTCCTGGCCGCAGGTCGGAGCCACGGACCTCGGCTTCCGGCTGGCCGCGCAGTTCGGGCTCAAGCTGACCGCCACCCGGCCCGGCCTGGTACCCCTGGTCTTTCCCAAGAAGCGGCAACCCATGTGCGTGGAGATGGCGGGCAACGCCCTGCCCGCCACGGTCGAGACCGAAGGCGCGCGCTTCACCGATCCCCTGCTCTTCACCCACCGGGGCATCTCCGGCCCGGCCGTGCTCCAGGCGTCGAGCTACTGGCGCGAAAACCGGCCCGTGACCATCGATTTCCTGCCCGGCCAGCGGCTGGAAGACATCATAGAGGAACAACGCTCCTCCAACCAGCAGCTGCGCAACCTCCTGGCCCGCATCCTGCCCAAACGCCTCCCCCCCCTACTCCTGGACGCCCCCCTGGCCGACACCCCTGTCAGCCAGCTGTCCAAGGCTCATATCGAAACCGCCAGCCAAGCCGTCCACCGCTTCACCATCACCCCGTCCGGCACCGAAGGCTACGCCAAGGCCGAAGTCACGGTCGGCGGCGTGGACACGGCCCGCATCTCCTCCAAAACCATGGAAGCCCGCGACGTGCCGGGGCTGTTTGTGATCGGAGAAACTCTGGATGTAACCGGGCAGTTGGGAGGGTTCAATTTACATTGGGCGTTTGCTTCGGGGCAGGCGTGTGGGGGAGTGTTGTAGGGCTGCTAGTCAAAACCTTACATCGAGAAATCCACGAGCTCATCAAAACAAGGGCCTTGATTGACACATTGTCGATCAAGGCCCTTTTGCATCTTATGAGAACGCCTAGTTTCTTTTGGCTAGAGTATTATCTACATGGGTCAAGCTCACCACTATCACTAAAAATATCAACAGCTAGACGGCAGAAATCACACTAGTGACGAATGGCAAGCCTTAGGGTGAAGAGATTATTTGGATGCCAGGGGTACATTGAATAAATGTTCGAAGACTTAGTTGATAGTGGGTTTTCATTTTGACAGACATAATTGGTTACCACATGTCGATATATTTTACAGCTTGAAATCAAACTTTACAATATAGAATTTTGCACTCCATAATTTCAACATGTTATCGGCGGCTTATTTCTTGCAAATACAAAATATTAATAGATGGAGAGAATAAATGAAACTATTTTTCGTGCCACTATGGCTGTTGATATTGTCGATTCCGACCCATGCATATGTCCAATTCACCAGCCATGTTAATCCTATCGTACGCGACTACTCAAATTTTGATGGTATTGAAAACTACTCATCCACCGATTATGACGGACATAGATTCCAATTCACAGATTTTTCGATTTACAGTTCGTATTATGATAGACTTCGGCTATCAAGAACAGCCAATGGATACGGTAACGAAGGAGATTATGCTCTCACAACCTCTTTTCATTACAACAATGAAGAGCTTGAAATATATTTTAATGACAGTATTACAGATTTATTGTTTTTTATAGGAAGTAGCTTAACTCCTAGGTCTAAACTTTACGCAACCGTATATGATGGGTCTGTGTCACAATACATTGGTCCTGTTTATTATTTAGGCACAAGCAATGAATGGCGTTATCTAGAATTTTCTTCTCAACATGGAAAGTTTGATAAGATTGTATTCAAGTTCACTGGAAGCTATGACTATCCAAAAGTATCATTTGATAGTGTGCAATACGAGTTCTACATACCACTGGTAACAACCCCTGAACCGTCTACATTTATCCTTCTCTGTGCTGGATTTCTTGTTCTACTAAGCATATCGCGAGAGCCTAAAGTAAAGATTTAGTCTAAGTCACCTAAAAGAACGGATATGAAAACACCTACTTTCTCCCCCAAAAACCCGCGATTTGCGCAAGGAAAACGCCGCACCATGATTGGATCATGGCACGGCGTTTCTCGTTTTTCTTGTGCAAATCGCAAACCGGCACGGCGAGGGGCGTTCGTACGGGCCTCGCCGGAGGCGACATGGGGGTCCAGGGGGCTTTGCTCCCTGGCGGGTGCAGGGCAGCGCCCTGCCCGTCGGAGACGCCCTGCGGCGAGCAGCCGCCGGAGGCATCACATCACCACACGCCTACTTGTTGGCCTTTTCCCAAAAATCCGGCCACTGCTCCAGCAGTTTTTTCATGGCCTTGCCCCGGTGGGACTTGCCGTTCTTGACCTCGGGGTCGAGTTCGGCCACGTGGCAGCCGAAGTCGGGGTCGATGACGATGACGTCGTAACCGAAGCCGCCCCTGCCCTTGTAGCCGTGGCCGACCGTGATCTCGTAGGAGCCGTCGGCGGTGATCTCCGCGCCGTTGGGGGCGGAGGCGGCCATGACGCAGCGGTAGCGGCCGGTGCGTTTGTCCTCGGGCACGTCTTTCATTTCGGCCAGCATCTTTTCGTTGTTGTCGTGGTCGTCGTGCTGCTCGCCCGCATAGCGCGCGGAATAGACGCCGGGGCGGCCGTCCAGGGCGTCGATCTCTATGCCCGAGTCGTCGGCCACGGCCACCAGGCCGGTCAGCTCGGCCACGGTGCGCGCCTTGATGAAGGCGTTGTCCAGAAAGGTCTCGCCGGTCTCGGGAATGTCGCCGATCTCCGGGAATTCGGCCAGGCTCTTCACGGCCACGCCAAAGGGTTCGAGCATGACCGAGAGTTCCCGGATCTTGCCCTTGTTGTTGGTCGCCAGAACGATGGTGTCCATTGGATATGTCCCCCTGAGATGGTTTGTTCAGGGGGAGAACCTACTCGGAGTCGGTCGAATCTTCAACCGCCAGGATGGGCGGCAGGTACAGGGTCACCTTGGTGCCGACCCCCTGCATGGAGACCAGGTCCACCCGGCCGCCCAGCTCGCCCACGATCTTGTGGATCTGGGCCAGGCCGAGGCCGACCCCCTTGTCCTTGGTGGAAAAAAACGGGCTGAAAATCTTGTCGCGGATGTCCAGGGGGATGCCCACGCCGGTGTCCTCCACCGCGAGCATGGCCATGTCCTGGCTCATGGAGGTGGTCACATACATCTTGCCGCCCGTGTCCATGGCCTCCAGGGCGTTCTTGATCAGGTTGATCAGGCACTGCTTGATCAGGTCCGGGTTGGCGTGGACCTTGGCCATGCCTTCGTCCAGGGAGATGTGCGCGACCACGCTCTGGTTGGAGCACGGCAGCTGCATGACGTCCATGGTGGCCCGGACGACCTCGTTCAGGTCCACTTCGGCCACCTGGGCCTCGGTGGGCCGGGTGAAGTTGAGCAGGCTGCGCAGGACCTCGTCCAGCCGCCGGGATTCGTCCAGGATGATGGACAGCTTCTCGCGCGCCTTGTCGCCCACGTCCTTGTCGCGCATCAGCGAGTTGGCGAAGCCGCTGATGGAGAACAGCGGGTTGCGGATCTCGTGGGCCATGTAGGTGGACAACTCGCCGATGGAGGCCAGCCGCTCGGCCTGCTGCAGCCGGTTTTCCATGGCCCGGCGCTGGGTGATGTCCCGGCGCACGGCGACCACGTGGTTGACCGATCCGTCCTCGTCCGCCACCGGACTGGTGTAGACCCGGTAGTACTGGACCCGGCCGTCCGGGTCCACCATGCTGGTGGTCGTCTCGGCGGGCGCCCGGGTGCGCATGGTCTTGATGAAGGGATCGTCCCACTCCTCGCACTCTCCTTCATTGGACCGGGTGAAGATATCGCAGTAGTGCCTGCCGATCAGGACCCGCTTGGGCAGGCCGGAGCGGTTGAGCACGGTCTGGTTCATGCCCACCACCAGCCCCTCGCTGTCCAGAAACAGGATTTCCTGCTCCATTTGGTCGATGATGGTCTTGAGCATGGTCTGGGTGTGGAGCAGGTCCACCTTGCAGGCCACCCACATCTGGTTGGAAGTCAGCAGGTTGATGAAGAACTGGGCCGCCCCGCGCTCCACCAGGGTGATGGACGGCGGCAGGTACTTGCGCAGGTCGTAGACCAGGCCCGGACGGCCCGTGGCCTCGATGACCATGTTGATCTCCGGGTGCTCCTCGAGCATGGTCTTGTAGCCCGCATAGGTGGGAATGGCCCTCCCCTCGTCCGCGGCCTGGGGCAGCACGCTCTCGCCCGGCAGGGCCACGGCCACCACGCCGATCTCCTTGAGGACCTCGTCGTTGCTCTGGTCCTTGAACAACTCCCAGAAGGCGAGCAGGGCGGGGATGTCTCCAATGACCCCGATGACGTATCGTTTGTTGTCCACGACTGCTCCTTCGATCATTTGACCTTCCTCCCCATCCTGTGCTCATGTGGCGCGCACTCCGGCTGGACTTTGCTCCAACTGATGATTACCCCATTCAGGAAACGTTATCAAAGGAAATGACATGGCGAAACCATCAATCACTCCCGTGCGAACATACACCATAAGCCTCGGCTGCCCCAAGAACCGGGTGGATACCGAACGGCTGCTCGGCGCGCTCGGGTCGAACATGGTTCCGGCGGACTCCGTGGAGGACGCCGATCTGGTGCTGGTCAACACCTGCGGTTTCATCCAGCCCGCCATCGAAGAGTCCATCAGCACCATCCTGGACGTGGTCCGCGACGCCTCGGAAGCGGCCGAGCAGAGCGGGCGCAAACCCGTGATCTGCGTGGCCGGATGCCTGGTTTCGCGCTACGGGCTGGAGCTCGAGAACGGCCTGCCCGAGGTGGATTTGTGGCTGAACACCGAGCAGATCGAGCTGTGGCCCGCCATGGCCGCCGAGGCCCTGGCCCTGCACCTGCCCGGCGACACCCCGCGCAACCTGTCCACCGGCCCGTCATACGCCTTTCTCAAGGTCTCGGAGGGATGCTCGCACAACTGCCGGTTCTGCACCATCCCGTCCATTCGCGGCCCGCACAAGAGCTGGCCGGTCGATTTTCTCCTGGATGAGGCCCGGCTTCTGGCCGACCAGGTGCCCGAGATCATCGTGGTCGGCCAGGACTCCACGGCCTACGGCTCGGACCTCGGCCACGGCCACAACCTGCCCGCCCTGATCAAGGGGCTGGCCGCCATCCCGAGCCTGCAGTGGCTGCGCATCATGTACCTCTACCCGGCCGGGCTGACCGAGTCCCTGCTCACCCTGCTGCGCGACACGGGCGCGCCGTTTCTGCCCTATTTCGACATCCCGCTACAGCACGCCCACCCGGACGTGCTCGCGTCCATGGGCCGCCCGTTCGCCCGCGATCCGGACAAGGTCGTGGACCGGGTCCGCAAATTTTTCCCGGACGCGGCCCTGCGCACCACCTTCATCGTCGGCTACCCCGGCGAGACGGACGAACACTTCGAGGCGCTCATGGACTTCGTGCGCCGCACCCGCTTCCACCACCTCGGGGTCTTCCCCTACTGGGCCGAGGAAGGCACCCCGGCGGCGGCCATGGACAACCAGGTCCCGGACGAGGTCAAGCTGGCCCGCCGCGACGCGCTCATGGAACTCCAGGCCGAGATCAGCGCCGAAATCCTGGAAGGCTACGTGGGCGAGACCGTGCCCGTGGTCATCGAGCGGGAGTCGGACGAATGGCCCGGCCTGTACGTGGGCCGCGCCTGGTTCCAGGCCCCGGAAGTGGATGGGGTGACCTATGTCGGCGCTCCGCCCGACACCCGGTTGGAATTGGGAGACATCCTCGAGGTGGAAATCGAGAAGGCGGACACGTACGACCTTTCAGGCCTCGTGTAGGCCTTCTTTGAAAGGCAAAGAGAAGAGATATGGAAGGCCGCCTTGGGGGCGGCTTTTATGGCAGAGGATTACTATAATACAAGATCGAACGGAAGATCGGAAATATCCCGAAGTCGATTCATTTCCATCAGAATCTCGAACCAATCCATTTCGGTTTTGTCATTCCCTTTTTGTTTTAAGTCGCCATTTTTACTTATTTCCTCAAGGGATTGTTTCAGTTCCGGCAAAAAGGCATGATAGACACAATCTATCTCCGACCCAAGGGCAAGTGACCGGATTCTAGAAGGCTTTGGTTCTGCCGTAACCACAACAAAGTGTGGAGCTTTACCTCTTCGTTGTTGGGAAGCGAATGCACCTTCTGTCCTAGCATTCTGCGCCCGGTCGCTTCTGATGGTCCATTTCGCACTAACGATGGCGTGAATATTCTGGCGGTTCCCCCCTTTGCTGCCACTTATGAATAGATTCGTCTTGGTTGCAACTTCGGGCGATAGAAGCGGTAAAACTCTTTTCGGGTCAGAAGCCATCCATTCCCTATTAAATTTGTCCCGGTCCAATTTGTCCGAAACGACAAGAACATCCGGCTTGACTGCATAGGAGGAAAATGCCGCATCCAACCTGTCGCGGAGGTCTTTTGCGCTATCGGGGATATGGGTGAGCACGTCATCAAAGTCCTTCAAATGGCGATACTGTTCGAAGGCTTTTAGGTCGCAACCAGGTACTACGGAAAACTGTCCAGATCTCATAAATCCAAGATGCTGAACAAACGTCTGTTCGATGAACACTTTGATCAACTTCTCGAATTCCGCCCCACAAGTCTGTCCGGCGTAGGGCTTCTTGGCCGCCTCCCCCTTCGGAGTCACCAAAAAGCGATTCCCACTAGACACATGGTCCGTCCACTGCTTCACGCCAAGGATCTCTGACAACCTTCGTGCAACCGGACATTGTCCGTCTGCATTTGAGGCCTGGATGCCCTCTTTGGTCTTCTTGAGGAAATAGAAAGGCTTAATATCGATTTCAGACAAGGGCGAAGACGCATGACCGCCATTTTTGGTAATATACTTGAACCATTCGACATTCTCTGAAATCACACTGTTCATGCGGATCTTCCCATCATGTAAATACTTGATGCATTCAAACATTCAAAAATCTGCTCGGCAACCGCCTTTGCAACCGGGGGCGGAAACGCATTGCCCACTTGGCGATATGCGGGGGTCTTCTTACCTGTGATGTGCCATTCGTCAGGAAAGCCCTGGATGCGGGCGGCCATCTTCACGGTCAGTTTTGGCATTCCAACAAAATCCATGCAGGGCGGGTCGTTAGCAACCCCACTACCATCAACACCCAATGTGGCCCAAGCCCTCTTAGCACGGGTCGGGCCTAAATCCGGTCCACCGTGCTTCTTGGACCCCCCGACAAGGGTCGGGGCGATATCGTCAGCCTTTTTTTCCCATGTCTTCGCACCACGCCATCCGTCTTCTGCCATAAGATCATACAGCAGTTCGCCCACGGTTTTCGGTGTTGCCAACCAAGGCATAGGCCACGAAAAGAACTCCGAGTACTGCTTCTGCACAGCAACGATGGCGACACGAGGGCGCAATTGAGAAACTCCAAAATCGGATGCGTTCAACAACTTCCAGTCGACAACATACCCCAATTTTTTCAACTGCTTCTTCAGTCGCGACCGGTAATCAGAAAAAACGTCATCCAAAAAACCGCGAACGTTCTCAAGAAGAATGGCTTTCGGGCGCACCTCATCGGCGACCCGCACAGCTTCGGGAAACAAGTCCCTCTCGTCTTTCGGGCCAAGCTGTTTCCCGGCCTTTGAAAATGGCGGGCAGGGAACTCCGCCAGCCACCAAGTCGACTCCCTTGAACGGCACACCCGAGAAGTCGTGTAAATCCATATTTAGAACGTTCCAATCAGGCCGGTTATGCGAAAGTGTATTACAGGCAGGCTTTTCGATTTCAATCAAAGCCTCATGAGAAAAACCTGCCTGTTCAAGCCCGAGCGCTTGTCCGCCAGCCCCAGCGCACAGCTCAATGGACGAAAATCTATGTCCCTGATTCTTCATTGTTCCCTTTGGGTTCACATTGATAGGTAGTCGGGCAAGTTATCAATCTAAGTTGCAACATTAGCAAATCACACGAAAATCTACGACACGACCTAAAGTGGCGTCAATGGGTCGCAAAGAAAAAATCTTCAATATAAAACATCTTCAATTCTCACAGGTCCATTGCTCGGCCCTAGTCACATAGTCAGAGTTCCTTTTCCCCAACCTGAACACGGTTGAAGCAGCAACAAAGGATATCCAGGATCTTTTCCCTTCATCCTCCGGCGATACAAGGCGTATCCAAGCTAATTGCCACAGACGGAGGGCTGCAATCGGAAGTGGACCCTAGAGCCCGTCTCGGGCGGCGAAGCGCAAGCTGGATCGCGTCTGCGCAGCAGACATCTATCCAGCCAGCGAAAGCCGCCTACGGGCTCTTGGGTCCGCTTCCGCGCGTCCGCACCAAAAGCGCAGTTTTTGCTTCCTTTTTTCTGCGCCAGCAAAAAAGGAAGTCGCCGTAAAGGCGAAAAACAGTGTAATGGGGAAAGCCAATACTCCCGCCGCGGATGCGCGGCCATCCCCCCGCACCCCGCCTCTTAATGAAACGAAAGGGCCGGGAGAGCGAACGCTTTCCCGGCCCTTGTTGTTTCGATAAACGCCACGCCTGTTAAGGCGTAACCACCTCCAGCCCTCCCATGTAGGGCCTGAGCACTTCGGGGATGACCAGGGAGCCGTCGGCCTGCTGGTAGTTTTCGAGCACGGCCACCAGGCAGCGGCCCACGGCCAGGCCGGAGCCGTTCAGGGTGTGGGGGTAGAGCTTCTTCTTGGAGTCCTTGGGCTGGAACCGGATGTTGGCCCGGCGCGCCTGGAAGTCCTCGCAGTTGGAACAGGAGGAAATCTCGCGGTACTTGCCCTGGCCGGGCAGCCAGACCTCGATGTCGTAGGTCTTGGCCGCGCTGAAACCCATGTCCCCGGTGCATAGGGTGATGGTACGGTAGTGCAGGCCGAGCAACTCCAGGATGCGCTCTGCCGAGCGGGTCATGTCCTCCAGCGCCTCGTAGGAGTGGTCGGGATGGGCGAAGTTGACCATCTCCACCTTGTAGAACTGGTGCTGGCGGATGAGGCCCTTGGTGTCCTTGCCGTAGGAACCGGCCTCGGACCGGAAGCACGGGGTCTGGGCGCAGAACTTGACCGGCAGCTTCTCCTCGGGGATGACCTCGTCGGCGTAGATGTTGGTCAGGGGCACCTCGGCCGTGGGGATGAGGTAGAATTCGCGCTCGTCGGTCAGCTTGAACAGGTCTTCCTCGAACTTGGGCAGCTGGCCCGTGCCGGTCATGGTCTTCTTGTTGACGATGAGCGGCGGCAGGACTTCGGTGTAACCGTGCTGCGCGGTCTGGGTATCGAGCATGAACTGGGCCAGGGCGCGCTCAAGCCGGGCGCACCAGCCAAAGCTGACGGAGAACCGGGCACCGGCCAGCTTGGCCGCGCACTCGAAGTCCAGCCCGCCCAGGGCGGTGCCGATCTCCCAATGCTCCTTGGGCTCGAAGTCCAGGACCGGCTTCTCGCCCCAGTAGCGCAGGACCGGGTTGTCCTCCTCGCCCGCGCCCTCGGGCACGGACTCGTGCGGGATGTTGGGCACGGCCATCATCCAGTCCTGTTCGGCCTTTTCCACCTCGGCCAGCTCGCGGTCGAACTCCTTGGTCCGCTCGGCCACCCTGCCCATCTTTTCGAGCAGGTCCGAGGCGTCCTCGCCCGCCTTCTTGCGCTTGGCGATCTCCGGGCCCACGGCGTTCTTCTCAGCCTTGAGGGATTCCACCTCGCCGATGAGCCGCTTGCGCCGTTCGTCCAGTTCGGTGAATTCGGCCACGTCGATTTTCGAGTGGCGTTTCTCGAGGCTCTGCCGGACCAGGTCCGGGTTCTTCTGCATCAATTTGAGATCAAGCATGACTAAAATATCTCCTCACGTTGCTTCGACACAGGATGTATCCTAGGCAACGGCTTCTTTCAAGGCGGCCAGGACCTGATCGCGGTCCATGTCCGTGGTGTCGATGACGGCCGCATCACTCGCCGCCTTGAGCGGAGCCACGGCCCGGTTGCGGTCCTGGTCGTCCCGTTTGGCGATCTGTTCCTTGAGCGCCGCGAGATCGGCGGGCTTGCCCATCTCCTGAAGCTGCAGGAACCGGCGGTGGGCGCGTTCGTCCACCGAGGCGTCCAGGAAAAACTTGTGCGGGGCGTCCGGGAAGATCACGGTGCCCATGTCGCGGCCCTCGGCCACCAGGGAGTACTTGGCCCCCAGAGCCTGCTGGGCGCGCTTCAAGAAGGTGCGGATGACCGGCAGGGTGGCCACGTTCGAGGCCCACATGCCGACCTCCTCGGTGCGAATCTCGTCACCGATGGGCGTGCCGTTCAGGGACAGGACCGAGTCCTCGCCCACCCCGGACAGCCCGTATTCAAAGTCCGCCAGGGCCTTCTCCAGCCGCTCCTCGGGCCACTCCCAGGCGCCCTCGCCGAGCTTCCAGGCCACGGACCGGAACATGGCCCCGGTGTCCAGGTACGGGATACCCAGCAGCCGGGCCAGCCGCTTGGCCATGGTGGATTTGCCCACCCCGGCCGGGCCGTCGATGGTCACGATCAGGACGTTACCCATTGAGGATGTCCCCCACGGCCTTGATGAACAGCTCGTTCTCCCTGTCCGTGCCCGCGTTCACGCGGATGCAGTCGGGCAGACCGAAGTTGCCCAGGTGGCGGACGATGATGCCCCGCTCAAGCAGGGTCTGGAAGAGCGTCTTGGCGTCCATGGGCGGCCGGAACATGACGAAGTTGGACTGGCTGGACCAGACCTTGCACCCGAGCTTGGTCAGCTCGTTGGTGAAATACTCGCGCCCGCGCATGACCACGCTCAGGGTCTCGTTGAAAAAGGTCTCGTCCTCCAGCGCGGCCAGCCCGGCCTCCTCGGCCAGCAGATTGACCGTGAACGGGATGCGCGCGTTGCGCAGCAACGCGGCCAGGCTCGCGGGCATGATCCCGTACCCCAGACGCATGCCCGCCAACCCGTAGGCCTTGGAAAAGGTGCGCAGGCAGACCAGGTTCTCGAACTTGTCGAAGGCCTGGACCGGCGAATAGGACTCCGGCGGCCAGGCGAACTCGATGTACGCCTCGTCCACCACCAGCAGGCAGTCCTTGGGCAGCACGCCCGCCAGCACGGTCAGGTCCTCCACCCCGGCGGCCAGCCCTGTGGGGTTGTCCGGGCTGGTGACCACGACCATGGCCGTGTTCTCGTCCGCCGCCTCGGCCAGCGCGTCCAGGGGCAGGGCGCAGTCCTCGCCGCGCGGGATCACCCGGTATTCCAGGCCGCACAGCTTGGCGCACATGCCGTACATGGCGAAGCTGTGCTCGTAAAAGACCACGTTGGACTTGCCCGGCACCGCCTTCATGCGGAAGAGCATGTCGATGATCTCGTCCGAGCCGTTGCCCACCAGCACGCACTCTTCGGGCACGCCCACGTTCTCGGCAACGGCCTTGGTCAGCCTCGGCGTATGGTTCTCCGGATAGCGGAACGCCCGAGCCGCGTTGCGCTCGATGGCCTTGACGACCAGCGGCGACGTGCCCAGCGGATTCTCGTTGCTGGCCAGCTTGATGACCGACGTGAGCCCGTATTGCGCCTGGATCTGCTCGATGGTCAGACCCGGCACGTACGGCGCGAAATCCATGATCTCCGGACGAACGGTAAACTCTCTCATCACTCTCTCCTCAAAGGATGGCCTCGCCGGCGGGCGTCTCCGACGGCTGGGGCGCTGCCCCAGGCCCCGCTTAAGAACCTTTTGAAAAAGGTTCTTAAGGATCTCCAAAACTTTTTGTGTGCCTCCGGCAGGGCCGTGCGGAGGCGGGCTGTCGTGCCTTTTCGTCCCCCTCGCCCCCTCGCTTCCCTCGCCCCCGCGAAGCGCCCAAAAAGTTTAGGAGGGGAGTGGGGATGGGGGTCCGGGGGAAGGGGAGAGGGGAAGCCCTTTTCCAAAGGGTTCCCCTCTCCCCTTCCCCCGGCCGCCGGAGGCATTCCGCCAATAAAAAAGGAACGGCCGAGACCGTTCCTTTATATGGTTTAGGTCAGTCCGTAAAGGAACTAGCTGGGCCGGACGGTAAGGACCGGGGCCTTGGAGCTCTTGACCACCTTTTCGGCCACGGAGCCGAACAGGATGCGGTCGATGCCCTTGCGGCCGTGGGTGCCCATGACGACCATGTCGCACTTTTCAGCCTCGCAGATGGCCAGGATTTCCTCGGCGGGATAGCCGGTGACGACCTTGCCTTCCACGTTGAGATCGTTGAAGTTCTCCTTGACGAAGGCATTCATGGTGTCTTCGGCGCCGGTGACGATCTCACCCACGAAGCTCTCGATGGAGCTCGGCGGCACGTGGAAGCCCACGTACTGGCTCAAGGACGGCGCGACGTACAGCACCAGGACCTGCGCCCCGGAGCACTTGGCCATCATGTTCGCGTAGTCGGCCACCATGGGGCTGTAATCGGAAAAATCGACCGCGCACAGTATCTTCTTGATTTCGGGCATGGTTTGCTCCTCCTTGCGTATTGTCTATCCCTCCGTCCAATGCGGAGGGAAATTATTCCTGCCTAATTTCTATATGCCTCTCCCGCCCCCGATAGACAACCATTTTCTTCTCCAGTACAGTTGCCGGGAGCCCGGGCACCCCCTGAAACGCTCCGGCGGCAGAAATTGCCGGGCTTTTACATAAAAAGAATAAGATTTTCCAAGCAGTTGTCAATAGCCAGGCATTGGCAAGGTCTTTGCAGCATATCAGGCAAACCACAGGATAGGAGTTGAACCATGAAGATCCGTCCTGATCAGATCGAGGGCGTCCAATCGGAACAAGCGCAGCGCCGCAACAAGGCGCGGCAGTCCGACGCGGACTTCGGGGATCTTCTCAATCAGGAAGTCGCACGCGGGGAGAAGGCTGCATCGCAGCCCGTCGCGCCGCCCCTGATCGTGAATCCCCTGCTCGCCGCCGGACAGGTCGCCGCCGTGCAGCCCGTCTCCGAGGACGGCGCTCAGGTCGCGGGCCAGGTGGAATCCATCCTCGACAAGTGGGACGACTACGCCGCCACCCTCGCCGACCCCCAGGCCGGACTCAAGTCCGCCTACGGGACCCTCGACGAGATCGCAGGCGACGTGGCCGCCCTCAAGGCCGAACAACCGGACCTGGGCACCACCCACCCCGGACTCAAGTCCATTGTCGACGAACTGGAAACCCTCGCCGCCACCGAACAGTTCAAGTTCAACCGCGGCGACTACGCCTGACCCGACCCACGACCCCATTTCGCCCGGCCCGGCCCACTCACGTGGACCGGGCCGCCCTCTTTTTAAAGGCATGCCCCCCGGCGATTCTAATCAATAGGTCTGTAAAATCCTGACATCTTTTAGGCAAATTTACACAGCAGTCGTTTTAATATACTAATGTGTATATTTTTATAAGGAGGTTCTATGGAGCGATACCAAAATCTTAACGGTAACTCGGGAATTGAGGCTTTTAGAGTTGAGCCAAACGGCATTTGTGTTCAGTTCAGAGGGGGAAGAACATACACATACACCGTTGATCGCCTCGGCGTTAATCATATTGAAAATATGATTAATTTGGCCCACCAAGGAAAGGGGCTTAATGGGTACATAAGCACCCATAGGGATGTATACGACGGTTGGACCAGCCAAGGTGGCCCTGAGTTGTATCGATAACACCCTGCAATATTGACAGCTTAATCATGGAGCGAATCGGGTGCACAGCACCCGACAGCGGCTCTCTCGCTCGCGCTCGGAATAGGCTTTCGAGAGTGGGTCAGCTGTGCATTTTTCGAGGGTTCGCCTGACCGCAGCGTACCCCAGTACGTGAGGATCAGGCGAACCCTCGAAAAATGTGCAGATGGCCCGCTATCGGAAGCCGCCTCCCTGCGAAGCCGGACATACGCAAAGCCCCCCGAAGCGGCACGGCTTCCGGGGGGCCTACGATTTTACTAAAGGGGACGTCTATTCGCCCAGATACGCTTTGCGTATGTCAGGATTCGCCAATAACGCTTTAGCGTTATCTTCCATGACTACGTTGCCCGTTTCGAGGACGTAGCCCCGGGTGGCGGCCTGGAGGGCGAGGTTGGCGTTCTGCTCGACCAGGACGACCGTGACGCCCTGCTCGTTGATCATCTTGACGATGTCGAAGATCTGCTTGACCAGGAGCGGGGCCAACCCCATGGACGGCTCGTCCAGGAGCAGGACCTTGGGGCGGCTCATGAGCGCGCGGGCCATGGCCAGCATCTGCTGCTCGCCGCCGGACAGGGTGCCGCCCAGCTGCTTGCGCCGTTCGCGCAGTTTGGGGAACAGCTCGAAGACGCGCGCCACGTCCTCCTTGACCCCGGCGGCGTCGCGGCGGAAGAACGCGCCCATGTCCAGGTTTTCGAGCACGGACAGACGCGGGAAGATGCGCCGCCCTTCGGGCACCTGGCACAGTCCCATGGTCGGCAGGATGTCCGAGTTCACGGCGTTGATGCGCTCGCCCCGGTACAGAATGTCGCCCGAAACCGCCTTGACGATGTTGCAGATGGTCATCAGCGTGGTGGACTTGCCCGCGCCGTTGGCCCCGATGATGGAGACCACCTCGCCCTCATGGACTTTGAGCGAGATGCCCTTGAGCGCCTGGATGCGGCCATAGGCCGAAACCACGTTCCTCAGTTCGAGAATGGGCGTTTTTTCTGTCATGTATGGTTGCCTCCGGCGGCCGGGGGAAGGGGAGGAAAAACCCTTTGAAAAGGGTTCTTTCCTCCCCTTCCCCCGGACCCCCATCCCCCCCCTTTTCCCAAACTTTTCAGGCCGCTTCGCGGAGAGGGGTGGTTGTCGGTATTATTCTCTTCGGGCCAGGCCTGCGCCCTATGCCCATCACGCCGCCATCTCGTCTCATACTGACCCCTTCCTTCCCTGGCGGCGCGCCAAAACGTTCTGGAAGAGGTTTCCCCCGGTTCTTTTCTTATTCCGCTTCCTCGGATCGGCGGCCGACGCGCTTGGCGGGCCAGATGCCGGCCGGGCGCACGAGCATCATCAGGGTCATGGCCCCGCCGAACACGAGCATGCGGTAGAGTTCGAATTCACGGAACAGCTCGGGCAGGGCCACCAGGGCGAGCACGCCGAGGATGACGCCGGGGATGGACCCCATGCCGCCGAGGATGACCATGGCCAGGACCATGGCGGATTCCAGGAAGGTGAAGGA
Organism: Pseudodesulfovibrio sp. lm2024; assembly: GCF_051175575.1. Taxonomy (NCBI): domain Bacteria; kingdom Pseudomonadati; phylum Thermodesulfobacteriota; class Desulfovibrionia; order Desulfovibrionales; family Desulfovibrionaceae; genus Pseudodesulfovibrio; species Pseudodesulfovibrio sp. lm2024. The sequence continues at coordinate 3,845,862 of NZ_CP195092.1, forward strand.
TTCCGGGCCGACGAACTTCATGCGCGCGGCGAAGAACGCCCCGGCGAAACCGGCGAAGGTCGCGCCCATGGCGTAGGCCAGCAGCTTGAGCAGGAAGGTGTTCACGCCCATGAGCTCGGCGGCGGTCTCGTCCTCGCGGATGGCCTCCCAGGCGCGCCCGATGCGCGAATAGTTGAGCCGGAAGACCGCCAGGATGGTCACCACGGCCAGGCCGAGGATGATGTAGTACATGCTCGACAGGGAGCGAAACTCATAGCCGAACAGCTCGGGCCTCGGGATGGACAGGATGCCGTTGGGGCCGTTGGTCAGGGACATCCAGTTGTTGAGGATGAGCCGGACGATCTCGCCGAAGCCGAGAGTGACGATGGCCAGGTAGTCGCCGCGCATGCGCAGGGTCGGGTAGCCGATGATGCAGCCCGCGATGGCCGCGATGACCGCCGCGATGGGCAGGCAGAGCCAGAAGGACAGGCCGAAATTGACGCTCAGGATGGCGTAGGTGTACGCGCCCACGCCGTAGAAGGCGATGTACCCGAGGTCGAGCAGCCCGGCCAGGCCGATGACGATGTTCAGCCCCAGGCCGAGGCAGACGTAGATGAGCACGCTGATGGCCACGTCGTGGGCGTAGCGGCCGGTGACCAGGGGAAAGACGATGGCCGCGGCCAGGACGATGCCGAGCAGCAGCCAGGTGGGGGCAGCGGCATAGGCCCTGCCCAGGGCGGAGGTCGCCTGCTTGGCGGGCGTGCCCACGGCGTCGAGGTAGCCCGCTTCCTTGACCTGGTAGAAGAACATGATGAACACGGCGGCCACGGCCACGTAGCCGAAGACCTTGAAGGTCGTGGCGAATTCCAGCGTGTCGGGCTTGATGCCGAGCAGCGGCCACAGCAGCAGGAGGAACCAGCCCAGCCCGACGCCGCAGGCCAGCCACAGTCGTTTAGACTCGCGTATCGTCAACGTTCTCTCCCATGATGCCGGTGGGTTTGAAGTACAGCACGCCAATCAGAATGATGAAGGCGAACACGTCCTTGTACTCGCCGGAGATGTATCCGGCGGCGAAGATTTCGACCATGCCGATGATCAGCCCGCCGACCAGGGCGCCGGTGATGTTGCCGATGCCGCCGAGCACGGCCGCCGCGAACGCCTTGATGCCGGGCACGAACCCCATGGTGTAGTTGACCGAGCCGTAGTACAGGCCGACCATGATGCCCGCAGCGGCGGCCAGCCCCGCGCCCACGGCGAAGGTCAGGGCGATGATCCGGTTGGAGTTGATGCCGACCAGGGCGGACATGACCTTGTCCTGGGCCGTGGCGCGCATGGCCCGGCCGATCCTCGTCTTGAAGACCAGGACGTTCAGGCCCACGAGCAGGGCGGCGGTCAGGGCCACGATGAAGATCTGCATGTAGGAGACGGAGATGGCCCCGATCTCGAACCCGCCGGAGGTGATTTCCGTGGGATAGGGCCGGTCGTACACGCCCTGGGTGAGCATCAGGCCGTTTTGCAGGAAGATGGACATGCCCAGCGCGGACAGCAGCGCGGCCAGGCGCGAGGCCTGCCTGAGCGGCTTGTAGGCGAGCTGCTCCACAGCCATGGCCAGCAGGGCGCAGTAGCCCATGGACAGGACCAGGGAGATGGCCAGGCAGGCGTAGGGATGCAGCCCCTGCGAGGAAAGATAGGAGATCAGGATCACGCCCATGTAGCCGCCGGCCGCGAAGAACTCGCCGTGGGCGAAGTTGATGAGCTGGATGATGCCGTAGACCATGGTGTAGCCCAGGGCGATGAGCGCGTACAAGCCGCCCAGGGTGATGCCGTTGATCAGCTGTTGCAGAAAAAAGTCCATGTTGTTCCAGTATCCGGGACCCCGCTCGTGCGGGGTCCCGGTTGGTTAGACGGGTTGCGGTCTAGTACTTTTCGCCGGTCAGGGAGTTCCAGTAAGGCGTGAACTTGCCGTCCTGGATCTTGTACACGGTGTAGTTGGAGCCGGAGTCGCCGTTTTCCTCGTAGTTGATCTGCTTGGAAGCGCCGGTGAAGTCGAGCTTGAGCAGCTCGTCGCGGACCTTGACGGGGTCGGTGGTGCCGGCGGCCTTGACGGCCATCAGGTACGCGGTGGCGGAGTCGAACGCGTAGGCGGAGTAGGCCCCGGGCTCGTTGCCGGTCTTGGCCTTGTACTTGGTCTGGAACTCCTTGTACTTGGGAGCATCCTTGTCGATGGCGCCGAAGGTGCAGTACATGCCTTCGGCGTCACCCTTGCCGATCTCGATGAGTTTCGGGTGGTACACGGCGTCCTGGCCCATGAGGATGGCGTCGATGCCCATGCGCTTGGCCTGGATGACCATGAGCGCGCCTGTGGCCGAGTTCTGCAGGGAGATGTAGAACAGGTCCGGGTTGGCGGCTTTGACCTTGGTCAGCACGGCGGAGTAGTCCTTGTCGCCCTGGTTGACGTGGTCGTGCTCCAGGACCTGGATGCCGGCGGCCTCGGCCGCGGCGGCCACGCCCTCGGCCAGACCCTGGGAGTAGGTGGTCTTGTCGTCCACGATGAAGAGGGTCTTCACGCCTTCGACGTCCTTCATGAACTTGACCGCGGCCGGGGCCTGGTGGTCGTCACGGCCGCAGGTGCGGAACATGTACTTCAGGCCGCGCTCGGTGACCTTGGGGTTGGTGGAGGCCGGGGTCAGCATGATGATGCTTTCCTCGTCCAGGGTCTCGGAGGCGGGAATGGTCGAGCTGGAGCAGTACGCGCCGACAACGGCGGTGACCTTCTCGTTGATCAGCTTGTTGGCTGCGGCAACGGCCTGCTTCGGGTCGCAGGCGGTGTCTTCGGAAAAGATGTCGATCTTGGTGAAACCGGGAATGCCGCCGGCCTCGTTGACGACCTCCACGGCGATCTCGGCGCCCTGGCGGATGTCGTTGCCGTCGGCGGCGTAGGGGCCGGTCAGCGGGGACATGGTGCCGATCTTGAGGACCTTTTCGGCTTTTTTCTCTTCCCCGCCGCAGCCTGCCAGCAGCAGGCCCAGAGCGAGCAGGGCAACTGCGAGTACCAGTAAACGTTTCATAAACACTCTCTCCATTCGTTGCGGTTCAGCCAGCCTCTCTCTACTGGCCCAAATATGCCTCGATCACGTCGGGGTTCTTCTGAATTTCCTCAGGCAGCCCCTCGGCGATCATTACGCCGTGGTCAAGAACGACGATGCGGTTGCAGATGCCCATGACGACCTTCATGTCGTGTTCGACCATGAGCACGTTGATGCCCAGGTCGGTGATCCGGCCGATGGACTCCATCAGCTCCTTGGACTCGGCCGGGTTCAGCCCGGCGGCGGGCTCGTCCAGCAGGATGGTGTGCGGCTCGCTGGCCAGGGCGCGGGCGATCTCGAGCCTGCGCTGGTGGCCGTAGGGCATGTTCGAGGCCACCTCGTCGGCCCGGCTGCCCAATCCCATGAAGTCGAGCGCCTTCTGGGACTTCTCGATGATCCGCTCCTCCTCGCGCCGCTGCCCCGGACTGCGCAGGACCGCGCCGATCACGCCGGTCCTGGAGCGGCTGTGCTGGGCGACCATACAGTTCTCCAGGGCGGTCATGTTCTGGAAGAGACGGATGTTCTGGAAGGTCCGGGCGATGCCCATGGACAGGACCTGGTAGGGACGCAGTCCGGTGATCTTCGTGCCGTCGTAGGAGACCGAGCCGCTGGACGCCTTGTAGACCCCGGTGATAACGTTGAACACCGTGGTCTTGCCCGCCCCGTTGGGACCGATCAACCCCACGACCTCGCCCTCGGACACGGAAAAGGCCACATCGGTCAGGGCCTGCAAACCGCCGAAGCGGACACAGATATCGTCAAGAGTGAGATTTGCCATATTTACCTAATAAAATAGTAGAAATCACCCGCCACGACAAGAGGGGAAGCCCCCTTTTCGGCATTTCAATCGCCTGAAATGACGGCAGTTTTGGAATTAGACGTTCCTACTTACCTTATTTGGCAAAAAAAGTCTAATACTCGCGTTATTTATGGATCATCAGGTGAAAATTTGGCGTTTTTGAAAAAACAATGAATTTTATTCTTTGAGCACCCGGTAATGCGCGGGCAAAAATGCGTTTTATTGTGAATTCGTGACTTCCGGTCGCGATCATGCCAGAATCGGTGCCGATTCCACGGTACGCAGTTCCGCGCACATGTGTTCAGACAGACAAAGGAGCTCTGCAATGGCAAAAACCATACTCATCACCGGCGCCACGGCCGGTTTCGGCCAGGCCATGGCCCGCCGTTTCGCGACCGAGGGCTGGAACCTCGTCATCACCGGCCGCCGCGCCCAGCGCCTCGATGAACTCAAGGCCGCCCTGGCCCCGGCCGAGGTGCACACCCTGGCCTTCGACGTGCGCGACCGCGCAGCGTGCGAGCAGGCCATCAAGACCCTGCCCGGCGCGTTCGCGAAGATCGACGTGCTGGTCAACAACGCGGGCCTGGCGCTCGGTCTGGAGCCCGCCCAGGCGTGCAACCTGGACGACTGGGAGACCATGATCGACACCAACATCAAGGGGCTGACCTACATGACCCGCGCCGTGCTCCCCGGCATGGTCGAGCGCAACACGGGCCACGTTGTCAACCTCGGTTCCGTGGCCGGGACCTACCCTTATCCGGGCGGCAACTGCTACGGCGGCACCAAGGCGTTCGTGAACCACTTCTCCAAAAATCTGCGCGCCGACCTGCTCGGCACCAAGGTCCGGGTGACCAACATCGAGCCCGGCCTGTGCGAGACCGAGTTCTCGGTGGTCCGGTTCAAGGGCGACAAGGCGGCGGCGGACAAGGTCTACGAGGGCACCCAACCGATCACCCCCGAGGACATCGCCGAGTGCGTCTTCTGGACCACCAACCTGCCCGCGCACGTGAACATCAACTCCCTGGAGGTCATGCCCGTACAGCAGGCCTTCTCCCCGTTCGCCATCTCGCGCGACAAATAAAATAGAATCCGCACACACCACCGATGGCCCGGGACTGCAAGCAGCAGGCCCGGGCCATTTTCCTTTTCTGCATCAACGGCACTCGACGCATCTACGCCCGGAACGGGCACTGCATCGGTTACACCAACGTGACATCGCCCCGATACAGATATTATAAAGAGACGATCCGCATTTTAACACTTGAGCGGCAGGTCATATATTGTTATCAATATCGGGCACGTTAAAAAAGAGGTTGTTCCCATTCCCACCCAGGCCACGCCTTCGTCCTCGAATTCCTCCCCGTCCGGGCCGGACCGGCCGCCGACCGTCAAGGGATTCGCCGAACTCTGCGGCGACCTTTTCAGTTGGCCCTGCTTCATGAAAAAGCTGGGAAAACGCCTTCGTCGCTGGCGTATAGTGGCCGCCATGGCACACGGTCTTGAGCACCGTCCTCGCTTCAACATAGCCCTCGGCACCCTGGTCTTGTGGATCTTCACCGCGTTCACCTGGTCGTATCTCGATCCGCTCGGCCTGGACGCGGCGCTGGTGGCCTACTCCCAACAGATCATCGACCGGGTCACCGCGCCCTTTTACGATTCCCCGGGGCAGGACCGCATCGCCGTGGTGCTCATCGACGACTCCACCCTGGAGGAGTGGCAAGTGGGCTGGCCCCCGCCCTACGACCGGTACACCACCCTGCTCTACCGGGTCCTGCGGCAAAAGCCCAAGGCCGTGTTCATGGACATCCTGCTCGAACGGCTCAGGCCTCGCGACGAGGAATCCTTCAAGCTGGCCCACGCCACATTGATGAGGATGAAACTCGACATCCCGGTCATCCTGGCCCGTTCCGGACCGGACGCCCCGAACCTGTTCGCCGACGTCCCGGGCGTGGACACGGCGGTGGTATCCTGGCGCACCCCCGAATACCCCATGCGGGACACGGGCGCGGGCGCCCCCACCCCGGCCCCACGGCTTTACCGCTATCTCTGCGGCGACACCCGGGACAGGGCCCTGGGCTGTTACCAGGGAGTCGATCCGGCCAGCGGGCGTCCCATGGCCGTGCAGTGGGGCTGCGCGGTCTCGGCGACCATGCGCGACCGGGGCCTTTTGCCCGAAGGCACGTTTTTCGTGGCCCCGAACTGGGGGGAGCGGCTCCTCCGGGCCTGGAGGCTGCTCAGGCAGAATTTCCTGGTCGGCCTGGATCAGGATTCGGTGGACAGGGCGCGGGAGCGGATACCCTACACGGTCACGGTCAGGGCCCAGGACCTGGACAAGGTCCGGGGCCTGTCCACGGACCGGGTGGTCCTCATCGGCACGGCCCTGACCGGGTCCAACGACCTGGTCCAGACACCGGCCAACGGGCAGTTGCCCGGCGTCTATTACCACGCCATGGCCCTGGACAACTTGACCCGGTACGGCCCGCGCTACTTCACCAACCCGCCCCAGAACATCTGGGTGTTCCTGTCCATAGCCCTCGTCATGTCCGTCCTGTCCACCGTCATGTACGCCCGCCACGGGAGGTTGGGATTTCGCTATATCTGCGTGTCCTGGCTGCTCCTCCTGGCCCTGATGAGCGGTTCCTACTGGCTGTTCAAGCTGGCTCCGAAAAACTGGCTGGGCTATCTGGCGCTGACCTCCCTCGCCTGCAGGTTGCAAACGCCCCGGCGGCAAGCCTCCGGGAAGGATGAATGCGATGGAGGGGCCGATGCCTAGGCCCGCCTTCCGTCTCGTCGACGGCCCATGGCCCATGCGCTTGGATCGGACGACGGGCGTTTTTTTCTCCTGCCTCTCGCCGCATACCGGCAGAGAGACTCCCGGGTATCCCGGCTTCGCGACCACTCGCTTTTTCTGCTTTGAGCAGGGTCCGGGCCGTCCGTGCATATTCACAAACCGGCGGCCTCCGGCCCCGGTAACGAGGAGGGAACAATGATTCGAACGGTTATCGCGCTTGTCGCCGCCCTATTGCTGCCCGTGCCGCTCCTGGCGGCCGGTGCGGGGCAATCCATCACCAAATTCGAGACCGACCCGGTGGCCTATTTCGCCAAGTCCGGAAACGGATTCACCCTGGCGGGCGACATGCCCGTGAGCGAACTGCCGCCCGTGCCGGTACCCGTGGTCAAGGCGGAGCCCAGCGGGTACCTGATGATCGAGCACAACGGGCAGTCGCTGTGGTTCGACCCCATGGACGTGGAGACCGACGCGCAGAAGACGGCGGACAAGAGCCGGAAGACCGTGGGCAACCCTACGGGGCGAAAGACGTTCGGGTCCCCGGGACTCGGCGAAAACTGACAACCCCGAGGTGAATCATGCTGCGCACACTAACGCTCATTACCCTCGTCCTGGTCCTTTCCTTCGGCTGCAAGACGCCGGATGTCTCCAACCCGCAATCCTGGGTGGGCATGGACGAAACCGACGGCCCCTTTATCGACCAGTTCCGAAAACCCGCCCCCGAACCGTGTGAAACGGACCAGGCGGCAGACGCCGCCGAAACCCCGACCAAGGGAGAGGAAACCGCTCCCGCGCCGACCATCGCCATCCCGGAAAAGGCCCTTGTCGGCCAACGACTGACCATCGGCGTGGCCAGGAACGAGGCGATCGAAGCCTATCTCAATTCCGTGTTGGAGAAACTCCAGCGGGCCTGGCCCGGCGAACCGGTGCCGAGCTACGTCTTCCTCCGCCCGAATCCCGAATTCAACTCCTTTGCGGCGGACCATGCCGTCTTCGTGGACTACGGCCTGCTCCGCTCCCTGGAGAGCGAGGACGAAGTCGCCGCCCTGCTGGCGCACGAGTATTCCCACGTCCTGCTCGGGCACCAGTCCCTGCAGAGTTGGAGTTCCCTGCTCGGGGTCGCGGTGGACCTCTACCAGACCACCGCCTCGGTCAAATACCGGACCAGCGGGAACCAGGACAATCTCATCAAGGACGCCGTCCTGAGCATCGCCGCCGACAAGCTGGGCCAGGACGCTTTTATTCCGGTCTTCAGCCGGGAGAACGAGGAGGATGCCGACTCCCTGGGAACCGACCTCCTGATCGCGTCCGGGTACTCGCCCATGGGCATGGTCAACCTGCTGCAAAGGGTGGCCGACTGGGAGGCCAAGGAGGAGCAACGCAAGGAAGAGGCCAGAAAGGCCGAGGAAGAGGCCAGGAAGGCGGCCCAGGACGGCAAGGCCCAATTCTCCATGGACAAGCTGTTCACGGACCTGGGCAAGGCTGCTGACAAGATAGGCAGGAAGCACTACGCGGCCAAGGACCGGGAATCGGCCGTCAAGCTGTACGTGCGCACCTACTACGCGGGCAGGCCGCGCAACGCCCTCCGAACGGAGCCGTACCAGGCCGTGTTCGGCTCCAAAAAGGTCGCCCTGTACTTCAACGGGCTCGACGACATGGACAACGCCAAGCTGGCGTCCCTCTCGGGCAAGCCCAAGGACGCCCTGGCCCTGATCCGCACCAGGCGCTGCCGCTGCCTGATCGAGGACGTCCCCTATGTCCGCGCCCTTGACCGAAAAATCGCGAGCGAGAACAACAAGCTCAAACTGGCAACCCTTGAGGCCGACTGCCGACGCGACGACACCCTGCTCGATGAATACAATAGGCTTATGGCCCACTACGAGAAAAAGAAGCCGAAAGAGGCCCTGACCGTGGCCGATACGGCGTACGCGAGCCTGGACAAGGCGGAACTACTGCTGCCGGCCCTCATCCGTCTGAACAAGAAAATCGGCAACGATCCCCAGGCGCTCGGCTACCTGCTGACATGCAAAGCCACCGGCGACTCGGGCCTGATCGCCATGTGTCAGGAAAGCCTCAACACCAAGTAGGTGCGCCCTCCCATGACCAACGGAAAAGGCCCTCCCGGTTCGGGAGGGCCTTTATTTCGCCGTACCGCGCGAGCGGCATCCCACCATTATCGTCAGGCCGTGCGGCCCGTCTGCGGCGGGCAATACGCGCTTGCCCTGCGGGATCACGCCCTGCTCTTGAAGCTGGACGCGCCCAAACCGGCCCCGGCGGTCTTGACCGAGGTGACAAAGGCGTTCTGCCGGAGCATCCGGTTGCCGGGCTGGTCGGCCATGTCGAGCCGGTCCGGATCGTCGGACATCACGCCGCCCCGGCCGCCTTCAACCTGGTCGTCCTGGTCGACGCTGAACTGCTTCGCGGTCTTCTTCGCCTCGGACTGATCCTTGGCCTTTCCGACCAGGTTCTCGCCCATGGGCATCTTGGCAATCTTGGTGATCTCCTGCTGGATATCACGGATCTCGGCCTCCTGCCCGGCGGTCAGACCGTCCTCGCCCTGGGCCGCGATGGCCTCGGCCCGGCTCTTGAGCATCTCAACCTTGGCCCGGTCCTGCTCGGACATCCCGCCCGGCATGGCTACGAAACCGGGCTGGCCCTCCTGGCGCGACTTCTCCTCTTCCGCGACGATGGAGGCGAAGTGATCCTTGGGCAATCCCTCGTCCCGCCCCTCGCGGGCCTTGGTGACGACATCCAAGAATCCGAGCGGGGATGATGTAAAATCACCTGAAATATTCATATCTACTCCCTGGGTAATTTTTTCTCCGTGCCGGGGATTTGCAAAAACCGCTCCGGACATTTTTACCCATCACCCCGCCGCGACACACAAATTCCACCACATACCCAATTATTATGCCACAACAAGCACGACTCTCCCCATTAAACCGCCAAACGCCACCACCCCACAGATTTATTCCACTCCAGCCCTTTCTTAATATTTTTTAAGAAACCCTCCCCACCCTCGCCTTCATCGTATCTCTGGGGCAACGCCCAAAACGGCACCAACTCCCCAAACGCCAGTGCGACAATCCCCCCCCTCCCCCTGGAGCGCTTTTGGGGGCAAGGCCCCCAAACAGCGGCTCTCCCCCACCGAGGCTGGGGAGAGTGGGTCAGATGTGGATTTTCCGGGGGCCGCTTTGACCGCAGCGTACCCCAGTACGTGAGGATCAAAGCGGTCCCCGGAAAATTCGCAGATGGCCCGCTATCGCCAGCCGGCACCCCCGGACCGACGGCGTAAAAAAAGGCCCCGCGCAAAGCGCGGAACCTTGTTTTTGCGTCGGATGGTCCGGGGCTACCAATCGCCGCCGAACGCATCGGAACCGAGACCGAAATCGGCCTCGGGCTCGCCGCCGACGGCCGGGCCGTCAGCGGGGGCGTCGCCTGCGGGAGCGGCGTCACCGGCAGCGCCGGCCACACCGGCCACGACCACGCCCTGGCTCTTGACCTTTTCCACTTCGGCCATGAGGTCGTTGAGCTTCTTGGTCATTTCGTCGAGCTTGGTGGAGGCCACGGTGACCTTCTGCTCACCGGCGGCGTTGGCCGCGTCCACGGTCTTGATCTTGGCTTCCATGGGACCGATCTTGGCGGCCAGTTCCTTTTTCTCGGCCTCGAGTTTCTCGACCTGGGCCTTGAGGGCGGCGTTGTCGGCCTTGAGCGCGGCCAGGATGTCCAGGACGCCCTTGGCGCGGGCGGCCTCGGAATCGGGCAGGGCCTCGATCTTGACCTGGTTGCCGAGCTTGGAGATGTCGCCCTCGGCGTAGGCGGTCAGGCCGGGTTCCTGTTCGTAGATCCAGGCCTTGGACAGGGCCTGCGCCACAGGGGCGACGTCCGCGTCCAGAGTTTCAGCCTGGGTGATGTAAGCCAGCATATCGAGCTGAGCCTGGTCGGCGGCCTCGCCGCGCAACACAGACACAAAAGCGTTCATGGGGAATACCTTAGCTTCAGCCATTTGATGCCTCCTTAACTAAGTAAGCTTCGTTTGTATGTTCACCCAGGCCGACTATTTGTCGGCGCCCATGGGGATGCGGCCAATCTTCTTGGCGTAGGACAGGGCCACGGTGCGGTAGACCAGGTGGCCCAGCTTGGACCACGGCAGGTACGCGAGCAGCATGAACACGCCGATAAGATGCACGTAGTAGATCGGGTAGGCCAACAGGGCCACGCCCAGCAGACGGAACACGAGGGCCCCGATACCGGTCAGGAAGATGGTCCAGATCAGGGTCAGCAGGTACCAGTCGTACCAGCTGGAGGACTGCTTGGACTGGTCCAAGTTCACCCGGCGCTTGGTCAGGGCCATGAGGCCGTAGACGCCCAGGCCCGCGCCCACGTAAGCGAGCAGCTTGACCGGAGACCACCAGGGCATGGGGGTGTGGCCGATGGCGGACACGATGCCGCCCAGGCCTTCCACGCCGATCTTGCGCAGGAACCAGCCGCCCCAGTGGCCGGTGGCGACCACGCCGGTGACGACCATGAGGGCGATGAAGGCGAACATGAGCCAGCGGTGGCCCGAAGCGCGCTTGATGTCGAGCTCGTCGGAATCCTCGTCGTTGCAGTCCATGAACTGGGTGTGCTGGAGGATCTCGTACTTGATCGTGTCGATCAGGCAGGAGCAGAAGCAGGGTTCGCCCTTGCGGCCCGCGATGAAGGTCTTGGGCTGGTCGTCAAAGGCCCTGAGCATGTTCCGGACGCCCGCATAGAAGCCCCAGAGCATGAACAGGAAGACCAGGCCGAAGATCGGGTCGATGAAGTAGTCGCCGGGGAACAGGCCGCCGAAGACCACCGCGCCGTCCTGGACCGCTTTCCAGGCGTGGGAGGCGTGCTCCCACTCGAAGGTGGGCAGGAAGGAGCCCAGACGCGAGGCCTGGAAGATCCAGATCAGCGCGTAGATGATCGCCGGAATGGCGGCCAGGGGCAGCAGCCCGCTGGAGCTGGACATCCACTTGCCGATGATCGGCAGCGGGGCCAGATTGCGGTAGGCCATGTTGCGCAGGGCGGACAGCAGGTCGCCCGGCTTGGCGCCGCGCGGGCACAGGTCGGAGCAGGTGCCGCAGTTGTGGCAGAGCCAGATATCCATATCATTGACCAGGCGGTCCTTGAGACCCCACTGGGCCCAGACCATCTCCTTGCGGGGATACGGGCTGTCGGCGGGGGACAGGGGACAGACCACCGAACAGGTGGCGCACTGGTAGCACTTCTTCAGGGAGTCGCCGCCCACGGCCTGCAACTCTTTAACGAACTTAAGGTCCGGTTGTACCTTGACGGTATTGGACATGCCGTACCTCCTAGTAACCCTTGAACGGGTTGGGGCCGAAGTTGGTGGTGATGTTCTCGACGAACTCATCGATCATTGCAGGCACCTTGTCGTACATGTCGATGGAGACCTCGTACTGCTCGACGCGTTCAGGCTCGACACCGAGGCGTCCCAGGGACTCGGCGATGTTCTCCTTGCGGCGGTTGCACAGCTCGGAACCCTTGACGAAGTGGCACTGGTAGTCGTCGCCGTACTTGCAGCCGAGCATCATCACGCCGTCCACGCCTTTGCTCATGGCGTCGGCAACCCAGATGGCGTTGACCGAACCGAGGCAGCGCACCGGCAGGAAGCGGACATACGGGGACCAGGACTTGCCGCGCATGGCAGCCATGTCCAGGGCCGGGTAGGCGTCGTTCTCGCAGCACAGGACGATGATGCGGGGTCCGCCTTCGTCCAGGGTGTCGGGAACCTTCACTTCCTTGATGGCCTGGCCGATCTGGCTGATGCCGTAGTTGGCGAAGCTGATGACGCGCTCCGGGCAGGCGCCCATGCAGGTACCGCAGCGGCGGCAGCGGGTCGGGTTGGGCATCGGAGTGCCCTTCTCGTCGTCGTCCAGGGCGCCGAACGGGCATTCCTCGGTGCAGCGCTTGCACTGGGTGCAGCGGGTGAAGTTGAACTCCGGGAAGCTCAGGTCACCGGACCGGGGATGCACGGACACGCCGCGGTTGGCGGACTCGATGCACTGGATGGCCTTGAGGGCGGCACCGGCCGCGTCCTCGGCGGCGAGGCCCAAGCCCATGGGCTGGCGCACGCAACCGGCGGCGTAGACACCCGTGCGGCGGGTCTCGTAGGGGAAGCAGATGTAGTTGGAATCCGCGAATCCGTCGAACAGCTCGAGGTCCGGGAAGGCCGGGCCCTGGCGGTAGACGAAGTTCATGGTCGGATCGGCCGCGGTGGTCGGGACGATGGCGGTGGGAACCACGACCATGTCCGCGATCAGCTCGACGTCGGCGCCGAGCAGCGTGTCCTTGGCCTTGATGACCACGGAGGAACCGGCCTCGGAGACTTCCGTGACCGTGCCCTTGGTCAGCATGACGCCCGGATCGTCCTGGGCGGCCTGATAGTATTTCTCGTTGATGCCCGGGACCATCATGTGGTCGTAGACCACGTAGGCCACGGCGTCGGGAGCGAGCTCACGCACGTAGTTGGCCTGCTTCAGGGCGACCAGGGAGGTCAGCTCCGAGGAGTAGGCCAGGTGCTTGGCGGATTCCTTGTCCGTGTACTGGAAGGTCTCGCACTCGTCCGCGCATTCGGACTCGTCCTCTTCCTTGCAGGGCATGTCCTCGGGGGCCTCGCAGGCTTCGCCGCAGGGACCGTAGGAGATGTTCTTGGTCAGCAGCGAGGTGTCGACGATGAAGGCCACGGAGGAAGGGGTCTTGCCCTCGGCGGTCTTGATGCCGCCGTTGGCCGCCATTTTCTCCAGCTCGGCGGCGGTGACCACGTTCTTGATGGTGCCGTAGCCAAGCGGAGCCAGGAACTTGCCCTTGCCCGGAACCCAGCCGGTGGCCATGACGACCGCGCCGATCTCGTATTCCTTGCCCGCGATGGTGGCCTTGTACTTGGCCGGAGCGCCGGCCAGGGAATCCAGGGTGGCGCCGGTGATGACGGTGATCTTGTCGCTGGCCTCGACCTTGGCGATGATGTCCTTGATGTTGATCTGCTGCTCGCGCTCGGAATAGGGCGCGCCCAGCGGGAAGGACTTGTACATGGTCGCGGCCTTGCCGCCCAGGGTCTCGGCCTTTTCGACCAGGACCACCTGGTAGCCCAGGCTGGCGGCGTTGAGCGCCGCGTTCAGGCCGGTGAAACCGCCGCCCACGACCAGCACGGTCTTGAAGGCTTCGGGCAGTTCCGGCGTGGGAATCCGGCTGTTGACCAGCTTGGTGATTCCCATGTTGCAGTAGTCCTTGGCGATGACTTCCATCTGGCCGGGGAATTTGGGGTCTTCCTGGTAGGACCAGACACACTGTTCGCGCAGCGAGACGCGCTCCACCTGGACCTTTTCGCCGAACTTGAACACGTCCCACTTGGCGCGGGGCGAACAGGCGCAGCAGACCACGCCGTCCAGTCCGTTCTCGGCGATGTCGGCCTCGATCATGGCCTTGCCTTCCGGGCTGCACAGCACAGGGTTGGACTTGGCCACGGCCACGACGGAGGAGTGTTTGCCGTCGGCGCAGAACTGGGCCAGGGCGTCGACATCAAGGTTGGCCCCGATGTCACAGCCTCCACAGATATATACTCCAAGCTTTTCAGCCATTGGTTACCTCCCTACCACGGTTTGAATCGCCTTCATCGCGGCTGCGGTGCCGGACTGGGCGGTCTTCATGACATCAAGAGGCTGCTTGGCGCAACCGGCGGCGATGATGCCCTCGCCGTCTATGACGAAACCGTCGGCATCGATGGCGCCCGCCGGAACCTGGAGGCCGGCACAGCTGGGCTGCATGCCGGTGGCCAGCACGACCAAGTCGAACTTCTCGTCGGTCTTGATGCCGGTCAGGGCGTTTTCCACGGTGACGATCGGATTGCCGTCGCCGTCCTCGACGATGGCGGCCACCTTGCCCTTGACCAGGCTGAGCTTGTCATCAGCCTCGGTGATGGACTTGAACTTGTCGTAGCGGCCCGGGGTGCGCAGGTCGATGTAGTAGATCGTCGCGGCCGCGTCGGAACGCTCACGGACATAGCGGACATGCTTGAGCGAAGCCATGCAGCAGATGTACGAGCAGTAGTTCAGATGGTTCTGGTCGCGGGAACCGGCGCACTGGACAAAAGCGATCTTCTGCGGCTCGGCGCCGTCGGAAGGCCTCTGAATCTTGCCGTTGGTCGGGCCGTTGGGCGCGCACAGGCGCTCGAACTGCATGTTGGTGACCACGTTCTTCAGCTTGCCCCCGCCGAGATTGGTCAGGTTGGCGACGTCGTAAGGCTTCCAGCCGGTGGCAACGACGATGGCCCCGACGGCCAGATCGATGGTCTTGGCCGCGTCATCGGTGTCCACGGCGTCGTACGGGCAGGCGTTCTTGATGGCGGCCAGCTCGGTCTCGGACGCGTTCTCGGCGTCCACGACGTAGCGCATGGGGAACATGAAAGGATGGGTCTTGTACGCCAGGCCGCGGGAGCCGGTGCCGAAGTCGAACTCGGAAGTCACCTTGGTGGAGGTGGCCTTCTCGCACTCGCCGCAGGCGGTACATTTCTCATTCACGAAGCGCGGGCGCTGCGTGATCTTCACGTCGTAGTTGCCGGCCGAGCCGGAAACCGACGTGACGTCGGCCATGGTGATGACCTTGACGTTGGGGTTGTTTTTGATGCGCTGGAACTGGATCTCCAGACCGCAGGAAGGAGGGCACAGCTTGGGGAAATACTGATTCAGCTGCGCAACCCGCCCACCGAGGTAGGGATTGGTTTCAACGATGTACACCTCGTAGCCGACTTCGGCGGCTTCGAGGGCGGCGGTGATTCCTGCGAATCCTCCGCCTACGACGAGAATACTGTTATTCGACATTCTCTTAACTCCTCCCGAATAAAGTTGAGGCTCAAGCCAATAAATGGCCTAAACCCGGACCGGGAGCGGTTATCCCGGCCCGGATTCAGACCATTTTAGCCCCGGTATTTTAAAGAGAGCGCGGGTCCGGGGACCCGCGCTCTCGGGGTGATCATTACCTAAGCTTAGGCGTCGGGGATGATCTTGACGTAGGGCTTCTTGAAGACGGTGGTCACGCCGGTGGCGGGATCGAAGGTGGAGTTGCAGAAGCACTTCCACTTGGAGTCATCCAGGCCCATGAAGTCGCCGCGGTAGTAGAAGCCCGGGTAACGGGATTCCTCGCGGAACTCGATGTGCTGCATGTGCAGGCGGACGGTCCACAGGCGGTGGAACTGCTCCCAGCAGCGCATCAGCTCGTGCAGGTCACGGGCGGCGAGCTTCTTGGAGTCTTCTTCCATCATGCCGAGCAGCCAGAAACCGGTGTTCAGCAGAGCCTTGGAGGTCATGTACAGGGTAGCGACGCCGCCGCCGTATTCATCGGTGGCCTTGACCAGGCGCATCATGAAGTTGTGCGGGGTGATGTAGGCCGGGTTCACAACGGGATCGGTGGAACCGTCCTTGTTCTCCAGGTAGGTGTACATCGGCTGGTAGATTTCCTTGGCCAGGTCAGCAGGATTTTCCTTCAGGGTCGGGGTGAAGTCCTTGTGGTCGACACACCAACGGACCATCTGCTTGCCGACGATGCGGCCTTCAGCATGGGAACCGGAGGAGAACTTGTGGCCGGAGGCGCCGACGCCGTCAGCGCAGGTGAACAGGCCGTTGACGGTGGTCATACGGTTGTAGACCTTGCCGTTGTCGGCTTTGACCTTGTAGGACTCGGGGACCCAAGGTTCGTCCGGACCGGAAACCCAGATGCCGCAGCAACCGGAGTGGGAACCCAGGAGGTAAGGCTCGGTGGGCATGATCTCGGAACCGCGATCCTCGGGAGCGCAGTTGGTGGCGGCCCACAGGTTGGCCTGGCCGACGCACATGTCGAGGAAGTCTTCCCAAGCCTCGGACTCGAGGTGCTTCCACTCGGGACCGGTCAGGTCGCCGCCGACGGTGTTCAGCAGGGCGGTCTTGGTGTCCATGAAGATCGGGCCGCGGCCTTCACGCATTTCACGGAGCATCATGTGGTTACGCAGGCAGGTGGGGATGATGTGACCCTTGGCGTAGCCGCGATCCTCGTAAGGCTTCAGCATGGCGCGGTTGGTCTCGCAGTAGTCCTCACCCTTGTAGTTGGTGGCTTTGGCCTTGAAGAGCAGGAACCAGGCGCCGACCGGGCCGTAACCGTCCTTGAAGCGGGCGGGGACGAAGCGGTTTTCCATCATGGTCATTTCGGCGCCGACCTGAGCACACATGGTGTAGGTGGAACCGGCGTTCCAGACGGGGTACCAGGCGCGGCCCATGCCCTCACCGGTGGAGCGGGGACGGTACACGTTAACGGCACCACCACAAGCGACAACGGCGGCGTTGCACTTGTAGACGTAGACCTTGTTCTCACGGGTGGAGAAGCCGACGGCACCGGCGATGCGGTTGGGCTCGTTGGCGTCCAGGAGCATCTTAACGATGAACACGCGCTCGACGTAGCGGTCTTCGCCCAGGGCGTTCTTGGCGGCCTCGGCGACGATGCACTTGTAGGACTCACCGTTGATCATGATCTGCCAGCGGCCGGAGCGGACCGGAGCGTCACCCTTGCGGATGGCGAGGCCTTCGGCCTTGGCCTTGGCGCCGTCGAGGTTCTTGCCGTCTTTCTTGACCCAAACGGGGAGGCCCCATTCTTCGAAGAGGTGGACGGAATCATCAACGTGGCGGCCCAGATCGTAGATCAGGTCTTCACGGACGATGCCCATGAGGTCGGTGCGGACCATGCGGACGTAATCGTCCGGGTCGTTCTCACCGCAGTAGGTGTTGATGGCGGACAGGCCCTGGGCAACGGCGCCGGAGCGCTCCAGAGCGGCTTTGTCGCAGAGCATGATCTTCAGGGAAGGATCGACTTTATCGGCCCAGCGGACGGCTTCGAAGGCAGCACCGCAGTTACCCATGCCGCCGCCGACCATGAGGATATCAACGGTCTGTTCGATGATTTCCGGCTCGGCGAGAGCAACACCCTTGGAAGCTTCTTTGATGGGAAGCAGAGGCATAATATTTCTCCTAGTATTTAACGTGATTCAAGTAGTCTAATCAGACAAGGATTCGCAAGCCGGTACTAGACCAGGCTGGCGTAATCGTCCATCTTCCACTCTTTCTTCAGGTCGGCTTCGGTGACGGAAGCCTCTTCCATCGCGGTGGCGATAGGAGTCTTCAGCTCGGTCTCGGTGAACAGGAGCTCGGAGTCCAGGTCGCCGGGTTCGGGCTTGCCGTCGAAGGGCTTGATGGAACCTTCAGC
This sequence comes from Pseudodesulfovibrio sp. lm2024, assembly GCF_051175575.1. Taxonomy (NCBI): domain Bacteria; kingdom Pseudomonadati; phylum Thermodesulfobacteriota; class Desulfovibrionia; order Desulfovibrionales; family Desulfovibrionaceae; genus Pseudodesulfovibrio; species Pseudodesulfovibrio sp. lm2024. The sequence continues at coordinate 3,863,782 of NZ_CP195092.1, forward strand.
AGTGGTGCGGATGGGGAACTTGAAGCGTTTCACGCTGCCATTACGGAATTTGATGGTCCACATGATGTCTTCAGCGGAGCGCATCGGGATGGAGGTACCACCCATAGGGGCGAAGTCGGCGTACGGACGGGCTTCAATAGCGCCCTGGGGGCAAATTTTCACGCAGGAATAACATTCCCAGCAAGCGGACGGTTCCTGGTTGTAAGCCTTCATTTCGGCGGGATCCAGGATCATCAGATCGTTGGGGCAAATGTACATGCAAGCGGTCTTTTCGCCACCCTTGCAGCCGTCACATTTTTCCGGGTTAACAAAGGTCGGCATAACTTCTCCTCCTAAATAGGGTTTTATTATTCACAATAACCGACATCCTCTACCTAAACAAAAATCGGTGCCCGATTTAAAGCGGGCGGAATTTGGGATTAGCAAGACGAAACACCCTTGTCAACGTGAAAGTGAATTTTTGAACAAGCGTATATCGTCAACCTTGTCTCGGGTTTTGGGACGGGAACCGGGAAATGCCCGGATTACAGGCGTTCGAGCCGGACCGGGAGCGGCCCCGGCCATCAAAAAAACACCTGATGAAACCCTTACAGTTTTTAGTGTAAACGAACAAACAAATGCAAGCCTTTTTTCATTTTATACGGTGTTATTCAGGTGACAATGCAATTGCCTGAAAATACTATAAAAAAACACGCCCGCCGGGCCCCTTTTTTCTAGACTTTCTCCCGAGAAGGTCTACTCGGCCACCCGACACCCGACCGGGCGCAAATTGTTGCAGGACGGGCAGAAAAAACCGCTTGACACGACTTTCACAAACAGCCAATAAAGGCGGACCCTACAATTGGGAAATACTCATGGTCATCCAAGCGGCCGAGGCGGCTCACCATGAATTAAGGCAATGGAATCACTGACAAACTATTTAGGAGGCTTACATGTCTAACCTCGTAGCACCTCACGGTGGTAAAGGTCTCGTCTGCTGTCTGCTCGAAGGCGCTGAACTCGACGCTGAAATCAAAAAGGCCGCTGGCCTGAAGACCCTCGACATTTCCGATCGCGCCAAGGGCGACCTGATCATGATGGGTATCGGCGGCTTCTCTCCGCTGAACGGCTTCATGAAGAAGGCCGACTGGGCCGGCGTCTGTGAAAAGTTCCTGATGGCCGACGGCACCTTCTGGCCCATCCCCATCACCCTCGACACCAACGACGAAGACGTCAAGGTCGGTGACGAAATCGCTCTGAAGGCCAAGGACGGCGTTGTCTACGCCACCATGAAGGTCGAAGAGAAGTACGAGATGACCGAAGCCGACAAGAAGTGGGAATGCGAACTCGTCTACAAGGGCGAGGGCGAAGATTCCGCCGACGACAAGTTCTGGGAAGTCGCCATGGAAGACCATCCCGGCGTCCAGATGGTCATGGCCCAGGGCAAGTACAACCTGGCCGGCCCGGTCAAAGTCCTGTCCGAAGGCGACTACGCCAAGCGTTTCCCGGGCGTCTACCTGACCCCCAAGCAGATCCGCGCCGAAATGGAAAAGCGCGGCTGGTCCAACGTCGCCGCTCTGCAGCTGCGCAACCCCATGCACCGCTCCCACGAATTCCTGGCCAAGATCGCCGTGGAAGTCTGCGACGGCGTCGTGATCCACTCCCTGATCGGCAACCTGAAGCCGGGCGACATCCCGGGCGACGTCCGCATCGAGTGCATCCAGATCCTGATCGACAACTACTTCGTGCCCGAGAACGTCATCAACGCGGGTTACCCCCTCGACATGCGTTACGCCGGTCCCCGCGAAGGTCTGATCCACGCCACCTTCCGCCAGAACTACGGCATCAACAACATGCTCATCGGTCGTGACCACGCCGGTGTCGGCGACTTCTACGGCCTGTTCGAGGCCCAGGAGATCTTCAAGAAGATCCCCTACGCCACCGAAGCCTGCCCCGAGCCCGGCAAGGCCCTGCTCTGCAAGAACATGAACATCGACTGGACCTTCTACTGCTACAAGTGCGACGGCATGGCCTCCATGCGCACCTGCCCGCACACCAAGGAAGACCGCGTCATCCTGTCCGGCACCAAGCTGCGCAAGGCCCTGTCCGAGGGCGCTGAGGTCGTCGACCACTTCGGTCGCGAGGAAGTCCTCACCCGCCTGCGCGCCTACTACGCCAGCCTGACCGAAAAGGTCGAGGTCAAGATGCAGAAGGCCGCTTCCGGTCAGGACATGAAATAAGTCCTGCCGGTCGGTTTTACTGACCACTCAAGGGGAGGCTGCTGCGCAGCCTCCCCTTTTCGTTTGTCAGTAAAACGCGACCGGGTGGCGGCGCGGGATAGCGGGCCGTCTGCGAATTTTTCGAGGGAGGCTCCGATCCTCACGTACAGGAAGTACGCTGCGGTCGGATCCCCCCTCGAAAAATCCACATCCGCCCCACTCTTCCGCGCCTTGATGCGTCGAGAGCCGCTGTTTGGGCGCTGTGCGCCCAAAGGTGCTCCAGGGGGGGGCGGGCGCCTTGGGGAGGGGGGGGCCGTGTTTGCTCTTGGAATGACGGCTCAGTAGATGAACGGGATGAACTTCTTGGTGGACCGGGCGTAGGCCGGGAACTCGTCGGGGTAGCGGGTGGCGAGGTAGGCGTCCAGGGCCGGGATGTGGAAGCCAACGAACATGGCGGCCATCAGGGCCGGGAGGACGAGGGCCCAGGGGGTGGCGGTCAGCAGGGCCCAGCCGGTGAACATGACGGTGTCGCCGAAGTAGTTGATGTGCATGGAATATCTGAACAGTCCGCCGGTGTAGCAATGGCCCTTGTGGGCCGGGTCGCGCTTCCAGAGTTTGCGCTGGGTCTCGGAGGCGGTGTTCAGGTACGAACCGATCAGGACCAGAGCCAGGGCCAGGCCGTCCAGAGGGCGAAACAGGGGCGGTGCGTCGGCGAACAGTCCGCCGGTCAGCAGCAGGCCGATCTCGATCAGGGCGAAGAAGCCGAGCAGGCCGAAGACCTCGGGCCAGTCCACCCGCCGCGCCAGCAGGTAGAAGAGCGTCACCGCGTGGCGCAACCAGTACAGGGCCGCGCAGCCGACCAGCAGGACCGCCCTGCCCGTTTGGGTGAAGCCCCACGACTGGCCGAACAGGGTGCCGATGCCCGCCAATCCGCCGCAAAGCAGCCAGGCGCAGCACAGGACGATGGCCAGATGCCCGAGGCAAAAGACCGCCCGCTGCGCCAGTGTGCGTCCGTGGGAGCGGTCTACACCGCCGCCATTCTTTGAACCGCCTTCCATCACTCCCCCTTTCCGGTCTGTGGACATCGGCTCGTTTGGCCGCCCAGGTCCGGTCGGGCCCAAAACGCACGAGATTGGGAAATTCATCACAAGCCCCGCGTTCCCGCTTGCCAATGTCCTGTTTTTACCGCAGAGATAACCGGTTATGACCGAGAAGTCCAAGGCCATACTGCTCATGGCGGCCACGGCGCTCATCTGGAGTTCCGGGGGGCTGGCCATCAAGCTGGTCCAGTGGAATCCCATGGCCATCACCGGGGTGCGCAGCGCGTTGGCCGCGGCCACCCTGGCCTTGCTCTTTCGGGGGCGGCTGACGTTTCGCTTCAACAGGGTGCAATGGGGCGCGGCGCTGGGCTACGCGGGGCTTCTGGTGACCAACGTGGTGGCCACCAAGCTGACCACCTCGGCCAACGCCATCCTGCTGGCCTACACCGCGCCGGTCTATGTGGCCCTGCTCGCGCCGTGGCTGCTCGGGGAGCGCACGCGCCGCTCGGACTGGGCGTTCATCGTGGTGACCGTGGGCGGCATGGCCCTGTTCTTCATGGACCGTTTGTCGGCCACCGGGCTGTGGGGCAACATCATTGCCGTGGGCACCGGCGTGTCCTACGCGGCCTTCACCTTGTGCATGCGATCACAAAAGGACGCCTCCCCCGTGGAGTCGGTCATCCTCGGCCACGGCCTGACCGCTCTGGCCGGGCTGCCCTTCATGTTCGATGCCGCGCCCACGGCCGAGGGCTGGCTCGGGCTGCTCTATCTCGGCGTGTTGCAACAGGGCGTGTCCCTGGCTCTTTACGTCTGGGCCATAAAGAGGCTCGGCGCGCTGGAGGCGATCCTGATCATGATGCTCGAGCCGATCTTCAACCCCGTGCTCGTGGCCGTGGGCTACGGCGAACTGCCCGGCCCGTGGGCCGTGGCCGGCGGCGTGGCCGTCATAGGAGCCGTCACCCTGCGCGGCGTGCTCGGCGCGCTGAGGCGTCCTGCTCTTTCGCCCTCCGGCCGTTGACGCCGCTTTTGGCGTTGCCGTCGCCTTGCTTGCCGATCCCGCCCATCTGCCCGGCCGGGCGGCAGGCGCGAAAAAGGGAGCCCCACCGCAAACGGCGGAGCTCCCTGGCTTCCGTCAATGGCCGTCAGGCCTTTCCGGCTCTATTGCTTGAGGTGCCAGACGCCCTGGTCGTCGCGCCAGGCCTTGGCCATAATGGTGTCGCCGTCCTTCTGGTCCTTGATGTAGACGTCGCGGTAGACCTTCTGCTCGGCCATGTACGGCGGGCTCGGGGTGGCCGTGTAGCTGGCCCCGGTGTCGGGGTTGGTCCAGGCGTGCGGCTCGTCGGATCGACCTGTCTCCAGGGTCTTCTGGACCTGGGCCTCGTCGTGCTTGTCCCATTCGTTGCCCACTATGTAGCCGAACAGGGTGCCCACGCCCGCGCCCACGGCCGCGCCGAGGAGCTTGTTCTTGAACGTCAGGGCGCCGATGGTCGCGCCCGCAAGGCCGCCCACAGTGGCGCCCTGCTGGGCCTTGGTGGCGCAGCCGTAACCCGCGGCCATGAAACAGACCAGCAGCACGGCTATCAGTACTTTCCTCATGGCTTTTACCTCCATGGAATTAAGGTGCTTTGCGAAACGGCTCCGGACCGGGCAGCGGATGCCGGGACCGGCTCACTACAATATGCCTCTTGCGGCCCGACTTGTCCAGTACGGAAACCTTAAGCCGGCCCGCGCCCGGCCCGCCAACCGGGTCTTGCATATCGTGCGCTTTCGGGCTAGAGAAGCCTTTCCCGGTGCGCCGGGAACCATATCATTAATAAGGAAGACGGAAAGACTATGATCAAGATCCGCAAAGACGACGGCCCCTTCGAGGACCGCCCCCGCAGGGACGCCGACCAGGCCGCTCCCGGCAAAACCCCACGATACGACAATAACCGTCCGCAGCGCGACGAGAAGCGCGGTCCGCGCAAGTTCGACAAGCGCGGCCCCAAGCGCGGCGGGCGCGACTTTTTCGGCCGCAAGCCCGAGGCCCCGCCCGTGGACGACGACGCGCCGACCAAGGCCGAGGTGGTCACCGGCCACCGCTACAACGACATCGCCGACATCGACGACCAGATCCTGGGCCTGCTCGAGAAGCGCGCCTTCCTGATCCGCAAGGAAGGGGCCTGGCGCAAGTCCCGGCAGAAATCCCTGGTGGACCCCCAGCTGGAAAAGCTGCTGCGCGGCGCGTTCGACCGCTCGGCGGGCCGGTTGGGCCTGGACGCCAAGCTGACCAAGCAGCTCTTCACCCTGCTCAACCAGTTCTCCCTGGCCGACGCGCGCAAGAAGTTCGAAGGCGAGGGATACAAGCTCGCCCCGCGCGTGGAGCCTGTATCGGCGGGCTTGGCCGGTCCCCGTTCCTTCCGCTTCACCCGGATGATGCTGGCCATGGCCGCGTCCGCCGGTGCGCAGGTGACCCTCTCCCCGGTGACCATGAACGCCCCGAACAAGGACCTGGCCAAGGCGCTCAAGCAGGTCGGCGCGCCCATCCACTGGGACGACGACTTCATCCGCAACGACGGCGGCCGGACCCTGGAGTTCGAGGGCAACATGGCCTTTGTCGGCGAGGACAAGTTCAATTTCTACATGCTGCTCTGCCTGGCGCTTGGCCATGCCGGACGGTGCAAGTTCACGGGCAAGCCCTCCCTGCAACTGCTCGACGCGGCTTCCCTGAACAAGGTGCTGCCGTCGCTCGGCGCGCGGGTGGTGCCCATGAACCCGAACAACCCCGGCCTGCCCGTGCGGCTGGAGTGCGGCGGAGCCATGGACGAGTCCGTGACCCTGCCCGGCTCCATCGACCCCGATTTCGCGGCCGCCCTGACCCTGGCCGCCTGGTCCTTCCCCGGCGGGCTGACCGTCAAGGGGCTGACCAGCGAGGCGCGCGCCCGGGTGGCCGAGGCCGTGGCCGTGCTCGACGCCTGCGGCATCAAGGCCGAGCTCGGCAAGGACTCGGTCAGCGTGTCCGACGGCGTCCCGGCCATCGAATCGCGTCCGCAACTGCCCCTGTCCGTGCGGTTGAACGCCATGCTCCTGGCCCTGCCCGTGCTCAGCGGCGGGCGCATCGACCTGGAAGGGACCTGGCCCAAAAACGATCAGGCCGACCGCGTGCTCGAACAGCTCCGGGCGCTGGGCCTGCGCATCGAGGTGGCCACTGAAAACGTGGTGGCCGTCATGGAGGGCGACCTGCCCGAATCGGCGGACATCCAGCTGGGCGCGTCCCCGGACCTCATGCCCCTGGCCCTAGCCCTGGCGCTCAAGGTGGGCGACGCCAGGCTGACCGGCGCGGACAACGACGTGGCCGTGGAGCTGCTCGACCGCATGGGCGCGAGCTACGAGATCGACGGCGACGTCATCCATCTCAAGCCCGGCAAGCCGCAGTGGGACGGCACCTGGTTCAGCCCGGACCCGGTGTGGTCCATGGGCTGCGCTCTGGCCGCCTACGCCGTGCCCGGCATCGTGCTCGAGAACCACGGCGAGGTGACCGCCACCTGGCCCGAGTTCTGGAACTTCTACAATTCCCTGCCCACCGGCAAGATGAAACCCAAACCGGAACGCGAGAAGAAGGATGACACGAGAAGAAGAATCAAAATCCGGTGACAAACGTCTGAGCGACGACATCCACGTCCTTGAGACGGAGGTTGCGCAGCTGAACCTGGAACTCGAGAAGACCAAGCAGGCCGTCCGGCGGCTGCGGGAGGAAGAGGACCCGGCAAAGGGCGTGTACCGCCACGAGGAAATCTTCCAGGCACAGCAGGACAAGCTGCGCCTGGACGTGGAGATCCAGTTTCGGACCAACAAGATCAACCGGATCAAGCTCGGCATAGAGGAACTGGAGCCCTCGGAAGGCGTCAAGAGCGGCTTCCTGTTCTGATCCCCGCGCCGACGCGCCTATAGGACATGGACCACCCCCGTGCGGGGCGCGGCCGGGAGGTGAGAGACCCGGCAAAGCCGCCCCCGGACGGTTTCGAGAGAGACCCAACGCATTGTAGGAGAGACCATGGGCAAGAACATCACCCACAAGATCATCGAGAAGCACCTCGTCTCCGGGAACATGGTTCCCGGACAGGAGGTCGGCCTGCGCATCGACCAGACTCTGACCCAGGACGCCACCGGCACCATGGCCTGGCTGCAGTATGAAGCCATCGGCATCGGCAAGGTCCGCACGGACCTGTCCGTGAGCTACGTGGACCACAACACCCTGCAGATGGGCTTCCGCAACCCGGACGACCACCGTTTCCTGCGCACCGTGGCCGCCAAGTCCGGCGCGGTCTTCTCGCCCGCCGGCACCGGCATCTGCCACCAGCTGCACCTGGAGAATTTCGCCAAGCCCGGCGCGACCCTCATCGGCTCCGACTCCCACACCCCCACCGCGGGCGGCATCGGGGCCATGGCCATGGGCGCGGGCGGCCTGTCCGTGGCGCTGGCCATGGCGGGCGAGGCCTACTTCATCCCCATGCCCAAGGTGGTCAAGGTCGAACTGACCGGCGAGTTGACCGGCTGGGCCCAGGGCAAGGACGTCATCCTCGAGCTGCTCCGGCTGCTGACCGTCAAGGGCGGCGTGGGCAAGGTATTCGAGTACGCCGGTCCCGGCGTGGCCTCCCTGTCCGTGCCCGACCGCGCGACCATCACCAACATGGGCGCCGAGCTGGGCGCGACCACGTCCATCTTCCCGTCCGACGAGACCACCCGCGACTTCCTGGCCAAGATGGGCCGGGCCGACGACTGGACGGAACTGGTCGCGGACGCGGACGCCGAGTACGACGAGGTGGTGACCATCAACCTGTCCGAACTGGAGCCCCTGGTGGCCCAGCCGCACATGCCGGACCAGGTCTGCAAGGTCAAGGACCTGGCCGGAAAGAAGATCGACCAGGTGGCCATCGGCTCCTGCACCAACTCCTCCTACTCCGACCTCAAGAACACCGCCCAGATCCTGGCCGGGCACATCACCCCGCCCGAGACCGACCTGATGATCTCCCCCGGTTCCAAGCAGGTTCTCAAAATGCTCTCCCGCGAAGGGCTGATCGAGCCCCTGCTGGACGCGGGCGCGCGTCTGCTCGAATGTTCCTGCGGCCCGTGCATCGGCATGGGCGGCTCGCCCATCTCCGCAGGCGTGTCCGTGCGCACCTTCAACCGCAACTTCGAGGGCCGCTCCGGCACCCAGGACGGCCAGATATTCCTGGTCTCGGCCCAGACGGCCGCCAAGCTCGCCCTGGAAGGCGAGTTCACCGACCCGGCCACCTGGGGCCCGGCGCCCGAGCGCGTCAGCCTACCCGACGACGTGCCGTCCATCCGCGACCTGTTCGTCTTCCCGCCCGAGGACGGTTCCTCGGTGGAGGTCCTGCGCGGACCCAACATCGTGGCCCTGGAGGACTTCGACAAGCTGCCGGAGACCGTTGAGGCCAAGGTTTTGCTCAAGGTCGGCGACAACATCACCACCGACCACATCCTGCCCGCGGGCGCGCAGATCACCGCGCTGCGCTCCAACATCCCGGCCATCAGCCAGTACATCTTCTCCCGCGTGGACGAAGGGTTCGTCTCCCGCATGCAGGAGCACGGCAAGGGCGTCATCCTGGGCGGCGAGAACTACGGCCAGGGCTCCAGCCGCGAACACGCGGCCCTCGGCCCGCGCCACCTGGGCGTCAAGGCCGTGGTGGTCAAGTCCCTGGCCCGCATCCACCGCGCCAACCTGGTCAACTTCGGCATCCTGCCCCTGCTTCTGGTCGATCCCTCGGACTACGACAAGCTGGAAGAGGGCGTGGACCTGACCATCCCGGCCTCGGAAATCACCCCCGGCGGGACCGTGAACATGGTCGCGGGCAACGGGGCAACCGTTGCGGTCACAAATGATTTGACCGAAAAGGAACTACAGATTATCCAGGCAGGTGGCCTCCTGAACGCCGTTCGGGAAGGCAAGTCCTAAGATCGGCACCATGTTGCCTCCCTCCAGGGGGAGGCAACCTTTCATCATAGCTATCGGAGCAAAAATGTTAGAAATAATGCGCAACAACGCATCCGGCTGGATCGTCAAGATACTCTTTGCCGTCATCATCTTCATCTTCGTCTTCGCCTTTGGCATGTCCGGGCTGGACAACTCGGGCGATCCGACCGTGGCCACGGTGAACGGCCAGGTCATCTCCCGGGCCGAGTACGAACAGATGTATGAGCGCGCGTCGGAAAACCTCCGCCGGTCCAACCCGGATCTGCCCCCTGCGCAGCTCAGGTCCCCCGAATTCAAGCAGATGGTCCTGGGCCAGCTGATCAGCGAGAAGCTCCTTCTCGGCGAGGCCGAAAAGCTCGGCATCCGCGCCTCCGATCAGGAAGTAGCCCAGGGCATCGCCTCCGTGGCCGCCTTCAAGGACGCCAACGGCAACTTCGACAAGCAGCGCTACCTGGCCGCCCTGCGCGACATCCGCATGACCCCGGCCGAGTTCGAGGCGAGCTACCGCCGCGACCTGACCATGCAGCGGGTCAAGGACGCCGTGGCCGCTTCGGCGGACGTTTCCGAAGCCCAGGCCCGCCAGATCTTCAACTGGATCGGCGAGCGGGTCCGCCTCGACTACATCGAGGTCCTGCCCACCGACTTCCGCAAAGACGTGAAGGTCGACGAGGCCGAGATCGAGGCCTACTACAAGGCCAACCAGGACCGCTTCCAGATTCCGGCCCAGGTCACCCTGCGGACCCTGTCCTTCACCCCGGCCTACCTGGCCAAGTTCCAGACCGTGACCGACGACGAGATCGCCGAGTACTACGCGGCCAACAAGGACGCCATGCAGGAGCCCGAGCAGATTCACGCCCGGCACATCCTGGTCACGGTCAAGGATTCCGACTCCGAGGCCGACCGGAAGAAGGCCAAGGAACGCATCGACAAACTCTACAAGGAAGCCAGGGCCGGGGCCAATTTCGCCAAGCTGGCCGAAGCCAATTCCGACGGCCCCAGCGCGCCCAACGGCGGCGACCTGGGCTGGTTCGGCAAGGGCGCCATGGTCCCGGACTTCGAGAAGGCCGCCTTCGCCCTGGACAAGGGTGAAGTGTCCGAGCCGGTCAAGACCCGGTTCGGCTGGCACATCATCAAGGTCGAGGACAAGAAGGAAGGGACCGTCAAGACCCTTGAGCAGGCCAAGGGCGAGATCAAGAACCGCCTGGCCGAGGAAAAGGCGTCCGACAAGGCCAACGACCTCCTGGACCAGGCCACCGATCGCCTGGTGTCCGGCATGGCCCTGACCGAGATCGCCTCCGAGCTCGGCATCGAGACCGAGACCACCGATCCCATGCCCGGCCAGTACCTGGCCCAGACCTTCGGCATGTCCCCGGACACCGCCAAGGCCGTGGCCGACCTGGCTCCCGGCGACGCCTACAAGAGCCCGGTGGCCATCAACGGCGGGTACATGCTCGTGGAAAAGGTCGACAACATCGCCCCCTCGATCATGGCGCTGAAGCTGGTCCGCCAGACCATCGTCAACACCCTGAAGGAGCAGAAGGGCGCGGAACTGGCCCAGAACGAGGCCGACAAGATCCATGCGGCCCTGACCGGCCCCGACGCCGAGGCCGCCGCCAAGAAATATGGTGCGCGGATCAAGACCACCCAGCCCTTCAACCGCCAGGGCAACATCCCCGGCCTGGGCCAGAGCCAGCCCCTGGCAAAAGCCGCTTTCAGCGCCCAGGGCAAGAACTGGTTCGAACTGGTCTACACCATGCCCGGCGGCGGCGCCGTCGTGGCCCGGCTCAACGAGCGTATTGCTGCGTCCGACGCCGAATGGAAGGACCAGAAACAGTTCTGGATGGATCAGGCCGGTCAGAACTACCGCCGCGAGGCCGTGGCCGCCTTCATGGACGACCTGAGCAAGAACGCTCAGGTCGAGATCGCCCGGCCGGACATCCTGAAATAGACGGGCGCATTACCGATAAGTAAAAAGGGCTGCTCCTGATGGAGCAGTCTTTTTTTTTGCGCCTCCGGGCTCCGGGGCGTTGGCTCCCCCGGACCCCGATTAAGAACCTTTTGAAAAGGGGCAAGACTAGAACAGCGGTCTTTTCCGGGCAGGCATTCAGCGGCAATTCACCGAGATACAGGGCAAAAATAGTGAACCTTGACTGGAAGCGGCGAGGCGATCATTTTCCTGGCGCATGGCCAGGTAAGCGCCGTTTTTTCAAGATGACAGACTCGATACAGGGGCATAAGGGTTGAAGTGCCGGTTCCCCTTCGGCAAGAAAATTGAGAGGTACTATGTCGCATATACTGGATATCATCAGCAACGATTGGATTTTCGTCGTCCGCCTCCTGGTGGCCATGCTCCTGGGCGGCCTGGTCGGGGTGGAGCGGCAGATCAGGGGCCGGGCCGCGGGGTTGCGCACGAACATTCTGGTGTGCATGGGGTCGGCGGCCATCATCGTCACGTTCCAGAAACTCTCCATCGAGATGAACATGGGAGCGGACTCCGCCATCCGTATGGACCCTGCCCGCACGGCCGCAGGCGTGATAACGGGCATCGGCTTTCTCGGGGCCGGAACCATCGTGAAGAGCCAGGATTTCGTGCGCGGGCTGACGACGGCCGCCTCCATCTGGGTGGTCTCGGCCATCGGCGTGACGGTCGGCCTGGGCGAGTACGTCATCGCCGTCCCGTTGACCCTGCTGGTCCTGATCGCCCTGTACGCGCTCCATCGTCTGCCCATCAGCGGCGACCAGTTTTATTCGCTGCGCCTCGAATGGACAGGCGGTCTTGACCTGCTCGACGAGGTGACGGAACGGATTCATGAGGAACAGATCGAGATCATCGAACGCAACGTCTCCCGCCAGCCCAATACAAAGCAATGCCGGGTGAACTTGGGCCTGCGAATGCGGGACAGGCACCGCCGCGTCTCGTTCTTCGACCTGCTGCAGGCGGACGAACGGTTCACCGAAGTCGGCCTGAGCTGATCCCCTGAGAATGAACGAACAACGCCGGGCATCGCAGCCTGGTGTGCTGTTTTTCGATCGGCGGAAGCGAACAGGAGACTTTCGCCGCGGTGAACGGTCGGTTTGTCTGCCGCCTCTTCTTCGTTGGCTATTTGTTCTGTTCCCTGTTCGTGTGGTCTTGTCCCTTTGAAAAGGGTTCTTAAGCATCTCCCGAACTTTTTGTGTGCCGTCGGCAGAAGCGTGTGGGGACAGGACAATGAATTTTTCCGTGTGGGCGAAACCCCTCGAGACGGTTATCCACGCCGCCGACAGGGTTGGGCATAAGCCGCCCAATCAATCTTGCGACGTTTTATTACCCTGGGTGAGACTGTATTTTAATACACCACGCCTCCCCTCAAAAAGCTCTTTTTTTACCCACAATCTCCAACCGGCACGGCGGAAGGCACCCCGTCACGGCCTTGGGCCGCCGCACGCCCCTGAGCGAAGCGAACACGGGATTCTTAAGGCCCTCGGCCTTAAGCCGTCGGAGACGCCCGCCCGGCGAGAGCCCGCCGGAGGCTTTCCCTATTCAGCCCGCCCGCTACCCGGGCATCTTCACGACCGCGTAGAAGCCGTTCGAATGGTGCCCGTGCATGGTCTCGTAGACGACCTCTTCGAAGACCAGGGTGGTGAACCCGGAGAACAGGGCCTCCATGTGGTTGCGGTCGTGGTGGCGCAGGGTGCCGCCGTCGTCCACGTCGAACACGCCGTAGAGGCCGTATTTCTCCTGGCCGAGCTGGTAGCGGTCGAGGTTGCGGCGGTCGCGGTTGAGCAGGAAGTCGTTGACGTAGAGCAAGCCGCCGGGCTTGAGCACGCGCTTCAGTTCGAGCAGGGCCTCGGCCTGGGCGCGGGTTTCGAGCATACAGGTGAAGACCGCGAGCATGACGGCGGCGTCGAAGGTGTCGTCCGCGTACGGCATGGGGCCGCCGGGATAGGCCGCCAGGTTGAGCTCGGGGTGTTCGGCCAGGCCGCGTTCGACCAGGGGCTCGGAGAAGTCGATGCCGGTCAGGTCGGTGTACCCGGCCTGCGCCAGTTCGGCCATGATCCGGCCGTAGCCGCAGCCGAAGTCCAATATACGCGCCTTCGTGTCCGGGACGTGTTCATTGAACACATCGAGCCGGAACGGTGTGGTGAAGGTCTTGGCCGCACACTTCTCGGCCCAGTAGCGTTGTTGGTCGGGGGGAATGGGAAAACTCCTTGCTAGAGGGTCAGCCGGACGGTGTAGAGGTTGCGCCCCCGCTGGACGCGCATCATGACCGTCTTCTGCATGCGGTTTCGCAAAAAGGCGTTGAGCAGATCGATGCCCGTGCGCAGGCTGCGGTTGCCTATCTGGTGGATGATGTCGCCCTGCTTGAGGCCGAGCTTGGCCGCTGCCGAGCCCGGAACCACGCGGGTCACTTCCGCGCCGGTCCCCTTGTCGCGGTCGGCCAGTTCGAAGCCCCAGCGGTTGCGCACCAGCTTCAGGGCCATGGCCTTGTCCAGAACCTGGGGCCGAAGGTGCAGCCGGATCTCGTGACCGTCGCGCAGGGCGACCAGGTTGACGGATTCGGCCTTGGTCACGCTGAACAGCCGGGTCAGGTAATCGGTCTTGTTGGCCAGGGTCCGGCCGTTGAAGGAGGCGATCACGTCGCCGGGCTTGAGCTGGGCGTCGGCGGCCGGGGTGCCGGGATATACCTCGGTGACGAGCATGCCGCTGAGGTCCTTGAGGTCGAAGTACCGGGCCGCGGCCTGGTCCACGTCCTGGCCGAACAGGCCGAGCCAGATGGGTGAGACGTGGCCGGCGTCGAGGAGCTCGGCGATGACGTGCTTGGCCTTGTTGATGGGGATGGCGAAGCCGATGCCCTCGGCCCGTGCCTGGATGGCGGTGTTGATGCCGATGAGCTCGCCGTTGATGTTCAGAAGCGGGCCGCCGGAGTTGCCGGGGTTGATGGCCGCGTCGGTCTGGATGAAGCTGCCGTAGGCTCCGCCGTTGGTCTTCATGGGTCGGTTCAGGGCCGAGACCACGCCGGTGGTCACGGTGTTGGAGTAGCCGAAGGGGTTGCCGATGGCGATGACGGTCTCGCCGATGAAGATGCCGTCCGAGTCGCCCATGGAGACCTGGGGCAGGTCGTGGGCGTTCTCGAGCTTGAGCACGGCCAGGTCGAAGTCGGCGTCCGAGCCCACCAGTTCGGCCTTGAACTCGCGGCCGTCCTTGAGGCGCACGGCGATGTCGCCGCCCGAGGCGATGACGTGGGCATTGGTCAGGACCAGCGCCTTTTTGCCGTCGATGATCACGCCCGAGCCGAGGCTCTGGGAACGCCGGGGCTGCTGGCTGTAGTACTCCTTGAAGAACTGGTCGAAAAAGGGATCGCCGAAGGGCGAGCCGGAGCCCTGGACCGTGGAGGTCACGGTGATGTTGACCACCGAGGGGCTGACCGCTTCCACGGCGCGGACCACCGGGGTGCGGCGGTCGGCGGCATGGGCCGGGACGGAGGCGAAGCAGACAAGGAAAAGGAGAAGGAGAAAAGGGGAAACGGAACGGTGCATGTTACCTGCCTTGGGCCATGGCCCGGAGACGCGCGATGCGGTCTTCGATGGGCGGATGGGTGGCGAACAGGGACGCGGCCCGGCGTCCGCTGAACGGATTGACGATGAACAGATTCTCGGTGACCGGGTTGCCTTGAAGCGGCACCCGCTGGGACGCGGCGTCGAGCTTGGCCAGGGCGTCGGCCAGGTCGTCCGGGTTGGACAGGCGCGCGCCCGTGGCGTCGGCCAGGTATTCGCGCGACCGGGAGATGGCCATCTGGATCAGGGTGGCGGCTATGGGCGCGAGAAAGGCCATGGCCAGCGCGGCCAGGGGGTTGCCGCCCTCGTCGTCGCGGGAGAAGCCGCCGAAGATGGCGGTGAACTGGAGCATGTTGGCGATGAACACGATGGCCCCGCCCAGCACGGCCGCGATGGTCTGGATGAGGATATCCCGGTTGACAATGTGGCCGAGTTCGTGGGCCAGTACGCCCCGGAGTTCGTCGGGGTCGAGAATGTTGACGATGCCGCGCGTGACCGCGACCACGGCGTTTTGCGGGTTGCGGCCGGTGGCGAACGCGTTGGGCGCGTCCTGGGGGATGAGCACGATGCGCGGCTTGGGGATGCCCGCGGCCTGCGCCATCTCGCCGACCACCCGGTGGATGTGCGGCGCGTCGCCCGGGGACAGGGGGCGCGCCTTGTACATGCGCAGGACGATCTTGTCCGAATACCAATAGCTGCCCACGTTCATGAGCATGGCGAACCCGAAGGCCAGGAACAATCCGGCGCGGCCGCCCATGGCCCCGCCAAGGGCCATCAGCAGGCCGGTGAGCAGGCCCAGAAGCAGCAGGGTTTTGATCTGACTGGTCATGAAATCCATATCCTCCGGTCATCACGCGATACAGCGAAATCAGTAGATAGGTATTTGCCCGGAAAGGTCAAGACCCGATGCGCCGCCCCGCCCGGCGCAATGCGGCGATCCGGTGTTTTCCAGTTATAGTATTGAGAAAAAACACAGATACAGTTTGCCCATGGGAAGAAATCGTTATAATACGATAGGCCAAAGGACCATTGCTGAATTCGGGAGGTCGAGACAATGAAAGCATGCAACTCCGAGAGCCCCACGCCCAAATCCACCGAAATTTCCACCGTCGGCACGGCCAAGATCGCCAATCCCATCAAGTTCGGCAAGTTCGTGGAGGAAGAGGACGCCGTGCTGGTGAACATCTCCCGCAGGACCGTGGAGGGCTCGCCCAAGAGCCGCAAGAAGGTCGAGCACACCTATTTCGAGCCCGCCGGTCCCCGTGACAAGATTTACTACGACCCGAGCAAGACCAAGTGCGCGGTGGTCACCTGCGGCGGGTTGTGCCCGGGCCTGAACGACGTGATCCGGGCCATCGTCATGGCCGCCTTCCACGAGTACAAGGTTCCGTCCGTGCTCGGCATCCAGTACGGCCTGGCCGGGTTCATCCCCGAGCAGGGGTACGACGTCGTCGAGCTGACCCCGGATTTCGTCTCGCGCATCCACGAGTTCGGCGGCACGGTGCTGGGCAGTTCGCGCGGGCCCCAGGACCCGGAGGCCATCGTGGACGCCCTGGAGCGCATGAACGTCTCCATCCTGTTCATGATCGGCGGCGACGGGACCATGCGCGCCGCCTCCACCGTGGTGGGCGAGATCGCCAAACGCGGGCTGTCCATCTCCGTGGTCGGCCTGCCCAAGACCATCGACAACGACATCAACTACGTCTCGCCCTCGTTCGGCTTCGACACCTCGGTGGAGACCGCGGCCATGGCCATCAAGGGAGCGCACGTGGAGGCCACGGGCGCGCCCTGGGGCATCGGCATGGTCAAGGTCATGGGACGGGACGCGGGCTTCATCGCGGCCCAGAGCGCCCTGTCCTGCCAGGAGGTCAACTTCTGCCTCATCCCGGAGGAGCCCTTCGACATTCACGGCGAAAACGGCTTTCTGGCCGCCCTGGACAAGCGTATGAAAAAGAGCGGCAACGCGGTCATCGTGGTCGCCGAAGGCGCGGGCCAGGACCTACTGGAGGAATCGGGCAAGCAGGACGCCTCGGGCAACGTCAAGCTGAGCGACATCGCCGCCCTGCTCAAGAGGGAGATCCTCGACCACTTTCGCAAGCAGGACATCGAGGCCACCCTCAAGTACATCGACCCGAGCTACATCATCCGCTCGGTCCCGGCCAACGCCAACGACCGCATCTACTGCTCGTTTCTGGGCATCCACGCGGTCCACGCGGGCATGTCCGGCCGCACCGGCCTGGTCATCTCCCGCTGGAACGGCCGCTACGTGCATATCCCCATGGGGGTGGTCACGCGGGGCAAGAAGCGCATCAACACCTGCTCGAACTACTGGAGGGCCGTGCTCGAATCAACGGGCCAGCCGTTGACCATGAAAAATGATTAATGGGAACAATAATTATTCTTGATTTGTTGACGAGCCGGAGGTATGCATCTCTGAACGTTAAGCATTTTGTTAACGTCTAGAGGTATGTCAAAGCAATATCCACAAGGGGGTTTGTATGGATGTGCTGATGCTTTCCCGGCTGCAATTCGCCGCAGCCACCATGTTCCACTTCATTTTCGTGCCGCTGACGCTGGGGTTGTCCGTCCTCATCGCGTGCATGGAAACGGCCTACGTACGCACCGGCAACGAGGTGTACAAAAAGATGGCCAAGTTCTGGGGGAAACTGTTTCTGGTGAACTTCGCGCTCGGCGTGGTCACCGGCATCACCCTGGAGTTCCAGTTCGGCACCAACTGGTCCCGCTACTCCATGTACGTGGGCGACATCTTCGGTTCGCTGCTGGCCATCGAGGCCACGGCGGCCTTCTTCCTTGAATCCACCTTTATCGGCGTCTGGCACTTCGGATGGGACAAGCTCTCGCCCAAGGCCCACGCCATCACCGCCTGGCTGGTGGCCGGAGCCTCCAACCTGTCGGCCATCTGGATTCTCATCGCCAACGGGTTCATGCAGAATCCCGTGGGCTACGTTCTGCGCAACGGCCGGGCCGAGCTGACCGACTTCTTCGCGGTCATCACCAACAAGTACGCCTGGCTCGAGTTCTTCCACGTGGTCCCGGCGTCCCTGCTCCTGGCGGGATTCTTCATCGTCGGCATCTCCGCCTGGCACCTGCTGCGCAAGAGCAACACCGAGTTCTTCCAGAAATCCTTCAACCTGGGCATCTCCGTGGCCCTGGTCTTCGCCCTGTTCACCGCGGCCGAAGGCCACATCCACGGCAACAACCTGTCCGACACCCAGCCCGCCAAGCTGGCGGCCATGGAGTCCCACTGGGAGACCCAGAAAAACGCTCCCATGTATCTCCTGCTCATTCCCGGCGAGGACGGCAACGTGCTCGAGGCCCTGCCCCTGCCCGGCGTGCTGAGCTTCTTGGCCTACAACGACTTCAACGCCGAGGTGAAGGGACTGAACGACTTCCCCAAGGAAGACCGGCCTCCCGTGGTCCTGTCCTTCCTCTCCTTCCGGCTGATGGTCGGCCTGGGCACCCTGTTCATCCTGTTGGCCGGCTTCGGCTTCCTGGTGCGCAACAAGCTGGACAACTATCCCCGTCTGCTCAAGGTGCTGCCCTTCTGTATCCCGCTGCCCTACTTCGCGTTGTGGGCAGGCTGGACGCTGACCGAGGTCGGCCGCCAGCCGTGGATCGTCTACGGGCTCATGCGCACCTCGGACGCGGTCTCCCCGGTGGGAGCCGGTGAGGTGGGCTTCACCCTGGTGCTCATGACCATTCTCTACGCCCTGCTCGGCGCCATCGGCATCTGGCTGATGGTCAAGCTGGCCAAGAAGGGTCCCGAGGACAACACGCCCATCCAGGCCTAATCCCAGCGAATAAAGGAGAAAATCTATGACTACTTTGATGGAAACCGGTTCGCTGCACTACTACCTGGCGATGATTTGGTTCGTCCTCTGGGGTGTGCTCTGGGCCGTCTACTTCATCCTCGACGGCTTCGACCTGGGCGTGGGCACCCTGCTGCCCTTCCTGGCCCGGTCCGAGGGCGATAAAAGGGCCATCCTCAACTCCACCGGTCCCTTCTGGGACGGCAACGAAGTCTGGCTCATCTCGGCCGGCGGCGTGACCTTCGCCGCCTTCCCCTACGCCTACGCGCAGATGTTCAGCGGGTTGTACCTGGCGCTCATGCTGCTCCTGTTCACCCTGATCGTGCGCGGCGTGTCCTTCGAGTTCCGCTCCAAGGTGGAGAGCCCGGCCTGGAAAAAGGCCTGGGACACCGCCCACGCGGTCTGCTCCTTCCTGCCCGCCCTGCTGCTCGGCGTGGCCTTCGGCAACATCTTCCAGGGCATCCCCCTGGACGAGACCGGGTTCTCCCAGGCCGGACTGTTCGGCCTGCTCAACCCGTACGGCATCGCGGGCGGCATCCTGTTCGTGACCATCTTCATGATGCACGGGGCCCTGTGGCTGTGCATCCGCACCACCGGCGAGCTCAAGGCGCGGGCGGAAAACGTGGCCACCAAGCTGTGGCCCGGCGTGGTCGTCCTGACCGTGCTGTTCCTGGCCTACACCGCCATGTCCACGCAGCTGTTCGCCAACTACCTGGTCTACCCGGTGCTGTTCGTCATCCTGCTGCTGCCCGTGGCCGGTCTGGTGCTCATGCGCACCTACCTCGGCGCGGGCAAGTACTGGATGGCCTGGGCCGCCAGCGGCCTGTACATCGGCGGCACGGCCCTGTTCGGCGTGGTCGGGATCTTCCCGGCGATCATCCCGTCCAACCCCAACCCGGCCAACAGCCTGACCATCATGAACTCGGCGTCGAGCCCCCTGACGCTGCAAATCATGCTCGGCGTGGCCTTGGTCTTCGTGCCCATCGTCATCGGCTACCAGGCCTGGGTCTACAAGCGGTTCGCCACGGCCATGACCGAGGATGATCTGCACTACTAGGGAGGGGCTTCCCTGAAGCGAATGACGCCCGGCCCGACAGATGTCGGGCCGGGCTTTTTTCGTCCTTATGCGGCGGAAAACCGTTCCCGGCCCGGTTTTTCCCTGTCGCGGGCCCGTCACCCGGATACATTCATCGGCAGCCGGAGCAAAAAGCCGCGCATACGAACCGCCCGGCAGCCCCCGCCATGCCTGGCTTTCAGCCGCCCTCCGCCCTTTCTATCTTTTTACAACCCACCGCAGTTCTGCTAGGTTGCACCAATCTTTGCACAACCCGTAAGGGCATTGAGGCCGGCCCCGCGTGAGCGCCGCCTGGCAATGCTTTCATATAATTCGTTATCTGGCGACACGTCGCCGCTTTTCAAGGAAGGATTTCGATGGCAATTCTGCTCGGTTTAGTGCGAAGCATCGACCGGCTCAACGAATGGGTCGGCAAACTGGCGGGGTACATCTCCCTGCTCATGGTCGTGGTGGTGACCGGGGACGTGATCATGCGATACGCGTTCGATACCACCTTCGTGGCGGTCCAGGAACTGGAATGGCACCTGTTCGGGGCCATGTTCCTGCTCGGCGCGGGCTACACCCTGCTCAAGGACGAACACGTGCGCGTGGACGTCATCTACCAGCGCCTCAGCCGCAAGGCCCGGGCCTGGATCAATTTTCTCGGCGTGATCTTTTTCCTGCTGCCCGGTTCCTTCCTGGTCCTTGGCACCTCCTGGAAGTTCTTCAGCATGTCCCTGGCCATCCACGAGGGGTCGCCCGACCCCGGCGGGCTCCCGGCCCGCTACATGCTCAAGGCGTTTATCCTCATCGGCTTCGTCCTGGTCGCCCTGCAGGGCGTGTCCATGGGCGTCAAGGCCTTCCTGGAGATCATCGGCAGGCCGTATGAACCAGCCCCCGGAACCACGGAAAAGGCCCACCCGGCCGAAGTGGAGGGCGCGTAGATGATGGAAGCGCTCCCCCTGATCATGTTCGGGGTCCTGACCCTGCTTTTGATGGTCGGCTTTCCCGTGGCCTTCACCCTGCTCGGCACCTCCCTGGTCTTCGGCTTCATCGGTTTCGGCTGGGACCTCTTCAACCTGCTGCCCATGCGCATCTGGGGCACCATGACCAACCAGACCCTGCTGGCCGTGCCCCTGTTCATCTTCATGGGGGTGATGCTCGAACGGTCGGGGCTGGCCGAGGATCTGCTCGAGACCATGGCCCTGCTCTTCGGGCGCATGTGCGGCGGCCTGGCCGTGTCCGTGGTCATCGTGGGCATGCTGCTCGGCGCGTCCACCGGCATCGTCGGGGCCACCGTGGTGACCATGGGGCTGATCTCCCTGCCGACCATGCTCCGGCGCGGCTACCAGACCGAACTGGCAACGGGCGTGATCGCGGCCTCGGGCACGCTCGGGCAGATCATCCCGCCGTCCATCGTGCTTGTGCTCTTGGGCGACATCATCGGCGTGTCCGTGGGCGACCTGTTCATGGGCGCGGTCATTCCGGGCATGCTCCTGGTCGGCCTGTACTGCGTCTACATCATCGTCTACTCGCACTTCAACAAGGCCTGCGCCCCGACCATCCCGGACGACGAGTGGCAGGCGATCCTGGCCGCCGGGCTGTGGAAACGGGTCTTCAAGGCGCTGGTGCCGCCGCTCTTGCTGATGACCTGCGTGCTCGGCTCCATCTTCGCGGGCGTGGCCTCGCCCACCGAGGCGGCGGCCGTGGGCGCGTCCGGCGCGGTGATCCTGTCCATGGTCAACCGGCGGTTCACCTTCGCCCGTCTGCGCGAGACCATGATGACCACCACGGTGCTGACCTCCATGGTATTCATCATCCTGGTGGGCGCGGGCGCCTTCGGCCTGGTCTTCCGGGGACTGGGCGGCGACCACGTCATCCGCGACTACATCACCCACCTGGCCTTCGGGAAATGGACCGTGATGCTCATCGTCATGACGATCATCTTCGTCATCGGCTTCTTCCTGGACTTCATCGAGATCACCTTCATCCACATCCCGGTGCTGGCCCCGATCATGCACGACTTCGGCTTCAACCCCCTGTGGTTCGCCATCCTGTTCGCCATCAACCTGCAGACCTCGTTCATGACCCCGCCGTTCGGCTTCTCGCTCTTCTTCCTCAAGGGCGTGGCCCCGCCGTACGTGCGCACCGGGCAGATATACAAGGGCATCATCCCCTTTGTCCTGCTCCAGCTCCTGGGCCTGGGGCTGGTGATCATCTTCCCGGAGCTGGCCACCTGGCTCCCCACCGTGGTCTTCGGCGATTAACGGCCTGAAAAAACAAGCCCCTGCCCCCTGTGGGCAGGGGCTTTTTCACGCCGACTCGACGCCTGACCATCGCATCACATATCAATATAAACAGCTGTTTATATCATATTATCCCGACCCGGCTTGCCCTAATCCGCCAGGGGATGTAGGGTTGCGCCCCTGCGCCGGGAACCGCCTCCCGGCACGAAACCGCCATTTGCCATGAACGGATACTTCATCACCGGCACCGACACCGACGTCGGCAAGACACTGGCCACCGCCGCCCTGCTCCGGGCCCTGCTGGACGCCGGACGCAACGCCGTGGCCCTGAAGCCGGTCCAGACCGGCTGCCCGGAACGGGACGGCCGCCTCATGGTCGAAGACCCGGCGGTCTACGCCCGGTTCGCCGACGGATACTTCCCGGACGGCTACCCCGAGGCGTGCTGCCGCGAGTTCGTCCCGGCCTGCTCCCCGCACCTGGCCGCCGAAATGGCCGGAGAGACGCTCGACCCCGACGAGCTCGCCGCCGGGCTCGAAGCGCTGGCCAACGGTTACGACACCGTGCTCGTGGAGGGCGCGGGCGGTTGCGCCGTGCCCCTGGGCAACGGACTGACCATGCTCGACCTGATGGCGCGGCTCGACCTGCCGGTCATCGTGGTGGCCGACAACCGGCTGGGCGCGGTCAACCACGCGCTCATGACCGTGGAAATCCTGCGCGGACGCGGCCTGGACGTGGCCGGTCTGGTCATGACCAACGCGACGCCGCCGACGGATGGGGACGAATGGCTGCGCCGGGACAACGTCAAAATACTCGCCGAGCTGTGCGACGCGCCCATCCTGGCGGACATCCCGCACCTGCCCGGCGCGCCGGTGGCCGAGATCACGGCCCACGCGGCCCGGGCTCTGGACCGGCTGCCGCAGCCCCGGACTGTGGACGAGGGACTCGATTTCGACCGGGACCACATCTGGCACCCGTACACCTCGGCCCTGGCCCCCCTGCCCGTGAACAAGGTCCGCTCGGCCCGAGGCGCGCGTCTCGTCCTGGACGACGGCCGCGAGCTGATCGACGGCATGGCCTCCTGGTGGTGCGCCATCCACGGCTACGGACGCCCGGAACTCCTTCAGGCCGCCCGCGCCCAGCTGGGCCGCCTGCCCCACGTCATGTTCGGCGGCCTGACCCACGACCCGGCCATCGGTTTGTGCCGCGATCTCCTGGACATGGCGCCCGACGGCCTGGAGCACGTCTTCCTGGCCGATTCCGGCTCGGTCAGCGTGGAGGCGGCCATCAAGATGGCCCTGCAATACATGCAGGCCAAGGGAGAGACCGGACGCACCAAGCTGTTCACCGTGCGCGGCGGGTACCACGGCGACACCTGCGGGGCCATGTCGGTGTGCGACCCGGACAACGGCATGCACCATCTCTTTTCCGGCCTGCTGCCCGAACAGATTTTCGCGCCCGTGCCGGACTGCCCGTTCCACGAGCCGTTCGACCCCGAGTGCTTCCGGGAGACGGAACGCATATTCCGGGAACGGCAGGCCGAGATCGCGGCCGTCATCGTGGAGCCCATCGTCCAGGGCGCGGGCGGCATGCGCTTCCACCACCCGGAGTACCTGCGCCGACTGCGCCGACTTGCCGACGAGCACGGCGTGCTGCTCATCCTGGATGAGATCGCCACTGGGTTCGGCCGAACCGGCAGACTGTTCGCCTGTCAGTGGAGCTCCGTGACGCCCGACATACTGTGCGTGGGCAAGGCCCTGACCGGCGGGACCATGACCCTGGCCGCCACCCTGGCCACCGGGAACGTGGCCCGGACCATCTCCCAAGACGGCGGCGTGTTCATGCACGGCCCGACCTTCATGGGCAACCCGCTAGCCTGCGCCGTGGCCCGGGCCAGCCTGGGCATACTCCGGCGCACGGACTGGCAGGGCCGGGTCCGCGCGGTGGAAGGGTGGCTCAATGAAAGTTTCGGCCCCTGCCGCGAGCTGCCGGGCGTGGCCGACGTCCGGGTCCTCGGAGCCATCGGCGTGATCGAGATGAAGACCCCGGTCAACGTGCCGCGCCTGCAAGCCTTTTTCGTGGGCCACGGCGTGTGGCTGCGGCCCTTCGGCAGACTCATCTACGCCATGCCCCCGTACATCATCAACCGGGACGAGACCGCCCGCCTCGGCTCGTCCATTCGCGACGCCATCACGGCCCGCGCCCACCAATAAGGAGACCGCCATGACCCTGCTCGCCCTCTATTTCGCCCTGTTCATCGGAATGGGTGTTTACGAATACGCCAAGCGCAAGGACTTCGAGGACTTCGCCGTGGCCGGACGGCATCGCGGCGCGGGCGTGGTCGGAGTGTCCATCGTGGCCTCCTGCGTGGGCGCGTCGGCGACCATCGGCATGACCGGCCTGGCCTTCTCGGCCGGAACGCCCGCTTTCTGGTGGCTCGGCTCGGGCGCGGCCGGACTGCTCGTGCTCGGCACCCTGCTGGCGGCCAAGGTGCGCAAGAGCGGGGTCTGCACCCTGCCCGACATGGCCGAGAAATTCATCTCGCCCGCCACGCGCAGGCTGACCGCATTGATCATCGTCCCGGCCTGGGCCTCGATCCTGGCCGCCCAGTACATCGCCGCGGCCAAGGCGGCCACCGCCCTGTCCGGCATGGACTACTCCACGGCCCTGATCAGCTGCGCGGCGGCCATCACCGCCTACACCCTGCTCGGCGGGCAGAATTCGATCATGAAGAGCGACGTGGTCCAGTACGGCCTGGTCGCGGGCGGCCTCGGCCTGGCCCTGTACTACACGGCCACGGCCTCCCCGGTCTCCCTGGCCGACATGGACCTGCAGTGGACCAACGAAGCGTTCCCGATGTCCAAGTGGACCTATTTCATGCTCATCGTGGGCGGCAGCTACGTGGTCTGCCCCATGCTCTTCGGGCGGCTCTTCTCGGCCCGCACCGAGCAACAGGCCAGGCGGAGCGCGCTGTTCGGCAGCGCGGGCATCGCCCTGTCCGCCGTGCTCATCGTCTGCATCGGCCTGTTCGCCCGGGGACTGGCCCCGGCCGGGACGGACGCGGACTCCATCCTGACCCAGATCGTGCCCTCGGTCATGCCCGCCTGGTCCGGAACCGCGCTCATCTTCGCCCTGCTCTCGGCCATCGTCTCGTCGGCCGACTCCTGCCTGATCACGGCGGCCACCATCCTGGAGCACGACCTCATCGGCGGCAAGAGCACGGCCCGCTGCCGCCTGCTCATGCTCGGCATCGGCCTGGGCGCGCTGGTGGTGGCCAAGTCCGGCGGCTCCATCCTGTCCCTGCTCCTGGCGGCCAACGACATCTACGTCTGCGGCGTGGTCGCCCCCATGTTCGTGGCCATCCTGGCCTGGGAAAAGCGCTCCATCAACCCGCGCACCATGCTCCTGGCCATGCTCGCCGGCGGCACCCTGGGCATCGCCGCCGCCTGGACCGGCCTCAAACTCTTCAGCTTCGCCGGGGTCGGCCTCTCCCTCGCCCTGTCCGCCGCCGCCCTCCTCCCCCAGCGAACCCCAGCCAAGGCCCCCGGCGCGTAAGGAACACAGCCGCCCCCAACCCAACGTTGCGCCAGCAACGTCCACGTACACACTCCCTAGCGGCACCAGCGCAGCGCCATGCCGCCAGCGCCTCACCCGCGCCCGCACGCCCCCATCGCCGCACCGAGGCTTTGGAGAGTGGTGGAGATGTGCATTTTTCGAGGGGACGGCCGACCGCAGCGTAGTCCCTCTATGTGAGGATCGGACGTTGCCTCGAAAAATGCGCAGATCCGCCGCTATCCGAAGCCGACACTCCGGCGCAAGGCGCAAAAAAAGACGCGGCCACCCGAAGGGGCAGCCGCGCCTTGTTTTTGCGCCGATGCGCCGGACTTACGCCCCGATGGACATGGTGTCGAAGTACGTGCGCGACGAAACGTCGGCCCAGGAGCCCCACTGCTTCTGGAACTCGTTGAAGCCCTTGGCGACCTTGGTGGCCAGGGGCGACTTGGCGGCCTCTTCGGCAACCACTTCGCGGGCCAGGACGCGCAGGTCGGCCAGGGTCTCGGGGGTGAGCTTGCGCACCTCGACGTGGTGCTTCTCGACCAGTTCCTTCAGGGCCGCGCCGTTCTGGGCCTCGAAGTCGCACAGGGCCTGCATGTTGGTCTGGGCCGCGGCGGCCTCGCAGATGGCCTTGAGGTCCGAGGGCAGGGCGTTGAACTTGTCCTTGTTGAACATGACGTCCAGGCAGCTGCCGCCCTCGTGCCAGCCCGGGGTGTAGTAGTACTTGGCGGCCTGGTAGAAGCCCATGCGCAGGTCGTGCAGGGGGCCGACCCATTCGGTGGCGTCGATCACGCCGCGCTCCAGCGAGGTGAAAATCTCGCCGCCGGGCAGGAGCACGACCGTGCCGCCCGCGCGGGCGATGACCTTGCCGCCCAGGCCGGGGATGCGCATCTTGAGGCCCTTGAAATCATCGATGGAGTTGATCTCGCGGTTGAACCAACCGGCCATCTGCACGCCGGTGTTGCCCATGGGGCGGCCGATGAGGTTGAACTGTCCGTAGACCTCGTCCCACAGGTCCAGGCCGCCGCCGGAGTAGAACCAGGCGTTCAGGCCCTGGGCGTTCAGGCCGAAGGGCACGGCGGAAAACCACTGGCACGCCGGGTCCTTGCCCGCCCAGTAGTAGGGGGAGCCGGAACCGCACTCGGCGGTGCCCTGGGACACGGCGTCGAACACGCCCAGGCCGGGCACCAGCTCGTTGGCCGCGTAGACGTCGATCTTCATGCGGCCGTTGCTCATGACCTCGACCCGCTTGGCCAGGTCCTCGGCCCCGGTCTGCAGGATGGGGAACTTGGGCGGCCAGGTGGTGACCATCTTCCAGTGCACGGTCTTGCCGACCTGGGCCGGGGCAGCGGCCTGATTGGCCTCGCCCGTTTTCTTGGTGTCGTCGTTGCAGGCCGCCAGCAAGGCCGTGCCACCCGCAAGACCGGCGATGGCCGCCTTGCTCAAAAAGTCGCGTCGCTTCATCTTTCCTCCGATATGGAAACATTGTATCGGCCGTCCATGGGCCGCATGTAGTGGTATAGCGCAAAAAACGTGCATGATTTCAGCCGCGATTGCAAGCCGCCCGGCCCGGCGCGCCGCCATTTTCCGGGCCCTGCCCCCACCCCGCCCGCCAACTTCTTGTTTTATTAATATTGACAATTTGATCTACATCGCAGAAAATGTTTTATCAAAATTGACATTAAAGGATAATTTATGGATTCCTGTCTGCATACGGCGTTGCCGGGGGGCCGGTGGGTGCGGGCCGTGGCCCGGCCGGATTTCGGATCGCGGCTGGCCGTGCCCCTGGCCGGGGAGTCGGTCCCGGCCGGGTTCCCGTCGCCCGCCGAGGAGTATCTGGAAAAGCGGCTGGACCTGAACGAGCACCTGGTGGCGCGTCCGGAGGCGACCTATTTCGTGCGCGTGTCCGGCGACTCCATGATCGGGGCGGGCATCCACCACGGCGACCTGTTGGTGGTGGACCGCTCCCTGAACCCCAAGCCGGGGAATGTTGTTATTGCGTTGGTGGATGGGGAGTTCACGGTGAAGCGGTTGAAGCGGACGGCGATAGGCCTGGAGCTCGCCCCGGAAAACCCGGAGTACGACTCCATCCCGCTCTCGGAGGAGACGGATTTTCAGGTCTGGGGCGTCGTCCTCCACGTAGTTCATAAGGTTTAGGCGCGGGGGCGGGAGGCGGCTTCCGAGCGCGGGGGACTGAGCCGCTGTCGGGTGCTGAAGCACCCGAATCGCTCCAGGGGGGAAGGTGTCCAGGCCTTGGCTTATGGTTGGGCGAAGGTTGGTTCGGCACACCCCGCCCCGCCGAAGGCGGATATATAAAGTTTAGGAAGGAAAGGGGGATGGGGGTCCGGGGGAAGGGGGAAAGGGAAGCCCTTTTCAAAGGGTTCCCTTTCCCCCTTCCCCCGGCCGCCGGAGGCACCGCACATGGCCAGTTATGCGTTGATTGACTGCAACAATTTTTATGCTTCGTGCGAGCGGGCGTTTCGGCCGGAGTTGAACGGGCGGCCGGTGGTGGTCTTGTCGAACAACGACGGGTGCGTGATCGCGCGTTCGGCGGAGGCCAAGGCGTTGGGAATCGACATGGGCACGCCGTATTACAAGTGCCGGGCGCTGATGAAACGCCACGGGGTGACCGTGTTCTCGTCCAATTATGCCTTGTACGGCGACCTGTCCGCGCGGGTGATGCAGATATTGTCGAAGTTCTGTCCGGCGGTGGAGGTCTATTCCATCGACGAGGCGTTCTGCGACCTGAGCGGCGTGCCGGGCGGGGCCGAGGTGTATGCCCGGCGGGTCCGGGCCACGGTCCTGGCCTGGACCGGCATCCCGGTGTCCGTGGGCATCGGCCAAACCAAGACCCTGGCCAAGCTGGCCAACCGGTTCGCCAAGAAACAGGAACGTAGCCGGGGCGTGTTCGACCTCACCGCCAGCCCGGACCCGGACCGGGTGCTGCACTGGACCGACATCGGCGACGTCTGGGGCATCGGCCCGCGCCACGCCAAGCGGCTGCGCGCCCTGGGCGTGACCGACGCGCTCAAGTTCCGCGAACTGAAACGGGACTGGGTGCGGAGGAAGATGACCGTCACCGGCCTGCACACTCTGCTGGAGTTGCGCGGCTTCCCCTGCCACGGCTTCCAGGCCGGGCCGGTTGACAAAAAGACCATCGTGTCCTCGCGCTCCTTCGGCCACCCGGTCACGCGGCTCGACCACATGCTCGAGGCCACCGCCCAATACACCACCCGCGCCGCCGAAAAGCTGCGCAGGCAAGGGTCCGTGGCCGCGAACATCATGGTCTACCTCCAGACCAACACGTTCAAGCTCGGCCAGCCGCAATACTCCAACGCCCTGTCCGTGCCCCTGCCCGTGGCCACCGCCCACACCCCGACCCTGATCCGGGCCGCCAAGACCGGCATGGAACGCATCTTCAAGCACGGCTATCAGTACAAGAAATGCGGCGTCATGCTCTCGGGCCTGGAGCCCGAACACGGCCGCTGGCTCAGCCTGCTCGCCCTGCCCCCCAACCACCGGCCCGGCGACGGGCCGCTCATGCGCGCCGTGGACCACGTCAACCAGCGCTGGGGCCGCGACACCGTGTCCTTCGCCGCCTCGGGCGTCACCCGCGACTGGCGCATGAAACGCGAAATGCGCTCGCCACGGTATACTACTGTCTGGGAAGAGATACTGACGGTGGCGGCGAAGTGAGGGGCAGGAGGGGATGCCTCCGGCGGCCCCTTCGGGGAGACCAGGGCGCTGCCCTGGACCCGGCAGGGAGCAAAGCCCCCTGCACCCCCATGTTCGCTTCGCTCAGGGGCGTACAAGCGCGAAAGGCTGGCCGGGGATGCCTTCCGCCGTGCCGGTTGGCGATTTTGGGCAGAAAAAACGGACGAAACGGCGTGCTTCTTCGCCGGAAGGAGCATGCCGTTTTTTCTGCCCGAAATCGCGGGATGTTATTTTAAGAAAAGACAAGAAGGTGAATGGTTACTTATAGTGAGGAAACGCCGCAAAACCGACCTTCCAGGTTACGCCGTCCCCCCTGCGGCGTTGGGCAACCGTCCCGAAGCGTTCGCGCCGGGCACACGCCACCCCTAGGCGAAACAACCCACTCCACGCGCACGCACGCCACTGCCGAAGGCACACAAAAAGTTTGGGAGATTCTTAGGGTCTGTCGACATTCGACTGCGACCGTGCTACAACATTTTTCATGAAAGCAGCAGCACAGAAACGTCATGCTTTACGCGATGATCAGTGGGACAAGATCAAGGATTCTCTTCCAGGAAAGAAGAGCGATAGTGGCAGAACCGCTCAAGATAACAGGCTGTTCGTTGATGCGGTTTTATGGATAGGGAAGACCGGCGCCCCTTGGCGAGCCCTTCCGGCTTCCTACGGAAAATGGTCTTCCGTGCACAAAAGGTTCATCCGGTGGTCAAAGAAAGGCATTTGGCAAATGGTGTTCAACACCCTCGCAGTTGATGCCGACACAGAGTGGCTCATGATCGACAGCTCTATCGTCCGAGCCCACCAACATTCGGCGGGCGGAAAGGGGGCACCTCTGCCAGCAGATCGGGAGGTCTAGCGGTGGGTTCTCCAGCAAGGTTCATGCTAGCACAGACCCTCTCGGCTGTCCAACCAAATTCATTCTAACACCAGGTAATATTTCAAATTGTACACAAGCCATACCGTTGCTTTCCGGGCAAATTGCGGACTATGTTCTTGCTGACAAAGGATACGATTCCCAGCAGATTGTAGACACCATTTTAGCGATGCCAGCCCAGCCCGTAATCCCTTCACGATCTCTTAGAAAAGAACCTCGCGACTACGATCGCCATCTGTATAAACAGCGCAGCATGGTTGAATGTATGTTTGCGAAATTAAAACAATTTAGACGAATAGCAACGAGATACGACAAGCTCGCCTCTACCTACATGTCATTCTTACATGTTGCAGCGATTTGGATTTGGTTGAAATGAATGTCGACAGACCCTAAGAACCTTTTTCCCAAAAGGTTCTTAAGCCGCCGGAGGCATGCCTTTCAAGCCCGCCCGGCGAGGGCCCGCCTAAACCCTCCCCCGCATCAATCCAGCGAGACCTGCGAGCCCGTGGCTTGGACGAGGTCGGGGGTTCCGGTTTGGGCGGTCTGGTTGAAGCTGAGGCTTTGTCGGGGCTGGGCGGCCTGGAGGAAGGCCATGCGGCGCATTTCGAGGCGCTCGAACTGGGTGCGGCGTTGGCCGAGGATACTTTCGATCCGTTTGCGGCGCGCTTCTTCGGACAGGGCCGGGCCCTGGTCCATGGAGGACTCCGGGGTTTCGGCCTGAGCGGTCATGACCGGGGCTTCGGGCCCGGCGGGCTCGGACTGGAGATATTCGGGCAACTCGAAGGCCTCGCCGCTGACCATGGCGTCGTACTTATCCTGGACGACCTGAGCGGGCGTCTTGTCGTTGGCCGCGTATTCGTAGGAGAATTCGCCGATGGTATAGGCGGTGGACACGTATTGCAGGGGCGCGAACGCAAGCCCGCCCGCGCCGAGCAGCGGGGCGACCACGGCGCAGCCGGACAGCGGCCCGATGGCGGACAACAGGACAAACAGAACGAAGACCGTATTCACGGACAGGGTCTGTGCAACCTTTTTCATGGACTCTCCAGTCACTGAGAACTGTCCACGCATGCCCCCCCCCAGGCTTGGCAACACTGCGCAACCATATACCATTTTCAAACTCAGGACAATATTTTCAAAACATTTGAACCGGTTGTCGGGAAACAACACCGCCCCATCCGAATGTCATAATTATTTCAAGAAATTATCTAGAAAACCGGACGGAGAAATAGTCCGCATTTTCGCATGCGGCCGAAAAAAGATGGCCCGGAATCATTGGGGAAAAACCTATTCCGAGTCGCAGAGCCGCCTTTACCTGCCGTGCCCAAAGAGGTAATTGACGGTGCGTATGGAACAGGAACAGCCCAAGAAACGGACCTGGTCCAGGCTGGCGGGTGTACCCCTGGCCGTGGCCTGTGCGGCGGTGCCCCTGGGGAGCCTGCTTTCGCGGTTCGCCGGTCCCGGCCCGGAAAGTTCGCCCTTTTTGCCCTGGCTGGTCCTGGCGGCCCTGGGCACGGTGCACGCCATCCTGTTCCGGCGCTCCGGCCAACGTCTGCGGGCCCGCTTCTTCATGGAGCTGGTCATGTTCGCCGGGCTCGCGGCCATCGTGGTTCTGTATCACGAGGACATCTTCTTCCAGCTGGAAAACGTCACGCCCTTCGTTCCGGAACTGGTGCCGGCGATCATGCTCTGCTTCTGCTGGCTGTGGACTCTGACCTTCGGGACCCCGGACCGGGCGGCCTTCCAACGGTGGGGCGCGGTGCTCGGCCTGGTCTGCGTGCTGGACCTGGCCGCCGAGGCGTTCATCTACCGGGCCGCGCCCTCCCTGCGCTGGATCGGCGACGCCGACCTGCTGGCCGGGCTGCTGCTGGTCTGCCTATGCGCCTCGCTCAGGCCCGGACCGGCCGACAACGGGCTGTACGAGCCGGACCAGGGCGCGCCGCTGTACCGGGCCCTGATCATGGCCGGGCTGCTGGCCACCCTGTCCCGCACCGGGCTGTTCGCCGCGGCCTGGGTCCACCTCTGTTTCGGCCGGGGCGGACGGATCATGCGCGCGTCCGTGTCCCTGGCCTGTTTCGCGGCCCTGGCCCTGACCTTCCTGCTGCCGGTCACGCCTTCGGACATGGGCCGGTACGTGGACTACTGGCTGTGGGCCAAGTCCATGGTCCTGTTCTCCCAGGACCCGTCCATCCTGATCGCCGGGCTGCCCCTGGACCGCGCCCTGCCCTTCACCTTCCCGCCCGAGATGGTCCCTGTCTGGGAGCTGGTCACGGAGACGCCCGCCCTGTTCGGCGCGCACCTGAACCAGGTGCCGTCCTTCTGGCTGCGCTTCCTCCTCGGCTGGGGGGCCATCCTGCCCACGGTCTGCCTGACCGGGCTGTTCATCCTGATCTTCCGGCGACCCACGCGCATGGGCGCGGGGCTGGCCGCCGCCCTGTTTGTCCAGGGCATGTCCACCCCGCTTTTCTATGAACCGTCCACGGCCGCGGTAGCCGGTCTGGCCCTGTTCCTGGCCCTGTCCGCGTCCCGGAACGCGCCCCTGTCGGACCTCGGCGGCATGCCCGCCGAACCGGCACCCGAACCCCAACCCGAAGACGACCCGGCCCGCGAATGGGACATGCGTCCCCTGTAGGCCGGATCCGCGAGCGATCATGACGAAATTTACCGACACAGCCCCCATCCTGGTGACCTGCCCCAGGGACATGCCCGAGTACCTCCGGGAAGAGCTCACCGCCCTGGGCTTTGACCGGACCATCCCGCTGGACGCGGGCGTGGAGGTCCACGGCTCGCTGAACGACTGCATGCGCCTGAACCTGTGGGTGCGCACCGGGCACCGGGTGCTCTTCGAACTGAAGCGGTTCCGGGCGTTTGACGCGGACGAGCTGTACCGCGAGGTGAAGCGGATCGCCTGGGAGGAGTATATCCCTGCGGACGGCTATTTCCGGGTGGACGCGTCGGTGCGCGACACCACGGTCAACGACGCGCGCTTCGCCGGACTGCGGGTCAAGGACGCGGTGGCCGACCGGTTCACGGAACGGACCGGCTCCCGCCCGGACTCGGGACCGGACACGCGCGGGGTCTGCCTGTTCCTGCACTGGCGCGAGAACCGGGCCACGCTCTATCTGGACACCACGGGCGAGCCGCTGCCCCGGCGCGGCTACCGCAAGCGGCCGCACAAGGCACCCATGCAGGAGACCCTGGCGGCGGCCTGCATCCTGGCCTCGGGCTGGCCCAAGCTGGCCGCCGGGGGCGCCCATTTCATCGCGCCCATGTGCGGGTCCGGCACCCTGCCCATCGAGGCCGCGCTCATGGCCATGAACGGCGCGCCCGGGCTCTTGCGCGACGAGTTCGCCTTCATGCGCGTGGTCGGGTACGCCCCCGAGACGTGGGATGACCTGCTGGGCGCGGCCGAGGATGCGGAGGTCCCGGAAATCAAGGGACGGATCATCGCCACGGACCACGACCCCGAGGCCATAGCGGCGGCCAGGGACAACGCCCGGCTGGCCGGGGTGGGCGACTTCATCGAGTTTCAGGTCTGCGACTTCACTCAGACCGAGGTGCCGGAGGGGGCGGGCGTGGTCATGCTCAACCCGGAATACGGCATGCGCCTGGGCGAGATCGAATCGCTCAAGGCGGTCTACAGGGGGATCGGCGATTTCTTCAAGCAGAGCTGCGGCGGCAAGACCGGCTTCATCTTCACCGGCAACATGGACCTGGCCAAGTGCGTGGGACTGCGCACCAAGCGGCGGCGGGTCTTCTGGAACGCCAAGATCGAGTGCCGCCTGCTGGAATACGAGCTCTACGCGGGGACGAAAAAGGGCGGCGATCCCCAATAGCGAAGCATCACCGGGAGAGATGGAGGCCATCGGGAAAAGCCCTGTCGCGGGGGTGGATTATTCACGTGTTCGCGAGTATATCCCTCCGACCATGAAGCAATCCCTGACCTACACCTACGTCCTGCTCGTGTTGAGCATGATGCTGTGGGGCGGCACCTGGGTGGCCGGGCGCGTCCTGGCCCAGTCGGTGCACCCCATGACCGCCGCCTTCCTGCGTTTCGGGCTGGCCTCGGTCATCCTCCTGTACATGTGCTGGCGGGCCGACGGACGGCTGCCCCGGCTGAAGCGCGACCAGATCCTGCCGGTGATCTTCCTGGGCGGGACCGGAGTCTTCACCTACAGCTATTTCTTCTTCACCGGCCTGCAGACCATCTCGGCCGGACGGGCCGCGCTCATCGTGGCCTGCACGCCCGTGTGCATCGCCGTTATTTCGTCCCTGTTCTGCGGGGAGCGGTTCGGTCCCCTGCGCTCGGCCGGGGCGCTCATCTCCCTGGTCGGCGTATCCGTGGTCATCGCGGACGGCGACCCGCTGGCCCTGCTGGCCGGGGGCGTGAGCCGGGGCGACTTCATGATCCTCGGCTGCGTGGCCAGCTGGACCGCCTACACCATGGGCGGCCGCGCGGTCATGAAGCATCTGCCCCCGCTGACCTCGGTGGCCTGGTCGAGCTTCACGGGCACCCTCATGCTCCTGCCCGCAGCCCTGGCCGAAGGGCTTGTGGCAGATCTCGCCCACGTCCGCCCCGTGGACTGGGGCTGCGTGATCTTTCTCGGCTTCCTGGCCACGGCCCTGGCCTACTACTGGTACTACCGGGCCATCAGCATCATCGGCGCATCCCGGGCGGGCATCTTCATCAACATGGTCCCGGCCTTTGCCGTGCTCGCCGGCTTCCTGCTCCTGGACGAACCCATCCACCTGTCCCTGGCCGTGGGCGGCGTCATGGTCATCAGCGGCGTGTACCTGACCAACCGGGCCTAGACCGGCCCCGCACGGGCCGTTGCCAACCCCGCGCGCATGGCGCATACTCGGCCCGGCAAGGAGGACAGCATGGACGACAGAATAGAACGGCTGGAGAGCCTGGTGGCGCTCCAGGACAGGACGATGGAAAAGTTGAGCGACCAGATCTTCGACCAGCAGAAGCAGATCGAGGACCTCAGGCGTCTGGTGGAACGGCTGGCCAAGAAGGTCCGCGCCCTGGACGAGGAGATCGAGAGCTCGGGACCGGCGGACGTGCCCCCGCCCCACTACAACGGCTAGGGGGGAACGTGAACGCACCGACCGCCAGGGAAATCATCGAGTATCTCGGCCTGACGCCCCACCCCGAAGAGGGCGGCTGGTTCCTGGAGACCCACCGGGCCGACGAGACCCTGCCCCGCGAGGTCCTGCCGAGCCGGTACGCCGGGCCGCGCGCCCTGGGCACGGCCATCTACTACCTGCTCACGCCCGACACCTACTCGCACATGCACCGGCTCCTTTCGGACGAGATCTTCCACTTCTACGCGGGCGGCCCGTGCGAGATGCTCAGGCTCCACCCGGACGGGTCGGGCGAGACCGTCCTGTTCGGCAACGACGTCCTGGCCGGACAGCGCCCGCAGATCGTGGTCCCGAAAGGGTGCTGGCAGGGGCTGCGCCTGCTGCCCGGCGCGGAGCTCGCGCTCATGGGCTGTTCCGTGTCCCCGGGCTTCGAATACGCGGACTACGCCCATGGCGACCGCGCCGAACTGATTGCCCGCTACCCCGAATTCCGCGAACAGATCACTCGCCTGACCGCCGAATAACCCCCTTGCGCTGCAGGCGCATAAACGGGATGCAAGGGTGCGAATCCTTGCCCGCCGGAGGCGAAATCACCCAATAGTAGCCGCGCAGCGGCTTCCCCCTCTGACCCGCTTCCCCAATTGGAAGGGGGGCGCGCCCCCGAAAGGAACGCGCCCCGTGTTGAGGTGGGAAGGTAGGGATGGCGTGATGATTCGTTGTCAATCTCAGGCGGCGGGCGCTTCGGGCCACGCCACGGCGTGGGGGAACCCGTCCTGTTGCGGCACGTCTCGCAAGGCCTCGCGGTACAGGCTCCATAGGGCCAGTTTCTCGGAGTCAAGCGGGCTGTCCGGTAACACTGTCCAATCACATGCGCGCAGCATCCGGGTACGCTCTGCCCGCACCTTCTCGCCCTCGGCCTCGTCCTTGGCCAGCTGGTCCACCACCTGGTTAAGGACTTCTTCCCGGTATATCAGGTCCTCGCCCTTGGTCCACTCTGTTTCATAGGTGGTAAAGGGTTCCCGCCTGAGAGGCACGGCCTCGTTATATCCCAGCTCGTCCCGCTCTGCCCTGGTCAGTTCCGCAAAGTTGCGGATATACCCGGCGTGCTCGACGCGGGCCGGGGGTACTTGCCTGTATGATCCATCGGGGTATTTCCACATAGCTTACTCCTTAGAAGGCATTGTTGTATTTTGAATTTCCCTTGACTATGAGGCCTGTGTGGGCTGCGCCGTCCTGATTCACGTATACGGAGGTCGTTGTCAGCTTGATACCCCGGCTAGTGAACACGAAGTTAGGTGTAGTATACCAAGCGCTTGTTTCCGTGGTCGTCCACCATAGGTCCACCGGATTTTCCGCATTGGCGGTGGGGGTAGCGACCTCCCAGTATGCCGTGGTGGCCGTGCTGCGGACGCCGAACATGGTCAGTATGGGACAGCCCACGTCGCAATACGGCCCGTCTGCGCTCCCGTTGCCGACGTATTCGGCCAGGGTGTACAGCCACGACTCAGCAAACAGGTAGGCTACGAAGGTTGCACCTGCATGATTTACGGAGGTATATGTACCCAGCGTGATCTCCGTATCTGTCGGCTCGGTGTTATTCCACGCCGTGGCGTTTGTTGCTGCCGCCGTCGCGCCGTCGATGTACATGAACTTGGTAGCTGTCGTGGTTTCCGTATACGTTATCCAGCTGTGGCTGACGCTTCGGCTTCTACAGACGAACCAAATAGGCTTGGCCGCAAGGTCATGGGCAACCGTTCTTCCGGCCACGCCGTCGCCGGTGTACAGTTGGATATCGAAACCGGACTCCGGCGAGGCCCGGAACACGAAGATCTGGTACGTCGTCCCATCCAGTAACATGCTGTCCGGTATGGTTATTGTGGAGCCGGATACGGTAATGGGGTCCGTTGCCGTGTATTCAGACAGTGTTCCAGGGCACAATGAGTATTTGTTAAGTCCACGTTTGGTGTCTAACCACTTGGACGCCTCCCTTCCGTTTGCCCGCAGGATAATGAGCCAATCCGTATTTTCCGCGTCCCAATCGACGGTGACGGTATTGTCTTCGCCTGTCCCGGCAACGATCAGAGACTCATGAAAATACTCAGACGGTTTGTAGTCCACCGGCTCGGGCCTGGACACGTCGCACACGGGTTGGAACCCTCCGGGCGCGCCATGCAGCCACGTTGTTTCGGGGAAGCAGAAGTGAATAGGGCAGGTTGTGCCCCCACGCCCCCCGGCGATGAAGTACACCCTTCCATCCGGCGTCCACGTGCCCGCCGCGTGCGTGGTGTCTCCGGCAATGATTTCAGCGTCCGTTGCCCCGTTCTCCCAGGTGTCGTTCTTGCCGAACCATACCGCGCCAATATCCATATCAAGAGCAATGCGGACCCTATCGGCACTGGTGTACCCGGTGCCCCACGCCGTTGACGTGTTATTCGTTTGCAGAAACGAACCAAGGCTTGACGAGTGCCAGCCGTATTCGTCGGCAAAGTATCCCGGATAGTATTGCCTGTCCGCATGCTTGGACACGCCGAGTACAATTTGCGAGGCGTCCACGTCCTTGGAGAACTCTGCATACCACTTGCCGGAAGACACCCCAATAGTGGCCTTTGCCCCGCCGTTTGAGTAAGTGCCGTTCCAGGTCGTGTTGCCGTCCGAATACGCGCCGGGATAGACCCCGAGACTGTTCAGAGTCGCGTGATTGTTCGTCGGCGTGTCCACGGATTGCACAGCCGTACCTGCGGCCAGAATGTGGTCGTTGCCATTACCGGAGGAGTCCTCACCAATCACAGCGGCGTTAGAGAATGACAACCGGCAACCATAGGTTCCGTAGCCAGCCGGGGCAACTGCGGTCGGAACCCACAGGCCGGGGACCTTCGAGGAGAACTCCCCGGACTCCAGAGACGTATAGCCGTCGAGCAGTATGAACTCGGCAATGTACCCCGAAAAGGGATAGGTACCGGCGTGGAAGCCACCAACGTGGTGGTAGGCGTTCTCGTAGTTTACAACGCAGGTGCGATCAAGCTCGTAGTACGTCTCCACGGCAAAGGCCGATACGTCCTCGCCGTTTACCCGCAGCTTTATCCTATCGGAGGCCGTGGGCAATGTGGTGTCCACCACTACTTGCACATGATACCAGTTCGTACAGTCCACGTAGGCGGCGTGTGTAATCACGTTGCAGCGTAGACTACCTGCATACTCCTGAAAGTTAAGGTACCCAGCGGAATCAAGAAACAGCGATGTATAAATGTTCGTAGCAGTCGAGGCCGTGAACAGCATTTCCTGTGCTCCGAGACGCCCGCGCTTGAACCACATGTCTATGAGGTACTGCTTGTTGTTCGACGTTGCCGCGTTCTGTCTGTATAGGTTGGCACCCTCGAATACAGCGGAGTAGTCGATGCCTACACCGTAGACACCGACAACACTCCTCACTTCTTTGGGGGTTAGTCCCATAGTTATACCTCCACGTTCTGCAAGGACACGATGGTTTTGCGCGCGTTGTACTGTTCCACGGCAATGCGGATCTCCCCGGCGTCCGGGCGCGGGGACGGCAGGGAACCGTCGCTCTTGTAGCTCGCGGCCAGGGACATGGCGTTGCCGCCGGGGTAGATGTGGAAGACATAGGTGCCGTCATAGGGCAGGGATACGTCGCTGAACAGGCTCGCGCCGGTCAGGGTCCAGGCCACGTGGTTGCGGGCCACGTCCAGGCCGGACAGGTCCGTCCCCGAGTGGATTTGGACATCGTCGCCGTAGGCGGCACGCAGCAGGCCGGGCCGATCCGCCTTGAGCAGGGCCGCGTCCGCGGGCTCGGCTCCGATGGCGGCCAGGACCTCGGCTTCGTCCTCGCACCCGGCCACGGTCACGCCCACGGCGCCGAAGCCGAGATTGAACAGGGCCTCGGCCGGGTTATCCGCGTCGGTGCCGCCCTGGCTGATGGGCACGGGAACGGTCAGGCCGCCCGCGCCGGCCACGTCCTTGTTGACCAGGTTGTCTCCGCTGGCGTTCCAGGCGAGCACCAGATCCGGTCCGGGCTCGGGCAGATTCACGCCGGTCACGGCCGAGGAAATCCTGAAGGTCAGGGCGCGGTCCAGTTTTTCGGCCAGGGCCTGACAGATCATGGTCAGCTTGTCCAGCGCGGCTTCGTGGGTGGCTGCCGGAAAGGCGTCGTTCTCCACGTAGTCCACTTCCTGGACCAGGGCCGGTTCGCGGCTGACGACCACGGTCTGGCCCGATTCGGGCGGACTGGCCAGAATACAGGTCCCGCCCATCTGCTCGCCGACCCCGGATAGGCTGTAATCGGTCCCCTCGTACCGGGGCTGTTCCTGGCCTTCCCGGTCGATGACCAGGACCCGGATGTCCTCGTTGCGCAGGAACATGAACGGCACCGGAAAGGTGGCCGTGGACCCGTCGCCCGCATAGATCGCCTTGGATTCGGTGGAGGAAATGGTCATGCCCGGCTCCTCCCGTAGATCTTCGACCCCAGGGACAGGGTAGAGCGCGCGGGCGAGACGTTCTCACTGATGCGCAGCATGTTCGCACTGTTGCGCGCGGACCGCAGCCCGGACTCGGCGTTCATCTCGCCCTCGAAGAGGACGTCCTCCTCGGCCTGGCGGTCTTTGAGCCGCTCGGCGTCGCGGATGAGCGCCTTGGATCCGGTCATGGCCAGGTTGGATCCGCCCCAGCCCGCGTTGCCTTGGGAGCGCGCTTGTTCGCGCTGGTCCCGGAGCCCGGCCGCATCCCGCACGGCCCGCCGCCGGGTGTCGTGGGCCGCGCCCGCCGCGTCTGCTTCGATGAGCGCGGCCCGGTCCTCGGCGTTCGAGGCGGCCGCCTTACGGCTGTTTCGATTGCCCAGAAAGTCCGTTACGTCGCTGAACAGGTCCACCCCCTGTTGCAGCACCTGGGTGGAAGCTTCGTTTCCCATGGTTATCCTCTCTTTATGGTTTGGGTTGATCCCGGTTATTCGTTGATGATGAGCTGGGGCACGATCATGAGCACGGTCATGGGTAGGGGCTGCCGCTGCACGATGGTCAGCAGCCCGTCGCGGTCCCACCCCTTGGGAAAATTGACGATCTTGTCGCCGCAGAAGGGCCCGGGCGACTGCCCCATGGGCGTGGACGGAGAGCGGAAGTAGACCGGTTCGAGCCTGGACAGGTCCGGCCCGATAAGGCCGCCGAGGGTATTGTGGAACCGGGCGGCCACCTTGGTGATGCGTTTCTTCTTGGTCTGGGCCGTGCCCCGCTGGCTGCCCGCGTCCAGCCGCATGGGCTGGAGCACCGAACTGTAGGGGAGTCCGGCATGGATGACCGAGGCGGGCCGGTCCAGAGCCAGGGTGCCGTCTTCGGCCACGGTCCGGTCGGCCTGCACGGTCCCGTCGGCCAGCACGGATACGGTCCGCCCGGCCAGGTGGGAGAGCCCGGCCACGGTGTCCGTGGGCGCGCCGCGATAGGTCAGGCCGCTGTCCACGAAAAATCCGTTTTCGATGGCCCCGTCAAAGGGAGCCTCGAGGTACTCGATGTACCGGCGGGGCTGGCCGTTCACGGTGCGCCGTACGGCGATCCACAGCTCGTCGCGCTTTTCGGCGTCGTTGTAGACCGTGGCCGCGCGCTCCACCACGCCGTCGGTGACGATGCGCGACCAGGCCGCCACCTCCTGGTCCGGCACGTAGGTCAGGGCGACCAGCACCCCGTCTCCGCGCACACCGTAGAGGATGGAGTCCGGCTCCTGGACGTAGGCCAGCTGGGTCAGCCCGCCCTCGGTGATATGCTCCGAAAGCAGGGTCAGATCCTTGGACACGTAGGCGTCGGACTCGAAACGGTAAGACATTTCGCGGATCTTGCGCCCGGCCCGCTGGATGTACAGGGTGGCGAAGCCCACGGACTCGGGCCGGGTGGCCGACGCCCCGCTGGTGCCCTCCTGGGCGGCTTTGACGTTCTCCGGGGTGAGCGGGCCGCTGGACGAGGCGCTCAGGGTCCACTCGCCGCCGGCCGTGCCGATCCACAGGGAGCGGCGCGGGACGATGAACTCGATGCCGTTGGCCTGGCGGCCGGACAGGGTGACCTCGATGGCGTCGTCGTCCAGCGGTTTCTCCCCGGCCGGGGCGTCGGTCCGGTCGCCGACCTCGAAACAGTCCCAGGCATCTCCGTCAAGTTCGCCCTCCGCGTTCCAGATCGCCTCGATCTGACCGTCTGCGGGCTCGGCCGCGAAGGTGACCGTGATCTGCGCATTGACGGCCGAATAGTTCTTGGCGCCCTTGTAGCGGTAGTAACGGGTGGCCCCGTCCGGGTGCTGACCCTTGACCGCGTCCCGGGCCTCGAACCCGGCCCCGGCCAAGAGAACGATCGAATCCCCGGCCTTGCCGTCGCGCAGGCCGTCGCCGTTCTTGTCGGTGATCTCCAGGTCCCGCCAGCCGTCCAGGGGCACCTCGCGGGTCTTCAGCCGGAAATCCGGGAACTCGCCGGTGCGCGACAGCCACAAGGTGGCCGGACGGGTCCGGGTGGCCGCCAGGACCAGCCGCTGCTCGTAGAAGCAGACGGCCGAGGGATAGTCGTCCTCGGCCCAGGCATCGGGCCGCCCGATGAAGGCCATCTCCTCCAGGGTCCAATCGTCGTGGTCCACGCGGGTCATCTCGCGCACCGGGTGGCCCGGATGAACCAGGATGAGCGAGTTGTCCGACTGTGCGTAGCGCAGTTCATCAAACTCTTCTGCCGTGTATGGAATGTCCCGAACGTATTCCGCTCCGTCGGACAGGACCACGCCGTGCCCGGTGAAGACGCGCATGCGCCCCTGCCCGTCCGGGCCTTCGGCGAACTCGAGCACGTAGGTCTGCTCCGCATTGAACTCGAAGGGGATGAGCAGGACCGGTCCGTCCTGGCCCAGGGACTCGGCCACGAACCGGAATCCGGGCCGCCGCGAGGTCCCGCCGTGGGGATGGACGTGGAAATTCTCCAGGGTACGGCACCCGTTGAAGTATTTGGAGAGATCGGTCCTCCCCTCCAGCCTGGGAGAGATCTCGCCCGCCGTGAAGTTGGTGATCGCTGGGGTGGCTGTGCTCATGTCTGTTCGGCTCCTTGATTTTCGGGGACGCGCCCCGGGCTTGCCACGGAGCATAGCCCCGGTTTTTTGGCCGGGAGCCGACAGGGTACCGAGCGGAGCCGAGAGGTATGAAAAAACAACTTGACGGATTTTCAGCGGCGCGGACGGGTGACAGATCAAGAAGCCTTCACAATTTTCCCCCAAAAAATCAGTATGTTACATTTTCCGACAAACCGCCGAAAATGGCTTGAAAAATGGGCTGCGGGAAAGAATGGCTAGCGATGGGATAGTAAATGACAAGCAAAAGCGGACAAGGGGCCGCCAGAGCCGGGGGCAACGGGCAGGGGAACGGACAAAAAAGCGAAAGCGCCTGTATTCCGAGTTGTTACACGGAATACAGGCGCCTTTCACGCCGTATGTCGGCCTGTCCTAGTTGGCCACTGCCGGCATGGAGGATCGTTCGTCCTTTTCCCGGTTCAGGCGAATGACCTGGGTGGTGAAGGTGGTCTCGTCGGGAACGCAGTTGGGGCACCCTTCCGAGAGGATCACGCACCGTTCATCTAGGGTGGACGGATCGATCTTGGCCAATTTGAGGAGCTTCGTGGTCATGCCGCTCTTCCAGAGGACAGGCTGGCCGCAACGATGACATTCCACATACAACAATTCGGGATCGAATTTCCTGGTCATGGTTCCAAGGTAAGCCTCCGATCACGGATTGGCAAGGGGACGTACCGTTAGCCATGTTATTATTTCCGGGTCTGGCCGCCCCCCTTTGAAGGGCGCATGCTGGCGTCCGGCATCGAGGCCGGGGCCGGGAACCTGGTGTTCAATCCGGTCATCGGCGCGGACCTGAAAAGGCGCGGCGAGGACATCACTATGGCCGACTACGCCGTGGACACCATGCTGGGCACGGGCGTGGGCATGCTCTTCGGCGGGACGCACGGGGCGTGGAAGCATTTCCGGGGCGAGACCAAGGACGCGGTGCTGCGGGCCCTGCAAAAGGGGGCGTTGGACATCGGCGACGGCGGGCCGGTGGACGTGGGGCCGATTCTCAAGGACGTGGTCGAGGCCGGGCAGTTCAACCGGGGCGCGGCCTTGGAGCGGCTGACCGGGGCGGGCTTGGGCGCGGACCGGGCCGAGACGTTCCTGGCGCACCTGGACGGGCTGGCCGCCGCGCAGGGAATGGACGCCGACGGGTGGCTGCGGCGGCATATCGCGGACATCGAAGTGGGCGGGACCGACGGGGAGGGCATACGGTTCGCAAAGAAGGTGCTCTATGACGACACCGGGAAGATCCGGGTGGAGTACGAGGACACGGGGACCGATTTCAGTCTGAAAGACCGGGAGGTCATGAAAGCGTATTTTGATACGTTGAAGCCGGAAAAGATCATACGATTAAAATATGATGATCCGAATCAATATATAGAGGTTGTAAAGGGAATTGCTGATCAGCTTTTCCCGGAAGGAATTCTGCTGTCGCCGACCAAGGATTGGAGTGGAGTTGATTATGAGCATTTCACGAAACAGTCCAAGCGGCAAAAATATGTCGGAACACTGCCTGAAACAATTCATAATAAAGATCTTAAAGTTGTGATTTCCCAGACCGATGGGGAAAAGTTCTACTTCTTCAAGCGATATGTCGATGAAGAACTGGGCAAGGATATCTGGGATACGGTCATAGCCTACAAGAAGACCTTTCTTGAACCGTTGGAATTGCAGACCAAGATCCAAACAAGGAGAGGAAGGGTAAGAGCGAATGGGCGCGATGGATTGATATGGAAAAGAAGGGGGTTGAACCTGAAGCGTCCCAGTCTACCGATCCGGGCGGGGATACGGGGAGCGCTCCCACCCACCAAGATCACAAACTCAATATAAGCGATGGGCACGGAAAAGGCAACCCGGATTCCGTTGCG
Source organism: Pseudodesulfovibrio sp. lm2024 (assembly GCF_051175575.1). Classification (NCBI taxonomy): domain Bacteria; kingdom Pseudomonadati; phylum Thermodesulfobacteriota; class Desulfovibrionia; order Desulfovibrionales; family Desulfovibrionaceae; genus Pseudodesulfovibrio; species Pseudodesulfovibrio sp. lm2024. Next base: position 3,907,827 of record NZ_CP195092.1, read on the forward strand.
GCGCGCGAGGCCGTGGAGCGGTTGCAGAGCCGTGCGGCCAATGCCCTGCCGCTTGTGGTGGTGGATACCTTCCGCGACCTGCCCGAGCACATCCGGGCCCGGTACCGGGAACGGCGGATGACCGGCGGGGTGAGCGGCGTTTCGGACGGCAAGACCGTGTATCTCGTGGCCGACGCGCTGGAGTCCGAGGCCCATGCCGTGGCCCTGTGGATGCACGAGCAGGGGGTGCACCACGGGCTGCGCGGGCTGGTGGGCGACGACGCGCGGTTCAATGCCCTGCTGGACGGCGTGTTCGAGCACTTCGGGCCGGATGAGTTGGACGGCATCCGCCAGCAGTACGGGCTGGACTTCGAACGCGTGGCCCACCGCCGCGAGGCGGCCGAGGAGATGCTGGCGGGCCCTTTGACAGGACAGCCTTCGGCTGGCACCAAACTTGATATGGTGAACGGACCGGAAAGAACTGCCACCGCAACCAAGGGCGCACTGTGAAAACGAAATACCTGATCATCGGCGCGGGCCCCACGGGCCTGGGCGCGGCCCACCGGCTCCAGGAACTCGGCGAGGCCGACTTCCTGGTGCTGGAGCGCAACGATTACGCGGGCGGACTGGCCGCCAGCTTCAAGGACGACAACGGCTTCACCTGGGACATCGGCGGCCACGTGGTCTTCTCCCACTACGCCTATTTCGACGCGCTCATGGATTCCCTGCTCGGTGACGAACGCCTCGAGCACCAGCGCGAGTCCTGGGTCCGCTCCAATCAGACCTGGGTGCCCTACCCGTTCCAGAACAACATCCGCCACCTGCCCAAGGACGCCCGCTGGGAGTGCGTGGAAGGGCTGCTGCCCGGCAACCGGCCCGACAGGCCGCCCGAGAACTTCGCCCAGTGGATCGACGCCATCTTCGGCCCGGGCATCGCCCGCCACTTCATGGACCCGTACAACTTCAAGGTCTGGGCCACCCCGCCCGAGCTGATGCAGTACGGCTGGATCGGCGAGCGGGTCTCGGTGGTGGACCTGAAAAAGGTGCTGCGCAACATCATCCTGGAGCGCGACGACGTGGCCTGGGGCCCGAACAACACCTTCAAGTTTCCGCTGCACGGCGGCACGGGCGAAATCTTCCGGCGGCTGGCCGCTCGCCTGGCCGACCGCATCGAGTACGGCCAGGCCGTCGGCCGCATCGACACCAAGGCCAAAACCGTAACCACCGCGCAGGGGCTGACCGTCGAGTACGACGCCCTGCTCAACACCGCGCCCCTAAACATCCTGGCCCGCGACTGGCTCGCTGACGCCCCGGACGCCATGGTGGACGCGGCCGCCAGGCTGACCCACAACTCGGTCTACGTGGCCGGAGTGGGCCTCGACACCGAGCCGGACGCCGCCCGCGATCCGCGCTGCTGGATGTATTTCCCGGAGTCGGATTCGCCCTTCTACCGGGTGACCAATTTCCACAACTATTCGCCGAACAACACGGCCCGGCCGGGCGAGCAGCTGGCCTTCATGTGCGAGACGTCCTTCTCGAAGCACAAGCCGGAAAAGGTCCATGAACTGATGGACCGCACCGTGGACGGTCTGGTAAACTCCGCCCTGTTGCGCGGGGACAGGGTGGACGACATCCTGACCCGCTGGGAGATCGCCGTGGACTACGGCTATCCCGTGCCATGCCTTGCGCGCGACAAAGCGCTGGACGTCCTCCAGCCGGGGTTGGAAGCCATGGGCATCCAGTCCCGGGGCCGCTTCGGCGGCTGGAAATACGAGGTCTCCAACATGGACCACTCGGTCATGCAGGGCGTGGAATGGGCCGAACGCATGATCACCGGCACCCCGGAAAAAACCTACACACTGGACTGACCCACCATGAATACATCCGTTTTCGAAAAACGCCGCGAGGAGCTCAAGAGCGAAATGCACGCCCGCGGCCTGTCCGCCATGCTCGTGTCGCTGGCGGCCAACCGGTATTACCTGAGCGGCTTCGAGCTGCACGATGCGCAGTGCAACGAATCCTCCGGCTGGATAGTCGTCACCCCCGACGACGACTACCTGTTCACCGACCCGCGCTATCTGGACGCGGCCCGGCAGGTCTGGGACGAGAACAACCTGTGCATCTACGCGTCCCGCAAGCACAAGGAGATCGCCGAGTTCCTCAAAGGGCGCGGCGTCGATTCCCTGGGCTTCGAGCCCAAGGCCCTGCACCTGTTCGACTACGACAAATTGTCCGAGGACTTCACCCTGGCCCCCACCGAGAACATCGTGGAGTCCCTGCGGATCATCAAGGACGCGGAGGAAATCCGCCGCATGGACGAATCCATGCGCCTGAACCACGAACTGTTCGAGTACATCGAGGGCGAGCTCATCCCCGGCCGCACCGAAAAGGAAGTCGCCTGGCTGGTGGAAAAATTCTTCCGCGAGCACGGCGCCCAGGAACTGGCCTTCTCGACCATCGTGGGTGTGGGCCCCAACGCGGCCCTGCCCCACTGCATCCCCGGCGACACCAAGCTTCGCGAGAACGACATGGTCCTCATCGACACCGGCTGCCGGCTGCTCGACTACAACTCGGACCAGACCCGGACCTTCTGGGTGGGCAACAAGCCGTCCGACCGTTTCCAAAAGACCATGGACCAGGTGCGCGCCGCCCAGCAGGCGGCCATCGACATCATCCGCCCGGGCCTGACCTGCATCGACGCCTACCGCGCCGCCTACGCGGTCTTTGAAAAGGACGGCGTGGAGGCCCTGTTCACCCACGGCCTGGGCCACGGCGTGGGCCTGGAAACCCACGAGCCCCCGTCCCTGTCCCGCGCGGGCCAGGGCGAACTCGAACCCGGCATGGTCGTCACCGTGGAACCCGGCCTCTACGACCCCGCCTGGGGCGGTATCCGCTGGGAATACCAGGTCCTCGTCACCGAAGACGGCTGCCGCGTAATGTAACCCGGCCACTCGAAGGACGTTGCAATAAAGGCGCGGCCCGCTTGAGCGGGCCGCGCCTTTTTGAATGCCTCCGGCGGCCAGAGGGGGAAACTTTTGAAAAAGTTTCCCCCTCTGGACTCCCCCTTCCAAACTTTTTGTCGCCGCTTCGCGGGGAGGGCCACGTAAAAAAGTCCCCTGACGCGTACTGGACTCAAGGGCCCTGCCTTTTTCTTAATGGAGTGAATCGGGTGCACAGCACCCGACAACAGCTCAGTCCCCCGCGCTCGGAATAGGCTTTCGAGAGTGGTGCAGCTGTGCATTTTCTTCCGGCCGCGGCAACCGCAGCGTAGCCGTCTACGTGAGGATTGGCGCGGCCGGAAAAAATGTGCAGATGTGCCGCTATCGGAAGCCGCGTAGGGTCCCTATATCTGCAGTCGAGCGCCTACTTCGATTACCTGCTCGGATGGTATGTCGAAGAACGCCGCCGGGTCCATGCCGTTTCTGGCCAGGAAGAGGTAGAGGTTGGAGCGCCAGCGGGCCATGGCCGGGGGAGTGCCCACGGTCAGCTTTTCGCGGCCCAGGAAGAAGCTGGCCGCCTGGATGTCCACGTCCACGCCCTTGTCCTTGCACAGGGCGAAGATCACGGCCACGGTGGGCTGTTCCATGTACCCGAAGTGGGCGATGACCCGCAGCACGCCCGAGCCGAACCGCTCCAACTCGATCTTCTCGAAGTTGGGCACGCGGGGAATCTGCTCGGTGCGGATGTTCAGGAAATAGACCTCGGAGTGCAGGACCCTGTTGTGGCGCAGGTTCTGGATCATGGCCACGGGCACGGTGTTGTGGCTGCGGGTCAGAAACACGGCCTGGCCCGGCACGCGCTTGGGCGGGTTGTCGCCGATCTCCTTGAGGAACTCGTCCAGGGGCCGGGTCAGCCCCCGGGCCCGCTCGGCCAGGATCTCGCCGCCCCGCTCCCAGGTGAGCATCACGGCCAGGACCAGCAGGGCGATGACCAGGGGGAACCACGCGCCGTGCGCGATCTTGGTCATGTTCGCGGCAAAGAACGAAAAGTCCACGGTGAAGAACAGGGCCGTCAGCCCCACGGCCACGGGCAGCTTCCATTCCCAGCGTCTGCGCATGACCACGTAGAACAGGGTGGCGGTGACCAGCATGCTCGCGGTCACGGCCACGCCGTAGGCCGCGGCCAGCCGGCTCGAGGTCTGGAAACCCAGGACCAGCCCAACGGTACAGATCATCAACAGCCAGTTGACCGGGGCCACGTAGATCTGGCCCATGTGCGTGGACGAGGTGTGGGTCACGCGCAGTCTCGGCAGATAGCCGAGCTGGACCGCCTGGGAGGTCAGGGAAAAGGCTCCGGTGATGACCGCCTGGGAGGCCACGATGGTGGCCATGGTGGCCAGCACGACCATGGGGATGATCGCCCAGCGGGGCACGATGGCGTAAAACGGATGAAAGGCGTCCTGGGGCGCGGACAGCAGGTGCGCGCCCTGGCCGAAATAGTTGAGCAGCAGGGCGGGCAGGGCCACCAGGAACCAAGTCAGCCGGATGGGCTTGCGCCCGAAATGGCCCAGGTCCGCGTAGATGGCCTCGGCCCCGGTGGCCACCAGGAAGACCGCGCCCAGGACCACGAAACCGTGGACCTTGTTGGCGATCAGGAAATGCAGCCCGTGCCACGGCAGGACGGCCGCGAGCACCGACGGGGTCTTGACCACCTGGTGCAGGCCGATCAGGGCCAGGCTGGTCATCCAGACCAGGATAACCGGGCCGAACAGGGTGCCGACCCGGGCCGTGCCGTGGCGTTGCAAGAGGAACAGGCTGATCAGGATGACCAGGGTGATGTGCAGGATGTACGGTTCCAGCAGAGGCGTGATGTGCCCCAAGCCCTCCACCGCGCTCAGGACCGAGATGGCCGGGGTGATCATGCCGTCGCCGTACAGCAGGCAGGCCGCGAACAGGCCGAGGATGACCAGGGTCCAGGCCCCTTTTCCCATGTTCTCCTTGCGCGGCTTGACCAGGGTGGTCAGGGCGAGCACGCCGCCCTCGCCGTCGTGATCGGCGCGCAGCACCATGGTCAGGTACTTGAAGGACACGATGAGCATCAGCGCCCAAAAGATCAGGGAGAGCACGCCCAGGACGTTCTCCGGGGTGACCGCGATGCCGTAATCGCCGTGAAAGCACTCGCGCAGGGCGTACAGCGGGCTGGTCCCGATGTCGCCGAAGACCACGCCCAGCGCGGCCAGGGAAAGCCCTGCCAACCGTTTGCCCGTCGGATTATCGCTCTGTTCCATGAAAGCTCCGGTTTCAGTGGCCGGACCCGGATTTCCGGCCCGACGCGCAACACCATACCGCCATCCGCGCCGCAGGGCCACCCCCTCCGCCTGCAGCCCGCAAAGGCCCGAAATACGGGGGTTGACCGCCGCGCCACGCTCTGTCATCAATTTGAATGACACAATGAAAACCTCCGGGGGGTGGTGCCATGAGCAAGAAAGTTCGCAGTGTTCGTGTTCCCAAGGAATTGGAAACCCTGAATCTTTCGGGTATGATCCGGGAGTGCGAGAATCACTTGCGTGATCTCGAATCCGCCACCCTGCTCAAGCAGCAGGGCAACCAGGAGGCGGCCGAGGCGCTGATGAAGACGCGCCAGGCCGACCTGGGCCGCAAGATCGGGAAACTGGTCTGGGAGGCCCGCGTTCAATACGGAAAATCCAGAGAGGACTGATATGAAAGCGAAATCCGCAGCAGAATCCGAGGTGATCATGACCCACCTCGTCCTGCCTCAGGACGCCAACCCCGCAGGCAACCTGCACGGCGGCGTCATACTCAAACACGTGGACACCACCGGCGGCGTGGTCGCCAAGCGACACTCGCGCGGCAACACCGTGACCGTGTCCATCGACCGCATGGCCTTCAAGCAGCCCGCCTACATGGGCGAACTGCTCATCTTCAAGGCCAGCCTCAACCACGTGGGCCGCACCTCCATGGAGATCGGCGTGCGCGTGGAGGCCGAAAACCTGCGCACCGGCGAGGTCCGCCACACCAACTCCGCCTACCTGACCTACGTGGCCCTGGACGACAACGGCAAACCCACCGAAGTCCCGCCCCTCAAACTCGAGACCGAAACCGCCAAACGCCGCTACCGCGAAGCCGAACTGCGCCGCGAAAACCGCAAGCGCGAACGCGAACTCGAAGAGGGCAAGAAAATCTGCCCCACCAAGGAATAACCCCACGCAAAAGGGCCGCCCAAAGGCGGCCCTTTTGATTTGAAATGCCTCTGGACTGCCCTTCCAAACTTTTTATCGCCGCTTCGCGGGGCAAGCACCCATAGCAAAGGCCTTCGGCTCCCAACTGAGTCAAAGGCCGTATTTTTCTCTTCATGGAGCGATTCGGGTGCGCAGCACCCGACAGCGGCTCAGTCACCCGCGCTCGGAATAGGCTTTCGAGAGTGGGTCAGCTGTGCATTTTTCGAGGGTCCGCCTGACCGCAGCGTACCCCAGTACGTGAGGATCAGGCGGGCCCTCGAAAAATGTGCAGATGGCCCGCTATCGGAAGCCGCTCAAGGCACCCGCTTCTTTCTTCCGCCCTGGGAGCCGATATAGATGCCCACGAGCGCCAACCCAACACCGGACAGCTCAACCCAATTAACCACCTTCCCAAAAAAGAGAATGTCCCAGACAAAGGAGAGCGTCGGCTGCAACAGGAGAATGAGCCCGACCAGGGCGCCGCGCACGTTCTGGATGCCGCGCGTGATCAGGAACCAGCCCACGGCGTGGCAGATCAGGGCCAGGGTGGAGATGGCGGCCAGGGACTTGAACGTGGGGATGGCGAAGGACTCGCCCTCGATGAGGGCGAACGCGCCGAGGATCAGGCCGGTGGCCAGGGCGGCGGCCGAGGCCAGGACCAGGGAGTCCGCGCGGTCCTTGGCCAGGGCGTATTTGAGCGAGAGCATGTACAGGGCGTAGAAGCAGGCCGTCAGAAGCCCGAAAAACACGCCCAGCCGGTAGTCGGCGGTAAAGCCGGACCAGCCCACGCCGACCATGAGGTAGAGCCCGGCCAGGGCCAGCGGGATGGCCGCGTACATGCGCGGCGGCATGCGCTCCTTGAAGAACAGGGCCGAGACCACGGCCAGGGGGATGACCTGGAAATTGCCGAGCATGGTGGACAGGCCGGGCCCGACGTACGCGATGGAGCGGTGCCAGAACACGAAGTCGCCCGCAAAGAACACGGCGGCCACGCAGCCCCACTTGATGACGTTGGGCGTAAACAGCTTGAGCTTGCCTGCCCGGGCCAGGACCGCGAACATGGCCAGCCCGCCGCAGGTCAGCCGGTAGAACCCGGTCACGTCCGGGGGCAGCCCGGCCAGGACCACCATGACCGAGGAGAAGCTGATCAGCACCGCGCCGACAACGAGCGCGCTCACGGGGCCACCACCTTCAGCCTGCGGCCCAGCGTGATGCCGGTCTCGTCCACCTCGGCCACGTAGGGCCAGGCCTCGACCCCGGCGTCCAGGGCCTCGTAGAACAGCTCCGCATAGACCGGATCGATCATGTCCGCCGGGCCGAAACAACGGCCGTCGGGCCGCTGGACCAGGAAGAACAGGGCCACGCGCGCGCCGGTCGCGGCCAGGGCCATGAGCTCGCGCAGGTGCTTCTGGCCGCGCTCGGTGATGGCGTCCGGGAATAGGGCCACGTCGTCCTCAACCATGGTCACGTTCTTGCACTCCACCCACAGGTCGCCGGGATCGCCGGTCAGGTGCGCATCCAGGCGGCTCTGGCCCACCTTGGCCTCTTTCTGGAAATGGCCGTAGCCGTCCATCTCGGGCATGGCCCCGGCCCACCAGGCCGCGTACAGCATGCGGTTGGGCGTGAGCGTGTTGACCCCGACCATGGCCCCGGCGAGCTCAAGGCCCTCCAGGGTGTACTTGAGCTTGCGGTCCGGGTTGGCGGCGGGCGAAAGCAGGGCCTTTGACCCCGGCCGCAGCAGGCCGAGCATGGACCCGGTGTTGTTGGTGTGGGCCGCAAGGAGCGCGCCCTTGTCCGGGCCGTCCAGGGCCGTGGCCTCCACGGTGAACCGCTTGATCCGGCGGATGAAGGCGGCGCGGCGGCACGGGGCGTGGAACGGGATATGGGCGGCTGGTCTGGACACGGTTGCTCCTGGGGCACAAGCACTAGGCGATTTCCATGGCTTTAGCCAGCGGAAAACCCGGGGTTCCCCGGCTACTCCCCGCGCTTGAGCCTTTCCAGGGCCTCGACGATCTTGTGGCCCTCGCCCTCGTACACGGCCTTGTCCTCGTCCGGCGTGGGCGCGGTCACCTCGGGCCAGACACCGGGCCGGGGCTCGGACCCCTTGCGGGCCTCCGGGCTGGGCTTGGAGTCGGTCATGACCGGGGTCCTGCGCAGGTCCACGCCGGGCACCTCGGCGCTGAACTCGATGGGGATGTTGTTCGGGTCAAAGGCGTAGATGGAGTGGATGAACCCGTGGTCCACCACCTCGGAGCACCACACGTCCGCGGCCTCGAGCTTGTCCTTGATCTCCCACAGGTCGTCCTCGCCCGCAACGCCGAAGGAGATGTGGTCGAAGGCCACCTTGCCCTTGACCGGAAAGCCGTGGTCCTTCTCGTCCAGCGGCTCCACGCCGTCCCATTCGAAAAAGGCGATCATGTCGTTTTCCGCGATCTCGAAGAAATAGTGGCGGTAGCCGGGTCGGCCCAGGCCGACCACCAACCGCATGCCGAGCAGGTCGCGCCAGAAGCGGATGGTCCCGTCCATGTCGCCGGTGACCATGGCCAGATGGTTGATGCCGGTGTATCGTGCCATGCGAAATCCTTTCCTTGCTTGGTTTTACACAGGCTACCATGGGGGAGGAAAGGAGAAAAGGGGAACCGGACCGGCCCGCGGGGAGTCGGTTTCCGGGCGAAAAAAAGCCCCGGACGTGGTCCGGGGTTTTCGCTTACGCCTTGTTCCGCCGCCTGCTCCGGCGCAGGAAACCGACCATGCCCAGGAGGCCGAGCCCCGTGATCAGGAAGGTGCCCGGCTCGGGAACCGGCGTGCCGCCGTCAAAGGGGACGTCGTGCTGCTCGATGTGCGCGTTATAGGACGAGGCGATGAGGGTCCCGTCGATATGGCCCCAGCCGCCCCACCGGCCGGCAACGTCGGCCCCCGGGGCGAGGATCGAGCCCTTGATCCCGACGCTGTCCAGTATCAGATCTTCGGCATTGTAAAAATTGAACAGGACCTTGTCGCTGTAGGGCATGAGCGCGTCCATGCCCATGTTGACCAACCCGGCGGTCGCCCCATTGACGTTGATCAGTATGGTCGCGCCGTCTGCAATCTGGTCGATGGACAACGTGTTGGCGTTCAGGAGATCGGCGGCGTCGAGGTTGAAGACCTGGAGCCCGGATGTGTTGTCGCCGCTCAGCGAGATGGCGCCCCAGGGCGTGCTGTCCACCGTGCCGTTGGCGCCGGTTCCGCTCAGGGCAAGCGACAGGTTCTTGAGATAGGCCGCCTGGGCACCGAAATCGAACGGCAGCGTGGCATTGCCGGGGACTGTGCTGCGTCCGGCTCTACCCCGTGTCAGGCTGGCTGAGCCGCCTACCACCGCGTTACCGCCGATGCTGCCGTTGGTCATGGTGAGATCTTTGCCCACCACCACGGAGCCGCCGATGCGGTAATTGGACATCGTCGCGTTGCCCCCGACGGCCAGATTGCCCTGGGTGTCGCTGCTGTCGCTGGTATAGTCGCCCAGGATGAACGCGTTGTAGTCCCCGGCCACGCCGAGGTCGATATAGGCCGCCCGGGCGGGGGAGGCCGCGAGGATCAGCGCCAGCAGGCTCAAGAGAATATATGCGTACTTCATGTGAATGCTCCGGTGTCTTTGCGTCGGCCCCCCGCACGGGTTATCCTGCGGGGGACTGCAATAATAGCAAAAACCGGTCCGCTTGTATATCCTCCTGAAATATAATATTTTCCGCATCTGTACTATACTAACTATGTAAAAGAAAGCGCGTTTTCTGTCGGACAGCTTTACAACGCCATGGCAAAGAAACGGTTCCTTGGCGAAGGCGTGCGCCCGGCTCGGCTCGGGCCGGTTCCCTTTACAAACAGCCTGAAATGGGCTCAAACTGCGGCCAAATGACGAAACTCTTGCTGCATATCTGTTGTGGCCCGTGCTCCATCACCACGCTCAAGACGCTGCTGGCGCAGGGCCATGAGATCACGGGGCTGTTCTACAACCCGAACATCCATCCCCTCACGGAATACGCGAAGCGGCGGGACGGCTGTCTGGCCGTGGCCGAGAAGCTCGGCGTGAAGGTCATCGTCAAGGATGACGAGTACCGGCCCCAGGAGTGGTTCCGGGCCGTGGCCCACCGCGAGAACAACCGCTGTTTCCACTGCTACGCCATGCGTTTGGAGCGCACCGCGCAGATCGCCAAGCGGGGCGGATTCGACTTTTTCACCACCACCCTGCTCTATTCCAAGTACCAGAAGCACGATGAGATCGCGGCCCTGGGCCGGGACCTGGAGTCGGCCAAGACGAAATTCCTGTACCACGACTTCCGCGAGGGCTGGAAAGAGGGCATCGAGACCTCCAAGAAGTGGGAAATCTACCGCCAGCAATACTGCGGCTGCCTGTACAGCGAGAACGAGCGGTACAAGCGGGAGCTGCTGGGCTAGGCCATGCGCGCGCTTCTCGCCTTCCTGTTCACGCGCAAGCACGCGCTCGTCGGCTTCCTGCTGCTCAAGGCCGTGGCCGTGATCGTCAACGGGCTGGCCCGGGGCTCGGCCGAGGCCTGGGGTATCGGCATCCTGGCCCTCATGGTCTACGCGATCATCGCCCGGTTCGCCCAGGCCGGGCGGGCCATCTCCATCTGGGCCGTCACCCTGCTCATGCTCTACGAGGCCGCCGGGGCCCTGCTCCTGGCCTGGTCCGGTCTGACCAGCGCCCCCGCCATGGCCCTGATCGGGCTCGTCGTGGCTTTGTACCTCATCGTCGGGGCGCTGGCGGTCTTCGCCAGCCGCCGGGAGGGGTGAGCGTGGGCAGGATCTTCGGCGAATACGTCCCTGTGCGCCCCGCCTTTCCCGAGGCCGGGTCCAAGCCGGTACAGAAGGCGGACCACGGCAAGGGACTGCTGCTCTACATCCACGTGCCGTTCTGCCGCTCGCGGTGCCACTACTGTTCCTTCCATTCCCAGTCCTTCGACCAGGCCACCTTCGCCTGGTACGTCTCCCTGCTGCTCAAGGAGATCGAGCTGTGGGGGAGGCGGCTGAACCGCCCGAGGCTGCGCACGGTCTATTTCGGCGGAGGCACCCCGTCCCTGATCCCCCTGGCCCAGCTCGACCGGATCATGAAGGCCCTGAACAAGGCGTTCGTCTTCAATCCGGGCATCGAGGCGACCATCGAGGCCAACCCGGACTCGGCCCAGGACGTCAGCTATTTCCGGGGGCTTTTGTCCATGGGCTTCAACCGGCTGTCGCTGGGCATGCAGAGCCTCAAGGACGCGGACCTGCAGGTCATGGGCCGCCCGCACTCGGTGGCCATGGCCTACCAGGCGTTCGACCAGGCCCGGCGGGCCGGGTTCGGCAACATCGGCGTGGACCTCATCTGGGGGCTACCCGGCCAGAAGCTCAAGGTCTGGCTCGACCAGCTGCGCATCGTCTCCGAGATGCGGCCCGAGCACATCTCGGCCTACAACCTGACCCTGGAGGAGGGCACGGTCATGGCCCGGCGCTGCGGGGAGGGCGGGGACCTGACCCTGCCCCTGGACCAGGAGCAGGGGCGCATGTTCGTGTACGGGGCCGAGTACATGGAGTCCGTGGGCTACCTGCACTACGAGGTATCGAATTTCGCACGCATGGGGTTCGTGTCCGTGCACAACTCCGGGTACTGGGACGGGTCCGACTACCTCGGGCTCGGGCCGTCGGCCGTGTCCACCCTGGGCCGCAGGCGGTTCACGGTGCCGCGCTACATGGACGAGTACGACGCCTACGTGCGGGGCGAGCTGGTCGGCAGCGACTACGAGGAGCTGACCGACGAGGTCCTGCTCGAGGAGATGGTCATGCTCTCCCTGCGCACGGGCAAGGGGCTGGACCTCAAGGAATACCGCAAGCGCACCGGCTTCGACCTGGTCAAGAAGAAGGAGCAGCTCATCAGCGCCCTGCACCGCGAGAACCTGGTGCGCATATCGGGCGGCAGGCTCAGGCTGACCAAGAACGGCATGCTCGTGTCCAACGTGATCATCGAACGGCTCGCCTTCGGCGACTAGGCGGCTGCCATGAACGCCCCCTCCCTGACGCGCATCTTCCTGGCCTTCACCCGGCTCGGCCTGACCGCCTTCGGGGGCCCGGCCATGGTCCCGTACATCCGGGCCATGGCCGTGGAACGCAAGCAGTGGGTCGACGAGGCCTCGTTCTCGCTGGGCATGTCCCTGACCCAGCTGCTGCCCGGAGCCACGGCCATGCAGATGGCCGCCTACGTGGGGCTGCGGGCGCGCGGCGGACCGGGAGCCCTGGCCGCCTACGCCGGGTTCGGCCTGCCCGCCTTCCTGCTCATGCTCGGCCTGACCGCGCTCTATTTCTCGGCCCGCGACGTGGCCGTAGTGACCTCGGCCTTTACCGGGCTGCAACTGGTCATCGTCGCCCTGATCCTGCACGCGGCGGTCAACTTCGCCCGGCGCTATCTGAACAATATGGCCGACATGGCCCTGGCCTGCCTGGCGGGCGTCTGGCTCGGGCTCAAGGGCAACCCCATCCTGGCCATGGCCGTGGTCTGCGCCCTGGCCGTGGTCCTGCTGCGCGACGACGGGCGCGGGCTGCCCGAACCACGGGACGGCACAGGACGCGGGCCGCTGCGCTTCGCCCTGCTGCTCCTGACGGCACTGATCCTCTTCCTGGCCGCGCTGTACGCCGTCGATCCCGAGCTGTTCCGGCTCGGCCTGCTCATGGTCAAGATCGACTGCTTCGCCTTTGGCGGCGGGTACGTGTCCGTGCCGCTCATGCTCCATGAGGTGGTCGAAGTGCGCGGCTGGCTGACCGAGCCCATGTTCATGGACGGCATCGCGCTCGGGCAGGTCACGCCCGGCCCCATCGTCATGACCGGGGCGTTCGTGGGCTATGCCGTGGCCGGGCTGCTCGGCGCGCTCATCGCGGCCGTGACCGTGTTCTCGCCCTCGCTCATCGTCCTGTGCGCGGCCATTCCCTTTGCCGACAGGCTGGTCCGCTCGCCCATAGCCCGGCGGGTGCTCAAGGGCAGCCTCATCTCCCTGGTGGGCCTGATGGCCGCCGTGGCCGTACGCTTCGGCCTGTCCGTCCAGTGGACCGTCCCCCAGGCGGTTTTCGCCCTGGCCGCGTTCATCTGCCTGCGCAAGAAGGTGGACATCCTCTGGGTGGTCCTGGCCGGGGCCGGGATCGGGGCGCTGGCCTTCTGAGCAACGCCCCGTCCGTGTTGACAGAATCGTACGGCCGCCGTAGAGAATCTAAATAATATCTAGAGAATTGGCCCGGGCCGACGGGCCCAGCGGGTGCCGCCCGGCAATCCCGGAGGGAGGAGGTATGTTCGATTCCAAGAGGATTCCGTTCCGTTTCAAGCTCATCTTCGGCGTGGTGACCATGGTCGCCCTGACCGCCCTGGTCCTGGCCGGGGGCATCGTCCACCTCGTGGACAACGCGCTGAGCGAACTGAACGTGGCCCCCGAGGCCCTGAGCGCGGTGGAGAGCCGGATTCTCCTGGTGGCCGGAGCCATCGTGGTCGCGGGCGTGATCGCCTCCCTGCTGGGCAGCTTCCTGCTGGTCCGCATCCTGATCAAACCGCTGCGCCAACTCTCGGCCTACACCCTCGAAGCGGCGGCGGGCAACTACGCCGCGACCATCGACTACCAGGCCGAGGACGCCATCGGCGAGACCATCGACGCGGTCAGGAACATGACCGCGGAGCTCAAGGCCAAACTCGGCATGTCCCAGGGGCTGCTGACCAGCCTGACCCAGCCGTGCGTGGTGACGGACACCGACGAGATCATCACCTTCCTGAACCAGCCCGAGCTGGACCTGTTGCAGATCGACGGCCAGCCGTCCGATTTCATCGGCATGCACATGTCCGAGTTCATCTACGGCGACCGCTCGCGGCCGACCCTGCTCGGCCAGTGCATGCGCAAGGGCAAGGTCATCGTGGGCCAGACCACCAAGGGCACGGGCCGCAAGGGCCGCCCCTACCACCTGCTGGTCGACACCTCGCCCATCCGGGACCTGGACGGGAACATCGTGGGCGCGTTCACCATCCTGACCGAGACCACGGAGATCAAGAAGAGCGAGGCCGAGGCCCTGCACCAGCACGAGCTCATCGCCGAGACCGCCCGCGAGGCCGAGGCCATCGCCCTGGAGCTGGACGAGGCGTCCGCCACCCTGTCGGGCAAGGTGGACGAGGCCAGCCACGGCTCGGACATCCAGCGCGACCGGGCCACCGAGACGGCCACGGCCATGGAGCAGATGAACGCCACTGTGCTCGAGGTGGCTCAGAACGCCGGAAGCGCGTCCAACAACGCGGACAACATGCGCGACTTGGCCGAAGAGGGGGCCGGACTGGTCAACCAGGTGGTCCAGGCCATCCAGGACGTGGGCGTGCAGTCCGAGGCCCTCAAGAAGTCCATGGCCCAGCTCGACCAGCAGACCGAGGACATCGGGGCGATCATGCAGGTCATCGACGACATCGCGGACCAGACCAACCTGCTGGCGCTCAACGCGGCCATCGAGGCGGCCCGCGCGGGCGAGGCCGGGCGAGGCTTCGCCGTGGTCGCGGACGAGGTCCGCAAGCTGGCCGAAAAGACCATGACCGCCACCAAGGAGGTGGACGCGGCCATCCAGTCCATCCGCACCGGCACCCACGAAAACGTGGCCGCCACGGAACGGGCCGTGGCCTCCATCCAGGAATCCACCGACCTGGCCGACCGCGCCGGGCAGTCCATCGAGAACATCCGGCAAAGCGTAATCCTGACTGCGGACCAGGTGCGCTCCATCGCCACGGCCGCCGAGGAGCAGTCGGCCACCAGCGAACAGGTCACCCGGGCCACCGAGGAGATCACCGCCATTTCCAGCGAGACCGCCCAGGCCATGGGCGAAGCCCGCACCGACCTGGACCGCTTGTCCTCCCTGGCGGGCTCTCTCAAGGAACTCATCGGCCGCATGCAGTCCTGACCGGGACGCTCTTTCAATACTGAACGAATAGCCCTCGCCGAACAAGGCGGGGGCTTTTCGTTTGCGGCAACCGGGTATTTCCTGAAACCTGTCAAGTTGCTTTTTTATGCCTATCAGCTGTTTTTACCCTACATTCTCCGACAAAAGCCGGTTTCCAGGAAAACCCGTGATACGTTCTCGTAAGTGACAACTGTCGCATCAAAGACAATCGACAAGGAGAAGCAACGATGTCTGAAAGGACTGTACAGCACATAGGAGATGACCAGTTGGTTTACGGCATGCCCAAGCGGATGGTCGGTATTGCCACCAGCGCCGGTCCGACTGGGATCAAAAAAGCCGACGCTGACAGGCGAGAGGAACACGTTGATCCTGAAAGCAATTCTTATTGGACAGTCCACCCGGCAACCAGTGCATGTAAGAAGTGCAAGGCTCTCGCTGGAAAGCGGTTCGTGGAAGAGCCTGAACGACCGCATCCGAACTGCAAGTGCGAAATCAGGAAACACCCATTGCGAAAGCCAACACGATATATTAGCGGTTCAGTAGAAGGCTTTGCTATAGAGACCTTTGTCGGAGGAAGACAAGTCGACATCTCTTTTGAAGGTGTCTCGGGCGGCCTCACTTCCGGTGTCCATTTAACCAGTAACCAAGGTCATTCCGAACAAATCGCCTGCATGCCACTCACGAGCAACTCGACCACCCTGACCACAGACCAGACTCCCCCGGTGGACTGGCGCATCAATCTTATTGCGGTAGGTTCAGACAACGTGTTGATTTACTATACGATAACATATGAGGATTGGAGTGAATAAGCCGATACTCACGCTTGCCGTTGTCGCCATACTGTATCTGACCACTTGCGTCTGGGCTTTCGCTCCATGCGAGGCTCACCTGTCTTGCGAGGAAGTACAGGCTATACACGTCGGCAAAGGCAGACAGCATCTGGCTGGCGGGGTGACTAAAATCTTCTACGAAGCATTCGTTCTGGTGAACACGGCAAAAAGCAGCCTGAAGGAAGTCTATGCGACCTGCCCGAACGACACTATCACGATCAGAGTCGGCGACAACGTCATACCTCTCCCCAAGGATGCCATCTCCTCCGGCGGGGACTGGTTCGGAATAGATCGACCGACGCCGCAGGAGGCCCTCGACGCGGCCAGGGGAATGTGTCCGGACAAGGTCATATCGCATTTGCCGGGGTCATTGTCCCAAGACAACTCCGAAACGCCGTGACACGGGTATGCCTTAGCGGCTCCTGTCCAATTCGGATACTTGGGTCCATCGGATAGACATGGCCTATCCCAGCACGGCCCGGACCAGCTCCGGGGTGCGCGTACCGGCTTTGCCTTCGAGGAAGTAATCGGTGGTGTTGTAGGTGTACGAGGTGTCCCGCAGGTTGATCTCGATGATCGTGCCGCCGTGCTGCTTGACCACGACCGGGATGCGTCCGGCCGGGACGACCTCGCCCCCCGTGCCGATGACCAGGCAGACATCCGCCTGCTTGGCCAGGTCCGTGGCCGCCCGGTGTACGTCGTCGGGGATGCCCTCGCCGAAGAAGACGAAGTCCGGCTTGAGCAGTCCGCCGCAGGCCGGACAGGGCGGGGGCAGGATATCCAGCGATATGGATTCGGTGTCGAAGAAGGTCCGGCAGGACAGACACTGCATGCGCCGGGTGGAGCCGTGGTACTCGTGGACCACTTCGCTTCCCGCGTCCTGGTGCAGGGAGTCGATGTTCTGGGTGACGATGCCGACGAGCCTGCCCGCGGCCTCCAGCTCGGCCAGGGCCAGGTGTGCCGGATTGGGTTTGGCCCGGCCGTACATGTCGTAGAATATCTCCTTGAGCAGGGGCCAGACCTCTTCGGGATGGCGCTTGAAATACCCCTTCTCGAACTTGTCCGGGTCGTACCTGGACCACACGCCGCCCGGTCCGCGAAACGGCGGGATGCCCGACTCCACGGAAATGCCCGCGCCGGTGAAAGCCATGGCGCAGCGCGCCTTTTTCAGGGCCTCGGCCGCGTTGTGCAGGGCGTGGTTCGACATGATCTAGTGCCCGGCAAAAGCCATCTGGAGTTTGCCCTGCTCGTCTCGGCGCAGGGAGAAGATGGCGGCCCAGCGGTCGAAGCAGCCGTCCGTCGGCCCGGCGGACGGTCGGAGCACGGCCGGGTCCACGGTGATCTCCGCATTGACCGCGCCCTCCTTGAGAAAGACCAGGCTCCATCCGCCCTCCTTCCTGGGGGCGAGCTCGTAGTCGCGGCCGAACAGGGTGGAGAAGTCATGGTCCGCGCCGGGCAGGACCACGCAGACGGAATCCCAGTCATAGTATTCCATGAAGGCGTCCAGGGAATAGGCCCGGCCGGTCGCGGCCGGGGCCCCCTGCAACGCCTTGAAGAAGCGGTCGCTGACATAGCGGTCCGTGTAGTCGAAAGAAACCAGCACCGAAAAAAGCAGGAGCAGGCCGATGGTCACCACCAACGCGCTTTTGGTCCTCATGGTCATGCGTCACACTCCCCAGGTAACGTGCCCTTAACAATTCCCTCAATAAACCCTACTGGTTTGACCTGTCGCGGTCAAACCGGGCCCAACCCCGAACCGCTCCGGCGGAATCGACAAATATCGCCTTGCACATTTACAATTTTGACAATTTTTTGCCAGAATTGCCAGTTTTGTTAACTCAAAAAAATACTTTTGTGTAGATACCGGCCAAATTCCGTGGTTTTCTCTTGGCCCCGGTCTTGCATGTCCGCCCGGCTGGAGGTTTGAACAATGAATTACACCGACAACGCTTTTATCCTGGTCTGCGCTGCCCTGGTCATGTTCATGACCCCCGGGCTGGCGCTGTTTTACGGCGGGCTGGTCCGCTCGAAAAACGTTCTCGCAACCATCATGCAGTCCTTCATCATGCTCGGGCTCATGTCCGTGCTCTGGGCCGTCATCGGCTATACCCTGTCTTTCGGCTCGGACATCGGCGGGCTCATCGGCGGGCTCGACTTCCTCTTTCTCAAGGGCGTGGGCATGACCAACGCGGGGTCTCCGGCCGAAAACCTGCCCCACCTGACCTTCATGATCTTCCAGTGCATGTTCGCGGTCATCACCCCGGCGCTGATCACCGGCGCGTTCGCCGAGCGCATGAAGTTCGGCGGGTTCATGGTCTTTTCGGCCCTGTGGCTGATCCTGGTCTACGCCCCCATGTGCCACTGGGTCTGGGGCGGCGGCTGGATGGGCCAGATGGGCGCGCTGGACTTCGCGGGCGGCGCGGTCGTCCACATGAGCTCGGGCGCGGCCGCCCTGTGCTGCGCCATCCTCATCGGCAAACGCAAGGGCCACGGCTCCACGGCGTTCATCCCGCACAACCTGCCCATGACCATCCTGGGCGCGGCCATCCTCTGGTTCGGCTGGTTCGGCTTCAACGCCGGTTCCGCCCTGGCCGCCGACGGCGCGGCCGCCAACGCGTTCGTGACCACGCACATGGCCACGGCAGCGGCCGCCCTGTCCTGGATCGTGGCCGAGTGGATGCACGGCGGCAAGGCCACCACCCTGGGCGCGGCCTCAGGCGCGGTGGCCGGACTGGTCGCCATCACCCCGGCGGCCGGGTTCGTCACCCCCATGTGGGCCATCGTGCTCGGCCTGGGCGCGGGCGTGCTCTGTTACGGCGGGATCATGCTCAAGAACAAGTTCGGCTACGACGACGCCCTGGACGTGGTCGGCATCCACGGCCTGGGCGGCACCTACGGGGCCCTGGCCACCGGCCTGCTGGCCACGGTCAACGCCGAGGGGCTGATCGCGGGCAACGCCCACCAGCTGTGGGTCCAGTTCGTCTCCGTGGTGGCCACCTGGGGCTTCTGCTTCGTCATGACCTTCGTCATCTTCAAGGCGGTGGACGCCACCATCGGCCTGCGGGCGAGCGACGAGGAGCAGGACAAGGGCATGGACATTGCCGAGCATTCCGAGACGGGCTATCAGTGGTAGTCAAGGAGACAGCGACATGAAGAAAATCGAGATCATCACCAGGACGTTCAAGCTCGACGAGGTCAAGACCGCCCTTTCCGGCATCGGCGTGAAGGGCATGACCGTCAGCGAAGTCAAGGGATTCGGCCGCCAGGGCGGCCACAAGGAAGTGTACCGGGGCGCCGAGTACCAGGTGGACTTCGTGCCCAAGATCAAGATCGAGGCCGTGGTCGAGGACGACTTCGCCGCCGAGGTGGTGGAGGCGGCCCGCGCGGCCGCGCGCACCGGCGAGGTGGGCGACGGCAAGATATTCGTCTCCACCGTGGACGAGGTCGTGCGCATCCGCACGGGCGAGACCGGCGAAGAGGCCATCTAACACAGACGAAAACGACTCCGGTCCGGGCGCGCCCGGACCGGAACCATCCGGGCCTGCGAGCAGAGAGAGTCCCAGCAATCGCCCGGGCATATTCCGGCCCGGACGGGCCGGCGGCGGCCGGGAGCGGGAAAGGCTCCCGGCCGCCTTTTTCCCGACAGGCCGGACAACCCCAGGAGCGCCCATGCAGCCGGACAGCCTTCTCCCCGAATCCGCCCGCAGGCTGAAACAGGCCAGGGCGGACCTGTGGGCCCGGGCCGAGGCCGGTTCCGTGGGCGGCTTCGCCTGGGAATACACCCACCTGGTGGACCGCTATTTCGAGAGCCGCATCCGGGAGGCCGGGCCGCAACGCTTCGCCTTCACGCTCATCGCCGTGGGCGGCTACGGACGGGGGCGGCTGTGCCCCGGCTCGGACGTGGACGTGCTCCTGCTCTTCAACCGCCGCATCCCGTCCGGGGTCGAAACATTCATCAAGACCCTGCTCTTTCCCCTGTGGGACCTCGGCCTGGACCTGGGCCACGGCGTGCGCACCGTGGCCGACTGCGTGTCCCTGGCCAGAAAAGACTTCCAGGTCCTGGCCTCGCTCATGGACGCCCGCCCCCTGGCCGGGAACGCCGAGGTCTTCGAGACCTTCCGGTCCGCCTTTGCGGCCAAGGTCCTGAACAAGTACGGCGAAACCTTCGCCGCCTCCCTGCGCGAGCACAACGAGGCCCGCGCCGCCCAGTACGGCGACGCCTCGGCCCTGCTCGAACCCGAACTCAAGAACGGGCTGGGCGGTCTGCGCGACGGCCAGCAGGTGGCCTGGCTGTCCCGGGTGCTCAAGGCGCTCAAGCGCGACCCCATCTTCCTGCCCGAGGAACTCTCACGGCTGCGCGAGGACCAGGCGTTCCTCAACCGCGTGCGCACCGCCCTGCACCTGGCCGCCGGGCGCAAGACCGACCGCCTCTTCTTCGACCTCCAGCCGCCCACGGCCCGGCTCATGGGCTTCGCCTCGCGCACCGCCTCGCCCGAGGACACCGGCCTGGCCGTGGAGTTCTTCCTGTCCCGGCTGCACCAGGCCATGACCCGGATCAAGGCCATGCGCGAGGCCCTGTTCCAGGAAGCCTTCCCGGTGCGCACCGGGCCGCCGCCCGAACTGTCCATCCGCAACCTTTCCGCCGGCCAGGGGGGCATCCGCTTCGAGCGCCAGGCGGCGGCCACCCCGGACAACGTGCTCGGCGCGTTCCTGGAGTCCGCGCGCATCGGCCTGCCCCTGACCTGGGGCGCGCGGCGCATTGTCCGGCGCGACCCGGACCGGTTCGCGGCCGGGCTGGCCGGGCGGAGCGAGACCCTGTCCATCCTGGTGGAAATCTTCCTGGCCCCGCACTGCCGGACCGCCCTGGACGGGCTGCTGGAGACCCGGCTGCTGCCCGCCCTGTTCCCGGAGTTCGCCGAGGTGGAGCATCTCATCCAGTTCAACGACTACCACGTCCACCCGGTGGGGCGGCACACCCTGGCCACCGTGGCCCTGCTCTCGGACTTTGTGCGCAACGACGGCGAGTGGACCGGGGAGATGGCCGCCAAGGTGGCCGACCCTGCCCGGCTGGTCCTGGCCGGATTCTTCCACGACCTGGGCAAGGGCGCGCCCGACCACTCCGGAGCCGGGGCGGCCATGGCCCGCGAGGTCCTGACCCGCTACGGACGTGCTCCCGATGTCATAAAGGACGTGGCCTTCCTGGTGGAACACCACCTGCTCCTGCCCAAGACCGCTACCCGGCGCGATCTGTCGGACGAGCGCACGGTGGCGGATGTGGCCGCCGTGGTCGGGGACACGGCCCGGCTGGACATGCTCCACCTGCTGTCCTCGGCCGACTCCATGGCCACCGGCCCGCGCGCCTGGAACTCCTGGACCCGCTCCCTGCTGGGCGAGCTGTATTTCAAGGTCCGCAACCTGCTGCGCCACGGCCCCCTGGCCGAGCCGGACGCGGCCCGCAAGCTGGCCGACGCCAAGCTGGCGGTGCTCGCCGCAGCCCACGACCAGGACCCGGAGTTCGTGGACGCGGCCATGCGGGCCATGCCCCCGCGCGCCTTCCTGGCCCTGACGCCCGAGGCCATCGCCGGGCACGTGCGGCTGGTCAGGAAATTGTGGGCGGCCGTGGCCGAGGACCGCATGCGCAAGCCGTCCTCCATCGGCGGAAAGGGCGTCAACCTGATCGAGGCCGCGCCGGGCCGGGCCGAGAACACCTACAAGCTGACCATCGCCGCCGTGGACCAGCCCCGCCTGTTCGCGACCATTGCCGGAGCCCTGTCCCTGCACGGCCTGAACATCCTGGCCGCCGACATCTTCAGTTGGAAGGACGGCACGGCCGTGGACGTGTTCACCGTGGGCGAGCCGCCCGAAAATCTCTATGCGGAAGAGGTCTGGGCCCGGGTCAGCCGGTCCGTGAGCTACGCCATGGTCGGCAAGCTGGACCTGGCCGCAAGGCTGGAAGAGCGTAGCCGCTCGCCCCTGACCAGGGGACGCGGACGCCCGCGCCTGGGGCCGCTGGTGACCATCGACAACCAGGCCAGCGACTTCTACACCGTGATCGAGGTGGCGGCCACGGACCGCACCGGCTTCCTGTTCGACATGGCCCGCACCCTGGCCGCCCACGGGCTGTCCATCCACGTGGCCATGATCACGACCATCAAGGGCCGCGCGGCCGACGTCTTCCACGTGCGCACCCAGGACGGGCAGCGGCTCCTGGACGAAGCCCGCCTGGACAGCCTGCGCAAGGACCTGCTGGCCGTGGCCAAGGTCCGGTAAAACGCTTTACTTTTCGAAAACCGGCCGTAGAGTGTGGGCTGAACGGAGCCAAAGGACCGCCCATGCCCATCAACGTGACCATCTTTTCCGATTTCGTCTGCCCCTTCTGCTTCATCGGCTCGGGCATCATCGACCGGTTGCGCCGGGACTTCGACATCCGCGACACCTGGCTGCCCCACGAGCTGCATCCCGAGACCCCGCCGGAAGGGCGGGCCCTGGACGACCTGGTGGACCGCTTCGACCTGGACAACGTGATCAAGACCTGCAACCAGCGCGGCGAACCCTACGGCATCCGCTTCGCCCGCGCCGAGATGCTCTTCAACTCCCGGCTCGCCCTGGAGGCCGCCGAGTTCGCGCGCGACGCGGGCAGGTACCACGACTTCCACGGCCGCATGTTCCGGGCCGGATTCACCGAGGGGCGCAACATCGGGGACCTCGAAATGGTCCTGGACGTGGCCGGACGCACCGGCCTGGACACGGAGCGATTGAAGACGGCCCTGTCCGACCACCGCTTTGCGGCCCGCGTGGCCGACGGGTCCAGACAGGCCAAAGAGGCCGGGGTGACCGCCCTGCCCACTTTCATAATCGAAGGACAGCCGCGCATCACCGGGGCCGTGGACGAATCCGTGCTGCGCAAGGCCCTTAAAGCGGCCCGGCCGCAATAGACGGCAACCAACCGCAACGAGCGAATGAATATGACACAACAGGCTGAAATAGTGATTTTCTTCACCGGCGGGACCATCGGCATGTCCCCGGTGGAAGGCAAGGAAGGCGTGGCCCCGGGCGGCAACTTCGACGGGCTGCTCAACCAGCTCTCCCCCCAGGAGGCGGACGTGACCTTGCGGCCCGTGCTCTGGTCGGACAAGCCGAGCCCGCACATGACCCCGGAGGACATGTTCCGGCTGGCCCGCGACGTGGAGGCGGCGCTCGAGGGAAAGTCCGTGCTCGGGGCCGTGGTCCTGCACGGCACGGACACCCTGGCCGAGACCGCCTACATGTGCGACCTGGTGGTCCGCTCGGACAAGCCGGTCATCCTGACCGGGTCCATGCGCTACTATTCCGAGGCGGGTTACGACGGCATCCGCAACCTGGCCAACACCGTGCGCGCCTGCCTGCTCCCCCTGCCTCCGGGCGTGGGCGCGTGCATCCTGATGACCGACCGCATCTTCGCGGCCCGCGAGGCGGTCAAGGTCAACTCGCTCAACGTGGACGCCTTCGAGTCCCGCGAGGCCGGAGTGGTCGGCTACGTGGCCGGGGAGTCCGTACTCCTGGCCAGACCCCGTTCCACCCCCACCCCCAGGCGCAAGTTCGCGCCCTCGGCCATCGAGCCCAACGTGCCGCTGATCACCGCGTATACGGGAATTGACCGGAAACCTCTCGATCATGCAATAAGCGAAGGAGCTCGGGGGGTTGTCATCGAAGGGTTCGGCGCGGGCAACGTGCCACCGGCCATGGTCGAGGGGATCGAGGCGTGCCTGGAAAAGGGGCTGCCCGTGGTCCTGGCCACCCGCTGCATCGAGGGCGGGGTCTGGCCCGTGTACGGCTATCCCGGCGGCGGGGCCGACCTGCACGCCAAGGGCGTCATCCTGTGCGGCAGGCTGGGCGGACCCAAGGCCCGTATCCGGCTCATGTGCGCCCTGGGACTGACCTCGGACCGGGAAGAAATCCGGAAGATTTTCGAAGAGGCGTAGGCCGGACGGCTAGCCGTTTTCTTCGGTGAAGTGGCGGAACTCGGCCAGGGCGCGGCTCTGGACCATGGTCCGGACGGCGTCCAGGTGGTCGTGGTTCTCGATGACCAGGTTGACGATGTCCACGTCCAGGAAGCCGCTGTCCGCCATGGAGCGGAGCACGGCCACGGTCCGCTCGCGGGTCATGCCCTTGCGATAGGGACGGTCCTCGGTGATGGCCGTGTGCACGTCCGCCACCTGCATGATCCGGGAGCCCAGCGAGAGCTCCTTTTCCGTCAGTCCCAGGGGATATCCCTTGCCGTTCAGGCGCTCGTGGTGCTGGGCCGCCCAGTCGGCCACCTCGCCCAGGCCCGGGATGGCCCGAAGGACCTCGGCGCTGACCGTGGCGTGGTCCTTGATCCGGGTGTACTCGTCCTCGTCCAGGGCGCTCTGCTTGTCCAGCAGGGAGGTGGGCACGGCCAGCTTGCCGATGTCGTGCAGGTTCCCGGCCAACCGCATGGCCTTCTGTTCCTTCTCGTCCATGCCCGCCAGCCGGGCCAGCAGGACCGCGGTCTCGGCCACCCCCGCCGAATGGGTGGCCGTGTGGCGGCTCCGGAAGTCGATGATCCGGGTGAAGAAGCCGGAGAAATCGATGAGCTGGTCCGGGGTGATGCGCACGTCCAGAAGGTCCTGGGAGAGCATCTCCCTGACCGGCCGGTCCGTGTTCTCCATCAGCGGCCAGAACAGCCCGCCCTCGGTCAGTTCCCGGAAGGCGGCCGTCAGCTCCGGGGCATAGAGGTCCGAGGTGAACCCGGCCACGGCCCGCTCCACGTCTCTGTGCTCCCGCATGCGCGCGCCCATCCGGCGCAGGATGTCCACCCGGTCGGCCAGATTGAGGATGTTGGCCAGCAGCAGCGTCTCGCGGTCGCCCTCCTGGCGGATGACCCGCAGGTCGCGCCAGCTGGTGTGGTGGTACAGGACCATGCGCGAGGCGCGCTCCAGGAAGGGATGGTCCTTGAGCAGCCGGTAGCCGACCACGGCGTGCTCCTCCAGGTCGGCGTCGAAGCTCAGGCCGTCCAGGGCCAGGTCCATGGAGAACGCCCCGATATCGTGCAGCAGCCCGGCCAGGAGCAAGTCCACCAGGGAGGAGGGCTTGATGCCCACGCGGTTGCCGAGAACGGCGGAGGCCAGCCCCACCCGGCGGTGGTGCCCGGTGACCGTGGGAGAGATGTAGTCCAGGGCGGTGGAGATGCCGCCGGCTATGTCGATAAGTGAGACGTCTTCCATGTAGCGCATACTGTCATCTGGATACATATGTTGAGTCGGCTGTGAATCCCGAGGAATGATCCTTTTTTACTCGGGCACTGCCAATTATATTTCGTGAGGGGGAAGGCAACCACACCCGAAAACGGTTGTCAACACACGGTGACACCTCCTGCAATGGGCACCGCGCTAACCCTGTCAAGTTGATTTTCCCTGCCGATCGGACGCTTTTCCTTGTCATTCGCCGACAAAGGCGGGGCACGGCGAAAACGCGTGGTACGCTTTGCCCGCCGGGATGCCCGAAACCCTAGCGAAGCGAGGAACACGCATATGGCAACGAGTGTGATAGAAATCTGCAACAACGCCCTGCTGGACCTGGGAGAGGACGCGATCATGTCCCTGGGCGACGACTCCAAGGCCGCCGGGCTGTGCAACCACCGCTGGCCCGCCGTGCGCGACGCGGTCCTGCGCGCCCATCCCTGGAACTGCGCCATGGCCCAGGCCGAACTGGCCGCCGGGGCCGTGGCCCCCCTGTGGAAGTGGGCGTTGCGCTACGTCCTGCCCACGGACTTTTTGCGGATCATCGCCATCACCGGCGCGGACGGCGGGGAGGTCCGGGACTGGGAGATCCAGTCCGGGGTCGTCCTGTGCAACGAACAGGCTCCCCTGTACATCGCCTACGTGCGCCGCGAGACCGACCCCAAGAAGTACGACGCCCTGCTGTCCGAGGCGTTGTCCGCGCGAATGGCCGCCACCCTGGCCTATCCCCTGTCCGGGTCCACCTCCCTGGCCCAAGCCTGCTGGAAGACCTACCAGGACAAGCTGGCCGAGGCGCGCGGCGTGAACGCCCGCGAGGGCGTGCCCGAGCCCATTGCACCGGCCACCTGGCTGGGGGCCAAGCTCGGCGGCTGACGAAAGTCGGAAAACGGCGCGCGGCCCCTGACAGGGCCGCGCGCCTGGAATTATTTCACGGAGAGGGACGCTGCGTAGAAGAACTCGTTCAGCGGCGAGTCGGACGGCGTGGTCCATTCGCGCTCCACGGACACCCGGTCATTGTCCCCGATGAACCGGGCGACCAGCCCCTGGTTCTCCTCGGGGTTGAGGGTGCAGGTGATGACCGCGATGCGCCCGCCGGGTTTGACCTGCGCCAGGGCGTTGTCCAGGATCTCCCGCTGCAGCAGGGTCAGGTCGCCCAGGTCGGCGGGCTTGCGCTTCCACTTGGTGTCCGGGCGGCGCGAGAGCACGCCCAACCCCGAGCAGGGCATGTCCAGAAGGACGGTGCCGGGCGTGCGCGGCGGCTCGGCCGTGGCCGCATTGGCCTCGAAGACCTCCACCCCGTGCAGTTCGCGCTCGAGCGCGGCCAGCCGCCCACGGTGCGGGTCCGAGGCGAACACGTCCAGACCCTTTTCCAGCAGGATGCGGGTCTTGCCCCCGCGTCCGGCGCAGGCGTCCCAGACCGGACCCTTCCAGATCTCCGGCTCCAACGCCTCCAGGGCCTGGCGCGCCGCGAACGACTGCCGGGCCAGGGGCGGGTCGGGCTCGCCCTCGAAAGCGGTGCCCGCGGGCAGGGCGAAGCTCATGCCCTCGATGTCGATCAGTTCGGGCCAGCCCGCGATCTCGGTGTACAGTTCATCCGCGTCGGGATGGCCGAAGAGGTTGAAGCCGAGCGCCGGGGGTTTGATCTGCGCCTCGAGGTAGTCGATGGCCGTCTTCTCCCCGTATTCGCGCCACCACAGGTCCACCAGCCACTGGGGGCAGGCGTACCAGCGCGACAGGAATTCAGGCAGGGAGGCGTCCTTGCGGAAAAAGTCGGGGTCGTGGGCGTCCTCGCCCAGCTCGGACACCCTGCGAAGCACGGCGTTGAACAGCCCGGCCAGCCGCGCGCCCGGCTTGGACTTGGAGAACTCCACGGCCCAGTCCACCGAGGCGTAGGCCGGGATCTTGTCCAGGAACAAAATCTCGTAGGCGGCCACGCCCATGGCCAGCCGCATCTTGGGATTGAGCTTGCCCGGGTCCTGGAGGAACCGGGACAGGACGTACTCGATACGCCCCTTGAGCCGAAGATAGCCGTAGCTGAGTTCCGTGGCCAAGCCCACGTCGCGCGGATCGTCCACCCCGGAGGACAGGGCCGCGTCCAGGGCGGCCTGGATATCCTGCCGGTTCATGAGACAGCGGAACAGGGCTTCGAGCGCCGCCCGCCGCGCCGACGGCAGGGGCTTTGATGAACGTGCTTGCATACGTGCCTAAATACCCTGCCGGCCACCGGTTGGCAAGCGGCAGCGCATGGCAACGCCGTGACAAAGCGCGAACGCCCCCGTCCGCGCGGTCGAAACTCTATTCGAAGATCTTCTTGGCGGCCTCGCCCGCGTCCTCGGCGGCCTTGTCCATCTGCTGGCCCGCCTCCTGGGCGGCCTTGTCGATCTTCTTGCCCGCCTTTTCCATGGGGCCTTCCTCGCTGCACCCGAAGGCCACGGTCAGGACGGCGAGCATGCACGCGATGGTCAGCATTTTCTTCAGCATTTTCATTGGATATCCTTTCAGTTAGCGGTTTTCCAGGCGGCACGTCTGGCTGTAGTAGGCCGTGCCGAAGGCCATGTCCGTGTTCA
The DNA here is from genome assembly GCF_051175575.1 of Pseudodesulfovibrio sp. lm2024. Classification (NCBI taxonomy): domain Bacteria; kingdom Pseudomonadati; phylum Thermodesulfobacteriota; class Desulfovibrionia; order Desulfovibrionales; family Desulfovibrionaceae; genus Pseudodesulfovibrio; species Pseudodesulfovibrio sp. lm2024. Next base: position 3,935,560 of record NZ_CP195092.1, read on the forward strand.
TGGGCCGGATGATGGCGTTGGCCCCGTGGCCGTATTTCATCCATCCGTCCCGGCGCATGATCACGGCCCGGGGGTGCAGATCATCCACGGTCAGCACCCGGACCTGCATGGCCCCGAGGTCGGTGGCCAGATATACGTCCGCGGACAGGTCAAGGACACTATATGCCGGATTGGCCTTGGAAATCCAGACTGTGGGCACGCCGCGCTGCTCTTTCTCGGGAATCTGCGAGTGCAGGAACTCCCCGCGCACCAGGGTCAGCAGCTGCAGGGGATAGTCCGGGTCCCGCTCGGGCTCGGCATGCAGCGCCTCGGGGAAACGGTACAGCCCGTCCAGGTGGCCGAAGACCAGGTCCTCGAAGGCCACGTAGGGGTGGTTGACCTTGGCGAACCCGTTTTCACGCAACTCGTCCAGGGACACGTTCGAGCGCTTGAGCCCCTCGCGCAGGCAGGCGTCCTTGTCCGGCAGGCGGATGGGATCGCGCAGCCGCGAGCCCAGGTCGGCCAGGATGTCGAAGTCCGGCCGCGCCTGTCCGCGCGGGGCCACGGCCGGGGCGCAGAGGTTGACGTAGTTGTGCACGAAGGAACCGAGCACGTCGAGGCGCTCGAACATCAAGGCGGGCGGCAGGATGACGTCGGCCCGCATGGCCGTGTCGTTCATGAACCCTTCCACCGCCACGGTGAACGGCGCGGCCAGCGCGTCGGCCACGGCCAGCGAGTCCGGCACCTGGTTGACCACGTTGTGGCCGTCGATCCAGACAAACGCCACCGGCGGATCGGCCCGGCGCAGCTCCGCGCCCAGATCCTGCAGGAGCAGCCTGCGCCGTTCGCCGGGCGCTTCGCCGCCCTGTATCAGGTGCGCCCAGGAGCCGAAGTTGCGGGCCGAGGAGATGTTGTAATAGGAGCCGCCGCCGCGTACGCCGACGTTGCCCGAGACCATGGCCACGGCGTTGATGAAGCGGACGTTCTCGCCGCCGAACACGTGGCGCTGCAGCCCCCAGCCGATGACCGTGGCCACGTTGCCCCGGTCCGCGTACCACTCGTAGACCATCTCCGCGTCCGAGGGCGGGATCTCGCAGGCCGCGCACAGCTCGCGGAACTTCAGGCCGTCCACCAGCCCGCGCAGGGCGGGCCAGTTGGCGGTCCGGGTCAGGACCCACGGGTTGAGGTCACCCGCTTCCAGAAAGAGCTTGAGCACGGCGGCGGCCAGGAAGCGGTCCGTGCCCGGCCGGATGACGACGTTGACGTCCGAGAACTCGGGCGTGCCGTCCCCGCCGGGCGAGACGGTCAGGACCTCGGTGCCGTTCTTGCGGGCGCGCTGGAGCAGGGCCAGCTGGTGCACGGAACAGCGGGTCAGGTCCCGGCCCCAGTTGACCACCCGGTCGCTGTTGAGAATGTCCTCGGGATCGTTGTGGTTGAGCACGCCGAAATCGCGCAGGCACGCCTCGATGCCGGTGTCGTCGCACACGCAGCCATAGGTCGTGGACGCGCCCAGCCGCTCGAAAAAGTGGGTGCTGGCCGTGCCCAGGATGCCCCGGTAGCCGTGGCCGTGGACGTGCAGGATGGACTCGGGCACTGCCCTGGCCGCGTCGAGCTTCTCGGCGATCAGGCCGAGGGCCTCGTCCCAGCTTGCGGGCGCGAATCCGTTGCCGCGCCGGATGAGCGGCTCGGTGATGCGCTCGTCCGCGTCCAGCCGCTCGAAGTAGCGGCCGCCCTTCTTGCAGCAGAACCCCTTGGTGAACGGGTGTTTCGGGTTGCCCCGGATGGTTTTATTGTCGGCGTCGATCAGCAGCGAACAGGCGTCGCCGCAGTCCATGGTGCATGCCGTAACGGTCTTCATGCGCATTCCCCCTGGCCCGGAGAGTGGAGTATTGGACGCGCGAGGTCAAATCAAAAGAACCGAAGGGGGACTTCGGCGGAACTCCTACCCCGCGCCGCATTCCGCACCACACTCTTTTTGACAATCATACGGGTTTGGTCTAACCAGATTCGGTTCCAGCGACCCTACATCTATTTAAGGATATTGAACGCGACATGGCGAAAGTACAAAAAATAAAGGGATTCGCGGACCTCTTTCCCGATGAGGCCGCCAAGTACACCTTCATGGAAAAGTGCGCCCGCGAGGTCTTTTCGCGCTACGGTTTCGGCGAGCTGCGCACGCCCATCCTGGAGAAGACCGAGCTGTTCCAGAAGTCCATCGGCGAGGACACCGACGTGGTCGGCAAGGAGATGTTCACCTTCCCGGACCGCAAGGACCGGTCCCTGACCATGCGCCCCGAAGCCACGGCGGGCGTGGTCCGCGCGTTCATCGAGTCCAAGATTCATCAGCCGGGCAACATTTCCAAATTCTTCACTTTCGGGCCCATGTTCCGGTACGAGCGTCCGCAGAAGGGCCGCCAGCGCCAGTTCCACCAGATCGACGCCGAGATATTCGGGGCGGACGAGCCCCAGGCCGACGCCGAGCTGATCCTCATGCTCAAGGCGTTTCTCAACGCCATCGGGCTGACCAAGCTGACCATCGAGATCAACTCCCTGGGCTGCCACGACTGCCGCCCGGCCTACAAGCAGGCCCTGGTGGACTATTACAAGTCCAAGGACAAGGCGAATTTCTGCGAGGACTGCCAGCGCCGCATGGAGACCAACCCGCTGCGCGTGCTCGACTGCAAGGTGCCCACCTGCAAGGCGCTGGTCGAGGACGCCCCGGTCATCACCGACCACCTCTGCCCGGACTGCCAGACCCACTTCGCCGACGTCCGGGCCATCCTGGACGGGGCCAAGGTGCCTTACGAGCTCAATCCCCGCATGGTGCGCGGCCTGGACTACTACGTGCGCACCTGCTTCGAGGTGACCAGCAATGACATCGGCTCCCAGACCGCAGTGGCGGGCGGCGGCCGGTACGACGGCCTGGTCAAGAACCTCGGCGGCCCGGACTGCCCGGGCACCGGCTTCGCCTGCGGCATGGAGCGGCTCGCCCTGCTCCTCGGCGACATGCAGACCGACGCCCCGGATTTCTACCTGGCCGTGGTCGACCAGGAGGCCTCGAACGAGGCCATGCTCTTTGCCCAGGCCCTGCGCGAAAAGGGGCTGACCGGCGAGGTCAGCTTCTCGGGCGGGTCCATGAAGTCGCGCATGCGCGCGGCCAACAAGTCCGGGGCCAGGACCTGCCTGATCATGGGCGGCAGCGAACTGGCCGACCAGACCGTGACCATCAAGGACATGGTCGGCGACCGGGAACAGGAAACCCTGGACCGGAAGCTGTACCTGGCGAGTCTGTAGAAAGAAATTTGGATGCCGCTGCGCGGCGGGGTCGGGTGACTTCGCCTCCGGCGGCCAAAGGCCGAGGGCCTTTGGAATCCCGTGTGCGGCTTCGCCGCAAGGTTGTGTACCCAAGCCTTCAAACGGCGGCCCCGCCCGCCGAAGGCGCGACAAAAAGTTTTGGAAGATCCTTAAGAAACCTATTTCAAAAGGTTTCTTAAGCCGCCGGAGGCAAGCCCCCGCAGGGGCCGCCGGAGGCCATACAATACGAGATACCGGAGAGAGAATGTCCGAACTAGAAAGAGATTACGACGAGTACCGCGTCATCGAAGACCTGGCAGGCTGGCGGCGCACGCACCACAACAACGAGTTGACCGCCGCCAACATGGACGAGGAAGTCTGCCTCATGGGCTGGGTCCAGTTCCGCCGCGACCACGGCGGGCTGATCTTCCTGGACCTGCGCGACCGCGAGGGGCTGACCCAGGTGGTCTTCAACCCCGAGGACAACGCCGACGTGCACGAGCGCGCCCACGCCATCCGTCCCGAGTACGTGATCGCAATCAAGGGCAAGGTCCGTCCGCGCCCCGAAGGCATGGCCAACCCGAACATGGTCACCGGCGAAGTCGAGATCGAGGTCACGGACTACAAACTCCTGAACACCTCCGAGACCCCGCCGTTCCCCATCGAGGACCGCGTGGAGGTGGGTGAGAACCTGCGCCTCAAGTACCGCTTTCTGGACCTCAGGCGCCCGTCCCTGGCCCGCAATTTCGTGATCCGCAACAAGGCCGCGCAGTCGGTTCGCCGCTACCTGGACGGTCTGGGCTTCCTCGAGGTCGAGACCCCGGTGCTGACCAAGTCCACCCCCGAGGGCGCGCGCGACTTCCTGGTGCCCAGCCGGGTCAACCAGGGCGAGTTCTACGCCCTGCCCCAGTCCCCGCAGCTGTTCAAGCAGATGCTCATGGTCTCGGGCATGGACCGCTATTTCCAGATCGTCAAATGCTTCCGCGACGAGGACCTGCGCGCCGACCGCCAGCCCGAGTTCACCCAGATCGACATCGAGATGTCCTTTGTGGACGAATCGCTGATCCAGGACATGGCCGAGGGCATGGTCAAGCGGCTCTTCAAGGAGACCATCGGCGTGGACCTGCCCGCCGAGTTCCCGCGCATGACCTTTGCCGACGCCATGCGCGACTACGGCGTGGACAAGCCGGACCTGCGCTTCGAGCTCAAGCACATCGACATCACCGACGTTTTCAAGAACTCCGGGTTCAAGGTCTTCGCCTCCTCCGAACTGGTCAAGGTCATGGTCGTGCCCGGCGGGGCCGAGCTGTCCCGCAAGGAGATCGACGAGTACACCAAGTTCGTCGAGATTTACGGATCCAAGGGTCTGGCCTGGATCAAGGTCAAGGAGGACGGCGAGTGGCAGTCCCCCATCGTCAAGTTCTTCTCCGAGGACGAAATCGCCACCCTGCGTGAGCGTTCCGGCTGCAAGCCCGGCGACATCCTGTTCTTCCAGGCCGGTCCGGCGGACATCGCCAACGCCGCGCTCGGCAACCTGCGCTGCGAGCTGGGCAAGCGCTTCGGCCTGATCAAGGAGGGCGAGTTCAAGCCCGTCTGGATCACCGACTTCCCGCTGCTCGAGTGGGCCCCGGACGAGAAGCGGTTCGTGGCCCGGCACCATCCCTTCACCTCGGCCCGACCCGAACAGATGCAGATTCTCAAGGACGACCCGGCCCAGGCCATCGCCCGCGCCTACGACCTGGTCATGAACGGCTACGAGGTCGGCGGCGGCTCCATCCGCATCCACACCGAGGACCAGCAGCAGGCCATGTTCGCCGCGCTGGGCATTCAGGAGGAAGAGGCGCGCGAGAAGTTCGGCTTCCTCATGGACGCGCTCAAGTTCGGCGCGCCGCCCCACGGCGGCATCGCGTTCGGCCTGGACCGCCTGATCATGATCCTGACCGGCTCCAAGTCCATCCGCGACGTCATCGCCTTCCCCAAGACCCAGAAGGCCACCTGCCTGATGACCGAGGCCCCGTCCGAGGTCCCCAACAAGCAGCTGCGCGAACTCGGGATTCGGCTGCGCGAGAAGAAGAAAGAAGAGTAGGAACGAAGATGCGAGAGGGGAACCTTTTGAGAAAGGTTCCCCTCTCGCGCTCTCCCTTCAAAACTTTTTAGCGCCGCTTCGCGGGATGTATCGGCCGCGAAAAGTCTACCGATTACGGCTGGTTTCACTTTGAAACTGGCCTTTTGAATTTCCGTAATTATTAAGTTAATAGACAAGACCGATTCCGCCGCAAACGGGACCAAACGCTCCCCTCCACTCTCCCTGCGGCGCGATAAAAAGTTTAGGAAAAAGAGGGGATGGGGGTTCGGGGGAAGGGGAGGAAAAACCCTTTTCTCAAAGGGTTTTTCCTCCCCTTCCCCCGACCGCCGGAGGCAACCACAATGCGATTAGAGATATGTACCTGGCCTGACGAGGTCCTCGAGGCCAAGGCCGAACCCATCACCGAGATCACACCGGAGCTCGAGGAACTCATCGAGAACATGGTCGAGACCATGTACGAGTCCGACGGCGTCGGCTTGGCCGCGCCGCAGGTGAACCGGTCCATCCGGCTGATCTGCGTGGACCAGACCGGGCCCAAGGAGCGCGGCGACCTGCGGGTGCTGATCAACCCGGAGATCGTCGAGTGCGACGGCGAGGTGGAGTCCGAGGAAGGCTGCCTGAGCTGCCCGGAGCTGAACCTCAAGGTCAAGCGCAAGGAGCGGGTCAAGGTCAAGGCCCTGAACCGCGCGGGCGAGGAAATCTGCGTGGAGACGGAAGGCTTCCTGTCCATCATCCTGCAGCATGAGATCGACCACCTGGACGGCGTGACCCTGGCCGACCGGGCGGGCCGCCTGAAACAAGCCATGTACCGAAAGAAGGCCATGCGATGGAAGAAGTAGCCAACGGCGTGAGCACGCCCGAATCCTGGGGCGCGGTGGACCTCAAGCCGCTGCGCGTGGTCTTCATGGGCACCCCGGACTTCGCGGCCGAGGCGCTCTCGACCCTGCTCAAGTTCGACGCCGCCGACGTGATCGGCGTGTACACCCAGCCGGACCGGCCCTGCGGGCGCGGGCGGCAGTGCAAACCGTCGGCGGTTAAACAGGTGGCGCTGGAGAACGACATCCCGGTCTACCAGCCGGTGAATTTTAAGGACCAGGCCGACGTGGACCAGCTGGCCGCGCTTGAGCCGGACGTGCTGGTAGTGGCGGCCTACGGCCTGATCCTGCCCCAGTCCGTGCTCGACATCCCGGCCATCCTGCCGCTGAACATCCACGCCTCCCTGCTGCCCCGGTGGCGCGGCGCGGCCCCGATCCAGCGGTCCATCGAGAACGGCGACGTGGTCACCGGCATCTCGATCATGAAGATGGAGGCCGGGCTGGACACCGGCCCGGTCATGGTCCAGCGCGCCCTGCGCATCGGCTACAACGACCACGCGGGCACCATCCACGACGAGCTGGCCAAGCTTGGCGGCATCTGCATCTGCGAGGCCCTGGCCCGCCTGCAGACCGGAGCCTACGACCTCAAGCCCCAGGACGACTCCCTGGCTACCTACGCCAGGAAGCTGGAGAAGCAGGAGGGCGAGATCGACTGGAGCCAGTCAGCCGAGTCGATCCACAACCGGATCCGGGCCATGTATCCCTGGCCCGGCGCGTTCTTCGACTGGACCAATCCGGAAGGCAAGGTCCTGCGCCTGCACGTGACCCCGGGCGAGGTGTCCGAGGAGACCACCCAGCAGATCGCGCCCGGCACGGTGCTGGGCGAGATGGACGGCAAGCTGGCCATCACCACGGCGGACAGGATATACCTGACGCCGGAGGTCAAACCCCAGGGCAAGAAGGGCATGGACGCCACGGCCTTTACCTGCGGGTACATGAAGGAATGCAAGTAGGAACCCCGCTCGAACAACCCCGGGCCGTACGCCGGGCGCGCAAGCGCCTGTTCGTCGGCCTGATCAGCGTGGCCTGTTTCGTCATCTGCGTGCTGCTCGGCCTGCTCTGGCTGGTGCCGTACGTGGGGCTGGACAACATCCACCCGGCGGCCAAGTGGGTCCTCGGCGCGTTGGTCCTGGGTCTGCTCGGCCTGGTCTGCGTGGCCTACTGGGGGTTGTTCCTGAACATCGTCACCAAGAAGCCCCTGCCCGGCGCGCGCCGATTCCGGGGGCTGACCATCAAGCTGTTCCTGCCGCTCATGGTCCTGCTCGGCCGGGCCTTCGGCATCGCCAAGGAACACATCATGCTGTCGTTCATCTCGGTGAACAACGACATGGTCCTGGCCGAGGCCGGACAATACGCGCCCGGCGACATCCTCCTGCTCATGCCGCACTGCCTGCAGAACTCCAAGTGCGACCGGCGGCTGACCTACGACATCAACAACTGCGTGCGCTGCGGCAAGTGCCCCCTGGCCGGGCTGCTCGAGTTGCACGACAAGTACGGCGTGAACCTGGCCATCGCCACGGGCGGGACCATCGCCCGGCGTATCGTGGTCCAGCTGCGGCCCCGGCTGATCATCGCCGTGGCCTGCTACCGCGACCTCTCCTCCGGCATCCAGGACACCTACCCCCTGCCCGTGTACGGCGTGCTCAACGAGCGGCCCCACGGCCCCTGCCTCGACACCACGGTTTCCCTGGCCACGGTCGAAAAGATGCTCGGCCGCTTCATCGATCCCACCAAGGCCAAGGACGGCCGGACCATTTCCACGGGCCAGGCCGCCCAGGCGTAATCTCTTTATCTTGTCGGCCGCCGACGGGCGGTGCGGATTCGCCGGACTGCGGCGGGCTTTGGATGAGCGCGGGAGACTGGCCGCGCATCCGCGTCGGAGCTCTTGGCTGTCCGCCCTACTTTTGGATTTCGCCTTTACGGCGACTTCCTTTTTTGCCGGCGCAGAAAAAAGGAAGCAAAAACTGCGCTGTGGTGCCAGCGCGCGCAAGCGGACCCAAGAGCCCGTAGCGGCTTTCGCTGACTGGATCGATTGTCTGCTGCGCAGACTCGATCCAGCCTCGCTTCGCCGCCGAAGACGGGCTCTAGGGTCCGCTTGCGATTGCTGCCCTGCGCCTGTGGGGATTGGGCCGCCGCGTTAAACCTGGCGTAAGGCCCGGCAGGAACTTCTTTCGACACTCCATGGAGCGATTCGGGTGCGCAGCACCCGACAGCGGCTCTCTCTTCCCGACGCCTGAGCGTACTCGGGATAGGCTTTCGAGAGTGGGTCAGCTGTGCATTTTCTTCCGGTGGGCGCTGACCGCAGCGTGCCTCAGCTCTTAGGCCGAGCTTGCTTGGTCTTAGAGATGACGACAGCAACGATAGCCGTCTACGTGAGGATCAGCGCCCGCCGGAAAAATGTGCAGATGGCCCGCTATCGGAAGCCGCCCCCCGTAAAAAAATCAGTCATGTGTATCCCACATCCCATTGTATACCCATCCAAAGTACTTGCGGGCGATGTAGGAAGCCACTTCAGCGGCGTCTTCGAGGCCAAACTTGGGAACGTCGGCATCCGCGCCCCGGTCGGTGACCATGGCGACGAGCTTCCGGGCGTGCTGGTTGTGCCGATCGCACAAGGGATGGACATGGGCGTCCTTGCGGTAGACCTCGATCTTGGGCTGGTCGGAGTTGAAATACCCCTCGGCCAAGACCAGGTCCTTGTCCGCGAACAGGGTCTCGGCTAACTCCTCCAGGGAGCGTTCGCGGTCCACCGATTTGATCATGGCCACGCGGTCGGGAGAGGAGACCACCACGGTTTCGGCCCCGGCGCGCTTGAGCCGCCAGGAGTCCTTGCCCTCCACGTCCATCTCGAAGGAATGGGTATCGTGCTTGACCGCGCCCACGGACAGCCCGAGCTTGCGCAGCTCGGGGATAAGTTTCTCCATGAAGGTGGTTTTGCCGGACTTTTTCTTGCCGACGATGCAGAGTATATGCTGTGACATTTCAATCCTTTCAGGTTGGGATACAGGGACGCGGCCAGGGGTCCGCAACAGCCCCCCGGCGCAACGCATCTACAGACTTTTTATCATATATTAAGGGCGCAAAGGGTGCAATTATTATGGGAGCCGGGGGCCGATCCTTTACAACGTGTCGGGCGGGTGCCAGTATGGCACTCTCCAGCCCCGCAAACATCCCGAGGAAGCCCATGCAGACACCCATTTCCCGTAAGGACGCGGTCAGGAAACTGCTCCGCCGAGCCCGCCCCGCCGAAGTGCGGCCCGCGCCTCCCATGGACGGCGTGGGCCTGGCCGCCGGGCTGGATGTGGCCGCCCTGTGCGACGTGCCCGAGCACGCCTGCTCGGTGCGCGACGGCTACGCGGTGCGCAGCCAGGACGTGGCCCGGGCCAAGCCCATGGCCCCGGTGCGGCTGGAGGTGAAGGGGTGCCTGCGGGCCGAATCCGCCGACCCGGACACCCTCGAACCGGGCACGGCCGTGCGCGTGCTGACCGGCGGTCCGGTGCCTCCGGGCGCGGACGCGGTCTATGCCGAAGAGGACGTACGGGAGGAGGAGGGCCACATCCTGGCCGCCGAGCCCGTGCGTTCCGGCTGGTTCGTGCGCGCGGCGGGCGGCGAAATCGCGGCAGGCACGGTAATCACCCCGGCGGGCAACGAGATCACGCCCCAGGCCGCGGCGGTCATGACCCGCACGCGCGTGGACTCCATCCTGGTACACCCCCGGCCCCGAGCCCGGCTCATGGCGCTGGGCAGCGAGCTGGCCAAGCCGGGCCTCGACCCGGTCGAGCTGCCCGCGCCCGGCACCGCCCGGTTCCCGGCCGACAACCTGGTCCTGCTCAAGGGGCTTTTCGAAGCGGCCGGGGCCGCCGTGGAACAGACCGGGGTCATCCCGGACGACCGCGACAGGCTGGTCTCGGTCCTGTCCGGACCGGACCTGCCCGAGATCATCGTGACCACGGGCGGCACGGGCAACAGCGAGCGGGACTTCGCCTATGAGGCCGCCCTGGAGGCAGGCTTCGAACCGCTCTTCAAGCGCATCGACATCCGCCCCGGCCGGAACATGTTCGCGGCCGCGCGGGCCGACAGCCTGCTCTTCGGCCTGCCCGGACCGCCCGCAGCGGGACACGCCTGCTTCCACGCGGTCATCCTCCCGGTGATCCGCACCCTGCGCGGCCTGCCCGAGCCGAAACAGCGCACCGCCCGGTTCACCCAGGCCATCAACGCCCGGCCCGGCTCCGAATGGCTGGTCCAGTGCCGCCTGGAAATAGAGGGGGCCACCCTGACCGCCACCCCCCTGGCCGGAAAAACCGTTCCCCCCATGCACGGCCTGGCCCGGGCACACGGCCTCGCCGTTCTGCAAAGCGGCCAAACCCTCACCCCCGGCGACGAAGCCGAGATACTGACCACGCTGTTCTAAAAACGCCTGCGGCGCCCGGGGGAAGGGGAAGGAAAACCCTTTGAAAAGGGCTTTTCCTTCCCCTTCCCCCGGACCCCCATCCCCATCCTTTCCGAAACTTTTTGTCGCCGCTTCGCGGGTTACGAACGCGATTATCCGGTCTGTAACCAGCCATATTGACTTCAGCGTCAATCATCAAACAGCTTCTAGCTCGCCTCCCTCCCCTGGAGCGAATCGGGTGCGCAGCACCCGACAACGGCTCTTTCACCGCGCTAGCACAAGGCTTTCGAGAGTGGGTCAGCTGTGCATTTTCTTCCGGCCGCGGCAACCGCAGCGTAGCCGTCTACGTGAGGATTGGCGCGGCCGGAAAAAATGTGCAGATGGCCCGCTATCGGAAGCCGCCCCACCCGAAAACTGTCACTGACCTTTCGAGAGGCCGTCACGAAGATGTAACACGACAGGTCTATCACTACGGCACATGTCGACGAGGAATGGATTTTGATCATAAATTCTTTAAGGAAGGTATCTCTGATGAAAAAACTGCTCATTGCTTTCGTGACCCTGGCTGTGCTGAGCGTGTCCGCTCTGTCCTTTGCCGCCGAAATCCGCGTCAAGGGCTCCACCACCGTGGACCCGGCCATGAAGAAGCTGGTGGCCGCCTACCAGACCGCCAACCCGGGCGTGAATTTCTCCATCTCCGCCACCGGCTCCGGTGACGGCGCCAAGGCGATCATCAACAAGACCGCCGACATCGGCATGATGTCCCGCGACATGAAGCCCGCCGAGATCGAAAAGTGCAAGGCCAACGGCATCGAGCCCGTCCAGTACGTCATCGCCCTGGACTGCCTGGTTCCCATCGTGCACCCCTCCAACCCCGTGTCCAAGATCACCACCGCCCAGCTCAAGGACATGTACCAGGACAAGATCCGCAACTGGAAGGACGTCGGTGGTGAAGACGGCATGATCGCCCTGTTCTCCCGCGAGACCAACTCCGGCACCTACGAGGTCTGGGAAAAGAAGGTCATGAACAAGGAAGACGAATTCGACATGGTCTCCCGCATGCCCTCCAACGCCGCCATGGCCGCCAAGATCGCCGGTAACAAGAAGGGCATCGGCTACGTGGGCCTGGGCTTCCTGAACCCCAAGATCAAGGCCCTGGAAGTGAACGGCGTCATGCCCTCCGTGGCCACCGGCAAGTCCGGCGAGTACCCGCTGTCCCGCGGCCTGAACCTGTACACCGGTGGCCAGCCCACCGGCGAGATCGCGAAGTTCATTGACTTCGTGATGTCTCCGGCCGGCCAGAAGATCATCGCCGAAGTCGGCTTCGTGCCCATGATCTAGCCTTCACGGCATAGAGACGAAGACAACAACGTCCCGTCGGGGTGGCTTTCCGCCCCGACGGGATCACGTATCAAAGGCGGAAAAGAATGCTCGTTTCACGGTCCACCAAGGAAAAGCTCATCCGGGGCATGTTCCTGGCCTGCGCCAGCGCATCGATCCTCGCCCTCGGGCTGATCATGTACTTTCTGATCTCCGAAGCCCTGCCCACGTTCACCGGCTTCAACGCCATGGGCGAGAAGATCAGCGGACTGAATTTCTTTGATTTCATCTTCGGCACCGACTGGAAGCCCATCTCCGCGAATCCGCGCTGGGGCATCCTGCCGCTGATCATGGGCTCCTTCTGGGTCACCCTGATCTCCTCGATCATCGCCATCCCCCTGGGCATCATGACCGCCGTGTACCTGGCCGAGATCGCGCCCAACAAGGTGCGCGAGATCGTCAAGCCCATGGTCGAGTTGCTGGCCTCGCTACCGTCGGTGGTCATCGGCTTCTTCGGGCTGGCCGTGGTCGCCCCGATCATGCTCGAACTCTTCGATATCCGGTTCGGCGTGAACATGCTCAACGCCTCGATCATGCTCGCCTTCATGGCCGTACCGACCATCACCTCCATCGCCGAGGACGCCATCCACTCCGTGCCAGCCGAGGTCCGCGAAGGGTCCCTGGCCCTGGGCGCGACCCGGTTCGAGACCATCTGGCGCGTGGTTCTGCCCGCGTCCCTGTCCGGGCTGTCCACGGCGGTCATCCTGGGCATGTCCCGGTCCATCGGCGAGACCATGGTCGTGCTCATGGTCGCGGGCGGCGCGGCACGCATCCCGACCTCCATCTTCGACCCGGTCCGGCCTATGCCCGCCTCCATCGCGGCCGAGATGGGCGAGACCAGCTTCGGCCTGGAGCGGCACTATTTCTCCCTGTTCGCCATCGCCATGGTGCTCTTCATCATCACCTTTCTCTTCAACCTCCTGGCCGACCACATAGCCCACAAATACAAGCAGGTCGGCTCGGCCAGCCTCTAGGAATAAGGACATGTCTGAAATGGTAAGCACCGAAATGACCTTGAACGGTTCCAACATTCCGGACACTCCGGGCATGCGCCTCAGGCGCAAGGCGACCCAGGAGATCTGGTTCACCCTGTTCAGGATCGCCGTGGCCATCAACGCCCTGGCCCTGTTCATCATCGTGGGCTATATGGTCTACTACGGCCTCCCGGCCATCAGCTGGGACTTCCTGTTCACCCAGCCCACCGAGGGCGGGCTGGCGGGCGGTATCTTCCCCTGCATCGTGGGCACCTTCTATCTCTCCCTGGGCTCAATGGCCCTGGCCCTGCCGCTGGGCGTGGCCGCGGCCATCTACCTGCACGAATATGCCACCCCGGGCCCGTTCATGCGCGTGGTCAGGCTGTGCATCAACAACCTGGCAGGCGTGCCGTCCGTGGTCTTCGGCCTGTTCGGCATGGCCTTTTTCGTGGCCGGACGCGACCTCGGCGGCCTGGGCATGGGCGTGTCCATCGCCTCGGGCTGCATGACCCTGGCCGTGCTCATCCTGCCGGTCATCATCGGCACCTCGGAAGAGGCGCTGCGGAGCGTGCCGGACACCTACCGCGAGGCCTCCCTGGGGTTGGGCGCCACCAAGTGGCAGACCATCTTCAAGGTGGTCCTGCCCTCGGCCATGCCCGGCGTGCTGACCGGCTCCATCCTGTCCATCTCCCGCGCGGCGGGCGAAACCGCGGCGATCATGTTCACGGCCGCGGCCAGCTACAACCCGACCCTGCCCAAGTCCATCTTCAACGAGGTCATGGCCCTGCCCTACCAGATCTATTCCCTGTCGGTCTCCTCCACCGACCCCGAGGCCACCCTGCCGCTCCAGTACGGCACCTCGCTCGTACTGGTGGCCCTGGTCCTGGGCATGAACCTGGTGGCCATCATGCTCCGCTCCCACCTGCGCAAGAAGCTGACCTAGATCACACGACGAACCGCAAGAAAGCCCCTGTACCGACACTCGGTACAGGGGCTTTCTTTCATGAAGCACCACGCGCCGCTAGGCGCATACCCGGGATGCAAGGGTGCGAACCCTATCGCTGCTGTCGCTATCTCTAAGGCTCGCAGACTCGCCTAAGAGCTAGTGCTGCCCGCCGGAGGCGAAGTCACCCGACACCGCCGCGCAGCGGCTTCAACTCCTGATTTTTCTATAACCAAACGGTGGGCCTACAGGCTCGCATACAACCGGGCGTAATCCCCGACCATGCGTTCCACGGCGAACTTGCGGCGGCCGGACAGGAAAGCTTCCTGGCCCATCTGGCGGACCAGGGAGCGGCTGGACAGGACGGACAGGGCGGTGGCCACGAACTGGTCGCGGTCGCCGGGCGGCACGAGCATGCCGGTCATGCGGTCCACGATCTGCTCGGGGATGCCGCCCACGGCGTAGGCCACCACGGGCAGTCCGGCGGCCATGGCTTCCAGGACCACCAGGGAGTGGTTGTCCGCACGGGTGGGATAGAGCAGGACATCGGACGCGGACATGAGCAGGGCGAGCTTTTCGCGGTCCACGTAGGGCCACAGGATGAAATTGTCGCGCCGCTCCTCGCGGTCCCCGCCCACGGCGAAGCAGACCAGGTCGGGCAGTTTCTTTTTCAGCCGCTCCCAGAGTTCCTGCCAGGCATCGCCCGACTTGTAGGCCGCGTTCATGCCGCCGTGGGCCGCGAACAGGGCCACGCGCGCGGCCGGGTGGATGCCGAGCCGCTTGCGGGCCTCGGCCTTGGCGCGCAGATCGGCGGGCCAGGGGATGCCGTTGGGGATGACCCGAACCGGCCGGAGCAGGTGGGTCTTGGCCAGCCGGGCCAGCCAGCGCGACGGGGCGGCCAGGACCGGATCGAGCCGTTTTATTTCGGCCAGCTTGCACTTGCGCAACTCGTCGGCGTCCCGGAAGTTGCGCGGGCAGGGAGCGGCGCAGCCGTCCTCGGAGATGGGGCAGTCCAGGGGATAGGGGCAGCCGCCGGTGAACAGCTCGCAGTCGTGCAGGGTGACGACCACCTTCGCGCCCGTGGGGATGGCCCCGAGCAGGGCGGGCCAGTCGCCGGTGCAGTGCACGTGGGCGATGGCCCCCTCGGGCAGGCGCGCGCCGAAGTCCTCGGGCGGGATGGCCGCCACGTCCGCCCTCTCGGCCAGCTCGAAGGACAGGCTGGAGTCCACGTCAAAGCGGGCCAGCCCCTCGAGCAGAAGCCGGGCCACGCGGGTGGCCCCGCCGCTCGACTCCAGGCCGGTGTGGTGATGGACCGGGGGCAGGGTCATGCCTAGATTTCCACCTTGTCCATATCCAGGACCATGTCCACCAGATCCGGGTCGTGGGGATCGGGCGCGATCTCGAAGCCGAACTTTTTGGAGAGCCCCTGCATGGCCTTGTTCTCGAGCATGGTCTGGCCGGTGAGCAGCCTGGTGCCGCGCTCCTTGGTGTACTGGATGCCCTTGTAAAATAGCATGGAGCCCAGCCCTTCGCCCTTCATGTCCGAGCGGACCACGATGGCGAACTCGGCCTCGGAGTTGTCCGGCTTGGTATTGGTGCGCATGACGCCCAGCGTCTCGGGCTCGCCGCGCTCGGTCAGGGCCGTGGCGATGAAGGCCATCTCCCGGTCGTAGTCGATCTGGGTGAAGCGGGCGATGTCCTTGTGGTCGAAATCGCGCTGGACCACGCCGAAGAAGCGCAGACGCAGGTCCTCGTCGGACAGGCTGGCCAGGAACACGCGGTGGGTGCCCTCATCCTCGGGCCGGATGGGCCGCAGGGTGATCTGCCGCCCGCTCTTGAGGGTGACGCACTCCTCCAGCTCGCGGGGATAGGGCCGGATGGCCAGCCGGGACTCGCCCTCGTCGTCGAACGGCGCGATGTCGATCTTGGCGTCCAGGGCGAGCACGCCCTCGGAGTCGGCGTAGAGCGGGTTGATGTCGATGGATGTGATCTGGGGCACGTCCACGATGAGCTGGGATATCTGGATGATGGTCAGGCAGATGTCGTCGATGTCCGCGGGCTGGTGCGACGGGGTGCCCTTGAGCAGGGTGCTGATGCGCGTGCGCGAGACCAGCTCCCTGGCCAGGGACATGGACAGGGGCGGCAGGGTCAGGGCCTGGTCCTGGATCATCTCGCGGGCCATGCCGCCATGGCCGAACTGGAGCACCGGGCCGAAGATGCCATCCAGGTGGGCGGACACGGACAGCTCGTGCGCGCCGGGCCTGCGGCCCATCTTCTGGACCGTGAACCCCTCGATGTAGGCGTCGGGCCGCTCGCGGGTGCAGCGGGCCAGGATGGAGGCCGCGCCCTCCCAGACACGCTCGGGCGTCTCCAGGTCCAGGAGCACGCCGCCCACGTCGTAGGGTTGGGGAATCTGCGGACTTCTGAGCTTCAGGGCCACGGGATAACCGAGCTCGTCGGCCGCGATGACCGCTTCCTTGGCGGACACGGCGATGCGCGTCTCGACCACCGGGATGCCGTAGGCGGCCAGGATGTCCTTGGCCTCGGGCTCGGTCAGGGATTCGCGCCCGGTTTGCAGGGCCCGGTCCACTATCTTGCGCGCCCCGGCGGTGTCCGGAAAAAAGTCCGTGGGCAGGGAGTCCGGGGTCTCGATGAGCATCTCCTGGTTGTGCAGATACTCGGCCATGTACAGGAAGGCCTGAACCGCCTGGGACGGGGTCTCGTAGGTGGGGATGCCCGCGTTGCGAAAGACCTCGCGGGCCTGCCCGGCCTGGCCCGAGCCGAGCCAGGCGGTCAGAACCATGCGCCGGACCCGTTTCAGGGAGTCGCGGATGGCCTCGGCCACCTCCACGTCGGGCTGGGCGGTCCAGGGCACGTGCATGGCCAGGATGCCGTTGGAATTCTTGTCCTTGATGAGCAGCTTGAGGACCTCGGAATAGGCCTTGCCGTCGGCGTTGAACGGGATGTCCACCGGGTTGGCCCGGGACCAGTTGCTCGCGCCGAGCACCGCGTCGATGCCCTTGACCGTGTCGTCGGACAGGGGGGCCATCTCGCCGCCGCCCACCAGCAGCCGGTCGGCGGCCAGGATGCCCGCGCTGGTCCCGTTGGTCAGGATGGCCAGCTTGCGGCCGAAGACCTGGCGCGGCGCGGACAGGGTCTGGGCCGCGTCGAACAGGCCGTCGATGTCCTCGACCCGGAGCATGCCCGCCCTGCGGAAGGCCACGTCGTAAATTTCGTCCGAATAGCGGGCCTCGCCGGTCTCGCGCTGCTTGAGCTGGGCGAACACGGTGTCCAGGGCCTGGCCGGGCCGGATAACCAGCACCGGCTTGTTGCGCGAGGCGGCCCGGGCCGCGGACATGAACTCGCGGGCGTCGCGGATGGACTCCACGTAGAGCATGATGGACCGGGTCAGCGGGTCCGAGCCGAGATAGTCGAGGATGTCGGCGAAGGTCACGTCGATACGGCTGCCCAGGGCGACCATGTGCGAGAAGCCCACGCCCTTGTCGATGGCCCAGTCCAGGACCGTGACGAACAGGGAGTCGGACTGGGAGATGAAGGCCACTTTTCCCGGCTCCACCCTGGCGTGGGCCAGGGAGGCGTTCAGGTTCATGGACGGGACCATGAGCCCCAGAGACTTAGGCCCGAGGATGCGGATCTCGGGCGGCTGGGCGATGGACAGGATGGTGTGCTTGATGTCCTCGCTCTCGTCATAGGACATGGACGCGAACCCCGCGCCCATGAGCACGGCCGCGCGCGTGCCCCGCTCCCGCAGGGAATGGATGACCTCCGGGACCTCGTCCAGCGGTGAGCAGACCACGGCCAGGTCCGGGGTCTTGGGCAGATGCCTGACCGAGGGGTGGGTCAGCACCCCGGCGATGGCCTCGGCCTGGGACGAAACCGGCATGACCGGCCCCAGGAAGCCGCCGGCCATGATGTTGCGCATGACGATGTGGCCCGCGTTGCGAGGGTCGTTGGTGGCGCCGATGACCGCCACGGACTTGGGCTTGAAGAGGTATTCGAGATTGGTGACGCTCATGTGGCTCCTTGGCGTGTCGCGACAGGACGGTTCAGGCAAAGGATAGCGTCTTTTACCGCCATGAGGCAACCGCAGAATGGGCTTGCCAGACGTCCGCCCGGCCCCCCTGCCCGGGCCGGGCCAAAGGGCGTTTCTATATTTTTATAAAAATATGCATATGAGCCTAAAGTTATCTCAACGTGGTCCGATAAGCTGACCGAGGGAAGTTCCATGCACGCAACAAGGGAGTGCGGACCATGGCGATCGAATCATTGATGCAACAGGCCGGGACTTTCGTGGACACGCTGACCATCAAGCCGGCGGCCACGGACAAAACCGCATCCGAAACCGCCCAGGAGGCGCGGGTTCCCGAGCAGGGAGACTCCGTGACCATCTCCGAGGAGGCGCGCGCCCTTGCGGCCGGAGAAGAATCCGGCGAAACCGGGGAGACCGGCGATTCCAAGGTGGGGATCGACAGCCTGGAGCAAGAGGAAGACCAGGGAGAGAGCGAGATCGACCAGATCATCCGCATGCTCAAGGAACAGATCCAGCGCATCCAGGAAGAGATCAAGGAGCTGGAGAAGTCGGACATGCCGGAGAAGCTCAAGCGGACCATGATCCAGGACAAGCAGGTCATGCTCATGGATCTGAACGACCAGCTGAGCGACGCCCTGGAAAAGAAGATGAAGAACATCGGCGGCTCCGTGGGCGGCGGCACCCCGGCCGAAGGGTTCGGCAACTCGGTCTCGTCGTTCTGATCGCGAACGGACCGCATGAACCGGTTACGGCCGGTCCCTTTTTGGTGGGGCCGGATATCGGCTAACCTGTGAGAATAAAGCTTTCTATGCACGGCCCGACAAGCCGGGTGAGGGGATGACCATGCAGCCACAAAGGAGTGCGAACCATGGCTATCGAATCATTGATGCAGCAGGCGGGGGCCTTCGTGGACGCGCTGACCGTCAAACCGGCGGCCACGACCAAGACCGGTGATGAAGCCGCCCTGGAGGCACGGGTTCCCGAGCAGGGCGACACCGTGACCATCTCCGAGGAAGCGCGCGCCCTGATGGCCATGGAAAAGCCCGGCGACTCCCATGAGCTCGACCAGGAAAAGGACATGGACCAGACCATCGACTCCCTCAAGAAGCGCATCCAGAAGCTGGAGGAGGAGATCAAGGCCATCGAGGACGGCGATCTCCCCGAAGACCGCAAGCAGGTGCAGCTCCAGGAAAAGGAGGCCATGCTCATGGACCTGCGCGATCATTTGCTCAAGGCCGAGCAGACCAAGCTCAAGGTCACCGGCATGGCCGACGGCGGCGGCACCCGCGCCAACGGCTTCGGCAACTCCGTCGAGAACTTCTGATCCCGGCCCGCCGCCGGACCGGCCCCATGACGGAGGCCACCCTTCCCCGCCTATTCAGGGCGGAGAATATACCCCTTGACGCCCTTTTTCCCCCTCGTATATTGTAGATATACGCCTGAAGGCCCCTTCGCGGGCGCATGCGGACCATGGAAGGCCCGCTCGGCGGGGAGAAAATCCCATGTCCATGGGAGTTACCGATTTCATCGTGGCCGGACCTCCGGGTCAGGTCAGCGCGGGCCCGGCAGGCTCGTTCCAGGCCGGACCGCCCGGCCAGATATCCATTGGCGAACCCGGGCACGTGCCCATCGACGCCACGCCAGCGCGCGTGCCCATCGACACGTCCATGGCCCGAATCCCCTACTCCGCAGCCACCAGCGGCGGCCTCGCCTCGGCCTTTGCCGGCGCGGCCTCCGGCGGCGGGCTGACCGCGGGCTCGTCCTCCTCGCACATCGGCGGCGGAGGCGGCGGGGGCGGCTCCGTGGGCAGCGCCACCGGCATGGGCAGTACCGGCGGCGGGGGCGGCGGCAACTCCACCGGCCAGGGCACCTCGGGCGGGTTCTCGGTCTCGGGCGGGGCCAACGTGCCCATCTCCACCGAGGGCGGCCGCACCAACGCATCCTCGACCACGGGCGGCGGCTCCGTTCAGTCCGGCGGCGGCAGCGGGCCGAGCCAGGGCTCCTCGGGCGGGTTCGCGGTCTCGGGCGGGGCCAATGTGCCCATCTCCACCGAAGGCGGCCGCACCAACCCGGCCCCGGCCACGGGCGGCAACCCCAGCGGCCCGGTGGGCGGCAACCCGGTCGAGCACCCCGGCTCACCTCCGACCCGGGCCGCAGGCAACGTGACCATCGCCCCGGGCCTGGGCGTCCAGCCCATATCCCCGGCGGGCAGCGTGTCCATCACGCCCAAGATCGGCTTCTCCATGCCCACCCTGACCGGGTTCGTGCCCATCACCCCGGGCGGAACCATCATGGCCCACCGCATGACCAGCCCGCACGGCATGTTCTTCGGGCACACCCAGCACTGGCCCAACGACGTCTTCCACCACTCGCGCCATTCCTCGCCCTACGTGCGCCCCGTCGTGCCCATGGCCCCGTGGGTGCCGACCTCGGACGGCTACGCGGAACCCTTCTCCCCGCCCAAGACCGAATTCGACCAGGACATGGGCCGGGGCGCGCCCATCGACATGAGCTCCGAATACTCCATGCGCATCGACCAGACCCAGGACATCGAACAGAACCGCCAGGTGATCCAGAACAAGACCATTGACCAGGTCCTGGACCAGTCCATGAACCAGTCCATCGAGCGCAACGACCGGTCCCTGACCCAGAACGAATTCGACAACTCCTCCCACCGCAACCTGGACCTGTCCACCAACCAAACCACCGAGAACACCGAAAAGGTCACGCAGAACTTCAACAACGACAACCAGTTCTCCAATGTGACCAACGTCACCAACGAACAGGACAACTCGCGCAGCTTCACCAACCAGGAGAACCACGAAACCACCCTGGCCAACGAAAACACCGACGTGCGCAACGTGGACGCCAGCCAGAACACCACCGAAAATCACATTGTGGAACGGACCGAGCAGGACAATTCGCGGACCAACGTGACCACCGAGCTGCACTCCTCCCTGGCCTACAACGACACGCACGTGAACGAGATCGACAACTCGCGGCGCGAAGAAACCACCACGGCCTACAACTTCACCGACCAGGACAACTCCCGGACCACCTACGTCAACGACAACGACACCATCCTCGAGGAAAACCGCTCCGTAACCATGGCCTTCCCCGAATCCCGGATCATGGAGGCCGACAACTCCACCACCCTCAACCAGATCAACAACTTCGAAAACGTGGACCGCAGCGTTTCGGAAATCAACAATATCGACGCCAGCCAGACCCACTTCACCACCACCGAAGACCCCACCTACGTGTTCGACAACTCCTCGCGCACCTTCCTCAACTTCGCCGCCCCCGAACGCACCGGCGGCGCCATCGTGGTCGGCAACGCATAGTCCGAAGGACCTTACGCAGGCGTTGGAAATGCCTCCGGCGGGCCCTCGCCGGGCGGCGTCTCCGACGGCCTAAGAACCTTTTGAAAAAGGTTCTTAGGAATCTCCAAAACTTCTTGTGTCGCCTGCGGCGAAGGGCGTGCGGCGGCGGAAGGCTGGCAAGGGACGTCTTCCGCCGTGCCGGTGAGCGATTTCGGGTAGAAAAAACGGATCGAACGGCATGCTTTTTTTCCTTAAGGAGCACGCCGTTTTTTCTACCCGAAATCGCGGGGTTGTTTTTGAAGAAGGCGTGACAACTAAAGAACATCCGCTTCACCAGCAGTCGAAAAACGCCGCAAAACCCATTTCACGAGTTTCGCCCATGCCCGCCTGCGGCGTTGGCAACCGTCCCGAAGGGTTTGCGCCGGCCGGCCCTCCGAGGCCCATGGCCGTCCGGCGCAAACCCTTCGGGACACCACACAGCCAAGCTACTCCCGCCCTCGCGTGAAACACCTCGCCACCCCGCTTCCGCACCTTCGCCGCAGGCGACCCAAAAAATTTGGGAGGGGGTCCAGGGCAGCGCCCCGGCCGCCGGAGGCATCTCCAGCCCCCCTAATCCACGGCCAGGCTCGCCGTCTGGTAGACGCACATCTCCCCGAAGCCGTACAGCCGGGCGAAGCGAAAGAGCTTTTCGTCGAACCGGCCCTGGTCGTTGGCGCGCACGCCCATGATCTTGGGCAGGCCGAGTCGACGGGCTTCGCCTTTGAGCCATTCGAGGTCGCGGGCCAGGGTCCGCCGGGTCTTGGGTCCCCAGCGGGTCACGGTGATGTGCAGTTCGAGGTAATCCGGGCGTTCGGCGATAGCGCAGGCGGCGTAGGAACCGTGGGTATCGGCGAGTTCGAGCCAGCGGTAGGGGCCGGTTTCAGGGAAGCTGTCCAGGACGGCGGGCCGGATGGCGGTCTCAGTCACGGGCATGGGTGCCTCCGAAGGGGTTGTAGTTGTTGGCGGTCCGGGACGGGCGCGGGCCGGGCTCGGGTTGGCGGAAGCCCACGGCGAAGTAGCGGAAGCCGTCGGCGGCGTGGCTGGTCCAGTCGTGCAGGGGGTGGGCCGAGAAGTCGGCGGTCCGGTCGTTGAAGGAGCGCCGGTAGTGGCGCAGGGCCTCGATGCCCGTCGCGCAGCGGGTTTCGTCGAACCAGCAGCGCGGCAGGATGGTGCGCACAGCGTTGATGCCGTCCTGGATGGGGATGTTGGCGGCGATGTCGAAGCGGATGCCGAGCGACCGGGCCACTTCCAGGCGCGACTTGCCGGTGCCCAGTTC
Organism: Pseudodesulfovibrio sp. lm2024; assembly: GCF_051175575.1. NCBI lineage: Bacteria > Pseudomonadati > Thermodesulfobacteriota > Desulfovibrionia > Desulfovibrionales > Desulfovibrionaceae > Pseudodesulfovibrio > Pseudodesulfovibrio sp. lm2024. Next base: position 3,958,170 of record NZ_CP195092.1, read on the forward strand.
GCGTACGCGGATGTCGTGTGGCGCGATGTGGGTGCCGTACTTGTACCCTTTGGCGTCCAGGATCTTGGCGTAGTGGTCCAGGCCCTCGCCGCTGGCTTCGTAGTAGTCCACCACCGCGAAGGTGCCGCCGGGCCGGGCCTGGACGAACCAGATGGAGGTGGAGTCGGACATGCCCAGGTCCCAGGCGGTGTGCACGGGCATGCTGGGGTCCATGGGCACGGCGGTGACGCGGCCCTCGCGGTCGGCGTCGGCCAAAAGCTGGCCGAAGTAGGCGCCCCGGATGGCGGCGGTGAAGGAACATTCGAACTCCTGCTCGTATTCCTCGGGCGACATCTCGCGGGCGCTGGCGTCCAGTTCTCCCACGGGGATGATCCCGGTCTCGGAGGCGCGGTACATGGCGGCCAGCCAGTCCGGGTCGAGTCTGGCCTTTTCCCATATCTCGTAGAGCGCGTTCTTGCCGCGTGGGGTGCCGATGAACATGGCCCAACCCCGGCGGTCGGACAGGGCGGGCCGGATGACCTCGGTCCAGACGCGCAGGGGCATCTGGGCCACCTCGTCGAAGACCACGCCGTCCAGGTACATGCCGCGCAGGGAGTCCGGGTTGTTGGCCCCGAACAGGCGGATGCGCGCCCCGTTGTCGAAGTCGGCGCGCAGCTCGGACTCGTTGAACTTGACGGTGCAGCCGTCCATGCCCAGGCCGCAGTAGCGCTTGAGCTCGTCCCAGACCACGGTCTTGGCCTGGCGGTACAGGGGGGCGATGTAGGCCCCGCGCCAGTCGTCACGGCGGGTGGCCCTGGCCGCGCGGATGAGCCGGTTGACGGACAGCACGGTCTTGCCGAACCGGCGGTGGCAGACCAGGACCGAAAAGCGGCCGAGTTCGGCCTCGATCCTGGCCTGGTGTTCCCTGGGCACATACAGATCACTGGACATTCTTTCCTCGCTTATGTTGACGGGCAATGCGGGCCAAGGGTATTCCACGGCCATGCGAACGTACGCCCTGATTGTTCTTCTCTGCCTGATCCTGGCCGCGCCGGGCTGCGCGGAGAAGCAAACTCCGCCCGCGCACCCGCCCACTGCCGAGGAGCTGGCCGCGCAGCGGCGCGAGGCCCGGGCGGCCGATGCGTTGTCCGAGGCCATGCAGCTTCAGCACGACGGCGAGTTCCTGGACGCGGACACCGCGCTGGTCTACCTGAACCAGGCCCTGGACCTGGACCCGGACCTGGCCAATGCGCGCTACCAGCGGGCGACCATCCTGTTTTCCAAGGGACGGGCCAACGAGGCCCTGGCCGACGTGAACCGGGCCATCGAGCTGAAGCCGGACCACGTGCAGGCGCACTACACGCGCGGCTCCATCCTCCTGAACCTGGGGCGGTTCCGTGAGGCGGCGCGGGACTTCACCGAGGTCATCCGGCACGACCCGTCCGTGGCCGAGGCGTTTGTCCGGCGCGGGCTGTGCTACGTGCAACTGCGCCGCGAGGACGAGGCCATCGACGACTTCGGCAGCGCCCTGGCGCTGAACCCGGCCAACCTGGAGGCCAACTACAACCGGGGCATGGCCTACCTGGCCCGGAAGGACTACGAGGCCGCCCTGAGCGACCTTTCCCAGGCGTACATCCTGGACGCGGACAACGTCGGGCTGCTCTCCGCGCGGGGCCAGGCCCTGCTCAAGCTCGGGCGGTTCAAGGACGCCGCGCGGGACTACCAGCGGGCCACCCAGCTGGAGCCGGGACAGAGCGCCCTGTACGGGCTGCTGGGCGAGGCCCTGGCCGGTGCAGGGGAGATGGACCAGGCCATCGCGGCCGTGGAAAAGGCCCTGGCCATGGCGCGCGCCCAGGGCGACGACTTCCTGGCCGCCCAGTACGCGGACCAGCTGCGGCAGTACCGGGACAAAACCTACCCCTAGGCTCATCGCAGCACCTCGAAGAGCATCCGTCCGCCCATGGCGGCCACGCCCGCCACGCTGCCCCAGACCAGCCGCTCCAACAGCCGTATTTTCTCCCGGTTGCCCGCGCATTGCCGGGTCTCGTTGATCTCGCGGATGGCCACCTGGATGGCCTTGACCCTCTCGTCGATGCGGACCAGAAGGTCCTGCAGGTCCTGTCTCTCCATGGCCGTCATTTGCCGCCTCCGAAGGCGTCCTTGAGGCCGCGCACCGCGCCGGGCAGGTAGTCGCCGATCTTCTTGACCCCGAGCACGGCGGCCACGATCCAGAAGGTGATCTGCAAAAACCAGTCGGGCAGCGCCTCCCAGGAGCGGATGACCTCGCCCGCGCCCTCGGGGTCCGCCCCGGACCAGATGAAGAAGCCTATCCAGGCGAAGAAGAGCACGTCGTCCTTCCAGCCCGCGTTCTCCAGCTGCTTCATCTCCCAGTCATGATTGAATTCCCGGTCCGACCGGGCCAGCCGCATCCGGTTCTCCATGACCGCCTTTTTCAACTCCTGTTTGCCCTTGAGGTGGTCCGCCACTCCATCCACCACCGTGGTCAGCAGTCCCGCCACGGCTCCGATAATCGGTATCATGCCGTTCTCCATGTCTTTGATGGTTGCGTACGCCACCCCGGTCCGGGACAGCATAGCCCCGGTTTTCGGCAAAACCGGGTTTCGGGAACGATCGGCAGGAAAAAACAACTCAATGGTATAAAAAATCATCTTGACGGGGTTCGCGCGGCCGGGGTAGCCGACCGGACCCGCCCGGCGCGCGAAAAAAGCGTCCCGGGACTAGCCAAATGGCGCGGGAATCGTTAAGAATAGCTCAGAATATCGATTGTATCCGGCCGGGCGAGGTCGGTTAACCAAGGAGGAATACCCCTATGCTGGTAGTCAACTGGATGAGCACCGACGTCGTCACCATCACCCCCGAGCGCTCCATGATGAAGGCCTCCAAACTGATGAAGGACAAGTCCATCAGCCGCCTTCCCGTAGTCGATGAGAACGGCGTCATCATAGGCATCGTCTCGGACCGCGACGTCAAGGACGCCTCCCCGTCCAAGGCCACCACCCTGGATGTGCACGAGCTGTACTACCTGCTCTCCGAGATTAAGGTCGGGGACATCATGACCAAGAAGGTGGTCACCATCCGCGACACCGAGACCGTGGAAAAGGCCGCCGTGCTCATGCTCGAAGGCAACTTCGGCGGCCTGCCCGTGGTGGACGAGGAAAACAAGGTCGTGGGCATCATCACCGATACCGACATCTTCAAGGTCCTGGTCGAAATTTCCGGCGTCTACGAGGGCGGCGCGCAGTTCTGCCTGCGCCTTTCCACCGCGCCCGGCAGCCTGCGCCCGGTTCTCGCCTTCCTCAAGGACCACGGCGCGCGTATCATGTCCATCATGACCCACAACGTGCCCGAATCCGAAGGGTTCAAGAACGTCTACATCCGCATCCGCGACATGGAAAAGCCCGAGTTCAAACGCCTCAAGCAGGACCTCGCCGACACCTTCGACGTCGTCTACTGGGCCGTGGATTCCGTCCACAAGGTCATCTAACCCCCGGAAGAACCTCGAAAAACACTTTTTTCGATAAAAGGCCGATAAGTTACTTGATCTATATCCACGCGTAATATAGTCATATCTTACCGACGATCTCTGCCTTTTTCCAAATCTAGGAGGCCGCCCCGCAAGGAGCGGCCTCCTGCCGTTTGCGAAGGACAGCGGGGAGGAGGATGCCTCCGGCGGGCCCTCGCCGGGCGGCGTCTCCGACGGCCTAAGAACCTTTTGAGAAAAAGGTTCTTAGGGATCTCCAAAACTTTTTCTGTCGCCTGCGGCGAAGGGCGTGCGGCGGCGGAAAGCCAAGACGAGAACACCTTCCGCCATGCCGGTGAGCGATTTCGGGGGAATAGCCCCGAAGCACACCCACTCCGCCCGCAGTCGCAAAACGCCGCAAAACCCATTCCCCGAGCGTCGCCCACGCCCGCCTGCGGCGTTGGCAACCGTCCCGAAGCGTTTGCGCCGGGCGGCCCTCCGAGGCCCGTGGACGTCCGGCGCGAACGCTTCGGGACACCGCCCAGCCAAGCTACTCCCACCCTTCCCGCGCAACATGCCGCCTTCCCGCGTCCGCACACCTGCCGAAGGCACACAAAAAGTTTGGGAGGGTCCAGGGAACCTTTTTCCAAAAGGTTCCCTGGCGGGGTCTGGGGCAGCGCACCAGCCGCCGGAGGCATTCCCTTCCTCGCCAAGGGTCAACAAGTACCTTAAGAAATATGAAGAAGGGCCGAAAAGAGAAGGGACAGCGTTTGGAAAAAGGAGCGGATATGGGAAACGTGGTGGCCTTGGAGGAATTCCGGCGCACGCTGGACCGGCGCGAGGAGCGCGGCCGGGCATTGGAGCGGCCGGAGATCCGGGGTGCGGAGATATGGGGCCGGGACTACACGCAGCTGGAGGCGGTGGTTTTCGGGCTGTTGAAGGTCCGGGAGATCGCGGCCTACCATGCGTCGTTGCGCGCGGCCCGGCACGCGGACGGGTCCGACCAGATGTTCGACGCGTTGTGCCTGGACGCCCTGGACGCGGCCTACCGGGTGGAGGACCTGGGCCCGGCCCGGCTCAAGGCGTCCATCAAGCCGCTCAAGGAATGGCTCCTGGACGCCATGACCGAGGACAACAAACGCGACATGGCCTGGGCGCTGGTCCTGGTCGACCTCATCGAAAAGTCGCCGACAAAGTAAATATCGATAAGCTACGATAAGTCATTTCCATCATAATTTAAGACTGATGAAAGCCGCCGATTTGTTCAGCGGCTTTTTTGTTGCCGCTTCCGCACTCGGCTCGGACAAATCGTAATGGACCGGGGCGGCGAGGCGGGTCGCGGCAGGCTGCATTCTCGCGGCGAACGGACGCCGGACGCTATTTGCCGCCGTTTACCCGCCGGATTTCGCCCTTCCCCGATATTTCATTGCCTGGACCTGGAGTTGTCGTATGGTGCAGGCATGGGAGAAGACGCAGTCGGCCCGGGCGGCCCCCAGATTCTGCTGTCGGCGGGATGTTTGTTCCACCTGCCGCTCAAGCTTGTGGCGCGCATCGGCCGGGAGGCCGGGTTCGCTGGCATGGAGCTGATCATGAACTCGCCCAAGCTCGACCCGCAGGCCGGGCTGACGGCCGTCAGCGACATCCTGCCCATCCGCAGCCTGCACGCGCCGTTCCGAGACTGGGCGGCCTGGGGCGGACATCTCAATTCCTGGCGCGCGACCACGGCCCTGGCCAACTCCCTGCCCGAGGCGGACCACATCGTCATGCATCCGCCCGGCTCGCGGCTGGCCAACATGATCCAGAACCGCTGGTTCGAAAAGGCCGTGGACCTGCCGTTGCTCCTGGACGCCAAGGGGCGCATCCGCTTCTCGCTGGAAAACATGCCGTGGGCCGAGTCCTCGCCGTTCGGCCGCGACCCGCTGGACAAGCTCATGGCCCAGTGCCGGGACAAGAACGTGGGCTTGACCTTCGACGTCTGCCACATGGGCGTGTCCGGCCGCAACGTGCTGGATGCCATAGATAAAGTGCCGCTCGGTCTGCTCTACAACGTCCATTTCTCCGACGCCGTGGGCTATACCGAGCACCTCGCGCCGGGCAAGGGCGCGTTGCCTCTGGACGATTTCCTGGCCCGCCTTGGCAAACGGGGCTACGGCGGATACATTACCCTCGAACTGGAGCCCGGCGCCTTTCCCGACGACATGGACGGCACCGTGGAATTGCTCACCAGGCTGCGCCGGGACATGGAGGCGCGGCTGACAACCGGCCGGAGTGATTAGCCCAATGCCCCAATCCTACCTCGATGCGGTCCGCCAGCCGGGCCAGACCGTGAACAACCTCTTCACCTTCCTCGGCATTGTTGTCGACGCCATCGAACCGGACCGAGCCGTGCTGCGCTTGCCCTTTCGCCCGGAACTGACCCAGGGCGCGGGCATGGTCGCGGGCGGCGTGCTGGCCACCCTGCTCGACGAGACCATGGCCCACGCCGTGCTCGGTGGCAATGAACCCGGCCAGCGCACCACCACCGTGGACCTGTCCGTCAGCTACCTGCGCGCAGTCAGACCCGGCTCGGGCCTGACCTGCGAGGCCCGCGTCATCAAACGCGGCGGCCGCGTCCTGTTCGTCGAGGCCACCGCTTCGTCCGACGACCGCGAAGTGGCCCGGGCCACGGCCTCGTTCCTGCTCCTGGCCTGATTCCCGCCCTTGCCCCGCGCGGTTTCATGCTTATTTTTCTTCCGTACGACACCAACGGAGGAACACCATGACCACCGACAATCGACTCATCGTCTGCCCGCACTGCGGGGCCATCAACCGCGTCCAGACCGGCCGTGAGGCCGAAGCCACCTGCGGCAAATGCCGCGACAAGGTCTTTGACGACCATCCCCTCGAACTCGTGGGCTCGACCTTCGACCGCCACATCGCCAAATCCCAGGTGCCCACCCTGGTGGACTTCTACTCGCCCACCTGCGGCCCCTGCCTGATGATGGGCCCCCAGTTCGCCGACGCCGCCAAAACCCTGTTCCCCCAGGTCCGGCTGGCCAAAATAGACACCTCGGCCGAACAGGCCATCGCCGGACGCTACGGCATCCAGGCCGTGCCCACCCTCATCCTGTTCAAAAACGGACAGGAAGCCGCCCGCCAGTCCGGGGCCATGAACGCCCGAGACATCGCGGCCTGGGTGGGGCAATACTTGTAGGGGGATGCCTCCGGCGGGCCTACCGGCGGTCTCCTTCGGAGAGACCAGGGCGCTGTCCTATCGCTGCTGTCGACGGCTCTAAGACCGAGCAAGCTCGGCCTAAGACCCGACGCGGCCCCGCTTAAGGCCGAGGGCCTTAAGAATCCCATGTTCGCTTCGCTCAGGGGCGTGCGGGCGCGAAAGGCTGGCAAGGAACGCCTTCCGCCGTGCCCGAAATCGCGGGGTTGTATTTAAAGAAGGCATGGCCACAAAAGCCCCCCCCGCTTCTCCCGTAGTCACAAAACGCCGCGAAACCCATTTCACGAGTTCCGACCACGCTAGCCTGCGGCGTTGGCAACCGTCCCGAAGGGTTCGCGCCGGACGGCCCTCCATACACCATGGCCTTCCGGCGCGAACTCTTCGGGACACCACCGGGCCGAGCTACTTCCGTCCTCCTGTTAAGCACCTCGTCACACCGCGCTCGCACCTTCGCCGCAGGCGACATAAAACGTTTGGGAGGGGGGCCAGGGGGAACCCTTTTCAAAGGGTTCCCCCTGGCGGGGTCTGGGGCAGCGCCCCAGCCGCCGGAGGCATCTTCCATCCCCGCCCTCCCGCGCTTGTTTCCCGTGCTCTACTTTGGTATTTCTCCGCGATCATTATGGAATACATCCGGGAGGGCCTATGAGCCGGGAAAGAAAACACGCCATGGGGACCGAGGCGGTCTGGGGCGGCGAGGACAAGTTGTTCGAGGGCAACGCCACGCAGGTGCCGGTGGTGCACAGCGTGTCGTTCGGCTTTGATGACATGGACGAATGGCTGGACGTGGCTTTGGGCAACCGGCCGGGGCACATTTACACGCGCAACACCAACCCCACGGTGGAGGTGTTCGAGGAGAAGGTCCGGCTGCTGGAGGGCGGCGAGGCGGCCACAAGCGCCTCGTCCGGCATGGGCATCATTTCCAACGCGCTGTTCGCACTGCTGAAGCCGGGCGACAGGGTGGTCTCGGTCAAGGACACCTATGGCGGCACGAACCGGATGTTCTCGGAATTCCTGCCCCGAATCAACGTGGACGTGACCCTGTGCGACACCGCGGACCACGCGGCCATCGAGGCCGAGGTGGCCAAGGGGTGCACGGTGCTGTACCTGGAGACCCCGACCAACCCGACCATCAAGGTGCTGGACATCGAACGGCTGGCCAGGGCGGGCAAGGCGGTGGGGGCCGTGGTCATGGCGGACAACACCTTTGCCACGCCGGTGAACCAGAATCCGCTGGCCCTGGGCGCGGACCTGGTGCTGCACAGCGCGACCAAGTATCTGGGCGGGCACGCGGACGCCTTGGGCGGCGTGGCCGTGGGCGGCGCCGGGCTGATCAAGACCATCTATTCGTACCGCGAGATCGTGGGCAACGTGCTGGAGCCCATGAGCGCGTACCTGCTGCTGCGCGGCATGAAGACGCTGCACCTGCGCATCGAGCGGCAGAACGCCAACGCCCTGGAGATCGCCCGGTTCCTGGAGGGGCATCCGGGAGTGGAGAAGGTGTTTTATCCGGGGCTTGCGTCCCATCCGGGCCACGAGATCGCGCGCAGGCAGATGCGCGGGTTCGGCGGGATGTTGAGCTTTGTGGCCAAGGGCGGGACGTATGCGGACGCCTGCCGGGTGCTGTCCGGGCTGAAGCTGGCGCGGCGCGCGGCCAACCTGGGCGCGGTGGAGACCATCGCCGGGCCGCCCGCGACCACGAGCCATGTAGAGTGCACCAGGGAGGAACGCGCGGCCATGGGCATCCCCGAGAGCCTGATCCGCTATTCCGTGGGCATCGAGGACGTGGAGGATTTGAAGGCGGACCTGGACCGGGCTTTGCGACAGGACGCTTGACGCGAACCGCTCGGGGGGTGAGAACAGGGTATGCTGCTGGACGTACCTTTTTTGCCCCACGCCGATTATACGGCTTTTTTGCGCGATCGGTCCGACCGGCTCGCGTCGGTCCACTTCTCGCTGTCCGACCCGCGCGTGCCGGACGCCCGGCAACGGCTGGCCGAGACGGATGTCGGGAAGGTCGTGCGCGGCCTGAACCGGCTGGAGGGCGTGAACCGGTTCCTGCTGATGAACGGGCGGCTGCACCAGCCGGAGCGGTATTTCTACGCGGGAAGCCTGGACGCGACCGCCGATCTGCTGGAGCGGCTCGCGGACGAGGCCGGGTTGACCGGAGTGGTGTTCGCGGACGCGTATTGGTTGCAGGCTTTGTCCGACGCCCGGCCCGGGGTGTGCGAACGGCTGGAGGCGGTGCCGAGCGTCAACGCCATGCCGGATTCGCCGGCCAGGGTCTTCGCCCTGCTGGACATGATCGCGGGGACCGCGTTCCGGCCGCCGTCCAGGCTGGTGGCGGACCGGGCATTGAATCGCGACCCGGAAGGGCTGAGCGGGCTGGTCCATGGGCTGCGCGCCCGGCATGCGGATGTGCGCCTGTTCCTGCTGGCAAACGAAGGGTGCCTGTACCAATGCCCGTACAAGCCCGCCCACGACGCGCACATCGCGCTGGTGGTGGAGGGACTGTGCGGGGACCGGACCTTTGCCATGAACCGGGAGTTCGGGTGCGTACGGCGCATGCTTGACGAGCCGGGACTGATGCTCGCCTCGCCGTTCATCCGGCCCGAGGACGCGGACCGCTACACGGGTGTGGTCCACGGACTCAAAGTCTGCGGGCGCAACCGGGGTGCGGATTTTCTCATGCGCGCGGTGGCCGCGTATGCGGAGGGGACGTACGAAGGCAATCTGCTGGACCTGATGGACGCCATGGGCGATTTGGCCGAGCGGGTGTACATCCCCAACCATGGGCTGCCCGCCGATTTTTTCGAGCAGGTCACGGCGTGCGACAAGGCGTGCCGAGCCTGCGGCCGATGCGCGGCCCTGGCTAAGCGCATCGCCGAACGCACCGACCCCGGCCTGTCCGGATTCGGGCGCTGACGTTTCCATTCACCCCGGCCCGCCCGGAACGGCAGGCCCCATGCATACAAGGAGCGAACCTCATGAAGAAATCCCTCGGTCCCAATACCCTGGCGCAGCCCACTCCTGTCTGGGCGGTGGGTTCTTACGACGAGGCGGGCAAGCCCAACGCCATGATCGCGGCCTGGGGCGGCATCTGCGGTTCGGACCCGGCCTGCCTGACCGTGTCCGTGCGCCCGTCGCGCCACACCTACAAGGGCATCCTCAGGCACAAGGCGTTCACCGTGTCCGTGAGCTCGGCCCCGCTGGCCGCCGAGGCGGACTTCCTGGGCATGGCCTCGGGCGACAAGATGGACAAATTCGCGATCACGGGCCTGACCCCTGTCAAGGCCGAATTCGTGGACGCCCCGTACATCGAGGAATTTCCGCTGGTCATCGAATGCGAGCTCAAGGAGACCGTGGACCTCAACGCGCACGTCATGTTCGTGGGCGAGATCAAGGACGTGAAGTGCGACGAGGACAAGCTGGCCGACGGCAAGTACCCGGACCCGGAAAAGGTCCTGCCCCTGATCTTCTCCCCCGGCACCCGCAGCTACCACACCGTGGGCGAAAAGGTCGGCAGGGGGTTCGACCTGGGCAAGAAATTCCTCAAGAAAGGCTAGCCCATGCGTCGCCCCGGCCTGCCCGCGTTTCTGTTCCCGCTCCTGCTCGCGGCCCTGCTCCTGACCGGCGCGGGGTGCGCGGTGCGGGGGGCGGACCAGCCGCTTGTGCTGCCCGCCCAGGACGCCGGAGCGTACCACGGGTTGCCCGGGGATGCGCCGCTCATGGGCCCGGAGGTCCAGGGGATGGCGTGGTCGGACTTCCTTGCCCGCCACTTCGACCCCTGGGATCGGACCCGGCCGGAATACCCGGCGGACAAGGTCTTCTGGGGGCTGACCGCCTTTGCGGACAAGCCGGTATACGGCGAAAACCTGCAGCCGCGCGAGCCGGGCTGGCTCGCCGCCATGGCCGAGGCGTCACGGGTGGCCGAGTATCCCAGCCTGAACCGGCGGGCCATCGCCGTGGCCAATACCGCCATGCGGGTGCTGCCCACGGAAAAACCCGCCTTCGCCGACCCGGGCCAGGCGGGCGAGGGGTTCCCTTTCGACTACCTGCAGAACTCCCTGGTCCTGGCCGGGACGCCGCTCTACGCCAGCCACGAGAGCGCGGACCGCGCCTGGGTCCTGGTGGAGTCGCGCTTCGCCTACGGCTGGGTGCGCCGCGCAGACATCGCCTGGGTGGACGACGCGTTCGCGCAAACGTTCCGGTCGGGCCGGTACGCGGCCGTTGTCCGGGAGGGCGTCTCCCTGACGGACACGGACGGCGAGTTCCGCTTCAAGGGGTTCATCGGCACCCTGCTGCCCGTGGCCGAAAACACGAAATACGCCGATGACGGCGACCTCACGGTCATGGTTCCGGCCAGGGACGTCATGGGCCGGGCCGTGGTCCGCTACGCCCGTGTCGCGTCCGGCGACGCGCTCCCTGCGCCGCTTGCGCCCACGCCGGACAACTTCGCCATGCTGGCGAACCGCATGCTCGGCGAGCCCTACGGCTGGGGCGGGCTGTACACGGACCGCGACTGCTCGGCCACAGTCATGGACCTGATGGCCGGGTTCGGCGTGTTCCTGCCGCGCAATTCGAGCCAGCAGGCCAGGCTCGGCTGGGTGGAGCCCCTGGACGGGGAGAGCGACGCAGCCAAGAAGGCGCGGCTGCTCGATAAGGGCGTGCCCTTCCTGACCCTGGTGCGCAAGCCCGGGCACATCATGCTCTACATCGGTTCCAAGGACGGCGAGCCCGTGGTCCTGCAGACCATCTGGGGGCTCAAGACCAGGCGCGGCGGGGCCGAGGGACGGCGAATCATCGGCCGGACCGTGGTCTCCACCCTGGAACCGGGCGCGGGCCTCCGCGACCTGGCCCGGCCGGACGGCATACTCCTGCACACGGTCCGCTCCTTCAACACCCTGCCCTGAGCGACCTTTTTTTGACGGCGGCCGCGCGGCTCGCCACAGCGCCCGGCGCAACGGGTTGATTTCCCACGCCTTGGCGCGGTTGGGAACGGGCCGTGCAATGTATGGGGCATGCACAGAGCGAAACTCGGCCATATCCTGCTCCTGGGAGCGCTAACCGTCCTGCCCGGCTGCCTGGCCATCAACGCGGCCCTGGGCGTGTTCGGCGTGATCGGGCCGCCCGCCGCCCAACTGGCCGGAGCGGCCTACACCGTGGCCGAGTACTCCTACGAATACGGGGCCCACGACCGCACCCCGGACGAGGTCTTCATGGCCAAGTTCGACTGGCTCCTGGACGACGGGGACGAGCCCGAACCGGCCGCTTTCGCAGGGGCCCTGAGCGCGGCCGTGTCCGGCCCTCGCATGGCCGATTCGCCGCGCCCGATGGTGTCCGTGGCCGACGCCGGGGACGTACTCGGGCCCGTTGCCAAGCCCGTTGCCGTGCCCGAAACGCGGCGTGCGACGCAGCCGGTGGAGGCGGCCGCTCCCGTGAACACGGCAAGGAAGGCCGCCCCCGTGCGGCGGGCCGTCAGGGTCCGGACGGTTGCCGCCAAGGCTTCCGCCGAGCCCGCTGTCGGCGAACCGGTCCGAATCGTCGCGCCGCGCAGGTCCGCACCGGTTCACACCTATGTGGCCCATGCGCCCAATCCGCTCCAGGCCCGTCTCGACCGGCTGGAGAACGGGCTGGCCCAGGCCGAGGCGCTCTACCTTGCGGAACCAAAGGACGGGTTGCGCCTGTCCGTGCCCCCGCGCGACGGCGACCCGAGCGCCCAGGGCGTGAACGGCGGGAACTCCCTACGGCTGCCGCTCATGCGCAGCGTTCCGGCCATGCCCGCGAATCCTGCCTAGGATCGGGCCGGAATCAATCCGGCGACGCCTCCGTGCGCTCCCTGAACACGTAGTTGCTGATGTGCCGGTCGCGCTGCTCGCGGATCCACCGTTGCAGATCCTCGGGCAGGGCGCGCCACGACCCCTTGTCGTCCCGCTTCCAGGCGGGCAGTCCCTTGTCCCGGACAAGTTCCGTGATGTTGCGCGGGTTCTCCCCCACCGCCTCGCAGATATCCTTCGCCCCTTTCAGACAGATCTCCGACATACCGCCACCGCCTTCTACTCTTCGATAGTGAATTGGAAGACCCGCTCGTCGGCGCAGCGGTCCAGGAACTCCGCAAAGGCCGCGCGGGAATCGAGCACGCCGCGCTCGGTGCCGAGCCTGCCGAACCGGCTGCCGAGCAGGATACAGCCGTGCGTGTCACGGGCCACGTTGCCCTGGTGGAACAGGATGGCGGTGCGGCCGGGCACGTCGGCCACCTCGAAGGTCGGGCCGAAGGTGGGCGAATCCACCCTCCGGCAGGTGTAGGTCCCGGCCGGGATACAGGACACCCCCACCCGGTTGCCCCGTTCGGGCGGCTCCAGAGTGACGCACTGGACCCGGCCGTCCAGACGGAGCACGCCGAAGGTCCCTTCCTCGCTTTTCTCCAATCGCATAATATCTACCTTTCTCATCAGTTATGCCTCCATATTTGCATTATGACAATGACTTTACAGCCGTGTATAGTCAATTGGCTATTTGCTAGTCAACCATTTTCCTCATTTCTCTTTAGACATTTGCCAATTTTCATGTATAAGGATGCACAACCATTACAGAGAAAAGGGGAAGAAATGGGATTTACCGATGACGTGCGCCAGGCGCTCCTCAACCGGATCGGGCCGGGCAAACGGTACCCCAACAACAAACGGATGGCCGACGAACTCGGGGTCGACCCGTCGCAGCTCAACCGCTTCCTCAAGCGGGAGCGCGGCCTGAACAGCGATTCCCTGGGGCACATCCTGGACCGCGTGGGCGTGACCCTGTCCTTTTGCGACGAACCGGCCGACGCCGCCCGCGAGGTCTGCTTCCGGCCGCCCGACCGGGCCCGGACCGGGGCGGGCGCGCCAGAGCCCAGGGCCGACGACTACCTGGCCGTGCCCCTGGCCGCCCCGGCCGTGGCCGCCTCGGCCGGACTGGTCCCGGAGGGCAGCGTGGACGGCTGGGTCCTGGTCTGGCGGCATCAGGAGTCCATCCGCTTCCGGTCCAACCTGGTGGCCGTGGAGGTGGGCCTGGGCGAACTGTCCATGACCCCCACCCTGCACCCCGGGGACATCGTCCTGGTGGACCGCGACGACCGCGACCCCTGCCCGGCGGGCAAGATCATGCTCGTCCGCGAACCGGGGGAAGACGGGGCCGCGCACATCCGGCGGGTCAGCACCCGGCGGCTGGACGACGACCTGGAGCTGATCTACTACTCGGACAACAGCCGCGAGCACCCGCCCGCCACCTTCCGGCTGGGCCGGGACTTCGGCGGCGACATCAACGGGGCCATCGGCGGCAACGTGGTCTGGGCCTGGAGCGACATGACCCGGAAATAGCCACTTTTCAAAATAAGGAGGCCCGATGTTGGACTTTCGACACATTCTCTCGGCCCGGAGGCTCGTCCCGGCAGTGCTGTTCACCCTGGCCCTTGTCCCGGCACCGGCCGCCTCGGCCTCGGAACCGGACGGGCTGCGCATCGCGGGCCAGCTGGGCAGCCGGGACGAAGGCGAACGGGCCGCAGGGTTGTCCGCCCTGCGCCGAGACGGTCAGGCGGCCCTGCCCGGCCTGATCCAGGGGTTGCACGCCCCGGATGCCGAGGTGCGGCGCGGCGCGGTGTACGGGCTGAACCTGCAACCCGCCCCCGCACTGGCCCTGGACGGTCTGCTCGAGGCATTGGGCGACCCGGTCCCCTCGGTCCGCTTCCTGGCCGCCCTGACCCTGGCCCGGCTCGGCGATCTGGCCGCCCCGGACGTGGCCCGGCTGCTGGCCAGTCCGAATGAGAATGTCCGCGTGGCCGCCTCCTTGTGCCTGAGCCGCATGGGACGGGACGCGGTCCCGGCCCTGGCCGCCATGCTGGACCGCGACGATCCCCCGGTCCAGGCCAAGGCCGCCTGGCTGCTCGGGGCCCTGGGCGCCGAGGCCATGCCCGCGGTTCCGGCCCTGATCCGGGCGCTCACGACCCGGGACATACGCCTGGTCCACGTCCTGGCCGAGAGCCTGGACCTCGTCGGGCCAGCCCCGGCGCTCGTTTTTAGACAAATGACCCTGCTCGGCAGCGAGGATGCCAACCGGCCGTTCGCCCGGCTGGGCGCGGCAGCGGCCCCGGCCCTGGTCAAGCTGCTGGCCCGGCCCGGCACGCCCATGGGACAGATGGCCCTGTACACCCTGGTGCGCATGGGCGCGCAGGCCGAGCCCGCCCTGCGCGCGGCCCTGGCCACCGGCAGCGACGGACAGAAGGCTGCGGCCGCCCTGCTCCTGACCGGCATCGACCCGGACCTGGCGCACACCCTGCCCGAGCCCCTTCGCCGCTCCCTGGGCGGCGCCCTTCACCAAAACTGACACGGAGGCACCATGCCCGAACTCGTTTATTCCCTTATCTGCTCGGACCTTATCATCGACAAGGATTCAAGCTCGACCTCGTTCATCCGGACCATCGAACACGCCGTGGTCCCGGACTTCCCGACCACCCTGCCGCCCATATACTTCGCCAGCCTGTGGGACCTGGAGAACGCGGGCAATAGCCCGTTCACCATCTCCCTGGCCCTGGTCTCGCCCGAGGGCAAGGAGATCACCCTGGGCATGCAGGAGATCGCCCCCACCGGAACCATGCTGCACAAGATGAACTTCCAGCTGCCCGGCCTCAAGGTGGAAGGCGAGGGCAAGCACGTCCTGGCCGTGGCCGTGAAGACCGACGGCGGCTGGGAGACCCGAGCGAGGCTTCCGCTCTACGTGTTCAAGAGCCAGGACCAATAGGCGGCGTACACGCTCTGCAAAAGGCCGCGTCATGCATGGTGATTCCATGCATGACGCGGCCTTTTACATTATGAACTACACAACTATGCCTTTCCTGCAGACAGAGCCGATGCAACACTCCTCGGACTGCTCTATAAAATGTTTTCTACAGCAAAACCTTAAATTGTATTTTACTAATTTTTCAAAGTAAAATAGGACATTAGATGCAAAATTTGTCAGTTTTTACTAGACATTTTATGGCTCAATCCCTACTGTCGCATCGTTGTTTCTATATTTATCGATTGCCCGCTTTGCCGCCCTCCTGGGCGGCCGGGCATCCAGGGGGAATTATGCGCCTTGCCGTCATCATAAAAGCCGAAAAGAAGGAGGAGCTGCCCACGGCCGCCGAACTCCGCGAGGCGGGCTTTGCCATATCCACGGCCCTGGGGCCGGACCGTGACGCGGACGCGCCCGGCAACGCGCCGCCGGACCGGCCCGCGCCGAACCGGAGCGACCAGGCCTGCCGACTTTGCCCGGAACGAAAGAGCCCCTGACGCCGGGAATGGCGCCAGGGGCTTTGATTGCATTGATGGTGAGCGCGGCCGGGCTAGAGGATGTCCTCGTACCCCTTGATGGCCTCGTCCACCGGGGCGTCTTCGTGGACGATCCGGTTGAGGACCTCGACCAGCCGGGTGGTGTCGCGGTGCTGGAACACGTTGCGGCCCACGGACAGGCCGGAACCGCCCGCGTCCAGGGAGGTGCGGACCATGTCCAGGAAGTCGCGGGTGGAGTCCATCTTGGCCCCGCCCGCGATGACCACGGGCACGCCCGCGCACTCGACCACATGGGCGAAGCTCTCGGCGCTGCCGGGATAGTTGACCTTGACCACGTCCGCGCCGAGCTCCGCGCCCACGCGGGCGCAGTGGGCAACAACGTCCGGGGCATACTCGTCCGGGACCTTTGGGCCGCGCGCGTAGACCATGGCCAGCAGGGGCATGCCCCACTCCGAGGCGGACGCGGCCACCCGTCCCAGGTCCATGAGCATCTGCCCTTCGGTCTCGTCGCCCAGGTTGACGTGCACGCTGACCGCGTCCGCGCCGATCCGGATGGCCTCCTCCACGGTGGTCACCAGCCGCTTCACGTTGGGAAACGGCGACAGGCAGGTACCCGCCGACAGGTGGACGATGCAGCCGAAGTCGCGGCCCTGCATGCGGTGGCCGAGCTTGACCTGGCCCTTGTGGACCAGGCCCGCGTTGGCCCCGCCCGCCACCAGGTTGGTGACCGTGTCGCGCATCTTTTCGAGCCCGGCGATGGGGCCCACGGTCACGCCATGGTCCATGGGCACGATGATGGTCCGCATGGTGTTGCGGTTGAAAATCCTCTCCAGACGGATGGCCTTTCCGATATGCATTGCGTCACCTCTCTCCTGGTGGTTGCTGTCTGTCCAATACCTGGGTTCCCATAATACAGTCCGGCCCAAGAGGAAAGCGGAATTCCCCCGTCCGAGCTCCGGTTTTCGACCGCTTTTTGTGCGGAGTTGTTGACGAATGTCCCTCCACGCCCTATCCTTGGTACCGTGCCGTTTCCCTGTGAACCGCATGAACGATCCGATTGCCTGCCAAAGGGGACACAGATGACCGACGAGAAGACCTATGAATCCGTCTTCGTGGCCCGTCAGCCCATATTCGATACCCAGCACGAGACCTGGGGCTACATGATGCTCTTCCGCGACAGCGAAGACGCCGACCACGCCGTATTCACCGACAATTCCGAGGCGACCATGAGCCTCGTGTCCAGCCTCCCGCTGTGCGACACCCCGCGAACCGGCAAGACCCGGTTCCTGATCCACTTCACGCCCGAAGCCGTGGTCCGGGGCATCCCCCACGCCATCCCGTGGGACAACACGGTCATCATCCTGGAGGAGCTCGAGGACCCGGACGAGGCCCTGTTCGTGGCCCTGGGCGACCTGATGCTCGACGGCTACGAGCTGGCCCTGAACAATTTCGAGGGCAAGCCCGGCTGCGAGCGGCTGGGGGAACTGGCCGACACCCTGCTCATCGACGTGGAGGGCAAGGACCAGGCCGATCTCGAGGCCATCGTCACCCGCGCAAAGCGGTTCGGCGCACCCCGGCTCGTGGCCAAGCGGGTGGAGAACGCCGAAGACCTGGAGCGGGCCCGGAACGCGGGCTTCTCCCTGTTCCACGGATATTTTTTCAAGCGCCCTCAGATCGAATCCGGTCGCAAGATCAGCTCGGCCAAGGCCACCCGGCTCAAGCTCTTCGAGATCATCGAGAAGGATGAGCCCAACTTCGACGCCCTGGCCCCGGCCATCGAGGCGGACGTGGCCATCAGCTACCGACTGCTCAACTTCCTCAACTCCGCCAACTTCAGCTTCGCCACCAAGGTGACCTCCATCAAACAGGCCGTGGTCCTGACCGGGTGGAAGCCCATCCGCAACTGGCTCCGGCTGATCATCCTGACCGACCTGACCCCGTCGGAGAAGACCCTTGAGCTGGCCTACATCTCGGCCCACCGAGCCAAGCTCTTCGAGACCGCCGCCCTGGGCAGCGGGTACGAGGAGGACTCGGACACCCTGTTCATCGTCGGCCTGTTCTCCCTGCTGGACGCCATGCTCGACACGGACATGAAGGAGATCACCAACCACCTGCCCGTGGACGACGAGGTCAAGGCCACCCTGTGCGGCAAGAAGACCCGGTTCACCCCGTGGCTGGACTTGGCCAAGGCCATCGAGGCCTCGGACTGGGACGAGGTCGGCGAGCGCGCGGCGGCCCTGAACCTGCTGCCCGGCACCGTGGCCGTCAGCTACCAGCACGCCTTCACCTGGGCCGACGCCTTCTTCTCCTCCAAGCCCGGCGCGGAATAGCCCCGGCCCATGGCCCTGTCCCGGCGCGCGTTCCTGACCCTGCTGGCCGGAACGAGCCTGCTCGCGCCCTTAGCCCACGCCGCTCCGCCCAGTGGGACCTTCGCCCTGGCGGGCACCGTCCATCCCGGCCGGGGAGCGCCTCTGCCCGGCCATGCCGTGCTCGTCCGTTCGGGCCGCATCGAGGACGTGGTACCGGCCCACTTGGTGTCCGACCGCCCGGTCATCACCCAGGAAAACGGCTCCATCCTGCCGGGCGTGATCAACGCCCACTGCCACAACCTGCACACCGTCGGCGAGCGGCGCGAACGCTGGCTTGAACACGGCGTGACCTCCATCGGCGACGCGGCCTCGCCCCTCGAATTTCTGCCCGCGCTCCTCGCCTCGCCTCCGGGCCGAACGGCCACGGCCTCGGCCTGCGGGCCCATGCTCTGCCCGCCCGGCGGCTACCCACTGCCCGTGCACAGCCCGGAGCACGCCCTGGAGGCCGCCTCACCGGAGCAGGGGACGGACGCGGTCAAACGGCTGGCCGACCTGGGCGCGACACGCATCAAGATCGCTTTCGAACCCGGCACCCTGCCGAAAGCGTACCCCCTGTTCGAACCGGCCACAGCCAGGGCGATCTGCGACGCGGCCCACCGGCTCGGGCTGGCCGTGCGTTGCCACGTGGAGGACCTTTCCGGCCTCGAGCCCGCGCTGGACGCCGGGGCGGACTGCATCGAGCACGTCCCGCACCGCTGGCGCGACCGGGGCCGAATCCGCCCCGTGCTCGGCCCTGACGGCGCGCCCGTGCCCTATTACCGGCAACAGCTCGAACGCATGGCCCGCGACGGGATCGTCATGACCCCGACCCTGGACGTGTTCACCCGCACCCCGTGGAACGGGCCGTCCCTGTTCGCGCCGGTGCGCGCCTTCCACGCCCTGGGCGGGCGGATAGCCCTGGGCAACGACTTTCCCTACCGGCGCACGGACGCGTCCATGCAGGTGCGCGAGATGCGCCTGCTGGCCGAGGCCGGACTGGACGGGCTGGCCGTGCTCGAAGCGGCCACGGCCACGGCGGCCGGGGTCTGCGGATTCACGGACCGGGGGCGCATCGCGCCGGGCATGGCCGCCGACCTGCTGGCCGTGCGCGGCGCGCCCACCCCGGACGCGCTGCAAGACCCCGCGCACATCGTCAAGGACGGGGTTTTCATCCGCTGATTGTCAGGAAGGTCAGAGCCGCCGGACCGACTCGTCCCGGAGCGGGGCCGCGCCCGCCAGGGCCTGGTCGATGCGGTCCAGGGCCGCCTGTTTGCCCGAAGGCAGGCGGACCTTGAGCGGCAGGTAGTTGGAGGCGTGGTCGGCCAGGAACAGGCCGCGCGTCAAGGTGGTCCCTGCCAGCATTTCGCGCAGCTCCCGAAGAATGCCCGACGCGTCGGGTATGTCGAATTCACCGCGCCGGGCGCGCTCGAAGAGCGGGGTGCCGGGCACGAGCATCAGGCTGAGCGCCCCCACCTGGTCCGGGTCCATGCGGGTCAGGGCGCGGGCCGTGGCCTGCGCGTGCTCCATGGACCGCTTCACCCCGCCCAGCCCGTTGACGACCGTGACGTTGAGCTTGAACCCGGCCGCCTTGGCGCGCCGCCCCTGCTCCACGATGCCGTCCGCGTCGCCGTTCTTGTCCATCTCCTTGAGCACCATGTCGTCGCCGGACTCCAGGCCCATGTAGACGATGCCCAGCCCCAGCTCGCGCAGCTCGGCCAGTTCCGCGTCGGACTTGCGCTTCAGGCTCTTGGCGTTGGCGTAGGTGCCCACCCTGGTGACCCAGGGCAGATGTTCGCGGATGAGGGACAGGATATCGGTCAGCCTGGCCTGGGGCAGGATCATGGCGTCCCCGTCGCACAGGAACACCCGCCGCAGGTCGCGCAGGTGGCGGGCCGCGTAGAGGATGTCCGCCAGCACGGTCTCGCGCGGCTTGATGGCGAACCGCTTGTCCAGGTACGCGCCGCAAAAGGCGCACCGGCCGTGCGAACACCCCAGGGTGACCTGAAGCAGAACGGACCCGGCCTCGCTCGGCGGTCGTATGATCGTGCCCTGATGGTCCATGCGTCCTCCCTTGAACCGGCCCCACGATACGGCAACGGGCGGAAATGGCAAGCCGCCGGGAGGCCACATTTATAATAGTCCGAGGGGCTTTCCCGTTGACCTTACCGGCCCGGTTTCTTACTACTTGGTCAAGAGTAACCTATCGAATCCACGAACAGCATGCCCTTCGAGAAAAAACCCGCGCGACCCACCTCCTACGTGGCCTTGGACGAGACCTCCCGGGCGCTGATGGACTCCTCGGTGGAATCCGCCTTCGTCATGGACGTGAGCGGATACGTGCTGGCCGCCAACGAGGCCGCGGCCAAGCTGTTCGACCTCAAGCCGGGCCAGAGCCTGCAGCGCTCCAACATCTACGAGCTCCTGCCCGCCGACGCGGCGGACTCCCGCCGGGCCAAGATCAAGGAGGCCATCGAGAGCGTGCGGGCCGTGCGTTTCGAAGAGGAGATCGGCGGCCGCTCCCTGGTCCACTCCATCGTGCCCGTGGCCAACCCCTGGGGCGAGGTCAACCGGCTGGCCGTGCACACCCTGGACCTGACCAAGCTGCGGCGCACCGACGAGGACCTGCGCCGCGAACAGCAGCGCCAGATCTTTTTCATGGAATCCCTGCCCGGCATCGTCTACCACCTCTACCCGGATCAGACCATCCGCTACGCCAACCGCTACTTCCGGCGGTATTTCGGCAGCCCCAAGAACCGCAACTGCCGCGATGCCCTGAACTGCTCGGGCACCACCTGCTCCCTGTGCCCGCCCATGGAGGCCATGAACACTGACCGGGCCGTGGAATGGGACTGGACCGACAACCAGGGGCGCACCTTCCACCTGCAGTGCAGCCCCATGACCGACTCCAACGGCGAACGCATGATCATGGTGCTCGGCATCGACATCACCGCCAGGCAGCGGGCCGAGGACGCCCTGAAAAAGGCCCGCGACAAGTTGGAGGACCGCGTCAAACAACGCACCAAGGAACTGGAAAAGGCCAACCTGGAGCTGACCAGCAAGTCCCAGCGGCTGGTCACGGCCATGGAAAAGGCGGACGCCGCCACCCGGGCCAAATCCTCGTTTCTGGCCAACATGAGCCATGAAATCCGCACTCCGCTCAACGCCATTCTGGGCATGTCCGAACTGGCCCTGTCCATCGATGACCAGGAGCGCAAGGACCGCTACCTGCACCGGGTCATGGAGGCGGGCAACTCGCTCTTGTCCGTCATCAACGACATCCTCGACTTCTCCAAAATCGAGGCCTCGCGGCTGACCCTGGAATCCATCGATTTCGACCTGCGCCGGGTCATCGGCGGGGCCATGGACCTGCACCTTATCGGGGCCGAGGAAAAGGGCCTCAAGCTGCGGGCCAGCGTGGCCGAGGACGTGCCCCCGGCCCTGGTGGGCGACCCCTCGCGGCTGCGCCAGATCATCATCAATCTGGTGGGCAACGCCATCAAGTTCACCGAGACCGGCGGGGTGACCGTGCACGTGCGACCCGCCGAATCCACCCACGGCCTCAAACCCGGCGACCCGGTGACCATGATCTTCTCCGTGGCCGACACCGGCGTGGGCATCCCGGAGCACAAGCAGCGGGACATCTTCCAGTCCTTTCTCCAGGCCGACGACTCCATCACCCGCAAATACGGCGGCACCGGCCTCGGGCTGGCCATCTGCCAGCTCCTGGTCGGACTCATGGGCGGCGAACTCTCCCTGGAAAGCCAGGAAGGAAAGGGCAGCACCTTCACCTTCACCACCGACCTCAAGGTCGGCGACCCGGCCGCCGAGGAACGGGAACGGCTCGAAGCTGAAACCCCGCCCCCGGAAGCCGAGCCCATGACCGTGCTCCTGGCCGACGACAACCCGCTCAACCGTGAGCTGGCCACCACCCTGCTCAGCGAACAGGGCCACCGGGTCCTGGCCGTGAAAAACGGCATCGAGGCCCTCAACGCCCTGCGCGAGTCCCCCTTCGACCTGGTGCTCATGGACGTCCAAATGCCGATCATGGACGGCGTGTCGGCCACCCGGGCCATCCGCGACCCCAACTCCGGCGCGCTCAACCCGAATATCCCCATCGTGGCTCTGACCGCCCACGCGCTCAAGGGCGACCGCGAACGGTTCCTGGACGCGGGCATGGACGACTACATCGCCAAGCCCATTAAGATGCGGGACTTCTACAACACCATCGCCAGGGTCTCCGGCGAACGACCGCACAAGGCCCCGGAACCCGAGAAGGAACACCGCGTGCCCGTCCCCTCGGGCAAGCCGTTCGACCGCGAAAGCGCCCTGGAGATGCTCGGGGGCAAACAGTCGCTCCTAAGCCGCATGGACGAAATCTTCCTGCGCGACGTGCCCGGCGAGCTCGAGGAGCTGGCCGACTTCTTCGCCCAGCGCGACTGGCAGAACGCCAAGCGCATGGCCCACTCCATCAAAAGCTCGGCCCGGACCATCGGTGCACAACGCCTCGGGGCCATCGCCGAACAAATGGAATACCTCTGCCGCCAACAGGATGTCGCCTCCGCCGAAAAAGAATTGAAAATCCTTGAATCGGATGTCCGGTCCGCGCTAGACTACCTGACCGATACAGGCGATAAGGCAGCGGCCCCCCTCTCTGAAACGTAAAGGAGCACCTTGATGAAAACCATCCTCGTCGTCGACGACGCCCCCATGATCCGGGAACTGCTCAAGTCGGTTCTCGAGGCCGAAGGCTTTAACGTGATCGAGGCCGCTGACGGCGAAGAAGCGATCCACATCTGCCACGACACCCCCATCGACCTGTCCATCATCGACATCTTTCTGCCCAAGAAGGGCGGCCTCCAGGTCATGGGCGAACTGATCAAGGCCGACAGCGCGCACAAGTTCATCGCCATCTCCGGCGGCGAAGCCTTCAACCCTGAAGCCATCGTCGAACTCGCCAAGGTCTACGACGTGGTCGACACCTTCACCAAACCCATCGACACCCGCCGCCTCGTCGAAGTCGTCCGCACCGCCCTGGCCGATTAGCCCGGCGTATCCAGACGAAAAAAGGACCTCCCGGCCTCATTACGGCCGGGAGGTCCTTTTTTTTTGCTTTCGGCGGACAGAGGGAAACCTTTAAAATTACTCTGGGGTTGGAGATCATCAAAAACTTTCCCATAAGGGCTTAAGCCGTCGGAGACGCCCGCCCGGCGAGGTCGTCCCCGGAAAAAAGGTGCAAAAAAAGTGCGCTGACCGGATTACCCGGCGGTCCCTGGCTTTCTGCCTCGGGGGTCCATGCGCACACTATGCTTTGCGGGGGCGCGACTCGATTCGCTGATATATGATCTGCTGTGGTTTAACGGGTGGAATCCTCCGTTTAGGTTATCGTTGTATATCTCATGGGCCGATCCCTTACGGGCCTTTCCCTTATGGCCATCTTTGGCACTATAGAAGTAAGCATTCCGGCAGACTTGTCCAGAGGCCGGACCGTGAAATCGACCGATACCGGGACGGTTTCCGACAGGGAACCGGGGCACCGCGCCGTGCCTTCTTGTCTTGCCCCCGCCAGGTGGTATGGTTGAGACCTTGAAAGGACAATAACAGGAGACATTTCTTATGATCACCATCGACGGACAAAAATGTGTGCGCGACGGGCTCTGCGTCCGGGCCTGCCCCGTGAATCTGATCCGCATGGACGGCGGGTCCGTGCCCGAGGAGGTCGACGGGGCCGCCGACCGCTGTATCCGCTGCGGGCACTGCGTGGCCGTGTGCCCCGAGGGCGCGCTGGACAACGCGCTCACCCCCGCCGGGGACTTTCTCCCGGTGCCCGAAAACACGCCCGACGTTGAAGCCATGGAGAATCTGCTCATTTCGCGGCGTTCGGCGCGGTCGTTCCGCAAGAAGCCCATTGCGCGGGAGCAACTGGAACGGCTGTTGGAAACGGCCCGACGCGCGCCCACGGCGTCCAACGCCCAGAAGCTGTCCTGGACCATGATCCAGGACCCGCAGCGGCTGGACCGCGTCCGGGAACTGTCGCTTGAGTGGATGGCTACCGACCCGGCGCGCTCGCGCTACATGGAGGCCGCCCGGCAGGGGCGGGACGTGATCCTGCGCGACGCCACGGCCCTGGCCGTGGTCCACGGCCCAGCCGACTATTTCTGGACCGCCATCGACGGTACCCTCGCCCTGACCTACATGGAGCTGCAGGCCGCGACCATGGGGCTGGGTACCTGCTGGGCCGGACTGGTGACCTTCGCGAGCACGGCGGTTCCCGAACTGCTTCCGGTGCTCGGCGTGCCCGAGGGCAGCAAGGTCGGCGGCGCGATCATGCTCGGCCATCCCCGGCTGAAGCATTATCTCATCCCGCCCCGAAACGCGGCGCGGGTCACCTGGCTGTAGGAAAAGAATACGGGTGGCCCTCCTGCGGGAGGGTCACTTGACTTGCTTGACCACGGCCCCGGCCTCGCGGTCCGGGGTCAGCTCGAAGATACGGTCGGCCGACCCGGCAAAAAGGTCCAGCGGATGATGGCTGATGACCAGGAGCTGGAGGTCCAGCCGGGCGGCGATCTCCTGGATGAGCTTCATGAACTTGGGGATCAGTCCTGGCTTGAGCCAGCAGTCCTGCTCGTCGAGCACCAGGAAAGGCCGGTGGGAGACCTCGGGCAGCTGGGACAGGGCGATGAGCCGCAGCCCCACGGACAGGATGTTGCAGACCGAGCCGCCCTGACCGGTCATGATGTCCTCGATCTCATCCTCGCGCCCCTGGTTGCGGATCAGAAAATGGATCTGGAGGCGGTTGTTCTTGACCTCGCGCTCGGTGACCACCACCCGGTCCTGACCGAGGATCTCGCGGATGGCGTGGGTCAGGTTGGCCTCCACCTCGTCAAGGATCCGTCCGAACAAGGCGGTGGACAGTTCCTCGAGCGTGTCGCGCGCCTTGGGAGCGAGGTCCAGGAACTCGCGCACCTCGACCAGCTTGCGGCGCACGCGGCCGTGCTCGGCGTGCCACTGCTCGCCCAGGGCGGCCAGCCGGTGCAGACGGCCCTCGGCCTCCCGACGGGCCCGGCGCAGCTCGTTGAGGTCGGTGGACGGATTCACCTAGTCGCCCTCCACCGCGTTTTCCACCCGAGCGAGGTCTGCCTGCACCTGTTGGATGTGTTCGCGGTACTTTGCGACAACCTCTTCGTTTTGCTTGCGTTTCTCTTCAAGAAGCTGTTGCAGTTCCTTGAGGTCGCTGGTCCCGTACTCGGCCTCGGCCTGCTGCTTCAGGGTCTCCAGCTGATGGGAGAGCTGGGCCACGGCCTCCTCGGTGCGCACCTTGCGGTCGCGCAGCTGCTCGTACTGACGGCGCAGGGCGTTAAGTTCCTGCTCCACCTGGGAATCCCTGTTTGTCCCTGTTTGGTTGGGGTTGTTATTCACCGTTGACGACCTCCTCGTAGAGTTCCCAGATGAGTTTGCCCTCCGGGGTTTCGGTGCTCAGATTTTCGGTCAGGAACTGCCGCAGGCCCGTGCCCTCGTGGGTGCGTTGCCAGGCCAGCCGTTCCAGCCCCTTGATGAAATTCGATTCGCCCTCGACCTCCTGCTCCTCGGGGGGCAGGTCCTGGTCCGGGAAGACCTGGTCGAAGGGCAGGTACGGGACCACCCATTTCTCCAGCTCCGCGCAGCCGGGGGTCCAGATGGCGGCCGCGGGCTCGCGGGCCATGGACCGCCGGGTGAAGGTCAGCCGGGTGATGTTGCCGGGGTTGGCCCAGGTGGTCTGTCCCTTGGTCACCGTGGCCTGGGGCCGGTGGATGTGGCCGTTGACGACCCAGTCGATGCCCGGCAGCTCCTTGATGGAATAGGCCCGGTCGATGAACTCCGGAAAGCGGATGTTGTGATGGGTCAGCCAGACCACGGTGTCCGGGTCGCCGTCTTCGTGCTCATACGCCTTGGGCAACGGCGCGCCGTCCGGGCTGGCCCCGACCAGGACCGCGCCGTCCGGGGTGTCCAGGACGAACTGCGGGCCCCCCTCCTTCATCAGCCGGACCGCGCCGGCGGTCTCGAGCACGGCCAGGGACACGTCGTCCGTGAAGCGCGACTGGTACTTGTCGTGGTTGCCCACCAGCACGAACACGGCTCGATCCCCGGTGCGGCCGCCGAACAGCCGGATAAGCTCCACAAGCATGCGGTTGGAGTTGTCGCGCGGCCAGTGGAAGAGGTCGCCAAGCAGGACGAAGGCCATGCCGAGTTCGTCGGCCCGCTTGAGGCAGGCGGCGAGCTTGTCCATGATCTGGTCGAGGTACCCTTCCAGCCGCTGGCCCGGGGGATGGTCGGCCAGATGCGGGTCGGCCACCAGGAACAGGCCGTTGGCCTTGATGCGCTCAAGCGTCATGACGGCACCCGTGGTCCAGGAAGGAGTCGGTGGTCAGGTCGCCGCCGCAGACCGGGCAGCAGCCGATGGTCCGGATACGCTCTTCCATGGCGACTACAACGGACCGCAAGTCCGTTTCCAGGCCGCCCAGCTCGGCTTGCCTTTCCGAAATTTTTTCCTTTAATCCGGTGAGTTCAGCAACCGTACCGTCCAGGCCGTCCAGGGGCGCGGGCGCGGGCGGTTCCGCAACCTTCCCCAAGGCCGCTTCCAGGCGGGCCAGCCGCTTGTTGCGGGCCCGCAGGACGTACAGTTCGTCCACCAACCCGGCCAGCCGCGCGGTGTCCTCCCGCTCCGGGGGGACGGCCAGCCCGGCCAGTGCCGTTTGATGGATCGAGGCCCGATGCAGGGTCGCGCCGGTGACGGCCAGTTCACGCAGAACGTGGCGTAGGGGGGCGGTGTCCGCCGTTTCGGGCGGAACGCCGAGTCCGCCCAACGCCTCGGCGGTGCGAGCCGCCTTGCCGCGCTGGGCCGAGACCGTGCCCATGGACGCAATGTATTGCTTCAACCGGTCCACGTCCTGAACCGGGGGCGGGGGCTGAATTCCTTCGAGGACCGAACCGGCGGCCCGTTCGCGGTCCAAAGCGGCGACCAGGGCGCGATGCTCGGCCAAGCCCGCCTCAAGGGCCGGGATGGCCCGCTCCAGACCGGCGGCTACACGCTCCAGGTCCTCGGCCTCCTCCATGCGCCGGGCTATGTCCGGCAGCGGGGCGAGGCGGTCCAGGTCCGAGCCGACGCGGTCGGCCTGGTCCAGCAAGGCGCGTTCCTCGCGCTTGGCGTCGCGCACGCGCATTTTGAGGGCGTTCTGCATGGCCAGCAGATGGGCGGACTCGGTGGACGCGGCGAAAAACTCGGCCATGACCGAATCGGGCTGATTGAGCAGAAAGACCGGGTCGCGCTGGTTGCCCAGGTGCACGTCCACGGAGTCCTTGCGCGTCTCGAGCTCCACCTGGTCCAAGCGCAGGATCCTGGCCACGTCCTCGGGCACCCGTCCCTGGAGCTTGTGGTACTCCTCGGGCTCCTCGGCGTCCGGCGCCCAGACCTCGTACTTGGCCCACCGCTTGGTGCGCACCCAGGCCACGCGCGTGCCGTCGTCCACCTCCACCTCCACGCGCGCCTCCTTGGCCCCGTGGCGGATGTACAGGGCCGGGTTCGGGCTGCGTGCCGGATTGGTGGCCAGGCAACGCAGGGCCTCGACCACGGCGGACTTGCCGGTGTTGTTGGAACCGGTCAGGATGGTCACGCCAGGGCCGAGCGCAAGCTCGGTATGCTCGTGAGCCATGAAGTTATCGATAATGATTTTTGTAATCATATTTTACGGATATCTAGGCTTATCCTTGAGTTCCCGATACCATTTTTGATAGCCGCACTCACGCATCTTCTCGTTGTTCTTCCGCCAGATGCCGTCCAAGCGGTCCGGCATGCCGTGGTCCTGGCAGGGGAACGCCTCGCATTCGAAACAGTAGTCCGCTCCGTGTTGCCGGGCGCAGTCCGGAACCTTGCAGGCCTGGAACAGGCACCCCTGCTCCCGGCACCCGGCGCAGGACCCTTGGGCCAGAAATTCGAGCAACTCGGCAAAGGCCGGGTAGTTGGCAAAGACCGGGTTCATGGCTTCGAACCGCTTGGCGTAGGCCGCGAAGTTCGGCCCGAGCTGGTCGCGCAGCTCCCGGCCGGCGCGGTGGATGGGCCCGTCCGAGAAGGCCGCGCACGTACCGCAGAGCAGGCCGCACGGGGCGAGCCTGGACTTGATCCAGTCGGCCTCATCCGGAAGGTAGCCGTGTTCCCGGAGAATGGAAAGGGCGGTCTCGGCCGCGAACACGGCCATGCGGTAGCAGTCGCGGCGTAGGTTGTCGCGGCGATAGCGCGCCTTGTCGTCCGGGTCGGTGAAATCGCACTGGATCAACTCGAAGCAGTTGATGGACCCGAATCGGCCGTCAAAACGGTCCAACAGTTCCTGGACCAGGGCGTAACACGCCTCGTGATCCTCCCCGGCCTCGCCCCGTCCGGCGTACAGGCCGATGCCCATGACCGCGCCGGACACGGCCCCGCACTGGCCGCAGGTCCGCGACATGCCGCTGCAGAAGCCCGTGGCCGCGCGGACCACGTCCCGGCTCTCGCGCCCGCCCGCCTCGGCTATGACCTGGAGCACGGACTCGGCGCACAGAAACTTGTTGTCCCCGAACAGCTCCAGCAGCCGGTCCTTCACGAAATCGCTCGCCATCTATGTATCCTCTTCGTCGCCCTCTTTGGGGTTGCAGGCCAGAAACGGACAGAAATCCAGGGCCTGCCCGCTCAACCGGGTGCCCTTCCCTGTCCCTTCGTGCAAAATCAGCGGCGGCTCCACGCGCAGTCCGGGGCTGGCAGCCTTGACCGTCTCCATCAGGACCATGCGGGCCTCCTGGTCCGCCTTGCCGTGGACCATGCGCAACCGCTTGGAAGCCAGCCCCACATCGGCCAGGTCGGCCATGATCTCGGGCAGCCGCTCGGGCAGGTGCACGAAGGCGAACCGTCCCCGCGTCTTGAGGGCCACGGCCGCGCACCGGGCGAACGCCGCGAACGTCCCGGTCCCTTCGAAGCGGGCGTTGCGACGGCCCTCTCCGGAGCTCTCCCTCCCCTGGCCGAGCTTGCGGTAGGGCGGGTTGGCGACCACGAAATCCACCACCTGTCCGGGCCGCCAGTCGGCCACGTCGCCCTGCGCTATCGTCAACTTATCGGTAAGATGTAGATACGTCGCATTTTCCTTGGCAGTCTCCACGGACTGCGGGTTCAGCTCGATTCCTGTCAGGCTGAGTCCTGGCTGACGAAGGAGCAGAGCCAGTCCGATCACCCCGCAGCCGCAGCCCAGGTCCACGCCTTTCTGGCCCCGCGTCACGTTGACGAAGGAGGCCAGGAGCAGGGAGTCCAGGGAGAAGCGGTAGCCCCCTTCGGGCTGGACCAGGCCGCGCGGGAAATAGGCGCGCCGGTCGAGGATCGCCCGGGTGTCCACGCCGCTCATCTGCGCCCCGCCAGCTTGCGCCGCAAACGGGAGCGGAACATGTCCGCGAACAGGCGGGCCTCCTTGAGCCCTACGGCCAGGGAAAGAGTCATGTAGACCGCGACCCAGACCGGGATGAGCAGCACCCACCACGGCCGCCAGGCCGCGCTGAGGAACGCGCCCCCGCCGATGAGCGCGGACAGCAGGAGCATGCGCAGGGCCGCCCCGGCGGGCAGCAGGGACGCGCCGCGCCTGCGGCGCAGCAGCACGTACAGCAGCCCGAAATTGAGCAGGGAGGACGCGCTCACGGCCAGGGCCAGCCCCACGTGGGCCAGCGGCTGCATGAGCAGCACGCCCAGACCGATGTTGGCCGCCAGGCAGAGCACCGCGATCTTGACCGGAGTGCGGGTGTCCTCCAGGGCGTAGAACCCGGCCACCAGGGGCCGCGACAGGGCGATGAACGGCAGCCCCACGGAGTAGGCCACCAGGGCGTTGGCCGTGGCGGTCACCGCCTCGGGCGTGAACGCCCCGCGCTCGAAAAGCAGGCCGATGACCGGCGAGGCCAGGCCGATGAGCCCGGCCGCGGCGGGCAGGCTGATGAACAGGGTCAGGCCGAGCGACGCGGACAGCGCCTCGTCGTATTCCGCCATCTCCCCCCTGGCCGCCAGCCGGGACAGGGACGGCAGGGCCGCCGTGCTGATGGCGATGCCGAACACGCCCAGCGGGAACTGGACCAGCCGGTCCGCGTAATAGAGATAGGACACGGACCCCACCGGCAGGAACGAGGCCAGCAGGGTACCGAGCAGGATGTTCAGCTGGTACACGGCCGCGCCGAAGACCGTGGGCAGCATGAGCATACCCATGCGCGCCACGCCCTGGTTGCGCCAGGACCACGGCCCGCGCCAGGAGAACCCGGTGCGCGCCAGAAACGGCTGTTGCAGCAGCCACTGGGCAGCGCCCCCGACGAGCACGCCGTAGGCCATGCAGTAGGCCACGTTGTAGCCCATGAAATAGCCGAACAGGGCCGCGCCGATGAGCGAGACGTTCAATGCCACCGGGGCCAGCGCCGGGGCCAGGAAATGGTTGCGCGAATTGAGGATGCCCATGCACAGGGCCACCCCGCAGATGAGCACCACATAGGGGAAGCAGATGCGCACCAGATCCACGGTGACCGCGAACTGCTCGGCGTTGTCCAGAAATCCCGGCGCGATGGCCATGGTCAGCGGGCGGGCCAGCAGCTCCACGACCACGGTGATGCCGATGAGCACCACGGCCAGCCAGATGGCGGCCGACCGGGCCATGGCCTGGGCCGCCTCCTCCCCTTCCTCCTCCATGAGCCGGGAGTAGATGGGGATGAAGGCCATGGTCAGCGACCCCTCGCCGAACAGCCGCCGGAGCAGGTTCGGGATGCGGAAGGCCACGAAAAAGGCGTCCGCGAACAATCCCGCGCCCAGGGCAAAGGCCACGATGATGTCTCTAACGAACCCCAAGAGGCGCGAGACCAGGGTGGCACCCGCCACCACCGCCGCGTTTCGGGCTATGCGCCTGCCGTGATCGCTCACCGGGTCAACCGTCCGGATTCGTTTCGCCGCTGTTCCATTTTCTGCACAGGATAAACTCTAGAGATTTTTTAGAGAACGATCTTCCAGTCCGGAATGACTGTCTGTTTTATCCACACATTTCCACACATCTGATCCGCTGGAGAGCCGTCGGGTCTGACACCGCGTCCGTCGGTCGGCTTTCGTTCTCCGCGCCGTCACGGATTCGGACCGGTCCCTGCGCCGCAACCGCAACCCACTTTCGCAGGCCGTTGCGGTCCAAAATTCATCGCCTGCGCTGGCACTTGGGACAGAAGGTGGAGGTCCGGCCCGCCACGGTCACGGCGCGCAGCGCATCGCCGCACTGCTTGCACGGTTCACCCTTGCGGCCGTACACGTTGAAGCTATTCTGGAACGCCCCGGCGTCGCCGTGCGCGTTCACATAGTCCGAGATGGAGCTGCCGTTCTCGGCGATGGCCTGCGTGAGCACGGCCTGCAGCTCGGTGAACAGCTTCACCGCCCGCTCGCGCCCCACCCGGCTGCCCCGGGTCTCGGGGTTGATGCCCGCCCGGAACAGGGATTCGTCCGCGTAGATGTTGCCCACGCCCGCCACCACCGACTGGTTCAGCAGCAGGGCCTTGATGGCGCAGTTGCGCCTGGTCACCCGCTCGGCCAGCAGTTCGGGCGCGGTCTCCAGCGGCTCGGGCCCGGCCTTGCACAGAAAATCCCAGCAGTCCAGCTCGCCCGGTGCAAAGCAGCGTACGTAGCCGAACTTGCGCATGTCCGCAAAGAACAACAACGAACCGTCATCCAAATAAAAAAGGACACGGTCGTGCTTCTCGGCCGCGCGGGCGGGCCCGTGCACCACGCGCCCGGTCATCTTCAGGTGGAAAGCCAGGGTCGAGCCGTTGTCCAGCTCCATGAGCAGCACCTTGGCCCGCCGCCAGACGCGCGCGATGGTCCGGCCCAGCACCTTGGGCACCAGGGTCTCCTCGGGCTCGCTCAGCCGCGTCAGGCCCGGGACCTCCACCGACTCGATGGCCCGGCCCGTCACCGACGCGTCCAGCCCGCGCGCAATCACTTCCACTTCAGGCAGTTCCGGCATGGTTTGGTGAGTACCCGAAATCCGGGCGGGTGAAAAGCGGCTCCTCCAGTCCGGGCATCGGAAGTTTCAATGGGTCGAGAACCCCGCCCGATACCGGTTGCAGTCGGCCTGACTACTCCTCAACCAAAGTAAACCGCCAGGCGCAGGCCCATTCCTCGGGGTGCGGGTCGGGCGGGCAGCCCACGCATTCGCAGCGCAGCCGCGAGTCGATCTCGCGTGCGAACCCGGTATACTCGGTGGTGCCGCCGGATTTACACGGATAATCCGCCAGGCCGCGCCGTTTGCGAGCGGTCTGTACCCGGCAGTCGGTCATGCGGAAAACAATGGAGTTCTCCGCCTCCTCGACAAACTCCCACTCGTTGAGACGCCCGTACATGCGCGCGGCCAGCCCGGCCTTGAGCGCGCCGATCCCCCCGTTTTCCGGCAGCTTGAGCAGGGTCTTGACCCGCCGGGCCTCCAGCGGCGCGAACCGGGCCCAGCAGGTGTCGTTGACCCGTTTGGCCGCGGCCATGCCCGCCATGCGCTCCACGGCCTGGAACCAGACCCCGTCCGCTGCTAGCCAGCCGGTACGCAGCGCCTGGGCCGCATCGTCCAGCACCTCCGGGGCCACGCCGGCCAGCAGCCCGCCCGGCTCCCTGCCCAGCGCCCGCTCCAGCTTGCCGCGTAAAATAGACTCCAAACGGTCCCCGGCCTCGCCCTCGGCGTCGAGCGCCGCGTCCAGCCCGAGCTGGTGCACGCTCTCGGCCAGCCATAACCCGTAATGCGCCGCCAACTGCCGGATCACCCCGGCCAGTTCCGCCGCCTTGTCTGCCTTGGTCTCGCTCACGCTGCCTCCCGGTTTCGGTCAGCACTACACGGGAAGCGGGAGTCGAGGCAAGAACGGAGGATGGGTGATGCCTCCGGCGGCCCATTCAGGGAGAGCCCTCGCCGGGCGGCGTCTCCGACGGCCAGGGCGCCGCCCTGGACCCGCTTAAGGCCCAGGGCCTTAAGAATCCCATCGCCGAGCTGCGCTCGGGGGGGGGCGGGAGCGGAAGGCTGGCTGGGGACGCCTGCCGCCGTGCCGGTGGGCGATTGCGGGGTTTCTTTTTTGGGGAAGGGCATAACGCGTTGAGCACTGCCACTTATCGGAAGTCAGAAAACGCCGCAAAACCGCTTTGGCGAGTTACGCCCAACCAGTCCAACGGCGTTGGCTATTGTCCCGAAGGGTTCGCGCCGGACGGCCCTCCAAACACCATGGACGTCCGGCGCGAACCCTTCGGGACACCACCGGGCCGAGCTACTCCCGTCCTCCCGCTAAGCATCTCGCCACACCGCGCCCGCCCTTCGCCGCAGGCGACACAAAAAGTTTGGGAAGGGGTCCAGGGGGAACCCTTTTCAAAGGGTTCCCCCTGGCGGGGTCTGGGGCAGCGCCCCAGCCGCCGGAGGCAACTTCTTCCCCGAATGTTGCGCGGTTGGGCCGGGCAGGGTAGGTTACACGGCAAACCGAGCACGCAAGGAGTTGAAATGGCCACATTCCCGCCTGTCACCATATTGGTTCGGAACATCGACAAATCCGCGCGTTTCTACAAGCGGGCGCTGGGCTTCGACCTGGCCTGGGACGGATTGCTGGTCGGTCCGTACGGCCAGTCGCTGCGGCTGGTGGAGGGGCCGGGCACCACTTCCGGGGGGTGCGTGATCGTCACCCTTGAAGTGCCGGACGTGGACCGGGCCGTGAACGCCATTCTGGACAGCGGCGGGGGCCGGGCCGAGAAGCTGATGGGCGACGCGCCGCTGTACCTGGGGCCGGACGGCGAGATGCTGGCCCTGTCCGGGCGCGGGCTGCCGGGCGCGAAGCGCATCCGGCTGGTGGTCTACGACTTTGACGGGGTGATGACGGACAACATGGTCCTGACCGACCAGGACGGGCGCGAATCGGTCCAGGCCAACCGCAGCGACGGGCTGGGCGTGGGGCTTATCCAGCGGCTGGGCATCCGGCAGATTATCCTGTCCACCGAGGCCAACCCGGTGGTCAAGGCCCGGGCCGACAAGATCGGGCTGGAGGCGCTGCACGGCATCCGCGACAAGGGCTCGGCCCTGCTCCGGCTGGCCGAGAAATACCAGATTTCCGTGGGCGACATCCTGTTCATCGGCAACGACATCAACGACGCCACGGCCATGGGGCTGGCCGGGTTCAAGGCCGCGCCCGCCGACGCCCACCCGTCCATCCTGGCCATGGCCGATTACGTCACCGACGCCAAGGGCGGACGCGGCGTGATCCGCGAGATGGCCGACGTCCTGACCGCGGCCTTCAAATAGCTACTTCCGGCGGTGCGTCCGCCGCCACCGGGCCGGGGTCATGTCCAGGCCGCCCTTGACCCAGAAACCGCGCTTTTCCCGGCGCGCCTCTCCTTCCGCCTGTTTGAACCGGTCGTAATACCGGGTGTTCGGCTTGATCCGGATGGGGATGGCCAGCCCGGCGCGGACCAGTTCCTCATTGAGCATGCGACCGTCCGCATACACATAGGCCAGGGTGCGGCCGTAGCGGTCGCGGCGCTCCTTGTCGAATTCCAGATGCACCGTCTTGCCCTGGCAAAAACGTTGGGAGAAGTCCTTGGCCTTGCGGCTGTATTCCTGCCTGTATTCCGGGGCGTCCACGCCGATGAGGCGGATTTCCAGGACCTCGCCCGCGTGGTCCACGCGCAGGGAATCACCGTCCAGGGCGCGCAGGAAGCGGGCGTCGAGGCCTTCGGCCCCGGCGAGAATGGGCGGGAAGCAGAGGCAGACGAGCATGCAGGCCGCGAAAAAAACGCGGGAGAAAAGGGGGTTGCGGCGGCGCATGCGTTGAGCATAGACTCTTTTGTCCTGTCCTGCCAGTAGACCGCAACCCCGGAGCCCCCTGATGGAACTGACCTTTCTGATAGACAACAACGCCCTGGTGGGCACCCGGCTCCTGGCCGAGGCCGGGCTGTCCATGCTCATCGAAGCGGACGGAAAGCGCGTACTGTTCGACACCGGCTATTCGGACGCGTTTCTGGCCAACGCCCGATGCCTGGGCGCGGACATGGACCACCTGGACTGGATCGCCCTGTCCCACGGCCACTCGGACCACACCTGGGGGCTGGGCATGCTGCTGCGGCACTACGACATGACGCCGTGCGAGGACCGGACCCGGGCGGGGCTGATCGCCCATCCCAAGGCGCTGGGCGCCAAACGTCACCGTGGCATTCCCGAATTCGGCTCCCTGGTGGCCGAGGAAAAGCTGGCCAGCTATTTCGATCTGACGCTCACGGCCGAACCTTTCTGGCTGACCGACTCACTGGTGGCCCTGGGCGAGATAGAGCGGGTCACGGACTTCGAGAAACCCGCGCCGCTGGGCGAGCGGCTGGAGGACGGCGCGTTCGTGCCCGACGACATCCCGGACGACACGGCGCTGGCGTATGTCTCGAACACGGGGCTGGTGGTCATCGCGGGCTGCGCCCATGCGGGCATCTGCAACACCGTGGAGCAGGCCAAACGGGTGACGGGCGTGGACAACGTCCGCGCGGTGCTCGGCGGATTCCACCTGCAAAAGGCTCAGCCCGAGCGGCTCGCCCCCACGGCGGACTACCTGGCCGCGCTCGATCTGGAAGGGCTGTGGTGCTGTCATTGCACGGACCTGGCCGCCAAGATCAGTCTGGCCGCCCAATGCCCGGTTAGGGAGGTGGGCTCGGGCATGAAGCTGGTGTTCTAACGACCAGAGACTCATGATGGACTCTCGGCCCCCTTGATAGCTTGCGGCTCATAGCGAATGTAATATATCGTTAATTCAAACGAGAACGCATGCCGATCCAATACGAATTCATGGGGCGCGCCAAGCTGAGCAAAGGCTATGCATATCCCGTCAAGAGAAGCGAACTCGACTCTGCGCTTGAAAAGGCCGGGGTCCGGGAACTGGGCCGAGTGTTCTATTCCTCCAGCTACGACGATTCCGAGATACAGATACTGAGAGCGTTTCTCATGGGGGAGACGCAACAAGGGTACCGGGCTGAAAGCGCCCCACCGCTCAGCGTGTACTCAGTCCCTTCGGAGCAACTCGCAGAGACACGACGCCTCTTGGAGCAAGGCGACATCCTGACTCGTATCGCGAGCTGGTTGAAACGGCTGGAGAATGCCGCAAACGTCATCCGGGGGGTCAATCAGGAAGTCATTGTTTCCTTCGACGCCGGGACCCTCTCCTTCAAGGACCGGCATAACAAAAATGTGGAGCTGCCCTGAGGCAACCCCATTGATTCATGACACCGGACTTTCCGGGTCGTAACCCTGTAAGTATCTCCCCATTAGATCCTCGATAAGAGGCGTGATCAATCACCCCTTTCGTTCTCCGCCTGGCGAACCAAACGACGGCGAACAAGGCGACATACGCGCCGTGCGCCGTCAAAAGCACGGGAACAAAGCGGCCACGGTAGGGAGCCCCGAGGAAATGCGTCGCCAGATACACTGCCGAAAAAAGCGCGGCGGCGGGAGCGACAATAGCGAGCACCTTGTCCCGCAACATGGAGGCCAGAAACACGGCAAGAACGAAATAGAGGAGCCAAGTATAGTCGTTGGCCAGCCCGGTTGCATCATGCGACGGAAAGGCGGTCAGGTAGACCAGCGGCGTGTAGGTCAGAAGAAACAACACGCAATACCCTGTCCACCCATCGGCGGCGACCGCCACGCCACGGCTCTGCCGGATAAGGCCCGCCGCATCGGCGAACACGACGAACACGAAGAGGAGCAAGCCCGCGCCATACGGGGTTGAGAGCGATTCCGGCGCAACAACGGCCAAGGACACGGCCAGATACGCCGGATAGAGGACATGAAGGGCGAGCAGGCAACCGAGCGCCTTGCCGAAGACCGCCCGCTTCGTCCGAAAATACAAAAAGCACAGAGGCAGCTCCAGCGAGAGCAACGCCGTATAACCAACGGCAAAAACAAGATTTTGCCCTTGCACCACGGTTTCGCGAACATGATTCGAAAACAGAGCCAGGATGACAAGCGTGCAGACATTCAAGATAATTTTGTACATGGGGTGGCCTTTCAATGGCCGGTGCCTTCCAACACCGTGCCCGTTACATTCTTCTATGTTCTCTCTGTCCGCATTTGTACGGTGAAACGCAGCGTTTTCCAACAATAGCTTCATATCGAATATTCTCTTCCATCTGTCCTCCTCCCGAAAAAGGGCCTCCCGAAGGAGGCCCATAGAGGGGGAAGTGCCCCCAACGTCAATCTCCTCTGTTTGTCCGTTAGGCGGTGATCACGGTGACCGCGCCGTCCGTGTTGGCCGCGACCATCAGGTCGATGGCGGCGGCGTGGTTCGCGCCGGTGCAGGCGATGACGATATCGCCGGTCTCCAGGTTGTAGTCCTCGGCCGCCTGGTCGAAGTAGCCCGGCCCGGACACGGTGGCCGCGTCGTCCTCGGAACGGTAGATGAACAGCTGCTGGCCGGGCACGCCGCCCATGAGCCGCATGTCTTCGCTGGTGTATGCCATGGTTGGTATCTCCTTTTGCGGTTGGTTGTGGTCGATTGCGGTCCTAGACGATGGCCGCGTCGTCGTCGCACTGGATCTGGACCACGCCGTCCGGGTCGATGAGGCAGGCCCCGGCCGAGAGCATGTGGTCCACCAGGTGGGCGGCCTTTTCCGGCACCCAGTCCACGAACGCCTGAACCTTCTGGCCCTCGGCCAGGCCCGCGGCGTTGCGGTGGTAGATGTAGCACTTGCGCATGCCCGCCTCGTCCAGCGGCAGGCCGGTGTGGAACATCCAGGTGATGCCCAGCCAGGTGCGGGACTCGGTGCCTTTGAGCCAGGCGTACTGCTCACCCGCGTAGTCGCTGGACTTGAACTCCTGGATGTTCAGCAGTTCGTTCCACTGGTGCGGGCCGACCACGGCGAAGCGGTGGCCGTCGTCGGGCACGTCGTTGGCGTTCAGGGTGCCGAAGGCCTGGAGGATCTTGTCCTTGGTCAGGCCGGTGGCCGCCTC
Source organism: Pseudodesulfovibrio sp. lm2024 (assembly GCF_051175575.1). NCBI lineage: Bacteria > Pseudomonadati > Thermodesulfobacteriota > Desulfovibrionia > Desulfovibrionales > Desulfovibrionaceae > Pseudodesulfovibrio > Pseudodesulfovibrio sp. lm2024. The sequence goes on from NZ_CP195092.1 coordinate 3,996,491, forward strand.
GGCGACCACGTTGGTGGCCCCTTCGAGCTTGGTGATGATCAACTCGTCGATCTTGCGGCCGAGCGCCCAGGCGCCGGCGTTGGCGGCCACCTGCTTCTCGTCGCTCTTGTCCTTGAGCTCGTCGAGCTTGTCGATGTACTCGGCGGCGTACCAGTCGGACAGGGTGCAGGACACGTTGGAATGGTTGAGGTTCATGAGCGGCACGTTGCCGTGGCGGGTCTTTTTCCCGGCCGCGCCCTTGCCGACCTTCTGGAAGACGCACTTGGAACCCTCCACCTCGGTCTGCAGGCGGACGGTCTGACGCATCTTGGAGCCCTGGGCCTGATAGGCCTGATGGACCATCTCGACGTACTGGGAGACAAAGGCATTGCTGACAGTCGTGGACATCGGTTTCTCCTTGTCCGTTGCGGGTTGTGACAGGCCGGGTATCCGAGCTGCGTCCGCCGGGCGGGTGTCCGGGAGCGGGCGGGCGAACCGTTCGCCCACCGCCCCCCGGGCCGCGTGCAAGACCTCCGGGCCGGGTGCGCAAACCGTATCACCGGTTTTCCGCAAACCCCGGTTTTGTTGAAGAATGTCAGGAAAAAACAGCCGAGAGGTATAAAAAAGCAACTTGACAGGGTTTCAAATCCGGGCAGATTCGGCCCTGATGCAACCGCTCGACGAAAAACGCAGACAGGACCTGGCGAACCGCCTCGATCGACCGCTGACCATCGGCTCCAAGACCGTGGCCAACCGCCTCTGGCTCGCGCCCCTGGCCGGGCTCGGCAACGTGGCCTTTCGCGAGGTGCTCGACGGGTACGGCGGGTGCGGGCTGATGTTCACCGAGATGTGCGGGGCCAAGAGCGTGCCCACCGAGAGCCCGCTGGTCTCGCCGGTCTTCCGCTGGCGCGAGGAAGAGCTGCCCCGCCTGGTCTGCCAGGTGGCCGGGGCCACCCCGGAGCAGATGATCCCGGCCGCCCGTCGCGTCCAGGACTGCGGCTTCTTCGGCTTCGACATCAACATGGGCTGCTCGGTCTCGGGCATCGTCAAGAAGAACGCGGGCGCGGCCCTGCTCAAGGACCCGGACCAGGCCCTGCGCGTGGTCGAGGGAGTGCGCGGGGCCATTTCCATCCCCCTGTTCATCAAATTCCGCACCGGCTGGACCCCGGACATCGAACCCGCCGTGCAACTCGCCAAGCGCTTCGAGGACGCGGGCGCGGACTGCCTGGTCTTCCACCCGCGCATGGCCCCGGACAAGCGTACCCGCCCGGCGATCCGCAACCACATCAAGGCCATAGCCGACGCGGTGTCCATCCCGGTCCTCGGCAACGGCGACGTCATCACCCCCGAAGACTGTCTCGACATGCTCGAAACCACGGGCTGCGCCGGTGTCTCCGTAGGCCGCATGGCAATCGCCCGGCCCTGGCTGTTCGCCGAATGGACCGCATCCTACGCCCCGCCCGAGACCTGCTTCCGCGATTACGCCCTGCAACTGGCCGACACCCTGGACCGACACTTCGACCCGGTGCGCGCGCTCAAGCGCTACCGGCTGTTCACCATCTATTTCGCGGCCAACTTCCTGTTCGGGCATTCCCTGCAATCTTACTTCCTCAAGGCCAAGAGCATGGATGAAATACGAAACGTCATACAAAAACACGTCCAACCCGATCTGCAGCTCGTCAAGCGGCCGAACATGAACATGTACAATATCTGACGGAGGGAAGCCATGCAGACCATCGATCTCAGCCATACCATCCGCACCGGCATGCCGGTCTTTCCCGGCGATGAGACGCCCAATGTTCGCCGTACCCATTTCGTCAAGAAACACGGTTTCGCACAGACCTCGCTCTCCCTGACTACCCATACCGGGACGCACGTGGACGCGGCCGCGCACCTGTTTCTCGAAGCGCCCACCCTGGACGGACTCGGCCCGGACAACTTCACCGGCTGGGGCGCGGTCCTCGACCTGACCAGTCTGACCACCCCGGTCATCGACCAGCCCGACCTCGCCGCCCTGGCCGACATCGACAGCCTGGATTTCGCCCTGCTCCGCACCGGCTGGGACCGACACTGGAACACCGACCGCTACTACCAGGATTTCCCCGCCCTGACCCCGACCGCCGCCCGCTTCCTGGCCGGGCTCGGGCTCAAGGGCGTCGGTCTCGACACCCCGTCGCCCGATCCCGTGGATTCCCACGACCTGCCCGCGCACCGCATCCTCTTCGACCACGGCCTCATCGTCGTCGAAAACCTCACCCGCCTCGGCGACCTGCCCAGCGAAAGCTTCCTGTTCTGCTGCCTGCCCTTGAAAATCGCCGACGGCGAAGCCTCGCCTTGTAGGGCCGTGGGGATTGCGTTGTAACGGGATGGCGAGTGGGGGGGGCCTCCGGCGGCCCCTTCGGGGGGAGCCCTCGCCGGGCGGTGTCTCCGACGGCCAGGGCGCTGCCCTGGACCCGCTTAAGGCCGAGGGCCTTAAGAATCCCATCGCCGAGCTGCGCTCGGGGGTGCGGACGCGAAAGGCTGGCTGGGGACTCCTTCCGCCGTGCCGGTGGGCGATTTCGGGCAGGGAAAACGGGTGAAAGTCCGTGCGGCTTTACGCTACATCCCCTGCCGTTTTCCCTGCCCGAAATCGCGGGGGTTGTTTTTTGGGGAAGGGCATAACGCATAGAGCACTGCCACTTTCCGGAAGTTGGAAAACGCCGCAAGACCACCTTGACGGGTTCCGCCCAACCAGTCCAGCGGCGTTGGCTACCGTCCCGAAGAGTTCGCGCCGGACGGCCCTCCAAGGCTCATGGACGTCCGGCGCGAACTCTTCGGGACACCACCCGGCCGAGCTACCCCCAAACTCCACGCGCAACAATCCATCAACTTGCGCTCGCAATTTCGCCACAGGCGACACAAAAAGTTTGGGAGATTCCAAAGAACCTTTTCCAAAAGGTTCTTTGGCCGTCGGAGACGCCCGCCCGGCGAGGGCCCACCGGAGGCTCGCTAGATGCCGAGTTCCACGGCCAATCTCTCGGCCTGGCGGAGGTCGTCCGGGGAGTTGACGTTAAAGAAGGAGACCCGGTGGGGGTCGCCTTCTTCGAGCTGGGCGACCGGGACCTTTTTGACGCGGACCTGATCGAAGAAGCCGATGATGCGGAAATTTTTCTGTTTCAGCTGGGCCTCGATGGGGGGGATGCACTGCTTGGAGTAGATGGCGCAGAGCGGTTCGACGTAGCCGTCTTCCTTGATCGGGATGATGACGTCGCACTCGGGCTCGGCCTGATCGAGCAGCGCCCGGACGAGGCCGGGCTGGAGAAACGGACCGTCGCAGGCGGCCATGAACCCGTGGGAGGCGTGCATGGCGCTCAGGCCCGCGTGGATGCCGGTCAGGGACGAGCGGGCCTCGAACCGGTCTTCGGCGACCGGGTAGTCATACGCCTTGTAGTCGTTCTCGTCGCGCGCGGCGATGAGGATTTCCGGGAAAAGCGGGCGGTAGACGTTGATGAGGCGGTCGAGGATGGTCTGCCCGTTGATGGTCAGAAACGCCTTCTTGACGTGGCCCATGCGGGTGCCGAGCCCCCCGGCCAGGATGATGCCTGCGATATCCATGGGGACAAAATAGAACAAGGCGGAACAAATGGAAAGGGTGCAAAACCGGGCTGTCGCGTGTATGGTCCGGCCATGTGGACGGCGTTGAAAATAGCGGGCGGCGCGGGGGTGGTGTACGCGGCCATCGCGGCCTGGGTGTTTATCACCCAGCGCGGTCTGGTCTATTGCCCCAGAAGGGGGCTGGTGGCCACGCCGGACCAGGCGGGACTGGCCTTTGAGGACATCTGGCTGACCACCAGGCTGGGCACGCGCCTCCACGGCTGGTGGCTGCCGTGCGAGGGGGCGGACCGGGTCCTGCTGCTCTGCCACGGCAACGGCGGCAACATCTCCTACCTGATGGAGACGTACAGAATATTTCACGATCTCGGCCTGTCGGTGCTGTCCTTCGACTATTCGGGCTACGGCCGAAGCGGAGGGCGGCCGTCGGAGAAGGCGACGCGCCATGACGCCCGGACGGCCTGGGACTGGCTGGTGGGCGACAAGGGGTTCGAGCCCGGACAGGTGGTCCTGTTCGGACGCAGCCTGGGCGGCGGCGTGGCCGCGCGTCTGGCTGCGGATCTGGCTACGGAAGGGGTTGCTCCCGGCGGGATCATCCTGGAGTCCACGTTCACCTCGGTGACGGCCATGGGCGCGGCGCGGTTTCCGTGGCTCCCGGTCCGCTGGCTGGTGCGCCACCGCTACGACAGCGTGAACGCGCTGGGCGCGGTGCGGATTCCCGCCCTGTTCCTGCACAGCCCGGAAGACGACCTGGTGCCGTACGCCATGGGCCGGACGCTGTACGAGGCGTACGCGGGGCCGAAGTTGTTCTGGGGCCTTTCCGGCGACCACAACTGCGGCTTCATGGCCACCTCGGGCTATGCCGAGGGTCTGCGCCGGTTCCTGCGCGGGCTGCCCGGGCGGTGCGGATGACGGGCGGGTCCGTGGCCCTGTGGGCCGACGCGGTCCTGGTCTTCCATTTCTTCGTCGCGGCCTTTCTTGTCCTGGGCTTGCCGGTCGTCTGGATCGGGGCGGCTGCCGGTTGGCGGTTCGTGCGCAACCCGTGGTTCCGCTGGACCCATGCCGGGCTTATGGGGTTCGTCCTGGCCGAGACCGTGGCCGGAAAGCTCTGCCCCCTGACCGTGTGGGAAGCGGCCCTGCGGCGCGCGGCGGGCGAGGGGAGCGATGAGCCGACCTCGTTCGTGGCGTACTGGGTGAGCCGCCTGCTCTTCCCGGACTTCGACCCGGCCTGGTTCGGGATCGCCTATGGGTTGTTTTTCGGGCTCATTGTCCTGACCCTGTTCCTGGTCCCGGTCCGCAGACCGGCAAAACCTGCCGGTTTGCGGAAGAACCGCAAAGACAACACTGAGGAATAACAAGATTTTTATTTTGGAGCACGGGTTTTGCTTTTTGTTGTGGCAGCCAACAAGAAGGAGACAAATATGCCCGCTATCCAACCTGTTACGCCTCAGGCCGGGGTTTCCAGCCCCTCCCGCGAACGCATAGAGCAGCTCAAGGCCCGCGCCACCGAGGGCCTGGACGAGGCCATGGCCGCCGTGACCCGCAACCTGGGCCGCCGCGAGGCGGACGAGGCCGAACAGAGCCTGGGCGAACTCGGCCTGGATCTGGCCGCCCACGGATCGGACGCCCACCGCCTTGATCACGCCAAGGTCCTGGACCTGATCAGCGACCCGTTCGAGGACGACTAGGCCCTGACCACCTTTCGCGAAAACCTTGCGGACAGGCCTAAAAACGGGCCTGTCCGTGTATGTGCTTGCCTTTTGTTCGTGGCCACAATATATTGTCATAATTGAACCTTCCCTCCAAAGGCTGTCCCTGTCCGGTGACTCGCCGACCATCCCGACAAAAATGCATTTTTATCTCCTGGCCTGACCGAAGGTTGCGATCAATATGGCGGTTTGTCCGGCGCGCGCCCTTGCGCACGCTTTCCGGCGGGCGTATATTTTAATCAACGGCTAGGGACCTCGACAGAGGATAGTGAAAGACTCAGACGGAGGATGGGAGGAAATAGACACCGATTTCTTCTATGACACATGTGGCGAATGGAGTCGCCCCGCTCACAGAAAGAGCACCGTGCGCCAAAAGAAACACGCACCAGGCCGTCATAAAGTGCATATTTAGAAATGTCTGGCCCTGATGCCCGCCGGGTAACCCGGCAAGGCGCACTTTTTTTTGTGTTTTATCATTCTCCTTTCTCCTTGAAGCGTGCTAAAGACCGATGCTATCAAACCGAAAAGGCGGCGCTTTTGCCTAACCTGCGGCTGGTCCGGGTCTTTTCAGAGTCCATCACACCGGGAAACTTCGAACATGCCTAAAACTGCCAACGAGATCGACCGCTTTTACAGGAGCCTGCACGCCTCCGACACCCCTCGCCAGGGGGACTGGATGGCCGTCATCCTGTTCGTCCGCAACCTGCTCCCGCAACTGAGCATCTACTCCGACGACAAGAAATCCGAGATCCAGTTCGAGGTCTGCGAGCATCTCATGGAGAACGACTTCTCCGAGGAGCGGCTGGAGACGATCCTGGCCCTGCTCGACGGCTACCTGATGCAGACCATCGGGGCCCTGGAGATGGAGGAGGCCCTGACCCAGGAGAAGCGCACCGCCGGGCTGCTCATCGGCGAGATGGACGAGATGATCTCGAGCATGCACGGGGCCAACGAGCGCCAGGACACCCGCTTGAGCACCTTCCAGGAGGAGACCGTGGAGGTCATCCGGGGGGACAACCAGAAGGCCCACATCCTGTCCAGGGTGCGCGGCATGTTCCAGGAGCTCATCGAGGAATTTCGCGAGGAGGCGCGCGTGCTCAACGCCAAGGCCGAGCACTTCCGCATGACCGCCGATTTCGATCCCCTGCTGACCGAGCTGCACAACCGCCGTTCCATGGAGTCCTACCTCAAGAACGCGGTGGAGGAGTTCGCCCGCTCGGGCACGTCCCTGTCCCTGATGATGATCGACGTGGACCATTTCAAGAAGGTCAACGACACCTACGGCCACCAGGCGGGCGACGACGTGCTCCGCGCCCTGGCCGGGATCATCACCACCCACGCCATCAAGTGCGACGGCTTCGCGGCCCGCTACGGCGGCGAAGAGCTTGTCCTGGCCGTGCAGGACATGGACCTCAAGATGGCCGCGCTCAAGGCCGAAGCCCTGCGGTCCGACGTGGAGAACTACGATTTCCGCCTCCGGACCAACGGCCACCTGGAGGACACGCCCATCAACTTCACGGTGTCCGTGGGCGTGGCCCGGCTGAAGGTCGGCTGGTCCGCCGGGGAGCTGATCGGGGCCGCCGACGCCGCCCTGTACCAGGCCAAGAACGCGGGCCGAAACCGGGTATGCACGGCCCCGAAATAGCGGCTGCTTATCGACAGTTTCCGATAACTGACGACGGAGAATCCTTTGTCGGAAGAGAATATTACACGGTTCCGATTACTTCCCGTACTGACGCTGGCCTGGGTGTTGGCGTTCTGCGCACCGGCCCTGGCCGCCGAGGTGCTTCTGCTCCATTCCGGGCCCGGTCCCACCCCCTGGAACCAGCGCCTGGCCTCCGGCCTCATCGAGGGGCTGGGCAGTGCGGCTTCGGTGCGCCAGACCTTCCTCAAGGGTGACGGCGCGGACGAGGACGCCTATGACGACGTCTACCGCCAGCTCTCCGAGGCCCTGGCCGGGGACGCGCCCGAGGCCGTGGTGGCCCAGGGAGCCCTGGCCTTCGCCTTTGCCCGCAAATACGCCGACCTGTTCCCGGACGCGCCGGTGGTCTTCTGCGCCATGGACCGACCCGCTCCCGAAATCCTGAGCCTGTGCGATAACTGCACGGGGTTGTCCATGCCCGTCCCGGTGCGCGAAAACGTGGACCTCATCTTCGCCATGCGGCCCGAAACCCGCCTGGTTGTGGCCATCACCGACCACACGCCCGGCGCTGTCCGGCTCAGGGAACGGGTCGACCAAGCCATGCGCCCCTACCTGGACCGGGCGCAGATCATGTTCCCCGGCTTCGAGGCGGGCGATGACCGGGGCCTCGATATCCACACCCTGGGCGATACCCTGGCCAGCGTGCCCTCCACCGGCGCGGTCCTGTTCCTGGGGTTCTCCGAGGACCGGGACGGCAACCCGGTCACGGACGAGACGCTGGCCGCCCTGATCCGGGAGCGGGCGGCGTCGCCCGTCTACCTGGCGGGCGACGCGGTCTTCGGGTCCGGAGCGGTGGGCGGCTGGATGATCCCGGCCAAAAGCGTGGGCGCGGACGCGGCCCGCGTGGTCCTCAAGGTCCTTGACGGCGAGAACCCCGGCGAGATGCTGCCCCGGCTCACCCGGCCGGTGCTGCGCTTCGACGGCACGGCCCTGGCCCGGTTCGGGCTCAAGGCGCCGGACAAGGCCGAGTTGATCAACCCGCCCGCCGGAAAGGTGGAGGAACGGCCCATCCTGCCGGTCACCGGGCTGGCCTGGGGGCTGGGGCTGGCGGCGGCAATCGCCCTGGTCGCGTTTCTGCGCCGCCGCTACAGGGCGTAGATGACCGACGCCTGGGCTGCGGCCATGGCCAGCAGGGCCGCGCCCGCCGCCAGGGTCATGCCCCGCTTGGTCGCCCGGGCCAACCGGCGCAGGTCGCCCAGGCCGGCGGCAAAGAACTCAGCCGTATAGTTCTTGTGCTGGAACCAGATCATGTCCGCCCTCCCGTTCTGGCTTTCTGGAGAGAAAATCAGATGATGAAGCCGCTTCGCGGCTTTGTCGGGTGATTTCGCCTCCGGCGGGCAGGGGCTCGCACCCCTGCACCCCGTTATGCGCCTGCGGCGCAGGGGTCAGAGGGGAGGCTAGCCCGTGGCCGGGAACGGGGCTTGACCGAAAGGTGGCGATCCAACGACGGGTCCGTGTCGGCTAGGCAGCGTGGCGGACGTCCACGGCCAGCACGGACAGGATATTCCCCTTGCTGTCCTTCACCGGGGTGGCCACGGTCAGGCAGTAGTCGTCTATGTTTTTGGAATAATAGATGTTCGAGATGAAGCTCTCGCCCGTGCGCAGCGGCTCGCGGAACCAGTCGCGGTCGGCCCAGCTGGTGCCCGGGCCGCCCCGGGAGCCGTCCGCCTTGCCGTGGGCCATGGCGAACTCCGTGACCTGCACGCCGCGCGGGTCGATGACCCAGGCCATCTCCAGGCTGGGGTTTTCCCGGACCACCCGCTTGAGCAGGTCGAGCTGCTTGGCCGTGCTCCCGTTGATCAGGGCCGGGGCCTTTGCCAGGGATTCCACCTGCTTCTGAACCACGCCCTGGCCGAGCAGCATGAACAGCCCGTAGAGCTTGGACAGGGTCTCGATCTGGCCGGTCAACTCGCCGATGGCCCCGCCGGTCTGGGCCACGGCCTCGGCGGTCTTCGTGGAGACCGCGTCCACCTCGCTCACGGCCCGGTTGATCTCCTCGCCCGTGCTGGACTGCTGGGTGCTGGCTGCGGCGATTGCCTCCACCTGGCGGGTGACGGTCTCGAAAAACTCCATGATCTCGTTCAGGGCCCGGCCCGATTCCCCGGCCAGCCGGTTGGCCACGTCCACCTGGTCGGCGGCCCGGTCCATGCCCTTGATGTTCTCGCGCACGTCCGCCTGGATGGCCGCGATGGACCCGCCCACCTCGCGGGTGGCGTCCATGGTCTTCTCGGCCAGCTTGCGGACCTCGTCGGCCACCACGGCGAAACCGCGCCCGGCCTCGCCCGCGCGGGCCGCCTCGATGGCCGCGTTCAGGGCCAGCAGGTTGGTCTGGTCCGCGATGTCGGAGATGACGTTCATGACCTTGCCGATGGAGTCCGCCTTGGTCCCGAGGTTGGCCACCTGCTCGCGCAGCTGCTCGGTGATGGTGTGCACGTCGCCGATGGACTCCACCGTGCGCCGGACCACTTCGGATCCCTCCTCGGCGCGCTGCCGGGCGTTGGCCGCGTCCCCGGACGCGGTCTCGGCGTTCTCGGCCACCGCGCGGATGGACCCGGCCAGCTCCTCCATGGAGGCGGCCGTGGTCTCCACGCGGGAACTCAGGCTGTTGGCCCCCTCCATGATCCGGTCGGACTCCAGGTTGACCGTGGCCGACGCCTCGCGCATGCCCGAGACCACGGTCTCGAGCATCCCGGCCGCCTGGAGCATGCCCTCGCGCTGGGCGCGGGCCGCGTCCGTGCGCGCCCTGCGCTCACCCTCGGCGCGGACCACGGCGGCCTCGGCCTCGGCGGCGCGGGTCTCGGCCAGGCGCGAGGCCTCCTCGGCCTCCTCCATCTTCTCGCCCAGGTTGCGGACCATGCGCTCGATGGCCTCGGTGACCTCGCCGAGCTCGCCCTTGAACCGGCCGCGCGGCCTGGCCGCCAGGTCGCCCTCGGCCACACGGCCCGCGTAGACGCGCAGCTCCTTGAGCGGCTTGAGCAGGACCATGCGCAGGAAAAACAGGGTGATCAAAACGATGCCCGCCACGGACCCGCCGCCCACGACCATGGCCGCCTCCTTGAGCTTGCGCACCGGGTCCAGGGCCTCGGACGAGTCGATCTTGGCCACCAGCCCCCAGGCGGTGTCGCCCACCTTGACCGGGGAATAGGCGGCCAGAACCGCCCGGCCCCGGTAGTCCACGCTGTCCATCCGCCCGCTTTGGCCCTCAAGGGCGCGGCTGGCGGGTTCGGAGCGCATGCCCCCGGTCTGCGGGTCGGCAAAGGAGGCGATCACGCTGTGCCCGTCCGGGTCGGAGTACAGGTCCGAACGCATGCGCCCGTCCGGGCCCACCAGGTAGGCCTCGCCGGTTCGGCCCAGGCCCGCGCGGGTGCGCATGACCGTGTTCACGGACTCGATGGGGATGCGCAGCATGGCCACGCCCTCGATACCTTCGCCGTAGCGCCGGATGGGCGCGGCGATAAAGGCGCAGGGCCTGCCGTTCAGCGGTTCGTAGGGAGCGAAATCGACGAACACGGTCTCGCCCTTGAGGGCCCGTTTCCAGGCGTCCAGCAGCTGGCTCTTGGCCAGCGGCCCCTTGGCGATGTCCTGACCCAGTTCCTTGCCCCGGGTCACGGAAAAGACAATGCGTCCGGTGTCGTCCAGGATCAGGGCGTCGGCGTAGCCGCGCACCTTGACCCACGGGGCGAAGTCCGGGGCGACCCGCTTCAGGGCGTGGACGTAGTCCTCGTCGGCTAGGTCCATGGGCTTGCCGGGCTGGGCCGCATAAAAAATGATGTCCCGAAGGCGGACCAGTCCGCTGTACACGTACTTGGCCTCGGAGTACATGGTGATGTCCCGGTTCCACAGCTCGGTCAGCCCGTCCAGCTCGTGGGACTTGGCCTCCTGGAGCGAGACCAGCTTGCTGAAGGACTGCTCCTTCAGGCTCACCGAGGCGTTGTGCAGGCTGTAGCCGGCCATGCCCGCCAAGGGCACGATCCCCACCAGCAGACAGAACAGAATCATCTTCACGCTGAGTCGCATTATCCCCCCCTTATGCGGCGCCGCCGGGCCGCGCAAATACGTACAATGGAAGGAGGAAGACTACCTGCGGCCACGGTTTTGGCGACCCGATTTGTTACAGGAGCGTCACACTCGTGTTACATCTGGCAGGAGTTTCTGTTACAGCGACAACCGTAATGATTATCAGGAGATGAAAGCGATCAGGCGAACACGGCGCAGAGCACGGACAGCAGCCACAACAGAGCGCACAGGACGGATGCGGCCGGTATCATCCACCACCGGAGCTGCACGGCGCGGCCCCGGAACCGGAAGGTTGCGCAGCAACTGAACAGGGAGAGAATCATCTGGAAGAGCAGGCCGGACACGGCCAGGGCGGGCAGGGCCAGGACCCAGAACAGGGGATCGGATATCCAGTCGGCGCGCACGATCAAGACCTAGCTCATGACCCACTCGGCCAAGAGCGGCGGACGCCGCAGGCCGCAGACGTGCTGGAAACGGCAGAGCGCGGTCAGCTCCACCCCGTCCTTGATGATCGACACGGGCCGGTCGGCGGACACGACCACGACCACCAGGTTCTCGTGCTCGGCCGTGAAGCGCAGGGCGGAGTTGAAGCGCGCCCCGCGCGCCCGATTCTCGCCGGGTACGCAGCGGCCGTCCATGAGGCAGGCGAAGCCGTGCAGCTTGAGGTCCCGGCCGATGTGCACGGCCCCGTCCAGCTTGGCCAGGGAGCAGGCCAGCTTGAGCTGGCTGGTCCGGGTCAGGTCCAGGGGTTCCTCCAGGTGCTGGCCGGACATGCTCATGGGCTCGCGTCCCATGTCCACCACCAGGGTGCAGCCGTGCTTGCGGTCGCGCACCCGGTTGACCATGGTCGAGGCGATCTTGAACAGGGCGTTCTGCTTCTCCATGCTCATGTCCGTCTCCAGCAGCTGCTCCTCCAGTTGGACCAGGTTGGCCCGCAGGTTGGAGGAGCGGAACCGCCCGTCGGAAAAGCTGCAGACCATCTGGTCGCGGATCCACAAAAACCCGTAGGAGCCCGAGAACTGGGCGGCCAGGTACGAGCCCGGCATGGGCCCGATGGCGATGCCGAGCACCGAGGTGCCGTTGGAGACCAGGACCCGGCCCGAGTCCTCCACGGCCTGCAGCAGCTTGCGCACGTGCTTGAAATTCACGGTCTGGGGCTGTTCGTGCTGCGGGAAGCGGCAGACGAAACGGACCTGGTTCAGCTGGCTGGGCTCCACCACCACGATGCGGCCACGGGGCGACGCGCCCTCCTCCTTGGTGGCCGACACGCCCAGGATCGCATCCAGAAACGGATAGACCCGGATCTGGGTGTCCAACCCCACCTGGCGGGAGCGCTCGTCCACGATAAAGTCGCGGATGGCGTGGACCGCGCAGTGCTGGAGCATGAACCCGGCGGTGTCCAGCCCCATGACGTTGCCGATGGCGAAATGCTGGGAAAAGAGCTCGGCCGCGTATTCCAGCCAGCTCCGGGTGGGGCCGAGCGAGCACATGTCCGGGTGCTCCTCGGTGAACCACATCTGGTAGCACACGGAATTGGACCGCGCGGCCAGGGTGATCAGGCCGGACAGGTCCAGGTCCGTCTCCTCCTGGCTGAGGATGCGCAGCCCGTCGACCTCCTCGTCCCTGCTCCGCCAGCGGCTCGAATAAAGGAAATAATCCTGGAGCTTGGGTTCGTGCCCTTCAAGCAGTCCCTGAGGGTCGCAAATGCGCGGCGGCTCGCCCTTGCCCACGGCGTAGACCACGGCCACGCGGCTGGGCGGCGAAAAGTGGGACAGTCCTTCCCGAAGGCCGTCCAGGATATGAAATACGCAGATGTTCTCGAACGATGCTTGCGACATGCTACCGGCTCCAGAGGATGAATTGCCGCCCCGATCTTGGCCCATCCGTAGACCGAAAGTCTCGAAAATGTCCAGAAAAGGTTACCCCGGAAACGGTGTCCGGCCGGGCGCGCCCGAGGCTCGCAAACCAGCGCAGGACGGTACGTTTGGGCAACTTCCGACATTGATGGTTGAACATTCCTATGGATATCGCATAGGATGGGGCCGGTCTTGCCACTGGCGGTCGGTGTCGAAGCCTCCACGATCCTGTCTCTGCCTGCTCAAACGGAGAACCCCATGAACCATGGTAAACTCTTTTCCTCACTGATCCTCCTGGTATTGTTGTTGATCCTCGGCGCATGGCTGGTGTTCTTCTTTCAGTGGTCCGCGCCCATGCCCAGGGCGGCGGCCCCGGCCGGGCCCGGGGCCGGGACAGGTGCGGCCGCAGTCCCCGCGCCGCTCGGGCCGGTCTTCAATCCCCCGGCGCCCGAGGACGCCCCGGAGAGCATCCGGCCCATGGTCATGCTCGGCTACAAAATCATGACCGAGACCAAGAAGTACGCGCCCGAATACGTGGGCAACGACATGGCCTGCACCAACTGCCATTTCGACGGCGGGCGCAGCAAGGACACCATCTCCCTGGTGGGCGTGGCCGCCAAGTACCCGCTCTACCGGGCCCGACGCGAATACACGGCCGACCTGGCCCTGCGCACCCAGGGGTGCTTCGAGCGCAGCATGGGCGGCAAGGCCCCGGCGGCGGACAGCCAGATCATGCAGTCCCTGCTGGTCTATTACCAATGGATATCCAAGGGCATCCCCATCTACTCCACCCCGCCCTGGTCGGTCCTGGCCCACCACCTGGACAACGAGCACAAGCCCGACGCCGCTGCGGGCAAGACGGTCTTCAAGGACGTCTGCGCGCGCTGCCACGGCGAGGACGGACTCGGCACGCCCATCGCCCCGCCCCTGTGGGGCGACGGAGCCTACAACGACGGGGCCGGGATGCACCGCATCCGCACCTTCTCGGTCTTTGTCTGGCGGTTCATGCCCAAGACCGACCCGAGCCTGACCCAGGAGCAGGCCCTGGACGTGGCCGCCTACGCCCATGAGCAGCCCCGGCCCAAGTTCGTGGCCACCCACCCGAACAAGATCGAGCGCGTCATCCCGCTCCCCGGGGAGGCCCGGCAATGATCTTCCCCCTGATCCATGTTCCGGTGCTGGGCGACGGCATGACCATCGCCCTGGACGCCGTGCTCCACGTGCTCATCAGCCACGGGGTGGCCATCGGCATGACCATCCTCATCGTCATCTTCCAGAACCTCGGAGCCACGGGCCGCGGCGCTTTCTGGGAGGAGGCCGCGCGCACACTGCTCAAGCCGGTGGTCATCGTGACCACCTCGGTGGGCGCGGTGACCGGCGTGGGCATCTGGTTCATCACCGGCATCCTCGCGCCCGAGGGCATCGGCTCGCTCATCCACCTCTTCTTCTGGCCGTGGTTCATCGAATGGTGGGCCTTCACCACCGAGGTCGTCCTCCTGCTCATCTACTACTTCCTCTGGGACCGGCTGTCCCAACGCAGGCCGCGCCTGCTCATGGCGCTGGGCTGGACCTACGTGGCCGTGGCCCTGAGCTCGGCCGTGCTCATCTCCGGCATCCTCGGGTTCATGCTCACCCCGGACGGCTGGCCCCAGGGCGGTACCTTCACCCAGGCCTACTTCAACCCGACCTTCGTGCCCCAGTTCATGCTGCGCATCTCGGCGGGCATCGTCCTGGGCGCGCTGCTCGTCCTCGGCTGGACCGCATGGCGGTTCCAGGGCACGGACCATAAGCGCGGCCGGATGCTGCGCCTGACCGGTCTGGTCATGCTCGCGGCCATGGTCTCCACCACCGTGTTCGCCTGGATCTACTTCTCGCGCATCCCCATGACCTACCTGACTCACTGGAAATTCGCGGTGGCCACCTCGGTCTGGTCCCAGGTGCCGAACCTGCTGCCCACGCTCAACACCGTGGCCGCAGCCTGCCTGGTCCTGGCCGCCGTGGCCGGACTGCTCAAAAAACGCAAAACCTCCATGCTCCTGTTCCTGCCGTCCCTGCTCCTGGCCGTGGGCATGGTCGCCGAGTTCGAGCGGGTCCGCGAGTTCGTGCGCGGCCCCTACCTCCTGCCCGGCTACATGTACGCCAACCAGGCGCGCATGGTCCGCCAGCAGGCCACCGCCCAACAGGGCCGCCCGCTGCTGCCGTCCATGAACTGGGTCAACGCCGCAACGGACAACGCGCCGGACGCCAGGGCGGGACGCGCCCTGTTCGACGCCAACTGCGGGGTCTGCCACACCATCGGCGGGATCAACGACATCACCGTGCGGCTGCAGGGGAGGACCCTGGAGAGCGTCAACGCCCTGACCGCCATCACCGAGAGCATGGTCCCGTTCATGACCCCGTTCAACGGTTCCGAACAGGAGCGGCTGACCATGTCCGCCTACCTCTATTCACTGGCCAACAAGAACACCCTGCCCCGGCCGCAACTCCAAGGGGAGGTCAAGTGATGGCGCCCTGGCAAGACCTCTTCCTCGCCCTGCCGCTGCCCGAGACCTGGCTGCGCATCCTGCTCTTCGTGACCTTCGGCCTGCACCTGATCTTCGTCCTGCTCATGCTCGGCACGGCCATGCTCGGCTTCGTCTACTTCCTCCAGGACTGCTGCTCCGGCAACCGGGCGGACATGGGCTGGAACCAGCGCATGGTCAAATCCCACCTGGGGCTCAAGAGCCTGGCCGTGGTCCTGGGCGTGGGCCCGCTGCTGATCATCCAGGTCATCTACTCCATGGGCTTCTTCACGGCCACCGGGCTGCAGGCCTTCACCTGGCTGTCCGTCATTCCCCTGCTCATCCTCGCCTTCCTGACCATCGAGCTGTTCGAGCACAAGATGCCCGCCCGCCCGTGGCTGCCGTTCATCAGCGGGGCCATCGGCCTGGGCGCGCTGCTCACGGTTCCGGCCATCTTCACCGGGGCCCTGTCGCTCATGGAGCGGCCCGGCGAATGGACCGGCTTCGCGGCCAAGGCCCTGGCCCCGGGCTCCGTCTACCCGCCCCACTGGCTCTTCCGCTACCTGCACGTGCTCGGCGCGGCCGTCGTCTTCGGCGCGGCCTTCCACCTCTTCTTCACCGCCGGGCAGGACACGGCCAAACGCGCCCGGCTGCGCGCCTGGCTGTTCGGCGGCATCCTCTTCCAGGTGGCCGTGGGCGCGCCCCTGCTGTTCTCTGTGGCCGACGTCTTCAACTGGCCCGTGCTGATTGCCGTGACCCTCGGGTCCGCAGCGGCCATGGCCCTGGTCTGGACCCTGCGCCCGGCCCCGGTCATGACCCTGACCGACGGGACCATCCGTGGCGGCCGCGCCCTGCTTCTGCTCCTACCGGTTGTCTTCGTGTCCATGCTCGCCGCCCGCCAGCTGCTGCAGGACGCCACGCTCATGCCCCTGCACCGACAGGCCCGCATCGCCCTGGCCCGGGAATCCGCCGACCTCGCCCAATTCCAGCAACCGGCCCTGGACGCCTTCCGGCTCAAACTCGCCACGGTCTACGACAACGGCCCGACCCTGTACGAAAAGAGCTGCCAGCCCTGCCACGGCGCGGGCGGGTTGGGCGACGGCCCGGCCGCCAAACGGCTGCTCATCCGCGCCGAGGACATCGCCGCCGTACGCGCGGACCGCGACTACGTCCGCCAGGTTCTCCTGGCCGGGTGGCCCGGTTCGGGCATGCCCTACTTCACCGTGTTCGACAAAGACAAGATCGACGCCCTGCTCGACCAGTTGGACGGGACCTTCACCATGTTCGGCCCGACCACCGTGCCCCAGCGCGAGGTCGGCCAACAGGCCCGCGACCTGTGGAAGAACACCTGCGCCACCTGCCACGGCGCGACCGGACGCCCCACCGCGTTCGGCCTGACCCTGCGGCCCGCGCCCCCGGACCTCAGCCGGTTCTCCCTGCAGCCGGAGCGGTCCCTCCAGATCATCACCGACGGATATCCCGGCACGGTCATGCAGCCCTACCGCGCCCTGCCCGAGGAAACCCGCCGCGACCTGGTCGCCATCTCGTCCAACCTGCGGCGTTGATTCTCGGTTGAAGAGTAACAAACAAGGCCCCCTGTCGTGCGACAGGGGGCCTTGTTGTTGCCTTCGGCGGCAGGCGCGTGCGGAAGCGTGAGGGCGATGCGGGATAAAGGCTAGAAGCGCAGCAGGTAGCGGCGGGCGATGGCGTTGTAGGTGCCGTCCTGGGACATCTGGTCCAGGGCCCGTTCCAGGGCCTGGATGATCTCGGCCTTGTCCTCCCGCTTGGCGGCCCGGGAGAGCACGGCGTAGGAAGGTTTTCCGGTCAAAAGCTTGCGGTCCAGATAGACCACGGAACTGGTCATGCCCATGGCCTTGAGCCGATAGTAGGTGACATCGATGTTCCCGGCAAAGGCGTCGATCTCGCCGCCGAGCAACCCGGCCATGATGGCCCGCTGGTCCTGGTACTCCTTGACCAGCATGTCGCCCTTGGCGCGTGCCGCCGCAAAGTCCGGACCGAGATCGAGCCCGACGACCATGCCGATGACCTTGCCCGCCAGGTCCTCGTAGGAGTTGAAGGGGAACCGGCCGCCGACCTTGGTGAAGAGCACGTAGTCGCTGTAGTGGACCGGGGTGGCCTCCATGAACAGGGCGTAACGCTCCCGGTCCGGGCTGCGGAACATAGTCAGCGCCCCGTCGCAGCTGCCGTCCTTGACCTTCTCCAGGACGATTTCCAGAGGCTGGGTTTGAATATTAATCGCAAGCCCCGCCCGGCGGGCGGCCTCGTTGAAGACGTCCACGTCGATGCCCGTGGGCTCGCCGTTTATGACCATGGAGTACGGCGCAAAGTCCCTGTCAGCCAGGAACTGAAGCGGGGTCTCGGCCCGGGCCACTGCGGCGAACAAGAGAAACAGACAAACGAACAGACATTTTTTCATGAAGGGAGGTCTCCTGGAGGGTACTAGATATATTCAACCCTAACCCGTTCCGTTTTTTTGCACAAGAACAGCTGCGAACCGGCGTGGAACGGGCAGTATAAGCGCGTTTGTGCAAAGCGCGTCACGTACTGTAACATAGATTGTACTTTATCTTCTAGACATTGTCCTGATTTTTACTAGCAATCGCCCAACTAATATTATATGCAATCCGGGAATGGATACGAATACTCGTGCCGCTCGACCGGTATCCTACTTTCCCGTCTCTCCGGTCATGCTGTTTCCGGAAGCCCTTGGGAATTTCTCCGTCTACCTCTGGCAGGGCGGAGACTTTGTCCTTTACACCGCCTCCGGCCAGAAATTCACCACCCGCCACCGCCAGACCCTGCACAAGAACGGGGTCAAGGAAGTCTATGTCCAGGGCTCGGAGCGGGCGGAGTACGAGAAATACATCGAGCGCAACCTGGGCAAGATCCTGCTGGACGAGACCCTGCCCATCGAGGCGCGCTCAAGGATATTCTTCGAGGCCACCACGGTGGTCCTGCAGGACGTGTTCGACCGCAAGCTGCCCAGCGCGCTGCGGGCCCGGCATCTGGACCGCATCACGGACATCGTGCGCAATTCCATCAAGTTCCTGGCCAAGGACAACTCCCTGTCCGCCGTGGCCCCGTTCATCTCGCACGACTACAAGACGTACACCCACTGCATGCACGTGTTCGTCTACTCCGTGGCCCTGTTCCAGACCTTCGAGATGACCGAGAGCGAGGTCTTCGAGTACGGCCTGGGCGCCCTGCTGCACGACGTGGGCAAGGCCAAGATCCCCAAACGCATCCTGAACAAGCGCGGCCCGCTGACCACGGCGGAACGCGAAATCATCAAGGAACACCCGGTACACGGGGTGTCCATGTGCGCGCACCTGCCCATGACCCAGAACACGATCAACTGCATCCTGTTCCACCACGAGACCATGGACGGCGCGGGCTATCCGGCGGGCATCAAGGGCGACAACGTGCCCTTGCCCGTGCGCATCATCTCCCTGTCCGACATCTACGACGCCCTGACCACGGACCGCCCCTACGCCGAAGCCATGGAGCCCTACGAGGCCCTCTCCCTCATACGCAACGAGATGCGTGAGAATGTGGATATGAATGTCTTCAAGCGGTTTGTTGCAGTACTGAGCGGCGCTGAAATCATTTAGTACAGTCTTTGTGCAGAGAGCGGCTTCCGATAGCGGCGCATCTGCACATTTTTTCCATGGGGCTTTCATCCTCACGTAGACGACTACGCTGCGGTGAAAGCCCCATAAAAGAAAATACACAGCTACACCACTCTCGAAAGCCTATCCCGAGCGGGGGGGGGGCTGAGCCGCTGTCGGCTCTACGCACCCGATTCGCTCCAGAAGAATATAAATCAAAGGCCTCCGACTCATTGCCGAGTAGGAGGCCTTATTGTTGCGTTCCCGCTCCGCGAAGCGGCACTAAAAAGTTTAGGAGGGAAAGGGGGATGGGGGTCCGGGGGAAGGGGGAAAGGGAAGCCCTTTTCAAAGGGTTCCCTTTCCCCCTTCCCCCGGCCACCGGAGGCATAAAAAAAGTCCCGGCAAGCGTTGCGCTTGCCGGGACTTTTTCATTCGCCGGTATGGTTACTGGACGTAGACCTTGAGTTTCTGGCCTGCGTAGATGGTGGTTTTGGTGCTGATGGCGTTCCATTGGCAGAGGTCGGAGACCTTGACGCCGAACTTGCGCGAGATGGAATAGAGGTTGTCGCCGCGCCGGACCTTGTACTGGACCAGCTGGGTCTTGACCTTTCCGGCTTCCTTGACGGCCTGTTTGGTGGCCGCGTTGGAGCTGTTGGGAATGTAGAGCTTCTGGCCGATCTTGAGGCGGCTGGAGCGCAATCCGTTGGCCTTGCGAAGGGTGGACACCGTGGTGTTGAACGATTGGGCGATGGACCACAGGGTGTCGCCGGAGCGGACCACGTAGTTGCCGCGCTGGGCGGCGATGGCCCGGGTCTTGGCCGCGGAGGTGGACGCCGGAGCGGAGGCCGACGCGACCGAGGTGCGGCTCGATCCCCCGCCGGGCACCATGACGTAGGCGCCGGGCCGCAGGGTATTGGAGCGGGTGTTGTTCACGCTCTTGAGCACGTTGATGGGCACGTCGTAGCGCCGGGAGATGCGCCACCAGGAGTCGCCGGAGCGCACGCGGTAGCGGATGTAGCCCGCGTAGGGCTGCGCGCCGGGCTCGCTCAGGTAGGCGATCATCTTGTCGGCCTTGTTGGCGGGCAGGTAGGCGGTGGCTTCCATGTGGGGCGGGCTGACCTGGCGGCGGAAGGCGGGGTTCAGGTCGTGGAATTCCTTCCAGGACATGCCCCCGGCGCGGGCCAGGGCGAGCAGGTCGGTGCCGCCGGGCACCTTGACCGGGGTGACGTCATATTCCAGGTCCCAGGACACGGGCTCGAAGCCGAGGGTGTCGAGGTTCTGGAAAATCTTGGAAATGGCAATGAACTTGGGAACGTAGTGCTGAGTTTCCCGTTTCAATCGGGTGCGGCGGGAAAGCTTGCGGTTCTTCTCGGTCAGCTCGAAGAAATCATCGCAGTTGGCCTGTTTCAGGGCGCGGGCAATCTTACCTTCACCGGCGTTATACGCGGCCAGGGCCAGGTACCAGTCGCCGAACTTGTCGTACAGGTCCTTCAGATGGCGGGCAGCGGCGTCCGTGGCCTTGTAGGGGTCGCGGCGTTCATCGATCCACCAGTCGGACTTGAGCCCGTACAGACGACCCGTGCCGCGCATGAACTGCCACAAGCCGCCCGCTCCGGCCCAGGAGTAGGCCCGGACATTGTAGCCGGACTCGACAAAGGGCAGCAGGACCAGGTCCTGGGGCAGGCCGTACTTGGTGAAGACGCGGCGCACGTAAGGCAGGTAGGGCTGGGAACGTTCCAGCCAGCGCACCATGGTCTTGCGGGCCTTATGGTTGAAATAGGTGAAGAAGAGCTCGACTTCGTCGCTCTCGTGCTGCTCCAGGTCGAACAACAGGCCAAAACGCTGGTTGAGCACGGCCTGCTCGGTCTGGGTCAGGTCCTCGCCGGGAGCCACCTCGGGGGCGGCTTCGATCTCGGGCTCGAGCGCCTCGGCGTCATCGGGCACGAGGTTTTCGGTGACCTGTTCCTCTACGGGCGGGGCCGTTTCCTGGGGTGCCTTGGGCGCACAGCCAGCGGCCAGGCTCGCGATGAGCAGACCCATCGCAAGTAAATATGCATACTTGTTAACTCTCAAGCGATCCTCCGACTTCGGCACACCATTATCAGATAAGTCCGGATTTGAAAAGTCTAGAAAAAATCATGAGTGCCGGTAACGCGATACTACCAGCTAGCCCACCTTGCCATGGATTGCAATAGGAGCGATAAACGCCTACTAGAGCCCCTTGCCGAACGCAACCATGTGCAGCATTTTGCTGTCTTTACCATAAGGAAACGATAATGCAAGATCACGGCCGGGACAAAAAAGATTCGAAAATTTACGTAGTTGGCAACAAGCCGGTCAAAGAGCTCCTGCTGGATACTCCTCAGAAGGTGGACTTCGTCGCCTTCCGGAAGGGACGCCGCGACCAGGCCATGGAAGAAATTCTCGATCTTTGCCGCACCGGCAACGTGCCCTACAAGTCCGTGTCCGCCAAGGACCTCGACTACATGTACCGGGGCAACCACCAGGGCGTGGCCGCCCGCTGCGCCGCACTGGAATACACCCCGCTCGAGCAGTTGCTCGAACACGCCCCGGAGGCCCCCCTGCCGCTCATCGTCGCCCTAGACCAGGTCCAGGATACCGGCAACGTGGGCGTGCTCGCGCGCACGGTCCACGCCCTGGGCGGCGCGGGCCTCATCGTCTGCCAGCATCACGGCGCGTACATAGGGGCCGGGGCCGTGCGTTCCTCGGCGGGCGCGCTGAACAAGCTCCCGGTGGCCAAGGTCGGCAACCTGGCCAACGCCATGAAGGACTGCGTCAACTACGATTACACCCTGTATTGCGCACGCATGGCCCCGGATTCAGACAACGTCTACACCGCGGACCTGCAAACCCCGGCCGTGCTCCTGCTCGGCAACGAGGAAAAAGGCGTCCGCCCGGGCGTGGCCAAATTCGCCCACCACAGCCTGCACATCCCCTTCCTGCGCGAATTCGACTCCCTCAACGTGGCCCAGGCCGGAGCCATCATCGTCTCGGAATTCGCCAGACGACTGGGATAATACAAGAATACGGGGGGGACGCCCCCGGCCCCCCATCCCCCTTTCCCTCCTAAACTTTTTGTTGCCGCTTCGCGGGGTGCGGGCGCGGGCTGATGAGACTTCAATAAAAAGACTTCGCGTATTTTTTGGATAACGGCACAGAAGTTTCCCTACCGGGCTAGACCCTTTCCATAGAATACCCTGCGATTTCGTACGGGAAAAACGGCGGACGCTACCGCGTGAAGACGCACGTCCTTTCACCCGTTTTTCCCGCCCGAAATCGCACTCCGGCACGGCAAAAGGCGTCCCCACCAACCTTCCGCCGTACGCCTCCGAGCGCAGCGAGGCGATGGGGGTCCAGGGGGCCTTGCTCCCTGGCGGGTCCAGGGCAGCGCCCTGGTCTCCCCGAAGGGGCCGCCGGAGGCATCCCCTGACACGCCAAATCGCTAGGCGCTCTTCAGTGCGGGCAGGGTGAAGATGAACTTGCTGCCTTGTCCGGGCTTGCTTTCTGCCCAGATATGGCCGCCGTGTTCATGGATGATGTGTTTGCAGATGGTCAGGCCGAGGCCGGTTCCGGCCGGGCGGTTGGACAGGTGCTCGCCGGCCTGGGTGAACTCGTCGAAGATGGCTTCGAGCAGTTCGGACTGGATGCCGATGCCGGTGTCGGCCACGCTGATGCGCACGGTGTCGTCCACGGTACGGGCGGTGCAGGTGATGGCGCCCCGGGAGGTGAACTTCACGGCATTGGAGAAGAGGTTGACCATGACTTGCATGAGCCGGTCCATGTCCCCCTTGACCTTGGGCAGGTGGGATTCGATGTTCAGCTTCAGTTCCAGGCCGTTGTCGTCGAACAGGGAGGAGGTGACTTCCACGGTCTTGTTGATGAACTCCTCGGGATGGAGGGGCTCCATGACGTATTCGACGCGGTTGGCCTCCATCTTTGCCAGGTCGAGGACGTCGTTGATGAGCGTGGTCAGCCGCTGGCCTTCGCCGGCGATGATCTCGAGGTTCTTGCGGACCACCTCCATCTCCTTTCTCAGCGCCTCGTCCGCGATGCGGTCCAGGGCCGGGAAGATGGAGCTGATGAGCTTCTTGCGTGTGACCTTGGCGAAGCCGAGCACGGCGGTCAGCGGGGTGCGCAGTTCGTGGGACACGGTGGACAGGAACTCGGACTTGGCCCGGTTGGCCTGGTCCAGCTCCTTGGTCCGTTCGCGGACCCGGATCTCCAGCTGGTCGTGGCTGCGCTTGAGGGCGCGCTCCGTGCGTTTGCGTTCGCTGATGTCGCGGGCCACGATGATCGCCTGGCGCTGGTCCTGGAAGGAGACCAGGCTCAGGGTCAGGTCCACCGGGACGGGCGGCTGGCCCTGGCAGTCGGGGCAGGAGAACTCGGTCTCCAGCCGCACGGTCTTGGTCTCGTTATGGAAGAGGTTGTGGGCGTGGCGGCGGATGTGCGGGGGCAGGATTTCCTTGAAGCTCATGCCCCGGAGCTGTTCCGGGCCGCAGCCGAGCAGGGCGTCGGCCGCGCCCGAGATGTCCAGGATGACGCCGCTGTCCGCGTCGACCACGAAGATGGCGTCGTTGACCCTGTCGAGCAGGGCGCGGAAATGCTCGAGTTCATCCAGCCGGCTCTTGAGTTCCGGATAGTAACTCTTGCTGATGGAACGCTTGCCCAGCCCGATGAGCTTTTCGCGCTCGGTGGTCTGGGCCGGTTCGGGATCAGCAGCTGGCTTTGAATATCTGGATGAGTTCATCTGCCGTCGGTTGTTTGGGGTTGGTCAGCATGCAGGCGTCGGCCAGGGCGTTTTGCGCCAGCAGGGGCAGGTTCTCGTCGGTCATGCCCAGTTCACACAGGGTGTGGGTCACGCCCACGCTTTGTTTCAGATCGCGGATCGCCTCCAGGGTGCGGTCCCTGGCCTCCTCGAGAGAGGCCTCCTCCGGTATGTCCGCGCCCAGGATGTTGCCCAGGCGGCGGTATTTCTCGGGTTCCGCGTCGAAATTGTAGGCGATGACGTGATCCAGGAGGATGGCGTTGCACAGGCCATGGGGCAGGTCGAGGAGACCGCCCAGGCTGTGGGCCATGGCGTGGACCGCACCCAGGATGGCGTTGGAGAAGGCCAGGCCCGCGTAGGTGGAGGCGAGCATCATGCCGGTGCGCGCTTCCAGGTCGTCGGACCGCTCGACCGCGTTGCGCAGATGGATGCGGACGAGGCGCATGGCCTCCATGGCGTTGAGGTCGGTGATGGCCGAGGAGGCGTTGGAGGCGAACGCCTCGATCGCGTGGGTCAGGGCGTCCAGGCCGGTGTGCGCGGTGAGCTCCGGGCCCATGGTCAAGGTCAGACGGGGGTCGATGAGGGCCACGTCCGGGACCATGGTCTTGGACACGATGGCGATTTTGACCTTCCGGTCGGTGTCGTTGATGATGCAGAACTGGGAGACGTCCGCGGCGGTCCCGGCGGTGGTGGGAATGCAGATGAGCGGCGGGCCGGGGCGCTCCACGTTGTCCACGCCCTCGAATTCGAGGACGTGCCGGTCGTTGGTGCAGACGATGCCGATTGCCTTGGCGCAGTCCATGGGCGAGCCGCCGCCCACGGCCACGATGGAATCGCACCCCTCGCGCCGGTAGATCTCGGCCCCGGCCATGACCTCCTCGTGGCGCGGATTGGGCGTCACGTCCGAAAACACGGTGCAGGCCACGCCCTCGCGGGCAAGGGAGTCGACGACCTGGCTGGTGCAGCCGATGGCCTCCAGGGCCTGGCAGGAGACGACCAGGGCCTTTTTGGTGGAGAGATTGGCTGCGTATTGCCCGGCCAGCATGGCCGCGCCCGGACCGAAGACGAACTCCGGGGCCACAAATTTCCGCAACTCGGTAAACTCCCGACCGGGCATGGCTCTCCTCCTCTTACGAAAATCGGCGCACGGACAAGGACAAGGTTTGAACGGACATTTCCCACTTCTACTCAGGAGGATATGTCCCTGCAAAGTCTTAGTCCATGATTTTCATTAGGCTGCCTATCTCCTCGCGAAGGCGTGAGAAAGCGGTGTTTTCATCGCCTCCTTCCGTGCAGGCCGAGGCCAGGGTGGCGGCGGCCAGGGCGGCCGCGTTGGCCCCTATGGCCGTGCACACGGACCGGACGGTGCCCGCCAGTTCTCCGGCCTTGGCCGTGTCGCCCGCTCCGGTGGCCTGTTCCAGCTCCTCGGTCAGCAGCGCGAGTTCGGTCTTGGCCGTGACCAGGAAGTCGGCGAAGATGGCCTCGTCCACACCCAGGTGCTCCATGGCCGATTCCGGGGTCCAGGACGGCAGGGCGTCCATGGGTTCGGCCTCGGCCTCGACCGTGCCCGCGTCCGGGGGCTGCGGCGGAGCGGGCGCGGCACCGATGAGCCGGTTGATGATCACGGCCAGCTCGTTGAAGTCCACGGGCTTGGCCACGTAGTCGTCCATGCCCGCGTCCAGGCTCTTGTCGCGGAACTCCTTGAGGGCGTGGGCCGTGACCCCGATGATCGGGATGTCCGGGTCCGCTATGGGCCCGCCCGGCACGGCGGAACGGATGGCCTTGGTGGTGGAGATGCCGTCCAGCACCGGCATTTCGATGTCCATGAGGATGAGGTCGAAGGGCTCGCGCTTGAGCAGATCCAGGACCTCGAGCCCGGTCTTGGCCACGGCGTAGGTGTAGCCCAGGTCCTCGAGCTTGAGGGTGGTGACCATGATGTTGACGTCGTTGTCCTCGGCCACGAGCACCCGCACGGGCCGGGTCGGGGCCTCGGGCCGCCGATGGACGTCGTCCTCGTCGGGCATGGGGCAGGAGAAGCCGGGTTCGAACCAGACGGTGAAGGAAAAGATGCTGCCTTTGCCCACGGTGGAGTCCACCCGGATGTCGCCGCCCATGAGCGAAATGAGCTGCTTGCAGATGGCCAGTCCCAGGCCGGTGCCCCCGAAGGCGCGGGTGGATTGCGAGAAGCTCTGGAAGATGGAGTCCAGGAACTCGCGCGGAATGCCGATGCCGGTGTCCTCCACGGCAAAGGCCACGCCCACGGGCCGGGTCTCGTCCGGTGCCGGGCCCGCGGCGGCCCGCACACGGATGGTGATGGACCCGCGATGGGTGAACTTGACCGCGTTGCCCGCCAGGTTGACCAGCACCTGCCGCAGGGAAAGCGGGTCGCCCTTGACGCAGTGGGGGACGGACTCGTCTATTTGCAGATCCATGTCCAGCCCCTTCTGACGGGCCTGGAGCTCGAGCCCCTTGATGGTCGTGCGCACGTGGAACGGCAGGTCGAAATCCACGTGGTCCAGCTCCAGCTTGCGCGCCTCGATTTTGGACAGGTCGAGGATGTCGTTGATGATGGACAGGAGGTGCTGGGCCGAGTCCTGGACGGTCTTGAGGTAGTCGCGCTGGTCCTCGGTCAGGTCGGTCTGCAGGGTGATCTCGGTCATGCCCACGATGGCGTTCATGGGCGTGCGGATCTCGTGGCTCATGGCGGCCAGGAATTCGGATTTGGCCCGGTTGGCGGCCTCGGCGTCCTCGCGGGTGCGCAGCAGGTCCTCCTGGGCCTTGCGGTTCTCGGTGACGTCGTCCCAGGCCCAGATGACGCCCTTGGACAGGTCGAAGCGGTCCACGGTCTTGGCGTACATGCGGCACCAGACCGTGGAGCCGTTCTTGCTCCTGAAGGCCTGCTCGGTGTTGAACTCCCCGCGCTCGGTCAGGGCGGACTTGGCCGCCAGGACGAAGTCGTCCTCGGTCTGGTAGTGGCCGAGCAGCAGGTTCAGGGTGTTGTTCTGTATCTCGTCCGTGGAGTAGCCGAATATCTCCGCGCCCCGCCGGTTGATGGTCACGATCTTGCGGTGCACGGACATGGCGATGCCCATCAGTGAGTTCTCCAGGATGGCCTCGAACTTGACCAGGTTCTGGCGGATGGCGTTCTCCGACTCCTTGCGCTCGGAGATGTCCCGGATGTTGGCCAGGATGGCCTCCTCGCCCCGGTAGATGATCCGGGTCAGGTGGACCTCCACCTCGAACTCCTTATGGTCCCGGTAGCGCCGGACGCGCCACTCCAGATGACGGGGCTTGCCGCCCAAAACTTCGCGCATGATGGAGGCCATGGAGTGCAGGGGATTTTCCTTGCTCGACAGGTCGCGGGACAGGGACACGCCGGACGGGTCCATGCCCTCCAGGCCGAACATCTCGATCATGCGCTGATTCACTTCCAGGATGCGGCCGTTGCCGTCGTGGATGATAATGGCGTCATAGGAAAAATCGAAGATGGTCCGCAGGACCTCCTCGGACTGGCGCAGCTCGCTGGTCCGCTCCTTGACCCGCTCCTCCAGGGTCCGGTGGGCGGTGCGCAGCTCCTTTTCGGCCCGCCGCCTGCGGGTGATGTTCAGGACCAGGGCCAGGATGATCAGTGTCTGCAGGACGCCGAACCCGGCCACGCCCAGGAGCACGCCGGAGTGCTCGCGGTAAAAGGAGTTGGGGCGGTTGCTGATCACGCTGTCCGGCGGGAGCTTGGCCGGGTCGAGGTCGAACCGCTTGAGCTGAATGTAGTCGAACTCCGGGGCAAAGGAGCTGCCCTGCAGGACCGGTATTTCGCCGGGGGGGCGGCCGGACATGACGTGCAGGGCGATCTGGGCCATGGCCTGTCCCTGGTCGTGGCCGTTGGAGAGCATGCCGCCCACGATGCCGTGGCCCATGTCCCCCTTGAGGATACCGAAGACCGGCACCCGGGCGCGGGCGGATATGGCCTCGGCCACTTCGCTCTTGTCGTAGAACCGCCCGCTCATGTCCCGGTTGAACACGCTGAGAAGGATCACGGCGTTGGACGGCAGCCCCTCCACGTGCTGGAGGATGGCCGTCAGGTCCGAATTGCCGGAAAAGACCACGGTGACGTTCCGGTCCAGGCCGCGCAGCTGCTCCTCGATGGACCTGCGCACGGCCACGCCGGTCCATGAATAGTCGTTGACCACGTAGATGGTCCGGGTGCCGGGTTTGAGCCTGAGGGCGCAGTCGATGGTCTGCCGGGCGTCCAGGACCTCGGCCACGCCCGTGAACAGGGGGTAGTTCTCGAGTTGGTCGGACCTGAAGAAGTTCACCCCGCCGAAGACCACCGGGATGTCCGGAAAGAGCTCGTCGTGGTGACGGCGCAGAAAGTCGTAGGCCGCATTGTCCGTGGCCAGGATCAGGTCCAGGGGCAGCCCCTTGTACTTGTGGGCGTAGACGTTCAGGAGCTGCTGCTCGTAGTGGGCGTTGAACTCCACCCGCTTGGTGTCCATGTACTCCACGTGCAGGGTGATGCCCGTCTCGTGGGGCCTGAGCACGTCCATGAGCCCCCGGCAGACGGCGTCGGTCCACCGGAACCCCTGATGGTAGGAGTTGAGCAGGAGGATCTGCTTGCGGTCCGAGGCCCGGCCCGCGGCGGGCGCGAGCAGGACCGCCAGCGCCAGGACGGCGAGCAGGAAGGGGCCCGGGGCCCAGGAAGAACGAACCGGCGGCTGCATGACGACTCCTGCGCAGGGGAGAACCGTCCGTTCTCTAACAAATACGCGGGAATTAATAAAGTCCCTGCACACTTGGAACCGCTATGCCCGGCGCGGCGGGCAGCCGCAGCCCCCGGGCATAGTCTCCAGCAGCCGGATGCCCTCCGGGGTGTCGATGCGCGCGGCCATGCGCGGCGCCTCCAAAGGCGGCAGGGGATGCACCTTGACCAGGTCCACCGGGCCCACGGCGTCCAGAATGCCTCCCAACCACTCGGGGTATGGGTGATAGATGTCCAGGCCGAGCAGCCGGCACCCCAGGTCGGGCATGGCCAGGGCCGGGTGGGACTCGGTCTGCCACTGGATGGCGTAGGGCAGCATGCCCCCGGCCAGCAGCCGCCCGTCCGAGGGCAGGGCGAACCGCCAGTTCAGTTCGCCCCGGCTGACCGGCGTGGCCGTGCCGAAGGACAGAGGGGCCGCGTCCAGAAAGGCCGCGATGTCGTCGGTGTTGGCCACCCAGGCCAGGAAGGCGGGAGACCGGTCCAGCCGCTCGCGCACGGACGGGTCGTCCAGGCCGAACCAGCGCGGCTTGGCCGGAACCGGTCCGTCCGGGTTGATGGCGATGATCTCCAGGAACATCTCCTCGCCGATGCGCATGACGTGGTTGCGGGTGCCCATGGTCTCGTGCACCCCGCCGCGCGGCACGCGCACGCCGAGACGCTTCTCGGCCCAGTCCACGCCCCGCTCCATGTCCGTGGCCGCAATGACGATATGGTCCAATCTGGTTCGCATGTCCTTGCCCCCTTGTATTACAGAATAGTTGCCGAAACGCTGCCGCTTTCGTCGGACAGTCCGATCTCCATCCGCCCCGCCTCCACGGCCGTGCCGCCCACCTGCACCTTGTGCGGGCCGCCGTCGTCGCGGGTCACGGTGACCTCGATGACCCCTTCGCTCCCCATGGCCACGCCCTGGCGGCCCAGGTAGCGGAAGACCGGCCGGTCGGGCAGCACGCCGTATTGCGAGAGATACGCCCCGCACGGCCCGTTGCCGTTGCCCGTGACCGGGTCCTCGTCGATGCCCACGGCCGGGGCGAACATCCGCCCGCTGGTCAGGCACGGGTCCTGGCCGCCGTTCAGGACGAAGACGAAATAGCCGTTGCAGCCGATCTCCCGGCTGAGCGCCCTGAGCGCGGCCATGTCGGGCCTGAGCCCGTCCAGGACGGCCACGGACCGGATGGGGACCATGACCTTGGAATGGCCGGTGGAGACCTCCTGCACGGGCAGCCCGTCCGCCAGGTCGCTCGGCTCGAGACCGAGCCCGGCCAGGATGGCCTCACGCGCCGACGCACCATAGGGCGGGGTAAAGGCCACCGCGCCCTGGGTCATGGTCACCTTGAGCCGCCCGTCCACGGTCTCCACGTCGATGGGCAGCACGCCCGCGCCGGTCATGATGCGTACCCGGCCATGGGCCATGCTCAGGGCCCGGGCGCGCACGAAGTGCGACCCGATGGTGGCGTGGCCGCAGGTCGGCACCTCCACCTCGGGCGTGAAATAGCGTTGCACCAGATCATAGTCCGCCCCCTTGGGCGCGGGGGACAGGAAGGCGGTTTCGGACACGCCGACCATGGCGGCCACGGCCTGCATGGCCGCGTCGGACAGCCCCGCCGCGTCCAGGACCACGCCCGCCCGGTTGCCCTTGCCGGGCTCGGTGGTGAAGGCGTCCGCCAGAAAGACGGTGATTGTTCGAGTCATGACGGGAAGATAGTCCTTTCGGGCCTGGACCACAACCCGGCGTGTCCGGATGCAAGGACAAAGGGGAAGTTGCCTGCGCGGAGATTTCGCCTCGGACGGAAGGAGTTCGTCCCCCCTTGCGCCCCATTTGACACCTGCGGACGCCGGGCGTTTGGGAGGGGATCGGACCGTCGGGATTTATTTTATCGCGCTTTTCTCCCCTTTTTTGACTTAAATCATACTCCGGTTCTGCCGCATGCCCTAGGTTGGAACGCATCGAACGCAATCCACCAGAACAAAGGAGCGAAACCATGTTTTGTTATCAGTGTGAACAGGCCGCCAAGGGCGGTTGCACCAAAATCGGCGTGTGCGGCAAGACCGATTCCACCGCCACCCTCCAGGACCTTCTTCTCTACCTGACCAAGGGCCTCGCCCAGGTGGCCGTTGCCGCCCGCGAACAAGGCATCGAGGATAACGAAGTGAACCGCTTCACCTCCGAGGCGGTCTTCTCCACCCTGACCAACGTGAATTTCGACGACGCCCGGTTCGTCACCCTGATCAACAAGTGCGTGGCCCTGCGCGACGGGCTCAAGGCCAAGGTGTCGGGCGTGGAATTCGACGGCCCGGCCGTGCTCGCGCCCGCCCTCGACATCCCCGGCATGGTGGCCCAGGGCAAGGCGGTCGGCGTGGAGTCCGACCCCGAGCCGAACCCGGACATCAAGTCCCTCAAGCACACCCTGACCTACGGCCTCAAGGGCGTGGCCGCTTACATGGACCACGCCGCCATCCTGGGCCGCGAGGACGACGAACTGTACGCCAAGTTCCAGGGGCTGCTGGCCGCCACACTGGCCACCGGCCTGACCCTGGAGCAGGCCGTGGAGGCCGGACTCGAGTGCGGACGCATCAACATCCGGGCCATGGAACTGCTGGACGACGCCAATACCTCGGCCTACGGCCATCCGGTGCCCACCCAGGTCAAGCTCGGCCCCACCGCGGGCAAGGCCATCCTGGTCTCGGGCCACGACCTCAAGGACCTCGAGACCCTGCTCAAGCAGACCGAGGGCAAGGGCATCAACGTCTACACCCACGGCGAGATGCTCCCCTGCCACGGCTATCCGGAACTGCACAAGTACCCGCATCTGGCCGGTCACTACGGCACGGCCTGGCAGAACCAGAAAAAGGAATTCGCCGAGTTCCCGGGGGCCATCCTGATGACCACCAACTGCATCCAGGACCCCAAGAAATACATCGAGAACATCTTCACCACCGGCCTGGTGGGCTGGCCCGGCGCGGTCCATGTGGGCAATGACGATTTCACCCCCGTCATCGAGCGAGCCCTTGCCATGCCAGGCTTTGAAGCGGATATCGATAAGGGATCGGTAATGACGGGTTTTGCCCGCAACGCGGTCATGTCCGTGGCCGGAACGGTCATCGACGCGGTCAAGTCCGGGGCCATCCGCCACTTCTTCCTGGTGGGTGGTTGCGACGGCGCCAAGCCCGGCCGCAACTACTACACCGAGTTCGTGGAGCAGGCCCCGGCCGACACGGTCATCCTGACGCTGGCCTGCGGCAAGTTCCGCTTCTTCGACAAGCAGCTCGGCGACATCGGCGGCATCCCGCGCCTGCTCGACGTGGGCCAGTGCAACGACGCCTATTCCGCGGTCCAGATCGCCCTGGCCCTGGCCAAGGCCTTCGACTGCGGGGTCAACGACCTGCCGCTCTCCCTGGTCCTGTCCTGGTACGAGCAGAAGGCCGTGGCCATCCTCCTGTCCCTGCTCGCGCTCGGCATCAAGAACATCAAGCTCGGACCGACCCTGCCGTCCTTCATCACCCCCAATGTCCTCAACCTCCTGGTCGAGAACTACAACATCGCCCCCATCACCACCCCCGAGGCCGACCTGGCCGAAATCCTGGGTTAAACGACAGGCGGCCCGCCGGTGCATACCGGCGGGCCGCCTGACTTCCAGGAAACTCCGACATTGCGGCGCGTGCCGCCTACCGTTCGGAAAGCGCCAATTCGATCCCCAATGCGATCAGGACCGACCCCAGCAACCGGTCCAGCCAGACGCGCAGGGACCGGCTCTGCCGCAACCGCCTGCCCAACCGGTCGCCGACCAGGATCAGCGGCGGCTCCACAAAAGCGGCCACGACGATGATCAGCAGCCCGTGGAACATGGATTGCGCCCACACCGGCCCGCTGCCCGGGACCACGAACTGCGGCAGAAAGGCCAGGAAAAAGGTCGCCACCTTGGGATTGAACAGGTCGATGAGAACGCCCTGGCGAAACACCGAGGCGGCGTCCCGAGGCTTGCCGTCCCCGACCGGCCGCAGCATATCCCCTTTCGAACGCAGGGCCTGGAGGCCGAGCCAGCCCAGATAGACCACCCCGATCCATTTGACCACGGCAAAGGCCGTGGCCGAGGTGGCCACAATGGCGCTCAGCCCCAGCACGGCCAGCAGGACGTGCGCGCATGCGCCGGTCCAGATGCCGAGCATGGCCGCAACGCCCGATCGCTTACCGCCCTGGACGGTATGGCCGAGTATGAAGGCCATGTCCGGCCCGGGAGAAATGTTCAGCAACAGGGCGGCCGCCAGAAACGTGGTCCAATGAGTCATTGTATAGTCGAACATGCGTCACACCGTTACTCTTCCGGCCGGATATGGACCAATACTTATTTGATCATGACCGCCCGTCGCGCGCCTGGCGTCCGCATCGGGGCTGTGCTAGCCTGTCCTGGCCCGCTCCTTTTATGAGGGCGGCGCAACGACAACAGACAGGAGCGAACGACGATGAAGGTTATCAAGTATACGGACGTGGACCCCATGGAGCTGAAGGTGGCCGGGCCGGGCGTGACCGGACGGGTGGTCATCGGCAAGGCGGACGACGACGTCAATTTCTGCATGCGGGTCATCGAACTCGAACCCGGCGCGCAGATTCCGCCTCACTCCCACCCGTGGGAGCACCAGCAGTTCTACCACGCGGGCACCGGCTACGTGGTCAGGAACGGCGAAAAGCTGCCCCTCGGCCCGGGCAGCGTGGTCTACGTGGCCCCGGACGAGGAGCACCACGTGGTCAACACCGGCGACGAGACCATGGTCCTGGTCTGCCTCATCCCCAAAGGCATCCCGGAAATCTAGGCCCTGCCGCAACCGAAGACAGGGGACGGAAAACCAGCGCATGGACTTCCGTCCCTCTTTTCTTGCCCGGCCGCATGAACCGGACGGGATTGAATATTTGATTTTCCCTTGGGAATAGAGGATATATAATGGAGTACCAACCCGGAGGGGCCGACATGGACATTGAACGCTTGGAGGGCCGCGATGACGCGGTCCTGACGATCCTCAAGATCACGGACGAGGTCAACCAGCTCAAGGACGTGGACACGATCCTGGACAAGATCCTCCACGAATCCAGGCGGTTTTCCGGCGCGGACGCCGGGTCCATCTTCCTGGTGGACAACAACCGCCTGATCTTCAGCTACGTCCAGAACGACACCCTGTTCAAGACCGAGGCCGCCAACGCCGCCCTGTACCAGAACTTCGGCATCCCCATCAGCGAGCAGTCCATCGTGGGCTACGTGGCCAAGACCCGCAAAAGCCTGTCCATCGACGACGCCTACGAACTGGACCCCACCCTTCCCTTTTCCTTCAACAAATCCTTTGACGAAAAGTCCGGCTTCCGAACCACCAGCATGCTGACCATCCCGCTCATCGCCCAGGAGAGCCGGCTGGTCGGGGTCATGCAGCTGATCAACGCCAAGAACGAGTCCGGCGCGGTGGTCCCCTTCTCCGACGAGGCCAAGACCTACATCCCGCTGTTCTGCAACAACGCCTCTGTGGCCATCGAGCGCGGCATCATGAACCGCGAGCTCATCCTGCGCATGATGCAGATGGCCGAGCTGCGCGACCCGGCCGAGACCGGGGCGCACGTCCAGCGGGTGGGCGCGTACTGCGCGGAAATCTATGGAACCTGGGCCGCCCGCCGGGGCTACTCCGCCAAGGAGATCAAGAGCACCCGCGACAACCTGCGCCTGGCCGCCATGCTCCACGACGTGGGCAAGGTCGGCATCTCCGACTCCATCCTCAAGAAGCCCGCCAAGCTGACCGACGAGGAATACGACATCATGAAGTGGCACACGGTCTACGGGGCCCGGCTCTTCAAGAACCAGACCTCGGAGCTGGACCGCATGTCCATGGAGATCGCCCTGTACCACCACGAAAAATGGGCCGGCAGGGGGTATCCCTCCATCCCCCTGGACCAGGTCTGGGTGCCGGAGCCGGAACTGGGCGTCACGCCCATGAACGGCGAGACCATTCCCCTGTCCGCGCGCATCTGCGCGGTGGCCGATGTGTATGACGCCCTGGCCTCCCCCCGGTCATACAAAGACCCCTTCCCGGATGGAAAGTGCCTGGGGATACTGGAAAAGGACGCGGGCACCCATTTCGACCCCGAGGTGGTGGAAATCTTCCTGGAGATATTCGACGTCATCAAGGCCATCCGCGACAGGTGGGTGGAAACCCCCGGAATGTAGCGTATGGCAAGATCCGAGATGAAGCTCTACGACTTTGTTGACCCGGTGGACGCCGAGTGCGTGCGCCGGGAGACCGAAGACCTCATGCGGGAGTTCTTCGCCGACTACGACGGCCGGGTCTTTCACAGCGCCTTTGCCGACGTGGAACGGCTCTTCGCGGGCCGCTACCCCGGCTATCGTGCGAGCAACACCAAATACCACAACTTCGAGCACACCTGCTCCGTGGTCCTGGCCTCGGCGCGCCTAATCTACGGGGCCATGAGCCGCAAAGAATCCTTTTCCGAGGCCGACTGCCTCAAAGGACTGCTGGCCTCCCTGTTCCACGACGTGGGACTCATCCAGGACGTGGACGACACCCAGGGCACCGGGGCCAAGCACACCGTGGGCCACGAAGAGCGCTCGATCCAGTTCATGCACTGCTACCTCGACGGGGTCATGGGCGAACAGGACATCGAGGACATCGCAGACTGCATCCGGTGCACCATCCTGGCCATGTCCCCGGCCAAGATCGCCTTCCGCACCGAAAACATGCGCAAGATGGGTTACTTCACCGGCACCGCCGACCTCCTGGCCCAGATCGCGGACCGCTACTACCTGGAGAAGCTCCTCCTGCTCTTCGAGGAGTTCCAGGAGGCCAAGCTGCCCGGCTACGGCAGCGCCCTGGACCTGGTGTTCAAGACCCGGTCCTTCTACAAGGACGTGGCCCGCAAACGGCTGGACGAGGAGTTCCGGGGCGCGGACCGCTACATGCTCGACTATTTCCGGTCGCACCGGCAGGTCGACAAGGACCTCTACCGGGAAGCCATCGACAACAACCTGGCCTACCTGGACAAGATTCTGGCCGAATGCGGCGACGACCTGGACGCGTTCACGGCCAGGCTCAGGCGCAGCCACGACCACGACCCCTTCTGCTGACGAATTGACGCCCCGGCCCCGGACCACACAGGAGACCCCCCGCATGCAGGACAAGACCGAACCGTTTGAATCCATGTTCATAGCGCGGCAACCGGTCTTCACGCCGGACGAATCCGTTTGGGGTTACGAGCTGCTCTTCCGCGCCGGGCGGGACAACGTGGCCGTCATCAGCGACGAGTCCCGGGCCACGGCCTCGGTTATCGCCGACGGCCTGACGCTGGCTACCGAAGGCATGGACCATACGGCCCGGATCCTCATCAACTTCCCGGAAAAGCTGCTCGTGGAGGACGCCGGTTTCGCCCTGCCCAGGGAACGGTGCGTAGTCGAAATCCTGGAAAACGTCCGGCCCTCCAAGGCGACCCTGGCCGCCGCCCGCCGCCTCAAGGACGCGGGCTACACCCTGGCCGTGGACGACTTCTTCGGCCAGGACGAACTGCGCCCCTTCGTGGAGCTGGCCGACATCGTCAAGATGGACATCCTGGCCCTGGACGCCGACCCCGAACGCATCAGGGAGGGAATGGCCGGGCTGCCCGACGGCGTGACCCTGCTGGCCGAAAAGGTCGAGGACGACGAGACCTTCAGGACACTGCGTGACATGGGCTTCTCCCTGTTCCAGGGGTTCTTCTTCAGCCGCCCGGAGATCATCCCCGGGCGCAAGCTGACCGCGGCCGAGACCACCAAGCTCCAGGTCCTCGGCGAACTGGCCAAGCCGGATTTCGAGGCCGCGCGCCTGGCCGCCATCCTGCGGTCCGACCCGAGCCTGACCTACCGCCTCTTCCGCTACATCAACTCCGTGGGGGTCGGCCTGGCCCACAAGATCACCTCGGCCAAAAGGGCCCTGGACATGATGGGCACGATCCAATCCAAGCAATGGCTGCGCAGCGCGGTCATCGCCGACCTCAACCCGTCGCCCAAGGCCGCCGAGCTGGCCTATATGGCCGTGCACCGGGCCAAGTTCCTGGAGTCCATATGCTCCAGCTCCAACCGGGCCGTGTGCGAACCCGACGCCCTGTTCATGACCGGCCTCTTCTCGCTGCTCGACGCCATGCTCGGCATGCGCATGCACGACATCCTCAAGTCCCTGCCCCTGGACGAGTCCGTGGTAGAGGCCCTGGACGGCAACGGCGACCTCTACGACTTCCTGCGGCTGGCCGCCAGCTACGAGCGCGGCCAGTGGGGCGAGACCACACAGCGCCTCAAGCGGCTCTCCCTGGACTCCTTTCAGGCCGAACTGCTGTACATCCAGTCCCGCAGCTGGGCCCAGAAGATGCTCGGCTACTCCAAGCCCGAATAGACCGCCCGTTTCGGCCCTTCGCCGCCCGGAGCGATTGGTTTAGACATTCTCAAGGAAATGTGTAGACTTCGAGGCGCGAGGGGAGAACCACAGCGCATGGAGTCAGGAAAGATGAAGGATCAGGCAAAGTTGCCCATCGGCATGTTCGATTCGGGCGTGGGCGGTTTGACCGTGCTCAAGGCGTTGCGCGAACGCATGCCGTGCGAGGACGTCATCTATCTCGGCGATACCGCGAGGCTGCCCTACGGCACCAAATCGCCCCAGACCGTCACCCGCTACGGCGTGCAGTGCGGCGGTGAACTGATCAAGCGCGGCGTCAAACTGCTCGTTGTGGCCTGCAACACCGCCTCGGCCGTGGCCCTTGACGCCCTGCGCCAGGCCAACCCCGGCGTGCCCGTCATCGGCGTGGTCGAACCCGGCGCGCGCGCCGCCTGCGAGGCCACCGTGAACCAGGCCGTGGCCGTCATCGCCACGGAATCGACCATCGCGGGCGGGGCCTACCAACGCGCCATCCACGCCCTCAAACCCCAGGCCCGGATCATCGGCCACCCCTGCCCGCTGTTCGTGGCCCTGGCCGAGGAAGGCTGGACCGACGGCCAGGTGCCCGAGGCCGTGGCCGCCCGCTACCTCGACCCCATCTTCAAGCCCGCGTCCGGCACCGGACACCCGGTCATCCCCGATACCCTCGTGCTCGGCTGCACCCACTTCCCGCTGCTCGCCCCCGCCATCCGCAACGTGGTGCCCGCTGGGACCACCATCGTGGACTCCGCCGCCACCACCGCCGAAACCGTGTACCGGGAACTCGACCGCCTGCATCTCGACCGCCCCGAAAACGGCTGCGGCTCCACCCGCTACCTGACCACCGACGACGTCCCCCGCTTCGCCCGCACCGGCTCCCGGTTCCTCGGCACCCCCATCGCCGAGACCGACGTGGAACTGGTGGATTTGTAAGGCATACGTAACGACGGACGGGACTGCGGCCGGGGAAGGCCTCCGGCGGCCCCTTCGGGGAGACCAGGGCGCTGCCCTGGACCCGCTTAAGGCCGAGGGCCTTAAGAATCCCTTGTTCGCTTCGCTCAGATGAGTGCGAACGCAGAAGGCCGCGACAGGACCCCTTCCGCCTTGCCGGTTGGCGATTTCGGGCAGAAAAAACGGATAGGACGGCGTGCTTCTTCTCCGAATAAAGCACGCCGTTTTCTCTGCCCGAAATCGCGGTTTTTTCTTTTGGCAAAGAAACTCGTCCGTTAAGAAATACGTCTTCGCCGTTTCTCGAAAACGCCGCAAAACCCATTCCCCGCGTTTCGACCACGCCCGCCAGCGGCGTTGGCTACCGTCCCGAAGGGTTCGCGCCGGGCGGCCCTCCGAGGCCCGTGGACGTCCGGCGCGAACCCTTCGGGACACCGCACAGCCGCGCACACTCCAGCCCCACGCGAAACGAGCCGCCATTCCGCGCCCGCACCTTCGCCGCAGGCGACACAAAAAGTTTGGGAGGGTCCAGGGAACCCTTTTCAAAGGGTTCCCTGGCGGGGCCTGGGGCAGAGCCCCAGCGGGGTCCGGGGCCGCGCCCCGGCCGCCGGAGGCCTTCCCCCCCGGCCTATTTGACGATCATGACGGAATTTCTAGCTTTCTCAGCCACTTCGTGGGACACGCTGAATCCTTTGGCGAACCAGGGTTTGAGGGATTCGGAGGCGAGGATGAGGGAGAAATCGTAGCCGATGGTGATGATGGTTTCCACGGGGTCGCCGACCTCGACGAGGATTTCGGCGGGGGTGGTGCCGAGTTCGCCGAGGATCTGGGCGGCTTCCTGGGCGGCTTTCCGGGCCGAGACGAGGTCGTCTTCGGTCGGCGCCACGGACAGGATGGACAGGGGGTATTGGCAGGACTGGAAGTAGCGGCTGACCATGGGGAGCATGGCCCGGGACTGGTCGGTATCCTGGACGCAGACGAGGTGGTTGCGTCCGGGTTCGAGGTGGCGGGCGACGATGACGGAGCAGTGCGCGTGGGCGGCGATCTTGAGGGCCAGGGGTTTGCGGGAGAAGAGTTTCTTGAGCCCGGTCATGGGTTCGGGGGACGCGCCGACGATGACCACGTCGGCCTGGAACCGCTCGGCCTCGTCGGACACGGCGGAGGTCACGTCCGAGGCGGTGCGCAGCCGCAGGGAGACGATGCCGCCGCAGGGGTTTTCGTAGTCGCGGATGTATTCGCCCGCGGGGTCGCCCTTGATTTCGCGGTGCTTCCATTCGCGGTGTTCGCCGGGCTCGATCTCGCCCAGTTCCACGAGGATGTCGCGGGCGGCCTTGAGCTGGCGCAGGCCGGGCAGTTCGAGCCCCCAGTCCAGGACGTTTTCACGGGCCACGCGGACTTCGAGGCCGCCGGAGTTGAGGCCGCTGTCCAGGGGCCGGACGTAGAGCAGGGCGATGTCGGCGCAGGTGGTCTTGGACAGGCGGACGGCGTAGCGCAGGCTGGCGTAGGCTTCGGGGCCGCCGCCGATGCAGATGAGGATTCGCAGGTTGGTCTTGTCGTCCGTGGTCATGGACAACTCCTTAGAGGCCGATGAGGGGCCAATACAGTTTGGATGCCGTCAGGAGCACGATAAAGGACATGAGGGCTATGCGCCAGCCCACTTTCATAAAATCAGAGGGGCGCAGATAGCCCGAGGAGTAGACGATGGTGGAGGCCGGTGTGCCGATGACCGTGAAGTAGGCGAACGCGCTGGAGATGGCGGTGACCATGCCCACGGCCAGGGGGTTGGTCTCGGTGGCCAGGGCGATGGTCAGGACGATGGGGCCGAGCACGGCCACGGCAGCGCCGTTACTCATGGTGTTGGTGATGAAGGTGGTCAGGAGCATGACCGCGGCCAGCAGGCCGAGGCCGGTGTTGAGTCCGAACGGGGCGAGCCCGTCCATGAACATGCCGGCCACCCAGGCGGCCGCGCCGGTGTCGCGCATCTGCACGCCCAGCGAGATGGCGGCGGCGTAGAGCAGGACCACGCCCCAGTTGACGCCGGAATTGAGATCCTGCCAGCGGACCAGGCCGGTGACCAGGAAGAGGACCGCGCCGAGGATGGCGATGGTGCCCATGCCGAACTTCGAGGAGAAGCCGACCCAGCCCGCCAGGGTCAGGAGGAAGAGGGAGATGGCCACGTAGTGGCGGCCGGTCAGCGCCCCCTCGCTGCCCACCTGTTCCTTGAGCTTGTCCACGGCCGGGCCGAGGTCGCACAGGTCGGTTTTGAAGGTGCGGCGCAGGATGAGGTGCATGAGCGGCAGCTGGATGAGGAAGATGGGGTAGGCGTAGATCATCCAGTGCAGGTAGGAGACCGAGTAGCCGTAGGTGGCCGGGTCGTCCGAAGCGTAGAAGAAGTCCCGCAGGTAGTCGATCATGATCGCATTGCGCGCGCCGCCCGACGGGGTGCCGATCCCGGCCATGGCGCAGGCGTAGGAGATGGAGAAGAGGAGGAGCACGGCCAGAGCGCGCTGCTGCTTGGGATCGTCCGTGGACAGCTGGATCAGGGACAGGGCCACGGGCAGCATCATGGCGGCCACGGTGTGCTCGCCGATGAACGAGGCGAGCAGGCCGGAGAAGACGGATATGCCGAAGGCGATGGCGTAGGTGGACGAGCCGGTGACCCTGATGATCAGCAGGGCGAGGCGCTTGTCGAGCTTCTGTTTGACCAGGGCCACGGCGAGCATGAGCGAGCCCATGATGAACAGGACCGAGTCCTTCATCAGGGACTTGGCCACCAGCGAGGAGTCCAGCCCGAGGAGGAAGACCTGGCCGAGGATGATGAGCAGGGCCACGGCGGGCAGGGGGATGGGCTCGGTGATGAACAGGATGGTCGCGCCCACGGTCATGACCAGCACGCGCCAGCCCTCCTGGGTGACGCCCTCGGGCGGAGGCAGGAGCAACATGGCGGCCTGGATGGCCAGGGTGAGGAAAAACCAGCGTTTTTCACGGAGAAAATGGATCACGATACGGGCACTATACATGCATGGGCAGGTTGCCGCCAGTTGAAAGCGCAAAGAGGGGGGCTACCCATCCCGA
Organism: Pseudodesulfovibrio sp. lm2024; assembly: GCF_051175575.1. Lineage (NCBI taxonomy): Bacteria > Pseudomonadati > Thermodesulfobacteriota > Desulfovibrionia > Desulfovibrionales > Desulfovibrionaceae > Pseudodesulfovibrio > Pseudodesulfovibrio sp. lm2024. The sequence goes on from NZ_CP195092.1 coordinate 4,037,467, forward strand.
GATTTGCATTGAGCCGAGGATCGGGTATTGTGCTTGGGCGCGGAAACCCGCGCACGCCAACCGCAACGAGGAGATCCCCCTTGAAACGTACCCTGTCCGCACTGTGCCGCAACGAACCCGGCGTCCTGGCCATGATGGCCCGGGAATGCGGCAAATATGACGCCAATATCCTCTCCCTGGCCGCTGGGGAAACTGAAAACCCGCAGGTCTCGCGCATCGTCTTGTGCGTGGACGGCGACGACGACGCCGTGGACAAGATCGGCCGCTACCTGGAGTCCCTGGACGCGGTCATCCAGCTGGACGACCTGTCGCGCAAGGACTTCGTGGACCGCGAGCTGGTCATGATCAAGGTGGCCATGGCCCCGGACCAGACCAGCCAGCTGATGCAGATATTCGAGGTCTTCCGGGCCAGCGTGGTCGGCATGGGCCGGGAGACGGTCACGGTGGAGCTCTCCGGCGACCAGGAGCGCGTGGACGGGCTGATCAAGATGCTCGTGCCCTACGGCATCAAGTCCATGTGCCGGTCCGGGATGATCGCGCTCAAGCGCGGGGATGAGTAAGTGTCCGATTTCCCTCCCATCACCAGTCTGAACGAGTTGATCCAGGCCGCCCTGGATTACGGCGAGCGCGGGGCCATGCCCAAGGTGGCCATCGCCCGGTCCGCCGAGGGGTTCGTGCTCCGGGCCGGGATCGAGGCCTATGAGCGCGGCGTGGCCGAGCCCATCCTCATCGGCAACATGGAGGAGACCGGACGGATCGCGGACGAACGGGGGCTGGACATCTCGCCCTTTCGCCAGGTGCACGTCACCGACGACGAAGGGGCCGTGTTCGAGGCGGTCCGCCTGTTCCGCGAGGGCGAGGCCCAGCTGATCATGAAGGGGCTGGTGCCCACGGCCACCCTGCTCAAGGCGGTGCTCAACAAGGAGACCGGCGTGCCCCACGGCGGGCGCATCCTCAGCCACGTGGCGGTCTTCGAGTCCCCGGTGGACGCCCGCCTGATGCTCCTGACCGACCCGGGCGTGAACATCGCGCCCACCCTGCAGCGCAAGGTGGAGATCCTCAAGAACGCCCTGGAGGTGGCCCATGCGCTCGGCATGGAGGCCCCCAAGTGCGCCGTGCTGGCGGCCACGGAAAAGATCAACTACCCGGCCATGCCCGCCACCCTGGACGGCGACATCCTGACCAAGATGGCCCGCCAGGGCCAGTTCGGCGAGGCAAAGGTCCTCGGCCCGCTGTCCCTGGACCTGGCCGTATCCCGCGAGGTGGCGGCCACCAAACGTTTCGACAACCCGGTGGCCGGAAACGCGGACATCCTGGTCACCCCGAACATCGAGGCGGGTAACGTGTTGTACAAGTCCCTGTCCACCCTGTGCGGCTGTACCATGGCCGCCGTGGTCGTGGGCAGCCGCGTGCCGGTGGTGGTCCCGTCCCGGGGCGACTCGGACGCGTCCAAATTCCATTCCATCGCCCTGGCCTCGGTCCTGGCGGGGAGGAGCCGGGCATGAGCATACTGGTCATCAACCCCGGCTCCACCTCCACCAAGGTGGCTCTGTACCGGAGCGGCGACACCCTGGCCGCCGAGGAACTGCAGCACTCCCGCGAGGAGATGGCCGGATTCCACAAGGTGGCGGACCAGTTCGACTACCGCATGCGCCTGGTGGCCGAGTTCCTGGGCAAGACCGGCACGGACCCGAAACGCATCCAGGCCGTGGTCGCCCGGGGCGGCCTGCTGCGCCCCCTGGAAGGCGGCGTTTACGAAGTGTCCGACGCCATGGTCGACGACCTGCAGTCCGCCCGGTACGGCGAACACGCCTGCAACCTGGGCGGAATCCTGGCCCTGGCCCTGGCCCGGCACTGGAACGTACCCGCCTACGTGGTGGACCCGGTGGTCACGGACGAGATGATGGACAAGGCGCGGCTGACCGGACTGCCCGGGCTGTCGCGGCGGTCCATCTTCCACGCCCTGAACCAGCGCGGGGTGGCCCGCATCGTGGCCGGACGGCTCGGCGTGGAGTACGCCCGTTCGAATTTCATCGTCTGCCACATGGGCGGCGGGGTCTCCATCGGCGCGCACCGCCAGGGCCGCGTGGTGGACGTGATCAACGCCCTGGACGGCGAGGGGCCGTTCACCCCGGAGCGCACGGGCAGCCTGCCCCTGGTGCCGATCCTGGACATGGTCCACAACGGCGAGCGCGAATACGCCGAGCTGCGCACGACCATCCTGCGCCAGGGCGGCCTGGCCGCCCACCTGGGGACCAACGACCCGCGCGTGGTCCTGGCCCGCATGGACCAGGGCGACGAGCACGCGGCGCTCGTCTTCCGGGCCATGGCCTACGGCATCGCCCGATACATCGTCTCCATGGCCCCGGCCCTGACCGACGGACAAGGCGGCCTGGACCTGGCCGCCGTGGTCCTGACCGGCGGGCTCTCCCGAAGCGCCGCCCTGGTGGAGGAGATCACCCGGCAGGTGGCGTTCCTCGGCCCGGTGGAGGTGGTCCCGGGCGAGGTGGAGATGGCCGCCCTGGCCCAGGGCGCGCACCGCGCGCTGAACGGCGAGGAGCCGGTCCGCACCTATCGGGCGGGGTAAATCTTCAACCATTATTTTTATTAATAAATACTAGTCTTCAACAAATAACTTGCAGTAACGGTCAACGGGGTGAGAAGGACAGTATTCAGGAAGGATCGCGATAGATGAGCTCGTTGTTCAGCAAATCCGCCACCTTGCGAAAGGGCGTAAAGATTACGGATGAGGAATTCATCCAGTTGCGCGACTTCATCTACGGCAAGAGCGGCATCTTCGTGGACGAGAAACGCAAGTATTTGTTCGAAAGCCGCTTTTCCCGACGGCTGAACGAGCTCGGCCTGACCAGCTTCACCGACTACATCAAGTACCTCAAGGTGGACCGGGGCCAGGAGCTCAAGCAACTCTTCGAGATGGTCACCACCAACGAGACCAGCTTCTGCCGGGACACCAAGCAGCTCGACTCCTTCCGCGACAACCTGCTCAAGGAGGTCCTCGACCGCCAGCGCAAGGCGGGCAGGCTCGAACTGAACATCTGGTCCGCCGGGTGTTCGTCCGGCGAGGAGCCCTACACCCTGGTCTTCCTCCTGCTCGAGACCCTCAAAGCCGAGATCGCCCGCTGGCGGATCAACATCACCGCCGTGGACCTGTCCGAGGAGATGATCGCCAAGGCACAGGCCGGGATCTACACCGAATACGCCTTCAAGACCACGCCGAACGAGATCCGCAAGCGCTATTTCAAGGAGGTCGAAGGGGGCTGGGAGCTCGATCCGCGTCTCCGCAAGCTGGTCAAGTTCATGCCCATGAACCTGAACGACTCCCTGGCCCTGAAGCGCGTCCCCCGGTCGCACATCGTCTTCTGCCGCAATGTCATCATCTATTTCGACGACGCCATGAAGCGCAAGGTCGTGCAGGCGTTCTACGACAACCTGCTGCCCGGCGGCTATCTGCTGGTCGGCCATTCCGAGTCCCTGCACAAGATTTCCCAGTCGTTCAAGCCGGTCCACAATGCGGGCGCCATCGCCTACAAGAAGGAGGAATAGGCCATGAGCACAAAGCCCTTAGACGAGCTCAAGCCGGGCATGGTCCTGGCCTCCGACCTGGTCGCCAAAGACGGCAGGCTGCTCTTCAAGAGCGGCACCGAACTGGCGGAAAACCATCTCCAGCTGCTCAAGCGCGTGGGCGTGGCCGAGGCCGACGTGCAACCGGACCTGTCCGACCTGACCGAGGACGATCTTCTGGCCGTGGAAGACTACGTGCGCGAGTTCTTCCTGTACGTGAATCCGGACCACCCCGCGATCATCGAGATGTTCCACATCGCCCTGGAGCTGACCGCCCGGGCCGTGGCCGGCGGCTGGAAACTGCCCGACCTGGATGTGCGCCGGGCCACCAACGTCGAGCACCTGGACGACATCTTCATCACCGGCATGGGCACGCCCGAAACCATCGTCGAGCACGAGACCGAGCTGGCCAGCTTCCCGGATATCTTCTTCCGCATCAAAGAGGTCCTCGAGGACGACGCCGCCTCGGCCGACCGCATCGCCAAGGTGGTCAGCACCGACGTCGGCCTGTCCGCCAAGCTGCTCAAGCTGGTCAACTCGCCCCTCTACGGCTTCCCCCAGACCATCGACTCCATCAGCCGGGCCGTGGCCCTGGTGGGCGGCAAGGAGCTGTCCACCCTGGCGCTGGGCATCTCGGCCATCAACTATTTCCAGGACATCCCGCCCGAACTCGTGGACATGCGGACCTTCTGGCGGCACTCCATCACCTGCGGCATTTTCGCCCGCATGCTCGCCGGGACCCAGAGCGGCCTGTCCGCGGAACGATTCTTCATCGGCGGCCTGCTCCACGACGTGGGACGGCTCATCCTGTTCAAGAAACTGCCCTACGCCTCCACCGAGGCCATGCTCTTCGCCCGCGAAAACTGCCTGCCCCTGGTCGAGGCCGAACTGGCCGTCATGGAACTCTGCCACACCGATATCAGCAAACCCCTGCTCGAAGCCTGGAAGTTTCCCGAAAGCCTGGCCGTCATGATCAACTACCACCACAATCCCATGGAATACCCCAACCCCCTGGAACCCGCCATTGTCCACCTGGCCGACAACCTGACCAACGCCGTGGAAGTCGCCCAGGGCGGCATGTACGTCATGCCCGGACTCGACGAAGAGGCCTGGGAACTCCTCGGCATCGACCCCGAAAAGATCCTCAATGAAGCCGTCAGCCAATACGGCGACCAGATCGACCAAGTCATGAGCGCCTTTTTCTAGGCGGCGCGGGCTCCTGAATACGAGGAAGGAATGCCTCCGGCGGGGCCTACCGGCGGTCTCCTTCGGAGAGACCAGGGCGCTGCCCTATCGCTGCTGTCGACGGCTCTAAGACCGAGCGAGCTCGGCCTAAGACCCGACGCGGCCCCGGCAGGGAGCAAAGCCCCCTGCACCCCCATCGCCTCGCTGCGCTCGGGGCGTATGGACGCCTTCCGCCGTGCCGGTTGAGGATTTCGGAAAAGAAAATCAACCCATTAAAAAATGCTTCTTCACCGCCGTCCGAAAACGCCGCAAAACCCATTTCCCGCGTTCCGCCCACGCCCGCCTGCGGCGTTGGCAACCGTCCCGAAGGGGTCGCGCCGGGCGGCCCTCCGAGGCCCGTGGACGTCCGGCGCGAACCCTTCGGGACACCGCACTGCCGAGCTCCCGCCACACCCCGCACCCGCACCTTCGCCACAGGCGACACAAAAAGTTTGGGAGGGTCCAGGGAACCCTTTTCAAAGGGTTCCCTGGCGGGGCCTGGGGCAGCGCCCCAGCGGGGTCCGGGGCGGCGCCCCGGCCACCGGAGGTGCCGACAAAATCCAAACCTCATGTTGAGCAGGCCCCTGGTATGGGCTATCATAGGCAAAAGCAGCCATTGGAGGTCGCATGTTTCGGATAGAGACTGACAGTTTGGGCGAGGTCCGGGTACCGGAAGAGGCGTTGTGGGGTGCGCAGACACAGCGCGCGCTGACGTTGTTCACCATAGACGGCGAGCTGATGCCCAGGGAGATGATCCGGGCGTACGCGATATTGAAGAAGGCGTGCGCGCTGGCCAATGGCGGTGCCGGGAAGCTGGACGATGCGCGGCGCGACCTGATCGTGGCGGTCTGCGACGAGATCCTGGCCGGACAGCACGCGGACATGTTCCCGTTGCCGGTGTGGATCTCGGGCAGCGGGACGCAGTTCAACATGAACGTGAACGAGGTCATCGCCAACCGCTGCTCCCAGCTGGCCGACCGGGCCGTGGGCTCCAAGGAGCCGGTCCATCCCAACGACCACGTCAACATGAGTCAGTCAACTAACGATAACTTTCCGACAGTCATGTATATGTCTGTCGCCACAGAAATTATTGAGCGCCTTTTGCCATCGGCAACCGCCATGCGCGAGGTGCTTTCCGCCAAGGCCGAGGCGTGGGACGACATCGTCAAGATAGGACGCACGCACATGCAGGACGCCACGCCTTTGACCCTGGGCCAGGAGTTTTCCGGGTACGCCTCCATGCTGGAGGACGACGAGGGCCGGATCCGCGCGGCGCTGGAAACCGTGTTCGAGCTGACCCTGGGCGGCACGGCGGTGGGCACCGGGGTGAACAGCTGGCCCGGATTCGCCGAGGCGGCCATCGGGCATATCGCCCGGTTGAGCGGGCTGCCGTTCGTCCCGGCGCGGAACCGGTTTGCGGCGCAGGGCGGGCACGACGCGCTGGTGCATGTTTCGGCGGCGCTCAAGACCCTGGCCAATTCCCTGAACAAGATCGCGTCGGACATCCGGCTGTTGTCGTGCGGGCCACGCGCCGGGCTGGGAGAGTTGGTCATCCCGGCCAACGAACCGGGCTCGTCGATCATGCCGGGCAAGGTCAACCCGACCCAGTGCGAGGCGCTGACCATGGTCTCGCTGCAGGCCATGGCCAACGACCTGGCCGTGACCCTGGGCGGCACGGGCGGGGTGCTGGAGATGAACGTGTACAAGCCGCTGATCGTGCGCAATGTGCTCCACTCGGTGCGTTTGCTCGGCGACGGCATGCGCAGCTTCACGGAACATCTGCTCAAGGGGCTCGAGCCCGACCGGGAGCGCATCGCGGCCCATGTGTCCCATTCACTCATGCTGGTCACGGCCCTGACCCCGGTGATCGGCTACGACAAGTCGGCCAAAATCGCCCTGCACGCCCACAAGACCGGGCAGAGCCTGCGCGAGGCGGCCCTGGAACTCGGCTTTGTCTCGGCCGAGGACTTCGACCGGGTGGTCGTGCCCGAGGAGATGATCCGCCCCAAGGGCTAGACGAACAGGGCGTACATGGTCGCCCCGACCATGACCGCCACGAGCACGCAGTTGACCCCGGTAAGCACGGCCCCGGACTTGAGGGTGCGCAGGATGGCGGCCCCGGCCAACCCCCAGGCCGAGTGGAAGGACACCTGGAAGACCATGAAGGTCAGGACAAAGACCGCGACCTGCCACAGCAGCGGCTGGGACGGGTCGGCGAACTGCGTGAAACCGACCAGGGCCATGGCCCAGCTCTTGGGATTGAGCGGATGCAGGATGACCCCTTCCCAGAAGGTGAACCGACGGTTCACCGTGTGGCTGCCCAGCCGCATGGTCAGCAGCTTCCAGCCGAGATACAGAATGTAACACGTTCCGCAAACCTTCATTATTGCCGCAAGGTTGGGTGAGGTCTGGATGATCTTGCCCAAGCCGAGCGCCACCATGGTGTCCAGGCTGACCGCGCCCACGGTGGCCCCGATCAGAAAGGGGATGGCGGATTTGAAGCCCGTGGTCTGGCCGATGCCCATCATGGTCAGGTTGCCCGCGCCGGGCGTGCCGGTCATGACGATGACGAAAAGGACGAAGGCGGCGTACGTTTCCATGTTCATGGCGATAACTCCCCGGGCCGCCGCTGTTTTGGAGCGGCCCTGCTGCGATTTTTCGTATATTGAGGGGTAAGGTTGACTTTGTGTGTAGTCAATGAATATATTGTCTGCATGACAATATACGCACCCGCACTGGTTCGGGGCGAAGGCCCCTTGTACGTGGAGTTGGCGGACGCCATCGAACGGGACATCACGGCCGGGACGCTCGCGCCCGGTGAGCGGTTGCCCACGCACCGCGACCTGGCCGACGCGCTGCAACTGAACGTGTCCACGGTGACGCGCGGCTACCGCGAGGCCGAGAAACGCGGGCTGGTGTCGGCCACGGTGGGGCGCGGCACTTTCGTCACCTCGGACGCGGTGACCAATTCCGCCATGGTCTCGTTCGAGCCGAGCGCGCCCGGCATGCTCGAACTCGGGCTCATCGCGCCGCTGGACCACCTGGACCCGGAGATATCCGAAGGGTTCAAACGGATCGCCCGGCGCAAGGACCCGTCCGCGCTGCTGCGCTATTCCGACCCGCGCGGCCAGGCCGAACACCGCAGGGCGGGCGCGCTCTGGGCCGAACGGTACGGCGTTCCGGCCAGGGCCGAGGACGTCATTGTCTGCGCCGGTTCCCAACACGCCCTGACCTGCGCCTTGGGCGGCCTGCTCAAGTCCGGCGACCGGGTGGCCGTGGACGAGTTGACCTACCCCGGTCTCAAGACCCTGGCCGCCATGCTCGGCCCGCGTCTGGTGTCCGTCGCCATGGACGAGTACGGCATGATCCCGGAAAGCCTGGACGCAGCCTGCCGCCGCGACGAGATCAAGGCGCTCTATCTCATGCCCGGCGTGCACAACCCCACCACCATCTCCATGCCCGATCCCCGGCGCAACGATATCGCCCGCCTGGCCGACAAACACGACCTCATCCTCATCGAGGACGACGCCTACGACCTGACCGATCCCGGCCGCATCGAACCGGTGGGCAACCGCGTGCCGCACCGCTCGGTGTACATAGCGGGCATGTCCAAATCCCTGGCCGCCGGTCTGCGCGTGGCCTTTGTCGTCGCCCCGCAGCCCATGCTCAAGCCTCTGGCCCAGGCCGTGCTCAATACCATCTGGATGGCCCCGCCCCTGAACGTGGAACTGACCGCCATGTGGATCGCCGATGGCACCGCCGACCGCGTGGTGGCCGCCAAACAGGCCGAAGCCGCCCGCCGGTACATGCTCGCCTGCGATATCCTCGACGGCCTGCGCTTCCACGGTAAACGGACCGGCTTCTTCCTCTGGCTCGAACTGCCCGAACCGTGGACCGGACACGCCCTGGAACAGGCCGCCGCCGCGCAGGGCGTCAACGTGTTCGGCGCCGAAAAATTCGTGGTCGGCCAAAACCCCGCCCCGCGCGCCGCGCGCGTGGCGCTCACCGGCACCGAGTCCTTGGACCAGCTGGAAAAAGGGTTGCTAACCTTGCGCGAGATATTGCGGGGACGTCCTTAGGGGGGATGGGGAGGCCTCCGGCGTGCCGGTTGGCGATTTCGGGCAGGGGAAACGGGTGGGATGACGTGCGCTTACTAGCAACATTGCCCGCCGTTTCCCCTGCCCGAAATCGCGGCTTTTCTTTTTGGGACAGATTTTACCCACTACTAAAGCCTCTTTGCCACTGTCCGAAAACGCCGCAAAACCACTTTCTCAAGTTCCGACCACGCCCGCCTGCGGCGTTGGCAACCGTCCCGAAGTGTTCGCGCCGGGCGGCCCTCCGAGGCCCATGGACGTCCGGCGCGAACACTTCGGGACACCACCCTGCCGAGCTACTCCCATCCCCACGCGAAACGAGTCTTCACTCCGCGTCCGCACCTTCGCCGCAGGCGACACAATAAGTTTGGGAGATTCTTAAGAACCTTTTCTCAAAAGGTTCTTAAGCCGTCGGAGACGCCCGCCCGGCGAGGGCCCGCCGGAGGCATTCCCAGACAAAAAAAGGGCCCACGACCTCTCGCTGCGGGCCCCTTTCACAGTCAGGAGTCGCTGCTATTCCAAGGTCTTGATAAAGGAATCGGCTTCGGCGATGGATTTGTCCATCTCCTTGATGAGGGCGTCCACGTCGGTGCGGATGGAGGTGAGTTCGCCTTGCAGCGAGGCGATGGCCTTGGCGTTAAGGTTGTGCTTGAGATAGAGCACCTGGTCGTGGAAGGCGTTGAGCACGGGCTGCATTTTCTTTTCGGCGTTGCGCATGGCGCGGATCAGGCCGTTGTACTTCTTTTTGGTGGCCGCGAGTTTCTGTTCGCTGGACCGGCGCAGCTTGGCGCTGGAGTACTCTTTAATCTCTGCGCTCCATTCGTCGAACAGGGCGTCGGCCACATCCTCGACGGAGTCGATACGCGCCTTGACGTCATCCGCCTGGTCCTTGCAGTCCTCGTATTCATCATTGAGCTTTTCATAGACTTCCTGGAGCTTGCCGCCGTCGAAATCTACCACGGACTTGAACTGGTCCAGGGCCGAGGCGAACTGCTCCTTGGCGTCCTTTTGCGATTCGCGGGCGTTTTCGACCCGGTCGGACAGGATCTCGCGCTTGTCGTACCCCACTGATTCCATGGCGGAATAGTAGGTCTTGGAGCACCCGTAGGCGAGAAAGAGGGTGAGGATGGACAGGACCAGGGCGAACCGTTTCATGTGAGACTCCTTGGATGCGGCGATTGTTTCCCGGTGAATACAACAAAGGCTATGGATGGGCAAACCTAGGACCGCTGGATGAGCAGGCGGTGCGCGCCGTCAACCAGGGCGTCGGTGAATGAAGCCAGGCGTGCGGATTCGAGATTCCAGCACTGCCAGTTCAACCGCACGGTGAAGACGTGACCGGGCAGGAGATCGATGATCTCGCCGCGTTCCAGGTAGGGCGCGGCTTGCTGGTCCGGGAGCATGCCGGACACCCGGCCCGAGGCCACGGCCGGGGCGAACCGTTCGGACGACGGCAGGTAGAAGGGCGAGCGAAGGTTGGGGCGCTGCCCCAACGCCTCGGCCAGCAGGACCTCGTGCATGATGTCCTTGCGGTTGAAGACGAGAATCGGGGCGGTTTCTGTGCTATCCAACACCGCGCCGTTCTTATACCATTTCGTTTTGTATGACGGAGTGGCATACAACCGATAATCCATATCGCCGAGGTATTCCACGCGACAGCCCTGGACCGGTTCGGCGCGGTCCGCGACGCAGCCGAGCACGTCTCCGGCCTTGAGGAGTTTGAGGGTCTCGGCCTGGTCGTCCATGGACAGGTCCAGGAGCACGGGCTCGGCGTCCAGGTAAGCGTCCACGGCCGGGAAGAACCAGGTGGCCAGCGAATCGGCGTTGACGCCCACGGTCAGGGTGTCGAACCCGCCGTCAGGCTGGCCGAGCCCTGCGCCCAGATCCTCTTCGAGCCGCCGAACCTGGCGGTAATGCTTGAGCATGGCCTGCCCGGCCACGGTGGGCCGGGGCGGCGAGGAGCGCACCAGGAGCACGCACCCGGCCTGCTCCTCCAGCAATTTGACCCGCTGCGACACGGCCCCCTGCGTCAGATGCAGGACCCGCGCCCCCTTCTCGAACCCGCCTTCCCCGACCACGGCGGCAAAGGCCTCGACCAACTTGTAATCCAGCATACCTAATCATTAGCATTTCTAATGAACACTGAAAACAATTAGTTTTACACCACCACACCGCCCCTCTACAACTTCAATCAACAACAACCTGAACCAACCACCCCACCCCTCCCGCGAAGCGGCACCAAAAAGTTTAGGAAAAGGAGGGGATGGGGGTCCGGGGGAAGGGGAGGAAAAAGCCCTTTTCAAAGGGTTTTCCCTCCCCTTCCCCCGGCCGCCGGAGGCACAACAAATGACACCATTCATACAGGGGTACGCCATGGGGGGCGGGCTGATCGTGGCCATCGGGGCGCAGAACGCGTTTGTTTTGACGCAGGGCGTGCGCCGCAACCATCATCTGGCGGTGGCCGCCTTGTGCATACTGTGCGACGGGCTGCTCATCGGCCTGGGCGTGACCGGCGTGGGCACGGTGGTGGCGTCCAACCCGACCCTGGGCCTAGCGGCGGCCTGGGGCGGGGCGGCCTTTCTGGCCTGGTACGGATTGGGCGCGCTGCGATCGGCGTTGCGCGGCGGATCCATGGAGACGCGGCAGGAGGTGGAGCAGGGGCTGAAACGCACCCTGGCCCTGACCCTGGCCGTGACCCTGCTCAACCCGCATGTCTACCTGGACACCGTGGTGCTCATGGGCTCGGTCAGCGGACAGTTCCAGGACACGGCCCGGTACGTCTTCGGCCTGGGCGCGTTCACGGCCTCGTTCACATGGTTCCTGTGCCTGAGCCTGGGCGGCCAGATCCTGGCCCCGCTCTTCTCCCGCGACCTGACCTGGCGCATCCTGGACGGCGCGGTCTGCCTGACAATGTGGTCCATCGCCGCCTCCCTGCTCCGGCCCGTGCTCTTTGCCTGATGGACAGCCTCACCCGCCCGATACGACATATAGCTAGCTATTCAAAATGTCAGCGATATCCTGAATACACTTTTATAATCAAGCGGTTATGGCTTATTCTGACCGGCCATGGAGAAACAGCTTCTCCCAATCCAGGGGCACGAGGCTGCGGCTGTTGCGCCACTGGAGATAGGCCCACCCCTCGGCCGGGATGGTGCCGACCTGGACCTTGTTGACGAACTGCTTGCCGTCGTCGCCGCAGCACTTGCAGGCCCAGCCGCAGATGTCGCAGGTGCACCCGCCGGTCTTGACCATCTCCTTGTTGGTCCCGGAGTGGTCGCAGCATGTGTCGCACAGGCGCAGGTGCGGGGAATCGATTTTACCGGTCATGGACCACCTGTACGGTCGGACACCCGAAGGGTCAACCCTACCCTGAAGAATACCCTCCGCGCCGAAGGCGCAAAAAAAGGCGGACGCCCATATGGGCGTCCGCCTTGCTTTCAGCCGTTCGGCTTCGGTTAGTCCTTGGCGATCATGACGCTGGTGGCCTTGACCATGGCGTCGACCTTGTCGCCGACCTTGATGCCCATGCGTTCCACGGAATTCTTGGTGATGACCGAGACCATCTCCACGCCGGGAGCGATTTCGATGACGACTTCAGCGTTGACCATGCCGATGGTGACTTCCTTGACGGTGCCGGGGATGAGATTGCGTGCGCTTAATTTCATGATTTCCTCCATTTGATTCCAATTTGATTGATCTACACCATTACTGCCTCCGACCAGGAGGCGGAGACGTATGAACACATGCCGCTATGTGCACATAGTAGCCCTGGCGGGAGAAAAGGGAAGCACAATTTGTATAGAAAATTTAAACCAATGTGTTACTCGACCAATGACGTCAGCTATCGTATAGGCGAGGTGGAGGCCTGCTATGACCTTTGACTGCAAGACGGTTGAGCGCGCTTTGCGCCGGGAATCGGACCGGGAGCCACCGCCCTCGAGCGGCTCGTCGGACGGTGCGGGGTCGGGCGAACGGTCGGACGAGCTGTTGGACCCGGTGGAAGCGAAGACCGGCGGGGTGCTGGTCTGCCGAGCGTGCCGCAGCCGTATCACCCGGCGCGACCTGGGCATGGAGATCAACGGCCGGCACCGGCATGTGTTCTTCAACCCGGACGGGCTGGTCTTCGAGCTGGGCTGCTTCGCCTCGGCCAGAAACCTGACCCCGGCCGGACCCGAGACCGGGGAGTTCACCTGGTTTCCGGGCTACCGCTGGCAGGTGGTCCTGTGCACCGGCTGCTCCAGCCAGCTCGGCTGGCGGTACGTGAGCGACGACGGCGGGTTCTTCGGACTGATCCTCAAGGCGCTCATGGAAGAGGAGCAGGGCATCAGGCCCTAGCCCCCTGGCAACCCGTTTCGGCTTGCGCTACACTCCGGCCATGGACACCCGCATCACCCGCTCCCTCCGCTGGCTCGTCGACTTCGGCCGGGTGCACGAGGCCCGCGCTCCCGAGGAACTCCGGGGGCGGGTCCGGCGCAAGATCAAGCATCCCATGCGCGTGCTGGCCCACGTGCGCCACATCCTGGATGAGGAACGTCCCGGGCCGGATCTGGCCCTGGCCGCCGAGATCGCGGCCATCCTGCACGACACCGGGCGGTTCGCGCAGCTGGTGGACCGGCGGACCGCCGATGACGTCGCCGAATACGACCACGGCGAAGAGGGCGCGCGCATCCTGGCCGGTTCCGACGTGCTGGACGGCCTGGACAAGCATTGGCGGACCGTGGTCATCGAGGCCGTGCGCCTGCACAACCGGGCCGCCCTGCCCGAGGCCATGGACCCGGACGCGCGCACCGTGACCGAGATGGTCCGGGACGCGGACAAGCTCGACGCGGTGCGCAACAGCGTGGGCGGCCTGCTGCACAAGGAGCTGACCGGCAGGGCGATCAAATACGGCATCACCGTGCATCCGGACGAGGTCTCGCCCGACGTGGTCCGCCGCACGCGGGAACGCAAACTCATTCCGTACGCGTCCATGCGCTGGTCCAACGACTTCGCCCTGTTCCTGTGCGCCTGGGTCCACGATCTGCACTACAGGTACGCCTATAACCGGTTGATCAACACCGGACACTTCGAGCTGCTGCTGGCCCTGTTGCCGGACCGGGGCGTGTTCCCGGAGCTCAAGGCGCAGCTGCGCGGAGACCTCCACCGGCTGGCCGGGAGGGATTGAGCCGGGGTTGACCCTGCCAAAGCGGCCGGGCTACACCGGCCCATGGCCGACAGATACCCCATCCCCGCCGCCTTCCACCGGGTGGAGGAAACCATCAAGCGCAGCCGGTTCATGGCCTCCCTGGGCCACGCCCCGGACATGGACGGGGCCCGGGCCTTTGTGGCCGCCATCAAAGAGGAATTCCCGGAGGCCACGCACAACTGCTGGGCCTTCAACGCCGGTCCGCCGGGCGACACCGCCTGCGTGGGTTTGAGCGACGACGGGGAGCCGAGCGGCACGGCGGGCAAGCCCATGCTGAACGTCCTGCTCCACTCGGGCGTGGGCGAGATCGCGGTGGTGGCCACCCGCTGGTTCGGCGGGACCAAGCTCGGCACCGGCGGCCTGGTCCGGGCCTACGCGGGGCTGGTCAACCTCGGCCTGGAGACCCTGCCCCTGCGCGACATGGTCGTAACCAGACGCCTCGAGGTGTCCCTGCCCTACCCGTCCGTGACCCTGTTCAAGCGGCTTTTGCCCGACTTCGAGGCCGAGGTGGCGGACGAGGCCTTCAGCGACGTGGCCGGATTCACCGTGGAACTGCCCGAGGAACGTGTGGACGAATTCTCCCGCGCCGTGGTCGAACTGACCGGCGGGCGTGCGGAAATACACGAAAAATGATGGCTCCACCGGTTGCGGACCGCCCGGAAAATGCGCTAGCCTAAACTAGGCTTTTGATAATCCGGGGTAACAGCAAGGTGAAAAGCAGGTTCCATGTCCACACAGAAATTGCGAGCGATCTATAAGCAACTTACCGACAAAATTGATATTTCAAAAGAGAAAGCTCTGTTCGAGATCAAGGAGCTGAAGACAGACCTCAACGAACTCCAACGACATCTCTCCGGGCGCAAGAAGGAAACCGACATCCAGCCGGAGGACCTTTTGCGCTCCGCCTACGAGATCGCCCAGTTCCTCCGGGACATGCAAAAGCGTGAGGAGATTCTGGCCGAACTGGAAGGGGTGGCCGCCGAGACCGAGGCCGAGGAATACCTGCTCTCACGCGGGGCCAAGCTCCTGACCCGGCCCGCGGGGTGGCACTTCCAGACATCCAAGGAGCGATTCCTGCTCCACGAGTCCGACGTGGTCCAGGCCGCGGCCGAGCTGCGCAAGCTCCTGGCCGCGGGCAAGCGCCTCAAACGGCCGACCAAGAAGAAAAAATAGCCGAGTTGCAGGCAATCCTCCCGACCAGCCTTGACTTTCGCGTTGCCGGGCGCATCTTGTAGACCAATGCAAACAACCCCAACCAAGGGAAAACAAGCCATGTTCAAACGACTTGTCACGGTCCTCGCGGCCCTTTTCATCGCAACCTCCCTGGCCGGATGCGGCTACAACTCCATGCAGCAGCAGGAGGAAGAGGTCTACGGCGCCTGGGCCAACCTGGAATCCGCCCTGCAACGCCGCGCGGACCTGATCCCCAACCTGGTGGAAACCGTCAAGGGCGCGGCCGCCCACGAGAAATCCACTCTGACCGCCGTGGTCGAGGCGCGCGCCAAGGCCACCCAGACCAAGCTCACCCCCGAAATGCTGACCAACAAGGCCGCCCTGGCCAACTTCCAGGCCGCCCAGGGCCAACTCTCCTCGGCCCTGTCCCGGCTCATGGTCGTGGTCGAGCGCTACCCTGACCTCAAGGCCAACCAGAATTTCCTGGCCCTGCAGCACCAGCTCGAAGGCACCGAGAACCGCATCAATGTGGCCCGGCAACGCTACAACGAGGCGGTCAAGACCTTCAACTTCTCCATCCGCAAGTTCCCGAACTCCCTGACCAACTCGCTGCTCCTCCACCTGGAGCGCAAGGAGTTTTTCGAGGCCGCTCCGGAGGCCAAGACCGTGCCCAAAGTCAACTTCGGGTCCGAGTCCTAGGCGGGCATCGCGGTGCGCTTCCCGATCAACAAACCGTCCGCCCTCGCCACGGTCCTGTTCGCGGCCCTGGTCCTGGTCCTCGGCCTGAGCGCCACGGCCCTGGCCCTGGACGTGCCCCCGTACACCACGCGGGTCAACGACCTGGCCAAGATGATGTCGCCCCAGACCCGGCAGACCATCGAGAGCCAGCTGGCCGCCCTGGAGGAGTCGGACTCCACCCAGGTGGCGGTCCTGACCGTGCCGTCGCTGGAGGGCGAGCCCATCGAGGACTTCTCCATCCGCGTGGCCGAAGCCTGGAAGGTCGGCCACAAGGACTTCGACAACGGGGTCATCCTCCTGGTCAGCCAGGAGGACCGCAAGATCCGCATCGAGGTGGGCTACGGCCTGGAAGGCCGCCTGACCGACGTCCTGTCCGGGCAGATCATCGACAACGTCATCACCCCGCAGTTCAAGGCCGGACGGTTCAACCAGGGCTTCATGGAAGGCGTCACCGCCATCACCGGGGCCGTGCGCGGCGAGTTCACTGCCCTGCCCAAGAAGCGCAAGAGCAAGCTCAACATCCTGGCCATCCTCATCGGCCCCATGATCTTCATGATCCTGCTGACCGAAAAGTTCGGCCGACGCCGCGTCCCCGGGGCGACCCAAGGGGCCAACACCGTCCGGCGCAGCGGCCCCGGCTTCATCTTCATGCCCGGACCGCGCATAGGCGGAGGCGGCGGTGGCTTCGGCGGCGGCGGAGGATTCGGCGGGTTCGGCGGAGGCGGATTCGGAGGCGGCGGCGCTTCCGGAGGCTGGTAAAAAAACAAGGACAACCCATGCGCAACGCGGAAACATTTCTCACCCAAGCGGAACAGGACGCGCTCGTCGAGTGCGTCCAGAAGGCCGAGGCCACGACCTCCGGCGAGATCGTGCCGGTCATCGCGACCATGAGCTACGACTACCCGAGGGCCGGGCTCATCGGCAGCCTCATCCTCGGCGCGCTCGCCGCCGTGGCCCTGACCCTGGCCCTGGGCCGCGAGGACATGTGGGTCTTTCTGGCCCTGTTCCTGGCCCTGTTCTTCTGCTTCTCCCGCCTGTTCGACGCCTTCCCGGCCCTCAAGCGCCCGTTCGTTTCCAAACGCGAGATGCGCGAGGAGGTGGCCGAGGCCGCCTTCACCGCCTTCCACGCACACGGCCTGCACGACACCCGCGACAAGACCGGCATCATCCTCTACGTCTCGGTCTTTGAGCGTTCGGTCCAGGTCCTGGCCGACAAGGGCATCAACGAACTGGTCAATCCCCTGGCCTGGGAAGAAGTCGTCGCCATGGTTACCGACGGCATCCGCGCGGGCAAGCCCGGTGAAGCCCTGTGCAAGGGCGTGACCCGCTGCGGTGAAATGCTCACCGAACGGTTTCCCATCAAACCCGACGACACCGACGAGCTGCCCAACCTGATCATCGAAAAAGCGGACTAACCCCCGCACAACGTCACCCAAGGGTCACGAGCCCTCCATACTCCCGTAACACCGGTCTGGTCTTCTGTGCCAAACATGGAGGTCCGTCATGTGTGCCGCCGTCCCGGTCGCGCTCCTGCTGCTCGTCATCCTCGCCGCGCTCACCATCCTGCGCCTGACCAGGACCGCGCCTAACGCCCTGCTCCTTTCCCGGCTCCTCGACTCCCTCGACACCGACCCCGATCCGACCGGCAGCCCCACCATGACGCCGCCCGCTCCAACCTCCGCCCCCATCCGCACCGGCTAGGCGGGATCGGCCCGACCAACCGCCCTCGCTTGCCGCCGCAAACAAGACGCGCTCTCCCGAAAAGAGGGCGCGTTGCTTTTTGGCGAGGAAGTGAATGCCTCCGGCGGCTGGGGCGCTGCCCCAGACCCCGCCAGGGAACCTTTTGGGAAAAGGTTCCCTGGACCCTCCCAAACTTTTTGTGTCGCCTGCGGCGAAGGTGGGGGCGCGGGGTACGACTTGTTGCGCGTGGGAAGCGGTAGCAGCTCGGCCGGGTGGTGTCCCGAAGCGTTCGCGCCGGACGTCCACGGGCCTCGGAGGGCCGCCCGGCGCGAACGCTTCGGGACGGTTGCCAACGCCGCTGGCGGGCGTGGTCGGAACACGGGGAATGGGTTTCGCGGCGTTTTCGAGCAACGGCGTAGACGTATCTCTTAACGGACGAATTTCTTCCCCAAAAGAAAAACCCGCGATCTCGGGCAGAGAAAACGGCGTGCTTTATTCGGAGAAGAAGCACGCCGTCCGAGCCGTTTTTTCTGCCCGAAATCGCCAACCGGCACGGCGGAAGGCGTCCCTTGCCAGCCTTTCGCCGCCGCACGCCTCCGAGCGCAGCGAGGCGATGGGGGTCCAGGGGGCCTTGCTCCCTGGCGGGTGCAGGGCAGCGCCCTGCCCGTCGGAGACGCCCGCCCGGCGAGGGCCCGCCGGAGGCATCCCCTCACCTCAGCGCCCCGACTACCCCCTCCATATCGAGCAGAACGATGTCGTTGCCGTCCATGCGGATGTCGCCGTTGTCGGCCATTTTGCGCAGGGTGCGGGACAGGGCTTCGGGGGTGATGCCGATGATCTTGGCGAGTTCGCGTTGGGAGAGATCGAGGGTGACGCGGCCGTCCTGGTGCCGACTCTTGAAGTAGGCCAAGAGCCGGGAGGGGACCTGCTTAAGGGACAGGGAGTCGATCATGTCCATGGCCTCCTTGAGGCGTCGGGACATGACCCGCATCATGGTCAGGAGGATGGACGGGTCTTCGCGGACCATGCGTTCGTATTCACGGGGCGGGATGTACAGGACGCGGCTGTCTTCGAGCGCGCCGAGGTTGGCGGGCAGCTTGCCGTCCGAAAAGGTGGAGCACAAACAGAACGGCTCGCCGGGCCCGAACACGAAGATGGTCTGTTCCTTGCCGTCCTCGGCCAGGCGGAAGAGCTTGACCTGTCCGGTCAGGAGCACGTGCAGCCCCTGGGACGAGTTGTCCTCGCTGAAGAACATGGATTTCTTGGGAAAGCGCAGGACCTCGGCGTGCGAGGCGATGCGTTCGAGCTGGGCGTCGTCGAGCCGTTCGAACACGGGAAAGGCGCTGATTTCGTTCTTGAGATCGATAGGCTGCATGAAAATCCCCGAAAAAGTGGTGCGTGTTGATCGAGATCAATGTGAAAGGGGCGTCGCGCGCCTATTTTGGAGGCCACAACGGAAAAAAACAAGGAGGTCCCCATGAGCGCAACCATTCACTGTCCGTACTGCAATGCCGGCCAGGCAATGGGCGATTTCGACAACTACGCCCCCTTCTACGTCAATTGCCAGGAATGTTCCAGGCGGTACATTGTCGAGCCGGTGAGCCACGGGGTGGTCGTCTACCGCGACGGCGACGCCCCCTGCTGTTCCGACCCCGAATGCCGCGCCACCGAGATGGCCGGATCGGGGCAGGAGTAACCCCCAAGGAGCCGACATGTTCACCATATTACAGAAACTGACCAAGAATCTGATCTACGCCATCCCGGCCATGATGCTCGCCGGGTTCGCCTACGGGTTGTGGGCGGACACGGCCTGGCTCAAGGCCGCGATCATCCCGTTCACCTTCCTCATGGTCTACCCCATGATGGTCACGCTCAAGATCCGCAAGGTATTCGAGGGGGGCGACGCCAAGGCCCAAATCCTGACACAGCTCATCAACTTCGGGCTGATTCCCTTCCTGACCTTCGGCGTCGGCCTCCTCTTCTTCCGCGACAGGCCGTACATGGCTCTGGGGCTGCTCCTGGCCGGGCTGGTGCCCACCAGCGGCATGACCATCTCCTGGACCGGGTTCGCCAAGGGCAACATGTCCGCCGCGGTCAAAATGACCGTAATCGGGCTGATCGCCGGGTCCCTGGCCACCCCGTTCTACGTCCAGGCCCTGATGGGCACGGCCATCCAGATGCAGCTGTCCGCCGTGTTCAAGCAGATCCTGTTCATCGTGTTCCTGCCCATGGCGCTCGGCTACCTGACCCAGCGGTTCCTGGTGAAGCATTACGGCCAGCAGACGTTCCAGCGCGACATCGGCCCGAAATTCCCGGGGCTGTCCACCGTGGGCGTGCTCGGCATCGTGTTCGTGGCCCTGGCCCTCAAGGCCAGGACCATCGCGGCCGCGCCCGGCGTGCTCCTGGACATCCTCGTGCCTCTGCTCCTGCTCTACGGGTTCAACTTCCTGCTCTCCACGCTTATCGGCAAATCCCTGCTGCCGCGCGGCGACGCCATCGCCCTGGTCTACGGCTCGGTCATGCGCAACCTGTCCATCGCCCTGGCCATCGCCATCAACGCCTTCGGCGCGCAGGGCTCGGACGCCGCCCTGGTCATCGCCATGGCCTATATCATCCAGGTCCAGTCCGCCGCCTGGTACGTCCGCTTCACCCCCAAGGTCTTCGGCCTGCCCGAGGAGATGGTCCGACAACCGGCCTGACGGCCGCCGAAGGCTCCTCCATCCGCCACGCCTTCGGCGTGGCGGGAGGCGGGGGTTGTGTGTTATGTATCGGGTCATGCGAAAAATAATCCTGAACATCTTGTCAATGGTCCTGTTCTCGGCGGTGCTGGCCGGTTGCGGGCAGGAGCCTCCGGCGACGGTGAAGAAAGGGGCCGGGTACGAGCCCGGGGACACGGCCGTGGCCGAGCGCACGGTGTTGCCGCGTTTGTTCGACGCGGTGGGCACGGTCCAGGCCAAGACCGACATCCGGGTGGAGGCCCAGGTCACGGGCAGGGTGCTCGAAATTCTGGTCCGGCCCGGCGACCGCGTGGCCAAGGGCGACAGGCTGGTGGTTCTGGACAGCCGCGCCTCCAACACGCGCCTGGAGCGTTCCCGCCAGGCGCTGGCTTCGGCCCGCAGCCAGGTGGCCCAGGCGCGCGATGTGCTGGCTTCGGCCAAGGCCGCGTACACCAAGTCCGAATCCACCTACCGGCGCATGAGCCAGCTTTTCGAGCAGAAGGTGGTCACGGCCGAGGAAGTGGAAAAGGCCGAGTCCGACTATCTGCAGGCCAAGGCCGCGTTGAGCCGGGCCGAGCAGGGCGTGTCCGGGGCCGAGGCCCAGGCACGCGAGGCGGAGAAAGTGGTCCAGGGGGCCGAGATCGACCTGGGCTACACGACCATCACGGCCCAGGAGGCGGGCGAGGTGGCCAGGCGGCTGGTGGAGCCGGGCGACCTGGCCTTTCCCAACAAGGAGCTTTTGACCTTGCACACCAGCGGGGCCCTGCATCTGGAGGCCATGGTCCGCGAGGCGCTCATCGGGCGCATCAAGCTCGGCGACTCCCTGTCCGTGGTCGTCACCGCCTTAAGCGACAAAACGCCCCTGACCGGCGTGGTCCAGGAGATCGAGCCCCTGGCCGATCCCGTGACCCGCTCGTTCCTGGTCAAGGTCCGGCTGCCCGACCGGCCCGGCCTGTATCCCGGCATGTTCGGCCGCCTGCTCATCCCCCTGGGCGAGCGGGAGACCGTGCTGGTGCCCAAGGATGCGGTCCGCCATGTGGGCCAGTTGGAGACCGTCATGGTCAAGAGCGACGATACGTGGCAGCCGGTCTACGTGCGCACCGGCCGGGCCGAGGACGGCAAGGTCGAGATCCTGTCCGGCCTGTCCGGCGGCGAGACCGTGGGGCTGGACCCGGAGGGGAGCCGCTGATGCAGCCCGATCAATCCAGGGTCAGGGGATTTCTGCCGTCCATCGTTCGGTATTTTCTGACTTCCCAGATGTCCATCATCCTGGCGCTGGCCTCGCTGCTGGTCGGTGTGGCCGCCATCCTGGTCACCCCGCGCGAGGAGGAGCCGCAGATCGTGGTGCCCATGGCCGACGTCCTGGTCCAGGTGCCGGGCGCGTCCGCCGAAGAAGTGGAGAAGCTCGTGACCACGCCGCTGGAGCGGCTGCTCTGGCAGATCGATGGTGTGGAGTACGTCTACTCCATCTCCAGCAAGGACCGGACCGCCGTGACCGTGCGTTTCTATGTGGGCGAGAACCGCGAGGACTCGCTGCTCAAGCTGTACAACACGATCATGAAGAATCAGGACCTGGCCCCTGACATCGTGTCGGGCTGGGTGGTCAAGCCGGTGGAAATCGACGACGTGCCCATCGTCACCCTGACCCTGCATGCGGGCCACAGCTACGAGGGCCGCTACTCCGATTTCGACCTGCGGCGCATGGCCGAGGAGCTGTTCCACCGGCTGGCCGAGGTCGAGGACGTCTCCCGGGTACACCTGTACTCGGGCCGCTCGCGCGAGGTGCGCGTGGAGCTGCACCCGGACCGCATGGCCGGGTTCCATGTCTCGCCCAAGGAGATAGCCACGGCCCTTTCGGGCGCGGACCGCTCCCTGCCCGCCGGGCATTTCGTATCCGGCGACGCGGACACCCCGGTGGTCAGCGAATCCTTCCTGCTGTCCGCGGACGACGCCGCCTCCCTGGTGGTCGGCGTGTTCGACAACAGGCCCGTCTACCTGCGCGATGTGGCCGACATCATCGACGGCCCGGCCGAACCGGCCAGCTATTCGCGTATCGGCTTTTCCGACCTGTACCTGACCGAACACGACCGCAAGCCCGAGAACGTGTCCCGGCCCGCCGTGACCATCGGCCTGTCCAAGAAAAAGGGCGTCAACGCCGTGGGCGTGGCCGACGCGGTCCTCCAGCGCGCCAAGGAGCTCGAACGCGACGTCCTGCCCGAGGGCGTGACCCTGACCGTGACCCGGGACTACGGCCAGACCGCCCACGCCAAGGTCAACGACCTGCTCTCGTCCCTGCTCTTCGCCATCATCACGGTCATCGCCCTGCTCGCCTTCACCCTGGGCTGGCGCGAGGCCCTGGTGGTCGCCCTGGCCGTGCCCATGAGCTTCTCGCTCGCCCTGTTCGTCAACTATCTCATGGGCTACACCATCAACCGGGTTACGCTGTTTGCGCTCATCCTCTCGCTGGGCCTGGTGGTGGACGACCCCATCACCAACGTGGACAACATCCAGCGGCACATCCGCATGGGGCTGCGCGACCCGCTCGAGGCCACCCTGGCCGCCGTGAAAGAGGTCCTGCCCCCGGTCATCCTGTCCACCCTGGCGATCATCGTCTCCTTTGCCCCGCTTTTCTTCATCACCGGCATGATGGGCCCGTACATGGCCCCCATGGCCGCCAACGTGCCCCTGACCGTGTCCTTCTCCACCCTGGCCGCCCTGACCGTGGTGCCGTGGATGGCCTACTTGCTGCTGCGTAACCACAAGCCCAAAAAGCCCAGGCCCGAGGAAGGCAAACCGGAGAAGAAAGTCGGCACCAGGCTGCTGCGCGTCTACGGCGCGGCTATCGCTCCGTTTCTGAACAAGGCCCGCAACCGGTGGCTGCTGCTGATCGGCATCCTGGCCGGGCTCGGCCTGTGCGCCGGGCTGGTGCTCATGCGGTTGGTGCCGCTCAAGATGCTGCCGTTCGACAACAAAAACGAGTTCCAGATCCTGGTGGACATGCCCGAAGGGACCACCCTGGAGCGGACCGACCGCACCGTGCGCGACTTCGAGGCGTATCTACGCACCGTGCCCGAGGTGACCGACTTCGTGACCTATTCGGGCCAACCCTCGCCCATGGACTTCAACGGCATGGTCCGTCACTACTACTGGCGCGAACAGCCCAACCTTGCCGACATCCGCGTCAACCTGAAGGACAAGTCCGAGCGGGCCATGCAGTCCCACGCCATCGGCCTGCGCCTGCGCAACGACCTCCAGGCCATCGCGGACCGTAATCACGTGCGCATGAAGCTCGTCGAGACCCCGCCCGGTCCACCGGTCATCGCCACCCTGACCGCCGAGCTCTACGGCCGACCCGGCACGGCCTACATCTCCCTCATCCAGGGCGCGCGCCACGTGGAGTCGGTCATGGGAACCCTGCCCGGCCTGGTGGACCTGGACAACTCGTCCGAGACCGACCGGACCATGTACGATTTCGTCCTGGACAAGGAAAAGGCCGCCCTGCACGGCGTGACCGCCGCCGATGTGGTCGACACCCTGCGCATGGCCCTGTCCGGCTTGACCCCGGCCAACGTGCATCTGCCCAACGAGCGTCAGCCCCTGCCCGTGCGCCTGGTCCTGCCCGTCGGTCTGCGCACCGGCCCGGACGCCTTAAGCGAATTGCGCATGAAGACCGCGTCCGGAGCCATGGTCCCCCTGGCCGAACTCGGTGCCTTCCGCGAAGTCCCGGCCGAACAGCCCATCTACCACAAGAACCTCAGGCGCGTGGCCTACGTCTATGCCGAAACCGCAGGCATCCCGCCCGGTGAGGCGGTCCTGGACCTCCAGTCCATGCTAAGGAAAGATCCCCTGCAACCCGGCCTGACCACCGAGTGGGCGGGCGAGGGCGAATGGAAGATCACCCTGGACGTGTTCCGCGACCTGGGCATCGCCTTCGGGGCCGCCCTCATCGGCATCTTCATACTGCTCGTGGGCCAGACCGGCTCGTTCGTCATGCCCACCCTTATCATGTCCGCCATCCCCCTGACCCTGCTCGGCATCCTGCCCGGATTCTGGCTGCTCAACCTCATAGCGGGCTCCACGGTCGGCGGGTTCGGCGACCCGGTCTTCTTCACCGCCACGTCCATGATCGGCATGATCGCGCTTGGCGGCATCGTTATCCGCAATTCGCTCGTGCTCATCGAGTTCATCCAGGCCGAAGTCAAGGAAGGCGTGCCGCTCAAGGAAGCCATCGTCCAGTCCGGCGCCGTGCGCATGCGCCCCATCGTACTCACCGCCCTGACCACCGCGCTCGGCGCCTGGCCCATCACACTGGACCCCATCTTCTCCGGCCTGGCCTGGGCCCTGATCTTCGGCCTTGTGGCGTCGACGTTGTTCACGCTGGTCGTGGTCCCGAGCGGGTACTATGCACTGTACGGCGGGAAGGAGAAGGAAGACGAGGAAGCGGCGTAGGGGGGAGGCCTCCGGCGGCCCCTCCGGGGAGGGCAGGGCGCTGCCCTGCACCCGCTTAAGGCCGAGGGCCTTAAGAATCCCGTAGCCTCGCTGCGCTCGGGGTATGGATACGGAGGGCTGGTTGGGGACGCCTTCCGCCGTGCCGGTTGGCGATTTCGGACAGAAATCGCGGGGTTTGTTTTTTGGGGAAGGGCAGAACGCATAGAGCACTGCCACTTTTCGGAAGTTAGAAAACGCCGCAAGACCGCCTTGGCGGGTTCCGCTCAACCAGTCCAGCGGCGTTGGCAACCGTCCCGAAGTGTTCGCGCCGGGCGGCCCTCCGAGGCCCGTGGACGTCCGGCGCGAACACTTTGGGACACCACCCGGCCGAGCTACTACCACTCCTCACGCGCAACAGGTCCGCCCCGCGTCCCGCCTTCGCCGTAGGCGACACAAAAAGTTTGGGAGGGTCCAGGGAACCTTTTCCCAAAAGGTTCCCTGGCGGGGTCTGGGGCAGAGCCCCAGCCGCCGGAGGCATCTTACGACTCGTCTAGTCGAGCCGGTCCATGTCCCAGGGTTTGCGGATGAACATGCCGGATTTGATTTCCGGGTGGTCGCAGATGAAGATGGCGCGTTGGCCGGGGTGCGAGATGTCGACGGCTTCGCCGGTATCGTTGACCAGGCCGTAGTCTTCGGCGGAGATCTGGGGCCGGATGAGGCCGGGCACGAGGATTTCCACGGGTTCGGCGCTGGTCCAGCGCGCCTTGGTCTGGACGAGCCAGCGGCCCTGGGCCAGGGGGGAGAGGATGCGGCCGAGCACGGGCCGTTTTTCGGTCTCGTCGGGCGGCTGGGCGATGACGCCCCGGTTGGCCGGATCAAAGAAGCCGGTGGTCAGGGGCCGCGAGGCGGCATTGACCAGTTCGGACAGATAGAGTTCGGGTTGGAACCGGCCGGTGGCGGCGTGGTTGAGGGCGGTCTTGTAGGCGTCCACGACCTGGGCGAGGTAGGCCGAGCTCTTGGTACGGCCTTCGAGCTTGAGGGAAGCGACCTTCATGCCCCGGAACCATTCGAGGTAGTGGAGCAGGCAGAGGTCCTCGGCGGCGAAGAATTTGGTCCAGTTGTCGGTGTCGAGCGCGGCGGACAGGGCGCGGTCGGCCGGAGGCTGGGACGCAGGGCCGTCGTTGTCCGGGGAGGAGAAGGCGAACTCCTCGGGCGCGTCGAAGGTGAAGTCTTCGGGAAACGGGTTTTCGTATTCGCGCATCTCCCAGAGCTTATCGCCGGGCCGGGTGCGTTCCTCGAAGGTCATGGACACGGGCCGGTACTCGTAGCGGCAGGGGTGGGAACACTGGCCGAGGTTGCCGGGCCGGTCGTTGAGCAGGGCGGACATGTAGCAGCGGCCGGACACGGCCATGCACATGGACCCGTGGACGAAGACCTCGAGTTCCATGGTCGGCATCTGCTTGCGGCAGGCGTCGAGCATCTCGCCCAGCTCGCTGGAGCGCAGCTCGCGGGCCACGTTGACGCGCCTGGCCCCGTTCTCGCGCCAGAAGCGCACGGCCTCGACATTGGAGGTGTTGGCCTGGGTGGAGATGTGCACCGGGATTTCAGGCAGCTCGCGGCGCAACAGGCGGATGACGCCGGGGTCGGCGGCGATGATCGCGTCGGGTTTCAGTTCGCCCAGGGTGTCGATCTGCTCGCGCACCGCGTTCATGTGCGACTGGCGCGGGTAGACGTTGAGCGTGTAGTAGACCTTGACCCCGGCCTTGTGGGCGACCTGGATGGCCCGTTCCAGGGCCTGGCGGTCGAACCCGCCCGCGCCGGCGCGCAGGTTGAGGCCTTCGCCGCCGAGATACACGGCGTCCGCGCCGTAGAGGATGGCGGTCTCGAGCTTTTCCATGTCGCCCGCCGGGGCGAGCAGTTCCGGGATGAACGGGGTGTCGGGCATGGCGCAGAGTACCTGATGGGGGTTCGTTTCGCCAAGGGGAATGTTGGCGCGGGCCTAGAGCAGGTGGCCGACCTCTCGCCAGTCGACGCCCAGCAGCCCGGCGGCGGCCCGGTCCACGGCCAGCGGGTCGGCCCCGGCCAGGATCATGCCCACCTCCGGGCAGCACCGGGGGCCGCCCAGATGGTAGTCCTTGAGCCCGACCGTGGCGTCCATGAGGGTGAAGTGCGGGGTGACGTAGCGGTTCAGGTCGCGGATGGAGCCGTGCATGTCGCGGTGAAAGAGCGCCTTTTTCCAGCCGCCGCCCTGGTAGTGGGAAGGCGGGGCAAAGCCCATCATGTTCTTCATGGTCCCGGTCACGACGGCCAGGGAGTGGCGCTTGAGCACGGGCAGGGAAACGATGCCGTGGGCGAAGGCGGCCTTGGGCAGCCACATGGTCGGGAAGACCGGGCAGCCGGGCCGCGAGACCTCGGCCAGGTCCGCGCGGTTGAGGTCGAGCAGATCAACGCCCTTGCACCGGGCGAGCTCCTCGTAGCCCAGGGCGGCGAAGACTTCGCCGGTCTCCTTGTCCTTGTCGCCCGTGCCCTCGGCGATGGTGATGGGCGCGTCCGTGTGGGCGCGGATGGCGTCGATGACCGCGCCCGTGAAGTCCGGGTGGGTGGTCACCGGAAACGGCGAGGTGTTGACCAGGTTGGGTTTGAGCAGGATGCGCGTAAACCCGGCCAGGGCGTCCGGCCCGCCCGCCTGTTCAAAGGCGTCGCGCACGGTCCGGGCGTAGCTTTCGCAAGGCAGGGTGACGATTTCGGGCATGATCGGCTAGACGGACAATCCCTTGGCCCGTCGGGCTTGTTTCATTTTTTCGAGCAGCTCGTTGGGGATATTGAGGTTACCCCGGCCCACGCCGAGCTTGATGTCCGGCTTGTTGGCCCCGTGGAAGTCCGAGCCGCCGCTGTGGAGCAGGCCGAGGCGGTCGGCCATCTCGCCGTACGCCTTGGTGTCGGCCTCGGAGTGCTCGGAGTAGATGACCTCCATGCCGTCCAGGCCGAGGTCCATGAGGCGGCGGACCACCTTTTCGGTCTCCTTGTAGCTCAGCTTCAGGGCGAAGGGGTGGGCCAGGATCGAGGTGGCTCCGATGTCGTTCAGGATGGAGAGGGCCTTTTCGGGAGTGAGCTTGCGTTTGGGCACGTAGGCCCGGCCATTGTCCCCGACCCAGACCTTGAACGCCTCGTCCATGGACGAGACCACGCCGAGAGCCATGAGCTCCTGGGCGAAGTGCGGGCGGCCCACGGTCCCGGAGGCGCGGGCGGCCACGGCCTCGTAGGTGATGTTCACGCCCAGCTTGCGCAGTTTCTCCACGATCTCGTGGTTGCGGTTGGCGCGCCCTTCGATGACCCAGTCAAAGGCCCTCTGAAGCTTGTCCGCCTTCTCGGGCAGCCACAGGGCGACCACGTGGATCCAGCCGGTGCCCTCCGGGGATTCCAGGCTCAGTTCCGCGCCCGGAATGACCTCGATGCCGTACTTTTTCCCGGCCTCAAGCGCCTCGGGTATGCCCTGGAAAGTGTCGTGGTCGGTCACCGCGATGGCGTCCAGACCGCTCTCCTTGGCCAGTTTGACCAGTTCCGTGGGCGTCAGGGTCCCGTCCGAGACCGTGGTATGCGTGTGCAGGTCTATGCTCATGGATATGTTGTCCCTATGCTTGTCTATGGTTAAGACTTCAAGGTACAGGCTCCTTGCCGTGAGGTAAAGCTCGGCGTGGTTGCCAACGGCCGCTTCCGGGGCTATTCTGCGCGGCGAAAAGGAGAACGCCATGACCCTGAAGAAAGAACTGCTCGATATCCTGGCCTGCCCGCAGTGCAAGGGCGAACTCACGCCCAAACCCGGCGGAGACGGGCTGGCCTGCCCCAAGTGCAAGGTGGTCTATCCGGTCAAGGACGACATCCCGATCATGCTCGTGGATCAGGCCGTGCCCGAAAAGGACTGGACCGGCTCGAAATAGCCGTCCCAAGGTATCGTCTTTCACGCCGCCCTGCCCGCATCCGCGGACAGGGCGGTTTTTTTGTCTCCAATTTTATACCCTTCAACCTCTCGTCCTCTCCGTCGTCAGGTCCGCGATAGCGAACCGCGAGCATAAGTAAAAAAATTATCCACAGGGAGTCTTGACGATGAAAGAAGTGTGCCTATTTTTGATTTTGAACGAACGAAAAGGAGGTGCCGTTCATGGTTATCGATTTCAATACGCTCTACAATTTTCCGTCCCGGTTGGACCGTGTCTTTGAGGAGATGCTCAGATCGCCCATGGGCGACGACCGGCGTCTGGCCTACCCTCCGCTCAACTTGAGCAACGACGAGGAGAACATTTACGTCCGCGCGGAAGTGCCCGGCGTGACCATCGACGACGTGGAACTGACGTTGACGGACAAGACGCTGGTCATCAAGGGCGAGCGCACCGCTCCCCAGGGCAAATTCTATCGCCAGGAGCGCCCGAGCGGTGTTTTCCACAGAGTTGTCAACATCGGCGTGCCGGTGGACAGGGACAAGGTGACCGCGGCCATGAAGGACGGGGTGCTGACCGTGACCCTGCCCAAGTCCGAAGAGATCAAGCCGCGCACCATCAGCATCGACGTTGCCTAAGGAGGGTGTCATGAGTGAAGTCGCGAAGAATGAGACAGTCAAGGAATTGAGCCGTTTCCGTCCGGCCACGGACATCCTGGAGCGCGAGGACGGTTTTCACATCTTCATGGACATGCCCGGCGTGAGCAGGGATGACATGACCATCGACCTGGAAGAGGACGAGCTGACCGTGACCGGCCGCTCAACCCAGTGCCCGGTCCCGGGCGAAAAATTCGTGGAGGCGCAGTTCGGCGCGTGCGAGTACGTGCGGTCCATCTCCATCTCCGACATCGTGGACCGGGAGCGCATCAAGGCGTCTCTGGAGAACGGCGTCCTGGAACTCTTCCTGCCCAAGGTGGAAAAGGTCCAGCCCAAACGGATCACCATCCAGGCGCAATAGTTTCGTCAGTTATTCAATAAACAAAGAGCCCCCGGCAACCTCGGTTGCCGGGGGCTCTTTGCATGAAAACCGCGCCACAGGCGCAATATGGGATGCAAGGGTGCGAACCCTATCGCTGCTGTCGCTATCTCTAAGGCTCGACGACTCGCCCAAGAGCTAGCGCTGCCCGCCGGAGGCGAAATCACCGATCTATCGCCGCGAAGCGGCCTTCCACCTCTGCCTTACAACCAAGGTAAATCTAAATGGCCCAGGTTTCGATATCGATCAGCCCCAGCCGGGCGGCGTAGCGGACGAGTTCCACGGAGCTCTTGAGCCCCAGTTTCTTCATCAGGTTGGTGCGGTGGTTTTCCACGGTCTTGGGCGAGATGAACAATTCCTCGGCCACGCCCTTGGCGGTCAGCCCCTCGGCGAGCATGCGCATGACTTCCTGCTCGCGCGGGGTCAGGGTGGAATACGGGTCGTCCTGATCGTCCCCTGAGTCGCTCTTGGTCTGGAGCAGCTTGAAGACCACCTCCTGCGACAGGGCGCTGTCCAGGAAGAGGTTGCCGCCGGCCACGGTGTTCAGCCCCTTGAGGAGCTGCCCGGCGGCGGATTCCTTGATGATGTAGCCGGTGGCCCCGGCGCGGAAGGCCTCGACGATGTAGTCGGCCTCCGAGTGCATGGAGATGATCACGAACCGGGTCTGGGGCAGTTCGTCCTTGAGTTCGCGGATCATCTGGATGCCGCTCTTGTCGGGCATGGAGATGTCCACGAGGACGATGTCCGGTTTGTGGGTGCGGGCCAGAGCCACACCCTCCTGGCCGGTGCCCGCCTCGGCGCAGACCGCGAAGTTCTCGTCCCGGCTGACAATGGCTTTGAGGCCCTCCCTGAAGAGGGGGTGGTCATCGACGATCATTATGTCCAGGGTGTTCGCTCCCATATCAGCCGTGTCTCCTCGCGCTTTCGACCGGCACCTTGAACAGGATGCGTGTTCCCGTGCCGGTCAGGGTCTGGATTTCCATGGAACCGCCGATCAGGCGGGCTCGCTCCTCCATGCTCCGCAGGCCCATGCGCTTTTCGGCGTCGGCCCTGGCCAGGCTCTCCTCCATCGGGAACCCGCTGCCGTTGTCCTCGATGCGTATGAGGATATCCGGGTGGCTTTTGACCAGGCGGATGACGGCCTTGGTCGCCCCGGCGTGGCGGCAGATGTTCCTGACGGCTTCCTGGACCATGCGGTAGAGGTTGATTTCCACGTCGAAGTCCAATGAAATATTTTCGATTCCGGTGGAGAAAAAGTCAACGTCAAACCCGTAGCGGTTTCCCGAATCGTGGCAGAGGTTGATCAGGGCCTGCACCAGGCCCAGCTGATCCAGGGCCGGGGGCCGCAGCCCGTAGGCGATTTCCCGGACCGAGGCGATGGTCCGGCGCAGGATGCCGGCCACGGCCTCGCCCCGCTCGGCCAGTTCCAGGTCCGGCGTCGGGAGGCCGTCGAACAGAGTCTCCATCTTGAGCATGATGGACGAGAGGTCCTGGGCCACGTTGTCGTGCAGGTCGCGGGCGATGCGCTGGCGCTCGTCCTCCTGCACGCGGATGAGCTGCTGGGTCAGGGCCTGGATGCGCTCCTGGGCCTTGCCCCGCTCCTCGGCCACGGCCTTGAGCCGGACATTGGCCTTGGACAGTTCGGCGGTCCGCTTGCGCACCCGGTTCTCCATCTGGGCGTGGGCGATGAGCAGTTCGGACTCCAACGCCTTGTAGCGGGTGATGTTGGTCAGGATGAGCATCTGGGCCTCGCGTCCGCCCCACATGATCGGCTTGACGCTCATGTTCACCCACTTGGTCCCGCCGCTGCGGGTCAGGATGCGGAAGGAGCCCAGGGACTCGTTCATCTCGTCGGAGTCGAGCCGGGCGAACTGGGCGGCGTGCTCGTGCCGGTCGCCGGGGTGGACCATGTCCACGAAATCGATGGTCTCGAGCTCCCTGGCCGTGTAGCCGGTGATGCGCAGCATGGACTCGTTGACGTACCGGACCGCGCCGTTTTGCATGACGATGACGCCCTCCTGGGAGTTCTCGGCCAGGACGCGATAGCGCTCCTCGGAGTCCATGAGGGCCTCTTCGGCCCGCCGCCTGGGGGTCACATCCAGCAGGGAGACGATGACCCTGGACAGGGTGTCCTTGTACTCGTCGGGCACGAAGAAGTGGACCATGACCCAGATGGTTTCGCCGTCCAGGGTGCGGTTGGTGATCTCGCCGCAATACTCCCGGCCGCCGGAGGCGAGCAGGATCATCTCCTCGGCGAAGGCGGCCATGGAGGACTCGGTCAGGACCTTGTCCAGGTTGCCGAACAACTCCTCCTTGCTGGCCGCGCCGAGCAGGGCCAGGGTGGCCTTGTTCACGTCCACCACGGTGACCAGGGTGGCGCAGTGCAGCAGCGCCTCGGGGGTGTCGTTGAAGAACTTGCGGAAATCGGTGACGCCCTGCTCCCTGAGGTCGTCGAAATAGAACTTGAGCTTGGTCAGGTCCTCTTCCCACAGGGAGATGGGGGAGTCCTCGAACAGGGTGCGGAAGCGGGCCTCGCTGGCCGCGATGGCGGCCCCGGCCTCCAGGCGCAGGGTGACATCCCGGGAGACCCCCTGGAATCCGCGCGGGCGCCCCTTGTCGTCGAGCAGCCTCTTTATCATGGTCTCGGCCCAGAAGGTCTTGCCGTTTTTGTGGATGTGCTCCAGCTCCATGCTGTTGATCAGGGAGTAGTCCCCCCCGATCTCGGCCTGTTGCCGCCGGGCCAGGGCCTCCTCGAACTTGGCGATGGACGCCCTGGTGACCATCTTCCGGAACGGGCGGCCCTTGAGTTCCTCCAGGGTGAAGCCGCTGATGTCCTTGATGGATGGGGTGGCGTAGGCCAGGCGGTAGTCGTTGTCCATGGTCCAGATGACGTCGGCGGTGTTCTCGGCCAGGAGGCGGAACTTCTCCTCACTGGCCCGCAACCGCTCCTCGGCCTGCTTGCGCGCGGTGATGTCCGTGGCGATGCCTTCCACGGCCAGGGGGTCGCCGTTCTTGTCCCGGAGCAGGATATGGCGCTGGCTGGCCCAGTGGACCTCGCCCGACTTATGGATGAACTGGAACTCGTACTCGTCGCGGACCTTGCCCGCAAGCAGCTCCTCCATGACCTGGTCCAGGTAGTCCTGCCAGTCCGGGTGGATGATCTTGCGCACGAGCATGGGGCATTCCTGGTACTCGCGCACCGAATAGCCCGAGAACCGCTCCGCCGAGGGGCTGAGGTAGTCGTACAGGCCGGTGCGCAGGTTCAGGCGGAAAAAGATGTCGCTGGTGCAGTCGGAGATGAAGTTCAGGCTCTTCTCGGCCGAGCCAAGGGCCTCGCGGATGCGGATGAGGTCGGACAGGTCCTGCTTGATGGCGATGACGTGGGTGACTTCCCCGGATTCGTCGGTGATCGGGTCGAACCACCCCTTGACCGTGTGCAGCCCGCCGTCCCTGGCCCGGACCACGTACTCCCCCTCCCAGCGCCTGCCCTGTTTGACCGTGGGCCATACGCTGTTCCAATACAGCTTCACGGTCTCCTCGGGCATGATCTGTTCCTGGGGGATGTCCATGATCTCGTCCACGGAATACCCCCAGATGTCCATCCAGGCCTGGTTCCCCCAGATGGGGTAGAGGTTCCTGTCGTGAATGGAGACCGCCATGCCCGAGGCCTCGATCAGCCGCCTGAACAGGGCGGGATCGGAATCGACCAACCGCTGGCAGGTTTCGGCGTCGGGGCGTTCGGGTTTCTTGCGGTCGGTTGTCACGGGTCGTCCGGCTGGATGAAGGTGGCGGGCAAGGGCCTCTACAGTGGGCGTACCGTATCCGATTTGCCGGTTGAATGGAAGGCGCGGGCTCTTTGCCGCACGGTGCCGGAGCTACCTGAGGCCGTTGATCCAGGACGCGGCCAGGGCGGCGTGGTCGTCGGCCACCTGCTCCACCCAGGAGGAGCGTTCGCCCTCGGCCTGGAGCACCTCCCGGCTGGTCTTGGCCGGGGCCACCACGATGGTGAAGGCGCGTTTTTCGCGGTCGCGCAGGGTCTCCAGGACGGAGATCAGCGGCCGCCACTTGGCCGTCTCGCGGCCGGTGATCAACCAGAAAACGGGCCGGTCCAGCCCGGCCAGGACGTCGCGGCCCGGCAGGTCGCCGGGGTCGAGACCGTCGGTCAGCATGCAGACCAGGAAGGCGGGCGAGGCTCGGCGCGCGGCCCGGATGGCTGCCGGAACGCCCTGCCCGGAGCCCCATATTCCAGCCTTGCCCGCGTCGACGGACCGGTGGGCCGCCAGGAAATCGAAGGCGGACAGGGTATCCTCGGCCAGTTCCCTTGCGCCCGCCGGGGAGGGGGATTCGCCTCCGCAGCCGCGCGGGGTGAATGTCAGGGCGGCCAGGCCGTGCATGGACAGGGTCCGGGTGAAGGCCTGGACCATGCCGGGGTCGGCGCAGTCCGGGCCGTGGACGACCACCGCGCCCGCGTGGCCCTCGTCGTAGGGCGGGCGGGAAAGGCGGGCCTCGATCCGCCCGGCCGGGCCGTCGAAGGCGGTCTCCTCCTCGCGCACGTGCACCTTGACCGGGTAGTGGGCCAACCGGTCGTCGTCGGTCATCAGGATGAACCGCTCGATGCGGTCGTCCTTGGCCAGGAAGGTGACCGAGCCGGTGACCGGCTCATCCTCGTACACGGACGGGCCGATGGTGTAGACGTACTTGCCGAAGGCCTGCTTCAGGCGGCGCAGGGTCTTGTTCTTGGAGTCGTAGATCAGAAAACGCCCGTACTTGGTGTTGCGGGCATCGATGATGGAGATGACCCGGTTGTCCTTGGTCCGGAACTGGCCGGAGAACTCCTTGGAGGAGTAGGAAAAATAGTCGCCCATCAGGGCCCGGCCGAAGCGCGCCTCGGCCCCCCGGTGCACGGTGGCGTCCTTGCGCACGTAGATCTTCTTGGGCAGGCCGTCCTCGGCCAGTTCCTCTTCGGCGGGCGGCTCGGGCGGCAGGGTCTTGGACGGGCTGATCTCGATCGCCTCGGGCTCGGGCAAGGGAACGGCCTCGGCCTCGGGCGGCGGGGCGGTCTCGGGCGGCGGGGGCGTATCGTCCAGGACCACGGTCTTGTCCATGGGCAAGGGCGCGGCGGCCGGGGGGGCGTCCGGGCACTCCAGCTTGGCCTCGGGCGGCGGCTCGGGTGCGGGGGTCGGCATGGGCATGGGTATGACCGGTTCCGGCTCCCGGACCTCGGTCAGGTTCACCTCCATGAGCTCCTCGGGCAGCAGGTCCGGCAGGTCCACGGAGTGGATCAGCGCCGCCGCCACCACGGCGTGAAAGAGGATGGAGAGTGTCCAGCTCAGTACCCGCTGCATGCCGCCCAGCTCCCGCCTACTTCCTGTCCCGGTCGCGCGGCTGTTCGGCCACAATGCCGAGCCTGTCGACGCCCGCAGCCTTGATCTCGCCCATGACCTGGACCACGGTGCCGTAGGGAACCTCTTTGTCCGCGCGCAGGAAAAGCTGCTTTTTCTGCTTGGTCACCAGCCGCTGGATGTATGTCTGCAGCTCGTCCAGGGCCACCTGGTACTCGTCCAGGAAGATCGCGCCGTCCTTGCGCACGGTCAGGACCAGGTGCTCGGAGTCCTGGGGCAGGTTGCGGACCGTGCGCGTGGTCGGCAGGTCCACCTCCACCCCCTGGGTCATGAGCGGGGCCGTGACCATGAAGATGATCAGCAACACCAGCATCACGTCCACGAAGGGCGTAACGTTGATCTCGTTGAGGAAGCCGCCGCCGGTCTTGATCGCCATGGCGCGCTCCTAGGCCCGCTCGGGCTTGTCGGCCCAGGCGATCTCGCGTTCCGCGCGGTTCAGGAAGGCCCCGGCAAAGTCGACCATGCCGGACTCGACCTCGTTCAGCTTGCCCAGGAAATAGTTGTAGAAAATGGTCGCCGGGATGGCCACGAGCAGGCCGATGGCCGTGGCGATGAGCGCCTCCGAGATGCCGGGCGCCACCGTGGCCAGGGCAGCAGACTGGGCCATGCCGATGGAGTGGAACGAGTGCATGATGCCCCAGACCGTGCCGAACAGGCCGATGAACGGGGCCGCGTTGGCGCAGGTGGCCAGAAACGGCAGGTTGCGGGTCAGTCCGCGCATCTCCTTGGAGATGCCCTGCTTGAGCACGCGCCGCAGGGTGTCCTTGACCAGCAGCCGCTTGCGCTCGCGGTTGACGTCGGCCTTTTCCAGCAGCCGGAATTCCTTCACGGCCAGGGACGAGACCCGGGCCAGGGGCGAGTCGTCCTTGTCGCCCAACCCCTTGATTCCCTTGGACAGATCACCGGCCGCCACAAAAGCGTCGTAGCCCTGGATGACCTTTTTGCGGGCCGTGCCGATGGAAAAGAACTTGAAGAAGATGATGGTCCAGCTCCACAGGGACATGCACCCCAGGAAGATCATGACCAGCTTGACCGCCAGGGTCGCCCCGGCCAGCAGGGACAGGATGGAGTTGTCGGGCAGAAAGTTCATGGTTGCACCTTTTCGGGTCTATGTGTCGGGAACGGCCGTCACGGAAGGGGCCTGTACTGTGTGTAAACCCCGTCGGGCCAGAAAGCAAGGGGGGCTCGAAATGGAAGGACTGTCTTTTCAGACGGTTGCAGTCAGCTATGCGGCCGCACACCCGGCCGGGCCCGGGCGCGCCGGGATCGTGAATGCGGTATGTACTATCCCTTGTCCCGTTTCTGGCGTAAGAATACCGGGTAGGCGGCGGGAACTGTTCATTTTTCAAGGCGGCCAGTGGAGGCGTCGTGTGAAAATACTGATCTTGGCGGGCAAACATGTGGACGAGCAGGACCTGAACCTGCTCCCCGAGGGCCACAAGCCGACCGTGGCCCGCCAGGCCTCGGTCTCCCGGGGCGTGCGCCGGTTGGAAAAGGACGACGCGGACGTTGTCCTGTTCGTGCCCGATGCGGACGACGACTCCTGGCCCCGGGCCGTGCGCCGCGTGCGCGAGGAATACGGACGGCCGTCCATCGTCCTGGGCCGCGATCCGGGCATGGAGGCCGAGGCCCTGATCCTGGGGGCCTTCGATTATTTCGTCCAGGGACCGCAGACGCGCGAGTGCCTGGCCCGCAGCCTCCGCCACCTCGAGGACCGGCTGGATATCGAGAACCATCTCAAGTTCCGACAGGACCTGCTCGACTGGATGGAGCGCACCGATTCCTTCGGCAGCTGGGAGATGGGCGCGGACGGGGAGATCCGCTGGTCCAAGGGACTGAGCCGCATCTTCGGCAGGGAAAAGGAGCCTGGACGCAGGCTGTCCGGCCTGCGCAACCACGTCCACCCGGACGATCTGGAGGTCTTTGACCGGGCCAACGAAGCCACCTTCGACCAGGGCTGGCCCCTGGATTTCGAGTACCGCGTGGTGGACAGGGACGGCAAGATCCGCCACCTGCACGTCAACCGCGAGGTGGAGTTGGGGCCGGGCGGCGACATCGTGCGCATCTGGGGCATGGCCCGGGACGTCTCCCTGCAGAAGGAATTCGAGGAGCTGCTCTTTCGCCGGGACGCCATCCTCCAGGTCCTGGCCAACTTCGCCAGCCGGTTCCTGCGCAAGGTGGATTGGAACGAGGGCGTGAACGAGGCCCTGGCCAAGCTCGGCAAGGTCACGGACGTGACCCGCATCTATCTCTTCAAAAAGGACACCGGACCGGACGGCGGCGAAGTCCTGACCCTGCACAACGAGTGGGGCACGGAGTGGGTCGCGCCCCTGAGCGCCATGCCCCTGAGCCGGAATCTCCCGATCTCGCCCCGCTACGACACCTGGCGCGCGGCCATGCTCAAGCGCAAGGTGGTCACCGGACACGTCAAGCACTTCCGCAAGGAGGAGCGGACCCTGTTCGCGGCCACCGGGGCCAAGTCGGTCATGATCCTGCCGGTCTTCGCCGGAAACGCCTGGTGGGGGTTCCTGGGCCTGTCCGAGCACCGCCGCGAGCGGGACTGGCTGCCCGTGGAGATCGAGTCCATGATGTTGGCCGCCAACCTGTTCGGCTCGGCCATCCACTACGGCGAGATGAGCCGCAAGCTGGTGGAGGCCAACCGGTCCGCCGAGGAGGCCTCCAGCGCCGCGCTCGAGGCGAACATGGCCAAGTCCATGTTCCTGGCCAACATGAGCCACGAGATCCGCACGCCCATCAGCGGCATCCTGGGCATGGCCGAGATGATGGTCACCACCGGCCTGACCGAAACCCAGCGCGAGCACATGGACATGATCCGCGACGCCAGCAACTCTCTGCTGAATATCGTCAACGACATCCTGGACATCTCCAAGATCGAGGCGGGACGCATGGAACTGAAACCCGAAGACTTCACTTTCCGCACGGCCCTCGAAACCAGCGTGCGCTCCTTCGGCCCACAGGCCGAGCTCAACGGGCTG
This sequence comes from Pseudodesulfovibrio sp. lm2024, assembly GCF_051175575.1. Classification (NCBI taxonomy): domain Bacteria; kingdom Pseudomonadati; phylum Thermodesulfobacteriota; class Desulfovibrionia; order Desulfovibrionales; family Desulfovibrionaceae; genus Pseudodesulfovibrio; species Pseudodesulfovibrio sp. lm2024. Next base: position 4,075,656 of record NZ_CP195092.1, read on the forward strand.
GTCTTCTGCTACTCCGTGGCCGACGACGTGCCCGCACGGCTCAACGGCGACCCGGACCGGCTGGGCCAGGTCCTGTGGAACCTCATCGGCAACGCGCTCAAATTCACCCCGCGCGGGTTGGTGGAACTGACCGTGGAGCTCTCCCGCATCGAGTCCGGGCGCGCCTGCCTGCAGTTCAAGGTCCGCGACACCGGCGTGGGCATCCCCGAGGACAAACTCGACGCGGTCTTCGACAGCTTCACCCAGGCGGACAGCTCCCTGCGCAAGAAGCACCAGGGCACCGGGCTCGGCCTGACCATCTCCCGCCAGCTGGTCAACATGATGGGCGGCGAGATCGGCGTGGAGTCCGCCGTGGACCGGGGCAGCACCTTTTTCTTCACCGCCTGGTTCGGCCTGGCCGAAGAGCCCGAGCCCGAACCCGAGCCGATCCGGCCGCGCACCCCGCGCACCCTGCACCTGAACATCCTCCTGGCCGACGACAACCCCATGAACCGGAAGTATCTGCAACACTTTCTGACCATGTTCGGCCACACCGTGACCACGGCCAAGAACGGAGTCCAGGCCCTGGAAGCCCTGCGCGAAAAGGGGCGGGCCATCGACCTGGTGCTCATGGACGTCCAGATGCCCGAGATGAGCGGTCTGGAAGCCACCCGTGCCATCCGCGAGTCCGACGGCCGCCTGTACGACCGCAAGATCCCGATCATCGCCCTGACCGCCTACGCCATGAAGGGCGACCGGGAACGCATGCTCGACGCGGGCATGGACGACTACGTCAGCAAGCCCGTGGACATGCACAAGCTGTCCGAGGCCATCGTCCGCTGCACCGCCGCCCGCGAGGCCCGCAAGGACATGAACTGCCGACACGTCCCGGCGGCGCTGGCCCCCCGGCGGGAAGAGAAGGTCGAGGTCACCCTGGACGTGGACAGCCTGTGCAAGCGGTTCGAGGGCAACATGGACCTGTACAAGGACATCCTCGACCTCTTCCTGATCGAGGCCAGGGCCAAGCGCGAAGACCTCCACAAGGGACTCGAGGCCATGGACGCCAAGGCCGTGGCCAATGCCCTGCACTCCATCACCAACATCTCCAGCCACGTCCTGGCCATGGATGTGGTCGAAGAATCCCGCTCCCTGGAAAAGAGGTGTTATTGCGGTGAGATGGAAGACGTCAGAAAGGGGGTGCAGGACCTCGTCCCGCGCTTCGACGCCCTGGTCCAAGCCGTGGAGAAAGAGGCCGCGCGGCTGTAACCCGTTGCAATTTGCGGACTTACAGAGTAGGTATTGCTGACCGTTTCCATCCCGGAAATCGCCGTACAGGAGGTAGCCGATGCTGGTCAGAGACTGGATGACGGTCAACGTCATCGCCCTGGGAGTGAATTCCTCGGTGCTGGACGCGGCCGAGATACTGCGGGAAAAGAACATCCGACAGTTCCCGGTCATCGACAGCGCGGGCTCCCTGGTGGGCATCGTCTCCGACCGGGACATCCGCGACGCCATGCCGTCCAAGTTCATCCCCGGCGACGCCGTGGTCGAGAGCGGCGGCGGCCTGTACACCCTCACCGCCGGGGACATCATGACCCTGGACCCGGTGTCCGTACCCTCGGACGCGGCCATGACCGAAGTGGCCGACATCCTTGTTAAACACAAGGTCGGCGGCCTGCCCGTGGTGGACGGCGGCCGCCTTGAGGGGATCATCACCCAGCTGGACGTGCTCCGCTTCCTCTGCTCCTCGGCGGGCTCCGCGCGCGGCGGCGCCCAGTTCGGCATCCGCCTTGACGGCTCCGAGGACGCCCTGGCCGACATCCTCTGCGACCTGCGCGCCAAGGGGCTCGTCTTCACCAGCGTGTTCACCGCCGTGGACCCCACCCGCTGCGGTTCCCGCAACGCCTACGTGACCATCGCCGATCTCGCCGACAAGTCCGTTGAGGACGTCGTTGAACTTTTACAAAGCAAGTACACCCTCCTCTTCTACGTAGCCGAAGGGGTGACCGTGGATTTGGTGTAGGGCGGCTCCCGATAGCGGGCCATCTGCACATTTTTACCGGCCGAGCCAATCTTCACGTAGACGGCTACCACTGCTGTCGCCATCTCTAAGACCGAGCAAGCTCGGCCTAAGAGCTGAGGCACGCTGCGGTTGCCGCGGCCGGAAGAAAATGCACAGCGGACCCACTCTCGAAAGCCTTGTACTAGCGCGGGGGAGAGAGCCGCTGGCGGGGCTGCGCACCCGATTCACTCCATTAAGAGAAGAATGGGGGCCTCATGCGGATTATGCATCGGGCCCATAAAAAGGTGCTCCCACCCCGCGAAGCGGCTACAAAAAGTTTGGAAGGGGGGGCCAGGGGGGGAACTTTTTCCCAAAAGTTTCCCCCCTGGCCGCCGGAGGCATCAAAAAAAAAGCCCCGCTCGACGAATTCGTCGGGCGGGGCTTTTTAATAGCGTCAGTGGACGGTTAGTCCCAGGTGCGTTTGTCTTCGATGGGCCGGATCTGCGGGGGCAGGGTGCCGGGGGCGAGGACTTTGAGGATGGGGCGCAGTTTGATCTTTTCGCGGAACAGGTGGAGGAGTTCGTCCTCCTGGTTGAACTGGCCAGCCTCGATGGACAGGATCATCTCGTCGATGCCGCCGGGATTGGTGACTTCGATCTGCCAGCGCTTGACCTCTTCGAACCGGGCCATGACCTGCTCGACCTGATGCGGGTACACGAACATGCCCTTGATGCGGGCGGTGGTGTCCACGCGGCCGACGATGCCGCCCAGGCGCGGGGAGGTACGGCCGCAGGCGCACGGAGTGCGGTCCAGGTAGCCGAGGTCGCCGGTGGCCAGGCGGATGAGCGGGTAGGTGCGGTTGAAGGCGGTGACCACGATCTCGCCGACCTCGCCGTCCTTGAGCGGGATGCCGGTGTCGGGGTGGCAGATTTCCACGAAGGCGCGGTTGGACAGGTGCAGGCCGGACTTGTGGAAGCATTCGTAGCCGATGCAGCCCACATCGGCGGTGCCGTAGCCCTGACGCATGATGCAGTCGAACTTCTTTTCCAGGGTGGAGCGCATCTTCTCGGAGAACTTCTCGCCGGTGACGAAGGCGACTTCCAGGAACAGGTCCTTGCGCAGGGACAGGCCCGCTTCCTCGGCCTTCTGGGCCAGGTGCATGAGGTAGCTGGGCGTGCCGACGTAGCCGGTGACGCGCAGCTTCTGCATGATCTCGATCTGCGAGTTGGTGTTGCCGGGACCGGCGGGCACCACGGCGCAGGACAGGTTGCGCAGGGGCTCTTCGAACATCAGCCCGGCCGGGGCCAGGTGATAGTTGAAAGTGATCTGGGCCAGGTCGCCGGAACGGAAGCCCGCGGCGTAGAACCCTTCGGTCCAGCCCCAGTAGTCCTCAGAGCGGTCTTCGGGGTCGAAGATCGGGCCCGGGGAAAGGAACACGCGCTGCAGCTCACCCAGGTCCTTGGTCAGCAGCCCGCCGAGGCGGGGGCCCATGGACTGGAGGAAAATCAGTTCCTTTTTCTTGATGATGGGGATATGCTTGAGGTCGTTGAGCACGCGGAACTTGTCCACGTTGAACTGGGCGCGGTCGAACCGCTTCTTGACGTCTTCGGAGTACCTGTAGGCATAGGAAAGCAGCTCTTTCAGCTGCAGCTGGCAGTACTGCCTGCGCTCGGACTCGTCGAGCACCTCGCGGCGGGAATAGATTCCCTCGGTACGGTCTTTTCGTGTCATATGTAGCTCCTTGGTGGCTTGGATTCCATATCGGACAGGGAGCGGGACTATAACACGCCGGGCGATTTTTGCAAGAAAAATTTTAAATTTACAGACATTCCGAACGGTTGCAAGCACAATCTTGCTTCACCCCGAAGTTGCAAAATATGCTTGACACCGCAAGGCCAAATGGATAGTCATACTTTCCCTGACGGGTCATGGGTCGTTAACTCAGTTGGTAGAGTATCTGCCTTTTAAGCAGAGAGTCACTGGTTCGAGCCCAGTACGACCCACCAGAATGCGTCCCCATCGTCTAGTGGCCTAGGACTCCGGCCTCTCACGCCGGCAACAGGGGTTCAAACCCCCTTGGGGACGCCACTGACAGAACAACGGGTTACAGCGGAAGCTGTAGCCCGTTTTTTTGTTTGCGCACCGACAGGCGCGAGAACGCTCCGGAACTTGTGGTTTCGGGGCGTTTCCTTATTAGCCGAAGGCCCTTTCCAGGACACTCTCCGTGATGCCAGATCGTTGTATGTAGCGGAACGTGGTCATTGTGTTCATGCGCGGCAAGATGCCTTGGCGGTGGGTATACGCACCCCCTCCCCAATCCGAGACCGAATAGGCCGGATCGCGGAGAGTGTGAGGTCCAGCCCATTGCCTGCAGGTTCCAGGCAATATAGTCAAATGTCCCGAAAAGCGTCGCGGACATGCTCGGCGAGGCGGTCCACCAGATCGTTACGGGGACCGCTGCCGTGGTGGAGAGTGACCGATGCGTCGGGCAGGGTCGGATAGCCGTCGTTCTCATCCAGTACATGTATCCCCTCGGGCAATGTCGTCGAGCCGACGACACCCACGGCCAACCCGGCGGATACGGCAGCGATTATCCCTGAAATGGAAAGACTGTTGAAGGCCACGTGGTAGTCACGGCCGATACGGTCAAGAGCCTCCATGGCGGATTTCCGGTAGCTGCACCCCTCCCAGAAGACCGCGAGCGGTACCGGCGTGCGCTCGTGCACCAGGCTTGATGGGGAGGCTATCCAATGCAGAGGCTCCATCTTCAGCAATTCGACGCCGTCTATGAGAGCCACGCCCGCCCGGATACCGATATCCAGCTTTCCAGCACGCAGTAGCGCGCTGATCTGTTCTCCCGGGGCGCAGGCAACGTCGACCTGCGCGTTCGGATTCGTTTTCCCGAACCGGGCGAGCACTTCCGGTAAAACCGTGCTCGAGAAATCCTCCGGCAGCCCGATTCGGACCCTTCCCTCCACTCCCGGGCGGGCGACGGCGGCCACGGCCTCCTCATGGAGCGCAAGTATCCTGTGCGCATAGCGGAGCAATTCCTCGCCCTTGGGTGTCAGGGTGATCCTTCTCAGTCCGCCGTTGCGTTCAAACAGCACATGGCCCGCCTTCGCCTCGAGCCGCTTGATCTGCATGGACACGGCCGACTGCGTACGGTTGACCAACGCGCCCGCCTTGGTGAAGTTGCCGCTGTCCGCCACGGCAGCGAATGTTTCGAGAAGGTCGTTGGAAAACTGCATTTTTCCCTCTATATCAATTTTTTTCATGATTAGTATAAAAATAATTCGTTTGTCAAATGTTTATGGCAAACTTATCTATATTTCAGACGCTAACCACCAACCGGCAACGGCGCAAGGAGGCAACATGGAAATATACAGCGAGGCTTCGTATATGGAAGACCGGACGATTCGGGATGTTTTTTACCAACAGATTTGCCGCTTGCGGAATCTGATCGGGAGAATGAGGAGGCATCGCAACGAAGCCGCGGCCCGCAGGGAACTCTCGGCATTAAGCCCATGGCTCAAAGCGGACTTAGGCATCGGAGAAGACGGCAGGCCGCTGGACAGAAAGGCCTGACCGGGCCCACGCGGGGACGCCCTGGAAAAGGACTTACAAGAAATCTCAAGTCCTTTTCCGGTGCTGGACACAAATCGCTGACGCTCTGCCGAGCGAAAATATGACTTCACCTGGCCCGTTTTCGTCCTCTGGCCCCACCTCCGATATCTGGCGGGAATATCGCCCCGGCCCCGTATTGACGACAATAGAACAGACCGCATCCCGATGACCGCCGCAGGATGCAGGAGGTGACAGATGGTGGTGAACGACTTTCTTCTCTGGCTTGGGATGATGTTTCCGCTGGTGTTTTCCGCAGGGCCCGCCAACATCGCAATGGCTTCGGTGGGAGCCCGCTTCGGGCTCATGCGCTCGCTGCCCTTTATCCTGGGCATCAACTTCATTGTGCTGCTCCAGTCGCTGTTGATCGGATTCGGGGCCGGTACCCTGGTGCACAACTATCCGGGGGCATACCGCTACCTGCAATACGCCGGGGCCTTTTACCTGTTGTACCTGGCGTCGAAGTTCTTCCGGGCCACGCAGCTTGCATCCGGGGAGATTGCGGCCGATGTGCCCGGCTTTTTCGATGGGATCATATTGCAATCGTTGAACATGAAAGTGATCACGGTAATGATGGCCATGTTCTCCCAATTCATCGCCCCTCATTCCGCCCAGTGGTATCAGGTGGTCGTTTTGTCCATCGGACTGACCTCGTTGACCAGCTGTGCCACGCTGACCTGGGCCCTCGGCGGCGGCTGGCTGGGGCGCCGATTCGCATCCGGGGCAAACGCCAGATTGCAGGGGTACGTCTCCGGTACCATGCTGGCCTGCGTCTCGGTCTGGATGCTGTTCCAGGCCATGCAACAAGGCTGAGCCCGGGGTATCGTCCCACAGGAAAACCGATCGCCGTGGCGGCCCCGTAGACGGCATGCACCGCATCTCCATGGACACCATGGCATTGACCGCGCCGTTTCGCACCTCATGCCCCCCCGCCCTCGCTTTGCCCGTCCGTCCTCCAAAAGTCTCTGACTGTGCGCCTTGCCTGCGATGGCCCCTTGCCTTGCGGTCGATGCAAAAGGTATCATACTTCCAATATGCCTTCTCCGGGGCAGTCTTTCGCTGAAAATAATGATACCGTAGGCCACTCCGACCACAAGGATTACGGGCTCGGTCGCGCGACGATCCGGGCGCAATCATTTTTTGCTTCGGCAAGTTTAACTCCAAAGAATTGAGGGAAATATGGGAAAAGCAAAAGTCTACTTCACCGACTTTCGGACCAAGGCGTTCGGTGACGGGCTGCCCACCAAGCTCAAGAAGATGATCAGGAAGGCGGGCATCGGCGACATCGACATGGAAGGCCGGTTCGTGGCCATCAAGATGCACTTCGGCGAATTGGGCAACATCAGCTACCTGCGGCCCAACTACGCCAAGGCCGTGGCTGACGTGGTCAGGGAGCTGGGCGGCAAGCCGTTTCTGACCGACTGCAACACCATGTATCCGGGCAAGCGCAAGAACGCCCTGGAGCACCTGGAATGCGCCTGGGAAAACGGCTTCACCCCCCTGACCGTGGGCTGTCCCGTGCTCATCGGCGACGGCCTCAAGGGCACCGACGACGTCGAGGTCCCGGTCGAAGGCGGCGAATACGTCAAGAAGGCCAAGATCGGGCGGGCCATCATGGACGCCGACGTATTCATCAGCCTGACCCACTTCAAGGGCCACGAGATGACCGGCTTCGGCGGCACGATCAAGAACATCGGCATGGGCTGCGGCTCCCGCGCGGGCAAGACCGAGCAGCACAGCGGCGGCAAGCCGAACATCGACGAGGAAAAGTGCGTGGGCTGCAAGGCCTGCATCAAGGAGTGCGCCAACGACGCCCTGCATTTCGACGCGGAGGCTAAGAAGTCCCGCATCAATCACGACAACTGCGTAGGCTGCGGCCGGTGTCTGGGCGCGTGCAACTTCGACGCGATCTCCTTTGGCCTGGACTCCGCCATCTGCGACCTCAACCGGAAGATGGCCGAGTACACCAAGGCCGTGGTCGACGGCCGCCCGCAGTTTCACATCTCCCTGATCGTGGACGTCTCGCCCAACTGCGACTGCCACGGCGAAAACGACGTGCCCATCCTGCCCAACCTGGGCATGCTGGCCTCCGCCGATCCCCTGGCCCTGGACCAGGCCTGCGTGGACGCCTGCATGAAGGCCACCCCGCTCCCCGGCAGCCAGCTGGCCGAAAACTTGGCCAAAAAGGACTTCGTCGACCACCACGACCACTTCACCAACTCCCGCCCGGAGTCCGAGTGGAAGACCTGCATGGACCATGCGGAGAAGATCGGACTGGGCACCAGGGAATACGAACTGATCGTGGTCAAATAACGACCGCGGCCCTCCACGGGCCGACAGGACGCAACAACGGGTTACGGCCAACAGCCGTAACCCGTTTTTTGTTTTCAGCGCCGCGCCGGGCGGCCCGGTGGTGGCTTTTTTCCAAAGCCGTACGGAGGGCCTTCCTCTCCCCGGGCACGGAGCGATCGAGCCGATCCACCGGACCGGGTTGACGCGGCCCCCGCTTTGCTTCAGGCTTCAAGATGAGACAACCGCGTCCGGCGAGCACGGAGCATGAAGCGCACACGGAGAGCGATCCGCATGGAAACGATACGGAACAGACAGTGGCATCACCTGGAGGCCGAAGAAGCGGCCCGTCTCCTGGACACCGATCCGGCCCGGGGTTTGGACGAACCCGAGGTTAAGCGGCGGCGCGAACGGTTCGGCGAAAACGCCATCTCGGGCAAGAAGGGGGCCTCGGCCCTGACCCGGTTCCTGCTCCAGTTCCACCAGCCCCTGGTCTATATCCTCATCGTGGCCGGGGTGGTGACCGCCTTCCTCGGCGAATGGATAGACTCGGGCGTCATCTTCGGCGTGGTCCTGGTCAACGCCGCCGTGGGCTACCTCCAGGAAGCCAAGGCGATCAAGGCCCTGGACTCGCTGTCCGCCAACCTCAGCGCCGAGGCCCGGGTCCTGCGCGCCGGGAAACCGGTCCGCATCCCGGCGCGGGATACGGTCCCCGGCGACGTGGTCCTGCTGCGCTCCGGGGACAAGGTCCCGGCCGACCTGCGCCTGCTCTCGGCCAAGGAGCTGCGCATCGACGAGTCCATGCTCACCGGCGAATCCCTACCCACGGCCAAGAACGCCGCCCCCCTGCCACAGGACACGGTCCTGGCCGATCGCCGGGGCATGGCCTACGCGGGCACCCTGGTCAGTTCGGGGCAGGGCGCGGGCGTGGCCGTAACCACGGGCGGACACACCGAGATCGGGCGCATCTCCGGGCTCATCGACGCGGCCGAGGAACTCCAGACCCCGCTGACCCGCAAGATCGCCCGGTTCAGCCGGGTGCTCCTGTTCGCCATTCTGGGGCTGTCCGCCGCCTCCTTTGTCCTGGGCATACTGCGCGACGAGCCCGCGGCCGATATGTTCATGGCCGCCGTGGCCCTGGCCGTGGGCGCGATCCCCGAGGGACTGCCCGCCGCAGTGACCATCATCCTGGCGCTCGGCGTGTCGCGCATGGCCGGGCGCAAGGCGATCATCCGCAAGCTCCCGGCCGTGGAGACCCTGGGCGGGACCACGGTCATCTGCTCGGACAAGACCGGGACCCTGACCGAGAACCAGATGACGGTCCAGGAGATCTTCGGCGGGGGACGGTCCTACACGGTCTCGGGCACGGGCTACGACCCGCGCGGCGCGGTGGAGCCGGTCGACGCCCACGACGGCCCCGACGGGGCCCTGGCCGAGACCCTGCGGGCCGGGCTGCTGTGCAACGACGCGGGCATCAGCGTCAGCCACGGCCGCCACCGGGTGGAGGGCGACCCCACCGAGGGCGCGCTGCTCGTCTCCGCCGGGAAATTCGGCCTGGACATGGAGCGCGAACGGAATCGATTCCGGCGAGTGGACGAGCTGCCCTTCGAGTCTGAATGGCAATCCATGGCCACCCTGCACGACGCCCCCGACCGGGACGGACGCGTGGTCTATCTCAAGGGCGCGGTGGAAAAGGTCCTCGACTGCTGCAATGGCGCCCTGCTGCCCACGGGCGAGGCCGGGGACCTCGACGCAGAGGCCGTGATCCGGGCCCAGCGCGCCATGGCCGAGAAGGGGCTGCGCGTCCTGGCCTTCGCCCGCAAGGCCCTGCCCGGCGACGGCGGGCTGGAGCGCTCGGACTCGTGCATGGGCATGGTCTTCCTCGGGTTGCAGGGCATGATAGACCCGCCGCGCGAAGAGGCGAAGGCGGCCATCGCCGCCTGCCTGCACGCCGGGATCAAGGTCAAGATGATCACCGGGGACCACGCCCTGACCGCACAGGCCATCGGCCTGCGCCTCGGGCTGGGCGGCGAGGGGTGCGAAAGCGGAGAGAACGGCGGGGACTGTTCGGTCATGACCGGGCGCGAAATCAGCGAGCTGGACGACGCGGAGCTGATCGAGCGGGCCCCCGGCATCCCGGTCTTCGCCCGGGTCTCGCCCGAGCAGAAGCTCCGCCTGGTCACGGCCCTGCAAAGAAACGGCGAGGTCTGCGCCATGACCGGCGACGGGGTCAACGACGCCCCGGCGCTGAAGCAGGCGGACATCGGCGTGGCCATGGGCGTGACCGGCACCGAGGTGGCCAAGGAGGCCGCCGACATGGTTCTGACCGACGACAACTTCGCGACCATCGAGGCCGCCGTGGAAGAGGGGCGCGGCGTGTTCGCCAACCTGGTCAAGTTCATCGCCTGGACCCTGCCCACCAACGCGGGCGAGGGGCTGGTCATCCTGGCCGCCATCCTGTTCGACGCGGCCCTGCCCATCCTGCCGGTGCAGATCCTGTGGATCAACATGACCACCGCGGGCTGCCTGGGCATGACCCTGGCCTTCGAGCCCGTGCAGCCGGGGATCATGGACCGCCCGCCCCGGCGGCCGGACCGCCCCCTCCTGGACCGGGCCATCCTGCGCCGCATAGCCGTGGTCAGCCTGCTCCTGTTGCTGTGCGCCTTCGGCCTGTTCCAATGGGAGCTCGCGGGCGGGGCGACCATGGAGACGGCCCGGACCGTGGCGGTCAACGTCTTCGTCGCCATCGAGGCCTTCTACCTGCTCAACGCCCGGTCCTTCACCCGCTCACCCCTGGCCCTGGGGCTGTCCACCAACAAATGGGTCCTCGGCGGGGTCGGCGCGATGCTCGTCCTCCAGCTCTTCTACACCTACGCCCCGGTCATGCACCGGCTGTTCGCCAGCGCCCCACTGGACCTCGTGCAATGGGCAAAAATCCTCGGTTGCGGTCTGGCCGCCTATGTCATCGTGGAGCTCGACAAAAAACGGGCTGATTCGGACATCTGACGGCTCCCGGCCGGTGAGCCCGTAAACGACTATCATTGACATGCATATTCTTGATTCATATTATATAGAATATATAAATTGTAACGATTGTAGAAGGTTACTAAATGATATCACTAGGATGCACATCATTGTACCGACATAACACAAGCTAAGGCCACAGCATTCCGTTCCCACCTACGGAGCGGACGATGGTTGCCGCTTCGGATCGTGTTGTCGCACGTGACGCCTCTGGCCATCTTCTCCCGGCGGAACAGCTTCCGGACCGAATACGGAACACAGGAGCACTCTCATGCTGCACATGCTTGTCATAGATGAAAGCAAGAAATTCCACGCGGCCGTCGAGCCTGTCTTCAAGGACGAATTCAGGGTCAGGAGCATTCCCACAGGGGACCTGGCGGCCCTGGACGACATCGATACGCCCGGCATCGTGATCTATGTGGGCATCGGCCCGGTACGGGAAATCCGCAAGAAGGTGGCCCTTGTCCGCCGTTCCTGGCCCGGAGCCCTGACCATCCTGCTGCTGCCCGCCCTGTCGGACGCGACCCGACTCCAGGGGGTGTCCATACCCGCGCACACCATCGTCTTCGGCCGCTGCTCCAGAAAGCGGCTGACCGAGATCGTGGACGACTACAAGGAGGTCCTGCGCTATTCGGTCCAGGCGGACAAGGAAAAGGCCATCCTCCAGTCCCTGGTCGAGTTCACCAGCAACTACATCCCCTGCGTGTACATCTGCCATCACCAGGTCCTTCCCCTGCTCATGTCCCTGTCCTCCCGAGTCGGCTGGGGCGCGGAACGGATCCGGAAACTGTTCAGCGCCTACCTCCTGATCCTGTCCAGCCTCGACCGGGAACGCCTCTCCTCGGTCATGAGCGGCAACGACTCCAGCGCCGAAACGCTGCGGGACATCTACGAACACGTGGAACGGGCCGTGCTCCTGCTGGAGGCCGACGACCGGACCGAGGACATGGCACACAGCCTGCGCTACGTCCTGAAGCGCTACGACGGCGGCGGCTATCCCAAGGACGACGTCCAGGGCGACGACATTCCCCTCCCGGCCAGGATGATCCGGCTCGCCCTGGACTACCACTATCTGGTCCAGAGCGGCAAAAGCGAGGGCGAGGCGATCTTCATCCTCAACCAGCGGGGCAAGCGCTACGACAAGCGATTGTTCGAGGAATTCAAGTCCATCGTCGGAAACGCCGGGCAGTCCGTCCAGCGGGCCGTGTACCCCCTGGGGCTCGCCCCGGGCATGGTCGTGGCCGAAGACGTATACGGCACGGTCGACGGCAAGCGGAGGAAATTCCTGTCGGGCGGCGAGATACTGACCCCGAAGACCATTGAATTCCTCCAGCGGCACTGCGACGAATTCCTCGACATCACGGAGCCCATCCAGATCCGCGAGAACGTCGAGGGAGCCCTCGGGGGCTAGCCATGCTCAAGGAAATCTCGGTCAAACGCCTCACCGTGGGCATGTACGTGAGTCTGAGGGAGATTCCCTGGTTCAGCCACCCCTTCCTGCTGTCCAACTTCGAGATCCGAAACCGCCAGGAACTACGGGACATCGTCGCCATCGGCCGGGCCACCGTGCTCTACGATCCGCAGAAAAGCCGTTCGGCCCCGCTCGACGAGGACCGGGAGGTGGAGATCGCCGAGAACAGTCCGGGAACGGTGACCAAATCCCGGCGCAAGCGGGAAAAGGCCTCGGAGCTGCGCGTCCGGCGGACCCGGTTCAACGAGGTCAGGGAGGAGTTCGGCAAGGGACTGGGCAAGTCCAAGTGGATACTGGAGGCCATCAAGAGCGGGGAGCCGACAGCCGCCGAGGACGCCCGGCGGCTGGCCACGGCCTTCGGCGAAAAATTCCTGGAGGACGTCAGCCTGGCCATCCAGCACATCAACCTGACGTCCATGGACGCCGGGCAGCACTTCCACTCCCTCAATGTCATGACCCTGTCCCTGATGCTCGGCAAGCAGCTGGGCCTGCCCAGGGAGGAAATGAACACCCTGAGCATGGGCGCCCTGCTCCACGACGTGGGGCAGCTGCTCCTGCCCGGCGGCATCGCGACCAGTCCCAAGCTGAGCAAGGCCGGGTGGATTCTCTTCAAGCGGCACCCGATGACCGGCGTGCAGCTGCTCTCCAAACTGCCCGGCATCGACCCGGCGGTCATGAAGATCGTCTACCAGCACCACGAGCAGTGCGACGGCCGGGGATACCCCAAGGCCCTCCAGGGCGACGCTATCGCCGACCTCAGCAAGGTCGTGGCCATTGCGGACACGTACGACCGGCTGGTCAACGCCCGGGACCTGAGCCGCGGCCTCGCCCCGCACAAGGCTCTCGCCCTGATGTTCACCAAGAAGCGAAAGGAGTTCCAGGAGGAATACCTGGAGCAATTCATCAAGATGCTCGGGGTCTACCCGCCCGGAACCGTCTGCCGCTTCAACTCCGGCGACGTGGGCGTGGTGGTTTCGGTCGACCCGGCCAACCCCCTGTTGCCGGAAGTGGTCATCTACGATGCGAACATCCCCAAATACGACGCCATGATCTACCGGCTGGGCGAGGACCTCGACCTGACCATCACCGGTACCCTGAACCCGGGAGAAATCGACCGCGAGGTCAAGGGATATCTGGATTCCAGGTCCGTGGTGCAGTATTTCCCCGAGTCCTGATCCGGCCCCCCCGCCTCTCTCCCGGCCCTGCCGTACGGCTGAAACCGGACCCTCACGGTCGGTTTTATCTATTTATTGTATTTATAACCTAAATATAATAGTCCGCGTCCGCCCCATTCCGGTATTCAATGGGGCATATAGGCGGGGAGTCCCCCGAAGGCTTCCCCGGCTCGTCAACCGCGCACCTTGGAGGGCATATGTTCAAGAATCTCAAGCTTGGCCTGAAGCTCGGACTCGGCTTCGGGTGCCTGATACTCATCGCCGCCGCCCTGGGCGGCACAGCCATCTACGACATGTTGGTAGTGAGCGAGGATTCGCGGCAACTTGCCGAGGAGTATGTCCCGGAAGTCTCCATCGCCAGCCAGCTGGAACGGTCCGCCTTGCTGGCAATGTACGCCTTCCGTGGCTATTCCCTGAGCGAGTCCCAAGTATACTGGACCGAGGGGCGCAAGCGGCTGGACGAGACCGGGGAGATACTCCGCGCGGCCAAGGCCCATGCGGACAAATATCCCCGCCTGGTCAAGCTGAAGCAGGACGCGGAAAAGGCGGAGCAGGGCGTCGCCGTCTATGACGGCCTGGTCCGAGAAACCCACGACCTGATCACGGCCATGGCCGAGAACAGGAAGGTCATGGACGAGTGCGCGGTCATCTGCATGAAAAACTGCATGGACTTTCTGGACTCGCAAAACCTGGCCCTGGACCGAGAGATCGCAGCCGGCGCGACCATGACCCAACTCACCGAGCGCCACGGCAAGATCTCCATGATCCATGAGATCATCGACCTGTGCAACGGCATCCGCATCAAGAACTTCAAGGCCCAGGCCGCCAGGGACCCCGAAGACATGAAGGAGGCCATGAAGGCCTTCCCGATCATTCGCGAGAAATACGAGGAGCTCAAGACCGTCACCCGGCGGCCCGAGAACCTCCGCCAACTGGAAGCGACCATGGATGCCGTTGAAAAATACGGCGCCGCGATGCAAAATTTCACTGATAATTTTGTGGAAATGACAAAGCTGAACACGCGCCGCAACGAGGCCGGGCAGGCCGTGCTCGATGCGGCTCTGAATACGAATCACGCGGGTGTTGAGGCCACCCAGACGCGGGCCGACGCGGCTGTGGCCTCTTTGCGGACCGCGTCTATGGTCATGGCCGGGGGACTGGGTATCGCCTTCCTGCTCGGCGTGGCCATCGCCTGGGCCCTGACGCGGATGATCACCCGCCCGATCCTGCAGGGGGTGGACTTCGCAAAGCGCATGAGCGAGGGCGATTTCACCCGCACCCTGGCCATCAACCAGCGTGACGAGATCGGCATCCTGGCCCAGGCCCTGAACAACATGGTCACTCGGCTCCAGTCCGTGGTGGCCGACGTGGACTCCGCCACCAACAACGTGGCCGGGGGCAGCGCCGAGCTGTCCTCCTCGTCCCAGTCCCTGTCTCAGGGGGCCACGGAGCAGGCCGCGTCCATCGAGGAGGTCTCCTCGTCCATGGAGCAGATGGCCTCGAACATCAGTCAGAACGCGGAGAACGCCCGCGAGACCGAGACCCTGGCCTCCAAGGCCGCCTCGGACGCCCGCGAGACCGGCGGCGCCGTGGGCCAGACCGTGGAGGCCATGAAGGAAATCGCGGAAAAGATATCCATCATCGAGGAAATCGCCCGGCAGACCAACCTGCTGGCGCTCAACGCGGCCATCGAGGCGGCCCGGGCCGGGGAGCACGGCAAGGGGTTCGCCGTGGTCGCCGCCGAGGTGCGCAAGCTGGCCGAACGCTCGGGCACGGCCGCGGCCGAGATCAGCGAACTCTCCTCGTCCAGCGTGGAAGTGGCCGAAAAGGCGGGCACCATGCTCAGCCAGCTGGTCCCGGACATCGAGCGAACCGCCTCCCTGGTCCAGGAGATCACCGCAGCCAGCAACGAGCAGAACGCGGGCGCGACCCAGATCAACCAGGCCATCAGCCAGCTCGACACGGTCATCCAGCAGAACGCCTCGGCGTCCGAGGAGATGGCCTCCACCAGCGAGGAACTGTCCAGCCAAAGCCAGCAGCTCCAGGAGACCATGTCCTTCTTCAACGTGGGCAACGGCAATCGGCGCAAGCAGACCACCGTAAAGGTGCGCAAGACCCCGGCAGCCGCCCTGCCCGCGTCCAAGCCCTCCCGACAGGCCGCCGATCTCGAAGGGTTCGGCGCGGGCATGGACCTGGACATGGACGACGACGGCGCGGCCGATTTCGAGCGGTTCTAGCCCGGCCCGCCAGGCAAACGAAAAGGCCGCCCCTCCACAACGGAGGGGCGGCCTTTTATACGATTCTCTGCCGACGCCTACTCGTGGACCACGTCGGCTTCCTTGACCAGCGCCTCGGGAATCTCGAGACCCATCTTCCCGGCCGCGGCCGGGAAGACGTGGAAGGAAAGCTTCTTCTGGAATTCCACCGGCGTCTCGCCGGGCTTGGCCCCGTTCAGGATGCGGATGGCCATGGCCCCGGTTTGGCGGCCGTGCAGGTAGTAGTCGAAGCCCAGCGCGGCGATGGCCCCGCGCGACACGGAGTCCACGTCGGCCACGAAGACCGGCGTCCGGCTGCGGCGGCCGACCTTGATGACCACCTCCATGGCCGAGACCACGGTGTTGTCCGTGGGGATGTAGATGGCGTCCACGTTGCCCACCAGGCTGGACGCGGCCTGCTGCACGTCGGCCGAGCTGGTCACCGTAACCGGCACGATCTCGATGCCCCGCTCCTTGGCGGCGGCGGTGATCCGCTTCAGGTTGGACACGGAGTTCATCTCGCCCGCGTTGTACAGAAAGCCGAGCTTCTTCATGTCCGGCAGAAACTTGAGCAGCATCTCCACGTGCTTGTCCATGGGCATCTGGTTGGACACGCCGGTCACGTCGCCGCCCGGATGCTCGTAATTGGTCACCAGCCCGGCCAGCAGCGGGTCGGTGATGGCCGTGAACAGCATGGGCGTGCCCTTGAGGGATTCGCTCTTGTCGTACTGCTTGACCAATGCCTGGGCGTTGGGCGTGGCGATGGCCACGATCATGTCCGGCTTGTCGGCCGCCACCTGGGTGGCGATCTGGTAGGCCATGCTCATGTTGCCCTGGGAATTGTAGATCTTGTATTCGACGTCCATGCCCGCGTCCTTGAGCTCATCCTGGAACCCCTTGAGCACGGCGTCCAGGGCCGGATGCTCGACGAACTGGCTGACGTCGATGAGGACCTTGCCCGCGTGGGCGAGACAGGCCGTGCCCAGAACGAGCAATACGGCGAAAACACAGAGACAACGTTTCATGAAATCCCCCCTCAAAAGGAACTGATGCCGGGACAATCCCGTAATGTACGCTAACGTGTCGATTTTTCTATAGCAACATTAAAGGACTTGCAAGTTGCGGGCGATGGGTGCAAAATCCGCCTCCTGCCCCCACACCCACATTCCGGATTTTGTAAAATGACCCGACCCACCGTGACCCTTTTCATCCAGTGCCTGGTGGATTCCCTGTCGCCCGAGACCGGGGACGCCATGGTCCGCGTGCTGGAACGGCTCGGCGTGCGCATGCACTACCCCCCGAACCAGACCTGCTGCGGCCAGCCCGCCTTCAATTCCGGGTACCGCCGGGAAGCGGCCAAGGCCGCCCGCCGGTTCCTCGACATTTTTGAAAACAGCGAAGCCATCGTCTGTCCGTCCG
Organism: Pseudodesulfovibrio sp. lm2024; assembly: GCF_051175575.1. NCBI lineage: Bacteria > Pseudomonadati > Thermodesulfobacteriota > Desulfovibrionia > Desulfovibrionales > Desulfovibrionaceae > Pseudodesulfovibrio > Pseudodesulfovibrio sp. lm2024. The sequence continues at coordinate 4,092,891 of NZ_CP195092.1, forward strand.
GCTCCTGCGTGCACATGGTCCGCCACCATTACCTGGAGCTCTTCCGCGACGAGCCCACCCAGCTGGCCCGGGCGCGCATGGTCGCGGACAAGACCTTCGAGTTCACCGAATACCTGGTGGACGTCCTGGGCGTGACCGACCCCGGCGCGCAGCTCGGCTGCCGCTTCGACGGGGCCGTGACCTATCACGACTCCTGCCACCTCTCGCGCGGCCTGGGCATCCGCAGGCAGCCCCGCCTGCTCCTGGAGAACACCCCGGGCCTGACCCTCATCGAGATGGACGAGTCCGACCGCTGCTGCGGCTTCGGCGGAACCTTCGCGGTCAAATACCCGGAGATATCCACGGCCATGGTTGACGACAAGGTCCGGACCATCCTCGACACCGGGGCCGGGGCCGTGGTCGGCTGCGACGTCAGCTGCCTGATGAACATCCAGGGCCGCCTCTCCCGCATGGACTCCGGCGTCCGCGCCCTGCACATCGCCGAAATCCTGGCCGGGGAGGGCAAGTAATGAACCAGCAAAGCGACAAGACCTACACCGAGCTGGCTCACGACGCCATCGGCAACGAGGAACTGCATGCGGCCATCCGCATGATCCAGGACCGCATCGGCAAGTCCTCCCAGGCCCTGTGGCGGGACGAAATCTCCCCGGAACACCGCCGGTTGGCCAAGGAGGCGCGCCTGCGCACCCTGGAGAACCTCGACCAGGTCCTGGCCGCCCTGGCCGGAAAGATCCGCGCCCGGGGCGGGCACGTCCACTTCGCGGCCACGGCCGAGGACGCACGCCACTACTGCCTGGAAGTGGCCCGCAAGCACGACGTCAAGCGCGTGGTCAAGGGCAAGTCCATGACCTCGGCCGAGATCGGCGTGGACCCCCTGCTCGAGAGCGAGGGCATCGAGGTGGTCGAGACCGACCTCGGCGAATACATCATCCAGCTGGCCGGCGACACGCCTTCGCACATCATCGCCCCGTGCATCCACATGAACAAGCGCCAGATCGGCAAGCTGTTCCAGGAAAAGCTCGGCATCCCCTACTCCGAGGACCCGCCCACCCTGACCAGGGCCGCGCGCAAGGCCCTGCGCGAAAAGCTTTTGACCGCCGACATGGGCTTAAGCGGCTGCAACATCGCCTGCGCCGAGACCGGGCACGTCTGCCTGGTGTCCAACGAGGGCAACATCCGCATGGCCACGACCATGCCCAAGGTGCACATCGCGCTGATGGGCATGGAGCGCGTCACCGCCACCCTGGCCGAGCACGACATGCTCCTGCGCCTGCTCACCCGGGGCGCGGCGGCCCAGAAGGTCTCCACCTACGTCTCCTTCCTGGGCGGCCCCCGCCAGCCCGGCGAGACCGACGGGCCCGAGGAATTCCACCTGGTCATCATCGACAACGGGCGCATGAAGATGCTCGCCGATCCCCGGTTCCGCGAGGTCCTGTCCTGCATCCGCTGCGGCGGCTGCCTGAACATCTGCCCGGTCTACGGACGCATCGGCGGCCACGCCTACAACGGCCCCTACCCCGGCCCCATCGGCGCGGTGGTCATGCCGCTCATCCAGGGCGTCAACCGGCACGCCGACCTCTGCCGGGGCGAATCCCTGTGCGGCGCGTGCAAGGACATCTGCCCGGTCAACAACGACCTGCCGCGCATGCTCTCCGAACTCAGGTACATGCTCGCCTACGGCGACGAGGCCTGGGAGGTCGAGCCCGTGGACAAAACCGAGGCGCGGGCCTTCAAGGCCTGGAGCGCGGCCATGTCCAGCCGCACCGCCTACAACCTGCTGGTCAAGGCCGGCCGCCTGGCCCAGGCGCCGTTCGTCAAGAACGGCGCGCTCTCCAAGGGCGTCGGCCCCCTGGCCAAATGGACCGCCACCCGCGACTTCCCGCCCATCGCCAAAAAGACCTTCGCCGAACGATGGAAGACCGACCACGCCAAGCGCCTCAGCGAGACCGACCATGACTAACGAAGAATACTTCCTCAAGCGCATCCGCAAGGCCCTGGGCCGCAAGAACGCGCCCGACGCGGCAACCCTCTTCTCCAGCCGTCCCCAGGGCGAACTGGAAGGGCTGCTCTCGCGCGCGGACCGCAACCGCGACGAACGCCTCGAACTCCTCGCCCTGCTCCAGCAGGCCGCCGTGCCCCTGAACCTCAATGTCCACGTGGCCGAGAACGCCGCCGAAGCCGGTCGCCGCATCGCGGAACTGGCCCGCGTCTCGGACACCGAATGGGGCGGCGACAAGCACGTCCTCATGCACGACGACGCCCTGCTCCACTCCCTCGATCTGCCAAAACTTCTGGCCGACGACCCCATTGCCGTGGATGTGGCCCGCTTCGACCCGGACGAGGACGAACTCGCGGGCAAGCAGCGCCTCCGCCATATCGCGGAAAAGGCCTACATCGGCGTGACCGGCGCGGACTGGTGCGCCGTGGACTGCGCCGCCATCGCCCTGCTGTCCGGACCGGGCCACGGACGCGCCGTGTCCCTGGTCCCGTCCATCCACATCGCGGTCCTGACCCTGGACCGGCTCGTGGCCGACCTGCCCGAAGGATACGCCCTGCTCGAAAACCACGACCAGCTGCCCGCCTCCTTCACCTTCATCTCCGGCCCGTCCAAAACCGCCGACATCGAAGCCCAACTCGTCCACGGCGCGCACGGGCCCAGAGAGATGCACCTGCTCGTCATTACGGAGTAAGGGGAGCCTCCGGCGGGCCTACCGGCGGTCTCCTTCGGAGAGACCAGGGCGCTGCCCTATCGCTGCTGTCGACGGCTCTAAGACCGAGCAAGCTCGGCCTAAGACCCGACGCGGCCCCGCTTAAGGCCGAGGGCCTTAAGAATCCCATGTTCGCTTCGCTAAGGTACGTGCGACAGCGGAAGGCCGCGACGGGAACGCCTTCCGCTGTGCCGGGTGCCGATTTCGGGCAGAAAAAACGGATAGGACGGCGTGCTTCTTCTCTGAATGAAGCACGCCGTTTTTTCTGCCCGAAATCGCGGGTTTTATTTTTGGGAAAGGAAATCAACCTATTAAAAAACTGTCTCTTTACCGCCGTCCGAAAACGCCGCAATACCCATTCCCTGCGTTTCGACCACGCCCTGCCGAGCTCCCGCCACACCCCGCGAACAACAATCGCCTCCCCGCGCACGCACGCCCCTGCCGAAGGCACACAAAAAGTTTGGGAGGGGGTCCAGGGGGAACCCTTTTCAAAGGGTTCCCCCTGGCGGGGTCTGGGGCAGAGCCCCAGCAGGGTCCGGGGTGGCGCCCCGGCCGCCGAGACACGCCTTTCACCCCTCCGAATATCTCCATGGATGGTATTTGCCTAACCAATAGGTTAAGGGGTAAGCTGGAGGGACGGGTTCCGTTGCAACGTACAGGGGGATGCATGGACCTGATCATCATTACTTCCATAGGCATACAATTGACGGCTGCCGTGCTGGCGCTATTTCTGATCCCGGAGACGGGCCGCCGCTGGTCGTGGATACTGATCGCGGCGGGGTTGATCGGCATGGTGCACCGGCGGGTGCACACTCTGTACATGTTCTGGGAGGGGCGGGCGCAGCCGGACCTGGCCTTCGAGCTGATCGGGCTGCTGGTCTCGATCATCATCCTGTTGGGGATCTTGCAGATCCGGCCGATCTTCCGGCAGCTCAAGGCGGCCAACGAGAAGCTGGCCAAGAACGAGGAGCGGTTCCGGACCGTGGCGGACTTCACCTACGACTGGGAGTACTGGCGCGGACCGGACGGCGAATTCCTGTACATGTCGCCGTCGTGCGAACGGATCACCGGGTATCCGAGGTCCGCGTTCATGAAGGACCCGGAGCTTATGTTCAAAATGGTCCATCCCGAGGACCGGCCCATGGTCAAGGCGCATCTGCACCGGGAGCACCGCAACGAGGACACGGACACCCTTGATTTCCGCATCATCCGGGCGGACGGCACGCAGCACTGGCTGTCGCACCGGTGCGTGCCGGTGACCAACGAGCAGGGCACGTTCCTGGGCGCGCGGGCCAGCAACCGGATCATCGACCAGCGGGTGGAGGCCGAGCACCGGCTGCGCGAGAGCCGCAGGCTGTACCGCGACCTGGTGGAGCAAGCGCATTTCATCGTCCTCGAGGTGGACACCGAGGGCAAGGTCTTCTTCATCAACCGTTGGGGGCTCGACTTTTTCGGGTTCCGCGAAGGCGAGCTGACCGGCCGCGAGGCGCTGGGGCTGCTGCTGCCCGAGACCGACCATCAGGACCGCGACCTGCGCTCCCATTTCCATGATCTGCTCGAACACAATCCGGGCCACACCTTCACCGAAGTGGAGGTCGTGCGCCGCAACGAGAGCCGGGCCACCCTGTCGCTCGGCACCTCGGTCATGGTCGACGAGACCGGCCAGGCCACCGGCATCCTCTGCATCGGCATCGATATCACCGCGCGCAAGGCTGCGGAAAAGCTGAAGGAAGACGTGGAGCGCATCGTCCGGCACGATCTCAAATCGCCGCTCATGGGCATCATCGGCCTGCCGCGCCTCATGCAGGAGGACGAGAACCTCACGGACCGGCAAAAGGAGATGCTCCAGGTGGTCGAAGAGGCGGGCATGCAGATGATGGACCTGATCAACCAGTCCCTGACCCTGTACAAGCTCGAATCCGGCACCTACGAACACCAGCCCCAGTCCGTGGACTGGCTGGCCGTGATCATGCGCGCCGTGCGCGACACCTCCATGCACCGCGAACCCGCCTGCACCGTCGAAACCACCCTGGACGGCCGGGAGGTCGGAAAAGACATGCAACTCGTCATACAGGGCGACAGCACTCTGTTATACGGCATGACCGCCAACCTGCTCAAGAACGCGGTCGAGGCCTCGGGCGGCCAGCCTGTTCACGTGGACGTGACCAGCGGCGACCCCTGCGTGCTCGAGATCCGCAACCGGCTGCCCGTGCCCGATGAGGTGCGCCGGTCGTTCTTCGACAAATACTCCACCCACGGCAAACACAACGGCACCGGCCTGGGCACCTACTCCGCACGGCTCGCCGCCGAAGCGCACGGCGGCCATATATCCATGGACACCTCCCCGGAAACCGGCACCGTGGTCCGCGTGGCCCTGCCCAAAGGCGCGACCCAAGCCGCCTGATCGGGGTGGTGGTATGGCCTTGGGGGGGGCCTCCGGCGGCCCCTTCGGGTGAGCCCTCGCCGGGCGGCGTCTCCGACAGCCAGGGCGCTGCCCTATCGCTGCTGTCGACGGCTCTAAGACCGAGCAAGCTCGGCCTAAGACCCGACGCGGCCCCGCTTAAGGCCGAAGGCCTTAAGAATCCCATGTTCGCTTCGCTCAGGTACGTGCGGGCGCGAAAGGACGCGACGGAGCGCCTTCCGCCGTGCCGGTTGGCGATTTCGGGCAGGGCGGCCCTCCGAGGCCCATAGACGTCCGGCTCGAACACTTCGGGACACCGCCCTGCCGAGCTCCCGCCACACCCCGCGAACAACAATCGCCTCCCCGCGCACGCACGCCCCTGCCGAAGGCACACAAAAAGTTTGGGGGGGGGTCCAGGGAGAACCCTTTTCAAAGGGTTCCCCCTGGCGGGGTCCGGGGCAGCGCCCCGGCCGCCGGAGGCACGCCGGAGGCACGCCGGAGGCACAAAAAAAGCCCCCCGGCGGGTGCCGGGGGGCTTGTGATGGTCTGTTCGGGACAGCCTTACAGGGTCTGTTCCTTGAGTTTGACGCGCATGACGCGTTCGATGTCGCGGACCTGCGTCTTGTCTTCGCTGGTGACGAGGCTGACGGCGCTCCCGGAGCGGCCGGCGCGGCCGGTGCGGCCGATGCGGTGGGTGTAGGTTTCCACGGTATCGGGCATGTCGAAGTTGATGACGTGGGAGATACGGTCGCAGTCGATGCCTCGGGCGGCGATGTCGGTGGCGACCATGATGTCGAACCGGCCGTCGCGGAAGCCGTCCAGGGCGCGCTGGCGCTGGCTCTGGCTCATGTTGCCCTGGAGGAAGGTGGACTTGTATCCCTGGTTGGACAGTTTGCGGGCCAGGTTCTTGGCCTTGTGCTTGGTCCGGGTGAAGACGAGCACGCTTTGGCGGTCGCGGTTGTCCAGAAGCCGGGTGAGCAGGTCGCCCTTGAGGTTGCTGGCCGTGGCGTAGAAGCAGTGCTCCACGGACTCCACGGGCTGGGTATTGGCTACCTGAACGGTCTTGGGGTTGTTCAGGATGTTCTCGGCGAGCTTGCGGATATCATTGGGCATGGTGGCCGAGAAGAGCAGGTTCTGCCGTTTGGCGGGCAGCTTGGCCAGGATGCGCTTGATGTCGGGCATGAAGCCCATGTCGAGCATGCGGTCGGCCTCGTCCAGGACCAGGGTGTCGATGTGGTTGAGGGACACGGACCCCTTGCTCATCAGCCGGACCAGCCGGCCGGGGCAGGCCACGATGATGCGGCAATGCCCGAAGGCCTTGATCTGCGGGTTCATGCCCACGCCGCCGATGACCACGCCCGAGCGGATGCCGGTCTGTTTGCCCAGAGCGTTGAAGTTCTCGTCGATCTGCAGGGCGAGTTCGCGGGTGGGGGCCAGGACCAGGACGCTGGGCAGCGCCCGGCCGGACTTGTTGCTGGTCAGCAGCCGCTGCAGGATGGGCAGGGCGAAGGCAGCGGTCTTGCCGGTGCCGGTCTGGGCCAGTCCCATGACGTCGTGCCCTTTGAGCACGAGGGGAATGGCCTGTTCTTGAATGGGGGTGGGGGTTTCATAACCGCACCCCTTGACGCCGGCGAGGATGCGCCGGTCCAGGGAAAAATTGGAAAAAGTCATATAAACCTTTGGTAAAAAGGAGTTGTTTTCGACGGCGCGCGACAGCGGTCGGGGTCCGGGATTGCCCGGTATATCGGAAGAGCTCTGGTACGGGAGTAAATCTTGGTTCGACGGGGTGTGGAACGTTGGGCGCCCGATGGGGCAAAGAAGTATTCGTACGTCCAGTCACGCTGAGCTGGCCCTTTATCGGCCATTGGCCCGGCAAAGTAAAGAAGTATTTTCGGAGCGGTACGGAGGGGAAAAAACAAGGCCCCGGCGGGAGAGCGCAGGGGCCTTGCATTCAGGGCGTGTCCGGCCGGAAGGCCGGAAGGTCAGCTCCGTTGCGGCGGGCCGGGCACGACACCTGGCTTCAGGCCGGAGGGAGCCTGGCCGTTCGGGCCTTTTTCTTCGCGCTTGGGGGTGACGCTCGACCGGCAGAGCGGGCAGAGCGTTTCGAGGATCAGGGCATCCCAGGTTCCGGTCCATTGGCATTTGTCGCATTCGTAAAGCATATGTCCTCCTTGAGACAGTTGGGCCCCGGCCCGCAGACCGGGCCATAGAGGGTGAGTGAGAGGAAGATCAGGCCGTGACCGGATACGTGATCCCCGATCCTGCCGAATCGGTTTTCCGGCTTGGCTGTCCCCTGCATGTCGATGCGGGAGACGCCCTTGTCGAGCGTGGCGCTGATCTGATTGCGGTCGAAACAGCCGGGTGGTCGGACGCCGGAGCGTCGGCGACCTTTTTCCCGATCATTTCCATGCCCCGGTAGACAGGATGAGGACGCCGGTTGAATAAATCGGATGCGTCCCTTTGGCCGATGCCCGAACTATCGGGCCGGACGGCGTGTTCCTTGTCGGTGCCGCAGACGTCCGTCCCCGTGAGGAGGGGTGGAGACATCCACATGCGGGATTGCGTGAAACCGGGGGTGTTCGGCGGGCAAGCTGCCCTTGACCGGATTACATGGATTCGACCATGCCGTCGAATTCGGCGTGGAAGCGAACAGGCGATGCGGCGGTTGCGCCTTCTCCCGGCCCTTTTGCCGAACCGGGATTATTTGCCTGTGTTCCTCCCCGCTTGAACCTGTTCCCGGGACGATTCGGCCGGAGCCGGGGTGTCCATCATGGAGCGGAGCAAGGGGGGTGCCTTTCGACCATGCCAACTATAGCGACTATCGCGAGATAGTCAAGGCGGGGCTCCTGGCGCCGCCCCGGGGCGCGGTTCAGACCGCCCGGCGCATGCGGGGCGGACGTCTGCGGGCCAGGTCGAGCAGGGCGCGTCCGGCCTCGGCCAGCTCCCCGCTGTTGTCGATGGTCCGCAGGGCCGGGTGGCTGACCGCGTAGTCCCCGGCGCGCTGCAAACGGCCCTCGATCTCATCGGGCGTCTCGCGGCCGCGCAGGATGAGGCGCTGGCGCAGGATGTCCCGGTCCAGGGTGACCAGCACCGGGACGAGATCCGGGTAGCGGCGGGCGGCCTCGGGCAGGTAGGCGCGCGAGCCGTTGACCACCACGTTGAGGCCCGCCTCCAGCCAGGCGTCGATCTCGAGGCCCACGCCGTAGCGGTTGCCGTGGCTGTCCCAGGCGAGGGCGAACAGCCCGAGGTCCAGGCGGGCGCGGTACTCGTCGGGCAGCAGGGCCACGTGGTTCTCGCCCCCGGCGTCGGCCGGGCGGGTGATGTAGCGGTGTGCAAAGGCCGCCTCGCTGCCGGGACAGTGCTTGCGGGCGTAGAGCATGATGGAGTCCTTGCCGCAGCCGGAAGGACCGATGACGTAGATCAGGTTGCCGGGGATCATGAATTCTCCTTGGGGTTGCCGAGCCGGGCCCGGTGGATCAGCCGGAACGGAGTCGACCGGTCCGGCTGGTGGAAGAGGCAGAGTTCGCGGACCGGACGGGCACGGCCGGTGACGGGCGCGGCCAGGCCGGACAGGATGTCCGCAAGCCGCCCGCGCCGGTCCGGGTCCTCGACGCGGCCGGTCAGGGTGATGTGGAAGCGGAATTCGGAAAGCACGTAGGGATAGCCCCACTCGTCGAGCAGGCGGTCCTGGGCCGGGGTCAGATTCGGGGTCCGGCGGGCCGCGTTCTCCTCGGGGGTGGCCGGGACGCGCAGAGGGGTCATGGCCCGCAGGCACGCTTCGGCCACCTCGCCCAACCGGACCTGCCCGGCCGGGACCAGGGCCAGGAACGAGCCTATGGCGCGCACGGACAGGGGGGCCAGGTCGAACGGGTCCAGGGACGCGGCCAAGGCCTCCAGCCGGTCGATGATCCCGGCCTCGCTTACGCCGGGCAGGGGCGTGAAGGGCGGCATGAGCGTGCCGTGAAAGCCGTAGCGGCGGGGCGACTCGGTGGCCGCGCGCCATTCGTCCGGGGACAAACCGTCCGGCAGGGCAAGACGCACGGGATGGCCGGTCTCGTTGTCCCGGCCGAGCCAGGCCGCGCCGAAGCGGTCGAATGCGCCGCCTTGTTCCGGGGCGTAGTACACGCCGTAGCGTCCGTGGGTCTGCCGGTTCTCGGGAGCGTTCATGGCACCGTTCATAGGGCCGCGCCCTCGTACTTGTCCAGGAACGCCTCGATATCCAGCTCGCGGAAGTCTGGCAGCGCCTTGCCCAGATAGTCGTGGGGCCAGTCCCACCAGGCCAGGCGCAGGAGGCGCTGGCGCACCTCGGCCGGGAACCGCTCGCGGATTATCCGGGCCGGGACGCCGCCAACGATGGCGTAGGGCGGCACATCCTTCGAGACCACGGCCCCGGCCCCGATGACCGCGCCGTGCCCCACGTTCACGCCGGGCAGGACCACGGCCCCGTGGCCGATCCAGACGTCGCAGCCGATGCGCGTGCGCTGGGCGCGCCGCCACTCGAAGACCGAGTCGTCGTCCGGGCCGAAGCCGTAGCGGGCGCTGCGGTAGGTGAAGTGGTGCTGGGACGCCCGCCACATGGGGTGGTTGGTCGGCCCGATGCGCACGTCCGAGGCGATGGACGCGAACTTGCCGATGTCGGCATAGGCCACGTCGCAGCCGGAGCTGAGGTAGGCATAGTCGCCCAGGCTGGATTCGAGCATCAGACAGTCTTCCAGGACCTCGGTGTAGCGGCCGAGCGAGCTGTCACGGACCTCCGCCATGGGATGGACCGAGGGTTCCGGGCCGAGCCGGACGTCCCCCCGGGGGTGCGGGTGCATGTTCATGGCCTTTGACTGACAAATGCGCCCGGTTTGGAAAAGCACGGAAGCGCATCATTTCCGCGACGAAGATGACGGTCAGGTTACAACAAGTTGAAATCCCTTCCCAAAGCGGACAAGTGGGGGACTTGTCTAGTGTGCCCCGCCCGCCCTTGTCCTACCACGTTCCCGAACGCGGCCCGAACCCCGGGCCGGACAAACCCGGAACGCGGAACCATGCGCACGGCCCGATCACGGCTCCACCAGAATCTGCACCCAGTCGCTGGCGAACAGGCAGACCCCGAACTCCACGGGCACGCCGGTCTCGTCCACGTTGACGCTCTCGGTCACGAGCACCGGGCGGTTCCTGGGCTGGCCCAGTTCCCGGGCCTCCTCGGAGGTCGGCATGCGGGCGGTGATCCGGGTCTGCCTGCGCGAGTAGTCGGTCACCCCGAAGTGCTCCAGCGTCCGGGTCACGGACTTGAGTTCGCGGTAGACGCGGACCATGCCCGGAAACAGGGCCTTGGGGAAAAAGGCGGTGGAATAGCTGATGCGCCTGCCGTCCGCCTCGCCCGCGCTGGTGATCCGCGTGACCACCTCGCCCGGCTCGATGGCCAGGGCCTCGGCCACCTGCGGGTCGGCCTCGGCGTCCACGGCCGCGAGCAGGACGTTGCCCGGCGTGCGCCGCTGGCGGGACAGGTTCTCGCTGAACCGGGTGCGGCGGCTGACCGGATAGTGGATGACCGGTTCGCGCACGAAGGAGCCGCGCCCCTGTTCCACGCGGATACGTCCGTCCTCCTCGAGCACGGACAGAGCGCGACGGATGGTGTGGCGGTTGACCTGGAACTCCACGGACAGGCTGTGTTCCGACGGCAGCCGGTCGCCCGGACCGAACCGTCCGGACGCGATGGCCGCCTCCAGTCGGGCATGGATCTGCCGCCACAGGGCGATCCCGTTTCCGCGCGTGAGCATGAACGCACCTCGATTCTTTTTTCCGACCGGCAGAGCACAGGCTCCGTCGGTTGTCTAGACAACCTGTGAGGATTTCACACAAATGAAACCCGATAGTGACATGAAGGCCCCCATGGACCGGCAAACCCGAGCCAGAAAGGAATGGATGGGGGTCCTCGCCCGGACCGGCACCGAGAGCCTGGAGGCGGCCTACGCCCGGCTCGACCCCGAACCCCGTTACGAGCACCTGCGCCCGCCCGAGGTGGGCATGACCATGGTCCGCGCCAGGGCCGAGGCGCGCGGGCAGCGGTTCAATCTCGGCGAGATGACCATGTGCCGCTGCTCGGTCCGCCTTGCGGACGGCAGCGTGGGCCACGGCTTCGTGGCCGGGCGCGACGCACGGCACGCCGAACTGGCGGCGCTGTTCGACGCGCTGCTCCAGGACCCTGAATCCGGCCCCGCCCTGCACCGGGCCGTCATCGAACCGCTGTCGGCCTCCCTTGCGAAGGGACGCCGCGAGCGGGCAGCCAAAACCGCGGCCACCAGGGTGAACTTCTTCACCATGGTCCGCGGCCAAGACTAGGGGGAACCCATGCAAGGACACGCCATGGACGCGGCCAGGGAGCCGCGCGAACCGGCCCTTGAAAACCAGCGCATATTCCGGGCCATACTCCTGACCATGTCCCATCCGGGCACGGTCACCGTGCTCGGCAACTGGCCCCAGCCGCCCAAGGGGCTGCACCCGGCCGCGGCCGCGGTCTGCCTGGCCCTGGTGGACATGGACACGCCCCTGTGGATCGGTCCATCCGGGCCGCTGGATATCCAGACCTACCTGCGCTTCCACTGCGGCTGCACCGTCTGCCGCAAGCCGGAGAACGCGGCCTTCGGGCTGATCCTCGACGGGCAGGAACTGCCGGACCTCGGCCTGTTCCACCCCGGCGACCTGGAATACCCGGACCGCTCGGCCACCCTGATCATCCAGGTCAAGGCCCTGAACGTGGGCCGGGGCGTGCCGTTGTCCGGCCCGGGCATCAACGGCGAGACCCGGCTGCACGTGGACGGGCTCAACCCGGACTTCTGGCGGTCGCTGCAGCGCAACGGACGGCGCTTCCCCCTGGGATTCGACGTCATTCTGGCAACTCAAACGGAGATCGTCTCCCTGCCGAGGACGATCCAGGTGGGTATTTAACGTGTACGTAGCCGTCAAGGGTGGCGAACAGGCCATCGAGAACGCCCATCGGCTCATGGCCGAGGAGCGGCGGGGCGAGCCAAGCGTCCCGGAACTGACCGTGGAACAGATTCTTCAACAGATGCGCCTGGCCGTGGACCGGGTCATGAGCGAGGGCGCGTTGTACGACCCCTGGCTCGCGGCCCTGGCCGTGAAGCAGGCGCGCGGCGACCTGGTGGAGGCGACCTTTCTCTTGCGGGCCTACCGCACGACCCTGCCCAGGCTGTACGACTCCCAGCCCGTGGACACCACGGCCATGGAGGTCCGGCGCCGCATCTCCGCGACCTTCAAGGACATCCCCGGAGGCCAGGTCCTCGGACCGACCTTCGACTACACCCACCGGCTCCTGGACTTCGCCCTGGCCGCCGAGAGCCGCCTTGAACCGACGGCCACGGTCCCGGTCCCGGAGCAAAGCCCGGATCAAGCCGGGCCGCCCCTGTCCAGGGTCATGGACCTGCTGGCCAAGGAGGGGCTGGTGGACCGGACCGGCGATGGGGACGATAAAGACGGAGCGCGCCCCGTGGGCGACATAACCCGCGACCCGCTGACCTATCCGGCCGCCCGCGACGTGCGTCTGCAGAACCTGGCGCGCGGGGACGAGGGATTCCTGCTGGCGCTGGGCTATTCCAGCCAGCGCGGGTTCGGCGACAACCATCCCTTTGCGGGCGAGATCCGCATGGGCGAGGTGGCCGTGTCGATCCTCCCGGACGAACTCGGCTTCGAGGTGGAGATCGGCGACATCACCGTGTCCGAGTGTGAGATGGTCACCAGCTTCAAGGGGTCCAAGGACGAGCTGCCCCGGTTCACGCGCGGCTACGGCCTGTCCTTCGGCTACAACGAACGCAAGGCCATGGCCATGTCCCTGGTGGACCGCTCCCTCCAGGCCCGCGAGCTCGGCGAAGACATCGACGCCCCGTCCCGGGATGAGGAATTCGTCCTGTCCCACAGCGACAACGTGGAGGCCCAGGGATTCGTCCAGCACCTCAAGCTGCCGCACTACGTGGACTTCCAGGCCGACCTGGTCATGGTCCGGGCGATGCGGGCCGAGATCCTCAAACGGGCCGAAGCCAAGGCCGAGACCGAGGAGGCCGCATGACCGCCGCGACGCAAACCCCTCCCGCCGTGGAGGCGGGCTACAACTACGGTTATTTGAACGAGCAGACCAAGCGGATGATCCGCCGGGCCATCCTCAAGGCCGTGGCCATCCCCGGCTACCAGGTGCCCTTTGCCGGGCGCGAGATGCCCATGCCTTACGGCTGGGGCACGGGCGGCATCCAGCTGTCCGCCTCCATCCTCGGCCCGGACGACGTCTTCAAGGTCATCGACCAGGGCGCGGACGACACCACCAACGCGGTCTCCATCCGCAAGTTCTTCGCCAAGGTCACCGGGGTGAAGACCACCGAGCGGACCGGTGAGGCCACGGTCATCCAGACCCGCCACCGCATCCCGGAAACCCCGCTCACGGACGGCCAGATCATGGTCTACCAGGTGCCCATCCCCGAGCCCCTGCGCTGGGTGGAGCCGCGCGAGACCGAGACGCGGACCATGCACGCGCTGGAGGAGTACGGGGTCATGCACGTCCAGCTCTACGAGGACATCGCCCGGCACGGGCGCATCGCCACCAACTACATGTACCCGGTCAAGGTCAACGGACGGTACATCATGAGCCCGTCGCCCATCCCCAAATTCGACAACCCCAAGCTCGACGACTCCCCGGCCCTGCACGTCTTCGGCGCGGGCCGCGAGAAGCGCATCTACGCCATCCCGCCCTACACCGAGGTCAAGAGCCTGGATTTCAAGGACTACCCCTTCGAGGTGGAGACCTGGGACGGCTGCTGCGCCCTGTGCGGGGCCACGGACAGCTACCTGGACGAGGTCATCCTCAACGACGCGGGCGAGCGCATGTTCGTCTGCTCGGACACGGACTACTGCGCCACCCGGCGCAGCCAGGGGCACGCCGGACCCATGGCCGGACGCGAGGAACTCTCGGAACTGACGGGCGCAACGCCGGACAAACAGGACGAAAACCAATGACGACCCTACCGCAACCCATGATCCGCGTGCGCAACGTCACCAAGAAATACGGCGAGATGATCGGCTGCCGGGACATCTCCTTCGACCTCTGGCCCGGCGAGGTCATGGGCATCGTGGGCGAGTCCGGCTCGGGCAAGTCCACCCTGCTCGCCTGCCTGTCCGGCAGGCTCGAACCGACCTCGGGCAACGTCGGCTACGCGTCGCGCGAGTTCGGCGACATCGACGTGCACGGCTGCGCCGAGCCCGTGCGGCGCAAGCTGTTGCGCACCGAGCTCGGCGTGGTCCACCAGAACCCGCGCGACGGGCTCAGGCTGGGCGTCACGGCCGGGGCCAACCTGGGCGAGCGGCTGATGTCCATCGGCGCGCGCCACTACGGAAACATCCGCGCCGAGGCGCTCAAGTGGCTGGCCGAGGTGGAGATCGAGGCCGGACGCATCGACCATTTCCCCAAGACCTTTTCCGGCGGCATGCAGCAGCGGCTGCAGATCGCCTGCAACCTGATCACCAACCCGAGGATCGTGTTCATGGACGAGCCCACCGGCGGCCTGGACGTGTCCGTGCAGGCCAAGCTGCTGGACCTGTTGCGCAACCTGGTCTCCCGGCTCGGATTGTCGGTCATCATCGTTACCCACGACCTGGCCGTGGCCCGTCTGCTGGCCCACCGGCTGATGGTCATGCAGCGCGGCGAGGTGGTCGAGACCGGGCTGACCGACCAGGTCCTGGACGATCCCCAACACCCCTACACCCAGCTGCTGGTCTCCTCGATCCTGCAGGCCTAGGAGCGCACATGTCCAACGACAACACCATGATTTCCGTTCGCGGCCTGGACAAGACCTTCACCCTGCACACCCAGGGCGGCACGGTCATCCCGGTCTTCTCCGGGCTGACCCTCGACGTGGACGCGGGCGAGTGCGTGGCCCTGGCCGGAGCATCGGGCGCGGGCAAGTCCTCGCTCATCTGCTCGCTGTACGGCAACTACCGGCCGCAGCGCGGGTCCGTGGCCATCCGCCACGAGGGCGAGATGGTCGATATCACCTCCGCCACCCCCAGGCAGGTCCTGGACATCCGCAAGCGGACCATGGGCTATGTCAGCCAGTTCCTGCGCGTGGTGCCCCGCGTACCGGCCCTGGATGTGGTGGCCGAGCCCCTGGTGACGCTGACCGGCGGCCTCAAGGAGGCCCGCGACCGGGCCGCCTTCCTGCTCAAACGGCTGAACATCCCGTCCGCCCTGTGGTCCCTGCCCCCGGCCACCTTCTCGGGCGGCGAGCAACAGCGGGTCAACATTGCGCGCGGCTTCAGCGTGGAATACCCGGTCCTGTTGCTCGACGAGCCCACCGCCTCCCTGGACGCCGAAAACCGGCGGGTGGTGGTCTCCCTGATCAACGAGGCCAAGGCACGGGGCACGGCCGTGGTCGGCATCTTCCACGACGAGGAAGTGCGCGACCTGGTGGCCGACAGACTGTTCGAAATGCGCAGCTTCAAGGAGGCCGCATAGTTATGGACCGCATCATCAAGAACGCGCGCATCGTCCTGCGCGACGAGATCCTCACCGGCTCGGTCAAGATTACGGACGGGGTCATCCAGGCCATCGAGCCGGGGCCGTGCCACGCGACCAACGCGCTGGACCTGGAAAACGACTACCTCCTGCCCGGCTTCGTGGAGCTGCACACCGACAACCTGGAGCAGGAGCTGGAGCCCAGGCCGGGCGTGTTCTGGCCCGACCCCATCGGCGCGGTCCTGGCCCACGACAACACCATGGCGGGCGCGGGCGTAACCACGGTCCTCGACGCGGTCTCGCTGGGCGAGTACCACGACGGCCCCAACCGCTCGGAGATGATGCGCATGTCCCTGCGGGCGCTTTCCCGGGCGCGAGCCACCGGGGTGCTCAAGGCGGACCACCGGCTGCACCTGCGCTGCGAATTTTCCGACCCCAAGGTCATGGACATGCTCCTGCCGCACATCGACGACCCGGTCCTCATGCTCGTTTCGCTCATGGACCACACTCCGGGACAGCGGCAGTTCACGGACACGGACAAGTACCGCAAATACTACAAGAAGGGCTGGAGCGACGAGGAATTCGCCGAGATCGAACAGCGGCTGCGCGCCACCCAGCAGGCGTGCGCGGCCGACAACCGCGAACGCATCGTCTCCCTGTGCCGCGAACGGGGTCTGCCCATGGCCAGCCACGACGACACCCTGGCCGAGCACATCACCCAGGCCGTGGCCGAGGGCATGGCCATTTCCGAGTTTCCGACCACCCTGGAGGCCGCCCGCCTGGCCCGCGAAGCGGGCATCCGCATCGTCATGGGCGGGCCCAACCTGGTGCGCGGCGCGTCCCACTCGGGCAACGTCTCGGCCCGCGAACTGGCCGAAGCGGGTCTGCTCGACATCATCTCCTCGGACTACGTGCCCGGCAGCCTGGTTGCCGGGGCGTTCGCCCTGCACCGCCATCTGGACTTCTCCCTGCCCGAGGCCGTGGCCCGGATCAGCGCCAACCCGGCGCAGGCCGTGGGGTTGGCCGACCGGGGGGCCATCGGTTGCGGCCTGCGCGCGGACCTGGTCCGTGTACGCGAGATCGAAGGCGTGCCCGCCGTGTTACAAACCTGGGCGGTCGGATGTTCCGGACCGTTTGAAATACCAGCCAAAAACGCGGCCTGAATGTGACAACCGCAAGCGACGATTTCGTCAAACCGTCACCCGGTCACCATACCCCTGTTGCAGGGGCTGTGTAGACCGTTCACGGTGAGGGAAGCCGTAGCCGCAGGGCCGCGCCTCCCCCGTACCTATCCAAAAGAACGAGTCGGGAGGCTTTCATGAAATCCATCGATATCCGCAACCGCCAGCACCGCGAGGCCATCCGGGCCAAGGGGCTGAGCAAGGTCTACCCCAACGGCACCGTGGCCCTGAAAGACGTGTCCGTGACCGTCAACGCGGACGACTTCTGCGTCATCATCGGCCTGTCCGGGGCGGGCAAGTCCACGCTGCTGCGCTGCATGAACCGGCTCATCCGCCCGACCCAGGGGTCCATCGCCCTGTTCGGCGAGGACGTCACCCGGGTCAACGGCGGCCAGCTGCGCCAGGTGCGCCGCCGCGTAGGCATGATCTTTCAGCAGTTCAACCTGGTCCGCCGCCTGACCGTGATCGAGAACGTGCTGGTCGGGCGGCTGCGCTTCAACGCCCACCCGGTCAAGCGCTGCCTGTCCATGTTCCGCCAGTTCTCCAGGGCCGAGCGCGAGTTCGCCTTCGACTGCCTGCGGCAGGTGGGCATCGGGGACCTGGCCTTCCGCCGGGCCGACGCCCTGTCCGGCGGCCAGCAGCAGCGCGTGGCCATCGCCCGCGCCCTGGCCCAGGAGCCCGAGGTCTTCCTGGCCGACGAGCCCATCGCCAGCCTCGACCCGCGCAGCTCGGAAACGGTCATGCAGATCCTAGCCAAGATCCACGAGGACAAGGGCATCCCGGTGCTCGTGAACCTGCACCACATCGATTTCGCCCAGCGCTACGGCAAGCGCATCCTGGGCATGTCCAAAGGCGAACTGATCTTTGACGGCACGGCCCGCGACCTGGACGCCGAGACCGTGTCGTGCATCTACGGCGACAAGGCGGAAGAGGCCCTGGAAGAGCTCTCCGCCGCCTGATCCATACCCGGCAGCGAACCGGCCGCCGATCGGCAAGTACTGCGTCAACCTCAACAACCACAGGAGATTCCCCCATGTTCTCGAAACTGTCCAAAGTGCTCATGACGGCGGCCCTGGTGCTGACCGTGGCCCTGCCCGGCCTGGCCTTCGCCGGCCCCGCCCAGTGGCCCACGACCCTGAAGCTCGGCTTCATCCCCACCGAAGGCGCGGCCGACTCCGCCAAGCGCGCCAAGCCCATCGCCGCCGAACTGGAAAAGGACCTCGGCGTCAAGGTCGAGGTCTTCACCGCCTCGGACTACAACGGCATCATCACCGCCATGGCCAACAAGCACATCGACCTGGCCTACTTCGGCCCCAAGAGCTACGTGGAGGCCGCTGAAAAGGCCAACGCCGAGGCCGTGGTCATGGAACTGAACAAGGACGGCCAGCCCGGCTACACCGGCATCATCATCACCAAGAAGGGCTCCGGCATCACCGACATGGACAAGGCCAAGGGCAAGACCTTCGCCTTCACCGATCCCAACTCCACCTCCGGCTACCTCGTGCCCAACGTCATCTTCGCCCGCGACATGAAGATCGACCCCGAGAAGTTCTTCAAGGAAGTGCGGTTCTCCGGCTCCCACGGCGCGTCCATCCTGGCCGTCAAGAACGGCTCCATCCAGGTGGCCGCCACCAACAACATCGACATGGACCGCATGATCGAGAAGGGCGCCGCCTCCCTGGAGGACTTCAACATCATCAAGCGCTCCGACATGATCCCGGGCGCGCCCATCGCCGTGCGCAAGGACCTGCCCGAGAGCCTGAAGGTGGCCATCGCCGGTTCCCTGCTCAAGATCAACGACGACCCCGAGGCCCTGCAGATCCTGCAGAACGGCGGCTACCGCCACACCTCGGACAAGGACTACGACATGGTCCGCTACCTCAAGCGTCTCAAGGCCGAACTGGCCAAGAAGAAGTAACGATGACTCATGATCTGACACTCGATCAGGTCACTCCCAGGAAGAGCTTCCCCCGGAAGCTCGCCCTGGGGGGCCTGGTGGCCATCGTCCTGGCCGTGCTCGTCGCCTCCTACATCTCCACGGACATCGACCCGTTCAAGCTGTACACCAAGCGCCAGAACGCCTTCGAGTACCTCTTCGGTCGGCAGCTCAACGACGCGGACAAGCAGGCGGCCATGGACCAGGCCAAGCGATTGCCCGCGATCATCGCCTTTGAGGAGTCCTACCAGGCGGTCAAGGCGGAGTACGCCGCCACCGGCAAGACGCTCGACCCGGTGACCATGCAGCGCGAGGCCCAAAAACGCGCCGACGCGCGCATGAAGGCCATGTCCCCGGCGGACCGCGACCGCATCGTGCAGAGCGAATACGACCGCATCGCGGACGAGAAGACCGGCGGCTATTTCCCGCCCGAAACCGCCTGGCCACACCTCATGGAGTACTCCAAGGCGCTCATCGAGACCGTGGCCATCGCCATCTGGGGCACGCTCATCGCCTTTATCGCGGCCATCCCCATGGCCATGTTCGCGGCCAGCAACACCCTGGAGCTGATGGTCCAGGGCGACGGCGTCTGGCAGCGCGCGGTGCGCTGGTTCGGCCAGTTCGCGGCCCGGCGCGTGCTCGACTTCTGCCGCGGGTTCAACGAGTTCGTCATGGCCCTCATCTTCGTGGCCGTCATCGGCCTGGGCCCCTACGCGGGCGTCCTGGCGCTCGCCATCCACACCTTCGGCATCCTGGGCAAGGTCTTTTCCGAGGCCATCGAACAGATCGAACCCGGCCAGGTCGAGGCCGTCACCGCCTCGGGCGCTGGCCCGGCCCAGATCATGGCCTTCTCGGTCGTGCCGCAGATCATGCCGCTCGTCGTCAGCTATACCCTGCTGCGCTTCGAATCCAACGTCCGCTCCGCCACCATCCTCGGCTTCGTGGGCGCGGGCGGCATCGGCTTCCTCATGTTCGACAAGATCAACGGCTACCTCTACCGCGAAGTCTGCACCATGATGATCATGGTCATCGTCTCCGTGACCATCATCGACTACCTCTGCGGCATCCTGCGTAGAAAGTTCGTTTAGGCGCGCCTCCGGCGGCCGGGGGGAAGGGGAAGGAAAACCCTTTGAAAAGGGCTTTTCCTTCCCCTTCCCCCCGGACCCCCCATCCCCATCCTTTCCGAAACTTCTTGTGCCGCTGCGCGGATGACAAAGCGCGATAAAACATCTGTTTCTCCAACAGTCCCAAAACGCCGCGAAACCGCTTGGACGGCTCGCGCCAACCTCGCCCGCGGCGTTGGCAACCGTCCCGAAGTGTTCGCGCCGGACGGCCCTCCAAAACACCATGGCCTTCCGGCGCGAACACTTCGGGACACCGCCCAGCCAACCCCTACCCACCTCTCCGCAAAACACCCCGCCACCCCGCACACGCACCTTCGCCGCAGGCGACACAAAAAGTTTTGAAGGGGAGTCCAGAGGGGAAACTTTTCCAAAAGTTTCCCCTCTGGCGGGGTCCGGGGCAGCGCCCCGGCCGCCGGAGGCATTCCCCTCCCATTGTGCGACCTGTTGCAGTTGGTTGCGACCGCTGGCGGGGGCGCGTATAGGTGCTGGTATGAAATTCGTGGGCGTGGACGGATGCAAGGCTGGTTGGTGCGCGGCCTGGGTGAGCAATGACCGGTGGGACGTGGGCGTCTATCCGGCGTTCGCGGACCTGTGGGAGGAGCACCGGGACGCGGCAAACGTACTGGTGGACATCCCCATCGGGCTGGCGGACAACGCCGAGCGCAGAGCCGAAAAACTGCTCCGGGAACGGCTCGGCCCGAGGCGGAGCAGCGTGTTCAATACGCCCGCCCGTGCGGCCCTCCACACCGGGTCCAAGGAGACGGCAAAGGCAATCAACCGGAAAGCCTCCGGTAAGTCTTTGTCCGAACAATCCTTGGGTATTATGAAGAAGATTGCGGAAGTCGATTTATTTTTCGCCGCCAACAAAGAGACTGTGGAAAAAGTGTTCGAATCGCATCCGGAGCTGGCCTTTGCGCTGGCTGGCGGAGCGCCCATGAAATATCCCAAGCGGGACACGCCCGGTGTGGTGGAGCGGTATGAGATTCTGACGCGGTTCGTGCCGGACGTGCGCGGATTGCTGGACCGGGTGCGGGGTACGCATCCGGCCTCCAAGGTGGCCGGGGACGACGTGTTCGACGCCCTGATCCTGGCCGTGACCGGACGGCAGGGCGAAGGGCGATTGCGGTCCCTGCCCGATCCGGTGGAACGGGACGCGGCGGGGCTGCCCATGGCCATCTGGTACGCTGAATTCGACAAGTAACGAGGTTTTCATGATCGAGCATATACTGCGGACCGCGCGCAAAGGCGCGTTGTGGCTCTGCCTGCCGGGCCTGGTACTGGCCCTGGGCGCGTGCGTGAAGAACGCGCCCGAGACGCGGCCCGACGCCATCGGGGATGCGTCCATGCCGGTGACGTTCCTGCCCCAGAAGGGCGAGTTCATCTCCAACTACGGACAACCGCTGAGCCTGGAAGAAGTCGTCGCCATGGCAAGAGGTTACGACTATATCCTCATCGGCGAGGGGCACCGCAACCCGGTGGACCACAAGGTACAGCAAGCACTGCTGGACGGACTGTCCGGCAACGGCGACGGGTTGTCCCTGGGGCTGGAGATGGTCGGCGTGGACCGGCAGCAGGAGCTGGACGATTACTGCAAGGGTCAGGTCAGCCTGGACGGGCTGCCCGACGAGCTCGATTGGGCCGAGAACTGGGGCTATGATTTCGGGCTGTTCCGCGACCATTTCGCCATTGCCAAGCGCAACGGCGTGCCCGTGGCCGGGCTGAACGTGCCGTCGAAAGTGGTGCGCAAGATATCCAAGGATGGGCTGGATGGGCTGAGCGATGAGGAGCGGGCGCTGCTGCCCGCCGAGATCGTGCCGCCCGCCACGGACCAGCGCGCGTTCCTGAACGCGGTCATGGCCATGCACAAGAACAAGGACGCCAAGGACGAACAGGAGCGCGAGCGGTTCTATCTGGTCCAGTCCATCTGGGACTCCAAGATGGCCGAGCAGGCCGTGCGGCTGCGCAGGCAGTATGACTGGCCCGTGCTGGTGGTGGCCGGGGCAGGGCACGTGGAATACGGCTGGGGCATCGCCAAGCGCATCCGCTGGTTCGACCCGGCGGCGCGCATCCTAACGATCATGCCGTGGCGGGGCGGTGAGTTCGATTCCGAGGCCGGGGACGTGTTCTTCTATTCGCCGGACACCTACCGTTCGCGCATGGGCATGGTCCTGTCCGGCCAGGTGGACGGTATCCTGGTGGAGTCCGTATCGCGCGGCTCGAGGGCGGACCGGGCCGGACTGCGCCCGGGCGACCTGCTGACCGAGGCATCCGGCATCCCGCTGGAGGGCTTGTTCAGCCTGCACTTGGCCGGGACCAAGGTGCACGACGCGGACGAGCCGTTGGTCTTCACGGTCCTGCGGGGCGGGAAGACCTTTACCGCCGACCTGGGCAGGCTCGGCAGACCCAAGGCCGGGAAAAAAGCCATGACAAAACCCGCTCCCGAACCAGAGCCTGATCCAGAGCCCGAGGCCGATTCCGGGCCCAAGGCCGAGCCCGAGTCCAAGCTCGCCGGAACCCCGACAACGGAGGCCCGATAGATGCGCCGCGCCTGTCTGATCCTGTGCAGTCTGCTTGTTTTCGCTGTTCCGGCCCTGGCCGACAACCTGTCCGGGCTGCTGCCCGAAACCGCGGGCGGGCTCAAACGGGTGCAGCTGATCACCGGGGCCGAGGCGCAGGCCGAGGTGGACCGGCTGCACGGCAAGGCGCTCACGGCCGAAGCCAGCGCCATCGCCCGCTACGCGCAGGACGGCGGACGTCCGGCCGAGGTCTGGGTGTCGCGGGTGGCCACGGAGAAAGAGGCCCGCCGCCAGACCGGGCTCATGGTCCACAAGATGTTCGAGAATCCCAAGTCGCCCTTCAAGGACCCCAAGCGGATCGAGCACAACGGGCTGGCCGTGTACCGGTTCTCCGGCATGGGCCAAACGCATCTCATCTGGCACTCGGGCGATCTGGTCTGGTGGGTGAGCGTCGCGCCGGACAAGGCGCAGCCGTTGCTGGACGCCTTCTGCCGCTGACGTTTGACAGCAATTCCCCGCCTCCGATATAGGGTGTATGAACCCTAAAAGGATGGCGGCCATGCACAAAGCCTGTTTCGTTCCGACCCTGTTGCTGCTCCTGGTCCTGACGGCCCTCCCGGCCCGTGCCCAGGGGCAGATCCTGTCCGAGATCCGGGGCGGGGTCTACGACCACGACGTCAGCTTCTGGAGCTTCCACCGCGAATCCGGAACGGACATCAACGGCGAGCTGCTCTTCGTGTCCCCGTCCTTCCTGGAAGTGCTCTGGTCGCCGCGCCCGCACCTGGGTGCCACCGTCAACACCGAGGGCAACACCTCCCACGCCTACGCGGGGCTGACCTGGGAGCTGCCCGTGTTCTCCACCGGCTTCTTCGTGGACGGCAACCTCGGCCTGTCCGTGAACAACGGCCGCCGCGACACCGACGATCCTGACCGCAAATCCCTGGGCTCCCCGGTCCTGTTCCGGCTGGGCGCGGCCGTGGGCTACAACCTGACCGAAAAGGTCAACGTCTCGCTCCAGTTCGAGCACATGTCCAACGCCTACCTGGCCAACGAGAACGAGGGCATGGACAACTTCGGCCTGCGCCTGGGTTATCGGTTCTAGCGGACTGCCTCCGGGCGTTCTTTCTCTATCCGGGATTGATAATCCTCATTATTCCCAGCTGTGTCCCCATTTTCTAGAATTAATCTAGACTTACTCTACACTCCATCGACCTGCGGTTCCGGGGCGCCGGTTGCCTGTTTGGCGGCCCGTTTCCGGTCCTTGCGCTCCTTGCGCCGGGCGACCATGTCCCAGAGGATGGGCATGACCAGTAGTGTCATGGCCGTGGCCACGCACAGGCCGGTGACGAAGGTCGTGGCCATGGTCCCCCAGACCACGGAGTAGTAGGGTATGCCGAGCGCCATGGGCAGCAGTCCCAGGGTGGTGGTCAGGGTGGTCAGCAGGATGGGCCGCAGCCGCACGCGAACAGCCTCGCGAATGGCGTCGGCGCGCGCATACCCCTTGGCGTAGAGGCGGTTGATGAAGTCGAGCAGGACCAGTGAGTCGTTGACCACGACCCCGGCCACGCCCACGGTGGCGATGAAGCTGTTCACCGTAAACAGGGAGCGAGTCAGGAAGGTCCCGAAGACCACGCCTATCAGGGCGAACGCCACGGCGGACAGGATGATGGCCGGCTGGACGTAGGATTGGAACTGGCAGGCCAGGATGGTGTACATGACCAGAATGGCGATGCAGAACGCGTACATCAGCGAGGTGAAGGACCGGCCCGTGGACTCGAACTCACCGGCGAAGCTGATGGTCGCGCCGGGATAGTCGTCCTGGACGGACCGGTAGTACGCCCGGACGTCATGGACCACGCTGGGCGCGCTGACCGGCGCGCCTTCGCGGATGTTGGCGGTCAGGGTCACGGCCCGCTGTCCCTGGAAGCGGTTGAGCTGGCCGGGCTCGCGGTAGGTGCGCACCTCGGCCAGGTCGCCCACGCGCACCGGTCCGGTGTCGTTCTGCAGGATCGGGATGTCCAGGGCGTCCTCCGGGGAGGACAGGAACCGCTTGTCGATCTTCATACGCAGGTCCACGTCCTCGTCGGCGGCCCGGAACTTCCCCACGAACCGGCCGTCCAGGATGCCGCCCGCCAGGGAGACCACCTGGGCCGGGGTCAGTCCGTACTCGGCCACCAGGCTCGGGATGGGGATGAACCGGAAGACGCGGTTGTCCGTGCCCGTGTCCGTGGCCAGGTCCGTGAGATAGGGCGACAGCTTCTTATTGGCCCGTATCCAGTTGAAGACGTCGTCCTTCAACGCGGTGACGGCATCCTGGTCCGGGCCGAGCACGCGGATGTTCACGTCCTTGCCCGCCGGAGGGCCGCCCTGTTCGGGCCAGACGCGAAAACGCCAGCCGCCCGAGGTCAGGGGCTCAAGTTTGGCGCGGATGACGTCCAGGAGGAGCTGAGGGTCGTTTTCCGGGTTGTCCACGAACGCCTGCTCACCCTGCCGGGGCATCTCCACGATGACGATGGCCCGGTTGGAGCCGAAGATGTTCTCGTAGTCCTCGTTGATGTCCATGCCGCCCAGGCCGGAACACGCCTTGGTGGTGCCCGGCCCGAGCGCCAAGAGGGTCCGGGAGACCTCCTTGGCCTTGTCCGAGGCCGTGTACACGTCCGTGCCCACCGGGCCTTCCATGGACACGTAGTAGAGGGTGTATTCGTCCGGGAAGAACTTGATGCGCAACAGCGGCATAACTCCGGTGACCGAGACCCCGAGCATGAACAGGGCCATGAAGAAGGCCACCACGACCACGCCGAGGGTCTTCCAGCGGTGGCGCAGGGTCCGGCGCAGGACCGCGTCGGTCGCCTTTCGCAGCCAGACCATGAAACGCGGGTCCCGGGCCTGGAGATGCTCCTTGGCCTGCCGGGCGAGCTTGTCCGCGCCGGGCCAGTCCAGGAAGTGCAGGGGCAGGATGGCCAGGCACTCGATCAGGGAGGCGATGATGGCGAACGACACGGCCTTGGGCACCAGGGCGAAGAATTCGCCGGTGGACCCGGTCATGATCAGCATGGGCATGAACGCGGCCACGGTGGTGGAGGTGGCCGCCACCACGGGCAGGAAGACTTCGCTGGCCCCGTCCACCACGGCCTCGCGCAGTCCCTTGCCGTCCTGGACGTGGCGGTAGATGTTCTCGACCACCACGATGGCGTCGTCCACGATGATGCCGCTGACCAGGACAAAGGAGAAGAGGGTGATCTCGTTGATGGAGTTGTTGGTCAGCCACATGATGATCATGGTCACCAGAAACGAGAAGGGCACGCCCATGGTGGTCAGCATGGCGTTGCGGAAGCCCATGAACAGCCAGATGCAGCCGCAGACCAGGACGATGCCGACCAGCAGGTTGGAGCCCAGCGTATTGATGTTCTCGCGGATGTTGATGCGCTGATCCTGGGTGACCACCGCCTGGACGCCCTCCTTGTCGAGCACGGGCTTGTAGTCGGCGACCACCTTTTCCACGGCGGCCCCGATATCCAGGGCGTTGCCCTCGGGCGACTTGAGGACCTTGACCGACACGGCGTCCTTGCCGTTGACTGACGAGACCACGAACGGATCGCGGTAATCCATGCCCGCCGAGCTCAACACGTCGCCCACGGTCACGAAGGAGCCGTCCAGGTCGCGCCGCACTATGGTCCCGGCCACCTCGTCGCGGGACCGGAACTTCTCGTCGACCACGATGACGTACTCGCCGGAATCGCTGATGAAATCACCCGCCGGGACCGACACGTTGGCCCCCTGCAGCGCCTGGCCCACCTCGTCGAAGGTGACCCCGAAGCGCATCATCTTGACCGGGTCCAGGGCCACGTGGAACTCGCGGGTGTACTCGCCGTTTATCTGGACTTCCTTGACCCCGGGGATGGACTGCAACGGCAGCTTGAGCTCGTCGGCCATGAGGCTGAGGGACCGGTTGGATCGGTCTCCGAGCAGGTTCACGGACATGACCGGCAGCCACTCGGACACGCGGATGACCGTGAAGTCGGGCGGGTCCATATCGTCGGGCAGGTCATTCTGTATGGACAACACCTTGAAACGCAATTCGTCATACAGTTTGTCGTAATCGGTGTCGTCCAGGAACTTGACCATGATGGAGCAGCGCTGGCGGAAGGAGCGGGAGCGGATGAACTCCACGTTCTCCAGGTCCTCGAGCGCGTCCTCGATCTTGCGCGTGACCAGGGTCTCTACCTCGTCCGGGCTGGCGCCGGGCAGAAAGGCGGAGATGACCACCTTGCCCATGCGCACGTCCGGGTAGCGCTCCACCGGCAGGTCGAAGACGCAGAACACGCCCACGACCATGAGCATGACGAACATGAGGTTGACGAAGACCTTCTGGCCCAGGGTGAACCGGATCAGGGCCTGAGTGGGCGAATCATTGTGCATGGCTCGTCTCGCCGGGGGTTAGGGATTGAGCAGGAAGACGTCGCCGGGGCGCACGTCCGGGCCGGACACCCGGCGCAGGCCGTCGCCCGCCGAGCCGAGCAGGACCACGCGGACGCGATCGCCGTCCGGGGTCATCAGGAAATACTCCTCGTACGCCTTGACCAGCGCGGACGCGGGCACAACCACTGCCCCGCCGGGGTCGGGCAGGACCACGTCCAACTCCGTGCGGATGCCGCCCCGGAACTCGAAGTCGCCCTCGGTGATCTCCAGGTCCACGTTGATCTTGCGCGTGACCGGATCGAATCCGGGCGAGACGCGGGCCACGCGGGCCCGGACCGTACCGCCCAGGTCGGTCAGGCGCAGGGTCACGGCGTCGCCCATGTCCTTGAGGGCGCGGTACTCCTCGCTGGTCAGGGCAAAGGGCACGAGCAGGACGTCGTAACGCCCGAGCTCGGCCACGGTCTCGCCCTTGGTGACCCACTCGCCGGGCTCGATGTCCCGGGACACGACCTTCCAGCCCGGAGGGCCGACCAGGGAGAACCGTTTCAGCCGCTCCAGGAGGACCTCTTCCTCCACCTGCTTGGCGCGAAGCTGTTGCAGGGCGGCCTGGTGGGCGCGGACGTTGGAGTCCAGGGTGGACTGGGGCGCGGTGTCGGTCCGGACCAGCGCCTGGTAGCGGTCCATCTCCTTCTTTTTGTAGTCCAGGTCGCTCTTGAGCCGCTGCTGGTCCGCGCGGTTGGCGGCCAGGTCGAGCTTGATGAAGGTGGTGTCCAGTTCGGCGAACAGCCCGGAGGCCCCCAGGGCGTCGCCCACGTCGGCCAGGACCTTGACCACCCGGCCGGACTCCTCGGCAACCAGGCTCATGGCGTTGCGGGCGCGGGTGAAGCCGGTCAGGGAGGACTGCCGGTCGGCGGGCTCAACCGTGAAGGTCTCGGTGGAGACCGGCTTGGGCGGGACCGGGGTGGGCACCTCGACCTGGGCCGCCTCGGCCAGGTCGCTGCCCGGCACCGGGGCCTTGGCGTCGCCCGCCTCGCCGAGCCGGTCGTTGCCGCAGCCGGAGAGCAGCAGGGCCGCCAGCAGGGCCAGAAAGATGAGGTATGCGCAAATCCGTTTCATGAACTACCGCCTTTAAACTTACGGCTGAGATTGTTTAATTTCTTGTCCGGGCCGCAGGCCGAACCCGATGATCCGGTCCAGCAGCCCATCGAGGTCCGCGCCCCTGCTCAGTGAGGCCATCTGCCCGGTGGAGATGAGGTGGACCAGCCCGTGGAGCTGCCCCCACAGGGTGAAGACCAGGATGTCCGGCTCCACGTCGCCGAACCGGCCCGTGGCCGCGCACTCCACCACCAGGTCCCGAAACATGTGGAAGGAGCGCAGCGAACTGGCCGCCCATTCGCCGTCCAGGTCCACCTGTCCGCAGCTGGTGCTGAACATGAGGTGGTAGTGGTCCGGCTCGGACAGGGCAAAGCCGATGTACTCGCGCGCCCCGGCCCGCAGCCGCTCCAGCGGGTCCGGATAGCGCTTTCTGGTCCGCTCCTGCCGCTCCACGAAGCGGACGAACCCCTCTTCGCGCAGGGCGGACAAGATCTCCTTCTTGTTCCGAAAATAGCGGTACAGCGCTGCCGGGCTGTACTCGATGCGCGAGGCGATGCGCCGCAACGACACGTTGTCGAACCCCTCTTTGACGAAGAGCTGCCTGGCCGCGTCAAGGATGCGCCGCCGCATCTTCTGCCTGTCCCGTTCCCGCCGGTTTTCCGTGGTCATGCCCGCCTCTAGCAAACTCCGACCAATGTGTAAACACTGTTCACACAATTGTAGCCGAGGTCATGCGGCAAAGGTCGCATCGCCCGCATTCTAGCGGACCTCCCGTCCAATAACGGAACGCATGGCCGCAAGGACAACCAGGTGGTGGAAGGGCCGGATGACGTTGAAATACACCCGCCCGGCCAGGTTGTGATACCGAACCACGGTGACCACGTGAAACCGCTTGCGCCCGTTCGGCAGGCACGTCGCGCAGACCGCCATGGCCGCCTCAAGATGGGATTCCCGCCCCTCGACGATCCAATGCGTTTCACCGTCCGAGCGGAC
This sequence comes from Pseudodesulfovibrio sp. lm2024, assembly GCF_051175575.1. Taxonomy (NCBI): domain Bacteria; kingdom Pseudomonadati; phylum Thermodesulfobacteriota; class Desulfovibrionia; order Desulfovibrionales; family Desulfovibrionaceae; genus Pseudodesulfovibrio; species Pseudodesulfovibrio sp. lm2024. The sequence continues at coordinate 4,121,768 of NZ_CP195092.1, forward strand.
CACGGAGAAGAAACCGACCTTTTCGCCCGCCGTACGGGGCAGGGTTTCGGCAGTCCACCTCTGGCGGACGGGCACCGCCCGGTCTCCCTGGCCCAGCACCCGAAGCAGCCAGACCCGGACGCGCCACAAAAAGGCCATCCAACCGGGCCGGTAGGAGAGAATGCCCGCAGCCACGCCGCACACCGAGCCGGTCCCGTCCATGGCGTGAACGTCCACGTGATCCGCGCCGTCCAGAAGTCCGTCCATGCCCGGCAGCCGTTGTATCTCAGCGCGTTCCATGGCCGCCTCCCGCAAGCACGCCGTCCAGGACCACGTCCAGCCGGGCCATGACCGCGTCCACCTGGCCGCGCACGTCGAAACGGTCGCGGTTCAGCCCGTCGATCAGACCGGCCGCGTACAGGGACCAGCAGACCATGGCCAGATCCGGACCGGAAACCTCGGGCCTGACCTCGCCGGCTCCCTTGCGCGCCTCGATCACGGCAGCCACCTTGCCGACAACCTCCGCGAGCTGGCCATCGAACCGTGTTTTCCATTCGCCGGTGGCGAACAGGGCCTCCTTGACCACGGACCGCAGAAACAGGGTGTTCTCGCCGTAATAGCCGTACATTGTCTGCAGCATATGCCGGAATTGTTCACGAAGGGGGGCGTCTCCGGGCGCGCCGTCCACGGCCCGGCGGGAGACCTCGCCGATGTCGTCGAAAAACGAGGAGAAGAGCAGGGATATCTTGTCCTGGAAATGCAGGGCGATGGTGCCGATTCCCACCCCGGCCTCGCGGGCCAGGGCGCGCATGGTCGTGGCCTCGAACCCGTCCCGTGCGATCAGCCGCCGCGCCGCCTCCTGAATCCGTTGCCGGGTATCGGCCTTGCGCCGTTCCCGCAATGTCTCACGTTCGGTCATCACTCACCCTCGTGGTTAAAATGAACACGTTCATTTGCTGAACATGTTCATTAAAACGATCCGCAAGTCGTGTCAAGCAGGGTGAGATAAGAGCGTGCCCGCTCTCTGTTTTTAGGGAATATCAGGCCGTACGGCAGCGGGTGTATTGCGTATAGCCTGCTATTAAAAACAGACTAATATATTGCTATACAGTGATTTATTCGTTACGATTTGAGCACATCGAGAATCTCGATGTTGGCCGCCTGCCAGGCGGGGTAGGCCCCGGCCGCCACGCCGAGGAGGCAGGAGCCGACCAGGGTGGTGGCCAGGCTGGCCGGGTCGATGATGATCGGCAGCTTGGCGATGGTGCAGCCGACCACCACCAGGATCACGGTCACGGCCACGCCCAGTCCGCCGCCCACGGCGGCCATGAGCCCGGACTCGAACAGGAACTGGCGGACGATGTCGCGCCTGCGTCCGCCCACGGCCCGGCGCACGCCGATCTCCACCCTCCGGGAGCGGACCACCAGAATCATGATGGACAAAATGCCCATGCCGCCCACGGCAAAGGAGATGGTCGAGGTGATGCCGCCCAAGGTGGTCATCAGGTCCAGGGCCTGGCGTTGCAGCTTGATGGCGTCGGCCGCGGACATGGCGCTGAAGTCGTCGTCCTCGCCGGGGTCGATCTTGTGCCGTTCGCGCATGATCGCGTCCACGGCCCCCTGGACCGTGCCCAACCCCGCGTCCTTGGCCAGGCGCATGTAGACCCCGGATATCCAGCGCTGGTTGGCGGCCCGGCGCATGTAGGTGGTGATCGGCATGAGCAGGACCTCGTCCTGGTCCGTGCCGGACACGTCTCGCCCCTTTTCCTCCATGACCCCGAGGACCCGGAAACTGGCCCTGAACATGTAGATGTCGCGGCCCACGGCCAGCTCTGGCTTGCCGAACAGGCGCTCGGCGATCTTGCGCCCGAGCACGCAGACCTTGGCCCGTTCATCGACCTCGCGCCAGGTGAAGAAACGCCCGGAAGCGGGGCGGAAGCTGCGGATTTCCTGGTAGTTGGGCCAACAGGCCATGATCTGGGCGTTGACCGCGTTGCCGTTGCCGCGCACGGCCATGGTCGCGGTGACGAACGGCGTGCCGTCCAGGACCGAGGGCACGGAGTCGAGCAGGGCCTGGGCGTCGGCCAGGACAAAGGTGCGCGAATGGCCCGAGATGCGCATATTCCCGCCGCGCGTGAAACGGACCGACCCGGCCAGGACCGCGTACAGGTTGGGGCCGAGCTTCTCGGTCTCCAGCTCGGCCTGGCGGACCATGATCTTGGACACGTGCTGCACCCCGGTAAAGGCCAGCGCGCCCAGGAAGACCCCGAGCATGGCCAGCACGGCCCGCAGCTTGTGCGCCGAGAGCGAGGAGATGGCGATGGTCAGGTTCAGGGGCAGCATACCGGTTCTCCCGCTACTCGTACCGGTTCCGGTTCCAGGCCGTGTTGCCGTTGAAGATGTGCTGCCACAGCCGCTCGAAAGCGTGGCCCGTGTTGTTCTCGTCGTGGGGGTCGGCCTCGATGAGGCGCAGGCAAAAGGCGTAGAAGGCCCTGGGGCGGGTGCGGATGCGCTCCCCGGTCACACAGAAATTGCCCGTGGGGGCACGGCAAATGATCTCGCGCGGCATGGGCGCGTCGAAGATGCGCTCGAAGATGTCGCCGACCGGGATATCCCGGCCCCAACCGGCCCAGCGCCCCTCGTTCTCGGGCTTGCGCAGATCATGCGGGCGGCCCAGCCGGTCGCTCTTGAGCTTGAACCAGGCCAGCCCCTTGAAGGGCATGCCCCGATCCGCAACGTCTTCAAGCTGCTTCCGCAAGGTCTCGACCGTGGCTCGGCCGCGATCGTCGATGTGATCAAAGGGGTCGCCCTGCAGGAAGACGTTCAGGGGGGCCAGGGAGTCGTACTCGTTGACGATGTGAGTGAAGTAGGTGTGCGCCTCGCGCCCGATGTTCGGCAGCGGGCGGACGTTCGGGCCGCCATCGCCGCCCTTGTCGTAGACCACGTGATCGCATCCGAGGGCCTCGGCCCAGGACACGTCCTCGCGGTATCTGGCAATGATCACCCGGATGTCGTCACGCACGATCACGCTCCCTGCATCGGCTATCCTTCCGCAACCTTCTCCAAAACCATGGCCCGGACATAGGTGGGCTGCTCGTCCGAAGACCGTCCGCCCGAGCCGTACCCCACCCCGAGGAGGGTGCCCAGGGGCAGGGAACCGAAGCTGTCCGCAACGGTCCGCAAGATGGCCAGTCCAGTGGGCGTGGCCCGCTCCATGGAACAGTCGGAGCCAAAGGTGGTCAAGCCCTTGGCCAGTTCCGCACAAGCCGGTGCCGGGACAGGCATTCTGCCGTGGGCGCAGTCCACGAAACCGGATCCCAGATCGACCGGGCTGCAGACCACGCTCCCGGCCTCAAGGGCGTCCAGAAGGAGCATGGAACCGCAAATATCCGCAAGGGTATCCACAGCGCCTATCTCATGGAAGTGGACCTGCTCCAGGTCCACGCCGTGGACCTTGGCCTCGGCCTCGCCGAGCAGGCGCAGGGCCCGCACGGACCGTTCCCCGGCCCGGCCGGCCAGGCCGCTCTCTTCGATGATCCGGCACAGGTCCGTGTAATGGCGCAGGGGCTGCTCCCGGGTCTGGAGCACGTCCACATGCTTGGTGCGGATGCCCGCGATGCGCTTTTCCGACCATTCGAGCCCGAAGCCGTCCAGGCCGAGCCGGGCCAGTTCCTTTTCCAGGAAATCGAACCCGCTGCCGGGTCCGCGCCACTCCTCCAGGGCGTGGCTCAGGGCGGAGAGGAGCATGTCGCCGCTCACGCCCGTGGAACAATCAAGGTATACCGTGTTCATGAAGTCCTTATCCGTTCCGTTCGCCTGCGGCCAACGAGTTGATTTTGTGGGCAAGATACCCGGCGCCGAACCCGTTGTCGATGTTCACCACACCGATGCCCGGAGCGCAGGAGTTCATCATGGTCAGCAGGGCGGACAGCCCTTGAAAATTGGCCCCGTAGCCCACGCTGGTGGGCACGGCAACGATGGGCGGCAGGGCCATGCCGCCGATGACCGAGGGCAGGGCGCCCTCCATGCCCGCCACGGCGATGATCACCGAGGCCCCGTTGAGCCGGTCCATGACCGAGAAGAGCCGGTGGATGCCCGCCACGCCGCAATCGTAGTGCCGGTCCACGCGGCTGCCCAGGAATTCCGCGGTACCCGCCGCCTCCTCGGCCACGGGCAGGTCGGAGGTGCCTGCGGAAACGACCGCCACCGTGCCGACGGGGTTTTCCGGGGCGCAGCCCGCGGAAAGCAGGCCTGACACCGGGTCGAACCGGACGTTGGCCACCTTGCGCGCGGCCTCGAAGTGGGCCTGATCGGCCTTGGTGCCCAGGACCCGGCCGTTGGTGCGGTTGAGGTGATCAAAGATCGAGGCCACCTGATCAGGTGTCTTTCCGGCGCAGTAGATCACCTCGGGCCCGCCGGTGCGCATCTCGCGAAAATGGTCGATCTTGGCGCTGCCCGTCTCGATGAAGGTCTGCCTGAGCAGCTCCTTTTTCAATCTATCGCGTGAGATGTTTCCGGCTTCGAAATCGTCCAGCAGTCGATCCAGGCTCATTCAACCCACTCCTTGAAGGTGCATGATTGAAGCCCGATCTTCTTCGCCAACGCCATGACTTTATCACGATTATTCTCTATGATTTCCGCGTACTGCGGAAGGTACTCCACGGTTGCCATCAGATTATCAGGGCGGACGCGAACCGTGTTCAGGCCGAGCGTGTGCAAAAAGGTTTCCATGATCGCGACCCGGTTCAACCCTTCGGCGGACAGTTCGACGCCGGTGGGTATGCGGGTGGCCAGGCAGCTCTCGGAAGGGGTTTCCCAGTTGGGCAGCCCGGCGTCAAAGGCCAGGGCCCGGACATTCGACTTGCCCAGGCCGAGGTCGGCCAGTGGCGAGAGGACCTTGAATTCGCTGACCGCCTTGAGGCCGGGCCGGGCAGGATCGTCCTCCGCGTTGGTCCCGTCCAGCAGCAGGCATTCAGTGCCCAAGGCTTCCCGCATGGTGCGGAAAACCAGGCTCTTGCAGTGATAGCAGCGGTCTTCCCGGTTGCGCCGGACCTCGGGCACGGCCAGGGCCGAGACCTCGAGAAGGCGGTGTTCGATGCCGATGCGGCCGGCCACTTCCACAGCCCGCTCCCGGTCCCGCTCCTGGGTCATCTCGGTGACCACGGTGCAGGCCACGGCCCGGTCGCCGAGGGCGAGCCTGGCCGCGGCGGCCACCAGGCCGCTGTCGACCCCGCCGGACAATGCCACGGCAGCGCAGCCAACGTCGCCGGAGCGCTCGGCAATATGCGTCGCTAGTTGTTCAATGCTCATTCCGTTATAATAGCCCAGCCGACACCACGCTTCAACCCATTTCGGGCTTGTTCCGCCCGATGAGGTCTATGCGCCGCCACGGCCCCTTGACGAACCGGAAGGCGAACGTGGTGGCCAGGATCAGCACGTAGACGAGCAGGAATATCCACGGGCCGTGTATGCTGTTGATACCCAGGCCGTTGAGCACCAGCAGGGGGATGACGATGCAGACGATGGAGGACGTGCCCATGACGGCCATGATGAACCGGGTGTCGCCCGCGCCCTTGAGCCCGCCCATATACACGATGGCCACGGCGTCCAGCAGGGTGAAGACCGCGCAGTAGCGCATGAGAACCCGCCCCATGACCAGGACCGCGTCGAAGTCGGCGGCGGCCGCGCCTCGGGCCCGGAACAGGTTGAGCAGGAACTCGGGCATGACCCAGAAGACCACGGCCATGACGCCCATGTAGGCCAGGGCCATGTGCAGGACCGACTGGGTCGCGAAGGCCGCCCTGTCCGGATTGCCGTCGCCCATGGCCTGGCCGACCATGATGCTGGCGGCCACGTGCAGGCCGATGGTCGGCAGGAAGGCAAGGTTGTAGATGGAGAAGACCGCGCTGGTCGAAGCCAGCTCCACCTGTCCGAACCGGCCGACGATGAAGACGAAGAAGGAGACGGCGAACATGTCCAGGAAGAACTGGACCCCGCCCGGCAGACCGAAATGCAGGAACCGGCCGAACAGCTCGCGGTCGAACCGCCAGGCGGACCGGACCTTGTACACAGCCTCGTTCTTCTTGGTGAAGATGAGCAAAATATAGACGAACACGGGCACGATGAACCCGATGACCGTGGCCAGCCCGGCCCCGGCTATACCCATCTCCGGGAAGGGGCCGATACCGTTGATCAGGCAGTAATCCAGCGGAACGTTGATAAAAATCGACCCCATGCTGATGAGCATGACCGGCTTGGTCAGGCCGCGCCCGGCAAAGAAGTTGGACAGGCACAGCCCGATCAGGCAGGGCAGGCTGCCCACCGTGAGAATCTGGAAATAGACGACCTCAAGCCGTTGCATGGTCGGAGGATGGCCGCTCAACCGGAACATGGGCTCGGCGATGAACAGCAGTGAGGCCAGGAACAGACCGGACGGGACACAGAACCAGATGCCCTGCCACAGGGCGCGGCCCACATCGGCCGGACGGCACGCGCCGGTATACTGCGCGATGAACACGTTGACGTATTCGGACACGCCCATGAAGAAGGAAAGAAAGAGAAAGGCCATGATGTTGGCCGGAAGCGAGGCTCCGAGAGACTCCAGCGAGTAGTTGCCCAGAAAGATACGGTCCGTGAAGGTCATGACCGTATTGGAAATCATGCTGACGACCAGCGGAAACCCTATGTTCAGGGCCTCTCTGTAACCGCCCCTGGCATGCCAACGTTTGACCATATTCATAATTTCACCTGCGTCTTGCGGCCGCCCCTTATTCAAAGAGCCTTGCCGCCCATGGCAACCTATCCCGGAGCGGGCCCATGGTAAAGCGGAATCATTGTATGTCACCAACTTGAAAAACAGCACACAGCATGCTATCTAATAACCTATAGCACTCTGTAATAACGACAAAATATGAGCTTCAAAACAGACTATCTCTTTTTCGCGGCCATGGGCCGGTTCAATCGGCTCTACGCCAAGGGGCTGGCCAAACGACTTTTGCCCTACAACGTACGTCCCGGATATCTCGAGATATTCTTCCGCCTGTGGGATCAGGACCACATAACCCAGAAGGCCCTGCACCAGGGCATGGACGTGGAGCAGGCCACTTTATCCAATACCCTCAAGCGGATGGAACGCGACGGGTTCGTGCTTCGGCAACGCAACCCCAAAGACCGGAGACAATCCGTCATCGTGTTGACCGACACCGGCGCGGGCCTGCGCAAACTCGTACTCACGGCCATCGACGATCTGCAGTCCGTGGTAGACCACCGCCTCAGCGTCAGCGACCGGCGATATTTCAAGAAAATCCTGATGCAGATGAACGAACAGCTCCTCACGGACCTGGATGACGCCACGCTCGTCCTGCTGGACGAGGTCAACGATTCAGCTACTGAAACGCTTGGCTAAAGCCTCAATACGATAAGCCGTTGATCCACAAACAACTACAATCCATTTAACGCGTTCGATCTTCCCGATTGTCAGACTCTGACGACTCCCTAAGCCAGCTTGCTCCGCACACTACCGCATCTTTCCCCAAGGTTTATTGATTGAGAAGTGCTTTTGCGGACACTATTTTTATTCTGCCAGCAACTATTCGTTTTATTTTAATATTCACAAAAAGTCAGCTATCTGGTCTATTGACGGTTCTTTTCAGCGCATGCTATCCCGGCGCGCCTCCGAGGCAGTCGGAAAAGTCAGATTTGTGTATTTTTTCGATTATTTTTTCTCATGAAATCTGATATGTCATCCCTAATTAACAACAACGTCCCGTAATCCTTTTTCATAGGACTTTTTCTGGAGAATCTCTAGACAATGTAGGACAACGTTGTACTTTGTTGACAATCTTTGACACCCTATGTCAAAGAATGAACATCATAGGTCAGATTGTGACATTATGGACAACTCAGATGCACCCAGGCCGCCGACACTGCTTACCGTGCGGGAAGTTGCGGACTATTTACGGGTACACCAGAGAACGGCCTACAGGCTGATCACCAACGGCAGCATCAGGGCCATCAAGATCGGGAGCCAGTGGCGCGTACCCAAGCAGGCTTTGATGGAATTTTTAGAGAGTGGAATGAAGGCCTCGGCACCTTCGGGCAAGAGGAAGACCGAGCCGGATCAATTCAAACTCCCACTGGACTAAGGAGAGCGGCATGTCCAAAAGAACGGTTGGCGGTTACGACGGGGGCGACCCTATCCTGAACGTTACCCTGCCCAATGATTTCGGCCAGGACCTTGATGTCTCCGGCAAACTCATTGGCGAAGAAATGTATTTCGACGACGGAACCGGCATGCTGACCATGGAAAAGCTGTACCGGGGCGAGGACGGCAATCTCGCCTACGGTATCATCTCCGCCATCGGCCACGCCCGCGAACGCCGCGCCTACCGTGTTGAAGAGCGCGAGGACAGCTGCATCGTCAGCAACGGCAGCCTCAGCCTCGAATTCAACTACGATGAGCTCTTCGAACTCCTGGCCGTTGCCCTGGAATCCGAAAAGGAATCCACCGCCAGCCAGGTCAGCGAGCAAGTCCGCCGCAAACTCGCCGTGAACGAATAGTCTTTCTTGAAAGCGCAATAAGAGAGGGGCCTTTTGGCCCCTTTTTTATTGGTTGTTCGCCTCCGGCGGCCGGGGCGCTGCCCCGGACCCCGCCTAAGAACCTTTTGGAATGGTTCTTAGGATTCTCCAAAACTTTATATACCGCTTCGCAGGAAGCGGAGCTCAGTCACACACAGATGCCTTTTATTACCACAGCCATCTCCATCTCTGTACATAGCACTTACTGTAGCATTCCCTCGCACGCGCGCAGCCTACAAAAGGTTTAGGAAGGGAGAGGGGATGGGGGTTCGGGGGAAGGGGAGAGGGAAACCCTTTTCCCAAAGGATTTCCCTCTCCCCTTCCCCCGATTCGCTCTACTTCAGATATTCGTTCTGCCCGGTGGCTTCCAAGACGGAGGACCACCAATCGGACTTGATGTTGATGCGTCGGCGTTCGGTGGCCACGAGATCCAGGGGCAGGTGGACCATACTTGATTTGAGGCGCGACACCACCATACCAGTCTTGCCGGCCATGGCCGCGTGCACGGCGTTCTGTCCCAGGAACCCGCAATAGACACGATCGCCCGCATTGGCCGGGACGGATCGAATCAAGTAGCTGGGATCAATAAATTTGAGGTTGATCTCGAAATCCTTGGCCTGGGCGTACTCCTCCAGCTGGTCGACGATGAGACCGCAGATGTCGCCCAGTTTGGGGTTTCCGGAAGGGTCGCGCTCGATCTCGGTGCCGAGCAGGTCCTGGCCCGCGCCCTCGGCGCAGACGATGATGGCGTGCTTACGCTCCTTGAGCCGCTTTTCCACGGCTTCCAGCAGGCCGCCCTTGCCGGTCAGGGAGAAGGGCTGTTCCGGGACCAGGAGGAAGTTGACCTCCTGCATGGCCAGGGTGGCCTGGGCCGCGATGAAGCCCGCCTCGCGACCCATGAGCTTGACCAGCCCCACGCCCATGTCCACGCCCGTGGCCTCCACATGGGCGCACTGGATGACCTCGGCCGCCTTTTCCACGGCCGTGTCGAAGCCGAACGAGCGGGTGATGAAGTTGATGTCGTTGTCGATGGTCTTGGGGATGCCGATGATGGCGATGTTTCGCTTGCGCGCCGTGACCTCGTTGACGATGGACTTGGCCGCGCGCATGGCCCCGTCGCCGCCGATGACGAAGAGCACGTTGATATTCAGGCGTTCGAGCGAATCGACTATTTCTTCAGCGTCTTGCAGGCCACGTGATGAGCCGAGGATGGTCCCGCCGAACTGGTGGATGTGCGAGACGGTTTCCGGCGTGAGCTCCTTGATGTCATAGCCGTACTTTGGGATAAAGCCGCGCAACCCGTTGGTGATGCCGAGCACGTGGCGCACGCCGTAGTGGTAATGGGCCTCGTGCACGATGGCCCGGATGACGTCGTTGATGCCCGGGCAGATACCGCCGCAGGTGACGATGGCGCACCGGGCTTTGGACGTGTCGAAATAGACGCGCTCACGCGGCCCGGCCTTTTCGAAGTCCTTCTGCAAAACGTCCGCGTCCAACTCGGTCAACTCGCCAGAGGTGAGCATCAGGGTGGTGGGGCTCGATTCGTCCACAAACCTCGCGCTCTTGAGCGGAGAATGTATCTTGGGCTGACCAAGATTCGGAATATCGGTAACAAAATCGAAATGTTTCATCGTATTTCACTCCGTATTTCGCACGCAGCAACTTTTGGTCATTCCTGCCAGAAACTCACCTGAGGTTCGGGCAGTTCGGTAACGGTTTCCCTGAGATCCTCAGGGGTTGCCGTGGCCGCGCCCACCTGGGCCACGACCACTCCGGCCGCGTAGTTGGCCAGGGTGCAGGCGGTCAACAGGTCCATGCCCGCGGCCAGGGCAAGGGCGGTGGTGGCGATGACCGTATCGCCTGCGCCGGTGACGTCGAAGACCTTGCGCGCGAAGGTCGGGATGTGCCGTATGGAATCCTGGCCCTCGAACAGGGCCATGCCATCGGGCCCGAGGGTGATGAGCAGGTTGCGGCAACCCAGCCGCCGGAAGATGGCCCGGCCCGCTGCGATGATGGACTCGCGGTCGGACACCGGCAGATTCGCGCCCTCGCTGGCTTCCTTGGTATTCGGGGTGAGCAGGTCTACTCCCTGGTAGAGATCGTAGTTCACGGTTTTGGGGTCGACCAGGATCAGCGGCGGGGTGGAGCGGCCTTGAACCATGGGCATGAACCGGTCCATGAATTCCCTGGAGATGAACCCCTTGCCGTAGTCGGACAGGATGATCACCGGATAATCGGGCAGGTTCTCTTCGAGAATGACGAACAGAGTGTCCATCTCGGCAGGGGAGAGGGGACCGATGCGCTCCTGGTCCACGCGCACCACCTGCTGGTTGTGGGCGATGATCCGGGTCTTGACCGTGGTGGGACGTTCTTCGTCCTGGATGAGCCGGGTGCTCAGGCCCGCCTGACCGCACAGGTCCTCGAAAACCTGGCCGTTGCGGTCCCTGCCAACGGCCCCGATGAGCAGGGGTTTGCCGCCCAGGTCCGCGATGTTGCGGGCCACATTGCCCGCGCCGCCCAGGAGGAAGGATTCGTCCTTCACCTGGACCACCGGCACCGGCGCCTCAGGCGAGATGCGTTCCACGCCGCCGATCAGGTAGTGATCCAGCATGAGATCGCCTATGATCATGACCTTATGCCCCTTGAGGGCCTTGACGGCTTCCAGAATCATTTCATGTGACATATTGTAAACAACCAATGTTTTTCTACTGTTGGTTCAAGTGTTTTATCAGATCGTCATCGCCCGCAACAACCGGGTGTACATGGTTGCAGCGCCGTGGCGAGAGTCCTTGTTATCAGTTCTTGCTCACGATCGCCCGACTTGGGTGGCCCGGCGCGGCTTGATCCCCTCAGGAGAACTGTACTCCAAACCGTTCCACAACAGACCGCAAGTCATCTTCAGCAGCATAACTCACCGTCAATTTACCTTTTTCCGGGGAACCTGAGATTTTAACCGTAAGGCCCAACATATCGGAAAGCTCGCCCTGAAGGGACTCCAACCGAGGATCGAGCTGCCGGGGCTCGGGTTTAGCCGAACGAGAAGCGGGGGAGGCCCCGAACTCATCCGCGCCGGGGAGCCTGCCGTTTTGCTTGTAGAAGGAGGCCTGGGCTTCGGCCTGGCGCACGGTCAACCCGTTCTCCGAGATGCGGCGGTGCAACTCGGCCTGGGGTTCCGCGTCGAGCACAGCCATGATCGCCCTGCCGTGTCCAGCGGAAAGCACGTTCTGCTGGATATCGGTCTGCACGGATTCGGGCAGGTTGAGCAACCGCAGGGAGTTGGCCACGGCCGAACGGCTCTTGCCCACCTGGCGGGCCAGCTCTTCCTGGCTCAGTCCGAACTCCTGCTGCAATCGCTGGTAGCCGAGCGCCTCTTCCACGGCGTTCAAGTCCTCGCGCTGCAGGTTCTCGATGAGCGCGATGGCCAGGCTCTCCTGGTCGGACATCTCACGGACCAGGGAGGGGATCTCGGTAAGCCCGGCCTTTTTGGAGGCCCGCAGTCGCCGCTCACCGGCCACCAGCTCGTATTTTCCGCCCCCCAAAGGGCGGACCAGGACGGGCTGGAGCACCCCCCGGCTCTCGATGGAGGCGGCCAGGTCGTTCAGGGCCTCTTCGGAGAACTCGCGCCGGGGCTGGTGCGGGTTGGGGGTGATGGCCCCCACCGGGATCAGGCGCACCTCGGCGGCGTCGGAAGTGACCTTCTCGTCCTCGCGCACGCCGCCCAGCAACGCATCCAGCCCACGGCCCAAACCCCTGTTAGTCGATGTCATATATCACTCCTGTCTCGCTTGTAATTCATTCCTTGCCCAAAAAGGGCAGAGTGCCTATAACGCCCCGAAGATAACCCAAGGGAGCGAATATGTCCGATCAAATCAACGAGCTTTTCGACAAGGACGGCAACCTCATCGGCGCGCTGCTGACCGCCGAGGCCTGGACCGCGGTGCGCGATCAGGTCATGACCGCGCTGGGCGTCCAGGACGCCCCGGCCGTCCCGGAAAAACCGGAACCCACGGCGGACTGGGCAATGCTGACCCAGTACTGGGATTTCCCGTACCCGGTGGACATGGACGTGGCCTGCGAGCATTGCGGCAGCAAGACCGAAAACTGGTCCGAGGACGATCCCCGCCTGTTCCGTCTGACCAGCGCCAACCTGGCCGGGCTGGTCGCTTTCAAGTGCATGAACTGCCAGGCAAAGGTGGTCAAGAAGCACTTCAAGGACGAGATCGTCACCGAATGCACCCCCTACATTGAAGAGAAGATCACCTCCAAGGAAGGGCGGTACTGATCGCCGCCTGCTCACGTTCGCGCCGCCCGTTCATCACGGTGCGGCGCGGCTGTTAAAGAACCTGTCTAAGCCCCGGCCGTGGCGCTTCGTTCCACCTCCTGAGCCAGGGCGAGATACGCCTCCGCACCCCGCGACTTGATATCATAGTTGATCACCGGTTTACCAAAGCTCGGCGCCTCGGAAAGCCGCACGTTTCTCGGGATGATCGTCTCGAACAGGTGCTGGGGGAACGCCTTGCGCACCTCGTTCTTGACCTGCCACGACAGCCGGTTTCTGGAATCATACATGGTCAGGACCACGCCGAGGATATCCAGATCCTGGTTGAGGCGCTTGCGCACCAGTTCGTAGGTCATGAGCAACTGCGCAATGCCTTCCAATGCGTAATACTCGCATTGCAGCGGCACGAGCAACTCGGTTGCCGCGCATAGGGCGTTGACGGTCAACAACCCCAGGGAAGGAGGGCAGTCAATGAGAATGAAATCATACTGTTCATCCACCTGTTCGACCAGTTCGCGCAGGTAGAATTCCCGCCCGAACTTGTCCACCAGCTCTATTTCCGCACCGACCAGATCCTGGGTACCGGGCAGGATATCGAGGAAGGGCACCCCTGTCTGGTAGATGGCCTTGCCGATGTTCTTGGGCTCGAAGAGAACGGTGTAGATGTTCTCGCGCTTGTCGCCGGGGTAGAACCCAAGCCCGCTGGATGCGTTACCCTGGGGGTCGCAATCCACCAGGAGAACCCGCTTTTCCATCACGGCCAGGGAGGCCGCCAGGTTGATGGCGGTTGTCGTCTTGCCCACGCCGCCTTTCTGATTCGCAATCACGATTCTTCTCGCCACATGACCCTCGCTTTCGAGCTGCATTTGATGCGTTCGAGACTCCGTCGCCTGTTTCACGTGAAACATTTTCCCGATGATCAGGAGTGTTTCACGTGAAACAATGTCCTCTTGTCGTTTCAAATGTCGTAGGCTGAATGAAAAACAAAGGCAAGGGTAGAGGGTGGAAATGGGGGGAAAAGACACAAAAAAAAGGGCGGCTGACGCCGCCCTGATGATCGTGATGATCAGACTCTACTCGCCGTAATACTCTTTGTACCACTCGATAAACTTGCGGATGCCATCCTCGATAGAGGTGTCGGGCTTGAAGCCAACATCGCTCTGCAGGTCGGAAACGTCAGCCTCTGTGGCCGGAACGTCGCCCGCCTGCATGGGCATGTAGTTGTAGATGGCTTTTTTGCCGACCACTTCCTCGATGACCTCGATGTAGCGGGACAGCTCCACAACCGTGTTGTTGCCGATGTTGTAGATCTGGTAGGGGACCGAGCTGGTGCACGGGTCGGGGTTGTTGCCGTCCCAATCGGGGTTGGCCACGGCGGTGCGCTTGAGAACCCGGACCACACCCTCGACGATGTCATCGATGTAGGTGAAATCGCGGCGCATCTTGCCGTAGTTGAAGACATTGATCGGCTTCTCTTCGATGATGTTCTTGGTAAACAGGAAGAGCGCCATGTCCGGGCGGCCCCACGGTCCATATACCGTAAAGAAGCGCAGCCCGGTGGTGGGCAGGTTGTACAAGCTCGAATAGGAGTGGGCCATCATCTCGTTGGCCTTCTTGGTGGCCGCGTACAGGCTCATGGGATGATCAACCCCCTCGTGCGGGTTGAGCGGCATTTTGGTGTTCAGACCGTAGACAGAAGAGCTGGACGCGTAGGCCAGGTGCTCCACGCCGTTGTGACGGCAGCCTTCCAGGATGTTCAAAAAGCCGACCACGTTGGAGTCGACATAGGACCTGGGGTTCTCGATGGAGTAGCGTACGCCGGCCTGGGCAGCCAGGTTGACGACATGGGTGAACTGCTCGCCCTTGAACAGCTCGGCCATAGGCTCGGCATCTTCCAGGTTGATGTTCACGTGCTTGAACAAGGGGCTCTCCTCAAGAATCTTGAGGCGGGCCTTCTTCAGGTTCACGTCATAGTAGTCGTTCAGGTTGTCCAGACCGACGACTTCATGCCCTTCACCGGTCAAACGCCTTGAAAGATGGAAGCCGATGAAGCCTGCCGCTCCGGTCACAAGTATCTTCATATGAATGGTCCTTATCCTGCTCTGGTCAGGTGGTTTTAAGCGGAGTTGAAAAATCGGTGTCGACGCAGTGCGTGGATCAACCGTCTCTTACTCCACTCCATGCCCTGAGGGCAAGTTTGCAATATTGACTTTTCGAATTGGAAAAACGGAAATGTGTACAAACGGGATTCCATACAAATATTTTGTCTAACAGTCCGCCGAGAGCCCTTATGGGCTGGGGCTTTGCGGGGATTAGCCCAAAAACGGCGGATGCGCTGCTTTTGCGAAAAAAGCGACTTGCAATCCGCCAACGAACCAATGTCGCGCCTAAAGCGAAATATGCGCGATTTTCGGACAATTGGATCGTTTTATTGACTTAAAGGCGAATATTGGTGATCCCGTCCACGGCCATCTGCTGTTCATGAGGCAACATGTCGATGAGCCGGGCGATGGGCGGCAGCTTGTGGACAATGACGTTCTCGAGAAGATGCGTCACCGCCTGCGTGTCCGCGTCGGGCAGGATGACCCGCAGGGCCTCGTCGCCGAAACAAACCACGTGCGGGGTATGCCACAACTCCCAGCCGCGCCAGAACATGGATGTGTCCGGTTGCAGCGCCCCGTTGACCAGCGCGGCCACCGGCCAGAAATTGATGGTGCCCGGAGGCCACTTCAGGTGGGCCTGTAAATTTTTCAACACGGCCCGCCGCCTTGGGTCGGACTGACCGCCCAGGTCCAGGCCAAGCTCCATGTAGGTCATGATCACCCGCGCGTCGGGTTTGGTGAAGCGCAGGAACTGCGACCACGGAGCCGGAAAATTCGGTATGGGAGATTCCGGCGCGCGAACGGGGGAGGGCGCTTGTGCTTGGGGCTGACGTGGCGCCTGTCGGCCCTGCGACGGGACCGACTGTTGCGGTCGCATTGCTTGCGGTTGTTGCGGAGCGTTGCGGTCCGCCTGCGGCGCTGCGTGCGCATCAGGCCGGGCCTGTACCTGTTCGGGCTGCGCCTCGGCGGTCAGCCCGCCGGGGGCATAGACGAACTCCAGCCCGGACTCGAGCCAGGGGCGCAGGCTCTCGCGCACGTTCAGTCGAGCAGAAGGTGATCCCATAATCTCCACGCCACTTCGGTTTTGGGCAGTTGGGGCCACTGTTCCTTGCGGCCCTTGGCGTCCAGGACGAACATCTCGTTGGTGGCCACGCCGAAGCCGCTACCCGCCTTGGCGATGTTGTTGGCCGCGATGAGGTCGAGGTTCTTGGCCGCGAGTTTGCGGGCCGCCTCCTCGCGGATGTTGTCGGTCTCGGCCGCGAAGCCGATGAGCTTCTGATCTTCGCGCTTGGTCTCGCCCAGGCTCTTGAGGATGTCCGGGTTCGTCTCGAACTCCACGGTGATACCCGCGCCCGCCGAGGTCGTCTTCTTGAACTTGGTGTCGCCAAACGGCACGGGCCGGTAGTCGGCCACCGCCGCGGTCAGGCAGCCCATGTCCATGGTCGGCCACAAGTCGGTGCAGGCATCATACATCTGCCGGGCGGTGGTCACCGAGACCACGCCCATCCCGTCAGGGAAAGTCAGTGCGGTGGGTCCGGCCACCACGGTCACATCGGCCCCGCGCAGGTAGGCGGCCACGGCCACGCACGCGCCCATGGTTCCGCTGGACGGGTTGGACCAGAAGCGGACCGCGTCCCACGGCTCGCGGGTGGGCCCCAGCGAGACCAGGACCTTTTTGCCTGCCATGTCCTGAGGAGCGAGGGCCTTGAGCGTGGCCAGGAAAATCTCGTCCACCGGGGCCAGCCGCCCGGTGCCGATGTCGCCGCAGGCCACGGAACCGGCCTCCGGCGACACGTGGATAAAGCCCAGATCGCCGAGCATGTCCCAGTTTCTCTGGGTGGCCGGAGCCGCCCACATGCGCGGGTTCATGGCCGGGGCCACGATCTTGGGGCCGGGAAAGGCCAAAGCCTGGCAGGAAAGCATGTCGTCGGCCAGGCCGTGCGCCAGCTTGGCGATGATGTTCGCCGTGGCCGGAGCGATAAGCATGACGTCCGCCGTCTGGCCGGGTTCCAGGTGGCCGAAGGCGGTGTCCGCGTCCGGCGTCTCGCTGAACATGCCGGTATAGACCGGGGACGCGCCAAGCGCCTCGAAAGAGAGCGGAGTGACGAATTTCGCCGCCGCATCGGTCAGCGTGGCGGAAACCAGGCAGTCGGCCTCCTGCAGGGAGCGCACCAGGTCGATGGCCTTGAAGGCGGCAATGGAGCCGGACACGCCCAGGTGGACGCGCTTGCCCATGAACCCGGCAAAGCCGTAGTGGGGCTGCATGCTACTTTCTCTTCACGTCGCCGGAGTCCTTTACCTCCACGGCGAAAATGGTCGTGGTGGACGAGGCGAAGGTGTCGTCGATCTCAATGACGCAGCTCTTGTTGTACTTCTCGAACGTCAGGAACTGGACCGAGCTGGCCTTGTTGTTGGACATCAGCGTCCAGTTGTCCTTGGTCATGTTGTTGATGAAGTACTGCACAAGCTCCGGTATCTCGACGCGGCCCTTGAACTTCATGATCGAGGCCCGGAACTTGGCGTTGTCCAGCTTGTAGGACCCGTCGTTCTGGTAGTCGATCTCCTTGGGGATCATGATGTCGTCGAAGTCCAGATAGTAGTCCGGCTCCTGATAATTCTGCGCGGCGGCCTGGTCGGAACCCGAGGAAGAAGAAGTGGACGTGGTGGTGCAGGCGGCGAGAACGCCGACGAGCAGAAGGGGCAAAAGAAGTTTGATGAAAGAACGCATGATGTCCTCCTCGGGTATATGCGGTGAAACCGTTATTGTTTACGTCAGGACGCGGCTTCCTTGAGCCGGTCTATCTTGTCCTGGAGATATCTTTCCATGTCCCGCCGATCCTTGCGCAGCCGGACCAGTTCGCTCTCGAGAATCTGCAGCTTGGCCTTGATGTCCGAGGTGTCGAAGGTCAGCTTCAGGGCCATCTCCTCGATCTCGGCGTCCTTCTGCTCCAGGGCGCGGGTCTGCTCCATGATCTCCTCGGGCAGGGCGGGTTGTCCGGCCGGCAGCTGCTTAATGCGCTTCTGACTGCGGGCCAGGAGCACGAAGGCGGTCTTGAGCTTGTGGATGTCTTCCTGCTGCCGCTCGATGACGGACTTCTGGTCCGCGATGACCTCCATGCAGGAGGTCACCCGGATCAGGACGTCGTTGAAGGTGGACGCCAGATCGGCGAACCCTTCGCCGGAGCCTCCGGGCGCGTTGGCCGGGGTATGCTCCACCTCGATGGTCCGGGGAAACTCGCTGCGCAGCCTGTCGTCGATCTCGTTGGTGACCAGCCCGTCGCCGTACAGCCGGGAGATGCGCTCGAAGATGACCGCCGACTCCTCGGGATATTTGGTCACGCGGCCGATCTTCCGGCCCCCGAGGAAGTCCTTGAACAGGGCGGCATACCGGCGCGCGGTCGGTGCGGGGATGCGGGTGCGTTTGGCTATCTCAGCCACGGAAAGCCAATTCATGCATATGAAATACCATGAATACGGCCAATATCAAGCCCCTGGCAGCAAATGGCACAACCTTGACATAGCCTCCCGATATCATTGTAAAAGAAAAAGATTCCGTTGAAATTCCAGGTGTTGTACAACCTGGTCCGACAACGAGGACGGACATATATTTATGGAAATACCCGAAGATTACCGACTGTCGAGCTACGACTACGAACTGCCCGAGGACCGCATCGCCCAGGAACCGGCCCAGCGCCGCGACGGCTCCAGGCTCCTGGTCCTGGACCGCGCGGCCGACAGCCTGACCCCGGCCCGGTTCACGGACCTGCTGGACTACCTGCCGGACAACTGCCTGCTGGTGGCCAACAATTCGCGCGTCATCCCGGCGCGCATCTTTGGCCGCAAGCCCACGGGCGGCCAGGTGGAGTTCCTGCTGCTCACGCCGCTGCCGCTGCTTGAGCCGAGCGAGGAGGGGGGGTGGTTCACCGCCCGGGCCGAAGGACTGCTGCGCGCCTCCAAGGGCCCCAGGACCGGCACGGTGGTGACCTTTGCCGACGACTTTTCCCTGACCGCCGAAGAACCGGGCGAGTTCGGCCGCTGGCAGGTCACCCTGCGCTGGAAGGGCGACCTGACGGCTCTGTTCAACGCCCACGGCCACCTGCCCCTGCCGCCGTACATCAAGCGCCCGGACGGCGAGGCGGACCGGGAGCGGTACCAGACCACCTACTCGAACACGGACAAGACCGGGTCCGTGGCCGCGCCCACGGCGGGGCTGCACTTCACTCCCGAGCTGCGCGAGCGGATCAGGGCCAAGGGCATACAGTGGGCCGAGGTGACCCTGTACGTGGGCTACGGGACCTTCAGTCCGGTTCGCTGCCCGGACATCCGCGACCACCGCATGCACGCCGAGTACATCGAGGTGAGCGAGGAGACCGCCGAGGCGGTCCGCAAGGCCAAGGCGGAAGGGCGGCCGGTCATCGCCGTGGGCACCACCAGCGCCCGCACCCTGGAAGGCATGGTCCGCGAGGCCGGTTCCGTGCGTCAATTCCGTGGAGAAACCGACATCTTCATATCCCCGGGCTATACTTTCCGGGTGGTCGACGGTATTCTGACGAACTTCCATTTGCCAGAATCGTCGCTCATCATTATGATCTCGGCTCTTGCTGGCAGAAAAACTATTCTGGAAGCATACGCGTTCGCCCTGGAAAACAATTTCCGATTCTTCTCCTACGGAGACGCGATGCTCATCCTGTAAACGCGACAACATTTCATTATCACAAACAGAACTGGAGAAATTCATGTCTCGAATCGAGGTCCGGGAAGATCGGTGCAAGGGGTGCCTGCTCTGTACCACCGTCTGCCCCGTAGACATCATCGTCCAGTCTGACCGGTTCAACGTCAGCGGCTACAAGGTCGCCGAGGTGCCCGAGGCCGACAAGGACAAATGTACCGGCTGCGCATCCTGCGCCCAGATCTGCCCGGACGTGGCGATCAAAGTGTACAGGACCCCAAAGACCAAAGAGGGGAAGTAGCATGAGCAAGACCAACGAACGCATTTTCGTCAAGGGGAACGAAGCCATCGCACGCGGCGCATTGGCCGCCAAGTGCAAGTGCTTCTTCGGCTATCCGATCACCCCCCAGAACGACATACCCGAATTCATGTCCTCCGAGATCATCAAGGCCGGCGGCGACTTCGTCCAGGCCGAGTCCGAGGTGGCCGCGGCCAACATGCTGCTCGGCGCGGGCGCGGCAGGCGTCCGGGCCATGACCTCCAGCTCCTCGCCCGGCATCGCGCTCAAGCAGGAGGCCATCTCCTACATGGCCGGCTCCGAGGTCCCGGCGGTTGTCGTGAACATGAACCGGGGCGGCCCGGGCCTGGGAGACATCGGCCCGGCGCAGGGCGACTACTACCAGTCCACCCGGGGCGGCGGACACGGCGATTACCGCCATTTCACCCTCGGACCCGGCACGGTCCAGGAAGCCTACGACCTGACCATCAAGGCCTTTGACATCGCCTTCAAGCACCGCACCCCGGTGCTCATCCTCGGCGACGCCATCCTCGGCCAGATGAAGGAGCCCATCACCCCCTGGGAACCCGAGAACATCGACGAGGAAGCGGGCCGCGACTGGGCCATCACCGGACGCACCGGCGGCCGCGAAAAGCGTCTGATCAAGTCCCTGTTCCTCGAGGAAGGGGCCCTGGCCGAACAGAACAAGCATCTCCAGGCCAAGTACGATTCCTGGAAGGAGTTGACCGAGGCCGAACAGTTCGAGACCGAGGACGCGGACCTGATCATCTGCGCCTACGGTTCCATCGGTCGCATCGCCAAGTCCGCGGTGCGCAAGTTCCGCAAGGAAGGCAAAAAGGTCGGCCTGTTCCGACCCATCACCCTGTACCCGTTCCCGTCCGACGAACTCAAGGCGCTGGCCGAGCAGGGCAAGCGGTTCCTGACCATCGAACACAACCTGGGACAGATGCTCGACGACGTGCGCCTGGCCATCCGGACCGTGGCCGACTCCGACTTCTACCCCATCTACCCCGGCAACCTGCCCACCCCGGACGAGCTCGAGGAGCCGATCCTCAAATGCCTGGAGGGTAAATAAATGTCCGAAATGAACGAAAAGCTGGTCTTTGACAGGCCCGATTCCGTCATCGACCGGCCCACCCATTACTGCCCGGGCTGCCATCACGGCATCGCCCACCGGCTCATCGGCGAGCTGCTCGACGAGATGAACCTGGCCGAAAATACCCTCATGGTCACCTCCATCGGCTGCTCGGTCTTCCTCTACAACTACCTCAACGTGGACGCGGTGGAGGCCCCCCACGGCCGCGCCCCGGCGGTGGCCACCGGCGTCAAGCGCGCCCGGCCCGAAAAGTTCGTCTTCACCTACCAGGGCGACGGCGACCTGGCCTCCATCGGCATGGCCGAGATCATGCACGCCGCCAATCGCGGCGAGAAGATGTGCGTGGTCTTCGTCAACAACACGGTCTACGGCATGACCGGCGGCCAGATGGCCCCGACCACCATGCTCGGCCAGATCACCACGACCACCCCGGCCGGGCGCTGCGTGACCCACGAGGGCGCGCCCATCCGCATGACCGAGATCATCGCCTCCCTGGGCGGCACCGCCTTTGCCGCGCGCGGTTCCCTGGACTCCGTGGCCAACATCAAGAAGGCCAAGAAATACCTGAAAAAGGCCTTCGAATTCCAGGTCAACGGAACCGGCTTCGGCTTCGTCGAGCTGCTCTCAGGCTGCCCGACCAACTGGAAAATGACCCCGCTCAAAGCCAACGAACGCATCAAGGACGAGATGATTCCGTACTTCCCGCTCGGCATCTACAAGGATGTGTCCGAGGAAGGAGGTGTCTGCTGATGCGCTACATGGATTCCATCATCGCGGGCTTCGGCGGCCAGGGCGTTATGCTCATCGGCAACCTGCTGGCCTACGCGGGCATGAAGGACGGCCTCAACGTCACCTACATCCCGGTCTACGGCCCGGAGATGCGCGGCGGCACCGCCAACTGCACGGTCGTGCTCTCCGAAGAGGACATCGGCTCGCCCATCATCCACCGGCCCAAATCCCTCATCGCCATGAACCGCCCGTCGCTGGACAAGTTCCAGCCGCGCGTCGTGGACGGCGGCATCCACATCGTCAACTCCTCGCTCATCGACATGGAGCTGGCCGACACGGACCGCCTCAAATGCTACGGCGTGCCCTGCAACGAGATCGCCGACGAACTGGGCAACACCCGCATGGCCAACATGGTCGCCATCGGCGCCTTCGTCCAGGCCTCCGGGATCATCCCGCTGGATGCCGTCATCGGCTCGCTCGAAAACGTCATCTCCCCGCGCTACCACAAGCTCATCCCGGCCAACACCAAGGCCATCGAAGCCGGCGCCAAGCACGTCGCCTAACCGCGCGGCGGATAGCCATTAAAAGGTCTCGTCAGCTTGCGCTGACGAGACCTTTTTTTGCCTCCGGCGGCCGGGGGGAAGGGGAAGGAAAACCCTTTGAAAAGGGCTTTTCCTTCCCCTTCCCCCCGGACTCCCCATCCCCATCCTTTTCTAAACTTTTTATGCCGCTTCGCGTGGTGAACATTATATTTTTGGAATTGGGACAATTCGAACATGTTATGTAGACAATACAAAAAAGAAGGGCTGTTCCTTATTGTGGAACAGCCCTCGGAATTCAACTTTCCCGCGGTCCTGCCGAAGGCACACAAAAAGTTTGGAAGCGAGGTCCAGGGGGGAAACTTTTTCAAAAGTTTCCCCCCTGGCCGCCGGAGGCATTCCTTCCCCCTGTCAAGTTGCTTTTTTATGCTTATCGGGTGCTTTTGGGCGTCATTCTTCGACAAAACAGGGTGTTGGCGAAAATCGGGGGTATGCTGGTTTGGATTCCCGGGGGTGGACCTCGGGGGCGAAACCAGGAGGTTGCCATGGCAGCACCATATCTCTGTGATGTGAGGCGCGGCCCGGACGGGCGCATTGTGGAGAAAACCGAGACGGTCCGAGGGCGCAAGTCAACCTGGACCTATGCGTATGACTCCGGCGGGCGGCTGGCCGAGGCCAAGCTGGACGGACGGCTGATCTGCCAGTGCTGGTACGACCGTGAAGGCCGTCGGGTGCGGGATTACCTGCCCGCCACGGCCGGGGCGAATTATCGCGACTACCAGTACACCCCGGACAACCGGCTGATGCGTGCCGGGGGCGGGCAGTATTCGCACGACGAGCGCGGTTTCCGGTCCATCTGGTCGGACAAGGGCGTGTATACTTTGTACGAGTACAGCCCGGACTATCGGCTGCTCAAGGCCGAAGAGGAGGACCGCGACAAGGCCTTCACCTTTGCCCACGACGAGGACGGGCAGCGCGTGGCCAAGTACAGGAACGGCCAATTCGTGGAGGCCTACCAGTGGCTCGACTTCGTGCGCCTGGCCGCGTTTCACGACGGGCGGCACCAATACGAATTCGCCTACCGCGACGGCGAGCGCACGCCCTTCGCCATGCGCCGCGACGACGGGACCGTGGCCGGACTCTTCTACGATCAGGTCGGTTCCCTGCGCGTGGTTGCCGACGTAGACGACAACGTGATAAAGGAAGTGCTGTACGACCCGTTCGGCGGCATCATCGAGGACACCAACCCGGACCTGCGCCTGCCCATCGGCTTCGCGGGCGGCCTGCACGATCGGGACCTGGGCTTCGTCCGCTTCGGCTGGCGCGACTATGACGTCAGGACCGGCCGATGGACCGCGTCGGACCCACTGGGCGACAAGGGCGGGGACCCGGATTGGTATGGGTACTGCCTGGATGACCCGGTGAATGGGGTTGATCCGTTGGGGTTGATGGGTAAAGCCGCTAGTCCGGTCATCCGTCTGGGAATTAAGATGACTAGTAAAAAGGCCGCTGAAAAAAAACCGGATAACAAGTTTCTACGAGATTTGAACCGATTTCTAAACGGCAAAGGCTTGGATGCGGACCCAATGGCCACAGACTCTGACAGCGACGGGATATCCGATTATTACGATGAGGATTCTGAGTGGAATCAGAAAAAAATGGCAAGGTAAGACATGGATGCAAAAAAGAAGATTACTCCTGCATACAACATAGTGTTGTTTGTTATTTGGTTTATATTTCAAGTCACAGTGACGCTTTTGTCATATAAAAATGAACCTGATATGCTTATCGATGCGCTCTTTGATTATAACGCCTTCATGGGCGTAGGACTCATGCTGGTAATATTCACAATGGGTGCAATTCTCAGTGTGTGGTTGATTATGTCATTCTGGGAGCGGTTTATTTCGAAAGTCTTCAATGTCAGACAGATAACCGCTAACGAAGCACTGAGCATCGTGTTGGTTCTCTCAATCCTTACCGTAAGCTAACAAACCCGGCCGGACTGCTTTGTCCAGTCCGGCTGGCGTATTCTAAGGGGCAGCGTTTATCGTCACCGCTCCATATGTTAGCCAGGTGGCTTTTTTTCTTCGCTTGTTTGTATGTGCGTTGGTCAGCGTTATAAGGAAGTGCTGTACGATCCGTTCGGCGGCATCATGGAGGACACCAACCCGTGCCTGCCCATCGGCTTCGCGGGCGGCCTGCACGACCGGGACCTGGGCTTCGTCCGCTTCTGGTCTCACGACCACTATGTCAGGACCTGCAGCGACCCTCGCCGAGCGAGATGAAGAAAGCGTGGCGTATTCTCGCTGCCGATAAGTGAAACAAAACAAAGCGGCCTGCCGGATGTTTTCGGTAGGCCGCTTTCATACATATGTCGATACGGGCTAGAAGCTCGGGATGTCGTCCTGCTTTTCGGTCAGCAGGAAGTCGCCCTTGAGGATCCATTCCTTGAGCTTGTCGGCCACTTCCAGGGACATGGAATGGGAGGTCACGGGCACGGTGGCGGTCTTCTTTTCATTGACCGTTATGTGGCCGGTGCGCAGCTCGGCGAAGGACACGCGGGTGACCTCGCGGGGGATGCCGTTGGGGTAGTCGTAGCCGTAGTCCTTGACCGGCATGGAGATGTCCTCGTTGGACACCCCGGTGAACCAGGCCATTTCCTCGTTGAGCATGGGGATGGGGATGCCCACGCCGAGCGCCAGGGACACGCCGTAGCCGATGATCGACTGGGCGCGCACGTAGCGGGCGTTCATCTTCTTGAAATCGCCCTTGAGCATGAGCGTGCCGGAGCCGCTCTCCGGGATGCCTCGCTCGTTGCGCTGGGGCTTGCTCACGTGCTGGGTGCCCTCGCCGATGACGTAGCCCACGCCGCCGCCCAGGAAGATGCGCGTGCCCATGCCGATGGTCCGGAAGTACGGATCGTTGAACAGCGGGGAGAGCGCGCCCGAGGTGGCGTAGTTGACGTTGGACCCGTTGGCCTTGAGCGGGCCCATGTACGTGTAGATGGTCCGGTTGGTCAGGTTCACGGCCGCGTTGTAGTTCTGGTAGCAGTTGCGCGGGTTGAGCATGACCGCGTTGGGCAGATCGGCCAGGGTGACGTCCTTGTCCAGCTCACGCCGGGGATAGCAGTCCGTGCCGTAGGCCTCGGCCCGCAGGTGCACGGCCTTACCGCGCAGCAGGTCCTCCATGACGTGGGCCCCGCCGTAGGCGAAGCGGCCGGGGTGGACCTTGTTCAGCGGATCGTCGTCGGACGGCTCCGTGGCGCCCAGATAGGCGTCCACGGCCGCGATGCCGCTGTAGCAGGGCACGTTGTTCAGCCACAGCTTCGAGACCTTCATGACCGGCGGCTGCTGACCGATGTTGAAGAGCAGCCCGGAGGAGCACATGGGGGAGAAGGTGCCGGTGGTGACCACGTCCACTTCCTGGGCGGCCTTGACCTTGCCTTCCTTCCTGACGATCTCGATCATCTCCTCGGCATTGACCACCACGGCCTTGCCCTGGCGGATGCGTTCGTTGATCTCCCTGACCGTCTTGTTCACTTTGAATTCTGCCATTACTATCCTGCCTTCGCCCCCGGGGGTGCGGCCCGCGCGGGGGTGTTGTTCCATTCGTAAAGTCCACCCCTTGTAATCCAAATTCGCCGGAAGGAAAACCAGCATCTTGCCCGGGCCGGGCCGAGTCTGTGCATAACTCGCCGGACAGAGGAAAACTCCGTGTTTTCCGCATGTTTTCAACAGGCGCTGTCCATGGTTTCGAAAAGCGCCTTTTCCGTGCTCAAAATAAGGGAAAAATCGGCGGAAAAGCTTGGCTTTGGGGCCATTTTGGGGTATAGAATCAAATAAATTTCGGGAGTTTGTTTAGACTCGAAATTCGTTTTTTTAAATACTTAAATTACAACTGGTTATAATCGGCGACATCCT